>CAWFPB010000001.1:2500-657870 GCA_963817755.1 uncultured Gammaproteobacteria bacterium
CGGCCATAGACGGTGATAGCCCGGTAGACGAAAAGGCATTTGGCGTGAAATCGAGTAGGGCGGGGCACGAGAAACCCTGTCTGAACATGGGGGGACCATCCTCCAAGGCTAAATACTACTGACCGACCGATAGTGAACCAGTACCGTGAGGGAAAGGCGAAAAGAACCCCGGAGAGGGGAGTGAAATAGACCCTGAAACCGTATACGTACAAGCAGTGGGAGCCCCTTCGTGGGGTGACTGCGTACCTTTTGTATAATGGGTCAGCGACTTACTGTCAGTGGCAAGCTTAACCATCTAGGGGAGGCGAAGGGAAACCGAGTCTGAATAGGGCGCATAGTCTCTGGCAGTAGACCCGAAACCGAGTGATCTATCCTTGGCCAGGTTGAAGGTGCGGTAACACGCACTGGAGGACCGAACCCACATCTGTTGCAATAGATGGGGATGAGCTGAGGATCGGAGTGAAAGGCTAAACAAACTCGGAGATAGCTGGTTCTCCTCGAAAGCTATTTAGGTAGCGCCTCATGTGAATCTTCCTGGGGGTAGAGCACTGTTATGGCTAGGGGGTCATCGCGACTTACCAAACCATGGCAAACTCCGAATACCAGGACAGACTGCATGGGAGACACACGGCGGGTGCTAACGTCCGTCGTGAAAAGGGAAACAACCCAGACCCGCAGCTAAGGTCCCCAAGTTAGTGCTAAGTGGAAAACGATGTGGGAAGGCACAGACAGCCAGGAGGTTGGCTTAGAAGCAGCCACCCTTTAAAGAAAGCGTAATAGCTCACTGGTCGAGTCGGCCCGCGCGGAAGATTCAACGGGGCTCAAGCACTACACCGAAGCTCGGGGTGCACACTTTGTGTGCGCGGTAGAGGAGCGTTGTGTACGCCTGCGAAGGTGGATCGAGAGGTCTGCTGGAGGTATCACAAGTGCGAATGCTGACATGAGTAACGATAATGGGGGTGAAAAGCCTCCACGCCGAAAGCCCAAGGTTTCCTCGCGCAACGTTCATCGGCGCAGGGTGAGTCGGCCCCTAAGGCGAGGCTGAAAAGCGTAGTCGATGGGAAGCGGGTTAATATTCCCGCACCTTGCCGTAGTGCGATGGGAGGACGGAGAAGGCTAGGTCTACCGGGCGTTGGTTGTCCCGGGGAAAGGCGGTAGGCGGTGTTTGGAGGCAAATCCTTCATCCACATACGCCGAGCACCGAGACCAGGCTCTTAGGAGCCGAAGTGACTGATGCCACGCTTCCAGGAAAAGTCCCTAAGCTTCAGCTACGGCGAGACCGTACCGTAAACCGACACAGGTAGGCAGGAAGAGAATTCCAAGGCGCTTGAGAGAACTCGGGTGAAGGAACTAGGCAAAATGGTACCGTAACTTCGGGAGAAGGTACGCCCCCTGGTGTGGCTACATGCGTAGCTGAGCATCGGAGGGCCGCAGTAACCTGGCCGCTGCGACTGTTTATCAAAAACATAGCACTGTGCAAACACGAAAGTGGACGTATACGGTGTGACGCCTGCCCGGTGCCGGAAGGTTAATTGATGGGGTCAGCCGCAAGGCGAAGCTCTTGATCGAAGCCCCGGTAAACGGCGGCCGTAACTATAACGGTCCTAAGGTAGCGAAATTCCTTGTCGGGTAAGTTCCGACCTGCACGAATGGCGTAACGACAGCGGCGCTGTCTCCACCCGAGACTCAGTGAAATTGAAATCGCTGTGAAGATGCAGCGTTCCCGCAACAAGACGGAAAGACCCCGTGAACCTTTACTACAGCTTCACACTGAACGTTGAGTTCATCTGTGTAGGATAGCTGGGAGGCTTTGAAGCCGAGACGCCAGTTTCGGTGGAGCCAACCTTGAAATACCAGCCTGATGTGCTTGACGTTCTAACCCAGACCCGTAATCCGGGTCGGGGACCATGTGTGGTGGGTAGTTTGACTGGGGCGGTCTCCTCCCAAAGAGTAACGGAGGAGCACGAAGGTACGCTCAGCGCGGTCGGACATCGCGCACTGTGTGCAAAGGCATAAGCGTGCTTGACTGCGAGATCGACGGATCAAGCAGGTACGAAAGTAGGTCTTAGTGATCCGGTGGTTCTGTATGGAAGGGCCATCGCTCAACGGATAAAAGGTACTCCGGGGATAACAGGCTGATACCGCCCAAGAGTTCATATCGACGGCGGTGTTTGGCACCTCGATGTCGGCTCATCACATCCTGGGGCTGTAGCCGGTCCCAAGGGTATGGCTGTTCGCCATTTAAAGTGGTACGCGAGCTGGGTTCAGAACGTCGTGAGACAGTTCGGTCCCTATCTGTTGTGGGCGTTGGAGATTTGAGGGGGGCTGCTCCTAGTACGAGAGGACCGGAGTGGACGTTCCGCTGGTGTTCGGGTTGTCATGCCCATGGCATTGCCCGGTAGCTACGAACGGAAGTGATAACCGCTGAAAGCATCTAAGCGGGAAGCACGCCCCAAGATGAGATCTCCCGAGACTTCGAGTCTCCTGAAGGACCCAGGTAGACCACCTGGTTGATAGGCGCGGTGTGGAAGTGCAGCAATGCATTGAGCTAACGCGTACTAATGATCCGTGCGGCTTGACCATATAACCCCAAGACGCTTCGCTAGGGCATTTCATGCAGGTCCATCTGCAGGAAAAGCGGCCATCCATGGCCGCACTGCCCGAAAAGCGTGGTCTTAGCGATACATCCAGAAATGCACCCCTGACGCTTGTCACTCGATTCGCCCCTTCGCCGGGCTGGCGCTCCAAAAGCGCTGCCCGCACCCCTTCCCTGGCGGCCATAGCGGTGTGGTCCCACCCGATCCCATCCCGAACTCGGCAGTGAAACGCACCTGCGCCAATGGTAGTGTGGCTTTGGCCATGTGAGAGTAGGTCACCGCCAGGGACTTATTCCAGGAAAAGCCCCCGACTCACGTCGGGGGCTTTTTTTGTGCGCTGGAATCACGGACATTGCTGGCGTGCTGTCTATAGCGTGGCCCGTTGGATGGTTTTCATGTGCCACGTGTTAGCGTGAACAGTGTAGCCATGAGGACCATGCGGCACGGAGGACGGTGTGCAGTACGACACGGACATCCTGGTCGTGGGAGGCGGCATCAACGGTGCAGGCATCGCACGTGATGCGGCCGGCCGGGGACTCTCGGTCACCTTGTGCGAGCAGGATGACCTGGCCGCGCACACCTCCAGTGCCAGCACCAAGCTGATCCACGGTGGCCTGCGCTATCTCGAACAGTACGAATTCCGCCTGGTGGCCAAGGCCCTGGCCGAACGCGAGGTGATCCTGCGCCTGGCCCCGCACATCACCTGGCCGATGCTGTTCGTGCTTCCCCACCAATCGCGTTTGCGCCCGGTGTGGATGATCCGGCTGGGCCTGATGCTGTACGACCGACTGGGCGCTTCTCACCGCACCCTGGCCGATTCGAAGGCCGTGGACCTGCGCAGGCATGAAAGCGGCAAGGCGCTGCAGTCCAGCTACCGTCGCGGGTTCGTGTATTCGGACGGCTGGGTGCAGGATGCACGGCTGGTCGTGCTGAATGCGATGGATGCCGCCGATCGCGGTGCGAAGATCCACGTCCGGACGCGCTGCCGACATGCCCGGGTATGCGGCGGTGTCTGGCATGCCGAACTCGAAGCCGGCGACGGAACCCGGCAGAACGTGCGAGCACGGATGCTTGTCAATGCCTGTGGTCCATGGGCCGGGCGCTTCCTCGGAGACATCCTGGGACAACGCGAGCATCCGCGATTGCGGCGCGTGAAGGGCAGCCATATCGTGCTTGCTCGCCCGTACGAGCATGACTACGCCTACATCTTCCAGCAGCCCGACCAGCGGATCGTGTTCGCGATACCGTTCGAGACCGATTACATGCTGGTCGGCACCACGGACATCGACGATCACGGTGACCCGGCGGACGTGCACATCGATGAGGGCGAGATCCGATACCTGTGCGATGCCGTCAATCGCTACTTCAGCAAGAAGGTGACACCGGATGACGTCGTGTGGTCCTACAGCGGTGTGCGTCCCCTTCTGGACGAGGGTGGCGATGCATCATCGGTCAGCCGCGATTATCGCATCCGCCTGGACGAGGCTTGGGGCGCTCCCTTGCTGAACGTGTTCGGTGGCAAGATCACCACCTACCGCCGGCTTGCCGAGGAGGCCGTGGGCCGTCTCATGGATGCCGCGAACATGGATCGACCGGCCTGGACCGAAGCAGGAAACCCCCTGCCGGGCGGGGATTTTGCCGATGCCGAGCGCCTGCTCGACACCTGGTCGCGGCAATGGCCCTGGTTGCCGGTCGCGTTGGCGCACCGCTGGCTCCGTCATTACGGGACGTGTACCACCCGCATGCTGGACCAGGCCGGCGAACTCCAGGACCTGGGTGAACATTTCGGGGCCGGCCTGTACGCGTGCGAGGTGGATTACCTGGTTCGCCATGAATGGGCCCGCACGACAGAAGATATCCTGTGGCGGCGTACCAAGCTCGGGCTGCGGATGGACGCGGCCGGCATCGAACGCCTCCAGCGCTACCTGGACGACACGCTGGAATCGGAGCGAACGCCGCGGGGGCGCGCATCCAGGGAGACCGGGACATGAGCAACACACGCGATCACATCGTGGCGATCGACCAGGGCACGACCAGTTCGCGTGCCATGGTCTTCGATGCCACCGGCACGCCGGTGGGCAAGGCGCAGCGGGAGATCGAGCAGATGTTCCCAAGGCCGGGCTGGGTCGAGCATGACGCAAGGGAAATCGTCACCAGCGTGCTCGGAACCCTGACCGAAGCCATGCATCGCGCCGGCGTGGACGCATCGGTCGTGGCCGGTATCGGTATCACCAACCAGCGCGAGACCACCGTGGTCTGGGACCGCCGGACTGGCGAGCCGGTCCACAACGCGATTGTCTGGCAGTCGCGGCATTCGGCCGAGCTTTGCCAGCGCATGCGCAGTCCGGAGGTCGAAAAGCTGTTGCGCGAGCGTACCGGCCTGCTGCTGGATGCCTACTTTTCGGCGACCAAGCTCCGATGGCTGTTCGAGAACGTCGATGGCGTGCGCGAACGGGCCGGGAAGGGCGAGCTGCTGTTTGGCACCATCGACAGCTGGCTGGTCTGGAACCTGACCGGCGGCAAGGTGCACGTGACCGACATTACCAATGCATCGCGCACCCTGTTGTTCGATATCCATCGCCGTTGCTGGGACGAGGAGCTTCTGGAACTGTTCGATGTCCCGGCATCGATGTTGCCGCAGGTGCGGTCGTGCAGCGAGGAATACGGCCGCATCGAAGCGCGGTACTTCCAGGGCGTGGATGTGCCGATTTGCGGCATGGCCGGCGATCAGCAGGCGGCCCTGTTCGGTCAGGCCTGCTTTGAACCGGGCATGGCCAAGAATACCTACGGCACAGGATGCTTCCTGCTGATGCACACCGGGGAGAAGGCGCGGGCATCCACCCATGGACTACTAACGACGCCGGCCTGGACGCTGGATGGAAAGACGGAATACGCCCTGGAGGGAAGCATCTTCGTCGCCGGGTCGGTGGTGCAGTGGTTGCGCGACGGGCTGCACCTGCTGGACAAGGCCAGCGAATCGGAGGACTGGGCACGTCGCGCCGAGGACAATGACGGCGTGTACATGGTACCGGCCTTCACCGGTCTCGGTGCGCCGTACTGGCAGAGCGACGTGCGCGGCGCGATGTTCGGTCTTTCGCGGGGAACGCGCAAGGAGCACGTCATCCGTGCGGCGCTGGAATCAATGGCCTACCAGACCCGGGACGTGCTCGATGCGATGCAGGCCGACGCGGGTATCGAGCTGACCGAACTACGAGCCGACGGGGGCGCGATCGCCAACGACCTGCTGGCCCGGTTCCAGGCCGACATCCTGGGGGTGCCCCTGGAACGACCGCAAATCAACGAGACCACGGCCCTGGGCGCCGCCTATCTGGCCGGTCTGGCAGCAGGGATCTGGCGCGATCGCGCGGAGATCGCCCGTCTATGGGCACTCGATGCACGTTTCGAGCCGCGCATGGAGGCGGCGCAACGCGAACGCCTGTACGCCGGCTGGAAGCGGGCCGTGAAGGCGACCATGCACTTTCGGGTGGACGACTGACAGGCTGGCCTCAAAGGCGGCCGTGTTCGAGCGGACGCTCCCGGTGCATCAGTGCCCATTCGGCATGCTCGGCCAGGGCCGCATCGCCGAGTTCCTGAAGGATTTCCCGCTTGGAGCGCGCATCGCGAGCGGCTTCCAGCGAGGCGCTGGCGCTTTCGAACAGGTGCAGCATGAAACGGTACTGCTTGATCAGTTCGCGATCGGCCTTGCGATAGGCGTAGGACTCACGTGCAGCGGCCACGATGGCCAGTACCCCGATCACCGCGACCAGATAGGTACTGATATCGTTGCCGATCATGCGGTGAAAGATCGCCAGTACCACACCGATGGCGATGCCGGCCCACAGGCACAGGTTGCCTACCCGTCGAGCCGTCGATACGGCACGGGATCGTTCGGCGCACTTGTGCCTGTAGTAGGCCATCTGCCCGCCGCCGTGACGGGTGCCGATCCATTCCGCAATGGCCTGGTCGATATGCGCGTGCCCCGTACCCGGGGGGCGTGAGAGTTCGGGGTCGAGGCCGGCCGCACGCATCACGTTGCGGATCCAGCCCAGTTCCACATCCTGCTTCTGCATGAAATTGTCGTGTGCGAATGCAACCGATTCCGCACCTACGATGCCGGCTGCGCGCCAATGGCGCTGGACACGCAGACCCTCGGCCAGGGCGCGGTAGTCGATGTACTTGCGGTGCCAGTCACGACGACGTGCCACGCGGTCAAGCACAAAGCCGGACAGGAAAAGGGCGATGAACAGGTCGATCATCACGGGCTGGTTGCCGAGTTGTCCGGGCAGGTCCGAGTACGCGACGAAAGCGATGCCCATCAGGGCAGCCAGGACATGGATGCCGCGCATGGCCAGCAGCACCCGTGTCTGGAAGTGGATCGCAAGCCAGTCGGCAGCATGGAACAGATGCTTGATGTAGCGAGGGTCCGGGCTGTCATGCCGGCGTTGCAGTTCGGCCACGGACGAGCGGTAACGCAACAGGTCCCGGTTGAACTCCACCATGCGCTGGAACATGCATGCATATTCTTCCGGTATGCCCTGTTCGAAAGGCTGGTCGTCCTGCTGCGAGACCCAGCGCATGTCCAATGGTGCGTAAGGCGATGCCGGTGGCAGCATGCGTTCCGATCCGATGTCACGAGAGCAGGCCAGGTGACACAACAGGCTTTCGTCACCGCGATCGAGCAGCGGTCGTGCCACACGTCGTCGTTCGATCGTGCCGGGAATGATGCCATCCAGGTGGTACCGAACGATCTGCGCGGTACCGCCGTGAAGTTGCGAGCTGCGACCGTCCCAGATGGCCAGGAGGAGGTGACAGTGGCTGGCGATGAACATCCCGGCAGCAGCGTATTGCGCATCCCGATGGATCCCGGGCGACGCAACGGCCGTATCGCTTCCACGCTCGAGCAATGGCATGTGCAGGACCGTTGCGCGAGACTTGAGATGGATAAATTGTTCGCGACTTTCCGGCGATTCGAAGTCCTGGAGATAGATCTCCTCGGGAAGCGGCAGCACGGCATACAGCCGGGCGCCGCAGGCCAGTGCTTCCTCGGCGACCAGGCGATCTCCGCCTTCGGCGAGCGCCGACAGCACGACCAGTGGGAGGTCAACGAAACGTTTCCGCAAATGGGCGAACAAGGTACGTACACGCTGGCGCAAGCCGTCGATCTCGGCAGGCACCAGGTTGCGGTGGCTGGTGATGCCGACTACCAGCGGCGTGCCGTTGCCCGGACCGGCGTCCCCGTGGGGCGGTGAGCGGTCAGACACCAGTATTGACGATGATGGGGCCGGCCACGGCCATGAATGCCTGGTAATCGTCATTCGGCTGGGGATAGGTGTCCCGGCAGGCAGGGGTCCAGATGGGCTTGCCGGGCTCGGCCGTCGGCTGGATGCCGATCCGGTAGGCCCAGGTTCCGATATCCGAGGACTCCAGATTGCTGATCAGGGTCACCATGGCGGGGCCGCGCAGGACGGGAATCGAGATGGGAGGAGATCGTTTCGTACTGCAGAATTCCGGACGCAGGAAATCGAATGGATCGCTGTTCGGGGAGGACACCCAGGCAATGATGCCGATGGTGCCGTGCGGTATGCGCGGATTGTCGTTGATGACGATCTGGTTCGGCGGTTCCGCACTCAGGTCCAGATGCACGGCAATGCTGTAGGTCGAGTAGTGGGTATCGGACATGATCCGTCTCCTTCGGATTCATCCGTTCCGGTGTCCGTCTAGGGTGAGGAACCGTCACGGCGACTGGACGTTGCCGCGACATCCGCGGCAGGCTCGTGGAAAGAGGCAAGCATGGAATCGAGGCGGGCCTCGAACTCCGCATTGGGTGGGTAGTCGACATGCCAGCGGGCCAGCAGCGCGGTCAGGTCGGGCGGGCGATAACCCATCGCATGAAGTTGCTTGACGACGGCCATGGCTTGCTTGCGATGACCGGATTCGAGCAGGGCGGCCACCCATGGCGACAGGTTTCTGGGATTGGCCGACGTGCTTGCGATGGGCTGGATCAGTGCCAGAGCGCGGGCGGCATGTGTCTCGTGGTGCGCACGATTCATGCGACTGAGCAGCAACTGCGCTCTGCAGGCAAGGCGCAGCTTGCGGGCAAGGGAAGTCGATGGACGGGGGATCGGGCCAAGCGTGGAAAGCGCGTCGTGGACATGCCTATACCCCGTCCGGGACTGTCCGGCATCAAGTGCGAAGTCCGCCAGGGAAAGCTGGACCAGGGCAAGGCTGCGCCGGGTGGCGGAATCGCTGGGGTTGGCCTTGAGCATCCGGGTCAGGATCGCGTGCTGCTTTTCCAGGGTGTGGACGGCCTGGGGGGATCCCGGGTGCATCTCGCGCTGCCATCGGGCCTGCCAGACGCTGTAGGCGCTGAGAGTCAACTGCCAGCTGGAATTGGTCGGATCGAGCCGGACAAGCGACCTGCCGATATCCATGGCGTGCCGGATGTAGGCCATGGCGGCCTTGGGGCGGCCCGTCTCGTGCAATGCCTGTGCAAGCTTGGCGTTGCTCAGCATCTGGTAGAACACCAGTTCCCGGTCCTTCGGGTTGCGGGCAATCAGCGAAGAAATAGTGCGATAGGTATCGATGAAATCCCGGATGGAGCGCAACAACTTGCCATTCTCAAATTCAAAGGAGGCCACGTTGTTGTAGGTGATGACGAGGTTTCTGGCATTGGTCCGGTTGCCGGGATCCCGGGCCAGCAGCTCCTTGAACAGCGTGATTTGCCGTCTGTACAGGCTCATGGCCTGCTCGGGTTGATTGCGAAGGGTCAGGACCTGCGCGAGGTTGTTGAGCACCTCGGCCAGTTTCTGCTGGACGTCGGGGTCGTGGGGGCGGGCCGCGAGGGCACGAGCCAATGCTTTCCTGGACGAGCGGAATTCCCGTTCGGCCCGGGCCAAGTCCCCCATTTTCCAGTACGCATATCCGACAAAGTTCTGGCCATTGCCATAAGCGGCCAGGCGGTCGGGGTCAGCGGGGGCCTCCCGCAACAGGCGTTTGTTGATGGCGAAGGCAAGCTGGAACGACTGGAGGGCTTTGTCGAGGTGTCCCTGGTCCGTGCGGACCTGGCCGATCTTCTGCAGTGCCGTGGCACGAAGTGCCAGCGACTTGTCAGTGACGTCGGCCACGGGCAGGGAAGCGAAATAGGCCATGGCCCGGTCATCGACGCTTTGCATGATGTCCAGGCGGCCGACCTCGGTGAGCTTGTCGCTGAGATCGCCGAGCATGAAGTTGACCAGGCCCTCGGCCTGTTTCTGCCGGCGTTCCGCGGCCTGCCGGGCGGTATCGGCGGCTTGCCGGGCGATGATTGCGGTGATGGCCAGGGTCGAGGTCACGAGCGTGACCACCAGAGCCAGCGCGGTGATGGCGACCATGCGGCGCATGCGGCGTTGCTGGTGTCGACGTTTGAGCATGTCGAAACCGATGCCCAGCAGGCCGGCGATGAGTTTCAGGCGGGCAGCGGTCTTGCCGCCGGCATCGTCGCGTACGTCGGGCGCGATGGGCTCGGTGTGGTGATCGGCGGCAGCATCGTGTGGCGACTCGGTACGACGCAAGGCGGGGGCGAAACATTCCTTGTAGGCCTGCCCGGGCAGGGCGGAAGCATTGGGCAGGCCGTCGACGATCAGGCACAGGATGCGGTCGCCCCGGCCCAGTTGCTGGAAGGCCCGGATTTCCTCGTTGACCCAGCGGGAGTTGGCCGAAGCCGGCGAGCAGATGACGATCAGGGTGGCCGAATCGGCCAGGGCTTCGCGGATCGTGTCGCCCAGGTCGGACGCGCTGGCCAGTTCATCGCGGTCACGGAAGACCGGCGAAAGCCGGCGCGGTATCGGGCCCACGGCCGTTTCGGTTCCGACCAGGCGTGGGGGAATGCGGTAGGTTTCCAGCGACTTGATCAGCCAGTCGGCCCAGGACTTGTCCTCGTGGCTGTAGCTGATGAAGGCGCGATAGCGAAAATCCTGCAGGCCGCGCTTGTCCCTGGTCCGGACGACGGGGCCGGGCCGAGTGGTCTTGTCGCGTTCGCGTTCCTGCGACATGCAACCGACCTTGCCTGTATCAAGGCCTGCAAAAAGACATTATGGGCACGGAACGAGGGCTGCGGCCATATGACAGCAGCCATACGTAACAGCGCTCGTGTGCACTGCAAGCACGGGAAGGTGCCGAGTACGGCGGGAAGGCAGGGCGCGGAGAGCTCAGCCACCCAGGGCGTAGTCGAACTGCTTCCGGAAGTGGTCGCTGAACTGATCGCGGTCGAACTGCTGGTTCTGGGTGCCCGGTTGCGCCACCTTCAGCGCGCCCATCAGCGAGGCGATGCGGCCCACCGTGGGCCAGTCCATCCCATGCATCAGGCCGTAGATGAGCCCGGCGCGATAGGCATCGCCACATCCGGTGGGATCGGTGACCGCTTCCGGCCGTGCGGCGGGAATCTCGTGTACGGTACCGTCGGCATGGATCAGCGATCCTTGCGCGCCGCGGGTGACCACGTAGCCCTTCACCCGCGCGGCGATGTCGCGCGGGGTCCAGCCGGTCCGTTCCTGGAGTACCTGCGACTCGTAGTCGTTGACGGTCACATACTGCGCCATCTCGATCAGGCTGCGGAACTCCTCGCCGTTGAACAGCGGCATGGCCTGGCCGGGATCGAAGATGAAGTCGATGCCGCGTTCGGCGAACTCGCGGGCGTGCTGCATCATCGCCGCATGCGAATCGGGCGCAACAATGCCGAAGCGAACCCCTTCCACGTCGCGCACGTGGTTCTCGTTCGAGCGCATCATCGCCCCCGGATGGAAGGCGGTGATCTGGTTGTCGTCCAAGTCGGTGGTGATGAACGCCTGCGCGGTGAACAGCTCCGGCAGTTCCTTGACCTGGCTCAGGTCGATGTCGCAGTCGGTGAAGTGCTCGCGGTAGGGCGCGAAATCCTGGCCCACCGTGGCCATGGGGATCGGGTCCTCCCCGAGCAGGTGCAGGTTGTAGGCGATGTTGCCCGCGCAACCGCCGAACTCGCGACGCATGTCCGGCACCAGGAAGGCCACGTTGAGCATGTGCACCCGGTCCGGGAGGATGTGGTTCTTGAAGCGGTCCTCGAACACCATGATGGTGTCGTAGGCCAGCGAGCCGCAGATCAAGGCAGACATGCGTGGAACGTTCCCCGTGCAGAAGGCGGGCGGAGCAGGCACAAGGGGCCGATTCCGCACAAAACCCGGCCATTTTATCGCCTGTGGATGAATCCGGCGACCCGTGCGCACGCGCCATGCGCCGTATCCGGCTCCCGGGCTTCATGCGTGACTTGTGGAATGTGGCGCATCTTCAAGCGAAACAAAGACTTTCTTAACGTTTTTGCGCTTGCGCCCGGTCCGGGTGCTGACTAGACTGACCTGCTCATTTCACCATCACCTTCGGGACAGCGTGCAGCGCAATGTTCAAATGGTTTAGCGGCTTCTTCTCCAACGACATCTCGATCGACCTGGGCACGGCCAACACGCTCATTTACGTGCGCGGCCAGGGCATCGTGCTGAACGAACCCTCGGTGGTGGCGATTCGTCACGAACACGGATCCGGGGCGCCGCGCCGCGTTGAGGCCGTGGGCGGCACCGCCAAGCGCATGCTGGGCCGCACGCCCGGTTCGATCACCACCATCCGTCCGATGAAAGATGGCGTGATCGCCGACTTCACCATGACCGAGGCGATGCTGCAGCACTTCATCAAGCAGGTGCACAAGTCGCGCATGCTGCGTCCGAGTCCGCGCGTGCTGGTGTGTGTGCCGTGCGGATCGACCCAGGTCGAACGCCGCGCCATCAAGGAATCGGCCGAGGGCGCCGGCGCCCGCGACGTGTTCCTGATCGAGGAGCCGATGGCCGCCGCGATCGGCGCCGGCATCCCGGTGCACGAGGCACGCGGATCGATGGTGCTGGATATCGGCGGAGGCACTTCCGAGGTGGCGGTGATGTCGCTCAACGGCGTGGTTTATTCGCAGTCGGTACGCATCGGCGGCGATCGGTTCGACGAGGCCATCATCAACTATGTGCGCCGCAACCACGGTACCCTGATCGGCGATTCGACCGCCGAACGCATCAAGCTGGAGATTGGCTGTGCGTTCCCGCAGGCCGATGTCAAGGAGATCCAGATCTCCGGCCGCAACCTGGCCGAGGGCGTGCCGCGCATGTTCTCGATCAATTCCAACGAGGTCCTCGAGGCCCTGCACGAGCCCATCTCCGGCATCGTGGCGGCGGTGAAGTCGGCACTCGAGCAGACTCCGCCCGAGCTGTGCTCGGACGTGGCCGAGCGTGGCATCGTACTGACCGGCGGCGGCGCCCTGCTGCGCGACCTGGACCGCCTCATCACCGAGGAGACCGGTCTGTATGTGCAGGTGGCCGACGATCCGCTGACCTGCGTCGCCCGCGGCGGCGGCAAGGCGCTGGAGATGATCGACCAGCACGGCAGCGATTTCTTCACCGGCGAATAGTGGAAGCCGACCCGCGGATGCGTCAGCATGAGCATTTCGCGCCGGTGATGCAGGCATGACGTTGACACGTGACGGGGGCTCGCTGTTTTCCGCCAACTTGGCGGGAACTCTGCGTTTGGTCGTCTACCTTGCCATCGCCTCCCTGCTGATGGTGTTCGACCATCGCGGCCACTGGCTGGGCAAGGTGCGCTACGGCGCCGCCATCGTGGTCGAGCCGATCTACCATCTGGCGGGACTTCCCGCCTCGGGGCTGCGCGCTGCACGCGTGGCCTTTGCCGATCGCAGGAAACTGACCGAGCAGAACAAGCAGCTGCGCGTGGACCTGCTGCTGGCCAACGCGCGACTCAACCACATGGCCGCGGTCTCGCGCCAGAACCTGCGCCTGAAGAAATTGCTGGACACCCGCCGCAGGCTGGGCATGAACGTGCAGCTGGCGCGGGTGATCGATATCGACATGGGGGCCTACAGTCACCGCCTGATGCTCAACGTCGGCGCCCACCAGGGCATCAAGGTGGGCCAGGCCGTGATCGACGCCCACGGCATCATGGGGCAGGTGGTCCAGGTGCTGCCCGACACCTGCACGGTGATGCTGATTACCGATCCCGACCACGCGATCCCGGTGACCGACGCGCGGACCGGCATGCGCACCGTGGCCCATGGCTCGCATGCCTCGGGCCAGTTGACGCTGCCGACGATCCCGGTATCGGCCGACGTGAAGGTGGGGGACGAGCTGGTCAGTTCGGGGTTGGGCGGGCGCTTCCCGCCGGGCTTCCCGGTAGCGACCGTGACGCACGTCGAACCGCAGATCTCGGGCATGTTCCTGATCGCGCGGGCCAAGCCGGCCGCCGATCTGGACCGCAGCGACGAAGTACTTCTGCTACGCGACCTGGCGCCGCCGATCGGACCGCCGCCGCCGGCCAGCGCCGACGGGCCGCCACGTTCGCTGGCGCCGCCGGTTGCCGGCAGGCCCAAGGCCCGGGGAGTGCGTCGATGACACGACATCGCGTACGGGCCATCGTGTTCTGGAGCACCGTGGTGCTGGCGTTGCTGTTGATGCTTCTGCCGCTGCCGGCGGCAGTCGAGGCACTCAAGCCCTACTGGCCGGCGCTGGTACTGGTGTACTGGGCGCTCGAATCCGCCGATCTGGTGAGCCTGGGCCTGGCCTTTGCAGTGGGCCTGAGTGCAGACGTGATCTACGGCGTCATGCTGGGGGACCAGGCGTTGCGGCTGACCGTGATGATCTTCCTCGTGCTGCGCTTTCGCGCGCGCCTGCGCTTCTTCCCCATGTGGCAGCAGGCCCTGGCCGTGTTCGCGCTGCTGCTCAACGACCGCATCATCGAACTGGCGCTGCGCAGTTTCGCCGGCTATCCGCTGCCGCCCGCGGGCTACTGGCTGGAACCGCTGGTTTGTGGGCTGATATGGCCGTTCCTGTTCCTGCTGCTTGACGACGTGCGCGCCCGTTTGCGCGCCTATGAGACATGATGGCGGCGAAGGGCTCTCCGGAGCATGACCGGGTGCCGGGAGGCGCCCGGCCATGCCGTTGAAGCGTATCCGCATCAAGGACGAGCAGAAGGAGTCCATGCTTTTTCGCACGCGTGCGATGGCCGGCTTCGGGCTGATCTTCCTGGCGCTGCTGGTGCTGGCGGCACGGTTCTTCTGGCTGCAGGTCGTGCAACACGACGAATATGCCACTCGCTCCACCCAGAACCGCGTGCGCCTGCGCCGGCTACCCCCGCCGCGAGGACTGATCTACGACCGCAATGGCGTGCTGCTGGCCGACAACGTGCCCGCGTTCCGCCTCGATGTGATTCCCGAGCGGGTCAAGAACATGAATGCCATGCTCGGGAAGCTGAGCATGATCGTGCCGTTTAGCAAGGAAGACCTGAAGGACTTCCGGCGCAGCCTCAAGAGCCATCGCGCATTCCAGAGCGTGCCCCTCAAGCTGCGCCTGAACGAAGACGAGATCGATCGTTTCGCGGTCAACCGTTGGCGGTTTCCGGGCGTGGAAGTGGTCCCCTATCTCAGCCGCCACTACCCGCAGGGTGCGCTGTTTGCGCATGTGGTCGGGCATGTCGGGCGTATCAACCCCGAGGAGCTCAAGCGCCTGAATCCGGATCTCTACGATGGCACCACCCACATCGGCAAGACCGGGATCGAGCGCTATTACGAGAAGCTGCTGCACGGCAAGCCCGGATACGAGGTGGTCGAGGTCAATGCCGACCAGCGTGTGCAGCGCGTGCTGCAGACGCACCCGCCGGTACCGGGAAAGAGCCTGTACCTGTCGCTGGATGCGCGGTTGCAGAAGGCCGCCGCAAGGGCCTTCAAGGGGCAAGCCGGCGCGGCGGTCGCGATCGATCCGCGCAACGGACAGGTCCTGGCCATGGTCAGCACGCCCAGTTTCGACCCCAACCTGTTCGTGGGCGGCATCAGCAGCAGCGACTACTCCGCACTGCTTCACGACCCGGAAAAGCCGTTGCTCGACCGTTCCATCAGCGGCGGTTACCAGCCCGGCTCCACGGTCAAGCCGTTCATCGGACTGGGTGGACTGGAGCTTGGATTCCGCAAGCCGTCCGATACGGTGCTCTCGACCGGGGTGTTCCACATTCCCGGGCAGTCGCGCGGATACCGGGACGACCAGCGTCACGGTGCCGGACGCGTGGACCTGGTGCAGGCCATCGAACAGTCGGTCAATACCTATTTCTACAAGCTGGCGCTGGACATGGGTATCGACAAGCTCAGCCACTGGATGGCGCGGTTCGGCTTCGGCCAGCCGACCGGTATCGACCTGCCGGGCGAGGCTTCGGGCGTGCTGCCTTCGCGCGAATGGAAGCGGGTGCACCGCAACCAGTCGTGGTACCTGGGCGAGACGGTAATTACCGGCATCGGCCAGGCCTACTGGGTGGTGACCCCGGTACAGCTGGCCAAGGCGCTGTCCACCTTGGCCGACGGCGGCGTGCCGCACCGCCCGCACCTGCTGTTGGCCATGCATAGCGGCATCGACGGAGTGCGCACGCCGGCACCGCAGCCCCCCGCCGGCAAGCCGGTGCCGCACGACGACAAGGACTGGGAGACCGTCGTGCGTGGCATGATCGCGGTGGTCTACGGAGACAAGGGCACCGCGCGCGGCCTGGGTGACGGGTTTCCGTACGTGATCGCCGGCAAGACCGGCACCGCCGAACGCTATTCGCGCACCACCCAGGCGTATCAGAACCGCAGGAACCTCAAGGCCCTGGCGCATCGCCATCGCGCGTTGTTCGAGGCCTTCACGCCGGCCGAGCATCCACGCATCGCGGTGGTGGTCGTGGTCGATCACGGTGCCTGGGGCGGTAGCGTGGCCGCCCCGATTGCACGGAAGATTCTCGATGCCTGGCTGGCCGATCAGAAAATCCAGCCCGGTGCACCCGGGACAAAACGGAAGGAAGTCGCGCGATGATGACGGCATGGAACATGCGCCTGCGTCGCTTTGCCACGCGACTGTGGCGGCACAAGCGGCTGGACTGGCCGCTCATGGGCGCGCTTGTGCTTCTGGCCGCCACCGGGCTGATGACCCTCTACAGCGCCGGTAACGAGAACATCCGCCTGGTCATCAACCAGGGCGTGCGCTTCGCGCTCGGCGGCCTGCTGCTGCTGCTGATCTCGCGCATCCCGCCGCGCGAGCTGCGCACCTGGACCCCCTGGTTGTATGCCTTCTCGGTGTTCCTGCTGCTGATCGTGGCCGTGATCGGCGAGGGCCGTGGCGCCTATCGCTGGCTGGACCTGGGGGTGGTGCGTTTCCAGCCGTCCGAACTGCTCAAGCTGACCACGCCGATGATGGTGGCCTGGTACCTGCACCCGCGGCACCTGCCGCCGTCGTGGAAACACATCCTCGGTGTCGCGATACTGATCGGCGTGCCGGTGGCCCTGATCGCCGAGCAGCCCGACCTGGGTACCGCGTTGCTGGTGGCTGCTGCCGGCGCCTTCGCGCTGTTCCTGTCCGGCATGCGCTGGCGGCGCATCGCGCTGCTGCTGGCCCTGGCCGCGCTGGCCGCGCCGGTGGGCTGGCACTTCATGCACGAATACCAGCGCCAGCGCGTGCTGACCATGTTCAATCCCGAGTCCGATCCGCTGGGTGCGGGCTGGCACATCATCCAGTCCAAGATCGCGGTCGGTTCGGGCGGATTTTTCGGCAAGGGATGGCAGCACGGTACCCAGTCGCACCTGGAGTTCCTGCCCGAGCACACCACCGACTTCATCTTCGCCGTGTTCGCCGAGGAGTTCGGGCTGTTTGGCGTGTTGCTTCTGGTGACGCTGTACCTGTTCATCGTCGGTCGTTGCCTGTGGATCGCCTCCGAGGCGCGCGAGACCTATTCGAGGCTTCTGGCCGGTGCCTTCGCCATGAGCTTCTTTGTCTACGTATTCGTCAACGGCGGCATGATCACCGGCCTGCTGCCCGTGGTCGGCGTCCCGCTGCCGCTGATCAGCTACGGCGGCACCTCGGCGGTGTCGTTGCTGGCCGGCTTCGGTGTGGTGATGTCCATCCACGCCCACCGCAAGATGCTCAAGTAGGCGGCCTCCCGCATCGTCTCGGCGATCGGCGTAGGCTTGGCAACGGCCCCGTACCGGCCCGTCCGGTCATGCGGTGGCACGCATGTACACCACGAGAGAGTTGCCGTGACCGCGAATCGAGCCTCTCCGGCACGTCCCTTGCGCAAGGGCGCGGGAACGTTGTGCCTGATGATGGCGATGGCTCCAGCCGCCTTTGCCGGGAGCTGGCGCGTGTCGGCCGGGGTCGAGCAAGGCACGCCGGGTGGCTGGGTACGGGTGCGCGAATTCGACGTGCGCGGCACGCGCCTGTACCTGCGCGACGACCTGAACGTGCACCGCATGCAGAGCCTGCGGCTGGGCGCGTGGAAGTCGCTCTCGGCTGGCAGCCAGCTGCACTTCGGCTTCGCGACCCATCGCTTCACCGGTCACGCGATGTTCGCCGCGCCGGTGTATTTCAACGGCACCACGGTGCCGGCCGGCGGCCATCTGGACACGGCCACGAGCTGGCAGGACTACCTGGACCTGGATGCTTCCTGGTGGCGTCGCCTGTATGCACTGGGCCACGGCGGCACGCTCTGGGGCAGCATCGGGGCCCGCTACACCCTGCTGAATTTCCGCATGCACGGCACCATTGCCACCGACAGCCCCGGTCACGAGTTGAAGGAAGACTTCTACGTGCAGGAGCTGCCGATCCCGACGCTCGGCCTGCATCTGCGCATGCCCCTGGCCACGCACTGGAGCCTGCTTGGCGATGTCACCGCCGGCCATCTTCCGTGGGTCAACAGCCTGCGCACCGAGGGTGGCCAGGTGAAGCTGGCGCAGACCCATGTCGAGGTCCGGATCGGGGCGAGCGACGCCTTTGCGCCACGCTGGTCGCTGGACCTGTACGCGTTCCACAACGCGCTGGTGCAGAGCGAGCGCAGCCGTGAGGACGGCAACTTCGTGCGCCTGCATTCATCCGGCATCGGGCTGCGCGTCGTGCATGGGATGTGACCGATCTGCACCCGGGCACTGGCCATTGGGCGTGATTGACGGTCCCAATGGGCTGGCATAGGCTTGTTCTTTGTCATTGGTCAGGGATACAAGCCATGAGTCTGGATATCCAAATCTCGCTCAGCGACTCCGATCTGGAGCGCTTCGTCGCCGGCATGAAGCAGGCCGAGTCCAAGGCCGACGAGCTGGACGAGAAAGCCATCATCGCGTCGGCCAGGGAGCTCCTGTCCAAGACCGATTCGGAAGAGCTGCCCGATTTCATCGCCACGCGGCTCGGCCATCTCAAGACCCTGATCGCGATGATCGAGGACGTTGGTTTCGCCCTGCCGGACGAGGACAAGGCCAACGTGCTTTCGGCACTGACCTATTTTGCCCGTCCCGACGATGCGGTGCCCGACGACGTGCCGGTCCTGGGGTTCCTCGACGACGCCATCATGATCGAGCTGTGCGCACGCGACCTCAAGCACGAGATCGAGGCCTACGACGAGTTCACTCATTGGCGCATCGACGAAGCCAAGCGTCGCAGTGAGGACCTGGACACCCTGCACCTGACTCGTCACGACTGGGCCGAAGCCCAGCGCGCCGAGGTCATCGAAAGCATGCATCGCAAGCGCAAGGAATCCTACGTCAGCGGCAACTGGTCGCCGACCCTGTTCCGCATCCACTGAGCAGCAAGCTACGGCTCGATGCAGAAAAGGGCGCTTCGGCGCCCTTTTTCATGCCCCGGGCCAACGTCAACCGGCGCGAGGCGCGTGGTTGTCGACAGCGCGACGGCCGATGGCCGGGTCGTCGGTGAAGAAGGCGTCGATGCCGGCATCGAGGAACACCCCGATCTGCGCCTCGAGCCCGGCAGCATGGCGATGCCCCGGCACATCGCCGTCGCGGAATCGGCGCGCCAGGTAGCGGTTCTCGGGGCGGAAGGTCCAGGGTTGGACCTCGAGTCCCGCCGCGTGCGCATCGCCAACCAGGGTGGTGGGCGCGCCCAGGTCGTCGTCGGCATTGCGCGGGATCACGGCATCCAGTGACGGACCGATGGCGTCGGCATAGGAAGCGATCTGGCGCAGTCCGTCGGGCGTCATCATGCGTGCGTAGGTCAGTGTCCCGTGCGCGTCGCGGATGTCCCGGGGCTGCTGATCGGGTGCGCCCAGCAACTGCAGCAGGCGGATGTTCGGGTGCCGTTCGCGTGCCTGCGCCCCGCCCAGCCGTTCATGCAGGTCACGCAGGTTGCCAACCTCGAAGGACTGTATTTCCAGCGGCGCGCTGCGCGTGTAGGGATGGGCGGCGAAGGTATCCAGCAGGCACTCTTCCATGGGCAGGCCCAGCGAGCGGAAGTAGGTACCGTGCTTGATCTCGGGGATGATGCCGATGGGGCGTCCGATGCGCGCCGATGCGGTGGCGACCAGTTCGATGATCTCGTCCAGGGTGAGTATCGGATAGCGGCCGTCGTGCCCGGTGGGCCGCATGTCGGGCAGGCGTTCGCGTGCACGCAGGGTCTTGAGCTCGGCGAGCGTGAAGTCCTCGGTGAACCAGCCTTCTACCCGTTGGCCATCGATGCGCCGGGTGGTCCGGCGGCCGGCGAATTCCGGGTGGGAAGCAACGTCGGTGGTGGTGCCGATCTCGTTTTCGTGGCGTGAGACCAGGACCCCGTCGCGGGTCATCACCAGGTCCGGTTCGACGAAGTCGGCGCCGTCGACGATGGCGCGTTCGTACGAAGCCCGCGTGTGTTCGGGAAAGTGGGCCGGTGCCCCGCGGTGACCGATGACCTGCACGCGCGGGACGAGCGGCATCATCACTCCGCCTCAGTGCCTGGCAGGATGCTGAAAGGCGGCCAGGGCGCCCGTGGCGAGAAGGGCCGTGAGGACAAGAAGGGGCAGCAGGCGTCGCATGGTGTCTCCGAGGCTCACGAAAAAGGGGCCGACGCGTGCGCCGGCCCCTTGATCCTACCCTTTCCAACAGCGTCCGCGAAGGCGCGCGGACGGCCTGCTCAGTAGCGCGGCACGCTGGCGTCGATGCGCTCGGCCCAGGCGTCGATGCCGCCGGTGATGTTGTGCACCTGGGTGAAGCCGTGCGCGGCGAAGTGCTCGGCCACGCCACGGCTGGAGATGCCGTGGTGGCACAGGAAGGCCAACGGGGTGTCCTTGGGCAGCGCGCCGATGGCGGCCTCGCCTTCCTCTTCCAGGCTGCGCGCGCCGGGGAAGGGCGCGGCCTGGCGCTGGTCGGCCGGGCGCACGTCGATCACGGTGATCTGGCCGGCGTCCAGGCGCGTCTTCAGTTCGGCCACGTCCAGTTCCTGCACGTCCGCGGCGCCGGGGAAGCGCAGGCTCAGTCCCGCGCCCTGCATGGTTTCGACCCAGTCGATGACGATGCCGCGCGCGCGCTGCGCGCTGCCCGGATCGAGGTGGATCTCAATGCCGTTGGCCTCGCTCACGATGTCGTGATCGCCGGCCGGGGCCAGCTGGAAGCGAGCCTGGTGGTCGGTGCTGATGGACAGGTGCAGGGCCATGCCCTCGGCCTGGTCGATGCCGGTGCGGATGGCTTCGGCGGCCTTGTCGGTGAGGGTAATTTCCGGCGGCGTGCGGTCCGGCGCCTCGGCGCCGAACAGCGTGTGCAGCTCGCCCGAGGCGTACATCTGGCGCACGATGTCCGAGCCGCCGACCAGTTCGCCCCCGATGTACAGCTGCGGGATGGTCGGCCAGTCGCCGAACAGCTTGATGCCTTCGCGGATATCCGGGTCGGAAAGCACGTCGACGGTGTGGTAGTCCTCCAGCACGTCGTCGAGCGCAGCGGCGGCTGCGGCGGAGAAGCCGCACATGGGTTGCTGGCGGTCGCCCTTCATGAACAGCACCACGCGGTGCGTGTCGAGCAGCGACTGGATGCGTTCGCGGGTAGCGGGATCGAGGGACATGACAGGTACCGTGGGGATGGAACGGGGCCCATCATGATACCGCGGAACGGTTGCCAATCCGAAGGGCCGAATCAGCTGCGCAGCTGCTCCAGCAGGGTGCGCGCCAGAGGCAGCAATCGCTGCGTCCACATTGCGTATTGCGCTCCGGACGGGTGCAGGCCGTCCTCGGCCAGCATGCCGTCCTCGTCCCCGCAGGCGCGTGATATCGCAGTGACGTCGGCCCAGTGGGCGCCGACGCGAAGGGTTTCCTCGCGGGCCGCCGCGTTGAAGGCATCCAGCGCGGCGCCCACGGTGCCGGCGTCATGGCCGTGGTCGCGGGCAAAGCGGGTCACGCCCCAGTCGGGAATCGACACCACCATGACCTGGCGCGGCCGGTCGCCGGCCAGGTGGACGGCGCGCTGCAGCAGGCCGGCCAGCTGTACGCGGTATTCGGCCACGTCGCGTCCGCGGAACTGGTTGTTGACACCGATGCCCAGGCTGACGATGTCGTAGGGCGGAGTCAGGGCCACGGCGCGCATGCCGGTGGCCAGCTCGTCGGTGGTCCAGCCAGTCACCGCGATCATCTGCGGATCCTCGATCGATGCCCCTTCGGCGCGCAATGCATCGACCACCTGCTGGGGCCAGCGATGGCGTGCGCAGACGCCTTCACCGATGGTGTAGGAATCGCCCAGGGCGAGGAACCGGCTGGCGTCGGCGGTGGCTGTCATGGACATCAGCCTACCTTGTTTCGCGCACCCTTGGCGCGTACCGGTTTCAGGCGGGCATGCGGAGGTCCCGTACCTGTCCGGCGCTCATGCGGGCAAGCACGCGCTCGATGCGCACGAACACGTCGGAAAGGATGTGCGGCTGCGGCAACAGGGTCAGGCGCAGATGCCGGCTGGCCTCGACGTTGAAGCTCGAACCCGGGGCCAGCAGTACGCCTTCCTCCTCCAGCAGGCGCAAGGCGAATGCGGCATCGTCGAACGCGGGCAGGGCATCGGCGCGCACGGCCGGGAATGCGTAAAGCGCACCGCGCGGCGAGACCAGTTCCAGGTGATCGCTGGCGGCGACTCCGTCGATCACTGCCTGGCGCGCCTGATGCAGCCGCCCGCCCGGCGCCAGCAGGGCGCCGATGGTGTCCGGACCTTCCAGCGCGGCGCGCACGGCCCACTGCGCCGGCACGTTGGCGCACAGGCGCAAGGCACAAAGCAACTGCAGCGCGTCGCGCAGGTCGGCCGTGCGGGCACGCTCGCCGGACAGGCTCATCCATCCGATGCGGTAGCCGCAGGCGCGGTGCACCTTGGACAGGCCGGCGAAGCTCAGGCAGGGCACGTCGCCGGCCAGTGGCGCCAGCGGCTCGAACTCAGCGTCGTCGTAGACGATGTCGTCGTAGATCTCGTCGGCGAGCAGCAGCAGGCCGTGACGGGCTGCCAGCGCGACGATGCGCTCCAGCAGCGCGCGCGGATACACCGCGCCGGTCGGGTTGTTGGGATTGATCAGCACGATCGCGCGCGTGCGCGGCCCGATCAGTGCGGCGATCTCGTCCGGGTCCGGCAGGTGGCCGTTGTCCGCCGTGCAGCGGTAGTAGCGTGGCCTTCCGCCGTTGAGCACGGTCGAGGCGCTCCACAAAGGGTAGTCGGGGCTGGGCAGGAGCACCTCGTCGCCGGGGTCGAGCAGGGCGCGCAGCGCGATGTCGATCAGTTCGCTCACCCCGTTGCCGATGAATACATGGTCGACATCGATGCCGTGCACGCCGCGTGCGGACTGGCGCGCAAGCACGGCCTCGCGGGCTTCGTCGATGCCCTGTTCCTGGCAGTAGCCGTCGCTGTGCGGAAGGTTCGCGGGCAGGGCTTGGACCAGGTGCGGCGGTGCGCGGAAGCCGAAACGGCCGGGATTGCCGATGTTCAGGTGCACGACCGGCGTGCCGGTAGCTTCCATCTCGCGCGCACGGCGGGCCAGATTGCCGCGGATCTCGTAGCGGACATCGGCGAGGCGGGCGCTGGGGGCGATCGGGTTCACGAGCGGCTTTGCATGGGGGCTTGAACGGGATGCTACCAGCGTCACGTCGTCCTGTAAGGGCGCGATCGGGGCGTGGGCAGGGCATAATCGTGGCATGGTTCCCGGCAACGACATTGAGGCGCTGCGTCGCATTGGCTGGCGCGACGCCACCACGCCCGCCACGCGGGTGGCACGCGTGGTGGCCCAGCACCGCGCCGGCTACCAAGTGCACGATGGCCATGGGGTATTTGCGGCGCAGCCCGATGGACGTTTCCTGAAACGGCGCATCGATCCGGTCGAGCGCCCGGCGGTGGGCGATTTCGTGGTCCTGGACCGGGCCGAACCGCCGACCATCGAGCGCGTCCTGCCGCGACGATCGACACTGACCCGCGCCGCGGCCGGCGAACGCTACGCGCGCCAGGTCATTGCCACCAACGTCGACTACGTCCTGGTGCTGACCGGCCTGGACGGCGATTTCAATCCGCGGCGCATCGAGCGTTACCTGCTGTTGATCGAGGGCTCCGGCGCGCAACCGGTGCTGGTGTTGACCAAGGCCGATCGTTTCGAGGACGCCCAGGCACGACGTTCGGCGTTGCGCGGGCGACTGCCGGTTGCCACTCCCGTGCACGCCATCAACGCGAAGGACCCGGCCAGCGTGGACGTACTCGCCGATTATCTGCAGCCCGGCGACACCGTGGTGCTGGTCGGTTCGTCCGGCGCCGGCAAGTCGACCCTGACCAACACCCTGCTGGGCGAATCGCGCATGGCCACCGGTGCAGTGCGTACGAGCGACAGCCGTGGCCGCCATACCACCACGCATCGCGCGCTGATGTCGCTGCCCGGCGGCGCCTGCCTGATCGATACGCCGGGCATGCGCGAGCTCAAGCTGACCGGCGAGGAGTCACTCGACCTGTTTGCCGACATCGAGGAACTGGCCATGCGCTGCCGTTTCGCCGACTGTGCGCATGAAAGTGAACCCGGTTGTGCGGTGCAGGCGGCCATCGCCGCCGGCGAGCTGGATCCCGAACGCTGGCGCAACTACGTCAAGCTGCGCACCGAACGCGAGGAACAGGCTGCCACCCTGGAAGCACGCCTGAAGCAGCAGGGGCGGGCCAAAACCCCAGGCCGTCGTTCCGGGCAGCGTGGGCGCGGTCGCGACGAACCCTGAGCGGCCGCAGTCCGGCACAAGAGGCACCGTCCTGTGCGCGGAAGGCATCGGGCCCCTATCCGTGCACGCGCACGTACCGCTGGGTCATGGGATCGGCGATGCCCGGGAAGGTCTTGCCGGTGACCAGCGTGTCGCCGCGGCACGTATAGGACATGCGCATCGCACGGGTCCCGGCGACCGGTAGCGGACGACGGGCCCGCCGGCCGGTCGCAGCGATGGAGTCGATCGAGCCTTGGCTGCGTTGCGATTGCGGTTCCAGGGTCAGGCGGTCGCCCTGCGTGCGCCAGTGTCCGCTGGTACGGACCGACATCGGCCCGTGGGTCGCCGCACTGCCGCCATGCTCCATCGAGGCCCGTGCGTCCAGACGCACCTCCGAGGTGTAGCGTCCATCGACGGAAAAGCGCAGCACGCCCTCGCGAACGCCCATGTGCAGGTGCATGCCGGGCACGTGCCGGGCCATCCATTCTGCGGCCCCGTTGCCGCGGGCTTTCCAGGTGCCGACCAGGCAGGCGTCGGCGGCGTGGCTGCTGCACGACACCAGCAGGCTGCAGGACAGGAGCAGGGTCAGGGTCTTCATCGGAATTCTCCTCGCGCAGGTGTGTAACGAAGAGAACGCAAGCCTGCACTCGATCGTGCCAAGGGCGTGGCGCGGCCGGGAGGACGGGGTGAGGAGATATCCGGTGGCACGGTTCGATGGCCGTTTTCGTTGATCCGGTTGGGGCGTGCGAACAGCGCACGGTTTCGACAGCAATCCAACCTGATCAAACGAGGAAACAAACATGAAGGATGCAATCACCTTTCGCCGCGGCCCGGTCGGCCTGGTCGGTCTGGCGCTGCTGGCGTGTCTGGCCGTCACACCCGCCTGGGCCGGACAGACCTGCCAGATCGCGGGCGGCGCCTCCGGAGGAAGCACGGCCACCGGCACCGGCGCGTTTGCCTGTGGCGACACCAACGCGGCCAACGGCACCCTGTCCGATGCGTCCGGCGTACAGAACGCGGCGGGCAACTACGGCACGGCACTGGGCAACCAGAATACGGCCGGCGACCACTCCACGGCCGTGGGCGTGCAGAACCGCGGCAGCGGCAGCTACAGCGTGGCCGTCGGTTACCTGAACTACGCCACCGGACAGCACAGCATGGCCGCGGGTTCGGGCAGTACCGCGACCGGTACGGGCGCCACCGCCGTCGGCAACTGGATCAACTTCAACGGCGACACCACCGTCGACACGTACGAACACGTCCAGGCCACGCGCGATTACGCCAGCGCCTTCGGATCGGCGGCCGTCGCCGGCGGAATCTCCAGCACGGCCCTGGGCACGGCGAGCGAGGCCACGGGCCAGTTGAGCGTGGCGATCGGCGGCTGGAACGACCTCAACGGCAATGGCCAGCTCGACAGCGGCGAAGTGGTTCGTGCCGCGGGCACCCATTCAGTGGCGATCGGCGCGTCGTCCAATGCCGGCAACACCGACAGCATGGCGATCGGTTATCAGTCCACCGCCAACGGCGCCGGCTCGGTGGCCCTCGGGTCCGGCTCGGTGGCCACGCGTGACAACGTGGTGTCAGTGGGCGCGTCCGGTAGTGAGCGGCAGGTCACCAACGTGGCCGACGGCAGTGCGCCGACCGATGCCGCCAACGTACGCCAGGTGCAGCAGGGTGACGCCGGCACGCTGGCCGCGGCCGAGGCCTACACGGACACCCGGGTGACCAGCATGATATCGAGCACTGGCGTAAGCAGCACGGAATTCAACCAGTTCCGTGGCCAGGTCGAGAATCGGTTCAGGCACACCGACCTGCGCATCGACCGCATGGGCGCGATGAGTGCGGCGATGACGCAGATGGCGATTGGTGCAGCCGGTGCGCAGGGTCACGGTCGCCTGGCTGCGGGCGTGGGTTTCTCCGGAGGGCGTTCGGCTTTGTCGCTGGGTTATGCGGCGCCGCTGGGCCAGCACGCCAACATCAACTTCGGCGGCGCGTTCAGTGGTTCGCAGCACACGGTCGGCCTGGGTTTTGGCATCGACTTGTAGGGGTTTTCCACACCGGTCCGTCAGGCAGATGCGCCTGGCGGGTCCGGGCGCTTCCCCCGCTCCCTGCTTTGTGCTCTGTTGCCATATACAGTTGCGGGCAATCATGCCGGGCGACGCGTTACACACGGGTCGAGGGGAAGCACATGTCCGATATCACGCAGTTGCTGGTGCGTGCGCGAAGCGGTGAGCGGGGGTGCCTGTCCGACGTGTTCGCGGCGCTGTATCCGGAACTCCTGCGCATGGCGCGGGGACGGGTGCATGGTCCGGAAGCGACCCTGACGCCGACGGTGCTGGTGCACGAGGCGTACCTGCGCCTGACGGGAGGCAGTGATTTGTCGCTCAAGGACCGCCATCACTTCTTTGCCTGCGCCGCGCACGCCATGCGCAGCATCATCGTTGATGCCGCGCGACGGCGCACGGCGAAAAAGCGCGGTGGCAAGGAGCGCGACATCACCTTGACCGAACGACTGGCGCCCAGCGCGGACCCGGATGTCGAGGTACTTTCGCTGGACCAGGTGCTGGAGACGATGCGCCAGCGACGGCCACGCCAGGTCGAGGTGGTGGAGCTGCATTATTTCGCCGGTTTCGGGTTCGCCGAGATCGGCTCTTTGCTGGATTGCTCCGAGCGCACGGCCAAGCGCGAGTGGGAGCGCGCCCGCGCATTCCTGCACGCGAGGCTGGCCGGCGGGACCTGACGCGGCCGGGGGAGACATGGGTCTTCGGCAGGACGAACTTTGGGATCGCGCCGATGCGCTGCTGGACCGGCTGCTCGATCTGGCCGGGCACGCGCGCCTGGATGCCCTGCGCGGCATGGGACTGCCGGCGGACCTGGAAAGCTGCGTGCGGCGCCTGCTCGAGGCACACGATCGCCGCGGAGCGCTGGACCGGGCTCCGCGCGACCCGCATTGGGGGGCGCCTTCGACCCTGGTCGGGCGCCGGGTCGGTGGCTGGGTGCTGCAGCACGAATTGGGTCGCGGCGGCATGTCGGTGGTCTGGAGGGGCTGCCGCGGTCGGGAAGATACCCGGCAGTGGGCGGCGATCAAGCTGTATCCGGTGGGGGCCCTGGCGCGCCACGACCTGCTGCGCTTCCGGCGCGAACAATCGATCCTGTCGCGGCTCAATCACCCGCACATCGCGCATCTGTACGAGGCCGGGGAGGCCGAGGACGGCACGCCCTTCCTGGCCATGGAGGAAGTCGACGGCGTGCGAATCGACACCTGGTGCGAGCGCAAGGGCCTGGATGCCGCGGCCCGTGTGCGCCTGATGTTGTTGGTCTGTGCCGCGATCGCTTATGCCCACCGCAACCTGGTGGTCCATGCGGATCTGAAGCCCTCCAACGTGATGGTCGATCGCGAGGGTCTGGTGCGCGTGCTCGACTTTGGCATCGGGCGCCTGCTGGACGAGCGGTTCATGGACATGACGGTGACCCTGGCGAGAGCAGTCACGCCCGAGTATGCGGCGCCCGAGCAACTGGCCGGCGAGCACGCCACCACGGCGGCCGACGTGTTCGGACTGGGCGCACTGCTGTATCGCCTGCTGACCGGTTGCGGTCCGCGCGAGCACGAGTTCGACGGGACTGTCCTGCCGCCTTCGCGAGCGTTGCGGATGCACGTGCGTGGCGGCGGCGACGGCCATGGCGTCGGCGTGGCTGACGTACGCGGCGACCTCGACGCGATCGTGCTCAAGGCCCTTCGGCCGGAACCGGAACAGCGCTATGCCTCGGTCGATGCGCTGCAGGCGGACCTGTGCGCCTGGCTCGACCAGATGCCGGTGGCGGCGCGCGCGCCGGGGTGGTTCTATCGCGTCCGCAAGTTCGTCCGGCGCAACCGCCTGGCGGTGGCGGCCTGCTTGGTCGTCGCGCTTGCGGTGACGGCGGGCGTGGCGACGACGATCTGGCAGGCCCGGCGCGCGCAGGGTCAGGCGCAGCGCGCCACTGCGGTGAAGGATTTCCTCATCGACATTCTCGACGCCTCGGATCCGACCCAGGTGGCCGGCCGCGACCCGCGGGCTTCGGAATTGCTGCGCCAGGGCGCGAAAAGAATTCGCACCCGCTTGCGATCAAGCCCCGGGGTGCGGGCGGAGCTGTTGCTCGTGATCGGTCGCAGCCAACTGGCGCGCGGGCAACTCGACGATGCCCGGCACTCGCTGGACACCGCCCTGCACCTGTTCGACCGGGGCGTCGCGCGCGATCCCCGGGTGCATGCGCAGGTCCTGGTCGAGCGCGGCATGCTGTACTACGAACAGGGTCGCAATCCACGCGCGCTCGGCGACCTGCAGCAGGCGGTCGCGGTGCTCGACCGGGACGTGCCCGACGATCCGTCCCTGCGCGACGGCACGTTGGCGAAGCTGGCCGACATGCAGGTGGTCAATGACCAGCCGAAGGCCGCGGCCGTCACGGCCGGTCGGCTGGTTGCCGCGATGCGCCGGGGCGGGCGCACGCACAACAGGGATTACGCCTACGCATTGCGGGTGCGGGGCGAAGCGGAGAGTGCGCAAAGGCACTACAAACGGGCCGTTTCCTGGCTGTTGAAGGCGCGCGCCGCCCTGTCCGGCATGCAGGCACCGATCGACGAGGCGTCCACCGACAACGAACTCGGCCTCGCCTACGACGGTCTCGGCAAGGAGGGACGCGCTGCGCAGCTGCTCTCGGCGGCGCTGAAGCTGCAGGTCCGCGTATACGGCTTGCACCACCCCACGACCCTGGCGACCCTGGGCAACCTGGCCGCGGTCAGGTACCGGCAGGGACGGGCGGCGGACGCCGCACGTGAGTACGAGCGCATCATCCCGATCCAGCAGGAGATCGTCGGCAAGGGTGCGCATCCGGATGTGGTGGTCAACCTGGGCTGGCTGGCGCTGTCCCGCTACCGGGCGGGCGACACCGGCCGGGCATGGCATGCGGCGCAGCGGGCACTGGTCATGCTGCATGCCTTGCCCGTCAACGACCGGGATGATCTGGGCTGGATCGAGCCATTGAATGGCCTGCTCGGTTGGGAGACCGGACATGCGCGGTCCTGGAGGCTGCTGGACCGGGGATCGGTGAGTTGCTCCGATCTGGCGGACATCAGCACCATGGCGCGCTGGATCTGCCTTGCCCGCGCATTGCGCGATGCCGATGCCGGTCATTGCCGGGCGCCTCCGGGGAAGGCGCCCGACACGCTCCCGGGCGATGCGGTCGATCGCCGCTGGTGGGCGGTGTTTCACCTGCTGCGCGCCCGTTGCGGGGCCCCGGCGCAACGCGCATCGGAGTGGCACGCGGCGAAGGCCCTGCAGAAACGCGGTACACCGCGCTTTCCGGCGTGGCTGCGGACCCGCTTGGCGCGCATGCCGCGGTTCGACCGCCGCTAGGCACCGGTGGCCGGCCCGTTCGATCCCTGCCGAGTCCATTGCACGCGGCACCCCGGCGCTGCAGTTTGTGCCGCCCTGTGCAACGATCCGCATCCATTGGTCGCTCGACGCCCGGAGTCGCCACAGGGCTCGCCGGTGCTAGCATGAGCGCTTCCCGCCCGCCCGCCGGGCCATCGTCCGAAAAGTGCCGTTTTCATGTCCAGCATCTCCAAGGAACTCGCGCAGGCCGCGCTCGAGTATCACCGCCATCCACGTCCCGGCAAGATCAAGGTCACGCCGACCACCTCGCTGATCAACCAGCGCGAGCTGGCGCTGGCCTATTCGCCCGGCGTGGCCGCCGCCTGCGACGCCATTGTCGAGGATCCGGGTCAGGCCGCCGAGCTGACCGCACGCGCCAATCTGGTGGCGGTGATCACCAACGGCAGCGCGGTACTTGGCCTGGGCAACATCGGCCCGCTGGCCGGCAAGCCGGTGATGGAAGGCAAGGGCGTGCTGTTCCAGAAGTTCGCCGGCATCGACGTGTTCGACATCGAACTGGACGAGACCGACCCGGACAAGCTGGTCGACATCATCGCCTCGATGGAGCCGACCTTCGGCGGCATCAACCTCGAGGACATCAAGGCGCCCGAGTGCTTCATCGTCGAGAAGAAGCTGCGCGAGCGCATGAACATCCCGGTGTTCCACGACGACCAGCACGGCACCGCGATCATCGTCGGCGCGGCGGTCATCAATGCGCTGCACGTGGCCGGCAAGAAGATCGAGGACGTCAAGCTGGCCACCTCCGGCGCGGGCGCGGCCGGCATCGCCTGCCTGGACATGCTGGTCTCGCTGGGCCTGAAGCCGGAGCACATCCTGGCGGCCGATCGCGAGGGCGTGCTGCACAGTGGCCGGGAGAACCTGGACCCGGACAAGCAGCGCTACGCGCGCGACACCGACAAGCGCACCCTGGGCGACATCGTCGAGGGCGCGGACATCTTCCTGGGCCTGTCCGCCGGCGGCGTGCTCAAGCCGGAGATGGTCGCCTCCATGGCCGAGAACCCGATCATCCTGGCGCTGGCCAATCCGCATCCGGAAATCCTTCCCGAGGACGCCAAGAAGGTCCGCCCGGACTGCATCATCGCCACCGGGCGTTCGGACTACCCGAACCAGGTCAACAACGCCCTGTGCTTCCCGTACATCTTCCGCGGCGCACTGGATGCCGGCGCCACGGTCATCAACGAGGCCATGAAGGTGGCCTGCGTGCATGCCATTGCCGAACTGGCACGGCGCGAGGCCTCGGACGTGTCTGCGCGTGCCTACGGAGGCCAGGTGCCGCACTTCGGTCGCGACTACCTGATCCCGCAACCGTTCGATCCGCGCCTGCTGCTGCAGCTGCCGCCGGCGGTGGCCAGGGCAGCGATGGAATCGGGTGTGGCCAAGCGTCCGATCGAGGACATGGACGCGTACTGCGACTCGCTGTCCAACATGGTCTTCCGTACCGGCCTGACCATGAAACCGGTCTTCGACAGCGCCAAGGCCCATCCCAAGCGCGTGGTGTTCGCCGAGGGCGAGGAGGACACCATCCTGCGAGCGGCGCAGACCGTGGTCGACGAGGGCCTGGCCCGGCCGATCCTGATCGGCCGCCCGGACGTGATCGAGCAGCGCATCAAGCGCGCCGGCCTGCGCCTGGAGGCCGGCCGCGACTTCGAGCTGTGCAACATCCATTCGGACCCGCGTTTCGACGACTACTGGCAGCACTACCACCGCATCATGGAGCGTCGCGGCATCACTCCGCCGCACGCCAAGGCCGTGGTGCGCTCGCGCAGCATCGTGATCGGTTCGCTGATGGTCGAGCGCGGCGAGGCCGATGCCATGATCGGCGGCCTGGTCGGCCAGTACCACCGCAAGCTGCGCTACATCCTGGACATCATCGGGCTGGACGAGGGTGCGGGGCAGGCCTCGGCCATGTCCGCTGTGGCGACCGAGCAAGGCGTGTTCTTCTTCCTCGATACCTACGTGCAGGAAAACCCCGATGCCGAGCAGATCGCCGAAGCCACGCTGATGGCGGCGATGCGGCTGAAGATCTTCGGCATCCACCCGAAGATCGCCCTGCTGTCGCATTCCAACTTCGGCAGCCGCGAGACCCCGACCACCTGCAAGATGCGCGAAGCACTCAAGATCATCCGTGCGCGTGCGCCACGGCTGGAGGTCGAGGGGGAAATGCAGGCCGACGTGGCCCTGGATCCGGAAGTCCGCGAGCGCCTGTTCCCCAACTCGCTGCTCTCGGGCAAGGCCAACATGTTCGTGTTCCCGAACCTGGACGCGGCCAACATTTCCTACAACCTGACCCGCAGCATGACCGACGGCGTCACCATCGGCCCGATCCTGATGGGCGTGGCCAAGCCGGTGCACCTGCTTACGCCGCAGGCTACGGTGCGGCGCGTGGTCAACATGACCGCGATCGCCTGCGTGGAGGCGCAAATCCGCGAGGGCATGTCCCGCGGCGAGGACTGATTCGCGGCGCACGGCCGTTCAAACGGCCGTTCGCGTTGGCGCAATCCCTTGCGGACGCTACACTTGATGGGCTCGCCGCGCGTCCCGCGTGCGGCCTTCCATGTTCGACAGATGGCGACGGCCCGTTCCCCCGGGGGTACGTCGCGGAGGAAACCCGATGGATCAGATGCAGGACATCCTGGACCAGGATCTCGACCCCACCGAGACCCAGGAATGGATCGAGTCGCTCAGTGCGGTCATCAACAACGACGGCCCGCAGCGGGCGCATTACCTGCTCGATCGCATGGTCGACGCCACCCGGCGCGCCGGCGGCTACCTGCCGTTCGACCCGACCACCGAATACGTCAACACCATCCCGCCGAACCTGGAGGCCAAGAGCCCCGGCGACGCGGCGCTGGAATGGCGTATCCGCTCGATCATCCGGTGGAACGCCATGGCCATGGTGGTGCGCGCCAACCGCAAGCCGGGCAGCCTCGGTGGCCACATCGCCAGCTTCGCTTCCGGCGCGACGCTGTACGACGTCGGCTTCAACCACTTCTGGCGTGCGCCCAGTGAGGATCATCCCGGCGACCTGATCTTCTACCAGGGTCATTCCAGCCCGGGCATCTACGCGCGCTCGTTCCTCGAGGGGCGGCTCAGCACCGAGCAGATGGACCTGTTCCGCATGGAAGTGGCCGGCAAGGGCCAGGGCCTGTCGTCCTATCCGCACCCGTGGCTGATGCCCGACTACTGGCAGGTGCCGACGGTGTCGATGGGCCTGGGTCCGATCCAGGCCATCTACCAGGCACAGTTCTGGAAGTACCTCGAGCACCGCGGCCTGATGCCCAAGACCGATCGCAAGATCTGGTGCTTCCTGGGCGACGGCGAGACCGACGAGCCCGAATCCCTGGGCGCGATCTCGCTGGCCGGCCGCGAGAAGCTGGACAACCTGGTGTTCGTGATCAACTGCAACCTGCAGCGCCTGGACGGTCCGGTGCGCGGCAACGGCAAGATCATCCAGGAACTGGAGGGCGTGTTCCGCGGCGCCGGCTGGAACGTGCTCAAGCTGGTCTGGGGCAGCTATTGGGATCCGTTGCTGGCACGCGACACCAATGGCGTGCTGCGCAAGCTGATGATGGAGACGCTCGACGGCGAGTACCAGGCCTGCAAGGCCTTCGGCGGCGCCTACACGCGCGAGCATTTCTTCAACAAGTACCCCGAGACCAAGGCGATGGTCGCCAACCTCTCGGACGAGGACATCTGGCGCCTGAACCGTGGCGGCCACGATCCGCACAAGGTCTACGCGGCCTATCACGCGGCCACCCAGACCGAGGGCATGCCGACGGTGATCCTGGCCAAGACGGTCAAGGGCTACGGCATGGGCGACGCCGGCGAGTCGCAGAACCCGACCCACCAGCAGAAGAAGCTGGATTCGGACTCGGTTCGCTACTTCCGCGACCGTTTCAACATCCCGGTCGAGGACGACGAGCTGGAGAATGTGCCGTACTACCACCCGGGCGTGGACTCGGAAGAGGTGCAGTACATGCTCGAGCGCCGGCGCGCGCTCGGCGGAACCCTGCCGCAGCGCCGCAGGAAGTCCGACAAGCAGTTCAAGGCACCGGACCTGGATTACTACAAGCAGATCACCAAGGGCAGCGGCGAGCGCGAGGTGTCCACCACCATGGCTCTGGTGCGCGGCATCAACCTGCTGCTGCGCGACAAGGAGATCGGTCCGCGCGTGGTGCCCATCGTCTCCGACGAGGCGCGCACCTTCGGCATGGAGGGCATGTTCCGGCAGATCGGCATCTACGCGCCGTTCGGCCAGAAGTACCGCCCGCAGGATGCCGACCAGTTGCTGTACTACCGCGAGGACACCAAGGGCCAGGTGCTGCAGGAAGGCATCTCCGAGGCCGGCGGCATGAGCGCCTGGATGGCTGCGGCGAGCAGCTATTCGGTCAGCAACCAGCCCATGCTTCCGTTCTTCATCTACTACTCGATGTTCGGCTTCCAGCGCATCGGCGACCTGGCCTGGGCGGCCGGCGACATGCGCTCGCGCGGCTTCCTGATCGGCGGCACTGCCGGGCGCACCACGCTCAACGGCGAGGGGCTGCAGCACGAGGACGGTCATTCGCACCTGCTGGCCGGCGCCATTCCCAACTGCAAGGCCTACGACCCGACCTTCTCCCACGAGGTGGCCGTCATCCTGCAGGACGGCGTGCGCAGCATGCTGGCCGACCAGGAGGACGTGTACTACTACCTCACGGTGATGAACGAGAACTACGCCCATCCGGACATGCCCGAAGGCTGCGAGGAAGGCGTGCTCAAGGGCATGTACTTGTTCCGGGACTCGGGACTCGGGACCCGGGACTCGGGGAAGGGCAAGAGCAAGAGCAAGAGCACGGCGCCGCGCGTGCAGCTGCTGGGTTCGGGCACCATCCTGCTCGAGGCCATCGCCGCGGCCGAACTGCTGAAGAACGATTTCGGCGTGGAGTCCGATATCTGGTCGTGCACCAGCTTCAGCGAGCTGCGCCGCGACGGTTTCGATGCCGAGCGCTGGAACCGCCTGCATCCGGAAGCCAAGGATCCGCGCAAGCCCTACGTCACCGAGTGCCTGGAGAGCCGCCCCGGACCGGTCATCGCCGCGACCGACTACGTGCGCGAATTTGCCGACCAGATCCGCGCCTTCATGCCGGACGGACGTCGCTACACCGTGCTCGGCACCGACGGTTTCGGTCGCAGCGACACCCGCGAGCATCTGCGCGGCTTCTTCGAGGTCGACCGCTACTGGATTGCCCACGCGGCCCTGGCGGCGCTGGCGCGTGAGGGCCAGGTGACCGGCAAGGATGTGGCGCGCGCCATCAAGCAGTACAAGCTGGACGCCGACAAGCCCAACCCGGTCACGGTGTAATACCGGCTCCCCGTACGAACGCACGCCCGGACCTGCGCAGGTCCGGGCGGAATGCCCGGATCCGTGCACGGCGGACTGCTTGTAGGGTTTTGCCTACAGCACCTGGTGCGATCCGCTGGCAGACAGCCCCCGGAGCATGAGCGAAACTGTACTTGTTCGGTCGTTTCTGGCTTGGATGAGCCGACCGCAGGTCAACCCGCAGGATGTCGGGAAAACGGCAGAACAAAGTAAACCGGCGCGCCGGCGGCACGGAAGCCCGCCGGCACACCCATGCCAGGGCAACGACTGTCATGACGCATCGGGTCATCTACCAGATCGAGCCTCGCGACGGCGCATGGTCCATCTGCCTGCGCGGCAAAGTGGTCGCGCATTTCCTTCGTCGCGACCGGGCCGTGCGCTTTGCCGACCTGATCGCCCAGCGCGACTACCAGCGGAACGGCATTCCCGCGGTGGTGCGTCTGGTCGAGGACGGCGAAGCCGACGACATCTGTCTGCACGGCGACAAGGACCCAGCGGCCCGTGCCCTGGCCTGGATTCGCCATGTGAGCGCGTTGCGTGGCGAGCGAGGCAGCGCGAAGAACGCGCAGAACGATGCCGAGTCCTGCTTCCGTCGGCGCGCCTGAACGGCCGGATTCGCAAACTTCCCCGATCCGTTCCGCCCTGCGTGATCCGGTCACGCGGGGCGGTCCGTCATGCCGTGCCGCCGATGGGCAGGCACTCGCCGGGGATCAGTAGCGCCAGGCTTTCAGGTCGGCGCCGGCCGGCGCGTGGGCATCCATGTAATCGACGATCTTGTTGAGCAGCACCGAACCGCGTGGCCCCCAGCAGTGCGGTGCCATGGGCTGGTAGACCACGGTGGCGTCGGCCTTCGGGTGCCGGGTCGAGCGCAGGAAGGCATCCATCATGTGCACGCCCATGTTCAGGTAGTAGGTGTCCATGGCGCCGACGTAGATGTGCAGCTTGCCCGTCAGCTCGGGACCGATCTGCGGCCAGTGGGTCTTCAGGTAGTAACGCAGGTCGTAGTGCTGCTTCCAGTAGGCGGCCACGGAGTGGTCGATCACGCCGGTGCGCTTGTTCCAGATGCGCTGCGGATAGCCGTTCGCGCCGACCGGTCCGAACGTCGCCTCCCAGATGTCCCACTGACCGCCCGAGCGCGAACGGTCGCCCACCGCCAGCTCGTAGTGGTTCTCGTCCTTCATCATCGAGGTGATGTTGCCGTCCGTCCTGCGCGTGTCCGGGCGCTCGACCCGGACCCAGCCTTGTTGCTTGTAGTAGGCGTTCTTGTCGCGGTAGATGTTGACGATCTGGTGGTAGCGGAAGTCCAGCGAGTCCGGGCACGAGGCAAAGCTGCCGCCGTAGAACTGCGGATGAAACACCTGAAGCGCCACCGAGATCCAGCCGCCGGTCGAGCCACCGGTCAGGATGCGCGCCCAGGGCCTGTCGATCACGCGGAAGCGCGAGGCGATGGCCGGCAAAAGCTCCTTCTGGATGGCGTCGCCGTAGGGCCCGTCGTTGGCCGAGTTCACCGCGTAGGAATCGTCGTAGTAGGGCGAGGGGTGCTGCAGCGTGACCACGATCACCCGCGGCGTGCCGTCGGCCAGCCAGAACTTGCGGAAGCCCGAGTGCGGGCGATCGAAGCCCATCGGCGCGTGCAGCGAGAAATGGCCCTGCTCGTAGATGATCGGGTAGCGCACGTTCGGGTGGCTGGCATAGCCGCGCGGCAGCAGCACCGTGGCGCCCAGGTAGATCGGATGGCCCCACCAGCGGCTGAGGATCGCGCTCTTGATGCGGAAGCGCTTCACGTAGCGGGTGTCGGCCGGCACCTTCACCGGGCCGATCACGTGGTCGGCGACCAGACGGATCGGGGTGCGCGAATGCGGATCGAAATGCACCTTCACCGGCGTGCCGTACAGGTTGCCCGGCGAGCGCTTCCAGTCCTGGCCCTCCCAGTGGTCCATGTGCAGCCACACGGTATGACCGTCGGCACGCTTGAAGCGCGTGTAGATGTTGACGAACGGCTGCATCCAGTAGTCGCCGGCCGGCAGCTGGGCCAGGCTCGACAACGGTGCGCCGTAGTCGCCGGTATCGATCACGGCCGCCTGGCCGGGGTGCAACTGCTTGACGTCATGGCCGAACAAGGGAACCCCGGTGGGGTGGGTCTGCTGGATCGGTGGTTTGGCATCGGTACGGCTGATCGCCACGTAGACGCGGCCGGTGATCGGGCCTGCGTGGGCGCTGTGCGGGAAACTGATCTCGATGCGCGGACCGCGGGTGGTCGCGGCCTGCGCATGCGCGACCGGAAGGACCGGCAGAGCCATGATCGAAAGCAGGAAGGCCAGGGAGCGGAGGGACATGGGCGTTCTCGAGGTCGGTGGTTCCGGGGATGGCTGCCGTGGCACGCATGCATCGGTGGCCGGATATCCACTCGATACTACACGAGCCGACCGGGCCGCCGCGTCAGCCGGGCGAGGCCTGTGCCGGCTTCTGCGTGCTGTCCGTTTCCGGCGTTTCCAGTGTCTCGCGCCGGCGCAGCACCGGGAACATCCACATCCACAACCCGACCACGGCCAGGGTGCCCAGGCCGCCGATCAGGGCCGAGCCGACCGCTCCGACCAGCGAGGCCACCAGGCCCGACTCGAATTCGCCCAGCTGATTGGAGGTGTTGATGAAGATCGAATTGACCGCGCTCACCCGCCCGCGCATGGCGTCGGGCGTGTCCAGCTGCACCAGGGCGCCGCGGATCACCATGCTGACCATGTCGAAGGCGCCCAGCGCGGCCAGCGCCAATAGCGAAATCCACAGTGTGTGCGAGAGGGCGAAAACGATGGTGGCCACGCCGAAGGCCGCGACCGAGACAAACATGATCATGCCGACCCGGCGCTTGAGCGCATGTTGGGCCAGCCAGATCGACATCAGAAGCGCACCCACCGCTGGCGCGGCACGCAGCAGGCCCAGGCCCCAGGGGCCGGTATGCAGGATGTCGCGCGCGAAGATCGGCAGCAGTGCAGTGGCGCCCCCCAGCAGCACTGCGAACAGGTCCAGCGAGATGGTGCCCAGGATCGCGGGGCGTTCGCGGATGAAGGTCACGCCCGCGAACAGGGTCTTCAGGGTAGCCGGTTGTCGGCGCGGCGGGCGGTGGTCGTATCGCAGCCGCGCCAGCAGCAGCAGCGAGGCCAGGTACAGCAATGCCGAAACGCCGTACACCACGTCGGCGCCGGCCACGTACAGGAAGCCGCCCGCGGCCGGGCCTGCAATCATCGCCACCTGGCCGGCCGAGGCGTTCATGGCCATGGCGCGGGGCAGCACCTTCTCCGGCACCAGACCGGGCACCATGGCCTGGCGGGTCGGGAACTCGAACGCGCGCGCGATGCCGATCACGAACAGCAGCGCCAGGATGTGCCATTCGTGCAGCCAGTGCATCCAGCTGCCCAGGGCCAGGGCGGCGATCGCGGTCCATTCGAGCATCTGGCATACCACCACGATGCGACGGCGGTCGAACTGGTCGGCGACGTGCCCGGCGGGTAGCGCGAACAGCAGCGAGGGCACGAACTGCACCAGGCCGACCAGGCCCAGGTCCAGGGCCCGGCCGGTCAGCGCATAGATCTGCCAGCCGACGGCCACCGAGAGCATCTGGAAGCCGAAGCCCGAGGCCAGGCGTGCCGCCCAGAAATGCACGAAGGCCGGATAGCGCAGCAATCCGGTTGGAGGGTTCGGGACGGCATCGGTCATGGGTGCGGGCGCGGGGAATGAAAGGTGGCATGGTAGACTGAGCAGTCCAGTATATCGTTGCTCGACACGCCAGAAGGAGAATGTCCCCATGCTCAAGACCCCCGCCTGGGCCGCCCCGTCCGCCACTGAACCGCTGGCTCCCTTTGCCATCGAACGCCGCGAACCCGAGGCGCACGAGGTGTTGATCGACATTCGTTATTGCGGCGTGTGCCACTCGGACCTGCACATGGCGCGCGATGAGTGGGGCGGCAGCCGTTTCCCCCTGGTGCCCGGCCACGAGATCGTCGGGAAGGTCGCGCAGGTCGGCAGCGAGGTGACCGACTGGAAGGTCGGCGACACGGTCGGCGTGGGCTGCTTCATCGACTCGTGCCGGCACTGCTCGGCCTGCCGCGACGGCGAGGAGCAGTACTGCGAGGAAGGCATGAGCCTGACCTACAACAGCTACGAGCGCACCGACGGCAAGCTGGACAAGACCCGCCCGACCTGGGGCGGCTATTCCACCCGCATCACCGTGGACGAGAACTACGTGCTGCGCGTGCCCGATTCCATTCCGCTCGAGCGTGCCGCGCCGCTGCTGTGCGCCGGCATCACCACCTACTCGCCGCTGCGCCGTCATGGCGTGAAGGCCGGTGACAAGGTGGCCGTGGTGGGCCTGGGCGGCCTGGGCCACATGGGCGTGAAGCTGGCCAGGGCCATGGGTGCGCACGTGACCGTGCTCAGCCATTCGCCGGGCAAGCGCGACAGTGCACTTGAACTGGGTGCCGACGATTTCCTGGTCACCCGCGACGGCTCGGTGTTCGAGGAGCACGCCGGGAAGTTCGATTTCATCCTCGACACGGTGTCCGCCGACCACGACTACAACGCCTACCTGGGCCTGCTCAGGCGCGGCGGCAGCATGGTGCTGGTGGGACTTCCGGATGCGCAGCCACTGAGCGCGGGTTCCCTGATCCGCGGTCGCCGCAATCTGTCCGGGTCGCTGATCGGCGGCATCGCCGAGACCCAGGAAATGCTCGATTTCTGTGCCGAACACGGCGTGGCGGCCGATGTCGAGGTCATCGACATGGCGCAGATCAACGAGGCCTACGAGCGCATGCTCAAGGGCGACGTGCGCTACCGCTTCGTGATCGACACGGCCACGATCGGCAGCGACGGCAGCGCCTGAACTTGCATGGATCGTGCGAGTCGGAGTAGTAATGCTCGGCACGAGCAGGAGACGCCAACATGAAATTGAAACGTGTTCCGGTTCTGGTGGTCCTCGCTTCACTGACCGCCTGCGCAAGCATGCAGTCCTCGACGCAACGCGCCGAGCGCGCGGCCCGAATCGAGGCCGCAGCTGGGGCCCCGGTACGGTATGTCCAGCTCACCTTCGGCAGTTTCTACGCCTGGGATCCGATCAACGATCATCAGGTGGTGGCTTACGTCACTCCCAGGCGCGCCTACCTGCTGGACCTGCCCCCGTGCCCCGGCATCGAGCATACGCCGTCGATCACGATCAGCACCCGCATGTCGCGCATCAACATCAACTTCGATACGGTCACGCCGAGCGCGACGGGGGTACCCTGCCATGTCCGGCAAATCCGTCCGTTGGACATGAGCAAACTCAAGCAGGCCAACGCCGAGATCAAGAAGGACGTCCGGATTCGGCCCCGGCCGCAAACGCAAAGTAGTGGATCCGGTTCCTGACTCGGCTGGCTGAAGGCGGCCGGTTGTATCGATACACTGTCCGGTGAACGGCGGCCCCGCCGCCTCACCGGAGAGTATCGATGTTGGACTGGAAACTTGCCCGTGCGGCCACGCTGATGATGGTCCTGTCAGCGCTGGCCGCCTGTTCGAAGGGCCCCACGCCCGCGCAGCAGGCCGCGGCACGAAAGGCCGCGATGGAGGCGAAGGCGAAGCCGGCGCTGACGGCCTACCACAACATGGTGGCCCGGAAGAACTACCAGCTTGCCGTACCGCTGGGCGAGGAAATCGTGACCAAGTATCCGGGCACCCAGGCTGCCGCCGAGGTGAAGCCCCAGCTCGACGACCTGCGCGCCAAGGCCGAAGCCAAGGCCGAGAAGCAGCGCCTGCAGCGCCTGTGGGTGTACCAGGTGGCGCCGATGGATGGCGGCACCCAGAGCACGGCCGCGATCGATGCCAGTCAGCCGGCGGGACTGGACGTGCGCCTGATCCTGCGCCGCCACAGCGCCTGGGGCCTGAGCGTGTTCCTGTACGCCGATGGCACGACCGGGTTCGTCTGCCATGGCACCTGCAGCGTGCCGGCCACCTTCGACGGCAAGAAGGTCGACCTGAAGGCCTACGTACCCAAGGGCGGAAGGCCGGCACTGATGATCCGCGGCGAGAAGGCCTTCATCGCGCGCATGGAGAAGGCCAAGGTCGTGCATTTCAAGGTGCGCATGAAGGCCACGGGCCTGCGCGACCTCAAGTTCGAGGTCGGCGGATTCGATCCGGCCAGCTGGAAGCCGCTGAAGAAGTGATGCAGTCGGCGGGCGGCGCGCCGTAGCGGCGTGCCGCTCAGTGCAGGATCAGGCGCTGGGTCAGTCGAGTCAGCGGCCCCTGCAGGCCGCTGTTGATGCGCGGCGGGAGGTTGAGCGGCTTGAGCAGCATCTTCACCGACATTTCCGCTGGCAGGTTGCGGCGTATCAGGGTGTAGATGCGTTCGCTGGCCTCCTTGTAGGACTGCCGGTCGCGGTTGTATTCGGGATGGCGCCAGGCGAACACGTGGCGCAGGGCGATGTCGCCGTCCTCGTTGCGGATCTCCCGTATGCGCCGCACCAGCGCGCCAAGTACGCGCCAACGCCCGTTGTGTTCGCGCGCCTCGTACTCGCGGAAGTACTTGTAGAAGTGGCTGTAGTGGCGCACCTCGTCACTCTTGATGTGTTCGGTCAGCTGCTTGAGCACCGGTTCGTCGGTCAGCGAATGGATGGCCCGGTACAGGCTGGCGGTGCCCATCTCCACCACGCAGCGTGCGGCCATCTCCAGGCCGCGGCGAGGTTCCAGTTCCTCGCAGGTGCACACGGTGCGGTATTCGGCGAAGAAGTCGGCGAAGGCGCGATCCCAGTCGAAACCGGGCCAGGCGTGGCACACATAGGTGGCCAGCGCACGGCCGTGCTGCAGTTCCTCCTGTTCCCACTGCTGGCCGAGCCAGGCCTGGACATTCACGTCCCCGCGGTAGTGCTCGACCAGGTTGCGGGTGTACAGGTCCGAGCCGCTCTCGATGAACGAGGAGGCGCAGATCAGGCAGACCAGATCCTCGTCGGCCCGGGCCTTGTCGGCATCGAGGCGGGAGAAGTCGATGTCCTCGAGCTTCCAGGGAAGCGGTGTGGCCTGCTGCATCACGGGTCTCTCCGGCTCGGGTGCCCTGTGAAGAACCGCGGGCACACACCATGTGACCGATCCATGACGCAAGAATAACGATGTCCGATACCCGAACGCCAGCAGTTTGCGGGCTCGCGTTCAGCGCACGATGGTGACCGGTATTCGCGAGCGCGAGACGATGTCGTTGGAAACCGAACCGAGCAGCCAGCGCGCCAGCGAACCGTGCCCGGTATGGCCGATGACGACGTGGTCGATGCCGTGCTGCTCCACCTGCGCCATCAGCACGTCGCCCGGACTTCCATAGACCAGCTCTGTCTCCACGTGGTCGGTCATGTCGCCGGCCCCGTCCTTCAGGACGTCGAGCATGGCTCGGGCACGTTGCGAGGAGGCATCGGTCATCATCATGGCGCACGATTCCGGCCCGGCCTCGGTGGTGCGCAGCGCAGTCACCGCGCGCACCCGGCCGCCGTCGGCGCGCGCCAGCTTCAGGGCCAGTTCGAAGGCGCGTTGCGCCGACTCCGAACCGTCGTATCCGACCAGGTAGGTGGTGGTCATGGCAGTTCCCGGGTCCGTCTCCATCACGGTCATTATGCCGCCGATCGGGATGCGGGCACGAAACGGGGGCCATACGGCAACTGAACGTTCCGGGCCGGTGTTGGGTGCAATTCATGTGTCGTCTGTCATCACAGTAGGCACATTCACGCGCGCCCCACGAGGAGGCTCATGATGAAAATCCGTCACGCGATTGCGTTCTCCATGGTCCTGGCGACCCTTTCGATGCTGTCACTCGCGGCACCCGCCAGCGCGGCCGGTGCCAAGCTCGATTGCCGGATGCACTACCAGTTGACGGGCTGGTCGCTGATCTACAAGCACGCCCGGGGCAAGGGCGTGGTGACCTGCACCAACGGCGCCCGCCTGCCGGTGAAGATCACCGTCAAGGGCGGCGGCCTGACCGCCGGCAAATGGCACATCGACAACGGCAAGGGACGTTTCTCGGACGTGCACTCGATCCGCGACGTGCTGGGCAGCTACGCCCAGGCCAATGCACACGCCGGCATGGTCAAGTCCGGCAGTGCCCAGGTGCTGACCAAGGGGACCGTGTCACTGGCCCTGGCCGGTACCGGTGAAGGCGTCGACCTGGGCGTCGACGTGGGTCGGTTCACCATCAAGCCGCTCGGGAAGTAGCGCGCCTCAACCCATGGCCTCGCCCGGGTTACCCTTGTCGTGGTGCCCGGGCGAGGCCTGTTCGCGGTACCGCTACAATGACCGCCAGCTTCGATTCTCCACGCATCCGCGCGATGGTCCCGCCATCCGTCGCCATGCATTTTCCCGCCGGGTGATTCATGACTGATCGTTCCTTCTTCTTCCTGCGCATGGTGCTCTGGATGGTGCTGCTGCTGGCGGCCTGGAGCATCCTGCAGTACAGCGTGCATGCCTGGGACGTGGTGCGCATGCAGCATGTGCAGCCGGTCTCCAGCGGGGCGTTGGCGGGCCTGCTGGCCTGGGACGCGTTGTACATGCTGCTGGCCGCCCTGACCGTGGCCGCGGCCGCCGGGTGCCTGATGTGGCGCCCCGGGGCGCGACGCGGATTGCGCATCCTGGCATTCGTGCTGGCGGCCTATGCGCTGGTGGGGGCGGTGGCCCTGATCGCTCGCTGGCAGGGCACGGATCCGGCCGGCACGGCGCTGGTGGCGCAGGCGGTGGACCCCGCACTGGCACGACTCATGGCCGAAAAGACGCGTCGCATTCTCCTGCTCGGTGCCATCCTGAAGTTGCTTGCGGCCCCGCTGCTGGCTTGGCTGGGCTGGCGTCTGGGGCAGCCCGGGACGGTGCGCCGGTTCGCACGCTGAGCGCTAGCTGCGCTGCGCGTTGCGGCGCGCCGGCGGTACCGGCGTGCCGTGCTGGCGGACGTATTCGTACAGCGCCACCGAGGCGGCCACGGCCACGTTCAGGCTGTCCACCGAACCCCACTGCGGGATGCGCACGAAACGCGCGCCGCTGCTGGCGCGGGCCTCCTCGCTGAGGCCGTGCAGTTCGTGGCCGAGCACGAAGGCGCAGCGTTCGGGCAACGCCGTCTCGTGCAGCAGGTCCTCGGCGAACGGATCCAGCGCCACCAGCTGGAAGTCCTCCGCGTCCAGCGACCTGCGGCAGTCATCGAAGCGTTCGTGGAAACGTGCCGGGACATGCTTGAACCCGCCCTTGGCCGGCGCCGGGTCGAACGCACCAATGTCGACCAGATGCACGGCGTGGGCACCGAAGGCCTCGGCGCTGCGAAAGATCTTGGGCACGTTGAAGTCGGCCTTGAGCCGGTCCAGCACCAGCGCCACGGCATGCGGGCCGGCCGCGGCCTGCAGGTTCTGGCGGCGATGCTTTTCGTAGCGCCACAAGGCATTGGCATCGCCGGGCTGACCCTTGGCGGCGACGGTGCCGGGGGCGATCACGCGGTCGGGATCGGCGGGGGCGCGGGGTTTGGCCATGGGTGGGCAGTCGTGGAAGGAATCACCAATGTACCCGAAGCGTGCCTGACAACCGAGCGCGGAGCGCCGGCGCCTGTCTCCGGGTGGAGCAATGGTAGGCTGCGGCTTTCCACGGGTTGAGCACAGGTGAAATCATGCAGGATTTCTTCAATCGCTTCGGACTTCCGTCGGACCTCGCTGATACGGTCAAGGCGCATGGCATCAAGTTGCTGATTGCCCTGCTGGTGCTGGTGATTGGCCTCTGGGTGGCCAGGATCGTGGCCAACATGGGACGGCGCGCGATGAAGCACGCCAAGGTCGATGTGACCCTGGTGACATTTCTGCGCAACATGCTGTTCGGTCTGCTGGTGGTGGTGGTGATCGTGGCCGCGTTGAGCACGGCCGGTATTCCCTCGGCCTCGTTCGTGACGGTGCTGGGTGCCGCCGGCCTGGCGATCGGCCTGTCGTTGCAGGGTTCGCTGTCGAACCTGGCCTGGGGGGTGCTGCTGATCATGTTCCGCCCGTTCAAGGTCGGCGATTTCGTGGAGATCGGCTCGCTCATGGGTACGGTCGACAGCATCGACCTGATGCAGACCCGGCTGGTGGCCCCGGACGGCCGCGAGGTGGTGATTCCCAATGCCAAGGTCGGCGGTGATGCCGTCATCAACTTCAACAGCCGCGGCACCCGGCGCTTCGAGGTCGCGGTCGGTATCGGTTACGGCGACGACATCGGCAAGGCCATGGACGCGGTGCGTGTCCTGCTGACCGAGGACAAGCGCATCCACACCGAGCCGGCTTCGGGCGTGTGGACGACCGAACTGGGCGACAGCAGCGTGAACCTGGTGATCCGCGGATGGGTTGCAACGTCCGATTTCTGGGCGGTGCAGACCGACATGGTGCGCGCCGTGAAGGAGCGTTTCGACGCCGAGGGCATCTCGATCCCGTTCCCGCAGCGCGAGGTTCTCACGCGCGCGGTTTCGTGAGCTGCCGGGGTGACGGATCGGCAGCAATGAACGCTTCATGCCGGTTGTTCATGGCCGGAAACTAAAACAAGCGCGTCGATTCGTCTTATCATGGGCGTTCCCCCTGGGGTGCTCGGGTCAGGGCATCCCTCGTTTGACGGCGTAGCCGACGCCCCGCCCAGCCCTGCCAGGAGGATTCATGGCCCAAGTCGAGGAAATTCGCGTCCCGGATATCGGTGATTTCGATGGCGTACCGGTCATCGAGGTGCTGGTGAAGCCGGGAGACTCGGTGAGCAAGGACCAGGGGCTGGTCACGCTGGAATCGGACAAGGCCACCATGGAGGTGCCGGCACCGGGCGCGGGCACCATCAAGGAGGTCAAGGTGTCCGAGGGCGACGAGGTGTCCGAGGGCGTGGTGATCGTGACCTACGAGCCGTCCGGGGACAAGGCCGAACAGGCATCGGCGCCCGCTCCGGCCCCGGCCCCCGAACCGGCGCCGAGTCCGGCGCCCGCACCGTCGCCGTCGCCGGAACCCGCACCGTCGCCGTCGCCGGCACCGTCTTCGCCCTCCGACGCGGATGCCGGCGAGAAGCGTTCGCCTCCGGTGGCCTTCGACGCCAGCGTGGTGATGCCGGGCGACGCGCCCTACGCCAGTCCGGCGGTGCGTGCCTTCGCCCGCGAGCTGGGCGTGGACTTGCACCAGGTCAAGGGCAGCGGTCGCAAGGGACGCATCCAGCGCGAGGACGTGCAGGCCTGGGTCAAGCATGCGCTGGCTTCCGGGGCGCGCCCCAGCGGCAATGGCGGCGGTGGCAACGGGCTGGACCTGCTGCCGTGGCCGAAGGTGGATTTCGCCAAGTTCGGCGAGGTCGAGGAAAAACCGCTCTCGCGCATCAAGAAGATTTCCGGCGCCAACCTGGCGCGCAACTGGGCCATGATCCCGCACGTGACCCAGCACGATGCGGCCGACATCACCGAGATGGAGGCGTTCCGCAAGAAGCTGGGCCGCGAGAACGAGAGCCTGAAGGTCACCCCGCTGGTGTTCCTGATCAAGGCGGTGGTCGCCGGACTCAAGGAGTTCCCGCAGTTCAACGCCTCGCTGGATGCTTCCGGCGAGACGCTGATCCTCAAGAAATACTTCCACATCGGCATCGCCGTGGACACGCCGGACGGGCTGGTGGTGCCGGTGCTCCGCGATTGCGACCAGAAGGGTCTTCTGGACCTGGCGCGCGAGCTGGGCGAGGTATCGAAAAAGGCACGTGAGAAGAAGCTGGGGCCGGCCGAGATGTCCGGTGGCTGCTTCTCGATCTCCTCGCTGGGCGGCATCGGCGGCACCGCATTCACGCCGATCGTCAATGCGCCGGAAGTAGCCATCCTGGGCGTGTCGCGCTCGTCGATGCAGCCGGTGTGGGACGGCGATTCCTTCCAGCCGCGCCTGATGCTTCCGCTGTCGCTGTCCTACGATCACCGCGTGATCGACGGCGCCGACGCCGCCCGCTTCGCCGCCTACGTGGCCAAGGTGCTGGGCGACATCCGACGCCTGCTTCTGTGAGCCTGCCGCGATGCTGTTCCGGACCCTCCAGGCCAACCTGACGATGCATGCCGCGCCCAAGGCCGTCGAGCACGGCCTGCGGCAGATCGTCGAATGGCTGAACATGGGGTTCAAGCTGGGCGGCGTCAGGGTGACCATCGGCTCGGTGCTTGCCGCCCTCATGCTGCTGGTCCTGTTCATGGTCGGCTCGGCGGTCATCAAGTACCTGCTGCGCCGCTACGGCAGTCGCAACCAGCACGTCAACCCGTCCTCGCTGTACGCCATCGAGCGCGTGGTGCACTACGTCCTGATGGCGGTCGGCGTGCTGTGGGCGCTGAGCGTGGCCGGCATCCCGATGGCCAAGATGACGGTCTTTGCCGGTGCGCTGGGCGTGGGCCTGGGCTTCGGCCTGCAGGCCATCTTCAACAACTTCGTCTCCGGCCTGATCCTGTTGTTCGAGCGCAGCCTGAAGGTCGGCGATTTCGTCGAGCTGGCCTCGGGCGTGCACGGCAGCGTGCGCGACATCTACATCCGCGCCACCCGCATCAGCACCAACGACAACATCGACATCCTGGTGCCCAACTCCGAGTTCGTGAACGGACGGGTGGTCAACTGGACGTTGCAGGACGGCGCGCGGCGACTGCGCGTGCCGTTCGGCGTGGCCTACGGCACCGACAAGGAGCGGGTGAAGATGGCCGCGCTGGAAGCCGCCGCGGAGGTCCCGTTCACCCTGACCGGGGAAGGGCCGCGCGCGCCGCAGGTGTGGCTGACTGGCTTCGGCGACTCCTCGCTGGATTTCCAGCTGGTGGTCTGGCTCACGCCCGAGGCCACGCGCCGCCCCAGTTCGGTGACCGCGGCCTACAACTGGGCGCTGCACACGGCGCTGGAGAAATATGGCATCGAGATTCCGTTCCCGCAGCGCGACCTGCACGTGAAGTCCTGGCCGACCGGCGAGGCGGTGCCCGATGCCCCCGCCGCGCCGCTGCCGCCGGAGCTGACCGAAAACGACGCCGTGCGCGACATCCAGCGCGAGATCGAGGAAGCCGCGGCGCCCGAATCCGAATCCCCCGCCCCGTCGCCGGGCAAGCGGCGCTGAGCGCCCGCCCGCGACCTGCAACGACCACAAGGAAATTCCCGCATGGCCAACATTCTCGAGATCAAGGTTCCCGACATCGGCGACTTCGACAAGGTCCCCGTGATCGAGGTCCTGGTCGCGCCCGGCGACCGGGTCGAGAAGGAGCAGAGCCTGATCACCCTGGAGTCGGACAAGGCCACCATGGAGGTGCCTTCCACCGCGGCCGGCATCGTGGCCGAGGTCAAGGTCGGCGAGGGTGACGAAGTCGGCGAGGGCACGGTCATCGTGACCCTCGAGGCCGAGGATGGTGCTGACGGTGCCGATGCGCCCGCGCCCTCGAGCTCTTCACCTTCACCGGCACCGGCACCTGCGTCGTCGTCGTCGCCGGACGCGCAGCCGGCACCGGCGCCCGCGCCGTCCTCTGCGCCGGCCCCGCAGGCGGCCGGCGACAGCGGCCGCAAGGCCGACATCGAATGCCAGGTGCTGGTGCTCGGCTCGGGTCCCGGCGGCTACACCGCCGCCTTCCGTGCCGCCGACCTGGACCTGGACACGGTGCTGGTCGAGCGCTACGAAACGCTGGGCGGCGTGTGCCTGAATGTCGGCTGCATCCCGTCCAAGGCCCTGCTGCATGCCGCCGCCGTGATCGAGGAAGCCGATGCCATGGCCGCGCACGGTATTTCCTTCGGCAAGCCCAAGATCGAGCTGGACAAGCTGCGCGGCTTCAAGGACAAGGTGGTCGGCAAGCTGACCGGTGGCCTGGACGGCATGGCGAAGAAACGCAAGGTGCGCACGGTGCAGGGCACCGGTACCTTCGTCTCGCCGCACGAGCTGGAGGTCGAGACCGGCGACGGCACCAAGCTGATCCGTTTCGAGAAGGCCATCATCGCCGCGGGCAGCCAGTCGGTGAAGCTGCCGATGTTCCCGTGGGATGACGAGCGCATCATGGACTCCACCCGCGCGCTGGAGCTGGCCGACGTGCCCAAGAAGCTGCTGGTGGTCGGCGGCGGCATTATCGGCCTGGAAATGGCCACCGTGTATGCCGCACTGGGCAGCGAGGTCACCGTGGTCGAGCTGGCCGACCAGCTGATGCCGGGGGCCGACAAGGACCTGATCAAGCCGCTGGCCCAGCGCATCGCCAAGCGCTACAAGGGCATTCACCTCAAGACCAAGGTGGTCGAGGCCAAGGCGCAGAAGAACGGCATCAAGGTGGCGTTCGAGGGCGACGACCAGCCCGATGGCGTGATCTACGACCGCGTGCTGGTGTCCATCGGCCGCAGCCCCAACGGTGGCAAGATCGGTGCCGACAAGGCCGGGATCGAAGTCACCGAGCGCGGTTTCATTCCGGTCGACCGACAGATGCGCACCAACGTGGCGCACATCTTCGCCATCGGCGACCTGGTCGGCCAGCCGATGCTGGCGCACAAGGCCACCCACGAGGGCAAGGTCGCAGCCGAGGTCTGCGCCGGCATGAAGAGCCAGTTCGACGCCCGCGTGATCCCGTCGGTGGCCTATACCGACCCGGAGATTGCCTGGGTCGGCGTGACCGAGCGCGAGGCCAAGGAGAAGGGCCTGAAGGTCGGCGTGGGCAAGTTCCCGTGGGCGGCCTCGGGCCGCGCCATCGGCATCGACCGTACCGAGGGCTTCACCAAGCTGATCTTCGACGAGGACTCCCATCGCATCGTCGGTGCCGGCATCGTCGGCCCGCACGCCGGCGACCTGATCAGTGAGCTGGCGCTGGCCATCGAGATGGGCTGCGAGGCGGCCGACATCGGCCTGACCGTGCACCCGCACCCGACCCTGAGCGAGTCGGTGGGCATGGCCGCCGAGGTCTACGAAGGCACCATCACCGACCTGTACCTGCCCAAGAAGAACAAATGAACGGCGCGGGCCGGCGTGCGGGAATCAGCGTTCCAGCGCCGGCTCGTTTTTCCCGTTGCCCGAGTCCATGCCAATGCGGTTGCGACCGCTTCGCTTGACTTCCAGCAGCCGTCTGTCGGCCCGCTTGAATGCCTGCATGAGTGATTCGCCGGCACGGACCGCAGCCACGCCGAAGCTCGCCGTCAGATGGCGGGTGGTGCCCGGGATTTCGGTGCGGTGCAGCAGCTTCCGCAAGCGTTCGGCGGTGGCGACAGCCTGCGCGTGATCCATGCCGGGCAATAACAGCATGAACTCGTCGCCGCCGAAACGGCCGAACACGTCCGACCGGCGCAGTTGCATCCGCACCGTGGCGGCCAGGCGCACCAGCGCCTGGTCGCCGACTGCGTGACCGTAACTGTCGTTGATGTCCTTGAAGCGGTCGATATCCAGCATGATCAGCGACACCGGCTGGCCGAAACGCCGGGCGTCGGCCAGTGCCTGTTCGCTGCGGTCGAAGAAATGCTGCTTGCTGGCCACCTTGGTCAGTCCGTCGCGAAAGGCCAGTTCGCTGAGTTCCCGGTTGCTGGCCACCAGTGCCGGCACGGCAAGGCCGAAATAGGCGCTGGCGGCGATCACGCAGAGTGCGAACTGGTACACCAGTGCCTGCCCGGCCAGACCCAGGATGGCCACCCACAGCGCAAGCACGGTGCTGAAAAGGGCCAGGCTCACGGCGCTGCGGAACGGACTTTCCGTGTACACGATCCACATCTGCGGGATGATCAGGAAAAATACGGCGAAGGCGATCTCCCGGTGCCTGAAATGCGCGGCCACAAGCATGACCACGCTGAGCAGGAAGACGCTGGCTGCCAGCTTGCCCAGATAGCGCCCCGTGCCCTGGTGCCGGGCGCGGAAATCCAGACCGCCGAACCAGGCCTGGATTTGCGGGTAGCCCCGGCTCAGCAGGCCCAGGAACATCGGCGTGAGCACCAGCGCGCCGGCCATGTCTCCGATCCACCAGGGCAGCCACAGGCCCGATGCCCCTTCCGGACTGATCATGCCGGTCAGCCTCAGCGATTGCACGCCGGTCAGCGATGCGGCCAGGGACGAGGCGCTGCCGATGGCCAGGAAGGCCACGATCAGGACCGGCAGGGACTGCAAGCTGGTGCTGCGCACGAAGCGCCGCAGCAATGCTGCGCCGAACCCGTAGGACGCGCAATGCACGGTGCCGAACAGCAGCCCGCTTTCCAGGAGGGTGTGCCATGCCAGTTGTGACTGGTAGATGGACTGGGTCCAGAACGTGGTGGCGACCGAGCAGGCAATGAGCACCGGGACGGCCCGCCAGCCCATTACCAGTAGGGCGGCCAGGCTCAGGCCGGCGGGAGGAAACCACAAGCTGGCATGCGGGGCGTATTGCATGAGCGCGGAAATGCGCCACAGGGCCAGCCAGGCCAGCGCCAGCGACAAGTATCGAAGCGTAGCGTACGAGCGAGGACCGGCGCCGACACGATGCATCCACGCGCGAGGGTGGCGTTCCGTCTTTGGAGGGGAACCGGGTGCGTGCATGGTCCGCCTTGGAGCATCGTCAGGTCGGTGACCCTAGTATGCCGAGCCGCCCTCGCGGTAGCCAATGCGCCAATGGCCGGTGCGGTGCGGACCCGGGCCGGAGTGCGCCGGTCGCGGTGTCTGCCTAGCGATGCGTGCGGCGGGGCGTCGGCAGCAGGCTCAGCACGGCGGTCAGGCCCGCGCACGCGGCCAGGCCGAGCAGCCAGGGACTGGTCAGCGGCCGGGACGGGACCGACGTGATCAGGTCCTGCCACCACGCACCCGCCGACCCCACGCCGTAGCCGATGCCGGTCGCGATCAGGACCAGCATCAGCAGGGGGCCGGCCAGGCGCTCGAAACCATCGCGGCGCCGACGCGTGATGCGATCCGCGACACGATCGGCGAAATCGGCCGGAAGCGGGTCGGGTGGTGACTGGCGAAGCGCGTGCACGATCCGGCGGTAATCGCGCAGGCGTTCGTCGCCGTCATCGGCAAGGTCCAGGCGCTCGGCGCGCAGGGCGCGTTCCTGGGCCTGCCACTCCTGGCTCGTGAACTCGGGTTCGTCGCGGTGGCTGGGCATGTTCATGGACACACTCCGATACGGGTTTGCAGCAGCTGGCGCAATCGTGCACGGCTGCGGAACAGGTGGCTCTTGATCGTGCCTTCGGCCAGGCCGGTGACGACGGCGATCTCGGCCACGGACAGTTCGTCCAGATGATAGAGGGTCAGCACGGCACGCTGCACCGGGGGCAGGCGTTCGATGGCCCGGTGCAACAGGGCGGAGGATTCCTCGTCGATGGCTTCCGATTCGACGTCGGCGCCGTCGGCGACGCGATCCAGCGGCTGCGGTCCATCCGCACGCGCGGGCTCGGCCAGCGGGATGCGCTTGCGCTGGAGGTGGCGCACCGCAATATGCCAGGCGATGCGTCCGATCCAGGTGCCCAGCGCGCTGTCGCCGCGATATTGGTGCAGGGTGCGATGCACGCGCAGGAAGGTCTCCTGGCACAGGTCGCGCACGTCCTCGGGGTCGCGCACCAGGCGCTGGATCAGGTGCCGGCACAGGTTCTGGTGGGCCTGCACCAGGCGTGCGAAGGCCCCCGGCACGTCGGCCAGCACGGCGTCGACCAGTTCGCGGTCCGCGTTCATGCGGCAGGCTCCGGTTCCATGTCCGCGATAGATACGTTCCTGCTAGATCCGGTTGCAGTGCATTTTGCCTGCAACCGGATCGCCGGTGGCCGTATCCAACGCTGCGAATCCCCTTTCACCGACCGGAGTTCCGTCCATGATCAGCGGCAACCTGATTCCCATCGTCCTGTTCCTGTGCATCGCCTACGCCATCAAGGCCTTCATCGACGCGCGGGTGCGCCTGCGCATGGTGTCCGAAGGCATCGGCGAGGAGATGGTGCGCTCGCTGCTGAAAGAGGAAGAGCAGCGCCGGCGCCTGGGCTCACTGCGCTGGGGCATCGTGCTGGTCGCGCTGGCGATCGGCTTCGGCATCATCCAGGCCGCCGGCTGGGATGAGTTGAACGCCGGCGTGATCGCGGTGCTGGCGGCCGCGACCGGCCTGGGCAACCTGGCCTACTTCATGGCCGCGCGGCGCATGCAGTGACGCGGGTCGTCCGGACGCCGGCGCACGGCCGGCGTCCGGACGGGTCTCAGGCGGCGTTGCGCTGTCGCATCCACTGGATCAGCCCGCCGTCCAGCAGTACCTCGACCTGGCGCGGCGAGAGCCGGTGGCGCAGCGTCAGCGGGTCCTTGCCCTCGACGCGGGCTTGCAGGGTGTCGCCGTCCTGCAGCGCCGCGCGCAGGTCGTCCAGCACCAGCACGTCGCCGCTGTCCAGGCGCGCGGAGTCGTCCGCATCGGCGAACTCCAGCGGCAGCACGCCGAAGTTGACCAGGTTCTGCCAGTGGATGCGCGCGTAGTCCTTCGCGACCACGGCGCGCAGGCCCAGGTGGCGCGGTGCCAGCGCGGCGTGCTCGCGCGAGGAGCCCTGGCCGTAGTTGGCGCCGCCGACGATGGCGTGGTCGCCGGTATCGCGGGCGCGGGTGGCGTAGCTCTCGTCGACCTGCTCGTAGACGAACTCGGCGATCTTCGGGATGTTGCTGCGGAACGGCAGCACGCGCGCGCCGGCCGGCATGATCTCGTCGGTGGAGATGTCGTCGCCGACCTTCAGCAGCACCGGCAGCTCGAGCCGGTCCGGCAGCGCCTGGAAGTCCGGCAGCGAGGCGATGTTGGGTCCCTTGGCCAGTTCGATGTTGCGCGCCTGGGCACTGGGCAGCGGGGCGGCGATGTTGCGCGTGTCGATCACCGGGTCCTCGCTGTCGCGGATGTCCGGGTAGGGCATGTCCAGCGTGCGCGGGTCGGTGATGGCGCCCTTGAGCGCCGAGGCGGTGGCGGTCTCCGGGCTGCACAGGAACACCGCGTCCTCGCGCGTGCCCGAGCGGCCGGGGAAGTTGCGCGGCGTGGTGCGCAGGCTGTTGCGGCCGCTGGCCGGGGCCTGGCCCATGCCGATGCAGCCGTTGCAGCCGGCCTGGTGCAGCCGCGCACCGGCCTCGATCAGGTGGATCAGGTGGCCGTCGCGCATCAGCGTGGCCAGGATGCCGCGCGAGCTGGGGTTGATGTCGAACGAGACCTGGCCGTCCACGCTGCGCCCGTCGACCATGGCCGCGGCCATGGCGTAGTCGCGGTAGCCGGGATTGGCCGAGGAGCCGATGTAGGCCTGGTACAGCGGCTCGCCGTCCAGTTCGGTGACCGGCACCACGTTGCCGGGGCTGGACGGCTTGGCGATCAGCGGCTCGAGGCCGGACAGGTCGATGGTCTCGTGCACGTCGTAGTCGGCGCCCGCGTCGGCGACCAGCTCGCGCCAGTCGTCGCCGCGTCCGTGCGCGATCAGGAACCGGCGCGTGGCTTCGTCGGATGGGAACACCGTGGAGGTGGCGCCCAGTTCCGCGCCCATGTTGGCGATCACGTGGCGGTCCATGGCCGAAAGATGTTCCAGGCCCGGTCCGTAGTACTCGATGATGCGGCCCACGCCGCCGTCCACGTCGTGGCGGCGCAGCATCTCCAGGATCACGTCCTTGGCCGAGACCCAGTCCGGCAGCTGGCCGGTGAGCTTGACGCCCCAGATCTCGGGCATCTTGGTGTACAGCGGCTCGCCGGCCATGGCCATGGCCACTTCCAGGCCGCCGGCGCCGATCGCCAGCATGCCCATGGAACCGGCCGCCGGCGTGTGGCTGTCCGAGCCCAGCAGGGTCTTGCCCGGCTTGCCGAAGTGCTGCATGTGCACGGCGTGCGAGATGCCGTTGCCGGGGCGCGAGAAGTGCACGCCGAAGCGCTGGCAGGCGCTTTGCAGGAACAGATGATCGTCCGGATTCTTGAAGTCTTCCTGGATCAGGTTGTGGTCGACGTACTGCGCGGACAGCTCGGTGCGGACCCGATCCAGGGCCATCGCCTCCAGCTCCAGCATCACCAGGGTGCCGGTGGCGTCCTGGGTCAGGGTCTGGTCGATGGTCAGGGCGATTTCCTCGCCCGGCGTCATCGTGCCGTCGACGAGGTGGTCGCGGATGAGCTTGCGGGCCACGTTCAGTGCCATGCGTCGTCCTCCTGCGTGTGGGGGAATCGGCGCGGTCCGGTCGCGCCGGAGACCCACAAGCATACGCGGGGCACCCCCAAGCTACGCTGAAGCGCCTCAGCTCCCGGACCCGAAAAGGTCGCTTTGCATCAGGTGGCTGTCGCTGTCGACGAAGCCGGACAGGCCTACCCCGACCAGGCGGTAGCGGGTGGCGTCCGGCAACTCCACCCGACCGCGCAGCGCGCTGGCGATGTCGGCCAGCTCGCGCTCGGACCGCGGCGGCTGGGCCGGGGTCAGGCTGCGCGTCAGGTTGCGGAAGTCCGCGGTCTTGAGCTTGAGCACCACGGTGCGCGCCACGCGCGGGTGCTCGTCGTCGGTCTTGCGCTCGTAGGCGGACCAGGTCTTGGCCGCCAGGCGGTGGATGTGCGGCTCCAACGCCTCCAGCGGCAGGTCCTCGGCAAAGGTGTCCTCGGAGGAAATCTGCTGCAGCATGCGCTCGTTGCTGACCGGCCGCTCGTCGATGCCGCGCGCCAGTTCGTACAGGCGTCCGCCCCAGCGGCCGAACCGCTGTTCCAACTCGGCACGCGGATGCGTGCGCAGCTCGCCCACGGTGCGGATGCCCAGCCGGGCCAGGCGCTGCTGCATGACCTTGCCCACGCCGGGGATCTTGCCCACGGCCAGCGGCGTCAGGAACGCCTCGACCCGGTTCGGCCGGATCACGAACTGGCCGTTCGGCTTGTTCCAGTCCGAGGCGATCTTGGCCAGGAACTTGTTCGGCGCAATGCCGGCCGAGGCGGTCAGCCGGGTTTCCTCGGCGATGGCGGCACGGATGGCCTCGGCGGTGGCGGTCGCCGAGGGCAGGCCGGAGCGGGCCTCGGTGACGTCCAGGTAGGCCTCGTCCAGCGACAGCGGCTCGATGCGGTCGGTGTGGCGCGCGAAGATCGCGTGGATCTGCCGCGAGACCGCCTTGTAGCGGACGAAGTCCGGGGCCACGAACACCGCCTGCGGGCACAGCCGCTCGGCGCGCAGCGCCGGCATCGCCGAATGGATGCCGAACGTGCGCGCCTCGTAGCTGGCCGCGCACACCACCGAGCGCGCCCCGCGCCAGGCCACCACCACCGGCTTGCCCTTCAGCGCCGGATCGTCGCGCTGTTCCACCGACGCGTAGAACGCGTCCATGTCGACGTGGATGATCTTGCGCGGCGCGGCCATGGTCGGGTGGGGACATGCGGACGATGCCCCGATTGTACGCAGGGCACGCGGTCCTGGCGGCAGGACGGGGTCAATGTGCGGAGTGGTGGTTGTCCGGTCCCGCGGTCGTCTGCACCAGATACAGGCGCACGTTGGCCTGGCCGCTGGGCAGGGACAGGGCCGCGCCATGCTCCACGCGCAGCCCGGTCTCGGATGCGGACGGTTGCATCGCAGCGCGCAGCGCCGAGGTCAGTGCGCGGGTGTGTTGCCAGTGCCGGATCGGCGCGGGCAGCAGGGCGGCCAGTGCCAGCGCCGGGACGGCCACCGCCACGGCCCAGCGCAGCACACGGCGGGAACGCCGGCGGCGCAATCCGGCCTCGGCGAGGCGTGCCCGCAGGCGCGCCGCGCCGCCGGGCGGCGGATCCAGTTCGGCCAGCAGGGATTGCAGCTCACGCATCGTCGTTGACTCCCATCGATTGCTTCAGGCGCGCCATGGCCTGGTGCTTGCGCGAGGCCACGGTGCCGGCGGGGATGCCCAGCACCGTGGCGATCTCGGCGCCGCGCAGACCGCTGAATTGGGCCAGCAGCAGCACCTCGCGCGAGGCCGCCGGCAGCTCGGCCAGCGCCTGCCGCAGCCGGCGCACGGCGAGAAAATCCGATGCCCCGGAGTCGGCCGCGAGCGGCGCGACGTCGTCCAGCGAGCCGAACCGCCACAGCGTGCGCCAGCGCAGCCGGTTGCGCGCCAGGTTCAATGCCGTGGTCCAGACCAGCGCGTCCAGCCGGTCCGCGTCCACCCGGCCGCGCCGCGCCCAGATGCGCAGGTAGGCATCGTGGATCAGGTCCTGGCAGTCCTGGGCCTGCCACAGCATCCGGTAGAGCACGTTGTAGAGCGGTTTCTCCAGGCGCCGGTAGCTGGCATGGAGCGCGTCCTCGCGCAACGTCATGCCTACGTCGCCTCAGTGCGCGGACACGGTGGCTTGATCCACTTGCACGACCAGCAGGTTCATCCGGATCCGGTCGCCGGAGTCCGGCTTTGCACCCGGGGTGCTGGGGCCCTGGGCCAGCACCAGGTAATGGCCGGAACGCACGATGGCATCGGTGTCCAGCAGGGGGAAGGTGCGTTTGGTCTGGTCCTGGTACTTGACGCCCAGGTCGATGAGACCGCCCGCGCTGGGCCCGGCATTGAATTCGAAAATGTGGTGGTGGCTGGTCATGATCCTGCCGCCGTGGTTGAAGGCGGCCTGGCTGGAAAAGCGGCTCACCGAGGACACGGCTTCCTCGAGCACGAAATGGCTGGGGCCCAGCGATGCGCGGATGCGCTTGAGCGTGGGCGCCAGCGGCTTGAGCGCTGCATCGTCCGGCCCAGCGCCCGCCTTGGCCTGCACGACCCAGAAGTGGACGTGGTACTGGTAGATCTTCGGCGCATCGGGCCGGGCGTTCTTCGCGTCCTCGGACAGGGTGCGAATAGTCGCTCGGATGGATCGCTGCAGGTCCTCGGGCGCCAGCACCATCACGGTGCCGGGAAAGGGCGAGGTCACGCGCATCCCGTTGTCGCGACCCTTGACGATGTTGCCCACTGTGTTGCCGGCCAGCACGCTGTGCAGGGCTTGGACCAGGTGCTGTGAATCCTGTGCCGGCACATGGTAAAGCTTGAGCTTCATGGCTGCCGCCTGTGTGGTGCCCGGCTGCGCGTGCTGGCAGGCGGCCAGGCCAAGGACGAGCACGGCGGCGGCGAGGGTGGCAACGAGCTTGTTCATGATCAACTCCCTGGCAGGGCGGTGGACCCACCTTCCTCCATGTATACACGCGGGCGCGGATTTGTTTCATCCGGGTTCCAGCCGGGGCATGGGATCACCCGAGCGTGCGCCCTGCTATAAAGGATCATTCCCTGCTCGCTGGAGTGCTTGCTTGATGCGTCGTGAAAAGAGACTCGTCGTGTTCCTGTCGCTGTCCACGCTGCTGCTGGCCACGACCGCCATCGCGTCCAAGCCGTCCGGGACCGGATCCGACCCGATGGCGCAATGCCCGGCCTTCATGACCTGGTTGAAGGCGCATCATGCGCACGCGAAGCCGGCAACCCCGGTCAAGCCGTCCGACCCGGCCTTGCGCGCGACCCTGCTGGGCATGCTCAAGCGCGACCAGGCCGCGCGGCAGGCCGTGATCCGGGCGCAGGGCACGAAGCACCAGCAGGCCCCGTTGCGCAAGATGCTCGCGGTGGATGCGGCCAACCTCAGGCGCCTGGCGCCGATGCTCGACCGGCACGGTTTCCCGACGCCGGCCCGGGTGGGACGGGACGGTGTGCAGGCCGCCTTCATCCTGGTCCAGCACGCCGACCGCGATCCGGCCCTGCAGGCGCGCATGTTGCCGCAACTGGCGAAGCTGCGCGCGAAGGGGCTGGTGTCGGGCCAGGATCTCGCCCTGCTGACCGACCGCGTCTTGCACGCGCAGGGCAAGCCGCAACGCTACGGCACGCAATTCGGGCACGACAAGGCGCATCCCGACGTCATGGTGCCGCAGCCGATGCTCGATCCCGCCCATGTGGATGCGCGACGCGCCAAGCTCGGCCTGCCGCCGATCAAGGACTACGCCTGCGTGTTGTCGAAGGTGTACGGGATGCCGGTACGCGTGCCGGGCCCGCTCGGTCGGGCTGCCGCCAGGCACTGAGGCCCTGCGGGCGTCAGTCGAGGATTTCGTGTGCCTGGTACAGGCGCACCAGCGGTTCCATGTCGAGCAGGTAGCGGTCTTCCTCGTCCAGGTAGACCGCCTGTTCCGGGTCGCCGCCGGCCCAGGTTTGCATGGCGTCCATGTCGCGCCAGAAGGTGACGACTTGGAATTCGCACTTGTCGCCCTGCTCGCGCTGCAGGATGTACGAGTGCAGCAGCCCCGCCGTGCCCTTCAGGCGCGGCACGGCCATTTCCTGCAGGTGTTCGCGGTAGGCGTCGGCCACGTCCAGGGACGTGATCCCACGCCAGATTCGGGCGATCATGGGGTGCTCCCGGCGACGGCACGAATGCGCAGCCTACCACCGGGCACCCGTGCCGCGGGTTAAGCTGACGTTGTCCGGGCGGCTGTCCACAGGCTTGCCGTTTCCGTGTAGGTTCTTCATGGCATTCAATGGTTTGAGGGTTCGGCGTGCGAATAGTGGTGTTTGGCGCGAGCGGCATGGTCGGGCGCTACCTGCGGCCGCTGCTGTGCTCGGCAGGCGTGGAGGTGATCGCCGTCAGCCGCCGGACGCGGTCCGGTCAGGACGGCGCGGACTGGCGCCAGGGTGTCCTGCCTGATCGCGTGCCCGCGCTGCCGCCCTGCGATGCGATCGTCAGCCTCGGGCCGCTCGACCACTTTGCGGCCTGGCTGGCGCAGGCAACGCCGGCGGGCAGCCCGCGCATCGTGGCACTGTCGTCGATGAGCGCCGTGAGCAAGCGCGCGGCGCCCTTGGCTGCCGAGCGTGCGCTTTCCGAACGCCTGCGCGCGGCCGAGGCCCTCCTGGCCGATACCTGTCGCCGACGCGGCCAGGCATGGACGGTGCTGCGCGCCACGCTGATCTACGGTGACGGCAGCGACCGCAGTTTCACCCCCCTGGCGAAGCGGGCCCAGCGCTGGCGCGTGTTCCCGCTGCCGGCCGGGCGCGGACTGCGCCAGCCGGTGCATGCCCGCGACCTGGCCGCGGCGGTGTTCGCGGCGCTCAAGGGTGGTGCCGACGGTTGCGTGCTGGAGGCGGGCGGCGGCGAGCGCCTGGACGCACGGCACATGTTCGCGCGGGTGCGCGCCGGTCTGCCGCACTGGACCGTGCCGCTGCCGGTGCCGCGACCGGTCCTGTGGCTGGCGGCGCGGTTGCATCCGCGCTTGCGCGGCGCGATCTCGCGGCTGGATGAGGACCTGGTCGCGGACAACCGCGAGCTGGAGCGGCGCCTGGGCGTGCGGCCGGGACCGTTCCGGCCCGACCGCGAAACCTGAATGGCCGTCAGCGCGAGAAGCCGGCCAGCGGAATCAGTGCCAGGATCGCGATCACGCCCACGCACAGGCAGGCGTTGCCGAGGGTGATGCGGTGGCCGTCGCCGCGCGGCACCAGCCGCCACAGCAGCGCCACGCCAAGCAGCATGTCGACGAGCACCGCGCCGCGGATCCAGCCCGAGGCCAGCAGCGCGTGGCCGCCCCCCACTGCGTCCCGGCCGCCGATCAGGATCAGCGCCACGGTGGCGGCGGTAGCGGCCAGGGCCCACAGCAGGCAGGCCAGGTAGACGCGGTTGAACGGCACCGGGCAGCGCGTGACCTTGCGCAGCAGGCCCCAGCAGACCAGGGCCATCAGCAGCGCCAGGACGCTGTCGGCGAGGATCGCGTAGACCAGCGAGGAGCTGATCGCCAGCAGGGAACTCATGGCATCGACCGTGCGGGAAAACGGCTATTGTGCCGCATCCGGGTCGCGCTCAATACCGCAGCCCGACGCGATGCATGATCTTGCCCAGCAGCCAGGCCGGGCCGACCAGCAGGTAGGTCAGGTCGGTCAGGAATGACGGCTTGTGGCCCTCGATCTTGTGGCCGACGAACTGGCCGATCCAGGCCAGTACGAACAGCACACCCGCCAGCCACCCCAGCCGGGCCGGGCCCAGCGCCTGATAGGCCGCGTGCGAAAGCAGCGCCAAGAGCACGAACACCACCGCCATGCCCAGGCCGATGGTGCGCGAGGTGCGGTAGTAGAACAGGAACGACAGGAACATCGCGAGCACCGCCCACGACCCCTGGCGCACGAACTGCGGCGGCACCGGGATGATCCACAGCGCGGCGATCACGCACCACAGGATGGTCGGCACGCAGATCCAGTGGATCAGGCGGTTGGTCGCGTTGCGGTGGTCCTGGCTGTAGGCGTCGAACCATTGCTGGGCGGTGCGCATGTCGGGGTCCCCTCGGTCGGTACGTTGCATCCTCGCGCGATGCGGCGCGCCGATAAAGCTGCGATGCGGCAAAGGACGCGGGATGCGCGAGATCGCGCAGGTCCCACTTAGCCCAGACAAGCGAAGCGCATCCGGGGACACGTTGCCGGAGCGCGCTGCTTCCGGCGTGGATGCCGCCAAGGCCGCGCAGCAGCCTGTCCCGGATGCGGCTTCGCCTTATCCGGGCTACGCATCGTCGTGTCTCAATCGAGTTCGATGCCGGCCAGGCGCCTGAGTGCCTCGGCGTAGCGCGCCGCGGTGCCCTCGATCACCTCGGTCGGCAGCTTGGGGCCCGGCGCCTGCTTGTTCCAGTCCAGCGTCTCCAGGTAGTCGCGCACGAACTGCTTGTCGAAGCTGGGCGGGCTGATGCCGACCTTGTATTCGTCGGCGGGCCAGAAGCGCGAGGAGTCGGGCGTGAGCATCTCGTCCATCACGTAGAGCTTGCCGTCGGCGTCGGTGCCGAACTCCAGCTTGGTGTCGGCGATCAGGATGCCGCGCTCGGCCGCGTAGGCGGCGGCGAAGCGGTAGATCGCCAGCGTGGCCTCGCGCACCTGCTCGGCCAGCTCGGCGCCGATGGTCGCCACCACCTGGTCGAAACCGATGTTCTCGTCGTGCGTGCCCACGGCGGCCTTGGTCGAGGGCGTGAAGATCGGCTCGGCCAGCTGCTCGGCCTGGCGCAGGCCGGCGGGCAGTTCGATGCCGCACAGCTTCCCGGTCGCCTGGTAGTCCTTCCAGCCCGAGCCGATCAGGTAGCCGCGCGCGATGGCCTCGACCGGGACCGGCTTGAGCTTCTTCGTGACCACGGCGCGCTTCTCGTACAGCGCGAGATCGGCACCCTCGGGCAACACCCCGGCGACCGGCGTGCCGGTGAGGTGGTTGGGCGCGATGTGCGCGGTCTTGCCGAACCAGAAATTGGAGATCTGCGTGAGCATCTCGCCCTTGCCGGGAATCGGGTCGGGCAGGATCACGTCGAACGCCGACAGGCGGTCGCTGGCCACGATCAGCAGGCGCTCGCCGGGCAGTTCGTAGACGTCGCGGACCTTGCCGCGGTAGATCGGCTCGAGGCCGGGCAGGTCCGAATGCTTGAGGCAGGTAGGCACGATGCGGCATTCCCGTGGGGTCGGACGGCCATTGTAGCGGCGCATGCCGTGGAGCGGGACCGCACGCTGGTAGAATGGACGACTTTCGCAGCCCGTTCCCGCCCGCCCGATGAACACCACGATCCTGTTGGCACCCTTGCTGGCACTGGCCGTCCTCGGCACCGGCGCGCAGGCGTCCACGCCGCCGCGCCCGTCGCGCCTGGGCCTGTGCGCGGCCTGCCACGGCGAGCGCGGCGTGGCGGTGGCGCCCGGCGTGCCCAACCTGGCCGCGCAGCGCTACGACTACCTGCTCGAGGCCATGCACCAGTACCGCGACGGTCGCCGCGACGTGGCGGTGATGCGCGCGGCGCTGGGTCCGCTGAGCGAATCCCAGCTCGAGGCGCTGGCGCACTGGTACGCCGCGCAGTCGCCGGCGCGGCCCGCCGACGGAGTTTCGCGCTGATGGGCGCACTGATCGGCGCCGTCATCGGCTTCTTCCTGCTGCACGGTTTCTTCGGCGCGCTGATCGGCGGCGTGGTCGGCTGGCTGCTGACCCAGCAGCACCGTCCGGCACGCCAGCAGGCCTCCTTCGGCGCGGTCATCGAGCCGCTGTTCGGGCTGCTGGGCGCGGTGGCCAAGGCCGACGGTCGCGTCAGCGAGGCCGAGATCGCGGTCGCGGAACGCCTGATGCAGCGCATGGCCCTGGGCCAGGAGCAACGCCGCCATGCCGTGGCCAGCTTCAATGCCGGCAAGCAGTCCGGCTACGACATCGACGTGCCCCTGGCGCAGCTGCGGCAGTGGGTCGGCGGGCGCCGCGACCACGCCATCACCATCCTCGACGTGGTGGTCGAGACGGCACTGGCCGAGGGCGCGGGCGAGGCCAAGATGCAGATCCTGCGGCGCCTGGCCGCCGCGCTGCGCATCAGCGAGATGGAGCTGATGGCGGTGATGGCGATGAAGGGCTACGCCTGGACCCCGCCCGGCGGCGGCCGCGGCTGGGGCGGCGCCCAGGGCGGACGCTACACGCCGCCGCAGCGCGCGCCGCTGGGGCCGGATCCGTACGCCGTGCTCGGCGTGCAGCGCGATGCAGACGACCGTGCCATCAAGCGCGCCTACCGCAAGCTGATCTCCGAGCACCATCCCGATCGCATGGGCGACCTGCCCGAGGACCTGCGCAAGCGTGCCGAGCAGCGCGCCAGCGAGATCAACGCCGCCTACGAGCGCATCAAGGCCGAACGCGGCTTCAAGTGATCGTGGCCCGGCGGCCGTGCTACAAAGGCCCCGAGCGCCTCTTGCCCCCGTCACCCATTTCGAGGACAGCACCATGGCCAAGCAAACGCCCGTCATCGCCCCGTCGATCCTGTCGGCCGACTTCGCCCGCCTGGGCGAGGACACCCGCGCCGTGCTCGAGGCCGGTGCCGACTGGGTGCACTTCGACGTCATGGACAACCACTACGTGCCCAACCTGACCATCGGGCCGATGGTCTGCAAGGCGCTGCGCGATTACGGCATCGCCGCGCCGATCGACGTGCACCTGATGGTCAAGCCGGTCGACCGCATCATTCCCGATTTCGCCGCGGCCGGCGCCAGCTCGATCAGCTTCCATCCGGAGGCCAGCGAGCACATCGACCGCACCCTGGGCCTGATCCGCGAGAGCGGCTGCCAGGCCGGGCTGGTGTTCAACCCGGCCACGCCGCTGAACCATCTCGACTACGTGCTCGACAAGGTCGACCTGGTGCTGCTGATGTCGGTCAACCCCGGCTTCGGCGGGCAGAGTTTCATTCCGGCCACGCTGGACAAGCTGCGCCAGGCGCGCGAGATCATCGACGCCAGCGGCCGCGACATCCGCCTGGAGGTCGACGGCGGCGTGAAGGCCGGCAACATCGGTGACATCGCGGCCGCCGGCGCCGACACCTTCGTCGCCGGTTCGGCGATCTTCGGAGCCGGCGACTACAAGGCCGAGATCGAGGCGATGCGCCGCGCCATCGGCTGAGACGGCGCGGCGTCGATCCGCCGGGCCCAGACCACGTAGCGCAGCGGTCCGCCCGGGATCACCGCGTCGAACGGGTAGCAGGTCACCAGCAGCAGGCCGTCGCGGCTGGCGGCGTTCGGCAGCCGCGCGTGGCGGCTGTCGACCACCTGCATGCGCGCGACCCGGTAGCGTGCGGTGCCGCGGGCGCCGTCGATCACGATGCGGTCGCCGCGGTGCAGCTTTTTCAGGAAGGTGAACTGGGTGTCGCGGTGCGCGCTGATCACCGTCAGCCCGTTCGCGCCCGGCGCGGCGCTGGAGGGCGTCCAGCCCGGGCCGAAGGCCAGCGCCTGGCCGCTGTCGCGGTCGAGCACGATCAGGTCGCGGTGCAACCGCGGCACGCGTCAGCCGCGCGATCGGCGCCATGTCCGCCCACGGCCAGGGCTTGGCGAGGTGCCGCCCGTGGTCGCTGGTCGCCCAGGCCCGTTCCAGCAGGACCTGGGCCAGCGCCGCCTTCAGGTGGATCCAGCCGGCGGCGGTGCCCAGCACGGCTGCCGTCAGCAGCAGTGCCGGGACCAGCAGGCGTCGGGGAGGTCGGATCATCCGGCCCTCGCGACGCGCTTTTGCCACGCGAACGCAGCGGCGGCCAGCAGCAGGGCCAGCGCGGCCAGCCGCATCAGCAGCGGCGCCGGGGTGGCGGTCTGGGCGAAGGCCGAGCCGGCCGGCAGCGCGTTGGGAATCTGCGTGTCGCGCAGGGCCTGCCCGCTATCGCGAGACGGGTTCTTCTCCACGGCAACCAGACTGGTGAAGCGGCTGACCAGGTGCGCGGCCAGCGCGGTCTGGACGATCTCGGGCTTCAGCGTGGCCGCGTCGCCGCCGCGGCGCAGCTGCTCCTGCAGGTCGTCGATGCGCGCCTGCGCCCACAGCCGGTCCAGGCCCCGGGCAGGACGCGCCTGGTCCAGCGACACCGGTTCATTCCAGTCGCGGTCGGCCAGCTGGCCGTGCAGCTGCACGCGTCCGCCGGGCGCGTCCAGTTTCGCCGTGACCAGCAGCGGTTCGCCCAGGTACAGGTCCGGCAGCTTGCGCGGATAGGCCCGGGCACCGTGCGGCCAGTCGACGCGCAGGTTGCGCAGGGCCGGGTGGCCCAGGCGCGCCAGCAAGCCGCGCATGGCATGGCTGACCTCGTGGCGGTCGGGAATCTGGGTCACGCTGCCGCGACCGTGGCGCGCCGCTTCGGCCATGAAGCCGCCGTTGGGCGCGCTGCCGATGGCGACCGGGAACAGCCGCGAGTCGCCCAGGTCCTGGTCGATCAGGTTGATCAGGCCGGACGGGTTGTCGACCGCGCCGTCGGTGGCGAACACCACCTGGCGCACGTAGCCGTCGGGAGCGTGCCCGCCCAGCGCGGCGCTCAGGGCCGGCCCCATCTCGGTGCCGCCGCCGGCCTGCAGGTTCGCGACCCATTGGCGCGCGGCCTGCACCGCCGCGGGCGTGGCGGGCACCGCCTGCGGATGCAGCATCTGCATGTCGGAGTTGAATTCGATCACGTTGAAGCGGTCGATCGGGCGCAGGTTCGCCAGCGCCAGGTCCAGCGCCGCCCGCGCCTGGCGGATCGAGGCGCCCTCCATGGATCCGGAGGTGTCGATCACCAGGATCAGCTCGCGTGGCAGGATGCGCGCGCGTTGCTGCGGCGGCATCACCATCAGCGTGGCGTAGTGCGCGCCGCCCACGTTTTCGACGAAGCTGGCCACGTTGGGCTGGGTCTGCGGCCGGGGCGTCCAGCGCAGGATGAAGTCGCGATCGGGCACCACGCTGGGGTCGTGCAGCTGCACGTGCCAGATGCCGTCATGGTGCGTGCTCTGCACGGTGTGGCTGGGACTGGTCACCGAGGCCAGCGGCACGCCGGGGTTCAACGTGACGTGGATGCGCGTGCGCAGCGGCGGCTCGTTGCGCGCGGCGGTGAACGCCTGCGGCCCGGTGATGCCCGGGTCGTGCGCCGCGTCCACGGCCGCGTCGTGCTGGTGGTAGCGCGGCGTGTAGGTCAGCGGGAAGCGCAGCGAGAAGGTGCCGTCGCGGTAGTCGATGCGCTGCCAGTAGTGCAGCTCCACGTCGACCACTTCGCCGGGCGCGACATTGGTCACCGCGGTACGGAACAGGTTCCCGCTGTCGCTCTCCACCAGCGCCGCCTTGCGTCCGCTGGTGCGGGCCTGGGCGAACACCTTGCGCGCGGCCTGCTTCTCCTTGATCTGGCCGACCACGGTGCGCGTGCCGATGTGCAGCGTCATGGCGTACACGGCCGCCCCCGGCGGCAGCGGCAGCAGGTACTGGCCCTGCATGAAGCGGGCACCGTCGTTGCGGAAGCGCTGGTGCAGGGTCACGTCGGCGACCAGTCCGTCGACGCGGTAGGCCACGTCGGTGTCCAGGCTGGCCTGCACGTGGCGCACGCCGCCGGCATCGACGAAGCGCATTTCGCCGCTGCCGGGCGCCTGCTGCGCGCGCAGCGTGGCCGTGCACAACAGCAGCAACAGCAGCGCGATCGGGGCGCGCCATCCGATGCGGCGCGGGGTGGGGTCGATTCGGTGGTTCACGGCGTGACTCCCTGTGCGTGGTCTCGGCATCCATTGCAGGGGCACGCGGGGCGCCGGGTGCGGCGCGGATGCGGCGCGTCGGGGATGGGTTGTGGCGGGAATCGGGCAGGGGGGGGTTGGATGTATTCCGAATTGTCGGGAAATGTGGAGGGTGGTTTGAGGCGCTTTGTCGGACTGAATCCAAGGCCGGGCGCGCAAGAGAAAGCGGTTCCGTCCGGCGTCCCTGCCGGCCGCCCTTCGGGTTTTCCCGCCGCCCCTCACCGCGATCAATGGCAAGGGGCACGTCCACTGCATTCAGTGTGTATCTTTCACTGCGCAGAGTTTCCGTGTTCGCTTGTGTTGCGCGCGCAAGGCGCGCGCAGCGCGCAGAGCGCGCTCGGGGTCCCCTTCGGTAGCGGCGGAGGGTGGAGGATCAGGCCCGCAGGGGGGCGCACATGGACGTGCGCCCGTTCGTCGTGAGGCCTGGACGGCCTCTCGACGAACCCCCGGAACCCGGAGCGGACCTGGAGGAGCGAAGCTCCGGAAGGCGCGGACGCAGGGGTGTCGTTCTCTTGGTGACTTCTCTTGGACAAGCAAGAGAAGTTACTCGGCCGCCGTCAGGCGGACGAAACCGCATTTCCCATTGCAATGGATTCTGATAAAGCGCCTGCACGCGAAACTTCCAGTCACATGCAAAAAAGCCCCCGCGAGGGCGGGGGCAACAGGGCATCGCCACAGGGGCGGACGGGAGCGGAAGAAGCTTCAGAGCGGCTGCCAGTCGGGATCGGGCTCGGCCGGCGCGCAGGTCGGGGCGGTCAGCTCCGCGGCGGTCGCGCCGGCGCCTTCCACGGCGATCGGCAGGAAATCGTCGAACAGGTTCATGGTCTTCGTCTCCTCGGTGTTCACAGCAACAAGACCAGCAGCGCCAGCAGCAGGGCGCCGATGGCCAGGGTCACGCGCAGCGGTTCGAGGCCGCGTTCGAGGTCGGTGTTGGCGGGGATGTCGTGCATGGCGGGCTCCGCGTGTTGGGCTCGGTGTCCATGAAAGGCCGGGGCGGGGCGCGCCGGTGGGCGGCCCGCGGGCCATCCGCTGACCAAATGTGGCCGAATGCGGGCACGTGGCGTTGGCGCCTTGCGCGGGCGGGCCCGGCCATGCAGTCTGCAGGTCAACGCATCCGCATCCCCGCAAGGAGCCCGCCATGGGACGCAGTATCGCCATCGTCGAGGACGAACCGTCCATCCGCGCCAACTACGTCGAGGCACTGACCCGCTTCGGTTACGAGGTGCGCGGCTATGCCTCGCGCCAGGATGCCTCCCATGCCTTCGCCAACCGGCTGCCGGAACTGGTCATCATCGACATCGGCCTGGGCGATGAACCGGAGGGTGGATTCGACCTGTGCCGCGAACTGCGCGCCAAGTCCGCCACGCTGCCGATCATCTTCCTGACCGCGCGCGATTCGGACTTCGACGTGGTCTCGGGCCTGCGCCTGGGTGCCGACGACTACCTCAACAAGGACACCAGCCTGCATCACCTGGCCGCGCGCATCGGCGCGCTGTTCCGCCGCATCGAGGCGCTGAAGGCGCCCGATACCAGCGAGACGGTGATCGAGCACGGGCCACTCAAGCTCGAGTCCGAGCGCATGCGCATCACCTGGAACGGCGACGAGATCCCGTTGACCGTGACCGAATTCTGGATGGTGCACACGCTGGTGCGCTTTCCCGGCCACGTGAAGAACCGCGACCAACTGATGCGCGAGGCCGAGCTGGTGGTCGACGACGCCACCATCACCTCGCACATCAAGCGCATCCGCAAGAAGTTCGTCGCCGTGGCCCCGGACTTCGACGCCATCGAGACCGTGCACGGCGTCGGCTACCGCTGGAAGCCCTGAAGGGCCGGGAATGGGGAATCGGGAATGGAGAATAGGCGTGGCATCGTCGTTTCCATGAGGTCGCTCGTTGGTCTTGTGCTTCCCGGAGGCCCCAGGCGTTCGGGTGACCGCTTTTCCCCATTCCCCATTCCCGATTCCCCATTCCCGGCCGTTCAATGACCCTGCGCCGCAAACTGCTGCTGGTGGCCCTGTCCACCCTGGTCCTGCCGCTGGTCGGGCTGCTGTACGTGCGCCAGATGGAGAGCCTGCTGCGGCGCGGGCAGGCGCAGGCGCTGGCCGCCTCGGCGCATGCGCTGGCACGCTCCCTGGTGGTGGTCGGGGCCGCGCTGCCCGAACACGGCGGCTGGTACGTGCAGCGGCCCAGCGGACCGATCACCATCGACGGCTACGGCGACGACTGGGGGCCGCTCACGCCCTGGGCGCAGCCGCTGGGCCATCGCGGGCGCCTGATGGTCGCCGGCGACAACGCCTGGCTGTACCTGTTCACGTCGATCGACGACACCACGCGCACGCGCAGCGACGCCGATGCGCCGGACGCGATGCGCGCCGACCACGTAATGCTGACCCTGGCGCGCGGCTCGCTGCGCTGCAGCTACCTGATCGCCAGCGCCGCGCCCGGCGGCTTCTCGGCACCGGCACGCAACGACTGCAGTGACGCGGGATTTCCCGGCCAGCTGGACGGGCAGTGGCAGGACGACGGCAGCGGCTACCGTATCGAGATGCGCCTGCCGCGCTCGCTGGGCGTGACCGGCCTGGGCCTGCGCGTGCATGACGCCGACCCCGCGGTCGCGGACCTGGCCGAACCGGTGCGGCCGCTGTTGAGCTACTCCAAGCCGCTGGCCACCGAACTGGCGCAGCTGGCGCCCGACGGCGTGCAGGCGCGCCTGATCGGTCCCGGCGCCTGGCTGCTGGCCAAGGCCGGTTCGCTGCATGCCGGCGAGTCCGGCCAGCCGCGCCCGGGCTGGCTGGCGTACACCCTGTACCGGGTGCTGATCGCCGCGCCGTTCGACGAGCCGCAGGCGTGGACCGAGGACGCGCCGCGCCTGGACACGCCGGACGTGCGCCGGGCGCTGGCCGGCAAGGAAGCGGTGTCGTGGACCCTGGGCGAGCGTCGCGGCAGCGTGGTGCTGAGCGTGACCGTGCCGGTGATCGGCGCCGACGGCGCCCAGCACGGCGCGCTGCAGCTGGACCAGGCCAGCCTGGCGGTGCCGCTGCTGGCCAATCGCGCGCTGTACGCGCTGCTGCTGGCCAGCCTCGGCGTGCTGCTGATTGCCGGGCTGGTGCTGTTCGGCTTCGCCACCCGGCTGAGCATGCGCCTGGGTCGCCTGCGCGATGCCGCCGAGCAGGCGCAGGCGCGCGACGGCCAGTATCCGGGCGACTTCCCGCTGCACGGCGACAGCGACGAACTGGGCGACCTGGCGCGCAGCTTCGAGCGCTTGACCCAGGCCGTGGCCGGCTACAACGACTACCTGCGCACGCTGGCCTCCAAACTCTCGCACGAGCTGAACACGCCGCTGGCCATCGTCAAGTCCTCGATGGACAACCTCGAGCATGCCGGCCTGCCCGAAGCGGCGAAGCCGTACATGCAGCGCGCCCGCGACGGCGTCACGCGCATGGGCGTGCTGGTGCGCGCGATGAGCGAGGCCAAGCAGATCGAACGCGCCATCGAGGCCGGCGAGGCCGAGGATGTCGACCTGCGCGACATCGTGCGCGGCTGCGCCGAGGGCTACCAGGCGCTGGCCGGTTCCCGGCGCATCGAGCTGGATCTTCCCGACCGGCCGGTACCCCTGCACGGCGCGCCGGAGCTGATCGCGCAGGCGCTGGACAAGCTGTTCTCCAACGCCGTCTCGTTCACCCCGGAGGACGGCTGGATCCGGCTGTCGCTGCGCCAGGAGGGCGAGGAGGCCGTGCTGGCCATGGCCAACCCGGGTCCACCGCTGCCCGAAGCCATGCAGGAGCGCCTGTTCGATTCGCTGGTCAGCGTGCGCGAGGACCGCGGCCACGAGGACGCCCCGCACCTGGGCCTGGGCCTGTACGTAGTGCGCCTGATCGTCGAGCGCCACCGCGGCCGCGCCGAGGCGCGCAACCTGGACGACGGCAGTGGCGTGGTGTTCACCTTGCGCCTGCGCGGGCTGCCGCGCGAGCCGCTGGGCTGACGGACCCCAACTGCACGACATAAGCACGGCTCCGTTCCGGCTCGCTCCGCCCTTCGCGGCGGTGCTATCTTCGGCGGTCTGTTTCGTCGGACGATGCCCGCACCGTGATCACTTTCGAACAATTCCAGGACCTGGCCGCGAAGGGCCACAACCGCATCCCGGTGGTGCGCGAGGTGCTGTCGGACCTGGACACGCCGCTGTCGGTCTACCAGAAGCTGGCCGACGGTCCGTACACCTTCCTGTTCGAGTCGGTCGAGGGCGGCGAGAACTGGGGCCGCTATTCGATCATCGGCCTGCCGGCGCGGCGCGTGTTCAAGCTGCGCGCGCACACCCTGGAGGTCGAGGACTTCGGCGAGGTCGTCGAGACCCGCGAACTGGACGACCCGCTGGCCGAGATCGAGGCCCTGCGCACCAGCTACGACGTCCCGCGCCTGCCGGACCTGCCGGCCTTCACCGGCGGCCTGGTCGGCTACTTCGGCTTCGAGACCGTGGGCTACATCGAGCCGCGCCTGGCCGCCTGGGACCGTCCCGACGAGCTGGGCACGCCCGACGTGCTGCTGATGCTGGCCGAGGAGCTGGCGGTGTTCGACCGCCTCAAGGGCCGCCTGTACCTGATCGTGCACGCCGACCCTTCGCAGCCGCAGGCCTGGGCGCGTGCGCAGCGGCGGCTGGCCGAACTGACCTTCCGCCTGCGCCACTCCGGATCCACCTACCCGGAGAACCTGCATCCGGAGCCGCTGGTCGAGGGCGACTTCAAGTCCTCGTTCACGCGCGAGGCGTTCGAGGCCATGGTCGAGACGGCCAAGGAATACATCCGCGCCGGCGACATCTTCCAGGTGGTGCCCTCGCAGCGCCTGAGCGTGCCGTTCCGCGCGCGCCCGGTGGATGTCTACCGCGCCCTGCGCGCGCTCAACCCGTCGCCGTACATGTACTTCCTGGACCTGGGCGACACGCAGATCGTCGGCTCCTCGCCGGAGATCCTGGCGCGGCTCCAGGGCGGCAAGGTGACGGTGCGGCCGCTGGCCGGCACGCGCAAGCGCGGCGCCACCGAGACCGAGGACCAGGTGCTGGAGGCCGAGCTGCTGGCCGATCCCAAGGAGCGTGCCGAGCACGTGATGCTGATCGACCTGGGCCGCAACGACGTCGGCCGGGTCAGCGTCGACGGCAGCGTGCAGGTGTCGGACGCCTTCAGCATCGAGCGCTACTCGCACGTCATGCACATCGTCTCCGAGGTCCAGGGCACGCTGCGCGAGGGCGTGGGCTACATGGACGTGATCAAGGCCGCGTTCCCGGCCGGCACCCTGAGCGGCGCGCCCAAGGTGCGCGCCATCGAGATCATCCAGGAGCTGGAGCCGACCAAGCGCAACATCTACGCCGGCGCGATCGGCTGGATCGGCTGGTGGGGCGACGCCGACACCGCGATTGCCATCCGCACCGCGGTCATCCACGACGGCCGCCTGCACGTGCAGGCCGGCGCCGGCATCGTCTACGACTCCGACCCCGCCGCCGAGTGGGAGGAGACCATGAACAAGGGCCGCGCCCTGTTCCGCGCGGTGGCGCAGGCAGCCGAAGGGTTGTAGCTTTCCCCCAATACACAGGAGGAATGCATCATGCTGGTCGTCACCACGGAAAACGTCCCGGGCAAGCGGGTGCGCGAAGTGAAGGGTCAGGTGTTCGGCGTGGTGGTCCGCAGCCGCGGCATCGGCGGCAACATCATGGCCGGCCTGCGTTCGCTGGCCGGTGGCGAGATCCACGAGTACACCTCGCTGCTGGAGGAGGCGCGACGCCACGCGCTGGACCGCCTGGTCACCAACGCCTCGGCGATGGGCGCCAACGCGGTGGTGATGATGCGCTACGACTCCTCGGAGATCGGCCAGACCATGAGCGAGATCGTCGCCTACGGGACGGCGGTCGTGCTCGAGTCCGACGCCTGAGCGCGCCGCCATGCTGCGCAAGGTCCTCCTGATCCTGGGCGTCCTGTGCCTGCTCGGCGCACTGGGCGTGCTCCTGACCGGCCACGGGGCGCAGGCGCTGCCATGGCTGATCTACGGCGCGCTGATCCTGGGCGCCGGCGTGGGCTTCGAGAGCTGGCGCTACAAGCGCATCGCGCCCGGCCGCATCGAGCCGCACTGGCAGGACACCGGCGAGCGCTTCGTGGATCCGGAAACCGGCCAGACCACCGCCGTGTACTACGACCCGCGCACGGCCGAGCGCCACTACATCGCAATCCAGCCTGGTCCGCGCTCGTAGGTCGGGTTGAGCGCGTAGGTTGGGCTGAGCGCAAGCGAAGCCCAACACACAGGGTGCGTCTGTCCATCGGGCGGGCTCTCCCCGAATCGGGGTCGCGTGATACCTGCTCGCGAACGCTGCCGGATGCACCGGATCAAGGGGCGCCGGAAGTCGCGTCCCCGAGCGTGTCGGCTTGCGCCAGCGCCTGGAGCCGTGCATGGCGCCGTGCCGCCGGCAGCGTCGAGATCGCCTTCACGGCCTGGAAGAAGGCAGGCCACTGGCCATGCACCTGCGCGAACAGCGCGGCGAAGGCTGGCACCTCGGTGTCGTACAGGCCGAACGGCAGCAGCGTGGCGTTGTTGAGCGGCTGCGCCATCCAGGCATCGTAGTCGTCGTGGTTGCGCCAGGGCCCCTCGCGCAGCGCGCGGTAGCGCGTGCGCAGGGTGGCGAAGGCCTGCTTCTTCAGGCGCCGCTTGGCGGCGTCGCTGCGGTCGCTGGCGTAGATCGACTGCAGGCGCTTGCGCGTGGCCAGCACCAGCTCGGTGAAACGGTGCCGGCGTTGCGCGGCGCCCGGGTCGGAGGCTGCCATGTGCTCGGCGGCGTGCCACTGGCGCAGTCCTTCGCGCTGCACGAAGGTGGCAAACGATTCGTTGAAGGTGGTGTCGCCCTTCAGGTACAGCTTCTGGTGCGCCAGCTCGTGGAAGATGGTGCCGACCAGCTCGTCGTCGCTCCAGCGGTCCATGCTCGACAGCACCGGGTCGGCGAAGTGGCCCAGGGTGGAGTAGGCCGGCACGCCGCCGATGTAGACATCGTCCCCGTCCTTGCGCAGCTTCGCGGCGGCGGCTTCGGCGCGCTGTTTGTCGTAGTAGCCGCGGTAGGCCACGCAGCCGGCGATCGGGAAGCAGTGTTCGATGGGCTTGAGCGACAGCGGCGGGGTGGCGAACACGTTGTACATCACGAACGGCCGGTCGATGTCGGCGTAGGTGGTGTAGCTGCGGTTGCGCGGAAGGTCCAGATGGTCCGAAGCGAAGGCGCGGGCGCGCAGGGCCAGGCGCAGCCGGCGCTTGAGCGCGGGGTCGGCGTGCGGGTCGGCCAGCACCTTGCGGATCGGCTCGCGCTTCATCAGCACGCCGGCCTCGCCGCGCGCCAGGTGCAGGTAGTAGCAGCCGCCGAGCAACAATGTGCAGAGCAGGGTGGTCAGCGTGCGCAGGTGCCGGTTCATCGGACCATTTTGTAGCAAACCGTTCACGCCGTCGCGCTACCATGGACGCGGGAGGCTTTGGATCACGGGGATGAGTGCTTCTTCGTCCAGTATCACCATCGTCGGCGCCGGCAGCATCGGCTGCTACATCGGCGGCTGGCTCGGCACCCGGGTGCCGGTGCGCCTGGTCGGCCGCGAGCGCGTGCGCGACATGCTGGCCGAGCACGGCCTGGAGCTGACCGACATGAAGGGCGCGCGACTGCAGCGCGCCGGCGCCGAGCTGGATTTCGTCACCGACCTGGCGGCCATGGGCGATGCCGGGCTGGTGCTGGTCACGGTCAAGTCCAACGACACCGGGCAGGTCGCGCGCGAGATGGCACCGCACTTGCGCGAGGACGCCGTGGTGGTCAGCTTCCAGAACGGCCTGCGCAACGCGGACATCCTGCGCGAGCACCTGCCCGGGCGCACGGTGCTGGCCGGCATGGTGCCGTTCAACGTGTTCCACCGCGGCCTGGGCCGTCTGCATCGCGCCTCGGCCGGCGAGTTGATGGTAGAACGTCATCCGGCCTTGGAACCGTGGCTGGAACCGTTTGCTGCCGCCGGTCTGCCGGTCGAGATGCGTACCGACATGCCCGCGGTGCAGGCCGCCAAGCTGCTGCTCAACCTCAACAACGCCATCAACGCGCTGTCCAACCTGCCGTTGCGCGAGGAGCTGGCGATCCGCAACTACCGGCGCTGCCTGGCACTGGCCCAGCGCGAGGCGCTGGGCGTGATGCGCGCCGCGGGGTTGCGGCCGGCTCGACTGACCGCGCTGCCGCCGGGCTGGTTTCCGCGCCTGCTCGGCGCCCCCGACGCGCTGTTCACGCGCCTGGCGCAGCGCGTGCTGGCGATCGACCCGCTGGCGCGCTCGTCGACCTGGGAGGACCTGGCCGCGGGGCGGCCCACGGAAGTGCAGTGCATCAACGGCGAAGTGGTGCGCATGGCGCAGGCGCTCGGCCTGTCCGCGCCGGTCAACGCGCGCCTGGTGGCCCTGGTGGAAGCGGCCGAGCGTGGCGAGCGCAGGGTCTGGCGCGGCGCCGACCTGTGGGCCGAATTGAAGGCGTGCCGAACCTCAGCCTGAGTGCTTTCGCGACCCCATGCCGCAGGGCAGGCCGGTCCGGACATGCGACCATGCCGCCTCCGCGTTCGCGCGCGGATGTTCGTTCCCGGGAAACCGACACTTGTCTTTGACGCGCCGATCCAGCCGCCGGCTTGCCTGGCTCGCGATCCTTGCCATCGGGCTGACTTCCGTCATGCCCACGGTTTCGCGCGTCCTGCTGCCGTCGATGCCGGTGGCGGCGATGGCCTACGGCTGCGGCCCCCTGGCCGGACACGATGCGTCCGACCAGGGCATGCCGCACGGTTCGCCGCTGGACGCGTGCGGCTACTGCAGCCTGTTCTGCCACATTCCCCTGCACATCATCGTGCCGCCGGCCCTGGTGCTGGCGGCGCCGCAGATGCCGCCGCCGGCACGTGCGGCGGTGCCGGCCGCCTCGGCCGAACCCTCGATCCTGGCCGCGCGCCCGCGCGGGCCGCCGCGGATGTTCGTCACCTGAAGCCTCCAATCCGCACACGGCGCAAGGCGTCGTGCGTGGCGTGACGACATCCCGATCCAGGACATTCCATGAACCTCTCCGCTTCGAAGGGGCGCGCCCTCGTGCGTCGCCCGCTCGCGGCCGGCCTTGCGCTGGCCCTGTCCCTCGCCTGTTCGCTGCCGGCCATGGCCGGTGTTGCCACGGTCACCGCGTCCGGCGATGCCGCCGGCTCGCCCTCGCGCGAAGACGCGCAGGTGCTGCCGCCGGTCGTGGTCACCGCGCCGATGCAGGACACCCCGCTGACGGTGACGCTGGACCCGAAGGCCGCGCACCAGCCGGTGCCGGCCAGCGACGGCGCCGACCTGCTCAAGACCGTTCCGGGTTTTGCCGTCATCCGCAAGGGTGGCAGCAACGGCGACCCGATGCTGCGCGGCATGGCCGGGTCGCGCCTGGGCATCCTGGTCGACGGCGGCCACATCGGCGGCGGCTGTCCGGCGCGCATGGATCCGCCCACCGCCTACATCGCGCCGCAGCTGTACGACCGGGTCACCATCATCAAAGGGCCGGAAACCGTGATCCACGGCCCCGGCAATTCGGCCGGCGTGGTGCTGTTCCAGCGCGACCACGAGCGCTATTTGGAGCCGGGATACGCCTTCGACGGCAGCGTGCTGGCCGGCACGCGCGGGCGACGCGACCTGATGGCCGACCTGCGCGCCGGCAACCGCCAGGGCTACCTGGAGGTCGACGCCAACCACACCCGCGCCGGTGACTACGCCGACGGCGACGGCAACCGCGTGCACAGCCGCTACCGGCGCTGGAACGTCGACACCACCCTGGGCTGGACGCCCGACGACGACACCCGGGTGGAGCTGACCGCCGGCCGCGGCAACGGCCAGGCCGCGTATGCCTTCACCGGCATGGACGGCGCGCAGTTCCTGCGCAAGAGCGCGGCCCTGCACGTGGTGCGCAAGCACCTGGGGACGCATTTGGACAAGCTCGATGCACGCGTGTACACCAACTATGCCGACCACGTGATGGACAACTACACGCTGCGCCAGCCGGATCCGAACAGCATGATGCCCATGCCGATGGCCAGCAACGTCGACCGGCGCACCGTGGGCGGGCGCGTGGCCGGCACCTTCGAGTGGGCGGACGTCCACTTGGTCACGGGGCTGGATGGCTCGGGCAACGTGCACAGCGCCCGCATGGGCGGCCCGCCCGGGAGCGCCGGCGACTACACATTGAAGCCGCGCGTACGCGACGCACGCATGGGAGATGTCGGGGCCTTCGCAGAGTTGCGCTGGACCTTCGCACCGCGCCAGCGGCTGATTTCCGGTGCGCGCCTGGATCGCGCGTGGGTGCACGGCTACCACCTTGCGGCCAGCGACATGCCGGCCATGGCCGGCAGCATGAACATGGCAGTACCGGCCCCGACCGTCGCGGCCGACCGCAGCGAGTGGCTGCCTTCGGGCTTCGTCCGCTACGAGCGCGACCTGGCCACTGCGCCGGCGACGTTCTATGCCGGCATCGGCCACGTCGCGCGCTTCCCCGGCTACTGGGAGCTGTTCGGCCGCCACGTGGATACCTCGCTCGACGCCTTCCTGCACACGCGCCCGGAGCGCACCACCCAGCTCGACGTGGGGTTGCAGGTCCACCACGCGCGCATGAAGGCGTGGATCTCCGGTTACGCCGGCGTGGTGCGCGATTTCATCCTGGTGCATTACCCGACCGGCATGGGCACCGGTTCGGCGAGCAACGTCGACGCCCGCATCGCCGGCGGCGAGGCCGGCCTCGCCTACGCGCTGAATCCGCGCTGGAAGGCGGACGCCACGCTGTCCTACGCCTGGGGCAGCAACCGCACCGAGCATCGCCCGCTGCCGCAGATGCCGCCGCTGGACCTGAAGCTGGGCCTGACATACGACACCGGCACCTGGTCGGTCGGCGCCCTGTGGCGCGGCGTGGTCGCCCAGCACCGGGTAGCGGTCGGCGAAGGCAACATCGTCGGCCAGGATCTCGGGCCGACGGCGGGTTTTGCGGTGTTTTCGCTCAACGGCGGGGTCCGCATCAACGACACGCTCACGCTGAGCGCCGGCATCGACAACGTGTTCGACCGCACCTACGCCGAGCACGTCAACGCCGCCTCGGTGGAACTGGCCGGCTATGCCGCCACCCTGCGCATCAACGAGCCCGGGCGTACCGCGTGGTTGAAGCTGATGGCTCATCTGTAGCCGGCGGCCGCCGTTGATGCAGGTCAACATGCACTCCCGATGCGGGGTTAGCATGGCCGTGAAGGACGGCGGGCGGGGCGCGAGCCTCGCCGGCTTCCGTCGGACGGGTCCGTTGCGGGACGTTAGGAGGTTGGAGCCATGCGCAAGTTCGCTTTGATCACGCTGCCGCTGCTGGGACTCGCCGTGCTGGCGTCGGTCTGGCTGGGGCGGCAGGCCGCGGCGAGTCGCACGGCGGATGCGGCCGGCCAGGGTCGGGCCCTGGCCCAGTCCCGTTGCGCGGCCTGCCACGGCGCCGACGGTAATCGCACCGTGGCCGGGGCGCCGCGGCTGGCGGGACTGTCCGCCGACTATCTGGTTCGCCAGGCCCGGCATTTCGCCGACGGCAGCCGTCCCTCGGCCACGATGGCCGCACTGGTGTCGGGTCTGACCGACGACCAGCTGCAAGCGATTGCCGAGCACTACGCGAGCCAGTCCCGCGAGCGCGACCCGCCGGGACCGGCCGATCGCATGGCCCTGGGTCGCCAGCTGTTCCGTTTCGGCGCCGGCCCGGTGCCGGCCTGCGCTTCCTGCCATGGCCCCGGGGCGCGCGGCCGGGGCGGCCGCATGGGCATGCGCGGCATGATGGGCATGGGCCGCGGCCGCATGATGGGTGGTGCGGGGGCGGCGCCGGAGCTGTTCGGCCAGCGTGCCGACTACGTCGTCGCCCAGCTCGAGGCCTTTGCCGACGGCCGCCGCCCGGCGACGGTCATGGGAAACATCGCCCGGGACATGAGCACGACGCAGCGCCAGGCGGTGGCCGCATTCGTGGCGGCCCATCCCTGAACCGGCGAGCAGGGTGCAACGACCTTGCAGGGCAGTCGGCCCGGTCGCGAGCCCTGGTGTTGCATCCGATGACGCATCGCAAGCGGCCGGGACTTCGCGTGCGGCGCTCATGCCCGGATGTCAGGTGACGCCGGCGCCCGGGGCCGTCACAATACGGTGCTTTGATGGCCTTGTGCGCCGCACGTCCGAGGATCGCCCGTGCTGTTGATGATCGACAACTACGACAGTTTCACCTTCAACCTGGTGCAGTACCTGGGCGAGCTGGGGCAGGAAGTGAAGGTGGTGCGCAACGACGCGCTGGACGTGGACGCCGTGCGCGCGCTGAACCCTTCCCACATCATGATCTCGCCGGGGCCGGGCACGCCCGACGATGCCGGCGTGTCGCTGGCGCTGATCGAGCAGCTGGGCGGCGAGGTGCCGATCTTCGGCGTGTGCCTGGGCCACCAGGCCATCGGCCAGGTCTACGGCGGCCAGGTGGTTCGCGCCAAACAGATCATGCACGGCAAGACTTCGCCGGTGCGCCATCGCGGCCAGGGCGTGTTCGCTGGCCTGCCGGACCCGCTGGAAGCCACGCGCTACCATTCGCTGGTGGTGGCGGCCGACACGGTGCCCGACTGCCTCCAGGTGACGGCCTGGACCGAGCACCCGGACGGCAGCCTGGACGAGATCATGGGCCTGAAGCACAAGACCCTGCCGGTCGAGGGCGTGCAGTTCCATCCCGAGTCGATCCTGACCCGCCACGGCCACGACCTGCTGCGCAATTTCCTCGGGCTGCCCCTGCCGAAGGCCGCCTGAATCCACAACGGAGTCCCGATATGCCTTTCACCGCGCGCGAGGCGCTGCAACGCACCATCGAGCATCGCGAGATCTTCCACGACGAGATGATCGACCTGATGCGCCAGATCATGGCCGGCCAGGTCAGCCCGCTGATGACCGCGGCCGTCATTACCGGCCTGCGCGTGAAGAAGGAGACCATCGGCGAAATCACCGGCGCGGCCCGGGTGATGCGCGAACTGGCCACGCCGGTCCCCGCGCGTGGGGTCGAGCACCTGGTCGACATCGTCGGTACCGGCGGCGACGGCGCCTCCAGCTTCAACATCTCCACCACGGCGATGTTCGTGGCCGCGGCGGCTGGCGCCAAGGTGGCCAAGCACGGCGGGCGCAGCGTGTCCTCCAAGTCCGGCAGCGCCGACCTGCTGGAAGCACTGGGCGCGCACATCGACCTGAACCCGCAGCAGATCGCCGACTGCCTGGACCAGACCGGCATCGGCTTCATGTACGCCCCCAACCACCACCCGGCGATGAAGGCGGTCGCCCCGGTGCGCAAGGAAATGGGCGTGCGCACGCTGTTCAACATCCTCGGGCCGCTGACCAACCCGGCCGGCGCGCCGAACATCCTGCTGGGCGTGTTCCACGAGGACCTGGTCGGCATCCAGGTGCGCGTGCTCGAGCGCCTGGGCGTGCGCCGCGCGATGGTGGTGTACGGGCGCGACGGCCTGGACGAGATCTCGCTGGGCGCGACCACGCGCGTGGGCGAGCTGCGCGACGGCGTGGTGCGCGAGTACGAGATCGAGCCGGAGGACTTCGGGCTGGCCATGGCCTCCAGCCGCAACCTGCGCGTGGAGAACGCCGACGAATCGATGCGCATGATGCACGACGTGCTGGCCGGCACGCCCGGCGTGGCACGCGACATCGTGCAGCTCAACGCCGGTGCGGCGCTGTACACGGCCGGGGTCGCCGAGTCCGTCGACGAAGGCGTCAGTGCCGCGCGCGAGGCGATCGAGAGCGGCGCGGCCAAGCGCAAGATGGAGGATTTCGTCGCCACCACCCGGCGTTTGGCCAAGGCGTAGGTCGGGTAGCGCGACAGGCGGCGTTTGCCGTTAAGATGCGAACCGAGTCGCCCCCCAACTGCCCCCGCTTCGCATCATGTCCGACATCCTGCAACGCATTCTCGCCCGCAAGACCGAGGAAATCGCCGAGCGCGAATCCCGTCTGCCGCTGAACGAGCTGGCCGCGCGCTGCGCCGACCTGCCCGAAACCCGCGGTTTCGCCGCGGCCATGGAGGCCCGCATCGACGACGGCGACCCGGCGGTCATTGCCGAGGTCAAGAAGGCCAGCCCGAGCAAGGGCGTGATCCGCGACGACTTCGATCCGGTGCGGATCGCCAAGGCCTATGCCGAGGCCGGCGCGGCCTGCCTTTCGGTGCTCACCGACAAGGATTTCTTCCAGGGCAGCGAGGCCTTCCTCAAGGACGCGCGCGAGGCCTGCAAGCTGCCGGTGCTGCGCAAGGACTTCACCGTCGCGCCCTACCAGGTGTACGAATCGCGCGTGATCGGTGCCGACTGCATCCTGCTGATCGTCGCCGCGCTGGAGGACGACGTGCTGCTGGAACTGTCCCTGCTGGCCGCGCAGCTGGGCATGGACGTGCTGGTGGAAGTGCACGACGAGGAGGAGCTGGACCGCGCGCTGGCGGTGCCGGCCTCGCTGATCGGCGTCAACAACCGCAACCTGCGCACGTTCAACACCTCCATCGACACCTCGATGGACCTGCGCGACGCGGTGCCCTATGACCGCATCCTGGTCACCGAGAGCGGCATCCGCTCGCCCGAGGACGTCGAGCGCCTGCGCGATGCCGGCATCGAGGGCTTCCTGGTCGGCGAGGCCTTCATGCGCGCCCCGGACCCGGGCGCGGAGCTCAAGCGCCTGTTCTTCAGCTGACCGTCGATGGTCGAGGACAGGGGCTCGGACATCGTGGATGAAGACACCGCGCCCGCCAGCGGGCCGCGCACGGTGCTGTTCGATTTCGACGGCGTGGTGCTGCGCGGCGACGCGTTCGAGACCTTCGTGCGCATGCGCCTGGACCGTGCTCCGTGGCGCAAGCTGCTGGGCCTGGCGCTGAGCCTGCCGCTGCTGCCGACGGTGCCGTTCACGCGGCGCTGGGTGAACAAGGCGTTCATTGCCTCCTCGCTGGTCGGGCTGTCCGAGGACGCCTACCACGACCTGGCCCGCGCCCATGGCGAAATGCTGGTGCGCCAGCCGCGGCGCTTCCACCGCGAGGCCCTCATGCGTCTGCGCCGGCATGTGGCCGAGGGTGACCGCGTCCTGGTGGTCACCGGCTGCGAGGAGCACCTGGTGACCACCATCTTCGCCGAGCTGGGCCTGGACGGCCTGCCGATCCTGGCCTCGAAGTTGCGCCCGGGCAGACTGGGCCTGCGCGTGCATCTGCACAACGTGGGCACGCGCAAGCTCGAGTCGCTGAAGGGTGCCGGGATCGAGCCGCCGTGGGCGGTGGCCTACGGCGATTCGCACTGGGACCTGCCGATGCTGCGCGAGGCCGAGGAGGCGGTGCTGGTCAACGCCACACCCAAGTGGTGCAAGCGCGTCGAGCGCGTGCTCGGCCGCAGCGTCACCCGCGTGCACTGGCATTGATCGGCCGTTCGTGAGGCCGTAGGCGGAAAACATCCGCCCTTCGCCGGAACTTGCGACGGGTCAGGGTGCTTGCCCGCCCCGCGAATCCCGAGTCCCGAGTCCCGAGCCCCGAGCCTTACCGCGTCCCGCGCACCACGATGGTCTTGCCGGAGACGTCGATCATGCCCTGCTCCTCCAGCTGCTTGAGCACGCGGCCGACCATCTCGCGCGAGCAGCCGACGATGCGGCTCACTTCCTGGCGCGAGATGCGGATCTGGGTGCCGTCCGGGTGGGTCATGGCGTCCGGCTCCTCGCACAGGTCCAGCAACGTGCGGGCCACCCGGTTGGTCACGTCCATGAACGCCATGCGGCTGACCTGGCGCGAGGTGCGCAGCAGGCGGTTGGTCAGCTGGAAGCCGATCGCGAACAGCAGCTTCGGGCATTCGTCGCGCAGCGTGGTCTCGAACAGCTGGAACAGGCGCTCGTAGCTGATCTCGGCCAGCTCGCAGGTCGTGCGCGTACGCACCACCGACTCGCGCTGCGCCTGTTCGACGAACAGGCCCAGTTCGCCGATGAACTGGCCACGGTTGATGTAGGCCAGGATCAGCTCGCGGCCGTTCTCGTCCTCGCTGCAGACGGTCACCGAGCCGTCGATGATGTAGTACAGGGTGTTGGCCGGGTCGCCCGGACGGATGATGGCGGTCTTCTTGGGGTAGCGGCGGCGATGGCAGTGCGCCAGGAAGCGCTCCATCGACTGCGGGTCGGGGCCAAGTCCCCCCGGTGCGTGGTGACGCACGAATTGTTGCTGCAGCAGATATTTCAGTTGGGCCACGATCTATTCCCGTCTGCGAGAGATCCACGGCGGGGCGCCCCCTGTCGCGCCAGGCCGTATCTGACATTCATACTATAGCCATTTATGTGCCGAGCGACTAAGCCGGTGTTCGGGCGGTCCTCGGGCCGTGCCGGAAACGTGCAGGGCGGGTTCCGGTCCGGTGGCACCGGCAACTTCAAATCGCTGCGGGCATGCCCCATAATTGCCCCCTTGGGCCTCCGGCCCCGGCCGCCACGCCGTATCGCGCGGCCCCGGTCCCGCGCCCCGTCCACTACACGACGTGCCGCGCTGCACGTCATGCCGCCGGCGACAACCGCGCCGGGTCGACCCGCACATCTCCAGAGGTCCTACTTGGTGAAACCGCTTCCGCGTCTCCGGCTCCAGGGCTTCAACAACCTCACCAAGGCCCTGAGCTTCAACATCTACGACGTCTGCTACGCCGTCTCGGAAGAGCAGCGCCAGCGCTACATCGAGTACATCGACGAGGCCTACGACGCCGACCGCCTGACCCAGATCCTGACGGACGTGGCCGACATCATCGGCGCCAACATCCTCAACATCGCGCGCCAGGACTACGACCCGCAGGGCGCCTCGGTGACCATCCTGATCTCCGAGGAGCCGGTGGTGGAGAAGCTCGGCCGCGACTCGATCGCCGGCGCCGTGGCGCACCTGGACAAGAGCCACATCACCGTCCACACCTATCCGGAAACGCATCCGCACAACGGCATCGCGACCTTCCGCGCGGACATCGACGTGGCCACCTGCGGCGTGATCTCGCCGCTGAAGGCGCTGAACTACCTGATCGACAGCTTCGAGTCCGACATCGTGATCATGGACTACCGCGTGCGCGGCTTCACCCGCGACGTGAAGGGCAAGAAGCACTACATCGACCACAAGATCAACTCGATCCAGGACTACCTGGCCCGGCACATCCGCCAGAAGTACGAGATGTTCGACGTCAACGTGTACCAGGAGAACATGTTCCACACGAAGATGCACATCAAGGACTTCGACCTGGATACCTACCTGTTCGAGGCCCACGCCGACCAGCTCTCGTTCAAGGAGCGCAAGCGCATCGAGAACCTGGTCCGCCGCGAGATCGAGGAACTGTTCCACGGCCGCAACCTGATGTGACACGGCCCGCAGGCTGCGCCTGACGACGCCCCGCCACGGGACACCGGGCGGGGCGTTTTCATGTACGCGGACGGGCGGGGGCGGGATCGTTGTTGTCGCAGCCCCGTAGCCCGGACAAGGCCGTAGGCCGCATCCGGGATGCGCCGGTGAGGGCGCTGCACGACGTGGACGCGATGCTGGACGTGTACCCCGGATGCGCTTGGCGTATCCGGGCGACGGATCAGATCCGGTACGCCACCGCCTTCATCACCTTCGAGGTCCACGCCATCAGGGTCGGCACCGGCGCCGGCAGCTCGATGCCGCCGCGCGCCAGGGCGTTGTCGGCGTGGCGAATCTCGTCGGCCTGCATCTGCTTGAGGACGACGCGTGAGCGCGCGTCGTGGGGCGGCAGGCGTTCGATGTGCTCGGCCAGGTGCGCCTCGACCTGGCGTTCGGTCTCGACCACGAACCCCAGGCTGACCCGGTCGTTGACTGCCGCGGCCGCGGCGCCGATGGCCAGCGAGCCGACGAACCAAAGCGGGTTGAGCAGGCTGGGACGGCTGTCGAGCTCGCGCAGGCGGTCGGCGCACCAGGCCAGGTGGTCGGTTTCCTCCTCGGCCGCGTGCAGCAGGTGGTCGCGGGTCTCGCCATCGCGCGCCAGCAGCGCCTGGCCCTTGTACAGCGCCTGCGCGCAGACCTCGCCGGTGTGGTTGATGCGCATCAGGCCGGCGGCGTGGCGGCGGTCGGCATCGTCCAGCTCCACCTCCGGCTCGGCCAGCCCGGGCGAGGGGCGCTGCGCGTCGGGGCGTCCGGCCACGGCTTCCAGGGCGTCATTGAGTCCGACCAGGAAGCGGTCCAGGGCGGTGAAAGTGCGCGTGGTGCTCATCGAGATGTCTCCAGCTGGCGGGCCAGCAGGGTCAGCGGATGTTCGTGCGCCATGGCACCGAGCCCCGCGGCCAGGTGCAGGCGGCAGCCGATATTGGACGACAGCAGGCGGTCGGCTGTCACCTCGGCGATCTGTCGCAGGCGGATCGTGCGCAGGCGATCGGCGCGCTCCGGGAAGGCCAGCACGTGGCTGCCGGCGGCGCCGCAGCAGCCCGGCGATTCGGGCAGCTCGCGCACATCCAGGTTCGGGACGCGGCGCAGCAGGGCGGTCACGTCGGCGCCGTCGCGCGCCACGTTGCGCCGGGTGCAGGCCAGGTGCAGTGCCACGCGTTCGTCCAGTGGTCGGAAACGCAGGGACCCGCCGTGGCGGGCCAGGAACCCCAGCGCATCCTCCACGCGCGCCTCCGGCAGGTCGCGGCGCAGGGTGCCCAGGCAGCCGGGGGTCACGGTCAGCACGGTCGTGTCCGCGGCCAGGTCGCGGCAGGCCCGTTGTACCTGGCGAGCCGAGGCCTCGGCGCCGGCCGTCACGCCGTCGTGCAGGTCCATGGCGCCGCAGCACATCGCCGGCAGGCGCTGCACGGCAAACCCGGCGGTGCGCAGCAGGGTGTCGGCGGCATCCAGCGCCGCGGCGTCCTCGATCGAGGCGATGCAGCCGGGGAACAGCGCCACCGTGCCCTGCGTGGGCGAAGTCGATGCGGACCGGACGGGCGCCGGCCGGGTCCGCGGCCCGAGCCGCTCCAGCGCGGCACGCAGGGCGGACGAACGCCGCGGTGCGATCCGTGCCAGCAGCGGCGCCAGCCAGCCGCGGACCCGTAGCGCGCGGGCCAGCGCCAGCAGCGGCCCGGCCAGTGCCGGGCGCTTGAGCAGTCCCAGCACCAGGGAAGGCCGCTGCGGCGCGGGGCCGAGCAGGGCGCGCGTTTGCACCAGCAGCTCGCCGTAGCGCACTCCGGACGGGCAGACCCGCTCGCACTGCAGGCAACCCAGGCAGTGATCCAGGTGCTCGCGCAGCACGTCGCCGGCGGCCGTTTCGCCCGCGGCCAGGGCCTGCGCCAGGCGGATGCGCCCGCGCGGGGACTCGGCTTCGGTCGCGTCCAGGGCGTAGGTCGGACAGTGCGGCAGGCACAGTCCGCACATCACGCACTGGTCGGCGAGTTCGGCAATGCGTCCAGGGGGGTCGTCATGCATGCGAATCATGCTATCATTGCCGTCTTAAGTCGGCGGGTTGCCGGCTTGCGTGAAGGGAACCCTTCGGGTATTCTTTCGCGCCTTTCGGTTCACCATTGTGGTCCGCCCCACCGGGCGGCAGACGGGTATTTCGAGATGAATACGTTCAGCGCCAAGTCCGAGAGCGTCAAACGCGACTGGTTTGTGGTCGACGCCACGGGCAAGACGCTTGGCCGGCTCTGCTCCGAAGTCGCTCGCCGCCTGCGCGGCAAGCACAAACCGGAGTTCACTCCGCACGTCGATACCGGCGATTACATCGTCGTGATCAACGCGGAGAAAGTGGCCGTGACCGGCAGGAAGTTGGGTCAGAAGACCTATCACCGCTTCACCGGTTATATCGGCAACATGAAGCACATGTCCCTGGAGGACATGCTGGCCAAGCACCCCGAGCGCGTGATCGAGATCGGCGTCAAGGGCATGCTGCCCAAGAACCCGCTGGGCCGCGCAATGTACCGCAAGCTCAAGGTCTACGGTGGCGCAGAGCATCCGCATGCCGCGCAGCAGCCGCAGGCGCTGGAGATCTAAGGAAAACTCATGGCGATTCAGCAGAATTACGGCACCGGCCGTCGCAAGTCCTCCGCCGCCCGCGTGTTCCTGCGCAAGGGCAAGGGCGAGATCACCGTCAACGGCAAGCCGCTGGACGAGTTCTTCGGCCGCAAGACGTCGAGCATGATCGTGCGCCAGCCGCTCGAGCTGACCGAGATGTCCGACAAGTTCGACATCAAGGTCACCGTCAGCGGTGGCGGCATGACCGGCCAGGCCGGCGCCATCCGCCTGGGCATCGCCCGCGCGCTGGTCGAGTACGACGAGAACCTGAAGGTCGAGCTGCGCAAGGCCGGCTTCATGACCCGCGACGCCCGCGAAGTCGAGCGCAAGAAGGTCGGCCTGCACAAGGCACGCCGCGCCACGCAGTTCTCGAAGCGCTAACGCTTCGCTACAATTGCGATCCGTTTTTGGGGGATCGTCTAATGGTAGGACTGCAGACTCTGACTCTGCCTATCTAGGTTCGAATCCTAGTCCCCCAGCCAGTTCAAAAAGCCCTTGGTTTTCCAAGGGCTTTTTGTTTTTCGGAAGACCACCGATGGATCAAATCTTGGATCAAACCAGGATGATCCATGCGCTTGCCCCACCACCTCATCTATCGCCCTTCCGGCTTCACCTTCCGCCTCATCGTTCCCGCTGACCTTCGCTCTCGCATCGGCAAGGTCGTCATCAGCCGGTCTTTGCGCACCCATGACCGGGCCCAGGCTCAGGTTTTCGCGTTGGCCCTTGCATCGCAGTATGCTCAAGTCTTTAGGGAGCTTCGGGGGCAGGATGTGGCCAAGAAGGGTGCGCCATCCATTGACGCCATAGTCGATGCATTCGGGCAGGGGAAGGTGCGCCCTTATGAGGTCGACCTCGTCAACGGCACGATGCGCGCAGACGATGCCGAAGACCACGCGCGCGCGTTAGAGGCTCTGAAAGAGCTGGGCAGGCAGCGCGAAGGCATGGCCCCGCCGAATGCATCGGAAGCTGCTGCGGCACCATCTCGGCGCTCGGTAAATACCAGCATGCCGCTCTATCAAGCGATCCGGGATTACTCGGAAGTGGAAGGGCCAAACCTGCACTCAAATACCTGGTCTGGGCGGCAGAGGGCGTTGCGCTCTTTCGAAAAGGCCGTGGGCCGGCAAAGGCCCGTTTCCACCATTACCCGTCCGATGGCCGCCTCTTGGGCGAACGACCTGGTGCGCAGCGGCATGAGCAAGCGTACGGCGGTCAATTACGTGTCCAACGTGGCGCAAATCTTTGCCTACCTGATTCGCCAAGGACACCTGACCGACAACCCGGTCAAAGGCGTGATGGTGATGACCAAGCGCGAGAAGGCCAAGCGCCGCGCCGAAGGCCACGAGTGGGAGGCCTTCACGGTCGACCAACTCAAACGCATTTATGCTCCCGAGAACATCGGCAAGATGAGCCAATTGCACAACCGATGGGCGGCGGTGCTGGGGCTTTATACCGGGGCAAGGGTGGGTGAAGTCGCCCAAATCTTCTTGCGCGACATCGTCAAAGAGGGCGACATCTGGTGCGTGCGCCTGACTGTGGAAAGCGATGGGCAGGCCCTGAAGAATGAGCATTCTAGGCGCTTGGTGCCCCTTCACCCGGATCTCATCAGGCTGGGCTTTGTTGAATACGTAGAGCGCCTTCGTAAGATGGGCGAAGACCGCCTGTTTCCCCAAGTGAATCTGGAGGGAAAGGCAGGCAAGGGCTCTGCTATCTCCAAGAACTTTGGGTATCTGTTGCAGCGCGACGAGGTGGGCGTCAAGCCTCGGCGCGAGCATGGCCGCGTCGGCTTTCACTCACTGAGAAAGACCGTCGTGCAGAGCCTGCAAGGCACGGGCGTGTCGGACGAGCGGCGGCGTGCCTTCGTCGGTCATGAGCAATCGGACGATGTGCATGCCACGGTCTACATGCGCGCCTGGACCGCAGAGGAGCTGTCCAGTTTGTGGGCGGGCCTCAAGTGGGGTGAGTGGCTGCGGATGGATGAGTTAAGGGCGTTGCTGATTTAGGCGGATGACGAGGCCTTCTAATCAAAGCGAAGGTCAGCGAAATGGTGTGATTGCCGCATCTGGTGGGCCGAACTCGAACTCGATCCAGTCATCGCTTTCGTTCTCATCGGTCTTGATGATGCTCATCTGTGTTGGTAATCGACCTGCTCGGAGTTGTGCGTCGATCCACTGCGACATCGAGATGGAGTGCCCGCTCCCGTGAAGCGCCTTGTGTTGTTCGTTGATTTCTTCTGCGGTGCGTTGACCCGCGAGAACTTCAAGGATCTCTCTGGCACTAAATCTTGCACGCTTTCCGCTCATCGTGAATCCTCCGTGGTAGCCCCACCCGAAGCCACTGTTCTTCGCTCGGTGTGATGCGTTGATGGGCATATTCACCGGTTTCGGAAAGGCGTCGAGCATGCCTCTGAACAATGCTTCAAGCTTGGCTGAGATGTCGTCGGGCAAAGTGGACACCAAGTCCACCTTCAGCCACATCTTGCGTTCACGAGCCTGATACCAAGTGTGCTGTTTTTCTCGAACCGAAATCAGAAGAACGAAGCCGACTGAGCTGTGTTGTCTGAGGAATTCCTCAGCGATTGCCCGGGCAGTCAAGGCATTTGAACCTGTCATCGGTTGGGCGAGTGTGCCGGTGGAACTGTCTCCGACGATCACTCCGACAATGCCAGGTGCTTTGCGAAGCTGCTTCGCCTTTGCTTTGAGTGCTTCATAGAGCGGGTTCTTGTCACGAATCGATGGCGATGTATACGAGGCGTATGACATCGTGCTGAACGTGGGTTTGCTCGGGTCGATAGTGATGCGTAAAGAAGTCGTCTCATTCTTTATGGGAACGTGAAGCACGCGGGCTCCTGCATCAATCTGCTCCTTCAATTTCGGAACAATTTCGTTGCGAACAAGCTCAGGCAGTCGTTTCGCCGGAGGTAGGCAAAGTTTCGTCTTCACGCCTCGATTCGATCTTTCCTCTCGATAGTCAATATCCAGATGCATTCCAGCATCGGGAAGGCCGAGTTTGACTTGCCGCTCGTATATAAGCTCTTGCAACTTTTGTGCAGGATTTTTTTCGTGTAAGCCGTCATCCGAAACCGTTGTGACGTCAGCAGTGATTTCGAGGTCGTTCGACTTGAAGTGGATGTCCGGTTTGCGTCCAGTTTCGAGCGGCAGTTCATCTCGAAGGATGCCCAACTTGGATAGACCGTGAAAGGTGACGACTTCCCACATGGCCGCCAGACGGTCTTTGCCCGGTGTGTTTAGTCGGTCGGCAAGCTTTTGGATGTTCTCATCTCCGAGGGTTGTTCGGAGTTGGTCCAAGCGGTTCTGAATTGCGCGTCGAGCGAAGATCATGTGGAGCTCCATGCATCCGCGACCTTTCCTGAAGCGTATCGCAGTTTCAGCAGGTCTTAGGTGGCTCCCCCAGCATCTCCCCACACAGTCTTGCACCTTTCGTGGGCCATCATCACTTCGCGTCGGCATGCGCAAGACGCAGGGTCTCGTCCACGTTGTTCCCGCCTTCCATCGACCGCTGAGCGGTCGCTTCCAGGTGCTGCCCGCCTTTTCCGCTTCGCTCTTGCCGGACCCACGGCGCAATTCAGCGTCGGGGAGAAAGCAAATGGGCATCGCAAAAGACAAAGCCGGCAACTACAGACTCACTGGCAGGACCACCGAAACGGACATTCTCGCCGCTGCCGAACAGTTTCTCCGCAGCAAGCTCGAACGCCTGGGCACCATTACCGACCCGACCGATGCCGGCGACTTCCTCCGCATGCGCTTGGCTGGACTCTTGCACGAAGAGTTTCACGTTCTTTGGCTCGACAACCGACATCGCATCTTGGACTGCCAGAAGCTCTTCACCGGCACCGTGGACGGTGCCTCGGTTCATCCCCGGGAAGTAGTTCGAGCAGCCCTCGAGTGCAACGCTGCCGCAGCCATCCTGGCTCACAACCACCCTTCAGGAGTGGTCGAGCCAAGTTCAGCCGACCGGAACATCACCCTGGAGCTTCGCGCAGCACTGAAGCTTGTTGGCGTCCGCATCCTCGACCACATCGTGGTTGGCACCGAGGGCTGCGTCAGCATGGCTGGGAGGGGGCTCATTTGAGCCCCCTATTCTGCATAGCAGTTCTTAGGCCTGAATTTGGGCTTGTCGGCCCAGCCTAGTCTCTAGTGAAGTAGGAAGAGAGCAAAGCCACGCGTTTGATTTGCTCTTCGACATGCTGATCGTTACAACCTTCATTTTCTAACCACTTTCTGAAAGCAGCCAGATACTCACTGTGACCAATATCATCCATGAGGGCTTCACTAAGAACCTGTTGCGCATGCTTTCGGTCAGTATTGTGAAGGGCAAATTTCTTGTCTTTGAATCCGAAACATCCGCGTATCCTGTCTTCCCAGCTCATTCTTAAACTCCTCATAAATGTGTGCAGTAGATGAATGGTGTTGCTCAAGCCCGTGTCAAGCTGACCTGGAAGCTTAAGCAGACAAAGCATAGCGGAGCCTGTTGGTCGGTGGAGTTTCATCCTTGAATCATGAAAAAATTCTTTACTTCTGGTCCAATTTTGTGTGCTGCATTAATGGCCTCATTGGGCAAGATCCTTATCGCTTCGTCGTAGTCATCGAGTTCGATTTCAGGGCAATCGGGCACGACTCGGAGGATGCGGTCTGCACCGATGAGCAGGGAGGCCTGGCCCTGGGCGTTCTGAGACTGAAGATGCATGGCCGCCGAGATGACCTTTCTCCAGGCGAGCAAGCCGCCCGCCATCTGCTTGTCATTGACCGTGAAGGGCGACTCTCCGCAAGAGATGCTTAAGATGCGTACATTGCCTCGGTCCACGTCGAAGCTGGAGAGGGCATCGGTTAGGCCGACCATGATGGGGTTGTTCGCCCACAGTCCTCCATCGAGAAAGCGGTAGCCGTCATCGTCATGCGGCATGAAGTAGGTCGGGGCGGCCGAAGTGGAGAGCGCGATTTTGACCATCGGCTTTTCCCCATCCTTCTTGAAATCGGGATGGTGCGGCGTCTTGAAGACGTAGACCTCGCCGTAACGGCCATCGCATGAAGGAATGCACAGGGGCACTTTCGCTTCGCGGTAGAGGTGCTCTTCGAAGGTCTCTTCGAGGACTGTTTGAAGACCTTCACGCTCATACTGATAGTGGAAGTATGAGCGCCATTCACGATACCACCGTCGCAATTTGGATTTCGGTGGTGGAGGGAAGATCTTAGGCCCACGGTCCGTATACAGGGCTGCCATGTCTCTTGCAGGCAGACCCAGGGACAACCCCAGAGCGATTATGCCGCCCGTTGAAGTGCCGGTGATGAGGTCGAAGCACTCATAGATTCGCTTGCCGGCAGGCAGAAACTGCTCTTCGATCTCGGCGAGAAGGGTGGCTGTGAAAACGCCGCGTATACCGCCGCCGTCAAGACTGAGGATGCGAAATTCTCGAGCTTCGGGCCAAGGCCTTGGTATGCGTCGTTGGTGTAAAGCCCCGGCAGATCGACGTTCAGGGTTTGTGGTGTGTTCTGTTGGGGTTGGCATGCTGCATCTCGCGAAACGATTCGATGGTCGCGCCCGCCACCAGTCCACTTGCCGGTAGCCTGCCAAAGTTCATAGCAGACCAACCAGTCAATGGCCCACGGAACGATGGTGTCGGCGATGCTGGATTGCCTCAACCAGCCTGATTTCACGGGGTCATCAAGACAGAGATAAGGCAAGTCTGGATTGGCGTGGTCGGTATAAAGATGGATGAGAGGTTCGTGATCTTGAATGCTGTTTTCGAGACTGAGTTTGGGTTCGAGGACTTGCACCATGGGTAGGTATGCGGGATTGAACACATACTCCTTGGTTACACGCGGTAGTTGATAGGTGATCCGCACCTTGTAGGTTTGTGCGCCGAGAGGGCGAAGGACGCCCTCCCAGCAGACCAGCCAGCTGTGGCTACGCATGACCTTGAAGTTCGGCCATTTCCTGCGCATCTCCCAGATCTGGTCGGTGAGGGTCATTTCTTCAGATCCTCAACATCGCCGCCGAAGAAGCGGTGGGCATGACCCTGTGCGGCTGATGCGGCAGAACCACAGGCTGCTCCCAAGATCCCGCTGGCCTTGGAATGCAGGCCGCCATGCTTACGATCGTAGCGAGCCTGGTTGGATGAGATGGCATCACCGTAGCTCTTGTTGGCCGCATTAAGGGCGTATTTGGCCGGCTCTTCACCAAACAGATCCGCGTGAATTTCCCGTGCTCGTGGAGCATTGCTTCGCTCCATTTCGTCAAGCTTGTGCACCAGGTCCTGAAGGTCGTGGACGAAGGTGCGCTGCACTTCATGCTTGGCTGGCCAGCGGTCGGAAAACACGTCGCTGTTGCACACTGGATTTTCGACTATCACGAGCTCGCCGTTCAGGTGTGCGTCCCTGAAGAAGGACAGCATGCTCTGAGCCTGATGGCGGAGTTCATTGAAAAGAGACCCGGTTGACTGGTTGGCATGGTCAGCAACCAGTTTGGCCATCAATACGGAGGGCGGTTTCCGACCAGGGCGGGTGTCGTAGACGATGTTGCGCCAGCGCTTCAAGAGTTGGAGTGCGGTCAGCGCGCGGGACTTTTTGTGGACGGGTTCTTGGTCAGGGACGGGCTCGGTTTCAGCTGCTTTGAAAATATGCTCGCGGTCATAGGCCAAGCTCTTTTCCGCGAAGTTCAGAGCGAAGTCATATTCGGCTGGCGTTTGTTCCAAAAACCACTCTGCAAACCCATCGGGATTGGCGATGATGCGTTTGTCGTAGCTTTCAGGCTCTTCGGCCTTGGCGTGGAATATGTAGCCCTGACGTTCGGGTGTTCCGGCGTGCCTGATGGTGGGGGTGATGTCGATGTGCATCCCATCGGCATACTGCACTTGAACACAGCGGGTGCAGCGGGTGGTCACCTGGTAATAGCGACTTCCGGGTTCTCCGCGAATAGCTTCGTAGAGGAGATCAAGAATTTCTCGGGGGGAGGCGTGAAGCGGGAGGGCAAGTTCGGCGAGGGCGTCGACATCATGTTCATCGTTGCTGACGCACGATGCAACTGTGGCGCCGATCCTCATTGAGCCCTGGGCATAAACCAGAGTTACAGCCCCATGCAGGGGGCTATCGGGACGGTCAATCCATCCAGCGATGGTTTCGTAGCGTTCTTTTGCCAGCGCATAACGGCTGGGCGAAAGCTGGATTCTTACAGCGACATGGACCAGTAGAGCGTCGAGAAAATCATGAGCAGGGGTGATGTTCGAAACAGCTGACATGGGGGGTTACCTCGAATTGGGGATGGATATACGAGCAAATTTTCATGAGACACCTCTATGTTGTGGATTGTTCGCCATCATTCTACCATATCTTGTGATACGGGACGGCTGCTAAGACCTAGACATAGATTTTATGGACGTGGTGTCGCAAATGCCGAGACAGCGTATTTTTGTGCTGGCCCACTGCTAGGCTGTGACCAGCAGGAACGACAGGAACAGGGAGCCCGATGTCTTCACTGGCTATGGACAGTCCAGAGGATGTGTCACCGCACTGGTTGGCGAGGTTGCTCGGCCTCACGCAGTCATGGCGTGTCTTTTGGCAGACGCCCACTCGCTTGCGGGTTGTTACCAAGGGGCAGGCGCAAAACCACTTCGCCATCGACCTGGAAGCCACACCCATTCGGGGTTGGCTGTTCAGCAAGCTCGAACTCACCAGTGCTGGGCAGATTTACTACCTTCGAGGCCTTCGGGCAGAGACGGCCCAGTCTTTGGCCGAACAGGTCAATCGCCGTAGGTTGAGGGCCATCGAGAAACTGCGGGAAGGCTTGACGCAGGATCTGGCGGTGCTTGAGCCGCTGTCGAATGGCATCCGGGTTCTGCTTTCTTCCGAACGTTACTTGGCAGCCCTTGAGCGGGAGAGGCTGGTTGGGTGGGTGCAGCAGCATCAGACCCAGATCAAGGTCGCTCAGCAGCGCGTGGCCTCATCCCACGCTGACCGCTTCCCCGACCAGACTGAAAAGCTCAAGCGTTTCCTGCCGGCACTGGCGGCATTCGCCCTTGAGCCGGAGAACATGCTTGCCGAGCGCAACAAGCATTTCGTTGAGCAAGAATGGAAACGGTGGGAGCCATTCTTTGCTGTATGTGAACGCACCCCTCTGACCGAAGAGCAGGGCAAGGCCGCCATCACGATGGAAGAGGCGACCTTGTTGGTGGCCGCAGCCGGTTCGGGCAAGACCTCCACGCTGGTGGGCAAGGTGGCCTACATGCTTGCCAAGGGGATTGCAGTCCCTGGAGAGATCTTGTGTCTGGCGTTCAACAACGGTGCGGCCAAAGAAATCCGTGAGCGGCTGAAAGAGCGCCTGACCCTCATCTTGAGCGATGAGTGTGACCTTGATGAGGATTTCAAGGAGGGGTTGAAGCAGTCCCTATCCGGAGAGGGGGAGGTGGCATCCATGACTTTCCACTCCTTCGGTTTGTCCATCGTGCGCCAGGTGGAGGGGATGGAGCCTCGGGTCATCGTGGACAGCGAACGTAAGGCGGCCATCGCGACGGCCATCAACGAGTGCCGTAAAGTCCCGGAACTGTCTGAGAAGTGGTGGCTGCTTCAAACGGTGTATCGCATTGCCAGTCCGCCAGAGTCGCGCTTTCACAGCGAGGCGGACTATCAACAATACCTGCAAGCCATTTGCCGAGACCGCCGTCAGGCAGAGGGCATCTCCACGATGGGAACGTCGCGTGCCGTTCGTTCTCTGGAGGAGGCGGCCATATCCGACTGGCTGTATTTGAACGGCGTTACGTTCGAATACGAGCCACTGTTTGCCGAAGGTGCCGAGGTGCTCTGCCCAGGCCGCACATGGCACCCGGACTTTGGTTACCGCATTCATGGCGAAGACGGTCCAGTGCTCATCGTCCATGAACATTTCGCCTTGAACAAAGACAACCAGGCGCCGCACTTCTTCGATGACCCAGAGGGGTATGTCCTTCAGGCATTCCAGAAGCAGACGGTGCTCAAGACGCTTGATCTTCGGCATTTTTGGACGACCAGCGCGGAATATCGGGATGGGTCGCTCTTTCCCAAACTCCGTGAGAAGCTCAAAGCCTTGGGTGTTATCTTCGTGCCACCCACTGAGGCGCAGAAGGTTCAGCGGTTGGCCGAGATTGGCCTGGAACCGGACAACGAGTTGCTTGAGCGGGCTGTATCCCAGATTCGGGCCAACGAATGGAGCTACAAGGATCTGGAGCCTCGAATTCATGGGCAGCGCGAAATCATGCGTGCCAAATTGTTCCTGGAACTGGCGACTGCTGTAGCCGGAAAGCTCACGGAGGTTTTGCTGGTCAACCACCAGCTCGACTTTGACAGCATGATTCGTCGGGCCATCGGTTATCTCCGGGACGACCCCAAACGCAGCCCTTACCGCATCATCCTCGCCGATGAGTTCCAGGACACGGCCGCAGGCCGTGCCAAGCTCATCCGGGCAGCTTTGGCAGACAGGCCCAAGGCCAGGCTGTTTGCCGTCGGCGATGACTGGCAGGCCATCAACCGATTCGCCGGCTCCGATATCTCCTTGTTCACAGGGTTCGAAGATGCATTTGCGCGGCGCCCCGGAGGCTATGTGCGGCGGGACTTGACCAAGACGTTCCGCACCAATCAGGGCATCGCTGATGTCAGCACCGCTTTCATCCTGAAGAATCCCTCTCAACTGCCCAAGACCGTTCAGGCACACGACCTCACCCGAAAGGGCGTCATCGACATTCGCACCTACCGTCGCGACGAGGAAGTGTTTGCGCTCATTGACGATCAGATTCGGCGGTGGGTGGAGTCATACGAAGGGAAGGTCAAGCCATCGGTGCTGCTGTTGGGTCGGAATCGGCCAAAGTTCCTCAAGGGCATTGAGGACGACCAGGTGCGTCAGCTCGAACAAAAGTGGGGGCAGCGGGTCGATTTCATCGAAAAGGGTGGGCGACGGTCGTTGTTCCTGAGCATGCACAGCTCTAAGGGATTGCAAGCTGATTTCGTTCTCATTCTCGGAATGCACCGCATCGAGCACGACGTCTTCTGCTTCCCCAATGAACGGGAGGAAGACCCATTGATGCAGTTGGTGCTGCCTGCAAGGGAACAGCTGCCAGATGCCGACGAGCGCAGGCTGTTCTATGTTGCTCTAACCCGAGCCAAGCATCAGGTTGTGCTTTTGGCGCAGGAACGTTACCCATCCAAGTATGTGCTGGAGTTGCTCGATGAACACCGGGGTGAGCGGCTTCTGTTCAATGGGGCGGAGGAACTGTCTCGACGCTGTCCACGATGCAAGACCTCAATGTTGGTCAAGCGTGTGAATCGAGATACAGGGCAAGAATTTTGGGGTTGTGGTGCTTGGCGTTCGTGTAGCGGGGCGTCGTAATTTTTGTTGACTATGGTGGATTTGAGATATGTCAGAAAACGAAGAATTTACTCAAGAAGAAGGTATGGAAGGTAACAGGAGGCGCCAGGATTGGCTTGATAAATACGGACATAAATTGAGGCGTGGATGGATAAATCCGCGTCATCCGAAAGATGTGCGTATGTTTCGAATTTTATCTGAATTTCCCTTACCAATTTTCATAGTTGTAACTTTATTTATTTTATTAATCATAGTATGGAGTAAAAAATATTTTTTGATGGGCTTACAGTATTGGTTTATCATTTTCGGCACAATCCAAATTTTTGCTGGCGTTTATCTTGGATTAATTAGAATCGCTTTTTTGAAAAAAATTGCAATTCAAGAGGCTATTAGAGAAACCAAATTTGTTCGTCCAGTTGGACTTGATAGGTACTTATTAAAAATAATTTCCAAGGTCGAGCATTTCAACAATAACAAAGGCCTGTATTCAGGTATGGATTTGTGTGGTTATTTAAAAAAGTGGGCGGAAGATGAGGAGAAAGAGCACCGTACTGTAGGAGGTAAACTCTATCTTATCAAGCAAGAAGATTTGGCGGCGCTTTTTAATGCTGCTTCTTCTAATGCTGCATATGGAACAGTGATGGTTGTTATGGGGACTTTAATCTCTTTAATTAGAGATTTTTTAGGTTAAGGCTACCACGAGAGCTAAAACCACCAAGATACAACCAATCAACAAACTTATCTTCTGAGAGCGTGACATAGAAAAATCCTCTAATTCGTCTATCAATACAATGTCTAAGCAATCTGTCAACCCCCAGAGCGCGTCTTAGTGTTCTGCGAACACAACGCGTCTGGGGCGATGCCCCAGATCACCAAACACTAAAGCGTCGCCCATCAGGCGGCGCTTCTTTGTATGCCCAGCATCCTTGACACATCCCAAAAATCTGCTTGGATGTGGGTAGAACGCTAAGCGTTCAGCCAGCGGCTACGGACAGTCGCCCCACGGTCACGGAGGACCCTATTCATGCATGCACACGCCAGACCTCACCTGGAAACCCACAACCGCGCAAAAGGCCACTCCTCAGTGGCCGGCGCGGCATATCGTCTCGGTCTACGTCTCTACGACGAACGTCAAAAGAAATGGCACGACTTCCGCCGACGCAAGCTGGGCGAAGAAATCGTGCGTGCCCTGACGGTGGCACCTAAGGATGCGCCGGCCTGGGCGACTGATCCAGAGAAACTCTGGAACCGGGTCGAGGCAAGGGAAAACAGGAAGGACGCCCAGGTCGCACGCGACTACCGTATCCCCATTCCCTTTGGTCTGTCTGACCAGCAAGCTGGCGACTTGGCTGAAGAGATGGCCTGGTATATTGCAACCAATCTCAATGTGCCCGTTTCGATGGGCTTGCACCGGGATGCCGACCGAGACGTGCTCGGGGTGGTCAAGCCCAACGACAAGCAAGGCTTCCACGCCCATCTCTACTTCCCTACCCGTAAGCTGGCAAAGGTCGAGGATGACGGGGAAGGGGAAGCAGGCAAACCGTTCGGAGCGAAACTGACGTTGCTATCGAACAAGCGCACCTCAGCTGCGTTTGTTGAATCGCTCAACCAGAAGTGGGCAGAGCTGGCCAACACATACCGTTCTGACCAAGGCTTGTCGGCCGACTACGATCATCGCAGTTATCGCCGTATGGGCGTGTCCAAAGATGCCGAGCCGACCATGGGGCAGGCTGTCACCGCCATGGAGCGGAATGGGCTGGGCACACGGAAAGGCAGTCAGCTAAAGGACGCTCGCAATTTGGCCCGAGTCTTCGAGCATGTGCATGCCGAAGAGCTCAAGGCCCAGCATAAGAAAGCCAAGGCCGATGTTGTTCGCGAAAGGAAAGCCAAACGACCGACAGTGACTGCGCTTGGTATTGCCAGCCGGTTGCAGGCACGACGGGTTGGAAAGGGATACCTTCGCCTCGGCCCGTTGGCTTCGAAATTGCGCGCTACCTTGCCGCCGCCAAAGTCAAAATCCGACCAGGAAGCGTTGGCTCGCTCACTCATTCTTGCTGACATCATCGAGGAGATACTTCGATCGATACGGTCGGCTCGGACCCAAATCAGGGCATTTCAGGCGGAAATAGACGAAGCGACCACGCAGAGGCTGGGATCTGAATTCGAAGTCGATGAGGGCCGAAGAGAACGCGCCCGTGCCATCCGTAGATTGAAGGATTGGGAACAAACTCACCCATGGCGCCGCCGTGCATCCAAACTTGATGGGTCGAAAGCTGCCCAGGAGAGGGCGGCCATGCGAGCTGACATCGACATGCAGAACGAGCGGGTGCAGATCGAGAAGAAATTTGCATCGCAAGCACTTGCCAAGGTTGAGAAGATCCGGAAGGACCAGGCTGAGTCGCAAAAAATTCTGGTCGCCAATCAGACTGACTTACAGCAGGCCTTGGCTGAGCTCGAAGCGCTGGATCTGTCAGCCAATGGCTTGATGACGGTCACCCCGGCTGAGCTGCGACCGGTCTTGGGGGCAGAAGTGAAGCAAGGTGAAGGTATGCAATTGTCGGGTGTGGATGAGGGTGATGCGCGAAATCTGACCCTTCAACACACCCCAAGAACGCTGCCCCGTCACGGATAAGATAAGCCCCGCTCAGGGCGGGGCAAGATTTAGTGGTGCGTGCCAAAAAATTGAACAGCGAGCAGCCAGACGGCCCACAAGGCCCAAGGGACGGAGATGACGGCTTGAACCGCCAGTATGGCGTTACCGAGCACGTCCGAGGCCGTCGAATGAGCAAGTTTGTTGGTGCCCCAGAGAAACAAAAGCAGCAGGGTGAAGACGAAGACTCCCATGGGTGGTTTCCCTCTGTAAGTATGGGTGCAGCGCGGACGTCGATATCACTGCATGAGGTGAAGGAACGAAAAGACCGCGCTGCCGAAGATCACCAAAGCCACGATCCCAACCGCCAGTGCGATGGCGCCGAGCACAATGCCGGCTGTGGCCATGCCGCTCCCGGTGAGGCCGGGATAGATCCGCATGTGTTTCTTGGCGGTGAGGCCGAAGGTCAGCGCCAAGACGCCGAACACCAGACCAATGCCGGCGAACGATGACAGTAGGCTCAATAGGCCAAAGACCAGGCTGGCGATGGCCATGCCACTGTTGCGGCGGTCAATGGGGGTGCTTTGCGTGGGGCCATTCGTGGGGGAGGGGGTAGCAGTGCTTGCGCCCCGATGCTTTGCCGGCATTTGTTTGTTCAATATGACTAGGCAGGCAGCGAAGATGAGCAGAGATACGATGGTGTCGATGACCCACAGTGCGTGCCCAGCGGATGGCGATTGCCGTAAGAAATTCTGTAAAAAACTGAAAGGTCCGAGGGCGTCAAGGGGCGACGGGGGAACGAAGTAAGAGAGAGCTCTCGCGTGGACAAGATGGGGGTTGAGAAGAATGAGGAACTGAAAAATTAGACCAACTGTTCCCGCACCGAATAGAGCCGCCAAGATCCATCTGGCTAGTTTGCTGCTGAGGAACATGGCCCCAGCAATGGCAGCACCATAGATCGCATACACAATGATGGCCATGATCGTCATGCGCCAAAAAAGGTTTGTCGCTTTGGGGTCCGGTGGCACATGCATCTTCAAGAGCTGCTGTTGGTCATGTAGGAACCCAAGCAAGCTTTGAATGTTTGTAACCACAATGCCAATCACGGCAATGATGAGCAGGCTGAGCAAGCCCATGTAGAGCTTCCGTGCGGTCGTTGCGGTCATGCGGGTTGTCCCCTGTCTGAGTGGTCAGCTTCACAATACAACAACATGTGTTACGCCAACATAGGGTAATTGATCTTGACGTTTAGCGTCGCTTCATCCAAGGAGCGCGCTGGACATGCCCAAGGGCAAGACGATTCATCAGGCCGAATACCCCGTGTTCCTTGAATTGCTCAAGGAAGCTCGGACCGCTGCGGGCCTGACACAGGTTCAGTTGGCTGAGATCACAGACCTATCGCAGTCCTATGTCTCTGCGGTCGAGCGGGGTGTGCTTCGTCTCGATACGCTTCAACTGCGAAGCTGGTTGAAGGGCTGCGGGGTTGACTTGGGCACGTTCAGCAGCGAGCTGGACCGAAGACTGACCAAGGCCGAATCCAAGCCATCCAGTGTGGTGCCCAAGCGCCGTAAGTAGACCGCGCTACTTTTTCTTGCCCTTGGCTTTCTCTTCCCGTGCGCTCAGCAGGCCCATGATGTAGGCGATGCCCTCATCCTCGGGAAAGAATCCGACGACATCGGCCACGGTCAGGTTGTGGCGCTCCTTCAGTGCTAGGAATTCGGCTTTGGCCTTAGCCATTGGGTCGGTGCTGGTTGGTGCCTGTTCGTCGATGGCGGCAAGGTCTTTCTGGAACTGGCGGAAGTCGTAGGCTCGAGGCATGCTGGAAGTGTAGAAGTTAGGAGCGACGGATAGAATGCTCCAAATGTAAATTCATTCGTGATATTGCTCGAGTTTCACTGAGTGTGGGTGTGTTGCCAGGAGGGCAATATGTCAATTCTTCGAGAGATTCATGCTTGGTCGCAAAAGCTTCCCCTGTGGCAGCAAGATGCGATCAGGCGTCTATATGGAATGCGCGGCTTAAAAGTCGATGACTTGACCGACCTTTACGCACTGGCGAAGGTTGAGGTTGGGATCGAAGATCCGGAAGACCGTAAGCCAATAGCGCTGGGAGAGGCTGATGTGCCAACGCCACCAGTGCCAACACGATTGGTGCAGTTGGCCGCTATCAAAGACGTGTCCAACGTCAATGCACTGGCAGAAGGCACCTCCATACCCTTTGCCCCAACAGGGCTCACGGTCGTTTACGGAGAGAATGGGGCGGGTAAGTCCGGATACGCCCGTATCCTCAAGCATGCTTGTCGTGCTCGCGATAAGGAAGAAGCAATCCTTCCAGATGTGCGGAAGGACCCCGGCCAAGTGCAGATTGCAAAGGCGGTGCTTGAAGCACTTGTTGATGGGGCGTCCAGGGAATTCCATTGGCAGGATAGAAAGGCGGCGCCTGAGCCACTGTCCGACATCGCAATTTTCGATACACGATGCGCTCGAGCCTACATCGACAATCAAGGCGATTACGCCTACGAGCCATATGGCTTAGACATTCTCCAGGGCTTGGTTACAGTCTGTAACAGACTTAAGCTGCGAGTGACTGAAGAGAAGCAAAGCAATGCCCCCAGTGATGCGGGCTATGCATCCTTGCTGGACCAGGGCACGGCGGTCAGCAAAGCTCTGGCCGCAATCTCAGGCAAAACGAAGAAGGACGAAATTGAAACCCTTGCATCACTTTCGAGAGAGGAAGTGGAGAAGCTCGATCGGCTGACAAAGACCCTGGCTGAGACGGACCCCAAGAAAAAGGCCCAGAGTTTGAGGCAGCTCGCAACGCGAATCGAGGGCTTGAAAAGCCGGATCAAGGATGCCGTAGAAACAGTCAGTGACCCCAAGCTTGACGAACTTCAAAGCCTCATCGGGGCATCGAATAAAGCCAAGAACGCTGCTGACTTGGCGGGCCAGGTTTTCAGAGAAACCCCTGGACAACTACCGGGCACTGGCGGCGATGAGTGGAAAAAGCTCTTCGAGGCCGCAAGAGAGTTTTCTAGAGTTGCACATCCAGAACAAGAGTTTCCGGGTCTCCCAGAAGAGGCGCTTTGTCCCCTTTGCCAGACCGAACTAAACGCTGAAGGTGTCGGAAACCTCAAGCGGTTCGATGCTTTCGTCCAGGAGCAGGTAGAAAAGGACGCAAAAGAAGCGCGGGATAAAGCAGCTGAAGCATATAAGGTGATCAAGGGGGCGCGGCTGGAGCTTGAGATCGACAAGGCATTGGCCGAACAGCTATCCGAGATCAGCAAGCCACTCGAAGAGTCCTGTCAGGCCATGAAGAAAAGTCTGACGAAGCGACAAAAGGACTTGCTGAAGGCTTCAGCTGGAGAAGTGGCTTGGGAGGATGTGGAAGCTTTGCCTGAAGACCCTCAGCAGGCGCTCGTGGATGTCATTACCAGCTTGCGCGGGGATGCCGATGCTTTGGATTCTTCGGTTGATGAAGAAGCCAAGACCAAGATGGTTTCGGATCATCGTGAACTCGAAGCAAGGCAGAAATTGGGTGAAGTGGAATTGGCTGTCTTCGAGGCCATCGATAAGCACGTGCTGTGTGACAAATTGCAAGCGTGCATCGACGGTATGGGCACGAAAGGCATCTCCATGAAATCCACGAGCCTGTCCAAGGAGCAAGCGACGGATGAGCTGCTGAATGCTTTGAACGACGAACTCAAGAAGCTGAAAGTACATAACTTGCAAGTGGCGATGAGACCGGAATCGCCGGGCGGCAAGACTAAGTTCAAACTCACCTTGCAAACCCCTGGGGGAGGCGCACCATCTGACGTTCTGAGTGAAGGAGAGCAGCGGGCAATTGCACTTGCTTCGTTCCTTGCCGAGGTCCGCCTTTCAAAGGGAAAGGGGGGTGTGGTCTTCGATGATCCGGTTTCGTCTTTGGACCACCGGCGCCGATGGCAGGTTGCTGAGCGGCTGGTAATTGAGGCGTTGGAACGCCAGGTGATTGTGTTCACCCACGACATTTACTTTCTTTGCATTCTTGAGCAAAAAGCGGGCGAGCATGAGGTCGCTCTCGACAAGCGATATATCCGAAAAACTTCTGACGGGTTCGGTGTGGATTCTGATCAGCTGCCTTTCGATATCGTAGGCTCGAAACAGAGAATTGCTCAACTCAATCAAGATATAGTCGGCGTTAGAAAGGCCTACAAAGACGGCGACGACGACGAGCACCGACGACTGACACAGAGGGCTTACGGAAAACTTCGCTTGGCTTGGGAGCGTGCAGTAGAGGAAGTGCTGTTCAACAAAGTCATTCAAAGGTTTGGTGAGGGGGTGCATACCAAACAGCTCAAGCAAGTGGCTGTCGAGGATGACGATTACCACAAGATTGAGTCAGGAATGACCAAGAGCTCCAAGTTTGAACACGACCCGGCGGCGGCCGTTGGTCGGTTACCAGTGCCCGAACCCGATGAGCTTGAAAGTGACATCCAGGCGCTTGCTGACTGGAGGTTGGAAGTGCTCACCCGTCAAAAAGTAGTTGCATCAAACAGATGAAGGCAGAAGATATTCATGCTTGGGCGTTTTTCTCCTTCTTCTCCTTGTGCCGTTTCTCCCGCTTGAACTTCCGCCGCTCAGCTACCTTGTCAGCGCGGGCGAGATAGGTGTCAAAGCGCCCCTTTTGGTAGGGCTGCAAGGCCAACTCGGGGAACTCGATACGGCCCAGGTTCTCGGCGCATTCGTTCACATCGGCCCTTTGAATGTAGTGTCTGCGTGCCACTGAAGCCCCACGGCTGTGGCCAAGCATCTTGGTGATGACGGTCTCGGATACGCCCGAGCGGTCAGCCAGGGTGGCAAGCGTGTGGCGGAAGCAATGAAAGGTCTTTGACTCGCCCACAACACCTTGTTTCTTGCGGTAGCGGGCAAACCACTCACTGATGGAACTACCCGGGCCTGAGCCGGACCAGTTGAGGCCGGGGAACATGTGCTTGCACCCTGCATCGCGCACATCAGCCACATAGTCCATGAAGCCAAGCTCAATCAGCTTGGGATGGATGGGCATGTGTCGCTCAGCATTGGCGGATTTCAGATGCTGGCCGTCCCGATAGGGAGCGATATTGAAGCAGGGCGTTTTGCCCACCTTGTCGATGTCGGCCACGTAGAGCTGGGCAATCTCGTTCACCCGCATGCCGGTATAGAGCGCAATCAGTGGTGCCCAGTAGAACTGCGGTCGCTTGAGCTTGGCCATCGCCTTGGGGCAGAACAGGGCATCAAGGTCGGTTCTAGTGAAGGATTCCTTGGATGAGCCTGTCGGAGACTGGTAGCGCTCGGTCTGAATCTGACGGGTCGGGTCGGCTTCCAGGTCACCGCTCTCGATACACCAATGGAAGAATGCTTTGAGATAGAGGATGTATTTGTGTTGAGTGCCCTTGGAGATAGGCTCATCACCCTGCGCCTTGGCTTTGGCGATGATGCTTTTCAGGCGCATGTGCTGGAACTCGGGACGACTCAACGCCCGAGGCGGAAGGACGGCCAGTGCATCGAGAAACACATCCACATCACCCGTGGTGACTTCAGTGATGGGTTTGTCGCCCGCCAGATCCAGCAAGAGGTCCAAAGCAAATCGTGCTGACCCCATACTGGCTTTGGACACTCCGCCGCGTTTGAGGTTGGCCATGTGCTTTTGAATGTGCTGGGCCAGCATGGGCGGCGGCTTCGCACGCTTGCCTGCCTCATGACTTGCTTGACCCAAATAGGTCGCCAGACCCTGCACGACACTATCGACAATCTGCTTGGATGAGTCCTGGGACGTTTGGGGTGTAACGCCGGGCTCAGGCGCTTGCCCTAGGATGGCTGACACCTCGGCATGACTGGTTGCGGGTGACGGAGGAGGTGGGCGGAATTGAATCTGGCTGTGCCGTGGTTCTTCTCGCAGTGGCATGACCGCATCAGGGTTGAACTGGGAATTGGGGTACGAGTTGGCCAACTCGAAGATACGGTTTACGGCCTCAATGACCCATTCGTCCGCACCAGGGCCAGAGGCCGACACGCAGCATAGGTTCGGGATGTCGATGTTGTAGGCGAGGGTTGGGCTGGCCGCCGACTCCTTTTGAGATGGTTGTAAATACATAGAGCGTCCTTATTTTCAGCACCACTCCCGAAGCAGTGGTGGACGCTCGGTTTAACCGATAAAAACACGCTGTCAAGGGCTTTTAGGCCACTAATCTTCCCCCGATCAAAATGCCTTTCCTGTGCATGAAACAATGGCTCAGCCATGCGGTTTTGCGTGACACGGGTGATCCATTTTCATAAAATTAATTTTCAAAAGATTTGTTGACAATTTTGAAATTTGTGACAGGGTGCATCAATCCATCGGAGCAAATATGAAATTTCCCCCATCTTTTTTCGTCCCAGTTCTTCTTTGAAGGGGCCAAGGGAAATTCAATAGTATTAAGCTCACTATTGAAAAGAGTTGTAAGCCCTTGATGGGGTTGATGGTAAGCTCATCCCCTATGGTGGCACTACTAACTGTTTGAACATGGTTGGCTGTGTTGAAAGGCACACTTCTTATCGGGCAAGGGGCGGTCAATGTCTGTGAAATTTCCTGACGTGCAAGCTTGGGATGGGGGCCGTTTGGCGGTTTCATTTCCTGCAATTGTTGATGGGAAGCAGGTGGTCTGCCGTGTCTCGATGGAGGCACTCCAAGACGCGTATGACCCTCATGGTGATGCAGAGGAAATATTCATCGGGCATCGGGGTGATGTGGAGCTCGTTGCTGAGGGGCTTATCACTTCAGGTCGGTTCGAATCAGATGGGAGCATTTTGATTCAATCATTCGACTTGGCATAACCAAGCGCAGGAATTGATTCATGCGAACTTGGCTCCCATTCCTTAAATCTCGCAGTTTCGGTCAATACTTCATCGCCTACCTGGTGGTGTTTGCCATCCTTGGGGCTTACGGAACCTATTGGCTTTCCCGCTTTCCCCCTCACGCATTTCCTGTTGCGAAGATTCTGAACATCGCTGGCATCGCCTACAGCTTGCTTGGGGTGTTGGTGTTGTCGGAGGCATTGGTAAAGAACGAGACGGTAAAGGAAGTGCTCGCGGATTGGCTATCACGAGCATTGCTTTGGGCGCACTCAATGGCAGCAGTGGCGGGCATTATTGCCGGCCTTGTGACATCAATTCTGAGGCTGCCATCGGCCCAAAGCGCATTCAGCTTTTCGGTCGGTTTCTTCGCATATTCGACCTTGGTTGGACTGTTCGTCGATGGTCTAGTGGCCAATCCTCTGGCCTCCAAATCTCCTTCTCCGGCCAATCGTCATCAATGGCTCGGCCTCATCCTTGTTCTCACAGGACTGACACTTCAGCTGGTCGCCGCGATCATCCTGTTCTAGTGTCTCAGGGCAACGACATCTCGTAATCCTTGCTGTGCCAAATATGCTGGCCACTGTCATCGGATGACCTGTTCGTCTTCTCTATTGCGCCTGCTAACTCTATACGGGCGAGGTCAGAAATCCCCTACAGACATCCACCCTCAACAGGTTCATCCTGATACGAGCTTTCCGCTCTGTTGCCGACCGGATGTCCAGGCAGTGCCGACATGGAGTCATGGCCCTAGCGGGAGGCTACATTCACTTTGGGGAGGAGGGAGACATGGCAGGTTTCTACGAGCTGAAGAAGAGCAGCGACGGTCAATACATGTTCAATCTCAAGGCTGGGAATGGCGAAATCATCCTGACCAGTGAGCGCTACACGGCCAAGAGCAGCGCCGAGAACGGCATTGCATCGGTCCAGACCAACAGTCCCAAGGACGAACGATATGACCGCCGCACGTCAAGCAGTGGCTCCCCCTACTTCGTTCTGAAGGCGGGCAACGGGGAGATCATCGGCAAGAGCGAGATGTATTCGTCAGTGTCCGCGCGCGACAACGGTATCGAGTCGGTCAAGACGAACGGACCCACCAAGGATGTGCGCGACAGAACCTAACCTTGGATGCTGGGACGTATGGTTAGCCCCATGCTAGGCTTGGATCAAACTTTGGCACACAAATTCCAAGGTTTGATCCACGCAAGGGTATATGAATCAACGGGTTGGGCTGGGCTCAAACGATCCTAGTCCCCCAGCCAATAAAAAGGCCCCGCTCCGGCGGGGCCTTTTTTTGGCTGGGGGAAAGGTAAGTCGAGCCTTCACGGTTCGACAATTTCGTCGGGAACGAAATTGGACGGCCGAAGGCCGGCCCCGTAGCGCGCAGCGCGTAGGGGTGAGGCCCAGGGATGGGCCGAACAATCCTAGTCCCCCAGCCAATAAAAAGGCCCCGCTTCGGCGGGGCCTTTTTTTGGATGGAGGGAAGGGTAAGTCGAACCTAGTTCGACAAATTTGTCTGGAACAAATTTGGACGGGCGAAGCCCGGCCCCGTAGCGCGCAGCGCGTAGAGGTGAGGCCCAGGGAAGGGCCGATCCATCCTGGTCCCCCAGCCAACGGCCCCGCAGCGCGGGGCCTTCTCTTTTGAGTTTTCCGCGCTGCATTTCATGACTTCCGCCGCGTTTTTGGTGGCGCATCCCTTGGTTGTCCGACAGCGTCGTGACCCCGAACCCCGGGCCGATCATCCCGGGCACGACGGCATCCTTCATTTCCCGCCCGTGCTACGTTCCGCACATGCCCATCTGGAAGCTCGCCCCATGAGACACGAGGAAGCGCATCGAACGCATCGGACCGGCTGGCTCAGGGCGGCGGTGCTGGGCGCCAACGACGGCATCGTTTCCACGGCAAGCCTGGTGCTGGGTGTCGCGGCGGCCGGGGCAAATGCCCAGGCGATCCTGGTCGCAGGCGTCGCCGGCCTGGTCGCCGGTGCCATGTCGATGGCGGCCGGCGAGTATGTGTCGGTCAGTTCGCAAGCTGACACCGAGCGTGCCGACCTGGCCCGGGAGCGCCAGGAGCTGGACACGCGTCCGGAGCACGAGCACGCGGAATTGACGGCGATCTATGCCCGGCGCGGGCTGGATGCGGATCTGGCCGCGAAGGTGGCGACCCAGTTGATGGAACATGACGCGCTCGGCGCGCATGCACGCGACGAGCTGGGCATTTCCGAGACCCTGTCCGCGCGCCCGGTGCAGGCCGCGCTGGCCTCCGCAGGCACGTTCGCGGTGGGCGCAGCGCTGCCGTTGCTGGTCGCGGTCCTTTTTCCGGTGTCCATGCTCATGTGGGCGGTATCGGTCGGTTCGCTCCTGTTCCTGGCCCTGCTGGGCGCCGTGGCCGCTCGCGTCGGCGGTGCGCCCGTGCTGCTGGCCACCTGGCGCGTCACGTTCTGGGGCGCCCTGGCCATGGCGTTGACGGCCGGCGTTGGGACACTGTTCGGCGTCGCGGCCTGACAGGGGAAATGTGCAACGGAGCCTTAGTGCGTCGTGCCGACGGCTGCGCTTGATGTCCTTCGTCCTCTTTCGTGGCACGTCCATGCGACTTGGGCGTCATTTCACACATCTGCGACAGGTCGTTGTCCCTTTGGCCGGTACCCGTACCCGACCCTGTATGCCGTAAGCCCGACACGGCCGTGGATCGGTCCCCCACGGATGTAGCATCACCCGGCAGGCGATGGCGCAGGACGTGCGGCCCGAGTCGCGCCGGGTTCGCCTTGCGAGGCAACGAATCGCGCGATTCCGGGCGGATGTCACGTGGGTCGAAGGCTCCGACAACCAGGGGCATTCCGGCCGGATCATCCGTCTTTCTCCAGTGACTTCCACGATCGAGGAGCCGGATCATGCGTATAGCCAAGCAGGACATTCCCGTGAAAATCGACGCCCCGGGGGCGGTCGCCCGCCAGAAGACCGGCTTTGGCCATGCGACCGGCTATGGAGCGATCAGCGGCGAATACTTTTCCCTGGATGCGGGCACGGACATCGCCCCGTTGCTGAAGGGCCTGGAGGACGATCTTTGCCAGGCCCCGCATTGGGGCTACGTGCTGAAGGGCGAGCTCACCGTCACCTACACGGACGGCAATCACGAGGCGCTCCACGGCGGGGACATGTTCTACCTGCCGCCGGGGCACACCGTCAAAGTCGACGAGGACGCGGAGATGGTCCTGTTCAGCCCGCAGCACGAGCACAGCAAGGTGCTGGATCACATGCTGGGCAACATGGGTGGGTGAGAGCAGCGGCCGCAATGATCAAGGCGTCGCTCGCTTGCCAGGTAAGAAAGCGCATGGCCATGGCAGGAGTGGTCCCTGGCACCTTTTGCCCAGTCATCAGACTTTTGCCGTAGATCCTATGGCCGTGGCGCTGCTTGATCACGATCAACCGGTGTGAGCGAGAGTCGCGCAGAATGACTACCAGCGTGCCGTGATCACCGCGGCGGTCGCCACGCGGGCTTGTTCGTCCCGCGTCACAGTGCGGTGCGAAGGAGCGATGACATGGCATACATGATGAAGATGAAGTCGAAGATGGTCGTGGGACTTGCGCTGGCCATCCTGGTGGCCGGCTGCGCGACGCAGTCATCCCGCGAGCAGGGCGGCATGCTGATCGGTGGTGCGCTGGGCGGCGTCCTGGGACACCAGGTCGGCGGTGGCACCGGCCGCACCGTGGCGACCATCGTCGGCGCCGTGGCGGGAGCCATGGTGGGAGGTGCCATCGGCCGCTCCATGGACGACACCGATCGGCTGAAAACGGCGCAGGTGCTTGAAGGCGTGCGTACCGGCGTCCCCACCGAATGGCGCAACCCGGACACGGGCAACCAATACGAAGTCACACCCACCCGCACCTACGAAAGCCAGGGCGCTCCGTGCCGTGAATACACGGTGGACGCGATGATCGGCGGCAAGCAGGAGCAGATCTACGGCACGGCCTGCCGTCAGCCCGACGGCAGTTGGAAGGAAGTGAAGTAGGCCGGTGGAACTCCGGGCAGAGAGGAGTTCCGGATCGAAGTATGCCTCAGGGGGAAATGGATCCTGAGCGCATTGTTCGAATACATCTGGTCCCCAAGCCAAGGCCCCGCGGAGCGGGGCCTTCACCTTTGTGGCTGCTTCGCTGCATTTGAATACCCCCGTCCCTTTTGGGGCGTGGGGCATCTTTCGGCCAGTTGCAGTCGATGAATCCATGACCATGGCCCCATGGCTTCCTCCGAGGCACGCCTGGCCCTTGTAGGAGCGCCGGAAGGCGCGATGGCGCAGAATATCGGCCTCCAGTAAGCCGTAAACCTCTTAGCCCGCAACTCATGGCCTGACTTGATGGGTTCGTCGCGCAAGCTGAGTCGTTCAAGAGCGGTTTCGTCCAGCTGAAGCCGGGCGAGTGACTTCTATTGCTTGCCCACAAATGCGCCGGGAACGCATTTGAACGGCGAAGCCGGCCCGAAGGGCGGAGGGCAGGAAGGCCGGAGTCATAGAAGTAACCAGGACAAGGGTACCCCGACGTCCGCGCCTTCCGGCCCTTCGGGCCTGCCCCTCCGCCGCTACCGAAGGGGAGGGGCAGGCCGGATCACCTGGTAGGTACGAACTGCTACCGCTGGCCTTAGACCGCAGTCGGCTTCCGGCCAGTAAGCGGACGTTCGGTGCATCCGCCAGTCCAGATTCCTAGCGGCCATGATTAATGCGTTCAACATGTACCTCAGCCTTGCCTCCGAATTGTTTAAAGGAGAATTCGAAAGCAAGCATGATCGGAATCTTTTTGTATTTCCCCCCTTCAAGTTCGCAATAGGGGCCCATAGTCGACGCATCTGTGCCTTTTGGAAACGTGCACAAAATTGTTGGATAAAAGCGCCAACGTATCACTGCCTTCTGTGCCGCCTTTAGGAACGCAGGCTCAACTGCTTTTGCGCTGGCCGGACAGTTCAACATGCCGTAGAGCGGATGGTTGTTATAAACAACCCCCTTACGGTTGATCGTGATGCTCAAGCAAACCGTTCGGCGCACTATGTCCTTGCCGAGCATCTGCATTGGATATGTAGGCGAGACCTGTACTATCGGATTGCCCACCACGACCATCTGATTTGACTTCACCCCTATCACATGTGCTTTGGGTGGTATGAACACGTGAAAATTCGTGTCGGTAGATTTAGGCGGCTTGGTGCTCATATGTGAGCATCCGCAAAGTATGAATATGGATATGGTTGCGACTATGAGTTTCATGGCCTGAGCTTACCTTCCGTGATTGCTTCAGGTTAGTTTTACCAGAACGCTTAACGTCCGCCATGGGTCGGAAACCGCCCCGCGCAGCATGATCGGGGCTCGCTCCATCCGCAAGGGCTGGCTTCGGCCACGAGCGGACATTAGAAAGTTCACTCTGACCCGGGTATTGTCAAATACGTGCTCGCAAACGAACTCGTTCGGCGGCAAAGCTACGACCATCACCACCTGATCCTACACGCACGAATTTTCCACTCGAGCTAATTGCGACCGTCAATCGGTCAATGGTGCCCGGTATATCCACGACGTCGCCAGGCGTGATGTGCTCATGATCGACTCTGAGGTAGTTGCAGACGGCAGCTCGGCAAGTGCTCGCGAAACGCTCATGTGACGATCCAGCCAGAGTGTGATTTTTTGCAGCTCCAGCGGTACTGGAATCACGGTTGATCGTATACGTGCTCTGGCTTGCTCCCATACATAATGTCGACCTGCCTTGGTCAGCAATTGGACAAGCAAAGCATTTATAAATGCACTTTCTTCTTGTGATTCGGTGTCCAAGTCATGTGGTTTCGGGGACGACCATTCGTAACGGAGAACCCATGTAGCCCAGATCATCAATTCGATCAAGTTGATGACCTCATCTGGAGCATCTTCCTCATAGAGCAAGTCAACCCCATCTTCGGATACGAATAATCGTTCCAGAGTTGCATCTGCGAGGCGCTCAAGATCATCTTTGTCCAGCAGTTCGATGCGAGGAAGGCGCCAGCGATCAGTCAACTCAAGTTTCGCCAAATGATTCATCACAGCCAAGACTGCCACTACCTGAACAACTAGAACCTCAATGGAGTTTTGAGTGGATTGAGATCCCTCCAATGCCTGCGTCATTTTCCTGCATAGCCTGCTGGAAGCTCGGCAAACAGCGGCACCGATGTCTTCATCACTGTATGGGTTGGCGCTGTCTCTCGGATTTTGCTCTTCCTCGTCATCCTGTCCAATCTGCTCCTCCTCGGATCGACCGAACGATCCAGTCTCGAGCCGGTTTATCAAGGCCCGTATCGATGTTCCGGGTCAGATTTCGATCAGACGCGAGATCGTGTGAGTTGGTGAACAGTGAATGAGCTGACCTTCTGCGAGAGTTGGAAAGATGCACTTTGAGAGTATCGGGGCGTGCCACTTCTGGCTCATCTTGCTTGCCCTGCGCGTGAACGATTCGAGTCCGTACGACCGAATTTACGTCGCTTCTGAAGATTATTCGTTCGAGCGCAGGGAGAATCTCAGCGATGTTTCCTATGTCTGAATCAAGCGTTTGCAGAAGCTCTCTTGTTTCTGTCTGACGAGTGCGATTGATTTGTCGATCGATCAATTCCGGGTGATGTACCAGTACCCGTGCAACCTCTGCATCGTCGCGAAAAAGAACCAAGGTTCTGACCAGAGGCAGTTCTTGGGGTACATGGAACGAGCTCTCTGGGGTGCGCTCGGTCACGGCGTTCAGGCGCTGGCCTTGATCAGTCAAAACATCGATGCGATTGAAGCTAGGGAGATCAGAGTTTTCGATGGTAATCGTCTGATCACGATGATCCGCGATACCCATCAAGACTGATGCAGGCGGTTGCGAGGACTCACTTAGTTCTGTGCTTGAGCGCGTTGTTGCTTCATGTAACAACTTATTTGAGACACGTGGCAGGTACTTGAGTACATCCATCTGTATCTCGGTGGCGAATCTATGCGCTGCCTGACCGATATGTATGAGCATGACTTCAGTGTTGACGGTTCCTCCTCTTGTCAACCATGCGGGCGCACTCGGGTTGGCGCAGCCAACTGCCAGGAGCGCATCATCTCCTTCGCCTTCCATGTGGCCGGCTTTGGCATGCAGATATCCGTCACGACCTTCTCGAACTTCGGCATCAACGAGCGCCAATCGGGTGTCATCGGGCAAGTCTGACAACCAGACGGTAACTGGATCGAACCCAATGAAAACCTTAGCTCCGGAACGGCCAGAAGCCCGGAAACGGAAGTTCCTGCCGTATCGAAAAATGCGCCAATCGCGATCGTCGATGCGGAGCTAGTTCGATCATTGGTTCAACAGCCCAGAAGAGCCGACATGTTGGGCGAGAGGCACAATCATTAAAGGGTCGATCAGCGATCGCTCGGCAAAACACGGCCAGTCTATAAGCAGATCGAGCAGGGCAGGTGGCAGGTCAGTCTGGGCGGGCCACCTGCTGACGATCGACCAGACGGAGGCGACAAGGTTGAGTTCAGGTGAACCGGGAGCTGCACTTATCTGTAGCAGTGTGGAAACCTCGCGGTTGTAACCGAATCCCGAGATGGTCAGGTTGTGGCTACCGATGAACAGACTGGATCGTTTCTTTCCAGCGAGCATGCAAATTTTTGGATGAAATGCGCCAGGTACCGACACGGGGATCAAGGTATAGCCAAAGCCAGCAAGATTTGGGCGTGTGGCTTCACTGGAGCAAGCGAAATCAAATTGATTCCTGTCCATGACAAGGACATTGTTGTAGCTCCCCACAACGGTTAGCTTGCGTAAGACAAAGTCCTCGTAGAACTTCAGGTTCGCGTTGAACGTTGTGAACAGGGAAGCGTGAATGTCACCGCCCTTAATTACATCGAGGATTGAAATCCGATCAATTGGCATATCGCGACATCCATTCGCGGCCTATCTTGGTCACTGAGATGCGACATGACGTCGCTCCCATCAGGATGAATGCTCCCAGATCAATGAGAATCTGCAATGTCTGGTTGAAGCGCGGTGTGGTGGAGTTACAGGCGGTGACTCGACGAATTCGACGCCCCGATCGCCCAACGGAACGGAAGGTCGCTTGGCCTGTCGCAGAAGTTTGCGAATGGCTACGCTGAGGTGGGTCGAGAGCCACCATAGCGCTATGTCCTTGAGGGCAAGGCGTATGCTCGACGCTCGCCAAGTCGCCAAGCGAAGCCGGAAGCTTTCCAGATCGATGGGGTAATTAAGTAGATCCTCTTCAGTGAACAAGAGGCCTTCGTATGCCGGTCGAGCTTCGTCCATCCGCATCGCGAGTAAACAGATCAACCAGAACGCTTTAAAAACCGTTTTCTCAATTGTTTGTTCGTGTCGGGACGAGCGGAGAAGTCTTTCGCAAATCTGATGCTCGTGATCGTCATGCATCCAGTCTGCTATGGGAGGCGCTGTCCTGGAAAGATGTTTGAGATATTCGCCCTATTGCTGGTTCCGCAGAGTCTCCACGGCATCGCCAAATGCTTCACAACGAAATCACCAACGATTCAATGGTAGGAAATGCGGCATCGTTGGATGCCTGTCTATCCTCAAGCAGGTCGAGAACGGATGCGAACATGCTTAGAAACGCCAACGATAGAAGTTTGTTTGTCTGATAAGTCTTCCAGTGCTGGCGGATAACTTCCAAAGAGCTCGGTAGCTTCCAGGCCTCGCCGCTTGGCAAGTGTCCCGAATACATCATGCCGGAAATGTCGTTGTGTCGAATTGAACCTTGAGGGAAGAACGGCGCAAGATGAAAACATGTTAGGTCAAGTCGTCTGCAGACCATCGACAAAGTGTTCGTCATCTGCGAGAAACAATGATTCCAGAAGAGAATACTCCTGCGTGCCCTTTCTGAGACACCGCATGGACATAGTGCTGACAGAGCGTCCAAATTCTTGACGGTTAATTGGCCGCTGGTCATCATGTCCCAGAATCGATCGGACGGCGAAATAATTTGCGTCCGACTGCCCGAGTAAGCGGTCTGCCGAGTTCATCAGTGTATCGAACCCACGCGCGGAGGTCGGTGTTTAGAAGTTGCAGCTCTACAAGGATTCCAATGCAGTACTGGCCGAGGCCACCCAGTTTTTGTTTGAAGTAACGGGTAGCGACATCATCTCGGGTTGAAACATGCAAGGTCGGTGACGCCCTTCGTAGCTCGAATTCAGTGGCGGCTGGCATTTGCGTACGGCCCGCCATCGCGGCGCCATGAAGGGAGTCCAACGCATCAAGCTTGCGAACACGCTCGCTCGGCAATCAGCGTCAACAGAAAGTGAGCGCGCCGGAAAGCCTTCACGAACTGATCTTGGTTCGCCTTAGGTGTGACGTTGGTCTATGGACCAGATCAACGATGGTTGCAGAGAGTACAGCATGGTCAGTAACGTTCGTTATGCCCGGGACAAGTTGCTGATATATGAGTTGGCATGGCGACTGTGTGCCAAGGTGATCTATGCCTGTAATGGCCTTGGAGGTGGAAGCCACCCCGTGCTCGACATCCGCTCCTCTCCCCTGCGGAGTCTAGCGCGAATGATGTTTGGCCACTGTATCCTCCAAGTCTTAAGGGGAAAGACTCAGGACATCCATTCTATGACGACGAGGAACTTTGTGCTGGATAAGGGTGACCAACTGCTGAGGGTGAGCCTCGAATAAGTTGATGAAAGAAGAAAACTTTAGCTTTGTTAGAAGTCGGATCAGGGTTGTCAGACTGTACAGGTACCTCCTGAAGGTAGTGTTACGAGCAATTCAAGGGGTTGAGTACTTTTATGCCTCTTACGCAATCGATAGAGTGGCTTGACAGCATACTTGAAGATTGCGAACTTCTTTTTCGGAAGTATGCCTTGGGCATAATTTCTGTGTCTGAACTGGACAGAAAGATTGAACGACGATGTTGTTCATCCTCTGTATGACGATATGGCCAGTAATCAGCCAGGGGCGAGTTTGGACGACGTTGTATCGGATGACGCACTTGTCCTCATGGAACGCACATGGGCAGACCTGACGTCCTATACAGGAGCGTTTCAAGATTCTTTAATCACAGTATTTGGTGATGAAAAATTCGGTATATCTAGCTGGCGTCGGAAGTTCGAAGTAGAAGAACAGCCTGTGTTCGAATAACACCCTTGGTTCCCAGTCAATATTGGTCTAACCAAGCTGGTTCCACATGAATGGGGTGCTGCGAGGTATGAAACCCGGGTCAGAGTGCACTTTTGATTGTCCGCAATGGGTCGGAAACGGACTGTCGGTACACGGAGCAAGCTCGTCCAAGACAATCAAGATCAGTGACACAGACTGTCTCACTTGGAGCGCTGCCGGCCATCTGCATGTTCGCTACATGCACCGGTTTCCTTGCCTACTCATGAATCTCCACTCATCGCCCCCTCATCCATCCACATCGCTCCCCACACATGCCCATCGGGGTCGGCAAAGTCCCGTCCGTACATGTGCTCATGGTCCTCGACCGGGTTGATGTCGGCGGTGCCGCCGTGGTCGCGGGCGGCGTGGTTCATGGCGTCGACGGCTTCCCTGGAATCGCAGGTGATGTTGAGTGCGACTCCGCTGGAGGTGCTGGGCGGAATCGGGCGGTCGGTGAAGGTGCGCCAGCGCTCGCGGGTCAGGAGCATGACGCTGATGGTCTCGCTCCACACCATGTGGGCGGCGGTCGGGTCGGTGAACCTTGCATCGTCGACGAAGCCCAGGGCGGTGTAGAAAGTCCTCGACGCCTGGAGATCGGCGACGGGCAGGCTGATGGTGATGGTCTTGGTCATGGGCGTCTCCCGGTGTCATGGGCGGGTGGGCCTTGACTGAATATACGCCGTCCTTGGTGTGTTGCATCACCGCATGGCGTCCGGCGGTGTCCGGATGGTTCCACCGCGACGGCAAGCGGCGCACACCGCTTTGATACATTCATTCATAGCGAGCGTTTACAGCTGCAGACCCTCGATTTCCGCGGCGCTGGCCATGCACTGCGTGCGGATATTCGGTTGCAGGTCCGCGGCCGTTCGCGGACACTCATCGGGCACGATCGCCCTCCCGCCTTCGTAGGGGCCCCGCATGAAGCACGGCCTGTTCGCGGAACTGAAGCGCCGACACGTCTACCGCGTGGCGGTGGCGTATGCGGTGGTTGGCTGGGTGGTGATCCAGGCCGCGGCCACGGTCTCGCCGTACCTGCATCTTCCCGACACGCTGACCACGATGGTCATCGTCGTGGTCGCGCTGGGCTTCCCGATCGCCCTGGTCCTGACGTGGGCCTTCGAAGTGACCCCGGACGGGGTGCGCCGCACGCGAACCCTCCGATTCGCCGCAGGCACGCGCGCCCGAACAGCACCGCAAGATCGGGCAAACGCTGAATGCCATCATCATCGGCGTGCTGGTGGTGGCCGTCGCCTTGTTGGCGTGGCGGGTTTGGTCGCCGCACAAGGCCACGCCGGGACACTCGCCGGTTGCGGCAGGAGCAGCTTCAAGCAAGGCGCCTGCATCACCTGCAGCGGCGCCCGCCAGCAGCATCCCGGCCAAGTCCATTGCCGTGCTGCCGTTCGAGAACCTGTCCTCGGACAAGAGACAACCAGTACTTCGCCGACGGCATGCAGGACCTGATCCTGACCAAGCTGGCCGACATCGGCGACCTGAAGGTGATCTCGCGCACCTCGACGATGCAGTACGGCAGCCACCCGCAGAACCTGAAGAAGATCGGCCAGGACCTGGGCGTGGCGACGCTGCTCGAAGGCAGCGTGCAGAAGTCCGGCGACCAGGTGCTGGTCAACGTGCAGCTGATCGACGCGCGCACCGACGCGCACCTGTGGGCCCAAAGCTACCAGCGCAAGCTTCAGAACGTGTTCGGCGTCGAGGGCGAGGTCGCCGAGAAGATCGCCAAGGCCCTCAATGCCACGCTGTCGCCGGACGAGAGTCGGCGCATGGCCTCGCAACTGAGCGACGATTCCGCGGCCAACCTGCTGTACCTGCGCGCCCAGCGCCAATTGGATATCCGCCTTTCCTCCAATAATCCCGTCGAGGCCGTGAGTCGCGCCATCGACCTGTATCGCCAGGCCGTGTCCCGCGTGCCCGGTTTCGCGCTGGCGCGGGCGAAACTGTCCTACGCCGAGAGCGTGATGGTCACCTATGGTGGGGGCGGACAAGACGTAGCCAAGCTCAGGGCCGATGCCCGCACACAAGCAGAACAGGCGTTCAAGCTGGCGCCGTCGCTACCCGAGTCGCACCTGGCCCTGGGCTATGTCGCCTATTACGTCAGGGACAACTACGGCGCGGCACTGGACGCGTTTGACGCCGCCTTGCGCCTGCGGCCCAACGATGCCGATGCGTATGCCGCACGCGGTTACGTGCTGCATCGCCAGGGCAAATTCAGCCTGGCCATCGAGGCATTGCACAGGGCCTTGTCCCTCGACCCCAACGCCCGGAATATCCCGGGGAACCTCGGCACCATCTACATGGCGCTTGGAAACTATGCTCAGGCGAAAACGACCTTTCGAAATGCACTCGCCCTGCAGCCGGACAACATCAATACACGCTACTACTACGCCAATAGCATCATGCTCTCCTCGGGCAACCTGGAGCGGGCCCTCGCCGAGTTGAAGGGTCCGGGTGACCTTCTGGCACTGGCACGATCCAACTTCCTTGTCTATCAACACAAGTTCGACCAGTCCATTGCCCTGGTAAAGCCCCTCCCCGATTCCTTGTTGAGCTATTGGCCCGGGGGGAAGAACATGCAGCTGGCGAGCCGGTACCAGTCGGCCGGGGACATGCTCCGCGCACGGAAGCACGCCGCCAGGGCGTTGCCCGGGTTGCGTGACCGTTTGCAGGCCGAGACCGGTCATCCCGGGGAGGCCTGGCGGACCCTGTCCGCCATGGCCACGGCCCAGCGGATCCTGGGCAAGACCGCGCAAGCGATGGCATCCATCAAGGCCATGCTCGCCGCAGGGGAGGCGTCCAGGGATCTCAGCGTGCGACCCAATGTGGTCCTGGATGCCGCGCAGGGCTATGCCATGGCCGGCCGACCGGACCTTGCCGTACCCTTGTTGACCCGCGCGCTGGCCATGCCTGGGATCGGCGCGTGGTATTCCCCGGTGATGCTCTGGATCGATCCCGCCTGGGATCCGATCAGGAAATCACCCGCGTTCCAGGCGCTGCTGAAGAAATACGCCCGCTACCACCCGCCGCTGACGCACTATCCGGCGCCGTCCCGTGCGAGTGCAGGGACATGACGGACCTGTGGACCCGGCTCAGGCAGCGCAAGCTGGTGCAGTGGGTCGTGGCCTACGTGGCCGGCGCGTGGGCGGGGATGCAGGTGCTGGACCTGGCGGCGGACAGCTATCACTGGCCGGACCTGGTCATGCATGCGGCCTTCGGCGCGCTTGCGCTTGGCCTGGTGATCACGTTGCTGCTGGCCTGGTACCACGGCGAACGCGGGGCACAGAAGGTCACCGGCGTGGAACTGCTGTTGCTGGCCGGCGTGTTCGCCATCGGCGGATTCCTGATCTGGCATTACGCGGGATCCGGGTCGCCGCCCACGAGTGCCGGTCGCGCCCCTGCGTCCGCTGTCGCGGCTTCCGCGGCGATGCCGAAGCCGAAGCCCGCGGCCAGCATTCCCGCCAAGTCCATCGCCGTGCTGCCGTTCGAGAACCTGTCCTCGGACAAGAACAACCAGTACTTCGCCGACGGCATGCAGGACTTGATCCTGACCAAGCTGGCCGACATCGGCGACCTGGCGGTGATCTCGCGTACCTCCACCATGAAGTACGGCAGTCATCCGGAGGATCTGAAGACGGTCGGCCAGCAACTGGGCGTGGCCACGATCCTGGAAGGCAGCGTGCAGAAGGTGGGCGACCAGGTGCTGGTCAACGTGCAGCTGATCGATGCGCGCAACGACCACCACATCTGGGCCGAAAGCTACACGCGCACGCTGAAGAACGTGTTCAGCGTCGAGGGCGAGGTGGCGCAGAAGATCGCCGACACGCTCAAGGCCCGGCTCTCGCCGGACGAAACCCGGCGCCTGGCTACGACGCTGAGCGACGATCCGGCCGCCAACGACCTGTATCTGCAGGGCGAATACTTTTCCCATCGTGGGTCGATCAACTACGACACGGCGGCCATGAAGCGGGCCATCGGCTTCTACCGGAAGGCCATCGCCAGGGCCCCGGATTTTGCCCAGGCGCGGGCGCATCTATCCATCAATGAAAGCGAGCTTGCCTGGAACGGCGGTGGTGGCACCGACACGGCCACCCTGTATGCCGATGCGCTGGACCAGGCCGAACAGGCGCTGAAGCTGGCGCCGGACCTGGCCGATGCGCAGCTGGCCCTGGGCTTCTACAACTACTGGGGCCGCGGCGACTACCCGGCCGCACTGAAGGCGTTTTCCGCCGCCCTGGCCCTGCGGCCCAATGACATCCAGGCACTGTGGGGCAAAGCCTACGTGTTGCGGCGGCAGGGCAGGTTCCACCAGGCCATGGGCCTGTTCGACAAGGCGCTGGCGCTGGATCCGCGCAATACGTCCCTGTTTGCCGAGCGGGCCGGGACCCTCATGGCGCTGGGGCAGTACGATCGCGCGCAGCAATCCTTCCAGCGCGCCCTGGCGCTGGATCCGGCCAACGCCACGGCCACGGCTTTTTCCGCGCTGGCGATGGTGCTCCAGAACGGTGACCTGTCCGGGGCCCTGGCCAAGGCGCAAGGGACACAACTCCAGGGAGCAGATGTTCCGGGTGTACTTCCTGATCTGGGCCCGCAAGTACGATCAGGCGCTTGGGATGCTGCACGCCATGCCCGACTCGCCGGACACGTTCAATGCCGCCTACATCGGTCCCAAGGCGCTGTATGTCGCCTACCTGCATGAACTGCGCGGCGACCCGGCCCGGGCCCGCGTGTTCTACGCCCGTGCGCTGCCACAGGCCCGTGCGCAATATGCCTCGCTGTCCGGCAGTCCCCCCATCAACCAGGCGCTGTCGTTGATCCGCGTCGCCCAGGCCGAGCTGGGCCTGGGCCGGACCCGGGCCGGCCTGGCGGATACGGACCGGGCGCTGGCGATGGGGAAACACAGCCGCGACCGCTACAACCTGCCCCAGTTGATGGTGCGTTGCGCCCAGCGGTATGCGCAGGCCGGCCGTGCAGACAAGGCCGTTCCGGTGCTGTCGGCGGCCCTGGACACGCCGGGGGTCGGGAGCTATTTCTCGCCGGTCATGCTGTGGATCGATCCGGCCTGGGATCCGATCCGCAAGACGCCCGCGTTCCGGGCGCTCGAAAACAAATACGCCCGCTACCGTCCGGCGAGCGTGCCTTCCAATACCGGGGACTGACCACGCGCTCTCCATCGTGGGCTGGCCCTGCGATGGTGTCGGAGTGGCCCGGAACGCCGTAAACACGTACATTGGGCGTGCCCCAAGGCCATCGCTCCATGGGGGAGCGATGCACAGAACGAGACCAAAAAATTTATGGCGACCAAATCCACTGCCAAGAAGACTGCTAAATCCAAGCCCGCTGCCAAGAAGGCTGCCCCGGCCAAGTCCGCTGTCAAGGCGGCCCCGGCCATCAAGCCGATCAAGGACACCCTGACCAAGTCGGCGTTGATCGAGCACCTGGCCGCGCAGGCCGACGTCGAGAAGAAGCAGGTCAAGGCCGTGCTCGCGGCGCTCGAGAACACCATGTTCGGTTCGGTGCACAAGCGCGGCGTGGGCAGCTTCACGCTTCCCGGCCTGTTCAAGGTCAACGCCGTGAAGGTGCCGGCCAAGCCCAAGCGCAAGGGCCGCAACCCGTTCACCGGCGAAGAGCAGGTGTTCGCCGCCAAGAAGGCGACCGTGAAGGTCAAGGTGCGTCCGCTCAAGAAGCTCAAGGACGCCGCGCTCTGATCCGTGCCTGAGTGCCCTCCTGCAGCGATGCCTGCTGCAGGGGGCATGCGCGATGCGCATCGACGCACCGCGCATGCTTGAACGCGGTCGAACATGGTCGCCCCGCGATGCGGGTTTGTTACCCTGACGGCCGGTCAAGCAACGAGGTTGTGTCCCGTGGCCCGTGACCTGCATTCCTCCAGGCGCCTTGCGGCGGTGCTGCTGCTTGCTGCCGCTCTCGTCATCCCGCTGGCTCACGCCGGTCCGCCGTTCGAGACCGACGATCCGGGCATGTTCCCGGTGCATACCGGCGAGGCCTACCTGTTCACCACGGGCGGGCGCAGCGCCGACGGCCTCGGTGTCGACGCCGCGCCGGGCGCGGAAATCAACTACAGCTTCCTGCCCGACACGTTCGCGCACCTGGTGGTGCCGATGGCCTTCAACGATCCCGTGCACGGCGGGTCCACGTACGGGCCGGGCGACGTGGAGCTGGGCTTCAAGTGGCGCTTCCTGAGCCAGTCCGAGGACGGCATCGACGTGGCCACCTTCCCGCTGGCCGAACTGCCCACCGGCAGCGCGCGGCGCGGGCTGGGCAGCCGCAAGGCCAGCTATTTCGTGCCGATCTGGCTGCAGAAGGATTGGGGTCCGTGGACCGTGTACGGCGGCGGCGGGCGCTGGTTCATGCACGACCCCGGGCAGCGCGACTGGTGGTTTTCCGGCGTACTGGTGCAGCGCCAGCTCACCCCGGCCCTGTACCTGGGCGGGGAGGTCTTCCACAAGACGGCGCAGACCGTGGGCGGGCGCGCCTCGACCGGGTTCAACCTGGGCGGCGGCTACACCTTCCACGGCCCCTGGCAGGTGCTGTTCTCGGCCGGGCGCAACCTGACCGACGTGGCCGACAACCGCTTCGCCTGGTACCTGTCGCTGTATCGTACGTTTCGCTAGGGTGAGCGCCGGTCCCGGGCTTGTTTGATACGGGCTCGGGGCAGGGCCTATGTCGTTTCGCCTCTCGACTCCTGAGACGCCCTTGGTGCACACTTGATTTCCATTCAACAATCAAGTGCGCGAACATGACACCCCCCAACCATGGCGGTCCCCGGCCCGGCGCCGGGCGCAAACCCGGTTCCGGCGTCTACGGCGAGCCCACCCGCCAGTTGCGCGTGCCCGAAAGCCAGGTGGACACCGTGGTGGCCTACCTGGACGCCTACCGCCAGCCGGCCGTGGCCGGGGCGCCGCGGGCGGTGTCGCTGAACCCCTCCAACGTGGGGCTGGTGGCGTTTTCCTCGCGCGTGCCGGCGGGCTTTCCGTCGCCGGCGGACGACTACATCGACGACACCATCGACCTGAACCGCGAGCTGGTGATCGGTGGCCACGAGTCGGCCACCTTCGTGCTGCGCGTGAGCGGCTGGTCGATGATGCAGGCGGGCATCTTCGACGGCGACCGCATCGTGGTCGACCGCGCGCTGGACCCGCGCCAGGGCGACGTGGTGGTGGCGATCATCAACGACGAGCTGACGGTCAAGCGCCTGGGCAAGGTCGGCGCCAAGCTGGCCCTGCTGCCGGAGAACGCGCACTTCAAGCCGATCGTGCTGGAAGAGGGCGACCAGCTGGAGGTCTGGGGCGTGGTGACCCACTGCCTGCGCTCGTTCCGGCGCGGTTGAGGATACGGCCATGGCACGCCGGATCGCCCTGGTCGACGCCAACAGTTTCTACTGCAGCTGCGAGCGCGTGTTCCGCCCGGACCTGGCGCGCACGCCGGTGGTGGTGCTGTCCAACAACGACGGCTGCGTGGTGGCGCGCTCGGCCGAGGTCAAGGCGCTGGGCGTGCCCATGGGCACCCCGTGGTTCCAGCTGCGCGAGCGGGCGCGGCGCGAGGGCATCGTGGCCTTTTCCAGCAACTACACCCTGTACGGCGACATGAGCCGGCGCTTCATGAGCGTGCTGGCGCAGTTCGTGGCGCCGGCCGACCAGGACATCTATTCCATCGACGAGTGCTTCCTGGATTTCACCGGGCAGCCACGGCTGGAGCCGGCGCGCACCGGCCAGGATATCCGCCGGCGCGTGCTGCAGTGGACCGGGCTGCCGGTGTGCGTGGGTTTCGGCGCCTCCAAGACGCAGGCCAAGCTGGCCAACCACGTCGCCAAGATCGACCCGGCATGGGACGGCGTGTGCGACCTGACCGCGCTGGACGAGGCGGCGCTGTCGCGATTGCTGGCGGGTATTCCCGTGGGCAAGGTCTGGGGCGTGGGCCGGCGGCTGAGCGCGCAGCTGGAGGCCGGCGGCATCCGCACCGCGGACGACCTGCGCCGCGCCGACGCCAAGCGCCTGCGCGAGCGCTTCTCGGTGGTGCTCGAGCGCACGGTCGGCGAGCTGCGCGGGACGGCCTGCCTGCCGTGGGAGCTGCAGACGCCGCCGCGCGAGCAGATCATCGCCTCGCGCAGCTTCGGGCGCGCGCTGACCGCCCTGGACGACCTGGCCGAGGCGGTGCGCGCGCACGCCTGCCGCGCGGCGGAGAAGCTGCGCCGGCAGGACGGGGTGGCGCGCGGGGTGAGCGTGTGGATCGAGACCAACCCGTTCCGCCCGCAGGATGTGCAGTACCGCCCGCAGTCGATGCTGCAGCTGCCCGCGCACACCGCCGATTCGGCCGAGTTGGCCACGTGGGCGGGGCGGGTGCTGCGGGCCATCTACCGGCCCGGGCACCGCTACGTGAAGGCCGGGGTGATGCTGTTCGACATCCGCGCGCGCGGCTGCCGGCAGGGCGGGCTGTTCGACCGCGATCCGGTGGACGAGGCCCGCCGCGCACGGCTGATGGGGGTGATGGACGCGGCCAACCGGCACTGGGGGCGCGGCATCCTGGCCATCGGCAGCGCCGGCATCCGGACCGACCGGGCCTGGACCATGCAGCGCGGCATGCTCAGCCCGCGCTACACCACCTGCTGGGACGAAGTGCGCCAGGTCGGCTGACAGCCGGCCGGCGTGGCACGGTCCGGCGGCAAGCGCATGAGCGGCGGGGAAAACCCGTGTCCCCAGGCTGTGGCGCTGAACCGCCAACCCGGTACACTGTCCCGGCCGTACCCAGGGAGGCGGACGCGGTTGGACTGGCTGCAAGCGAAACATTCCGTGAGCACAGGCAAGAACAAACCCACCTCCATCGACATCGCCTACCTGACCGGCTATTCGCAGGCCACGGTCTCGCGCGCGCTGCGCAACAGCCCGCTGGTCAGCGCCGAGACCCGGCGCAAGGTGCAGGAGGTGGCGCGCCAGCTCAACTACAAGGTCGACAAGAACGCCTCCAACCTGCGCACCCAGAACTCGGGCACGCTGGCGCTGCTGTTCTTCGAGGACCCGACCTCCGACGAGTCGCACATCAACCCGTTCTTCGTGTCCATGCTGGGGTCGATCACCCGCGCCTGCACCCAGCACGGCTACGACCTGCTGATCTCCTTCCAGCAGGCCTCGGACGACTGGCACGCCGACTACGCCGACAGCAAGAAGGCCGACGGCATCATCCTGCTGGGCTACGGCGACTACGTGACCTACTGCGACAAGGCGCGCAAGCTGGTCGAGCAGGGCACGCACTTCGTGCGCTGGGGCGCGGTGCTGCCGGACCAGCCCGACACCTCGATCGGCTGCGACAACTTCAGCGGTGGCCGCGCGGTGGCCGAGCACCTGCTGGAGCAGGGCTGCAAGCGCATCGCCTTCCTGGGCGAGGCGAACCGGCACTACCCGGAATTCTTCGAGCGCTACAACGGCTATGCCGAGGCGCTGGCCGACGCCGGCCTGAAGGTGGACGACGAACTGCGCGAGGGCGCCGAGAGCACCCAGGATTCGGGCTACGCGGCGATGTGCAAGCTGCTGGACCGCAACGAGCGCATCGACGGCGTGTTCGCGGCCAGCGACCTGATCGCCATCGGCGCCATGCGCGCGCTGGACGAACGCGGCCTGCGCGTGCCCGACGACGTGGCCGTGGCCGGGTTCGACGACGTGCCCAGCGCCAGCTTCGCGCACCCGCCGCTGACCACGGTGCGCCAGGACACCAACGAGGCCGGGTCCATCCTGGTCGAGCGCCTGCTCAGCCAGATCCGCGGCGAGAAGGTGGAGCCGGCGATCCTGCCGATCCGCCTGGTGGTGCGCAAGTCCAGCCAGCGCGGCGCCTGATCCCGGGGCCGCGAGCCCACCTGTTCCCTGTAGGAGCGCCGGAAGGCGCGATGGTGCGCGATGTGGGCTGGCCGCGAAGACCGGATCTTGCCGCGTTGCCGGATCGCGCCTTCCGACGCTCCTACAAAGGGTAGGTAGGCTTGCGGGTTCACTGTAGGAGCGCCGGAAGGCGCGATGGCGCGGTGTGTGGGCTGGCCGCGAAAACCGGGTCTTGCCGCGTTGCCGGTCGCGCCTTCCGCCGCTCCTACAAGGGTAGGTACATGTGCGTCAGTGGGTGTAGTGGCCGCTCGGGTGGCCGCGCTCGGTCATGGCGCGGGTGAGGGCGGTGACCAGGTCGGGGCGCGAGGCGACGGCGTCGAGCAGGTACACGCGCACGCCGTGGGCCGGCACCGTGGCGGTGAGCGATCCGCCGGCGGGGACGTCGATGTCCGAGCCGCCCAGGGCCGCTTTCCAGTGCCCGGCCTGCAGGTCGTGCTTGACGGTGAAATCGGCGGCCTTGGCACCCTTGTTCAGCAGCACCAGGGCCATCTGGTGGATGCCCTGATACTGCAGCACGCGGTAGAACGCCGCCTCGTTGCCGTGCATGCGCTCGATCAGCATCAGGCCGCGCTGCAGCGCCGGGGTGTGCTTGCGCAGCTGCGCGATGCGCACCAGGTGCCGGTAGATCGGGTTGGTGTGCGCATCGTCGATGCGCTGCTGGCCGAAGTAGTTGCGGTTGCCGGCGTGCTCGCCCATGCCGCGCTCGAAACCGATTTCCGAACCGTAGTAGACGGCCGGGATGCCGCGCGCGGTGAACAGCAGGTTGTTGGCGTCGATGAAGCCGTCGTCCGTGGCGTTCAGGCGCTTCATGTCGTGGTTGTCGTAGAAGGTGACCAGGCGGTAGGGATTGGCGTACGGGCCGTTGGTCAGGTACAGCGCGGCACGGATGTCGGCGTAGTCGCTGTGCGGATGCTCGAACACGGTGCGCATGGCGTCCTTGAGCGGGAAGTCCAGCAGGCTCATGTTCCCGCTGCGCTTCCAGGTGTACTTGGCGATGTCGTCGACGTTGCCGTCGAAGGCCTCGCCGAACATGAAGAAGCCCGGGTATTTGGCGTGGATGGCCGCGGCGAACTGCTTCCAGAAGCGCGCCGGCATGTGGTTCATGGTGTCGATGCGGAAGGCATCGGAGCCTTCGCCGATCCACTTCAGGTAGGCGCCGACGAAGTACTGGAGCACGGCCGGGTTGTTGCTGTTGTTGTTGGACAGCTGCGCCAGGTCCGGCCAGGCGTTGTAGAAGCGCTGCAGCGGGTGGTCGACCGGGTCCAGCTGCCACGGCGGCAGGTTGCCCTCGTCGGCGACCAGCTTGCCCTGGGCATTGAAGATCTGCCCGAACTGCGGCTGCTTGTTCGGCATGCTGAAGGCCGGCGAGCCGTGGTTGAGCACGATGTCCTGCACCACCTTCAGGCCGTCGGCATGCATGGCGTGGGTGAACTGGCGGTAGTCCAGGTGCTTGCTGGGCAGGTGCTCGTCCACCTTGTAGAAATTCACGCCCCAGTAGCCGTGGTAGCCGGCCTTGCCGTGGTCGGTCAGCGTGGAGCCCCAGTGCACCGGTGTCGCCGCCGGTGAAGGCCTGGTCGGGGTTGTCGACGATGGGCGTGATCCACACCGCGCCGAAGCCCATGCCCTTGATGTAGCCGGCGTTCTCCAGGACGCCCTTGAAGTCGCCGCCCAGGTAGCCGATGTTCGCGGTCTTGCCGTCCGGGCCCGTGGATCGGGAGGTCGAAGTCCGGGTGCGCGCCGCCCTGGTGGCGGTGGTCGTTGGACGGATCGCCGTTGACGAAGCGGTCGGTCATCACGAAGTAGATGGCGTCGGAGGCGAACGGCAGCCGGGTGCCGACGAACTGCTTCGGCGCGTGCGTGGCGGGCGCGGCGCTGCAGGCGGCGGCGCCCAGGCCCAGGGCCAGGGCCAGCGCGGAAAGGGCAAGACGGGGATGCAGTTTCATGGACAGGTCCAGGTGAAGGGTCGCGGGCTCAGCCCGGCTCGCGCACGCGCAGGGTGAACAGGCCGGCGACGATCAGGCTGGCGCCGCCGAGCACCAGCGCGTACTCGGCGTGGCCGCCGAAGGCGTGGTGGATCAGCAGGCCCAGCACGCTGGCGGCCAGCAGCTGCGGGATGACGATGAAGAAATTGAAGATGCCCATGTACACGCCCATCTTCGCGGTCGGCAGGTTGTCCGACAGCAGCGTGTAGGGCAGCGAAAGGATCGAGGCCCAGCCGAAGCCGACGCCGATCATCGGCACGATCAGCCAGTAGTGGTTGGGAATGAAGGGCGATCGAGATCAGGCCCAGGCCGGCCATGGAGACGTTGACCAGGTGGGTCCAGCGCACGCCGATGGCGCGCACCATGAACGGGATCAGCGCGGCGGCGAGTACGGCGACGCCGTTGTAGACGGCGAACAGCACGCCGACCCAGTTGGCGCCGTTGTTGTAGGCGAGCGACTGCGGGTCGGTGCTGTGGAACTGCACCGCGGCCACCGCCGCGGTGGTGTAAATCCACATCGCGAACAGTCGCGAACCAGGAGAAGAACTGCACCCAGGCCAGCTTGCGCATGGCCTCGGGCATGCCGTACAGGTCGCCCATGACCTGGCCCAGCATGCCGCCGCCGCGGGTGAAGCTGCGCCACACGAACAGGCCGCCGAACACGATCAGCATGGCCGCCAGCAGATACAGCTCGTTCTTGCCGTCGGTCAAAGGTCAGCAGCTGGATGAAGCCGATGCAGGCCAAGCCCAGTGCCAGCAGCATCGCGCCGAGGATCCAGGCGCGCGAGGCGTCGGGGGTGTCCGGAGCCTCGACCGCGTCGTCGAAATCCTTGAGCTGTCTCGGGCGGGTATTCGCGGGTGTCGCAGACCGTCCACACGATGGCGCCCAGCAGCACCGCGCCGCCGACGTAGAAGGCGTAGCGCACGCTGGGCGGGATCTGTCCGGTCGGGGCGGTATTGGCCACGCCCAGGTGGGCTGAACACCCAGGGCAGGGCCGAGGCGATCACCGCGCCGAACGCCGATGAACACGCTCTGCATGGCATAGCCCAGCGGGCGCTGCTGCGGCGGCAGCTGGTCGCCGACGAAGGCGCGGAACGGCTCCATCGAGATGTTGAACGAGGCGTCGATCATCCACAGCGCGCCGGCGGCCATCCACAGCGCGGGCGCGTTGGGCATGAGCATCAGCGCCATGGTGGCCAGGATCGCGCCGCCCAGGAAGTACGGTCGGCGACGGCCCAGGCGGGTCCAGGTGCGGTCCGAGTAGTGGCCGATGATCGGCTGCACGATCAGTCCGGTCAGTGGCGCGGCGACCCACAGGATCGCGATGTCCTCGACCTTTGCGCCCAGGGTCTGGAAGATGCGGCTGACGTTGGCGTTCTGCAGCGCGAATCCGAACTGGATGCCGAGGAAGCCGAAGCACATGTTCCAGATCTGCCAGAACGACAGTTCGGGTTTGCGGTTCATGTTCAATTCCCCTGGTGCGACGGCAGCGGTGCGATGTGCAGGCCGCGCACGTCGGCACGGTTGAGCGGTCCGATGGCGCCGCCCTGGCCGCCGGTGTAGTGCGCGAAGTGCGCCAGGTTGCTCATGTTGAAACCCGGCTCGAGCGTGAAGCGGCAGGTCTGGGCGGCCTCGGCGTGGAAGCGGACCCGGGTCGAATCCTGCTCGCCGTCGCTCTGCGGCATCACCACCGGGACCACCTGCACCGCGCTGTGGCCGCAGGCGATGCGCAGGCGCTTGACCGCCGCGGTGATGCCGGTGTTGATCGGGCCGTGGTCGTTGTCGTAGCGCAGCCAGGCCTGGTAGGTGCCGTCGTGCGGCGCGCTCCAGTGGCGCGGCCAGACGCCGGTCACGACCTGCGTCTCGCCCATGCAGGTTTCCGGGCTGTGTAGCGAGGCCATGCCGTGCGGGCCCCGCGCGGTGACGCTGAAGCACTGCAGGCCGTCGGCGCGGGCCACCTCGGCGCGGCGGTCGATGCGACCTTGGCGGCGGCCGTTGACGTACAGCACGCCGGGCTTCGCGGCGGTGACGGTCCAGTCCCGGCCCTGGGCGGTCACGGTCGGGGCCGGCGGCGTGGCGGGCAGGTAGAACGGAGCGTCCATGCGCAGCGCCGGCGCCTTTACCGTGCGCGCGATGAGCTGCACGTCGGTAGTGCGGCCTTCCTGGTTGGTGGTGCCGGCCACCAGCAGGTTGCCGTCGATCTTCGCCGGGCGGTGCAGCACGATGCGGCGGTCGCCCAGGTCCAGGGCGATGACGTTGCGCTGGCCGAACAGCATCGGCACCAGCGAGGCCGGCAGCTTGGGTTTCACCGAGCCGTCGTCCTGAAGGCCGAACACCCCGCGCATGACCATGTCCAGGTAGCCGGCCACCGACCACAGCTGGCGCGGCGAGTCGACCACCGGGCCGCTGAGCTTGCCCTCGTCCACATGCGTGGACTGGGCTGCGCAGCGCGTAGTTCTCGATAGTTGGAGGCGTACAGCGCCGCGCCGCGCATCTGCGTGCGCAGCTCGTGGGCGATGCGCACCGGGTCGTCGATGCGGCGCGCCGCGCGCAGGGTGTATTCGCTGACGAACGGCCAGATGGCGCGGTTGTGGTAGATCGGCTGCTCGCGGCGCTCGGGCCAGATCACCGGGCTGCCGGCCGGCCAGGTCGGGTAGTGGGCCAGCGCCTGGCGCGCGCGGGCGGGATCGGCGATGCCGCTGGTGATGGCCAGGTCCGTGCCCAGCAGGTCGTAGGCGTCGAACGGCGCCGGGTGCACGCGTCCGCCGATGTAGCTCATGTACAGGCCGCGACGGGCGTTCCAGAAATGCGCGTTGACCGCCTGCTTCAGCGCCGCGGCCTGCGCGGCGTAGCGCGCGGCGGCCTGGTCGTGGTGGCGTTTGGCGGCCATCTCGTGGGCCAGGCGCAGCGCCTCGTAGTGCAGCGCGTTGGTCGACAGCGCGATAGGACTGGGCGATGAACACCACGTTGTCGGCGGTCCAGGCCGGGTAGCTCTGCTCGCGCCAGTCCAGGAACGAGGTCTCGCCGCGGTACAGCCCGGTGTCCGGGTCGAAGGCGTAGGTGCGGTCCTGGCGCAGGGTGTCGGTGAGCGCGGTGAAGACGGTGTCGGCGAACTTGCTGTCATCCAGCAGGTGGCGCGCGCCCAGGAACCACACCACGCGGTCGGTGCTGATCGGCCAGCTGCCGCCCGAGCCGGTGTCCTGCATCACGTACTGGCCGGGCGGCACGTCCTTGCCGCGGGTGGGCGAGAGCTTGAACAGGAGCGAGGTGCGCGCGCGCGCCGGATCGAAGCGCCACAGGCCCAGGTCGATGGAATAGGAAAGGTCCCGCGTCCACACGAACGGCCATTTCTTGCCGGCGATGTAGCAGCGGCAGGGAATCGGCTTGCCGTGGTCGAAGGCGCCGTCGGTGATGGCGCGGACCGAGACCCGCTTCAGGTCCGACTGCGCCATGGCGAACAGGCCGTCGAACAGGACGCTGGCGGTCTTTGCGCGAAACCGCGGCGGCGCGATGGTGCGCCGGCCGGAAGAGGTCTTGAGCACGTAGCTGCCGTCGGCGCGGATCTGCATGTGCGCGCTGCGGCCCTGCCAGGCCAGCTGGTCGTGCCAGGCCGGCGGTGCCACCTGTCCCGCGGCCATCGCCGCCGCCATCAGCATGCTCAGCATGCCGCGCTCCAGGTCGTGTTCGCGCGCACTCGGGTGCGCGGTTTCATGCCGGTCATGGGCGTGCTCCTCCCGTCGGATTCCGGCCCGATCCGGCGCTCGCGGCCGTCTTCGGGGCGGCGGACGGATCGGGGTACTCTTGCATGGTAGGCAGGGCGCACGCACCGGGGCCAGCAATTGCATACGTATTCATCGGCCCCGGGCCCCGCTCGCCGGGTCCGAATGGGCCGGACATGCATTCGTTTGCAGGCTTCGGGGGTTGGTTTCATACTCGATCGCCCCGGGCCTTCACGCGGGATCGTCAAGGACCATGCAGATCCACGGACGTTGTCATTGCGGGAACATCGCCTTCGCGCTGCGCTGGGCGCCGGATTCGGAGCGGATTCCGGCGCGCGCCTGCGATTGTTCGTTCTGTACCCGCCACGGAGCGGTGTGGACGGCGAATCCGCAGGGCCGGCTGCACATCGAGGTGCGCGAGGCCGCGAAGGTCTCGCACTACGCCTTCGGCACCCGCACCGCCCAGTTCCTGGTCTGCGCACGATGCGGCGTGGTGCCGGCGGCGCTCAGCCGGATCGACGGGAACCTGTACGCCGTGGTCAACGTGCAGTGCTTCGAAGGTGTCGATTCCGCGCTGCTGCAGCACACGGTCGCGCATTTCGGCGAGGAGGACCCGCGCGTGCGGCTCGACCGCCGCAAGGCGCACTGGATCGGCGACGTCGAATGCGCCGGACTGGACGCCGGCTCGCCGTTGTCTGCATAGGCCCGGTGCCCGGGGGCAAATTTCCGAGTGATCAAGTCGTTTCGGTGACACCCTGGATGGAGGTTGCAACCATGAATACGGCGAAACACGTTCTCATCATCGGACTGCTGTCGCTTTGCACGACGGCCCTGGCGGCTCCAGTCAAGGAAGGCAGCTGCGACGTGTACCTGCGCGCGCAGCACAAGTTCGTGCTGGTGCCCGGCCTGCATGTGCTGGACGCGGGGGACGGATCGGCCGCGCTGAAGATCCCGGGCATCGACCCGGCCAAGGTGGGCGGCGTGCAGTGCGTGCGCTCGACCATCGTGCCCCAGGCCGGCGATGCCTCGGTCCTGAAGGCCGGCTGGCCGTTCTACATCTCGGTGACCCGGCCCGATGGGTCGAAGGTGCTCGGGGTGCTGGAGATCGACGATGGCCACTACCGGCTGCGGCTGGTCGAGGGGACCTACCGCGGCGACGAGTCGAAGGCCGTGGTGCATGCGCTGGACGCGATGGCCGAGTCGGCGAAACAGGCCGGTACGTCCAGCCCGTAGCCGCACGATCGAGTCGACCGCAGGCTCGCTCCGTGGGACGATACCGGCTGCGTCCATCGTTGCCTTCCGGGGATGAGCCATGAAGCGAAAGTCCGTCATTGCATGCCTGTCGAAGCGGATGGTCCGACAGGGCGCATTGCTGTTCGGGCTGGCGCTGGTGCTGCTGCCCCTGGCCGGCTGCTCGGGCCACAAGATGGACTGCGCCAGCCTCGATCCGTCGCTGACCTACTGTCCGCCACCGCCCGCGCCGCGCGGCAGGGACCTGGCCGGCGGCAAGGTGGTGGTCCAGGTCGCGGTGCTGCCCAACGGCACGGTGGCCGATGCCCGCGTGCTCTCGTCCTCGGGGCATCCGGTATGGGCGGACGCGGTGCTGCGCACCGTCAAGCGCTGGCGCTTCAAGCCCACCGGGCACGAGGTCACCAAGGTGATCCCGTTCCGCTTCCAGCTGGGCGGCGAGGCAGCGTCACCGGCCTCGAAACCGGCCTCGCCGGCGAGCATCTGAAACCGCACGGCCCGGGCATGGCCACGGGCCCCGCGGTCGTCGGGGATGCGTCTGGTTCGTGACCGGAGTCCCGGACGGACGACCCGGCCGGATGGCCACATGGACAGTGTCCCTGCGGACGACGTACCGTGCCCGTGTTACTGGCGAAGTGGAGGGGCCGGCATGGGCAAGGTACCGAAGTGGTTCGTGATCGTGGCCGTACTGGCATTGCTGTGGAACCTGCTGGGCTGTGCGGCCTACCTGATGGACGTGATGCGCTCGGCCGACGACATCGCCCGGATGAGCGCGGCCGAGCAGGCGCTGTACGCGGCCCGACCGGCCTGGGCCGTGGGCGCGACGGCGGTGGCGGTGTGGCTGGGGGCGGCCGGATGCGTGGGCCTGGTCATGCGCCGGACCTGGGCGCTGCCGCTGTTGGTACTGTCGCTGCTAGGGGTCATCGTGCAGGACGTGTACCTGTTCGGCATGACCGGCGGCATCGCGATTCCCGGGTCGGTCTACGCGATCCAGGTCCTGGTGCTGGCGGTGGCGATCGCACTGGTGTGGCTGGCCCGCCTGGGTCAGCGCAACAACTGGTTGTACGCGCGTGCCTGAACTGAGTTGAAGTCCGTCACGCCGCCGCGAAGGGCGGCGTGACGGGAGGCTTCGGGTTACTGCTCCAGGATGGCGCCGTAGTGACCGTTCACGGTCACGGTGACGTTGCCGTTGCTGACCGTGTAGCTGCCCCCGTTGAGGGCATCGTGGACGGTGCTGCCGTCGGGCATGCTCAGCTGCCAGACCGGCACGGTGACGCTGTGGCTGGTGGTGTCGTTGTTGAGCACCACGGCGATGCGGTGGCTGGCGTCGAACCGGCCGAAGGCATAGATGTGGTGGCTGTCGTCGGCCAGCAGCGACAGGAACGAGCCGGTGCGCAGTGCCGCGTACTGCTTGCGGATGGCGATCAGCTTCTGCGTCAGCGCCACGGCACTGTTGACGGTGCTGCCCTGCGACCAGTCGAAGGTGCGGCGGTTGTCGGGATCGGCACCGCCCTGCATGCCGTACTCGTCGCCGTAGTAGATGGTCGGGGTGCCGACGTAGGTCATCTGGAAGATCAGGCCCAGGTAGGTTTTCCAGATGTCGCCGCCGCAGCGCGTGGCAAAGCGCATGGTGTCATGCGTGCCCAGCTCGTTGGTCATGGTCTGCTGCACGTCGGTGGGCAGGTCGGCGCGGGTGCCCTTGAGCCAGCTCTGCAGCTGGCTGGCCGAGATCGAGGCGCTGTTGCCGCTTTCGTCGACGCCGCAGATCCACTCCGACACCGGCTGGGTGAAGCCGTTGTAGTTCATGGCGCCGTCCCACTGGTCGCCGCTGTCCAGCCACGGCGAGGCGTCGCCCCAGAATTCGCCGAGGATCTCGGCATTCGGGTTGACCGACATCACCGCCGAGCGCATCTCGCGCATGATCTGGTGGTTGGTGGCGTCGCTGCCGTTGTTGCCGCCGGCATCCAGGTACTGCGCCGCGTCCAGGCGCCAGCCGTCGATGTCGTAGGGCGCCTTCAGGTAGGTCTGCATGACCGACGTGGACGCGCCGTAGATCGCGTTGCGTACCGCCGAGCCACTGGCACCGTAGTCCAGCTTGGGCATGGACGCGATGCCGAAGAAGCCCGAATAGCTGTCCGGCCACTGCTGGAAGGTGTAGTAGCCGTACCATGGGCTGGACTGCGACTCGTAGGCGCCGTCGGTGCTCCACCAGTGGTACCGGTCGAACCACGGGTTGGTGTCGCCGGTGTGGTTGAACACGCCGTCCAGGATCACGTAGCCCCTGGGCCCGTTGCCGGAGCTGTGGATGTCGGCGATCAGCGTCTGCAGCGTGCTGTTGGTGCCGAACGCGGGGTCGACGGTGGTGTAGTCCTCGGTGTCGTACTTGTGGTTGGTCGGCGATTTGAAGATCGGGTTCAGGTAGACGATGTCCGCGCCCAGCGTGTTCTTGATGTAGCCGAGCTTGTCGATCACGCCCTGGAGGTCGCCGCCGAAGAACACCGCGCTGTTGCAGCCGCCGACGTTGGACGTGACGCTGGTGCCCCAGGCGTGCTGCTCGGTGGCGCAGCCGGCGTAGGTGTACTGGCCGTTGGTGACGTCGTTGGACGTGTCACCGTTGAAGAAGCGGTCCGGGAAGATCTGGTAGACCACGCCGTTCTTCATCCAGTCGGGCGTGGTGAAGCCGGGAATGATGAAGAAGTCGCCGGAGCCGGGCTCGCTGGCGGTGATGCCGGCGGCGTTGAGCCACGCGGTGGCGGTGCCGTCGTTGATCTGGAAGCGGTAGTACTTCTCCGAGGCCGAGGCCGGGATGGTGCCCTGCCAGTCGTCGAACTTGCCGGTGGGGTCGTTGGACACCCAGTGCATCGCCACCCAGTGGAACTGGCTGTCGGCACTGTCGTAGTACTTGATGTTGGCGCTGGTGATGTCGCCCTTGAAGGTGCGCAGGGTCAGCGTGACCGACTGGCTGGCCGTGGGTTCGGGGTGGTTGTCGTACAGCGGCCCCTGGTCGTGGAACAGGCCGTTCCATTCCACGTTGTTGTCGTTGCTGGCGGCGCGGGCCGGGGTGCGGGCGGCGATGGTGCCCATCAGTGCCAGGGCCGCGCACAGGACGAGCGCTCTCAGGACCGGCCGGGGCCGGCGGGTGTGTTGTCGTGCATGCATCGGACTTCCTCCTCCAATTTCAGGTCAAGGACCGCATGCCGCGACGCCCCCTGCGGGCGGCACGGGTCCGGCTGTACTCCCCGTTGCATGGCCGTCGTCTCCCGGGAGGGAAGCGTCGGGCCTGCCCGGCGTGTGTCGCCGGGTCGTTGGTCGGCGCGCGACGATGCCGCGCGCCGGACCCTGTTCAGTGCGTGGCGCCGGCGTGCAGCGTCACGCGATGCGCATGGCCGGCATCCAGGCGGATCCAGGTCACCGGTCCGAAGCGGTCCTGGCCAGTAGCCCAGCCAGCCTGGCCGGAGGCCTGCAGCGTCTTCAGGTCGGCAAAGTGGTGGCCGCCGCCCGCGACACCGGCGGCGGCGATGCCGTGCATCTTCACCAGGTAGTCGCGCAGTGGCGGGGTGTAGCTGCCGCGTGGGCGGGCGACGAGGAAGGTGGCTCCGTGCGCGGTGCGCTGCGTGCTCAGGCGCTGCAGGTAGTCGGCGCCGTGCTCGTAGGCATAGGTGATGCCGTTGTCGTCGTAGTAGTCGAAGTGGGTGCGCTTGGCGGCCGGAAACACGTCCACCATCACTTCGCGGACCGGGTGCTGGCCGACGAAGTCCATCACCGGACGGGTCGGGATGATCGCGCCCTGGCGGACGAACAGCGGGATGTCGGTCCAGGTCTTCGCGTCGGTCTTCACGTGGATGGTGTGCCCACCCTGGTAGACGGTGCCGTTGAAGTATCCGGTCCAGGTGCCGGCCGGGAGGTAGACCGCCTTGTCGGTCTGGTCCTTGCGGACCACCGGCGAGACCAGCAGCCAGTCGCCGAACATCCAGGACTGCACGTCGTTGCGCACCTTCGGGTCGTGCGGCCAGTCGAACAGCAGCGGGCGCACCAGGCCCACGCCCGAAACGTGCCCCTGCCGGAAGTAGCTGTACACGTAGGGGGTCAATCGCGAGCGCAGGCGGATGGCACGGGTGGCGGCCTTTTCGGCGACCGGGCCATAGCGCCAGGGCTGGCGCTTCTGCGGCGTCTCGCCGTGCACGCGGAAGATCGGGGTGAAGGCGCCGAACTCGATCCAGCGCGCGTAGTTCTGGTTCGACGGGCGGCCGTGGAAACCGCCGCCGTCCATGCCCCACAGGGTGGCGCCGACGCTGACCGCGTTGAGCATGCGCAGGCGCTGGCGCGCCATCGAGGCGAAGCCGGTCTGGATGTCGCCCGACCACAGGCCGTAGGCGTAGCGCTGCGCGCCCAGCCAGAAGCTGCGGTTGATCGACCACACGCGGATGTCGGTGTGCCGGCGCTGCGCCTCGTACAGCGCGCGCTGCATGTTGAGGAACTGGGTGTTGTCGCCGATCTCGTCGGCCTCGTCGTTCCACCAGCCGACGATGCCCTTGTCGAAGCCGTACTTGATGGCGTTGTCGCCGAACCAGCGGCGTGCGGCCGGCTTGTCGAAATCAATGTCCCGGACCGGCTTGTGCGCAAAGTAGTCGTTGCTGGCCTTCTCGCCCGGCACCCACAGATCATGCGCGGTGGCATAGCGGCCCTGCATGGTGTGCACGAAGATGCGCGGCTTCATGATGCCGGTCAGGTGCATGCCCTCGGCGGCCAGCATCCGGGCCAGCTTGCCGCTGGGACCGTCGGGGAATTTCTTCGCGTTCCAGCGGAATTCGCCGTAGTGGTCCTGGCCCCAGGCCTTCCAGTCGAAGTCCAGCGTGAAGTTGTCGATCGGGATGTGCTTTTCACGGTAGGTCGCGACGATGTCCAGCAGCTGCTTCTGGTCGATGCCCCACTGGCTGTTGGTGAACCCGGTGGCCCATTTGGGGAACAGCTGCGGATGCCCGCTGAGGTCGGCCAGGGCGCCGAAGATGGCCTTGGGGCGGCCGGCAATGACGTAGTAGCTCAGGTCCGGTCGCGAGGTGTGCGCCACCGACACCGCGCCATGGCTGATGTTGAACGTGGCCGAACGAGTGTCGACCAGCAGCCCGAATCCGTGCGTGGTCCACACGAACGGCCCGCCGGCGCCGCCCTCCGGGCAGGCCTTGGCGACCTGGCGTCCCATGCGCAGCAGGCCACTGGTGTCGTGCCTGACCGTGGTGCAGTCGGGCGTGCCGTACACGGGACCGTCCTGGGCGCTGAAGCTGTGGATGCCGTACATCGGCGTGTCGCCGGCGTAGTGCAGGGCGAGCGTGCCATGCGCCAGAGAGGCCAGGCCGGTCTGCCGGACCAGCACCTGTCCGTCCTGCGGCCGGGTCACCGACAGCGCAAGGTGGCGCGTATCCAGCTGCACGCGCATGGCGTGGCTGGCCAGCGTCACGGTCGATCCGTGGCGGGTCACGGACACACCGGCAGCGCTCTTGCGCGGTGCTCCGGGCGCGATGACCAGCGACGATGGCGTGGTCTTGCCGTCGGGCTCGAAGTGCACGTGAAGGACATTGTCCCGGACCATGCGCAATTGCACGATGCCGCCATCGATGCGCACGCTCACATCGTGGCGCTGGACCTGGACCGCCTGCGGTGCGGGCGTGGCAGCCAGGGCAGGGGTGGCCACGAGGGCCAGCAGGGCAAGGGCGAAAGTGCGGCGGATCGAGTTGTGCATACGTATGCGTTCTTTCAGGGCGTGGTCGGGCAGGGTGTCCACCCCCGGTTCACGGGGAAAGGCACGTCCTACGATGCCACGCCGATCCGGCGCGGAACGTTTACGCATACGTATTCATTGCGCAATTCCGGCTGAATTTGCCGATGGTTGAACGGGGTCCGCCATGCTGGGCGGACAGAGGTCACGGTGGCTGCCTCGTCAGAGGAAAGGCCAGGGGCCATACTGGGCAAGGCCACGCGCAGGAGGAGTGTTCCGGGCATGCAGGATCGTCGCATTCGAAACATCGTCATCGTGGGCGGGGGCACGGCGGGCTGGATGACGGCCGCCGCGCTGGCCAACGCCCTGCAGGGCAGCTGCCGCATCGAGCTGGTCGAATCGGCGGCGATCGGCACCGTCGGCGTGGGCGAGGCCACCATCCCGCCGATCAAGCGTTTCAACCATTCGCTGGGCATCGACGAGAACGCGTTCCTGGCCGCCACCGGCGGCACCTTCAAGCTGGGCATCGAGTTCGTCGACTGGGCGCGCCAGGGGCATCGCTACTTCCATCCGTTCGGCCCGTTCGGCGCCGAGTTCGATGTGGTGCCGCTGCACCATTACTGGCTGCGCGAGCGCCGGCGCGGCAGCGAGGTGCCGATCGAGGAGTACTCGCTGGCCTGGCAGGCGGCCCGGCGCGGGCGCTTCGATCCGCCGCGCGGCGACCATCGCCACGCGCAGTCGACCTACGACTACGCCTATCACTTCGACGCCATCCGCTACGCGCATTTTTTGCGCGAGTACGCCGAAGCACGCGGCGTGGTGCGTACCGAGGGCCGGGTGGTGGACGTGGGCCTGCGCGGCGAGGACGGCTTCATCGAATCGCTGCGGCTGGAGGATGGGCGCGACATCGAGGCCGATTTCTTCATCGACTGCTCGGGTTTCCGCGGCCTGCTGATCGAACAGGCGCTGGGCACCGGCTACGAGCACTGGGACCACTGGCTGCCGTGCGACCGCGCGGTCGCGGTCGGCTGCGACCTGGGTGAGGAGCTGCCCTCGCATACCCGCGCCACCGCGCATGCGGCCGGCTGGCAGTGGCGCATCCCGCTGCAGCACCGCATGGGCAACGGCCACGTGTACTGCAGCCGCTACCTGAGCGACGACGAAGCGAGCGCCACGCTGCTCGACAACCTCGAGGGCGAGGCGCTGGGCGAGCCGCGCCTGCTGCGCTTCGTCACCGGCCGTCGGCGCCGGTTCTGGAACCGCAACTGCGTGGCCATCGGGTTGTCGGCCGGTTTCATGGAACCGCTGGAGTCGACCAGCATCCACCTGGTGCAGACCGGCATCACGCGCCTGCTGGCGCTGTTCCCGGACCGCGACTTCGATCCGCTGGCGGCGCACGAGTACAACCGCATCACCACCGCCGAGTACGAGCGCGTGCGCGACTTCCTGATCCTGCACTACCACGCCACCGTGCGCGACGATGCGCCGTTGTGGCGACACACCCGACAGATGCCCATTCCCGGCGAGCTCCAGTACAAGATCGACCAGTACCGCAGCCACGGGCGCATCGTCGCCGAAGCCCTGGAGCTGTTCCAGAACCCCAACTGGTTGGCGGTGCTCGCCGGGCAGGGCATCGAGCCCGAACGCTACGACCCGCTGGTGGATCTGCGCACGAAGGTGGACGGGGCGAAGATGCTGGCCGGCCTGCGCCAGGCGCTGGTCCAGGCGGCCGAGGCGATGCCGGGGCATCGGGCGTACATCGAGCGGCATTGCAAGGCCACGTAAGCGCCGGGACTCGGGACGGACTCGGGACTCGGGACGGTGGATTCTGCGCAAGGCATGAAGCCTGCCGCACGGCCGTAGGGCGGACGAAGTCCGCCCTACGAGGCCGCGCGGCAGTGCTTTTCGATGAACTGCTCGTGCGTGGGCATGGCGCCGACTTCGCGCTCGACCAGGGTGCGCATGTTGCCGAGGAATTCGTCCAGCTGCGCCTGCGGCAGGGCGTCGGCGAGCGGGTGGTAGCGCTCGGGCATGACGTGCTGGCCGACCATCACCTGCAGCCAGCCGACGTCGGTGAACAGCTCGTCGGCCTCGCGGAAGATCTGCCCGCTGGCGCGGAAGAGGGCCCGCTTGCGGCGCAGGTTGTCGGGCATGTCCAGTTGCGCGCAGTGGCGCCAGAACGGGGTGTCGTCACGCTCGGTCGAGCGGTAGTGCAACACCAGGAAATCTCGGATGGACTCGAACTCCATGCGCGTGGCGCGGTTGTAGGCCTCGACCAGCGCCGGGGCGCAATGACGATCCGGGAAGTGCGCCAGCAGCCGCCCCACGGCGGACTGGATCAGGTGGATGCCGGTCGATTCCAGCGGCTCCATGAAGCCGGCCGACAGGCCGATGGCCACGCAGTTGCCGTTCCAGGCCCGCTTGCGCAGCCCGGTGGTGAAGCGCAGCACGCGCGGCTCGCCCAGCGCCTCGCCCTCGATGTGTTCCAGCAGCGTGGCGGCGGCTTCGTCGTCGCTGATGTACTCGCTGCAGTACACGTGGCCGTTGCCGCTGCGGTGCTGCAGCGGGATGCGCCATTGCCAGCCGGCGGCGCGCGCGCTGGCCTGGGTGAACGGGCGCATCGGCGGCACCCGTTCGCTGGCCACGACCACCGCGCGGTCGCAGGGCAGCCATTCGCGCCAGTCCTCGTAGCCGGTGGCCAGTGCCTGCTCGATCAGCAGGCCGCGGAAGCCCGAGCAGTCGATGAACAGGTCGCCTTCCACGACTTCGCCGCTCTCCAGGCGCACCGATTCGATGAAGCCGTCGCCTTCGCGCCGCGTCACGTCGACCACCTTGCCTTCGGTACGCTGCACGACCTTGGGGTCGCACTGGCGACGCAGGTATTGCGCGTACAGCCCTGCGTCCAGATGGTAGGCATGGCGCAGGCCGGTCATCGGGCTCTTGCCGAGGCGGTCGCTGATCGCCATGCGCCCTTCCCGGCAGGCGCGGGCGTTGGGCGAGTAGGCCCACAGGTCCGGGGCCTGTTCCCGGCCGAGGCTTCTCAGCCAGTAGTGCTGGAACGGGATCAGCCCGTGCGGCAGCCCGATGTCGCCGAAGGCATGCAGGTAGGAATCGCCGATCCGGCCCCAATCGTTGAACTGGATGCCCAGCTTGTAGGTGCCGCGGCTGGCCTTGAGCACCTCGCGCTCGTCCAGCCCGAGGAACTGGTTGATGTGGCGGATCTGCGGGATGGTCGCCTCGCCCACGCCGACGGTGCCGATGGCGTCGGATTCGATCAGCCGGATCCCCAGCTGCCCTCCCAGCGCGCGCCCGAGCAGTGCGGCGGTGATCCACCCGGCGGTCCCGCCCCCGACGATCACCACCCGCCGGATCGAGTCATTGGTGTCTGTCATCACATGATGTCCACAGTGTGCGGGAAACAGCGGGAGCGCCGCGGGCTCCCCCCGCTTTTACGATTCCCGAATCCCCATTCCCGATTCCCGGCCTTAAAAAAAAGAGCCCCGTCGATGGTACTCAACGGGGCTCACCTGGGTAAAACGGGGAGATGTGTTTACTTGAACTTGTAGGACACGCCCATTTCGTAGCGGCGGCCGTAGTTCTCCCAGGTCTGGATCATGCGGGGATCGTTCCCCTGGTAGGTAATGAACTTCTTGTTGGTCAGGTTCGAGCCCTGCAGCAGGAAGGTCAGGCCCTTCATGGGTCCGCTCTGGATGGCGTAGCTGATCTGCGCATCGTAGGTGCTGCCACCCTGGATGTTCTGCTCTTGGCGCGAGGCGCTGATGCCGTAGATGCGGCCCAGGAAGGTGCTGCGGTAGCTCTGGCTGACGCGGGCCTGGAATCCGTCACGCTCGTAGTAGATCGTGTTGTTGATCACGTGCTCGGACAGGCCGGGAACGGTGATCGGATTCGGGTTGCCGTCGTACACGATCGAGCTCTGCGTCAGGTTGTCCGACAGGATCACGCCGAAGCCCTTCAGCACCGGGGTCACCAGGCCCAGCGGGGTGTTCAGGACCACCTGCGCGCCGCGCACGTAGCCATGGCCGCTGTTGGTGGGACCGGAGACGAAGCCCTGGGTGGTGCCCAGCTGCGAGGACTGCGAGGGATCGAGGTAGGAGCTGACGAAGTTGGAGAAGTCGTACGGGTAGGACGAGTTCGGGTTGATGTAGTCGGTCAGTTTGATGAAGTAGCCCGACACCGAGAAGAAACCCTTGCTGTGACCGAAGTACCACTCGCTGCTCAGGTTGTAGTTCTGGGCCATCGACGGCAGCAGCTTGGCGTTGCCGCCCGACGCACTGAAGTAGGCGTTGTTCGGGTCGGTCGAGGCCAGGTTGGTGATGTTGGCGCTGACGCCCTGGCTGGGGTTGATCTGGTCCATGCGGGCACGCGCCATGGTGCGTGCGGCGCCGAAGCGCAGGTCCCAGCGGTCGTTCAGGCCGAGCACCAGGTTCAGGCTGGGCAGGTAGCGGGTGTAGGTGGTGCCGCCCGTGACCGGGATCAGCGCGATCTGCGAACCCACGGTGGAGCTGGTCGGCGCCACGCGCTCACCCGTCGCGTTCTGGCTGGTGTGTGCAACCTGCAGGCCGAAGTTGCCGCGCAGCGGGTAGTTGCCCAGCATCGTGTCCAGGTTGAACTGCACGTACGGCGTGGTGTCGGTTTCCTTCACCTTCCAGTTCGGCGGCAGCGGCAAGCTCGACTGGAACACCGGGACCTGCACATAGGTGCCGTCCTTGATGGCCGCGATCGGGTCGTACAGCGGCTGCGAGCCCACGCCCATGAAGCTGAGCGGGTCGCCGGTGATGGCACCGCTCGGCAGCGGCGCGGTCTGCGCACCCCACGGATCGGTCAGGAAGGTCTGACTGCCGTTGTTGGGCACCAGGAAGCGCTGGTCGATGTTGAAGGTCTTCTTGCGGTTGGCGCGGTCGATGCCGAACTTGATGCTGGCGATCGGGCCGTTGACGAAGCTGCGTTCCAGGCTGAAGCGCAGGTCGCCGATGTAGTCCATCACGCGCGGCGAATTGACGAAGCCGCCCTGCACCAGGCCACTGCCGGCACCCCAGCCCTGCGGGTCGGTCAGGTAGGTGTTGCCGGGCGTGTAGTTCAGCGTGTTGTTGAGCTGCCACAACCCGTCGGGGCCCGACTGGTTGAAGTTGACGGTGTCGAACGGACCGTTGCCGCCGCCGTAGGACGGGCCGGCATAGCTCTCGATGAAGGCGTCGTGGCGATCGGCACGCGAGTAGCTGAAGTCGCTCTCGAAGTTCCAGTCCTCGTTGATGCGCCACTTGTTGTTCCAGCCGATGTTGTAGACCTTCGACAGCGAACGGTTGTAGTCGTTGCGCAGCACCGGCTTGACGTTGGTGAACGTGCCGCTGGTGATCAGGCCGTTCTGGACCGTGTAGCCCGTATCCAGCGTGGCGCCGCTCCAGGCCAGCGGAAACTCGATACCCTTGGCCTGCTGCCGGTCATGGAAGCGGTCGTAGGTCATGTCCAGCGTGCTGGTGAAGTTGTCGTTGGGCTGGTACTGCAGGGTGGTCAGCAGGCCGGTACGGTTGAACAGGTCGGAGATCGCATAGTTCTTGGAACCGCCGATGACGTAATTGCCGCCGGTGGTCGGATAGCCCCACGGCGACTCGTGCTGGATCTGGGTCGGGTTCTGCTCGAAGTCCACGCCCACGGTCACGCCGAAGGTATGGTCGGCAAACTGGTCGACCCACACGCCGTTGACCTTGTAGCCCTTGTCGCTGACACCGCGGCCCTGGGCCACCTGGCCCAGGTCGTCCCAGACGTAGTTGGCATTGATGGCGGCCACCTGGTGGTCCTGCTCGAGCGGACGCATGGTGTGCATGTCCACGGTGCCGGCCAGGCCCTGGCCCAGCAGCGAGGCGGACGGGCTCAGGTGCACCTGCACGCTGTTGAACCAGCTGGACGGGTACTGGTCGAACTGCACGCCGCGGTTGTTGCCGGTGGACACCTGCTGGCGGCCGTTGACCAGCGCGGTGCTGAAGTCCGGGCCCAGGCCATGGATGGAGAGCACCTGCGGGCGACCGGCCAGGGTCTGCACGGCCAGGCCGGGCAGGCGGCCCAGCGAGTCGGCGATCGAGGTGCCGGGCAGCTTGCCGATCTGTTCGGCGGAAATGGCCTCGACAATCACGTCGGAGTTGCGCTGCGTGGCAATGGAGTTCTGCACGCTGCTGGCAAAGCCGGTCACTTCCACGGTGCCGAGCTTGGCCACCTTGGGACGCTTTTTCTGTTCCTTCTTGCTCTTCTGGGTGGCCTTCTGGCTCGTGGCCTGCCCGTTGTCCTGTGACTGGCCGGTCGGCTGGGCGTAGACGCCGGTGGCCGTCATCAGAATTGCCGAAGCCAGTGCGGCGCTCAGCACATTACGCTTGAGAATCATCGTGGTTGCCTCCCCGAATGGATCGCGTGTGTTCCAGGATTCGTCGTGGCCGACGCTGCCAAATGCAGCCCCGGTGCAAAACGTTCGCGGCATCGTCACGGCCGCGTAACATTTTCTTGATGGTATCCCCGGGTCCTCCGGTTGCGACGATTCCTGCATACGTATTCATAAACACCCTGGGGCGTGTTCGGGACGGTCACGTTTGGGCCCGCAGCGCTTGAACGGGCGTGGTTCCGCCGGCTCCGGCGATTGTCGAAGCGGTACCCAAGCAGGTCTCGGCGCCTGCATGAATACGTATGCACAACCATCGGCCCCGGTACGGCTCCGCGGTTAAGCTTGGTCGCAACTGCTGTCGAGTGCGTCGGTTGCACCGAAGCCGGACCAGCACCGGGGAATTGCATGAACGACCTTCCATGGTGGCGCGGAGCCGTCATCTACCAGATTTATCCACGTAGCTATCTGGATACCAATGGCGATGGCGTGGGGGACCTGCCGGGCATCGTCGAGCGCCTGGACCATGTCGCCAGCCTGGGCGTGGACGCGATCTGGATCGCGCCCTTCTTCACTTCGCCCATGGCCGACTTCGGCTACGACATCGCCGACTACCGCAACGTCGATCCGATGTTCGGCACCCTGGAGGACTTCGACCGCCTGTTGGTCGAGGCGCACGCGCGCGGGCTGAAGGTGATGATCGACCAGGTGCTCAGCCACACCTCGATCGAGCATGCGTGGTTCCGCGAGAGCCGGCGCAGCCGCGACAACGACAAGGCCGACTGGTACGTGTGGGCCGACGCCAAGCCCGACGGCACCGCGCCCAACAACTGGATGTCGATCTTCGGCGGCCCGGCCTGGCACTGGGAACCGCGCCGGGGCCAGTACTACCTGCACAACTTCCTGGCCGACCAGCCGGACCTGAATTTCCACAACCCGGCGGTGCGCGAAGCGGTGCTGGACAATGTGAAGTTCTGGCTCGACCGCGGCGTCGACGGCTTCCGCCTGGACTCGATCAACTTCTGCTATCACGACGCGCAGCTGCGCGACAATCCGGCCAAGCCGGTGGAGCAACGCGTCGGCCGCGGCTTCCGGCCGGACAATCCGTACGCTTTCCAGTACCACTACTACAACAACACGCAGCCGGAGAACCTGCCGTTCCTGGACAAGCTGCGCGAGCTGCTGGACCGGTACCCGGATGCCACCTCGCTGGGCGAGATCTCCTCGGAGGACTCGCTGGCCACACTGGGTGAGTACACCAACGGCAAGCGCCTGCACATGGGCTACAGCTTCGAGCTGCTGACCGACGACTTCAACGTGGCGCACATCCGCAAGACGGTGCGCAACCTGGCGTCGCACATGCCCGACGGCTGGCCGTGCTGGGCCATTTCCAACCATGACGTGGAGCGCGTGGTCACCCGCTGGGGCGGGCCGGAGGCTCCCGGTCACCTGGCCAACCAGCTCACCGCGCTGGTGTGTTCGTTGCGCGGTTCGGTATGCGTGTACCAGGGCGAGGAACTGGGTCTGACCGAGGCCGAGGTGCCCTACGAACTGCTGCAGGACCCCTACGGCATCACCTTCTGGCCCAACTTCAAGGGCCGTGATGGATGCCGCACGCCGATGCCCTGGGACGATAGCGAGAACGCCGGATTCAGCGCTGTACAGCCCTGGCTTCCGGTGCCCGCCGAGCACCTCGCGCTGGCCGTGAGCCGGCAGGAGACCGATCCGGATTCGACCTTGCACGGGTTCCGCGCCTTCATGGCCTGGCGCCGCACCCAGCCGGCGCTGCGCTGGGGCGATATCGCCATGCTCGATAGCGAGGAGCCGCTGCTGGCCTTCACGCGCAGCTTTGAGGGCGAGACCGTGCTGGCCTGCTTCAACCTGTCGCCCGAACCGCTGGATGTCGACGCGCCGGTGGCCGGCACGCTGGAGCAACTGAACGCCGATCATCTGGTGCAGGGCGAAGTCGCCGACGGGCGCCTGCGGCTGCCCGGGTACGGGGCGTTCTTCGCGCGGCTGCAGGGCTAGTCGCCGCCATTACCGGAGCATTTTGCGGGACGGGTCCGGTCTGCCCATGGATCGGTTGCCCGACACAGATCGCAAAGACCGCATGTCCACCCGGTCCATTCGGGGTCGCGATGCGACCCTTCCCGGATGCGATTTCGCCTTATCCGGGCTACGCGGTTGGGCGCCTCCGTGATCCGAATCGTCCGGCAATGCCGCGGGGCGGCGCACTCCGCACGTTGGACCCGGCTACAGCTTGCGGTCGCCTACCAGCACCACGTCGGCGCCGCGCTGCGCGAACAGGCCCACGCTGACCACGCCGGCGATCTGGTTGAGCTCGCGCTCCAGCGCCACCGGGTCGGTGATGCGCCAGCCGTGCACGTCCAGGATCCAGTTGCCGTTGTCGGTGACGGTGCCATCGCGCCACACCGGGTGGCCGTCCAGCTTGCTGATCTGGCGGGCCACGTGGCTGCGCGCCATCGGGATCACCTCGACGGGCAGCGGGAAGTTGCCCAGCACGTCGACCTGCTTGGACGAATCGATGATGCACACGAACTGGCGCGAGGCCGCGGCGACGATCTTCTCGCGCGTGAGCGCGGCGCCGCCGCCCTTGATCAGGCGCTTGTGCGGGTCGCATTCGTCGGCGCCGTCCACGTACAGGTCCAGCGGGCCGACGGCGTTCAGGTCCATGACCTCGATGCCGTGCTTTTTCAGCTGTTCGCTGGACTGCTCGGAGCTGGACACCGCGCCGCGGATGCGGTCCTTGATGTCGGCCAGGGCATCGATGAAGAAGGACACGGTCGAGCCGGTGCCGACGCCGACGATGCTGTCGTCCTCGACGTAGGCGATGGCGGCTTCGCCGGCGAGCTGCTTTTCGTTGGCTTGGGACATGGTCGGGACCGGGGTTCGGGATTCGGGAGGAGGATACCGCAGCATCCGCGCGGATGTCCGGCAGCGCTTCCTACCCAGGCGAAACCCCCTCCCCTGCGGGCAGGGGAGGGCCGGGGTGGGGTCAAGGCAACGAAGCCCGGATGGAAAACCCGCGGCAACCTGCATGGTCGACCCGGATCACCCCAGGCCTTCAGCCCTTCTCCAGCGACAGGATGTGCTTCCAGTGCGCCGCATCGACCGGCATGACCGACAGGCGGTTGCCCTTGCGCACCAGCGGCATGCCTTCCAGGGCCGGGTCGTCCTTGAGCTCGGTCAGGGCGATGGTGCGCTTGAGGCGGCGCACGAAGGCCACGTCGACCAGCACCCAGCGCGGGTTGTCGCGCGCGCTCTTGGGGTCGAAGTGGCCGTCCCCGGGGTCGAACTGGGTGGGATCGGGGTAGGGCTCGCTGGCGACTTTCGCGATGCCGACGATGCCCGGCACCTTGCAGTTGGAGTGGTAGAAGAACACCTTGTCGCCCACGCGCATGCCGTCGCGCATGAAGTTGCGCGCCTGGTAGTTGCGCACCCCGTCCCACGGTTCCTGCTCGACGCGCTCGAGGTCGTCGAGGGAGAACGTGTCCGGTTCGGATTTCATCAGCCAGTAGTTCATGTCGCCTCGCTGGTTGGGTGGCAGTCGATGAGCATCTGGTCGGTGGCGACGTAGTCGAGCGCGACGTCCCACTCGGCCGGTTCGATGGCCTCGCATTCCTGGAAAGCGTAGCCGATGCCGACCAGCAGCGGCCTGGCCGGGCGCGCGGCCTCGCGCAGGAAGGCGAAGCTGGCGTCGTAGAAGCCGCCGCCGTAGCCGATGCGGTGTACCGCTTCGATCGAAGGCCAGCAGCGGCACCAGCACCAGGTCCAGTCCATCCGGGTCCAGCAGGTCCCGGTCGGTGGTCGGCTCCGGGATGCCGTAGCGGTTGGGCTGCACCTCGTCACCCAGGGCCCACGGGGCAAAGCGCAGCCGGCGCGGGGCGGCGATCTGCGGCAGGTAGATGTGCTGCTTGCGCAGCGCCACCGCGGCCAGGGCCAGGTTCAGCGGCAGCTCGCCGTCGCAGGCCCAGTAACCGGCGACGCGTTCGGAATCGAGGAAAGCGGGCAGGGTTTCCAGGCACCGGCGGACCCCCTGGGCGGCGCCCATGCGCGTGGGCGGGTCCAGGGCCCGGCGCTGGTCGGCCATGCGCCGGCGCAGCTCGGTTCGCGGGTCCTGCGTCGGGCTCAAGCGCGACTCCTGTGACAGACGAAAACGGCCCCGGAGGGGCCGTGCTCGGAAACGGAAGAGGTGTTCTCCACAATGCCGATGCGCATCGAACGACCTTGATCCAGAGGGATCAGGTGGGTGGGCTCAGATGGCTTTTCAGGCTTTCCGTTCGTGACGGACTTGCTCACCGGCCACCTTGTTGCCGACCCGGGTCGTGAGTTAGGAACAAGGCAAATGGAACGAAACGCTGTCGTACACCGCAGGGAACACCTTGGTTCCTATTCTACTCCCAGGCGTGCGGTCGACGCAGCATGCGGTTGGCAAAAACTCAGGATCGCGAGGCGGAGGCCCGTTCCAGCGCGCCTTCCAGCTTGCGGCGCAGGGCCTCGATGCCCTCGCCGAACACGCGCTGCTCGGATTCGTGCCGCTGGCGGGTCTCCAGCAGCTCGTGGGTGACGCTCAGGGCGGTCAGCACGGCCAGCCGGTCGAAGCCCGGGCTGCGGGCGTTGGCGCGGAATTCGCGCATCTTGCTGTCGAGGTAGCTGGCCGCCGCCAGCAGCCCCGCGCGTTCCTCCGGCTCGCAGGCGACCAGAAATTCGCGGTCATTGAGGCGGATGGTGATCGGTTCGGACATGTCGTGGTGATCTCGTCGCTGCGGCGGTCGGGGTTCAGCCGGAATTTTCCAGCGATTTCAGGCGCTGGATCATGGCTTCGACGCGGCTGCGCGCCTGTTCGTTGCGAGCCAGCAGCCCGGCACGCTCGGTGGCCAGCTGTTCCTGGCTGTGGCGCAGGCTGCGATTCTCCTCGTCCATGCGCTGCACGGTCTTGAGCAACTGGTCGAGGGTCTCGGTCAGCGCGGCGAGTTCGGCTTTCAATGGATCGGAATCGTTCATACGTGTGCGTGCAAACGAGCGGTCATGACCTGCTTTTTCGCATCTCGCGGGGTCGCGGCGCAAGTCCGGCGTTTCAAGATGTGCTCCCGGAACCTGTTTTTTCCGTTTCGAGACGGCCCTCGTGTGCCTTGCAGAACGCCTGCAACGCCGGTGCGTCGAGCGGCTGCGAGAGCCAGTTTCCCTGGATCAGGTCGCAGTTGTGTTCCTTCAGGTAGTCGGCCTGCTCGGCGGTCTCCACGCCTTCGGCCACCACCTGCAGGCCCAGCGAATGCGCCATGGTGATGATGGTGGCGGTGATGGCCTCGTCATCGGGGTCGGTGGTGATGTCGCCGACGAAGGCCTGGTCGATCTTCAGTACCGTCAGCGGCAGGCGCTTGAGGTAGGCCAGCGAGGAATAGCCGGTGCCGAAATCGTCGATGGCCAGGCTGACGCCGATGCTGCGCAATTCGCCCAGGGTGCGCATGGATTGCTCGACATTGGCCATGACCGAGCTCTCGGTCAGCTCCAGTTCGATGTGGCTGGCCGGCACGTCGTAGGCTTCCAGGGTGTGCTTGAGCTGCTTGGCGATCCCGCTGCGCTGCAGCTGCACCATGGACAGGTTGACCGCCACGGTCAGTTTGTCGATGCCGGCCTCGCGCCAGGCATGCAGGTCGCTGCAGGCCCGTTCGAGCACGAACTGGCCGATGTCCATGATCATGCCGGTTTCTTCGGCCAGGGGGATGAAGATCGACGGCGATATGTCACCCAGTTTCTCGTTGTGCCAGCGCGCCAGCGCCTCGACGCCGATCAGGGCGTGGTCGTCCAGCTCCATCTTCGGCTGGTAGACCACCGAGATCTCGTTGCGCTCGAGCGCACGTCGCAGGGCGCCGGCCATGGTGGCGCGCAGGCGCGCGTCGGCGTCCATGGTGTCGTTGTAGATCATCCAGGTGTTGCGGCCGTGTTCCTTGGCCTGGTACATGGCCGTGTCGGCGTGCTTGAGCAGTTCGTTGGGCACCTGGCCGTGGTCGGGATAGAACGAGATGCCGATCGAGGGCGAGATCAGCACTTCCTGGTGGGTATCGAGCACCAGGGCCTCGTTGAAGGCGCTGATGATCTTGTGCGCGACGCCGATGACCTCGCCCGATCCGCCCATGTCCTCCAGCACCAGGGTGAATTCGTCGCCGCCGACGCGCGCCACGGTGTCCTGCTCGCGCACGCATTGGCGCAAACGCGCTCCGGCGGCCTTGAGCAGGCGGTCGCCGGTGGTATGGCCCATCGAATCGTTGACGTGCTTGAAGCGGTCCAGGTCGATGTACAGCAGGGCCAGGCGGTGCCCGTTGCGGCGTGCACGCAGGATCGCGTCGGCCAGCCGCTCGCCCAGCAGGGTGCGGTTGGGCAGGCCGGTGAGCATGTCGTAGTTGGCCAGGTAGCGCAGTTCCTGCTCGGCGCGCTTGCGGTCGGTGATGTCGGTCATCACGCCCACGTAGTGGGTGCGCATGCCGTGGGCGTTGGATACCTCGCGCAGTTCGATCCAGCACAGGAAGTCGCCGCCGTTCTTGCGCCGCAGCCACAGTTCTCCGCGCCAGTGGCCGTGGCTTTGCAGTTCACGCCGCATGTGCGCATAGACACTGTCGGGCTGCTGGGTGCAGTTGAGCAGCGAGGTGTCACGTCCGCGCACCTCGTCGTTGCCGTACCCGCTCATGCGGGTGAAGGCGGCGTTGACCGAGCTGAAGCGGAAGTCGAGGTCGAACACCGTGACCGCCTCGCTCATGCTGCGGATGACCTCGGCCGCGATGCGTCGCTCGCGGTCCTCGTGGCGCACGCGGGTGATGTTGCGTAGCGTTCCGGAGATGCGAATGGGCTTGTCGTCGCTGTCGCGCTCGACGATCTTGCCGCGGCCCAGCACCCAGATCCAGTCGCCGCGGGTGGTCTTGAGACGGTATTCGGACTCGAAATAGTCGCTCTTGCCTTCCAGGCAGTCGGCCAGCTCCTGACGGATGTGTTCCAGATCCTTCGGATGCAGGATGTAGTTGCACCAGTCGTCGAAATCGATGTCGCTGGGCGTGCCCGCGCCGAGCAGTTGGTCGGCGCCGAGGCGGTAGAGGCGGTTCTCCTTCAGGTGAAGGTCCCAGAACTCATCCCCCGAGCCCCACAGCGCCATGCTCAGGCGCGCTTCGCGTTCGCGCAGCTGGTCGCGATGCTGGTGTTCGCGTTTCCTGCGCGCCCGCAGCGCCGCGATCATGGCCAGCAGCAGCAGGGCGGCCAGGGCGAAATACAGCGCCATCATGGTGCGCGAGGCCCACCAGGGCGGCATCACCAGGAGGGTCACGCTCAGCGGCGTGTCGCCGAAGCGGCCGCTGTGGTTGCTTGCCAGCACTTCGAAGCGGTAATGGCCTGCAGGCAGGTTGGTATAGGTGGCACTGTGTCGCGTGCCGTCGTCGATCCAGCCCTTGTCGAAACCCACCAGCCGGTGACGGAAGAGATTCTGCCGTGGTGCGGCAAAATCCATCGCTGCGAATTCGAATCGGATGGTGCTGGCCGATTGCTGCATGCGGATGCGCCCGTCGACCGGCAGCACGGGGTGGTGCTCGGCACCGATAAAGGCCCCGGTCAGGTTGATCCGGGGCTTGAAGCGACTCGGCTTGAAGCGGGCCGGGTCGACTTCGTCGAAGCCATCGACGCCTCCGAAGACGATATGGCCGTTGCGCATCTTCAGGCAGGCATTGGAGTTGTATTCCATGCCCTGGAGGCCGTCCTGGACCGTGAAGGCGGAGATCTTTCCGCTGTTGGGATTGAGGCGGATCACGCCCCTGTTGGTGCTCAACCACAGGTTGTGGCTGGCGTCTTCGCGCATGCAATAGATGGTGCCGTCGGGGAGTCCGTTTTGGCTGGTCATGCGGTTGAAGTGCGCACCGCGGGCGTCGAGCGCGACCAGCCGGTCGAGTCCGGACTGGGTGCCGACCCACAGTTGCCCGCCGCTGTCCACGAGCAGGCTCATGATCACGTGGCTGCTGAGGCTGTCGTTGACGTTGGGCCGTTCGCGGAAGGTGCGCATTTGGCCCTTGAGGGGATCGTAGACGCTCAATCCGGTGCTGGTTCCGATCCAGATGCGCCCGGCGGGATCCTGCACCATGGACACCACGATCCCCGCGGCCAGGCTGTTGGGTTCGCCCGCGACATGGTGAAGGTGCTGTACGCGCTTGCCGTTGCGGTATCGGTACACGCCGCTGCCGTCGTACATGCCGGCCCACAGCGATCCGTCGCGTGATCGCATGAGGCTGCGGACGGGCTGCGGTGAAATCGATGGATCAAGCAAGTGGGCGCTGCGACGATCCATGTCCAGCACGATCACGCCTTCACTGGTGGCGACCCAGAACCGGCGGCCATCGTGGGCCAGTGCAAATACGCTCAGCGAATGTCCGGTTCCGGCCGGAAGGGCGGAAAGCAGGGTGGGAGTGAGGCTTTGGAAGGTGTCCGTCGCCGGGTCGTAGCGGCTCAGGCCTGCGCCTCCCAGTCCCAGCCACAACTTGCCGTCTTGGCCCTCGAACAGGGCGCGCACGTTGTTGGATGCAAACGTGTTGCGCGAGGGATGCTGGTTGGAAAAGTACCGGAAGGGCGTGCCATCGGGATTGAAGTAGGCGGCGCCGTGGGTGACTCCGCCGGTCCAGACCAGACCGGAACGGTCCACATACAGTTGCTGGATGTTCTCGTCCGGCAGGCTGCCGCGGATGCCGGAATGCGGTGTCAGCAACCTGGGATGGCTTGCATCCGGGTCCAGGCCCAGCAGACCGACCGATTCGACGGCGGCCCAGATGCGGCCGTCGTGATCCTCCGCCAGGGTCAGGATCCGGGTGGAGGCGGGGCGGGACGCGCCGGCGACCGGCCAGATCCGGGCGGTGGCACCTGTGTGCGGGTCCAGCCGGTACAGACCACTCTTGGCGCCCAGCAGCATGGTGCCGTCACGACGGCACAGCAGGGAAAGCGCGTCGTCCCGTGCGATGGTCACGCTGCGGCTTTTTGAAAGGCTGTCGCCGATCCGGATCAGCGTCTTGCCGTGCAGGCCGTAGAACACGTTGCTGTGGCCGCACTGGGCCAGCCTGGTTTCGCCGAGTGCGTCGTGCCGCCCGGAGCGCCAGACCACCTGCGCCTTGCGGTACGGATTGGCAATGGAAACGATGGCGTTGCGCTCGCCCACCACCAGCCGCTTGCCTCGACCGCCGGCCAGGGCGGTGATGCCGGAGAGCTTTTTCGCCCATCCGCCCGGCACCGGAAGCGTACGGTTGTGGGTCGGGTCGAACAGCACCAGTCCGCCGACCTTGCTGGCCACCCACAGGTGTCCGTGGCCATCGCTGGCCAGCGCGCTGATCACGTTGTCGGGCAGGCTGTCGGTACGGCTGGCATCGTGATGGTAGCGCTTCAGATGGTAGCCGTCGTAGCGATGCAGTCCGCCCTGCGTGCCCAGCCAGATGTAGCCGTTGTCGCCCTGGAGGATGGCAGCGACGGTGTTCTGCGCCAGACCCTGGTCGGCGCCGATGTGCCCGAAATAATAGGTGCGCACATGTGCCCTCGCCGGCGCGACGGCCAGGGCGGCCAACAGGCTGCCGATGCATGCCATCCAGCGCAGGCCCGCACGGACGTTGCGCATCGGGCCCCGGTGGCTGGCCGCCAGGCCGGGTTTCCACCCGCGGTGTCGGCACCGCTCGTGGCAAGCGACCAGGCTAGTGGACATCAATGTCACCTGTGGCGTGAAGTGAACCGGGGCGAGTCTGCGGTTCTGGTCATGAAGTTCCCCTTGCACCAGTGTAGGCAATCGCCGTGATGGGTGCCAGAATGAAATCCAATCCCTGGAAACGGCCGCCCCCCGGCGGCAGCAGATCGATGCATCACACCTATGCCCAGCTTGAATCGGTCCTGGCTCGTCATCGCGCGGGCGCGGATGCGAGCGAACTGCATGGTTCAGTGACCGGATACCTGTGTGGCGGTGGCCAGATCGCGGCGGGCGGCCTGCTGCAGGTGCTGGAACTGGACGTGGAGGAAGGCGAGGACCGGCGCGCGGTCCAGGAGCAGTTGCAGGTGCTGTATCGCGACTGCCGGGCGGCGCTGGACGATGCCCAACTCGGATTCGAGCCCTTGCTGCCGGCGTCCGATCGCCCGCTTTCCGAACGAGCCGATGCGCTGGTCGAATGGTGTCGCGGGTTTCTCGGCGGGTTCGGCCTGGCGTCCGCCCAGCGCAAGCAGCAGCTGTCCGCCGACGGCAACGAGATCCTGCGCGACCTGGGGACCATCGCCGCCTCGGAGTTGACCTGCGGCGACAGCGAGGAGGACGAGCGCTCGCTGATGGAAGTGGGCGAGTTCGTGCGCGTCGGTGCGCTGGTGCTGCATGCCGAGGTGGCCGGCCAGCGCGCCAGCGCCAGTGCAGGCACCGGCGGCAGCGTGCATTGAGCATGGACGCGCGCCGTTCCCGCAGGGCGCCCGCGTCATCGCGTACCGGCGCCGTCGTCGGAACTGGCGAATTCGCTCGCCGCCGCCGCCAGCTGATGCGCATGGCCGGCGAGGACGCCGCGCTGCTGGTGGCCGCGGCGCCCGAACGCATGCGCAACGCGGACGCGGCGTGGCCGTACCGCCAGGATTCGGATTTCCACTACCTGACGGGCTTTCCCGAACCGCATGCCGTGCTTGCTCTGCTGCCCGGGCGCGAGCACGCCGAGACGATCCTGTTCTGCCGCGAACGCGATGCCGAGCGCGAGCGCATGGACGGTCCGCGCCTGGGGACCGAGGGTGCGGTCGAGGCCTGCGGCGTGGACGATGCCTTCCCCATCGACGACATCGACGACATCCTGCCCGGCATGCTGGAAGGGCGCACGCGGGTGTACTGCCACTTCGGCCAGGAGCCGGAGTTCGACGCGCGCCTGCTGGGCTGGATGCGGCGTCTTCGCGCGTTGCGTGGCGGCGGGGTGGCTCCGAAGGAGTTCCTGGCCCTGGGCTACCTGCTGCACGACATGCGGCTGTTCAAGTCGGCCAGCGAGATCCGCCTGATGAAGCGCGCGGCCAGGGTGTCGGTGGCCGCGCACCTGGCCGCCATGCGCCAAGCCGGACCGGGCGTGGCCGAATACGAGGTCGAGGCCGAGCTGCTGCGCGTGATGCGCGGCAAGGGTGCGGTCGCGGCCTACATGCCCAGCGTGGCCGGCGGCGCCAACGCCTGCACGTTGCACTACAACGCCAACCGCTCGATGCTGTCCGATGGTGACCTGCTGCTGATCGACGCCGGCGCCGAGGTCGACTGCTATGCCGCCGACATCACCCGCACCTTCCCGGTCAATGGCCGGTTCTCGCGCGAGCAGCGCCAGCTCTATGAAGTGGTTCTGGCGGCGCAGGAAGCGGCCATCGAGCAGGTCCGGCCGGGCAAGCCCTTCAGCGCCGCGCACGAGGCGGCGGTCGAGGTCACCGTCGAGGGGCTGCGCGCCCTGAAACTGTTGACCGGCAGCAAGGCCTCGATCCTTCGCGATGGGACCTACCGCCGCTACTTCCCGCACAAGACCGGCCATTGGCTGGGCCTGGACGTGCACGACGTGGGTGACTACCGCATCGACGGCGAGCCGCGCCTGCTCGAGTCGGGCATGGTGGTCACCGTCGAGCCGGGTCTGTACGTCCCGCCCGACGCCGGTCCCGAGGCGGCACCCTGGGCTGGCACCGGCATCCGCATCGAGGACGACGTGCTGGTTGGCCGTGACGGTCCGCAGGTGCTCACCGACGGCGTGCCCCGGCATGTCGAGGAACTGGAAGCCTTGCTGCACGAGGCGTAAACCACGCCTGGAGCGCGAATCACCGGGGCGGTCGGAAGGGGCATGCTCCGAAGGTTCCCGGCCGGGGGCAGCCGCTGGTGCCGCATCCGTGGACAGGCCACTTCGTGGCCGTCCGGGCGGATGTCACGCGAGTGCCGCGAAGGCGTCGCGGGTCATGTTCTCCGGGTCGCCTTCGGTGCAGGCCACCTCATCCTCGATGCGGATGCCGCCGTAGGGGCGCAAGGCGTCGACACGTTCCCAGTTCACGTGGCTGGCCTCGGGACGTTCCTTCAGCTCGGCCAGCAGCATGTCGATGAAGTACAGCCCCGGCTCGATGGTGACCACCATGTCCGCTTCCAGGGTGCGGGTCAGGCGCAGGAACGGGTGGCCCTCCGGCTGGGCGATGGTGTCGCCCTGGGCGTTCTTCAGGAATCCGCCCACGTCGTGCACCTGCAGGCCGATGCCGTGGCCCAGGCCGTGCGGGAAGAACACCGGCGTGATGCGTTTTTCGACCATGGCCTCGGGGCTCATGTCGACGATGCCGTGTTCGCCGAGCACGCCGGCCAGCATGAGGTGGGCATCCACGTGCAGCTGGCCGTAGTCCTGGCCCGCACGCACCTTGTCGCACAGGGCACGCTGCACCTTGTCGACGCTGTCGATCAGGGCCTGGAAGTCCTCGGCTCCGGGTGCGGCATGCGTGCGGGTGATGTCGCTGGCATAGCCGAAGCTCTGTGCGCCGGCGTCGATCAGCAGCGAGCGGCTTTCCGCGGGCGGGGTGCGGTCGAAGTGCATGTAGTGCAGCACCGCGCCGTGCTCGTTGAGTCCGATGATGCTGCCGTAGGGCAGCTCGGCCTCGGTCAGTCCGGCGGCGTGCTGGAAGGCCATGTGGATGCCGAATTCGCTCTCGCCGGCACGGAAGGCGGCCTCGGCGGCACGATGGCCGCGCACGCCGCGCGCGCTGGCCTCGCGCATGCGGATCCGTTCGTAGGGCGTTTTCCAGGCACGGTGATAGTCGAGGTGGTCGACCAGTGCCTGCGGCGGCGCGGGGACAATATCGCCGATGGCGTCGCGCGGCTGCCCGAGGATGGCGCAGCGGGCCGGGTCCTTCGGCAGGTGTTCGCGAGCTTCGGATGCCTCGCGGATGATGCGGATGTCGAAATGTTCGACCCAGTAGCCGCTGGGCGCCTCGGGCACCACGTGCCAGTAGTCGTTGGGCTGCAGGAAGATGAGCACCGGCTTCTCGCCCGGCGTGTACACGATCCAGCTGCCGGGTGCGTCCAGCAGCGGCACCCATTGCTTGAACGACGGGTGCGTCACGTAGGGATAGTGCAGATCGTCGCGGTGCCGGGTGACGGGGTGTCCGGCAGGGATGACCAGGCAGTCGCGGCCGGCCGCTTCCAGCGCCGTGTCGGCGCGCTGGCGCAACGTGGCCAGGTGCAGGGGATAGGCTTGGGCGAGTGCGTCGTCGGTCATGGCGGGGTCCTGCGGGAGAAAGACGCCCATGGTGCCTTGGAGGCAGGTGCGAAGCCAAGCCGCAGGCCGGAGCCCCGTTCAGCCCAGGTCGCCGCCCGGCGATTCGATCCAGGTGCTCAGCTTGTGGGCATCCGATTCGCTGATGGCGATGATGCGGAAACCGGTCCAGTGCTGTCCGGGCACGTTGGCCGCCTCGCCCCACTGCTCGTGCACGCCGAACTCGATGGTGTGCGAGCCCTTGCCCCGCGAGGGCAGGGTCAGGCGCAGCTGGTAGATGGCATCGGGCGTGAGCGCGTGGTTGCTGATCAGCATCATGCCGTTGCTGGAGATATTGCCGACATGGCCGATGACCCGGTCGCTGATGGCGTTCTCCACCGGGATGTTGGTTTGCACCCGGCGACGCGGGGCGCGGCGATGCTCGGTCCCGCTCATGCGCTCTGCTCCTGTGTGACCTTGGCGAATTGCTGCAGGCCCTTGACGATGGCGTTCCAGGCCCGGTCCAGCAACGACTCGCCGCGCTCTTCGGGAATGCGCACGGTGCCCGCGGCCATCATCTTGCCCAGGTCGCGCAGGTTGGACACGTCCTCGCGCGCGCCGCGCTGGCTCACCACCAGGCAGTGTCCGGTGACCGGCGAGAACCAGGCCAGCTTGCGGCGGACCACGCGTTCGTCGGGACGAATGAATTCCAGCCAGGTGCCGTAGCGCAGCTGGCGCAGTCGCTCCAGGGCTTCCTGCTCGGCCGGCGAGGGTTCGGGTTCGGCCGGGGTGGCGGTTTCCGGTTCCGACTTGCCGGCGGCTTCCGATTCCGCGCCATCGCCGCTGCCCAGGCGCTGGCGCTGTTTCAGGCGCATGGCCAGTTCGGTGCGGGTGAGCTGCTCCTGTCCGCTTTCCTCGGTCTCTCCGGCTTCCGGCACCTTGCCGCGCGCGACCACGTGACGAGCGATCTGCTCGGCCTCTTCGCCGTGGATGCCGACCTGGCCCAGGCCTTCGCTGATTTCCTCGCGCAGTTCGGGGTCGTCCTGCTCGACCTTGTGCCGCAGCATGCGGTCGGTGACCTCCAGGCGGTGCCGGAAGGCCTTGCTGCGCTCGCCCCAGCGCAGCATCGACAGGGCCAGGACATCGGTCCAGGCCTGTTCCATCATGGTGCGCAGCAGGCCGCTGGCGTCGGTTTGCTGGAGTCGTTCGGCAACGAGCTGGCTGGCGCGGTTGCGGGCCATTTGCAGGCGCTCTCGTCCCTGCGCTGCCTCCAGGTGGCGCCGTTCGCTGATTTCGGCACGACGCCGCAGGACCGACAGCTGGCTGTCCAGGTCCTGGCGCAATTCGTCGAGCAGGCCGACATCGCCGTCGAATTCCTCGGCCGCGCGATCGACCACGTTTTGCAGTTTCCTGGCCAGCACCGGGTCGGCGTCCTCGCCGGCGCCGTCCAGCCACTGCATGGCGGTGTCCAGCACCGAGCCGAGCAGTTGCCGCGCCGGATGTTCCTTCTCGGAGAAGAACTCCGGCTGGTCCAGGGCCACGCGCAGCATCGGTGCCTGCAGTCGCGACATCAGGGTGGCGGCATGGCCGTCGATGGGCATGTCGCGGCCGAGATGGTCGAACAGCAGCGTCATCAGCTCGATGGTGTCGGTCTGCTGTTCGTTGAATGCCAGTGGCTGTCCATCGGGCGACATGCTGCGCAACTGGGCCTGCACGTCCTGGCGCAGGTGCTTCATGCTGCGCACATGGCGCACGCCACCCTCGAGCACGGTGGGGTCGGACTGTTTCTGCAGGTTGGCCAGGACGGCCTGCAACTGGTCCGGGTCGCTGGTGGGACCGGTTGGCTGCTGGGTCGCCTCTTCCAGGCCGAGCGCGTGGCGCCGTCGGGCCAGCAGGCCGCGCAACACGTCGAAGGCGGCGGTCGTCTGACCATCGGAGGGTCGCGGTTGCGAAGCGGAACCACCGGGTGCGGCAGCGCTTTCGGGCGTTCCGCCCTGTTCCTGCGTAGCTCCGGGGGTGCCGGTCCCGGTGGAGGCCGGGGGCGCGTCGGTCTTCTGGGACGAATCGGAAATGCCCGCGCGTGCGCGTCGAACCATCAACGTGCGCAGGTCCGGGAGCAGCCCCTGCGCGGCCATCAACGTATTCAACGCCTCGTACATGCGCGGCGCATCGCGCAGCAGGTAGCGGCCGAACAACTGGTGCAGCAGTTGGCGGTGCGCGGGCGGCAGGTCCAGTTCGTTGCTGGCGCGCTGCCAGGCCGTGCAGATGGCGTGCGGCCCGATCGGCAGCACGTCCGATTCCACCACCGGGATCCCGGCCAGCGCCGCGAATCGGTAGCCGAGCTCCAGCAGGGGGATGCCCGAGCGCAGTTCGACACGCGCCTCGGTGGCATCGAGGGCGACTTCCTCTTCCTGCTCGTGGGGTTCGAGCAGCGACAGACGCTGTTGGCCGTCCTGGATGGAACGTGCCGGGGCGTCCTCGCCCTGGTGATAGCGCGTGAAACCGGCGGAAAGAAGGCTCAGGAATCGCGGAGAGAGGTCCGAGCGGCCGCGCCGGACCTCGCGTTGCGACGCCAGGCAGATTTCCTGTTCGGTGTTGTTGCCGGACTGGTCGGCCAGCTGGAACATCTGCTGGTCGAAATCGTCCAGGGTCTGCTTGAGCAGCGGCTGGAGCGTGGTTTCGCAGAGATCGCGCACACGTTCGACCAACCGCATTGCGCGCGGAGGAAGTGGCATTTCGCGTTTGGCTTTCCCTGGATGTTTGCCGGGACTTTCCATACCACCCCCCAGGCGTCCGTTTGCCGGATTGTACGTCATCCGGGGCTTCAGTTGGGTTCCATGAAAAGCGTGATCACGTCGTTGAGAAAACGCTGGCCGAGGGGCGTGGTACGCAGGGTCTGTTCCGGGGATTCGATCCAGCCGCGCTCGATGGCTTCCCTGAGCGGCCTTTCGATGTGCGAGAGCGGCAGGCCACTGAACACGGTGAAATCATGCAGTGGCGTGCCGTCCACCAGTCGCAATGCGTTGAGCATGTATTCGAAGGCACGCTCGTCGGCGGGCACTTCGCGGTCGCCGCCGATGCGCGCGTTGTGGTCGCCGGCGTGCAGGTAACGGTTCGGGTGGCGGACTTTCCAGCGTCGCCGGGGGGCGTTGCCGGTCGTGATCTTGCCGTGGGCACCGGCACCGATGCCCAGGTAGTCGCCGAATCGCCAGTAGTTGAGGTTGTGCGAGCAACGCCGGTCCGGTCGCGCGTAGGCCGAAACCTCGTATTGCGCGTAACCGGCTGCGGCCAGGCGCGCCTGGCAGGCCTCCTGCATGTCCCAGGCGGAGTCGTCGTCGGGCAGCGGTGGCGGTTGCGCGGCAAAGGCGGTGTTCGGCTCCAGGGTCAGCTGGTAGTGCGAGATGTGTTCGGGTGCCAGCGTCAACGCACACTCGATGTCTCGTAGCGCGCCCCCGAGATCCTGCTCGGGCAGGGCATACATCAGGTCCAGGTTGATGTTGTCGAAGCCGGCTTCGCGCGCCAGGTCGAAGGCGCGTTCGGCTTCGCTGGCCGAATGGATCCGTCCCAGCCGGCGCAGCATGGCGTCGTCGAAGCTCTGTACCCCGAACGAGACGCGGTTGATGCCGGCCTTCAGGTAATCCGCAAACCGACCGTGTTCGACGGTGCCCGGGTTGGTCTCCAGGGTGATCTCGGCCTGCGGGGAGAACGGCAGTCGGCCCTGCACGGCATCCAGCAGGCGGGCGATCTGCGCGGCCGGGAACAGGCTGGGCGTGCCGCCGCCGAAGAACACGCTGGAGACTTCGCGGTCACGTACCGCTTCGCCGAAATCGGCCAGGTCGCCGTCCAGATCGTCGATCAGGGCGTCGATATACCCGACATAGTCCGGCTCCGCGCCGCGCAGTCCGTGCGAGTTGAAGTCGCAGTATGGGCACTTGCGCACACACCACGGCATGTGGACGTACAACGATAGGGGGATGTGCTCGAGCATCTGCCTATGGTATCCGCTCAGGACACGGTGACGTGGAGCCGGTGGACGTGGAAACGCAAGGAACCGGGACATCCGGTGCGGCGCGGGACGCCAGCGCGGGTTCGGCGTCATGGCACGCCTTGCCTGCACAACAGGTGTTGTCGCGCCTGGGCGTGGACGAACGCAGCGGCCTGGGGGCGGGGCCGCTGCGGGACCGCCGGCGCGAGCACGGCCCCAACCGCCTGCCGCAGGCACCGCCGCGAAGCCTTGTGGCCATTGTGCTCGGCCAGTTCCGCAGCCCCCTGATCTACCTGTTGCTGCTGGCGGCAGTGCTGGCGCTGGTTTTCGGTGAATTGCGCGATGCCGGCGTGATCCTCGGGGTGGTGGTGCTCAACGCGCTGGTCGGTGCCCTGCAGGAGGGGCGAGCCGAACGCTCGCTGCGGGCGCTGCAGGCCCAGGTCAGCGAGCATGCGCGGGTGCGTCGCGAGGGCCGCGAGACGCGTATCGATGCCGCCGACCTGGTCCCGGGGGACATCGTGCTGCTGGAGGCCGGTGATGCGGTGGCCGCCGACATGCGCCTGCTTCAGGCCACGGTGCTGCGAGTCGCGGAGGCGCCGTTGACCGGCGAGTCGGAACCGGTGGCCAAGCAGGTCGACGCCGTCTTGGCCGATGCCGCGCTGGCCGAGCGCGCCAGCATGGTGTTCGCCGGGACCCAGGTGACCGAGGGGCATGCACTGGCGGTGGTCGTGGCCACGGGTGCGGCCACCGAGCTGGGGCGCATCGCCCGCCTGGCCGGCGATGCGCGTCCGCCGCCGACGCCGATCGAGCGGCGCATCGCGCATCTGGGGCGGGTCATCATGGTCGTCGCGGCGGGGATGTTCGTGCTGGTGTTCGCGGTCGGCTGGGTGCGCGGGCTGGCGCTTTCGCACATCGTGATGCTGGCGATCAGCCAGCTGGTGGGCATGATTCCGGAGGGGCTGCCGGTGGCGGTGACCGTGGCCCTGGCCGTGGGCGTGCGGCGGATGGCGCGCCAGCGTGCAGTGATCCGGCGCCTGACCGCGGTCGAGACCCTGGGCGCCACGCGCCTGATCTGCACCGACAAGACCGGCACCCTCACGCGCAACGAGATGAGCGTGGTGGCGGTGCAGCCGGCCCGCGGCGGCGAGATCGCCGTGCACGGGGTCGGCTATGCGCCGGACGGTGAACTGTGCCGCGACGGGCAGGTGCTGCGCGTCGGCGCGGACGCGGCGCTGGATGCGCTGCTGGAGGCGGTGGCGCTGTGCAACGATGCGCGCCTGCTGGCGCCCACCGACGGCCATGGCGGCTGGCGTGCGCTGGGCGACCCCACCGAAGCGGCACTGCTGGCACTGGCGCGACGCGGCGGCATCGACGTGGATGCGTTGCGCGAGCGCTGGCCACGCCGCGCCGAGTGGCCGTTCGATCCTGCGCGCCGGCTGATGGCCACGGCGCACGGGGACGGTGGCGAGCACCGCATCCTGCTCAAGGGCGCGCCGGAGATGATCCTGCCGTTGTGCGGTGAGAGCGGCGGCCGGCCGCTGGATGATGCGGCGCGGAAGAACATCGAGCAGGCCCAGGCACGCATGGCCGATCGCGCCCTGCGCGTGCTGGCAGTGGCACAGGTGATGGCGCCGGCGCTGGGCGAGTCCCCGGCAAGCGCATCATGGCGGGGCCGGGCACAGTGGCTGGGCCTGGTCGGCCAGATCGATCCGCCGCGGCCCGAGGCGGCCGCGGCCATCGCCGCCTGCCGATCGGCAGGCATCCGCACGGTGATGGTGACCGGCGACCACGCCCGTACCGGCCTGGCCATCGCCCGCGAGCTGGGCATGGCCGATGGCGGCGGTGTCGTGATGGAGGGCAGCGAGCTGGCGGCGCTGGACGTCGACGCCCTGCGCGAGCGACTGCCGCAGGTGGCGGTCTTCGCCCGTGTCGAACCGGCGCAGAAGCTGCGCATCGTCGAGGCCAGCCAGCGCCGCGGCGAGGTCGTGACCATGACCGGCGACGGGGTCAACGATGCGCCGGCGCTGCGCCAGGCCGACGTCGGCGTGGCCATGGGACGCAGCGGTACCGCGGTGGCGCGCGAAGCTGCCAGCATGGTCATCACCGACGACAACTTCGCCACCATCGTCGGCGCGGTGCGCCAGGGCCGGGTGGTCTACCGCAACATTCGCAAGGCGATCATGCTGCTGTTCGCCGGCTCGATGGCCGAGGTGGCGGTGCTGCTGCTGGCCATGCTGGCCGGCTTCCCGCCGCCATTCGCGGCCGTACAGATCCTGTGGAACAATCTGGTCACCGAGGGCGTGATCACGGTCAACCTGATCATGGAGCCGGCCGAGGGGGACGAGATGCACGAGCCGCCGGTCGCACGTGATGCACCATTGCTCGATCGCGTCCTGCTGGAGCGGGTGGCGTTGCTGGCGCTGACCATGGCGGCGGTCAGCCTGGGCTGGTTCGTGGTACGCCTGGGCAGCGGGCTGCCGCTGGTGCAGGCGCAGACCGAAACCTTCACCTTGCTGGCAATCTGCGAATGGTTCGCCGTGCTGGGCGCGCGCTCGGCGCGGCAATCGGCGTTCCGGCTGGGCCTGCAGCGCAATCCGTGGCTGCTGGGCGGTCTGCTGGCGGGCGTGGTGCTGCAGACCGCGGTGGTCGCGATCCCCGCGCTCAACGAGCTGTTCCACACCGTGCCTTTCGGACTGCACGTGCTGGTTGCCATGGTATTGGTGGCCAGTTCGGTGCTGTGGGTGGACGAAGCCTTCAAGGCCGTCCGGCGTCGACGGAGGTCGCGATGATCGCGCTGTACCTTCTGGCTTTTGTCGCCAGCGGTGCGCTGGTGGTGGTGGCCGGCGTGGCGCTGTCACGTCATGCCGACGCCATCGCCACGGCCACCGGCATCGGTCGCATCTGGACCGGTGCCATCCTGCTGGCCGGGGCTTCGTCGTTGCCGGAACTGGCGACCGACCTCTCCGCAGTCCACCTGCATGCGGTGGACCTGGCCGTCGGCGACCTGTTCGGTTCGAGCATGGCCAACATGCTGATCCTGGCGTTGATCGACCTGATTCCGCGCCCGCGCCGGGTGATGCAGTCGTGCGCCATCGACCACGCGCTGTCCGGAAGCCTGGCCATCGTGCTCAACGGCCTTGCCGTGGCCTGCGTGCTGGTGGCGCCGACGTGGACCTTCCACGGCGTCAGCCCGTTCAGCATGCTGATCGTGCTGATCTACCTGGGCGGCGCGCGGGTGATGTTCCGTCACGAGCGATTGTCGCCATTGCGGGCACCACCGGCCTCGATCGAGGTGCTGCCCGAGATGCCGCTCCGGCGAGCCGTACGTGGTTTTGCGCTGGCGGCCCTGGGCGTGGTCGTGTCCGGTCCGGTGTTCGCCTGGGCCGCGCACGAAGTGGCGCGCGCGACCGGACTGGGAGACACCTTCGTCGGCACGTTGCTGGTGGGCCTGGCCACGTCGCTGCCGGAACTGGTGACCTCGCTGGCGGCGGTGCGCATGGGCGCGTTCGACCTGGCCGTGGGCAACCTGTTCGGTTCCAACGCACTGAACATGGTGATCCTGATGCCGCTGGACCTGGCCTGGCCGGGCAGCCTGTTCGCCGCCCTGGAGCGCAGCCATGCGCTGTCCGGGGTCATGGCGATGGTGCTGATGGCCCTGGGGCTGTCGGCGATCGTGTATCGCTCCAAGCGACGCACATGGGTGGTCGAGCCGGACAGCGTGCTGATGCTGCTGACCTACGTGGCCGGCATGTGGCTGTTGTACCGGCATGCGACAGGCTCTTGATCGACGGACAAGTTTTTGACTTCGATCAAATTCGGTGGGGCGGGTCTTGCGAGACACTGGTCGTTCTTTTTGTGTTTCAAACCGGGCAGGAACCGAATGGCCGTAGAACTGTATTCCAAGGGTGATCACCAGGTGGTCGTTTTCCCCGATCTCGTGCGCGGGGAGGAAGGCATCCAGGCCAACCAGCTCCTGATCCGAAGCGGCGAGCGCACGGCGCTGATCGATCCCGGCGGCGCGTTGCTGTACACGCCGTTGTCGATGGCGATCTCGCCCTACGTGAAACTGACGGATCTGACCTACATCCTGGCCACCACCAGGATCCGGACATCATCGGCGCGGTCGACCGCTGGCTGATGTACACCTCGGCCACGGTGTGCTGCTCGCGCCTGTGGGGACGTTTCGTGCCGCACAGCGTGCCGCACTACCAGAAGAATGCCGGCGCCGACCGTTTCATGCTGATTCCCGACGAGGGCGTGGCATCCCGATGGGCGACTACGGTGATCCGCGCGGTGCCCGCGCATTTCCTGCACAGCGTGGGCAATTTCCAGTTCTACGACCCGGTCTCGAAGATCCTGTTCAGCGGCGACCTGGGCGCATCGATGTCGGACGGCCCGTTCGAGCCGGTCACCGATTTCGATGCCCACATACCCTCCATGCTCGGGTTCCACCAGCGCTACATGGCGTCCAACCAGGTCTGCCGGCTGTGGGCCAACATGGCGCGGCGCATGGATATCGAAATGATCGTGCCGCAGCACGGACAGCCGTTTGCGGGCAAGCCGATGGTGCGGCGCTTCATCGACTGGGTCGAGGGCCTGGAGTGCGGCGTGGACCGGCTGACCCAGGAAGACTACGTGGCGGCCTGAGACTTCCCGAGCGATTCACGCAGCCGGGCCAGCGCCTGGCCACGGTGGCTGAGGCGGTTCTTCAGGGCATGATCCAGTTCGGCGGCCGACAGCGACTGGCCCTCGGGCAGGAACAGCGGGTCGTAGCCGAAGCCGTGCTCGCCGCGCGGTGCTTTGAGGATGCGGCCGTGCCAGCGGCCCTCCGCGATGATCGGCGCCGGGTCGTCGGCCTCGTGCAGCAGCGCCACCACGCAGATGAAGAAGGCGCCGCGTTCATCGGGCGCACGTCCGTCCAGTTCGCGCAGCAGCCGGGCGTTGTTGGCGGCGTGGTCGCCGTGCACGCCGGCGAAACGCGCCGAGTACAGGCCCGGTGCGCCGCCCAGCGCATCCACGCACAGGCCCGAATCGTCGGCCAGGGCCGGCAGCCCGGTGATGCGTGCGGCGTGGCGCGCCTTCAGCAGCGCGTTCTCGACGAAGGTGGTGGCGGTCTCCTCGGCGTCGTCCACGCCCAGCTCGCCCTGGGCGACCAGTTCGATGTCCAGCCCGGCCAGCAACTGGCGCATCTCGCGCAGCTTGCCGGCATTGCCGCTGGCCAGGACCATGCGTTGCGTCATTGCGAATCTCCCGTTGTGTCGGCCGGACAGACGGCCGACCCTCCCGAGTCCCGAGTCCCGAGTCCCGAGTCCCGAGTCCCGAGTCCCGAGTCCCGAGTCCCGGAATTATCCCGCCAGCGCGTCGCGCTGCGCGGCGACCAGTTCGCCGATGCCCTTCTCGGCCAGACCGAGCAACGCGTCCATCTCGTCACGGCGGAAGGCGTGGCCCTCGGCGGTGCCCTGGACCTCGATGAAGCCGCCACCGTCGTTCATGACCACGTTCATGTCGGTGTCGCAGCTGGAATCCTCGGCATAGTCCAGGTCCAGCACCGCCTGTCCCCGGTACACGCCGACCGAGACCGCGGCGACCGCGCCGATCACCGGGTTGCGCCGGAGATTCTCGCGCTTCATCAGCACGTGCATCGCATCGACCAGGGCCACGTAGGCGCCGGTGATGGCAGCGGTGCGGGTGCCGCCGTCGGCCTGCAGCACGTCGCAGTCGAGCGTGACCACGCGCTCGCCCAGGGCCTGGCGGTTGACGCATGCGCGCAGGCTGCGGCCGATCAACCGCTGGATTTCCTGGGTGCGTCCGCTCTGCTTGCCGCGCGCGGCCTCGCGGGCCATGCGGCTGCCGGTGGAGCGCGGCAGCATGCCGTATTCGGCGGTGATCCAGCCCTCGCCCTTGCCGCGCAGCCAGGCCGGCACGCGGTCCTCGATGCTGGCCGTGCACAGCACGTGGGTGTCACCGAATCGCACCAGCACCGAGCCCTCGGCGTGCTTGGTGTAATGGCGTTCGATCGAGACCGGGCGCAGTTCGTCGGCGCGGCGGCCGCTGGGGCGGGTGGTTTCAGTCATGGTGCAGTGGGTTTCCGAAAGCGTACGACGGGCCGGCCATGATACCTGCACGCACCGGTCACGTTTTGACCGCCCGATTGGGCAGTCGTGACGCGAAGCGTTTACCATGGCGCCCTTCACCTTTCGGATTCCATCGCATGATCCGCAGCATGACGGCCTTTGCGTCGGCCGAGGCCAGTGGCCCACTGGGCACCCTGGCGTGCGAGTTGCGCACGGTCAATCATCGCTACCTGGAGCAGAGTCCACGCCTTCCGGACGAGCTGCGCGCCTTCGAGCCGCTGGTGCGCGAGATCGTGTCCGGGCGTCTTTCGCGCGGCAAGGTCGACATCACCCTGCGGCTGCGCGGCGAGGACCGTAGCGACACGCTGGAGGTCAACCAGCCCTTGCTCGAGCGCCTGTCGCAGTTGCACCGGGACATGGCAGCGCAATTTTCCGGCCTGGCGGTGCAGAGCACCGAGCTGCTGCGCTTTCCCGGCGTGCTGCGCCAGCCCGAGGTCGACCGGGACGCCCTGCAGGAGGCGCTGGCCGAGGCTCTTGGCCGGGCGCTGGACGCGCTGACCGGGACCCGCGAGCGCGAGGGGGCCAAGCTGGCCGCGCTGATCGGCGAGCGCCTGGACGGCATCGAGGCCATCGTCGCGCAAGTGCGCGAGATGATGCCGACGATCCGCCAGGGCCTGCGCGCGAAGCTCCAGGCACGCCTGGACGAGCTCAAGCAGCCGGCCGATCCGGGCCGCCTGGAGCAGGAACTGGTGTTGCAGGTCACGCGTGCCGATGTCGACGAGGAGCTGGATCGCATGGATGCCCACGTGGCTGAGGCGCGCCGCGTGCTGGGCCTGGACGAGCCGGTCGGCCGGCGCCTGGATTTCCTGATGCAGGAATTCAACCGCGAGGCCAACACACTTGGTTCCAAGGCCGTCGACACCCGCAGCACCAATGCCGCGGTGGAGCTGAAGGTGCTCATCGAGCAGATGCGCGAACAGGTGCAGAACATCGAATGAGTACTCAGATGCCGATGCTTGCCCGCGGCGCAGTTGTAGCGGCTTCGACACTCCGGGACTCGGGACTCGGGACTCGGGACTCGAGTGATTGGAGCCGTTGCCGAGCCGTTTTCGAATCCCGCTTCGACCGTGGTGGGCATGCTGGGCCTGACCGCAAAATCGCTTGTTCCGAGTCCCGAGTCCCGAGTCCCGGGTCCCGGCATCCGCAAGTGCTCCTGCCATGAGCGAAGCCACACGCACCCTGTTCGTGGTCGCCGCCCCGTCGGGGGCCGGCAAGTCGACCCTGGTCAATGCGCTGCTCGAGCGCGAGCCGGACATCTCGCTGTCGATCTCGCACACCACGCGACCGCCGCGACCCGGCGAGGCCTATGGCGAGCATTACTATTTCGTCGATCGCGAGGCGTTCGAACGGGAGGTCGCCGAGGGTATCTTCCTGGAGCATGCCGAAGTTCACGGTAACCTTTACGGGACTTCGCGCACCACCGTCGAGGGCCTGCTGGCGCAGGGACGGGACGTGCTGCTGGAGATCGACTGGCAGGGCGCGCGGCAGATCCGCCAAACCATGCCGCAGTGCGTGAGCGTGTTCATCCTGCCGCCCTCGCGCGCCGAACTGGAGCGCCGGTTGCGCGGTCGGGCATCGGACAGCGACGAGGTGATCGAGCGACGCCTGCGCAATTCGCGGGTGGAAATCGAGCACGCGCATGAGTTCGACTACATCATCGTCAACGACCGCTTCGAGGACGCGCTGGCCGACCTCAAGGCCATCGTGGACGCCGAGCGCCTGCGTGCGCCACTCCAGCGCGAGCGCCACGAGGCCCTGATTGCCGAATTGCTTGAAAGCCACGCGTAAGCGGAGTCGCCCTATGCTGTGCGGACACATTGTTTCGCCGGGGCTACGCTGCGTTCCTGCACACGTGCCTGCCGGCTCTGGTCGCTGTGCGTGCGCTGGGCTATCTTTGGAGGCCTTATGATCGACGTTTCCGCTTCCCCCGACAACGCACCGGCCGACGACGTGCTGGTGCGCGTGCGCGGGCTGACCACGCGCTTTGGCAGCCGCTCCGTGTTCGACGGCATGGACCTGGATATCCCGCGCGGCAAGATCACCGCCATCATGGGCCCCAGCGGCACCGGCAAGACCACGCTGCTCAAGCACATCACCGGGCAGCTGCGCGCCGACGCGGGCGAGTTGCAGGTCGACGGGCAGGACGTGGCGAAACTGTCGCGCGAGGACCTGTTCGAGCTGCGCGAGCGCATCGGCTACCTGTTCCAGAATTCGGCCCTGCTGACCGATTTCGACGTCTACGAGAACGTCGCCTTCCCGCTGCGCCAGCACACCAAGCTGCCGGAAGAGCTGATCCGCAACATCGTGCTGACCAAGCTGCAGGCGGTGGGTCTGCGCGGTGCCGCACAGCTGATGCCGAGCGAGCTGTCCGGCGGCATGGCGCGGCGCGTGGCGCTGGCCCGCGCGATCGTGTTCGACCCGATGCTGATCCTCTACGACGAGCCGTTCGTGGGCCTGGACCCGATCGCGCTCAGCCAGGTGCTCAAGCTGATCAGCACGCTGAACCAGACGCTGGGCATCACCAGCGTGCTGGTCGCGCACGAACTGGCCGCGGTCCAGCGCATCGCCGACCGGGTGATCCTGATCGCCAACGGCAAGGTGGTCGGCGCGGGCGACCCGCGCCACATCGCCGACGACGGCTCGCCGTGGACGCGGCAGTTCTTCGGCGGCGAGGCGGATGGCCCGGTGCCGTTCCACTATCCGGCTGACGACTATGCCACCGACCTGGGCCTGGGAACCTCCGCATGAACGCACGAGTGAAGCGACGCAACCTGGTGGTCGAGGGCCTGGCGCAGATCGGCGACGCCGGCCTGTTCCTGCCCACGCTGCTGGCCGCGATCCCGCGCAGCCTGCGCTATTTCCGCGAGATCGTGCGCCAGGTGTGGTTCACCGGCGCGATGAGCCTGATCATCATCATGACCTGCGGCCTGTTCGTGGGCATGGTGCTGGCGCTGCAGCTGTACCACGTGCTGGCGATCTTCGGCGGCACCGCCTCCACCGGCACCGTGGTGGCGCTTTCGGTGTACCGCGAACTGGGGCCGGTGGTGACCGCGTTGCTGTTCGCCGGTCGTGCCGGCACCTCGATCACCGCCGAGATCGGCCTGATGCGCGCCACCGACCAGCTTTCGGCGATGGAAATGATGGCGGTCGACCCGATCGCCTACGTGATCACCCCGCGGTTCATCGCCGGCGTGATCGCCATGCCGCTGCTGTGCTGTGTGTTCTCGGCCATGGCCATCTTCGGCGGCCACCTGGTCGGCGTGACCTGGCTGGGCATCGACAACGGCACCTTCTGGTCCAACATGACCTCCAACGTGGAGGTCTGGAAGGACGTCATCGACGGCGTGATCTGGAAGGGCCTGGCGTTCGGCGGCGTGGTCACGCTGATCGCCGTGCACCAGGGCTACACCACGCCGCCCACCAGCGAGGGCGTGGCCAATGCCACCACCCGCACCGTGGTGGCGTCCTCTATCGCCATCCTGGCGCTCGATTTCGTGCTCACCGCCTTCATGATGTGAGGACATCGAACATGCGCCGATTCCGCCGTTCCAACCATTCGCACTTTCAGATTTCATCGAGGATGTTGCCGTGACCCAGAGACGTTCCTATGCCGTCGGCACCGGCCTGTTCATCGTGCTGGGGTTTGCCGCGCTGGCCTATCTGGCGACCCAGACCACCTCGCTGGTCAACATGCACGAGGGCGCCAGCTACACGCTCAAGGCGCGTTTCACCAACGTGGGCCAGCTCAAGGACCGGGCGCCGGTGAAGATGGCCGGCGTGCGCATCGGGTCGGTCAGTTCGATCCAGCTCGAGCCGCGCAAGCTGGACGCGCTGGTGACCTTTTCCATCGACAAGCGCTACAACCAGATCCCCGACGATTCCTCCGCCTCGATATTAACCAGCGGTTTATTGGGCGATCAGTACATTGGCATCCAGCCGGGCGGCTCGCCGACCAACCTCAAGAATGGTGACCAGGTGATCCTGACCCAGTCCGCGGTGCAGCTGGAAGACCTGATCGGGAAGTTCCTGGTCAACGGCTCGCCGGACAAGAAGAAGAGCCAGTGAACCGGCGCACGTTGCCCGATCCCTCCCGTTACGGAGTCCCATTCAAGATGATCCTGCGTTCCTTGGTTTTCGCATGCGCCCTGGTGTTGCCGGGCGCGGTGCTCGCTGTCCCCGTGCAGTCCCAGGCCCAGTCCAGCGCCGCGCCGGCGCAGTCGCAATCGGTCGCGTCGCCGGCGCTGCCCGCCGATGCGCCGCCGGAGCAGGTGGTCAAGTCCATCGTCAACCAGCTGGCCAACGCCATCGACGGCCACCGCGCCGAGCTGAAGAAGGACAAGAGCAAGCTGATCGGTATCATCGACGGCATCTTCCTGCCGCACTTCGACATCGACTATGCCTCGATCCTGGTGCTGGGCCGGCATGCCCGCCAGGCCACGCCGGACCAGCGCGAGCGTTTCGCCAAGGCGTTCTACGATTCGATCACCCATCGCTATGCCGAGGGCCTGCTGAACTACACCAAGGGCAGCGTCAAGGTGCTGCCGTTCCGCGGCGACCTGGACCCGCGCCGCACCATGGTGCGTACCCAGGTCATGCTGGACGACGGCAAGACCATCTCGGTCGACTACGCGTTCCGCCGCACGTCCAGCGGCGAGTGGAAGGCCTATGACGTGGTCATTGAAGGCATTTCCTACATCACCAACTACCGGGCCCAGGTGGATGCGGAAATCCGCAAGACCAGCATCGACTCCCTGATCGCGCGGCTCGAGAAGAACGGTGCGCTGACCCTGGACAAGATGCAGAAGGAATCGGGCAGCTGAGGATGGCCATGGGCGCGGATGCATTCCAGATCGAACAGTCGCAGCCGGACACCCTGGCGTTGTCCGGTTCGCTCAACTTCGTCACCGTGACACAGGTGCTCGAACAGGCGGGCGCGATCATGGACCGCGGGTCGATCCGCGTGCTGGATCTTTCCGGCGTGCGTACGGCCGACAGCGCCGGGCTGGCCTGCCTGCTGTCGCTGCTGGCACGTGGCGGGCGTCGCGGGCACCGCCCGCAGGTGCGCAATCTGCCGAGTAGCCTGCAGCGCCTGGCTTCGGTCAGCGACGCCGAGCCGCTGCTGGCCTGAGGTCCCGCGCGTGCCCGCCGCGTCCGCCGCCCGGCTGAGAACGGCATGCGCGGCCGATGCAGCCGCCATCTGCGACGTCTACAATCCCTACGTGCTGGACACCTGCTTTTCCTTCGAGGAAGAGCCCGTCACGCCCGCACAGATGTGCCGGCGCATGCAGGCGCACGGCGAGCACTATCCATGGCTGGTGATCGAGGCCGCGGGCACGATCGAGGCCTTTGCCCATGCCGTTCCCTGGAAGGCACGCGCGGCCTATCGGCACAGCGTCGAGAGTTCGATCTACGTGGCTCCGGAGGCGCAGCGGTGCGGGCGCGGCCGTTGGCTGTACGGGGCGCTGCTCGAACGGCTGCGTGACGCCGGCATGCACACCGCCATCGCCGGCATCGCACTCCCCAACGCACCCAGCGTGGCATTGCACGAGGCACTCGGTTTCACACGGGTGGCGCATTTCCGGCAGGTCGGACGCAAGCACGGACGCTGGATCGATGTCGGCTACTGGCAACTGCAGCTGTAATGTCCCGTCACGGTCCGCAGGACGACGTGTGGATACAGCGATTCAGCCGGGTCCGCCAGTGGAGGACGCCGGCGCGGGGTTTGCGGCAGGCGGCTGCTCGTCCTTCTTTTCCTTCTGGCCCTTCTCCCATGCGTGCTGCTGCTTGAGCAGCTCGTCCGGGTCGAAGCCCTGCTGGTCCAGACCCTGCATGCGGTCGATGACCGATGCCGGCGGGTTGCCGTCATAGAGCTTGTACACGCGTTGCTGGCGGTAGGAGTCGCGCAGGAACACGTACGGATCGTAGGCGGACTTCAGGTAGCCCTCGGCATCCATCAGGCTCGAGCGCAGCGAGACCAGGTAAAGCGTCTCGGGCAGGTACTGCTGGCCGTGATGGAAGCGCCCCTGGTTGCGCGCGTAGATCGACACGGGGTCGAAGAAGTAGCTGTCCACCGGTAGCCGCCAGACATCGCGTCCGGTCGTGGGGCCGATGAAGGGAAGCATCAGGAACGGGCCATCGGGCACGCCCCAACGGGCCAGGGTGATGCCGAAGTCGGTACTCTGCTGGGACAGGCCCATGCGGCTGGCCGGGTCGAAGAAACCGCCCAGACCCAGGGTCAGGTTGACCAGGAAGCGCGCGCTGGCCGTGAGTGCCTGCCTGGGGCGTGCCTGCAACAAATCGTTGGCGACCGTGACCGGCATGCGGATATTGGTGAAGAAGTCGCTGATCGAACGCCGTACCGGCCGGTTGGTCACCTTGCGGTAGCCGACGGCCACCGGGCGGATCACGGCCTTGTCGACGGCATCATTGAAGGCATAGACCTTACGGTTGAAATGCTGGTACGGGTCGTCGGTCCGGGGTTTGGCGATGGCGCAGCCGACCAGGGCGGTCACCGAGGCGATGAGCACGAGCTGGCGCAGGATGTGCATCGGGGATGGGCGCATGAGGTACCGCCGTAACCTATATGAACCGAGGAGTTTAATTATAATGGCCATGGCTTTCCAGTCGCTTACAGCGTGGACGGTCGTGCCCGATGAGCATTGCCAGCCCGACCCGCCGGAAGCTACACTTCCCAACCTGAATAAGTCTCTTTTTTTCCAAGGAATTCACGCATGGCCCGCATTACCGTCGAGGATTGCCTCAAGGTGGTCGACAATCGATTCGAGCTGGTGCTGATGGCGACCCGCCGCGCCCGCCAGCTGGCCAAGGGGGCCGACCCCCTGCTCGAACCCGAGCACGACAAGCCCACCGTGCTTGCCCTGCGCGAGATCGCCGACGAACGCATCGACGAAGCCACCATCGATGAACTCGATCGCGCTGAGCGCGAGCGTGCCGAGCGCGAGGCGCTGGAATGGGCCGCCGCCGAAGTCGACGAGGAAGCCGCGGCGAAAGCCACGGAAGAATAAGCCATGAACCTGTCCGACCGCTGCCCGTCCCATTCCCGGCAAGCATTCGTGGCGGCACGGACGATCCCCTGCAGCCTGTGGAGGTCGACGACCTGAGCGGTCGTCGGGTGCCCATGCGCACGGCCGCGCCTTCCGATTCCACCGGATCCGCGGCGATTCCGGAAGACGTCATCGAACTGGAAGCCCGGCTGTCCGAGTACCTGACGGCCGACGACGTGGCGCGCGTGCGCCAGGCCTACCGGATCGGTGCCGAGGCCCATGCCGGACAGAAGCGCAAGAGCGGCGAGCCCTACATTACCCATCCGGTGGCCGTGGCGACGCTGTTGGCCGACCTGCACATGGACGCGGAGACCATCATCGCCGCGATCCTGCACGATACGCTGGAGGACACTCGGCTGGACCGCGACCGGATCGTCGAGGCCTTCGGCGAGGTGGTGGCGGAGCTGGTCGAGGGCGTGACCAAGCTCGACAGCGTGCGTTTCCGCAGCCGCCAGGAGGCCGCGGCCGAGAGCTTCCGCAAGATGCTGCTGGCCATGGCGCGTGACCTGCGGGTCATCCTGATCAAGCTGGCCGACCGCCTGCACAACATGCGCACCCTGGGGGCCAAGGAATCCTCCTCCCGCAGGCGCATCGCCCGCGAGACCCTGGAGATCTACGCGCCGATTGCCCAGCGCCTGGGCATGAACCGCATCAAGGGTGAACTTCAGGACCTGGGTTTCCGCGCTTTGTACCCGGACCGCCACCGGGTCATCAGTGCGCGTATCCGCAGCGCGCTGGGCAATCGTCGCGAGGGCATGATCCGCATCGAGGCCGCGTTGGCCAAGCGCCTGGGCGAGGAGAGCATTCCGGCGCGCGTGGTCAGCCGCATCAAGGCGCCCTACAGCATCTACAACAAGATGCACCGTGAACATAAGTCCTTCGACGACGTGATGGACGTCTACGGCTTTCGCGTGGTCACCGACAGCGTGATGCGCTGCTACCAGGCGCTGGGCGCAATCCACATGCTGTACAAGCCAGTGGAGACGCGCTTCAAGGACTTCATTGCCATTCCCAAGGCCAACGGCTACCAGTCGCTGCACACCGTGGTGTTCGGACCGTTCGGCGCGCCCATCGAGATCCAGATCCGCACCGAGGAGATGGATTCGGTGGCCGAGCGCGGCGTGGCCGCGCACTGGATCTACAAGACCGAGAGCGGACCGGCCAACAGCGCGCAGTCGCGCGCACGCGAGTGGCTGGCGGGCCTGGTCGAGCGCCAGGCGGTGACCGACTCCTCGTCCGAATTCATCGAGAACGTCAAGGTCGACCTGTTTCCCGACGAGGTCTACCTGTTCACGCCCAAGGGCGAGATCATGTCGCTGCCGCGCAACGCCACGGCCATCGACTTCGCCTATGCGGTGCATACCGATGTCGGCGACCACGCGGTGTCGGCGCGCGTGAACGACAAACTGGTGCCGCTGCGCACTCGCCTGGATTCGGGGCAACGTGTGGAGATCATCACCGCACCCTCGTCGATGCCGCGCCTGGACTGGCTGGACGTGGTGGTCACCGGCAAGGCGCGCACTGCCATCCGCCAGTTCATCAAGCATCTGCAGCACGAGGACGCGGTGCAGTTCGGCCATCGCATGCTCGACCGCGCGCTGGATGCCCTGGGGGCCAGCCTGGACGACATCCGCCCCAAGACGCTGGAGCGCTACCTGGCCGACAACAAGCTCAAGCGATTCGAGGAGCTTCTGGCCGACATCGCCCTGGGCAACCGCATGCCCGACCAGGTTGCGGCGCAGCTGGTCGATGGGACTTCCGAAGGCCCCCGTGGCGGAGTCCCCACGCCGGAGAAGATTCTCATCACCGGCGACGAGCGCGGCGTGATCAGCTTCGGCAATTGCTGCCATCCGGTACCGGGCGACGACATCATCGGCTACCTTTCGGCCGGCAAGGGCATCGTGGTGCACCGCATGGAATGCCCGAACATGGTCGAATTCCGCAAGTCGCCGCAGCGCTGCATCGGCATCGACTGGGATCGCGAGGTGCACGGCGATTTCAAGGTCGAGCTGCGGATCGAAGTGATCAACCGCACCGGCGTGCTGGCGACTGTCGCCGCAGCCATCGCCGAGGCCAACTCCAACATCGAGAACGTCGAATACATCGAACGCGACCTCAGCGCCGCCACGCTGCTGTTCATGATCGAGGTGAAGAACCGCAAGCACCTGGCCGACGTGATGCGCCGGGTGCGCCGCGCGGGCGTAGTCAACGGGGTCTACCGCTACCCGGTCTGATATCCGCTGACGGTCCACCGCGACGCGGACGCATACGCAGGCTCGACGGCTCTTGATAAGCTCGCAGGCATTTCCGCTGACCTTCACCGAGGCCGCCATGTCACGCAGCATCATCCAGACCGAACACGCCCCGTCCGCCATCGGCCCGTACTCGCAGGCCGTGCGCGCCGGCAACACCGTCTACCTTTCCGGCCAGATTCCGCTGGACCCGGCTTCCGGGGAGATGGTGCACGGCGACATCGCCGTGCAGGCGCGCCGCGTTTTCGACAACCTCAAGGCCGTGTGCGAGGCCGCAGGCGGCAGCCTGGGGGATCTGGTACGGGTCGGCATCTACATGGTCGACCTGGCCCATTTCGCTGCCGTCAACGCGGTCATGGAGGATTATTTCGAGCAGCCCTATCCGGCGCGCGCCACGGTGCAGGTGGCCGCGCTGCCCAAGGGTGCGCAGGTCGAGGTCGACGGCATCATGGTGCTGGACTGAGCATGGCGACGGCGAGGGCCGACAGGACGCGTCGGGATTGCCTGCTGAATGCGGCGCGTGATCCGGGCTAGCCTGCTCGTCGATGAGCACGCCCGCTTCCCCTTCAGCGGCGGCCGAGACCGAACCCGGACGCCAGCCCGTCACCACGCTCAAGGGCGTGGGGCCGGCGCTGCAGCGTGCACTGGAGAGGCTCGGCATCGCCTGCGTGCAGGACCTGTGGTTCCACCTGCCGCTGCGCTATGAGGACCGCACGCGGATCACGCCGATCCGCGAGCTGGCGATCGGCCGGCCTGCACAGGTCGAGGGTCTGGTCGAAGCGGTCGAGAGCACCTTTCGCTACCGCGCGCAGCTGAAGGTCGCGATCGACGACGACTCGGCATCCACGTTGCTGCTGCGCTTCTTCCATTTCCGCAAGGCCCAGGCCGACCAGTTGCGTCCCGGCACCCGCCTGCGCTGCTACGGCGACGTGCGCATGGGCGCGCAGGGACCGGAGATGGTGCACCCGCAATATCAGCGCGTGCGCGAGGGCGCGCCGTTGGACGGGCGGTTGACGCCGGTCTACCCGATGACCGAGGGCCTGGGGCAGAAAAGGCTGCGCGGCCTGATCGAGCAGGCCCTGGAGCGCCTGCCGGCGGATGCCGAACTGGAGCTGATTCCGGACGCGCTGCGCGAGGGACTGGGCCTGGGCTCGTTGCGCACGGCGCTGCTGACCGTGCACCGGCCGCCTCCCGATGCCGACCTGGCGGCACTGGCGCAGGGCGTGCACCCGGCGCAGCAGCGCCTGGCCTTCGAGGAGCTGCTGACCCAGCACCTGAGCCTCAAGCAACTGCGGGCCAAGGTACGCAGCCGCCGCGCGCCGCCGCTTCGGGGCGACGGCACGATGCGGCAACGCCTGGTGGCGCAGTTGCCGTTCGCCCTGACCGCGGCCCAGCAGCGCGTCGATGCCGAGATTCTCACCGACCTGGCCATGGCCCGGCCCATGCTGCGCCTGGTCCAGGGCGACGTCGGCAGCGGCAAGACGGTGGTCGCGGCACTGGCCGCGCTGGCCGCGGTCGAGTGCGGGTGGCAGGCGGCGTTGATGGCGCCCACCGAATTGCTGGCCGAGCAGCACCTGGTCAACTTGCGCGCCTGGCTGGAACCGCTGGGCATCGAGGTGGCCTGGCTGGCCGGCAAGGTACAGGGCCGGGCGCGCAAGCAGGCGCTGGAAGCCGTGGCCGGCGGCGCGCAGGTGGTCGTGGGCACCCATGCGCTGATGCAGGAAGGCGTGGCGTTCGAGCGCCTGGGCCTGGTGATCATCGACGAGCAGCACCGCTTCGGGGTGCACCAGCGCCTGGCCCTGCGCGACAAGGGCGGCGAAGGAGACAGGGTCCCGCACCAGCTGGTGCTCACCGCCACCCCGATCCCGCGGACCCTGGCGATGAGCGCCTATGCCGACCTGGACGTGTCGGCCATCGACGAGTTGCCGCCCGGGCGCACGCCGGTGCAGACCGTGGCCATTGCCGGCACCCGCCGTGACGAGGTCATCGAGCGCCTGCGCGTGGCCTGCAGCGAGGGGCGCCAGGCCTACTGGGTCTGCACCCTGATCGAGGAGTCCGAGCAGCTTTCGGCGCAGGCGGCCGAGGTGGTGCACGAGGAGCTGACGGCGGCGTTGCCGGGCCTGCGCGTGGAGCTGGTGCACGGGCGCATGAAGGCGCGCGACAAGCAGGCCGTGATGCAGGCCTTCAAAGACGGCGAGGTGGCGGTGCTGGTGGCGACCACGGTGATCGAGGTCGGCGTGGACGTGCCCAACGCCAGCCTGATGGTGATCGAGAATGCCGAGCGTCTGGGCCTGGCGCAGCTGCACCAGTTGCGCGGCCGGGTCGGGCGCGGCAGCGTGGCCTCCAGCTGCGTGCTGCTGTATCACGCGCCGCTGTCGGCGCTGGCGCGCGAGAGGCTTCAGGTGATGCGCCAGACCAACGACGGCTTCCGCATTGCCGAGAAGGACCTGGAGCTGCGTGGTCCCGGCGAAGTGCTGGGCACGCGACAGACCGGACGCCTGGCATTCCGCGTCGCCGACCTGGCGCGTGACGCCCATCTGCTGCCGGCGGTGCAGCGGGTCGGGGCCGCGTTGCTTGGCGAGGACCCGCAGCGGGCCGAGCGCCTTGTGGCGCGCTGGGTGGGTGCGGCCGCGCGCTACGCCGACGCCTGATCCAGACCGCGCGGTCAAGCTCGACGAAAGATGCACGGGGCGGGTTATGCTGTGCGTTTCGTTTGCGGAGACCTGCATGAACCGGCCATCGCTGATCATCGACACCGATCCCGGCGTCGACGATGCCCTCGCTCTGATGATGGCACACGCCCACGCCGACGTGCTGGCCCTGACCATTGCCGCCGGCAACGTGGGCATCGATCATACCGTGCGCAATGCCCTGACCCTGATGGATCTGATCGGGGCCGATACGCCGGTGCACCCGGGCTGCGCCACGCCGTTGGTCAGGATGCCGTCCGAGGATGCGGCTCTGGTACACGGCGCCGACGGTTTCGGCGACGTCGGATTTCCGGTGCCTTCGCGCACGGCGCGGGAAGAAACGGCCGCGCTTGCCCTGGTACGGATCACGCAGGAGCATCCGGGGGCGACCCTTGTCGCCCTGGGGCCCCTGACCAACCTGGCCCTGGCCCTGCGCCTGGATCCGTCCCTGCCGTCGCGGGTCGGTCGGCTGGTGGTCATGGGCGGCGCGGTCAACGGGCACGGCAACACCCTGTCCACGCCGGCCGAATTCAACATCGGCTTCGATCCGGAAGCCGCGCACGTGGTGTTCGAGGCCTTTGCGGAGCTGGATCTTGTCGACTGGGAGGCCTCGGTCCGGCACGCCTTCGATGGCGCCGCCTTCGATCGCTGGCTCGACGAAGGCGGTGCGCGAGCCGACTTCTATCGGCGCATTGGCGCCACCTCGCGCGCATGGAACGCCCGGCGCGGTCGCACCGGCGTGATCGCTGCCGACGCCCTGGCCATGGCCGTGGCGATTGACCCCGAGGCCGTCCTGCGTGCCGAGCGCCATCCGGTGGGGATCGAGCTGGAAGGATCGCTGACCCGCGGCGCAACCGTGGTCGACTGGGAGGCACGCCGGGATCGCCCGGCCCAGGCGCGCATCGTGTTCGACGTGGACCAGGGGCGGTTCGAGGCCATGGTGGCCAAGGCGCTGGGGGTGGCGGAAGGCCAGGGGTGAGGGGCGAGAGGCGAGAGGCGAGGGTAGGCGCCGGCGATCGGAACCGGCGGGTGTGCGCCATGGGTGGTATGGATCGGCATATCCAGGGGCCTACCCGCGGTTTGCATGGAAATCTCCTGCTTGTGCGCTCCCCTCTTGCCTCGAGCTGCTTTTCAAACGGGAAAGAACGGAAGGTCAGAGGTCGTGCGCGTGGGACCTGAGTTTCGCCCCTCGTCCCTAGCCCCTTGCAGCCCCCGAATCCCGCCGCTACACTTCCCCTCTTTTCCCCGCGCTTTAGCCCGGAGCGAGCCATGAAGCCCGACACCCATCCGAACTACCAGCCGGTGGTGTTCCAGGACCAGTCCTCCGATTTCGCCTTCCTGACGAAGTCGACGATGTCCAGCAAGGAAACCATCCAGTGGGAGGATGGCAACGAGTACCCCCTGATCAAGGTGGAAATCTCCAGCCATTCGCACCCGTTCTACACCGGCAAGCAGAAGACCATCGACGCCGGCGGCCGCGTGGACAAGTTCCGCCGCCGCTACGGCACCAAGTAAGCCGGTATCGCGCGCCCGGGTTTGCCGGGAAGCGCGCCAGCATGGTGTCTTGACGAAAGCCGTGGGCCCTCCGGGTCCGCGGCTTTTCGTGTGCCCGGAGACGTTCCACGCGGCGCCGGTCGACTCCGTACGCGGGCGTCTTGTGTCATAATGGGGAGATCGACGGACGCCCAGGCGTCCGCCCGGAAGGGCAGTGAAGTCGCCCTTCGCGCGAGCCACATTCCCCGTCCCCTCCGGCGCCGCGGCCCCGCCTGCGCCGGTACCGAATGCCAAGGAGTACGCCGTGTCTGACAAGACCGTGAAGCTGACCGACGAGAGCAGCAACAAGAGCACCGAACTGCCCCTGGTCGAGCCCACCATGGGCCCTTCCTGCGTGGACATTTCCTCGCTGTACAAGGACACCGGGCACTTCACGTTCGACCCCGGCTTCGCCGCCACGGCCAGCACCAAGAGCGCGATCACCTTCATCGACGGCGACAAGGGCGTGCTGCTGTATCGCGGCTACCCGATCGAGCAGCTGGCCGAGAACTCCAGCTTCCTGGAAGTGGCCTACCTGCTGCTCAACGGCGAACTGCCCGGCGCCGACGAGTTCGAGACCTTCGAGCATCACGTCACGCACCATTCGATGATGCATGAGTCGCTGAAGAACTACTTCCGCGGCTTCCATCACGATGCGCATCCGATGGCCATGTTGTGCGGCGCCATCGCCTCGCTGTCGGCGTTCTACCACGACGACCTGGAGATCGAGGATCCGGCCCAGCGCAAGATGGCAGCCATCCGCCTGATCGCGAAGATGCCGACCATCGCCGCCGCGACCTATCGCTACTCCATCGGCTGGCCGTTCCGCTACCCGCGCAACAACCTCGAGTACTGCGATCGCTTCCTGCACCAGATGTTCGAGGTGCCCAGCGAGCCGCTTCAGATGAACCCGGTCGCGGCCAAGGCGCTGGACCTGCTGTTCATCCTGCACGCCGACCACGAGCAGAACGCCTCGACCTCGACCGTGCGCCTGGTCGGTTCGACCGGTGCCAACCCCTACGCCTCCGTGGCCGCCGGCATCGCCGCGCTGTGGGGACCGGCACACGGCGGCGCCAACGAGGCGGTGCTGAAGATGCTCGAGGAGATCGGCACACCCGACAACGTCGAGAGTGCGGTCAAGCGGGCCAAGGACAAGAACGACAGCTTCCGCCTGATGGGCTTCGGCCACCGGGTGTACAAGAACTTCGACCCACGCGCCAAGATCATCCGCAAGACCTGCCACGAGGTGCTGGATGCGCTGGGCGTGTCCGACCCGCTGCTGGACGTGGCCATGAAGCTGGAAGAGGCGGCGCTGAAGGACGACTACTTCGTCGAGCGCAAGCTGTACCCGAACGTCGACTTCTACTCCGGCATCATCTACAAGGCCCTGGGCATCCCCACCGAGATGTTCACGGTGATGTTCGCCATCGCCCGTACCGCCGGCTGGATCTCGCACTGGATCGAGCAGCACGAGACCCCGGGCTCGCGCATCGGCCGTCCGCGCCAGGTCTACACCGGCTCCACGCCGCGCGACTACGTGGCCATCGACAAGCGCTGATTGCACGCGTCACACCTGGAAACGAGAACGCCCCGCATCGCGGGGCGTTTTCTTTGGTCGGTGTATAGACCGCACACCTGTCACCCATGTATCCGGTCTGCACAAGGTCGGCAAAAAAGTTAGGGAGCGAAGCGCGGCCGGTGCTCAGCGGCCCAGCGCGCCGGCGAGCATGTCCTCGAAGTCCTGGTCGTTGCTGCTGTCCGGTGCCTCGAGCAGGGCGTCCACCGCACTCAGCGAGGCGCGTTGCATGGGGCGTTCGTCGATGCGGCCCAGCGGGGCCTGGCGAATGGCGACCCGCGGGAACACGGTCAGGTCGAAGGGCAGGCCGTCGGCCTGGAAAAGGTAGGCCGGATAGTCGTCGGAATGGTCGCGGTTCTCGCGCACGCGGCGGTTGTGGACCTCGAAGGGAATGCCGTGTTCGCGCAGGAAACGCGGCACGGCTTCGGGATCGTCGCAAAACAGGTGCAGGCAGACCGCCGAATGGGTGTCGGCAGTGCCTTCGAGTACCGCGCCGACCAGGCGCGGCTCGAACCGGGCCAGGAAGCCCATGGCCTCGCGCGCGGCCTCGCGCCGGCGGCGCAGGGCGTGCGGTTGTTCGTGGCCGTGGAAGATGCGCTGGCGTTCGCGCAGGGCCTGCTCGATCTCGCGGTTGCGCGGCAGGGACTGCTCGTCGTCCACGCCCATGCGCTCGGCGGCCTTGAGCTTGGCGTGGTGGTAGTCGCGGATGCCATGCTCGCTCATCAGGCGGGCCGCTTCCTGGGCCACGCGCTGGCGGTTGCGATGCAGGCGGTCCTGGGCGTGTATGCGGTGATGCCGACCTCGGGCCATGGCGTGCACTCCGTCGTCCGGCTACAGCCTACCCGAGAGCAGCCGGCAGCGGAACCCGCGGCCGGCCGCCCGATCAGAAGATGTCGTAGGCGTGCTTCTGGTTCTTGTCCTGCTTGGCCTTGCGCGCCATTTCCTTCAGGTGCGGCACGTCCTCGACCTTGAAGATCTCGGGCATGGCATCCGGGTCGTCCTTGGTGGTGAGCAGGCCGGTCTTCTTGTTGATCAGCAGCGTGGTGATGCCGGGCGGCTGTGGCAACGCCGACTCCGGCGTGCCCTTGAGCACGGTGCCCATGTAGTCCATCCAGATGGGCAGCGCGGCGCTGGCGCCGAATTCGTGCCCCAGGGTCGAGAAGTTGTCGAAGCCGACCCAGACCGTGGCCACCAGCTTGTCGTTGAACCCGCAGAACCAGGCGTCGCGATGATCGTTGGTGGTGCCGGTCTTGCCGGCCAGATCGGGCCGGTGCAACGCCCGTGCCGCCATGCCGGTGCCGTGCAGGATCACGTCCTTCATCAGCGACGTGGTCAGGTAGTCGTTGCGGATGTTGATCACGCGCGGTGCCAGGCGCGGCTGGGCGGCGCTGGCCGCGGCGGCCGGCGCCGGGCTCGAGGCGGAAGTGATGCTGCCGGAGGCCGCGGCGATGGGGTCCAGGGGCAGCAGCCCCTGGGCACCTGCGTAGGATGCGGCGGCCGTCACCGAGGTGGACGGGGCCGGGGGCAGGGAGTCGTCATCGGAATGCTGCAGCAGGCGTGCCTCGCAGTTGCGACAGGCACGCAGCGGGTTGGCGGTGTAGATCGCCTTGCCGTCGCGGTTGTCGATTTCCTTGATGAAATACGGCTCGACCAGGAAGCCGCCGTTGGCGAACACCGCATAGGCGCGGGCCATGCTGAGCGGGGAAACCGATGCCGTGCCCAGCGCCATGGACAGGTTGTCGGGCACTGCATCCGGGTTGAAGCCGAAGCGCAGTGCGTATTGCCGGGCGAATCGCAGGCCCAGGGTGTCCAGAAGCCGCACCGAGACCAGGTTCTTGGACTCGATCAGCGCCGTGCGCAGGCGGATCGGGCCGTCGAACTTGTTGTCATCGTTGGACGGTGTCCATTCGCCGTTGGGCTTGGACGGATCGGGCAGTACCACCGGGGCATCGTTGATGATGGTGGCGGGCGTGTAGCCGCGAACGAACGCCCCCGAATAGATGAATGGCTTGAAACTCGATCCCGGCATGCGCCCGCTGCCGGTCATCAGGGCCCGGTTGTACTTGCTGCGCTGGAAGCTGAAGCCGCCGACCAGGGCGTGGATGGCGCCGTCGTCGGGGTTGAGCGAGACCAGGGCACTCTGTGCCTTGGGTATCTGCGCCAGCTGCCACTGACCCTTGTCGCCGGCCTGCAGGCGCACGATGTCGCCGCGTTTGACGACGGCGTCCACGCGCGTGGGCTTGTGGCCCTGGTAGCGCGGGGACAGGTACTTGCGGGCCCAGGAAACGGCGCCCAGGTCCAGCTTGGCGCGGCTGCCGTCGGCGAGGGCGAGGGTGGCCTGTTGTGCATTGCTGTCCAGGACCAGGGCGGGGACCAGACCCGCAACCTCGCTGTAGTTGCCCAGGATCTTGTCGATGTCGGGCTGCTGCGGTTGCGCCGGGAGCTGCACGTGTGCCTCCGGCCCCCGGTAGCCGTGACGCTGGTCGTACGCCATCAGGCCCTGGCGCATGGCCGCCCGGGCGGCCTTCTGGTCCTTGGCGTTGATGGTGGTGCGGATGACATAGCCGTCGGTCAATGCGGCATTGCCGAGCTTGTCCAGCGCGGCCTGGCGCACCATCTCGGCCAGGTACGGGGCATGCACCGCGATCGGCAGGTCATGCGGCGAGGCGTGCAGCGGCGTGGCCATGGCCGCCTTGTACTGCGCCTGGGTGATGAAATGGTTGGCCAGCATGCGGCCGAGCACGTAGTCGCGGCGTACGCGGGCACGCTTGTGATGGTCGATCGGATTGACCACCGACGGTATCTGGAAGGTGCCGGCCAGCATCGCGCATTCGGGAATGGTCAGCTGGTCCAGGGTCTTGCCGTAGTAGTACTGGGCCGCGGCACCCACGCCGTAGGTGCGGTGCCCCAGGAACATCTTGTTCAGGTACAGCTGCAGGATCTGGTCCTTGCTCAGCAGGTGCTCGATGCGGAAGGCGGTGAAGATCTCGGTGATCTTGCGGGTGTAGGTCTTCTGCGAACTGAGGAAGAAGTTGCGCGCCACCTGCTGGGTGATGGTCGAACCGCCCTGGGTCTTCTTGCCGCCGCTGAGCACCACGTGGATCGCGGCGCGCAGCGTGCCGCTCCAGTCCACGCCGCCGTGGTGGTAGAAGTCGTCGTCCTCGGCGGCCAGCACGGCATTCTTCAGCCGCGCCGGGACGTTCTCGATCTTCACCGGCAGGCGCCGCATCTCGCCGAACTCGGCGATCAGCTTGCCGTCGGCGCTGAGCACGCGCAGCGGGACCTGCATCTGCACGTCCTTGAGGGAATCGACCGAGGGCAGCCTCGGGGAGATGAGCCAGTAGGCGATGCCGACGGAGGCAGCCCCCAGCACGGTGCCGGCCAGCGCGAGGATCAGCGCGTAGCGCAGCAGACGCTTGAACATGGACATGGATCGGAAACTTGGCAGGAAAGGGAGGCGACGCAAATCAAGTCCCGAGTATAGAGCCCGAAGCGCATGCATGTTCAAGGCGCGGTCCGGTCGCGTGCTCCGGTGCACGTCATGGGCCGCCTCGCGGGCCGGGCGGACCGGTTCCCCGGGCGGGGTGCGGCCCAGGTCACGGAATCCGTTCCAGACGTGCGATGCGTCACGACTTTGTGCGTCCAAACGCATGCCTACAGGACAAAGTTGTCGACTTACCTCAAATAACCGCTAGGATGTGCCTCCAGTGCAAGGGATTGTTCCTTTCGGCAGCTTGGGCCCGGTCGGGCGCTGTGTGTCGGCAGGGCCGCTGTCGGGGGCTGGTTGTCACGGAATTAATGCCCTGTTGCCAAGCTGTTAAAATTCATATTTAATGTCGATGCGCACATTTCGCTCCTAAACGCGCATGGGGAAGGGGGAAACGTGAGTCTGTTCACTCCCAAGAAACCGCCACTGATCGGCGTCGATATCAGTTCCACCGCGGTCAAGCTGCTGCAGCTGAGCCGGTCCGGTGGCCGCTACCGCGTGGAGCACTACGCGGTCGAGCCGTTGCCGCCCAACGCCGTGGTGGAAAAGAACATCGTCGAGGTCGAGGCCGTCGGCGATGCCATTCGTCGTGCGCTGGCGCGATCGGGTGCCAAGACCAAGTTCGCGGCTGCGGCCGTGGCCGGTTCGGCCGTGATCACCAAGGTGATCCCGATGGCTTCGGACCTGTCCGAGGAAGACCTCGAGGCGCACGTGCAGGTCGAGGCCAACCAGTACATCCCGTACCCGATCGAGGAAGTCAGTCTGGACTTCGAGAAGATCGGACCGGTACGCGACAACCCCGAGATGAGCAATATCCTTCTCGCGGCCTCGCGCACCGAGAACGTGGACATGCGGGTGGCTGCGCTCGATCTGGGTGGCCTGACCGCGAAGGTGATCGATGTCGAGGCCTTCGCGATGGAAAATGCATTCACGCTGATTGCCGACCAGCTCTCGGTGGCGCGCGACGCCCTGGTGGCGGTCGTGGACGTCGGCGCGACCATGACCACGCTGGCGGTCATGAAGAACCAGCGCACCATCTACTCGCGCGAGCAGGTGTTCGGCGGCAAGCAGCTGACCGACGAGATCATGCGCCGCTACGGCCTTTCCTACGAGGAAGCCGGCCGCGCCAAGCGCCAGGGTGGCCTGCCCGACACCTACGAGCAGGAAGCGCTGGAGCCGTTCAAGGAATCCATGGTCCAGCAGATCAGCCGTCTGCTGCAGTTCTTCTTCGCCGGAAGCGAATACAGCAAGGTCGATCAGGTCGTCCTGGCGGGCGGTTCGGGAGGCATCGAGGGGATCAGCGACATGGTCGAGGACCAGCTGGGCGTACCCTGCGTGGTCGCCAATCCGCTTGCGCAGATGTCCATCGCCTCGCGTTCGCAGGCCCAGCAGCTGGCCGCGGACGCGCCTTCGCTGATGATCGCGGCCGGCCTCGCCATGAGGAGTTTCGACTGATGGCGCGCATAAACCTGCTCCCCTGGCGTGCCGAGAGGCGCAAGCAGCGCGAGCGCGAATTCTTCGCGCATCTCGGTCTGGCCGCGGTCGGTGGCATTGTCCTGGTGATCATCTGGGCGATGTGGATGAACCTGCGCATCAGCAACCAGAACGAGCGCAATTCCATCCTCACCAACCAGATCCACCAGCTTGACCAGCGCATCGCGCAGATCAAGAACCTGGAAAAGGTCCGCGATCACCTGCTGGCCCGCAAGCGCATCATCGAGAAGCTGCAGACGGACCGTTCCAAGATGGTTCACCTGTTCGACGAGCTGGTGAAGACCATACCGCCGAGCGTGCGTCTGACCTCGATGAACCAGCAGGGCGACGTGATCAAGCTCACCGGCGTGGCGCAGTCCAACGCCAGCGTGGCCGAGTACATGCGCAACCTCGAGAGTTCGGTTTGGATGAGCCAGGTCGAACTGGGGCGCATCGACAACAAGCACCAGGACACGCGCATGCCCTACGTGTTCGACTTGACCATGAAGATGACCAAGCCCAAGTCCGACGACAAGAACGGATCGGGCGATGACGCATCCAAGGGCCGCAACGTCGCGAAGGGGGGCAGGAAGCAATGAGCTTTATCGACGACCTTCGCAACCTTGATCGCAACAACATCGGCGGCTGGTCGAGATCGGTCAAGACCTTCTTCATCGTCCTGTTGCTTGTTGTGATCGTGTTGCTGGGCTGGTACTTCCAGATCAGCGACCAGCAGGACCAGCTCAGCCAGCAGCAGCGGCGTGAGATGACCTTGCGCACCGAATTCAAGAGCAAGCAGGCCAAGGCCGTGAATCTCGAGGCCTTGCGCAAGCAGCTGGCGGACATGAAGGACATGCTGCGGCAGATGCTTCGCCAGCTGCCGAGCAAGACCGAAATGCCGGCGCTGCTGGTCGACATCTCGCAGACCGCGCTTGCCGCCGGCCTGCAGATCCAGACCTTTGCACGGGGCCAGGAATCCAAGAAGGACTTCTACGCCGAGCAGCCGATCAAGCTGAACATGACCGGCACTTATCATCAGTTCGGCACCTTCATCAGCGGTGTGGCCTCGTTGCCGCGTGTGGTGATCCTGACCATGCACAACGTCTCGCTCAAGCCCACCAAGCCCGGTGCGGAGGGCGTAGCGGCCAATGGCCAGTTGACCCTCGAGGGCACGGTCAAGACCTACCGTTACCTGGATGAGTCCGACGAGAGCGGTCCGCCCAACGGACAGGCCAAGCGCGGAGGGGGTCGATGATGAGCATGCGATCGAAAACCCTGCGCCTGCTGATGCTGCTGCTGGCCGTGACCGCGGTGGCAGGCTGCACCCGCGGCACGTCCGACCTGAGGCAGTGGATCGCCAAGGAAAAGAACAAGAAGGGAGCGCCCCTCCCGCCGTTGCCGGTAATCAAGACCTTCGAGAGTTTCGAATACAAGGACCAGGCGTTGCGCGATCCGTTCGCGCCCAGTCCGAACCAGTCCAAGCACAACGGCAAGGCCGGTCCGCGGCCGGACCAGAATCGCCCTCGCCAGCCGCTGGAAGCCTTTGCGCTCGACAGCCTCAAGATGGTTGGCACCATCGGGCAGGGAGCGCACATGGAAGCGCTGATCAAGGATCCCGGCGGGGTCATTCATCAGGTGCACACAAATGACTACATGGGGCAGAACTATGGCCGTGTCACCGACATTGCCGAGGATCACATCGACCTTGTCGAACTGGTGCCCAACGGGACCGGCGGCTGGATGGAACGCAAGGCGAGCATCGCGCTCGACGAGCAATGAAGACCCATCGGGGGTGACGTACATGATGACCACAAACACGCATCGTCGAAGCCGGGCCGTGGGTGCCTTCCGCAACACTGTCCTGATGCTGCTGGCGCTGCTGGCGCTGGGCTTTGCCGGGACCGCACTGGCTGCCAACACGCTCAAGGGCGTCAGCTACCAGACCCTTCCGGGTGGCCGGGTGCAGTTGAAACTGCAGTTCGACGGGGTACCGCCTGAACCGCGGATCTTCACCACCAGCACGCCTCCGCGCATCGCCGTGGACCTGGACGACACCACCAACACTCTGACCCAGCGTCATTTCGATGTCGGATCGGGCGCAACTTCCGGATATTCGGTTGTTTCGGCCGGTGGACGCACTCGCCTGGTGGTCGAGCTGTTCCGGGCCGCGTCCTATCACGCCAGCGCGGACGGCAACGACCTGATCCTGACCGTGGATAACGGCACCGGCCAGGGCGAGGTCGCGACCTCCCATCCCGACCCGACCAAGGTCGAAGCCGCGCCCGACGCGGCCCAGGTCGCCAAGATCGATTTCCGCCGCAGCGCGGATGGTGGCGGCAAGGTCCTCGTCGACTTCAGCGGTTCCGGGGCCGACGTGAACCTGCAGCACGGCGCCGGTCAGGTGACGCTCAAGCTCAACCATGTCGTCATTCCGAAGAAATTTGCCAATACCCTGGACGTGAGCGACTTCGCCACGCCGGTCAAGAGCATCACCACCTCGGCGGCGCCGGGTGGCGGCACGATGGTCATGCAGGTCAAGGGCAGCGTCGAGACCTCGGCCTACCAGACCAACAACCAGTACGTGGTGGACATCGCGCCGAAGAAGGTCGAGAAGGCCAAGCAGCGTCTTCCGGGCGAGGCTCCTGTCTACACCGGCAAGCGCGTGACCTTCAATTTCCAGAACATTCCGGTGCGCTCGGCCCTGAACCTGCTCGCACAGGTTTCGGGTCTGAACATCGTGGCCGCGGACAGCGTCAGCGGCAGCGTCACCATCCGCTTGGTCAATGTGCCGTGGGACCAGGCCCTGGATGTCATCCTGCGTGCCAAGGGCCTGGACAAGCGCAAGAACGGCAACGTCATCTGGATCGCGCCACAGGGGCAGATCGCCAAGTACGAGGAAGACCTCGCCGCGGCACGCCTGAAGTCGCAGGAGCAGGCCGAGCTGGTGTCGGCGTACATACCGATCAGCTACGGCAAGGCAGCCGACATCGCCAAGCTGCTGACGCAGAAGAGCATGCAGAGCAGCGGAGGTGCATCCGGGGGCAGTGGTGGAGCATCGGCGAGCCGTGGTTTCCTCTCGCCGCGCGGCAGCGTGTCCTACGATGAGCGCACCAACACGCTGCTGATCAACGACACGCCGGAGAAGATCAAGGAAGTCCGCCATCTGGTGAGCATCCTCGACCGTCCGGTCAAGCAGGTGCTGATCGAGTCGCGCATCGTCGCCGCCACCGACAACTTCACCCGCCAGCTCGGCGTGAAGTGGGGTGCGACGGGCATCAAGAACAACTCCGGCAACGTGCTCAGCATGGCACCGACCGCGGCCGATGCGATCGGCTCGGTGACCTCCGGGGATCCGACGGGAAGCGCCGGCTTCAACGTGAACCTGCCGGTGTCCAAGCCCAGTGGCAGCCTCGGGCTGGCGATCCTGGGTACCAACTACATGCTGGACCTGGAGCTTTCGGCGGCCCAGACCGAGGGGCAGACCGAGATCATCTCCAGCCCGCGCGTGATTACCGCCAACCAGCAGGAAGCGGACATCAAGCAGGGCCAGGAAATCGGCTACGTGACTTACCAGCAGAATGCCGGCGGCGGCAACAGCAACGCCACCGTGCAGTTCAAGGACGCCGTGCTGGAACTGAAGGTGACCCCGACCATCACCGCCGACAAGCGCGTGTACCTGAAGATCAACGTGAAGAAGGATGCGCTCAACTCCTTCATCGCCTCGCCGGGTGGCGGCCAGGTGCCGCAGATCGACACGCGCCAGATCAACACCTCGGTGCTGGTCGACAACGGGCAGACCGTGGTACTCGGCGGTATCTACGAGATCACCAAGAGCAACGACGTGGCCAAGGTGCCGGGACTGGGCGACATCCCCATCCTCGGGTACCTGTTCCGCTCGCACAATCACAGCAACAACAAGGCCGAACTGCTGATCTTCGTGACACCGAAGATCCTCAGCGAAACCGGACGCTGACAGCGATCGGCCATGCATCGGAAAAGGCGGCCCGCGGGCCGCCTTTTCCGTTCTGGCGCGTGCGGGGACTAAACTTTCAACCCGATGCGTTGTCCCAATGCGGGTCCGTTCGGGTACACGCATGCCTGATCTGCCGTTCAAGCAGGGAGTCCACGCACCCATGACACAAAGCCAAACGCGCACCGATCCGTCCCTGCAGGAAGCTTTTGTAGCGCTGCGCGATGACCTTGAACGCTGCATCATCGGCCAGCCGCAATTGGTGGAGGCGCTGTTGATCGCCCTGCTTGCCGACGGGCATCTGCTGGTCGAGGGTGCGCCGGGCCTGGCCAAGACCACCGCGATCAAGGCACTGGCCGAACGTATCGAGTCCGATTTCCATCGGGTGCAGTTCACGCCCGATCTCTTGCCCGCCGACCTGACGGGCACGGACATCTTCCGGCCGCAGAGCGGCAATTTCGAATTCGAGCGCGGTCCACTGTTTCACAACATCGTGCTGGCCGATGAGGTCAACCGCGCGCCGGCCAAGGTGCAGTCGGCCCTGCTGGAGGCCATGGCCGAACGCCAGATCACCATCGGTCAACGCAGCTGGCCGCTCCCGGACCTGTTCCTGGTCATGGCCACGCAGAACCCGATCGAGCACGAGGGTACGTTTGCCTTGCCCGAAGCCCAGCTGGACCGTTTCCTGATGCACGTGACCATCGGCTACCCGGATGCGGAAGCGGAGATGGCCATCCTCGAACTGGCGCGCAATCAGAGCCGCAGTGCCCTGGCCAAGCCTGAGACGGTACGCCAGATGGTGTGTCAAAACGATGTGTTCAGCGCCCGTCGCGAGGCCCTCGATGTGCATGTGGCCCCGGCCCTCGAGCGGTACTTGGCCGAGCTGGTGCTGGCCACGCGCGATGCGGGCCCGTACGACAAGGAGCTGGCTGGTTGGATCGAATGGGGTGCAAGCCCTCGCGGAACGATCGGCATGGACCGCTGCACCCGTGTTCGAGCCTGGTTGCAGGGGCGCGACTATGCCCTGCCGGAGGACGTGCAGGAGGTGGCCCACGCCGTGCTGCGTCACCGTATCCTGCTGACCTATGAAGCCGAGGCCTCCGGTGTGCGCGTAGACGATGTTGTCACCCGGGTGCTGGAGCGCGTGCCGCTGCCGTGAGCATGATGGCTTCGCCCAGGACCGCGTCCGTCCCCGGGGTCACCCATGCAAGCCGCGACGAGTTGGTCGCGTTGCGCCGGCAACTGCCCAGGCGTCTGGCGCCCCCCATGGATCGATCACACAGCTCCCGTGCCGGGGGGCAGGAGTCGATTCTGCGTGGTCGTGGCATGGACTATCGCGAGTCGCGGGCCTATCAGCCCGGCGACGATGTGCGACGAATGGACTGGCGCTTGACCGCGCGGAGTGGACGCTTGCACACCAAGCTGTTCCAGGAAGAACGCGAGAAGCGCCTGTGGGTAGTGCTCGACACCAACGCCTCGATGCAGTTCGGCACGCGCAGGCGATTCAAGGCGGCACAGGGTGCTCGCGCGGCAGCGTTGGCGGTCTGGCTCGGGGTCGCCACGGGAATGCAGGTCGGGCTGGAAATGTATGGAACCCGGGATGCGCATATTCGTCCCGGGCCCGGTGCCCGCGGGGCGCTGGCCGTGATCCATGCCCTGGGTGAAGCGCCAGCCGATCCGCAACAGCAGACGCGCGAGCCATTGTCCAAGGCGTTGCAGCGCATGGCTCGTCAGGCGCGCGGCGGCAGCCAGGTCTTGATCATCAGCGACGGCGCGAGCCTGGACGAGGACGCCGATGCCCGACTCGTGGCTCTGTCCAGGCAAGCCCATGTGCGCGTGCTGGTGGTCGCCGATGCTCTGGAAACCGAACTGGTACCACCCGGGCAGTATCCACTGGCCTGGCAGGAAGGGGTACGCAACGTGGCCCTGCAGACACGAAGTGCACGAACGCGTTTTCGTCAGTCGCTCGGTCACGATCCAAGCCGCCTGCAGCAGCTGGCCGGTAAGCTGAGGCTGCCCTGCCGCCGGATCGATACGGCCTGCGAACCACTGGATGCGGTGGCGGCGCTGATGGGCATCGCGCTGGGAGGTCGTGGTCGATGAACCCGGCCGGACCGAAATTGCGTGACATCCATCCTGCACCGCCTCCCTCGTGGTGGCCGCCGGCCTATGGCTGGTGGGTGGTGGCGGCCCTCGGGGTCCTGCTGGTTGTCATGCTGGTGCTGTGGGGCCGGAGGGTCCGGCGACGACGCCGACGCCTGCAGCCCCTGGAACAGGCCTTGGCGACACTTCGCGCGCACCACCATGCAGGCGGGGACGATACCCGGCTGGCGGCCGAGGTATCCCAGATGCTGCGGCGCGCGGCACGCCTGCATGATCCCGGGGCGGCATCGCTGCACGGCCCGGCCTGGCATGAGTTCATCCGCGAACACGCCCCCGAAGGTACCGATGCAACGGTGCTGTGCACCCTGGAGCAGGTCATGTACCGCCGCCAGGGCAGCCTGGACAGTGAGGCCGTGCTGAATGCCGCGCGGAACTGGATGCAGCATGCGGTGGAGGGGGGCAAGCATGTTTGAATTTGCCTGGCCCTGGATGTTCCTTGTGCTGCCCCTGCCATGGCTGGTGCATGTGCTGGTGCCGCCGCGTGCGCCCGGGCGTGCCCTGCGGTTGCCTCATCGCGAGGTTCAAGTTCAGGCTCCGGGATCGTCACGGTTCGGGATTCGAACCTGGAAGAGCGTTGGGTGGACGCTGTCCTGGCTTGCCCTGGTGACCGCGGCCGCTCGGCCGCAGTGGATCGGCCCCCCGCAGCCACAGCAGCGCAGCGGCCGCGGGGTGATGTTGGCCGTGGACATGTCCGGCAGCATGTCCACGCACGACATGCAGCTGGGCGGGAACGAGGTCAGCCGTTTCGGCGCGGTGCGCGTCATCGCGGGGCAGTTCATCGATCGTCGCAAGGGCGACGAGGTCGGCCTGATCCTGTTCGGAACGCATGCCTACCTGGTGACGCCGCTGACCTATGACCTGGACGCCGTCCGCGCGCAGTTGCGCGACGTGGCGGTGGGCCTGGCCGGGCGCAATACCGCCATCGGCGATGCCATCGGCGTGGCCGTCCGGCGATTGCGCAAGCTGCCCGGCGATGAGCGGGTACTGGTCCTGCTGACCGACGGGGTCAACAATGCCGGTGCGATCGCCCCACTGCAGGCGGCCCGCATTGCGAAGAAGGCGGGTGTGCGCATCTACACCATCGGTATCGGAAGCCACTCGTCCGCCATGCCGGGATTCCTCGGCCAGGTGTTCGGCAATGCCGGGTCGGGCCTGGACGAGCATGTCCTGAAGCAGATCGCCGACATGACCGGTGGACATTTTTACCGTGCTTCGGACTCGAGCCAACTGGTCGGGGCCTACCGGGCCATCGATGCACTCGAGCCGACCCTGCAGGGCAATATCCAGCGGCGTCGGTTCCGGCCGCTGTATCCATGGCCATTGGGCCTGGCGATGGTATTGGCATGGATCGCATGGATGAGTGCGGCCGGGTGGCCGAGGCAGGCGCCGGCATGAACGCGCTGCATGCCCTGCATTTTCTTCGCCCCGGCTGGCTGTGGTTGTTGCTGCTGTTGCCGGTGATGCCGTGGATGCTGCGGCGCACGAGTGCGCAGGGTAACCTGGCGCGACTGGTCGACGCGCGCCTGATGCCGTTGCTGGTCGAGGGGAAAGGGCGTGGGCGACAACTCGGCCTGGCCATCGCCGTGATGCTGGCCTGGGTGCTTGCCTGCCTGGCACTTGCCGGGCCGACCTGGGCGCGAATGCCGCAGCCCGAATACGCCAGCCGCAGCGCACAGGTCATCGCGGTGTCAATGTCCCGACGCATGCTGGCGCAGGACTTGACGCCCGACCGGCTGACCCGGGTCCGTTACAAGATCCATGCCTTGCTGCAGGCCAACCGTGCCGGCCAGAACGGTCTGGTCGCCTACGCGGGCGCGGCGTTCACCGTGGCCCCGTTGACCACGGATGCCGATGCGCTGACCGAACTGGTCGATGCCCTGGCCCCCGATACCATGCCGGTGCAGGGCGACGATGCGGCGGCGGGTATTCGCAGGGCGGAGCGACTGATCCACGGGGCCGGCCTGCACCAAGGTTCGATCGTGGTGATCGACGATCATGCCGACCAGCGTGCGCTGGCGGCGGCTCGCGAGGCAAGAGCCGCGGGCATGCGTGTTTCCGTGCTGGGCGTGGGGACCGACAAGGGCGCGCCGGTCCCGAGTGCGCAGGGCGGATTCGAGCAGGCAGACAACGGGCGCACGCTGATGGCCAGACGCGACGATGCTTCGCTACGGGCACTGGCGGACGCCGGTGGCGGCAGTTTCGTGGCGATCACGCCCGGCCATGGGGATATCCAGGCACTGGCCAGGCAATTGCGCCAGGGTGCGGGCGTACGCGATACCCAGCATGCGGCGACGGCCTGGCGTGACGGCGGGGCCTGGCTGCTGCTGCCGTTGTTGGTGCTGGTGGCCTTGGGCTTCCGCAAGGGAGTTTTGCTCTTCCTGCCGTGGGTGGTGTTGCCCCTCATTGCGCCGATGGCGCACGCCTCGGGTTGGACGGACGCCTGGCGGACCCGTGACCAGCAGGCCGCGCAGGCGCTGGCCGCGGGGCATCCCAAGCGCGCGCAGCAACTGGCCCGCGATCCGGCACTTCGCGGGACGGCGGCCTATCGGGCCGGAGACTACCGCGCCGCGGCACGGGCCTTCGCCCGGGCACCCGGCGCCTACAACCTGTACAACCGCGGCAATGCCCTGGCCCGCATGCATCGTTACAAGGAAGCGATCAAGGCCTACGACCGCGCGTTGAAGGCCGATCCCGGCCTGGCCGATGCCCGCATCAACCGCAAGGCCGTTCGGGATTGGCTGCACAGGCACAAGCCGCCGCCGCATCAAGGAAGTGGCGGCGCGCGCGGTAAGACCGGGGGGCAACCGGGCCAGGACAAGTCCACGTCAAATGCATCTGGTCGTCACCATGCAGATGCCGGCCACAAGGGTCCACAGCACACGAGCAGGAACGAAGGTCGGAACGGTCAGGGTGCGCAAAGGGACCGCAAGGGCCGGAACGGCGGCAATGCCGCGCAGAATCATCGGCAAGCGTCATCCGGCGGCGGTAACCGAAAACAGGACAAGTCCGGAGGCTCCGGGAATGACGACCATGCAACCCGAGCGCAGACGAAGGCCGATCACCAGGCGCAGGCGCGTGCGCAGCAGGCACTCAAGCGCAAGCTCCAGCAGCAACTGGGAGCGCCAAAGGAGTATGCGCTTGGCCTGAAGGACAAGCATGCCGGGAAGCGCACGTCGCTGCCGCCCGACATGCAGCAGGCGTTGCAACAGGTGCCGGACGACCCGGGCGGGCTGCTGCGCAACAAGTTCATGCTCGAATACCAGCGTCGCCTGCAGCGGGGCGACGGCACGGCACAACCGGATCCGGACGGAGGACCATGAGAATGGGCATCAAGGCGCGCATCGGCCTGTGCATCGTGTTGTTCACGCTTGCCTGCTCGGCAGTGCAGGCCGCCGGTGTCACGGCGACGCTGGATCGCGATCACGTGACACTGGGCGATACGGTCACGCTGAACCTGACCTTTCCCGGCGTCGCCAATGCCAGTACTCCCGACCTTTCTCCTTTGCACAAGGATTTCGAGGTGACCGGTCAGTCGTCGAGCTCCTCGCAGAGCTGGATCAACGGGCAGGTCAGCCGTTCCTTCACCATCCGGATCAGTCTGCGCCCGCTGCATGAAGGCACGTTGCGGATCCCGCCGCTGGATGTCGGTGGCCAGCGCACGCAGACCTTGAAGCTCCAGGTTTCCCCGCCTTCCACAAAATCGCGCGGGAAGGCCGGCGACCCGGCCTTTGTCGAGGTCAAGCTGAATGCGCACAACCCGTACGTCGGCGAGCAGGTGGCGCTGGACCTGCGTCTGTTCTATACCGCGGCCCTGACCAACGGCAACCTTCCCGATCCGGTGGTCGACGGCGCCACGGTGCGTCGCCTGGGGCGCGAGCAACGCTATCAGACGCTGCGCTCGGGGGAACGCTACTTCGTGGTGGAGCGTCATTACGCGGTGATTCCGAAACATGCGGGCCGGATCCAGATACCTCCGGTCGTGTTTCGTGGACAAGCGCTGGCGCGGGGTAACATGGGCGATTTCTTCGGCAACGTTCGCCAGGTCGGCGCCCAGTCGTCGGTCCAGACGCTCACGGTCAAGCCGCGTCCATCGACATCGGGCAAGGGAACGTGGCTCCCCGCACGCCAACTGGAACTGAACCTGAGTGGCCTGCCGGCCAGCGGGAAACTGCAGGTGGGTGAACCGGTCACGGTAACCTTGCAGGAAGGGGCGACCGGCCTGCCGGCCGGGAATCTGCCCGAGCCGACGCTGCCCCCGATTCCCGGTGCGGACATCTATCCCGATCATCCGCAGGATGTCACCCGCAACAACGGCCAGTGGATCACGGGGTCGCGTACGCGCAGTTTCGCGATCGTGCCGGACAAGACGGGCACGCTGCGTATTCCTGCAATTACATTGCGCTGGTGGAACGTGGTTTCCGATCGCGAGGAAACCGCGCGCATTCCCGCCCATGCCTTGACGGTACAGGCCTCCGGGGCGAGCGCTACGGCGCCGGCCACGTCGGCTACGGTCCCGCCAGCGGCATCGCGCGCCAGCACCATCCCGTCCCGGGCTCCTGCAAGCGCCAGGCCGTCCTCGTTGCCCCAGTCTGCCAACACGAGCAGGGGAAAGGGCAGGCCGGCGCCGTTGGCCGAACGCTCCGGTTCCGGTGCGTGGCAATGGATTGCGCTGGCCAGCGCAGGGCTCTGGTTGTTGACCGTCCTCGGGGCCGTGGCCGGATGGTTCGTGATCCGCCGCCGGCGCGCGGGCCGTGAACGGATGCAGGAAAGCGTGCGCCGAGGACACGTGCGCAGCGTGCGCAATGCGTTCCTGGCGGCCTGCCGCAACGGGGACCTGCGCCGGACAGCACATGCCCTGCTGGACTGGGCGCGGGCCGAGCGGCCGGAAGTGAAACACCTGCAGGACCTCTGCGCACGCCTGGCGGATACGAACCAGCGCGATGCGATCGAGCGCCTGGAACATGCGCTCTATGCTCCCGAAGCCGCGGATGCCGTCGACGGCGATGCAATCGCACGCGCATTCCGTCCGGGCTTGGCCTGGCGTGGCGAGGACGAATGCGACGTGGATGAGGGATTGCCCCCGTTGTACCCACCGCATTGAGCCACGGTGCCTGCCGGGTCGTCCGGGGGTAGACTGCGGGAAAACCTTGTTGACGAGGGAGTCGCCCGATGTCGCAACCCGAGGCTACCCAGGTGCCGCCCCCGCGCGGCATGTCCGTCCATGCGCAGATGCTGATCGGCTTCCTGGCCGGTGCCTTTGCGGGCATGCTCTGCTACGCGCTGGCCCGCGATGCCAGCTGGTTGCACGAGTTCATCACCTACGTCAGCGAACCGGTCGGCGAACTGTTCCTGCGGCTGCTGTTCATGCTGGTGGTGCCGCTGGTGTTCTCAGCGCTGGTGCTGGGCGTGGTCGAGATCGGCGATCCCCGGTCACTGGGCCGGCTGGGGCTGAAGACCCTGCTGTGGATTCTCGGCGTGACCGCGATCGCGGTGGCCATCGGCCTGGTGCTGGTGAACGTGTTCCATCCCGGTACGGGTGTCTCGCAGGAAGCCGGTCGCAAGCTACTGGCAGAAGCCGGGCACCAGGCCAACGAGATCGCCGCACGCAGGGAGGGCATCTCGGCGCGTGAAATGCTGTTGAGCATCGTGCCGCGCAACCCGGTGAGTGCCGCCGCCAGCGGCAACCTGCTGGGCGTGATGTTCTTTTCCCTGGCATTCGGCATCGCCGCGGCCGTGGTCCGCAGCGAAGGCACGCGCACCTTCGTCGGCACCATGCAGGGCGTGTACGACATCTCCATCAAGCTGATCGAGTGGGTCATCCGCTTTGCCCCGTTCGCGGTGGCGGCACTGCTGTTCACCCTGACCGCACGCATGGGCTGGGACGTGCTGGTGCAACTGGCGCGTTACGTGGGCGTGGTCATGTTGGCGCTGGGCCTGCAGTGCTTCGTGGTGCTGCCGCTGCTGGTGAGATACCTCGGGCGCATGCCGCTGAAGCGCTTTTTCGGTGGTTCGGAAACGGCCATGGTGACCGCCTTCTCCACTTCGTCCAGCAGCGCAACGTTGCCGACTACCCTGCGCGCGGCAGAGAAGAATCTCGGCGTGCCCACGCGAATCGGCCGTTTTGTGTGCACCCTGGGCGCCACCGCCAACATGAACGGCACGGCCCTGTACGAGGGTGTCACGGTGCTGTTCCTGGCGCAGTTCTTCGGCGTCGACCTGGGACTGGGGCAGCAGATGCTGGTGCTGGTGATCTGCGTGCTGGGCGGCGTCGGTGCGGCCGGCGTTCCCGGCGGTTCGCTGCCGGTCATCGCCATGATCCTGGGCATGTTCGGCATCCCGCCGGAAGGCATCGGCCTGGTGCTGGGCATCGACCGCCTGCTGGACATGTCGCGCACTACGCTCAACGTGACCGGCGACCTGGCCGCGTCGGTGGTGATTGCGCGCAGCGAGGCGCGTGCGCAGCACGTGGTCTCCGATGGCTAGTCGGCCAGTGCCTCGGCCCAGGCCTGGCTGACCGCGTTGCCGAAGCTGCACAGTACGACGCGCACAGAGCACCCTTCGCCCGCCGTGCGCAGGCTGTCCACGGCCACGCGCGCGGCATCCCGGAGCGGATAGCCGTACACGCCGCAACTGATGGCGGGAAAGGCGATGCTGTCGGCGTCCTGTTGCAGCGCCAGATGCAGGCTGTTTCGATAGCACGATGCGAGCAGGGCTTCTTCGCCATCCCGGCCACCGCGCCAGACCGGGCCCACCGTATGGACGACGAAGCGCGCGGGAAGGTCGAACCCCGGTGTGATCCGGGCCTCTCCGGTCGGGCAACGGACCCCGGGACGGACTTCGGGAAGCGCGCGGCAGGCCTGCAGCAGGCGTGGGCCGGCGGCACGGTGGATGGCACCGTCCACGCCGCCGCCACCGAGCAGGGTTTCATTGGCGGCATTGACCACGACGTCCACGGCCAGCGTGGTGATGTCCGTTTGCTTCAGGTCAAAGTCCATGGCGCGAGCATAGCGCAGCCCGTCCGCGGCGAGCCTGCTTGTCGTAGACTGGTCTCGCACGTTCCGTACCCGACGCCAGTTTCGATCATGAAAAAGACAAGGGACATGTCCTTCGGCTATCTCCTCAACGATGTCACCCTGCTGTTTCGCAAGCACTTCGACAGACGTGCCACACGCTTCGGGTTGACCCGGGCGCAGTGGCGCGCGCTCAAGTGCCTGCACATGCGCCATGGCATCCGCCAGAGCGAACTGGCGGAGTATCTGGACATGGAGGCGATCGCGGTGGGCCGGGTGATCGACCGCCTGCAGGCAGCCGGATTCGTGGAGCGTCGTGCCGATCCCAATGATCGGCGTTGCTGGCGGCTGTATCCGACCGAACGTGCGCAGTCGGTCACAGACGACATGGAAGACATCGCGCGCGGTTTGCGCGAAGACGCCACCCGCAACATCGAGGTGGACGATTTGCAGGCCATGATCGACGTGCTCAACCGGGTCAAGGAGAATTTGCAGGCGCTGGATGCCGAGGCCGAGAGCGAGACGCCGACGCTGTCCGACGCGTCCCGGCACTGATCACCATGCACCCGCCGGCCGCTGCGGGCCGACGGGGTGCAGCGGCGCGTTGCTCAACGGGAAGACTTGAGCAGGTCGCGGATTTCCGTCAGCAGTTGCACGTCGGCCGGCGGCGGCGCGGGTTCGGCCGGCGCCTCTTCCTTCTTCCGCTGCATGCGGTTCATGGCCCGGATGACCATGAATATGCTGAAGGCGACGATCAGGAAGCTGATGACGGCATTGATGAAGGTGCCGTAGTGGATAGCCACTTCGCCCTTGCCGTCCGCACCGGCCGCATGCAGGATCCATTTCATGTTCGAGAAATCGATGCCGCCGGTGATCAGTCCGACCGGCGGCATGATGACGTCGCTGACCAGCGACTTGACGATGGTGCCGAACGCACCGCCGATGACGATGCCGACGGCCATGTCCACGACATTGCCCTTGACGGCAAATTCCCTGAATTCGCTCATCATGCCCATGTGCATCCCTCCGCTGAGATGGTGCCCCCTGCCGGATGCAATGTACCCGAATGTGCGACGCAGGGCGGCGTCTCAGACGATGCGGGTCTCGAGCCGGGCGAAGCCTTCGAGTTCGGCGGATAGTTCGTCCCCGCGCTCGAGGGCGGCCACGCCGGCCGGCGTGCCAGTGAAGATCAGGTCGCCGGCCTTCAGTTCGAACAGGTGCGACAGCTCGGCGATGATCTCCGGCACCGACCACAGCATCGCTCCCAGTTCGGCCTGCTGGCGCTCCTGGCCGTTCACCACGAGGCGCAGCCGGGTGGACGCCTGTGGCGCACCATCGGAGGCTGGATGCAGGGCCGAGACCGGCGCGGAATGATCGAAGGCCTTGGCCACGTCCCATGGCTGGCCCTTTTCCTTGGCCCGCGCCTGCAGGTCGCGGCGGGTCAGGTCCAGGCCCACGCCGTAGCCGAACACGCAGCCGGTGGCAGACGCCGGCGCGATGTCGCGGCCGCCGCTGCCCAGTGCGACCACCATCTCGACCTCGTGGTGCAGCTCGGCGGTGGCGCTCGGGTAGGGCGTGTCCGCACCGTCGGTCACCAGTGCATCGGACGGCTTGGTGAAGAATAGCGGCGCCTTGCGGTCGACCGTGGCGCCCATCTCGCGTGCATGGTCGGCGTAGTTGCGGCCGATGCAGAAGATGCGCCGCACCGGGAAACGACGGTCGGATCCGAGGACCGGCAGGCTGGGAACCGAAGGCGGGGCGAATACGTAGGACATGGATGAACCTCGGGGATACGGCGGATCGTGCGAAGGATATAGGCATTCGCGCGGATTCAGCGGGGCGTGACAGCTGTCAGGATCGACGCATGATGGCTGATCATGGTGACCGGGCCGGGCAACTGCCAGTCTATGGCAGACTGCCTTGGCCATGCAGGACAAGGATGAGGATGCATCGTGAATGACGGCATGTCGGCCAACGAACTGTTGAAGGAACTGCGCATTGATCGCGCCCAGCGCGACGACCATGGCGAGGGCCCGCGTCGCTGGCCGTGGGTGCTGGCGATCGTCCTGGTCGTGGCGGCGGTACTGGCCGTGGGCGGCTGGATGCTGATGCGCGGCGCGCCGGTGCCGGTGGCCACGGTGACGGCCGAACGGCCCTCGTCGGCCTCCGGCGGCCAGGCCGTGCTGCAGGCCACCGGCTACGTCACCGCGCGCCGCCAGGCCACGGTGTCGGCACAGATCGTCGGCACCCTGACGCAGGTGCTGATCGAGGAAGGTGACCACGTGAAGAAGGGCCAGGTGCTGGCGCGGCTGGAGGACAGCGCGCAGGCGGCCCAGCTGAACGCGGCCAAGGCCAGCGCCCAGGCCGCCCAGGCACAGACCCTTCAGGTCAAGGCCGAACTGACCCAGGCGCAGCGCGATCTGACGCGCCAGGATGAACTGGTCGGGCGCGGACTGGTCTCGAAGCAGCAGGCCGAAGTGGCCCGCACCAAGGTCGAAACGCTGGCGGCCCAGCTCAACGTGCAGCGCCGGCAGGCGCAGGCTGCCCAGGCGCAGGTGCGCCTGGCCCAGGTCAATTACGACTACACCGTGATCCGGGCGCCGTTCTCGGGCGTGATCACCGCCAAGACCGCGCAGGTGGGCGAAATCATCGCCCCCGCGGCGGCTGGCGGCGGCTTCACCCGGACCGGCGTGGGCACCATCGTCGACATGGACTCGCTGGAAGTGGACGTGGACGTCAACGAGTCCTACATCGGCCGCGTCAAGCCGGACATGCCGGCCGAGGCGGTGCTCGACGCCTATCCGGACTGGACCGTTCCCGCGCACGTGATCGCCATCGTGCCGGCCGCCGACCGCAGCAAGGCCACGGTCAAGGTGCGCGTGGCGCTGGATGCCAGGGACTCGCGCATCATTCCCGACATGGGCGTGCGCGTGTCGTTCCTGGAAAAGCGACCGCAGGCGTCGGTGCCGCGCAAGGGCGTGCTGGTGCCGGCCAGCGCCATCGTCCGCCGCGACGGCCACACGGTCGTGTTCACCCTGGTCGACGGCCGCGCGGTGCTGCATCAGGTGCAACCTGCGAAGCAGGCCTATGGCGACCTGCGCCTGTTGCCCGGCGGTGTCGAGGCCGGCGCGACCGTGATCGACCGGCCACCGGAATCGCTGAAAGACGGCAGTCCGGCCAGGGCCGAAAAGAAATCCTGAATCGCCGGCACGATGTCGGTGGAGGAAGCTGGCATGAGCGTATTGATCGAGATCCACGACCTGTCCAAGGTCTACACCCGCGGCAAGCAGAAGCTGGAAGTGCTGCACGGCGTTGATCTGGACGTGGCCGAAGGCGACTTCCTGGCGCTGATGGGCCCGTCCGGCTCCGGCAAGACCACACTGCTGAACATGATCGGCGGGCTGGACACGCCGTCCGGCGGCAGCATCCGCGTGGGCGACAACCACATCGACCGGCTGGACGGCGCGGCGCTGGCGCGTTGGCGTGCTTCCAACGTCGGCTTCATCTTCCAGTTCTACAACCTGATGCCGATGCTCAGCGCGCAGAAGAACGTCGAGCTTCCGTTGCTGCTGACCAAGCTTTCAGCAGCGCAGCGCAAGCGCAATGCGGCTATCGCACTGACCCTGGTCGGGCTGGCCGACCGTGCCACGCACAAGCCGGCCGAGCTGTCCGGCGGGCAGCAGCAGCGCGTGGCCATCGCCCGCGCGATCGTCTCCGATCCGATGCTGCTGGTGTGCGACGAGCCCACCGGCGACCTCGACCGCGAGTCGGCCGAAGAAGTGCTGGGCCTGCTGCGCACGCTCAACCGCGACCACGGCAAGACCATCGTCATGGTGACCCACGATCCCAAGGCCGCCGAGTACGCCACCCACACGCTGCATCTGGACAAGGGCACGCTGGTCGAGCATGCCGGCGCCTGACGGGGCGCGAGACGGGAGAGGCACCATGAAATACCTGCACCTGATCCTCGCGGCACTGTTCCGGCGCAAGACCCGGACCATCCTCACGCTGGTCTCGATCCTGACCGCCTTCATGCTGTTCGGCATGCTCGATGCGGTGCGTTCGGCCTTCGACACCGGCAGCCAGAGCCTGGCTGGCGCCAGCCGCCTGATCACCACCTCGCGCTATTCCATCATCCAGTCGCTGCCCAAGGCCCTGGATACCCGCATCGCCGCGGTCGACGGCGTCAAGGGCGTGGCCTGGGCCAACTGGTTCGGCGGCTACTACCAGCAGCCGCGCAATTTCGTGTTCAGCTACGCGGTCAGCCCCAACTACGTCGACCTGTATCCGGAGATGCAGGTGACGCCGGCCCAGCGCAAGGCCTTCGCCGAAACCCGGGCGGGCGCGCTGGTCGGCGCCAAGCTGGCCGAACGCTACGGCTGGAAGGTGGGCGACAAGATTCCGCTCAATTCCTCGATCTTCCCGCAGAAAAACGGCAGCAAGACCTGGGATTTCGATATCGTCGGCATCTACAAGACCGCCAAGGATGCAGCCAATGGCATGGACCAGCTGTTCCTGCTGCACTGGAAGTATTTCGACGAGGCCAATGCCTTCGGCAGCGGCAACGTCGGCTGGTACGTCGAGCGCATGGCCGACCCAGCCGGTGCCGACCGCGTGGCCGGCGCCATCGACGCGTTGTCGGCCAATTCCGACCACGAGACCAAGACCCAGACCGAGCAGGCTTTCCAGGCCTCGTTCGCCAAGCAGCTGGGCGACATCGGGCTGATCGTCGGCGCCATCATGGGCGCGGTGTTCTTCACCCTGATTTTGCTGACCGGCAACACCATGGCCCAGGCGGTGCGTGAACGCACCTCCGAGCTGGCGGTGCTCAAGACCATCGGGTTCTCCAGCACCAGCGTGCTGATGATGGTGCTGGCCGAGTCGGTGCTGATGCTGATGATCGGCGGCCTGATCGGGCTGGGGCTGGCCTCGGTGATCATCCCGGCGGTCACGGCCGCCAGCGACGGCATGGTGCAGCTGCCTCCGATGCGCTGGGGCAGCTGGGCGCTGGGTGCGGTGCTGATGCTCGGCATCGGCGTGGTGGTGGGTGCCTTGCCGGCCATCCGCGCGATGCGCCTGAACATCGTCGATGCGCTGGCCGGACGCTGAGGAGAATCGTCATGAAAAGACTGATCGGAGTCCTCAAGGGCCTGGGCCTGGGACTGGTGCTTGCCGTGGTGCTGGTGGCCTGGTCGATGTCGTCGTGGCCGGTGGTGCTGGTGATGGTGGTCGCGCTGGGCCTGTGGCTGGCGCTGTCCCGCAGCGGGCAACGCACGCTGTCGGTGACGCGGGTCGGTATCAGTACCTTGGGCCAGCGTATCGGCGCATCCTCGGTGATCGTGATCGGCATTGCCGGCGTGGTCGGCGTACTGGTGGCCATGCTGGCCATGGGCGAGGGCTTTCGCCACACCCTGATGCAGTCGGGCAGCAATGACACCGCCATCGTCCTGCGCGGCGGCTCCAACGCCGAGCTGAATTCGGTGCTCGATCGCGCCAGCGTCGACGTGATCACCGAGGCACCGGGCGTGGCACGTGACGCGCAGGGCCGGCCGGTTGCCTCGCCGGAGCTGTCAGTGGTCGCCAACCTGCCCAAGAAGAGCGAACCGTCGGTCGACGCCAACGTGCAGATCCGCGGCGTCGGCCCGCAGGCCTGGGCCTTGCGGCCGCAGGTGAAGATCACTGCCGGGCGGCGATTCAAGCCGGGCCTTCGCGAGCTGGTCGCCGGCCAGGGCGCGGCGCGCCAGTTCGCCGGCCTGGAGGTCGGGCACACCATACGCCTGGCCGGGCAGCAGTGGACCGTGGTCGGGCATTTCGCCAGCGGCGACTCGCACGATTCGGAGTTGTGGGGCGATGCCGGCACGGTGGCGTCGGCCTACCGTCGCGGATCGTCCGTGCAGTCGGTCACCGTGCGCCTGAGCTCGCCGGCGGCCTTCGACCGCTTCAAGGCGGCATTGACCAGCGATCCACGCCTGAAGGTCGATGTCGAGACCACCCGTGCATACTTCAGCAAGCAGTCCGAGCGCCTGGCCAAGCTGATTCGCATCATCGGCATCACCGTCGGCGTGATCATGGCCATCGGTGCCATCTTCGGCGCGCTCAACACCATGTTCGCCGCCGTGGCCTCGCGTTCGCGCGAGATCGCCACCCTGCGCGCGATCGGCTTTCGCAACGTGCCGGTCGTGATCTCGGTGATGCTGGAAACCATGTTGCTGGCGCTGCTGGGTGGCCTGATCGGCGGCCTGGTCGCCTGGCTGCTGTTCAACAACTACCAGGCCTCGACCCTGGGCGCGAACTTCAGCCAGGTGGTGTTCCGGTTCCGGGTCACGCCGGCATTGCTGTGGAACGGCCTGAAGTGGGCCCTGGCCATCGGCTTCGTCGGTGGCCTGTTTCCGGCACTGCGTGCCGCGCGGTTGCCGGTGTCTTCGGCGCTGCGCGAATCCTGATCGTCGCGACCGTTCCATGAGGGTTGCCGACGTCTGCGATGTGTCATCGGTCACGGCCGTGACCGATGACACAGGGCGCGGCCGGGAGGTGTCGATACGATCCTGCCTCCCCACACCCACGAGGTCATCCGATGGTCCGATTCCCGTGGCACGCGGTCGCGTGCACTGCCGTCCTGGCAACCCTTGCCTGTACATCGGCCGCGAAGGCATCCACGACGCCGGCCGGCGCTCCGGGCTGCCCGGGCATGAATGCCCGCCAGTGCCTGCACCGGGCCATCGACGCGATGGGCGGTCGCGCGCGCCTGCATGCCGTCGGCAACGTGGAACTCAAAGGTGTCGGCCACACACGCCTGGTTGAACAGTCGTACCGCCAGCAGCCGTTCCTGACGTCCTACCAGCGGTTCCATCGCCTGCTGGACCTGAGCGGTCAGCGCGTGCGATTGGAAATCCGCAATACCTGGCCGCAGGCCGGTGGCGCCTCGCCGGTGGTGCGCCCGAGCACGCTGGTGGTCACGCCGCAGGGCGGCCTGTTCGAAAGAGGCGGGCATGACGTTCCGGCACCGGAGTCGACCCGTCGCGATGCGCGCGACATGCTGGCGCTGGATCCGGTGCGCCTGCTGCTGACGGCCTTGGCCGCGCCGGACTTGCGCTTCGCCGCGCCCGAGCGCATGCACGGCACCACGGACGCGGTGCTGGCATTCACCCATGACGGCGTGTCGCTGCACGTGCTGCTGAACCCGGACAATCACTTGCCCGACGCACTGGAATCCACGCGTACTTTCGACGATTTCTGGTATGCCTGGGGCGACGTGCACCAGCGCATCTGCTACGACAACTGGATCCTGGTCGACGGGATCCGCTATCCCACCGCGCAGGTGGAATACCGCAACGGCCTGGAATGGCGATCGCGCCAGGTCCTTGGCGTCCGCTTCAACGTGCCGCTTGCGGCGAAGGACTTCGCGTTGCCTGCGAAGGACCGCAAGCCGGGCCGCCCCGGAAGCCCCTGGGAGCGCCCGTTCCAGGCCAGCCATCATGTCCGGTTGGCGTCGGGCGTGGATCTGTACCGTGGGGCATGGAACACCACCCTGATCCGCCAGGACGACGGCGTGGTGGTGCTCGAGGCACCAATCTCGCCGCTTTACACCCGCGGCATCCTTGCCCAGGCGCACAAGCTGCACCCGAAACTGCCGGTCAAGGCCGTGCTCAGCACGTCCGATTCGTGGCCGCATGTCGCCGGCGTGCGCGAGGTCGTGGCCGCAGGCATCCCGGTGTACGCGCTGGACCAGAACCTGCCCTTGCTCCAGCGCATGGTCGATGCACCGCATGACCTGCATCCGGACACCCTGGCGCTGCATCCACGCGTGCCGCAGTGGCGCAGCGTTGCCTCGCGGCGGGTGATCGGGCATGGCGCCAACCGCATGGTGCTGTATCCGCTGCGCGGCGCGGACACGGCGCGCCAGTACATGGTCTACTTCCCCGCGCACAAGTTGTTGTACGCCAGCGATACCCTGTACATCCAGGGCAAGACGCATGCGCTGTACATGCCCGAGCTGATGCACGAGGTCATCGAAGCGGCGCGTCGTGCGCACCTGGATGTGCGTACGGTCTACGCCATGCATCAGGGGCCCACGCCGTGGGCGAAGGTGCTCAAGCTGGTGCAGGCGGCGCAGCGCGCTCCGAAACCGCTTAGCGCCGGCGGCTGAGGATCACGATGGCCACGCCCAGCAGGATCACGGCCATGCCGGCCAGGTCCACCGGGCCGACGTGCTCGCCGCCCAGCATCACGCCGAACAGCACCGCGACCGGCGGGTTGACGTAGGCGTAGCTGGTCGACAGCGCCGGTCGCACGTTGCGCAGCAGGAATACGTAGGAGCTGAAGCCGATGATCGAGCCGAACAGCGCCAGGTAGCCGATGGCCAGGGTGGCGTGCAGGGTCGGGTGCGTGGGCAGGTGCTCGCCGGTCATTCCGGCGGTGACGGCCAGCGCCACGCTGGCACACAGCATCTGCGCGGCGGTGTTCATGGGGCCGGCCGGCATGTCCTGGCGCCGGCTCCAGGACGAACCGAAGGCCCACAGGGCGGCGGCGCAGACCAGGGCCAGCGCGCCGATGCGCGAGCCGGACAGGGTGCTGCCCAGGTTGAGGACCACCACGCCGGAAAAGCCGATCATCAGCCCCAGCAGTTCGCGGCGCTGCGGCCACTCGCCGTACAGGCCGTTGAACAGGGTGGCGAACAGCGGCATGGAGGCCACCGCGACGGCGGCAATGCCCGAGCTGACGCTCTGTTCGGCGTAGCACACCAGGCCGTTGCCGCCGAGCAGCAGCAGTGTGCCGACGATGGCGGCGTTGCGCCATTGCCGCCGGGAAGGCGGCGCAACGCCGCGCAGGCGCAGCCAGGCGTACATCAGGGAACCGGCGAAGGCGAATCGGATCGCCGCCAGCAGGAACGGCGGCCAGCTTTCCAGGGCGAAGCGGATCGCCAGGTAGGTCGAGCCCCAGACCAGGTACAGCGAGACCAGCGCCAATGGCACCAGCCAACGATGTTCGGCGGGCACCGCGGTCGCGGCGTCGGTCGGGACGACGGCGGTCGGGCCGCCGGGAATGCGGGTGTTCATGCGCGCGCCGGGAAGGGGGCGGGCGCGCAGTGTAGCGCCGTCCGGCGCGATCAGGAATGCGTGGAGTCGCGACGCTCGTGGATGATCACGTATTCGCCTTCGATGACGTCCGATTCATGGGGCCGGTCGGGGCCGTCCGGGGGGCGTCGGTGGCGGTTGCGCCAGGCACCGACCAGCATCAGCACGGCGCCGACGGCGGCGAGGGCAAGGAAGGCGAAGAAACCGAACACCAGCAGGACGCCGAGCACGGCCAGGCCCAGCAGCGTCAGCGCCAGGCGCGCCAGCGGGTGGCGGGGTGGTTGCAGGAGAAACAGACGGGTGGGCATGGGGGCGAGCTCGCGAGCGGCTACAATCTCACCTCCCACGATGAGGTCGAAGTTGCCGTGATACAAGTGCCAGAGGTTGCCGGTCCCGAACATCCCGCGTACCTGTGCAGCATCGAAGATGTTGCCGATGGTGCTGCGATTGGCATCGAAAAAGAGGTCAACGGCATGCAACGTGCCTACATCGTGACAAGTTCCGACGGCCAGTTCCATGCCTATCGCAATGTCTGTCCGCACGCCGGCCGACGCCTGGACTGGGCACCGGGCCGGTTTCTGCTCAAGGATGGCGTCATGGTCTGTGCCGCGCACGGTGCGTGTTTCCGCATCGAGACCGGCCTGTGCATCAGCGGGCCGTGCCAGGGCGAGGAACTGCAGCGCATCGGCGTGCGCGTGGACGGCGAGGCCGTGCTGCTCGACGAGCCGGGCGAGCTGGACGATGGAGCGGTCGGACCGGCTCAGGGGTAGAGCAGGTTGATGCCGACCAGGGTGGTGACGAGGATCAGCCCGGTCAGCGGCAGGCCCACGCGCAGGAAGTCGCGCGAGCGGTAGCCGCCGGGTCCGGCCACCATCATCAGGGCCGGATGACCGGAGCTGATCAGGAAGGTGTTGGACGAGGACAGCGCCACGATCAGTGCGTAGGCCGACGGATTGCCGCCGGTGGCGATGGCCACGCTGATGGCGATGGGCACCATCATCACCGTGGCACCGACGTTGGACATGACCTGCGAGAACATCAGCGTGAGCACGGCGATGGCCAGCTGCAGGGACCACTGCGGCGCGCCGTGCGACAGGTGCAGGACTTCCTGCGCCAGCCAGGCGGCGGCGCCGGTGGAGTCCATCGACCAGCCCAGCGGGATCAGGCAGGCGGTGACGAAGATGGTGCGCCAGTTGATCGAGCGGTAGGCCTCGTCCATGTTCAGCACGCCGGTCAGCAGCATGCCGATGGCGCCGGTCATCATGGCCACCGGAAGGGTCAGGTCGGTGAACAGGGCCATGCCCATGGCCAGACCGAAGAAGCCCAGCGCCTGCCACAGCTTGCCCGGGCGCTGCTCGACCTTGGGCACGTCGGTGATGACCACCAGGTCGCGTTCGTCCTGCATCATCCCCAGGTCGCCCCAGTGGCTGTGCAGGACCAGGGTGTCGCCGGCGCGCAGGCTGATGCCGCGGATGTCCTCGCGGAAGACCTGATCGCCGCGGTTGACCGCCAGCACGGCCACGCCGAAGCGCTTGCGCAGGTGCAGGTCGCCGATGCGCTGCTTGACGAAGTCCGAGCTGGGCGGAACCACCGCCTCGGAAATGCCGGCGCGGGTGGGGTTGAACAGGTCGGCCAGCTGGCGCATGCGCGGCGACACCCGGCACAAATGATTGTTGGCGAAGTCGGCCACCTGTTCGCGCGAGCCGAGCACGCCCAGCACGGTGCCGACCCAGATCATCTCCTCGGCCGGCGGTGCCATGCGCGACTCGTTGCCGTTCTTCATGGCCAGGATCAGTGGCGCGCCGTGCAGTTGCTCGACCTCGCCCACGCTCATGCCGACCAAGGCGCTTTCGGCGGTGACCGTCAGTTCTGCGGGATCGCCGACGATGCCGTAGGTCTCGGCGAAGTAGCTCTCGGTGCGTCCGGGCGTGACCTTCTGGCGCTCGTCCTCGCGCGAGGGCAGCAGGCGCTTGGCAAAGAAGGCGAAATAGGCGATGCCGATCAGCGCCAGCACCACGCCGATCGGGGTCACGCTGAACAGCCCGAACTGGGCGATGGTGTGCGCGCCCGGGGGCAGGTTGCGGTTGGCGCTGGCGATCAGGTCGTTGAGGATGATCAGCGGCGAATTGGCAATCAGCGTGGTGTTGGTGGCGGTGAGGATGCAGAACGCCATCGGCAGCAGCATGCGCGTCAACGGCACGCCGGTGCGCGCCGACAGGCGGCTGGACACCGGGATCATCAGCGCCGCCAGCGCCTGGCTGGGAATGATCGAGCTGAACACGCTGGTCACGCCGTTGACCACGATGCCCAGGCGCGATTCCTCGCCCTTGGACATGCGCATGACGAAGGCGGCGGCCTTGGTCAGCACGCCGGCGCGATCCAGGCCCGCGCCCATGATCATGATCGCGAGGATGGCGATCACCGCGTTGCCGGCGAACCCCTGGAAGACCTGCGTGGGCGGAATCAGGCCGGTCAGACCGATCACCACCACCACCAGCAGCGCCACCATGTCGGCGCGGATCCATTCCAGTACCAGCATGATCATGGTGAAGGCGACCAGGCCCAGCACCAGGATCATGTCGGGGGTCAGGCTGAGGCCGGCGGCGGTGCTGTCCATGGAAACGTCGTCGAGGCGATGCGTTCAGCAGGTACCGCGCGCGAACGCTGCGGCGTGGTCGGGAAGCGGCAGGAGTGTCGGCCCGGTAGGGACGGGATGGCTGCCGCCGTTCACAGGCGTTGGTAGAGCAGGTCGCATACCTCGTGGCCGAGGCGCTTGCCGCGTCGTTCGAAATGGGTCTCGATGCGCCAGTCGGGTCGCTCCGCGAAGCGGCCCGGTCCGGTCTCGTTGCGCCATGCCGGTGTGTCCTCCATCACCTCGAGCATGTGTCCAGCATACTCGGCCCAGTCGGTGGCCAGATGCAAGCGGCCGCCTTCGCGCACCCGGCTTGCGACCAGGTCGACGAATCCGGGCTGGACCAGGCGGCGCTTGTGGTGGCGTTTCTTCGGCCACGGGTCCGGGAACCAGACCCGTACCTCGTCCAGGCTGGCGGGGGCGATCTCGTGGCGCAGCACCTCCACGGCGTCGTGGCGGTAGATGCGCACGTTGTCCGCACCGGCCTCGGCCAGGGCGTTCATCAGGCGGCCGACGCCGGGGCGGTGTACCTCGATGCCGATGAAGTCGCGGTCGGTGTCGTGTTCGGCGGCCCAGGCCAGGGCCTCGCCGTTGCCGAAGCCGATCTCCATCACCCGCGGTGCCTTGCGGCCGAACACGGCGTCCAGGTCGCGTACCTGCCCGGTGTAGTCCAGGCCGTAGCGCGACCAGTGGGCGTCGAAGGCGCGCTGCTGGGCCGGGGTAATGCGTCCCTCGCGCAGCACGAAGCTGCGTACAGGGCGTCGGCGGGAGGCGTCGGACCCCGGCTCGTCACCGGGGTTTCGCGGACCGGGTCCGTTCATGGCGTTGGCGAAATCGTGCAGGAATGAGGGCTCCGGTTGCGTCCGTTCCGGGGCGGAATGGGCGTCCCCGGGCGTGAACATGGGGTGTGCGCGCATTGTACCGGAGTGGCGTCGTGCCCGGCGTGGTACCTGGCCGGCATCGAGTCGCGGTCGTGCCGGCGGGCGGATGTCCGCCGCGGCAACGGGAGCCCGTCCCGGAAGCCAGGCCGTGGCCCGTGCTGCCTTCTAGGAATCCCCGCCGCGGATCGTATAAACTGCTTCGGCGCGCGGGTGTAGTTCAATGGTAGAACCTCAGCTTCCCAAGCTGATGACGTGGGTTCGATTCCCATCACCCGCTCCATTCCCCCTTCGATACCCGACCTGTCGTCGCCCATCGCCGGCGTGCGGGCGGGTGCTTGTCTTGCGCTTTAACGCTTCTGTCCCGGTCCGTTAACCCCGGCTTAAAGCCGAAGGGATTACAAAGGCACCGTCACGGTGCGCGACCGGCCATTCCCGGCCGAATGTTCGCGACCGTGGCGATCGGGGCAGCGACTTGGGCCCGGACGAGGCGATTCCCCCCGCCTTTCGTCCGGGCCTTTTCTTTGCGATCCCTGCCGGGATCGCCCGATTCCCGCTAAGCTTGGAGCCGCCGGCGGAACGGCCGGCGTCGTACCGAGGACGTTGCATGCGCGTACTGGTGATCGAAGACAACAACGACCTGGCCACCAACATCGGGGATTACCTCGAGGACCGTGGCCACATCGTGGATTTTGCCGGCGACGGCGTGACCGGACTGCACCTGGCGGTGGTGCACGATTTCGACGTCATCGTGCTCGACTTGACCCTGCCCGGCATGGACGGTCTGGAAGTGGCGCGCAAGCTGCGCCACGAGGCGCACAAGCAGACGCCGATCCTGATGCTGACCGCACGCGATGCGCTGGAGCAGAAGCTGACCGGTTTCGAGTCCGGTGCCGACGACTACATGACCAAGCCGTTCGCGCTGCAGGAGCTGGGCGTGCGCCTGGAGGTGATGGCGCGACGCGGCAAGGGTCCGCAGAGCCGCGTGCTCAAGGTCGCCGACCTGACCTACAACCTCGACACGCTGACCGTGACCCGGGCCGGGACCTCGATCCAGCTCAACCCGATCGGCCTCAAACTGCTGCAGGCGCTGATGGACGCCAGTCCGTCGGTGGTCACGCGACACAACCTGGAGCAGAAGGTGTGGGGCGAGGAGCTGCCCGACAGCGACAGCCTGCGCGTGCACATCCACGGATTGCGGGCGGCCATCGACAAGCCGTTCGACAAGCCGCTGATCCACACCCGTCACGGCATCGGTTACCGCATGGTCGATCCGGATGCGCTCCCGACGTAGGCTGCGCACCCGCCTGATCGTCTCGTTCGCGCTGTTCGGCTTCGGCCTTTCGGTGCTGTTCGCGCTGGCCGCGCTGTACGTGCGAGCCAAGGTCGAGGACCAGCTGGTAGTCAACGCGCTGCAGCACGACGTGGACTCCAACATCGAGAAGATGCACGAGAACCCCAACTACCAGGCGCACTCGGAACTGGTCGAGGGCTGGTTCAAGAGCGAACGCACGCTGTACAAGATGCCGCTGGCCTGGCAGGACTTGGGCAGCGGCGTGCACGACATCTCCGAAGTCGGTCCGGACGGCAAGATGCACCACTACAAGCTGGCGGTGCAGCGCAAGTACGGCCTGATCGGCTTCATCCGCTACGACGTCAGCCGCGATGAACAGGGCAAGCGCCAGCTGATGGCTGGCCTGATCGCCGCGGTGGTCCTGTTCAGCCTGATGTCGTTGGCCTTGGGCATCTGGCTTTCGCGCCGCGTGTTGCGCCCGGTGACCGAGCTGGCTGCGCGCCTGCGCAATTTCCGCCGCGTCGGCAAGGCCGAGCCGCTGGCCCCGCACGTGGCCGACGACGAGGTCGGCGAGCTGGCCCAGGCGCTGGACGAATACGCCGAGCGCCTGACCGCGCTGGTCGAGCGCGACCGTGAATTCAATTCCGACGTCAGCCACGAGCTGCGCACGCCGCTGGCGGTGATCTCCAGCACCACCGAACTGCTGCAGGCCTCGCCGGACCTGGGCGACAAGCTGCGCGAGCGGCTCAAGCGCATCGAACGTTCCTCGCGCCAGGCCACCGAGATGATCGAGGCCCTTTTGCTGCTGTCGCGTGCCGAGCGCCGCGGGCCGACGTTCGGCGAGATTACCGAGGCCGAACGCGTCGTCGAGGACGTGATCGAGAGCCAGCGTCCGCACATGCGCGGCAAGCCGGTCGAACTGCACATGCGTCCCATGCATGCGCTGAAGGTGGATGCGCCGGCTTCGGTTCTGGCCGTGGTCCTGACCAATCTGGTTGGCAACGCGGTCAAGTACACCCAGCAGGGCGAGGTGATGGTGAGCATCCTCGACGACCGCATCGTGATCGAGGATACCGGGCAGGGCATCAATGCCGAGGAGGCCGAGTCACTGTTCCAGCGCGGCAAGCGCGGCGCGGATGCGACCGGTAGCGGTGCCGGCCTGGGTCTGGCCATCGTGCGGCGTCTGTGTGAACTGTACGGCTGGCACGTGACCATTCGTCCGCGCGAGGACGTGGTGGGCGTGGTCGCCACGGTGCACTTCCCGCAGGCGCATCGATCCTGACCGAGTCGCCCGTTTGGTCCGGCCGTGGGCGAAACCTGCAGTCGCGCGGTGTGGTGGCACGAGCCGGGGTGCCGGGTGGAAGGATCACCGCGACGTCAGGAGGGAGCCGGAGACATCCGTGCCGTATGCAGGATCAGCTTGTTGCGACCGCTTCGCTTGGCGGCATAGAGCGCTTCGTCGGCCGCCACCAGCAACGGCTTGAGCGAATGACTGCAAAGCTCAGTGGAGGCCAGGCCGATGCTGGCCGTGATGGTCACGCTGGCGTTGTCGCGTACGGTGACCGCAGTGGAGGCCAGGGCGCGACGGATGCGGTCGCCGACCTCCATGCCCTGGGCGCGCGAGCAGCCTGGGATCAGGATGCCGAATTCCTCCCCGCCCAGGCGCCCGAACAGGTCCGGATCGCGCAGTTCCTGCCGGCAGGTCTGCGCCACGTGCTTGAGCACGTGATCGCCGGAAGCATGGCCGTACTGGTCGTTGACACGTTTGAAGTGGTCCATGTCCAGGATCAGGAAACAGGCCTGGGTGCCGGTCTTTTCCAGTCGCAGCAGGACCTGTTCGGCCTGTTCGAAGAAATATTGTCGGTTGCATACGCCGGTGAGGTCGTCGCGCCGGGCCATTTTCCGGAAGCGCAACTGCGAATGCTTGACGCGGTAGGCCCACAGCACGATGAAGGCAAGGACCAGCGACAGCAGCAGGACATACAGCCGGCTGGTTTCGGCGGATTCGCGATCCAGTGATTGGTGCAGCTGCAGGATCCGGTTCTGCTTGCCGAGTTCCTCGAGCCGGAGTTTCTTGGACATCACATCCTGTTTGACCACCTGGTAGGCCATGGCCTGGTCCCGGGTATCCGCCATGGAGGCCTTGTACTGCTGCAGGAATTGCTCGTGCATGCGCAAGGCGCTTGCATACCGATGTTCGTGCTTGTCGATCAGGTAGAGGGTCCGGTAGGTGTATTGCAACGTCCAGTGGGACCCCTGCTGGTTGCTGGCATCGAGTGCGGCCAGGGCATGCTCGCGGGCCCGTTTGTACTGGCCTTTGCGCAGATAGGCTCGGGACAGGAAAGCCTCCAGTGCGGACACATTGGGCTTGAATCCGCTGCGCATGACATCGGGCCGGATGCGTCGGAGGTAGGCGATGGTACGGTCGGGGTGGCCTTCCTCGGTCATCAGTTCGGCCCAGTCCAGGCGAAGGCTTTCCGCGAATCCCAGCATCTTCGCCGCGCGGCACGCGTCAATCGTTTTGTCGAAGTCGGCATGTGCCGCGGTTGTCGAATCGCCGCGATACAGCATGGCCAGCGTGCGGAAGACGCCGGCCTCGCACCGATATTCCTCGTTTCCGCCCAGGGCCTCGAGCTGGTCGGCATAGCGGATGGCCTGGTCGTACCGTTCCTCGCTGCTCGAAACCCGGATCAGGATCTTCAGGGCAAACAGGCGGACCCGGCGATCCTTGATCTTCGGAATGTCAGCGATGAGCTTATTGGCCAGGGAGTAGGCCTCGACGTATTTCTGTTGATGCAGGAACAGGGCGATGAGGGCGGTCCTGGCCCGAATCCCGGTCAGCGGATCCAGTGGATGTTCGAGGATGTCCTGATATTGACGAACGGCCAGCGTGCTCTGACCCGCCATGTCGTTGTTCACGGCGTCGAGCAACTCCAGGTGCTGCATCTGCTCCGGCGTGAGCGAGTTCTCGATGTGATGAAGCTGCTTCAGGATGCGGATGAAACGCGGGTGGTCCGAGGACATGACGTGATCCGCCTTGCTCAGCAGGGCGTCCGGCGATGGGGATCCTGGCGGCGCGGCGGGAAGCGGCGCCGTGGCCACGGCGAGAAGTATGGCAAGCGACCGGAGAAGCCGGAGCGCCGTTCTGCGTCCGGCGGATGGCCGCCGGGCTCCATGCGGCCTGGTGAGTCCTGACCCGGCAGGACGTTTCCCCAACATGGTCCGGCGTGCGGTTCGCATCTTCTTCGTCCGCGATCAGCCCGGCGTTAGCCGGATCCCCAACGATGAATCATGCCTGCGCCGCCTGTTCGGCTCAATGCCGTGGCTCACGACGTCCATCGAGGCCGGATCACCACAGCTTGAGGGGTGCGAGCGTCAGCAACGTATTCAGCGTGATGCCATGCGGCCGGTCGCACGATTCGAACGAAGGGGCGGTTCGGCGGCGGGCATGTCACGAATACGCCGTGGCCGAGGGATCGGTCCGTGTGACCAGTCGGTTTCGACCAGCGCGCTTGGCTCCGTACAGCGCATGGTCGGCGGCCATCAGCAGCGGCTTGAGGGCATAGCCATGTTCCTCGGTGCAGGCCAGGCCGATGCTGGAGGTGACCGTGACCGTTTCGGACTCCCGTACCTGTACCGGCGATTGCGCCAGCGAACGACGGACCCGCTCACCGATTTCCGTGCCCTGGGCGATGCTGGTGCCGGGCATGAGGATGCCGAATTCCTCGCCGCCAAGGCGGCCGAACAGGTCCGAATCGCGCAACTGTTTCCGGCACGTACGCACGACATGCTTGAGCACGGTATCGCCGGCGACGTGGCCGTAGGCATCGTTGATGCGCTTGAAGTGGTCCATGTCCAGGATCATCAGGCAGGCGTGGTCGCCGGCCTTGTGCAGCCGCTGCAGGGTGCGCTCGGCCTGCCCGAAGAAATGCTGGCGATTGAAAATGCCGGTCAGGTCGTCGTGGAGGGCCATCTTCCTGAACCGGATCTGCGAATGCTTGATGCGCCAGGCCCAGAAGGTGATCGAGGCCAGCACCAGAAGGAGCAGCGCGATGTACAGGCGATTGGTTTCTGCGGACTTGCTGTCCAGGGACTGGCGCAGCTGCAGGATCTTGTTCTTCTTGGCCAGTTCCTCGATTTTCAGCTTGTTCGCCAGGACATCCTGCTTGACTGTCTGGTAGGCGATGGCCTGGGCCTGGGCATCGTCTACCGAAGCCTTGTACTGATTCATGTACTTCTCGTAGTAGTTCAATGCCAAGGCGTAGTTGCCCCGGTGCTTGGCGATTTTCTGCAGGTAGAAGTAGGAGTATTGCAGTGTCCAGTTGAAGGTGCCTGGCGCATTTTCCGACACCGCCCGCAGCGCGTGATTCCGGGCCAGGTCGTATTCGCCCTTTTTCAGATACGCTTCTGCATAGACGACATGTATCCCCGCTTCATGCTGCTTGAATCCGCTTTTCTTGATCAGGGGCAATACGCGGTTCAGGTAGGCAATGGCTTCATCCGGGTGGCCCTGTTCAACCATCCAGCTGGCCCAGACCTCACGCAGTCCGTTCGGGTATCCCGGCATTTTTGCCGATCTGCAAAATGCGATGGCCTTCTGGTAGTCATCGCGTGTCGCCTCGAGCGAGTCGCCCCGGTAGATGCGCTGCTGGGTCCGGTTGACCCGGCCAACGCAGCGATTGACGGATCTTGGTGGCAAGGCTTCCAGTTCATCGGCGTACTTGATCGCTTCGTTGAAGCGCTTCTGGTTGGTCAGGATACGGATGCCCATGTTGAGCACCACGGCCTTCACCTTGGGATCGGACAGGCTCGAAAGCTTTTCCATGGCTGCGTTTGCCATGGTATACGCCTTCACGTATTTCCTCTGGATCAAGTAAAGCGCAATCAATGCGTTACGCGATAGCTCGGTGGTTCGTTCGTCGACGGGGTGGTGCAGGATCTCGTTGTACAGGCGAATCGCCAGGCCTTTCTTGCCGCTCTGGTCGGCAAGGGTGGCGTCGAAATACTCCAGGTGTTGTTGTTGCGCCTGCGACAGGAGGGCACTTTGTCGATGCAGTTCCCGGGTCAACTCCTGAAAGCGGTCGTGATCGGTGGCGATGATCCGATCCGCCTCGGCGAACAACTGCTTCAGGTCCGGTTTGCCGGGCGGCGTGCCGCGAGCCGGCAGCGCAGGGACGGCGCAAAGAAGCGCTATGGAAAGAACAGCGCTTCTCAGGCAATGGCCAGGCGAGAGGATGGCTTTAGCCATGCCGGGCGCTCAGCACCATGAACTGTCTGGTCTGAAACATGTGCCATGTGTGTATCGCATGGGCCATTCCGGATGATCAGCCCTCGTGCAGCGGGGGCGGCGGGGGTGGTGGGATTCTATCCGGAGACTGTGACCGCGCGGGAGGTGGCCCCGGGGGAGACTGGACGACTTTCTGTTCCTCTGCACCCAGTTCGATCCGGAGCGAGCTCGCATCTCCGGATGCTGCCGCTTGCTTGAGCAAGTCGCAGGCATGCATTCGCTCCAGTTCGTGCGCCAGGTCTTTCTTGGATGCATGGCGCAAGGTGGCGTTCTTGCCGATCGAGTCAAGCAAGTCAATGGTATCGGTCATGATCCCCCCCATGTTCTAGCTTTTTTGTCGGAAGCCGGATAGGAATGCGATCAGTTGCAGCCATCTCGTTTTTTGTCCACACAATGGCATCATTTACCACAAGTTCAAGTGAGGTGTCTTGCCGTTGTCGATCACGGCCCATGGCCGGGTGCTCGATCGACGGCCCCGTGCAGGTGGATCAGCAAGTGCCTGCACGCTCCGCTACCGGCGCCAATATTCCTTGTCCAGCACATCCAGGCGCTCGAGGATTTCCTCGTTGGGCTGCAATCCTTCAAGCGGCGGTAGGATGACGGTTTCTTCCGCGCTGATCTCGGCGGCCGTGAGGTTGCGCAGGGTGGTGCGCCGAATGCGTGGACGCTCGATCGGCAGCGTGGCGCCACGGTAGATGATGAGCTCGTGGTCCCTGGGATAGGTCCCGGCGAGGACGTCCACCAGCAGGTAGCGATGCTCGGGGCTGGTGGCGAACAGCTTCATCGTTCGGTCGCCCACCAGGCCGACTTGCCAGAGCACCAGGTACGCGTGCGGATTGATCGGAACCCTGTAATACAGCAGCTGGCTGGCTTCATAGTGCTGGCAGCCATGGCTGCCCGGGTCGATGCCGAGGTCGGCGTACAGGCAGTCCTCGGCGGAGATGCCCGGTTCCATCACGGCCGGGTAGCCCTCCTCTCGAGCCATGCGGATCACTTCATGCGGCGACCAGGCGAAGATGCCGGGGTGGCCGTAGAACACGGCGCAGACCTTCTTGCCGGCGCGGACCTCGGCCATCATCACCTCGACCCACTCGCGGTAGGTGGTCAGGCGCGACTTGTCGCCCTTGCCGTAATAGGGCTGCAGGCTGCGCACGTCCGGGTGCATGCGCTCGAGCCACATCTCGACGATGCCGTCCGAGAGCGCGGCAAAGACCACGTCGGACTGTTCGATGTGGCTGCGCGCCAGCGGCGTCAGGTGCGAACCCAGGGTCATGCCCAGGCCGACGCAGGCGATGCGGCCCCGGCCCGGCTGCAGCGGGTTCGGATGCACATCGGACGTGGTCGGGGGCATGCGGTGGTCCTGGGTCTGTGCCCGGGCCGGGACGGGCGCCTTGGACGCCCCCGGTCCGCGGGCTTCACGAGGGCATCGCGCCCGCCGGTTCGGTGCGGGTGACCAGGCGGTTGCGGCCGCCTCGCTTGGCTTCATAGAGCGCATGGTCGGCGGCCATCAGCAGCGGCTTGAGCGCATAGCCATGCGTCTCGGTGCCGGCCAGGCCGATGCTGGAGGTGACCGTGACCGATTCGGCGTCGATGACCTGCACCGGCGAGCGGGCCAGCGAACGACGCACGCGTTCGCCGATCTCCGTGCCCTGGGCGATGTTGCAGCCGGGCATGAGGATGCCGAATTCCTCTCCGCCCAGGCGGCCGAACAGGTCCGAATCGCGCAACTGTTCGTGGCAGGTCTGCACCACAAACTTGAGCACGGTGTCGCCCGCGACGTGGCCGTAGGCATCGTTGATGCGCTTGAAATGGTCCATGTCCAGGATTATCAGGCAGGCCTGGTCGCCGGCCTTCTGTAGCCGGTGCAGGGTGCGCTCAGCCTGCTCGAAGAAATGCTGTCGATTGAAGATGCCGGTCAGGTCGTCGTGGCGGGACATCTTGCGGAAGCGCAACTGCGAATGCTTGATGCGCCAGGCCCAGAAGACGATCGAGGCAAGCGCCAGCAGCAGCAGCGTGATGTACAGGCGGTTGGTTTCCGAAGTTTTCCGGTCCAGCGTCTGGCGCAGCTGGAGGATGCGGTTCTGCTTGCTCAGTTCCGCCAGCTTCAGGCGTTTGGCCAGCACTTCCTGCTGGACGATCTGGTAAGCCAGCGCCTGGGCCTTGGTATCGCTCATCTCCTTCCTGTACTGGGCGATGTACTTCTTGTAGCTGGCCAATGCGGCGGCGTACTGCCCGTCATGCTCTTCGACCTGGTACAGGATCTTGTAGGCCGCCTGTGCCTTCCAGTTGACGCTGTCCGGGGGCATGGCCGTAAGCGTGGCCTGCGCCCACTTGCGGGCAAGGTTGTTGTTGCCCTCGCCCAGATAGGCCATGGCCATCAGGATATGCAGGCTGTTGATGTGGGCATGGAACCCGGTCTTCATGATTTCAGGACGGGTGCGGTCCAGGAACGCCAGCGCTTGCTGATAATGGCCCTCGTCGATCATGAGCGAGTCCCAGTTCAGGCGCATGGTGTTGGCCGTTGAAAGCATGCCTGCGGTCAGGCATTGGTCGACGGTCTGCTGGAACTGCGGGCTGGTCGATGTCAGCACGCCGCCCTTCTGGAGCAGCGTGTTGGTCACCGCGAAATCTGCCCTGCAGTGCGACTTGTCGGAAGTTGCGCCAGCCTTCAGTTGCTTGGCGAACTTCAGGGCCAGGTCGTACTGTTTCTGCCAGATCAGGATCTGGTTGGCCTGGTACAGCACCTGGTCCCGGACCTTGATGTCGGTGATCTTGTCGAGGTTGGCGATCAGTGCATTGGCCAGCGTGAAGGCTTTCACGTACTGCTGGTTGATCAGGTAAAGCTTGATCAGCATGGTCTTGGCACTCGTAGCCAGCGTGGGTTGGCTGGCATTCTCGACAAGTTGCTTGAACATGCGGATGGAGCGTGCGTAATCGCCCACCGTCTGAACTTCCCAGGCCTGCCAGTACAGGAGTTGCTGCAGCTGGTCCTCGGTCAGGTGTCCCCGCTGGTTTTCGAGTCGATGCAGTATCGTCAGGAATCGGGCATGTTCATTTCCCGAGGTGTGTTCGAGCTGGGCCAGGAGGACATCGGGCGAAGCGGTGGGTGGCACGGCCGCATGGGCCGTGACCACGAGCAGGAAAAGGAATGCCAGCAGCAAGCTGGCAACCTTGGGTCCTGGTACGCGTAGACGCATGTTCCGGTGGAGTGTGTCGTGACTACGATTTCCCCTCATCTTGTTCTTGATCACGTCGTCGTCGTCGTCGTCGTCGTCGTCGTCGTCTTCCGGAACGCCGCTGTTCGGAATGCTGTTGGTGACGTTCATTGCCTTGCCGCCCAGCTCCATCTTCAGCGCAGCGGCATCGCCTGAGCTTGCCGCCAGCTTGAGCTCATCGCTGGCCTGCATGTCTTCGAGCATCTTCTCCAGGTCGGCGCCCGATAGGTGACGCAGGGAAGCGTCCCTGCCGATGGATTCAAGCAATTCGATGGTCGATTTCATGATGTCCCCCTTAGATTACGTGGTTCATTGACGTACGTGCGTTCGTACAATCCGGTTGCTGCGCGGCCCCTGTCCGGATGCGCCGGTATCATGTACCACAATTATGCGGGTCGTGTCTCAGTTTTCCCTGGATCGGGCAGCCTGCGTCTGGTCCAGCATCGATAGCCTCCGTCTGGTCTCCTCGTGGCGTCTCAGTTTCGATGCGGGCGGGATGACGACGGTTTCCTCGGCGCTGATATCCGTCGCGGGCAGCTCGCCAAGCGCCACTTTGCGGATCCTGGGGTGTTCGATCGGCAAGGTTGCGCCGCGATAGATGATCACCTCGTGCTCGAGCGGATAGTCGCGGCGGAGCACGTCGACCAGCACCTGCCGGTACTCCGGCCCGGTGGAAAAGCGTTTCATGGACTGGTCGCCCACCAGGCCGACCTGCCAGAGCACCAGGTAGGCCTGGTTGTTGAGCGGCGTGTCGAACAGCAGCAGCTGGCTGGCCTCGTAGTGCTGGCAGCCGCGGCGGCCGGGATCGATGCCGAGGTCGGCATACAGGCAGTCCTCGGCCGAGATGCCTGGTTCCATGTGCGCCGGATACCCTTCCCTGCGGGCCACCTTGATCACCTCGTGCGGCGACCAGGCGAAGATGCCGGGGTGGCCGTAGAACACGGCGCAGACCTTCTTGCCCGCGCGGACCTCGGCCATCATCACGTCGACCCATTCGCGGTAGGTGGTCAGGCGCGACTTGTCGCCCTTGCCGTAATAGGGCTGCAAGCTGCGCACGTCCGGGTGCATGCGCTCGAGCCACATCTCGACGATGCCGTCCGAGAGCGCGGCAAAGACCACGTCGGACTGCTCGATGTGGCTGCGCGCCAGCGGCGTCAGGTGCGAACCCAGGGTCATGCCCAGGCCGACGCAGGCGATGCTGCCCGGCTTCGGGTTTGCTGTATTCCGTGGGGTCTCGGATTCATGCTTCGTCGGGGTCATGGTTCGATGGTTTGTCCGTGGACGGGTTCGGTTGGGCGCAATTTTGCGAAAGGTTCGAGCCGCAGGCACGCCTTTCACGCTTGCGCTGGAGGGTGCCGGTCTGTTGTCCGGCTGACCAGGCGGTTGCGACCGCCTCGCTTGGCTTCATAGAGCGCATGGTCGGCGGCCATCAGCAGTGGCTTGAGTGCATGGCCATGGGTATCGGTGTGGGCCAGGCCGATGCTGGTAGTGATCGTGACCGTTTGGTCTTCGCGTACCCGTACCGGGGCGTGTGCCAGGGAGCGGCGCATGCGCTCGCCGATGCCTGCTCCCTGGGCGAGGCTGCTGCCGGGCAAGAGGATGGCGAACTCCTCGCCGCCCAGGCGACCGAACACGTCCGAATCGCGCAGGTGTTCCCGGCAGATCCGGGCGACGTGCTTGAGGACGATGTCGCCCGCTGCATGGCCATGGGCATCGTTGATGCGCTTGAAATGGTCCATGTCCAGGATCATCAGGCAGGCGTGGCCGCCGGTCTTGCGAAGCCGGCGCAGGGCGTGCCCGGCCTGTTCGAAGAAGTACTGGCGGTTGAAGACCCCCGTCAGTTCGTCGTGGCGCGCCATCTTGCGGAAGCGGATCTGTGAATGCTTGATGCGCCAGGCCCAGAAGGCGATCGATGCCAGCGTCAACAACAGAAGCAGCATGTACAGGCGGTTGGTTTCCGCGGATTTGCTGTCCAGGGACTGGCGTAGCTGGAGAATACGGTTCTGCCTGCTCAGTTCCGCCAGTTTCAGGCGCTTGGTCAGCACATCCTGCATGACGATCTGGTAGGCCAGGGCTTGTGCCTTGGTCTGGTCCGCCGATGCCCTGTACTGGGCCATGTAGTGCTTGTAGCTGGCGAGTGCGGCGCGGTACCGGCCTGCATGTTCCTGGGCCTGGTAGAGCACTTTGTAGGCAGCCTGGCGCGTCCATGTGTAGCTGCCCGGGACGCCAGCGGAGAGGCCGGCTTGCGCCCATTTGTCGGCTTGCGCGTATTTCCCTTCGATGAGGTAGGCCTGGGCACGGGTGACATACAGGGAGATGACATGCGCCTTGAATCCCGTCTTCATGATGTCGGGCGCGATCCGGTCCAGGAAGGCCAGGGCACGTTCCGGGTGGCCTTCGTCGTCCATCAGGCCGGCCCAGTTCAGTCGCATGGTATTGGCAAATCCCAGCAGGCCCGCCTTCAGGCACATGTCGATTGTCTGTCGGAACTGCGGGCTGGACGCGTTCAGAACGCCTCCGCGCTGGAGCAGGGTATTGGTCACGCTGTAGTCGGCCTTGCAGCGGTCCTTGTCGGACGTTGCGTCGGCCTGGAGTTGTCGCGCGTATTTCAGGGCCTGGTCGTACTGCTTCTGCCAGAGCAGGATCTCGATTGCCTGGATCAGGATGTCGTTGCGCACGACCGGGTCGGTGATCTTGTCCAGGTTTCTGATCAGCACATTGGCCAGGGTGAAAGCCTTCACGTACTTGCGGTTGACCATGTAGATCTTGACCAGTTGGCTCTTGGCGCGTGCGACAAGCGAGACGTCATCTGCGTGTTCGGCGAGTTGCATGAACATGCGGCTGGAACGGGTGTAGTTCCCCTTGTTCAGGGTTTCCCATGCCTCCCAGTATTCGACGTACTGTTGCTGGTGCTGGGTCAGGTACGGCCTTTGCCGTTCGAGTGCAAGAAGTGCTGCATGAAAGCGGGCCTGGTTGTTGCCCGCGTACAGCTCGAGCCGGGCCAGCAAAGCATTGGGCTCTACATGCCCGAAGGAGGCAGCGGGATGCCCGGAGGAAGCCGCCTGCACGGGAGGTGCCGCATGGACGGCATGCAGGACGAGACAGAGGACGGCCGGCAGGATGCGGGCGTGCCTTCGTCGAGGTCTGGATACATACATGGTCCGGCTATGGGCGCGTGCTTGACTGCCGATGGCATGTGCCAGAGCCGGTGGTTGACGGCCGCGCGATGGTATTCGCCATGATCCCCCCCGTGGTGATGGCGCCGATGGTCCGGGAACCGGGAATGGGCCAAAGCAGCGATGCTGCGGACCTGGCATGCCGATATCGTGTACCACAACTTGCGTGATCGTGCTTGTCGTTGGTCGGTCCGATGCACCCGGCCGGCCCCGGGTCGGAGCGGCCGGGTGCCAGGCGTTGGCCTCAGCGCGGCGCAGCGTTGAGCATGGATTCCGGCCCGTATCCGGCCAAGCATCCGGGGCCCATGCACGTTCCCGACCGGGAGGCGGGTCGCAACGATTCAGCGAACCGGTTCCAGCCAGCCCCAGCGGTCCTCGGTGCGGCCATCGAACAGGCCGAAGAACAACTCCTGGATGCGGCGGGTGACCGGGCCGGCCTTGCCGGCGCCGATCTGCTTGCCGTCGATCGCACGGATCGGGGTGACCTCGGCGGCGGTGCCGCACATGAACACCTCGTCGGCCAGGTACAGGTGCTCGCGCGGCATGTCGCGCTCGATCACCTCGATACCGTCGGCCTGCGCGAGCGTCATCAGGGTGTGGCGGGTGATACCGTTGAGGATGGCCGCGCTGGTCGGGGTGGTGAACAGCTTGCCATCGAACACCAGGAACAGGTTTTCACCAGCGCCCTCGCTGAGCAGGCCGGTCGAGGCCAGGGCGATGCCTTCGCCGAAGCCCAGGCGTCGAGCCTCGCGCGCGACCAGCTGGCCGGACAGGTAGTTGCCGCCGGCCTTGGCGCCGGCGGGAATGGTGTTGGGCGCGAAGCGCTGCCAGCTGGACACGCAGGCCTCGATACCGTTCTCCAGCGCCTCGGGGCCCAGGTAGGTGCCCATCGACCAGGCGGCGACGGTGACGTCGGTGGGGCATTCGGCCGACAGCGACAGGCCGCCCAGGCCGCGGAAGGCGATCGGGCGGATGTAGGCCTTCTCCAGGCCGTTGCGACCGATCACCTCGTGGCAGGCCGCCTCGATCTGCTCGATCGTGAACGGCATGTCCATGTCGTAGATCCGGGCCGAGTCGAACAGGCGCTTGATGTGGTCGTGCAGACGGAAGATGGCCTGGCCGTTGGGCGTCTGGTAGCTGCGGATGCCCTCGAACACCGAGGAACCGTAGTGCAGCGCGTGGGCCATCACGTGCACCGTGGCGTCCTGCCAGGGCTTGATCTCGCCGTTGTGCCAGATCAGGTCGGGGTACTGGGTCGCCATGGTGCCATCTCCGTAAGTGAACCGGACCATGATACCGGCTGGTCCACGCCGTGGCATGTGCTGGCGGTCAGGGGCGCAGCCACAGGCAGCCGGCGAGCGCCTCCACGGAGTAGCGAAGCGGCGGTGTCGGGGCGCCCTGCACGCCGCCCAGGTGCACCAGCAGGCCGGGTTCGGGCACCTGGGGGACCGGACTCGTGGCGGCGGCAGCAGGAGCGTCCGGGGCGCCGGTCATCGCGGCCGTGTCCGGCCCGGCATCGGCGACATCCAGCAGCGGCTGGCGCATCAGGCGTTTCAGCCGCGCCACCTCGCGCACGGCCTCGGTATCGGTCCAGCCCTGCCACAGCATCAGGCCGGCCAGGGCGTTGGCGTCGTGCCGGGCGAAGGTCGCGGCTACGCGTTGGCGAAGCGCCTTGCGGGTGGTCGGGCACGCGTGCTCCGAATGGGCCGGCACCGCGCCCACGCGCAGCGACTGTGCGCTGTCGCACGGCTGGTCGGTGAACACCGGGGTGCCATCGGTCGACACGCAGTGGTGCACGACGGCCTGGGCCGCACAGGCCGGGGCGGCCAGCAACAGCAGCAACAGGAGCGCGGCGCGTGCCATGGGCACAGCCTAGACCCCGACAGGGCGACCGGGGCTGAACGCGGGCCTCAGTGCAGGCGTTCGACCACCGCCAGCGTCGCCATCGCGCGGTTGAGCGTGTAGATGTGCAGGCCCGGCGCGCCGCCCTCCAGCAGGCGCCGGCACATCCCCGCGACGATGTCCGCGCCCAGCGCGCGCACGCTGTCGACGTCGTCGTAGTAGGCCTGCATGCGCTTGACGATCCAGCGCGGGATCTCCGCGCCGCAGCTGTCGGAGAAGCGCTTGAGCTGGGTGAAGTTGGAGATCGGCATGATGCCCGGCACGATCGGCACCTCGATGCCGGCCGCGCGCGCGTCCTCGACGAAGCGGAAATACGCGTCCGGGTTGAAGAAATACTGGGTGATGGCGCCGTTCGCGCCGCATTCGACCTTGTGCCTGAAGTGGCGCATGTCGACCAGCGCGTCGTCGGCCTGGGGGTGGGTCTCGGGGTAGCAGGCCACCTCGACGTGGAAGTGGTCGCCCGCGTGTTCGCGGATGAACGAGACCAGCTCGGAGGCGTAGATGAAGTCGCCCGGACCGGCCATGCCCGAGGGCATGTCGCCGCGCAGCGCCACCAGGCGCGTGCAGCCCATGGCCTTGTACTCGTCCAGCAGCGTGGCGATCTCCTCGCGCGTGCCGCCCATGCACGACAGGTGCGGCGCGGCGTCCAGGCCGGCGTCCATCAGCGCCTTCACCGTCTGCGGGGTGTAGCTGAGCGTGGAGCCGCCGGCGCCGAAGGTGACGCTGGCGTATTCGGGCTCGAGCGCGCGCAGTTTCGGCAGGGCGCTGTCGAACTGGGCGCGCTGGCGGTCGGTCTTGGGCGGGAAGAACTCCAGGGAGAGTACGGTCATGCCGGGGTTTCCTGTCATATATCTCTTCATCAAGATGAAAAGAATAGTCGCGGAAACGCAGGCTGGACGCAAGCCCGGGAAGGCGGGCTTGACCTCGGCATCTATTTCCATAATTCTAGAAATATGGAATCAAAAGCCGCCCTCGAATGCCTGACCGCGCTGGCCCACGAACACCGACTGGCCCTGTTCCGCCTGCTGGTGCAGGCCGGCGACGCCGGCATGGCCGTGGGCGAGCTGGCCGGTGCCACCGGGCTGGCCGGCGCCACGCTCAACCATCATTTGAACCAGCTGCGCCAGGCCGGTCTGGTCGAGGACGAGCGGCACGGCCGGCGCATCCAGTGCCGCGCCGGCTACGCGCGCATGAACGGCCTGCTCGCGTTCCTCACCGCCAACTGTTGTGCCGGATCCGCCACCACGGATGCCTGCGCGGCATCGAACACTCCCACATGCTGAAGGTGACCCCATGAAACGTTTCCATGTCCACGTCAACGTCGATGATCTGGAGGCCAGCATCGGCTTCTACCGCATGCTGTTCGGCGTCGAGCCGAGCGTGGTCGAGTCCGATTACGCCAAGTGGATGCTGGACGATCCGCGCGTCAACTTCGCCATCTCGCAGCGCGGCCGCGCGGCCGGCCTCGACCACCTGGGGATGCAGGCCGAGGACGAGGCCGAGCTGGCCGACCTGGGCGCGCGCCTGCGCGCGGCCGATGCGGTGACGCTGGCCGAGCAGGGCACGGTGTGCTGCTACGCAAAGTCGGACAAGTTCTGGGCCGAGGACCCGCAGGGCGTGCGCTGGGAGAGCTTCCGTTCCCTGGGCACTTCCACCACCTACACGCTGGGCGAGGACGAAGACGGCGAGGGCACGCCGTGCTGCGGCCCATCCGCAAGGGCGACCGAGAAGGGAACGTGCTGCTGACATGAACGTACCGACGAGACACGTCCTGTTCCTGTGCACCGGCAACTCCGCGCGCAGTGTCATGGCCGAGGCCTTGCTGAACGTGCTGGGCAAGGGCCGCTTCATGGCGCACAGCGCCGGCAGTCACCCGGCCGGCGCCGTGCAGCCGATGGCCGAGGCCCTGGCGCGCGAGTTCGGCTTCAACGGCGAACTGCGCAGCAAGAACTGGGATGAATTCGCGCAGGATGGTGCCCCGGCCATGGATATCGTCATCACCGTGTGCGACAACGCCGCCGGCGAGGTCTGCCCGGTGTGGCCGGGACATCCGGTCCATGCGCACTGGGGCGTGCCCGATCCGGCGGCCGTGGAGGGTGACGAGGACACGCGTCGCCGGGCCTATCTCACGGCCTGGACCATGCTGCGCCGCCGCGTCGAGCTGATGCTGGCGTTGCCGGTGGACAAGCTTGAGCGCCTGGCCCTCCAGGAGGCCTTGCGCGGCATCGGTCGAGAAGGGACGAAGGCATGAGTGTGGCCACGGAAACGGTTGAGCGCAGGCAGCCGCCAAGGATGCAGGGGTTTGCGCGCTATCTGACCTTGTGGGTGCTGTTGTGCATCGGTGCAGGCATCGCGCTGGGGCACCTCTGGCCGAACGGATTCGCCGCGCTGTCGGCGGTGCAGGTGCATCAGATCAACCTGCCGGTGGCCGGCCTTGTCTGGCTGATGATCGTGCCGATGCTGCTGCGCATCGATTTCCGACGCCTGGCCGAGGTACGCCAGCAGGTGCGCGGCATCGGCGTGACGCTGTTCGTCAACTGGGCGGTCAAGCCGTTCTCGATGGCGCTGCTGGGCTGGCTGTTCGTGCGTCACGTGTTCGCGGCCTGGCTGCCGGCCGGGGAGCACGATGCCTACATCGCCGGCCTGATCCTGCTGGCCGCGGCGCCGTGCACCGCGATGGTGTTCGTGTGGTCCAAGCTGTGCGGCGGCGAGCCGCATTTCACCCTGGCGCAGGTGGCCCTCAACGACACCATCATGGTGGTGGCCTTCGCGCCTATCGTGGCGCTGCTGCTGGGCGTGGCGTCCATCCACGTGCCGTGGGCGACGCTGCTGCTGTCGGTGCTGTTGTACATCGTGGTGCCGGTGGTGATCGCGCAACTGTGGCGCCACGGGTTGCTGGGCCGGGGCGGTGAGCCGGCACTGGAGCGTACCCTCAAGCGCATCGACCCCTGGTCGACAGCCGCGTTGCTGGCCACCCTGGTGTTGCTGTTCGGGTTCCAGGGCGAGGCCATCCTGTCGCAGCCGCTGATCATCGTGCTGCTGGCCGTGCCGATCATCATCCAGGTGTATTTCAACGCCGGCCTGGCCTACCTGCTCAGCCGGCGCCTGGGCGTGCCGCATTGCGTGGCCGGACCGTCGGCGCTGATCGGCGCCAGCAACTTCTTCGAGCTGGCCGTGGCCACGGCCATCAGCCTGTTCGGCCTCCAATCGGGCGCGGCGCTGGCCACTGTGGTCGGGGTGCTGGTGGAAGTGCCGGTGATGCTCTCGGTGGTGCGCGTGGTCAACCGCACCGCGCACTGGTTCGAGGCGGGCGCGGACACCAGGTAAAGCGCACCGATCCCTACCCTTTGTAGGAGCGCCGGAAGGCGCGATCGGTGAAGCGGTACATCCGGGCTTTCACCGTGGACCCATAGGTCAGTGTCGAAAAGAATGAGGGCGGACTCGCGACACCCGTATCTTGCCGCGTTGCCGATCGCGCCTTCCGGCGCTCCTGCAAGGGATCGGCGATCTTGCAAAAACAAAAGGCATCCCGGCCTGCGCCGGGATGCCCTTGTGTACCGCCTGGAACGGGTCGATCAGTAGCGGTAGTGGTCCGGCTTGAACGGCCCGTCCACCGACACGCCGATGTAGTCGGCCTGCTCGGGTGTCAGCTTGGTCAGCTTCACGCCGATCTGCTCCAGGTGCAGGCGGGCCACTTCCTCGTCCAGCTGCTTGGGCAGGCGGTACACGGTCTTCTCGTAGTGGTCCTTGTGCGCCCAAAGGTCGATCTGCGCCAGCGTCTGGTTGGAGAAGCTGTTGGACATCACGAAGGCCGGATGGCCATGCGCGCAGCCCAGGTTGACCAGGCGACCCTCGGCCAGCAGGTAGATGCTGTGACCGGACGGGAAGGTGTAGCGGTCCACCTGCGGCTTGATGTTCTCGTGCTTGACGTCCTTGGCCGACTGCAGCTTCTCGACCTGGATCTCGTTGTCGAAGTGGCCGATGTTGCACACCAGGGCGTTGTCCTTCATCCGCGACATGTGCTCGAAGGTGATGATGTCGCGGTTGCCGGTGGTGGTGACGTAGATGTCGCCGCGGCCCAGGGTGTCCTCGATGGTGGCGACCTCGAAGCCCTCCATGGCCGCCTGCAGCGCACAGATCGGGTCGATCTCGGTGACGATCACGCGCGCGCCGAAGCCCTTCAGCGAATGCGCGCAGCCCTTGCCGACGTCACCGTAGCCGCACACCACCGCGACCTTGCCGGCGACCATCAGGTCGGTGGCGCGCTTGATGCCGTCGGCCAGCGACTCGCGGCAGCCGTAGAGGTTGTCGAACTTGGACTTGGTGACCGAATCGTTGACGTTGATCGCCGGGACCAGCAGCTTGCCCTGTTCGGCCAGCTGGTACAGGCGATGCACGCCGGTGGTGGTCTCCTCGGACACGCCCTTCCAGCCCTCGGCGGCCTTCTTCCAGAAGCCGGGGCGTTCGTCGCGGGTCATCTTCAGCAGGTTCTTGATGACCTGCTCCTCGGTGCTGGCGCCGGGCTGGTCGACCCAGTCCGAGCCGTCCTCCATCTCCACGCCCTTGTGGATCAGCAGCGTGGCGTCGCCGCCGTCGTCGACGATCAGCTCGGGACCCTGCATGCCCGGATGGGTCAGCATGTCCAGGGTGCACTGCCAGTACTCTTCCAGCGTCTCGCCCTTCCAGGCGAACACCGGCACGCCGCTGGCGGCGATGGCCGCGGCGCAGTCGTCCTGGGTGGAGAAGATGTTGCACGAGGCCCAGCGCACCGAGGCGCCCAGCGCGGCCAGGGTCTCGATCAGGACCGCGGTTTCCTTGGTCATGTGCAGCGAGCCGGACAGGCGCACGCCCTTGAGGGGCTGCTGCGGCGCGTACTTGGCGCGGATGGACATCAGGCCGGGCATTTCCTGCTCGGCCATGCGGATGCGGCGGCGGCCGGCGTCGGCGAGACCGATGTCGCGGACCTTGTAATCGTTGGTGGCGTCGTTGGCGACGGCGTTCATGTGGTTCACTCCATGGCGGATCGTGATGGGCGCAGTTGCAGGAAAATGCCGAGCCTGACCCTGCGGCGCCTGGCGGATGAATCCGGCAGCGGGCAGGGACGCAACGCCCCTCGGCCAAGAAAGGAAGCTTCATTATATCGCTTCATGCGGATGCATACGTATGCTTGGGGGCAGCAGATGTCCGCTCAGCCGGTGTGCACGCACGGTTGCGTATGATGGAAGGGATCTCATTGCTGGAGGACGCATGACCGCGCACAACGATTCGGAAGACACCCGCAACCTGGATTTCCTGCCCCACGACGGCCCGCTGCGCGAGGATGTGCGGCGGCTGGGCGCACTGGTCGGCCGGATGCTGGCCGAGCAGGGGGGCGAGGCCTTTTTCGAACGCGTGGAAAGCGTGCGCACCACCTCCATCCGCCGGCGCGAGGCCGGTGCGGGCATCAGCGGCCTGGGCGGACGCCTGTCCGGCCTGAAGGCCCAGGACGCGGAGGCCCTGGCGCGCGCCTTCGCCACCTATTTCCAGATGGTCAACGTGGCCGAGCGCGTGCACCGTATCCGCCGCCGCCGCGACTACCAGCTGGAAGGCGCCGCGCCGCAGCCCGAATCGCTGGCCGACGTGCTGCGCAAGCTCAAGGCGCGCGGCGTCGAGGCCGACGAGCTGCTGGACTGGATCGGCCGCCTGGACGTGGAGCCGGTGTTCACCGCCCATCCCACCGAGGCCGTGCGCGCCTCGCTGCTGGAGAAGGAGCAGGCCATCGTGGCCGCCCTGATCGCCGAATTCGACGCCCGCCGCACGCCGCCCGAGCGCGAGGCCGACGCCGAGCGCATGCGCATGGCGCTGACCGCTGGCTGGCAGACCGCCGAGGCCTCGCCGGTGCGGCCCAGCGTGCAGGACGAGTTCGACCACGTCGGCTACTACCTGACCGGCTCGCTGTACCGCGTGCTGCCGGTGTTCTACGAGGCCCTGCAGCGCGAGCTGGAGGACGTCTACGGCGTGCGCCCCGAGCTGCCGCGCGTGCTGCGCTTCGCCTCCTGGGTCGGCGGAGACATGGACGGCAATCCCAACGTCGGTGCCGACACCATCGCCGAGACCCTGCGCGCGCAGCGCGCCATGGTGCTCGAGCGCTACATCGAGGAGTGTTCCCACCTGGCGCGCAGCCTCAGCCAGACCGAGGACCGCGTGGAGGTCAGCGAAGGGATGCGCGAGCGCCTGGCGCAGTACACCGACCGGTTCCTGGAAGCGGCGATGGCGATCCGACCGCGCCACCGCGACATGCCCTACCGCTGCCTGCTGACCCTGATGCGGGCGCGCCTGGAGGCGACGCTGGCCGACGATGAAAGCGGCTATCCCAATGCCGAGGCCTTCGAGGCCGACGTGGCGTTGGTCGCCGACAGCCTGATCGCATACAAGGGCGAGCACGCCGGCCTGTTTGCGGTGCGCCGCCTGCTTCGCCGCGTGCGCACCTTCGGCTTCCACCTGGCGCGGCTTGACGTACGCCAGGACGCGCGCGTTCACGATGACGCGTTGGCCGCGCTGCTGGGCGACGCGGACTGGGCCGAACGCGACAAGGACGTGCGTGCCGAGCGCCTGCGCCCGTTGGCCGCCGGCGAGGAAACCTTCGGGGGCACCGACGACGACACCGTCGAACGCCTGCGCGCGGTATTCGCCACCCTGGCCGATGCGCGGCAGCGCTACGGCGTGCACGCGACCGGCCCCTACATCATCAGCATGGCCGAATCGGCCGCCGACGTGCTGGCCGTGCTGGCGCTGGCGCGCCTGGGCGGCCTGGTCGACGACGACGGCGGCGTGCCGCTGGACGTGGCGCCGCTGTTCGAGACCGTCGACGACCTCACCCACGGCCCCGACACCCTGCGCGCGCTGCTGGCCGACCCGGTCTACCGCGCGCACCTGGCCGCGCGCGGCGATCGCCAGCTGATCATGCTGGGCTATTCGGACAGCGGCAAGGACGGCGGCATCCTGGCCGCGCGCTGGGGCCTGCAGCGCGCCCAGGTCGAATTGCTCGAAGTCGCCCGGGTCGAGGGCATCGAACTGACCTTCTTCCACGGCCGCGGCGGTTCGGCCAGCCGCGGCGGCTCGCGCATCTCGCCGGCGCTGATGGCCTCGCCGCGCGGCAGCGTGGGTGGGCGCCTGCGCATGACCGAGCAGGGCGAGGTGATCCACCGCAAGTACGGCATCCGTGCGCTGGCCCTGCGCAACCTGGAGCAGACCGTGGGCGCGGCACTGGGCGCCAGCCTGCGCCCGCGCGACCCCGAGCCGCGCGAGGAGGCCTGGCGCGAACGCATGGCCGTGCTGGCCAAGCGCAGTCGCGAAGCCTACCGCGAGCTGGTCGGTGACGAGGATTTCGTCGCCTATTTCCGCACCGCCACCCCGATCGACGTGATCGAGCGCATGACCCTGGGCTCGCGCCCCTCGCGTCGGCGCTCGATGCGCGGCGTGGAGGACCTGCGCGCGATCCCATGGGTGTTCTCCTGGACCCAGTGCCGCGCCATCATGCCCGGCTGGTACGGCCTGGGCAGCGCCATCGAGCACGGCATCGAGACCTTTGGTTTCGAGGCCATGGCCGAGATGGCGCGCGACTGGCCGTTCCTGTCCACGCTGATCGACGACGTGGAGATGGTCCTGGCCAAGGCCGACCTGGGCATCGCCGAGGCGTTCTCGGAACTGTCCGGCGAACTGCACGGCAAGTTCTTCCCGCGCATCCGCGCCGAGTTCGAGCGCACCCGCAAGGCCATCGGGCGGCTCAAGGGCGCCGACAGCCTGCTGGCCGACGACCCGCGCCTGTCGCTTTCGATCCGCCTGCGCAACCCGTACGTGGATCCGATGAGCCTGCTGCAGGTGGACCTGCTCAAGCGCTGGCGTGCCGACGGCGGCGAGGAGGATGCCCTGCTGCGCGCGCTGGTGGCCTGCGTCAACGGCGTCTCGCAGGGCCTTCAGAACACGGGGTGAGGCCGTTCATGACGAACGTACGCAAGCGATACTTCATTGTCTGCCTGGCGGCCCTTGTGCTGCCGGCGCTGGCCTTCGCGCTGCTGCCGCCCACCGCCGCTCCCGGCCTGGGGGTGAAGGTGGTGGCCGCGCTGGCCTTCCTGGCCGCCATCGTCTGGGTGCTGCAGGCGCACGTGCGCCAGGCCGGCGGGTGGTCCGCCGTGGCGCCCGCGCGGCTATGGATGATGGCCATGGGCATGATCGTCAGCATGGCGCTGCTGGCCGTGATCGGCCTGGCCGTCACGGCCGCATGGCTGGCCCGGGCGGGCGGCTAGTCGGGCCGCCACGCCGGGCCACCCGCGGAATGCGACCATGAAACCGCCGGATCCGATGCCATGAACATGCAGCCGACGGTGGGCATTGTCGGCGTGGCCGGAGCCTACGGGCGCTGGCTGGAGCGGTTCTTCGAACGGCGCATGGGGCTGCGCGTGATCGGATGCGATCCGGCCGGCAGCAGCGGACTGGGCGAGCGCGAACTCGTCGAACAGTCCGACGTGCTGGTGTTCAGCGCGCCGATCCGGCAGACCCCGTCCCTGATCGATCACTACGTGGCCGTGGCCGACGGCATCGAGCGCGGCCGCCTGTGGATGGACGTCACCTCGATCAAGGCGGCACCGGTGGCGGCGCTGATGCGCTCGCGGGCCGAGGTGGTCGGCCTGCACCCGATGTGCGCGCCGCCCAGGACCGCGACCCTGAAGGGGCATGCCATGGTCGTGTGCGAGGCACGCCTGGAGCAATGGCGGCCGTGGCTGGAGACCTTCCTCGCGGCCAGCCAGGCCGATTGCGGTTTCACCGATCCGCAGACCCATGACCGCGCGATGGCCCTGGTCCAGGGCATGGTGCATGCCAGTCACCTGGCCCAGGTTGCGGTGCGCCGGGAATGGATGGGCGAGGGGCCCGGCGCGATGCGCGATTTTCGCACCGTGGGCGCCATGCTGGACGACATCGTCAGCCGTCGCCTGCTTGCCGGCAATCCGGCCATTTACCAGGACATCCAGTTCGAGAATCCCCACGTCGGTCCGATGCTGGACCGGTTCATTGCCCACTTGACCCATCTTCGCCGGCAGATCGAAGCCGGCGATGATCAAGCGCGTGCCGGGATGCGCGCCGGTCTGCTGGATGCCGGTGCCGCGTATTTCGGTGACCGGGCGCTGGCGACCGGCAGCCATGCCTTCGAGCAGCTGGGCTATCTGATGGCCGACCTGGACGAGCCGGGCTACCTCAGTGTGTTCCTGCCCGAGGATCGCCCGGGTTCGTTGCGGGCGTTATTGTCCGTATTCGAGACGCGGGGAATCAGCCTGGAGTCCATCCATTCCTCGCGCACCACCGAGGGCGCGCTGCATTTTCGCATCGGCTTCGGCGCCGGGGTCGGCCAGGACGCCCTCGCCGCTGCGGCGCAGTCCATCGAGGATGAAGGCATCGGCCGGGTCATCGACCGCGGAAACTGAGGCGCATGGCGTGTGGTGTCCGCCGTGCCGGAACAGGGCGTCATCACCCGTGTGCATGCAGCGCAGCGATGCGTGCGGCACGCGGCAGGCGCTTCCAGGCGATCTCCAGCTTCAGGGCCGCGCTCTTCGATTCGACCCACACCCACCCCAGCAGGCGCCGGGGCGGATTGGAGCGCGTGAAGCGCGCTCCCTTGCCGGCCGCGTGCTGGGCCAGGCGTTGCTCGGGATCGCGGGCGATGCCGGTGTACACGCGTCCGTCGGCACACTCGAGCAGGTAGACCGCCCAGGCGCCGGGATCGGGCGCAGGGTCGGTCAGGCCCACTCGCTGAGCTGCTCCTGCTCGTACAGGGTCGTCCACGAGGGCCGGGCCTTCACCTTGGCGGCCAGCGCGGCCAGGTGGACCCAGTCCGTGGCCGGACGCGGCATGTTGCGCGACCAGCGCATCAGCATGACCAGGTACAGGTCGACCACGCTGAAGCGGTCGCCCAGCATGTGCGGGCCGTGTTCGGCCAGGTGTGCATCGATGCGCGCCCAGCTTGCCTCGATGCGGAGACGTCCGGCCTTGGCGATGGCCTCGGCGCTCTCCGGCACGTGTTCATCGGCGTAGAACCACTGGCGGAAGGCCGGCTGCACCACGTTGGCCAGGTACACCATCCACTCCAGGTAGTCGGCACGCCCGGCGCTGCCGGCTTCGGGGGCGAGCCTGGCCTCCGGATGGCGTTCGGCCAGCAGCATCGCCATGGCGGCCGTCTCGCTGTGCGGCTTGCCGTCGACGACCAGGGTCGGGATCGTGCCGTTCGGGTTGAGCGCCAGGTAGACCTCCCCGCGCTGCTCGCCGCCGGCCATGTCCACTTCCTTCAGGGTGAAGGGCGCACCGCATTCGATCAGCACCTGGTGAGTCAGCAGGGCGGCGGTGCCGGGGGCGTAATAGAGCGTGTACATGCGGGCAACTCCGGAAAGGCAAGGCCAGCATGATACCTGTGCGGCACATGTTCCCGGGGGGCGCGGGGCATGTACGGCGGCGGATGGACCTGTACGGATCCGGACGCCGGAACGGTGGAGTGTGCCCGAGGTTGGTCCAGAAGGGGTTATGCAAAACAGTCACTTACGACGGCTCCCGGAGTTGGCATGGCGGTTGCAACAGGTCCCGCATGGACATTGCCAACCCCGCCTTGAAGAAACGCAGGAAGCGCAAGCGCATCGCGCTGGTCGGTGCCGGCGTGCTGGCGCTGCTTGCGTTGCTGTCGGCCACTGCCTGGATCGGCCCGGCACTGCCCGATGCCGACCGGTCCAGCCTGTGGATCGGCACCGTCCACCGGGGCGACATGCTGCGCGAGGTCCGGGCCACCGGCACCCTGGTACCGCGGCACAAGCGCTGGATCTCCGCGGCGACGACGGCGCAGGTGGATACGATCGAAGTCTGGCCCGGCGCCACGGTGAAGCCGGACACGGTGCTGATGAAGCTGAGCAACCCGGAAGTGGCGGACGGCCTGCGCAACGCCCGGGCCCAGGTGGCCGCTGCCCGGGCCGACGTCGCGTCCAAGCGTGCGCAGCTCCAAGCGCAACTGCTGGACGAGCGCTCGGCGCTGGCCAAGGCCCGGTCCGACTACGCCTCGGCCAAGGTCAAGGCCGACGCCGATGCCAAGGCGGTGAAGCTGAACCTGATTCCGCGGGTGGAATATCAGCAGGGCAAGATCGCGCTGGAGCTGCTTGCCGCGCGCATGCAGATCGAGAAGCAGCGGGTGGTTTCGTTCGCGGCCAGCATGAAGGCACAGATGGATGCGGTGAAGGCGCATCTGGCGCAGCAGCGCAGCAATCTGCAACTGCGCCAGCGACAGGCCGACGCCCTGAACGTCAAGGCCGGCATCGCCGGCGTGCTGCAGCAGGTGGCCGTGCAGGAGGGCGCGCAGGTGGCCGCCGGGGCCAACCTGGCGCAGGTGGCACGGCCGGACGTGCTGATCGCGCGCCTGAAAGTGCCCGAAGTGCAGGCCAAGGACGTGGCCATCGGCATGCCGGTCCGCGTGGACACACACAACGGCGTGGTCGCCGGCACCGTCGAACGGATCGACCCGGCGGTGACCGAGGGCAGCGTGCAGGTGGACGTGCACCTGAAGGGCAAGCTGCCGCCCGGCGCGCGTCCGGATCTTTCCGTGGACGGGCGCATCCGCATCGCGCGGCTCGGCAACGTGCTCTCGGTCGGACGGCCGGCGCTGGCCAAGGCCGATAGTGACATCGGCCTGTTCCGGCTCGGTCCCGGCAGCGACATCGCCACGCGCGTGCCGGTGCGCATCGGGGCGACTTCGGTCGACCGGGTGCAGATTCTGCGCGGACTGAAGGCCGGCGACCGGGTGATCCTGTCCGATACCAGCCAGTGGGACAAATACGACCGGATCCGGGTGAAATGACGGACTCGCAGCTCAGTGCGGGAGCCGGCACCAGGCAAGCCATTTTCTTCGACCTGCATACACGGTGATTCCATGAGCGAAACCAACCAAGTCATCGCCCTCGACGGCATCCGCAAGGTCTTCCAGGCCGACGAAGTGGAAACCCATGCCTTGTCCGACGTGCACCTGTCGATCGGACGCGGCGAGTACGTGTCGATCTCCGGCCCGTCCGGTTGCGGCAAGACCACGCTGCTGTCGATCCTGGGCCTGCTCGACACCGCCTCGGCCGGAAACTTCACGCTCAACGGCCACGACGTGGCCAACCTCAAGGCGGCCGAGCGCGCGCGCATCCGCAACGCGGAGATCGGCTTCATCTTCCAGGCCTTCAACCTGATCGGCGACCTCAGCGTGGAAGAGAACGTCGAACTTCCGCTGACCTATCGCAGCGGCATCGAGCGCGCCGAGCGTCGCCAGCGCGTGCGCGAGGCGCTGGAACGGGTGGGCATGTCGCACCGCATGCGCCACTACCCGGCGCAGCTGTCCGGTGGCCAGCAACAGCGCGTGGCGGTGGCCCGCGCACTGGTCGGCAAGCCGGCGATCCTGCTCGCCGACGAACCCACCGGCAACCTCGACTCGCGCAACGGCGAGGCGGTGATGGCGCTGCTGGACGAACTGCATCGGGGCGGCGCCACCATCTGCATGGTCACCCATGACGCGCGCTACGCCGAACTGGCCCAGCGCAAGGTGCGCCTGTTCGATGGTCGCGTGGTCGACGAGGAAACCTTCGAGCGCCTGCGCCGCGAGGACGAGGCGCGCCTGGACGAGTTGATCGGCAACCGCGTCGGAGCGGTGTCGTGAACGTCTGGCTCAGTGAAATCCGGCAGGCCTGGCGCGCGAGCCTTCGCAAACCGGGCTTCCTGTTGCTGGCAGCCAGCGTGCTGGCGTTGGGCCTGGGCGCCAGCGTGGCGGTCTACACCCTGGTCGACCGGGTGATGCTGCGGCCCTTGCCGTACCCGCAACCCGGGCGATTGGTCGCCCTCGGCCAGCCCACCGACTACGGTCTGGCGATCTCCCCGCGCGAGTACCAGCACCTGGACGGTCTCCAGGGCGTGTCGTCGATGGGGCTGGTCGAGGGCATCCGCGCGCCGGTCAACGTGGCCGGCGGCGGGGCGCCGCCGCAACAGGTGCCGAGCATGCATGCCGACCGGGGGCTATTGCCGACCCTGGGCGTGCACCTGCTGCTGGGACGCAATTTCGACGCGGCCGAGGACCGTCCGCACGGGCCGTCCGCGGTGATCCTCGGGCACGGTTTCTGGCAGCGACGCTATGCCGGGGACCTTGCGGTGATCGGCCGGACCCTGCGCATCGGCGGGGTGCCGCACACCATCATCGGCGTGCTGCCGGCCGGTTTCGACCTGATGGGCGGCTGCGACGTCTTGCTTCCCCTGGCGCTGTCCCGGGCCAGTGCCGGGGGCGGTCCCAATTTCCTTGCCGTGGCGCGCTTGCGGGCGCATGCCCACCTGTCGATGGTGTCGGCGCAGGTCGCCACGCGACTGCATGCGCTGGCCCGGGCCGACGGCAGCGCGTATCGCCTCAAGCATCACTACGGTGCGGGGTGGCTGGCCGACAGCCTGCATGCCGAGGCCGCGCCAACACTGATGCTGTTCCTGGCCTGCGCACTGTTCGTGCTGGGGGTGGCCATGGTCAACCTGACCAACCTGTCCCTGCTGCGCAGCCTGTCCCGGCATCACGACGTGGCCGTGCGCCGTGCCCTGGGCGCCTCGCGTTGGCGCGTGGTTCTGCCGGCGCTTTCCGAGGCGACCCTGGTCGGCCTGGCGGGTTCGGCACTGGGCTGGGGGCTGGCCTACCTGGGGCTGGCCGTGTTCGGGCACTTCGTCCCGGCCGACTGGGTGCATGGCCATGCACCGCAGGTCGGTGCGTCCGCCGCGGGGCTGGCGTTGCTGGCGGGCGTGCCGTGCGCCTGGCTGGCCACGGCCTTCGGCGCCTGGCGCGCGCTGCGCCTGGAGGGGACCGAAGCGTTGCGCGAAGGCGGACGCAGCGGGCCCGGGCGACACCGGGGACGCCTGGGCCGCGTCCTGGTGATGGTGCAGATGGCACTGGCCACCCTGTTGCTGAGCGCCTCGGGCCTGTTCCTGCATGCCATCTACAGTGCCGCGCACACGCCATTGGGCTTTTCGGCACGGCATGTGCTGACCTTCGACATGGCACCGGTGAAGGCCGACTATCCGGATGCCGCCGCGGTCTCGGATCTGAGCCAGCGGCTGCTCCGACGTCTTGAAGCCATGCCCGGCGTCGAGCGGGCAACCGTGACCACCAACCTGCCGATCGGCCGCTGGTTCAACTTCGGCGGCTTCCAGCTTCCGGACGGGACCACGTTCTCCACCGAAGTGCGCGGGGTGACACCCGGGTTCTTCGCCACCTTCCACATTGCCGTGACCGGCGGTCGCGGATTCCATCGTGACGACCGCCGCGGCAGCGAGGCCGTGGTGGTGGTCAATCAGGCGTTCGCGCGCAAGTACCTGGGCGGGCATGCCCTGGGACAGGTCATCGCGGTTCCCGGCGATCACGGTGCGAAGCGGCCGGCACGCGTGGTCGGCATCGTGGCCGACACGCGGCAATACAGCGCCCTGCAGCGCATGCCGCCGATCCTGTACATGCCTCTGGCGCAGATGCCCGACTGGGCGATGCGCATGTTCCGCAGCTGGTTCCCGTTGCGCGTGGCGTTGCGCGTGCACGGCAACCTGGACGGCTTCCGCAGCGCCATCCATGCCGCGATGGCCGAAGTGGCGCCGACGCAACCCATGGCCCACCTGCGCACGCTGGAGCACGACGTGCGCGACAGCGTGTCCGAAACCCGCCTGACCCTGCTCCTGGTCGGCGTCTTCGCCCTGGTGGCCCTGCTGCTGGCGGCGGCCGGCATGTATGCGGTCATGGCCGTGTCGGTCGCCGCACGCGAACGCGAATTCGGCGTGCGCATGGCGATGGGTGCGCCGCCGGCGCGGTTGCTGGGCATGGTCGTGGCCGGCGGCGGGATGCAGCTGCTGGTCGGATTGCTGGTGGGCGTCACGATCCTTTTCGCCCTGGCGCCGGTTTCGGCCCGCTTGCTGATGGATCTGACCGGAAGCACGCGCGCCGTGGATCCGCTGTCGCTGGCCGGTGTCGTCGCGGTGCTGTCGTTGTCGGGCTTGCTGGCCTGCCTGCTGCCGGCCCTGCGCGCGGCACACGTGCAGCCCATGCATGCCTTGCGGGGGGATTGAACCATGTGGACCCGAGTGTGGCTGCAAGCGATTCGGCGCCTTGGGCGCAGGCCGGGGATTTTCCTGACGTCCGTGCTGGTGCTGGGCACCGGACTCGGGCTTGCGGTGTTCCTGTTCAGCCTGGTGCAGAAGACCATCCTGCAGCCCCTGCCGTTTCCGCAGCCGGACCGGTTGGTGGTGATCGGTCACGCCCAGGACAACGGGCTCGGTATCGGCAGCCTGGGCACCGACTTGCTGCTGGACCTGCACGGCAAGCGCGATGGGGTCGGGACCGTGGGGGCCTACAGCATGTCGAGCATGGTGCTCGGCGGAGGCGGGCATGCGCCGGCGGCCTACGAGCAAGGGGCCAGCCTGACGGCCTCGGCCTTGCACATGCTGGACGTGCGTCCCGTGCTCGGTCGTGGGTTCCTTCCTGCCGACGAGGCGCCGGGAGCGACGCCGGTCGTACTCCTGGGCGCATCGCTCTGGCGCCAGCGCTACCATGCCGACCCGCATATCCTCGGGCGCAGCCTGCGGGTGGACGGTGTCGGGCCCGGGTGGTCGGCGTGTTGCCCGAACGATTCGGTTTCCCCGGTTTCGCGCGCCTGTGGCTGCCGCTGGATGTGCACGCCGAGCCAGCCCATGCAGGTCGTTGCGCTGGCGCGGCTCGGGCCGGGCGCGACGGTCGCCCAGGTGCGCGCGCGAACTGCGCGCCTTGCAGCCGCAGCTGAAACGGTTGTCCAGCGGCGCCAACCGTGCGCGTCCGTTGACGGCCATGCCGCTGGCACTGGCCGTGGTGCACAAGGACACCCGGCGCTGGGTGGCCATGATGTTCCTGGCCAGCCTGCTGGTGCTGCTGCTGGCGTGCGTGAACGTATCCAATCTGCAACTGGTGCAGGTGCTCAACCGCCGCCACGAACTGGCCCTGCGAAGCGCCCTCGGCGGGACCCGGGCACGGCTGATGCTCGACGCGCTGGCGGAAGGGTGCTGGATCGGGCTGGGAGCCCTGCTGGTAGCCTGGCCGATCTACCTCGGTGCCGGCCGCTGGCTGGCACAGGTCTATGCGGACAACAACCAGGGTTCGGTGAGTGCGTACTCGTGCGTTCCGCACATGAATTCCGGGATTGCCGTATTCCTGTGGGGCACCTCGATGCTGAGCGCCACGGCTGGCCGTGCTGGTTCCGGTCTGGCGCATGACGCGCAACAACCTGCAGCCCAGTCTGCGGCGACGGGGGTCGGGGATCCGCGAGTCGGGTTCGGTGCGCATGGCAGGCGTCATGGTGATTTTCGAGATCGTGCTCACCGTACTGCTGCTGGTCGGTGCCGGCACCTTGATTCGCTCGATGCGGCACATCCTTTCCAGCCCGGCGTCCACCCGCGTGCCCGCGACGCAGGTGTTGACGGCCGAAGCCTGGCGATTCCCGCCCCACCTCGATGACCCGGCCAGGCTGGTCGACCGGTACCGGACGATCGCGCGGCAGTTGCATGGGGATGCCGGGCGTCGTCGATGCCTCGGCCGGCAACGCGATCCCGGGTGTGGCCGACGGCGCGACGAATACATTGCTGCCGAGGGCAGCCGCGTCCGCCGCACGGATGACGGGCGCACGCAGGTCGGGAATTGTGCGATACGCACTTCCTGTCCACCTATGGCGGGCGACGCCTCCAGGGACGCTTTTTCCAGGACCGAGGACCGCGCTGGCAGCATGCCGTGGTGGTCATCGACCGCACACGGCGACGCGACTGTGGCCGGGGCGTGATCCACTGGGCCGGAAACTGGTGTCTGCATCCGGAGGCCCACGCGCGGGTGCTACCGTGGTCGGTGTGATCAAGCCCTTGCGCATGGCGGACTCGTTCGAGCCGCCGCGGCCGGAATTGCTGCTGCCGTTGCAGCAGGCCGCGGGCGAATCGGCGGCCGGTACGTGGGACTGGCCGTGCACACGCGCGCCGCCAACGCACGGGCCTATGCCATGCAACTGCAAAGGACGTGTCGCAGCGGATCGTCGCCCCAGGCGGGCGCTGTACCAGGTCTTCACGCAGGCGCGGCTGGAGCGGATGTCGCGCGTCGGCATCTGGGTACTGGTGCAGTTTTTCGGCTTCCTGGGACTGGATCGCGCTCGTGCTGGCCGCGGCCGGCCTTTACGGCGTGCTGGCCTTTGCCGTGGCCCAGCGCACGCGCGAGATCGGCATCCGTCGCGCCATCGGCGCGGGGGATGTCTCGATCGTTCGTCACGTGTCGATGCAGTTGCTTGGGCTGGGGCTCGGGCTGGCGATCGGACTGGCCCTGTCCTGGCCGTGGACCACGGCGCTGGCCGCGGCGAACATCGGCGGATTCGCATGCGCGTGCACGATCCGCTGATGGTCGGGCTCGTGACGGCCGTGGTCGTGATCGCGGTGGTCGTGGCCACCGTGGTGCCGATTGGCGCGCCCTGCGCGTGGATCCGGCAGTCGCGCTGCGTTACGAGTGAGCACTACACTGCATCGATGGATGAAGCGATGAAGCGCAAGGTCACGCCCCCGGTATTGCTGGCCGACGATCAGTCGGACGTGCGAGAGGCGCTGCGCCTGCTGCTCAAGTCCGAGGGGCTGGGCAGCATCGGCGTCGAGGATCCGGCGGCGGCGCTGGAGGCGGCGCGCAAGCGCGATTTTCTTGTGCGCTGATCGACCTCAACTACACCCGCGACACGACCTCGGGTGAGGAAGGGCTGGAACTGCTCGAACAGTTGCGCCAGCACGTGCCGGACCTGCCCGTGGTGGTGATGACGGCCTGGGGCAACGTGCCGCTGGCGGTGGAGGCGATGCGTCGCGGCGCGGCCGACTTCATCGAGAAACCGTGGGACAACACGCGCCTGATCCGCGTGCTCGGCGCGCAGATCGCCCTGGGCGAGAGCCTGCGCCGCCAGCGCCGGCTGGAAGCGGAGAACGCTCTGCTTCGCGGCGACGAGGGCGGCGAGCTGATCGCCGAATCGGCGCCGATGCGCCGCGTGCTGGAGATGATCGCGCGCATCGCGCCCAGCGACGCCAACGTACTGGTGCTGGGCGAGAACGGCACCGGCAAGGGCGTGATCGCGCAGCGCATTCACGCCCTGTCGCCGCGGTCCGACCGTTCACTGGTCAAGGTCAACATGGGCGGCATTGCCGAAAGCGTGTTCGAGTCGGAGATGTTCGGCCACGTGCGCGGCGCCTACACCGACGCCAAGGGCGAGCGCATCGGTCGCTTCGAGCTGGCCGACGGCGGCACCCTGTTCCTGGACGAGGTCGGCAACGTGCCGGCTTCGCAGCAACCCAAACTGCTGCGCGTGCTGGAGGACGGCGAGTTCGAGCGGCTCGGTTCCTCGCGCACGCAGCATGCCGACGTGCGCCTGGTGTCGGCGACCAACGCCGACCTGGATGCCGAGGTCGCCGCCGGGCGGTTCCGCAAGGACCTGCTGTACCGGCTCAATACCCTGGAGGTGCGCCTGCCGCCGTTGCGTGAACGTCGCGACGACATCCTGCCGCTGGCGCGCGCGTTCCTGGCGCGCAGCGCCGCGCGCCACGGACGCGATCCGCTGCATCTGGCCGCCTCGGCCGAGCGCGCGCTGCTGGCCTGGAGCTGGCCCGGCAACGTGCGCGAGCTCCAGCACCTGATGGAACGCGCCGCGCTGCTGGCCGAGCACGACCGGGTCAGCGCCGCGGCGCTCCGTTTCGGCGCGCCTGGCGAAGCCGACGGCTCGGCCGGATTCGACGCCATGACCCTGGACCAGGTCGAGGCGGTGCTGGTGCGGCGCGCGCTGGAGCGGCACGACGGCAACCTGCAGCAGGCCGCCGATGCACTGGGCGTCACCCGGCAGACCCTGTACCGGCGCATGGAGAAGCACGGCCTGCGCGAGTCCCGGTCCGATGCCGACTGACCCGCCGCCCGCCCGTACGCGCGGGGTCATGCCCCGCTACGAGGCGCGCGTGCTGTACGGAAGCCTGGCCGTCGCGCTGCCGGCCTTGCTTGCGCTCGCCGGCCTGGCCGTCTTCGGTCGGCCGGCGGGCCTGGTGGCCTGGCTCGGCGGCGTGCTGGTGATCGTGCTCACGCTGGTCCTGGCGCGCTGGCACTACCGGCGCCTGATGTACCCGCTGTACACGATGTCGGGACTGATCGAGGCCCTGTACCAGGGTGACTACAGCCTGCGCGGCGTGTCCGGCAGCGTGCTCGGCGACATCGTCGTCGACATCAACCTGCTGGCCGAACGGCTGCAGCGCGAGCGGCTTCAATTCGAGGAATCGTCCTACCTGCTGGGCAAGACCCTGGCGGCGCTGGACAGCGCGGTGTTCGTGTTCGATCCGGAGCGCAAGCTGCGCCTGATGAACCCGGCGGGACAGGCGCTGCTGGATGCCGACAAGCATCGCCTGTTCGGGCTCAGCGCCGAGGAGCTGGGTCTGGCCGGATTGCTCGAGGCGCCGGGTTCACAGGCCATCACGCATGCCTTTCCCGGCCGCACCGGTCGTTTCGAGGTCCGCCACGCGCCGCTGCGCAGCGGCGGGCGCGGTGGACGCTTGCTGGTCATCAACGATGTCGGCCGCGTGCTGCGCGAGGAGGAGCGCCAGGCCTGGCAGCGTCTGTTGCGCGTGCTCGGCCACGAGGTGAACAACTCGCTGGCACCGATCCAGTCCATGGCCGGCACCCTGGCCGCGCTGGCCGGGCGCGACTCGCTGCCCGACGACTGGCGCGAGGATTTCCGTTCCGGCCTGGAGGTCATCGGCAAGCGTGCCGGTGCGCTGTCGCGCTTCCTGTCCGGCTACAGTTCGCTGGCGCGCCTGCCGGCGCCGCAGTGCCGCGACGTCGACCTGGCCGTGCTGGTGGACAAGGTCGTGCGCCTGGAGCAGCGCTGCGAGGTCCGGGTCGAGCCCGGCGAGCCGCTGGTCGTGCAGGCCGACCCCGACCAGCTCGAGCAGGCCCTGATCAACCTGCTGCGCAATGCCGCCGAGGCGGCGCCGAAGGAAGGCGGCGAAGTGCGGGTCCGGTGGTGCCTCGAAGAGGCGCGCGCGCGGATCGAGGTGATCGACAACGGGCCCGGCCCGCCGCGCAGCGAGAACCTGTTCGTGCCGTTCTTCACCACCAAGCCGGGTGGCTCCGGCATCGGCCTGGCGCTGGTGCGGCAGATCGCCGAGGCGCACGAGGGCGGGGTCGCCCTCGACGCACGCGAGGATGGAAGCGGAGCCGTCGCCTGCCTGTGGCTGCCGATGCCCTAGCGCGTTGCGCGATGTCCATCCATGCATCTGCGCAGGGTGCTGGAGGCGTGATGACACATCGTCATGCCCGCGGGATTTCAGCCCCTGCCGTGGGCGCGGGCCGAGTACGGACTGTGATCTTCCTTCAGCAGGTGCTCCAGCTGGCGGTTGGTCCAGTTGTCGGGTGGCCGGGAGGACACGTGTGCCCGTTGCAGGACGCGACGCATGGCGCCGGTTTCGGTGCCGCTGGACCGGATGTCGCTCAGGTAGGTCTCCAGGCCATGCAGGCTCATGTCATTGCTGGTCAGATCGGCGAAGTTGTCCTGTGTCCATACAAGGTCGCGCGTGACCTGGAGCGCATGGTCATAGTCGCTGCGGTCGCGTGCGGCGCGGCGGTGCAAAATCGTGCCGATCATGTTGGTGAGCAGCATCGGGCTGGTTTCCATCATCACGCCGATGGCGCGGCAGCTCGACCGGCGCGCCTGGAACCGGGAAGCGCCGGGCTTGCAGGCGGTGATCAGGCCCTGGAAGTTCGGCATGACGAATCCGGCGAGTGCAATGGCGTAGCCGAACCGTTCCTTCCTGGAAACGGGCTTCCCGTCGGGCGAGGGCGCCAGGGCCAGGCCGTGATCGAGACGACCCAGGGTCGACACCCAGTAGCTGTCGAAGTGGCTCGATTGCGCCATGCGCTGCAGGGTCCGGGTCACGGCGTTCGCGTGGCCACTGGCGATGGCACGCTGCAGACGGGGCATCCAGGCCAGGGCGTTGTCGGGATCCAGTTCATGCAGCCGGTCGCCCAGTGCGACGGCGTCGCAGGCACGGGTGGCTTGGCAGCTGAGCATGGTCAGCGCGGCGATGTCCGCCGCGCCCGGGTCCAGTTGCTGCGCCTGCTTGAGCCAGGTGGTCTGGCGTGCTTCGTCGTTGGCGACCGGCCCCATCAGGGCGGCCGTGACCAGGGCATCGGGATCGTGCATGCGCGCCAGCGCGTTCGCGATCTGCGCGGTGGTCAGGGTCGGCGTGCCGCGAGGGGCGGTGGCGAGGGCGGGCCGGGCCGCCAGACAGGCGAACAGCGTGACGAGCATCATCCTTGCGTGTCGCATGGTCCAACTCCGTGGAAAGTCCGTTGATCTTGTACACCGCCCGGAAAGGCCGGGCAAAACAGGCGCGGGCCTGCCCATCGATCCGCATTCGCCCCGCGGGCGCGGGGCGGGCAGTCGTTCGCCGCACGCACGGTATCGAGCGTGCGGCAGGTACGGGTTCAGCCTTCCAGTCGTTCCCAGCGCGCGTAGGCGTCCTCCAGTTCGGCCTGCAGCGCGGCCAGGGCTTCGTTGGCGGCGACGATGGTGTCGCTTTCCTGCTGGTAGAAATCCGGTTCGTGCATGGCGGCGGTGCGTTCGGCGATCTCGGTTTCCAGCTGCTCGATGCGTGCGGGGAGCTGTTCCAGTTCGCGCTGGTCCTTGTAGCTGCGCTTGCGCTTTTGCGCAGGAGCGGGTGCGGTGGCCGGGGCGGCCGGTTTGGCCTGGTCGCTTTTGCGCGTGGTGGCCGGGTCCGGGCGCTGGCGCAGCCAGTCGGCGTAGCCGCCCACGTACTCGCCGATGTGCCCGTCGCCTTCCAGCGCCAGCGTGGAGGTGACCACGTTGTCGAGGAAGTCGCGGTCGTGGCTGACCAGCAGCAGCGTGCCCTGGTAGTTGCCCAGCAGGTCCTCCAGCAGTTCCAGGGTCTCCACGTCCAGGTCGTTGGTCGGCTCGTCCATCACCAGCAGGTTGGACGGTTGCGCGAACAGCTTGGCCAGCAGCAGGCGGTTGCGCTCGCCGCCCGAAAGGCGGGTGATCGGCGCGCGGGCGCGCTCGGGCGTGAAAAGGAAGTCCTGCAGGTAGCCCATGATGTGGATGCGCCGGCCGTTGAGCTCGATGAACTCGCGGCCCTCGGCGACGTTGTCGGCGGCGCTGGCGGTTTCGTCCAGTACCGCGCGGTGCTGGTCGAAGTAGGCGATCTGAAGGCCGTCGGCGACCTTGACCGAGCCTTCGTCGGGCGGCGTCTGGCCCAGCAGCAGGCGGATCAGGGTGGTCTTGCCGGCGCCGTTGGGTCCGATGATGCCGATGCGGTCGCCGCGCAGGACGGTGGTGGAAAAGTCCTGGACCAGCACGCGCTCGCCATAGCGGAAGCTGATGTTGCGCGCCTCGATGACCTTGCGCGAGGACGCCTGGGCGTCGGCCAGCTGCATCTTCGCGGTGCCGGTCTTCTCGCGCCGTTGCGCGCGTTCGCTGCGCATCGCCTTGAGCGCGCGCACGCGGCCCTCGTTGCGCGTGCGCCGGGCCTTGATGCCCTGGCGGATCCAGGCTTCCTCCTGCGCCAGGCGCTTGTCGAACAGGGCGTTGGCCTGGGCCTCGGCGTGGGCGCGTTCCTCGCGGCGGCGCAGGTAGTTGTCGTAGTCGCCGGGCCAGTCGGTCAGGCGGCCGCGGTCGATCTCGACGATGCGCGTGGCCAGCGCGCGCAGGAAGCGCCGGTCATGGGTGACGAACACGATGGCGCCGGAAAAGCCGAGCAGGAAGTCCTGCAGCCATTCGATGGCCGCGATGTCCAGGTGGTTGGTGGGCTCGTCCAGCAGCAGCACGTCGGGCGCACACACCAGCGCCTGCGCCAGCAGCACGCGACGCTTCATGCCGCCGGACAGCGCGGCGAAGTCGGCATCGCCGTCCAGCTCCAGGCGCGACAGGGTCTGGCTCACGCGCGTGTCCAGGTCCCAGCCGTGGCCGGCCTCGATGCGCTCCTGCGCGCGGGCCATGGCTTCGGTATCCCCGTCGTGCGCGGCGTGGTGGAAGGCGGCCAGTTGCGCGCCGAGGTCGCCCAGGCCTTCGGCGACCACGTCGAACACGGAACCTTTGGCGTTTTGCGGTACGGCCTGGGTCAGGCGCGCCACGCGCAGGGCGTCGCGCCGGCGCACCTCGCCGTCGTCGGGCGCGATTTCGCCGTCCAGCAGGCGCAGCAGCGTGGACTTGCCGGCGCCGTTGCGGCCGACCACGCACACGCGCTCGCCGGCCTCGAGGGTGAAGTCGATGCCGTCCAGCAGCAGCGGGCCGCCGACGCTGTAGTCGACCTTGATCAGTTGCAGCAGGGACATCGTGCGTACCGGGTCTGGAGTGTGTTCAAGCCGTACATTCTGACAGCTTGCGGTGGTTGTCCGTCAGACAGGCCTCCCCGGGCGTCCGGAAGCATCCGCGGGCCCGTGCGCGAGCGCCCGCGCATGCGCGCGTTTGGCCGTCCATACGTTTGGTTTCCATCAAGTTTCGCCAGCTTCGTCGCGTTACCATGATGGGAGCCGCTGGTGGTTGCACCTTGATGGAACGGCAAAGGAGCAAGTCTCTGTAAGGAAAGATGAATTTGTAGAAAAGGAGGTACCGACATGCATGCAACAGACACCCACTTGAAGGAAGGATTGATCGGGGGAGCCAGCGCAGAATCCATCGCCGGGATCGCCGCGATCGTGCTGACGGTCGTGGGACTGGCGAACATCCTGCCGCACGCCCTGCTGTCCGTGGCCGCGATCGCGGTCGGCGCCGGGCTGCTGGTCCAGGGAAGCGCCGTGGCGGCCGAGCACAAGCAGCTGATGGCCATGCTGGCCGAGGACACCATGGAAGAGGTGAACCTGGACACCGGCATCAGCGTCGAGCTGGCCGGCGGACTGGCGGCCATCGTGATGGGCATCCTGTCCCTGCTGATGGTCGCGCCCGCGGTGCTGATGCCGGCGACGGCCGTGGTCGTGGGCGGCACGCTGCTGTTCAGCAGCGGCACCACCCAGCGCATGAACGCCGTGCGCCTGCAGCATGCCCGGGAGAGCCAGGACCGCACCATGGTGGCGCGTGTCACCCGTGAACTGGTCAACACCTCGGCCGCCGCTCAGGGCTTCATCGGCCTGGCCGCGGTGGTCCTGGGCATCCTGGGCCTGATCAGCATCGCGCCGTTCGAGCTGGCCCTGGTCGCGCTGCTGGCATCCGGTGCCTCCATGGCGCTGAGCGGTTCGGCCATCGGTAGCCGCCTGTACGGTGCGCTGAAGGGCTGATTTGGAATCCCCGCAGTGCAACCTGCCGGCGGCCCGGTGCCGGGCCGCCGGTTTTTTTGTGCCTTCGGCTCGCAGGTCGCCGGTATACACTGTGGAATCTTAGTCGCTTGCAGGAGACCATGCCGATGCCGAGTTGGGATGAACGCTACGCAGCCGCCGAGGGCTATCTGTTCGGGGAGGCCCCGAACGTGTTCCTGGCCGCGCAGAAGTCGCGCCTTCCGGCGTCCGGAAGCGCGCTGGCGGTGGCCGACGGCGATGGTCGCAACGGCGTGTGGATGGCCGAACAGGGCCTGGACGTGCTGGCCGTGGACGGTTCCTCGGTGGCGCTGGACAAGAGCCGGAAACTGGCCGCCGCGCGTGGGGTGACGATGCGGCACGAACGAGTCGACCTGTTTGCCTGGGATTTCGGCCACGAGCGCTTCGACGTGATCGCCGCGATCTTCATCCAGTTCGCCAACCCCGAACAGCGCACGCGGATGTTCCGCGCCATGCAGGACGCGCTCAAGCCGGGTGGGCTGCTGTTGCTCGAGGGCTACCGCCCCGAACAGCTGGACTACGGCACCGGCGGCCCGCCGGACGCCGAGAACATGTACACCGAGCCGATGCTTCGCGAAGCCTTCGACGGCCTCGCGATCGAGCACCTGGAAAGCTACGACGCCGAGCTGCACGAAGGTCGCCACGAGGGCATGTCCGCGCTGATCGACCTGGTCGCGCGCAAGCCCGCCGCCGGTTGACGCGGCGATGCGCGGAACAGGAACGCACCTGCCGGTCGGGCGCATGCTCGGCCGGGTGGTCTTGCTGGCGTTGCTCGCCATGCTGTCCGCCTGTGCCGGCAGCATTCCCGTGTACGGCTATCGGGTGGTGCACCGGTATCCGCACGACACCAACGCCTTCACCGAGGGGCTGTTCTATCTCCACGGATCGCTCTACGAGAGCACCGGGGAACAGGGCGCCTCGACCATTCGCCAGGTCGCGCTTTCGACCGGCAAGGTGATCCGCAAGGCCTGGTTGCCCGAGGCCATTTTCGGTGAGGGCATCGTGGCGTGGAAGGGGCGGCTGGTGCAGCTGACCTGGCACCAGCACAGGGGCATTGTCTGGGATCTGGCCACGTTCCGTCCCGTGGCGCGCTTCGACTACCCGGGCGAAGGCTGGGCGCTGACGCGCAGCGCGAACCGCATCTACATGAGCGACGGCAGCAGCGACCTGCGCATCCTGGACCCGGACACGCTCCGGCAGGTCGGCACGCTGCACGTGACCGCCGACGGCAAGCCGGTGACCAACCTCAACGAGCTGGAATGGATCCGGGGCCAGATCTGGGCCAACATCTGGCAGACCGACCGCATCGCGCGCATCGATCCGCGCAGCGGGCGCGTGGTCGGCTGGATCGACCTCGCAGGCCTGTACGACACCCGCCGCACTGCCGATCCGGGCGACGACGTGCTCAACGGCATCGCCTACGATGCCGTCCACGACCGCATCTTCGTCACCGGCAAGTGCTGGCCATGGCTGTACCAGATCCGCGTGGTGCCGCACGGGTGAGGGCGTCGGGCGGAGCGTTTACGTAGCGGAGGATCCGGTGCCGGGCCGGGATGACCGGGACGTACGCCGCGGGCGGGATTTGCGCAACCCGGGGACCTGCGGAAGGAAACGGCTGCCGTGTTCGGTCAGGAACGACCACAGCACCTCGGCCGCCGGAATCAGGCGGCGTTCCTTCAGGTGCATCACGTACCACTGGCGCACGATCGGCAGGTGCGCGGCATCCAGCACGGCCAGGCGTCCGTCGGCGATCTCGGCGCCGATGGTGTGCGCGGAGATGAAGGACACGCCGAGCCCGGCCATGACCGCCTGCTTGATGGTCTCGTTGCTGGTGATCTGCATGCCGATGTTCGGCGTCACGCCAGCCTTCTCGAAATAGCGTTCCATCAGGCCGCGGGTGCCGCTGCCCGGTTCGCGCACCAGGAAGGTTTCTCCCGACAGCGCGCGTGCTGGCAGGCGCCTGCGTCCGCACAGCGGGTGGTCGGGCGCGGCGATGATGACGTGCGGATGGTCGCCGATCGGGCTGGCGACCATCTCGAAGCGCTGCGGCGCGCGGCCCATGACCACTACGTCCAGCTCGTAGTGTTCGATGGCGCGCAGGATCTCGGCGCGGTTGCCGACAGTCAGGCGCAGCTCGATGCCCGGGTGGCTGCGTGCGAACGCGGCCAGGGCCTGGGGCGCGAAGTACTTGGCCGTGCTGACCACGCCGACCGACACCACGCCATGGTCGGAACCGGCATAGGCCTCCATGGTCGCCGTGCACTCGGCCAGCGTCGCCTCGATGCGCTCCACGCAGGTCAGCATCTCGCGTCCGGCGCTGGTCGGCACCATGGTGCCCTTCAGCGACCGCTCCACCAGCGGCACGCCGGCATGGTCGTGCAATTGCTTCATCTGCTGGGTGACGGCGGGCGGCGAGACATGCAGCAATTCGGCCGCGCCGGTGACCGAGCCGGATTTCACCACGGCGGCGAAGGCGCGCAGCTGCTTGAGCGTAGTGTGCTTCATGGGATTTAGAATAACTTAAAAACTATGAAAGAATATTAAACTTTACTTATTTCATGTGTTGCTAAAGGATTGAACCATCGAACGTCCGTGCCGACTCGCGGCAGGACGCCCCTGTTTTCGACCGGAGGCCACGTGATGACCCACACCGTGTCACTGAGGGAACACCTTGCCGCCGCGCTGGCCGACACCGGATCGGCGCGCGCCGCCGCCGCCGAGACCGTGCTGGCGCTGGCCGGTGCCGCCCTGGATATTGCGCGGCTGCTCGATGACGGACCGCTGGCCGGCAATCTGGCCGAGGTCGTCGCCGAGGAAAGCCACGGCGACGCGCAGAAATTCCTCGACCGCCATACCAACGACGTCATCATCGAGGCGCTGCAGAAGGCGCCGGTGGCGTGGCTGGGTTCGGAGGAGATGGAGCATCCGCTGGCCCTGGTCGCGGACGGCAAGGTGGTGGTGGCGGTCGATCCGCTGGACGGTTCATCCAATATCGACACCGATGCGCCGGTGGGCACGATCTTCTCGATCCTGCCGATGCCAGCCACCACCGTGACCGATCCGCTGGCCGCGTTCCTGCGCCAGGGCACCGAACAGGTGGCGGCCGGCTACGTGATCTACGGCCCGCATGTGGCGCTGGTGCTGACCATGGGCCAGGGCACGCAACGCTTCATCCTCGACCGCGCCCGCGGCGAGTTCGTGCTGCAGTGCGAGCGCGTGGTGATTCCCGCCGATACCAGCGAATACGCCATCAACGCCTCCAACTACCGGCACTGGGACGATCCCGTGCGACAGTACGTGGAGGACTGCCTGCGTGGCGAGGAAGGTCCGCGCGGCCTGAACTTCAACACCCGCTGGCTGGGGTCGATGGTGGGCGACGCCTACCGCATCATGGCGCGCGGCGGTATCTACCTGTACCCGGCCGACGCCCGTGCGGGCTACGCCCGTGGCCGCCTGCGGCTGCTGTACGAGGCCAGCCCGATCGCCTGGCTGGTCGAGCAGGCCGGCGGCGCAGCGACCGACGGCGCCACGCGCATCCTCGAGATCCTGCCCACCGGGCTGCACGATCGCGTGCCGCTGGTGTTCGGCTCGCGCATCGAGGTCGAGCGCATCCGTGACGTGTATGTCGCCGCCCGCTTCGAGGGCGAGAACTCCCCGTTGTTCGGACCGCGCAGCCTGTTCCGCGGCGCGATGCGCCAGGAGTAGGACCATGTCGACCAAGCATCCGATCATTTCCGTCACCGGTTCCTCGGGCGCAGGCACCACCTCGGTGCGCAACGTGTTCGAGCAGATCTTCCGTCGCGAGCAGTTCGAGGCGGCTTTCATCGACGGCGACGCCTTCCATCGCTACGACCGCGCCGGCATGAAACGGAAGATGGCCGAGGCCGCCGAGCAGGGCGATCATGCGTTCAGCCACTTCGGGCCCGAGGCCAACCTGCTGCAGGAGCTTTCCGACAGCCTGCGCAGCTACGGCGAGAGCGGTACCGGCCGCACCCGCCATTACGTGCACGACGAGGGCGAGGCCCAGCGCTACGGCACCGACCCGGGTACCTTCACCGAGTGGGAAGACCTGCCTGCGGGCAGTGACCTGCTGCTGTACGAGGGACTGCACGGTGCGGTGGTCCACGAGGACATCGACACCGCCCGCCACGCGGACCTGAAGATCGGCGTGGTGCCGGTGATCAACCTGGAGTGGATCCAGAAGATCCATCGCGACCGTTCCAGCCGGAACTACTCCACCGAGGCGGTCATGGACACGATCCTGCGCCGTATGCCCGACTACGTGCACTACATCTGCCCGCAGTTCACGCAGACCGACATCAATTTCCAGCGTGTGCCGGTGGTGGATACCTCCAACCCGTTCATCGCCCGCTGGATCCCGACCGCGGGCGAGTCGGTGGTGGTGATCCGTTTCCGCAACCCGCGCGGCATCGATTTCCCGTACCTGCTGTCGATGGTCCACAACAGCTTCATGTCGCGCGCCAACTCGATCGTGGTGCCCGGCGACAAGCTGGACCTGGTCATGCAGCTGGTGCTGACCCCGTTCATCCTCAAGCTGATCGAACGCTCGCGGAGGGCCGCCTGATGAACCGCGCCGCGCACACCCAGCCGTTGCAACCGGTGGCCGTGGACCACGCCGCCATGGCCAATGCCATCCGCGCACTGGCGATGGACGCCGTGCAGGCCGCGAAGTCCGGTCACCCGGGCATGCCGATGGGCATGGCCGACGTCGCCACGGTGCTGTTCTCGCGCTACATCCGCTTCGATCCGGACGATCCGTTCTGGCCCGACCGCGACCGGTTCGTGCTCTCGGCTGGCCACGGTTCCATGCTGCTGTACGCCTTGCTGCACCTGATCGGCGTGCCGGCCATGGATAGCGGGCAGCTGCGCCGGTTCCGGCAGTGGGATTCGCTCACGCCCGGCCATCCCGAGTACGGCCACACCCCGGGCGTGGAGACCACCACCGGGCCGCTGGGCCAAGGGCTGGCCAACGCCGTGGGCATGGCCCTGGCCGAACGCATGCAGGCCGATCGCTTCGGCGCGGAGGTGGTCGATCACGACACCTACGTGATCGCCGGCGACGGCTGCCTGATGGAGGGCATCAGCCACGAGGCGATCTCGCTGGCCGGCCACCTGAAGCTGGGCCGGCTGATCGTGCTGTTCGACGACAACCACATCTCCATCGACGGTGACACCGCACTGTCCAGCTCCGAAGACACGCTGGCGCGATTCGCCGCCGCGGGCTGGCAGGTGCAGCGCGTGGACGGGCATGATCCCGACGCCGTCGATGCCGCGATCGGCGAGTCGCGCGCGGACGAGACGCGTCCTTCGCTGATCGCCTGTCGCACGGTGATCGGCTACGGCGCACCGAACAAGCAGGGCAGCAGCGGCGTGCACGGTGCACCGCTGGGCGAGGACGAGGTCGCGGCCGCGCGCGAACACCTGGGCTGGGCGTATCCGCCGTTCGAGATCCCCGAGCCGATCCGTGAGGCCTGGCTCGAGACCGGCGCCTTCGGCAAGGCGGCCCATGATGCCTGGCGCGAGCGCCTGGCACGGATGGCGCCGGAGCAGCGTGCGGCGTTCGAGGCTGCGCAGGCCGGCACCGTTGAAGATGCGATCGCGGCGCTGGCCCAACTGGCCCGGCGCCAGCAGGACGAGCGTCCGACACTGGCCACCCGGCAGGCCTCGCTCAAGGCCATCGAGGCGATCGCGCCGGTACAGCCGGGCCTGGTCGGCGGTTCGGCCGACCTGACCGGCTCCAACCTGACGCATGCTGCCATCCAGCAGGCGATCCGGCCCGGAGCATTCGACGGCAGCTACATCCACTATGGCATCCGCGAGCACGCCATGGGCGCGGTGATGAACGGACTCGCCCTGCACGGCGGCTTCATCCCCTATGGCGGCACGTTTCTGGCCTTCGCCGACTATGCACGGCCGGCCATTCGCCTGTCGGCATTGATGGGCCAGCGGGTGATCTACGTGATGACCCACGATTCCATCGGTCTGGGCGAGGACGGCCCGACCCACCAGCCGGTCGAGCACCTGGCCAGTCTGCGCGCCATGCCCAATCTCCACGTCTATCGACCCGCCGATGCGGTCGAGACCGCCCATGCCTGGGCCTGTGCGCTGGAGGCGACCGGCACGCCGTCGGTGCTGTGCCTGTCGCGCCAGGGACTGCCCACCCTGGCACGGCGGGATGCGGGACGGGCACAGACCGTCGCCCGTGGCGCCTATGTGCTGCGCGTGCCCGACGGCGAACGCGACGTGACCTTCATCGCCACCGGTTCGGAAGTCGCCCTGGCCGTGGAAGCGGCCGAGACGCTGGCGCAGGAGGGCATCCACGCCGCGGTGGTGTCCGCGCCGTGCTTCGAGCGTTTCGCTGCGCAGCCGGTCGACTACCGTCGGCAGGTGCTGGGCAGCGCGCCACGCATTGGCGTCGAAGCCGCGGTCGAGGCCGGCTGGGCGCGCTGGCTGGGCGACGACGGGCGCTTCATCGGCATGCGCGGCTTCGGCGCCTCGGCGCCGGCCGGCGAACTCTACCGACAATTCGGCATCACCCGCGAGGCGCTCGTCGAGGCGGCGCGCGCGGCGGTGACCGGCCACCCCATCCACCCCTGACACGACCCCGCGAGGACATCATGGCGCGCATCACCCTCAGGCAACTGCTGGACCACGCCGCCGAGCACGGCTACGGCGTGCCGGCGTTCAACATCAACAACATGGAGCAGGTCCTCGGGATCATGAAGGCGGCGTCGGACGTCGATGCGCCGGTGATCCTGCAGGCTTCGCGCGGCGCGCGCAGCTACGCCGGCGACATCATGCTGGAGAAGATGGTCGAGGCCGCCGAGGCGATGTTCCCGGATATCCCCATCTGCCTGCACCAGGACCACGGCAACGACGAGTCGACCTGCTTCTCGGCCATCCAGCACGGCTTCACCAGCGTGATGATGGACGGGTCGCTGGAGGCCGATGCGAAGACCCCGGCCAGTTATGCCTACAACGTCGACATCACCCGTCGCGTCACCACCATGGCGCATCGCGTGGGTGTGTCGGTGGAGGGCGAACTGGGCGTGCTCGGCAGCCTGGAAACCGGACAAGGCGAGGCCGAGGACGGCCACGGCGCCGAGGGCGTGCTCAGCCGCGAGCAGCTGCTGACCGATCCCGACGAGGCGGTCGGCTTCGTGCAGGCCACCGGCGTCGATGCCCTGGCCATCGCCATGGGCACCTCGCACGGCGCCTACAAGTTTTCGCGCAAGCCCGACGGCGAGATCCTGGCGCTGGACGTGGTCAAGGCCATCCACCGGCGCCTGCCGGGCGTGCATTTGGTCATGCACGGCTCGTCCTCGGTGCCGCAGGAGCTGCAGGACATCTTCAACCAGTACGGCGGACAAATGCCGCAAACCTTCGGCGTACCCGTCGAGGAGATCGAGACCGGCATCCGCTACGGCGTGCGCAAGGTCAACATCGACACCGACTGCCGCCTGGCCATGGCCGGCCAGATCCGTCGCGTGGCGCAGGACAAGCCGGCCGAGTTCGATCCGCGCAAGTTCCTGTTGCCGGCCATCGACGAGCTGGTCTCGCTGTGTCGCGACCGTTACGAACGTTTCGGTGCGGCCGGCCAGGCGTCGCGCATCAAGCCGGTGTCCCTGGCGGCGATGGCCGCTCGCTACGCCTCCGGCGCGCTCGACCCGAGTCCGGCCGCGTCCGCCGCCGCCTGATCCGACACCCACAGATACCAATCGCCGCACGCGCAACCGCTCACGGCAACCACGCAACACGCAGGAGGATTCATCATGAATGCCCCACTCGACACCAAGGCCCAGACCGTCACCGGCAAGGAGCGCTACAAGGCCGGCGTGATGTCCTATCGCAAGATGGGCTACTGGCAGCCCGATTACGAACCCAGGGACACCGACATCATCGCCCTGTTCCGCGTGATCCCGCAGGACGGCGTCGACCCGATCGAGGCCTCGGCCGCGGTCGCCGGCGAGTCGTCCACCGCGACATGGACGGTGGTCTGGACCGATCGCCTGACGGCCAGCGAGAAGTACCGCGCCAAGTGCTACCGCGTCGACGAGGTGCCCAACGCACCGGGCCAGTACTTCGCCTACATCGCCTATGACCTGGACCTGTTCGAGCCCGGTTCCATCGCCAACCTCACCGCCTCGATCATCGGCAACGTGTTCGGCTTCAAGCCGCTCAAGGGCCTGCGCCTGGAGGACATGCGCCTGCCCGTGGCCTACGTGAAGACCTTCGACGGTCCGGCCACCGGCATCGTGGTCGAACGCGAGCGCCTGGACAAGTTCGGCCGCCCGCTGCTGGGCGCCACCATCAAGCCCAAGCTGGGCCTGTCTGGCCGCAACTACGGTCGCGTGGTCTACGAGGCGCTCAAGGGCGGACTGGACTTCACCAAGGACGACGAGAACATCAACTCGCAGCCATTCATGCACTGGCGCGACCGCTTCCTGTATTGCATGGAAGGCGTCAATCGCGCGCAGGCGGCGACCGGCGAGATGAAGGGCACCTACCTCAACGTCACCGCGGCGACCATGGAGGACATGTACGAGCGCGCCGAGTTCGCCAAGGAACTGGGCTCGAACATCGTCATGATCGACCTGGTGATCGGCTACACCGCGATCCAGTCGATGTCCAAGTGGGCGCGCCGCAACGACATGATCCTGCATCTGCATCGCGCCGGTCACTCGACCTACACGCGCCAGAAGACCCATGGCGTGTCGTTCCGCGTGATCACCAAGTGGATGCGCCTGGCGGGCGTGGACCACATCCACGCCGGCACCGTGGTCGGCAAGCTCGAAGGCGATCCGCACACCACCCGCGGCTACTACGACATCTGCCGCGAGAACTTCAATCCGATGAAGCTGGAGAACGGCCTGTTCTTCGACCAGGACTGGGCCAGCCTGCGTTCGGTGATGCCGGTGGCCTCCGGCGGCATCCATGCCGGCCAGATGCATCAGCTGATCGACCTTTTGGGCGAGGACGTGGTGCTGCAGTTCGGCGGTGGCACGATCGGCCATCCGGGCGGCATCGCGGCCGGCGCCACTGCCAACCGCGTGGCCCTGGAGTCGATGATCCTGGCCCGCAACGAGGGGCGCGACATCATCAACGAGGGGCCGGAGATCCTCAAGAACGCCGCCAGGAACTGCACGCCGCTCAAGCAGGCGCTGGACGTGTGGAAGGACGTGACCTTCGACTACACCTCCACCGATACGCCCGACTTCGTGCCCACGCCCAGCGTCACTGCCTGAAGGAGAATCATCATGCGACTGACCCAAGGTTGTTTTTCATTCCTGCCCGACCTGACCGACGAGCAGATCACCCGGCAGGTGCAGTACTGCCTGGACAACGGCTGGGCCGTGAACCTCGAATACACCGACGACCCGCACCCTCGCAACACCTACTGGGAAATGTGGGGGCAGCCGATGTTCGACATTCCCGATGCGGCCGGCGTGATGATGGAGCTGGCCGAATGCCGCAAGGCACATGGCCACCTGTACATCCGCCTGAGCGCCTTCGACAACACGTCCAACTGGGAATCGTTGCGGCTGTCGTTCATCGTCAACCGCCCGGCCGAGGAACCCGGTTTCCGGCTCATGCGCGAGGAGGGCCCGGGGCGCACCCAGCGCTACTCGACCCAGTCCTACGCGACCGACAAGCCGCAAGGGCAGCGCTACAGGTAACCTGACATGGAACACACGCAAGACAGCACGATGGATACCGATCAGACGGGCACCGAAGCGGATCCGAACGCCCCGATCGACCTGCAGCGCGAGTTGCGTGAATCGGGGGTGTCCGAGGTCCTCGATGCGCTGGACAGGGACCTGCTGGGCTTGAAGCCGGTCAAGGCGCGCATCCGCGAAATCGCGGCCCTGCTGCTGATCGAGCGGGTGCGCAAGCGCCTGGGCCTGGCCACCGAGCCGCCGACGCTGCACATGTCCTTCACCGGCAATCCGGGGACCGGCAAGACCACGGTGGCCATGCGCATGGCCGACATCCTGCATGCGCTGGGGTTCGTGCGGAAAGGACACCTGGTGGCGGTCACCCGCGACGACCTGGTCGGCCAGTACATCGGCCATACCGCGCCCAAGACCAAGGAGGTCCTGAAAAAGGCCATGGGCGGCGTGCTTTTCATCGACGAGGCCTACTACCTGTACCGCCCGGAGAACGAGCGCGACTACGGCCAGGAGTCGATCGAGATCCTGCTGCAGGTGATGGAGAACCAGCGCGAGGACCTGGTGGTGATCCTGGCCGGCTATGCCGACCGCATGGACCAGTTCTTCTCCAGCAATCCGGGCTTCCGCTCGCGCATCGCCCATCACATCGACTTCCCCGACTACAGCGACGCCGAGCTGGTGGAAATCGGTGAGCGCATGCTGGAAGTACAGAACTACCATCTCAGCGAAGACGCGAAGAAGACGCTGGAGCGCTATGTCGAGGCCCGGCGGCAGCAGCCGCACTTCGCCAATGCGCGTTCGATCCGCAATGCCCTGGACCGCGCCCGCCTGCGCCAGGCCAACCGGCTGCTGGCAACCTCCGCCGAGCGTACGCTGGAGCCCGACGAGCTGATGACCATCGAGTCGGCCGACCTTCTGGTCAGCCGCGTGTTCGGCCGGGACGGGGACAGCGGGGGAGGCCGCGCCCCCGACGCATAGGCTTCGTGCGACACGCGGGAGGACCGGACAGCGTAGACTGGAATCGCAGGAAGGCGGGACGCGACCCGACGCGCGTCCCGCGAAGGCTGATCTCGCCCATCCACGAACCGCGGAGCCAGTTCATCGATGCAAGCGAACAAGCGCGCCGATCCCCTGCGCGGACCGCAGGGACAAACCGACACCGTGCGCATGGCCGACGGCCAGACGCTGTTCCGCCGCCGCTGGCCGAACCAGGGTGCCGACCGCGGCGTGTTGCTGGTGCACGGCCTGGGCGAGCACAGCGGCCGCTACCGGCACATCGCCAACTGGTTCAACGGGCACGGCTGGGACGTGTGCAGCTACGATCAGCGCGGCCACGGGCGGACCGAAGGTCCCCGCGGGGCCCTGCGTCGCGCGTCCGACCTGGTCGACGATCTCGCGGCCGTGCATGCCGACTATGCCGGCCGATTCGATACGCCGCCGCTGCTGTTCGGGCACAGCATGGGCGGACTGCTGGCCGCGCAAGCGGTGTTGCACGGGACGGTGAAACCGTCCGGACTGGTGCTGTCCTCGCCGGCGTTCCGCAGCCGTGAATCGGCCTTCCTGCGCCGCCTGGCCCACGTGCTGGCGGGCTTCCTTCCCGGCCTGCCGCTGCGTAACGGCCTGGAGCTGCAGTATCTCTCGCACGACGACACCGTGGTGTCCTTCTACGCCGCCGACCCGCATTGTCACCATCGCGTCACGCCGCGCCTGGCCGATGTCATCTTCCGCGCCGGTCCCGAATGCATCGCCTTGGCCGGCGACCTGTACGTGCCGACCCTGCTGCTGGCGGCCGGCGAGGATCGGCTCGTCGATGTGTCCGGCAGCCGCGACTTCATCGCCGCGGCGCCGTCGTCGATGCTGGATGCCGAGATCCTAGACGGGCTCTACCACGAGATCTTCAACGAGGCCGAACCGGCCCGCAGCCGGGTGTTCGCGCGCCTGGCCACCTGGCTGGACGAGCACGAGGAAGCCATCGCCGACGCGCCGACATGAAAAAAAGGGCGGGCATGCGCCCGCCCTTCGATACGGTCGGTTGCGTGTGATGCGAAGCGTGTCAGGCGCCGGGCGCGCCCTTGGGCTTGACGCCCTCGACAATCTTGAACGCCGTGCCGACGACCTTGGACAAATCGCCCATGTCCGAGGGCACGATCATCACGTTCGATTCCTTGGCGATGCCGCCCCACTGGGCGATGAAGTCCTGCGCCACCTGCATCTTCATGGCGTCCTGGGCGCCTGCCTGCTGCAGCCCGGCGCCGACCGTGGCCAGCGCGCGGGCGGTGGCCTCGGCCACGGTGGTCACGGCCTGGGCGTCGCCCTCGGCCTGCAGGATCTTGGCCCGCTTGGCGCCCTCGGCGCGGTTGATCTGCTGCTGGCGCTCGCCCTCGGACACGTTCACGGCCTGCTGCTTCTCGCCCTCGGACTTGGCGATCAGCGCGCGCTTCTGGCGCTCGGCGGTGATCTGCAGCTCCATCGCGCGGATCACTTCGGCCGGCGGGTTGATATCGCGGATCTCGTAGCGCAGGACCTTCACGCCCCAGTTGGTGGCGGCGCGGTCCAGCTCGCTGACGATCGATTCGTTCAGCTCGGTGCGCGAGGACAGCACCTCGTCGAGCTGCTTCTTGCCCACGTCCGAACGCATGATGGTCTGCGCCAGCTGCTCGACCGAGGACATCGGGTCGGAAGTGCCGTAGGCAGCCGCCTTGGGATCGGTGATCTGCAGGTACAGCACGCCGTCGATGGAAATCTGCGTGTTGTCCTTGGTGATGCAGACCTGCTTCTGCACGTCCATCGGCGTCTCGCGCAGGTCGAACTTGTAGGCGACGTTGTCGACGATCGGGATCAGCAGGTTCAGGCCCGGCTGCAGGGTGCGGTGGTAGCGGCCCAGGCGTTCGACCACCCAGGCATGCTGCTGGGGCACGATCCGCAGGCCGCGGCTGATCAGGGTGAAGGCGATCACCACCAGGATGATGGCAATGACGAGACTGACGGACATGAAGCGCTCCTTGTCGTGGGAAATGGGTATCCGCGCCGCGATCAGGCGGCGTCGGATGCGGCCAGTACCAGCACGTTGCCCTCGCGGGCGACGATGCGCAGGGTCTGGCCGGATTGCGGCGCGGCGGCGGAGGCATCCTGCATCCGTGCCTGCCAGGCGGTGCCCCGGTAGGACACCCGCAGGGATTCGCCGTCGGCCTCGAGCACCTTCACGGTGCGGCCGACGTCGTCGTTGCTGACCTCGTCCGAGGCGCGGTTCTTCAGCCGCCCGCGCACCCAGTGCGCGATCGGCAACCCGAGCAGGATCACCACGCCGACCACGGCCAGGGTCCCGTTCAGTCCCACGCCCAGGAAGGCGACCGCGCCGCCGGCGAAGCAGGCCAGGGCCACGGCGATCAGGTAGATGGTGAGCGTGTGCATCTCGGACACGGCGATGATCGCGCCGATCACCAGCAGGATGGTGCCGAGGACGTCAGAAGCGTGCATGCGGTGTTCCCCTCCCTGTGCCCGGCGCCGGTGCCGCCGCGCTTGGCGTTCCGATCCTTCCGGGCAAGCGCACATTCTACCCGAGCGGATGCGCGAGGTCCGGTTGCATCGGGTGGCCGGTAGCCGTCACGCGGCAGTCGCCGTGCATGGGGCGTTCCCTGCACGCCGCATGGATGGGGTGGTCGCGCTCAGGGCACCCGATGCCCGCTGCTGGCGGTCCAGATCGCGTACCAGTCCTCGGCCGAAAGCTGCACATCCAGCGCGGCCACGGCCTCGCGCAGACCCTCGATGCGCGAGGTGCCGGTGATCGGGTGCGGGCGCGAGGGATGGCGCAGCACCCAGGCATAGGCCAGCGTGGCCAGCGACACGCCGTGGCGGTCGGCGATCGGCTGCATGGCCTCGCGTACGCGCAGCGTCTGGTCGTCCTCGCCGGTGAACAGTCGGCCACCGCCCAGTGGCGACCAGATCATCGGTCGCAGGCGCAGGTGCTGGGCCTGCTCCAGGGTGCCGTCGGCCAGGGCCTGCATGTGGAGCGGAGAGAATTCGACCTGGTGGGTGACCAGCGGGTGGCGATCGTGCAGCAGGGCGAACTGCGCCGGTGCGTGGTTGGACACGCCCCAGTGCGCCACCTTGCCGGCTTCGGTCAGCGCGGCGAAGGTGCCGGCCAGGGCGTCGGCATCCATCAGCGTGTCGGGTCGATGGATCAGCACCATGTGCAGCCGCTCCACGCCCAGCTTGCGCAGCGAGGCCTCGACCTGGTCGCGCACGTAGGCGCCGGAGGTGTCGTAGTGCTTGGTGTACACCCCGTGTTCCGGCGATGCCGGGCGGATGCCGCACTTGGTGACGATGCGGATGCGCTCGCGCAGGGCCGGCGCCGCGGCCAGCGCCTCGCCGAACAGCGTCTCGACCGCGCCGCCGCCGTAGATGTCGGCGTGGTCGAAGCTGTCGATGCCCAGTTCCAGGGCCTGCTCGATCCAGCGCACGCGTGCCGGCACGTCCAGGTTCCATTCGGCCATGCGCCACAGGCCGGCGACGACGGGCGAGAGCAGGGCGGGGCGGTTCGTGGTCATGGATGGGCTCCGACGCAAACGCACAGTGTCGCCATCGTGGTTCGAATCCTCAAGCGCCCGCGCGATCGCTCATGCGCCCGAATTCAACGCGAGGCCCACAGCAGCCCGAGCGCAAGCAGGGCGGGCAATGCCTGCACGAGCAGGATGCGGCGGTTGGCGGTGAGGCCGCCGAACACGCCGGCGACCACCACGCAGGCCAGGAAGAAGACCTGGATCGCCCGGCCCTGCGCGGCGGCGAGCAGGCCCCAGGCCAGGCCGGCGGCGAGGAAGCCGTTGTACAGGCCCTGGTTGGCGGCCAGCACCCGGGTCGCTTCGGCCTGCTCGCGGCGCATGCCGAAGATGCGGCGCCCGACGGGCGTGGTCCACAGGAACATTTCCAGCACCAGGAAGATCGCGTGTTGGACGGCAATCAGGGCGACCAGGATATTCGCGATCATCGACATGCCGGGTGCTCCGTCGCGTGCCTCAGTGGCACATGAACTGGTACCAGTGGCGGCAGCGGAATTGCTTCTCGCAGCGCTTGAGCTGGGCACCGTACTGGCGCGCGCGCCAGTCCACGCCGGCAGCCACCTTCAGCAGGTGGCGATTGTGGCGCCAGCGGCCGCTGCGGTAGCCGCCGATGCCTTCGTGATAGGCGATGTACAGGTGCTTGGGATCCCAGCGCGAGATGCCCAGTTCACGGTGGATCTTGTCGGTGTACCAGCCGATGAAATCCAGCGCGTCGTCCATGTCCGAGCGGCTCTTGAACCAGTGGCCGTTCTCTTTCTCGTATTCCTTCCACACCGGATCCTGCGCCTGGGCGTAGCCGTAGGCGCTGGACTTGCGCGGCAACGGGATGAACAGGAACCAATGACGCTTGGGGCGCGCGTTATCGCGGAAACTGGACTCGCGATTGACGAAGGCCATCAGCACGTTGATCGGCGTGCGCCAGCGTTTCTGCGCGTGGTGCGCGGCGTCGTACCAGTCCGGGTGCTGGGCGAAGACCTGGCAGATGTCGTCGGTGTGGCGCGGCGGGGCCGTCGCGCAACCGACGAGAAGGAGCAGGCCGAGAACAAGTACCAGGGTGCGCCAGAAGCGCCGTGTCGATGCCATCCGGGATTGCTTCATGCGCGTACTCTAGCAGCCGGCACGCTGGCTCCAGCTTCCTGCTTGGGGAACAATGACCGCATGGACGACATCTTCGAACCGGAAATCGAGACGGAGCGTCTGCTGCTGGACCGTCTGCGCGCGGAGGATGCCGCGGCACTGTTCGCCTGCCGCGGCGATCCGGACGTGGCGCGCTACCAGGGCTGGCAGCCGGCCGACGAGCGCGAGGCGGCGGACTTCATCGCCGAGCAGGGCAAGCGCCCGTTCGGCACCCCGGACGGATGGAACCAGCTGGCGATCCGATTGCGCGCGAGCGACGAGCTGATCGGCGACTTCGGCATCCACTTCCCGCCCACCACCGACGATCCCATCGAGTTCGGCATCTCGATCATGCCCGCCCATCAGGGCCGGGGGTACGCAAGCGAGGTCATGCGGGCGGCCATCGACCGGGCCTTTCGCACCTGGGGCTACCGCCGAGTGGTCGCCTCGGTCGATCCGCGCAACACGGCCAGCATGGCGCTTTGCCGGGCCCTTGGCATGCGTCAGGAGGCGCATCACGTGGAAAGCTATCGGTTCCGTGGCGCATGGGTCGACGATGCGGTCTTCGCACTGTTGGTGCGGGAATGGCCGGTCGATCCGGTGCGCTCGAAAGTGGCCGGATCGCCCGGTACGAGCTAGGCTGGCGCCAACGCTAGCGGGCGGCTTGCCTGCCGATGGCTGCCGGGCCGCCCCGTGCTTCGTTGGAGGCGGGCCCCATGTCGCATGTCGCCGTTGCCCAGCTGCCGCCGGTCTGGCTCGACCGCGCAGCCACCTTGCAGGCTTGCGCCGAGGCAGTCGCGACTGCCGCCACGTCCGGCGCGAAGCTGGTGGTCTTTCCCGAAACACATATACCCGGCTATCCAGCCTGGATCTGGCGGCTGCGCCCGGGCGGCGATGCGCGCCTGGCCGAAGCGCTTCACGCGCGCCTGCTCGACCAGGCCGTCGACCTCGAGGCCGATGGCCTTGCGTCCCTGCGCGAGGCCGCGCGCAAGCATGAGGTCACGATCGTCGTCGGCGTGCACGAGCGCGAAGGCACGGGTAGTCGTTCGACCTTGTACAACACCGCGGTGGTGATCGGTGAAGACGGCGGTGTGCTTCTGCGCCACCGCAAGCTGATGCCGACCCATCCCGAGCGCATGGTCTGGGGCTTCGGCGACGGGTCGGGGCTGAAGGTGGTGGATACGGCGGTGGGACGCCTGGGTGTGCTGATCTGCTGGGAGAACTACATGCCGCTGGCACGCTATGCGCTGTATGCACAAGGCGTGGAAATCTACGTGGCACCCACCTACGACAGCGGCCCGGGATGGATCGGCACCCTGCAGCACATCGCCCGGGAAGGGCGCTGCTGGGTCATCGGTGCCGGCGTGGCGCTGCAGCACAGTGACCTGCCGGACGAACCTTCGGCCCTGGGGTCGTTGTATCCGCAGGACGAGTCCTGGATCAATCCGGGCGATTCGGTGGTGATCGCACCCGGCGGATCACTACAGGCCGGTCCGATGCACGAGGAGACCGGGCTGCTGCAGGCCGACATCGATGCAGCGCAGGTCGCTGTCGCGCGGCGCACGCTTGACGTGGCCGGCCACTACGCGCGTCCGGACGTGTTTACCCTGCAGGTGGACACACGGGAACAACGGCCGGTCCATTTCGACTGACCGGATGCAGCTGTTCCGGCAACCACCGTGGGTCGGGGTTCCGGGGGAGGGGCGAGCCCCGGGCGATGCGCACCGGGGACTCGAGAGAGCGCGGCGGTACGGATGACCGCCGCGCCACGGACGTACCACAGCATGCGGCACGCTGCGGACTACTTGTCCTCGCGCTTGGGCAGCGGCGCACCGGTGTACTGGTTGAAGCGCATGGCATTCGCGGGATTGACCAGCATCAGCTTCATGTGCTTGCACTGCGGCTGGGTGGCCTTGCACCACAGCGGCAGTGACTTGAACGAGAACACCTCGTCGTAGTCGGTGGCGAACGAGCCCTGGTCCATGGGCACGTAGCCAGGTCGGTCCTGGAACCACTTCATCCACCCCGACGAGCCTGGCGCCGGCGAGCAGATGTAGCTGCCGTTCGAGTCGACCTTGCCGGCCTTGTTGCACAGCTGGAAGTACGGGGGCGTGTCGGTGGGAATCGAGGGCAGCAGGAACGACACCATGCGGCCCTTGGCAATGTTCCACTGGGCGGTGCTGTGGCAGCTCATGCAACCCGAATTCGGTGCGTTCTCGATGGCCTTGCCGTTGACGGCAATGTTGTTGCGGCCGCCGTCATTCGGTCCCGACAGGCGTCCACCCCAGCCCAGCGTCTGGGTCGCGTACTTCGGTGCCTCCGGATTGATCCAGTTTTCGGTCAGCGGCATGCCGGCCCGGGTGGCCTCGGGGTCGTTGCCCCATTGCACGCCCAGCGGGACCATCTTGTCCCACACGGTCTTGCCCGGTGCGTTGCGGTCGTAGACCAGGGTCATGAACACCCAACCGGTCTTCGGCGAGGACTGCGAGTCCTTGACGATGATGTCGAACTGGGCGACGTAGCCCGGCCAGACCCGTGGCGTGGTGCTCTTGCCGACCGGCAGGTACATGTTCCACACCTGTGCGCCCTTCATGGCATCCCACCAGCCCAGTTTCTGCGAGGGATCGGTGGAGGCGAACACGGCCGCCTTGACGATGATCGCGCCCTGCTGGAACTGGGCGTTCCCGGTCTTCAGGTGCGGATGCATCGAAGAAGCACCCCAGAAGTTGTACAGGCTGTAGGCGGCGCGCTGGTCGTAGTAGGTCAGTACGTGGGTGCCGAACGTGGCGCGCAGGCCGGTGCCCGGGAAGATCGCCGGACCGAACTGGCCGGCCGCGTAGGTGCCGCGGATGGATTCGCGGATGCTGCCCAGCCACGGCTCGTTGTACCAGCCGGCCTTGGCGGCATTCCACTGGTCGTAATGCTCGATCAGCTGGCTCGCGTTCTTTGCCACCGCCTGCTTCAGCGCTTGGGCGTAGGCGGCGGCATTGGCCACCGTGATCTTCTGGTTATGGATGGCTTCCTGCCACGGCGCGTGCTGAAGCGGCGGCATCGGCCTGGTCGGCCAGTTGTGGCTGAGCTGGAACAGCGGTCCGTTGTATTCGCTCCTGGAAGGAACCTGCCCATCGTTGTTCTGATAGGGCGTGGCCTGTTCCAGTGCTTTCATCGAACGTGGCTTGGCACGGTTGAAGGCGCTCTGCGCGAACGCGGCCTGTGCCGCCATCGCCGTGGCCACCAGCAGCAGGCCGGTGCATAGATATCGCGGATGCTTCCTCATCGTCTTCGACTCCCTGGAAATCCCTGAGTGGATGCGCGGGCCGGATTGAAGCGTGGTGCAGTTGCGATCCGGGTCCGTGGCACGCCGGGGAGAAGAAACGCGGCTGCCCCAGCGGGACAGCCGCGCCCGATCGCGAAACAATGTCCGCGACCATGCCGGATGGAATGTGGGCTTCCCGCGAAGGAAGCCATGCGTCCCCGAGTCAGTCAGGACATCCCTATCCAGCCCCTCACCCCATGCGCAGCCGATGCTACGGGGATCGGCTGCGCGGACATGGGGATTTTCGGCACAAATGCCGCACGAACCGCAACTTGCGCCGGATATGTGCATTGCCACGGCGCATGCACGCCGATGTCTTGATGCGCGTCAACAGGCATGCGGGACATCGGGCGCACAGTGGTCGCCACATCAAGCCAGCGAGGTGGATGTCATGAGCGCGACGGGCAAGCTGAAGAAGATCGACCGGTTCCTCGACAAACTGGGGAAGGACTATCCCAGTGAGACCCAGGCCTTCATGAATTTCATGCAGAAGGCCGAAGGCGGTGAAGCTCTGGACATGAAGACCAAGGAGTTGATCAACATCGGCATCTCCATTTCCGCCCAGTGCGAATGGTGCATCGCCTTCCACGCCCGGAACGCGCTGGATGCGGGCGCCACGCGCGACGAGATCATGAGCGCGGGCTTCATGGCGGTGCTGATGCACGGCGGGCCGGCCCTGATGTACATGATGCATCTGTGCGAGGCGCTGGATGACTTTTCCGAAGGAAAAGACTGATATTCCAATGGGCAAGGCCATCCCATGGCTTCATGCACTGGCCTTGCGACGCGCCATGGCGCAGGATGGGCGCGTCTTCACCAAGGGCCATGCCCGGAGTCCGCCATGCTGACCTTCATTGCCTGGTTGCTGCTGCTGGTGTTCTGCTGGCCGCTGGCACTGTTCGCGCTGGTGCTGTACCCGATCCTGTGGCTGTTGCTGTTGCCATTGCGGCTGCTTGGCATTGCCGTGGAGGGCGTGTTCGCCTTCCTCAAGGGCATCGTGATGCTGCCTGCGCGAATCCTCGGCGTTCGGTCATCGGGTTAGCGAATCGACCGGACGGGAGTCGAAAAGGGCCGCGTCGCGCGGCCCTTTTGCATGCATCGTGCTGGGTTGCAGAGCACTCATTCCGCCTTGGCGTCAGCACCATGCTGGGAAAGCTGGGCGCCAAACCAGCGGTGGACGGCGGTCAGCGATGCCAGGTCCCGGGTGTGGAAGGTGATCTGCGCTCCGTCAGGGAGCTGCGCATAGGTCACCCGAATGCGTGCGGCGTTGGCATGGAGTGCACGCAACCCCGGCATGTCCGCGCCGTGCAGTCGGGCAGGGTCGGAGTAGTCGCCATGCTGGAACTTCCCCGCCTCGAGCCTGAGATGCTGGCGGACCAGCCGGATCTGGGTGGTGTCCCGGGGATCCCTTGCGATCACCTTCTCGATGCCGCCGGTTTCCGTCATCCGGAAGATGTGCAGCGTCCTGGACATGTCAAACGGCATGACCAGGTGTGATCTTCGGTGGATTCGCTGTTGCGTGGTTTGCGCGGCCGATACCGAAGTCGCCATGAGCAGGAGGCATCCCGCCAGGAGAGCGATGCCGTGGCGTATGACATTGCCGAATTTCATCGATATTCCTTCAGTTTGCGATGGGTGCAGGGAAATTGCGCGGATGTCACCCATGATCGCATTCCCGCAGCCGAAAGAGATGGCGGCGAATTCGCGCAGCAGCCACGTGCCTGGAGCGGACCGGGTACCTGCGACCCGCCACAGGGCATCACTACGCGGGGAAACCTAGCCTTGAGTCGCTCCAGGAGGACATCGTCAAGGTCATTCGCCGTGCAAACCGGAGCGCCGAATCAATGCCGGGAACGGATCGCCTTCCGGTGTCGGCGGCGCCAGCATTCGATGAGGATGCATTCGGCTCCAGCCTGGCGCTGGTCACCACCGGCATGCCCGCCGGAAAGCAGGCCAGCAGCGAATTCGCGCATCAAGCACGCTGTCGGTGCCTAGCAGTGCTTGGCCATGCCGCCGTCGATCATGAACACCCCGCCGGTGCAGTAGCTGCTCCGGTCGCTGGCCAGGAAAAGCATCAGGTCGGCGATCTCCTTCGGTGTCCCGTAGCGCTGCAGCGGGATGTCGGCCAGAAAGCCCTGCCGGGCGCGTTCGGGATCGCCGGGCGCGATCTTCTCCTCCACGGCATGGATCATGTGCGTGTCGATCGGCCCTGGATTGACGGTGTTCACGCGGATCTTCATTGGCGCGCACTCGGCGGCGGCGCAGCGCATCATGCCGACCACGGCGTGCTTGCTGGCGGTGTAGGCCGACAGGCCCGCGAAACCGGCCACGCCGGCCACCGAGGAGGTGATGACGATGCTGCCGCCTCCACGCTTTTGCATTTCCGGAATCACGTATTTCAGGCCCAGCCAGACACCGCGTGCGTTGACGGCCATCACCTGGTCGAAGATGTCGACGGGGTAGTCGACGATGGGCAGGCATTCGCCCTCGATGCCGGCGTTGTTGATGAGCACGTCGATGCCGCCGTAGCGCTCCACCGCCAGCCGCGTGTAGCGCTCGACTTGCTCGGGTTGCGAGACGTCGGCCACGGCATGGCTGACGGCGTCACTGCCGATGGCGTCCACGGCCGCGCGCAGTGCGTCCTCGTCCTGGTCCACCAGCAGGACCTTCGCGCCCTCGCGCACGAACAGCGTCGCGGCAGCCAGGCCGATGCCGCGGGCCCCGCCGGTGACGATGGCTACCTTGTTCTGGAGTTGCGTCATGATCGTCCACCCTGGTTGTCATGGACCCCTGTGTCGGTTCGCCTGACGGCCCTGCATGTGCCGGCTCCGGGCGTGCGCAGGACCGCACCGTCATTCGAGCACCGCATCCCCGCGCATGCCTTGACGGAGGTCAACCCCTTCCCGCACTGCAGCCGGGCCCGCTTGCACGGCCACGGGTCCCGGCGAGCCGAAGCGGGTCACGGTCCGGCAACGTGTGCATGCCAGGATGGCGCTGCGCGCGGTGTCCGGGTACGCCGGGGCCGGCATGCGGCATAATCGGCGGATGTGTGCGTCCGCTTGGCCATCCGGTTGGCGTCCGGGCGCCGGCATCCATGAACGACACAGGGGAATTCCATGTCCGACCACCAGCCCTCGGCGCTCGAGCTGCTCGACGCACAGCGCTTCTCGCGTTTCCACGCACGCGCCGTCGTCACCACCGGCATGGGCGTGTTCACCGACGGCTACGACCTGATCTCGATCAGCGTGGTGCTGCCGATGGTGCTGCACAGCTTCGGCGTGCAGAGCCTGACCGGCACCCAGTCCTCGATCCTGGTGGCCTCGGCGCTGGTGGCCTCGGCGCTCGGCGCGATCCTGTTCGGCGTGCTTTCGAACAAGGGGCGCAAACGCTTCTACGGCCTGGACGTGACGCTGATGGCGCTGGCCGCATTGGGACAGGCCTTCACGCCCGGCCTGTGGTGGCTGATCGCCGCGCGCGCGGTGCTGGGCTTCGGCATCGGCGCCGACTATGTGCTTTCGCCGATGATCATGGCCGAGCACAGCAACACCCGCGACCGTGGCAAGGCGCTGACGGTCGGTTTCTCGATGATGTGGGTGCTGGGCGCCATCGCCGCCTCGCTGCTGCAGATGGGTCTGGAGTGGCTGCACGTGTCGCCGGACCTGCAGTGGCGCATCACCCTGGGTGCGGGCATCATTCCGGCCGGGGCCGTGATCGTGCTGCGCCGCCGGCTGCCGGAGACGCCGCGCTTCTTTGCCCACATCAAGCGTGATGCCGAGGCCCTCAAGGGCGTGGTGGCGCACGTGACCGGTGATGCAACGGCCCGGGCCGTGCAAGCCGATCCCGGCCTGGGCGCCGGCATCCGCGACTACTTCGCGCGCTACTGGAAGCGCTTCGCGATGATCAGCCTGCTGTGGTTCGTCTACGACATCGTGATCTACGCCGGCGGCCTGTTCGGCCCCAGCTTGCTGGGCAAGAGCGTGGGCCTGAGCCCGGCCGAATTCCAGCTGATCAACAACGCCATCTTCAGCATCGGCGGCAGCCTGGTGGCGGTCATGCTGATCGACCGCTGGGGGCGCAAGCCCCTGCAGGCGACCGGCTTCCTGCTGATGGCGGCCATGCTGATGCTGTATGCCTGGACCTATCATCCCGGCGTCAGCGCGGCGCTGTGGGGCATCATGCTGTACGGGTTGTTCTTCTTCTTCAACCAGGCCGGTCCGGGTTCGATCAGTGGTGCCGGCATGCTGGGCGTGGAGATGGCCGCCACTCGCGTGCGCGGTCTGGTGCAGGGCCTGAGCGTCACCGCCAGCCGCATCGGCGCGGCGCTGGGCGTGTTCGTATTCCCGCACCTGTTCGAGGCCTACGGCCAGAATTTCGCCGTCGGTTTCCTGGCGGTGACCGCGCTGGTCGGCGCGGTGCTGACCATGGTCGGCATCCCCGAATCCGGCGGCGTCAGCCTGGAGCAGGCCAGTGGAGAGGCCGTGCCGGCCTCCGGGGCGTGACCAAAGGCGGAGGAGCCGCCGGCACCGCGCATGGCATAGTGCCTCCCGGCACGATGACAGGGGGAATCGCGATGCGGCATGTCAGGGCAATGGCGGCGAGCGTGCGCCGCGTGGGTGGCCATTGGTTCATGCGCCGGTGGGGGCTGGCGATGCTGGTGGCGGTTGGCATGATCACACCGGTACTGGCCCAGGTGCCGCAACCGGCGGGCTGGACGCTGCAGTTCGCCGACGATTTCAATGGTGCGGCCGGCACCCAGCCGTCGCGGGCAATCTGGCGCTACGACCTGGGCCATGGCTACCCGGGCGACGAGAACCACTGGGGCACCCACGAGATCGAGTCCTACACCGACCGCCCGCAGAACATCCAGATGGACGGCAAGGGGCATCTGAAGATCATCGCGCTGCGCGATGCGGAGGGCCAATGGACGTCGGCCCGCATCGAGACCCGCCGCGACGATTTCGCCGCGCCGCCCGGCGGCATCGTGCGCCTGCAGGCACGCATCCGCATGCCCGATGTGCACGGTCCGGCCGCGCTGGGCTACTGGCCCGCGTTCTGGGCGTTGGGCCGCAGTTTCCGCGGCCGCGAGGGCTGGCCGGGCGCCGGCGAGGTGGACGTGGCCGAGAACGTCAACGGCATCAACCGCGTCTGGGGCACGCTGCACTGCGGCGTCTATCCTGGCGGCCCCTGCCACGAGAAACACGGGTTGTCGGCCGATGCGCCCTGTCCCGGCGCCCGCTGCCAGGCGGCCTTCCACACCTACACCGCCGAGTGGGACCGCAGCGTCCGGCCCAACCGCATCCGCTGGTACGTGGACGGTCACCTGTACCACACCATTACCCAGGCCCAGTTGCCGGTCTCGACCTGGAGGCGCATGAGCGCGCCCGACGGCATGTTCGTGCTGCTCAATCTGGCGATGGGCGGCGATTTTCCGGACAAGGTGCATCACGCGCCCACACCGGTGCCGGCGACCGAGCCCGGTCATTCGATGCTGGGTGGACTACGTGGCGGTGTGGACGCGCGTGCCGAAGGCCAAGGGTGGCCATCGCAAGCACTAGACTGCGGCACCTCTGCAGGCGTGCACGGCTCCGGGGCATCACTCAATGGGGCATGTGCGGCCGAATGCATCCGGCATGCTCGCAGGGGTGCTCAGGGTCCAGGGCGTAGGGACTTGCATGCGCGTATTCGAAGAAGGTCCCAGCGGTTGCCGTAGAGGTCCTCGAATACGGCGACCGTGCCGTACGGTTCCTCGCTGGGTTCGCGCACGAACCGTACGCCAGCTTGCTCAGGCGCTGGTAGTCGCGCCAGAAGTCGTCCGTCTGCAGGAACAGGAACACGCGCCCGCCCGTCTGGTTGCCGATGAAGGCTTCCTGTTCCGGTGTCGAGGCGCGGGCGAGCAGCAGGGAAGTGCCCGAGGCACCGGGCGGCGCGACGGTCACCCAGCGCTTGCGCTGCTCGGGTTGATCGAGATCCTCGATCAGGCGGAAGCCGAGGATGCCGACATAGAAGTCCAGGGCTTCATCGTAGTCGCGCACCAGCAGGGCAACGTGGGCGATGGATTGCATCATGGCGGTCCCTTTCCCTGGCTGCGAAGACGGGGCACTCATCAGTCCGGTCTTCGGCCTCGATCATGCTTCTACCGTCCTTCTGGCAAGGCCTGCCTCGGAGAGGTGCCAAGTCGGATAGATCAGATCCGCATCCCGGCAAGCGGTCATCTCAGGCACATCATCGATCGCCGGAAGGGCTCGTTCGGTTCATTCGGCTGCGATGCAAAGGCCGCCTGTTTGATTCAGGCGGCCTTTGCGTCAAATCCAGCGATACGTATGTCAGTGCCAGGGCAACGGGATGGCCCCGTTGCCCGGCGCGCCGACAACGAACCAGCCGTCGGGGTAGGTCCACTGCTCGGTCCCGTCCGGCTGCGGCGCGTTGCTGCCGTTGATCAGGTTGTCTGTGCCGATCGAAAGCGTGCTGTCGTCGGTGACGTACAACGCCGATGTGCTGCTGCCGGCCCCGTGGACCACGTAGCCGCCGGAGGCCGGGTTGAGCAGGCTCTGGTTGCCGCTCCAGGTGAGCGAGCCCTGGAAGCCGGTCTGGTGGCCGTTGCTGTCGAAGCTGCGCGTGAGCGTGGCGCCGAAGCCGGTGCGCGTGGACGGGTCGTACCACTCCAGGCCGATACCCTGTCCGGCGACGCCGCCACCGATGGCCCAGCGCCCGCGCGGGTTGGCGGTGTCTTCGCTGATCTTCGAATAGACCGAGGACAGGTTGTAGCTGCGGAAGCTTCCGTTGGACTGGGCATCCCACGCGTACAGGTCACCGGCGGCACTGGTCCACAGGATGCTCAGGCGCTTGCTCTGTGTGTCGTAGCCGATGCTGGTCGGGTAGTAGCCGCAGGCCACCGAGACCACGCGCGAACCGATGCGCTTGCCACCGTCCATCGGCCAGTAGGCGAACTGGCAGGTGGAGGGGTTGAGCCATAGCAGGTCGTCCTTGCCGTCGCCGTTGATGTCGCCGGCGCCGATCAATTGCCAGTCGGCGGGGTAGCTGTAGATCTGCGAGGAGTGGAAGCTGCCGCTGCGGGTGTTGGTCCACAGCCATAGGTCGTGGTTGGCGCTGGTGAAGACCAGGTCGGTGTAGCCGTCGCCGTCGAGGTCGCCGGCGGCGCCGATGAAGTAGCCCGGCGTGATGTCGTACACGTGCGCGCCGGTGCGCTTGACCGCGCCGCTGGCATTGGTGGTCATGCTCCAGTAGCCGAGCTGGCTGGTGCCGGGGTTGAACCAGAGCATGTCCGAGGTGCCGTCGCCGTTGAAGTCGCCGGGCACGCGGGCGCTGCCGGGTACGGGCGTGGATGCCTGCAGGACGGGCAGGGTGCCGAAGGACACGGTCGGGTTGTAGGGCGAGGTATCGGCGGTGACGTTGATGGTGACCGGGGCGGTGGCGGTGACGTGGTGGTATTCGGCGGCGTAGGAGAAGGTGTCGGTGCCGGTGAAGCCGGGGTCGGGCACGTAGGTCAGCTGGTTACCGTTGATGAAGCCTGGCCGTGCGCTGGTTGGGATGATAGGCCGTAGGCACGCGCCCAGTGTCACGGGCAGCCGGTAGGGAGATGACGGTACGTCCACCATTGCTGGTGGCGGTGACAGGGTTTGCGTTGAGAAGTTTCACAAACCTCACACCACCGGTGACCGTCACCATCAGCAGTGCGCCGTAATGGGAAACCCTGGTGCGGCCCTGAACGAATGAATGCTCGTTAATGTTGAAGGTGTCTTGGAAATTGTAGCTTCCAACTTGCTGGAAGGTCTGCATGTCGTAGACACGTACGTCACCTGATCCTGACCAAGGGAAATACGCGAGAGAGTTCGTGGGGTCATAAGCGACCCCGATTGGCTGGGGGCCAGCATGTACACCCAGAGTCGCAATCTTCTGGTAGTTGGTATCGTAAACGTACGTGCCGTAGTAGGTGGGTATGGCGAACTGAGTGCCGTCGATGTTGGTTCCCATCTCGGAATTGACAGTATCCGTGCCGGCGCGGCCATTGACGGTGAGCCCGTACATACCTACCAAGTTGTTCGTGTCTAGGTAATAGACCTCCCAAGACCCCGACGTATCGCCGGGATTGGAAATACCTGCGACTTTGCCGTTCGCGCTGACGGAGATCATTGGGCCATCAAGTGTCGATGCAGCTTCATGCGTAGCCAGCATTGACCACTTCATGCTTGAAAGATCCAGTCGTCGAATCGGAGCAGCGTTTTGTGTATAGGAAACAAGCAGGCTTCCATCGCCTAGAAAGCCCACATCGTATGATCCCAGTTCGACCGCAATGCTCCGGGCGACGCTCGCCTTCGTGACCGCCAAGGAATCCGGGTTGACCAAGTACACCCAGACATTGCTGCCGTCGTTGCTGTTGTCAGCGACGGCTAACGTCTTGCCGTCCGGCGACAGATCGATGCCTTCGAGTGTCGCGCCGGATATCTGGATCGGGTTCAGCATGCATCCACAATCCATACCGTAGCGCAATACTTGGTCGCCGTCGGCGATGTATATGATGCCGCGCGTGCTGTCGTAGACCATGTCGGTGCGATTGGCCGCGGCTATGAAAGTGCCATCGGCGTAGGCCTGGCCGCAGGCAAGGCAACCCAGCACCGTTGCGAAAACGGCGATCGTCCAATGCTTCATGTTTCCCCCAAAGTCGCCCCGTCTATAGGCGAGCATGCTGTCCGTTTCAAAGTGATATTCCCGATGAAGCAGACGACCCCGAAGCGCCTGATTTCCTTAGCCGGAACATCATACATCAGTGAAACGATACATAAGCCCTGATGTTGGCTACGGGCTGGGGCGTCAACGTCGCAACAGAAAAGGGCTGCCCGAAGGCAGCCCTTGTCGTGTATTACCTGGAACCCTTGTTCAGCGCCAGGGCAACGGGATGGCGCCATTGGCCGGAGAGCCGACCACGTACCAGCCGGCCGGATAGCTCCATTCGATACCCCACGTTTGTGGCGCATTGCCGGCGTTCAACGTGTAATTGACTTGGAGTCCGCTGCCTCCGATCGTGCTGCGCTGCGGATCGAGTGCATACAGGGCAGTGCCCTGGCTCTGGATGAAATGCCCACCCGATCCGGGGTTGTCGATCCAGATGCCGCGGCTCCAGAACACACTGGTCTGGATACCGGTCTGATGACCGTTGGTATCGAAGGTGCGCGAGATCAGCACGCCGGCACCGGTGTGCTGGTTTGCATCGGACCATTCCAGACCCATGTTCTGGCCGGCCGTGCCGCCGCCCAGGGCCCAGGTTCGGCCTATGTCGAGCGTCAGGCTCCCGGCCTGGAGCGCACTGGAAAAATCGTAGCTGCGGAAACTGCCGTTGGCTTGCGCGTCCCACATGTACAGGTCGCCGGCGGCACTGGTCCACAGGATGCTCAGGCGCTTGCTGGAGGTGTAGTAGCCGATGCTGGTGGGGTAGTAGCCACAGGCCACCGAAAGAATGCGCGCACCGATGCGCTTGCCGCCGTCCATCAGCCAGTAGGCGAACTGGCAGGTGGAGGGGTTGAGCCACAACAGGTCGTCCTTGCCGTCGCCGTTGATGTCGCCGGCACCGATCAGTTGCCAGTCGGCGGGGTAGCTGTAGATCTGGGTGGAGTGGAATGTGCCACCGTGGGTATTGGTCCACAGCCACAGATCGTGGTTGGAGCTGGTGAAGACCAGGTCTGTATAGCCGTCGCCGTCAAAGTCGCCAGCGGCGCCGATGAAGTAACCGGGCGTGATGTTGTACAGGTGCGCGCCGGTGCGCTTGGGCAGGCCATTGGATGCGGTGGTCATGGTCCAGTAGCCGAGCTGGCTGGTGCCGGGGTTGAACCAGAGGATGTCCGAGATGCCGTCGCCGTTGAAGTCTCCGGGTATGCGGGGGCTGCCGGGAATCGGGGTGGAGGCCTGCAGAACGGGAAGCGTATGGAAGGAGACGGTGGGGTTGTACGCGCTGGTGTCAGCGGTGACGTTGATGGTGGCGGTGGCGTTGGCCACGGCCTGGCCGTAATGGGCGGCGTAGGTAAAGGTGTCGGTGCCGGAATAGCCGGGGTCGGGGATGTAGGTGGCGGTGTTGCCGACGATGTAGACATGGCCGTGGACAGGCGGAGTCTGCACGCCGTACGTGAGGGTGCCGTTGTTGCCGATATGGCCCAGGAGCGTGATGTCCACGCGCTTGCCGGCGGTGCTGGCGGTGACGTTGTCAGCGCCAAGGGGTGCATATAACTGCACGTAGCTGATGCCGCCGGTGACATTCACCATGAGCATGGAGCCGTCGCGTGACACGCGCGCGTGTCCCTGAGCGAAGGAGTTGTTGTTGGTGAAGTTGAAGGTGTCCTGGAAGGTATAGGTGCCGATTTGCTGAAAGGTCCGCATGTCGTACACACGCACATTACTTGTCCCCCCCATGGGAAATAAGCCACCGGATCCACCGGGGGATAGGCGACCCCGGTTGGCTGGGGGGCCCCATAGCTACCCAGCGTTGCAACCTTCTGATAATTGGAATCGTAGATGTACGTTCCAAAGTATGTCGGGATGGCAAACTGGGTGCCATCGGCGTTGGCGCCGATCTCGAAGTTGAAGGCGTCGGTGCCGTTTACCACGGAGAGGTGATAAGTCCCCGTCGTGGCGTTGTAGGTTCCCCAAGGCCCCCCGGAATTGTTCGTCTGGACATCAGCAAGGACTCTCCCGTCGCCACTGGTTGTAGTGATGTCCGCATTCTGGTTCAACCTGAACATTGTCGTCAGGTCCGCGGGGTTCAGCTGTACATTGATGCCTGCGCCGCAGGTGATAACCAGATCTCCGTCGTGCAGATAACTGATGTCATGCGTCCCGGTAGGTGTGCCTCCGGTCGTGCAATACGGGCCATCTCCGATCTTCTGATCCTGCAATGTGTCCAGATCCACCAAGTGGAAATACCCCTGGGTAGAGTCGGTGACACTGTCAGCAACGGCTAGTGTCTGGCCATCCGGAGACAGGTCCATGCCATGCAACAAGCCGCCTAGGACGATGGAGCTCAGAAACGTCGACGTGCCAACGTCATACCTCAGTACCCTGTCCTTGTCTGAAATGTAGATCAGTCCGCGAGCATGGTCGTAGACCATGTCGGTGCGGGAGCTCGCAGCGACGAATGTTCCGTCGGTTGCACTGGCGAAAAGGGGCGTGACGACGCCTATGCCAAGTGCCAGAAGAAGTCCGAATGTGACAGTGGTTTTCATGATCCGATTCTTATTCCGCGAAGCAAGGTTTTCGTGTGGCGGCCGCTACGCATGCAGCCCGATTGTCTACACACCCCGGGTGTGTCTGTGCCTATCGACGAACCCGTTGTGGCGATGGTGGCCTGTCCGCAATGGAAAGTGAGTGTTCCTCTTCATGTCCACGTATCGTCCGTTCCACGTCATTTTTCCAGAACGACATGGGCGGGCATCACGATCTGTGGTGCTTCAGTGCCAGGGAAGCGGGTACGCCCCATTGCCCGGCGCGCCGACAACGAACCAGCCGTCGGGGTAGGTCCACTGCTCGGTCCCGTCCGGCTGCGGCGCGTTGCTGCCGTTGATCAGGTTGTCTGTGCCGATCGAAAGCGTGCTGTCGTCGGTGACGTACAACGCCGATGTGCTGCTGCCGGCCCCGTGGACCACGTAGCCGTCGGAGGCCGGGTTGAGCAGGCTCTGGTTGCCGCTCCAGGTGAGCGAGCCCTGGAAGCCGGTCTGGTGGCCGTTGCTGTCGAAGCTGCGCGTGAGCGTGGCGCCGAAGCCGGTGCGCGTGGACGGGTCGTACCACTCCAGGCCGATACCCTGTCCGGCGACGCCGCCACCGATGGCCCAGCGCCCGCGCGGGTTGGCGGTGTCTTCGCTGATCTTCGAATAGACCGAGGACAGGTTGTAGCTGCGGAAGCTTCCGTTGGACTGGGCATCCCACGCGTACAGGTCACCGGCGGCACTGGTCCACAGGATGCTCAGGCGCTTGCTCTGTGTGTCGTAGCCGATGCTGGTCGGGTAGTAGCCGCAGGCCACCGAGACCACGCGCGAACCGATGCGCTTGCCACCGTCCATCAGCCAGTAGGCGAACTGGCAGGTGGAGGGGTTGAGCCATAGCAGGTCGTCCTTGCCGTCGCCGTTGATGTCGCCGGCGCCGATCAATTGCCAGTCGGCGGGGTAGCTGTAGATCTGCGAGGAGTGGAAGCTGCCGCTGCGGGTGTTGGTCCACAGCCATAGGTCGTGGTTGGCGCTGGTGAAGACCAGGTCGGTGTAGCCGTCGCCGTCGAGGTCGCCGGCGGCGCCGATGAAGTAGCCCGGCGTGATGTCGTACACGTGCGCGCCGGTGCGCTTGACCGCGCCGCTGGCATTGGTGGTCATGCTCCAGTAGCCGAGCTGGCTGGTGCCGGGGTTGAACCAGAGCATGTCCGAGGTGCCGTCGCCGTTGAAGTCGCCGGGCACGCGGGCGCTGCCGGGTACGGGCGTGGATGCCTGCAGGACGGGCAGGGTGCCGAAGGACACGGTCGGGTTGTAGGGCGAGGTATCGGCGGTGACGTTGATGGTGACCGGGGCGGTGGCGGTGACGTGGTGGTATTCGGCGGCGTAGGAGAAGGTGTCGGTGCCGGTGAAGCCGGGATCGGGCACGTAGGTGAGCACGTCGCCGCTGGATGAAGGCCTGGCCGTGGGCCGGCTGCGAGGCCAGACCGTAGGCGGCGCGTACCGGTGAATTCGTGGCAGGCAGGGTGACGTGGATGCGCCCGCCGCTGCTGCTGGCCGATACGGGGCTGGTCGTAAGCAATTTCAGGAAACGTACGCCGCCGGTCACGCTGACCATCAACATCAGGCCGTCGCGTGAAATTCGGGTGCGGCCCTGTACGAACGAGTGACTGCCAGTGAAGTTGAAGGTGTCCTGGAAGTCATAGCTGGTGACTTCCTGAAAGGTGTTCATGTTGTACACACGAACTTCGCTGGTGCCCTCCCATGGGAAGTATGCCAGCGGTTGGGTGGGATCGTATGCGACACCGATAGGCTGGGGCCCGGCATAGGTGCCGAGTGTGGCTACCTTCTGGTAGCTGGAATCGTAGAAGTAGGTACCGCGATAAGTCGGGATCGCGAATTGCGTGCCGTCGGTGTTGGTACCGATCTCGAAATTGAATTCGGACGTTCCGTTTGTGTACAACTGTCGCAAATCCAGTTGTCCCGTAGCGGAATAATAGACACCCCACCTCCCATCCGAGATGTTGGGTTCGGCAAATGCTGCCACTTTGCCGTTGCCACTGACGGAGATCATCGGGCCATCCACGGATGAATCGGCTGCAGACGGATCAATCGTCGACCACGTCATGGTGGATAGATCCAGGCGGCGAATCGGATTGAACCCGGAGCCAGCATAGGTGTACGAAACCATCAAGGTTCCATCGCCAAGGAAGGACACGGCGTATGACCCCAATTCGGGGATGGTGCTGAAGGCCACACTCGACTTGGTGACGGCCAGGGTATCCGGGTCGATCAGGTACACCCAGGTATTGCTGCCATCGTTTTCATTGTCGGCCACGGCCAGGGTCTTGCCATCCGGCGACAAGTCGATGCCTTCGAGCTTGGCGCCGGAAATCTGGATCGGGTTCAGCATGGAGCCGCAATCCATTCCGTAACGCAACACTTCATTGCCGTTGGCGATGTAGATGATGCCGCGCGAGGTGTCGTACACCATGTCGGTGCGATTGGCCGCGGCGATGAAAGTGCCAACGGCGTGGGCCTGTCCGTAGACAAGGCAGCCCAGTACCGCTGCAAGAACGGCGATCGTCCAGTGCTTCATGTTTCCCCCTGTCTCGCCACGTCTTTGGGCGAGCGTGCTATCCGTTTCAAATGACATTCCCGATGAAGCAGACGACCCCGAAACGCCTGATTACGGTTCGATCTAGCATAATGCAACCGGAGAATGGGTGCATTAGCTATAAGGATGGAACGCGACGAATAGATGTGTGACCTTTTCGCACGACATGCCATCCTGCGGATATGTCTCATGCGATGCAGGGGAGTGAGGGCTGCGGACGAGGGCCTGGGTCTGCCATATCGCAAAAAAAGGGCTGCCCGAAAGCAGCCCGTCTGTTTCCACCTATGCTTGAAGCACGGGGCTTACTTGATCTTCGCGGCCTTGCGCAGGTCCTCGGCGCGGTCGGTCTTCTCCCACGGGAAGGCCTCGAACGGGCCGACCTTGTGCTTGACCTTCTTGCCCTTGTCCAGAACCTCGTGGCTGTAGGTCGCGTTCTTGACCGTCTTGCGGCCGAAGTGGCCGTAGCTGGCGGTGCGCTGGTACATGGGGTGGACCAGGTCGAGCATCTTGAGGATGCCGAATGGGCGAAGGTCGAAGTGGCGCGCGACCAGCGCCTCGATCTTCTCGTCCGGGATGCGCCCGGTGCCGAAGGTGGTGACCGAAATGGAGGTCGGGCGGGCCACGCCGATGGCGTAGCTGACCTGCACCTCGCACTTGTCGGCGATGCCGGCGGCGACGATGTTCTTGGCTACGTAGCGCGCGGCGTAGGCGGCCGAGCGGTCGACCTTGGACGGATCCTTGCCGGAGAACGCGCCGCCGCCGTGGCGGGCCATGCCGCCGTAGGTGTCGACGATGATCTTGCGTCCGGTCAGGCCGCAGTCGCCGACCGGGCCGCCGATGACGAACTTGCCGGTCGGGTTGATGTGCACCTTCGACTTGGGCAGCGAGTCCAGCCACTTGGCCGGCAGCACCGGCTTGAGGATGTGCTCGCGCACGGCCTCGACCAGGTCGGCCTGCCGGATGCCCGGAGCGTGCTGGGTGGATAGCACCACCGCGTCGATGCCGGCGATCTGGCCGTCGTCGTAGCGCAGGGTGACCTGGCTCTTGGCGTCCGGGCGCAGCCAGGCCAGCGGGCTGTTGCGCTGCTTGCGCACCTTGGCCTGCTGCTCGACCAGGCGGTGCGAGTAGTAGATCGGCGCAGGCATCAGGTCGCGCGTCTCGTTGCAGGCGTAGCCGAACATCAGGCCCTGGTCGCCGGCGCCTTGTTCCTCGGGCTTGCTGCGGTCCACGCCGCGATTGATGTCCGGCGACTGCTTGCCGATCAGGTTCAGCACGCCGCAGGTGGCGCCGTCGAAACCGACCTCGGAGGAGTCGTAGCCGATGTCGAGGATGACCTTGCGGGTCAGATCCTCGATGTCGACCCAGGCGTCGGTGGTGATCTCGCCGGAGACGATCGCCACGCCGGTCTTGACCATGGTCTCGCAGGCCACGCGGGCGCGCGGGTCCTGGGCCAGGATGGCGTCCAGGACGGCGTCGGAAATCTGGTCGGCGATCTTGTCCGGATGCCCCTCGGACACCGACTCGGACGTGAAGAGGTAGCTGCTCATCGAGGTCTATATCCTTCCGTGCGGATAAAGCGATACATAAAGAACGCATCATACAAGGGCCGTCCGGCGTGTGCATGTGCTTCGAGCCGGCCGGATGGTCCGTCCGTTCAGGCGTTGCTGCCCGCAAATCGCCCGATCCGGTGCCGTCCGCCGCCCGGTACCGGCCCGCGGATGGTCGCGGCCGGACGCCAGGCTGGGGCCATGTCCCACGGAGATACGGCAATGAAAGGGCTCTGGATCCGCGTTCTGGCCATGGCGATCGGCATGGTGCCGGCCGCTCATGCGGCATCGAAGGCATCGTGTGCGAAGGTACGCCCGGCGGTGCGACATCTGTACTGCACCCATCCGGCACTGCTCGCCATGGACGCCACGTTGCAGGCGCTGAGCGTGCCGGACGGGACGTCGGCGAAGGCGCGGCGCGATGCCCGGCGCGACCAGCGCCTGTGGCAGGCCGGGCGTGACGACGTGCTGTGGCGAATGCTGGCCAACCCAGCGTATCCGCAGCGCGAGGTGGTGCGCAGGGCGTGGAAGCTGGAGCGTTCCCGCCAGGCTTTCCTGCTCGGTCGCGCCGGCCACGGTGCCCGGCTGCATGGGGCGCTGGCCCGGCTGGCCGCGAACCTGCGAAAGGCCGGCCCCGGGAAGCGTGATCCGCTGGCGACGTGGGCTGCGCACGATGGCGGGGTGACCGCCGCGCGCGTGTGGCACCACGTCACCGGGCCGGTGGCGGCGGTGTTCGCCCGCATCGGCCTGCATCCGGATTTGGCGCTGCGCCTGAAAGTGGACGAGATGGCCGACGGCCTGCCGTCGCTGGACCTGCTGTGGCTGCCCGAGTCGGGCGTGGGAGCGGTCGAGGCGGTGCAGGGGTCGGCCGCCTGCCGCACCCTGGTGTGGTTCCGCACCGCGCGCGGCGGCGTGGCGCATCCGACGCCGGCGCCGATGCTGGATGCCGTGCCCTGCGGACGTACGCGGCTGACCTTGCTGCGCGTGGGCTACGACACCTACGCGGCGCTGGAGCACCCCGTGGGCGCCGATGCCGTGGACGTGTCCGTGCAGCCCTGGATGGGCGGGCGCTGGGGCGGTCCGTCTCGCCTTCGCCTGCGTTTCGACCACACGCTGCGCATCGCGCGGTTGCGTTGCACAGGAGGTCATTGCGCGCGGTACGAGACGGCGGTCGCGCGCATCGCGCGACGCTACGACGTCGAACCGCAGGGACACCGCCACCTGGCCGGTCCGCGCCTGCGGCGCGGCGAACGCCAACGTGCCGATGCGCTGCTGCGCCTGGCTCGCATGGACCGCGACACCACACTGGCCCGGGTGCCGTTTGCCCACGATGTGGCGTTGTCGGACCTGTGCCGCGAGGCTGACGTGTTCCTGTGGCGGGTGGACGAGCGGCTGCGGCTGGTCCGCATTGGCCACGGCCGCCAGGGCTGGCGTAGCGACGGCGGCTGGAGCATCGGCTTCTGGGACATCCGGGGCGGCAAGCTGGTGCCGGTGGCCGGCGCAGTGGTACGGCGCCCGCGGGGGCGCCTGCTGGCGATGGCGGCCATGCCTCCGGAACGGATGGCGACGCGTTGAGCGCCGTGCGGGGACTCAGGCCGCCAGCGCCGCACCGTCGGCCAGGCGGGCGAAGTAGTCGCGCGTCAGGCGCAGCTGTTCGGCGGCGCTCTCGGCGCGGTTGACCACGGCCCGGAAGGCCGCGTTCTCGGGCCGGTCCTTGGCGTACCAGCCCAGGTGCTTGCGCGCGATGCGCACGCCCTGGTGCTCGCCGTAGAAGGCGTGCAGGTGCTCCAGGTGCCCGCACAGGATGGTGCAGACCTCGTCCGGCGTCGGCTCGGGCAGTTGCTCGCCGGTGGCCAGGTAGTGCGCGATCTCGCGGAAGATCCACGGCCGGCCCTGCGCGCCGCGGCCGATCATCAACGCGTCGGCGCCGGTGGCCTCGAGCACGTGCCGGGCGCGTTCGGGCGTGGTGACGTCGCCGTTGGCCAGCACCGGAATGGCGACCGCCCGCTTCACCGCGGCGATGGTCTCGTACTCGGCCTGGCCCTGGTACTTGTCGGCGCGGGTACGGCCGTGCACGGCCAGCGCGGCGATGCCGGCGTCCTCGGCGATGCGGGCGATGTTGAGCGCGTTCCTGTGTTCGCGGTTCCAGCCGGTGCGGATCTTCAGCGTCACCGGCACCTCGACCGCCTCGACCACGGCCCGGCAGATGCGCGCCACCAGCGGCTCGTCCTGCAGCAGGGCCGAACCGGACCACACGTTGCACACCTTCTTGGCCGGGCAGCCCATGTTGATGTCGATGATCTGCGCACCGTGGTCGACGTTGAAGCGCGCGGCCTCGGCCAGCATCCGCGGGTCGTAGCCGGCGATCTGCACGGCGATCGGGTCGGGCTCGCCCTCGTGGTCCATGCGCTTGCGCGACTTGGTGGTGTGCCACAGGCGCGGGTCGGCGGTGGTCATCTCGGACACGGCCAGGCCGGCCCCCATGCGCTTGCACAGGAGCCGGAACGGCTTGTCGGTGACACCGGCCATGGGAGCCAGCACCACCGGCGGATCGATGGCGTAGGGACCGATGCGCATGGCGCGCATTGTACGGCAAGCGCCCGGGATCAGGCCCCGTGGCGGCCAAAGCGGGCCAGGACCTCCTCGCGCCTCGGCATGGCGGCGGAGGCACCGGCGCGCTCGGTGGACAGCGCGGCCACGCGGCCGGCCTCGCGCACGGCATGCGCGAAGCCGTGGGGACCGGGGCGCGACAGGCCGGCGGCCAGGGCGCCGCAGAAGGCGTCTCCCGCGCCGGTGGAGTCGATCGTATGGACCGGTTCGGCGCCGACGCGATAGCAGGCCGAGGCGTCGCCGCGCGACGAGGCGCCATGCGAGACGAAGCAGCCGTGCCGGCCCAGCGTCACCACCACGGTGCCCGGACCCAGCCGTCGGCACAGCGCATGCAGGGTCTCGTCGTCCAGCTCGGCCACTTCCTCGGCATCCAGGTCGGAGTCGATGAAGCGGGCGCACAGTTGCACGAATTCGCTCTCGTTGGGCACCAGCACGTCGGCGTGCTGCAGCAACTCGGCGTCCAGGTCCGGATGCACCGGTGCCGGATTGAGCACGCACAGCAGCCCGTGGGCGCGGCCCAGCGCCAGCGCGGTGCGGGTGGCGTCGAGGTTGTTCTCCAGTTGCGCCAGCAGCACGCGGGCGCCGGCGAACACGGCATCCTGCGCGCGCAGGAAGTCGGGGGCGAGGCGTTCGTTGGCGGCCAGGTCGACCACGATCTGGTTCTGGCCGGCATCGTCGACCAGGATCGCGGCGGTGCCGGTCGGGGTGTCCTCGTGTACCTGCCAGTGCCCGATCAGACCCTCGGATGCGGCCAGGGCGGCCGCGCCATCGCCCAGGGTATCGCTGCCGCGCGCGCCGACGAAGGCGGTGGCCACGTCCTGGCGCACGCAGGCCATGGCCTGGTTGAAGCCCTTGCCGCCGGCGCCGGTGGCGAACCCGCCGCCGCGGCGGGTCTCGCCCGGTGTCGGGAAGCGGTCCACGCGCCAGACGTGGTCCTGGTTGTAGCTGCCCACGACGACGACCTGCGGTGGTGCGGTATGGGTCATCTACGGCCCCGCCATGGTTTCGACGGCATCCATCGGCTTCAGCGGTTCGCGCTGGTGCTTGTGCCGGAACAGGACCGCGAACAGCACCGCCACCACCAGCGAATAGCCGGCAAAGGCCAGCCAGATGCCGTGCCAGTCCTTGCAGATGGCGACGGCATCGTTGCAGGCGTGCTTGGTGTAGAAGTTGTCGATCACCCAGCCGGCGATCAGGTTGCCCAGCATCGCGCCCAGGCCGTTGGTCATCAGCATGAACAGGCCCTGCGCGCTGGCGCGGATCTTGGGGTCGGCCTGGCCCTCCACGAACAGCGAGCCGGAAATGTTGAAGAAGTCGAAGGCCATGCCGTAGATGACGTTGGAAAGGATGATCATCCACAGCAGGCCGGTCGGATTGCCGTAGGCGAACAGGCCGAAGCGCAGCACCCAGGCGAACATGCTCATTAGCATCACGGTCTTGATGCCGTAGCGCTTGAGGAAGAACGGGATGGCCAGGATCAGCAGGGTTTCGGACACCTGCGAAATGGACATGGTGATGGCCGGGTACTGGATGGCCAGCGCATGCCGGAACACGTCCAGCTTGGCGAAGTCATGCAGGAAGGTGTCGCCGTAGGCGTTGGTCAGCTGCAGCGAGCCGCCCAGGAACATGGCGAAGATGAAGAACACCGCCATCTTGTAGTTCTTCATCAGCGCGAACGAGCGCAGGCCCAGCGCATCCACCAGCGATTCATGGCGGGAGTCGCGCGGCGGGCAGGTCGGTAGCGTGAAGGCATACAGGCCCAGCAGCACGGCGGCCGCCGCGGCGATGTGGAACTGGCCGGCCGAGGTCTCCAGGTGCAGCAGGCTGACCGTCCACATGGCGGCGATGAAGCCGACCGTGCCCCACACGCGGATCGGCGGGAACGCCTTGACGATGTCATCGCCTTCGGCCTTCAGCGCGTTGTAGGCCACGGTGTACGACAGGGCGATGGTCGGCATGTAGAAGCACATGTTGACCAGCATCACCCAGAACAGCGTGCCCGGGTCGTCGATGGTGGGCACGATGAACAGCATCACGGCGCCCAGCAGGTGCAGGATGCCGTACAGGCGTTCGGCACGCACCCATTTGTCGGCGACGATGCCCATCAGCGAGGGCATGAACAGCGAGGCGATGCCCATGGTCGAGAAGATGGCGCCGAATTCGGCACCCGACCAGTGGCGGTTCTGGAACCAGTAGGCGCCGATGGTGATCAGCCACGAACCCCATACGAAGAACTGCAGGAAGTTCATCACGGTCAGGCGCAACTTGAGGTTCATGGGCACGCTTCATCGAAGGGAATCGATGCAGACTAAGCGAGCTTGCGGGCGAGCGGCAAGTCGGGAGGGACGTGCTCAGCGCAGTGCTGCGGCCACGTGTTCGCGAAGCGCCGGGAGCAGATCCTGTTCGAACCATGCATTGCGCTTGAGCCAGCGGTTGTTGCGCGGGCTGGGATGGGGCAGGGGCAGGCGGTCGTGCTGCAGGTGGGTGCGCCACTCGCCCACGGTGTCGGTCAGGTTCGGGCCGCGCGCATCGCCCAGCAGTGCGGCCTGGGCGTACTGGCCCAGGACCAGGGTCAGGCGCACGGCGTCCAGCAGCGGGAGCAGTCGCGGGTGCCAGGTCGGTGCGCACTCCGGGCGAGGCGGCTTGTCGCCGCTCGATCCGCTGCCCGGAAAGCAGAATCCCATCGGCACGATGGCGATGCGCTGCGGGTCGTAGAACGTGTCGCGACCGATGCCCATCCAGTCGCGCAGACGGTCGCCGCTGGCATCGTCAAACGGCACGCCGCTTTCGTGCACCTTGCGCCCGGGGGCCTGGCCGACGATCAGCACGCGCGCATCCGGAGCCGCCTGCAGCACCGGGCGGGGTCCCAGGGGCAGGTGCGCCGCGCAGATTCGGCAGGCGCGGATGTCCTCGAGCAGGGCGGGCAGCGGGTCGTTCATGGCTCGAAAAGTCTGCACTCCGGAGAGGTGCAAGGCCAGCGGGCGCGCAACGGGCCGGAATCGTGTGGCGTTTGGTCGCAGTTGGCCCTTCACTCTGGGGATGATTGACGTAGGTCAAGTGCGCATCCGGGCAGGCTCTTAAGGTAGGCCCCGTCAGGTTGCGCAGCCCGCGCAATCACCCGTTCTGGAATATCGTCATGAAACGCGAACTCGTCATCACCGCTGCCGGAATCGCATTGGCTGTCTGCATGTCGCAGGCCGCATGGGCGGGCGGAACCGGTACCGCTTCCAAGGGCAATCCGGCCGCCGGGGCCCAGGTGTTCAACCAGACCTGCGTGGCCTGCCACGGCGACGACGGCAAGGGCATCATGCCCGGCATGCCCGACTTCACCCAGGCGCATGGCGTGCTGAGCCTGCCGACCAAGGTGCTCGAGCAGCGCATCACCGACGGCTTCTCCGACGGCAAGGCGCCGATGGCCATGCCGCCCAAGGGCAACAATGACAGCCTGACCCAGGCCGATATCCGCAACGTGATCGCCTACCTGCGCAGCACGTTCGAGCACTGAACGCACGGCAGGTGACTTCCTGTGCCTCCGGTTGCGGAGGCCCTCCGGGAGTAACGCCATGAAACGCATTCGAATTCTGACCGCATCCGTACTTCTGGCGCTGGCATGGCCGCTGGCACAGGTGGCCTCGGCTGCAACCCCGGGAGCTGCGAGCGCGGCGGGCAATCCTGCCGAGGGCGCCTCGGTGTTCCATGCGACGTGCGTGGTCTGCCACGCACCCACCGGACGCGGCACCATGCCCGGCATGCCTGATTTCACGCGTACCGATGGCGTGCTGAACCTGCCCACTGCAGTGCTTGCACAACGCATCCACGACGGTTTCTCGGACGGCAAGGCACCGATGGCCATGCCGCCCAAGGGCGACAACCCCAACCTGACCCCGGGCGATATCCGCAACGTGATTGCCTACCTGCGCACCACGTTCCGGCACTGAGCGGTCGGAAAACGGCTCCTCCCCCTGCCGGGAGCACGGCTACGGCCGCGCCTCCCGGTTTTTTTCATGCCGGCGGCAGCAGCTTTCCCGGGTTCATGATGCCTTCCGGGTCGAAGCTGCGCTGGATGGCGCGCATGAACGTGAGCGTTTCGCCGTCCAGCGCCATCGGCATGAAGTCGCGCTTGGCCAGGCCGATGCCGTGCTCGCCCGACAGCGTGCCATCCAGCGCGATCACGGTCGCGAACAGCTTTTCCAGGCACGGGCCCGCGCGCTCGAGCTCGGCTTCATCGCGCGGCAGCAGGTTCACGTGCAGGTTGCCGTTGCCGGCGTGGCCGAAACTGACGATGGGCAGTCCGTGCTCGCGCGACAGCGCGTCGATGGCCGCGACCAGTTCCGGCAGGCGGCTGACCGGGACCACCACGTCCTCGTTGATCTTGTGTGGCGACAGCTGGCGTTGTGCCGGCGAGAGCGCCTTGCGTGCAGCCCATAACGTCCTTGCCTCGTTTTCGTCGGCGGCCGCGTGCAGTTCCATCAGGCCGTCGCCGCGAGCGGCACGCGAGATGGCCTCGACCGCGCCGGGCAGGGCATCGGATTCGCCGTCGACCTCGATCATCAGCAATGCACCGGCCTCGGGCACACCCTCGCCGGCGTGCCCGCGAGCCAGTGCCAGCGCAGTGCCGTCCATGAATTCCAGGGCACACGGCGTGACCGGTTGCGCCATGATCCGCGCCACTGCCCGCGCGGCGGCGGCGACGTCGGCATAGGTGGCGCGCAGGGTGCGCAGCGCGCTCGGCTTCGGGGTCAGTTTCAACGTGGCCTCGGTGATCAGCGCCAGGGTGCCTTCCGAGCCGATCAGCAGGCGGGTCAGGTCATAACCCGTCGCACCCTTGGTGGTGTGCACGCCACAGCGGAAGGCCTCGCCGGTACCGGCCACGGCGCGCAGGCCCAGGGTGTTCTCGCGTGGGCTGCCGTATTTCACCGTGCGCGGCCCGGCGGCGTTGCAGGCGAGGTTGCCGCCGATGCTGCAGAACGGCGAGGACGTGGGGTCCGGCGGCCAGAAGAAACCGTGCCGGGCCAGCGCTGCCTGCAGGTCGCCGTTGAGCACGCCGGGTTCGACCACGGCCAGGCGGTTGTCCGGGTCGATGCGGACGATGCGGTTCATGCGCTCGAAGCTGGCGACCACGCCGCCGGCCACGGGCACGGTGGCGCCGGTGGTGTTGGTGCCGCGTCCGCGCGCAACCAGGGGCACCCGGTGCTCGCGGCACAGCCGCACCAGGGCCACGGCATCCTCGTGCGAGCCGACGAAGGCGACCGCGTCGGGCAGTGCCCGGCGGCGCGAGTTGTCGTAGCCGTAGACCAGGCGCTCGCTGGCGTCGGTGCGTACGGCGTCCTTCCCGAGGGCGTCGTGCAGGGCGGACAGGAAGGCGTCGGACAGGGCCATGTCAGGCCTCCGCGTCGAAGGCGCTGCGCTGCCAGTCGATGATCGGCCGCGCCGGTGGACCGTCGAAGGCGACCAGGTCGAATCGGCAGGCGTGGGCGGCGTGCCCGGGGTGCGCGGCCAGGTAACCGCGTGCGGCACGCACCAGGCGGGCCTGTTTGCTGGCCGTGACCGAGTCGGCGGCGCTGCCGAAGCCGCGGCTTCGCCGGTAACGCACCTCGACGAACACCAACACGTCGCCGTCGAGCATGATCAGGTCGATCTCGCCGAAGCGGGTGCGGAAATTGCGCGCGACCCGCTTCAGCCCGGCGCGCTCGAGATGCGCCAGGGCGCGATCCTCGAAGGCATCGCCGGTGGCCCGCATCAGCCGCCGCTCGCGCCTTGCCCGGCGGGTGCGGGGGTGTCCCTGGCCGGCGCCATCGGCGCAGCCGGAGACGGTCCCGGCGTGCCCAGGTCCAGACTGCCCGAGAGCGGGTGGGCGATGCCGTCCTTGAAGCGTGCCCAGGTCAGCACGCGCCGGATGCGGCCGAAATCGTCCTCGACCAGCTGGCCGGTGGCACCGGGCACGTAGCTGCCCGGGTGGGTGCGCAGCCAGTCCAGGTACGGGGCCAGCGACCACGCGTCCATGCCGAAGGCGAACAGGCGGGCGCCGCTGCGACCGGTGGCCGGGAGCAGCTTGGCGACGGCACTGCGCGGGGGCAGGCCCGGCTGGGCATCGAACAGCCAGGGGGCGTCGCAGAACATGACCCCGTCCAGGTCGCGGTCGGCATCGGGATTGTCGTAGCCGCCATAGACCACCGAGGTGGCAAACACCGGCTGCTTGAGCTGTGCCAGGCGCAACTGCGGCAGGGTCAGGCGGGCCTGCTCGGGACGCATGCTCAGGAAGATGCCGCTGCCCTTCTCGAAATCGGCGATCGACTTCAGGTAGGCGGTGGCCGCGTCCTTGTCGGTGTTGATGTCCTTGTCCTTGGGCGGCGGCGGAGGGGCGATGGTCTGGATCTGGTCGCTGTAGTCCACCACCGAGGGGTCCAGCACGATGGTGCCGGCGATCTGCCCGCCGCCGGCCGTGAACTGGCGGGTGAACGCGTCGCTGGCACGGGTGGCGTAATCTTCGTTGGAGATCACGATGTAGGCGCGGGACAGCCCGCTCGACAGCATGCGGCGCGCGGCGCTGGCGCCCTCGGTTTCCGGCATCAGGCCGAATTCGTTGACGTCCGGCGGCGGGACCGTGTCGTTGTCCGGGTGGTTCAGGGCCAGCACCGGGACTGGCAGGGAGGCCTGGCCGATCACCGCGGCCACGTCCTGGCGGGTCAGCGGACCGATCACCTGCTGCGCGCCGTCGCGCACCGCCTTCTGGTACGCGGCCACCGCCGTGGCCGGCGTGCCGCCGCTGTCGTAGACAGTGACCTGCGGGCGCTGCATGCCGCCCACGGAGTCGTTGAAATAGGAGGCGAAGAACCCTTCGCGGATCAGCGTCGCGGCGCGTGCCAGCGAGCCGCTGAGTGGCAGCAGCAGGGCGACGCGGCCCGGGTTGCGATAGCCCTGGCCCTGGGTCTGACCCGGCATCAGGGTGCCGACCGGCTGGTTGGCCTGCGGTGCCGCAGCCGTCACGTCCCCGCCGATCTGCGCCAGGGTGCGGTTGATCCAGTCCAGCATGGGGCTGCCGGGCGGCAGCGTGTCGCGGCGTTGCTTGAGCGCGTCGGCCCCCATGCGGCCCAGCGCCTGCACGATCTGGCGTTCGTTCTGGGCCTGGTCCATGCCCTGCAGTTCGCCATCCATGCGCGCCCGCGCCTGTGCGGCGGCGAAGTAGTTGCCGTTGGCTTCCAGCGCCTGCGCGCGCAGCTCCAACGCGCGCTGCTGCAGGTCCGGCGGCAGCATGTCGACTGGCGCCGCGGTCAGCGACAGGGCGCGTGCCGTATCACCGCGGACCAGCGCAAGCTGTGCCTGCAGCAGGTCGTAGCGGTGCTGGTCCATGGACGACAGTTGACCGCGGTCGACCCCGGCCAGCGCAGTGGACACGTGGTCCATGTCGCCTTCTTGGCGCCAGTCCTCGGCAGCGCGCAGCCGGAAGTGGCTGCTTGCAGCGCCGCCCTTGGCGGCCAGCTGCATGTAGACCTGCGCAGCCTGGCCATACTGGCCCTGCCGTTCCAGCGCGGTGGCGCCACCGGACTGCGCCTGTTGCTGCGCGGTGGGGCCTTGGACGGTGGCACAACCAGCGAGCGTGATCAGGGCAAGCCACCCCAGGGCACGGATCTTGCGCATGCGTGTTCCTCGAAAAGTCATGGCACGGCGAATTGAGCGATGATAACGGATGATTAAGCACCCGGTCTTGAACATGGATTCCACATCGTCCGGCACCCTGTACGTGGTGGCCACCCCGATCGGCCATCGTGAGGACATCACGCTGCGCGCAGTGCAGACGCTTCGCGCGGTGGACCTGATCGCTGCCGAGGACACCCGGCACAGCAAGCCGCTGCTGGTGCACCTGGGGATCGACACCCCGCTGAAGGCCCTGCACGAGCACAACGAGGAGGCGATCGCGCAGGCCATGGTCGAGCGCCTGCTGGGTGGTGAGGACATCGCGCTGATTTCCGATGCCGGCACCCCGCTGGTCAGCGATCCGGGCTTCCGCCTGGTGCGCGCGGCCCATGCCGCGGGGGTGCGGGTGTCGCCGGTGCCGGGTGCGTGCGCGGCGATCGCGGCACTGTCGGCGGCGGGCCTGCCCAGCGATCGGTTCGCCTTCGAGGGCTTCCTTCCGGCCAAGACCGGGGCGCGGCGGGCGCGCCTGGCCGAACTGGCCGCCGAGCCTCGCACGCTGATCTTCTACGAGTCGCCGCACCGCGTCGCCGCCACGCTCGAGGACATGCGCCTTGCATTCGGCGACGAACGCGAGGCGGTGCTGGCGCGCGAGTTGACCAAGCAGTTCGAGACCGTGCTGGGCGAGCCGCTGGCCGCGCTGGCCGCACGCGTGGCCGCCGACCCCAACCAGCAGCGCGGCGAATGCGTGCTGCTGGTGGCCGGCTGCGGCGACGATGCGGATGCGAAACTGGCCGAGGGTCGGCGCCTGTTCGCGCTGCTGCGCGAGGAACTGCCGCCGTCGAAGGCCGCGCGCCTGGCGGCCACGATCAGCGGCGCGCCGCGCAAGGCGTTGTACGAAGGGTAGGAGCGAGGGGCTCGGGGCGAGGGACGAAACTCAGGGCCCACCAGGTGCATGGCAACCGATCAGTTCTTTTCGACGTCCGGACAAAAGCATAAAGGTTCTCATTCAGCGCACGCAGGCGTCTATCTTCGCCCCTCGCTTTTCAACCTTGCCAGAATCTCCGCCCGCGCCTCGCGCAGGATCGAGTCGCGGTCCAGCTCCGCGACCACATCGGCGACGGCGCGCTTGACTCCTAGCTCGCCCCAGCTCTTGCCGTTGACCAGGTAGCGTTCGGCGGCGCGGCCGATCAGCACCGTGGCGTACCAGGCCAGCGCGCCCTGTGCACCGGCGGTGACCACGGTGGACAGGCCGGCGCTGAGGCCCTTGAGCGCCGAGGACACCAGGTGCACGCTCCAGATCGCACCCATCAATGCGGCCAGCTGGGTGGCGATGGTGGCGACCAGGCGGCCGGACTCCCGACGCGTCAGCGGCAGGCCGTACACGCGCGAGAGCTGCACCACCATGGCCGCGTCCAGGCCGGCGGCGGCCAGCAGGTCGGCGACCGGGATCGGGTTCAGGGCCACCGCCAGGCCCTTGGCGATGCAGTACTGGCGAATCACGCGTGAGGCGAGGGTGCGCCGGGTCGCGGCGATGCGCGCGGCGAGCTGGTCGCTGATGCGGCCGGCGAACAGGCCGGCGTTGATGGCCGCCAGCTCCTTGCCCTCGCGTGCGGCGATCGCCAGCAACCGTTCGCGCAGCGCGGCCACGTCCGGCGATCGTGGTGTCTCGCGCCCGTGTTCGCGGCCTTGCGCGTCGCGTTCGACAATATGCCGGGGCGCGGGCAGGGCGGCGGTGGCGGTCACGTCCTCGGCGCGGACCAGGCCGCTCGTGCGTTCGCGCAGGTGTTGCAGCAGGTCATCCAGTTCGTCGTCGCCGTAGCGGTCGGCCTTGTTCAGCGCCAGCAGCAGCGGACGCTGGGTCCCGGCCAGCAGCTTGAGCGCATCCAGCTCGTCGCGGGTCAGGTCGCCGTCGGCGACGAACACCACCAGGTCGCTGACTTGGGCCACGTCGAAGGCCAGGCGCTCGCGCGCCTCGCCGTCCAGTTCATTGATGCCCGGGGTGTCAATCAGCACCAGTCCGGGTGCGCCGGCTTCGTCCAGCGTCGCGTGCGCGGCCTGGGTGGTGGTGCCGTGCAGCACGCCCACGCGGAAGGCTTCATGGCCCAGCAGGGCGTTGCCCAGCGCGGATTTGCCGGCCGAGACACGGCCGAACACCGCCACGTGCAGCTCGCCGCGCTCGAGCTTGGCCAGCATGTGCTCGACGCGTTCGAACTCGCCGGCCAGTTCGTTGCGGATCGCGGGAGGCACGGCGGGGTCGTCGATCAGCGCACGCAGGCTGGCGGCCACGCGTGTGTCGGCATGGACGCCGGCTTCGGGACGTGGGGAAGGGCCGGCCTCGCTCCGGGCCGTGTCGAACCACCGGCGCCGCAGCCGTTCGAAGATGTTCAAGGGGATCGGTGGAGCAACAGGTGGGCGTGCACGGCAATCCGGCGGCTGATGCCCTTCCAGTCGTCGGCGGTGCCGAGCTTGAAGGCCAGCCGCTCCAGGGTGGTGTCCACGTCCAACGTGGCCTCGTCGCCCTGGGGCTTGTAGTCCACCTTCAGCGTCACCGGCTGCTGGGTCCCGCGCAGATCGAGCATGCCCTTGGCGGTGACCTGGCCGTCGGCGGCGCGGTGGAAGCCGGTGGTGACGAAGTGTGCGGTGGGGAAGCGGTCGATGGCGAAGAAATCGCTGCCGGTCAGGGTCTGGTCGCGTTCCGGATTCTGCGTATCGACGCTGCCCAGTTTCACGGTGACGTCGAAGCGGGCCTGGTCCAGGTGCGCGGGGTCGTAGTGGATAACGGCGTCGAACTGCTTGAAGCGACCGTGGAAGGCATCGCCCTCGTAGCTGCCGGAAAAGCCCAGCGTGCTGTGCGACGGATCGACCTTCCAGTCGGCGGCGTGGGCCGCCAGCGGCAGCAAGGCGGCGAGGAACAGGACGATGTGACGCATGCTAGGGGCTCCGATTGGCGCGACGCCGCCGCGGCACCATGCGGCGCAGGGTGTCGTCGCGGTCGATGACATGATGCTTGATGGCGGCTGCGGCGTGCAGCACGGCCAGCGCGATCAGGCACCAGAACAGGGTTTCGTGCAGGTCCGCAAAGGCGTCGCGCAGTTGCGGCGCGGCACCGCCGGTCAGGCTGGGCATGCGCACCAGGCCCCACCAGAACAGCGGACGCAGGCCGGTGGCCGAGTCGAACAGCCAGCCCGACAGCGGCACGGCGAATAGCAGTGCATACAGCAGCACGTGTGAAGCCTGCGAGGCGCGATGCTGCCAGCGCGGCATGGCGATCGGCGCGGGCCGGCGATCGAACAGCCGCCAGGCCAGGCGCAGCACGGCCAGGGCTAGGATGGTCAGGCCCAGCGACTTGTGCAGGTTGTAGATGGCGAACACGCTGGGGCGCTTGGGCAGTTCGACCATGACCAGGCCGAGCGTGCCCTGGACCAGGATCAGGGCCACGACACCCCAGTGCAGCAGTTGCGGTACGGCGCCCCAGCGATCGGTTTCATTGCGCAGCGGCATGGCTTGCTTTCCATGTTCGGTAGGCCGATGGCGCATCGGCGTCGCGTTGCGCCTCGATTTCCAGGCGCACGGTCACGGTACGGCCGATCGATCCCGGGTTGCGGGTGATGCCGAAGTCGGTGCGGTCCAGCTGGACGCTGCCGGTGAAGCCGGCCACCGTCTTGCCCAGGGCGAAGATGGTCGGTGCGTGGCGGTTCAGGCGAAAGGCGATGCGCACCGGCCGGGTGATGCCGCGAAGGGTCAGCCGGCCCTCGAGTACGCCTTCATCCTTGCCCGTCTTACGGGCCGAAGTCGACACGAAGTGGGCGTAGCGATGGCCGTCGGCATCGAGCAGGCCGCTACCGCGTACGGTGCGGCTCCAGGCGGCATCGCCCATGTCCACGCTGGCCAGGTCGATGTCCAGTTCGCACGACGAGGCGGACCAGTCGTCGGCATCGAAGCGCAGCCAGCCGGCGGCCACGTGCAGCATGCCCAGTGCGTTGGAGAACCCGTCGTGGCCCACGCCGAACAGGATCTGCGTGTGCACGCGGTCGAACCGGTACAGCTGCGGTGCGGCCCGGGCGCCGGTGGTGGAGGCCACGAGCAGGGCCAGGGCGAAGAGGAAGGGCCGTATCGACATGACCGCTCCAGTGTGGCCGAAGCGGGCCCGGGCTTTCCAGTTGCGCGCCGTGAACACGCCGTTCACCGCATGCCGTCGTCGCGATCGCGCGCGGCGTCCACGGTCAGCGCGGCCAGGCGCTTGAGGCGCGTGCCGCCGGTGTCGTCCAGCCAGGCCTTCAGTCGCGCCTCGGCGGCAGCGGGGTCCAGCGCATGGCGCTCGGCCAGGCTGGCCGACAGGGCATGGCCCAGGCTGTCGAAGATCAGCGCGTAGGCGAAGGCATGCAGCACGCCGCCGCCCAGCGTTCCCAGGCCAGGGAACGCCTTGAGCGCGTTGCCGGCGACGGCCAGCACCAGCGAGGTGCGGGTGCGCACGGTCATGCGTGCTCGGCGCAGGAAATCCTCCAGCTGCATGTCGCCAATCGGTACCTCGTGGATGCGGCCCAGCTCGCGTACCAGAGCCGTGGCCAGCGCGCCCTGGATGATCAGGTCGCTGCCCGGTGCCACTGCAGCCATGGCGCCCACCACGGCACGGCGCGCGTACTTTCGTACCACGGCCTCGGCCTGTTCGCGGCGCAAGGCGCTCTCGGCCTCGCGGGTACCGGCATCGACCTTTGCCAGCACCGCACGTGCGCGCGCCGGCTCCAGTTCGCGTCCGGTACGGAACAGCAGCTGCTGCAGTGCCTGGCGCAACGTTTCGATGTCGGGCGCGCGTCGGCGCTCGACCTGCTCGCGGGTGCCATCGGCAAGGCGGCGCTCGAATCGCTCCGTGCCGCCGGCGGCCATGGCCACCACGGCAGCGGCCTCGGGGACGCGATGGCGCAGCGAGGCCAGCACCGCGTCGCGCTCGTCGGCGGACAGGCGGTCGCTCTTGTTCAGCACCACCAGCAGCGGCTTGCCGAATCCGGCCAGCCATGCCAGTTCCTCGCCCTGGCGTCGGTTGAGGTCGCCCTCGGTCAGGTACACCACCACGTGCGCGCGCAGGGCCTCGTCGCGCGCCGCGGCCTCGCGTGCTTCGCCGCCGCCTTCGCGGGTACCGGGTACGTCGGCCACGGTCAGCGCCAGGCCATCCGCAAGTTCCAGGTCGACGTGCCGCACGCGGCGGGTGGTGCCGCCGCGTACGTCGGTATCCAGCCGGGCATCCGGCGCCAGTGCTGCGATCAGGCTCGATTTTCCCGCCGAAATCTCGCCGAACACGGCCACGTAGCGGCGGTTGCTGGCTGCGCGCGCATCCAGTTCGCGCAGCTCCGCGCGCAGGGAGGCGGTGGCTGCGCCGTCCGCCTGCAAACGGTCCAGGCGGGCGTCGAGCCGGTCGCGGCTGGGCGCTTCCTCGATGCGGGGCTTGCGTCGTCGCGGACGCAGCAGTGTCCAGGCCACCAGCGCACCGGCCACGGCGAACAGGGCCAGTACGGTGCCCAGGGTCCACTGCAGCCAGGCCGGCAGCGCCAGGAAGCGCTGTGCCAGGGCCAGCGCGCGCTCGGCCGCGGCCAGCAGCAACCACAGGAGGGCGGCGCTGGCCAGTGCGGCCAGCAGCAGGCGAAAGCGTCGGTTCATGGCTGCATGGTTGGCAATTGCCGACGCGCGCGCAAGTGCGTGCCGGCACGGCCCGCGCATTGATCGGTTGCAACCGCTATCATCGGTTTTCCCGGTGCGGGGGGCGCCCGGGGATCCATGTCGATGGGGAATGGCCTTGCTTCGAGCCGTATTGCCGAGTCTGATCCTGGCGCTGGGGAGCGTCCTGGCTGCTCCGTTGACGGCGGCACCCAAGGATGCTGCCGCGCCGGCGGCGCCGATGCCGACACCGCAGTTCCGGCACTACGAGGTCTCCAACGGATTGCCCAGCAGCGACGTCTACAATGTCGTGCAGGACGCCAGGGGCCTGCTCTGGATGGGCACCAAGAACGGCCTGGTGCACTTCGATGGCGTGCATTTCAAGGTCTACCGGCACGAGCCGCGCAATCGGCGATCCCTTTCCGGCAACGACATTTCCGCGGTGATGATCGACCATCGGCACCGGTTGTGGGTCGGTGGATCCAGCACCGGGCTGAACCTGTTTCGCCCCGCGACCGGTGATTTCCGTACCTGGCGCCACATCACCGGGGACCCGGACAGCATCGCCAGCAACGACATCATGACCCTCGCCGCCGGCACCGATGGTTCGATCTGGATCGGCCTGATGGGACGCGGCCTGGACCGCATGCTCCCGGATGGCCGGTTTCGCCATTACCGGACGCAGAAGGGGCATCCCGACAGTCTGTCCTCGGGCATCGTCACGTCCGTGCGTGTGTTCAAGGACGGGTCGCTGCTGGTCGGCGGATTCGGTGGCCTGGACCGCATGTCGGCCGACGGCACGATCCGGCATGTCCGCTTCCAGGGCCTGAAGAACCCGCCTCGCGTTTGGGGCATCAACGGCAAGCCGGGCCATATCCGCGTGGCGACGGCCGCGGGCCTGTATCGCCTGGGCGCCGACGACGTGGCCCGACGCATGCTGGCCGGGGTGATCCCCGCGGACCTGACCGTGACGTCCGCCCGTGGGCCGGATGGCAGCCTGTGGGTTGGTGGACTGGATGGCCTGTACTGGATCGGCCCGCATGGCCGGCATCGACATTTTGCGCCGCACATGCAGGCCAGCGACGGCGTCCCCGGCACCCTGATCTGGAGCCTGACCTTCGACGAGGAAGGCGGGTTGTGGGTGACCACGAGGGACGGTGGCGTGGCCTATCTCTGCCCGATGTGGAAGCAGTTCATCGTGTTCCGGCGTCATCCCGGCGATCCGAACAGCGTCGACATCGATCGTGTCAGTTCGATCCTCGCCGACGGTCCGGATCTCCTGGTGGGTGGCGACCACGGGACCCTCGATCGCGTGAATCCGGCCACCGACGCGGTCACGCACATGCACCTGGGGCGGAAGATGGGCTCGGTGATGGCGCTGGCCCACGCGGGCCACGGCGGCTTGTGGATCGGTCGCACCAAGGGCGTACAGCTGAAAGTGCACGGGCACGTGCGCAAGGTGGGCGGGCGGATGTTCCCGGGGGGCGTCAACCGCATCGTGTCCGATGCCCGGGGCGATGCCTACGCCACCATTCCCACGGGTGGTGTGTATCGCATCGACCGTTCCAGCCTTCACGTCACCAAGATGAAGTTCCGCGACGACAACCCGCGCGCCGGCGACGTCAATGCGATCGCCATGCACGACGGCCATCTTTGGGTTGCAAGCATGGGCGGTCTGTATCGACAGCAGGGCCACGGCAATACCCTGGTACCGGTATCCGGTGTGGTCGACGGACGGGTGATTTCCTTCGCCTTCGACAGTGACGGCATCTGGCTGGCGCGCACGGACAGCCTCGATCACTATCATTTCTACGGCTTGCAGGGTTCGCGCGACCGCATGATCGGCACCGATGAAGGCTGGCCGGAGGTCGATGTCGTGTCCATGTCCAGCGATCACGAGGGCCGGGTGTGGCTGACCACCCGCACGGGCCTGTGGCGATTCGACCCGAAGCAGGACTCGTTTCGCTCCTACGGAGCCGACGACGGCCTGCCCAGCCCCGAATTTTCCGTGGACGCGGTGGCCAGGCTGCCCGATGGCACCGAGTACACCGGGACCATGCACGGGGTGGTGGGCTGGAACCCGGCCAGGGTCCACGACCATTCGAGTTCGCCCCGACTCCAGCTCAAGAGCGTGACGGTCAACCGCAAGGGCGTCACGCATGCCCTGCCGGCCGACGGAAGCCCGTTGCATCTGCGCTGGAATGACCGCGAGTTGCGCGTCACCGCACAGGCGGTGTCCTATCTCGACCCGGCACGCAACCACTATCGTTTCCGTCTGGACGGCTTGGATTCGGGCTGGATCAATACCGGCACTCGCGGCGAGCGCGACTTCACCACGCTGGCGCACGGAAACTACCGCCTGCACGTGGAGGCGGCCGGGCCCAACGGCGCCTGGACCCTGCTCAAGCCGTTGCTGATCCACGTCTCGCGTCCGCCCTGGATGACCTGGTGGGCCTGGGCCACCTATGTACTGTTGGCCATGTCCATGATCCTCATGGCCGCGATGCTGGCCCGTCGCCGCATCGAGCAGCGACACCGCATGCAGATGGCCGAACGCGAGCGGACCCTGGCCGAACAGGCCAGCGCAGCCAAGACGAGTTTCCTGGCGACCCTGGGCCACGAGATCCGCACGCCCATGACCGGCGTGCTCGGCATGTCCGAGCTGCTGTTGCGATCGAGCCTGGAGCCGCGCCAGCGCGAATACGCCGAGGCCATCCACCGTTCCGGCACCCTCTTGCTTCGACTGGTCAACGAGGCCCTGGACATGGCACGCATCGAGGCCGGTCGCCTGGAACTGGACACCGACCCCTTCGATCCGCGCGAGGCCGTGCGCGACGTGGTGCAATTGCAGAGTGGCGTGGCCCAGGTCAAGGGCCTGACGCTTGCATCGCACATTGCCGAAGACGTGCCGCGGCAGGTCCTGGGCGACGCACTGAGGGTCAAGCAGATCCTGCTGAACCTGGTGAACAACGCACTGAAGTTCACTTCGGCCGGTAGCGTCACGGTGGGCCTGGAGTGGATGCACGATGGCCTGTGCTTCAGCGTGGTCGACACCGGTTCCGGTGTGCCCGAACAGAGCCGCGGACGCCTGTTCCAGCGCTATGAGCAGGCCGACAGTCCGCAGCGCAGGTCGGGTAGCGGCCTGGGGCTGGCCATCTGTCGCGAGCTGTCCACCCTGATGGGCGGGTATTGCGAACTGGCCGGAACCGGCGCCGAAGGCAGCACGTTCCGGGTCTGGTTGCCGCTCGAAGTGGTCGAGGAGGTTCCCGTGGCCGCCGAGCAGGACGAGGTATCCACGGTTTCCTGGGATCTGCTCCTGGTCGAGGACGACATGGTGGTCGCCGAGGTGATCCGCGGCTTGCTCGAGAGCCAGGGGCACCGAGTGCGGCATGCAGTCCAGGGGCTGGCGGGCCTGTCCGAGGTCGAGAGCGGCGGGTTCGACGCGGTGCTGCTGGACCTGGACCTGCCGGGTCTGGACGGCTTCGAACTGGCGCGCATGCTGCGTAAGCGCGGCGTGCGGATCCCGATCATCGCCATCACCGCCCGTTCCGGCGCCGATGACGAGGCGCGCTCGCACGAGGCGGGCATGGATGGGTTCCTTCGCAAGCCGCTCAGCGGTGAGCAGCTGCGGGCCAAGCTCACGGAATTGATCCACGAGCGCGACTGAGTCGTGCCGGCCCCGGCGGCCGGCCTACATGTCGTGCTTGTGCAGCTCGAAACCGCGTTGCTGGTACTCGCGCCAACGCGTGCGCGAACCCTCGCGTGCGTCCGGTTCGGCGGGCACCACCTCCAGCACGCGCTGGTAGCGGCCCGGGGCCACCGTGTCGCGCAGGTTGATCACCAGCGGACGGTCCGTGGTCTCCTGTCCCGGCGGCACGATCAGCACGGCGATGGCGTCATCGTCCTCGTCGCCGGCCAGCTGGTGCGGGATGAAGGCATCCTCGTCGAACTCCCACAGCGCGCCGTCCAGGGCCTCGGCCTGGCCGAAGTCACGCGCCAGGATCAGGGTCGGCTGTTGCGCCGAATAGGCATGCTGGACCAGCTTGCACACCAGCAGCAGCGGGTTCTCGCGAAATTGCGGCTTGTCGATCAGGTAGAAGTCGGCGCGCGGCATGGGATGGCAAGGGACAAGGTATGAGGGACGAGGGACGAGGATAGCAAGCACCCCGTGCCGGGCGGGCACGGGGCGCTTGCAGTTACCCAGTCAGCAGCGATCGATCAGCCACTGGGCGAGCAGCGACACCGGGCGGCCGCTGGCCAGGCCCTTGCGGCCCGACACCCAGGCGGTGCCGGCGATGTCCAGGTGCGCCCAGCGTTGGCCCTCGGTGAAGCGCGACAGGAAGCAGCCGGCGGTGATGGCGCCGGCGGGCCGGCCGCCGATGTTGGCGAAGTCGCCGAACGCCGATTCCAGCATCTTCTGGTAGTCGTCCCACAGCGGCAGGCGCCAGGCGCGGTCGAGGGTGTTATCGCCGGCGGCCAGCAGTTCCTCGGCCAGGTCGTCGTGTTTGCTCATCAGGCCGGTGGCGTGCGCGCCCAGGGCGATCACGCAGGCGCCGGTCAGGGTCGCGGCATCGATGATGGCCTTGGGCTCGAAGCGCTGCGTGTAGGTCAGCGCGTCGCACAGGATCAGGCGGCCCTCGGCGTCGGTGTTGAGCACCTCGACGGTCTTGCCGGACATGGTGGTCAGCACGTCGCCGGGGCGATAGGCGTTGCCGTCGGTCATGTTCTCGACCGAGGGCACCACGCAGACCAGGTTCAACGGCAGCTTCATCTTCACCGCGGCCACGAAGGCGCCGAGCACGCCGGCCGCGCCGCACATGTCGAACTTCATCTCCTCCATCGAGCCGGTCGGCTTGATGTTCATGCCGCCGGCATCGAAGGTGACGCCCTTGCCCACGAAGGCATAGGGCTTGTCGCCGTCGCTTCCGCCGTTCCACTTCAGCACGATCAGGCGCGGCGAGTTGGCCGAGCCGCGTGCCACGGCCAGCAGCGCGTGCATGCCCAGTGCCTGCATCTGCTCGTGCTCGAGCACCTCGACCTCGACGCCGTCGTGGGCGTTGGCGAAGTCGGTGGCCTGCTGCGCGATCCAGGCCGGCATGCAGATGTTGGGTGGCATGTTGCCCAGGTGGCGCGCGAAGTACACGCCCTCGGCCATGCCGGCGGCCTGCGCCAGGGCAGCCTCCTGGCCCTCGCCGGCCAGGGCCAGCGCCTTGAGCTTGCTGGCCTTGGACTCGGGCTTGTCCTGGAAAGTGGCGGTGTAACGGTAGGCGGCATGGTCGAAGGCCAGCGCCGCGGTGCGCACGCGCCAGGCTGCGTCCTTGCCGGGGACCTCCAGTGCGCTCAACCAGGTGGCGGCGTGGTCGATCTTCATGCCCGAGACCGCCTTGCCCGCGGCCAGGCAGGCCTGGTGGAAGCGATGGGCGTCGAATTCGGCCATCACGCCGAGTCCCACCAGCACCACGCGCGCGGCCTGCACGCCGGGCAGGTCGTAGAGCACGGTGATGGAGCCGGGCTTGCCGTCGAAGTCCCCGGCCTCGATGCGGCGGCCGATCGCGCCGTCGGAGGCCTGGTCGATGGCGTTGGCAGCGTCGGACAGCACGCCGTTGGTGTACGCGCCGATGACCAGGCAGGGGGTGTCTGCCGATTCGGGCGCGCCGGAAACGAGGCTCAGCTTGAGGGTCATGAATGGGTCCTTGTAGCGTGATGCGGAAATGGGTGGGTCGTGGTCGCGGTCGTGGCGGTCGCGGGCCGGGCGCGAAGCCCGGGGCCGCGCTGCGCAGCGGTCGCCGGACCGGCTACACTTCCGGCCTGGCCGCATCCGCAATCCGCGATGCGAAACCCGTCCGGCCATTATCGCATGCTGCGCATCCTCGACCGATACTTCCTGCGTGAACTCGTCGCCAGCGTGCTGGCGACCACCGCCGTGCTGCTGCTGATCTTCACCGGCGGCACCTTCGCGCGCGTGCTCCAGCAGGTGGCCAACGGCAGTTTCCCGGCCAGCGTGATGTTCCAGGTGCTGGGGCTGCGCATCGTCAGTGCCTTGCCGGGGCTGCTGCCGCTTTCGCTGTTCCTGGGCGTGCTGATGGGGCTGGGCCGGTTGTGGCGCGACAGCGAGATGCACGTGCTGTCCGCGGCGGGCATGGGCGCGGCTGGCCTGATGCGCCCGGCGCTGCTGCTGGGCATCCCGGTGACCGTGCTGATCGGACTGGTCTCGCTGTGGCTGGGGCCGCTGTCCTCGCGCACCGCCAACCAGCTGGTGGCCGATGCCAACCGATCGGTGATCGCCGCCGGCCTCGATGCCGGTCGTTTCACCGAATTGCCGGGCAAGGGCGGGGTGATCTTCGTCGCCGGCATGAACCGCAAGGGCACGCGGCTGGACCAGGTGTTCCTGGCCAGCGACCAGGCCGGCGATGCGCAGCATCCGCCGCGGGTGAAGCTGATCACCGCCAAAAGCGGGCAGCTGTACCAGGGCGGCGAGCAGCGCGGGCGATACCTGGCACTGATCGACGGCTGGCAGTACCAGATTCCGCTCGGACACGAGAATTGGCAGCGCATGCGCTACGCGCGCAATGACGTGGCGCTGTCGGAGGTCCAGCCGCAGTCGCAGGACAATGACAACCCGCTGGGCAGCACCCGGACCCTGGCACTGGTCGGTTCGGGCAACGTCGATGCGCGTGCCGAGCTGGCCTGGCGTACGGCCGCACCGGCCACGGCGCTGGTGCTGATGCTGCTGGCGTTGCCGCTGGCCCGGCAGTCGCCGCGCGAGCCGCGCTACGGGCGCTTGCTGATCGCGGTGCTGGCCTACCTGCTGTATTTCCTGCTGTTGTCGCTGGGCCGGGCGCTGATCGAGCGGGGTTCCCTGCACAACAGCGCACCGCTGTGGACGCTGCATCTGCTGGTGGGGCTGGGCGCGTGGTGGATGTTCCGCCGCCAGTACCGGCCGCGCCGGGCCTGATCCGGCCGGCCGCCGCTCAGGCGCCGCGCTCGGCGGGTGGACGGTAGGCGATCCAGGTCCCGGCGAGGATGTCGTGCAGGGCGCGACGGCGCCGGTCGAAGGCGGCCACGGCCAGATCGATGGCCCAGGCGACCAGCGGCGCCACCAGCCCGGCGAATGTGCCGGCCACCAGCGCCAGTGCCAGCAGCAGCAATGGCGAGGCGACGATGGTGAAGCGCAGGATCGCGCGCGCCAGGTCCGGCGTGCCGCCGGCTTCGGTGCGCAGGTGAAGCCGCCAGGCGCGCATGCCCAGGCTCTGTCCGCCGCGCACCCAGGACGCCACGAAATAGGCTTCCACCCCAAGCAGCAGGGCGATCCGGAAGACCAGCGCAGTGTGGTCGAGCCGGTTGTGGGTGAGCAACAGGCCGGCCATGGTGATCACGAACAGGATCGCGGCGACGGCCAGCAGTTCGTAGAGCAGGGCCAGCAGGCGCCGCCAAAGCGGGGCGGGGCGTTCGGGAGCGGGTGCGTTTTCTTTCATGGGCTTGCGCCGGATGCCGCCAGCATCCAGCATCGCGGTCATGGTTTCGAAGACCGACAGTATCGCCGATGTGGACCGCGATGGCATCGACGCCTTCATCGAGCGGCTGTGGTCCGAGGACGGCCTGGCCGAACGCACCCTCGATGCCTACCGTCGTGATCTGGAGGGCTTGGCGCGCTGGCTGAATGCGCGAAGCCGGCATCTGGCCGGCGCCGGTCGGTCGGACCTTTCGGCCTACCTGGGTGCGCAGCGCGTCTCGGCGCGCTCGATGGCGCGCCGGCAGACCGCGTTTCGCCGCTTCTACGCCCATCTGGCGCGGCTGCAGCCGGGCTTCGAGGATCCCACGTTGCTGCTGCAGCGCCCGAAACTGCCGCGTGGCCTGCCCAAGGCGCTGGCCGAGCGCGAAATCGAGGCACTGCTCGCCGCCCCGGACGTGACCACGCCGCTGGGCCTGCGCGACCGCGCCATGCTGGAACTGATGTACGCCTCGGGCCTGCGCGTGTCCGAGCTGGTGAACCTTCCGCTGGCCGGCCTGAACGTGCGCCAGGGCGTGCTGCGCGTGACCGGCAAGGGCGGCAAGGAGCGCCTGGTGCCGGTCGGCGAGACCGCACTGGACTGGATCGAGCGTTATCTGTCCGAGGCCCGGCCGCCGCTGGCCCGGGGCCGCCAGCCGGTGGCGCTGTTCCTGTCCAATCGCGGCGCGGCGATGAGCCGGCAGATGTTCTGGATCCTGGTCAAGCGTTATGCAATGCAGGTCGGCATTACCGCCAAGCGGATCTCGCCGCACGTGCTGCGTCACTCCTTCGCCACGCATCTGCTCAACCACGGTGCCGACCTGCGCGCGCTGCAGATGTTGCTGGGCCACAGTGCGTTGAGCACCACACAGATCTATACCCTGGTCGCGCGCGAGGGCCTGAAGCGACTGCATGCCCAGCATCATCCGCGCGGTTGAGGCCGGCATGGGACGTTCAAGGTGCGAACCGGTGCATTCCCGGCGCATCGCTGCCGGTGCGCCAGCATGTATCCTTGCCCATCCGACCAAGCCCCGGATGGGTGCACGCATGATCCGCAAGTTCCTGATGATCGCGTTGCTGGCACTGCCGGCAGCGGCCCTGGCCCGCGGTGACGCGCCGCAGGTGGTGAAACAGGCGCTGGCCAAGGTGGCGCCCGGTGCCGCGGTCACGCACATCGGCAAGGCGCCCATGCCCGGTTTCTACCAGGCCCTGGTGCACGGCCGCATGGTCTACGTCAGTGCCGACGGCCAGTACGTCATGGCGGGGCAGCTGTTCGATTCCCGTGCCGTGGCAAACCTGACCGAACAACGCATGAATGCGATCCGGCTGGAATCGCTGGCCAAGGTCCCGGCCAGCGACCGGCTGATCTTCGCACCACCGCATCCGAAGTACACGGTGACCGTGTTCACCGATGTCGATTGCGCCTACTGCCGCGTGTTCCATCAGCACATTGCGCAGTACAACGCCGAGGGTATTGCCGTGCAGTACCTGTTCTGGCCGCGTACCGGCATCCAGTCGGTGCCGGGCGGGGAGCCCACGCCCTCCTACAACAAGGCGGTCTCGGTGTGGTGCGCCAAGGACCGCCACAAGGCGTTCGACGCTGCCATGAAGGGGCACGTGGTGCCCCGGGCCTCGTGTCCGAATCCGGTTGCGCGCGAGTACCGCCTTGGTGAGCAGATCGGCGTGGACGGCACCCCGATCATCGTTGCCGGGGATGGTTCGGTGGTGGGCGGCTACCTGCCGCCGCGGCAGTTGCTGCAGGCGCTGCGCATGGTCGACGCACAGCAGGAAGCGCACGGCGCCCCACCGGCGGCCGCCAGACCCTGATGGGTCCGCGATCCGGCAAAGATGCCGCAGGGTGGTGTCGACGCCGACGGGACTCGGATACAATGGCGGTTTTCCCTTCCCCAGCACGCACATGATTGCTCTTGACGGGCACAGTGCCCTCTCCCCGTTTCGCCTGGACCAGGTCAATGCGCGCCTCTCGGACGTGCATCGCGGCGCGCGGGTGCGCGCGGCGTGGTTTGTCTATTTCATCGAGACCGGCCCGGCACTGGACGATGCCTCCATGGCGCGCCTGCGTGCCGTGCTGGAGGCCGAGGAAGGTGCCCCGAAGCCGGCCACCCTCTGGGTGACGCCGCGCCTGGGCACGATCTCGCCGTGGTCGAGCAAGGCCAGCGACATCGTGCGCGAGTCCGGGCTGGACATCGTGCGCGTCGAACGCGGCCTTGCCTATGTCATCGACGGCGCTCCCGAGCCCGGCGAAGACGGTCACCAGGCGATGCTCGAATTGCTGCACGATCCGATGATGCAGTCGGTGCTGACCGCCATCGACCAGGCCGAGGGGCTGTTCCTGCACGGCCAGGCCGGGGACCTGGTGCGCATCCGTCTGGGCAAGGAGGCGCATCGCGAACTGGAACAGGCCAACCGACGGCTGGGCCTGGCGCTGGCCGCCGACGAGATCGACTACCTGGCCGATCGCTATGCGGAGATGGACCGCGACCCCAGCGACGCCGAACTGATGATGTTCGCGCAGGCCAATTCCGAACACTGCCGCCACAAGGTCTTCAACGCCACCTGGTCGGTCGATGCCGATCCGCAGACGGTGACCCTGTTCGGCATGATCCGGCACACCCACGAGCGCTCGCCCGATTACACGCTGTCGGCGTACTCGGACAACGCCGCGGTGATCAGCGGCAGCGCCGGCAAGCGTTTCTTCCCCGATCCCGCCGACGGCATCTGGAAAGCCTCGGCCGAGGACATCGACTATGCGATCAAGGTCGAGACCCACAACCACCCGACCGCGATCGCGCCCTGGCCGGGCGCGGCCACCGGCGCCGGCGGTGAGATCCGCGACGAGGGTGCGACCGGCCGCGGCGGCAAGCCCAAGGCCGGCCTGACTGGCTTCTCGGTCTCGCACCTGCGCATCCCCGGGCTGGCGCGGCCGTGGGAGAGCGATCGCCCGCTGCCGGCACGTTTCGCCAGTGCCTTCGAGATCATGCGTGACGGCCCGCTGGGTGCGGCCGCCTACAACAACGAATTCGGCCGTCCCTGCCTGGGCGGCTATTTCCGCAGCTTCGAAGTCGAGAACGGCAAGCCCAACGTGCGCCGCGGCTACGACAAGCCGATCATGATCGCCGGCGGCCTGGCCAACCTGCGCCGTCCGCACGTGGCCAAGGGCCACATGCAGCCCGGCGACAAGGTCGTGGTGCTGGGTGGTCCGGCCATGTTGATCGGCCTGGGCGGCGGCGCGGCCTCGTCGATGGCCGGCGGCAGCTCGACCGACGAGCTGGATTTCGCCTCGGTGCAGCGCGACAACCCGGAGATGGAGCGGCGTTGCCAGGAAGTCATCGACGGCTGCTGGCAGCGCGGCGAGGTCAACCCGATCGTCAGCATCCACGACGTCGGTGCCGGCGGCCTGTCCAACGCCATTCCCGAGATCCTGCACGATGCGGGCCTGGGCGGCGACATCGACCTGGCGAAGATTCCCTGCGACGACCCGTCGCTGACGCCGATGCAGGTGTGGTGCAACGAATCGCAGGAACGCTACGTATTGGCCGTGCGCCCGGCGGACCTGGAGATGCTTGAGGCCATCTGTCTGCGCGAGCGCTGTCCGATGGCCGTGGTCGGCGAAGCCACCGAGGCCGAGCATCTGCACGTACGCGACACGAAACGCGACATCGACGTGATCGATCTGTCGATGGACGTGCTGTTCGGCAAGCCGCCGCGCATGCATCGCGACGCCGAGCGCCGCAAGCCGCGCGTGGACCTGGTGCCGGACCTGTCCGGCATCGAGCTGGGCGAGGCCCTGGGTCGCGTGCTGCGCATGCCGGTGGTCGGCAGCAAGTCGTTCCTGGTCACCATCGGCGATCGCACCGTCGGCGGCCTGTGCACGCGTGACCCGATGGTTGGTCCGTGGCAGGTGCCGGTGGCCGATTGCGCGATGACCCTGCTCGATTTCGAGGGCTATGCCGGCGAGGCCATGGCCATGGCCGAACGCGCCCCGGTGGCGTTGCTTTCCAGTGCCAACGCCGCGCGCATTGCCGTGGGCGAGGCCATCACCAACCTGGCCGCCGCGCCGATCGAAGAGTTGGGCCGTATCCGCCTGTCCGCGAACTGGATGGCGGCGGTCGATCACGACGGCGAGGACGCAGCGCTGTTCGACGCCGTGCACGCGGTGTCCGAGGACCTGTGCCCCCGGCTGGGTATCTCGATCCCGGTGGGCAAGGACTCGATGTCCATGCAGACCGCGTGGAACGACCCGCAGGAGGGCGAACAACGCACCGTGTCGCCGGTCTCGCTGGTGGTCACCGGATTTGCCCGTGTCGACGACGTGCGCAAGGCCCTGACGCCACAGTTGCGGCTGGATCGTGGCGATTCGGACCTGTGGCTGATCGACCTCGGTGGCGGGCGCGACCGCCTCGGCGGCTCGGCCCTGACCCATGCCTTCAACCGCGGCGGCGGCGTGCCGCCGGACCTGGACGACCCGGAACGCCTGAAGGGCCTGTTCGCCCTGGTCCAGGAAGCCAATGCCCGGGACATGGTGCTGGCCTATCACGATCGTTCCGACGGCGGCGTCATCACCTCGCTGCTGGAGATGGCCTTCGCCGGCCACTGCGGCCTGGAGATCCAGCTGGAAGGCTGGGCCGAAGCGACGCTGCGCGCGCTGTTCAACGAGGAACTGGGCGCGGTGCTGCAGGTGCCGCGCGAGCACCGCGAAGACTTCGTCGCGCTGCTGGACCGGTACGGCCTGGAGGATCTGGCCCATCGCATCGGCCAGCCGCGCGAGAAGCTCGGCATCAAGCTGTTCATGGGTACGGATGTCTTCGCCAAGTGGAACTGGCAGGAACAGTTCCGAGCCTGGAGCGAGACCAGCCACGCCATGCAGCGCCTGCGCGACAACCCGGCCAGCGCCGACGCCGAGCTGGAATGGCGCATCGACGACGGCGATCGAGGCATCCAGCCGAGCCTGAGCTTCGATCCGGCCGAGGACGTTGCCGCGCCCATGATCGCCACCGGCGCGCGTCCGCGCGTGGCGATCCTGCGCGAGCAGGGCGTCAACGGCCAGGTCGAGATGGCCGCGGCGTTCACCCGCGCCGGGTTCGAGGCGGTCGACGTGCACATGTCCGACCTGCTGGCCGAACGCATCGAGCTGTACGATTTCCACGGCCTGGCGGCCTGCGGCGGCTTCTCCTACGGCGACGTGCTCGGTGCCGGCCGCGGATGGGCCTCGACCATCCTCTACAGCGAGCGCCTGCGCCCGCAGTTCGAGCGCTTCTTCGCCGACGACATGCGCTTCGCGCTGGGCGTGTGCAACGGCTGCCAGATGCTCTCGCACCTGAAGGACATCATCCCCGGCGCCGCCCACTGGCCGCAGTTCCTGCGCAACGCCTCCGAGCAGTACGAGGGGCGCCTGGCCACGCTGGAAGTCATGCCCACCGACAGCATCTTCCTGAAGGGTATGGTCGGCTCGCGCATCCCGGTGGCGGTGGCGCACGGCGAGGGCCGCGCCGAGTTCCCCCGCGAGTGCAGCCCGTCCAAGAGCCACGGGTGCCTGCGCTATGTCGACAGTCGCGGGGCGCCGACCGAGCAGTATCCGCTCAACCCGAACGGCTCGCCCGGTGGCCTGACCGGTTTCACTGCCGCGGACGGGCGCGTGCAGATCATGATGCCGCATCCCGAGCGCGTGTTCCGCAGCGTGCAGATGTCCTGGCGCCCCGAAAGCTGGGGCGAGGATTCGCCCTGGATGCGCATGTTCCGCAACGCCCGCGCCTGGGTCGATTGAACCCACGTTTGGACCGGTCGCTTCGAACGGGGTAGCATCAGCCGCGCGTTCCAGGAACCGTCTGGGCGCGCGGATGGATACCGTGTGAAGTGGAGCAGGCATGGACGAAGGGCTGACCAGCATCATCATCGTCACCGCCGACAGCGGGCCCTCCACGCGGGAGTGCGTGGCGCGTGCCCTGGACAGTGACGTACCGGTCGAGGTGATTGTCGTCGACAACGGTTCCCGTGACGGCCAACCCGAGGCTCTGGCCCGTGCACGCAGCGATGAAGAGCGCCTGCGTTTCCTGTACAACCGGGCCAACCTCGGCTTCGGTGCTGCGGTGAACCTGGGCGCATCTTCGGCCCGGGGCGACTATCTGCTGGTGCTCAACCCCGACTGCCTGCTCGAGCCCGATACCGTGCGGCGCCTGCGCGGGGTGCTGGTCGAGCATGTGCACGCCGGCCTGGTCGGTGCGGTGATCTGTGACGGCAACGGCCGGGTGGATCCGGCCTCGCGCCGCCGTGATCCGCTGATGCGACGCGCCATGGCGACCCTGCGCGGGACCGAGGGCGAGACGATCGAGGGCGTGCACGTGCCGGGGCCGATGCCTGAGGGCGTGAGCAAGGAAGAAGCGGTGTCCGGCGCGTTGATGATGTTGCGGCGGCGCGCGTTCGAGCGGGTCAAGGGCTTCGATACCGGCTATTTCCTGCATTGCGAGGACCTGGACCTGTGCCGCCGCCTGCGCGATGCCGGCTACGAGGTGCTGTTGGCCGGCGATGTGCACGTGGTCCATTCCGGCGGCAGTTCCAGCCGCCATCGTCCGATTTTCGTGAGCCGCCACAAGCACGCCAGCATGTGGCGCTGGTTTCGCAAGTTCGATCCGGCCGCGCGCCATCCGTTCACGGCCATGGTGGTGTGGTGCGGCCTGTGGGCCCATTTCCTGGTGTCCGTGCCGCGCTTGCGATCCGCGCGCCGCAGCAACGATTGAAGACCTCCCGCTCGCGTACACTGGCGCGCATTGCACCGGAGGATGTCCGAATGAAAGTTCGCCCGATGTTCCAGATCTGCATCGCATGCATGGTCCTGGTTGCGCTTCCAGCCCCGGCGGCGTCGGCACCGGCCGCCGCGCCGCAGCAGTGGAAGGATCTGTTGCAGCAGATCACCGGTCACAAGAACCGGCAGGCGACCGCCTTGACCGAAAGCGAAGTTGTCGGCGGCCTCAAGCAGGCGCTGGCGACGGGCACCACGCGTGCCATCCGCCAATTGGGGCGAAAGGACGGTTTCTGGGGCAATCCGGCCGTGCGCATCCCGCTGCCGAACAAGCTCCAGTCGGTGGCCCGGCTGGCACGGCAACTGGGTCAGGGCGCCAAGGTCGATGCCTTCCAGCTGAGCATGAACCGCGCCGCGGAACAGGCCGTGCCCGAAGTCGCCGACCTGTTCGGCGCCGCCATCCGCAAGATGACCCTCGAGGACGCGCGCGGCATCCTGCAGGGCGGCGACCATGCCGCGACCGACTATTTCCGCCGCGTCGAGGGCAAGCAGCTGGCCGAACGCATCCGTCCCATTGTCGCCCGTGCCACCGACCGCGTCGGCGTCACCCGACGCTACAAGGCCCTGGTGTCCGGCTCATCCGGCGGTACGGTGGGCACGGCCCTGTCGCTGCTCGATCGCAACGGCGGTGACAAGGCTCTGGACCTGGATACCTATGTCACCGACCAGGCGCTGGACGGCCTGTTCCGGACGCTCGGCAATCAAGAGCAGGCCATTCGCCAGGATCCGGCCGCGCGCACCACGGCGCTGCTGAAGAAGGTTTTCGGCGGTCGCTGAATCGGCCGACGCAGGAGGGGTCTCCTTCCTGTCGGCAGGTGCTGGCCGGCCCGCAGCCGGTTCAATCCGATTCGACGATGGACTCGACCTGCTTCCCGGCCCACCATTCGGCCAGCGCGACGGCATCCAGGGGTCTGCTGTAGAGAAATCCCTGCACGACCTTGCATCCCTCGCCACGCAGGAAGCGGACCTGCTCCTCGCGCTCCACGCCCTCGGCGATCGTCGACAGCCCGAGCTGGCGGGCCAGTTCGATCACGGTCCGGCAGATGGCCTCGTCGTCCGGGTTGCGTCCGATGTCGCGGACGAAGGCACGGTCGATCTTCAGGCGATCCAGCGGCAGTCGCTTGAGGTAGACCAGGCTGGAATGGCCGGTGCCGAAGTCGTCGATGGATAGCTTCACGCCAAGCTCCTTGAGCGACGCCAACGCGTGGGTGGACTGCTCGGGATCGCGCATGATCATCGATTCGGTCAGTTCCAGTTCCAGGCTGCCGGCATCCAGGGAGCTGTCGTCCAGCACCCGGGAAACCTGGTCGACCAGTCGGGCGTGCTCGAGCTGGCGAACCGAAAGGTTGACCGAAATCGAGGGGACATCCAGGCCCGCGCGCCGCCAGGTCACGAGCTGACGGCAGGTTTCGGCCAGGACCCAGGCACCGATCGCATTGATCATGCCGCATTCCTCGGCCAGGCCGATGAATTGCGAGGGCGGGAGAAGGCCCAGTTCCGGGTGGTTCCAGCGCACCAGGGACTCGATGCCGACCGGACGCCCCGTGTCCAGGTCCACCTGGGGCTGGTAGTGCAGCACCAGTTCGCCGCGTTCAATGGCGCCCCGCAGTGCATTCTCCATGGCCATGCGCTCGACTACGCGCGTGGTCAGTCGGTCATCGAACAGGTGCCAGGTATTGCGACCACGGTTCTTGGCCTCGTACATCGCCACTTCCGCATGGCGAAGCAACGTGTCGGCATCGTCGCCATCGGATGGATACTTGCTGATGCCGATGCTGGCGGTCAGCGCCAGGGTCTGGCCGAGGGCCGTCATGGGCGTGGCGAAGACCGAGAGCATGCGTTCGGTCATGTCGATGGCGAGATGCACGCCCGCATCGCGCGAGAGCATCACCGCGAATTCGTCGCCACCGACGCGTGCAAGCAGATCGTCGGGCTCCAGTATCTCTCGAAGTGCAGTGGCCACGAGCTGAAGGAAAGCATCGCCGACGTTGTGCCCCACGGTGTCGTTGATATTCTTGAAGTGGTCCAGGTCGATCCACAGGACCGCCAGGACGCTGTCACTGCTGCGTGCCTGCTGCATGCCCTGGTTCAGCTCCTGGAAGAATCGGAGCCGGTTGGGTAGCCGGGTCAGCGAGTCGTGGTAGGTGAGAAATTCGACGCGTTCGGCCTGTTCGTAGCTCTCGGTGAGGTCGCTCCAGGTGCCGAATACGGTTCGCGGCTGTCCGTCACTCGCCGGCGTGACGTGCATCTCGTCGCGGATGTAGCGCGTGTCGCCCTGGGCGTCGAGGAACCGGTACTCGTGGATCGTGGATCCTTCCCGGGGAAGATTCTCCATGCGGGCGATGGCCCGTTGCGCATCGTCCGGATGCAGGTGGCTTCGCCACCAGGCCGGTTTCAGCACCTGGTCGGGGCTGTAGCCGAACAGACGCTGGATGTTGGGACTTATCCAGTCCGGCATCATCTGGCCATCGTGTTCGCTCAAGCGGTAGAGCACCGCAGGACTGGCTCGCAGCACCTCGTCCAGATGCTGGCTGGTCCGCGCCAGGGCGGCGGTACGCTGGCGTACCTGCCAGCGCAGGACCAGGCTGGCCGCCACCAGCATCGCCGCCAATCCGGTCGCGGCCAGGAGACCCCAGCGCAGCCAGTCGGGCACGATCTCGATGGGCGCCGGCACCATGCTGCGGTGCAGGTCCCGGAAATAGATCGAATCCGGATCCTGCAGCCAGGCGACGAGGTGGCGGTCGATGGCCATGAGCAGGTTGCCGTTACGCCCCTTGGCGGTGGCGAAGTAGAGCCCGACCGGCTGGAACAGGATCGGGGTTTCTTCCAGTGTCGAGGTGTCCTTGTGCTGCGCCGGGTAGGCATTGTTGCTGACCACGGCGTCGGCGGCACCGCTTCGCACGGCTTGGAAGCCGGCCTGCATGCTGTCGACCGGCACCGGCGTGAAGTCGATCCCGGAGGAGTGCATCAGCTGGTGGAAATACGGCTCCTGGATGCCTTCGCGCAACAGCGCCACACGTAGACCGGCAAGGTCGTTGATGGATCGGATGTTCAGCGCGGGGCGGGCGTAGACTTCCGACCAGCCATGCGCGACCGCGACGGTGTGGAAATCGAAGATGCGCGCGCGCTCGGCCGAATAGGCCACGTCGGGCATCAGGTCGATGCGGTGCTCACGCAGTGCCTGCAGGCACTGCTTCCAGGTACAGGAAACGAAGTGCAGCGACCAGTGTTGGTCACGGGCGATGGGTTGCAGAAGGTCGATGAACAATCCGCCTGGCTTGCCGTCGGGATGGCTGTAGACCTTCGGTGCGTTCTGGTAGACGCCCACGCGGACGATGCGTGAGGGTGCCTGCCCGTGCGGGTGGAGTAGGCCCGGGCCGGACGCGGCCAGGGCAGCAAGGGCGGCAAGGGCGACAACGCCGATGCACGACCACAGCAGCCATTGACGTGCCGTTCTGTGCATCGAGTTCCCTTGGAGCGCAATCGCTTGCGGTCGAAAGTGGTGAATTCCATGGCTTGCGCGCGTTCATCCGGAGGCACCTGCGCATCCGCTCGCGCACTTGCGCGACTGCCTGCGGTTCACGTTACGACAGCACCCACGGGGTGGCAACTGAAAGTGCAGGCCAAACATGCACATATCCGGCAAACCTGCCGTGTGGCTTGCGGAATACCTGTGCCCGGGTGGCCGGTAAAGCGGATATGCTGGTATCCCATCGGAATGGCCCGAGGCCGTACATGATTCGCGACATCCTGAAAATGGGCGACCCGCGCCTGCTGCGGGTCGCCGAACCGGTGCAGGCATTCGACACGCCCGAGCTGCATGCCCTGCTGGCGGACATGGTCGATACCATGCATCACGCCGGCGGGGTGGGCCTGGCCGCCCCGCAGATCGGGGTGAACCTGCAGGTGGTGGTATTCGGCTTCGAGAGCAGCGAACGATATCCGATCGCCGATCCGGTACCGCACACGGCGCTGGTGAACCCGCGCATCACGCCGTTGTCTGACGACATGGAAGAAGGCTGGGAAGGCTGTCTCTCGGTGCCCGGCTTGCGTGGGGCGGTGGATCGCTACCGGCACATCGCCTATGCGGGTTTCGATGCGGCGGGCACGCCGATCGAGCGCGAGGCCGAGGGATTCCATGCACGCGTGGTGCAGCACGAGTGCGATCACCTGATCGGACGGCTGTATCCGTCGCGGATCACCGATTTCGGCAAGTTCGGCTTCGTCGACGTGCTGTTTCCGGATATCGATCCCGCGCTGGAGGCCTGAACGGTCGACAGATGCTTGGTGGCGTCAGCATGTTTCTCGCGCTGTTCGCCGTCCTGTGATACCTATGCCGGCTGCGAATCGCACGGAGGGGGCCGGCGTTCGCGGCGATTTCGGGGAGGAACTGGCATGTCGGCAGCAGCACTGCCCACGACGGACAATACGACGCTGAACGAGGGCGAAGCGCGCCAGGCGAAAGTGTGTGCGCTGCTGGTCGAGCGCGGCTCGCTGAAGGAGAACGACCTGGCCCGCGCCCGCCGTCTGCACCAGGAGGCACCGGAAGGCACGCTCACCGCGCTTCTGGCGAGGCTGGGCCTGGTGTCCGAGCGCAACCTGGCCGAGGCCTGGGCCGAGTTGCTGGAGGTCCCGCTGATGGCCGCCGCCGACGCACCCGAGCTGGCCCCGGCCGAGGTGGAACTGTCCGTGCGCTTCCTTCGCCAGCACCATGTGGTGCCGGTGGACGGCGACGGCGGGGACACGCTGGGCTTGCTGGTGGCCGATCCGGGCGACCCGTACCCGGCGCAGGCGGTGTCCCTGGCCACCGGTCGCGACATCGTCCTGCGCGTGGGCCTGCGCGGCGACGTCGACGACCTGATCGAGCGCTACTACGGCCAGGGTCGCTCGGCCATGGGCACCATTGTCGAGAACATGGAAGGCGCCGCCGCCGACGAGGAGGACGTCGAGCACCTGCGCGACCTGGCCTCCGAGGCGCCGGTGATCCGCCTGGTCAACCTGGTCATCCAGCGCGCGGTCGAGCAGCGCGCCTCGGACATCCACATCGAGCCGTTCGAGAACCGCCTGAAGGTGCGCTACCGCATCGACGGCGTGCTGCACGAGGTCGAGGCGCCGCCGGCCAGCTCCACCGCCGCGGTGATCAGCCGCGTGAAGATCATGGCGCGCCTGAACATCGCCGAGCGCCGCCTGCCGCAGGACGGGCGCATCATGCTGCGCGTGCAGGGCAAGGAGCTGGACCTGCGCGTGTCCACGGTGCCGACCAGCTTCGGCGAGTCGGTGGTGATGCGCATCCTCGACCGCGAGGCGGTGGTGTTCGATTTCGCCCGGCTGGGCTTCACCGACGATTTCACCCGCCGCTTCACCGAGGTCCTGGAGCGCCCGCACGGCATCCTGCTGGTGACCGGACCGACCGGGTCGGGCAAGACCACCACGCTGTACACCGCGCTATCGAAGATCAACACGCCGGACGTGAAGATCATCACCGTCGAGGACCCGGTCGAGTACCAGCTGGAGGGCATCAACCAGATCCAGGTCAAGCCGTCGATCGGGCTGGATTTTGCCGGCGCCCTGCGCTCCATCGTGCGCCAGGATCCGGACGTGATCATGATCGGCGAGATGCGCGACCTGGAAACCTGCCGCATCGCCATCCAGTCGGCGCTGACCGGTCACCTGGTGCTCTCCACCCTGCATACCAACTCGGCCGCCGGCGGCATCACCCGCCTGCTCGACATGGGCGTGGAGGACTACCTGCTGACCTCGACCATCAACGGCATCCTGGCCCAGCGCCTGGTGCGCCACCTGGACACCGACCTGGCCGTGCCCTACGAGGCGCTGCCGGAGGTGGTCGCCGAATTCGATCTCGAGCGCTTCACCGACCAGCGCCCGATCCGCCTGTGCAAACCGGGCACCAGCGAGGCCAACCCGACCGGCTACCGCGGCCGCCAGGCCATCGTCGAGTTCCTGACCATGAGCGATACGCTACGCCGCCTGGTCATGCAGCACGCCTCCGAGTCCGACATCGAGAAGGCCGCGCGCGCCGAGGGCATGCGCACCATGTACGAGGACGGCCTGGCCAAGGCCGTGCACGGGGCGACCACCATCGAGGAGGTGCTGCGTGTCACGCAGGAAGGCTGAAAGCCGGGACTCGGGACTCGGGACTCGGGACTCGGCAGAGCCCCGTATCCCGGTTGCTGCCGCTTTTCCCTACCGTCCGGTTTTCCGTGCCGTTCGTGAAGAGCGCGTTCTGCACGTTGAGAGCTGTTCCCGAGTCCCGAGTCCCGAGTCCCGAGTCCCGGTATCGCAGCCATGACCCAGTTCCGCTACCGCGCCATTTCCGCCGCCGGCGAAATGCTGCAGGGCCGGATGGAGGCTGCCAGCGTCGAGGACGTGGTGGCGCGCCTGCAGGACCAGGGGCACACGCCGCTGGAGGCGAAAGCGGCCGATGCCGCCGGCGCCGCGCCGATGTTCGCCTCGTTGCTGCGCAAGGGGCCGTTCAGCGGCGACCAGCTGGCCCAGTTCACCCACCAGCTGGCCACGCTGATGGGTGCCGGGCAGCCGCTGGACCGCGCGCTGGGCATCCTGCTGGACCTGCCCGAGGGCGAGCGCGCCAGGAAGCTGGTCGAGCGCGTGCGCGAGCGGGTGCGCGGCGGCAGCACGCTGTCGCAGGCGCTGGACGAGGAGAACGGCGTGTTCCCGCGCCTGTACGTGAGCCTGGTGCGCGCCGGCGAGGCCGGCGGCGCGCTGGATGTCACGCTGCGACGGCTGGCCGAATACCTCGAGCGCGCCCAGGCGCTGCGCTCGAGCGTGGTCAACGCGCTGATCTACCCGGCCTTCCTGCTGGTCGGCGTGCTCGGCTCGCTGCTCCTTCTGCTGACCTACGTGGTGCCGCAGTTCGTGCCGGTGTTCCAGGACATGAACGTACCGATCCCGCTGATCACCCGCGTGGTGCTGGGCATCGGCACGGTGATGCAGGACGGCTGGTGGATCATGCTGCTGCTGGTCGTCGGCGGTTTCTTCTTCGTGCGCATGCGATTGCGCGATACCGAAAGCCGCCGTGCGTTCGATGCCTGGAAACTGCGCATGCGGGTGTTCGGTCCGCTGCTGCTGAAGATCGAGACCGCGCGCATCGCGCGCACCCTGGGCACGCTGCTCAGCAACGGCGTGCCGATGCTGGGCGCGCTTACCATCACCCGCCAGGTCACGCGCAACACCGCGCTGGAAACCGCGCTGACGATCGCCGCCGAACAGGTCAAGGGTGGCTCCGGCCTGGGCGCGGCGCTGGCCGAATCGAAGCTGTTCCCGCGCCTGGCCCTGCAGATGGTGCAGGTCGGCGAGGAGGCCGGCGCCATCGACGAGATGCTGCTGAAGGTGGCCGACACCTTCGACAACGAATCCAAGCGGTCCATCGACCGCCTGCTGGCGGCCCTGGTGCCGACACTGACCATCGTGATGACGGTGCTGGTCGCGTTCATCATGGCGGCCATCCTGATGCCGCTGCTGAACCTGACCAGCAACATCGGCTGACCCATTTCGATCTGGAGAAGATGCAACATGCACCGCACTGCTTCCACTGAACCCGAGACTCACGACATGCGAGCTCCCGATTCCCGATTCCCCACGCCCCATTCCCGGCACTCCGGCGGCTTCACGTTGCTGGAAATGCTCGCCGTCATCGTCCTCATCGGCATCATCGGCTCGATCGTGGTGGGCGTGGTCGTGCACAACCTCAACCGCGGCAAGTACAAGACCGGCCAGGTGCAGCTGAACACCATCAGTGCGGCCATCGGCCAGTACACCATGGACAACGGTTCGCCGCCGCCCAACCTCAAGGCGCTGCTGACCCAGCCGGACAATGCTTCGGACTGGCTCGGACCCTACGTCAAGCCGGCCCAGCTCAAGGATCCGTGGGGCCACCCCTTCGGCTACAAGGTCCCCGGCGACCCGGGCAGCTACGAGCTGATCTTCTACGGGCAGGACGGCCGGCCCGGCGGGGAGAAGCTGGACAAGGACGTGACGTTCCAGGGCGACTGAGGACATGGCTTTCGCCATCGGGAATGGGGAATGGGGAGTCGGGAATCGGGCGCGTACCGGACGCCCATCCCGGCAAGCCGGTCGTCAGCACGCTTTGAAAAAGTTGCATGGGCAGCATGCCATGCGCAGAACGTGTGCTTTTTCCCATTCCCGATTCCCGATATGCCATTCCCGGCGGCAAACCGCCTTTACCCTGCTGGAAATGCTCGTCGTCATCGTCCTGGTCGGCATCGCCGCCACCGCGGTGGCGATCTCGGTCACGCGGGGGCTGGAGTCGGCGCGCATCCGCGCGGCCAGCACCAACCTCGCCGCGGCGCTGCGCTACACGCGCGCCCAGGCCATCGTGCATGGCAAATCCGAAACCCTGATCGTGGACGTGGCCGCGCGGACCTACCAGGCGCCGGGGCGGCAACGCGTGAAGCTGCCGGCCGGTGTCGATGTGGCGCTGACCAGCGCGGTCGCCGACCGCGTGGACGACCACCGCGGGCGCATCCGTTTCTTCCCCGACGGCAGCTCCACCGGCGGTCGCGTGACGCTCAGCCACGGCCAGCGCGAATGGCACGTCAACGTGGCCTGGCTGACCGGCAGCGTGGCCGTGGTGCAGACCCGGGCCGGGGGATGAACATGCGCGGCCACCCTTCCCGCGGTTTCACCCTGATCGAGGTGCTGGCGGCCATCGTGCTGCTGTCGCTGGCCTTCGCCGCCTTGCTGGGCACGCTGGGGCGCGCCTCGCGCCTGGCGGCCAACGCCGACGCGCACACCCGCGCCGCGCTGTGCGCGCAGTCGGCGCTGGACAGCGCCTTCCTGTTCACGCCCATCCGGTCGGGGACCGTGCACGGTCGCTGCGACAAGCGGTTCCGCTGGCAGCTGCAGGCACGGCGCTGGCAAGCGCCGGGCCGTGCGCAGCCGGGCCCGCCGGTGGACATGTACCGTCTGGACCTGACCGTTCGCTGGGGGAATGGCCCGCGTGAGCACCATGCGCGCTTCAGCACCTTGCGCGTGCAGATGCGTGACGACGGCATGCCGGGGCAATCGCCATGACGCCGCGGTTCCGCCCGGGCCGCGCGCGCGGCTTCACCTTGATGGAGATCCTGGCGGCGCTGGTGTTGCTGTCGCTGCTGATGCTGGCGGTGTTCTCGGGCATCCGCATCGCCATGCACAGCGTGCGTTTCGGCCAGCAGTTCACCGCCCGCACCGATGCCGTGCGGGCGACGCAGGACTTCATGCGCCGCGAGCTGGCCCAGGCCATCCGCCAGCCCTGGGGCCTCACCGGCGAGCGTCGCCCCATTGTGTTCACCGGCGGCCCGGAGCAGGTGCAGTACGTGGCGCCGCTGCCGGGCTACCTGGGCAAGCTCGGTCCGCAGCTGCAGACCCTGAAGCTGGTGCCCGGGAGCGACGGCGACGGCTATCGCCTGCAGGTATCGTTCGCGCTGCTGCCGCCCGACGGCGGCAAGCCGCAGCCGTTGGGCAAGCCGCAGGTGCTGCTGACCGGCATCCGCAGCGGCCAGTTCAGCTACCGCGGGCGCAAGCGCAACCGCCAGCCGACCGGCTGGATGGATCGCTGGCAGGACACCGACCGCACCCCGGTGCTGGTGCGGCTGGAACTCAAGCTGCGTCACGGCGACTGGCCGGTGATGCTGGCGCCGATTCGTGTCGACGCCAGTGCGGTGCAGGGGGCCGGCGGCATCATGCGGCACATGATGCAGACGGTCGGGGGGCAGCGATGAGGCGCACACAGTCCGGCGTGGCGCTGCTGGTGGTGCTGTGGGCCACCGCGCTGCTGACCATCATGCTGGCGGCGTTCGCGGTCAGCATGCGCACCGAGGGGCTGCAGGCGCGCAACCAGTTCGACCAGGTCCGCGCGCGCTATGCCGCCGAGGCGGGCATCGCCCGCGCCGTATACGGCATGGCCATGCCCAACCCGAAACAGCGCTGGATCGACGACGGGCGCCCGTACCGTTTCGATTTTGGCGGGGCGAAGGTCACGGTGCGGATTCTCAGCGAGAGCGGCAAGATCGATCTCAACCATGCCGACCCGCAACTGCTCACCGGGCTGTTTCGCGCCGCCGGACTGGATCCGGATCGCGCCGAGGCCCTCAGCGAGGCGGTGCAGGACTGGCGCGATGCCGACGACGCGACCCGGCCCAACGGCGCCGAACGCGCGCAATACCGCGAGGCCGGGCGCAAGTACGGGCCGCGCAACGGCCCGTTCCTCAGCATCGAGGAACTGCAGATGGTGCTGGGCATGACCCCGGCGCTGTATCGCAAGGTGGCGCCGGCGATCACGGTCTGGTCCGGCCGCAACATGCCCGTCCTGGGCAGCGCGCCGGCGCTGGTGCTCGAGGCACTGCCGGGCATGGACGCACAGCGCGCGGCCGACTACGTGCACCAGCGCCAGCAGCGCGACAGCGCCTACGACCCGCTTCCGCCGCTGCCCGGCGGCGTGGTGGCCATGGGCGGCGGCAGCGACAGCGATTCCGTCCACGTGGTGGCGCGCTTGCCCAACGGTACCGGTGTGGCCCTGAAGGCCGTGGTGCGGCGCACCGGCAACGCGCCCAACCGCAAGCCCTACAGCGTGCTGCACTGGACCTGGAGCACGCCGGGACCGGCCGCGGCGGGCGGCGGGGCCGGGGCGTCCGCCGGCGCGAACGGCGGCAGCACGCGCGGCCGCTGATCGCGGACGCGCGGTGCGTGGAGGTTGGGCATGCCGTGCCGTCGCGGGCACCGTCCGCCGTGGCGAGGCCCGGGACTAGCGGCCGGCGCGCCGGATCGTGTCGCGCAGGCTTTCGGCCGCGTGGCGCGCCGCCTCGGCGTAATCGGCGCCGGAACCGGCATACAGGATCGCCCGCGAGGAACTGATCATCAGGCCGGTGCCGTCGGCCGTCGCGCCTTCGCGCAACACCGCCTCGACGTCGCCGCCCTGGGCACCGATGCCCGGCACCAGCAGCGGCATGTCGCCGACGATGCGGCGCACCTGGCCGAGTTCGGCGGGGTAGGTGGCGCCGGTGACCAGGGCGCAGTTGCCGTTCGCGTTCCACTCGCCGGCGATGGTCGCGGCCACCCGCTGGTACAGCGGCGTACCGCCGCAATCGAGGTTCTGGAAATCCGCGCCGCCCGGGTTGGAGGTGCGGCACAGCAGGACCACGCCCTTGTCGGCGCGGTCCAGGAACGGCTGCACCGAGTCGCGGCCCAGGTACGGGTTCAGCGTGACCGCATCGGCGCGATAGCGGTCGAAGGCCTCGATCGCGTAGCGCTGGGCGGTGGAACCGATGTCGCCGCGCTTGGCGTCCAGGATCACCGGCACACCCGGGTGGGCCTCGTGGATGTGCGCGACCAGTCGCTCCAGCGCGTCCTCTGCGCGCAGCGCGGCGAAGTGCGCGATCTGCGGCTTGAACGCGCAGGCCAGGTCGGCGGTGGCGTCGACGATGGCGCGGCAGAATTCGAAGACCGCATCGGGTTCGTCGTGCAGCACGTCGGGAAAGCGCGTCGGGTCCGGATCCAGGCCAACGCAGACCATCGTGTCCGCGTCGTTCCAGCGCGTGCGCAAGGCCTGCATGAAGTTCATGGTCGTTTCCCGTGTTGCCTGTGCAAACGATGACGTGTGCCGCATTCTAGCGGCTGGAGCGGGACGGACGACCGAGCGCACGGCACACGGTCGCGGAACGGCGTCCACGGAAGGCTCACTCGAACGGCGTGCCGTCGGCGTGCAGGTAGGTCCAGCGTCCGTCGATGGTGCGCCCGATCATGTCGTCGTCGGGATAGTCCACCGCCTCGTCGTCCCTGCGGCTGCCGACTTCCAGGTACACCACGTCGGCGTCGCTGCGGTTGACCAGCGCGTGGGCGTCGCCGGTACCGGCGCGAAAGCCCGCGCACATGCCCGGACGCAGCACGGTCTCGCCGGCGTCGGTGACCAGCGTCGGGGTGCCCTGGAGGATGTAGACGAACTCGTCCTCCCGGGTGTGTGCGTGACGCAGCGCCGAATGCGCGCCCGGCCCCAACCGGGCCAGGTTGACGCCGAACTGATCCAGCCCGAAGACATCGCCCAGCGCGCGGTGGTCGCGGTCGCCCATGCGCTCGGCCAACGCTTTCGGATAGCCCGAACCGGTACGCGCCGGAAGTTCCTGGGGATCGATGGCCACAGGGTGCTTGTTCAAGGTGTTGCCCTCACACATGTCCAGAGGCCGGCCGTGCCGACCCCACCGAATCCCGAGTCCCGAGCCGCCCGAGCCCGTCACACCAGCTTCTTGTACCGCATGCGGTGTGGGCGCGCGGCTTCCTCGCCCAGGCGGCGCTTCTTGTCGGCCTCGTATTCGCCGTAGTTGCCGGGGAAGAACTCCACGTGCGAATCGCCCTCGAAGGCGATGATGTGCGTGGCGATGCGATCCAGGAACCAGCGGTCATGGCTGATCACCAGGGCGCAGCCGGGAAATTCCAGCAGTCCGTCTTCCAGCGCGCGCAGGGTCTCGACGTCCAGGTCGTTGGAGGGCTCGTCGAGCAGCAGCACGTTGCCGCCCTGCAGCAGGGTCTTGGCCATGTGCAGGCGGCCACGCTCGCCGCCGGACAGGGTGCCCACCAGCTTTTGCTGGTCGGTGCCCTTGAAGTTGAAGCGGCCGATATAGGCGCGCGACTGGATCTCGAAGTTGCCGATGGTGATGATGTCCGAGCCGCCGGACACTTCCTGCCACACGTTGTTCTTGCCGTTGAGCTCGCCGCGCGACTGGTCCACGTAGGCCAGCTTCACGGTGTGGCCGGTCTTGATCTCGCCCGAATCGGGCTGCTCGACGCCGGTGATCATCTTGAACAGCGTCGACTTGCCGGCGCCGTTGGGGCCGATCACGCCGACGATGGCGCCCGGCGGGATCTTGAACGACAGGTCCTCGATCAGCACGCGGTCGCCGAACGCCTTGGTCACGTGGGTGAACTCGATCACCTCGTTGCCCAGGCGCTCGCCCGGCGGGATGAAGATCTCGTTGGTCTCGTTGCGGCGCTGGTAGTCGACCGAGTTCAGCTCCTCGAAACGGTTCAGGCGTGCCTTGCCCTTGGACTGGCGGCCCTTCTTGGCCGAACGCACCCATTCGAGCTCGCGCTTGATGGCTTTCTGGCGGGCCTTCTCCTGCGCCGCTTCCTGCTTGAGGCGCTCGTCCTTCTGCTCCAGCCAGGAGGTGTAGTTGCCCTTCCAGGGAATGCCGCGGCCGCGGTCCAGCTCCAGGATCCACTCGGCGGCGTTGTCCAGGAAGTAGCGGTCATGGGTGACCGCCACGACGGTGCCGGTGAAGTCGCGCAGGAAGTTCTCCAGCCAGTCCACCGACTCGGCGTCCAGGTGGTTGGTGGGCTCGTCCAGCAGCAGCATGTCCGGCTTGGACAGCAGCAGGCGGCACAGCGCCACGCGGCGCTTCTCGCCGCCCGACAGCGGGCCGACCTTGGCGTCCCACGGCGGGATGCGCAGGGCGTCGGCGGCCACTTCCAGCTGGCGCTCCAGGGCATGCGCGTCGTTGGCGGCCAGGATGTTCTCCAGGCGCTGCTGTTCCTCGGCCAGCTTGTCGAAGTCGGCGCCTTCCTCGGCGTAGGCGGCGTAGACCTCTTCCAGGCGCGCCTGCGCCTGCAGGACGTCGCCCACGCCTTCCTCGACCACTTCGCGCACGGTCTTGTCCGGGTCCAGCTCCGGCTCCTGCGCCAGGTAGCCGACCTTGATGTCCGGGGCCGGGCGCGCCTCGCCCTGGAAGTCGGTGTCCACGCCGGCCATGATGCGGAGCACCGTGGACTTGCCCGCGCCGTTCAGGCCCAGCAGGCCGATCTTGGCGCCGGGGAAGAAGCTGAGCGAGATGTCCTTGATGATCTGGCGCTGCGGGGGGACGATCTTGCTGACCCCGTTCATGGTGTAGATGTACTGCATGGATGCTCCGTCGGGTGCGAAGGCCGCACGAACGCGCCGGCGGGTGCCGGGTCGGCCGAATAGGTGTAGACCCCCCATTATCGCGCAACACGCCCCGTGGTGCCATGCCGTGCGGGCTGGATCGCTTGCCCGGGAACGGCCCTTCCGCTGTCCCGGGAGGGCCCCATGCGCCGCGCATGCTGGGCGGCATCTTCGGGCGTCGGGAAGGGTGCGCATGGACGGGATTTCACCGGGACTTCGCCGCGCGCGCTGGCTGCGGCTGGACGGGCGGCTGCGGCGCCGGGCCGTGCGCCACGGTGCGTGGGCGCGGTTCGCCCACGAGCTGCTCTGGTTCGGGCTGCGCCAGGCCTGGGCCTGCCTGTTCGGCGCCCTGATGCTGGCGTTGCTGCTGACGACCTGGTGGCTGTGGACGCCGGCGTGGCCGCTGGCGCGCTACGATGCGGTCACCCTGGGTGCCGTGACCATCCAGCTGGTGCTGCTGCTGACGCATCTGGAAACCCCGCGCGAAGCGGCGGTGATCGTGCTGTTCCATGTCACCGGCACCGCCATGGAGCTGTTCAAGACCGCCACCGGGTCGTGGATCTACCCGGGGCCGTCGCTGCTGCACCTGGGCGGCGTGCCGCTGTTCACCGGCTTCATGTATGCCTCGGTGGGCAGCTACATCGCACGGGCCTGGCGGCTGCTGGACTTCCGCTTCGAGCGCCACCCGCCCTGGGGCGCCACGGCCGTGCTGGCGCTGGCGATCTACGCCAACTTCTTCGCCGACCACTACGGGATCGACCTGCGCCTGGCGCTGTTCGCGGCGGCAGCGGGACTGTTCGGCCGCTGCACGGTGCATTTCCGGGTCCGCCACTGCCACCGGAAGATGCCGCTGCTGCTGGGTTTCACGCTGGTGGCGTGCTTCATCTGGCTGGCCGAGAACCTGGGCACCTGGACCCGCGCCTGGGCCTATCCGGCGCAGCGCCACGCCTGGCATCCGGTGCCGCCGGGCAAGATCGGTTCGTGGCTGCTGCTGATGATCATCAGCTACGTGATGGTGTCGGCGCTGTACCGGCACCGCTTGGGGTGGCGCCCGCCCGGGGACTGAAGATGTTGGGTTGCAGAGGGGGGTGGGATACCATGCGCGCTTGACCCGCGTTCGATCCCTGTCCCGAGGAGCCCCCATGTTTCCCGCATCCATGACCATCGCCGGATTCGACGACGAGCTGGCCCAGGCCATCGCCGACGAGGCGCAGCGCCAGGAAGACCACGTCGAGCTGATCGCCTCGGAGAACTACGCCAGCCCGCGCGTCATGGAGGCCCAGGGCTCGGTGCTGACCAACAAGTACGCCGAAGGCTACCCGGGCAAGCGCTACTACGGCGGCTGCGAATACGTGGACGTGGCCGAGAACCTGGCCATCGAGCGCCTGAAGAAGCTGTATGACTGCGACTACGCCAACGTGCAGCCGCATTCGGGCTCGCAGGCCAACCAGGCCGTCTACTTCGCGCTGCTGCAGCCGGGCGACACCATCCTCGGCATGAGCCTGGCGCACGGCGGGCACCTGACCCACGGCGCCAAGCCGAACCTTTCGGGCAAGATCCTCAACGCCGTGCAGTACGGCGTGAACGACCAGGGCTTCGTCGACTACGACGAGATCGAGCGCCTGGCCGTCGAGCACAAGCCGAAGATGATCGTGGCCGGCTTCAGCGCCTATTCGCAGGTGCTGGACTGGGCGCGCTTCCGCGCCATCGCCGACAAGGTCGGCGCCTACCTGTTCGTGGACATGGCGCACATCGCCGGCCTGGTCGCCGCGGGCGTGTACCCCAGCCCGCTGCCGCATGCGCACGTGGTCACCTCGACCACGCACAAGACCCTGCGCGGTCCGCGCGGCGGCCTGATCGTGGCCAAGAACCCGACCGAGGAACTGGTCAAGAAGCTGCAGTCGATCGTCTTCCCCGGCATCCAGGGCGGCCCGCTGATGCACGTGATCGCGGCCAAGGCCGTGGCCTTCAAGGAAGCGCTGGAGCCGGACTTCAAGGCCTACCAGCAGCAGGTCGTGACCAACGCCAAGGCGATGGCGAAGACGCTGGTCGAGCGCGGCTACAAGGTGGTCTCCGGCGGCACCGAGAACCACCTGGTGCTGGTCGACCTGATCGGCCGCGACCTGACCGGCAAGGACGCGGAAGCCGCGCTGGGCCGCGCCCACATCACGGTCAACAAGAACACCGTGCCGAGCGACCCGCAGTCGCCGTTCGTGACCTCGGGCCTGCGCATCGGCACCCCGGCGGTGACCACCCGCGGCTACACCGAGGCCGACTGCGTGGAACTGGCCGGCTGGATCTGCGACGTGCTCGACGCGCACCAGGACGAGGCCGTCCTCGCCGCCGTGCGCGAGAAGGTCACGGCGCAGTGCAGGAAGTATCCGGTTTATGGATAAAGAGCCGGGAATGGAGAATCGGGAATGGGGAATCGCGAGTCGCTCGCGAAGCCGCAGCCCCGCTTTTGCCATTCCCGACTCCCCATTCACCATTCCCGGCCTTTGAATGCATTGCCCCTTCTGCCAGCACGAAGACACGCGCGTGATCGATTCGCGCCTTGCCGACGACGGCGCCACCGTGCGTCGCCGTCGCGAGTGCCCGGCGTGCGGGGAGCGCTTCAACACCTTCGAGACCGCCGAGCTGAAGCTGCCGGCCATCGTCAAGAGCGACGACCGCCGCGAGCCCTTCGACGAGCGCAAGCTGCGCACCAGCTTCGAGCGGGCGTTGCAGAAGCGTCCGGTGGCCAGCCGCGACGTGGACGACGCCGTGCGCGCTGATCATCCAGGACCTGCGCCGCAGCGGCGAGCGCGAGATGGCCTCGCGCCAGGTCGGCGAGCTGGTCATGCGCGAGCTGAAGAAGCTCGACCAGGTGGCCTACGTGCGCTTCGCCTCGGTCTACCGCCGCTTCGAGGACGTGCAGGCCTTCCGCGAGGAAATCGAGCGGCTCGAACGCGACCTGCCCGAGCTGCAGGGGCTGCAGCTGCCGCTGCTGGAAGGCAAGGGCGACAAGGACAAGAAGTCCAACTGATGCCGTCGGACTTCGGCGCCCTCGACCACACCCACATGGCGCATGCGCTGCGCCTGGCCGAACGCGGCCTGTTCACCACCCAGCCCAACCCGCGCGTCGGCTGCGTCCTCGCGCACGGCGAAGAGGTCGTCGGCGAAGGCTGGCACGAGCGCGCCGGCCAGCCGCACGCCGAGGTCCATGCCCTGCGCGAAGCCGGCGAGCGCGCGAAAGGCGCCACCGCCTACGTGACCCTGGAGCCGTGCGCCCACCACGGCCGCACGCCGCCGTGCGCCGACGCCCTGGTCGACGCCGGCGTGGCGCGCGTGGTGATCGCCGCCGAGGACCCGAACCCGCAGGTGGACGGGCGCGGCATCGAACGCCTGCGCGCCGCCGGCATCGCGGTCGACAGCGGCCTGATGCGCGAGCCCGCGCGCGAACTCAACATCGGCTTCTTCCAGCGCCTCGAACACGGCCGCCCGTTCGTGCGCGTGAAGCTGGCGATGAGCCTGGACGGCCGCACCGCGCTGGCCGACGGCACCTCCAAGTGGATCACCGGCGAGGCCGCGCGCTTCGACGTGCAGCGCTGGCGCGCGCGCAGCTCGGCCATCCTCACCGGCAGCGGCACCGCGCTGGCCGACGACCCGCGCCTGACCGTGCGCCTGGCCGACGTCCCGCACGTGCCGCCGCTGCGCGTGGTGCTGGACCGCGCCCTGCGCACGCCCGAGGGCGCGAACCTGCTCGACGGCAGCGCGCCCACCCTGGTGGTGCATGGATCCGCCGCGGCGCCGGACCTGCGCTTCGCCGCGGTCGACTGCGCGGTGGCGCCGGAGTCCGGGGCCGGGCTCGATCTCGACGCGGTGCTGAAGCTGCTGGCCGCGCGCGAGGTCAACGAACTGCATGTCGAGGCCGGTCCGACGCTCGCCGGCGCGCTGTTCGCCGCCGGGCTGGTCGACGAGCTGCTGCTCTACGTCGCGCCGGTGTTCCTGGGCGATCGTGCGCGGCCGTTGCTGGCGTTGCCGCCGCTTTCGGACATGGAGCGGCGCTGGGGGCTCGAGGTCATCGATCGCCGCGCTGTCGGCGACGATTTGCGGTTGCGCCTGCGACCCGCATGCGTAGGGCGGGCACTGTCCGCCGCTCCGAAGGGTTCATGTAATCAAAAGCGGTTTCGTCCGGCTTTCGCCGGCCGAGTGACTTCTATTGCTTGTCCAATAGAAGTCACCAAGACAAGGACACCCCAGCGTCCGCGCCTTCCGGAGCTGCGCGCCTCCAGGTCCGCTCCGGGTTCCGGGGGTGTTTCGACAGCACATCCTGTGCTGACGAAACACTGGCGCACATCCCTGTGCGCCACCCTGCGGGCCTGATCCTCCACCCTCCGCCGCTACCGAAGGGGGACGGGTTGCAAGCCGGAGCATTCGGTAGGTATGAGCTGCTTCCGCTGGTCTTGGACAGCAGACGGCTTCCGGCCAAAAGCGGTCGTTCAATGCCTAAGCTAAGCGGCCGCGGATCGTGGTCCGCTTGTCCGAGTCGTTAGGCGCTGGAAACTTACGACTTTCCTTCCATGCGCGCCTGCGTAGCCGCGCGTTGATCCGCCCGAAGCTGCACACGACCTTCATTGTCTTCGGTCAGACTGTCTGTGTACTTGCACGCGAGTTTGTCCAACCAATGCTGTAGATCTTGAACTGCGTTGAGCCGTCCTTCGAGGTGGTCTTGCGACAAGGGTTTGCCCGTCTCACCTAGAGCATTCACTTGTTCCAAGAGCGCTTTTGCATTTGCGAGATCAGCCTCCCACTCGGCAAGCCAGTGCTGCATTGCTCCCGAGTGATAACAACCCTGGGCCGCGCTCAACCTACTGTGTGAAGCTTTAGCGCTCTCCAAGAGTTTGACGATGCCGTCGGCGTCCGACCTAAGCACCCGTTCACAACGTCGAAGCTCTAACCTGAGATCAAGGGCCTTAAGCTGGCCGGTGCGACGAAAGGCTAGAATGCCCAGTACTAGGCCACCGATACCCGTAACTGAGCCGATGAAGCCGCCAATTGCACCTGCGTAATTGAGCCAGACTTGACCTGCCATTTCCGCCTCCCGGCTGTATCTTTTTCTAGGTCTAACGGTGACGATCAGAAGGGGCGGTTTCAGCCCTTCGAAGCATCCTCGGTCAGAGCCAAGACTGCAAGGACTGCCCGCGGCCAGAAGCAAACGTTGAGCTTACGTTTGGTCACGCGTTCAGCAAAGCAAAGCGCGTGTACAACTCCACGTGCCTATAGCTTCGTCATACCGTCCGCGTCGCTACGACAGGAGGCACGCTCGCGGCGCGCAAGGCGGAGGGAAGCACGGCGATCTGCCCGAGAATCCACAGGAAGCATGTGCCAAGCGGCAAATACCAGATGGGCATGCGAGGGAGTTCGTAGTGATGCATCAATGCTGCATTCAGTGCTAGCGAAAACAAGATCCCGAGCATGATGCCAAGGCTCACAATCAGGAAGTTTTCCAGCTGGAAATAGCGCAGGATATCGCCTCGCGTTGCACCGACTGCACGTCGAATGCCAATCTGTCGACGCCGTTGCCCAACCCAGAAGTTGGCCAGGCCGACGATCCCTCCCACCGTCGCAGCGACAAGCACGAAGCAAATCGCCATCATCAGGATAGCGACGCCGCGATCACGCCCATACGCCTTGGCCAGCATGTCGCTGTAGCGCTTCACGCTGACAACCCGCATGCGATCCTTTGCCAGCAGGGCTTTGCGAGCCAGGGCCATGACGTCGGCGACCTGACCGGGCCGGGCGCGCACCAGGTAATTCCCCTGGCGTGAAACCAGCCGGCTTGGCACAAGCACCGAGAAGTTGGCTATGCGGTTCGCATTCATGCTCGGCACCTGGAGGTGACGGATGATGCCGATGATGGTGCTGGGATGGTTATCGACCTGGACGGTTTTTCCAACAGGCGACTCGCCGCGGAAAAGTTTGCGGGCCAATGCCCGGGTCATGATGATGCTCGGCGGATGATACGGTTGCATGTCGCCAATATCCTCGATCTCGTCAGCCCGGAAATTGCGTCCGGCGACGAGCTTCAGGCCGAGTGTCGACATCGTGTGCGTGTCCGCGTGATAGTCCTCGGCGAGTGAAGTCGGTGCATGTTGGTCATGCCTGAGACCGAGTAACAGCAATTCCACCTCTTGCCCTGCTGCGGGAACGGTGTAATCGGCATAGGCGTCGGTCACGCCGGGAAGCCTGCGCAGCATGGAAAGATCCGTCGCTATCAGGGCGCCACCCTCCTGCGTGGTGTGCTTCTCAATCCAGCGGTAGTGGATGACGGCGAGATTCGCCGCGTCGATGCCTGGACGTCGCGCCATGTGCGCCAGCCGCAGCTGCATGACTAATACCGCATTGCAGAGAACGGCCATGGACAGTGCAATCTGCGTCGCGATAAGGAAAGTGGCGACGCGATGGTGTTTCAGCGCGGCAAGAATGGGCTTGATCTGCAGCATGGCCAACTCAACCCGACTTCAATTGCCAGGCCGGCTGCACTTGCGCCGCACGCCAGACGGGATAGATCGCGGCAACCAGGATGGTGACAAGGGAAACCAGCACGGCCAGGCCAAGCAGATGCGTATCGACATGCACGAACCGGGCAATCTTTGGTTGGAACACGAGACCCATACCGGACACGCCGAGGACGGTGAGAAGCACTCCGAGCAGACTGCCCGCCATGCCGATGACCATGGCTTCGATGAGGAACTGCGTGTAGATCGCACCGTGCGATGCACCCAGGGCGCGCCGTACACCGATCTCGCCACTGCGGCGCATGAACTTGGCCAGCAGCAACCCGGTCGTGTTGAACAGGCAGACAAGCAACAGCGCCACGGCGAGGAGAAAGGACACCCGTGTCTCCGACGGTACGGCATGCACGTAATCTAGCCACTGCGTCAAGTTGCGCAGGCGTACGTCGGGCGCCCACTGGAAACGTCCCATGCGCTGTTGTGCGGCTGCGTAATTGTGCAGAAATGCGTGATAACCACGCACGCCTATTGCATTCGGCAACTGAACCCAGACGGCGATCCAGTCGCACTCCGATCGCAGCAGTGCCCCCCAACCGTCCCCTTTGTAGTCGGGTTTGCATGACACGTTGCCTGCCGATTCGATCTTTGCAGCAATGGCCGTTGAGAACGGCAAAAAGAAGTCCGGCTCTGCACCTTGATTGCGCAGATCGTTGATATTCGACCCGGAGTAGAAGCGCGGCTGTGGATTCCAGTACCGGGATACGCCCACAACTCGATACACCTGCTTTCCCAAGCGTATTTCACGACCCACGCTATTGCGACCGGAAAACAGCCGGTCATTCAGTTGTCGACTGATCACCAGGGCATGCGTGCCTTGATCGGCATCTGCCTGGTCCCAGCTTCCTCCATACACGAAAGACACGCCGAACATCGGGAAGAAATCCGGTGTCACCGCTTCGCCCTTGACCGTGAACGGGGCGCGTGTCGCATCTGCGGGCACCAGCGGAAGCCTGATCGCATAGACAGCCGCCTGTCGTTGGGCCTCGCGGGCCTTGAGCAGGGCTCGGGTGTCGAGGTAACTCAATGTCCAGGGTGGCTCATCGCCGTCTTCACGATTCGATGGCCCCTGGTTGTCGATCTGAGGTACAAACAAGTGCGCTGACCGGCCCGGCATAGGGTCTCCCGTGGCGACGCGCAGTGCCTCGAAGGTCACCATCGTGCCCGCTACACCGACGCCGACCAGCAGCACCATCAATGCCGTCAGGCTCTTGTTCAGCTTCAAGCTGCGCAAAGCCAGATCGAGATAATAGGCAAACACGTTTGCTCCCCCTGCACGGGTGACATCGTACTTTGTTTGCCGGCCTCGGTACGAAAAGGGGATGGCGGGAATCAAGTCCACGCCGACCGACGGCTTCGGGTCGGATGCCGCCCTTCGCTAGTCGCGTTGCCGTTTCACGTTTGCCAGGACGGTCCTCGTTCAGGGGCGAGCTGTCCAAGGTGCTCTCTGAACCTGGCTGTTGCGTTACTCCACCGCGCGGGGTCGGTGGTTGCTCAGTGCCTCATTGATGCGGGACAGGTAGTTCCGCGTCGAGAACTCGAATTCCGGGGCCAGGTTCACCAGCTCCTCGATGGCCGCCTTGGCCTCGACATAGGCATGCAGGCGGAACTGCGCCTTGATCAGGAGCATGCAGGCGGTGGTGTTGCAGGGCTCTTGTGCCTTCCACTTCAGCGCGGCGTCGCGGGCGGCGGCGGGTTTGCCCTGTGCCAGCAATTGCTCGATGTCGCCTTTCCTGAAATGGACGCCAGCCACGGACTGCCCCTTCCTGGATTGACGGTTCAGGTAGAAGATCACGCTGATCAGCGAGAGCGTCAGCATGCTCATGACAAGGATGAGGATGACCGTGAGGATCTTCATGCGCTGCCTATCCCTTGCGCCGGGAGGCGGTCGCCCTGCGGTACAGGAACTCCATCGTCAGCCACAGCGTCAGGCCGAAGAGCGTGCCGGCGGCGAGCCAGAGCAGGGCCGATGCCCAGATCGACAGGCGATTGCCATGGAAGACGAACGTCATGAAGACGAACATCGGGAGGCCCCAGGACAGGGTGCCGCGGACGAGCACGACATGCAGCATGCCCTTCTGCCGGGCCTTGGCCCAGCGCTGGATGTCCATGTCCTTCATGGTGTGCGGCTCCCTGCGATGGTTCGTGGGCGAGTGTTGTCCTCCAAAGCCTACCCTTTCCGTGGCCGTTCTGCCGGCGTACCGCACGGGAGCCCATGAGTCGGGTCCATCGAGTCTCTCCGGACGGCCTCTCCCGGTTGGCATCGGTTGCCCGTCCACGTCATCACCCGCCCCGTACCCCAGACGCACCCCGGGCGTGCCCGGTGATGGACTCCGGGTGCTCCGTGCCACCGCGCCGTACGTGGTGGTATCCTTCGCGGGCCGGTTCGCCGGCATCAAGCAACGTCTTCAGGGCGGGGTGGAAGTCCCCACCGGCGGTAGGTTCCTTCGGGAGCGAGCCCGCGAGCGCTTCCGGCGATGCCGGGAGGTCAGCAGATCCGGTCGAACTCCGGAGCCGACGGTCACAGTCCGGATGAAAGAAGACGGCCACGCCATCGCCTGACGCGATGGTGCAGCCTCGTGCCTTGGGGCGTTTTTCGTTCATGCACATGACGGGAAACGTTTCATGAAAACCATCCATGCAAGTGCGTCTTGCCCCTTCCGTCCGGGAGGGTGCTGACATGTTCACCGGCATCATCCAGTCCGTGGGTCGCGTGCGCGCGATCGAGCCGCGCGGCGGCGACGTGCGCCTGTACGTGGCCACCGGCGACCTGGACCTTTCCGACGTCGAACTGGGCGATTCCATCGCCGTGTCCGGCTGCTGCCTGACCGTGGTGGCGCTTCAGGCGGGCGAGTTCGCCGCCGACGTGTCCAACGAGTCGCTGTCGCTGACCACGCTGGGCACGCTCGGGAACGGCGATGCGGTCAACCTGGAGAAGGCCCTGCGCCTGGCCGACCGCCTGGGCGGGCACCTGGTGTCCGGCCATGTCGACGGCGTCGGCCGCGTCGTCTCGGTGCGGCCCGACGGGCGCTCGCAGCGCTGGACCTTCGAGGTGCCGCCCGGCCTGGCGCGCTACATCGCGCACAAGGGCTCGGTCACCATCGACGGCACCAGCCTGACCGTCAACGAGGTCGAGGGCGCGCGTTTCGGCGTCAACCTGATCCCGCACACCGTCGAGCACACCACCTTCGCGCAGCGCCGTGCCGGTGATGCGGTCAACATCGAGGTGGATGTCGTGGCCCGCTACGTCGAGCGCCTGCTGGGCGCCGGCGAAGGCGGCGGCATCGACGCGGACTTCCTGAAACAGCACGGCTTCGCCTGACGGACTCCTCCCCCTGTTGGCAGGGGAGGTCGGGTGGGGGCCAAACCCCACGAAGCAATCGAAGCTGTGCTGCACCCATGAACAACCCCTCCCATCCTGCCCCTGGACGGGGAGGGGACAAGGACAAAGGCGAATCAACCATGGCATTCAATACCATCCCCGAACTGCTCGAGGACATCCGCGCCGGCCGCATGGTCGTCATCCTGGACGACGAGGACCGCGAGAACGAAGGCGACCTGATCATGGCCGCCGAGAAGGTTCGTCCCGAGGACATCAACTTCATGGCGCGCGAGGCCCGCGGCCTGGTCTGCATGCCGCTGACCGAGCAACGCTGCCGGCAGCTGGGCCTGCAGCCGATGGTCAGCGACAACACCTCGCCGTACCACACCAACTTCACCGTCTCGATCGAGGCGGCCGAGGGCGTGACCACCGGCATCTCCGCCTACGACCGCGCGCGCACCGTGCAGGCGGCAGTGAAGAAGGGCGCGCGTCCGGAGGACCTGACCCAGCCGGGCCACATCTTCCCGCTGACCGCCCAGTCCGGCGGCGTGCTGCGCCGCGCCGGGCACACCGAGGCGGCGGTGGACCTGGCGGCACTGGCCGGGCTGGAGCCGGCCGGCGTGCTGGTGGAGATCCTGCACGAGGACGGCTCGATGGCGCGGCGTCCGGAGCTGGAGGCGTTCGCGCAAAAGCACGGCCTGAAGATCGGCACCATCGCCGACCTGATCCGCTACCGCATGGAGACCGAGAAGACGGTCGAGCGCGTGCACGAGGAAGACGTGGAGACCGAGGCCGGCGCGTTCCACCTGGTGGCCTGGCGCGACCTGCTCAGCCACGACCTGCACTTTGCCCTGGTGCGCGGCACGGTGGACGACGGTGAACCGGTCCCGACCCGCGTGCATGTGCGCAACACGCTCTCGGACGTGCTCCACCTGAAGCGTGACGACCTGGGCATGACCGTCACCGCCGCCCTGCGCCGCATCGCCGAGGAAGAGCGCGGCGTGCTGCTGGTGCTGTCCGGCGAGGACACCGCCGAGTCACTGATGGCGCGCCTGAAGGGTACGCACGAGGAAAAAGATCACGAAGATGCGCCGCTGGAGTGGCGCCAGCACGGCCTGGGCGCGCAGATCCTGGCCGACCTGGGCGTGCGCCGCCTGCAGGTGCTGGGGACGCCGCGCAAGCTGGTGGGCCTGGGCGGTTTCGGCCTGGAAGTGGTTGGCCATGGCTGAGTGCCTTCGCCCGCGCGCATCCCGTGTGCGCGCGGGCGTGCGCAAGCTGCTAGCCTTTGCGCGTCAACGTCATGCAGGCAACGGGACGGCCCCATGAGCAAGCCCCTGACCATCCAGCTGATTGCCCCCTCGGGCTTCGCCGATCCACAGGCGCTCAAGCGCGGCGTGGAGCGGCTGGTGCGGGCCGGGCACAAGGTCATCGGCGCCGGTTCGGGCCTGCGTCGACACCTGCGCTTTGCCGGCACCGATGCCGAGCGCATCAACGAGATCAACCTGCTGGCCGATCCGTCCGAACCGCTGCCCGACGTGGTCATGGCGGTACGCGGCGGCTACGGTGCGCATCGCCTGCTGGGGCACCTGAACTACGATGCCCTGGCCAAGCGCCTGCACGGCAGCAGTTGCGTGTGGGTCGGACACAGCGACTTCACCGCGATCAGCCTGGCCCTGCGCGCGAAGGCCGACGTGGTCAGTTTCGCCGGGCCGATGCTGGCCTACGATTTCGGCGCCCAGTCGACCAGCGGATTCACGATCAAGCATTTCTGGAACACCGTGCGTGCACCCTCGCAGCGGGTGGCATGGGAATCGCGACTGGACACCGGCGTGAAGGCGCACGGCATGCTGTGGGGCGGCAACCTGGCCGTGATCTGCAGTCTGCTGGGCACACCGTACCTGCCCGAGGTCGACAACGGCATCCTGTTCATCGAGGACGTGTTCGAGCCGGTCTATCGCATCGAGCGCATGCTCTACCAGCTCAAGCTCAGCGGCGTGCTCGACAGCCAGCGCGCCATCGTGCTGGGCGAGTTCTCCGGCTATCGCGGCGACGAATACGATTCGGCCTACGACCTGCAAAACGTGGTCCGCCACCTGCGCAGCATCACCCACGTGCCGGTGGTCGGCGGCCTGCCGTTCGGCCACCGCCGCGACAAGCTGACCCTGCCCGTGGGCTGCCGCGCGCGCCTGCAAGTGGCCGACAATGGCCGCGCCGAACTGGCGTTCTCCGGCTATCCGCACCTGGCCCCGGCGCAAGAAACGGCCCGGCAGGCCACCTGAATTTCGTACAATGGGCGGCCCACGCGGGCCCGATCCCGATCTGGAGCTATGCAACCATGAACACCATCGAAGGCGATTTCGCCACGCCGAAGGGCCGCTTCGTCCTCGTCGCCGGCCGCTTCAACGGATTCGTCGTCGAGGCGCTGGTCCAGGGCGCGCGCGACGCGCTGGTGCGCCACGGCGTGGACGAGGACGCCATCGACCTGGTGCGCGTGCCCGGTGCCTGGGAAATCCCGCTGGCCGCACGGCGCCTGGCCAAGTCCGGCCAGTACGTGGCGGTGATCGCGCTGGGCGCGGTCATCCGCGGTGCTACCCCGCACTTCGACTACGTCGCCGGCGAAGCCGCCAAGGGCCTGGCCGCCGCCGCGCACGACAGCAGCGTGCCGGTAGCCTTCGGCGTGCTGACCACCGACACCATCGAGCAGGCCATCGAGCGTGCCGGCACCAAGGCCGGCAACAAGGGCGCGGATGCCGCCCTGGCGGCGCTGGAGATGGTCAACCTGTACGCGAAGCTGTGACCGCCATGCGCACTGACGGAATCGACCCCGCCGCCCGTTCCCGCTCGCGCCGCCGCGCGCTGCAGGCCGTCTACGCCTGGCAGATCGGTGGTGCCGGCATCGAGCAGGTCATCACCCAGTTCCGCCACGAGCAGGACATGGAAGTGGCCGACCTGGAGTATTTCGAGGATCTGGTACGCGGCGTGGAAGCGCACACGGACACGCTCGACACCCTGCTGGAACCGCATCTGGACCGTCCCGTGGCCCAGGTCGACCCGATCGAGCGCGCGGCGCTGCGCCTGGCCGCGTACGAACTCAAGTACCGGCCCGACGTGCCGTACCGGGTGATCCTCAACGAGGCGATCGAGGTGACCAAGCGTTTCGGTGCCGACCACGGCCATACCTACGTCAACGGCGTGCTCGACAAGCTGGCGCACGACCTGCGCGCGCTGGAACGGCAGGGCGGCGCCTGAGCCGCGCATCGGTGCGCCAGGCATGGAATTCGACCTGATCGAAGTCATCCGCGCGCGCAGCGCGATGCGCCGCGACGACGTGGTGCTGGGCATCGGCGACGACGCCGCGCTGCTGCGTCCGCCGACCGACCACGAGCTGGCGGCGGCACTGGACACCCTGCTCGAGGGCGTGCATTTCCCCGTGGGCACCGCGCCCGGCGACGTCGGATACAAGGCGCTGGCCGTCAACCTGTCCGACCTGGCCGCGATGGGCGCGACCCCGGCCTGGGCGCTGATGTCGCTGAGCCTGCCGCGGGCCGACCGTCGTTTCGTCGAGCAGATGCTGGACGGTTTCATGGCCCTGGCCGAACCGCACCGCGTGGCCCTGGTCGGGGGCGACACCGTGCGCGGTCCGCTGGCGGTCAGTGTCACGGTGCACGGCTTCGTGCCCGCGGGGCAGGCGCTGCGGCGCAGTGGCGCCAGGCCTGGTGATGCGGTGTTCGTCACCGGGACCCTGGGCGATGCCGCGGCCGGACTGGCCTGCCTGGATCGTTCCCGCGAGGATGCCGACCGACTGCTGGGCGCGTCCATCGACAGCCGCAGGAAACTGATCGCTCGGCTGAACCGCCCCACGCCGCGCATCGCCGCGGGCCAGCTTTTGCGCGGGGCGGCCAGCGCCTGCATCGACGTGTCCGACGGCCTGGTGGCCGATCTGGGGCATGTGTGCGAGGCCAGCGGCGTGGGTGCCGAAATCGATGTCGATGCGCTGCCGCTGTCCTCGGCGCTGCTGACCCTGTTCGATGCCCAGGCGCGTGACTTCGCGCTGGCCGGCGGTGACGACTACGAGCTGTGCTTTACCGCTCCGGCCGATCGTGCCGGGACCGTGCTCTCCGACCTGTCGCGCTCGGGCTGCGGCGCCACGCGCATCGGCCGCATCGTGGACGGGCAGGGCGTGCTCGTGCACGATGCAGCCGGCAATCCCGTGAGACCACCGTCCAGCGGATGGGATCATTTCCGCACATGAATGCACGCACGCACCTCACCTATGACCAGCGCAAGGCGCTGATGAACCACCCGGCCGGCTGGCTGGCGCTCGGCTTCGGCGCGGGCCTGGCGCCGTGGGCGCAGGGCACGGTCGGCTCGGCCGTGTCGATCCTGCCCTGGTGGTTCATGCGCGGCATCGGCCTGCCGGCCTGGGGACTGGTCATCGTGTTCGGCTTCGCCATCGGCCTGTGGGCCTGCGGCGAGAGCGGGCGGCGCCTGGGCGTGGACGATCACCGCGCGCTGGTCTGGGATGAATTCATCGGCCAGTGGATCGCGCTGCTGCCTGCACTCATGGCCCCCTGGTGGGCGGTGCTGGCGGGCTTCGTGCTGTTCCGCTTCTTCGACGTGCTCAAGCCCTGGCCGATCCGCTGGCTGGACCGCCGCGTGAAGGGCGGTATCGGGGTAATGCTCGACGATGTCGTCGCGGGCCTGTTCGCCGCCATCGTGCTGGCCCTGGTGCTGCACGTGCTGCCCGCCGCGTAGGGAACTCTCCGCCACCTGCGATGGCCGGTGCGCGTGCGGACGGGAGACATCCGGGATGGCTCGCCAAGCGAGCCCCGATTTCCTGGACACACACGGAGATCCGGATGCGCTTCGTTCATCCGGACGATATTTGCTGGCGATACGGTTCGATGCCGGGTCGTAGCCGCACCGTGCTTGCTTTTTCCAGGAAAGACCAATCTAGTCAGGACGCCACCTCCATGTGAGGATGCGGCGTGCAGATACAGGCAAGGAGCCTCAAGGCAGATGCAGGCATGGGAATCACTGCGGTTTTTCGGTCACCGGTTGCTGGACGCGCTGTGGCCTGCCCGCAAGACGCGGGCGACATTGCGCGCCGCATGGGGCCGTCCGGGCGACAAGCACACCTGGCTGGAAAGCGACTATTTCGACCTGGTCCGCGATCGTGCGCACGGCAGCGTGGTCGACGACCGCACCTGGCTGGACCTGGAGTACCCGCGGATCTTCCGCGACATGGATACCACGCTCACGCCGATCGGAAGCCAGTGGCTGTACCACCGGCTGCGAGCCTGCTCGCGGGGCGACGAGGATCCGCGCAGCCGCTACGAAACGTTCGAGACCTTGCGCACGCAGGCCTCGCTTCGCGAGCGCATCCAGCTGCGGCTCAAGCCGCTGGAGGACGACGCCAATGCGGACATCGCCGCGTTCCTGCTCGATGCACCCCCGCAGCCCATGAAGCACCGCGGCCTGATCGCGTGGTGGGGATTGGCCTCGTTGGCCGTGTTTCTGGGCGTGATCGTGCAGGGCTGGCCATGGTGGATCTGGCTGGGCACGGTCGCGGTCAACGGCCTGGTGTTCGTGTATTCGTCCCGGTTCCTGTTCCGCGACGTGACCACGCTCAAGGGCTGCGTGCACATGATGCAGGTCTCCGAACAGGTAGCCGCGATCGACACAGGCGGTCGGTCGTTGCCCGCCATGCATCGACTGCGTGCGCAAGCGCCGGATCGCCGCCGCGTGCGCACGGCGCTGAAGTGGTTCGTGTTCATGCATCGTCCGCTGGTGTCGAGGTTGCGGGTCTGGCTGAACCTGTTCTTCCTGGTCGAGGTGTCCATCTACAACCTGACTTTCGCGCGTTTCCTGCGGGTGCGCGCGCTGCTGGTACCGACCTTCGAGGCGCTGGGGGAACTGGACGGTTCCATTGCCGTCGCCGGATACCTGCAGCGGCATCCTGAACACTGCCAGCCCGAGTGGTGCGAAGACCAGGAGCTGGCGCTGGTCGAAGCGCGCCATCCGTTGCTGGACGATCCAGTGCCGAACTCCATCGCCCTGTCAGGCCAGTCGGTTCTGGTGACCGGCTCGAACATGGCCGGCAAGACCACCTTCATCAAGTCGGTGGGACTGCAACTGCTGCTTGGCCAGACGCTGGGCTTGTGTCTGGCGCGCGAGGCCCGCGTGCCTCGGGTACGCGTGATGGCGGCCATACGCGGGGATCATTCGGTGGCCTCGGGCAAGAGCCACTACTTTGCCGAGGTCGAGTCGATCCGCGCGTTCATCGACCTGCACGAGCGTGGCGTGCCGGCGGTGTTCCTGATCGACGAGCTGTTCAGCGGCACCAACACCGTCGAGCGCATCGCCGCGGCGCGCGCGGTGCTCGACTGCCTGTCCCGGCGGGCGATCGTGCTGGTCACCACGCACGACGTCGAGCTGCAGGCCCTGATGCCCGACCGCTTCGTGCTGTGCCATTTCCAGGAGAATCCCGACATCGAGGGATTCTTCGACTATCGCCTGCGGCACGGCCGGGCCACCGAGCGCAACGCCATCCGCCTGCTGGAACGCATGAGCTTCCCCGAGCGGGTGATCGCCGATGCACTGTCCTACATACAGGATTCGTAGATGCCGTAGCCCGGATAAGGCGCAGCCGCATCCGGGGTTCTTCACGACACGGAAATCCTGAAGGGTCGCCATGCGACCCACCCTGGAAGCGCTGCGCTTATCCGGGCTACGCCGACGGTCGCCCTACAGCCGGGCGCCGCTGGCCAGGGTCCAGGCCGCAAGTGCCAGGAACAGCAGCGCCGCGGCGATGCGCGTGGCGCGCAACGGCAGGCGGCCGGCGAAGCGCGAGCCCAGCCATACCACCGGCACGTTGGCCAGCAGCATGCCCACGGTGGTGCCGGCCACCACCTGCCACAGCGGGTGGTACTGCGCGGCCAGGACCACGGTGGCGATCTGCGTCTTGTCGCCCATCTCGGCCAGGAAGAAGGCGATGATGGTGGCGACCATGACGCCGTGGCGTGGCTGCGCCTCGGTGTCGTCCTGCTCCATGCGGTCGGGGATCAGGATCCACACCGACATGGCCAGCAAGGAGGCAACCACCGCCCAGTGCAGGATCTCCGGCGTGAGCCAGCGCGCCAGCAGTTCGCCCACCGCGCCGGCCAGCGCGTGGTTGACGATGGTGGCCAGCAGGATGCCGATGCAGATCGGCCAGGGCTTGCGGTAGCGCGCCGCCAGGATCAGTGAGAGCAGCTGGGTCTTGTCGCCGACTTCGGCCAGCGCGACGGTGGCGGTGGCAATGAGGAAAGTCTGCACGCGGGTTTCCTTGGGACCGGGGACGAATGGACACGATGATTCACATGCCTCGCCCCGGTCGGGTCGGTGCATGGGAACCAGCGGTCTTGCCGGAAGCGGAGGACATCCGCGCCGCGCGCGCCAGGATCGATCGATCCAGTGTGTTGACGCGAGCACCGGCGCGTTTCGTCGCCGGTCGGCTACTCCCCGATGGAGCGCTGGAAGCCTAAAGCAAGCCCGACGGGACTGCAACGCAGCGCTTCACCGCAGGATCAGCCGCCAGCGAGCATACTGGTGAGCGTTGTTCGCCATGGGAGACCGATTCGATGCAATACCGCCGACTGGGCCGCACCGGCCTGAAGCTTTCCGCCCTGTCCTACGGTGCCTGGGTGACATTCGGCCGTCAGGTCGAGCGCAAGCAGGCCGCCGATTTGCTGACCATGGCGCACGACCACGGCGTGAACTTCTTCGATAATGCCGAGACGTACGCCGCCGGCGATGCCGAACGCGTGATGGGGCAGGCGCTCAAGGACATGAATCGACCGCGCGACAGCTACTGCGTGTCGAGCAAGGTGTACTTCGGCGCGCGCACCGAGCCCGCGCCGACCCAGCGCGGCCTGTCGCGCAAGCACGTGCGCGAGGCCTGCGACCAGGCGCTGCAGCGCCTGCAGGTCGATTACCTGGACCTGTACTTCTGCCACCGTCCCGACGAGGACACGCCGGTGGAGGAAACCGTGTTCGCCATGGACACGCTGATCCGCCAGGGCAAGGTGCTGTACTGGGGCACCTCCGAATGGCCGGCCGACCGCATCCGCGAGGCGCATCTGGTGGCGCGTGCGCATCACCTGCATGGGCCGAGCATGGAGCAGCCGCAGTACAACCTGCTGCATCGCGAGCGGTTCGAGGTGGAGTACGCGCCGCTGTACGAGGAATTCGGCATGGGCACCACGATCTGGTCGCCGCTGGCCTCGGGGCTGCTGACCGGCAAGTACCGCGACGGCATTCCCGACGATTCGCGCTTGAACCTGCCCGGCTACGAATGGCTGCGCGAGGCGGTGATGGAGGACCCCACGCGCCTGGAGAAGGCCCATGCCGTGGCCGACATTGCCGACCAGATGGGCATTGCGCCGGCACAGTTCGCGTTGGCCTGGTGCCTGAAGAACCCGCATGTGTCGACGGTGCTTCTGGGCGCCAGCAAGCCTGAACAGCTCAAGCAGAATCTGGCGGCGCTGGACGTCGTCGAACAGCTGGATGCGTCCGTCATGCAGCGTGTCGAGAAGGCACTGGCCGGCTGAATCGGTCGACATCGGGACAACGCGATGACGTTTACGAAAGGGCCGCCTCCAGGCGGCCCTTTCGTGATTCGGTTCAACGGTTCAAGCCGAAGTGCCGGGCGGCGGCGGTGGGACCGGCGGCGCCGGCGGCGGGGGCGGCGGTGCAACGGGAGGAGCCGGCGGCGGGGGCGGCGGAAGGAGGGCGTCGAGCGACGGAACCTTCATCATCACCGTACGGGTGTGCCCATGGCGTCGCACCGTGATCTTCGCCTCGCCTTTGCCCTTGTGCTCGTGCAGTGCGCGCATCACGTCTTCAGGATTGTCGACGGCTTTGCCGTCGATACGGGTGATCACGTCTCCGGCCCTCAGCCCCGGATAGCGCTTGCTGTCTCCGGACAGGACCAGCGCGCCCTTGTCGGTGCCGAAATAGCCGCCCAGGTCCTTGTTCAGGGAGGACAGGTTCAGGCCCCACCACGGCTGGCCGACGAAGAAGATGCGATGGTTCATGTGCAAGCGGTCGAGCTTCTTGCGCGCATCGATGATCACCCGCTCGATGTTCTCGCCGTTCTTGTCGTTCCACTCCATGCGGCGTTCGGCGAGGGCCGAGGGCCAGTCGGAAGCCTCGCGTCGCTGTGCAGTGATGTGCACCGTGCGCAGCTTGCCGTCACGTTCGATCCTGAGCGCCACCTTCTGGCCCACGTCCAGGTCGTGCAGGTGCTTGATCGGTTTGCCCAGCGGTCCACCGATCGCCGGTTTGCCATCGACCGAGACAATCACGTCGCCGGCCTTGATGCCCGCGTTGTCGGCGGGTGACCCGGGGGTGACGGCGAGCACCTTGATGTTCTGCTTTTCGGGGACCATCACGATGCCGAGCATGCCGCGGTGGGGGTTGCCCATCACGCGGAAGGCGTAGACCCGCGGGTTGTCGGCATTCATCTTTTCGGCGAGTTTTCCCATGCGTTCGCCGAGCTGCTGCATCTGCTGCTGCAGTTGCGAAAACTCCTTCTGGAGCCTGGCTTGTTCGGCCGCCGTGGGCGGTGGGTTCTTTGCCGGTGCGGCCTGGACCGCCGTGGCGGCCAGCGCCAGCAAGGCGGTACAGAGGATGCGTTTGTACATGGGGAGACTCCTCGCGTTCAAAGTCGGAAGGTGGCGCTGCCGCTTTCGGCCATGACCGGCCGTCCGGACAACGGGGACTGGGTGGCTCGCAGCATGGCCAGGTCCTGCAGCAGCCGAATGCGCTGCTGCCACAGGGCGCGGCGATCTCCGGCATGGCCGGGCGCAGCCAACTGCAGGTCGATCAGGCTGATGCGGTCCTGCAGGCCGACGGCGCTGGCCAGTGCAGGGCCCTGTAGCGGGGCGCCGTTGGCACGCAATTCGCCCAGCCACTGTTCCAGTCGCATCGAGTGGTTCTGCAACTGCGCCAGCGTGACGCCGTCGTGGGTTACCGCCATCCTGGCCGGATTCGTCTGCGCCGGGCCGGCGAGCGTTGTCGGACGATCTGTACGGACCGCCAACCCGACGCCCAGTGCGACGAGCAGGCTGGCCGCCATGGCCAGCGGCAGACCCGTACGCAGCAGGCGGCGGCGCCGCTGTCGCAAGGCGATGCGAGCGCGGATACGCGCGAAGGTATCGGCGTCCGGCGCGTGATCGGGTAGGGCGCGCAGGGCCTGGTTTGGCGAGTTCAGGTCGAATTCGGGGCGGGAGGTATTTCGGTTCATCATGCATTCCCCGCGGCGTTGATCAGGCACGGAGCGGCGTCGGTTTTCGGCGTCAGGAGTTCGCGCAGGCGCCGGGTGGCGCGCGCCAGCTGCGATTTGGAAAAGCTCACGCTGCGCCCGAACTGCTCGGCGATCTCCACGTGGGTGTAACCCTCCACGTGGTACAGCCAGAGCACGGCGCGCGCGGTGTCGGGCAGGGCGGCCAGGGCACGTTCCAGCGTCTGCGCATCGGCGTGGCGCCAGGGTGCGGGCGTGGCGTCGGCAAGGTCGTGTTCGTCGATGGGCGTGGGGTCGAAGCGCCCGCGCTTGCGCAGGTGCATCAGCGCCTCGTTGACCACCAGTTGCCGCAGCCAGCCCCAGAACGGTGCCTCGCCGCGGAACTGCGCGATGCGCTCGAAGGCCTTGATCATCACGTCCTGCAGGATCTCCTGCGCGCTCTCGCGATGCCCGGTCAGGCGCAGGGCCAGGGTGAAGGCCGGCCGTTCGAAGCGTCGGTAGACCTGCTCGAACGCCTCCAGGTCGCCCTCGCGCAAGCGGGCGACGAGGCGATCGGGAATGTCCTGGCGGAAGGTCGAGTGGGCGTTCACATCTACCATGATGCGCCAGCCGGCAAAAGGGTCGCACCCGACGGTGTCCGGCACGCCCGTCCGGGCGTTCAGGGTGTCCGGACAGGTGTCCGCGGACACCGTCGACGGCACGGCGGAGATGTATAAAAACCTATGTAATACAGTTATATGCTGTATTACAGAGGGGTTGGCACGGGGTTTGCAGCTTCCCCTCGTGAACGCGCCCGCCGGGCGCAGGGGAAAGACACATGATTCGAGATACATCCGCCCAGGACCAGCTGATCGAGGTCAAGACCGGGCGCCGTCGCCTGATCTGGATCGGTTCGGCGATCGTGGCCGTGGTGCTGATTGCCCTGGTGATTCCGGGGCTGCGTCATTCGCTGTCGGCATCCAGTTCCGTCAGCGCCTCGCGGCTGTCCTTCGCCACCGTCAAGCGTGGCACCTTCATCAACGACATCGCCGCCGACGGTCGCGTGGTGGCCGCGGTGCGCCCGACCCTGTATGCCAATTCGCAGGGCATGGTCACCCTCAAGGTGCATGCCGGCGACACGGTCAAGAAGGGCCAGGTGATGGCCGTCATCGACAGTCCGGAGCTGAAGAACAAGCTGGCGCAGGAGCAGTCGCAGATGGATGCGCTGGAGGTGGACTACCAGCGTGCCCTCATCGACGCGCGCAAGCAGCGCGGCCAGCTGGAGCAGGACTACGAGAACGCCAAGATCGACGCCAAGAGTGCCAAGCGTGACTACCAGCGTTATCTCCAGGCCTTCCACAACGGTGCCTATTCCAAGTCCCAGGTGGATCACGCCGAGGACAACGTGGAGAAGGCCGACATCAAGCTGAAGAACGCCAAGCAGAACCTCGGCCTGGACAACAACAGCCTGGAATTCAACGTCAAGGCCAAGAAGCTCGCGCATGATCGCCAGGCCTTGCTGGTGGCCGACTACAAGCGCCGGGTCGAGGACCTCAACGTGCGCTCGCCGGTCAACGGCCAGGTCGGCCAGTTGTTCGTGGCGCCGCGTGCCACCGTGGCCAAGGACGCCAAGCTGCTCAGCGTCATCGACCTGTCGGCGCTGGAAGTGCAGGTGCAGGTGCCCGAGAGCTTCGCCCGCGACCTGGGCGTGGGCATGCCCGCGCGCATCAGCGGCAGTGGCAACCACTGGAACGGCAAGGTCAGCGCGATCTCGCCCGAGGTGGTCAACGGCGAGGTCGCCGCGCGGGTGCGCTTCGAGGGCGCCAAGCCCGAGAACCTGCGCCAGAACCAGCGACTGTCCGTGCGCATCGTGCTGGACAAGCGCGAGAACGTGCTGACCGTGGCGCGCGGGTCCTTCGTCGACGAATCCGGCGGTCGCTACGCCTACGTGGTCCACGACGGCATCGCGGTGAAGACCCCGATCCGCGTCGGCTCCAGCTCCATCGACAAGGTCGAGATCCTGCAGGGCCTGAAGGTCGGCGACAAGGTCGTGATCTCGGGCACGGACAACTTCAACGGCGCCGCTCGCGTGGCGATCAGCGATTGAAGGCCGGGACTCGGGTCCCGAGTCCCGGGTCCCGATCCACAGACCCAAAACCCCAACAAACGCCAATCCACAGAACGCCACCAAAGGAAGCAACCACCATGCTCAAGATGACCCACCTTTCGAAGGTCTACCGCACCGAAGTCGTGGAGACCTATGCGCTGCGCGACTTCAACATCGACGTCAAGGAAGGCGAGTTCGTCGCCGTGACCGGACCGTCGGGTTCGGGCAAGACGACCTTCCTGACCATCGCCGGCCTGCTGGAGACCTTCACCGGCGGCGAGTACATGCTCGACAACGTCGACGTCAGCGGCCTCAACGACAACGCGCGCTCGAAGATCCGCAACGAGAAGATCGGCTTCATCTTCCAGGCCTTCAACCTGATTCCGGACCTGAACGTGTACGACAACGTCGAGGTGCCGCTGCGCTACCGCGGCATGAAGTCGGCCGAGCGCAAGCAGCGCATCATGGATGCTCTCGATCGCGTGGGCCTGGCCTCGCGCATCAAGCACTACCCGGCCGAGCTGTCCGGCGGCCAGCAGCAGCGCGTGGCCATCGCCCGAGCCCTGGCCGGCAGCCCGCGCCTGCTGCTCGCCGACGAACCGACCGGCAACCTGGACACGCAGATGGCACGCGGCGTGATGGAGCTGCTCGAGGACATCCACCGCGACGGCGCCACCATCGTCATGGTCACGCATGATCCGGAACTGGCCGCACGCGCCCAGCGCAATGTGCACATCATCGACGGCCAGGAAGTGGACATCTCCGAGGAACCGCGTTTTCACGCCGAGCAGGCCGCGGCCGGCAACTCGGCCTGAGGCCGGTCGGCTACGCATTACCGGCCGGATTCGTTCCGGCCCGCCGTTCCCTGCGGGGAACCTGACGGAGTCACTCGATGTTTGCCTATTACCTCCAGCTGGGACTGCGCAGCCTACGGCGCAATCCCGTGTTGACCGCCCTGATGGTGATGACCATCGCGTTCGGCGTGTCCGCCTCGATGACCACCTACTCGGTGTTCCGGGCGGTCTCCGGCGATCCGATCCCGTGGAAATCCGCCAAGCTGTTCATCCCGCAGATCGACGGCTGGGGACCCAAGGCGCACCGTAACGGCAGCGATACCGAGCCGCCCGATGCGCTCAACTACATGGATGCGGTGGCCCTGATGAAGGCCCATCGCGGCAAGCTGCAGTCGGCGCTGTACTCGATCTCCCCGTCGGTGGTGCCTGCCCAGCGCGGGCAGCATCCGATCAACGTCAACGGGCATGCGGTATTCGGCGAGTTCTTCCCGATGGTGGATGCGCCGTTCCTGTACGGCAGCGGCTGGAGCGCCACCGACGACGCCAATCGTGCCCAGGTGGCGGTGATCAGCAGCAAGCTCAACCAGAAGGCCTTCGGGGGCGGCAACAGCGTGGGTCGCAGCCTGGAGATCGAGGGCAAGCCGTATCGCATCGTCGGCGTGCTCAAGCCCTGGAACCCACAGCCGAGGTTCTATGACGTGGTCAACACCGGTGGCTTCAGCGACCGGGGCGACGACGTGTTCCTGCCCTTCAATACCGCCATCGCCGCCGCGGTATCCAACAACGGCAACACCAATTGCAACGCCATGCCTGCCGAATCGGGGTTCATCGGACTGCAGCATTCGACCTGCGTGTGGACCGAGTTCATGGTCGAGCTGGACAGCCCGGCACGGGTCGCGGCCTACAAGCGGTTCCTGGACAACTACGCGCGCCAGCAGCAGGACAACGGCCGCTACGACTGGCCGCCCAACAACCGCCTGCGAGACGTGCCCGCGTTCCTGGACGCGCAGCACGTGGTGCCCAGCGACACCAAGGTCTCGCTGCTGGTCGCGCTGGGCCTGCTGATGGTCTGCCTGGTCAACACGGCTGGCCTGCTGCTGGCCAAGTTCCTGCGCCGCGCGCCGGAGATTGGCGTGCGCCGGGCCCTGGGCGCGCCGCAGCGCGAGATCTACACGCAGTTCCTGATCGAGGCCTCCATGGTTGGCCTGGCCGGCGGCGTGCTGGGCCTGCTGATGACCGGCCTGGGCGTGGCCAGCGTGGGCTGGGTGCTGCCGCGCGACATCGCCAGCCTGGCGCACCTGGACGTGCCATTGCTGGCCCTGACCCTGGCCGTGGCCGTGGTGGCTGCCGCCCTGGCCGGCCTGTACCCCACCTATCGCGCCGCGCGGGTTCAGCCCGCCTGGCAGCTGAAGTCCAACTGAGGCGCCGACGATGACCCTGCACCCGATTCTCGCTGCACTTCGCAAGCACAAGGCTGGCGTGGCCCTGATCGCGCTGCAGATCGCCCTGACCCTGGCGATCGTGTGCAACGCCGTGTTCATCATCGGTCAGCGCATCGAGCGCGTGGATCGTCCGACCGGACTGGATGAGCACAACCTGATGCTGGTGACCCAGCAGTGGGTCGGTGCGCCCACCGGCGACGACCCGCAGAGCGTGGACAAGCTCGACAACATGCTGCGCGCGGACATGGACACCATCCGCCGGATACCCGGCGTCGAATCGGTGACGACGATGAATTCGATTCCCCTGCTCAATTCGTCGTGGACCGGGTCGATGTCGACCAAGCCCGGTAGTGGCGAGATCCGCGGTGACTTGCATAGCGCGTTCTATTTCGGCGACCAGAACATGCTCAAGACGCTGGGGCTGCGGCTGGTCGCCGGGCGCGGCTTCCGCGCCGCCGACATTCGCCACGAGGGCTTCCGAAGCGAACACACGCCGGATGTGGTCATCGTGACCCAGGCCATCGCCGACAAGCTGTTTCCCGGCGGTGCGGTGGGCAAGTCCGTGTACCTGAACGGCGGGACCAAGCCCAGCACCATCATCGGCGTGGTCGCGCGCATGCAGGTGCCGGCGACCGGCAGCTGGGCCAACAGCTTCACCTGGTACTCGACGCTGGAGCCGATCCGGCTCAACGGCGGTTTTTCACGCTACGTGATCCGCACCAAGCCCGGACAGCTGCAGTCGGTGATGCACGCCGTCAAGCCCGCGCTGTACAAGGCGCAGCCGCTGCGCGTGCTCGACGACGACAGCGTGCGCTCGTTCGCGCAGATCCGCGAGCGTGCCTACCGCTCGGACGTCGGCATGGCGGTGCTGATGGGCGCGATCTGCCTGATCCTGATCGCCGTGACCTCCGCCGGCATCGTCGGACTGACCAGTTTCTGGGTCGGCCAGCGACGCAAGCAGATCGGCGTACGCCGTGCGCTGGGTGCGCGAAGCATCGACGTGTTGCGCTACTTCCAGACCGAAAACCTGATGATCGCCGGCGGCGGCGCGTTGCTCGGGATCGGCCTGGCGATCGGCCTGAACGTGCTGCTGATGCAGCACTTCGAGATGGCCCGGCTGCCGGTGCTGTACGTACTGGCCGGCGTGGTGCTGGTCATGGGGCTCAGCCAGGCGGCGGTGTTCGTGCCGGCACGCAGGGCTTCGAAGGTGTCACCGGCCGAAGCGACGAGGAGCGTCTGAAGGGAATGCGAATCGGAGGCGGGAATGGCTACCACGCGAGCAGCACGTGGAAATGGACGGACCACGGTTCTTGCGTTCCGGATCCTGTCTCCCGGGGAGTTGAATGATGTTCGGATACTACATCGACCTTGCCATGCGCAGTCTCAGGCGCAACCGGGTGCTTACCGCACTGATGGTGCTGGCCATCGCCGTCGGCATCGGTGCCTCGATGACCACGCTGACCGTGGTGCATCTGCTGTCGGGCAACCCGATCCCCGACAAGAGCGGCGTGCTGTATTTCCCGCAGGTGGATCCATACAAGCCTGCCGACGCGACGCATACCAAGCCCTATCCGGAAATGGATTATCGCTCGGCAATGGACCTGTGGAATGCGCATCGTGCCGACCGCCAGGCGCTGGTCACGAGCAGCCCCGTCAAGGTGCGTGCACCGGACACCTCGCATCCACCGCTGATGCTGCGCATGCTCTCGACCACGTCGGATTTCTTCGGCATGTTTGAGGTTCCCTTCCAGTACGGACATGGCTGGAGCCGCCAGGCAGATGCCGACCGTGCCCGCGTGGCGGTCATTTCCTCCGATCTCAACGATAAGCTCTTCGGGGGCAGGAACAGCGTCGGCCGCACGCTGCGCATCCGCGATACCGATGTACGCATCATCGGGGTACTCAAGCCTTGGCGGCCGACACCCCTGTTCTACGATCCCTGGGGCCAGAACTTCAGCAAGACCGAAGGCGTGTTCGCGCCGTTCAGCAGCAGCATGGAGATCAACGCCGGCAACTTCCAGCAATACACCTGCTGGAAGCTGCCGAAGAAGGCCGGCTACCTGGAGAACTCCGATTGCGCGTGGGTGTGGATGTGGGTGCAGCTGGACAGCCCGGCCAAGGTACGCGCCTATGCCCGTTTTCTCGACGGATACGCGGATCAGCAGAAGGCACTGGGTCGATTCGCGGTAGGCCACGAACACGTGCGTTTGCGCGGCCTGATGGATTGGCTCCACGTACAGGGCATGGTGCCGGATGATGTCCGGCTGCAAGCGTGGCTGGCTTCGGCCTTCCTGGTCATCTGCCTGTTCAACGCGGTTGGCCTGCTGCTGGCGAAATTCCTGCGTCGCAGCGGCGAGATCGGCGTGCGTCGCGCGCTCGGTGCATCCCGCGGCTCGATCTTCACGCAGTGCCTGGTCGAGGCCGGTGTGGTCGGCCTGCTCGGGGGACTTCTGGGCTGGCTTCTGACGCTGTTCGGGTTGTGGCTCGTGCGGCAGCAGCCGGTGGAATACGCGCACCTGGCGCACCTGGATCCGGCCATGTTCGGTGTGACCTTCATGCTGGCGGTCGCTTCCAGCCTGGCGGCCGGCCTGGTTCCGGCGCTGCGTGCGAGCCGGGTCGAGCCCAGTTGGCAATTGAAGGCGTTGTGAGGAGAACGGTGATGCAGATGAAACCGATACTGGCCGCACTCCGCCAACATCGTCTTGCCACGGTGCTGATCACCCTGGAGATCGCGCTGGCTTGCGCGGTGCTGTGCAATGCCTGTTTCATGGTGATCCAGCGCTGGCAGCGAACGCAGATCGACAGTGGAGTCGACGAACGCTCATTGGCTGTGCTGACAGTCAACGGATTCGAGCCGAGCCAGGCCAATGACGTCAATGCGCGCATGCTGGCGGGGCTTCGCAAGATTCCGGGTGTGCAATCGGTCACGCTGATCAACGAGGTCCCCTTTGGTCCACAAATGGGTACCGCGGGGATTTCACGCGACCGCAACAGCTTCAAGCATCCGATCGGGGTCGTGGACTTCGTGATGGGCGGCCCGGGCACGTTCCGTGCGCTGGGACTGAGGCTGCTCTCCGGTCACGTGCCCGGCCCGGACGACTTCCATCCGGCCACGGTCTTCCTCCCGCCGGATTCGCAGGTGGTGATCACCCATGCCCTGGCCGAGCATGCCTGGCCGGGGCAGGATCCGCTGGGCAAGCAATTCTGGGTCGGCAAGCTGCATTTTCGCGTCACGGGCGTGATGGCGCACCTGGCCCGAGCCCAGCCGCGCTATCACCAGGCAGACGCCGCGCAATGGACGGTATTCACGCCGACGTCGTCTGGAGGGCCTTTTGCCGGGACCTACCTGCTGCGCGCCAAACCGGACGCGATTGCCCGCGTGCTGCACCAGGCACGGGATGCCGTGGCAAAGATCGCGCCGGACGTGGTGCTGGACCGCAAGGACAGCAAGACCTTGAGTCAGCTTCGACGCGACTACTTCAAGACCGACCGCATCATGATCGGCCTGCTGTTCGGCGTGATCGCGGCCATGCTGGGAGTCACCGCGCTGGGCATCGTCGGCCTGGCCAGTTTCTGGGTCGCACAGCGGCGCAAGCAGATCGGCATCCGCCGCGCGCTGGGCGCGACGCGGGGCGACATCCTGCGCTACTTCCAGACCGAGAATTTCCTCATCGTCACCGGCGGCATTGTCCTGGGCATGGGCATGGCCTACGGGATCAACCTGCTGCTCATGCGGCATTACGAACTGCCGCGGCTTCCGGCCGAGTACCTGCCGATTGGTGCTCTGGTCCTTTGGGCCCTCGGCCAGCTGGCCGTGCTGGCGCCGGCCCTGCGCGCTTCCGGCGTGCCGCCGGTCGTGGCCACGCGGTCGGTCTGAACGGAGCGGACGACGATGCATGCAAGACACATGATCACCAGCGGGAAGCCGGTCCATCGACCGGACGCGTTACGCGGCATGCATGTCCAGGCGACATGCCCCTTCGTTTCAGGAGAAGGCTGATGTTCCGTTACTACCTGGACCTGGCCCTGCGCAGCCTCAAGCGCAACCGGATACTCACCGTGCTGATGGTGTTGGCCATCGCGATGGGTATCGGCGCGTCGATGACCACGCTGACCGTGCTGCACGTGCTGTCCGGCGATCCGCTCCCGGGCAGGAGCGCCACGCTGTACTACCCGCAGGTGGACCCGCGCGACCTGACCAATATGCGGCCGGGCGAGGAGCCCCCGAAGCAGGTCAGCTGGATGGACGGCATGAACCTGCTCAAGGCCGGTCGCGCCGACCACCAGGCCCTGATGACCGGCGGGGCGGTGGCGGTCGAACCACCCGATGCGTCGATCGCACCCTTCTTCGAGCGGGCGCGTTACACCACGCGCGATTTCTTCTCCATGTTCGACGTGCCGTTCCGGTACGGGCGGGCCTGGGGCAAGGCCGAGGACGGCAACGATGCGCGCCAGGTCGTGCTTTCGAGCCGGATCAACGACAAATTGTTCGGCGGCGCCGACAGCACGGGCAAGATCCTGCGCATGGGCGACAAGGATTTCCGCATCGTGGGCGTGCTCGACGCCTGGCGACCGACGCCGCACTTCTATGACCTGATCACGGGCGATTACGCCGAGCCCGAGGGCGTGTACCTGCCGTTGCTCACGGCCATCGACCTGAAGTTCCCGTTCAACGGATCGCGCGATTGCTGGGGCGGGGATTCCAACGTCGACCAGAAGACCGCCCAGTGCACCTGGCTGCAGTTCTGGGTCCAGCTGGACACGCCGGCCAAGGCGGCCGCGTACAAGCGGTTCCTGGTCAACTATTCGCGCCAGCAGAAGTCGCTGGGCGTCTACCAGCGCGATCCCAACGTGCACCTGCGCAACCTGATGCAGTGGCTGGACTACAACCACGTGGTGCCGTCGGACGTGCACCTGCAGTTCTGGCTGGCCATCGGATTCCTGGTGGTGTGCCTGGTCAACACCATCGGCCTGATGCTGGCCAAGTTCCTGCGTCGCGCGGGCGAACTGGGCGTGCGCCGCGCGCTGGGCGCATCGCGGCGCTCGATCTTCGCGCAACTGCTGGTCGAGGCCGGCACGGTGGGGCTGGTCGGCGGCATCGGCGGCCTGTTGCTGGCCGTGCTCGGCTTGTGGTTCGTGCGCATGCAGCCGTCCGATTACGCCGCGCTCGCGCACCTGGATCTGGAGATGCTGGCGGCCACCTTCGTGCTGGCCATCGGCGCGACCCTGGTGGCCGGCCTGCTGCCGGCCTGGCGCGCCTGCCTGATCACCCCCGCCCTGCAGCTGAAGAGCCACTGATCATGCACATCGGACCGATCCTCTCGACCCTGCGCCAGCACAAGATCACCGCCTTCCTGCTGGTGGTGGAGATCGCGCTGACCTGCGCCATCGTCTGCAATGCCGTGTTCCTGATCAGCCAGCGCCTGGAGCGCATGAAGATGCCCAGCGGCGTGGCCGAGCACCAACTGGTCATGGTGCAGGTGACCAACACGGCCCCGGTCAAGGACGCCATCGCGCGCAGCGCCGCGGACCTGGCCGCGCTGCGCCGCATCCCGGGCGTGCGCAAGGCCACCCTGGCCAGCCAGGTGCCGTTTACCAACAGCTCGTCCAACAGCAGCATCAAGCTGGACCCGAAACAGAAGCTGCCCACCCTCAACGCGACCCAGTACATGGGCGAGGACCTGATCGGCACCTTCGGCGTGCAGCTGGTCTCGGGTCGCGATTTCCGTCCCGACGAGTACATGGATTTCGACACCGTGATCCACAACATGGACCTGCTGCGGACCCGGACGCCCACGGTGATCATCACGCGTCCCATGGCCGAGCGCCTGTGGCCCGGACAATCCCCGCTCGGCAAGCAGCTGTACATGGGCCCGATCTCGGTGCGCGTGGTCGGCGTGGTCAAGGACCTGGTGCGCCCGTCGCTGTTCCTCGGCGACAACGCGGCGCAGTGGTCGATGATCTTCCCGTTGCGTCGCGACGTGAACGATGCCTCGCGCTACGTGCTGCGTACCGATCCGAACGATCGCCAGCGCGTGATGGCCGCCGCGGTGAAGGTCCTGCGCACGCTGGATCCGCACCGCATCATCCTGGAGAAGAAGACCTTCGACCAGATCCGCGCGGACTTCTTCCGCAACGACCGCGCCATGGCCGGCACCCTGCTGGGCGTGATCATCGCGCTGCTGACGGTGACCGCGCTGGGCATCGTCGGCCTGGCCAGTTTCTGGGTCGCGCAGCGCCGCCGCACCATCGGCGTGCGCCGCGCGCTGGGCGCCACCCGAAGCGACATCCTGCGTTATTTCCAGACCGAGAATTTCCTGCTGGCGAGCATCGGCATCGCGCTGGGGATGGTGCTGGCCTGGGGCATCAACCTGTTCCTGATGCAGCACTACGAGCTTCCGCGCCTGCCGTGGGAGTACTTGCCCGTTGGCGCGATCGCGCTGTGGCTGATCGGCCAGCTGGCCGTGCTCGGCCCGGCTTTGCGGGCCTCCAACGTACCGCCGGTCGTGGCGACGCGATCGGTATGAAATCCGAAGATAGGAATTGATCATGTTTGGTTACTACGTGGACCTGGCCCTGCGCAGCCTCAAGCGCAACAAGGTGCTCACCGCGCTGATGGTGCTGGCGATTGCGTTGGGCATCGGTGCTTCCATGACCACCCTGACGGTGCTGCACGTGTTGTCGGGCGATCCAATGCCGGGGCGCAGCGCAAAGCTGTATCGACCACAGATCGATCCGCGCGGCATGGTCGATTACCGGCCCGGGCAGGAACCCATGGATCAGGTCGGCTGGGTCGACGGCATGAACCTGCTGCGTGCGCATCGCGCCGACCGGCAGGCCCTGATGACCGGCGGGCAGGTGGCGGTGCTGCCGCAGGGCTCGGCACTGGATGCCTTCTATACCCCGGCACGCTTCACCACCAATGGTTTCTTCCCGATGTTCGGCGTGCCCTTCCGCTACGGGCATGCCTGGAGCGCCACCGCCGACCGGGCACACGCACGCGTGGCGGTGATCAGCAACAAGCTGAACAACAAACTGTTCGGCGGTGCCAATAGCGTCGGCCGGAACATCCGGCTTTCCGGGCATGAATTTCGCGTGGCCGGGGTGGTCGGCGACTGGCGTCCCGATCCGCATTTCTACGATCTCAGCCAAGGCGGATACCAGCAGCCGGAGGATGTCTACCTGCCCCTGACCACCGCGCAGGAATTGCAGTTCGGCCACATCGGGAACACCAATTGCTGGGGCAACGGGGGCGGTGCCACGCACCTGACCAAGACCTCCACCTGTGCCTGGCTGCAGTTCTGGGTGCAGCTGGACAGTCCGGCCAAGGCCCGGGCGTACAAGGCCTTCCTGGTGAACTATTCCGCGCAGCAGAAGGCGATGGGGCGATTCAAGCGTCCGCCCAACGTGCGACTTCGCAACCTGATGCAGTGGCTGGACTACAACCAGCTGGTGCCCAGCGACGTGCACATGCAGGTCTGGCTGGCGCTGGGCTTCCTGCTGGTGTGCCTGGTCAACACGGTGGGCCTGATGCTGGCCAAGTTCCTGCGCCGCTCCGGCGAGCTGGGCGTGCGACGCGCCCTGGGCGCTTCACGCCGCACGTTGTTCGCGCAGCTGCTGGTCGAGTCGGGCGTGATCGGCCTGGCCGGCGGCCTGGGCGGCCTGTTGATCGCGCTGTTCGGCCTGTGGCTGGTGCGCCTGCAACCGACCGGCTACGCCGCCCTGGCGCACCTGGATCCGAAGATGCTGCTGGTGACCTTCCTGCTGGCCATCGGTGCAAGCCTCGTGGCCGGCATGCTGCCGGCGGCGCGTGCCTGCCGCATTACTCCCGCACTGCAACTGAAGAGCAACTGACATGAGCATGCTGTCGATACTCACGACTTTGCGGCGGCACAAGATCACCGTGCTGCTGCTTGTGATGGAAATCGCGCTGAGCTGCGCGATCGTCTGCAACGCGCTGTTCCTCATCAGCCAGCGCCTGCATCGCATGGACCTGCCCAGCGGCGTGGCCGAGCACCAGCTGGTGAAGATCCAGGTGGGCAACATCGGCAAATCGGGCGACGAGATCGCGCGGACCCAGGAGCAGATCGACGCACTGCGGCAGATTCCCGGCGTCAAGCAGGTGACGGTGGCCAACGAGCTGCCGTTCGACATGTCCGGTTCGTGGAACAGCGGCTTCATGCTCCACCAGGGCCAGCGCCAGCGCACGCTGCTCGCCACGACCTATTACGGCAAGGACCTGCTGTCGACACTGGGGCTGCATCTGGACGCCGGGCGCGATTTCCAGCCCGACGAATACATGTACCTGGACCAGGCCATGGACGCGTTCACCGCGGGTAAGTTGAAAGAAGTGCCGCATGTGATCATCGTCACGCGGGCCATGGCGCAACGCCTGTGGCCGGGCCAGCCCGCGCTGGGCAAGATGATCTACCTGGGCGGCAAGATCGGTTTGCGGGTCATCGGCGTGGTGCACCGCCTGGTGCGGCCGAAAAACCTGAGCGAAGGCCTCGGCTACAGCGCGATCATGCCGCTGCGCCTCACGCCCGGCGATGGCGGCTTCTTCGTGATTCGCAGCGCGCCGCAGGATCGCCAGCAAGTCCTCAAGGCCGCCATTGCCAAGCTGAAGGCGATCGATCCCAACACCGTGGTGATGCAGAAGCAGACCTACGACCAGGTCCGGCACGATTTCTTCGAACGCGACCGCGCCATGTCCGGCATGCTGGTCAGCGTGATCCTGGCGCTGCTGCTGGTGACCGCGCTGGGCATCGTCGGCCTGGCCAGCTTCTGGGTCGGGCAGCGTCGCCGCAGCATCGGCGTGCGTCGGGCCCTGGGCGCCACGCGTGGCCACATCCTGCATTACTTCCAGACCGAGAATTTCCTGATCGTCACCCTCGGCATCGTGCTCGGCATGGTGCTGGCCTACGGCCTGAACCAGATGATGATGGAGCACTATGCGCTGCAGCGCATGCCGTGGTTCTACCTGCCGGTGGGCGCGATCGCGCTGTGGGCGCTGGGCCAGCTATCGGTGCTGGCGCCAGCGATGCGTGCCTCGCGCGTGCCACCGGTGATTGCCACGCGCAGCGTCTGACGCTGCGCCAGGAACCGCAACGATGTTCACCTACTACCTCAACCTGGCCCTGCGCAGTCTCCGGCGCAACAAGGTGCTCACGACGCTGATGGTGCTGGCGCTGGCGCTGGGCATCGGTGCGTCGATCACCACGCTGACCATCCTGCGACTGCTGTCCGGCGACCCGCTGCCCACGCGCAGCGCGCAGCTGTACTACCCGCAGGTCGACCCGCGGCCCGTCCGGGGCCAGCAGACGGGCCCCGCGCGGCCGATGCCGACCTTGACCTGGACCGATGCCATGAACCTGGTGCATGCGCGCAAGGCGCGCCACCAGGTGGCGCTGTCGCTCACGCAGGCCAAGGTGATGCCGGCCGCTGCCGGCGAGCGACCGTTCTTCAGCGATGCGGTGATGGCCACGGCCGACTTCTTCGCGATCTTCGACGTGCCGTTCCGCTACGGTTCCGGCTGGAGCGCGGCCGATGGCCAGGCGCGCTCGCGCGTGGTGGTGATCTCCAGCCAGCTCAACGACAAGCTGTACGGCGGCGCCAACAGCGTCGGCCGGACCCTGCGCATCCGCGATCACGATTTCCGCATCGTCGGTGTGCTGCGTCCCTGGTCGCCCCAGCCGCGCTTCTATGCGGTGCGGATGGGTGGACAAAGCTACGGCGACGGCGACGGTGTGTTCCTGCCGCTGCAGACCGCGGTCGAGGACAAGATGTCGCCGAGCAACCTCAACTGCTACAACACCGGCGACATGAGCGACCTCAGGACCGCGCCCTGCGTGTGGCTGGGGGTCTGGGTGGACCTGCCCACGGCGGCCGCGGCACGCGACTACCGCGGCTTCCTCGACAACTACGTGCACCAGCAGATCGCGCTCGGGCGGATGCAGCGCACCGATACCGCCATGCCCGATCTCATGCAGTGGCTGCAAACATCGCACGTGGTGCCCGACGACGTGCAATTGCAGGCCTGGCTGGCGTTCGGCTTCCTGCTGATCTGCGTGGTCAATACCGTGGGCCTGCTGCTGGCCAAGTGCCTGAAGCGCTCGCAGGAGATCGGCGTGCGCCGTGCCCTGGGCGCCTCGCGGCGCACGGTGTTCGCGCAGTTCATCGTCGAAGCCGGGATCATCGGCCTGGCGGGGGGCGTGCTCGGCCTGGGATTCGCCGAACTGGGCCTTTGGGGCATCCGCCACCAGCCGGCCCAGTACGCCAGCCTGGCGCACCTGGACACGGGCATGTTCGCGTTCACCTTCGTGGTGGCCCTGGTGTCCAGTCTGGCCGCCGGCGTGCTGCCCGCCTGGCGCGCCAGCGTGCTGGCGCCCGCACCGCAACTGAAAGCATCCTAGGGGACTGGCATGGCCATCCGACCCATCCTTTCGAGCCTGCGCAAGCACCGCATCCCGACGGCCCTGATCGTGCTGGAGATCGCGCTTGCCTGCGCGGTGCTGTGCAACGCCATCTTCATGATCGGGCAGCGCCTGGAGTCGATCCGGCTGCCCAACGCGATCGACCAGGCCGGCCTGTCGGTGATCCGGGTGCAGGGCACCGATCCCAAGCAGGCCGCGGACGACATTCCACGCAATCTTGCCGCCCTGCGCGCGATTCCGGGCGTGCGCGCGGCGACCTTGATGAACACGGTGCCGCTGAGCCGCAACGGCTGGAACACCGGATTCACCACCAAGCCGGGCAGCAAGGGCTTCGACGCCTCCTACGTCAACACCGCCGAATACCTGGTCGTGCCGGGCGCGGAGAAGGCACTGGGCCTGCACCTGCTGCGCGGACGCTTTTTCAGGGACAGTGAATATGCCGCCGGCAAGCTGGGCACGTCCTTCATGCCGACGGGCCACGCGGCGGTCGTCACGCAACGCTACGCCGAGCGCATGTGGCCCGGCCAGTCCGCGCTGGGCAAGGTGCTGTACATGGGCGACCGCTACAGCTACACCGTGGTCGGGGTGGTCGGCGACGTGCTGCGGCCGTTCGGCAGCGGGGCGAGCGACAGTTTCTACTACAGCGTGTTCCTGCCGGTGGCGCCGTCCGAGGCCTCCATGAACAGTTACGTGGTCCGCAGCGCGCCGGGCGACCGCGATCGCGTGCTTCGCGCGTCCATCGCCACGCTTTCCCGGCTCTCGCCCGAGGCGGTGGTCAAGGGCCAGACCTTCGCCGACATCCGCAACGACTACTTTGCCGATACCCGCTCCATGGCCTGGATGCTGGTGCTGGTGTGCGTGGTGATGGTGGCGGTGACGGCCTTCGGCATCGTCGGCCTGTCCAGCTTCTGGGTCGGCCAGCGCCGCCGCCAGATCGGCATCCGGCGCGCGGTCGGCGCCACGCGCGCGGACATCATGCAGTACTTCCAGACCGAGAATTTCCTGATCAGCAGCCTCGGCGTGGTGCTGGGCATGATCCTGGCGTTCGGGGCCAACCTGTACCTGATGCAACACTACGAGATCGCACGCATGCCTTGGTACTACTTTCCGGTGGGCGCGCTGGCGCTGTGGCTGATCGGCCAGCTGTCGGTGCTCGGTCCGGCCCTGCGTGCGGCCAACGTGCCGCCGGTGGTGGCCACGCGGTCGGTCTGAGGGCGCGGGAAGGCGGGGGCCATGAAGTGATTGCGGTTAGGCGAGGTCAGGGACGAGCGCCGGGAACTTCCCGGGGCACTGCCCGCAGGAGGAGGGGGTGAAACATGTTCGGCTATTACCTTGAGCTGGCGTGGAGACGAAGTCGCCAGAACCTGGCGATGATGACGCTGCTGGTGCTGACCATGGCCATCGGCATCGCCTCGTGCATGACGGCGCTGACCATCTTCGGCGCGCTGTCGGGCCAGCCGTTGCCCGGTATCAGCGGCCATCTGTACGTGGCGACCATGGATGCGCGCGAGGCGATCGACAAGGACAACAACGCGTATGACCAACCGGAAAGCCAGCTGAACCTGCGCGATGCGAAGGCCCTGGTCGATGCGGGGCGGGCGCGTAGCCAGATTGCGGTGGCCATGAGCCTGACCCAGCTGCAGGATGCCGACGGCAAGGTGTCCGATCGCGACGTTGGCCTGATGGGGTACGGGCCGTTGCTGGGCACGCTGGGCGTGCCGATGCGCTTCGGACGCCCCTGGACCCATGCCGAACAAATGGCCCATGACCCGGTGGTGGTCATCGACAGCAACCTGGCGCAGAAGCTGTTCGGCACGTCGGATGCCGTCGGCAAGTCGGTGCGCATGGGCTCGCGTCTGTTTCGCGTGGTGGGTGTGACGGCGCCGTGGAAATCGCGCACGCAGTTTCTGGGGCTGACCCAGAACAGCTCCTCCCCCCTGGGCCAGGACATGCAGTTCTTCGTGCCGGTGGAGTCGGCGCTGGACGCGGGCGTGGGGCCACTGAGTTCGGGCAAGTGCGGGCGCAACGCGCCAGTCATCTCGTTCCAGTCCACGCGGCTTGCGCATTGCCGCTGGATCGAGACCTGGGTGGCGCTGGATACGCCCTCGCAGGTGAAGGCCTATACGCATTTTCTGGATGGCTATGCCGGAGCCCAGCACGACGCCGGGCGATTCGCCTATCCGCCGAAGGCGAGGCTCTACGGCACCCTGGCGTGGATGAACGTCAACAAGGCGATACCGGACGACGTGGGCCTGAACCTGATGCTGGCCAGCGGGTTCCTGCTGTTGTGCATGGTCAACGTGGCCGGTCTGCTGGCCGCACGCTTCCTGCGGAGGCAGGGTGACATCGCCGTTCGCCGGGCCCTGGGCGCCGCGCGAAAGCACGTGTTTGCGCAGCATGTGGTCGAGGCCGGGCTGCTGGGGTTCCTGGGCGGCCTGCTGGCGCTGCCGCTGACCCTGCTGGGGCTGTGGATCGTGCGCATGCAGCCGGTGGCCTATGCCGAAGCGGCGCACTTCAGCCTGCCGGTGTTCGCCGGACTGCTGGCGCTGTCGCTGGTAGTGGGCCTGGTGGTCGGCATCCTGCCGGCGTGGCGCGTGTGCCGGCAGCCGCCGGCGATGCAGATCAAGCTGGCATAGGAGGCCATGATGCGACAGATCCTGATTCCCCTCCTGCGCCACCGCATGATGCCGCTGCTGGTCGTGTTCCAGGTCGCGCTGGCGTGTGCGATCGCCTGCAACGCGCTGTTCCTGCTGCAGCAGAAGCTGGTGCCGATCCTCAGTTCCGACGGTATCGGCCATCCCGACCGGCTGATCGTCGTCTGGCGGATCGTCTCGCGCGGCGATCCATGGCAAACCAGCCGGTTGCAGGAAACCGAAGCGGCACTGCGGGCGGTGCCCGGCGTGTCCTCGGTGAGCGTGGCGGGTTCGCTGCCCATGGTGACCAATGCGCGATTCAATGGAGACGTGACCGCGCTCGACAGCGGCATCAAGGCCAATACAGCGATCTACGTGGGCGACCACCTGGTGCGCACGCTGGACCTGAAGCTGGTGGCGGGCCGTGATTTCAGCGAAGACGAGCAGAGCGTGCAGAACAAGGGGACCGGCTTCGGGCAGAGCGGGCCGACCATCATCACCCGGGCATTGGCGAGAAGACTGTTCCGGAACGGAAAGGCCCTGGGCAGGGAGATCAGCATCGGCAAGATCGACCATCCCGCCAGACGCACGGTTGTTGGTGTGGTCGATCACCTGATGCGCAACGATTTCGGTTCCGGAGCATCCCGAGATCTGGACAACACGATGCTGTTTCCCGGCATCCCCGGCAAATGGCCCATACCGTCCATCGGGGTACGCATGACGGCGCAGGCGAACTCGGCCCTCGTGCTCAAGCAGGTTAAGAAAGTCGTCGTGCGCATGCTGGGCTCGCGGACCGTGCAGGGCATCGATCCGGTCTACAACGGCTACGCCCAACTGCGCGATCGGGCGCTGGCCCGGTCGCGGGCAGCCGTGTGGCTGCTGGCCGGCGTCACCCTGGTGGTGCTGATCGTCACCCTGGCCGGGATCATGGGCATGACCGCCTACTGGGTGCAGCAACGCACGCGACAGGTGGGCATCCGTCGCGCGCTGGGTGCCCGCCGGCGCGACATCCTGCGATACCTGCAGCTCGAGAACCTGATGGTGGTGGGTGTCGGGGTGGTGCTGGGCCTGCTGGCCGCGTATCTGGTCAATGTCTGGCTGATGCACCACTACGAACTGTCGCGCCTGCCTTTGAGCTACCTGCCGCTGGGTGCCGCAATCCTTCTGGCACTCGGCCAGCTGGCGGTCCTGGGCCCGGCCCTGCGTGCCGCCAACGTGCCGCCGGTGGTGGCGACGCGGTCGGTCTGAATGAATAAACTCTTGCGGAGGAAAGGGATGATCACCTACTACATGGACCTGGCGCTTCGAAGCATGCGGCGCAACAAGGTGCTCACGGCGCTGATGGTTGTCGCCATCGGCCTGGGCATTGGCGCCAGCATGACCATGCTGACGGTATTGCATGTACTCACGGCCGATCCGATCCCGGGCAAGAGCGCGAAGCTGTTTGCCCCGCAGGTCGATCCGCGTCCGTTGGACGGATACCACGAGGGCGTGCAGCCGCCGGACGAGTTGACCTGGATCGACGCCATGAACCTGCTGCATGCGCGCAAGGGCGTGCTTCAGGCGGCGATGATGGGGGGGTACCTGACGGTGATCCCCCCGACCGGCGTGCAGCACGCATTCCACACCCAAGGGCGGTATGTCACAGCTGATTTCTTCCGCATGTTCGACGTGCCGTTCATTGCGGGCAGTGGCTGGTCTGCCCGGCAGGATGACAACCAGGCGCGCGTTGCGGTCATCACGCGGCACATGGCCGACAGGCTCTACGGCACGACACAGGCCGTCGGCCGCACGGTTCGCATGGCGAACTATGGATTCCGCGTCATCGGCGTCATCGGGGACTGGGATCCATCTCCGCGATTCTTCGACCCGGGCACGGGCCTGTACGGCAAGCCCGAACAAATCTACCTGCCGCTGCAGACGGTCATGGGCCTCAAGCCGTCCCTGCCCACCATGGGCAACATGGACTGCTGGGGGAACCTGAGTACCGCAGGCCTGACCCAGTCGACCGCTTGCGCCTGGATCAAGTTCTGGGTGCAGCTGGACACCCCGGAACAAGCCGCTCGCTACCGTCAATTCCTGGTCCACTACTCGGCGCAGCAGAAAGCGCTCGGACGGTTCCAGCGACCGCCCAACACGCGTCTTCGCGACGTGATGCAGTGGCTCGATTACATCCACGCCGTGCCCGGGAGCGTGCAGTTGCAGGCGTTGCTTGCCCTGGGTTTCCTGCTGGTCTGCCTGGTCAATACCACGGCCCTGCTGCTGGTGAAGTTCCTGCGTCGCGGGGGCGAGCTGTCAGTGCGCCGCGCGATGGGGGCATCGCGGCGAACGATCTTCGCCCAGCTCCTGACGGAAGCGGCCCTGCTGGGGCTGGCCGGCGGCCTCCTGGGGCTGGGCCTGGCGGCGCTCGGACTCTGGATCGTGCGCGAACAACCGGTGCAGTACGCCTCGCTGGCGCACCTGGACGGGGGCATGCTCACCGCGACCTTCTTCCTGGCCGTGGTCGCCATGCTGGTAGCGGCGCTGTTTCCCGCCTGGCGCGCCTGCCGCCTGTTGCCGGCGCGATTGCTGAAGACGCAGTGAGGGAACGACCATGAATCCGATTGTTTCGGCTCTGCGGCATCACAAGACCACGGTGGTCCTGGTGGCGCTGGAGATCGCACTGTCCTGCGCCATCATCACCAATGCGCTTTTCCTGATCGGCAACCGTGTTTCGCATATGCAGGTGTCCACCGGCGTGGACGACCAGCATCTGGTTTGGGCCACGACGAACACGCTGTACGTGGGTCAGAAGCACACCCACGCCGGCATGGTCAGTGAAGTCGACGACGACCTCGCGGCCCTGCGCACGATCCCCGGCGTCGAATCGGCCACGGTGACGACATCCCTGCCATTGGCCGGCGGCTACATGAGCACCGACGTCTACAGGCGACCCGGCGACAAGTCCAGCATCGCCGGGAACGTGATCGAGGACCTGGCCACGGCGGGCACGCTGAAGACGCTCGGGATCAAGATTTCCGAGGGCCGGGGTTTCCGGGCGCAGGAATACGGGAATCACGATCTGTTCCTGAAAAGCACCGGCTTTCCCGATGCCGCCATCATCACGCGCGACCTGGCCGATCGGCTGTGGCCGGGCAAGGATCCGCTGGGCAAGCCGATCTACTTCAACCTGAGCGGTTCCAGGGTCGTCCATGTGGTGGGCGTGACCGAGCATCTGCTCAACCCCATCATCGGCACCGACCACGTCACCGACCGTGGGTTGATCCTGCCGGTCCAGGCCGTGGGTTCCATGGCCACCTATGCCTTGCGTGTCGAACCGGATCGACGCGTCGCGGTGAAGCGGGCCATTCCGGGCATATTGCGGCACCTGGATCCGGCACGGAGCGTCCAGGCACATGTCTACACCCACACGATTCATCAGTATTTCCACAACGACCGCGCCATGATCTGGCTGCTGGCGGTGGTGGTCGGTTGCCTGCTGGCGCTGACCGCGCTGGGCGTGGTCGGCCTGTCCAGTTTCTGGGTTCAGCAGCGCACCAAGATCATCGGCATCCGCCGCGCCATCGGTGCCACGCGCGGCGACATCCTGCGCTATTTCCTGGTCGAGAACTTCCTGATCGTGAGCCTGGGCGTGGCGGTGGGCACCGCGGGCGCCGTGGGCCTGAACCTGTGGCTGATGCGCCATTACGAACTGGAACGCATGCCGCTGACCTGGTTGCCCGCGGGTGCGCTGGTGCTGTGGGCCCTGGGACTGCTTTCGGCACTCGGGCCGGCCCTGCGCGCCGCGCGCGTGCCGCCGGTGGTGGCCACGCGGAGCGTATGAGTCCATGAGCGACATCGACGATGTGCCCATCGAAGCGAGGAGAAGAGGGATGAAGCAGATACACGTGCTGGGTGTCGTGGCTGCCGCCTTGGTTTGTGGCAGTTGTTCGATGCATATCGACAGGCCCACCAGCATCGCGGCCGGGACATCCCCGCGCTCGATCTATTCGGTCGACGGCGAGGTGCAGGTGCAATCGCATGCACGGGCAAAAAAGGTGCACAGCGTGGACGGTGACGTCACCCTGGGCGCGTTCGCCCGGGTGCGCGCCATCGATACGGTGGACGGCCGCGTGCAGCTGGGCCGCCAGGCGGTATGCGAGCACGACCTCGCCGATGTCGATGGCGACATCGTGCTGGGGCGACTCGCGCGCGTGGGGGGTGACGTGCGGACCTACGATGGCAGCCTGTTGGCGGATGATGCCAACGTCGACGGCGGTATCCGTACCGTGTCCGGCCGCATCGAGCTGCGTGGCAACACGCATGTCCACGGGGGCATTATCCTCGACAAGCCCAAGCCGTCGAACGGTTCGGACAGCGCGGCGGCCCAACGCCTGCCCGTCATCGTGATCGGACCGGGCGTGATCGTGGACGGTCCGATCATTGCGCATCACGGCGGCATCTTGCGGGTGAGCCACCAGGCCTGGGTCGGACCCATTCGGGGGCTTGAGACGCAGTGGTTCGATGGCCCCCTCCCGGCCCTGCACCGAATGGACAGGCGACACCATGAGTAAAGTCATGGCAACCTTTCCGGGCCGAGAGGCATCCATGTCTACATGTGCAAACGAAAAATGCGTACAGTCCTGATCATCGACGACAATCCCGCCGTGGGCGATGCGCTCTCGCTGTTGCTGTCGTTGCACGACATCCGCCCGATCACGGCCACCTCGCAGGCCGAGGGGCTGAAGATCCTCGCCCGCGACCGCGTGGACGTGGTCATCCAGGACATGAACTTCAGCGCCGACACCACCTCCGGCGAGGAGGGCGTGGAGCTGTTCGGCGCCATCCGCGAACAGCATCCGGACCTGCCGGTGATCCTGCTGACCGCCTGGACCCATCTGGAGACCGCGGTGGAGCTGGTCAAGGCCGGCGCCGCCGACTACGTGGCCAAGCCGTGGGACGACAGCAAGCTGGTGACCACGGTGGAGAACCTGCTGGAGCTGTCCGAGTCCACGCGCGAGGTCAGCCGCACGCGCACCGAGCGCCGCCGGCGCAAGGAGCAGCTGCTGGAGCGCTTCGACCTGGACGGCATGGTGTTCGCCGCCGAGGCCACCTGCCGCACGGTGGAGCTGGCCTGCCAGGTGGCGCGCTCGGACGTGCCGGTGCTGGTCACCGGGCCCAACGGTGCCGGCAAGGAGCGCATCGCGCGCATCGTGCATTTGAACTCGGCGGTGTGCGACGGGCCGTTCGTGGCGGTCAACTGCGGCGCGCTTCCGGGCGAGCTGATCGAGGCCGAGCTGTTCGGCGCCGACGCCGGTGCCTATACCGGGGCCAACAAGGCGCGCGAGGGTCGTTTCGAGCTGGCCGACGGCGGCACGCTGTTCCTGGACGAGATCGGCAACCTGCCGCTGTCGGGCCAGGTCAAGCTGTTGCGCGTGCTGGAGACCGGCGAGTTCGAGCGCCTGGGCTCGGGGCGCACGCGCAAGGCCCGGGTACGCGTGATCAGCGCCACCAACGCCGATCTCAAGACCATGATCGCCGAGGGCACGTTCCGCGAGGATCTGTATTACCGCCTCAACGTGATCGAGGTGAACCTGCCGCCGCTGGCCGAGCGCAGCGACGACATCCTGCCGCTGGCCGAGCATTTCCTGGCCGGCCGCGCGGAGCTGTCCGACGAGGCGCGCGAAGCGCTGGTGCACCATGCGTGGCCGGGCAACGTGCGCGAACTCAAGAACGCCATCGATCGCGCCTGCCTGCTGGTGCACGGCGAGCCGATCACGCCGCAGCACCTGAACCTGCCCGACGTGCACGAGGATGAGGCGACGCCCACCTGGCGCAACCTGGACGAGCCCACGCGCGACGCGGTCCAGCAGGCGCTCAGCAGTCATGCCGGCGTGATCAGCCGCGCGGCGCAGTCGCTGGGACTGTCGCGCCAGGCGCTGTACCGCCGCATGCAGCGCTACGGTATCGAGACGTGATTCGCCCGCCGTCCGGGGGAAGGCCCGCATGCGCCTGAGATCGCTGCAGGGCCGCATGGCGCTGATGGCCGGCTGGGCCACGCTGCTCGGCGCACTGGTCTATGCCGCGGTCACCCAGTGGCCGCTGCCGCAACTGCTCGACGCGCTGGGCACGTTCCTGCAGATTTCCATCGATCCGGGCTGGTTGCATACCCCGGTGGGCGGCCTGCTGGTGACGCTGCTGCTGCTGGTGCCGATCACCATCTGGCTGGGCGGTCGCCTGGCGCGCCCGCTGCTGCGCCTGGTGCGCGCGCTCGAGGGCGCGGTGGTCAGCTATCGCGATGGCGAGTTCGGCTTCTCCATCGCCACCCGCCGCAGCGACGAACTGGGTGACCTGGTGCGCCTGCACAACGAGCTGGGCCAGACCCTGCGCGAGCAGCGCCAGCACCTGGTCCAGCGCGAGCTGCTGCTGGACACCGTGGTGCAGAAGACCCCGGTGGCGCTGGTCCTCACCGACGCGCACGACCACGTCAACTACGCCAACATCGCCGCGCGCCAGCTGTTCCACGAGGGCCGCAAGATGGAGGGCGAGCAGTTCGAGCCCCTGCTCGACGCCGAATCGCATGCCCTGCTGGAGATCGTGCGCAGCGGTCGCGATGCGCTGTTCCCGGTGGACATGGACGGGTCGGAGGAGACCTTCCATGTCTCGCAGCGCGAGTTCCGCCTGCAGGGGCGGCCGCACCACCTGTACCTGTTCCGGCGCATGACGCGCGAGCTCTCGCGCCAGGAAGTGGCCACCTGGAAGCGCGTGATCCGGGTGATCAGCCATGAGCTGAACAATTCGCTGGCGCCCATCTCCTCGCTGGCGCACTCGGGGGCCGAACTGGCCCGCCGCGGGCAGATCGAGCGACTGCCCGGCGTCTTCTCGGGCATCTCCGAACGTGCCCGGCACCTGCATCACTTCATCAGCGGCTACGCGGACGTGGCCAAGCTGCCTGCGCCGCGCATCGAGAACGTGGCCTGGCCGACGTTCGTCGAATCGCTGGCGATGCATTGCCAATTCCGCTTGCAGGGCGAGGTCCCCGGCCACGCGGCGCGTTTCGACCCGGCGCAGGTCGAGCAGGCGCTGATCAACCTGGTCAAGAACGCCCACGAGTCGGGGACGGACGAGGACGAAGTGACCCTGTCGATCGCCGAGGTCGGGTCGTCCTGGCGCATCGAGGTGGCCGACCGCGGTCCGGGCATGAGCGAGGCGGTGCTGGCCCAGGCCCTGTTGCCGTTCTATTCCACCAAGCGTTCGGGCACCGGCCTGGGGCTGGCGCTGGCGCGCGAAATCGCCGAGGCGCACGGTGGGCGCCTGAGTCTTTCCAATCGCTCCGGAGGCGGCCTGCGGGTCACCCTGCTGCTGCCGATCACGCCGGACTGAACCGGCGTTGTCCGCTTCCGGCCGGGCACCTCGAAGGTCCCGCCTTAAGCCCCTATACTCGGCCACTTGTGGCTCCAGGCAGGGCAGGTTGCGGGGATGACGGCAGGTGCAATGCAAGCGGGCGCGGGCACGACGCTGCCGGCCACCACGGCGGCGCTGAACACGCGCATCGGTTTCGTCATCGAACTGGCGCGACGACTGCACCAGTACGGCACCGCGGCACCGCGCCTGGAGGATGCGGTTGGCAGCGCGGCCCTGCGCCTGGGCGTGCGCGCGGACGTGTGGTCGAGTCCGACCGCCATCATCGTCTCATTTGCTGATCTGGCGCAGGGCGAGGACGCCATCGCCCAGGTCAGCCAGGTCATCCGCCTGCCGCCCGGCGACGTCAACCTGGCGCGGCTGTGCGAGGTCGATGCCGTGGCCGACGGCGTGACCGAGGGCCGCATGAGCATCGAGGAAGGCGCGGGGCACCTGCGCCAGATGGCCAAGCCCACCACGCGCATGCAGCAGTTCGGCACGGCCTTCGGCTTCGGCCTGTCGGTGTTCGGTTTCGCCGTGCTGATGCGCAGTTCCCTGGCCGATGCCATCACCGCCGCGGTGCTGGGCTGGCTGATCGGCCTGCTGATGACCGCCGCCGCGCGCATCCCGCGCCTGGCCCTGGCCGGCGAGGCGCTGGCCGCCGTGCTGGCCACGGTCGGCGCCAGCCTGGTCAGCCTGTGGATCGTGCCGTTGCACGCCAACGTGGTGGTGCTCTCGGCGCTGATCGTGCTGGTGCCGGGCATGATGCTGACCACGGCCGTGCGCGAATTGTCCGCACAGCATTTGGCCTCGGGCGTGTCGCGCCTGTTCGGCGCGCTGGCCTCGATGCTCAAGCTGATCTTCGGCGTCATGGTGGTGTTTGCCGCCAGCAACTGGTTCGGCGTGAAACTACCTGCGGGCACGATGCCGCCCGTGGCCTCGTGGGTGCAGTGGCCGGCGCTCGTGCTGGGCGCGTTCGGTTTCGCGCTGGTGTTCCAGGCGGCACGTCGCGACTGGTGGCTGGTGGCGCTTGCGGCGACCCTGGGCTACCTTTCTGCACGCCTGGCCGGGGACCAGTTCGGTCCCGCCTTCGGTGTGTTCGTGGGCGGTCTGGTGCTGAGCGCACTGAGCAACGCCTATTCGCGTTTCATGAACCGTCCGGGCGCGTTGGTGCGCGAGCCGGGCATCATCCTGCTGGTGCCCGGGAGCATCGGCTTCCAGACGCTCAGCTACCTGGCGCAACGCAACGTGCACAGCGGCACGCAGGCGGCGATCCTCATGGTGACGCTACTGGTGGCGCTGGTCGCGGGGCTGCTGTTCGGCGACCTGCTCATCGTGCCGCGACGCTCGCTGTAGCCGGGAGTCCGCGAAAAGGCCTGGTTCTTCCGATGCGGCATGCGGTCGTGGTCGAGGCCGTCGGACTGGACAGACAGAGGTCAACTGTCCCCGGCGAATGCGGTCCGATCACGCGTACTCGCGAGATTATTCCCGGACGGGTTCGAGTCCAGGCGGGATTGCCCTGTACGCAAATACCGAAGGTCCTGCTTGTGCCAATGAGATGACCATGACGCATGGTGGACAGGTATTTGCCGAACTCCACGGAACCGGGCGTCGTCCGGCAGGGCCGAGGTATCGTCCTCGAGCGCAAGACCCGTTCGGCACGGCGGAGTTTCGATCGACTTCCGTGCGTGATTGCCGGATGCCCGGTCGTTCGGTGCGCCGTGCATCGGGAAATGCGGCGGGTGCTGCACGCGAATAAAAAAACGCCGGCATAGCCGGCGTTTTTGCTTGCGTTGCTGCCACGATGGCAAGCCATCGCGATTACTTGATCAGGAGGTCCTTTTCCTTCTTGCCGGCCTTGAGGGCGGCATTGAACCAGCGCGGGCGCTTGCCGCGGCCGGACCAGGTCTGGGACGGATCCTCGGGGTTGCGGTACTTCGGCGCCACCTTGCTTGCAGTGCGGCGTGTACGGCTCTTGCCGCGGCCACCAAAAACGTCTTCGACGGCAAAGCCCTCGTCCTTGATCAGCTTGGTAACGCGATCACGAAGCTTGGCCAGCTTTTCCTTTTCGATTTCAATCTTGCGCTGCTCGGCCTTGGTGATGAGATCGTTGAGCTGGTTCTGGTTCAGTTTCTTGAGGTCGACGGCCATTGAATAACTCCGATTAATGGGTAGGAACGGACAAAATGGCTGCAAGCAGCCCATGAGGCGGGCACGATTTTGCCGTAATCGTGCATTAAATGCAAAATGGTGGTTTATGTCCCGGACAAGTACGACCGGATTATCCGGCCATCCTCTGACCGGGGATGCACGAATTGATTAATGGATGCATGAACCCCGGTTTTCCCGATCGTTGCAGATCAGAATATACGCCGTTCGACCGATCTATTATCTGCACGGGTTCACCCGGTCAGTATGTCCAGCAATTGCGCATGGTCGAGGGCGCGGTTTTCGTCTTGGTCCCTGCGCCGGTATTCATAGGTGCCGGCGTCGAGTCCGCGATCGCTGACCACGACCCGATGCGGAATGCCGATCAGTTCCATGTCGGCGAACATCGGACCCGGGCGAAGCCCACGGTCGTCCAGCAGTACGTCAATGCCGCGCTCGCGAAGCTCTTCGTACAGTGCGGAAGCGGCTTCCTGGGCGCGGGTGCCCTGGCGCGACCCGATCACGCAGATGGCCACCTGCCAGGGCGCCATCGGTTCGGGCCAGACGATGCCGCGTTCGTCGTGGTTCTGCTCGATGGCTGCGGCGACGATGCGACTGACGCCGACGCCGTAGCAGCCCATCAGCATGCTGCGTGCCTTGCCGCTCTCGTCGAGCACGGTGGCCCCCATGGACTCGGCGTAGCGGCCGCCGAGCTGGAATACGTGGCCGACCTCGATGCCCCGCGCAATGTGGAGCTGGCCCTGGCCCTCCGGGGAAGGGTCGCCCTCGACCACCTTGCGCAGGTCGGCGGTGCGCGTGATGCGTGCATCGCGTTCCCAGTTGGCGCCGGTGTAGTGGGTATCGGCGGCATTGCCCCCGCATACGAAGTCGGACAGCACCGCGGCACTGCGGTCGACGATCACCGGGATGCCTTCGGGCAGGCCGACCGGACCGATGAAGCCGGGCCGGGTACCAGTCGCCTCGAGGATCTCGGCCTCGCTGGCCAGTTCGGAACTGCCGGGCAGCTCCTCGAGCTTGGCGGCCTTGATCTCGTTGATCTCGTGGTCGCCGCGCAGGCAAAGTGCCACCAGTCCGTCGGCGCCGCGCACCAGGATGGTTTTCACACATTGTGCGGGGTCGACTTCAAGAAAGTCGGCCACGTCCTCGATGGTCTTCTTGGCCGGCGTATCCACGCGGGCCAGATCGGCGGACGGCGCCGCGCGTTGCATTGGCGGCGCCAGCGCCTCGGCCAGTTCCACGTTGGCGGCATAGTCGGACCCGTCGCTCCAGGCGATGGCGTCCTCGCCGGATGCGGCCAGCACCTGGAACTCGTGGCTGGCGTTGCCGCCGATGGCGCCGGTGTCGGCCTGCACGGCGCGGAAGCGCAGGCCCAGGCGCGTGAAGATCTGCGCGTAGGCCTGGTACATCACCTTGTAGGTTTCATCCAGCGACTCGGGCGTCAGGTGGAAGGAATAGGCATCCTTCATCATGAACTCGCGTGCCCGCATCACGCCGAATCGGGGGCGGATCTCGTCGCGGAACTTGGTCTGGATCTGGTAGAAGTTGACCGGAAGCTGCTTGTAGCTCCTCAATTCGGTACGCGCGAAGTCGGTGATGACTTCCTCGTGCGTGGGGCCGTAGCAGTATTCCTGGTCCTTGCGGTCGCGAATCTTCAGCAGCTGCCCGCCGAATTTCTCCCAGCGCCCGGTTTCCTCCCACAGTTCGCGTGGCTGGATCGAGGGCATCAGCATCTCGATGGCGCCGGCGCGGTCCATTTCCTCGCGCACCACGGTCTCGACCTTGCGCAGCACGCGCAGGCCCAGCGGGGTCCAGGTGTAGATGCCGGCGGCAAGCTTGCGCAGCATGCCGGCACGCAGCATCAGGCGATGGCTGGCGATCTCCGCGTCGGCGGGAACTTCCTTGACGGTAGCGAGGTGGAACTGGCTCAGGCGCATGCGATCGGTCCGGGTCTGGGGAGTTTCCTGTCTTCGGGAACTCCCGAAACGCCCGGCCGGTTCGCTTCCCGGGGCACGGCGTGCGTGCGCAAGCGGTCGCGGCCCGGCCAGGTCAGGCTGAACGGCCGATTATAGCGGCCGTCCGGCCTCCTGTGGCAGGCCGGGCGTATGCGTCCTATTTGCCGTTGCAGTAGGCGTTGTAACGCTGCTGTTGTTGCTTGAGCTGCTGGGCGCGGACCTGGTCGTTGACCTGGGTGGTTTTGCCGTCGTTGCCCATGCGCTGCAGCGACTGGTTGGACTGGAGCAGGGCGATGTTGGACTTCAGCTGGGCACAGAAACGCTTCAGCTGGGCCGAGCGTCCGTTCTGGGCGCCGTCCTGGGCGTTCGTCGCATCGCCATTGTCGCCCTGGGGCCGGTCGGGCGTGGATGTGCGCGGCTGGTCGGCATCGGCACGGGTGTGGATGCTCTGGTACTTGACCCCTTGCGGAGGCGGCATTTGAGAGAAATGCGTGGTGCCGTTGGCGTCCTTCCACTTGTAGACCTGTGCGCTGGCGGACATCGGCAGCATCAGCGCCAGAACGGCGAGCATGATGAGCAGGGTGGGCAGCGTGCCTCGCATGTTGGTTCTCCATCCGGATGGTGGCGCCGGGCGTAGATCCGCGGTCCCGACTGGCGACATGGTACGCACAGGCGATGCGCCGGGGAAAGTGCATGCATGCGGCCATCCTCGCCGAATGTGAGCCGTGACACCCCTGGACCGGCCCTTCTGGCCGGGGCTGAGGACCACGTCACGCCGGCGAGCGATACCGCTGCCTATCGCGATGCCCGAACGGGTCCGAGTGCATCGTCGTGATGGTTTACACTCTGCCAAATGCCGACAACGGAGTAGAACCAAGCGCATGAGCGACACCCCGCACGACCGCCGGCCCAGGCGCCGCGGCATCTACCTGCTGCCGAACCTGTTCACCACCGGGGCGATGTTTTCCGGCTTCTACGCCATCATCGCCGGCATCGGCGAGCACTTCGCCTCGGCCGCCATTGCCGTGTTCATCGCTGCCCTGCTGGACAGCATGGACGGGCGCGTGGCGCGCCTGACCGGCACCCAGAGCGATTTCGGCGTGCAGTACGACTCGCTGTCGGATCTGGTCAGTTTCGGCCTGGCACCAGCGCTGGTGATGTACACCTGGTCGCTGTCGGCCTTGCGCGACTACGGTCCTGTCTGGGGCAAGATCGGTTGGGCCGCGGCCTTCATCTACGCCGCCTGCGGCGCGCTTCGCCTGGCGCGCTTCAACACCCAGGCCGGCGTTGCAGACAAGCGCTATTTCCAGGGGCTGGCCAGTCCGGCGGCGGCCGGGTTGTGCATGTCCTTCGTGTGGAGCATGCACAAGGACGGTTTCAGCGGCCAGGAACTGGCCTTCGTCACGCCCGGATTGATCGTGTTGGCCGGGCTGCTGATGGTCAGCCGCGTGCGCTACTTCAGCTTCAAGGCCTGGCCGCAGCAGGACCGCGTGCCGTTCCTGTGGATCATCACCGCGGTGCTGATCATCGTGCTGTTGGTGATTGATCCGCCCCACGTGCTGCTGGCGACCTTCGGGCTGTACGTGCTGTCCGGTCCCGTCATCACGTTGTGGGGCATCCTGCGGCGCCGTCGCAACAAGCGCACCCGGCGCGGCGGCGAGCCACCGGCGGCCTGAGTTCGCAGACCATGACGGCACCGTCCACCCTTCGCGATCGCCGGCTGCATGCGCTCGGGGTGACGCCGTACGTCCTGCGCGGACGCCGGCCTGCCGACGTGACAGATGCAGTCGAAGCGCCTGTCGAAGCGTCGACCGGAGCGGCATCCTCCGCAGTGCTGCCGTGCACGCTACTGCTCCCGGCCACGTGCACGCCGCGCGAGCTGGATCGCATCGGCCGGATACTGCATGCCTTCGGCGCCGACTTCGCGCGTGCACCGCGGGTGCAGGTTCCGGCCGGTGGGCTGCGCGAGGCGCCGCCGTCGGCGCGTGCCTACCTGGCGTTTGGCGAGGCCCAGGCTCGCGCGCTGGGCCAGATGCTCAGTGCTGCCGCCATGCGCGACGCCGAAGTGGTGCTGCTGGATGCACCCGGCGCGCTGGGGCAGGGCGCCGCCAAGCAGCGCCTGTGGCTGGCGATGAAGGCCTTGCAGCGCCGTCTCCGGGAGTCCTGAGACAACTCGCCCGGAAACACTGGGCAGGCCGGCCCGGGCATCGCATAATCTGCCCATGGTCGCCGTTGTCGCTCCCAGCCTCCCGCGCATCCGCATGATGCGGCGCGAGGATCTCCCCGAAGTCGCCCGCATCGAGCAGGTGGCCTACGAATTCCCGTGGAGCCCGGGGATCTTCCGCGACTGCATGAAGGCCGGCCACGCCTGCTGGGTGCTGGCCTGGCCCGAAGAGGTGGTCGGCTACGGCATCCTGTCGGCGGCCGCGGGCGAGGCGCACGTGCTGAACCTGTGCGTCAATCCCGACTATCAGGGGGGCGGGCACGGCCGCCGCCTGCTGAAGCGGCTGCTGGACCTGGCGCGCTGGCATGGCGCGACGCGGGTCTACCTGGAGGTGCGCCCGTCCAACGTGGCCGCGCACAAGCTCTATCTGAGCGAGGATTTCGCCGAGATCGGCCGTCGCCCGCGCTATTACCCGGCTGCGCAGGGGCGCGAGGACGCCATCGTGATGATGCACAAGCTGGCGCCCGAGCAGGTGGATTGAAGCGGGGCTCGGTCCCCGGAACCCGGAACCGGCCGGGACTCGGGACTCGGGACTCGGGACTCGGGACTGCCTCGGGTCCGTAAGTGCGGACTTCGTCCGCCATGGCGGAGAGATTCCGCCCCACGAAGGGATCTCAGGCGCGTCGGTGGCCCGGGTTTTCGCGGGCCGAGGCACAGGCCAGGCAAAGGTCGATCGCCGGGTCCATGCGCAGGCGGGCCTCGGCGATGGGTTCGCCGCATGCAATGCATTCGCCGTAGCTTCCGTCCTCGACGCGGCGCAGGGCCGCCTCGATGCGCTTGAGTGTCTGCTGGCGCCGGCGCTGTTCGGCCAGGGCCATCTGCTGCTGCTGCATCGCGTCCATGCGCGAGAGGCGGCCGACGGCGGCCTGGTCCAGTGCCACCGGGGCCCGTGCATCGGCCGAGCCGGCGTCCTCGGCCTGCAGACGCTGGCGCAGGTCGAACAGCTGCCGGCGGGCCGCATCGAGGTCCATCAGCCGGCCAGGCGCCGGGCCTGTTCGCGCAGGGCGTCGCGTTGCGCGCTCCAGTCGGCCAGGCGCTGGCGCTCCTGTTCGACCACCTCGGCCGGTGCGTTGTCGACGAAGCGGGCGTTGCCCAGTTTGCCCTCGCACTTGGCGATTTCCTTGCCGATGCGCTCGATTTCCTTGCCCAGGCGGGCCTTTTCCGCATCCAGGTCGATCAGTCCTTCCAGCGGGATCAGCACACGCAGGTTGCCGACCACGGCAGCGGCAGCAGCCGGTTCCCCGGCATCGGACGCCAGCCACTGCGGCGCCTCGGTACGGCCGAGGAAGGCGATCTGTGCGGCGAATTTCTCGACCCGGGTGCGGTCGCTTTCCTCGCCGTCGGCCAGCCGCAACGGGATGGACTTGTTCGGCGCGATGTTCATCTCCGAACGGATCCGGCGCATGCCCGAGAGCACGGCCTTGAACCACTCGATCTCGGCACTGGCCTCGACGTCGGCGACGATGCTGTCCGCGTCCGGCCACGGGCGGTCCATCAGATGCTTTTCGTCCAGGGCCAGGCGCGGTGCGACCGACTGCCAGATCTCCTCGGTGATGAACGGGATGATCGGATGCAGCGCGCGCAGCACGGTTTCCAGCACCACCACCAGGGTGTGCCGGGTCGAGGCGGCGGCGGCTTGGTCCTCGCCCTGCAGCGCCGGCTTGGCCAGTTCCAGGAACCAGTCGCAGTACTCATTCCAGACGAACGCGTACAGGCCCTGGGCCAGGTGGTCGAAGCGATAGCTGGCAAAGTGCTGCTCGGTCTCGACCAGGGTCTGCTTCAGCCGCGTCAGGATCCACCGCTCGGCCTCGGTCACCGGCTTTTCCCGAGTCCCGAGTCCCGAGTCCCGAGTCCCGGCATTCATCAGCACGAAGCGGGCCGCGTTCCACAGCTTGTTGCAGAACGCCTTGTAGCCCTCGGCGCGACTGATGTCGAAGTTGATGGTGCGGCTGTAGCTGGCCAGCGCGGCGAAGGTGAAGCGCAGCGCGTCGGTGCCGATGGCCGGGATGCCGTCCGGGTAGTCCTTGCGGATGCGCTTGTCCACCTTCTGCGCGCACCTGCGGGATCAGCAGCGATTTGGTGGATTTTTCCACCAGCGGCTCCAGCTCGATGCCGTCGATCAGGTCCAGCGGGTCCAGGGTGTTGCCCTTGGACTTGGACATCTTCTGGCCTTCGGCGTCGCGCACGATGGCGTTGATGTAGACCGTGCGGAAGGGCACCTCGTCGACGAAGTACTTGGTCGCCATGACCATGCGCGCGACCCAGAAGAAGATGATGTCGAAGCCGGTGACCAGCGTGGCGCTGGGCAGGAAGATCCGGTCCTGGCTCCAGTCGGCGACGATTTCGCCATTCTCGTTCCTGACCGGGCCGTCGGCCGGCCAGCCCAGGGTCGAGAACGGCCACAGCGCGGAACTGAACCAGGTGTCGAGCACGTCCTCGTCCTGGCGCAGTTCGCCGACCGGCTCGGTGGTGGCATGGGCGCGCGCGTCGGCCTCGTCCTCGCCGACATAGATGTTCCCGGCTTCGTCGTACCAGGCCGGGATGCGGTGGCCCCACCACAGCTGGCGGCTGATGCACCAGTCCTGGATGTTTTCCAGCCACTGGGTATAGGTGGTGGTCCAGTTCTCCGGCACGAACTTGATCTGGCCCGAGGTCACCGCTTCCAGCGCCGGCTCGGTGATCGCCTTGCGGCCGCCCGGGCGTCCGTCGGGGAGCGTGTCGGAGGTCAGGTCGACGAACCACTGGTCGGTCAGCATCGGCTCGATCACGGCGTCCGAGCGCTGGCTGACCGGCACCTGCAGCTTGTGCGGTTTGGTCTCGACCAGGGCGCCCTCGGCGTCGAGGTCGGCCAGCACCGCCTTGCGCGCCTCGAAGCGGTCCAGGCCGCGGTACTTGGCCGGCGCGCTGTCGTTGACCTTCGCGTCCAGGGTGAAGATGTTCAGCGGCTCGAGGCCGTGGCGCTTGCCGATGTCGTAGTCGTTGAAGTCGTGCGCCGGGGTGATCTTCACGCAGCCGGTGCCGAACTCGCGGTCGACGTAGTCGTCGGCGATGACCGGGATCTCGCGGCCCGACCAGCGGCAGCACCAGGGTCTTGCCGACCAGGTGCGCGTAGCGCTCGTCCTCCGGATGCACGGCCACGGCGACGTCGCCGAGCATGGTTTCCGGGCGCGTGGTGGCGATGGTCACGGTCTCGTCGCTGCCGGTGACCGGGTAGCGGATCGACCACATGTGGCCGTCGCGCTCGACGTTGTTGACCTCCAGGTCGGACACCGCGGTGCCCAGCGCCGGATCCCAGTTGACCAGGCGGTTGCCGCGGTAGATCAGGCCGGCGCGGTACCACTCGATGAACACCTTGCGCACCGCGGCCGACAGGCCCGCGTCCATGGTGAAGCGCTCGCGCGACCAGTCCGCGGCCACGCCGAGGCGGCGCATCTGGTGGGTGATGGTCGAGCCGGATTGTTCCTTCCACTGCCACACACGCTCGACAAAGGCCTCGCGGCCCAGCGCGTGCTTGTCGGAGTCCTCGGCCGCCAGCTGGTTCTCGACGATCTTCTGCGTGGCGATGCCGGCGTGGTCGCTGCCGACCTGCCACAGCGTGTTGTCGCCGCGCATGCGGTGGTAGCGCACCAGCATGTCCATCACCGTCTGCTGGAAGGCATGGCCCATGTGCAGGGTACCGGTGACGTTGGGCGGCGGCAGCAGGATGCAGTAGGGGTCGCCGTGGCCGCTCGGCTTGAAGCAGCCGTCGGCTTCCCAGCGGGCATACCACTTGGATTCGATCTGGGTGGGTTCGAAACTCTTGTCCATGGGCAGGCTCGAGCGAGTGCCAGGCGCGCGGCGCGGCGAAATAGGGAAAAGTCCGTGATTGTACGGGGCTGGGAGCGCAGGCCCAAGCATGGGCGGCTTGGCTGGAGGCACTGGGACTTCCGGGCCAGTCATGTCGACCATGACGTTATTGAAGTGTATGGACATGGTCGCTTCGTTGCCTGACCCCACCCCAACCCTCCCCTGCTAGCAGGGGAGGGGATGGATTGCGCCGATGTCCGTAGACGATGGCAGCATCCGGCCGAACCATTCGCGGTGGGGAACCTACGTCGCGAAAACCCTCCCCCTGCGCAGCAGGGGGAGGCAGGAGACCGAAGGAAATCCCCTTGCGGGAGAGGGGGTGCCGCAGGCCAACGTCGGCGCAAGGCACGCACCTACGAGACGCGCAGACAAGCGGCCCTGATGCATCCTTCAGGCCCACCGAACATTTTTTTGGTCATGAGGGCCTACGCGCGGATGCGCCGCCCCGCCGCGTGCACGGCATCGACCAGCACCTTCACGTGGTCCGGGTCGACGCCCGGCGTGACGCCGTGGCCGAGGTTGAACACGTGCCCGGGATGCGGGCCGAAGGCGTCGATGGCGGCATCGACTTCGCGCCGGATGATGTCCGGCGAGGCGTACAGCGTGGAGGGGTCCAGGTTGCCCTGCAGCGCGACCCGCTCGCCCACGCGGCGGCGGGCTTCGTCCAGGCCGATGGTCCAGTCCAGGCCCAGGGCCTCGCAGCCGGTGCCGGCCAGCGCTTCCAGGTGGGCGTTGGCGCCCTTGGAGAACAGCACCAGCGGCAGCTCGGCGGCGTGCGCGTCGACCTTCAGCAGTTCGGTGACTCGGGCCAGGTAGCGCAGCGACAGCTCGTGGTACATCGGCGGCGACAGCAGGCCGCCCCAGGTATCGAACACCATCAGGGCCTGGGCGCCGGCTTCGGCCTGGGCAGACAGGTAGGTGGCAACCGAACGCGCCAGCACATCCAGCAGCTGGTGCATGGCCTGCGGGTCGTTCCAGGCCAGCGCCTTGGTGCGGGCGAAATCGCGCGAGCCTTCGCCCTCGACCATGTAGCAGGCCAGGGTCCAGGGGCTGCCGGAGAAGCCGATCAGCGGCACGCGCCCGTCCAGCTCGTGGCGGATCGTGCGCACCGCATCCATCACGTAGCGCAGTTCGCCGTCCATGTCGGGCACGGCCAGGCGGGCGATGCCGGCGGCATCACGCACCGGATGCTCGAACTTCGGTCCCTCGCCGGCGACGAAGTGCAGGCCCAGCCCCATGGCGTCGGGAATGGTGAGGATGTCCGAGAACAGGATCGCCGCGTCCAGGTCGAAACGCTCCAGCGGCTGCAGGGTCACCTCGCAGGCCAGCTCCGGATTCTTGGCCAGCGCCATGAAGCTGCCGGCCCTGCCGCGCGTGGCGCGGTATTCGGGCAGGTAGCGGCCGGCCTGGCGCATGATCCAGACCGGCGTGGTGTCGGTCGGCTGGCGGCGCAGGGCGCGCAGGAAGCGGTCGTTTTTCAGTTCAGCGTCAGCGGCCATGAGAGGCGTCGGTTCCCTGTGCAAAGACCACGCGGAATCCGCGTTTGATCTGGTTGTCGCGGGCCTTCTCGAAGGCCTTGATGGCATCGTCGTCGTCCAGGTAGACCTCGCGGCGCATCGATGCGCGGCCTCCCTGGCGCCCCGATTCGCGGTACAGCGTCCAGCCGCCGAACAGGTCCTGCTCCAGCGTCAGCTGCACGTAGCGCGGGACTTCGCCGGCTTCCGCGTTGGTCTGCATGTAGATGCGCATGTGTGGCCTGGTTCGATGGGAGGCGGAAGGTCAGGCCATTGTAACGGCGGAACGCGCAGGAACCGAGACAATGCATCGGGACGGCGTCCGTCCGGTTCGTGAAAGCGGCGGGCGAAACGTCGGCGCCCGCCGCCGTCGTGGACTCAGAAGCGGTAGCCGACGCCGATGCTGTAGATCCACGGCGTGACCGTGACCTTGCCGGCACTGCTGCCGTCCAGCGAGACCTGGCTGCTCCAGCGCAGGTAGCGTGCCTCGGCACGCACGAACAGGTGCGGGCTGGCCAGCACGTCGACGCCGAGCTGGGCGGTGATGCCGTCGCCGTTCTTGATCTTCAGCGTCGAGCCGGCCAGGGGACCCTGGGTCTGCTCGCTTCCGACGCTCACGAAGCCGTAGCCGAAACCGAAGTAAGGCTGCACGCGCGATCCGACGCGGTAGTGGTACTGCGCGGTCAGCAGCAGCGGCCGATGCTTGACGGTGGCCACGGTCGTGCCATGCATGTCCACGCGGTGCTGGAACTGGCTCACGGGCACCCAGGCCTCGGCGCTCCAGTGCGCATCGAAGCGGTAGCCGAGGGCGAGGCTGGCCCTGGCGTCATGGTTGATGTGCAGGGAGGTGCTGCCACCCAGGCTGCCGATGTCGTTCTTCGGCTGCAGTTGCGAGTACCCGATCACGCCGTAGAAGCCGGGTGCGGTGCGGGTGGTCTGCCCGGCATGGGCGGACACGCTGAAGGCGGCTGCCAGGGCGCCGCCGGCCAGGATCAGTGGCAGGGTTTTCATCGACATTCTCCGTATTGTCATCTTGGGATCAAACCGGTCCCGACCGCCGAGGTGCCGTTCTTGAAAGAAGGCCTACGGCAGGCTTTGCCGGGGAAGGGAATCTGGATCCTGGGCAGGGCCGGGCCCCGCGCGGGGCGTCGGCATCCAAACACGCCGCCTGTGCGTATGCAAGCGCAAGAGAAGGCATCACGGGCCGCATCGGCGCCCGGTATCGGACATCCCGGGAGTGTGGGAACATGACCAGTGCGAGCGAGATCCAATGCTTCCAGTCCATGAGGGCGCAACGCGGCGTGTCCATGCAGGGAAATTCCGGCCGGAGCGATTCGCAATACTGGTGCGACCAGGTCGTCGCCGTGGCCGAACACCGTGATCGCGAGAGTTTCATGCGCATCTACGACCATTTTGCACCGCGGCTGCAACGCTACCTGCTGGGCCTGGGCGTCGCCTCGAGCCTGGCCGAGGAGCTGGTGCAGGAAGCGCTGATTCGCCTGTGGCGCAAGGCCGCCCAGTTCAATCCGCGGCGGGCCAGCGTGTCCACCTGGCTGTTCCGCATCGCGCGCAACCTGTACATCGACACCGTGCGACGCGAGCCGAACTGGCGCCCGGTCGAGGACGGCCTGGACTTCCTGCACGACGAGCCGGCGCCGATGCGCGGCACCCAGGCCGAGTCCTACGCCGAACAGGCCAACCTGCGTCGTGCCATCGGCGAGCTGCCGGCCCTGCAGGCGCGGCTGGTGCGCATGTCCTATTTCGAAGCCAAGAGCCACAGCGAGATCGCCGCGGAGCTCGACATGGCGCTGGGCACGGTCAAGTCCAGCCTGCGTCGTGCTTTCGGAAAGCTCCGTGCAAGCCTGGAGCAGTCCCGATGATGCACCCCGAACACCATCTCGACGACGCCACCCTGATGAGCTATTCGTCGGGATCGCTGGGCATGCCGCTCGGCGTGGTGGCCGCCACCCACCTGCGCTACTGCGCGGCATGCCGCGAGCGCCTGCTCCAGGCCGACCAGGTCGGCGGTGTGCTGGTGCAGCAGCAGGAACCGGCCATGCTCTCCCCGCATGCGCGCTCGGCCATGCTGGCGATGATCGACCGCGAACCGATCGACGTCGACATCTCCGAGCCGGACACGATCGAGCCCGAACAGGCGGGCAGCGACCGGTTGCCGCCGGAACTGCGCGAATACTTCGGCGACTCTTACCGCGACCTGCACTGGAAGATGCTGGTGCCGGGCGTGCACCGCGTGCGCTCGAAGGCGCCGTCCGCCCAGGGCGAGCTGTTCCTGCTGCGCATCGCCCCGGGCAAGAAGATGCCCATGCACAGCCATGCCGGCAGCGAGCTGACCGTGGTCCTCAAGGGCGCCTACCGCGACGTGCTGGGCCGCTTCGGTCCCGGTGACGTGGCCGACCTGGATGCCGACATCGAGCACCAGCCGGTGACCGAGCCGGGCGAGGCCTGCATCTGCCTGGCGGCGCTGGACGCGCCGCTGCGCTTCCCGGGTCGGGTGGCGCGCATGCTGCAGCCGCTGTTCGGTCTCTAGCTCGCGGCAAGCATCTCGCGGATCCGGGCCTCGTCGACGTTGCCGACGATTTCCGCCCGACCGATGCCGTGCCACAGGATCAGGCGCAGGCGGCCGCCCAGGTTCTTCTTGTCCAGGCGCATGTGCGCCAGCAGGGCGTCCGGGTCCAGGCCCGCCGGGGGCGCCACGGGCAGCCCCAGCGTGGCCAGCAGCGCGGCCAGCCGCGGCCCGTCCGCGATGTCGGACATGCCCAGTTGCGCGGACAGCGTGGCGGCCTGGCACATGCCGATGGCCACCGCCTCGCCGTGCAGCAGCGTGCCGTAGCCGCACTCGGTCTCCAGTGCGTGGCCAAAAGTGTGGCCGAAGTTGAGCAGGGCACGTTCGCCGCGTTCGGTCTCGTCGCGGGCCACGATGGCGGCCTTGTGCGCGCAGCAGCGGGCGATGGCCTCGGCGACCGTATCGGTGTCGCGGGCGTTCAGGGCTTGTGCGTGCTGCTCCAGCCAGGCGAAGAAGCCGGCATCGCCGAGGGCGCCGTACTTGACCACTTCGGCCAAGCCGGCACGGTATTCGCGGCCGGGCAGGCTGTCCAGGGTGGAGGTGTCGGCGAATACCGCGCACGGCTGGTGGAAGGCGCCGACCAGGTTCTTGCCGGCCGGCAGGTTGACGCCGGTCTTGCCGCCGACCGAGGAATCGACCATGGCCAGCAGCGTGGTCGGCATCTGCACGAAGTCGATGCCGCGCATCCAGCAGGCGGCAGCGAACCCGGCCAGGTCGCCGATCACGCCACCGCCCAGGGCCACGATGCAGGCATCGCGCGAGGCGCCCATGGCGGCCAGCGCATCGAACACGCGCCCGGTCTGCTCCAGGGTCTTGAAGGATTCGCCGTCGGGAAGGACCCGCGCCTCGGCGTGCAGGTCGCCGAAGCCGTCCAGCACGCGCTGCAGGTAGAGCGGGGCAACGGTCTCGTTGCTGACCACGAGCACCTGGCGGCCATGGATCGAGGCACGCCAGAGGTCGGCGTCGGCGAGCAGGCCGGGACCGATGTGGATCGGGTAGGCGCGTTCGCCCAGCCCGACTTCGAGGACATGTCTAGCACTCATGAGGCGGCGACTCCGAGCCGTTGCCAGTGTTGGTCGATGCGCGTGCGGCAGCGATTGAAGGCGCGCTGGGTGCGTTCGTTGTGGCCGGGGATCGCCAGTTCGGCAATCTCGGCATACAGCGGGTTGCGCTGGGCGGCCATGGCATCGAGTCGCTGGCGCCGGTCCACGCCGGCCAGCAGCGGCCGCGCGCGGTCGTACTGCAGTCGGCGCAGCTGCTGTTCGACGCTGGCCTGCAGCCAGACCACGAAACCGTTCTCGTGCAGCAGGCGGCGGCTCTGTGGATCCAGGATCGCACCGGCGCCGGTGGCCAGCAGCACGTGCTCGCGCCCGCTACACTCGGCCAGCATGACCGCTTCGCGGTGGCGGAAGCCGGCCTCGCCCTCGATCTCGAAGATGGTGGACACGTCCACGCCGGTGTGCTCCTCGATCTCGCGGTCCAGGTCCAGGAAGGTCAGGTCGTAATGCTCTGCCAGGCGACGTCCGATGGACGTCTTTCCGGCCCCCGACGGGCCCACCAGGAAGAGGTTGGACGAAGGATTCATGCAGAAGATTCGGATTCACGCGAGCGTGGAACGATGCTAGCAGCACCGGCCCCCGCGCAGGACGACCGCGCGCCGCGCGTGCTGATCGCCGGGTGCGGCGACGTCGGCAGCCGCGCCGCGCGGCGGCTGCACGCGCGTGGTGCGCGAGTGTTCGGCCTGCGCCGTTCCGCGAACGCGTTGCCGGCCGGCGTCACGCCCGTGCATGCGGATCTGGCCGACCCGGACCGTCTTGCCGACCTGCCGCGGGACATCGATCAACTGGTCTACCTGCCCACGCCCGGCGCGCGGACGCCGGAGGCCTATCGTCGCGTGTTCGTGGACGGTCTGGCGAACCTGCTCGATGCGCTGGCGGACGCGCCATTGCAGCGCGTGGTGTTCGTCTCTTCCAGTGCGGTCTACGGCGACCACGCTGGCGACTGGGTGGACGAGGACACGCCGCCGGCGCCGCCCGGCTTCAACGGCGAGATCCTGCTCGAGGCCGAGCAATGGCTGGCCGCGCGGGGCCTGCCGGCGGTGGTGCTGCGCCTGGCCGGCCTGTACGGACCCGGGCGCACCGGGCTGCTCGACCGGTTGCGTTCGGGCCAGGCAAGGGCGCCGGCCGATCCGCCGTTCTGGGCCAACCGCATCCATGTCGACGATGCCGCGGCCGCGATCGCCCACCTGCTGGCGCTGCCCGATCCCGCGCCGCTGTACCTGGGCGTGGACGATACGCCGCTGCCGCTCGACCAGCTGTACGGGGCCATCGCCGCGGACATCGGCGCGCCCGCGCCCGCGCAGGGGCCGGCGCCACGCGGCATCGGCAACAAGCGCCTGCGCAACGCGCGCCTGCGCGCCAGCGGCTTCGCGCCGCGCTGGCCGGATGCGCGTGCGGGCTACCGGGCGTTGCTGGCCGGCGACTGATCCCGATTCAGCCGCGCCCGGGCGGGCGGCACGTGTCCACCACTCGTCGCGCGGCATCCAGCTGCAGGCACCGGTCGGCGCGTGCCGGAAGCACGCGAAGGGCGTGTCGGCTGAGGCGTTCGAAATGCTGCATGAAGCGGCGCAGTTGCGCCGGCGACATGGCGCGGGGCGCATGCTGCGCGCGAAGGCGCTGTTCGGCTTCCTCGCGCCATCGACACGCCGCGGCCCAGTCCGGGGCCTGCAGCACGACCAGGCGGTCCAGCCGCGCCCAGATCGGCGCGAGGTCCTGCAATGCAGCGTTGACGGAGCGCCGCCAGCGACCGTCCGGATCCTCTTCCCGTTCCAGGTCGTTGACCGGAGCACGCAGGGCCTGAGATGCCTGGGGCGGCACGCCCACGCACCAGCCTTCCAGCACGACCAAGTCCGGCGGCGCGTGCACGCGCGGCCAGCGCGAGGGCGGTCGGCGCGTGTCATGGCCCTTGTCGAAGCGCGGAAGCGGCACCGGGTGGCGGGGCGATGCCGCGGCCAGGGCGTCGAGCGTGCGGGCGAGCAGGGCCACATCGTGGGTCCCCGGCACCCCGCGCGTGCGCAGCAGCGGATGCACCGTGGCAGCCAGGCGCTGGCGGGCCCGGCGGCCCAGGTAGACGTCGTCCAGCGACAGCGTCCGCGCGGCCAGGCCGCGGCGACGCGCCTGCGCGACCAGGGCCGCGGCCACGCTGCTCTTGCCGCTTCCCTGCAGGCCGGAAAGGCCGAGCAGGAACGGTTTGCCACGGCCGCCAAGATGCGGCAGGCAGTCCTCCAGCAGCCGTTGCGCGAGGGCCCGGGGCTGCGTGTTAGCATCGGATTTCGGCATGGCCCGGCTTCGCATTGGCCTGCCGCAAGCATAGTCCTCCACCTCGAGCCGTGCGTATCGACATGCTGCATCCCGAGATTCTCGACACCTTCCGCGGCCTGCTCGACGAGGCCCGCGCCACGGTCGACCCCGAGCCGACCGCCATGAACCTGGCCACGGCCAGCCCGGACGGCCGCGTGCATGCGCGCATCGTGCTGCTCAAGGGCGTGGATGAGCGCGGATTCCGCTTCTTCAGCAACTACGACAGCGACAAGGGCCAGCAGCTGGCCGCGCACGCACAGGCCGCGTTGACCTTCCACTGGAAGCACGTTCGCGACGGCGTGCAGGTGCGCGTGGAGGGTGCCGTCGAACGCCTTTCCCTGGACGAGTCCGATGCCTATTTCGCCAGCCGTCCGCGCGGCAGCCAGATCGGCGCCTGGGCCTCGCTGCAGTCGCAGGGCCTGCCCGATCGCGAGACCTTCGAGGCGCGCGTGGCCGACTACGAGCGCCAGTTCAAGGACCAGGACGTGCCGCGTCCGCCGCACTGGGGCGGTTATCTGATGGTCGCCGATCGCGTGGAGTTCTGGTACGCCGCCCGGTTCCGCCTGCACGAACGCGTGGTCTGGCGCCGCGAGGCCGGGCGCTGGACCCACGGCCTGCTGTATCCGTGAGCGATCCGTTTCCGCAACGCATCGTCTGCCTGACCGAGGAACCGACCGAGACGCTGTACGCGCTGGGCGAGGCCGACCGCATCGCCGGCATCTCCGGGTTCACCGTGCGGCCGCCGCGGGCGCGCCGGGAAAAGCCCAAGGTGTCCGCGTTCACCAGCGCCAAGCTCGATCGCATCCTGGCCCTGGAGCCGGACCTGGCGATCGGCTTCTCCGACATCCAGGCCGACATCGCGCAGGCGCTGATCAAGGCCGGCGTGGAGGTGTGGATCAGCAACCACCGCAGCGTCGAGGGCATCCTCGGCTACATCCGCCGCCTGGGCGCGATGGTCGGTGCCGCCGACCGCGCCGCGGCCTACGCGGACAAGGCGCGGGCGCACATCGAGGCGGTGCGCGCCGCGGCGGCCAGGCTGCCGCGGCGGCCGAAGGTCTATTTCGAGGAATGGGACGAGCCGCCGATCACCGGCATCCGCTGGGTCGCCGAGCTGGTGCGCATCGCCGGCGGCGACGACATCTTCCCCGAACGCGCGCAGATGCCGCTGGCCAAGGACCGCATCCTGGCCGATCCGCAGGAAGCGGCCCGGCGCATGCCCGACATCGTGATCGGCTCCTGGTGCGGCAAGCGCTTCCGGCCGGAAAAGGTGGCCGCGCGCGAGGGCTGGGCCGAGGTGCCGGCGGTACGCGACGGCGAACTGCACGAGGTCAAGTCGCCGATCATCCTGCAGCCCGGCCCGGCGGCGCTGTTCGACGGGCTGGATGCGCTGCATGCGATCGTGCGTGGCTGGGCGGAACGGACTTCAGCGAGGGGTTAGTCCCTCGGCCCGAGCTCCTCGCGCCCGGCTCATTCCACCACGAACGTGTGCTTGAACTGGATGTGCTGCGTGGCCGCGCCCTGCGGGGTGATGTCCAGGTCGAAGCGCAGCGTGCCGGTGTGGTCGAGCCGGTACACGCCGAGATAGGAAATGCCGTTGGCATCGCGCACCTCGCGCACCTGGATGCGCACCGGCGCGCCGGCCTCGGTCATGGCGCGGGCCTTCACGTCGGCGGGAATGCTGGTTTCCGGGCCCTTGCCCTTGCGCGTGACCAGGATGTTCAGCAGGCCGTGGTGCGCGGCGTCGGTCACGCCCAGCGGCTTCAGCGACTGGGCCGGCAGCGCGTGTGCGGGCAGGGCGTTGTAGCGGATGGTCAGGTCGCCCTTGTGCCAGGTGCCGGGCGCCGCCAGGGCCAGGGCGGGGAGCAGCAGGCACAGGAGCAGCAGGACGCGCGGACGGGGGAGGGGCATGGCGGGGCTCCGGGATGGGCGGATGCCCATGGTAACGCCGCCATGTACGGACACCGAAGGGTCAGCCGCCCTGGATCAGGCGCAGACCCGGCACGATCAACGGTTGCGCGATCAGGATGCGGGCGAGGAACAGCACCACCAGTGCCACCATCGGCGAGAAATCGATGCCGCCCGGCGTCGGCATGCGCCGGCGCAGCGGTTGCAGCGCCGGCTCGGTGATCTGCGCCACGAAGCGCAGCAGCGGATGGTTCGGGTCGCCGCCCAGCATGCTGGCCAGCGACCACACGAACACCAGCACGATGTAGATCAGCAGGAAAAGGTCCAGCAGCTGACCCACGCCCAGCAGCAGCCAGCCGCCCAGGTGCGGCATCAGCCCGCCCAGCAGCGACTGCAGGCCCAGTTTGACCAGTTCCAGCACCAGGGCGACCACCAGGGCCGCGAGATTGACCCGGCCCAGGTTGCGCAGGGCACGCCGCAGCGGCGCCAGCACCGGGTTGGTGGTGCGGTAGATGAACTGGCTGACCGGGTTGTGGAACGGCGCCCGCCAGTATTCGGCGATCAGGCGCAGCAGGAACAGCGTGATGGCGGCGCCGAAGAACAGCTCGATCAGCAGATTGCCGGCCTGGAGGAGGTAGCTCATGGGGTGGGGGTCCGTGCAGTCAGTCGTTCTCGTCGGCCAGTTCCGCGCCGCGTTCGGCGCAGGCGTTGACGGCACGCGCGACGATCTCGCGCAGCTGGTCGCGCTCGAAGCTTTCCAGGGCGGCCTGGGTGGTGCCGTTGGGCGAGGTCACGCGCTTGCGCAGGGTTTCCGGCGCCTCGCCGCTCTCGACCATCATGCGGCCGGCGCCCAGGCAGGTCTGCGCGGCCAGGGTGCGCGCGGTCTCGCGCGGCAGGCCGCGTGCCACGGCGGCGTCCTCCAGCGCCTCGACCAGAAGGAAGTAGTAGGCCGGTGCCGATCCGGCGATACCGGTGACGGTGTCGATCTGCGCCTCGTCCTCGACCCAGGCGGTGGCGCCGGCGGTCTGCAGCATCTGCTCGACCTGGCGTTTCTGCGCCTCGCTGACCCGGGCATTGGCGAACAGGCCGCTGGCGCCGGCGCCGATCAGCGCGGGCGTGTTGGGCATGCAGCGCACGATGGCTGGATCACCACCCAGCCAGGCCGCGATCTGGTCGGTGCGGATGCCCGCGGCGATGGACACCACCAGGGTGCCCGATCCGGACAGCACCGGGCCCAGCGCCTTGCACACGCCCGTCAGCACCTGTGGCTTGACCGCGAGGACGACCACATCCGCGCCGTCCACGGCGTCGACGCCGTCGGCGAAGGTCTTCACGTCGAATTCGCGCTCCAGGGCCTCGCGCGCCTCGGCGCGTGGCTCGGCGATCGCGATCGTGGCCGGGTCGGCGCCGGTACTGATCAGGCCCCCGACCAGGCTGCGTGCCATGTTTCCGCCACCGATGAAGGTCATGCGCTGCATACCGTGAAATCCTCGTTCTGCTTCAAAATGCACCGCGGCGGGGGGCTGTCCTCGACCCTCCGTGCGGGGTCATGCCTGGATGCCGTCCACCTTTGTGCGGTTGCCGGATGCTCAGGGTATCCGGATTGCGCACAAGGTCCCAAATCGGATGTTGCGCTGCGGGAAAGGATCGCACACAGCCTGCGTGGCCGTGGTTATACTGGCTCCATGATCGTTTCCGTGCGCCCGCATGTGCGCGCGGCCCGGATGTCTCCGCTACGAGGGGGAGTGTGAATGGACATTGCCGAACTGCTGGCCTTTTCGGTCAAGAACAAGGCCTCGGACTTGCACCTGTCGGCCGGCCTGCCGCCGATGATCCGCGTGGACGGCGATGTGCGCCGCATCAACACGCCGGCGTTCGACCACAAGCAGGTGCATGCGTTGATGTACGACATCATGTCGGACAAGCAGCGGCGCGATTTCGAGGAATTCCTGGAAGTGGATTTCTCGTTCGAGATCCCCGGCCTGGCGCGCTTCCGCGTCAATGCCTTCAACCAGCAGCGCGGCGCGGGCGCGGTGTTCCGTACCATTCCGTCCGAAGTGCTGTCGCTGGAGGACCTGGGCTGCCCGCCGATCTTCCGCGAGCTGATCGAGCAGCCGCAGGGCCTGATCCTGGTGACCGGCCCGACCGGTTCGGGCAAGTCGACCACGCTGGCGGCGATGATCGACCACATCAACAAGAACGAGTACGGCCACATTCTCTCGGTCGAGGATCCGATCGAGTTCGTGCACACCTCGCAGAAGTGCCTGATCAACCAGCGCGAGGTGCACCGCGACACCCATGGCTTCAACGAGGCGCTGCGCTCGGCACTGCGCGAGGATCCGGACTACATCCTGGTCGGCGAGCTGCGCGACCTGGAGACCATCCGCCTGGCGCTGACTGCGGCCGAGACCGGCCATCTGGTGTTCGCCACGCTGCACACCAGTTCGGCGGCCAAGACCATCGACCGCATCATCGACGTGTTCCCCTCGGGCGAGAAGCCGATGGTGCGCTCGATGCTGTCCGAGTCGCTGCGCGCGGTCATCGCGCAGTCGCTGATGAAGAAGGTCGGCGGCGGGCGCATCGCGGCGCACGAGATCATGGTCGGCATTCCGGCCATCCGCAACCTGATCCGCGAGGACAAGGTCGCGCAGATGTACTCGTCCATCCAGACCGGCCAGCAGCACGGCATGCAGACGCTGGACCAGTGCCTGCAGGATCTGGTCCAGCGTGGCGTGGTGGCGCGCGACCAGGCGCGTTCCTACGCCAAGAACAAGGAAATCTTCAGGTAAGACGAGATTCGGGACTCGGGACCCGGGACTCGGGATTCGGGATTCGAATCATGGCGCTGCGGGCGCCGATGAAGTACAACAATGGGGCCTGGACGACGGGCTTCGGCGATCCCCGGAAGCATTCCTCTTTTCCGAGTCCCGAGTCCCGAGTCCCGAGTCCCGGGAGTTCCCACCATGGCCGAAATCGATTTCACCTCCTTCCTCAAGCTGATGGTGCACAAGAAGGCCTCGGACCTTTTCATCACCGCCGGCGTGTCGCCCTCCATCAAGGTCCACGGACGCATCGTTCCGGTGACCCAGCAGCCTCTTTCCGCGCAACAGTCGCGCGACATGGTGCTCAACATCATGACGCCCAACCAGCGCGAGGAATTCGAGAAGACCCACGAGTGCCAGTTCGCGATCTCGGCGCAGGGCGTGGGCCGTTTCCGCGTGTCGTGCTTCTACCAGCGCAACTGCGTGGGCATGGTGCTGCGTCGCATCGAGTCCAAGATCCCCACCGCCGAGGAACTCGGCCTGCCGGCGATCATCAACCAGCTGGCGATGACCAAGCGCGGCATCATCATCTTCGTCGGCGCCACCGGCACCGGCAAGTCCACCTCGCTGGCGGCCATGGTCGGCCATCGCAACCGCAATTCGACCGGCCACATCATCACCATCGAGGACCCGATCGAGTACGTGCACAAGCACGAGGGCTGCATCATCACCCAGCGCGAGGTCGGCATCGACACCGAGTCGTGGGCCAACGCGCTGAAGAACACCCTGCGCCAGGCGCCGGACGTGATCCTGATCGGCGAGGTGCGTACCCGCGAGACCATGGAACACGCGATCAACTTCGCCGAAACCGGCCACCTGTGCCTGTGCACGCTGCATGCCAACAACGCCAACCAGGCCATCGACCGCATCATCCACTTCTTCCCCGAGGACCGGCGCCAGCAGCTGTTCATGGACCTGTCGCTGAACCTCAAGGGCATCGTCGCGCAGCAGCTGATCCCGACACCCGACGGCAAGGCGCGCCGCGTGGCGATGGAGGTCCTGCTGGGCACGCCGCTGGTGCAGGACTACATTCGCCAGGGCGACGTGCACAAGCTCAAGGACGTGATGAAGGAATCGACCAACCTGGGCATGAAGACCTTCGACCAGGCGTTGGTGGAGCTCTACCACGCCGGCGAGATCAGCTACGAGGACGCGCTGCGCCACGCCGACAGCGCCAACGAGGTGCGCCTGAAGATCAAGCTGGCCCAGGGCGGCGATGCCAATACGCTCAGCCAGGGCATGGACGGGGTCGAACTGGTCGACTCGCGGGACGACAACGTCCACCGCTTCTGATCCGGGCGATCCGGACTTCCGGACACGAAAAAGGCGCCCCCAGGGCGCCTTTTTCGTGTCCGGTGAGACCCCCTCAGTGGAAGCGTTGTTCGGCGTCGATCACCATCCCGTGCTTGTCCATGTGGACGCGCTCGCTGATGCCGTCGATGTGCTCGGCCTGTTTCCGGAGCGCCTGCATGTTCTGATGGAAGTCATGCGCCATGGCCTTGGCCTGGGGATTCGGCTTGTCCTGGGCCACCTTCTGCATGGCCTTTTCCATGGTGCCGGACAGGGTCGTGATCCACTTGCGGTAGAACACGCCGTTGACGTGGAAGGACGCGATCGTGCCGCGTGCCTTGGACGATCCGTGCATGTCCTTGACCAGGGACTGGTCCTCGCCGGCGCCGATGGCCACGCCCAGCAGGTGCTTGTTCATGGCCACCCAGGCCGGCTGGCCACCGGCCATCGCGGTCAGTTGCGCGGGCAGAGCCACCGGCTTGCCGTTGTCGGCGATCTTCAGGTCACGCAGCGGCGCGGCCGCCAGTTGCGCCATGGCCAGCAGGCCCTGCGGGTTGTCGCTGGCGATCAGCACCCGGCCCGAGATCATGGGTCGGGACACGCTCGCACCCTGGTTCGGCAGTTCCAGGCTGTCCAGGGCCACGCGGATGCCACGCAGGTCGTTGACCGGCGGCATCGCGGTCTTGATCAGGTTCGTGTGCAGCTTGGCGAAGCTCGGGTTGAGGGGAGCCAGCGCGGGGCAGGTGAAGGGCTTGGCCGCCACTGCCTCGGCCTGCGCCATCCAGAACGTGCGAAATTCCTTGACCGGCAGCGCCAGGGCGATGTCCAGCGGTGCGCCATCGTTGCTACCCAGGCCGGGGAGCTTGATATCGATGTCGCCGAAGGCCTTGGTGATGTCCGCAGCCAGGTCGATGTTGACGCGATAGCCCAGGCGCGAGTCGCTGATGCCGGTCGTGCCGAAGCTGATCATCGGCATGCGGGCCGCGATGCGTGCCAGGTCGGGCTGGCAGCTGGCCGGAAGCTTGTTCGCTGCCTCCGGCGCGAGCGACAGCAGCGTCTTGACCATCGGGTCCTTCTCGCCCGCGACCAGCGCCGGCCACTGGCTCCAGTCGATATAGCCGAGCGAATAGGGCTTGTAGCCGTTGGCGTCGGCGATCCGGGCGAGCTTGCCACTGCTCAGCACGCTGTTCTTGGGCTTGTCCAGTCCGAGAGCCGATCGCAGCAGCGCGGTGTCGGCGTCGGCCGGGAGCAGGGCCATCACCGCCTGCTTGTGCTCGATGGCGACGACGAAGCGCAACGGGATCTTGTTGCCGAAGACCATCTGGCGGTAGCTCGTGCCGTCGATACTGGCGGTATCCATCGGCTTGCCCCAGGCCTTCTCCAGTCGCCCGATGAGGGCGTTGAAGGCGGCCGGGTCGGCGAGCTGGCTACGCACCACCGGGCTCATGCCCACGCCGTAGATGGCGGACAGTCCGTTCGGGTCGAAGCCCTCGCGCTGCATGACCTGCTGGATCGTGCGGCCGTCGAATTCACCGGCGATGGTGCGCAACAGCGCGGCGGCCTTGGGCATGTTCTCGGCATCGAGTCGCTTGGCCGCCTGGTGCATCTGCGCGACCTGCATGGGGGTCTGCAGGTTGGCCAGCTTGAACATGGAGGCGCGCGTGTCGGCATCCATCGGCTTGAGGTTGGCCATCAGGAAGGGTGTGTCCGCCGGTGCATAGCTCAGCGGTGCGTTGGCGTTCTTGTGGCTGCAGGCGGCGAGCAGGCCGATGCCCAGCACACAGGTGAAGAGGCGAAGTGTCCGTTTCACGATAGGTCCCCTTTGAAAAAAAATGGATGTGTCCCACCCGCATTATGCCCGGAGGCGGATGCGCCGGTAGTGACATGCGGCATGTGCACGAAGGCACATGTCATCCGGCCCATGCAGGCAGGTTGAATCAGCGGCCGAGGACCTCGGCCAGCACCGCCATGCGCACGAACACCCCGTTGCCGACCTGCTCGAGGATGCGCGACTGGGCGCCGTCGGCGACCTCGGGCGCGATCTCGATGCCGCGGTTGATCGGGCCCGGGTGCATCACCAGGCATCCGGGAGCGGCGCGTTGCAGGCGTTCGTTGGTCAGTCCGTAGTACTTGAAATAGGCCGCTTCGTCGGGCAGCAGGGTGGATGCCATGCGTTCCTTCTGCAGGCGCAGCATGATGGCCACGTCGGCGCCCTCGATGGCCTCGTCGAAGGACTCCACGATACGGCAGCCGGGGACCTCGTCCGGTTCCGGCAGCAGCGACTCGGGACCGCACAGGCGCAGCTCGCGCACGCCCAGCGCGGTCAGTGCATGGATGTCCGAGCGCGCCACGCGCGAATGGCGGATGTCGCCGCAGATGGTCACGACAAGTTGCTCGAAGTCGGGCCGGTGCTGGCGGATGGTCAGCGCATCCAGCAACCCTTGGGTGGGGTGCGCGTGGTTGCCGTCACCGGCGTTGATGATCGACACGCCGCTCATGGCGTGGCGCACCATGAACTCCGGGGTGCCGGTCTCGCGGTGGCGGACCACGATGGCATCCAGGTGCATGGCCTCGAGGGTGTGCAGGGTATCGAGCAGGGTCTCGCCCTTGTTGGTGGACGAGCGGGCGATGTCGAAGTTGACCACGATCGCGCCCAGCCGGCGTGCGGCCAGCTCGAACGAAGTGCGCGTGCGCGTGGACGGCTCGAAGAACAGGTTCAGTACGGTGCGCCCGGCAAGCAGGTCGAGTCGGCGCGTACCGTGCAGGCTGGCCTCGCGCATGCGCTCGGCGCGGTCCAGCAGCCGGGTGATCGCGCTGCCGTCCAGGTGGGCCAGGGAAATGAGGTGGTGCAGGCGTGCGCTCATGGGCATCCGGTGCGGCGGGGTCGGCACATTGTAAGGCGTCGGGCAGGGGCTAGGGGCGAGGGGCCAGTATCGCCCGCCCTGCGCACGGCGAAACGCCCGTGGGCCTGTGGGAGCGCCGTGAGGCGCGGTCGGCAACGCGGCGAGGAAGACCTGCCCCCGCGGGATGTGCACGCATCTTCGCGCCTCACGGCGCTCCGACAGGATAGGTGGGGCTGAGGCACACTCGCCCCTCGCCTTTAGCCCTGCATCTGCAGCCAGGTCTCCAGGATGATCGCCGCGGCATCGGCGTCGATACGCTCGCCGTCGCGGCGGCGCCTGAGCCCGCTGGCGCGCTGGGCCGCGAAGCGCTTGGCGGCTTCCTTCGAACTGTTGCGTTCGTCGCACAAGACCGGCGTGATGCCGTAGCGCTTGCGCAGGAGGTTGGCGAAGTCGCGGGCGGTCCGCGTCATGGGCTGTTCGCTGCCGTCCAGCTGCAGGGGCAGCCCGACCACCAGCGCGTCCGGCTGCCATTCCCCGACCAGGCGGTCCAGCTTGTCCCAGTCCGGCTGGCTGCCACGCACCGAAACGGTGTCCAGTGCGCGTGCCGTGGCGGTGAGCGGATTGCCGATGGCCACGCCGATCATGCGCGTGCCGACATCGAAGCCCAGTGCCCGGCTCATGCGTGGCCGGCGTAGCCGGTCAGCTGGGTGGGGTCGACACCGACCAGGCCGGCGGCGGCAATCCAGCGTTCCTCGACCGGGGCCTCGAACACGATGCGTGCATCGGCCTCGACCGTCAGCCAGGAATTGTCCATCAGCTCGTTTTCCAGCTGCCCGGCATCCCACCCGGCGTAGCCGAGCGCGACCACGGCGCGTGACGGACCTTCTCCGCTGGCCATGGCCACCAGGATGTCGCGCGAGGTGGTGACCGACCAGGCCGCGTTGATGCGGTAGCTCGACTCCCAGTGGCCCTCGCCGGTATGCAGCACGAAGCCGCGCTCGGGCTGTACCGGGCCGCCCAGCAGCACCGGGGTGGAGGACAGCTCGGGGTCCTCGCATGCCAGGTCCATCTGCGCCAGCACGTCGCCGAGGCTGAATTCGGACATGCGGTTGACCAGCAGCCCGATGGCGCCGTCCTCGCCATGCTGGCAGACCATGGCCACCCCGCGCGAGAAATGGGGGTCGGTCAAGGCCGGCATGGCGATCAGGAATTGGCCGGCAAGCGTGTTGGGGCTGTCCATGGATCGCATTGTAGCGGGCGCGAACATAAAGCAAACCGTTGCTGGGCGTTCATTTTTCGTCCGGATTCAGCGTGTTTGCAGGCTGCCGCTGCGCAGGAACTGGTAGGTGCGGGTGATGTTCAGCTCGTCGTAGTGCTCGCCGGTGCGCGGAATGGGCGGGAATGGGCCGGCCATGCGCACGATCCGTTCGGCTGCCGAATCCAGCACCTTTCGGCCGGAGCTTTCGATGATGTCCATGTGCTTGATCGAGCCGTCGCGGCGCAGCACCACGGTCAGGATCAGGCTGCCGTTGTAGCGGCCGGTGCGGGCCGCGTCGGGGAAATTGAGCGTGCCCACGCGTTCCACCCGAGCGGCCCAGGCCCGCATGTAGGCCGCATAGGCGTATTCGCGGGTGTTGGAGTTGATGTACTTGATCTTCGGACGCTTGGCCAGCTGCGATTTCTCTTCCCGGATCTGCGCGGCCAGTCGCGCCATCTCCAGCCGGCGCTGGATGGTGAGGCGGTCGCGATCGAGCGGGCGCTGCGGCTGCTTGCGCCGGTCCGTGCTGCTGTCGACCGTCTGCGGCGAAGCGCCGGTGGTGGTGATCAGGTGGGACTGGCTGGGCGGGCTCGGCGCCGGTGCCGAGGGGCGGATCGGGCGCGGGGCAATGCCGGGATCGGGCTTGGCCAGCGGGGTCGAGAAGCGTTGCGACGGGCGGTGCGCCTGCTTGCTCGTGCCACCGCCCCGGTTGTTGGCCTGGGCCAGGAAATCGGCTTTCTCGGGGACCTTCTGGTTGGCCGTGTTGAGCAGGGTGACGTCCAGCGCGGGAAGCTGCGCCTTGGGTTTCGGGTAGGCGAAACCGATGCCGAGCACGATCAGGCCGTGCAGCACGAGGGAGAACAGCAGTGTGGCGCCGAGCAGGTCGCCGCTGCCGGGACTGCGCGGGGCCGTGCTCACGTAAGCGAATTCTCGATGGCGTCGAACATCAGGCCTGCAATGTTAAGCCCGAACTGGGTGTCCAGTTCGCGGATGCAGGTCGGAGATGTGACGTTGATCTCGGTCAGGTACTCGCCGATCACGTCCAGTCCGACAAAGGTCAGGCCGCGCTGGCGCAGGTCCGGCGCCACCTGCTCGACGATCCAGCGGTCGCGGTCGGTGAGCGGCACGCCCTCGCCGCGCCCGCCCGCGGCCAGGTTGCCGCGGAAATCCTCGCCCTGCGGGATGCGCGCCAGCGCGTAGGGCACCGGCTCGCCGTCGATCACCAGGATGCGCTTGTCGCCGGCGCTGATCTCGGGAATGAAGCGCTGGGCAACCGCGAATCGCGTCCCGTCGGCGGTGATGGTCTCGAGGATCGAATTGAGGTTGGGGTCGCCGCGGTGACTGCGAAAGATGCCACGGCCGCCCATGCCGTCCAGCGGCTTGAGTACCACCTGGTCGTGTTCGGTCACGAACTGACGCAGGGCGTCGGCATCGCGTGCGACCCGGGTCGGCGGGCAGCACTGCGGAAAATGCAGCGAGTAGAGTTTCTCGTTGCAGTCGCGCAGGGCCTGGGGGCGGTTGACCACGCGTACGCCCTCGCGTTCGGCCATCTCCAGGATCATCGAGTCATAGATGAACTGCCCGTCGACGGGCGGGTCCTTGCGCTCGAGCACGATGTCGGCATCGGTCAGCGGCCGCCATTCGGCCTCGCCCAGGCTGAACCAGTCGTTCGGGTCGTCGCGCACGTCCAGGGGCGCCATGCTTGCCCAGGCGCGGCCGTCGCGCACCGCCAGGTCGCCCTGTTCCAAGTACAGCAGCCGGTGTCCGCGGCGCCGGGCCTCCAGCAGCATGGCGAGGGTGGAATCCTTGGCAGGCTTGATGGTCCGGATCGGATCCATGAGTACGGCAACGGCAAGCGACATCGGGAGTTCTCTTTGAGGGGCACGCGCGCCCGGGCGGCGCGGGGCTAGCTTGCCGCGTGCGACCGATGGCGGGCAAGTGAGTCCGGTTTCGGCAGGGGTGTCCGGCCATGGTCCCGATCTTGCTTGAATGCGTATCAGGACACGGCCTCACGTTACGGGCGTGCCGGATTCCGCGAAAGTCTGGTAACGTGATCGCTGACCATGGGCTTCAAGTTCGTGTCCCGGCATGCAATGCAATGGCAACAAGTGCTTGCGGCTTGAACTTGACAATTTTCATAAACAAGCGTTAAACAGCCCGGAGTGTGGCACTTTCTATGCCCGTCGGTGTTTGGGTTCACCGAATGGTGCATGCATGGAGCGACGATCCGGACTTCAGTTGACGATCATGACAACGAATGATTCCCGAGCCCACGATTGGGCCGCAGGGGGGCGGTAAGTGAACGAATCTGGTGACAAGGGCAGCCTGGCAGGACTGCGCGTGATGGTCATTGACGATTCCAAGACCATTCGGCGCACGGCGGAGACCTTGCTCAAGAAGGAAGGCTGCGACGTGCAGACCGCGGTCGACGGATTCGAGGCGCTGTCGAAGATTTCCGATCTGAAGCCGCAGATCATCTTCGTCGACATCATGATGCCGCGACTGGACGGCTACCAGACGTGCGCGCTGATCAAGAACAACCGGCAGTTCCGCAACACGCCCGTGATCATGCTCAGTTCCAAGGACGGGCTGTTCGACAAGGCCAGGGGGCGCATCGTGGGGGCAGAGCAGTATCTGACCAAGCCCTTCACGCGCGACGAACTGCTGGAGGCCATTCGCCGTCATGCGGCCGCGGCCTGATTTGGATTAGAAGAAAGGGTGCATCAGGGGATTACATGGCACACATACTCATCATCGACGATTCGCCGACGGATATTCGCGTCTTCACCACGCAACTGGAGAAGGCGGGCCATCAGGTGTCCAGCGCAAGCAGTGCCGAGGAAGGCATCGAGATGGTCAAGGAAAAGCTTCCGGACATGGTGATCATGGACGTGATCATGCCGGGCATGAACGGTTTCCAGGCCACGCGCACGCTCAATCGCGATCCGGCGACCAAGGATGTGCCGATCCTCATCATCACCACCAAGTCGATGGAAACCGACCGGGTTTGGGGCCTGCGCCAGGGCGCGCGGGATTTTCTGACCAAGCCGGTCAGCGAGAAAGAGCTGCTGGCGCGGATCGAGAAACTGCTGGCCGCATGAGGCGATGAGCGAGGTCATGAGCAACCAGGCAACCACGCCCTTCGAGCAACTGGCCGATTACGAGCGCCGCAGCCTGGCGCATGTGGCCGGTGAGCCCGAACAGATCGAGAACCCGGGCCTGTGGCGCGGGATCTGCTACCGCGTGGGTCAGCGCCTGTTCGCCAGCAGCATCGGCGAGATCAGCGAGTTGCTGGTGACCCAGCCGCTCACGCACGTGCCCGGCACGCGCGAATGGCTGCTCGGCATCGCCAACGTGCGCGGCAACCTGGTGCCCGTGGTGGACATGGCCCGGTTCCTGTTCGACCAGCGCACGCATGTCACTGATCGCAGCCGGCTGCTGCTGGTGCGCCAGCATGGCGGCACCGTGGGCCTGCTGGTGGACGAAATCGTGGGCCAGCGCAGTATCGGCGACGACGACCGGGAGAACGCGGCGGAGGAGGACGACGAGAGCGTCGCCCGCTTCGTCAGCGAAAACGTAACCTTGGGCGAGCAACGCATCGGCATGTTCAGCATGAACCGACTGACGCGGGCTCCGGATTTTCTGCAAGCAGCGCTGTAGGGCGCGATTCCATGTCGATGGGTGAGGTAAGGCTATGAGTACGACAACGGGGGGTAGTGGTAAGGAGCGCAGCTACATCGGCGTAATCATCCTGCTTGCGCTGATGATCATCATTGCGGCCGGCAACTTCTACCTGCTCAACCGAAAGAACGATCAGGAGCGCCAGGCCGTCGGCCTGACGACCCAGATCCAGGTGCTCTCGCAGCAGACCGCCAAGTACGCGCTGGAGTCGGCCAGCGGCAACATCGACTCGTTCACGGAGCTGCAGGCCACGCGCAACGCCATCGACAGCGATGTGCAGCAGCTGATGAAAGGCAACGCCCAGAAGGGCATGCCCACCTACGGTGCCAATGCCATCACCAGCCGCCAGGTGCGCAGCCTGAGCAATGCCTGGAGCCAGCTCGACGGCGACATCGGCAAGATCCTGTCCAATCGCGGGCTGGTCGTCGACTCGACCAAGAACGCGGCCAATTTCTCGCAGCAGATGCCGGTGCTGAACTCCAGCATGGAGCAGGTGGTGAACATCCTGCAGCAGGGCGGCAGCTCGGCGCAGACCTACACCGCCTCCCGACAGCTGGTGCTGGCCGACCGCATGATCCGCCGCGTGCAGGAAATCCTGCAGGGCGGCGAGAATGCCCAGGGCGCAGCCGATGGCCTCTCGCGTGACGCGCAGCTGTACGGCGCGGTGCTGGAAGGCCTGCTCAAGGGCAACAAGGACGTCGGCGTGCGCGCCATGACCAACGCCAACGCGCGCAAGATCCTGGAAGGCATCCAGAGCAAGTGGAAGGCGCTGCAGGATCCGGTCAACAAGCTGGTCTCCGGCGCCGTCAACCTGCAGGCGGTCAAGGGCGCCGGCAACCAGGCCTCGCTGGATTCGCAGACCGTGCTGCTGCGCGCCAACGACGTTGCCACCGCCATCGACAAGCTGCCCACCGCGCGCCTGTTCCCGAACATCTGGCTGGGCCTGATCGCGGCCGCCGGCGCGGTGCTGTTCGCCATCCTGCTGGTGTACTCGCAGAGCAAGGAGCAGAAGCGCCGCCTGGAGACCACCAACGAGCTCAACCAGCGCAACCAGGAGGCCATCATGCGCCTGCTGGACGAGATGGGTTCGCTGGCCGAAGGCGATCTGACCGTGAAGGCCACCGTGACCGAGGACATCACCGGCGCCATCGCGGACTCGGTGAACTTCGCCGTGGAGGCACTGCGATCCCTGGTCACCACGATTAACGAAACCGCCGTGCAGGTGTCCGCCGCCGCCCAGGAGACGCAGGCCACTGCCATGCACCTGGCCGAGGCCGCCGAGCACCAGGCACAGCAGATCACCTCGGCATCGGCCGCCATTTCCGACATGGCCACGTCCATCGACCAGGTGTCGAAGAACTCGGCCGAGTCGGCCGACGTGGCCCAGCGCTCGGTGGAAATCGCCTCGCGCGGCGCCGCGGTGGTGCGCGAGACCATCGAAGGCATGGACTCGATTCGCGACCAGATCCAGGAAACCTCGAAGCGAATCAAGCGACTGGGTGAATCGTCGCAGGAAATCGGCTCGATCGTGGAACTGATCAACGACATTGCCGAGCAGACCAACATTCTGGCCCTGAACGCCGCCATCCAGGCGGCCTCGGCGGGCGAGGCCGGTCGCGGATTCGCGGTCGTGGCCGATGAAGTGCAGCGACTGGCCGAACGCTCGGCCAACGCGACCAAGCGAATCGAGACGCTGGTGCAGACCATTCAGTCCGATACCAACGAGGCGGTCAGTTCCATGGAACAGACCACCGCCGAGGTGGTGTCCGGTGCCCGCAAGGCCGAGGACGCAGGTACCGCTCTGGGCGACATCGAACGCGTCTCGAACGACTTGGCCCAACTGATTAACGGCATCTCGGCCGCGGCGCGGCAGCAGTCGTCGGCGGCCACCAACATCACCTCGACCATGAATTCGATTCAGGAGATCACGTCCCAGACTTCGATGGGTGCGAGCCAGACGGCCGAATCGATCGGAAACCTCGCGCAGCTCGCCAACGACCTGCGCCGTTCGGTTGCCGACTTCAAGCTGCCGGCCTGATCGCCGTCGTACGCATGCAGGGGCTCGAATTGTTGCAACCGACCCCCGCACGGAACACCAACCGTCGGCTCCGGTGTGGAGTCGTGGTTACGAACGTTGAAGCTCGCGGAGGTTCAGACATGTTCGATCACGTTGCAGGACTTCAGTCCGGCGACCTGTCTGGAGCCTCCCAGAGGGGCCGCGTGAGCGCATGAGACTAGAAGACGACATCGATTTCACCACCCTTACCTGGGTCAAGTCGGAGCTCGACGAAGCGCTGCAGCGTGCGCGCGAATTGCTCGAGGCCTACGTCGACGCCCCGGAAGACAGTGGTCCCATGCGCACCTGCGCGCAGGTCCTGCACCAGGTGCAGGGCACCTTGCGCATGGTCGAGCTGTATGGCGCCGCCATGGTGGTGCAGGAGATGGAGCAGCTGGTCCAGGCCCTGCTCGAGGACAGGGTCGACCAGCGCGATGATGCCTATGCCGCGTTGATGAGCGGTCTGGTGCAGTTGCCCGACTATCTTGAGCGCCTGCAGAGCAGCCACCGCGACGTATCCGTGGTACTGCTGCCCCTGCTCAACGAATTGCGCAACAGCCGCGGCGCGGAATCGCTGCACGAATCGGTACTGTTCACGCCGAACCTGGAGGCCCCGCTGCCCGATGAGGCGCCGGGTACGCCGGTTCCGCTGTCTCCCGAGACCCTCAAGCGCGACGTGAGTCAATTGCGCCAGCAGTTCCAGCAGCCGCTGCTGGCCTGGTTCCGAGGCCAGGGCGGCAAGCAGAGCCTGGAGCAGATGCGCGACACCATGGATGCGCTGGCCGGCAAATGCCACAGCCTGGCCGGACGTCGCCTGTGGTGGATCACCGCGGGCGTACTCGATGGCATGGTCGAGGGGCGGCTCGAGGAACACTCGGCCGAGGTCAAGCAGCTGATCGGCCGTGTCGACCGCGCCATCCGCGTCCTGATCGACGGCGGCGAAATGGCGCTGGTCGAAGGACACGCCGTGGAGTTGGCGCGCCAGTTGCTGTACTACGTTGCGCGCGCCACCCCCGGGTCCGAGCGCCTGGCGGCCATCGGCCGCACGTACGGCCTCAATCACCTGCTGCCCGACGCAGCCGAAGTCGAGCACGCCCGCAGTTCCATGACCGGCCACAACCGCGTGTTGCTGGATACGGTCTCGCATGCGATCAAGGAAGACCTCCTGCGCGTCAAGGATGCGCTGGACCTGTACCTTCGCCAGTCGGGAAGTGGCGATCCGTCGGAATTTTCCAGCCAGGCGGAATCGCTGGACCGGGTGGCCGACACCCTCGGTATGCTGGGCCTGAACGTGCCGCGCCGGGTGGTCGGCGAGCAGCGCCGCATCATCCAGGATATCGCCTCCGGCGCGCGTCCGGCCGACGAGGAAACACTGCTCGACGTGGCCGGTGCGCTGCTGTACGTGGAAGCCTCCCTCGACGATCACATCGAGAGCCTGGGTGCCGTCGAGTCCGCGGGCATGGCCGCGATGGCCGGCGAAGACGAGGATGTCGAGGCATCCGAAACCTCCGCAAGCGAGCGGCCATTGCCGCGCAGCGAGGCGCGCCAGGTGCTGGGCAGCCTGCTGCGTGAAGCCGTGGGCAACCTGGGAAAGGTGAAGGATGCCATCGTGGCCTTCATCGAGTCTCCCTGGGACCACGAGCATCTCAAGCACGCCCCCGGGCAGCTCGACGAGACGGCCGGCGCGCTGCGCATGCTGGGCGAGGAACGCACCGGCACCCTGCTGGAAGGCGTAGGACGCTTCATCGACAACGAGCTGGTCATCGAGAAGCGCATTCCGACCACCGAACAAATGGACAAGCTGGCCGATGCGCTGGCGTCCCTGGAGTACTACCTGGAATCCGCGCGCGATCGCCGCGGCGGCCTGGGGCACATCCTCGACGTCGCCGAGCAGGCCCTACGCGACCTCGGGTACTGGCCGGTGCCCCCGCGCCGTGCGCCGGAGGAGACGGCGGTCGAGGATGTCGCCCACGAGCCGGAGGCACTGGACGCGGGCGCGCTGGACGAGACGGTCAGCCTTGCCGAAGGCAAAGATCTGAGCGACCTGGTGGTCGGCGAGGCCGGCCAGGAGCCGGAAACGTCCGAGGACATCGCCGGCTTGCGCCTGGCCGACACCGAGACCACCGCCACGCCGCAGGGCGAGGACTGGGTCGAGGTCGAGGAGGAAATCGAGGTCGAGGCCGGAGCGGACGATCCGCTTGCCGACGAAGCCGGTTTCCAGGGCACCACCGACGAGATCGACGCGGAAATTCGTGAAGTCTTCCTGGAGGAAGTGCAGGAAGAAATCGAAGGGCTTCAGCAAAGCCTGGAGACCTGGAAGCTCAAACCCGAAGATCATGACAAGCTGAACCCGATCCGGCGCGCGTTCCACACGCTCAAGGGTTCGGGCCGCCTGGTGGGCGCCAAGGTGCTGGGCGAGTTCAGCTGGAAGGTCGAGAACATGCTCAACCGCGTGCTCGACAGCACGATCACGGCCAGTCCGGCCGTGGTCACCCTGGTCGATCATGCGGTCGTGGCCCTGCCGCAACTGCTGGACGCATTGCACGGCAAGGGCCGACCGACGGCGCCGCTATCGCGCATCATGGATCTGGCCGACCGAATCACTGCCGGCGAGACGCCGGACGTGGCGAGCGAACTCCAGACCTCGGGCGCCACCGTCAAGCGCGTGGTCAAGCGCCGCGTGCCGCGCGTGGAGACGGATATCGAGGACATTCCGAGCGCGACCCTGGCCGGCGTCGGTTCGGAGGACACGGCGTCCGATTCGGACGCTGGGCCGGACGAAATCCTGTCCATGCCGGTGCTGCCGCACATGGATCCGGTGCTCCTGGAGATCCTGCGCAGCGAGATTACCCAGCATCTGGCCACGGTGCGCGGCGCGCTGGATGCATCCGCTGGCGGCGAACTGACCGTCGACGAACCGCTGCTGCGTGCGGTGCACACCATGCATGGCGCCATTGCCATGGTCGAGGTTCCGCTGCTGTCGGAAGTCCTGTCGCCGCTCGAGGGCTACCTCAAGCGGCTGCGTGCCGGACAGGTCGCCATGCCGACCGAGGGCCAGGAAGCCGTGGCCGAGGCGGTGCAGGTCACCGAACAGGTGGCTGCACAGTTCGACAGCTCGGAACCGGTACTGCCCGATACGTCGACCCTGGTGGAGCGGCTCAACGCCTTGCGCGATGCCCTGGCCGAACCGAACCTGGCCCATGTGGTCTACGGCCACGATCCGGACGAAAGCGAGACTGCGTCCGAAGGCGAGGCCGACACCGCCGCGCTGGACGTCAGCGCCGTATCCGTGGAAGGGGAGGACGCCAGCGACACGGTCGAAACGATCGACCTGGAATCCGATCCGGAGACATCCATCACCGAGATCGACCTCGACGCCCTGATGGACGAGCGCGAGATCGACGAAATCCCGACCGCCGGTTCAACCGACGCCGAATCCTCGACCAGGGACATGCCGGAACAGGCATCCCCGGACGAGGCGACCGCCACCGGACCGGATGCGGATACGTCCATGCCGCCGGACGAGGCGGAGTCCGAAGCGGAAGCCGAACCGGAAACCGAAACCGAAGCCGAAGCCGAAGCCGAAACCGAAACCGAAACCGAAGCCGAAGCCGAAGCCGAAGCCGAAGCGGAAGCGGAAGCGGAAGCGGAAGCGGAAGCGGAAGCGGAAGCGGAAGCGGAGCCCGAGCCCGAGCCCGAGCCCGAAGCCACCCCTGCGGCGGTATCCGCGCTGTCGGCACTGCCCGGGGATTTCCGTTTTCCGCAGGACCCGCAGCCCGAGGGCACGCTGGACAAGCCCGACCTCGATACCGACCTGCTGGAAATCTTCATCGAGGAAAGCCGCGACATCCTCGACCATGCCGACGGCGTGATGGCGCGCCTTCGCGAAGCGCCGCAGGCGCGCGAATACATGGTCGATCTCAAGCGCGACCTGCATACCCTCAAGGGTGGTGCGCGCATGGCCAGCCTGGAGGAAATTGGCGGCCTCGGTCATGCCATGGAAACCATGCTCGAAGCCGTGGATGCGGGGCACCTGGGTATCGACGCGGTGACCATCGAATCGCTCGAGCGCGGCTTCGATCGTCTGCACGAGCTGGTCCAGCGCGTGTCCGCCCAGCAGGCCGTGGCCATGCCCAGCCAGGCGATTGCCTTTTTCGAGGCGATGGCACGTGGACAGAAGCCGGGCGTGAGCGATACCGCCACGCCGGCATCGGTACCCGAGTCGGCCCAATCGCAGGCTCCGACGGCGAGCACGCCGGCACCGGCCAAGACCTCCACCGCTCCGGCGCGCCGCAGGCCGCCGCTGATGGAGGAGGAAGAGGAACTTTCGCGCGCGCCGCAGGAAATGATCCGCGTGCGCGCCGAGCTGCTCGATTCGCTGGTCAACTACGCGGGCGAGGTGTCCATCTACCGCGCGCGCCTGGAACAGCAGGTCAGCAGCTACCGCTACAACCTGGTCGAGTTCGAGCAGACCGTCGACCGTCTGCGCGACCAGCTGCGCAAGCTGGAAATCGAGACCGAGGCGCAGATCATCGCGCGCTACCAGCGCGAGAACGAGGACGCCGGCCAGGCCGGTTTCGATCCGCTGGAGCTGGATCGCTTCTCCCAGCTGCAGCAGTACTCGCGCGCACTGGCCGAGTCGGTGTCCGATCTGGTCTCGCTACAGACCATGCTCGACGACATCACCCGCCAGTCCGAGACATTGCTGCTGCAGCAGTCGCGCGTCAGTTCGGAACTGCAGGAAGGCCTCATGCGCACGCGCATGGTGCCGTTCGACTCCATGGTGCCGACCTTGCGCCGTACCCTGCGCCAGGCCGCCACCGATGTCGGCAAGCGGGCACAACTGCGCGTGGCCGGCGCCCACGGCGAAATGGACCGCAACCTGCTCGAGCGCATGAAGGCGCCGTTCGAACACATGATGCGCAACGCGCTGGCGCACGGCATTGAGTCGCGCGAGGCGCGCAAGAAGGCGGGCAAGCCCGAGGAAGGCACGGTGTCCATCGACGTCAGTCGCGATGCCACCGAGGTGCTGATCCGGGTGCGCGACGACGGTGGCGGCATCGACCGCGACGCCATCCGCGCCAAGGCCATCGAACGCGGACTGATGCGTCCGGATGCGAAGCTGTCCGACCGCGACCTGTTCGGTTTCATCCTCGAAAGCGGCTTCTCCACCGCCCAGTCGGTGACACAGCTCGCCGGCCGCGGCGTCGGCATGGACGTGGTTGCCAACGAAATCAAGCAGATGGGCGGCACGCTCAGCATTGATTCGGAACTTGGCAAGGGCACCACCTTCAACATCCGCCTGCCGTTCACGCTGGCGGTGACCCAGGCCATCATGGTCAAGGTCGGCGAGCTGGTGTTCGCCCTGCCGATGACCTCTGTGCAGGGCGTGGCGCGAATCGGCCGCGAGGAACTCAAGCGTCGCCTGAGCGAAGAAAGCCCGACCTTCACCTATGCCGGCGAGGAATACAGCATCCACGACCTGGCACAGTTGCTGGACGTGCCGGCCGGTCACCTCACCGACGACACCCAGCCGCCGCTGCTGTTGGCACGCAGCGGCGACCTGCATGCGGCCGTACGCATCGACAGCGTGATCGGGTCGCGCGAAATCGTGGTCAAGTCGGTCGGTCCGCAGGTCAGCTCGGTGCCGGGCATCTTCGGAGCCACCATCATGGGCGACGGCTCGGTGGTGATGATCCTGGACCTGGCCCCGCTGGTACGCCACGGCGTCGCGCTCAAGCAGCATGCCGATGCCGAGAAACTGGAAGCGGAGATCGAGAAGCGTCCGATCGCGCCGCAGGAGCAGCGCGAGCACCCGCTGGTCATGGTGGTGGACGATTCGATCACCATGCGCAAGGTGAGCGGCCGCATCCTCGAGCGTCACGATTACGAGGTCAGTACGGCCAAGGACGGCATGGACGCGGTGGAGAAGCTGCAGGAACGCGTCCCCGACCTGATGCTGCTGGATATCGAGATGCCGCGCATGGACGGCTACGAGCTGGCCACGTACATGAAGAACGACTCGCGTCTCAAGCACGTGCCGATCATCATGATCACCTCGCGTACCGGCGAAAAGCATCGCCAGCGTGCCCTGGACATCGGCGTCGAGCGCTATCTGGGCAAGCCCTACCAGGAGAATGACCTGATCACGCAGATCCGCGAGCTGCTTGATGCGCGTGACGGGTAAGCAAGGCATGAGCGAGCAAAGTCAGACATCTGGCGGGCCGGGGGTTGTCCTGCTGTTCGAGGATGCGCAGCTGAGCGCGCACCTGCGCGAGGCCCTGGTCGAGGCCGGGGCACGCATCGTGCACGAAGGCCCTGCCACCCGCGTCACGCGCGAGGAACTGGCCGGCAACGGTGCCGATGTCGTGGTGATCAACCTCGATGACAAGGTCGAGGCACACCTGGACAACCTGTACGCGATGTTCGACGAGGAGCGCCAGCGCATCGTGTTCAACGATGCAGAGGCCTCCAGCGGACTGTCCGGATGGGACCAGGCCCGCTGGGCACGCCATCTGGCGGCCAAACTGGTGGATGCACTCGATGTCGACCCGCCCCGACCGGTCGAAGGGCGTCCGATCGAGGCGCACCCCACCCAATTGCTGCTGCCGGACGAGGACATGCCGGAGGCCCCTCCGGCGGAAGTCGAACCGTCCCAAGTGGCCGATGCACATGACCAGGCCGATGCGGCGCGCCAGAGCGAGGAGCTGACCGCCGAACTCGAGGCCCTGCTGGCAGAGGACGGCGACCTGCTGGGCCGCAACGATGATGGCGATCCGGTGTCCTCGGGTCCGCTCGAAGGCATGCAGCTGGACGAAGGCGACATCGGCGATGCCGACCTGGATGCCATCCAGGCCATTCCAGACAGCGCCAGTCCGCCGCCCGCCGCGACGCCGTCGCATGACGAGACTCCGGCTGCGTCCGGTGCCGAGACATCAGTCCGCAGTGGACTCCATGACCCGGACATGGCGTTCGAAGAGACCCTGCGCCAGTTCGACCAGGCGCTGGCCGAACGCGAACAGTCCGAGGCCGAACAGTCCGGCCAGGCCGGGCAGCCGGCCCCGGAACAGGATGGATCACCCGAACCTGCGGCCGCGGCAGAGGCGGATGCGGTCGATGCAGACCGGGACGGGGAGACGGGCGAGCAGACACAAGGCGAAGCGGCTTCTTCCGAGCCCCTGAAGGATCGGGCGTTGGAAGGGAAGGGCAGCCCGTATTCGCTGGTCGATCCGGACGACGATCGTCCGCTCGATGCTTCGGCCATGGAAACCCGGACCGTCCAGACACCGGATGCACCGGACTGGGATCTGGTCGACTTCGACCTCGAGTCGGACGATACGGACACGGTCGAGATCATCCAGCAAAAGGGCTCGGGTGAAGCACCCGCAGACCCTTCCGAGTTCGGCATCGAGAAGGTGTCGGCCAGCGACTACCTGGCTCCGGAAGGCGAGGGCGATGAAGCCTCGGCGTCCGTGGAGCCGAGCTTCAACCTCGAACTGGAACCGATGGAAAAAGCGGTGGCGCCGAAGATCTACGGCGTGGATACCGGACTCGAAAGCGGCATCCAGCATGCCGTGGTGCTGGCCGCGGGGCAAAGCGAAGAGTCGCGCAGTACCCTGCGGAACTTCCTGGCCGCGATCGACCGCGTGCCCAAGGCGGCGATCGTGGCGGTCGTGCACCAGCAATCCCCGGATGACCTGAAGACCCTGGCTGCCGAGCTCAACGCGGCCAGTCCGATCCTGTCCGTGCGCGTGGCCGCCGATACGGGCAAGGTTCGCCACGGAGACCTGGTGCTGGTGCCCGCCGGCAAGCAGGCCGCCCTGGAGTCCAGCGGTCGCATGCAATTGCTGGATGCATCGGGCCAGCCGCTGAGCAGCCCATCCATCGATCTCACCCTGACCCTGGTGGCCCAGGAGCTGGGCGAGCACGTGCTGGCCATCATCCTGGCCGGCGATGCCGTCGATGCCCTGGCCGGCGCCCAGGCCGTGGTCGATGCCGGCGGAGCCGTCTGGGCGCTGGATCCGGCCGATTGCACGGAAAACACCATGGTTTCGGTCATCTGCGAGGAACAACTGGCCCGGCACACGGGTACGCCCGCGGAACTGGCCGCACGCATGCTCGAGGAACTGTCATGAACGCAACCCAGACACGTGAAATCCGGGGCGTCCTGATCACCGTGAGCGGCGGACGACTGCTGTTGCCCAACGCCAGTGTCAGCGAAGTCATCACCATGTCCACGCCCGAACCGGTGGAAAATGCGCCGGAATGGCTGCTCGGTCGCGTCAGCTGGCGCGGCTGGCGGGTGCCGCTGGTGTCGTTCCCCGGCCTGGTCGGCTGGCCGAAATCCGAAGGCGCGCTGAACTCGCGCGTGGCCATCATCAAGGCCCTCGGCGGCAATCCGCGCATGCCGTTCTTCGCCATGGTCACCCAGGGCTTTCCGCGCCTGACCGCCCTCAACGTGGACGTGGTGGTCAAGGACGACGAAGCCGATCACCTGCCCGAAGGTATCAGCGCGCAGGTCATGGTCCGGGACGACAAGGCGGTCATCCCCGACCTTGCCGTCATCGAGAAACGCGTGGCCGAGGCCGTCGAACTGGCCTGATCCGGTCGACGTTCGACCCACCGGGTTCAGAAATCGCCGTGCAGCGATTGCAGCGCGGCCAGCGCCGCGATGCCCGCGGTTTCGGTGCGCAACACGCGAGGTCCGAGCTGCAGCGAGCGGAACCTCGCCTCGCGCAGCGCCGCCAGGTCGCGCTCACCCCAGCCGCCCTCCGGTCCCACCGCCAGCACGGCACCGCCGGCGGACAGGTCCAGTTCGCGCGCACGCTGGCCCGATTCGGGCAGCAGGGCCAGGCGCGGCTGCGGGTCCGCGGCCAGGGACTGCAGCCAGGCAGCCAGCGGTCCCGGTGCCTCGATGTGGGGTATCACCGCACGGCCGGACTGCTCGCAGGCCGCGATCGCGACCGCACGCCAGTGCGCGAGGCGCTTCTCGGCGCGCCGTGCATCCAGGCGCAACTCGCTGCGTTCGGTCTGCAGGGGCACGATCCGGGTCACCCCAAGCTCGGTGGACTTCTGAACGATCCAGTCCATTTTTTCGCCGCGCGCCAGGGACTGGGCCAGCGTCAGGCAAAGCGGCGACTCGGCCGCGGCGGCCACGCGCGCATGGACCTGCACGCGTGCGTTGCGCTTGTCGGCCGCGAGGATCTCCCCGGGATAGTCGTGGCCATCGCCGTTGAACAGGGTCAACGGATCGCCCGTGCGCAGGCGCAGGACGCGCACGGCATGCTCGGCGGGGGCGGAGGGTAGATCCAGGCTTTCGCCCGCTTGCAGCGGGGCGTCGACATACAGGCGGATGGTGCGCATGATTCGCGGTTCCCTGGGTTCGTGCTACACGCTAGCGGCAATCACGCGCCGGCGGAAGCGTCGCGCGCGACCAGGATGCGGTGCAGCGTGTCGGCCGCGGCCTCGCGCGAGAAGTGCCGGCGCACGTTCTCCAGCCCGCCGTCGGAAAGGCGCAGCCACAGTTCCGGATCTTCATGCACCGCGAGTACCGCCGAAGCAAACGAAGCAGCGTCGTCGGCCAGCAGGACATCACGGCCGTCGACCAGCTGCATGCCTTCGGCAGCCACCGGCGTGGCGACGACCGGCAGGCCATGGCTCATGGCCATGTTGACCTTGCCCTTGACTCCGGCGCCGAAGCGCAGCGGCGCGACCGACACGCGGCAGCGGTCCATGAACGGGCCCAGTTCGGCGATGCGGCCGTGCAGGGTCACGTTCGGTCCCTGCAGCTGGCGGCGCGCCTGCTCGGGCACGTCGCCGAGCACGTGCAGGTGCAGGGCGGGATCCTGCCGCCACAGCAGGGGCATGATCTCGTGCACCATCCAGCGCACGGCGTCGGCATTGGGTGGGTGACCGAATCCGCCCAGGAACACCAGGTCGCGGCGTTCCGAAAAACCCACGCGACGGCCGTGCACCACATGAATGTTGGACAATAGTTCGACCCGTGCATCGGGGCAGGCCTCGGCCAGCATTTCGCGCTCGACCGGGCTGACCACCAGGGTCACGTCGCTGGCACCGATCAGCGAAAGCTCCATGCGCCGCGTGGATGCGGCGCGCCGGGCGAGCGAGGCCTTGCCGGACATCGCGGCGGCACGTGATTCGCGCAGGAAATGCAGGTCCACCGTGTCGAACACGATTCGCGCCTGCGGCGCCAGGCGGCGCACCAGCGACAGGTAGCTGGAGGCCGTGGTGGCGCGGCACAGCATGACCGCATCCAGGGTGCGTCCGTGGCGGGCAAGCCAGCCGTGCAGCTGGTCCGGTACCGTCTGCACGCCGAGCGCGCCCAGGGCGTCGATCCGCGAGGGAGCGTCGGGGTCGCGCTCGGGCGCGAAGATCACCTGCCAGCGCATGGCGTGCAGCAGGCGGAAGATCTCCGTCAGTCGTAGCGAGCCAGAGTCGCGCGCCGGATCGGGCATCAGCGTGTCGATGACGAGAATGCGGCCGTTCGAACGGGGGGCAAGTGCCTTCTCGACGGGGGTTCCCGGGGACGATTGCCGTTGCAGGGCCGCGGCATGGCGCTGCACGAACCGTTCGCGGTTGCGCACCTGGAAACGCTTGAATCCGCGCTCGGTGTCGGTCCCGGCGGTGACGCCCTCGTCATGCACGATCACGCTGGCCGGTTCGTACAGTACGCGCTGGCCGGCGGCGCGCACGGCAAAGGCCAGGTCGGTGTCCTCGTAATAGGCCGGTGCGTAGTCGATTGCGAAACCGCCGACCCGTTCGAACAGGGCGCGGTCGATCAGCAGGCTGGCCCCGGACACGTAGTCGACCTCGCGGCGAAAACGGAAGCGCGGATCGTTGCGGTCTTCGAAACGACCGATGTTGCTGCAGCTGCCGTCGTTATGCACCAGGCCACCGGCTTCCTGCAATCGGCCGTCGGGGTACACCAGGCGGCTGCCGACCATGCCGCAGTCCGCTTCTTCGCCCATGCACGCGAGCATCGTGTCCAGCCAGCCGGGGGTGACCCGGGTGTCGTTGTTGAGAAACAGCAGCAGGTCGCCACGCGCAGCCTGTGCGCCGTCGTTGCAGCTGGCGACGAAACCGCGGTTGTCCGTGTGGGTGATTGTTCGCAACCCGCCGATGCGTGCCAGCACGGAAGCGGTATCGTCGGGGGAGGCGTCGTCGACCACGATCACCTCGAACGGGGCCGCGGGCGGGAAGGTGGCGATGGAGCGCAGGCAGGCGACGGTATGCGGGCGCTTGCCATGGGCGGGGATGATGACCGAGACCCGGGGGCGTATGGCCTCGGTCGGCAGGGTGAACGGATCGAATGCGTCCGTCAGCGGCTTCACGGGCAGGCTGGTGTCGATGGCGGGGCGGCGGCGGAATTCGTGCGCCACGCGCGCCAGGGTGCCGCGCCAGCCCCGCTGGCCCAGGCTCAGGCGCAGCCGGTGCAGTTGCTGCGAAAAGCGGCGTAGACGCCACATCACCATCGCTGCCCTATTCCGGCCATGATCTTGACCGCCCATTGCCTCTCCGTGCGTTCGCCGATCCGGCATTGTACGGGCAAACGGGTCATGGCCGCGGTTGTGCGCACGTGCAGGCCGAGGCACGTACACTTGGATCCCGTTCCTGTCCGCCATCCTGCATCGCCTTGACCGAACGCAAACGCTCCCGACATCCCATTCGCGCCGCCTGGCGCCTGCTGCGCATTCCGTTCTGGACTGGCCTCGGGATCGGCGTCGGCTTCCTGCTGCCGTATACGCTGATCCTCAATGCACGCGTGCAGGCGCGTTTCGACGACCTGGTGTTTTCCGTGCCCACGCGGGTGTACGCGCGGCCGCTGCCGCTGCGGGCTGGCGAGCCGATGACCCCGGAGACCCTGAAGCTGGAGCTTGGCTTTGCCGGCTATACGCACGATGCGCATGGCCGCGTGCCCGGGACCTGGGCCGGCGGCGGCTCGCGCTTCGTGATTGCCTCACGCGGCTACGCCGGACCCGAGGGCGGCGAACTGCCCGTGCGCATCGTGGTGACCCTGTCCGGCGAGAACATCGCCTCGGTGACGCGCGCCGACAACGGACGGGCGATCAAGCTCACCCACCTGGACCCGGCGCGCATCGCCACCCTGTACGGAGCGCAGCAGGAAGAGCGGCGCATCGTCCGGCTCAAGCAGGTGCCCGGGCTGCTGGTCACCGGCCTGCAGGCGGTCGAGGACCGCGACTTCAAGCACCACTTCGGTATCGACCTGACCGCCATTGCGCGCGCCATGTGGGCCAACCTGCGCGCCGGACACGTGGTGCAGGGCGGATCGACCCTGACCCAGCAGCTGGTGCGCAACCTGTTCCTGACCCGCAACCGGACCCTGGTGCGCAAGTTCAACGAGGCGGTGCTGTCGATGCTGATCTCGGCGCACTACAGCAAGGGCCGCATCCTGCAGGCCTACGTCAACGAGGTGTTCCTGGGCCAGCAGGGCAACCAGGCCGTGCACGGCTTCGCCGCCGCCAGCGAATTCTATTTCGGACGTCGCCTGCAGACCCTGCGCCCACAGGAGATCGCGCTGCTGGTGGCGCTGGTGCGCGGACCCAGCTACTACGACCCGCGACGGTTCCCCGAGCGCGCGCTCAAGCGCCGCAACCTGGTGCTGGACGAATTCCACGAGACCGGCCTGATCAGCCACCGGGTGATGCAGTACGCGCAGGCCCAGCCGCTGGGCGTGGTCGCGCACCCGCAACTGGCACGAGACCGCTTCCCCGCGTTCATGGACCTGGTGCGCGCGCAGATCACGTCCGATTTCGACGAGCAGACCCTGCGCAAGGACGGCCTGTCGATCTTCACCACCCTGGATCCGGCCGCGCAGATCTATGCCGAGCGGGCGGTCGGGCATACCCTGGATCGCATGGGGCGGCATGGCAAGGACCTGCAGGCCGCCGTGGTGGTCACCAATACGCACAACGGCCGGGTCCTGGCCATGGTCGGCGGACGCGACCCCGGCCGGCCGGGCTTCAACCGGGCCCTGGACGCGCGTCGGCCGGTCGGTTCGATCATCAAGCCGTTCGCCTACCTGGTGGCGCTGGCGCAGCCGGGCCGCTGGTCGCTGGCCACGCCGCTGGCCGACGAGCCGGTGCACCTGCAACAGCCCAACGGCAAGATATGGTCGCCGCGCAACGACGACCACGTCGCCCACGGCGAGGTGCCGCTGGTCGACGCGCTGGTCAATTCCTGGAACCTGGCCACGGTGCACCTGGGCCTGGCCGTCGGCGTCGGCCGGATCCGCGACTTCCTGCAGTCGTTCGGCCTCAAGGACGTCAATCCCAACCCGTCGCTGCTGCTGGGTGCGATCGATCTCTCGCCCGCGCAGGTCGCGCACCTGTACCAGTACCTGGCTTCGGGTGGGCATGCCCTGCCGCTGCTGTCGGTCCGCGGCGTGCTGGATGCGCACGGCAAGACCATCAAGCGCTACGAGGTACGCACGGGACCGTCCGACTACCACGCGGCCGTGCAGCTGATCACCTACGCCATGCAGCAGGTCGCCCTGCGCGGCACCGCCCACGCCATCACCGATGACGGCCTGGGCTGGATCCACGCCGCCGGCAAGACCGGCACCAGCGACAAGCAGCGCGACAGCTGGTTCGCCGGTTTCAGCGGCGACCGCCTGGCGGTCGCCTGGGTGGGCCGCGACGACAACGGCACCACTGGCCTGTGGGGTTCTTCGGGTGCGCTGAAGATCTGGATCCACCTGTTCCGGCACCTGCCGACCGCGCCGCTGGACGAAGGCGACGCGCCGGACCTGCAATACGCCTGGATCAACCCGCAGACCGGCCACCGCACCGATCCGCAATGCCAGGGCGCGCGCCGGCTGCCCTTCATCGCCGGTTACGTGCCCGACGCGCATGATGGCTGTCTGTGGCAGCGTTTCCGCGACATCTTCCATCACGATGGGGGCCAGGCCCCCGCCCAAGGCCAACCCTGATTCCATGCACCAACGAAACCTTGCCGTGACCCTCGCCACGCTGGCGCTTACCGCCTGTGCCACCACGCCGCCGGCGCCACCGCCGCCGCCGCCGGCCCAGGTCATGGTCGCCGCGATCCGCACCGCCGGCCAGCGCGACCGATCGGCGCTGCAGGTCACGCCGCTGCGCGATCCCGCCGTGCAGGCGCTGGTCGACCGCGCACGGCAGGCGGGCAAGGGCGAACACTACGCACAGGCCGCGAACCTGCTGGACCGCGCGCTGGCCCGCGAGCCGGACGCGCCGGACCTGCTGCAGGATCGTGCCGAGATGGCCATCTTCCTGCATCACTACGTGCACGCCGAACAGCTGGCACGGGCCTCATGGTCGCACGGCCCGCGTCTGGGTCGCCTGTGCACGCGCAACTGGCAGACGGTGATGGAAATGCGCTTCGTGGCGCATGATCCGGCGGGCGTGAAGGCCGCGCAGAAACAGCGCGATGCCTGTCGGGTCAAGCCGGTCGTGCGCATGTAGCCATTGCCGTCGCACGAGCCGAGGGACACCACCGTTCACTCGTGCCGCAGCGCCTCGATCGGGTCCATGCGCGCGGCGCGGCGTGCGGGGAAGTAGCCGAAGATCACGCCGATCGCCGCCGAGAACAGGAACGCCACCAGGTTGATGGTGCCGCCGAACACGTACGGCACCTCCATCAACCGCGCCAGCACGATGGAGCTGGCCGTGGCCAGCAGCATGCCCAGCAGCCCGCCCAGCGAGGACAGCACCACCGCCTCGATCAGGAACTGCAGCAGCACCTCGCGCTCCAGCGCGCCGACCGCCAGGCGGATGCCGATCTCGCGCGTGCGCTCGGTCACCGACACCAGCATGATGTTCATGATGCCCACCCCGCCCACCAGCAGGCTGACCGCGGCCACCGCGCCCAGCAGCAGGGTCAGCACGCGGGTGGTGCTGGACAGCATCTCGGCGATCTCGCGGGTGTCCAGGACGTTGAAGTTGTCCTCCTCGTTGGCCGAGATGTGCCGGCGCTCGCGCAGCAGTGCCTCGATGCCTTCCTTGGCACGCGTGGTGGAAGCGCCTTCGCGCACCGACACCAGCAGCATGCCCACGTCCTGGTTGCCGGTCAGGCGCCGCTGCACCGTGCGCAGCGGCATCACGATGGTGTCGTCCTGGTCGCGGCCCATCGACGACTGGCCCTTGCCCACCAGCAAGCCGATCACCTCGCATGAAAACTGCTTGACGCGGATCGCGCTGCCGATCGGGTTGACGGTGCCGAACAGCTTGCTTCGCGTGGTCTGGCCGAGGATGCACACGGCCTTGCCCGACTGGATCTCGGCATCGCTGAACAGGCGGCCGTCGGCCAGCTTCCAGTTGCCGGCGGTGAAGTAGGCATTGGTGGAGCCGACCACGCCGGTCGACCAGTTGCTGGCCCCGTGCACCACCGTCACCGTGCGCGAGACCACCGGCGCCACGGCGTTGAGCTGGCCCACCTGGGTCTCGATGGCGGTCACGTCGGCCAACTTGAACGGTGACGCGCCAGCGGTGTCGCGGGTCGGGCCCAGGCGCTGGCCGGGGCGCACCATGAGCAGGTTGCTGCCCAGGCTGGAGATCTGCGCCGACACTGCGCGGGTGGCGCCGTTGCCCAGCGTGACCATGGTGATCACCGCGGCCACGCCGATCAGGATGCCGAGCACGGTCAGGAACGACCGCGTCAGGTTGCGGCGGATTTCCTTGAGCGCCAGCATCAGCGTGTTCCACCACATCAGGCGGCCTCCGGGTTGCGCACGTCGCTTTCCACCACGCCGTCGACGAAGTGCACGATGCGCCGTGCGTAGGCGGCCATGTCCGGCTCGTGGGTGACCATCAGCACCGTGATGCCGCGATCGCGGTTGAGCGCGGCGATCAGCTCCATGATCTCCTGGCTACGATGGGTATCGAGGTTGCCGGTCGGTTCGTCGGCCAGCAGCACGGCCGGGTGCGTGACGATGGCGCGAGCGATCGCCGCGCGCTGCTGCTGGCCACCGGACAGCTCGGCCGGGGTGTGGTCCTCCCACTCGCCAAGGCCCACCGCCGCCAGCGCCTCGCGGGCGGCGGCATGGCGTTTGGCGGGCGGCTCGCCGCGGTACAGCAGCGGCAGCTCCACGTTCTCCAGTGCCGAGGTCCGGCCCAGCAGGTTGTAGCCCTGGAACACGAAGCCCAGGTAGGTGCGCCGCAGCAGGGCGCGCTGGTTGCGCGTGAGGTGCTCGACCGGCACGCCGCGAAAGCGGTAGCTGCCGCTGGTGGGCACGTCCAGGCAACCCATGATGTTCATGGCCGTGGACTTGCCCGAACCGCTCGGCCCCATGATGGCCACGAACTCGCCCTCATGGACCACAAGGTCCACGCCGCGCAGCGCCTGCAGGGCCACTGCGCCCTCGCCGTAGGTCTTGGTCACGCCGATCAGTTCGATCACGGGGGGCGGGACGCCGCCATCGGCCGCCGGTGTCACGACGAGGTTCCGTTGCGGTCCAGGATCACGTCCATGCCGGGCTCGAGCGCGCCGGACACGACCTCGTACATGCGCCCGTCGGTGGCGCCGAGGGTGACCTTCACCGCCACCGGCGTGCCGTCGCGCAGGATCCACACCTGGCGTTCGCGGCCGGTGATGGTGACCTTCTTCGGTGCCGAGCGGTGCGGCGGGCGCGGCACCAGGCGGGTGAGCATGCTGCCGGATTGCTGCTTCGCCTCGCCGGTCTCCGGCGTGAAGCGCAGCGCGGCGGCGGGGACCAGCAGCACGTTGCGGCGTTGGTTGACCGTGATTTGCGCGGTTGCGGTCATGCCGGGGCGCAGGGAGAGGTCGTCGTTGTTGACGGTCAGTTCGGTCAGATAGGACACCACGCCGTCCTTGACCTGCGAACCGTAGCTGACGCGGCGAACGGTAGCCGGGTATTCGCGGCCGGGATAGGCATCCACGTTGAACTGCGCCGGCTGGCCGTCGCGCACCTGGCCGACATCGGCCTCGTCCACGTCCACCTGCAGCTCCATCTTGGACAGGTCCTCGGCCAGGACGAACAGCACCGGCGCTTGCAGCGAGGCGGCCACGGTCTGGCCCGGCTCGATGCTGCGAGAGAGCACTACGCCGTCGATCGGTGAACGAATGGTGGCCTTGGACAGGTTGGTCTGGCCGGTGTTGAGCACGGCGCGGGCCCGCGCCACCGCGGCGATGGCGTTGGACTTGGCCGCCACGGCACGCTGCCAGGCGGCCTCGGCGGTATCCAGGTCGATCTGTGCCGGCACCGTGCCCTTGCTGGCGACGTGCATGCGCTTGAGCCGGTCGAACTGCAGCTGGGTCTCGCGCACGGTCGCCGTGGCCAGTCGGACCTGGGCCTGCGCTGCCGCCAGGCCGCCGCGCGCGTCCTCGACCTGGTGCTCGAGCCGGGTGGTATCCAGGCGTGCCAGCACCTGGCCACGCTTGACGGTGTCGTTGACGTCCACCCGCACCGATTCGATGGTGCCGGACAGCTCGCTGCCGACGTCGACCTGGTTGGTCGGTTGCAGGTTGCCGGTGGCGGTCACGTTGACCACCAGGTCGCCGCGGGTCACGGCGGCGGTGCGGTACAGCGGTGCCGCGGTGCCAGCGCGGGAGAACCAGGCGTAGCCGGCCGCGAACATCGCGACGAGGATCCCTCCGATCGCCAGCCAGCGCCCGAGCCGCGCCAGACGGGAACCGTGCGAAGGGGCACCCAGCAGTTCCGAGAGCGCCTCGTCGGGCTTGCGTTGCGTAGCAGGGGGAGGGGTAGTGCGGATATCGGCCACGGGCGGATTCCGTCCGGCAGGAAAGGATCGGGATGGCCCCGAGGGGAGCGGGGCCATCCCGGGCGGCCCGGGATGCAATCGGGCCGTGGATTCATCCTAGTCCTCGGTGCGCGTGACGCCTTGACCGGCGTCAACTGGACGGCAACCTGCGCGCAAGCCGGTCGGGACGGTGTGCGGCCGGGCCGTCCGCGGGCCCGGCCGCGAAGCCTTCAGGGCCGGACCGTGCCGGCACCGGCGGCCTTCAGCCGTGCATCGAGGTCCGCCAGGTCGCGATGCGTAAGGGTCGTCCAGGCCTTGAGCGTGGCGGACAGCGAATGCGAGAGCTTGGCGTAGGACGTGCGCACGTCGGCGCCGGGGTCGGCGTCGGCACCGTCCACGGCGCCCTCCAGCGACCCCAGGTCGCGCGTGAGCGAGTACAGGCTGTCGGTGCGACGCGGCGGCGGGCCGGTGTAGTTGCGCGGGTCGTGCACCATCGGCACGCCGGAGACGGCCAGCAGCTGCTTGCGCAGGTGCTCGGCCCGGGCGCGCACGTCGGCGTGGCCGGAAAGTGCCGCGATGCGCGCGTCCAGCGCATGCACCAGCGGCGCGGCCTCGCCCAGCGCCTGCGTGGCGCGCACCTTCGCCGCCTCGACCGCACGGGCCAGGTGGAACTCGCGCTCGTAGGCGCCCTGCGAGAGCTTCACGCGCGGGTCCGGCTTGACCGTCAGCGGCTGGCGCAGGTGGCGGCCGTCGACCGTCAGCTCCAGCGAGTAGCGACCCGGCGGGGCCCATACGCCGTTGCCGGCCGGCTTGCCTTTGGTGTGCGGGCCCTGCGCGGCGTAGCGCAGGTTCCAGACGAAGCGATGCATGCCGGGCGCGGTGGCCAGATGCGCGGGCATCCGCACCCATTCGGGCGCATAACCCAGGGTGGCCGGGTTGCGCGAGGGCAGCGGGTCGCTGCTGCTGAAGCGGCGCACCAGGCGGCCGTGTGCATCGCGGATGTCCAGCGTCACCGCGCCATGCACCTTGGCCGGCAGCACGTAGTCGATGTCCGCGCCCAGCGGCGGATTGGCCGCCATCGGCTCGTCCTTGGGGAACGGCGTGCCGGTGAAGCCGGCCGGGCGCACGCGGTGGGCCACGGCGGGCCGGAACAGCGTCGCGCGGTCCGCGCGCGCGTCGTGCATCTGGCGCAGCGCGGTGACGTTGTCCATGATCCAGAAACCGCGCCCGTGCGTGGCGATGACCAGGTCGTTGCCGTGCACGTCGATGTCGCGCACCGAGGTCATCGGCAGGTTCTGCTGCAGCGACTGCCAGTGTGCGCCGTCGTCGAAGGACACGTACATCCCGCGCTCGGTGCCCGCGTACAGCAGGCCGCGGTGCGTCGGGTCCTCGCGCACCACGTTGACGAAGGCGTTGGACGGGATGCCGTCGGTGATCGACGTCCAGTGCTTGCCGCCGTCTTCGGTGCGGTAGATGTAGGGACGGTCGTCGTCCAGGCGGTGGCGGTCGATGGCCAGGTAGGCCACCTCGGCGCTGAAGTGCGAGGGCTCGATGCCGCCGACCTTCGACCACGGCGTGAGCGCCTTCGGCGTGACGTTGTGCCAGTGGCCGCCGTCATCGTCGGTGCGCCAGACCAGGCCGTCGTCGGTGCCCACCCACAGCGCGCCGGCATGCAGCGGCGAGGGCGCAATGGTGTAGATCACGCCCTTGCGCTTGCCCACGTGCACGTCGTCGGCCGCGGTCACCGGGTCCAGGTTGGACGGCACGCCGGGGTTGGCGCGCGTGAGGTCCGGGCTGATGCGCTTCCAGTGGTTGCCGCCGTCGGTGGTCTGGAACAGGCGCTGGTTGGCGAAGAACAGCGTGCGCTTGCCGCGCCTGGAGAATGCCAGCGGCAGGGTCCAGGCGCTGCGGTAGTGCGCGGCGGGGTAGGCCAGGGTCGGGTCGACGTCACGGGTCTGCTGCGTCTTGCGGTCGAGCTTGCGCACGTGCCCGCCATAGACGATGTCCGGGTCGTCCGGGTCGGGCGCGATCATGCCGCTCTCGCCGCCGGCAGTCTCCTCGTGGAATTGCTCCATGGTGATGCCGTCGTAGGTGCTGGTGCGGCTGGGCAGGGCCACCGCGCCCGAATCCTGCTGCGCGCCGTAGACCCAGTACGGGAACCGGTGGTCGGTGCTGACGTGGTAGATCTGCGCGGTGGGCTGGTTGTACCAGCTCGACCAGGTCTTGCCGCCGTTGAGCGTGATCAGCGTGCCCTGGTCCACGCCCAGGATCTGGTGATCGGGGTTGGTGGGGTCGATCCACATCTGGTGGAAGTCGTCGCCGGTCGGGTCGCCCTTGAGCGCGATGAAGTGTTTCCCGCCATCGTCCGAGCGCAGCACGATGGTGTTCATCGCGTAGATGCGGTCGGCGTTTTTCGGGATCCACCGTGATGCGCGAGAAGTACCAGCCGCGCTTCCAGATGCGCAGGTCCTTGCTCACGTGCTGCCAGTGCACGCCGCCGTCGTCGGAGCGGTACAGGCCGCCCTCGCCGTGCAGCGCGTCGACGATGGCATACACGCGGCCGGGCTGGCTGGGCGCCACCGCCACGCCGATGCGACCCGGGTGCGCCGGGAAGCCGTGGCCGGTGACCTTGCTGCCAGTGGCTGCCGCCGTCATGCGACACGTACAGGCCGCTGCCCGGGCCCTCGGAGGGCGGATACACGTTCCACGGCGGACGCCGGGTCTGCCACAGCGCGGCGTAGAGGGTGTTCGGCGTCGCCGGGCTTGAAGGCCAGGTCGATGGCGCCGGTGTTGTCGTTGGTGAACAGCACCTTTTGCCAGTGCGCGCCGCCGTCGGTGCTGCGGAACACGCCGCGTTGCGCGTTGGGCCCGTAGGGATGACCCAGGGCCGCCACGAACACGCGCTGCGGGTTCTTCGGATCCACCAGCACCTTGCCGATGGCGCGGGTGTCGGTGAGCCCGATGTGAGTCCAGTGCTTGCCGCCGTCGGTACTGCGGTACATGCCGTTACCCTGGGCGATGTCCGAGCGCATGTCGGCCTCGCCGCTGCCCACGTAGATCACCTTCGGGTCCGACGGAGAGACGGCCAGCGCGCCGATCGAGCCCACCGGCTGGCTGTCGAAGATCGGCTTCCAGGTGCGCCCGGCGTCGTCGGTGGCCCACACGCCGCCGTCCACGGCGCCGAACCAGAAATGCCGGCTGTCGCCGGGCACCCCGGTCACGGTCAGCACGCGGCCGCCGCGGAAGGGGCCGATCAGGCGCCAGTGCAGGCCCTGGTAGAGCGAAGGTTGGACTGCCGCCTGGGCGCTGGCCACCAGCGCGAGCAGCAGGGCGAGGACGAGACCGAAACGGAATTTCACAGGGCAACTCCCGGAAACCTGGGCGAACGATCCCTCGTTATCGCGCAACCGCGCGCGCATCCTCAAGTGAAGGACGTCATCCTTGCGCGGCGTATGGGTGGTGAGAACGCGTCAGAACGAGGAGTCGGGCTGTTCCAGGAACGCCTTTTCCTCGGGCGTGGAGGTGCGCCCCAGGATGGCATTGCGGTGCGGATAGCGGCCGAAACGGTCGATGATGGCCTTGTGGCGCAGCTCGTACTGGAAGTTGTTGTCCGGCGCGTGCTCGCGGAACAGCGTCTCGGCCCACGCATGGATGCGCCGCGATTCGCTGTGCATGAAGGGCATCAGCAGGAAGGCTCGCTGCATGGGCGTGTCCAGCCGATCCAGCACGCCGCCAGCCACCGCTTCCTGCGCCAGCGCCAGCGCCATCGGGTCCTGGGCGAAGGCCCGCGGCGTGCCGCGGAAGACGTTGCGCGAGAACTGGTCCAGCACGATGATCTCGGCCAGGCGCCCGCGCGGTTCCCGGCGCCAGGCATGCAGTTCCGCGGCGGCGGCCTGCTCCAGCCGCTCCCCGAAGCGCGCGCGAATCTGCGTGTCGAAGTCCGGATCGCTGGCAAACCACTGTTTCGGAGTTCGGTTTCCTCGAACCAGAAGCGCAACACTTCCTCGTGCATGTCGGTATCTCCGGCAGGGAAGGGCGGTGGTGTCCCGCCCATCAGATCCACACGTCGTTGGGCGCGGTGCGCTCGCCGCCGGCATCGCCGGTGTTGGTCACCCCGCGCGGCTCGACCAGCAGGATCGAGCAACCGCCCTCGGACACCGGCCGGTGCTCCACGCCCTTGGGCACTACGTACATCTCGCCCGCCTTCAGGTCCACCGCGCCGTCACGCAGCTCGATCCGCAGTACGCCGTCGAGCACCAGGAACACCTCGTCGGTGTCCGCATGGGCGTGCCAGATGAAGTCCCCTTCCAGCTTGGCCAGCTTGAACTGGTAGTCGTTCATTTCGGCCACCACGCGCGGCGACCAGGTGTCGGTGATGCGGGCGAGCTTGTCTTGCAGGTTGAGGGGGCTGTGGGTCATGAGGGCTCCGGTTCTGTCAGTAGATGCTCCATCCTCTCAAGAGTTGGAGCCTTCGGGAAACCCGGGGCGGTTCATGTCCGCTTGGATGATTGGTTAGGCTACCTGCAACGTGACGCAAAGAGACCTGCCACTTGGAGTAGCGATCCGGTCGTGATGAACCCCAACCCAACCCACATCGCGATGTTTCGCTTCCTCTCCCACGCGATAAAGGCGCCTAGCTTGGAAACCGTTCCAATACCTCCGAGCGGCGTAATCGCTCCATGGGTTTCGCCTTTGAATTTTGCAACCACTTCATAGGCGACAAACCATGCACCAATGAGAACCATAATGATCCCGGCCGCAGAGAGATATACGCTCATGGTTGTTCCCTTTGTCTTGTATATTCGTGAAGCCTAACGCTTAAACTCAGCGGCGGCCCGTAAGGGACGTCCGCTGAAGTGAATAGTTAGAGGCTCGTACCAGCACGGACTTTGGGCCTTACGGATAGCGCCGTCAGTCACCACGGGTGGTAAGAGTTTCATACACCTTTCGCGCCCATGATCTGTCATTGAATATCACTTGGAAACGCTCGCCAAACACACCATAAATCGTTGCACAGGTGATCACTTTATTATTAAAAGTCGCACACAAAGACTCCCCTAGGTGCTTATGAGTGAACGCTAACATTTTCTTCGCATTGGCGTCATTCAACGTGATGTTGATTGTCGGTTTTCCACTTCTCCGATCTTTTCCGAGCGCTGCTTTCTTAATATTTTTTGCGCTAACAATGGTTCGCCTGTCTAGATGGTAACTTTTACCGTCGAACTCAACCTTTGTCGTGTTTGGTGTCAGTTGAGGTTTTGCAAGATGCAGCCCAAAACCGTGGCCAAGCCCGGCCTGGGCTGATGATGCGTGCTGCGCTGCCCCGGACGCACCTGTCGCAACCAGCGCTGAAGCGACAAGGAAGATTCCTTTGTAACCATGGCGCATGACATTCCCTCTAACGCTTGAGTTAAGACGCCGACCGCTGGCGTAGCCAGTGGGCGGTCGGCTTGAATGAGTAAAAAGAGACTTCCCCTCCCTTCGGCCTCGAGGGCCATGATGGTGTTGCGACACAACCGTCAGCAGAAGAGGAAGTCTCCATGAACACTATAATCCTTGGCGTGGACTTGGCGAAGACCGTTTTTTCGGTGTGCGAGATGGACGCAGCCGGGCATGTGCTGCGTCGGCTGGATCTCAAGCGCGATGCATTTGCCCGTGGTTGGCCCAGCAGCCGGCTGGGACCGTGGTCGCGATGGAAGCGTGCAGCGGGGCGCACCATTGGGCCAGGCGTTGTCTGGAGCATGGTCTGCAGCCACGGATCATTGCTGCGCAATTCGTCACGCCGTTCCGCAAAGGTCGCCGGACCAAGAACGATCGGGCCGACGCCGAGGCCATCGCCACGGCGGCCCGCCAGGGCAACATGCGTTTTGTGCCGATCAAATCGATCGAAAAGCAGGCACGTTTGTCGTGGCACCGGGTGCGCGAGGGTTACAAGGTCGAAAGCCTGGCCATCGGCAATCGATTCGCGGCCTGCTGGCCGAGTTCGGTGTCGTTGTGGCAAAGAGTGATCGGGCGCTGCGCCGTGAGTTGGCCGACCTCGATGCCCATCTCGCGCTGCCGGAACCCTTCAAGGAGCTGCTGCGCGAGTTGGCCAGGCACTGGTCGCAACTGCGCGAACGTCTCGATGCATGCGACGCTCGCATCGAGCTCCACGCAAGCAAGGATGCGCGCTGCGTGCGGCTGCGTGCCATCACTGGCATCGGTCCGGTCACGGCCGATGCCGCGGTGGCCACGCTGGGCGATGCCCGAGAGTTCAAGCAGGGGCGTCAGATGGCCGCCTGGCTGGGCCTGGTGCCCACGCAACATTCCAGCGGTGGGCATGCCCGACTGGGTACCATCAGCTGCCGGGGCGACGCCTACCTGCGCACCCTGCTGATCCAGGGCGCGCGCAGCAGTCTGCAGCGGGCCAAGGCGGTGGCCACGGACAAGGCCACGCCCGAGCAGTTGTGGATACGATCGCTCGATGCACGCATGCCCTTCGGCAAGGTGCTCGTGGCCATTGCCAACAAGCATGCGCGGCAGATCTGGGCGATGCTGGCACGCGAGGTGGACTACGACCCGCACGCCTGTCTGCAGCACCCCATGCATCAGGAAGACCGGGCGGCTTGAGGAAAGTATGTGATTCATCGTCAGTGCGAAGCGGTAGACAACGGGTCAGACCGACCCGGCGAGAACCTGACTAACTAGCTGCACGTCCAAACCGTGTTGCGGCCGATCCCCGCACACAGGACAGTCCGATGAATGAATGAGGTCGCCGGGTGCGGTTTATACCCTGGTCCGCACCGGCCGCATCGGTGCAACAAGACCGTCTAAGGAAATGCAGTCTGGCATCCGTTGAATCCGCGCAGCACGGGCATGCTTTACGCAACAAGAAGGACCGGCAGTGGCCCGAAAGCCCAGGGCAAAAGCATCATGCGCCCGGAGTTGACGGGGAGTCTCCTAAGGAGTTGTTAGGCCTGCCGCACACCGCAGCTGACAAGAAATACTTCTGGCAGGCCTTGTTTGCGGTACTTGTACGCTTGAACTTTGCTCAAGGGAGCTACGAATGAATCGTGGCCCTGGGGGTAGTGGCCGTCCAAGATGCGGCGGGCCAAAATCTCGCAGAACTCACGCCACTTTGCATTGTATGTACGTGTGCTCGCCTGACCGAGGAAGACCATATCAGCGTCGGCAAGCCAGAAAAGTTCTAGTGCTACACGGAGATCGCAGTTTGCATGGTTTGCGATTGCAGCCGGCAGGACGCAGCCGTCATCCCAGTTGTGCGACTGAGCGAGTTGAAGCAACTCGCTGCTTGTTGCGTCGTGCGGTAGAGATGTGAGCGATGACATCTGAGTATATGGGCCTAACGCTGAGTTAAGCGGCCGCTGTCAAGCGGTCCGCTTGGACGATTTGTTATGCGCCGCGCTGCTGCGATGTTGCTCGTAGGCCTCGACCGCATCAGTGTCTACGACGACAGCAACATGCTCGTGTGGGTGAACGTTTGAGCCTCGACGCTTGACGCCCGACACCCAATATTCTTGTCCGGAAGCCTCATCGAAGTAGTTGCCGGAAATGCCTTGGCCTCTCAATGGCTGGAGGCAAAGTCCTCGGTACTTGACTGACTTGCCAGATTTGGAAAACGTGACCCAACCGATACGTGCGCGCGCACCCTCGATCTCACCTTCTTTGTTCTCGATGTACATCAACCGACGTTTGAGCCCACGAGTAAGTTGGGTTTTCATACGCATAACGCTGGAGTTAAGCGGCGCGCGTTTTTGCGCGTCCGCTTGGACGAGTGGTTAGCCGCTACACGTAGAGCACATGTGTGCCGGCTTGTGCATTAGTAACACGCTCCGCAAAGCCAGAATAAAAGAAAGAAATGTTGTCTGCCTCGTCGCCAGCCAAACGACCTTGTACTTTGCTCCAGGCGACCATGGCGACATGCACTTGCGGCTCGCCGACCACCAAGACCGGTTGCTGAAGCTCGTTGTGCCAAAGGTAACGCCCCCCGAACTCGCGCCTCGCCACCTCAAGGACGTAGCAACCGAACTGTTGCACCAAGGTACGCGATTGATCCCTTGGGATCTCGGAATGATATGGCGCCGCTTCCGCTAGGGCTGCCTCGATGACTTCAAGGCTCTTGCGCGAGAAATCTAAGGCGCCTGCGGGGTGGCCGTGGAGGGCATCGACTGCGCATGAGGCCGTGCGCGCAACTTCGTCCTGAATGTCTGTCACCGATCGCTCCTGACGGCTAACGCTGGAGTTAAGCGGCGGCTGAACGCCGTCCGCTTGAGCGACTTGTTAGCGCGCGCGGGTTGATGCTACCCACTATGGTTGCAGCTCGAGGACGAGTGATCTGCGCCGATTGCATTAAGCTTACTGCCTGACTGTCGGAAATCTGATGTCCAAGGTTCATGAACCGCGACGGGCTTTTCAGATCTTTGACTGCGCCGCACCGCTATGGTTACTGCAGCACCAAGAAACGGAATTAGCCAGACAAGCGCTAGCTGAAATACGCGTTGTTCGATCTTGACCCCTCCATCACGCCAGATACCGATGGTAGCTAGGACGTCAATGAGTACAACGGTGCAAAAAGCAGTAATGATCACTTGAAATCCTAGCGCTAACGCTGGAGTTAAGACGCCGGCCGCTGGCGTAGCCAGTGGGCGGTCGGCTTGAATGAGTAAAAAGAGACTTCCCCTCCCTTCGGCCTCGAGGGCCATGATGGTGTTGCGACACAACCGTCAGCAGAAGAGGAAGTCTCCATGAACACTATAATCCATCGGCGTGGACTTGGCGAAGAGCGTGTTTTCGGTGTGCGAGGTGGATGGCAGCGGGGCATGTGCTGCGTCGGCAGGATCTCGGCGCGACGCGTTTGCGCTGTGGCTGGCGCAGCTGCCGGCCGGCACGGTGGTGGCGATGGAGGCGTGCAGCGGGGCGCACTATTGGGCCGGCGTTGCCTGGAGTATGGCCTGCAGCCGCGGATCATGGCGGCGCAGTTCGTCAAGCCGTTCCGCAAGGGTCGCACGACCAAGAACGACGCGGCCGATGCCGAGGCGATCGCCACGGCGGCCCGCCAGGGCAACATGCGCTTTGTGCCGGTCAAGACGATCGATCAGCAGGTGCGACTGTCGTGGCACCGGGTGCGCGAGGGTTACAAGGTCGAGTCGCTGGCCATCGGCAACCGCATCCGTGGCCTGCTGGCCGAGTTCGGCGTGATCGTGGCGAAGAGTGATCGTGGCGCTGCGCCGGGTGCTGGCCGACCTCGATGCGCAGCCGGGTTGCCGGCCGAATTCAAGGAACTGCTGCGCGATCTGGCCGAGCACTGGAAGCAGGTGCGCGTGCGCCTCGACGCGTGCGATGCACGCATCGAGGCCCACGCGCGTGAGGATGAGCGCTGCGTGCGGCTGCGCGCGATCATCGGCATCGGCCCGATCACCGCCGATGCGGCGGTGGCCACGGTCGGCAATGCCCGGGAGTTCAAGCAACGGGCGGCAGATGGCCGCCTGGCTGGGCCTGGTGCCGACGCAGCATTCCAGCGGTGGGCATGCGCGATTGGGCACGATCAGCTGTCGTGGCGATGCGTACCTGCGCACGTTGCTGATCCAGGGCGCGCGCAGCAGCCTGCAGCGGGCCAAGGCGGTGGCCACCGAGAAGGCCACGCCCGAGCAGCTGTGGATACGCTCACTCGATGGGCGGATGCCCTTCGGCAAGGTGATCGTGGCCATCGCCAACAAGCATGCCCGGCAGATCTGGGCGATGCTGGCGCGCGACGTGGACTACGACCCGCACGCCTGCCTGAGCCATCCGATGCACCAGCGAACCGACCGGCACGCGGCTTGAGGAACAGTTTCGATTCAACGTCAGCGCGAAACGGTAGACAACGGGTCAGACCGACCCGGAGAGAACCTGACTAACTAGCTGGACGTCCAAACCGTGTTTCGGCTGATCCCCGGACACCGGACAGTCCGATGAATGAATGAGGTCTTCGGGTGCGGTTTATACCCTGGTCCGAGTCGGCAACATCGGCTCAACAAGACCGTTTACGGAAATGCAGTCTGACAATCGTTGAATCCGCGCAGCACTGACACGCAGCACGCAACAAAGGACAACACGATGACCAGCAATGGCCCGAAAGCTCAGGGCAAAAGCATCATGCGCCCGGGGTTGACGGGAAGTCTCTTACGGAATTGTTAGGCGAGCGTAACTTCGGCTGACTAGATAGCGAAGAGGAGTGCAAACGCCCATACAAATGATGCTGCCAATAGAGCGCGTTGAGGAACGGAAGTGTAGCGCCAGGATGGAATGCCGCAGGCGAACAGCCATGTTATGAATAGAAATGCGGTCCAAGGGGCCGCTAATCGTCCTAGAAGTAAGCCAGGATCGAAGTGGCCGGGTGTAAATACACGGCTGATGACAATGTAAAGTGTTGCAAGTGTGCACAGGAGCAGCGCGACAGTAACTGCTACCCATTTGTGCTTGATTCCAGCCTCAAGCGTGGCGCGACTCCATCTGCTTAAACGCCTAGAACGCACCATAAATGCTGGAATTGCCAATCCCGCGGCGAAGGTCAAGGCGAGCTCTAAGATGAACAGGAGTTCGAGTCTATCCATGCCGAGTGCTTCTATTCTCGCCTAACTACAAGTAGCCCCCGAATTCGGGGTGTTGCACCTGATATTCAGGGAACCTCTACGTGAGGTCAAGGGAAATCCTACGCCCAGACAATGAGATAGCTTCTGTCCCCGATCGAAGTATTGCTGAATAGTGGGCCTGAACACATCGGATGTGGGGGCGTAACTATGTACACACGCAAGGATGCAGGCGTAAACGATAGGCCGGACGGACGGCCTCGGCGTACGCTTTTACAGGAAGTTCGGCGACGTTTGCGGGTCAAACACTACAGCCGGCGTACGGAACAGGCATACATCGCCTGGATTCGCCGATTCATAAGGGCGTATGGCAAGCGACATCCGCGCGAGATGGGTGCGCGGGAGGTCGAGCAATTCCTGACGGTGCTGGCCGTGGAGGGCAACGTCTCGGCGGGGACGCAGAACCAGGCGTTGTCGGCATTGCTTTTTCTTTATCGCGACGTGCTCGGCATCACCTTGCCCTGGATGGACAACGTGGTGCGTGCCAAGCGCCCGAAACGCCTTCCGGTGGTATTGGCTCGTGAGGAGGTCCATGCACTACTGGCCACGATGGATGGCAGACCCTGGCTAGTGGGCAGCCTTCTGTATGGTACTGGCATGCGTCTGATGGAGTGCTTGCGCCTGCGGATCAAGGACGTGGATTTCACTCGATCGGACATCATTGTCCGTGCCGGCAAGGGCAACAAGGATCGGCATACGGTGCTGCCCCGTTCGCTGGTCGAACCCCTGGGCCGGGAAATTGAACGTTCGCGGATCCTGCATGAGAAGGATCTTGCGGAAGGATTCGGATCGGTGTGGTTGCCGCACGCGTTGGCTCGCAAGTATCCGACTGCGGAGAAGGAATTGGGGTGGGCTTACGTATTCTCGGCTGCGAAGCGATCACGTGACCCCCGCAGTGGCGTTGTCAGACGGCATCACTACAGCGACGCGGCATTCTCTCGGGCTCTCAAGAGTGCACGCAAGCGCGCGGGCATCGTCAAGCCGGTCAGTGCACATGTGCTGCGGCACAGTTTCGCGACCCATCTCTTGGAGGCTGGTTACGATATCCGTACGATCCAGGAGCTGCTCGGCCACAAGGATGTGGCGACCACGCAGATCTATACGCACGTGCTCAATCGCGGCGGACAGGGCGTGCGCAGCCCGCTGGACCGGCATTGAGGTCGGCATGGTTTCACCTTCTCGGCGCCTCGGCGATACTGGCGCGATGAATGCTTACGACGAGGTGGCCGGGCTGCTCGGCGCGGACGGGCCGTTTGCGCGCGAGGTGCCCAATTTCGCGCCGCGCGCGGCGCAGCAGGCCATGGCCAGGGCCGTGGCCGAGGCCATCGACCAGGCCGAGGCGCTGGTGGTCGAGGCCGGGACCGGCACCGGCAAGACCTTCGCCTACCTGGTGCCGGCGCTGGTGTCGGGCAAGCGGGTGATCATCTCCACCGGCACCAAGGCGCTGCAGGACCAGCTGTTCTTCCGCGACCTGCCGCGCGTGCGCTCGGTGCTGGATGCGCGGGTCAAGGCCAGCCTGCTCAAGGGGCGCGCCAACTACCTGTGCCTGTACCGGCTGGACCAGACGGTGCGCGAGGGCAGTTTCACCAGTCGCGAGCAGGCCAAGCAGCTGGCGACCATCCGCGCCTGGTCGGCGCGCACCCGGCGCGGCGACCGCATGGAGCTGGCCGAGGTGCCGGAGGAATCGCCGCTGTGGCCGCGCGTGACCTCCACGCCGGAGAACTGCCTGGGCAGCGAATGCCCGTTCTTCGACGACTGCCACGTGGTCAAGGCGCGGCGCGAGGCGGCCGAGGCCGACATCGTGGTGGTCAACCACCACCTGCTGCTGGCCGACCTGGCGCTCAAGCAGGAGGGTTTCGGCGAGATCCTGCCGGGCGCGGACGCCTTCATCCTGGACGAGGCGCACCAGCTGCCGGAGCTGGCCGGCCAGTTCTTCTCGCATTCGGTCTCGGCGCGGCAGCTGACCGAACTGGCCAAGGACGCACTGGCCGAGGCCGGGGCCGCCACCGGCGCGACCAGCGTGCTGCTGGAGCCGTGCGAGGCGCTGAACCAGGCCGTGCGCGAGCTGCGCCTGGCGATGGAACACCTGCCGGCACGCGGTGCCTTGGGCGCGGTGCTGGAGGCATCCGCCCCGACCAAGGCGCTGCAGGCGCTGATGCACACCCTGGAGGACCTGGCCGACGCGCTGGCCGGGCAGGCCGAGCGCTCGCGCGGTCTGTCCAACGTGCACGAGCGCGCCGAGACACTGTCCGCGCGCCTTTCGCGCATCGACGAGCATGATGCAGAGGGCGAGGTGCGCTGGTACGAGACCAGCGCGCGCAGTTTCGCCCTGCACGCCACGCCGCTGGACCTGGCCTCGCCATTCCAGGGCATGCGCGAGGCCACCCGGGCGGCCTGGATCCACACCTCGGCCACGCTGTCGGTGGCCGGCGACTTCGGCCATTTCCGCCAGCAGCTGGGCCTGGTCGATCCGGTCGAGCAGGCTTTGGAAAGCCCCTTCGATTACGCGCGACAGGCGCTTTGCTACCTGCCCGAGGGGCTGCCGCAGCCGCGCGAGGCCGACTACGTCGAGCGCGTGGTCGAGACGGTGCTGCCCGTGCTGGAGGCCTCCGATGGCCGCGCCTTTTTGCTGTTCACCTCGCATCGCGCACTGCAGCGCGCGGCCGACCTGCTGGCCGACCGCGTGTCGTGGCCGCTGTTCGTGCAGGGCACGGCGCCGCGCCACCAGTTGCTGGAGGACTTCCGCCATTCCGGCCACGGCGTGCTGCTGGGCGCGGCCAGTTTCTGGGAAGGCGTGGACGTGGTCGGCGAGGCGCTGTCGGTGGTGGTGATCGACAAGCTGCCGTTTGCCGCGCCGGACGATCCGGTGCTGCAGGCGCGCCTGGAGGCGATGGAGCGCGCCGGGGTCAACCCGTTCATGGGCTGGCAGGTGCCCAGCGCGGTGATCGCGCTCAAGCAGGGTGCGGGCCGCCTGATCCGGGACGTCACCGATCGCGGCGTGCTGGTGCTGTGCGACCCGCGCCTGACCAGCAAGGGCTACGGCAAGCTGTTCCTGGCCAGCCTGCCGCCCATGCCGCGCACGCGCGCGCTGGACGACGTGCAGGCCTTCTTCGCCTGAAGCGCGCCCTGGCTCCTCCCCCTGTGAGCAGGGGGAGGCTGGGTGGGGGTCAAGCCCTACAGCGCGAAAGCCCGCCACCTACAGACACTCAACAAGTGCCGATCCATCCTTCTGCATGGCCCCAGAGAAGGATGAAGAACATGCATGCACGCTGGCATCGCGCCCGGAGGCTTCGCAATCAGGCCACCGATGCCGAACGCCACCTCGGGACCTATCTGCGCAGGCGCCAGCTCCACGGCTGGAAATTTCGCCGGCAGTATCCACTCGACCGCTACATCGTGGACTTCGTCTGCGTGGATGCGGGTCTCGTGATCGAACTCGACGGCGGCCAGCATGCGGATGCCGTGGCCTCTGATTCACGTCGAACCACCAGGCTGAGAGCGCTTGGTTATGCAGTGGCGCGTTACTGGAACGATGATGTGCTGAAGCAGGCCACCGCGGTACTGGAGGACATCGTGCGCAGGTTGCCCGGTCCGGTCTGAGCGCTTAATGGCGAGGCATGCAGAGTGTATGCGCGTGCTTGCGTGAACACGTTGCCTTCAAGGACGGGCGCGATGGGGTTATGCTCGAACCTCCAGCGTGAGGAGGACGGTCATGGCCCGAGTCATCGGTCTGGGCGGTATCTTTTTCAAGGCGCGCGATCCCGAGGCGCTCCGGGATTGGTATCGCGAGCATCTGGGTCTGGAGATCGGCGATTGGGGCGGCGTGGCGTTCGGCGAGGACCCCTCGCGACCGGGCTTTGCGTCCTGGTCGCCGTTCGAGCACGACACCACCTATTTCCTCCCAAGCGAGAAGCCCTGGATGCTCAATTTCCGCGTCGATGACCTCGACGCGCTGCTGGCGCAGCTGCGCGCCGCCGGCCAGCCGGTCGACGAGCGGGTGAAGGAAAGCGAGTGGGGCAAGTTCGGCTGGGTCATGGACCCGGAAGGCACCCGTATCGAGCTGTGGGAGCCGCCCGAAGACATGCGCTGACCGAGGCGGATAGCGGCGCCCTGCCATCGGGCCGCCATGGTGCGTGACCGCCGATCCGGGCGGTCGGGCCTTCCATGATTCATGCACTGTCATCGTGCGCGCCGGAATCCGCCCCATGCCCGCCCGAACCGGGTGCTGTGATGGGCCGGTCCCGAATGCGAGAATAGCCCGATGAACCTGCTGGCCCTGGAAACCGCTACCGAGTCGTGCTCCGTCGCCCTGCTGCGCGGCAACGACCTGTTCGAGCGCAGCGAGATCGCCCCGCGCCGCCACGCCGAGCTGGTGCTGCCGATGGCCGAGGCGGTGCTGGCCGAGGCCGGCATCACGCGCCGTGAACTGGACGGCATCGCCGTGGGCCGTGGGCCCGGCTCGTTCACCGGCGTGCGCCTGGCGGTGTCGATGGCGCAGGGCCTGGCCCTGGCGCTGGAGGTGCCGGTGGTGACGGTGTCCTCGCTGGCGGCGCTGGCCATGGAGGCGCCGTCCGACGGTGCGCCGGTGCTGGCCTTGATCGATGCGCGCATGGGCGAGATCTACGCCGGCACCTTCACCCGCGACGCCGACGGCTTGCTGCAGGCCGCCGACGACGAGCGCGTGTGTCCGCCGCAGACCTTCCAGCCGACGCTGCCACTGTCGGGTTGCCACGTGGTGGGCAGCGGCTGGGGCGCCTACGGCGGCGAGCTGGCACTGCGGCTGGGCGATCCGCGCGATGCCCAGGTGCACGCCTTCCCGCAGGCCCGCCACGTGGCCCGCCTGGCCGCGCCGCAGTTCGCCGCCGGCCGCGGCACCATGCCCGAGTTGGCCCTGCCGGTGTACCTGCGCGACAAGGTGGCCTTGACCATCGCCGAGCGCGCCAAGGCGTGAGAAGCGCGGGGCTGGGTTCAAGAGGCGAGCCTGCATGCACCCGATCGCCTTCCGACCCTTTGTAGGAGCGGCGGAAGCCGCGATGGCGCGGTGTGGGAGCTTGCCGCGAAGACCGGATCCTGCCGCGTTGCCGATCGCACCACGGGCATTCCCTTCGGTCACGCCTTCCGGCGCTCCTACAGTGAACCCGTGAGCCTTCCTACCTCTTGTAGGAGCGCCGGAAGGCGCGATGGCGTGCGATATGTGGTGCCGTAATGATCGGGGCTTTCCGCGTTGCCTGGTCGCAGCTCTCGCCGCTCCTGCAGTGAACCCTCGCCCCTAAAACCACCGCGCGCGCTTGAGGAACCAGTACACCCCGCCCATCACCGAGCCGGTCAGCGCGATCATGGCCGGGTAGGCCCAGGGCTTGTCCAGCTCGGGCATGTGGTGGAAGTTCATGCCGTACCAGCTGGTGATCAGGGTTGGCGTGGCCAGCAGCGCGGCCCAGCCGGCCAGCTTCTTCATCACCTCGTTCTGGCCCAGCGTCACCAGCGACATGTTCACGTTGATGGCCGCGCCGAGCATCTCGCGCATGGCGTTGGTGGCCTCGTTGACGCGGAACACGTGGTCGTAGACGTCGCGGAAGTACACGCGCGTCTCCTCGTGGATGAGGTTGGGGTGCAAGCGCACCAGCTGGTTGGTCACGTCCTGCAGTGGGGCGACGGCCAGGCGCAGGTTCATCAGGTCGCGCTGCATGTCGTACAGGCGCTTGATGGTGTCGCGCTTGTAGGTCTCGGCGAACACGTCCTGTTCCAGCTCCTGCAGTTCCTCGCGGAAGTCGCGCACGATCGGCATGTAGTTGTCGACGATGAAGTCGAGGATCGAGTACAGGCCGTAGCTGGGCCCCAGCGCCAGCAGTTCCGGCGCGCTCTCGCAACTGCGACGCACCGGCGCGTAGCTGAGCGAGGCGCCGTGGCGCACCGTGATCAGGTATTGCGGGCCGAGGAAGATGTGGGTTTCGCCGAAGGCGATGCGCCCGCGTACCGGCTGGGCGGTCTGCACCACGATGAACAGCGAGTCGCCGTAGCTCTCGATCTTGGTGCGCTGGTGCGCGAAGTGGGCGTCCTCGATGGCCAGGTCGTGCAGGTCGAACTCTTCCTGCAGGTGTACCAGCAGGGGCTCGTCGGGCTCGTGCAGGCCGACCCAGACGAAAGCCTCCTCATCCTCCAGTACCTTGCCGATGTGCTCGGGCGCGATGTCGCCCAGGCGTTGTCCCTTGCGGTGGTAGGCGACGCAGTTGACCACGCTCTGGCGATCACCGTCCGGTGCGGTGGTGGGGAGTACGGATTCGGGCATGTCCCGATGATGCCTCTCCCGGCGGGCCCTGCGCAATGCGGGCGGATCCCGGAGCCGGGTTGCTCAGGCGTTCTTGCTGCGCTGGTGCAGCACGTGCAGCAGCGCCAGCCACACCGGCAGCGCCAGCAGGATCCAGGGCAGGTTGCGCTGCACCAGGAACACCGAAAGATTGCCGGCGAGTGCGAGTGCCGACAGCACCACGCTGATCCAGGCCACGAAGTGTGCGCGTCGCGAGATCCGCTGGCGCCAGACCGCCGCCAGCAGCAGGAAGGCCAGCGGGTTCAGCAGCAGCAGGTTGGCATTGGCCCAGCCGGCGACATGGGCGGTCAGCGTCCACAGGGCCAGCATCAGCAGGCCGGCCAGGCCGGCCAGCAGCAGCCAGATGCTGGCCAGGGCGCCGAAGGCGATCTGCGCCAGGTCGCTGTGCGATCGCCCCAGCACCAGCAGGACGATGCCCAGGCCAAGTCCGGCCAGGGCCAGCGGTGTCGTCAGGTCGGGTGGATACGCCGGCGGCGGGGTGAGACGGTTGCGGGCGACCAGCGTGTCGCTGGCCACCAGCGGGTGGCTGGCGGTGGCGCTGGTCTCGACCTGCACGCGCGCCACCGCGTGCGAGAGCTCCACCGGCAGGAACGAGGCCTGCCAGGCGTTGAGCGGCTGATCGGCGTAGGAGGACAGGCCCAGGTCCAGCAGCAGCATCAGCCAGGGACGGTTGGCCATCAGGCGGTCGGTCTGCTGGCGGTAGGTCAGGTGGGACTGGATGGCCTGCAGCTGGGCCTTCATGTCGTCGCCGATCACGCGGTTGATCGCGTCGCGGATCTTGGTGGCGCAGTTGCTGGTGAAGTAGTCGTAGCGGTAGTGCAGGTTTTCCGGGCGCAGGTTCCACAACAGATAGTCGCGCAGCTGCGCGGCCTGCGCAGGCGACAGGTCCAGCACCTGGCGTCGCACTGATCGGTCCTGGCGGATGTACCAGGCCACCTCCGGCTGGGTGGCCTCGGCGTCCATCATGTAGGTCATGTGGCCGCGCGCGAAGTTGAACAGGAAATCCTTCTGGTCGAAGTCGAACACGCCGTAGTTGAAGTTGACCGATTCGCCGCTGGCGGTGTCGCGTACCTGCAGGGCGACATGCCCGAAGCGTTCCCAGTAGATCGCACCCGGTCCGTAGGTGATCAACGCCACCTGCAGGTCCTTGCCGGGCGCGTCGCGCACGCCGCCCCAGGCGGGAAGGGCCGCCATGGCGCCCAGCAGCAGCAACAGCGCCCACGCGGCCGCGAGACGGTGGCGGGAGCGGGCAAGGGCGCTTGGGGTTGCGTGCATGGAGGGTTTTCAGTCGGGGTCGGCGGGTGCCGGAAGCACCCGGAACTGGTGCACGCGGCGGTCATCGGATTCGGTCACGTGGAACAGCAGGCCGTCGACCTCGGTCTCCTCGCCCACTTCCGGCAGGTGGCCGAATTCGGCGGTGATCATGCCGCCGATGGTGTCAAATTCCTCGTCGCTGAACCCGGTGCCGACCGCTTCGTTGAAGTCGGCGATCGGCGTCAGCGCGCTGACCAGGAACACGCCCTCGGGCAGCGGCTGGACCAGCACCGGGGGTTCCTCGTCGTCGTGCTCGTCGTCGATCTCGCCGACGATCTCCTCGAGCACGTCCTCGATGGTGATCAGGCCGGCCACGCCGCCGTACTCGTCCACCACGATGGCCATGTGGTTGTGGCTGAGGCGGAATTCGGCCAGCAGCACGTTCAGGCGCATCGATTCGGGAATCAGCACGGCCGGGCGCAGCAACTTGCGGATGTCGAAGTCCGGATCGTCCAGGTGCTTGAGCAGGTCCTTGGCCAGCAGGATGCCGAGGATGTCGTCCTTGTCCTCGCCGTGCACCGGGAAGCGCGAATGGCCGGATTCGACCACCGTGGCGATGACGTCCTTGAACGGCGCGCTGGCCGGAATCATGACCATCTGCACGCGCGGGATCATGACGTCGTCGACGTCCAGTTCGGTCATCTTCAGCGCACCCTCGACCATGGCCAGCGTCTCGCTGGTCAGCAGGCCGTTGGTTTGCGCGGCGCGCAGTTCGTCGATCAGTTCGTCGCGACTGCGCAGTTCGCCGGAGAAGAGATGGCCCAGACGATCCCACCAGGACTTGTGGGTCGGGCCGTTGGTACTTCCAGGGTCCTCGTTCATTGCTCGCTAACGTGCTGCCCATGGGGCGGGAGAGCCGAGTTTACCGGAAACCGGGGCCGCGTTCGTAGGGTGGGCGTCGGCTGCGACCAACTGCCCGTGACACGGTCCAGGTTGGGAGGCTTCCGGAGAAAACCGGGCAGCGCGGACACTGTCCGTCGTTGGCCAGCCAGGAGTCTTCGCTACGTCGGCCTTGACCCCCACCCAACCTCCCCCTGTGCACAGGGGGAGGAGCCAGATCGCGTGATTGCTGGAAATCCGCCGCGCGTGCCGAAGCGCAGACGGCCTTCTCCCCTGCGCGTGGCCGAAGGGAATGCCCGGTGTGACCGCAGGGAATGCCCGTGGTACAGGGGAGGATTGAAGTGGGGTCCGTGCCGAAGGCGCATGCACTTTGGGGCGGAGCAGGCCTGTGACCTACGTGGAGGTCCGGTAGGGGTCGGCGATGCCCAGACCGGCCAGGATGCGGATTTCCAGGGCTTCCATGCGCTCGGCCTCGGCGTCCTCGAGGTGGTCGTGGCCGAGCAGGTGCAGCACGCCGTGCACGGTCAGGTGGGCGTAGTGCTCGCGCACCGCCTTGCCTTGTTCGGCGGCCTCGCGGGCGACCACCGGGGCGCAGATGGCCAGGTCACCGATCAGCGGCAGGTTCACGCCCGGCGGCAGTTCGGCGGGGAACGACAGCACGTTGGTGGCGTAGTCCTTGCCGCGGTAGTCGCGGTTCAGCGTGCGGCCCTCGCCGGCGTCGACCAGGCGGATGGACAGCTCCGCGGCCTTGCGGCGACCGGCGCCGCGCAGGGCGGCGGCGACCCAGCGGCGGAAGCTGGCCGGCGCGGGCACCCCGCGACGCGGCACGGCGTAACCCAGGTGCACCACCGGCGTGCTCACGCCTCGTTGTCCCGGTCGAAGGCCTCGTAGGCGCGCACGATGCGCGCGACCAGCGGATGGCGCACCACGTCGCGCGCGGTGAAGAAGGTGAAGCTGATGCCGTCCACGCCGCGCAGTACCTCGACGGCGTGGCGCAGGCCCGAGCGCGCGTTGCGTGGCAGGTCGACCTGGGTCACGTCGCCGGTGATCACCGTCACCGAGCCGAAGCCGATGCGGGTCAGGAACATCTTCATCTGCTCGACGGTGGTGTTCTGCGCCTCGTCCAGGATCACGTAGGAGTCGTTCAGCGTGCGCCCGCGCATGTAGGCCAGTGGGGCGATCTCGATGATGTTGCGCTCGATCAGCTTGGCCACGCGCTCGAAGCCGAGCATCTCGTACAGCGCGTCGTACAGCGGGCGCAGGTAGGGGTCGACCTTCTGGCTCAGGTCGCCGGGCAGGAACCCCAGCTTCTCGCCGGCCTCCACCGCCGGGCGCACCAGCAGCACGCGCTGCACGCGGCCGGCCTCCAGCGCCTCGATCGCGCTGGCCACGGCCAGGTAGGTCTTGCCGGTGCCGGCCGGGCCGATGCCGAAGTTGATGTCGTTGGTGGCGATGGCGTGCAGGTAGCGTTGCTGGTTCGGGCCGCGGCCGCGGATCACCCCGCGCTTGACCTTGATGGTCACCTCCTGGGCCTGGTCGGCCAGGTCCTCGCCGAGTGCGTCCACGCCCGACTCGGTCAGGTGCAAGTTCACCGTGGCGCCGTTCAGGGCCTCTTTCTCGGTGGCCGCGTACAGGGCGTGCAGGACGTTCTCGGCCGCCTTCACGGCCGCTTCCTCGCCGATCACGCGGAAGATGTTGCCGCGGTTGTTGATCTCCACGCCCAGGCGCAACTCGATCTGGCGCAGGTGCTCGTCGAAGGGCCCGCACAGGTTGGCAAGCCGCGCGTTGTCCTGCGGATCGAGGGCGAAATCGTGCTGTGTCAGTTCGGTCATCCGGCGAGGGTAGCGCGCGGCGCGGCACGGGGCCATATGCAACGCGCCCGGGGCCGCGCGGACCCGACGCGGTCGCGGGTTCAGGCGACCTGCTGGTCGTTGTCGAGTTTGACGCGTCCGCGCAGCGAGTTGGCCATGGCCTCGGTGATCAGCACGTCGACGAACTGGCCCTTCATGCGCGCGTCGCCGGGGAAGTTGACGAAGCGCATGTTCTCGGTGCGGCCGGTCATCTCGTTCGGGCTCTTCTTGCTGGGACCCTCGACCAGCACGGTCTGCACGCTGCCGACCATGGATTCGCTGATGGTCTTCGCGTGGGTGTTGATCGCCGCCTGCAGGCGCTGCAGGCGCTCGCGCTTGACGGCGTCCGGGGTGTCGTCGGGCAGGTTGGACGCCGGCGTGCCGGGGCGGCGCGAGTAGATGAACGAGAAGCTGTTGTCGAAGCCGATGTCGGCGATCAGCTTCATGGTCTGCTCGAAGTCGTGGTCGGTCTCGCCGGGGAAGCCGACGATGAAGTCCGAGCTGATGGAGATGTCCGGGCGCGCGGCGCGCAGCTTGCGGATGCGCTGCTTGTACTCCAGCGCCGTGTAGCCGCGCTTCATCGCGGCCAGGATGCGGTCCGAGCCGGCCTGCACCGGCAGGTGCAGGTAGTTGGCCAGCTGGGGCACGTTGGCGTAGGCCTCGATCAGCGAGTCGGAGAACTCGACCGGATGCGAGGTGGTGAAGCGGATGCGGCCGATGCCGTCGATCTCGGCGATGGCGTGGATCAGCAGCGCCAGGTCGGCCACGCCGCCGTCGAACATCGGGCCGCGGTAGGCGTTGACGTTCTGGCCCAGCAGGTTCACTTCCTTCACGCCCTGCTCGGCGAGCATCGCGACCTCGCCGACCACGTCGTCGAACGGGCGGCTGATCTCCTCGCCGCGGGTGTAGGGCACCACGCAGTAGCTGCAGTACTTGGAGCAGCCTTCCATGATCGACACGAACGCGGTCGGCCCTTCCGCGCGCGGCTCCGGCATGGCGTCGAACTTCTCGATCTCGGGGAAGGAGATGTCGACCTGCGGGCGCTTCTCGCGGCGGCTGGCCTCGACCATGGCAGGCAGGCGGTGCAGGGTCTGCGGGCCGAACACCAGGTCCACGAACGGCGCGCGCTGGACGATGGCATCGCCTTCCTGGCTGGCCACGCAGCCGCCGACGCCAATCACGACCTTGTCGTTCTTTGCTTTCAGCTGCTTCCAGCGGCCCAACTGACTGAACACCTTCTCCTGGGCCTTCTCGCGGATCGAGCAGGTGTTGATCAGGATGACGTCGGCCTCGTCGGCGTTGTCGGTCAACTCCAGGCCGTGGGAAGCCTTGAGCACGTCGACCATCTTGGCCGAGTCGTACTCGTTCATCTGGCAGCCGTGGGTCTTGATGAAAAGCTTGCCGCTCATGGAGATTCAATGGGTTATCGGTGAACCGCGCAGTGTACGCCGGCACTGCGGCGTCCGCCAGTACAGGGGCGGTCCACACAGGGGGCGGTACGCCGTGTCGTCATGCCTGCATGAGCGGAATCGTGAACCGCTGCACTTGGCAAAACTCCAGCGTCGTCGCACACTTGGCGCATGTTCTTCACTGCCGCACGCCATGGGGGGCGCGGCGGCCGACCGTTCCGTCCCCTGACGCACGCCCGCGCACGCCTCTGGCTGCTGGCGCTGGTCCTGGCGTGCGCGGCGATCGTGCCGGCGCAGGCTGCCAGCATGTACCGTTGCGTAGGGGCCAGTGGGGAGACCGTGTTCACCTCCAGCCGTGCCGGCTATCGGCATTGCCGGGCCCTGCACCTTGCGCCCGTGCGCACGGCACCGGCGCCCGTTCCACCTTCGGCCAAGCCCGATGGACAGGGGGCGAAGGAGGCGGACGCTGCGATGCCGCGCAAGCATGGTGCAAGCAAGGTGGCGCCGGCCCCGGCATCGCCGCGCTGGCAGTATCGCCAGGGCACGGCGGACCGTGCGCCGAAGTTGTCCGGGGCCGACGTGCCCAAGGGCGCTCGCGTCCTGCGCGGCGCGGTCTACAAGGTCGAGCATGCCGACGGCAGCATCGAGTACACCAACGTGCGCCCGCGCGGGCGTCGCGCGCGCGGTGCATCTACACGCACACTGTTCACCTACATCGCCACCTGCATGGCCTGCAACGTGCATTCGGACATCGACTGGGCCCACGTGCCGCTGCGCCTGGATGCCTATGCCCGCACCATTCGCACGGCCTCGGCGAAATACGGCGTCGACCCGGCGCTGGTGCGGGCGGTCATCCATGCCGAGAGCGCGTTCAATCCGCGCGCGGTCTCGGCCAAGGGCGCGCAGGGCCTGATGCAGCTGATGCCGTCCACGGCCTCGGACATGGGGGTGGACAACGCCTTCGATGCGCGCCAGAACATCCGTGGCGGGGCACGCTACCTGGCGAAGCTGCTCAAGACCTTCCACGGCGATGCGCGCCTGGCGGCCGCCGCCTACAACGCCGGTCCGGATGCCGTGCAGAAATTCGGCGGGGTGCCGCCGTATGCCGAGACGCGGGTGTACGTGCACCGCGTCACGCTGCTGCACCAGCGCTATCGCCGCGCGATGCAGCATCAGGCCGCGGTCGCCAGCGGCGGTCCCGGACGTGCCGACTGAGGGCGGCTACGGATTCGCCTGCTGTGGCGAGGTCAGCACGCTCAATGGCGGACGCTGGGCCAGCGTGACGGTGCTCTTGAAGGGGTTGCCCGCTCGAAGTCCGGAGATGGTGGTCCGGGTGCCGGGCTTGAGCGAGATCTCGCGGTGTCGAAGGGACGCCGGCCCGGCGATGTCCTTGCCGCCCATGCGCAGCAGCACGTCGCCCTGCTGGATCCCGGCCAGGGCCGCCGGGCTGCCCGGATAGACGTCGGTCACCCACACCCCGCGCGCCGCCGCCGGCAGGCCGCTGTTGGCATTGGTCGGCACGCTGGTGAACTCGATGCCCAGCCAGCCACGCACCACGTGTCCGTGCGCGATGATCTGGTCGAGCACGTTCTTGGCCGTGGACACCGGGATCGCGAAGCCGATGCCCTCGGCCCCGCTGGCACGTCCGAGCAGGGCCGTGTTGATGCCCACCAGGTCGCCGCTGGCATTGACCAGCGCCCCACCGGAATTGCCGAAGTTGATGGCGGCGTCGGTCTGGATGAAGTCCTCGGGGCTGAAGTTGTTGAGCTGGCGGCGGGTGGCGCTGATGATGCCCATGGTCACGGTCTGGCCGATGCCGAACGGATTGCCGATGGCCAACACCACGTCGCCCACCCGCGGCGGCTTGCTGGCGATGTGGATCACCGGCAGGTCGCCGGCGTGGACCTTGAGCACGGCCAGGTCGGTGTCGGGATCGGCGCCGACCACGCTGGCCTGGGCCACGCGGCCGTCGTACAGCAGCACCTGGATGTTCTGCGCGCCGGCGATGACGTGGTTGTTGGTCAGCACGTAGCCCTTGCTGGAAAAGATCACCCCCGAGCCGAGATTCTGTTCGCGCCGGCGCTGCGCCGGGCCGACCGGCACGTCGCCGAGCATCTGCTGCATCAGCGGGTCGCTGAAGCGCTGCACCGGCTGTTCGGTGACCATGCGGTTGGCGTAGATGTTGACCACCGAGGGTGCGGCGCGGTCGACGGCATCGGCATAGGAAGCGGGTCCTGCATGTTGCGCGGCCGGCTCGCGCGGCGTCTGCGGCGGCGGTGTCGATGCGGGTGCGACGCTGTGTCGCGATGGGGTTGCGGGAGCCATCCCGAGCCGGGCGCGCAGGTCGCTGCCGCTGTGTGGCCAGATCAACGCGATCACGAACGCCAAGGCCAGGCCGATGACGACAAAACGGGCGATGAAGGCGATCGTGACGGCAAGTCGATTCATGCGACGGACCACGGCTCCGGTGGTGAAGGTGAAAGCATGGGCGTGCCGTCGGCTGGGCCCCGGGGTATGCATCCAGACAAACGGGATAGGCCATCCGATTGTACGCACCTGACCCTGACGCTACACTAACGCGATTTGGGGATCGCCCCAATGCAACCTCACTGGCACACGTTCCGGAGAGCCTGATGGCGAATGAAGTCGTCGATCGCGGTCGTCGCCGTTTCCTGACCTACACCACTGCTGCAGTGGGTGGCGTCGGGGCGGTAGTCGCAGCCGTGCCTTTCATCAAGTCGTGGGAACCCAGCGCCCGGGCCAAGGCCGCCGGTGCACCGGTAGTAGCAGATATCAGCAAGGTCGAGTCCGGCCAGATGGTCCGCTGGGGCTGGCGCAGCGTTCCCGTGTTCGTGGTCAATCGGACCAAGGACCAGGTCGCGACGCTGACCACCAAGGACGTCGAGAGCCGCCTGAAGGATCCCAACTGCGACCAGACCAGCCAGCAGCCTCCCTACGCCAAGAACCCGCATCGCTCGATCAAGCCGGAATGGCTGGTCATGATCGGCATCTGCACCCATCTGGGCTGCGTGCCCGACTACAAGCCCAAGATCGGCCCCGAGCCGTTCGACCCGGACTGGAAGAGCGGCTTCTTCTGTCCGTGCCACAAGTCCCGCTACGACATCGCCGGTCGCGTGTACGACGGCGTGCCGGCACCGCTCAACATGGTCATCCCGCCGTATCACTTCATGGATGACACGCACATCCAGATTGGCGTGAACCCGAAGGAGGGCGCGTGATGAGTCTTGCAAGCTGGATCAACGAGCGCGCGCCCGGCCTTGTGCCCATGTACCGCAAGCACATGACCGAGTACTACGCGCCGAAGAACTTCAACGTGATGTACTACTTCGGGTCGCTGGCCATGCTGGTGCTGGTCAACCAGATCCTGACCGGCATCTTCCTGGCGATGTTCTACAAGCCCAGCGCCATGGAAGTGTTCCCCGGCACCACCGAGGCGTTCGCATCGGTGTACTACATCATGCGCGACGTGGACTGGGGCTGGCTGATCCGCTACATGCACACGACCGGCGCCTCGATGTTCTTCATCGTGGTGTACCTGCACATGTTCCGCGGCCTGATGTACGGCTCCTACAAGCGTCCGCGCGAGCTGGTGTGGCTGCTGGGCATGCTGATCTTCCTGGTGCTGATGGCCGAGGCCTTCATGGGCTACGTGCTGCCGTGGGGCAACATGTCGTTCTGGGGCGCCAAGGTGATCATCTCGCTGTTCGGCGCGATTCCGGTGGTCGGCAAGACCCTGGTGCACTGGATCATGGGCGACTTCTCGCCGGCCGACGCCACCCTGAACCGCTTCTTCTCGCTGCACGTGGTGGCGCTGCCCATCGTGCTGCTGCTGCTGGTGGTACTGCACCTGGCCGCGCTGCACGAGGTCGGTTCCAACAACCCCGACGGCGTCGAGATCAAGAAGAAGAAGGACGAGCGCGGCATCCCGCTGGACGGCATCCCGTTCCATCCGTACTACACGGTCAAGGACCTGTTCGGCGTGGGCGTGTTCCTGATGATCTGTGCCTTCATCATCTTCTACGCGCCGGGCCTGGGCGGCTGGTTCATCGAGCATGACAACTTCATGCCCGCCAACCACCTGGTGACCCCGGCGGCGATCAAGCCGGTGTGGTACTTCACGCCGTTCTACGCGATCCTGCGCATGATCCCGGCCAAGCTGCCCGGCGTGCTGACGATGTTCTCGTCGATCATCCTGCTGTTCCTGGTGCCCTGGATCGATCGCGGCCAGGTCAAGTCGATCCGCTACCGCGGAACCGGCTACAAGGTCGGACTGATCCTGTTCGCACTGTCGTTCATCTGCCTGGGCCTGGTCGGCGCGGAAGTCACCGCCGAGGCGATTCCGGCGATCTTCGGCGCGAACGTGGATGTGACCACCTACGAAAACACCTTCGGCCGCTTCTGGGTGCTCGTGTACTTCGGCTTCTTCATTTTCCTCTGGGTCTACACGTACTTCGGTTTGGAGAAGACCAAGCCGGTTCCGGAACGGGTGACGACACATGACTAAGCGCGTATTCATTTCCATTGCACTGACGCTGGCGCTGCTGGTCGGCATCGTCCCCTCGCAGGCCGCGGAGGGCGGCGAAGGCCTGATGACCGCGCATGTGAACCTGCGTGACAAGGCCTCGCTGCAGCGCGGCGCGAAGCTGTACTTCAACTACTGCTCGGGCTGCCATTCGCTGCATTTCATGCGCTATTCGCGCATGGCCAGGGACCTGGGGCTCACCGAGAAGGAGGTCATGAACAACCTCAACTTCACCGGTGCCCGGTTCCGCGGCCACGCCATCGCCGCCATGCATGCGTCCGACGCCACCAACTGGTTCGGCAAGGCGCCGCCGGACCTGTCGGTGATGGTTGCGCAGAAGGGTGCGGACTACGTCTACAGCTACCTCAATTCCTTCTACCTGGATCCGTCCCGCCCGGTGGGCTGGAACAACACCGTGTTTCCGAATGCGTCCATGCCCAATCCGCTGTGGGAGCTGCAGGGCCTGCAGGTGCCGGAGATGTCCAAGCCCGATGCCAAGGGCAAGGCCCACGTGGTCGGCATCAAGCTGGCCCAGAAGGGTCGCATGACGCCGGACCAGTTCCGTGCCGCCACCAACGACCTGACGGCGTTTCTCACCTACGTGTCCGAGCCGGTGGCGATCAAGCGCCAGTCGCTTGGCATCTGGGTGCTGCTGTACCTGGCGGTCTTCACCTTCCTGGCGTACATGCTCAAGCACGAATACTGGAAGGACGTCCACTGACATGCCGCGCCCTGCCGAGGGGGTCGGCAGGGCGCGGTATACGCCTTCCGGAGGGGAAGGTCATGATGCTGACTAGCGCTCGAAACCGTACCGTACTCACTCTGTTCACGACTGCCGATGCCGTGCAGTGCCATCGCGTACGCATGGTGCTGGCCGCCAAGGGCGTGGTCTACGAACGGGTCGAGGCGCGTCCGGACAAGCTGCCGGAGGATCTGGTCGACCTCAATCCGTACGGCACCCTGCCGACCCTGGTCGATCGCGACCTGGTGCTGCACGACACCTCGGTGATCTGCGAGTATCTGGACGAGCGTTACCCGCACCCACCGCTGATGCCGATCGACCCGCTTTCGCGGGCGCGCCTGCGACTGGCCATGGTGCGTATCGAACAGGACTGGCTGCCGTTGATCGACACCATCGGTGCCGGGGGGCGAAAAGCCGATACTGCGCGCAAGCACTTGCGCGAACAATTGCTGGCGGCGCGTCCGCTGTTCAAGGCGGCCACGTTCTTCCTCAATCCGGAACTGAGCCTGGCCGACTGCCTGGTGGTCCCGGTGATCTGGCGCCTGTCGGCACTGGGTGTCAAGCTGGGCCGCGAAGGCAAGGTGATTGCCGATTACGGCGAACGCATCTTCCGCAGCCACGGTTTTGCGCGTAGCCTGACAGACGAAGAAAGGGCCATGATCGAGTGAGTACTTCCAGCGAACAACACGGCATGACGTCCAACCGGCCATACCTGTTGCGTGCGATCTACGACTGGGTGAGCGACAACGGGCTGACCCCGTACGTGCTGGTCGATGCCACCCGCCCCGGTGTCGAGGTTCCCCCGCAGGCGGTCAAGGACGGCCAGATTGTGCTGAACCTGGCCATGCAGGCGGTAACCGACCTCGAACTGGGCAACGAGCTGATCCGCTTCAAGGCGCGATTCTCGGGCGTCAGCCGCGACGTGTTCGTCCCGGTGTCCGCGGTCCTGGCGATCTACGCGCAGGAGAACGGTCAGGGCATGATGTTTCCGGAAGAGGCCGACCCGCCGCCGCCCGAGGGCGAGTCCGGCGAGCCATCCGCAGAGGACGGTGGCGCGGGCGGGGATGAAGCCGACAAGCCGCGCAAGGGCGCACCGCACCTGCGCGTGGTCAAGTAGCCCCGTTCTGGTCCTGGTGGCCGATGCGCCGCATCAGTTCGGTGATCTTCGAGTTGACGTCCAGTGCACCGCTCGCCGGCGATGGCCAGTTCCCGTGCATGGCGATCACCCGGCCGCCGGCCATCCATACATAGCCCGCATAGCGGTCATGGCCGTCCTGGCTGACCTCGAAGGCGTAGCGCAGCGTCCATTGCAGGCGCCCGTCCTGGCGGCGCTGCAGGCGCAGGGCGCTCAGGCCTACCGATTCGTCGAGCAATTGCACGTCCTGTGAACGGCAGATGCCGCGTGCCGCGTGCAGGGCAAGGTCGCGGCTGCGCATCGCCGCGAGCCACAGGCCGATGACGAGCATCAGGACGAGCAGGGTCAGCCACTGGGTGATCATGAGTGCATACTGGGGTCGTCGGGAGCCGCGGGCAAGGGCGGCTCAGTCGCCGTCCTGCGCAATCACCACGCGCAGCGACAGGTCGACGGCCCGGACATGCTTGGTCAGCGCGCCGACGGAAATGTAGTCCACGCCCAGGCGGGCGATGCGGTCGATCGATTCCAGGCCCACGCCGCCGGAGACTTCCAGCTCGACCCGTCCGGCCGCGCGTTCCACGGCCTGGCGCAGCATCTCGGGGCTGAATTCATCCAGCATCACGCGGTCGACGCCGGCGTCGAGTGCCTGTTCGAGTTCGTCCAAATCTTCCACCTCGACCTCCAGCAGGAGGTCCGGATGGCGATGGCGGGCGATATGCACGGCGCCGGACAGCCCGCCCGCGGCGGCGATGTGGTTTTCCTTGATCAGGATGGCGTCGTACAGGCCGATGCGGTGATTGTGGCCGCCACCACAGCGCACCGCGTATTTCTGTGCGAGTCGCAGCCCGGGGAGGGTCTTGCGGGTATCCAGGATGCGCGCATGGGTACCGGCTGTTGCGGCCACGTAGCGCGCGGTGGCGGTGGCGGTGCCGGACAGGGTCTGCAGAAAGTTCAATGCCGTGCGCTCGGCGCTGACCAGCGCCCGTGCGCTTCCGGTAACCCGGCACAGGATGGTTTCGGCGGCAACGGTTTCCCCGTCGTGCACCTGCCAATCGACGACGGTCGTCGGGTCGAGATGGCGGAAGCAGGCATCGAACCAGGCACGTCCGGCGATCACCGCCGGTTCGCGACACAGCAGTTCAGCATGGGCGTGGGCATCGGCATCGAGCAGGTCGGCGGTGGCATCGCCGCTGCCAATATCCTCGGCCAGGGCTCGCTCGACATCGCGCTCGATCACGTCGCCGCCGGGGAGTGCCGGCGACGTCTGCGGATCGGTAGCGTGACTCATGAAGCGGCGTCGGGAGACGGCGTCGTGGCCGGGGCGTCGGCGGCCGCCTGGTTGCTGCGCAGGCGCTCGACGATGGCATCCAGGGCGCGGTCGAACAGCGGCAGCTCCTCGAGCACCACCGTCTTTCCGGCGGCCAGTTCACCGGCGAACTGATCGAGCGTCTTGTCGGCGACCTTCAGGCCGCGGCGGTTCACGAACAGGTACTTCCCGCTGATCGGGCTGATCCAGGACAGCTTGGCGCGTTCGGGACGCTCGCTGTCGGCCTCGAATTCGACCCAGGTGCCGACCTTGAGCGCCCGCACGCGCTGGACTTCGGGACTGTCGCTGGGAGCCGGAGCACTGGGCTTGGCGGCCTCGGTCTCGTCCAGGGTCTCGGGCGCGGCAATCACTTCCATGCTTGCCGGAATCGGCATGTCCTCGGCCTCGCTCGCGACCGGAGTCGCCACGGCATCGGGTTCGATGCCGAGCTGGCCGTTGTAAAGGGCATTGAGCTGGCGCATCAGGGCCTCGACGTCCGAGTCCTGGAAGGCAACCGTGGCCAGGCCGTGGCGCAGGGATTTCTCCAGCAGCGGCAGCAATTGCTGCAGGCGGTCGCGCTCGGCATCGGTCCGGATCGGGCCGACGCTCCATACGAAGTCGTCGACGAAACGCAGACCGACGCGAAATTCCTTCGATTCCTCGCCGTGACGAAGCAGCGTCAGCACCAGGTAGTTGGCCCAGGCGCGCGTGAGGATGCCGTTGACCAGGGCGGGCAGGTCGCGGCCGTCGATGCGGGCCAGGATTTCCTGCGCGGCGCGACGGCGGGCCTGCTGCAGCTTTTCGCGGCCGCGCGTGGCCTCGGCAGCGCGTTGTTCGGCCAGCTGGGCGCGGCGGTTGCTGGAGTCCAGGAACTTGCGGAAGTCGTCCAGCTGGCGGCTGAACACGTCGATGTCGTCGTCGAATTCCGACAGCAGGCACTCGACCACGCCGCGCACCTTGTTCAGCAGGCGCAGGTCGCGGTCGGATTCGGCCGACCAGCCCTTGGCGGCTTCGGCCATCTCGTCGAGCAGGCGCCGGGCCGGGTGGTCGGCGTGGGCAAACAGGCGCCGATCGAGAATGGCGGCCTTCAGGTAGGGAATCTGCAGGCGCGCGAGCAGAACCTGCATCTCCATCGGAAGGTTGTGGTCCTGCAGGATGTATTCGAACAGCATGCTGACGAGGTCGATGGTGTCCTCGTCGGCGCCGGAAACGTGGGACTTGGCTTCACCGCGCAGCCGGCTGATCTGCCGGACCAGCTGGTCCTTGAGCAGGCGTACGTCCTCGGCCGACAGCTCGGTCTCGATCGGAATCTGCGCGGGCATCGCCGCGGTGCTGCGCGAGACCTCGTCCTGCAGCACGGACAGGGCACCCAGCAATTCGGCCGGACTCAGCGAAGGGCCTGCCTGGCCGTGGTAGCCGGGGCTGGTCTGGCGACGTTCGGCCAGCAGCGACTGCAGTGTCTCCACCAGCTTGCCGCGCAGCAGGGCCTGCTGGTCCTCGTCCTCGAGTTCGGACAGCCTGCGGTCACGCTTGTCGCTGCCGGCGCTCTGGCCGGCATGGCGTTTCTTGGGGCTGGGTGCGCGCAGTTGCGGGAGGACACCGGACTGGATCAGGGTCCGGTTGATCTCGTCGTACAGATCCTCCAGGCCGCTGAGGACGTAGCGCTCGAACAGCTTGAAGACGATCAGCTTGACCCGGACCTCGACCTTGAGCTCGTTCATCGACTCGCTGAAGGCGCGGGTCAGCACGGCCGGGCCGATCGGGTTGTCGGCGTTGTCGACCTTGGTGCCGCCGCAGATCACCGTCAGGCGCTGGTTGACGGCGAACAGGCTGTGCGACAGACGGCCCTCGGCCTTGCTGATCATGCTGGTGACGGCCAGCGACTCCTCGAGGTCGTGCTCGTCGACCAGCGAAAGTTCGGGGGATCCGCCAAACGCGGAATGTTCGCTGGCCTCGCCCGATTCCTCTCGGCGATAGCCACCGGCCAGCCGGGAGAAGCTGGAGGTGATCATGTCCAGAAAACCGCGTTCGATCAGCGGACGCTTCTTGCGCACGTCGCGCATGCCGTCGAAGTACTGGGTCTGGACGGCGTTGTTCTCGGCTTTCTCGGCCAGGTCGAACAGGGCATCGTCGACATTGTCGAACATGCCGCCCATCAGGCTTACCAGCTGGCGCGTGCCGATGCCTCGGGCTGACGCCAGCAGCTCGCCGACCCGCTCGTTGCGGGGGTCGCCCAGGGACGTGCCCGTGCCGATGCTGCGCTTGGCAAGATCGACGATGTTGTTGCGGTCATTGGCGTTGTTCATGGCATGTTTCGTCGAAACGGTGCGAAGACGCCCGGAAACCCATTGTCTCCCATCCGCAGATTCAAAACGTGAGGCTGGTCACGGAGTGCCGGAAGGGTGACGGGCGGTATTCCTGCGTTCAAAGTTCCTCACGCAGTTGGGTGGTGCCGATGCCTTCCTCGGGCAGCATCACCGGAATGTCGTCCTCGATGCGGTAGATCACGCGCTTGTCGGTGGTGACCAGCCCCGCCTGCAGCGGCGCGTCCAGCGTGACGCCTTCCACGGTCTGGATCTCGCCGCGGGCGATGGCTGCATTGAGGCGTTCCAGCTCGCCCTTCTGCAGGGGGCGGACCGGGGTCTTGCTGACCGGGCAGCAGAGAATGTCGAGCAGGTGCTTGTCCATGCCTTTACAATATCCCTTTTTGGATGGATCGACCATGAATTCGACCCCCACCGCACCCCACGTCGGCGTGGTCATGGGCTCGCGCTCCGACTGGGAGACCATGCAGCATGCCGTGGCCATGCTCGAGCGCCTCGGCGTGGAGCATGAGGTCCGCGTGGTTTCCGCACACCGCACGCCCGACCTGCTGTTCGAGTACGCCGAGCAGGCGGCCGGCCGCGGCCTGAAGGTGATCATCGCCGGCGCTGGCGGCGCGGCGCACCTGCCGGGCATGCTGGCGGCCAAGACACGTCTCCCGGTGTTCGGCGTGCCGGTGCAGTCGAAAGCGCTCAACGGCATGGATTCGCTGCTGTCGATCGCGCAGATGCCTGCCGGCGTGCCGGTCGGCACCCTGGCCATCGGCCGGGCCGGCGCCGGCAACGCGGCCTTGCTGGCCGCGGCCGTGCTGGCCCTGGGCGACCCGGCGCTGGCCGAGGCGCTGGAGGCCTTCCGGTCCGAGCAGACCCGCAAGGTGCTCGAGCACCCGGACCCGAGGCCGGCATGAGCCGGGATCGGGACGGCAAGGGCGTGGTCGGCATCCTCGGCGGCGGCCAGCTGGCGCGGATGATGGTTCTGGAAGGCGTGCCGCTGGGCGTGGATTTCCGCATCCTGGACAGTGCCGAGGCCCCGTGCGCCTCGACGCTGGCGCCGACCCGGCAGGCCGATTGGCGGGACGAGAAGGCACTGGCCGAATTCGCCGATGCCGTCGACGTGGCCACCTTCGATTTCGAGAACGTGCCGGCCGAATCCGCGCAGTGGCTGGCCGACCGAATCGACGTGCATCCGGGCCCCCGAGCCCTGGCCGTGGCCCAGGACCGCCTGGCCGAGAAGACCCTGTTCCGTGAGATCGGCCTGGATACCGCACGGTTCGCCGCCGTGGACACCCGTGCCGACCTCGACCGCGCGTTGGCGGACATCGGTGCTCCAGCGATCCTGAAGACCCGCCGGCTGGGCTATGACGGCAAGGGCCAGTTCCGCCTGCGCGAGGCCGGTGACGCCGACGCGGCCTGGGACGCCCTGGGCGAGGCCGCCGCGCAGCACGGCCTGATCCTGGAAGCCTTCGTGCCGTTCGACTACGAGGTCTCGGTGGTCGCGGTGCGTGGCCGCGACGGCGAATTCCGCACCTGGCCGCTGAACCGCAACTGGCATGCCGACGGCATTCTGTCGCTGACTCTTGCTCCGGCGCCCGCGCCGGATGCGGTCTCCGAGGCGGCCTTCGCCCAGGCGCGCACGCTGGCCGAGCGCCTGGACTACGTGGGCGTGTTCGCGCTGGAGCTGTTCGTGCGCGACGGGCAGGTGCTGGGCAACGAGATGGCGCCGCGCGTGCACAATTCAGGCCACTGGACCTATGACGGCGCCGTGACCAGCCAGTTCCAGAACCACGTGCGCGCGGTGCTCGGGCTGCCGCTCGGCGATACGTCGCTGCGCTCGCCGAGCCTGATGTTCAACTGGATCGGTGCGCTGCCGGACCGCGTGGCCGCGCTGGCGGTCCCGGGCTTGCACTGGCACGACTACGGCAAGTCTCCGCGGCCCGGGCGCAAGGTCGGCCATGCGACCCTGTGCGCGCCGGACATGGACACCCTGCGCGTGCATGCCCGCGCCCTGGCCGCGGTCCTGGACCGCGAGGAGCAGGTGGCCCCGCTGCTGGAGCTGGATCGGATGTGATCGGCGGGTAGATCCCGTACCGCGTGGCCGTGTGTCGACCCTGGCGATGTCCGGGACAGCAGCATGGTCGCTTCGTTGCTTGACCCCACCCCGGCCCTCCCCTGCACCACGGGCACTCCCTTCGGTCGCGAGCAGGGGAGGGGATTGCGCTTGCGCCCGCAAGCGTGCCGGATGGGTTCCTACACCGTGAAAAAACCTCCCCCTGCCGAGCAGGGGGAGGCTTGGAGGGGGTGCCGCAGGCCAGCACCTGCGCAAGGCGCGAGCCTACGAGACGTGCAGGCCATCGCCCCGCCCCGCGTGAAAAACCTCCCCCTGCCGAGCAGGGGGAGGTTTGGAGGGGGTGCCGCCGGCCAACGCCTGTGCAAGGCGCGTGCCTACGAGGCGCGCAGGCCTGCGGCTCCGGGAACCACCGGCTTCACGCCATGTTGGAAGCGGCAAACTCCCAGTTGACCAGGTTCCAGAACGCCTCCACGTACTTGGGCCGCGCGTTGCGGTAGTCGATGTAGTAGGCGTGCTCCCACACGTCGATGGTCAGCAGCGGCTTGTCGTCGCCGGTGATCGGCGTGGCCGCGTTGGAGGTGTTGACGATGGCCAGCGAGCCGTCCGGGCGCTGCACCAGCCAGGTCCAGCCCGAGCCGAAGTTGCCGGCCGCGGCGGTGCTGAACTGCTCGCGGAAACCGTCCACCGAGCCGAATGCCTTGGTCAGCGCGTCGGCCAGCTTGCCGGACGGTTCGCCGCCGCCGTTCGGGCTCAGCGAATGCCAGTAGAAGGTGTGGTTCCAGACCTGGGCGGCGTTGTTGAACATGCCGCCGGAGGCCTTCTTGATGATGTCCTCGAGCGCCATGTCGGCGAACTCGGAGCCCTCGATCGCGGCATTGAGCTTGTTGACGTAGCCCTGGTGGTGCTTGCCGTAGTGGTATTCCAGGGTTTCCGCCGAGATGTGCGGTTCCAGGGCGTTCTTGTCGAAAGGTAGCGGGGGAAGCTCGATCGCCATGCGTGTACTCCTTCTGGGCTTGGATGGGTCGATGCGTCGGCGTGCCGGGCCGCGCAGTCGGCGGCAGGGCACGATACAATGACGGCTTTGGCGCGTGGCGCCATCCGGACATTGTAAGACTACTTAACCTATGGACGTTCTCGATCGCATCAAGACCACGGTATCCGGTCAGTCCATCGTGCTGTTCATGAAGGGCACGCCGGACTTTCCCATGTGCGGTTTCTCCAACCGGGCGGTGGAAGCGCTGCATCGCGCCGGTGCGCGGTTCCGGGCCGTCAACGTGCTCGAGGATCCAGCCGTGCGCGCCAGCCTGCCGCAGTTCGGCAACTGGCCGACCTTCCCGCAGCTGTACATCCAGGGCGAACTGATCGGCGGTTGCGACATCATCGAGGACCTGGAATCGTCCGGCCAGCTCGAACGCATGGTGGCCGACCTCGACGCGGTGGCGCCGGCATGATGCCCGCGACCGGGCTGCCACCGGACTGGCAGGCGGCAGGGGACACGCTCGAGGGCCGCGTCATCGCCATCACCGGTGCGACCGGCGGCCTGGGCAGCGCGGTGGCGAAGGCGGTCACCGCCGCCGGCGCCACGGCGGTGCTGATCGGCAAGCGCCAGCGGGCACTGGAAAAGCTCTACGACGAGATGGTCGAGGCCGGCGGCAGCGAGCCGGTGATCGTGCCGCTGAACCTGGAAACCGCGACGCCGGACGAGTACGACGCCATGCTCGCGGCCCTGCGCGGCGAACTGGGCCGGCTGGACGGACTGGTGCATGCCGCGGCGCTGTTCGAGGGCCTGACCCCGATTGCGGTGCACTCGCCACAGGAGTGGCTGCGGGTGCTGCAGGTCAACGTGTCGGCGCCGTTCGCGCTGACCCAGGCCAGCCTGCCGCTGCTGACCGAAGCGCCCGACAGCGCAGTGGTGTTCGTCACCGACGACCCCGAGCGCACGGCGCGCGCGCATTGGGGTGCCTACGGCGCCGGCAAGGCGGCCATCGAGCGCCTGGCCTCGATTCTGCACGAGGAAACCGAGGATTCCAGCCTGCGCACGCACCTGCTGCTGCCGGGACCGATGCGCACGCCGTTGCGGCGCATGGCCTGGTTCGGGGAGGACACCATGAAACAGCCGGCTCCCGACGCCACGGCGCAGGCGGTGGTCTACCTGCTGAGTGCCCAGGGCGCGACCGCGCGCGGTCGCACGCTGGACCTGCGTCCGGCCGAATCCAGCCAGCGCGAGCCGGCGCTCTGACACGACAGCGCCTCGCCGGCCGGCGAGGCGACGAGGCAAGTCCGGCGGTGTGCCGCGCGCACGCCGCGGACATCGAACCGACCCACGCGGATCCATGCCATGCAAGCGCACATGACCCCCTTGTCCGCCGGACTCCTGCTGTTCCTGATCATGGATCCGCTGGGCAACATCCCGTTCTTCCTGAGCCTTCTCAAGCACGTGCCGCCGCAGCGGCGGCGCTGGGTGGTGATCCGCGAACTGCTGATCGCCCTGGGCGTGCTGGCGGCCTTCCTGGTCGGCGGGCAGTACATCCTCAAGCTGCTGCAGCTCAAGCAAGAGTCGGTCAGCATCGGCGGCGGCATCGTGCTGTTCCTGATCGGCATCCGCATGGTGTTTCCCCCGGTCGACGGCGGCATCTTCGGCAAGCCCGGCGAGGGCGAGCCGTTCATCGTGCCCATGGCCATTCCCGGCGTGGCCGGCCCGTCAGCCATGGCGGCCCTGCTGCTGCTGGCCAGCAACCAGCCCGGTCGCCTGTTCGAGTGGGGCATTGCCCTGTTCCTGGCGTGGCTGGCGACCGCGGCGATCCTGCTCAGCGCCACCTACCTGTTCCGCTGGCTGGGCGAGAGCGTGCTGACCGCGCTGGAGCGCCTGATGGGCATGCTGCTGATCGCCCTTTCAGTGCAGATGTTCCTGGCCGGATTGGCGGCCTATTTCCATGCGAGTGGTTTCTGAGGCACGATGAGGGGTAGGGGGAGCGGCATGTCCTCGGGGCATGCACAGGAATGGACCGGCACCGCCGTAAACAGACCGACATGATGATGGTCGACCTCCTGTAACACGGCGTTGCCACATTGGCCGGGCAGATAGGGAGGCAGCCGTCATGCTCAGCGTCGAGGAAACCCTGAAGTCCCGGATGCCGTGGCTGGCCAACCGCCCGCGCATCCGCAAGCCGGTAGCGAGCCTTCTCGGCCGCCTGGCTGCCGAGGAACACTTCAACCGCATTCTCCAGGATCTGGAAGGTCAGGAAGGATTCGCGTTCGTGGAGCGTGGACTCCAGTTGCTGGGGGTGGATATCCGCCTGCGGCCACGCGACCGCGACAACATCCCCGCCGAAGGGCCGCTGATCGTCGTCGCCAACCACCCGCTGGGCATGCTCGATGCCCTGGCCGTGTTGCAGATGATCGGTTGGGTGCGGCAGGACGTGCGCATCCTCGGCAACGATGTCCTGACCATGATGCCCGGGCTGGCGCCGCTGCTGCTGCCGGTGGACGTGTTCGGCAAGGGTGCGGCCTCGCGTCTGCGCGGGGTGTACCGTGCCCTGCAGGAGGGGCAGGCCCTGATTCTGTTCCCCGCCGGCGAGGTTTCGCGCATGGGGCCGTCCGGCGTGCGCGATGGCGGCTGGTCGGAAGGCTTCGCACGCCTGGCCATGCGCAGCGGAGCCACGGTGCTTCCCGTGCATATCGCGGCTCGTAATTCGGCGGCCTTCTACGGTCTTTCGATGCTGGCCAAGCCGCTGGCGACGGCCATGCTGCCGCGCGAGGCACTGCTGCCGCGACGCCGTATCGGCTTGCGGGTGGGCCGGCCGGTGGACGTGGAGGAACTCAAGCAGCGCTGTGACGGCCAACCGCGCCAGGCGGCCCGGTTGATGCGACGTCACGTGTATCGCCTGGCCCATGGCCGCGGGCTGATCTTCGGGGGACAGGAGCCCCTGGCCGCGGCCGAGCCGGCCGAGGCGGTGGCGGCCGGGCTGGCCGCGCAGGGTGAGCTGCTGGCCGACCTGTCCGACGGCAAGCAGGCCTGGCTGGTGCCGGGCAGCGAGGACAGTTGCGTGATGCGCGAGATCGGGCGCCTGCGCGAATACACCTTCCGCCGCGTCGGCGAGGGCACGGGCATGCGCTCCGACCTGGACCGCTACGATGCCTGGTACGAGCACCTGGTCCTGTGGGATCCGCAGGAGTCGCGCATGGTCGGCGCCTATCGCTTCGGCCATGCCGGGCGCATTCTTGCCGAGCGCGGCGTGAAGGGCCTGTACAGCGCCAGCCTGTTCAGGTACACCGAGCGCAGCCAGGAGTCACTGAAGCAGGGCCTGGAGCTGGGGCGCAGCTTCATCGCGCCGGCCTACTGGCGCTCGCGTGCCCTGGACCAGTTGTGGCGGGGCATCGGCCTGTACCTGCGGCGGCATCCGGAGCTGCGTTTCCTGTTCGGTCCGGTGAGCTTGTCGGTGAGCCTGCCGCGCGAGGCGCGCGAGTGGATCGTGGCCGCGCACCGGCACTATTTCGGCTGTGAAGGGCTGGCCACGGCACGACGCCCCTTCGCGATCTCGCCGCAGGTGGTCGACGGGGTGCGCAAGGAACTGGACGGACTGGAGCCGGTGGCCGGCCTCGGACGACTGCGACACCGCCTGGATGCGCTCGGCGTGAGCATGCCGGTCCTGTACCGCCAGTACGTGGACCTGGTGCGGCCCGAGGGCGTGCAATTCCTGGATTTCGGCGAGGATCCCGGATTTTCGGGATGCGTGGATGGTCTGGTGATGCTGGATCTCAAGCACCTGAAGCCGTCCAAGCGGAGCCGCTATCTGGGCGCGTCCTGAAGCGGACACTTTGCTTGCTGGCAAAAGGCACGATGTGTCGCGCCAGGGACATCAAAATGTCATGGTTTTGGTGTTAAAGTAGCATTAATCGGCACTTGGCGATGCGACATCGTGCCGGTTTCCAATAATGGGGACAGCCTACGAGTGGATCCAGCGGATTGCACCGCAGACGCTGTCCTGTTGCTTGATCCAAGACCAGCTCGATGTGAGTAGGGGAAAAACAATGACGAGAATCTTCAAAGCGCGCGCATTGCCGTTGGCGATCGCCACGCTGCTGGCGGCATCGCCAGTGATGGCCCAGAACGTGACCTCGGCCGGCGTCAGCGGTCGCGTGGTCGATGCACAGGGCAAGCCTGTCGCGGGTGCCACCGTGCAGATCGTGCACGAGCCGTCCGGCACCACCAAGGTGGTGACCACCAATGCCGACGGCCGCTATACCGCGCAGGGCCTGCGCGTGGGCGGTCCGTTCGACATCACCGTGTCCAAGTCGGGCATGACCAAGAGCGAGAAGGACAACGTCTACCTGCAGCTGGGCCAGGTGTCCTCGGTCAACCTGGCCATGGGCGCGGAAATGGCCAAGGCGCAGAAGCTGGGCACGGTCACCGTGACCTCCTCGGCCCTGACCGACACGTTCAACCCGGACAACAAGGGCCTGTCAACGAACGTGTCCCATACGGAGCTGGAGGCCAACCCGGTTGCCAACCGCTCCATCGACGACGTGGCGCGACTGGACCCGCGCATCAACGTGGTCAACCAGGGCGACGGTTCGATCTCGGCCATGGGCCTGCCCAACCGCTACAACAGCATCCAGGTCGATGGCGTGGGCGTGGGCGACCCGTTCGGCCTGAACGCCAACGGCCTGCCGTACCAGAACACCCCGATCTCGCAGGACACGATCGAGGAGTACAACCTCTCGACCTCGAACTTCGACGTCACCTCCGACACCGTCGGCGCCGACATCAACGCCGTGACCAAGTCGGGCACCAACCAGTTCCACGGTTCGGTCTACTACGTCTATCAGAACGCCAAGGACATGGTCGGCAAGGCCGGCTGGCTGGACTCCAGCAACCCGGGCTACGACTACAACGGCTTCGACAAGAACACCACGACCGGCTTCACCCTGGGCGGCCCGATCCTCAAGGACAAGCTGTTCTTCTTCGTGTCCGCCGAGAAGCAGAAGGTCACCGGCATCGGCGCCGGCGCATCCACTGGCCTGGATCCCAGCCTGGGCAACGGTCCGTCCAGCGCCTACAGCGTCTCGCCGGGTGATCTGCAGCAGGTCATCAACATCGCCAAGAACCTGGGCCTGCAGCCGGGCACCTACGGTGGCGCCAGCGGCGTGACCCTGGATGACAAGCGCTACCTGGCCAAGATCGACTGGAACATCACCGACAACCACCGCATGTCCCTGGCCGTGAACAAGACCCAGGAAACGCTGCCGGTCACTGCCGGCAACTCGTCCAGCTCGGTTGGCCTGACCAGCTACACCTATACCCAGGCGATCAAGACCGACAACATCTCGCTGCAGTTCTTCGACGACTGGTCGGACAACTTCTCCACCCAGACCAAGTTCGGCTACCAGCACTTCACGCAGAACACCAATGTGCCTGCGCAGCAGCCGGACATCCAGGTGTACACGGGTGCGCACTCGTCGGTGTACCTGGGCGAGAACCAGTATCGCCACTACAACAAGATCGACACCAAGAAGGCGACGTTCTTCTTCGCCGGCACCTATTACGCCGGTGACCACACGATCAAGGGCGGCATCTACGCCGAGCGCAACAAGATCTACAACCTGTTCGGCAAGACCGAGTTCGGTGCGTACCGCTTCTACAGCATCGCCGACTTCGCCAATGCCCAGTACGGTTCCTACAACCTGTATCAGCCGGCGCCGGGCTACACGATCAACGACGTGGCCGCCCAGTGGACCTACTCGCAGTACAGCCCGTTCATCCAGGACACCTGGCAGGTCAACGACAACCTGTCGGTGCAGTACGGCGTGCGCGTGGATATCCCGAAGGCGAACAAGAAGCCGATCTACAACCCGGTCTTCCAGCAGACCTTCGGCTATCCGAACAACAACACGCTGGGCTTCAAGAACAAGGTCATCGAGCCGCGCTTCTCGTTCAACTACACCTTCGACACCGAGCGCATGACCCAGCTGCGTGGCGGCGTGGGCCTGTTCCAGACCTTCCCGCCGACGGTATGGCTGACCAACCCGTACCAGAACAACGGCATGACGCAGGTCTCCTACAGCTCCTATGACCCGTCCACCACGCCATTCAGCCCGGATCCGTTCAACCAGCCGATCCCGCCGGGCGGACCCAACGGCGGCCGCATGGATGTCGACACGATTTCGTCGAACTTCAAGCTGCCGACCGTCTGGAAGATGAGCCTGGCCCTGGACCGCGAACTGCCGTGGTGGCACATGATCGGATCGATCGAGTACCAGCACACCCAGGCCAAGAACGCGATCTTCTACAAGGCCATCAATATCGGTACGCCGACCGGCACGCTGCCGGACGGCCGCTACCAGTACTGGTCCGATCCGACCACCGGAACCGGCGGCACCAATACCGGCGCCGATCCGAGCTTCACCCGCGGCTACCACGCATCGACCCTGCTGACCAACACCAACAAGGGCAAGACCGACAGCGTGACCCTGGCGTTGAAGAAGCCGTTCTCCGGTGACTGGGCAGCGTCGGCAGCGTTCACCCTGACGCATGCCACCGAGGTCAACCCGGGCGGAAGCTCGCAGGCGTCCTCGGGCTACAAGTACTGGGCACGGGTCAATCCGAACCAGAACGTCGCCAGCACGGCCGATCGCAACATCGCGCAGAGCGTGAAGCTTGGCGTCACCTGGCGGCATGCCTTCTTCGGCAACTACAACACCATGGTGTCGGCGTTCTACACCGGCCACACCGGCCTGCCGTACACCTGGATCTTCTCCAGCCACTACTACGGCGACGTCAACGGCGACGGCATCGGCTATGAGGATCCGGCCTACATCCCGAAGGTCAACGATCCGATCGTGTCCTACGGTTCGGCCTCGGCCCAGCAGATCCAGGCGTTCCAGGACTACATCAACAACGATCCCTACCTGAGCACCCATCGCGGCCAGATTGCCGGTCTCAACCAAGCGCGCTATCCGTGGGTCAACCGGATGGACGTGAGCTTCCAGCAGGAAGTGCCGGGCCTGTTCAAGGACAACAAGGGCATCATTCGCCTGGATATCTACAACTTCCTGAACATGCTGAACAAGAGCTGGGGCCAGACCCGCAACCTGTCCTACGACACCCGTTCGCTGGTCGGTTACAGCGGCATCAATGCCCAGGGCCAGTATGTGTATGACCTGAGCTCCACTCCGCAGCAGCTGCAGACGTACGACGCCGGCAGCAACCCGACCCGCGTGGTGTCGCGCTGGTCGGCCATGCTGACGCTCAAGTACACCTTCTGATCCGGTCTTTCCGGAGATCCACGAGCCGGCGTCCGCAAGGGCGCCGGCTTTTTTCTTGCATGCCTGCATCGGTTGCGATAGCCATCCCCGCGGCTTGACCTGAAGCGGGCGGGCCGCAAAGCTTGCGGGGCGTCACTTTTGCAACTGCGTCGCGAGCCGGTTGCGTTGCAGGCGCCCAAGGAGCCATGAACGTGAGAAACCCCGACGCCGGCCAAGCCGGTTCCGCTTCCGTCAGCGCGCGCATTTCGCCCGCCGGCGGACTCGATATCCTTTCCCGCAACGAAGTCGCGCGCCTGCGCGACGCCAGCAGTTCCGGCCTGCACGCGCTGCTTCGGCGCTGTGCGCTGGCCGTGTTGACCTCGGGCAGCCTCAGCGACGATCCGCGCGGCATGCTCGAGCAGTTCCCCGATTTCGACATCCAGGTGCGGCAGCAGGAGCGCGGCATCAAGATCGAGTTGCAGAACGCCCCGCCTCAGGCTTTCGTCGACGGCGAGATCATCCGCGGCATCAACGAGCTGCTGGTGGCGGTGGTGCGCGACATCGTCTACGTCGCCACCCAGATCGCCCCGCGCGAGTTCACCGAGGCCGGGTCCGAGGGCCTGACCCAGATCGTGTTCGAGATCCTGCGCAACGCGCGCATCCTGCGCACCCACATGGACCCGAACCTGGTGGTGTGCTGGGGTGGACACTCGATATCGCGTCACGAGTACGACTACACCAAGGCCGTCGGCTACCAGCTGGGCCTGCGCATGCTCGACATCTGCACCGGCTGCGGCCCGGGCGCGATGAAGGGCCCGATGAAGGGCGCGACCATCGCCCATGCCAAGCAGCGCCGACGGCGCAACCGCTACATCGGCGTGACCGAGCCGGGCATTATCGCCGCCGAATCGCCCAACCCGATCGTCAACCACCTGGTGATCATGCCCGACATCGAGAAGCGCCTGGAGGCCTTCGTGCGCATGGGCCACGGCATCATCGTGTTCCCGGGCGGCGTGGGCACCGCCGAGGAGATCCTCTACCTGCTGGGCATCCTGCTGCATCCGGGCAACCGCGACATCCCGTTCCCGCTGGTGTTCAGCGGACCGACCAGCGCCGCCGACTATTTCGAGCAGATCGACCGTTTCCTGCGCCTGGCCCTGGGCGACGACGTCGCCCGTCGCTACCAGATCATCATCGACGATCCGCCCGCGGTCGCACGCACCATGATGCGCGGCCTGGAGAAGGTCAGGAACTACCGCCTGGACACCAAGGACGCGTTCTTCTTCAACTGGTCGCTGGATGTTCCCTACGACTTCCAGCAGCCGTTCGCGCCCACCCACGAGGCCATGGGCGACCTGCGCATCCACCGTGATCGCCCGCGGCACGAGCTGGCGGCCGACCTGCGGCGGGCGTTCTCCGGCATCGTCGCCGGCAACGTCAAGGAAGAAGGCATGCGGGCCATCGAGCAGCACGGCCCGTTCCGCATCGACGGCGACCCGCAGATCATGCACGCGCTGGATACGCTGCTGCAGGCCTTCGTCGACCAGCAGCGCATGAAATTGCCAGGCGGCAGCGCCTACGAGCCCTGTTACCGGGTCGCGCGCGGGGAAGGCGCGACATCGGCTTGACACAGAGGCGTATCGCGGCAAAAATGCGCAGCTCACTGCCCGGATAGCTCAGCTGGTCGAGCATTCGGTGCTTGCGAAAGTCCAGTGGACTTCGCGCTGAAAGCGAGGGTGTGGCATGGAGGCCGAACGAAAGATGCTCCATGGACGGATACCCCGCGAAAAGTTTGAAATGCCCGAATAGCTCAGCTGGTTAGAGCACTAGACTGTTAATCTGGGGGTCCTTGGTTCGAGTCCAAGTTCGGGCGCCAGACATGCAAAAGGCCCTGCGTTCGCGCAGGGCCTTTTGCTTTTCCACGACGGGCTTCAGCGGCAGCGCGAGGCATCGACCTGTTCCAGGCGGATGCGCCCGGAATTGGACACCACCACGGCGGTCACCTTGTCCGGGCGGTCGTGCTCGGGGCAGATGCGCAGGGTCAGGTTGCTGCCCGGTGCACTGCCGTTCGGATGGTAGTACACCCGGTAGCGCCCGCGACTGGCGCGCACGTGCACGCCATCCAGTGGCGGGTGCGTCACCAGCGGCGTGGCATCCGGCTGTCCATCATCGTCGTAGTCGATGCCGATCAGCCAGCCCTCGTCCCAGGCGTCGTCGCCGCTGCACTTGTGGCCATCCCGGCTGGGGCACAGCAGCATGCGACGCTGGCGCTCGATGGACAGCATGCGCGTGGCGCGCAGCGCACTGCTGACGGCCTGCGTGGCCGTACCGGCCCGATGGTGGCGCAACATGGCATGCATGGACGGAATGGCCAGGCTGGCGAGGATGGCCCCGATGGCGAGGACGATGATCTGCTCGATCAGGGTGAATCCGTGTTCGGCGCGGGCCGGTATGTACATGGGAGGCGTTCCTTGCGGTCCTTCTTCCATGCTGGGGGGGCCGGCGAGCCACCGGTAGCGGTGCCTACCGTGATCCATCGTGGGCGTGTGCGCAGGGGGCTGTGGGCGCACGCCCGTATAATCGAAGTCCTTTGACGCAGGTGCGTGGGCATGTCCGAACGCTTCCAACTGGTATCGCCCTACAAGCCGGCCGGCGACCAGCCGCAGGCCATCGACCGCCTGGTGGCCAATTTCGAGGCCGGACTGGCGGCGCAGACCCTGCTCGGCGTGACCGGCTCGGGCAAGACCTTCACCGTCGCCAACGTCATCGAACGGGTGCAGAAGCCGACCCTGGTGATGGCGCCCAACAAGACCCTGGCCGCGCAGCTGTATGGCGAGTTCAGGGAATTCTTCCCGCACAACGCGGTGGAGTACTTCGTCAGCTACTACGACTACTACCAGCCCGAGGCCTACGTGCCGGCCTCGGACACCTACATCGAGAAGGATGCCTCGATCAACGACCACATCGAGCAGATGCGCCTGGCCGCGACCAAGGCGCTGCTGTCGCGCCCGGACTCGCTGATCGTGGCCACGGTGTCGGCGATCTACGGCCTGGGCGATCCGGAGGACTACCTGAGCCTGCGCCTGATCCTGTCGGTGGGCGAACACATCGACCAGCGCAAGCTGCTGCGCCAGCTGACCGAGCTGCAGTACACCCGCAACGAGATGGAACTGCGGCGCGGCACCTACCGGGTGCGCGGCGAGGTCATCGACGTGTTCCCGGCCGAATCGGACACCGAGGCGCTGCGCATCGAGCTGTTCGACGGCGAGATCGAGAACCTGGCCCTGTTCGACCCGCTGACCGGCGAGGTGCAGCGCAAGCTGCCGCGCTACACGGTCTACCCGAAGACCCACTACGCCAGCACCCGCGAGAGCGTGCTCAACGCCATCGAGACCATCAAGGTCGAGCTCAAGGAACACCTGGAGCGGCTGTACAAGGCCAACAAGCTGGTCGAGGCCCAGCGCCTGGAGCAGCGCACCCGCTTCGACCTGGAGATGATGGCCGAGGTCGGCTACTGCCAGGGCATCGAGAACTATTCGCGGCACCTGACCCGGCGAGGTCCGGGGGAGCCGCCGCCGACCCTGTTCGACTACCTGCCGCCCGACGCGCTGCTGGTGATGGACGAGTCGCACGTGACCATTCCGCAGCTGGGCGCCATGTACAAGGGCGACCGCTCGCGCAAGGAAACCCTGGTCGAGTTCGGTTTCCGCCTCCCATCGGCCATGGACAACCGGCCGCTCAAGTTCGAGGAGTGGGAGCAGCGCGCGCCGCGCATGATCTTCGTCTCGGCCACACCGGGCAAGTACGAGAAGGCGCACGATGACGGCCACGTGGTCGAGCTGGTGGTGCGCCCCACCGGTCTGGTCGACCCCGAGGTCGAGGTGCGGCCGGTACGCACCCAGGTCGACGATGTGCTCGGCGAGATCCGCAAGCGCGTCGCGATGGGTGATCGGGTGCTGATCACCACGCTGACCAAGCGCATGGCCGAGAACCTGACCGACTACCTGGCTGAACACGACGTGCGCGTGCGCTACCTGCATTCGGACATCGACACGGTCGAGCGCGTGGAGATCATCCGCGACCTTCGCCTGGGCGAGTTCGACGTGCTGGTCGGCATCAACCTGCTGCGCGAGGGCCTGGACATGCCCGAGGTGTCGCTGGTGGCCATCCTGGATGCCGACAAGGAGGGCTTCCTGCGCTCGACCGGCTCGCTGATCCAGACCATCGGCCGCGCCGCCCGCAACGTGCGCGGCAGGGCCATCCTGTACGCCGACGAGGTGACCCGTTCCATGCGGGCGGCCATGGACGAGACCGCGCGTCGCCGCGAAAAGCAGCTGGCCTACAACATCGAGCACGGCATCACGCCCAGGACCATCGAACGGCGCATCGCCGACGTGATGGAGGGCGCGCACGCCGGCGGCGGCCGCAAGCGAGGGCGCGAGCGTGGCGCCGCGCGCCGGGCGGCCGAGGCGCAACCGGACTACGCCGCCATGAGCGCGGCGCAGGTCGCCGCGGAGCTGAAGAAGCTGGAGGCGCAGATGTACCGCCACGCCCAGGACCTGGAGTTCGAGGACGCGGCCAGGGTCCGTGACCGGATCGCCCGGATCAAGGAACAGGCCCTGCACTAGGCTTGTCCAGATCGTCCCTGCAGGTGCTTGTGACGGTCCGGGGCCTCGGCTACAATGCGCGGCTCCCGGGCGGTTAGCTCAGCGGTAGAGCACTTCCTTGACATGGAAGGGGTCACAAGTTCGATCCTTGTACCGCCCACCAAATTTGCGTCGAGTTGCGATCCCTGCAGGTCGTGAAACGGACACCGGATCAGGCCGCACTGCCCCGCAGTGCGGCTTTTTTCATTTCAGCCCTGCGTGTCTCCGGCGGCCTGATCTCGAATCGCTTCCTGCAGGCAGTCGAGAAGGTTGCGGGCGGCCACCTCATCCCCGGGATCGGCATGCACGGCCTCGTGCTGGCGCCGGGCTTCTTCCGCACGCTCGCCCGTTTCGGGCAGCAGCAGCGTGATGGGGCAATCATCGATCCTCGCCGTGTGCAGCGAGCCGTGCCGGATGGACAGCCACTGGAAGGCCAGCGCGCCCAGCAGCGTGCGCGGGGCCAGGTCCAGCCGGGGCATCATGAATCCGCTGGCCCATGCCGGCAGTTCGGATGCAGGCATGGGACGCGCGATCACATAGCCCTGGCCCATGTTGGCACCCAGCAGCCGCGCGACCTCGATCATGCCGTGATCCTCCAGGCCCTCGGCGATCACCTGGCAGCCGAAATCATGACCGATCTGCACCACGGCACTGATCAGGCTGACCGACTGCACCGGATCCACGTGCAGTCGCGCCAGCAGGTCCTGGTCGACCTTGACCGCATGGAAGGGCAGGCTGGCCAGTCGCCGCAGGCTGCTGTAGCCCGAGCCCAGGTCGTCGATGGCAAAGCGCACGCCCAGATCGACCAGCCGCTGCACGCCGGGATCGCGGGCCTTCCGCTCCACCCGCTGGTTCTCGAGGATCTCCAGCACCAGGCGGCCGGGTTCGATGCCGTGCCGTTCCAGCGCATCCTGCACCCAGGTCCGGCATTCGGGTACGGCCAGCGTCTGCGGCGCGATATTCAGCGACAGGTTGATATGCATGCCCTGGCGGTCCAGTTCGACCAGGTCGCCCAGGGCCATGTCCAGGCCATGCTGGAACAGGGTGTCCAGTTCCGTGTGTCGCAGCAGCGGCAGGAAGGTGTCCGGGCCCAATTGCTGGCCGTTGTCCAGTTGCAGGCGGGCCAACGCCTCGACCTTGATCAGCCGGCCGTCGTTCAGGTCGACCACCGGCTGCAGCAGCATACGCAGCCCGCCCTTGAACAGACGGCGCCGGAAGGCCACGGCCTTCTCGTGGGGTACCGGCGGCGGCGGCCGCATGCTGCGCTGCCAGATCTCGTTGCCGCGCAGCTGCATGTTGCGCATGAAATGCTGCATGTACTTGCTTTCGAACTGGTTGGCGTAGTGCCCGGCCAGCAGCAGCGCGGCAACCGGCATGTGCTGCTCGTCGAGGATCGGCAAGCAGGCTGCAGAGTGCACGCCGGCCTCTGCAAGCGGTGACGGCAAAGACGCCGTGTCTTGCCCTTGGCCGGATCCGTGGCCGATGTGCGCAGCGGTACGGATCACTGAGGCATGCCAGGCGCGCATGATCAGGCTGTCGTCGGGCGGTGCGATCTGCGCTTCTTCGCTGTCGGCATACTGTTCACGCAGTACCTGCGTGACGGCACGCGCGGCGGCGCCGGCACTGGATTCGATGCTGAAGGTGTCCTGCTGGCTGGGGCGAAGGATCATGGCGGCGGAGATGCCCGGCAGGCGTGCCAGCAGCTGGACCTCCAGCCCGATGGCATCGTTCCATCCGGATCCGCGCTCCGGAAGGAACTTGTCGATGATGGCCGCGTAGCGGTCCTGGACGCTGGTCTGGGCCTCCATCTGCGCCTGCAGGTCGTCCTGCAGGCGGTGTTCGAGCAACTGGACCAGGTGGTAGCGCTGCCTGGGGCCGACCGGCAGCATGCTGCATTGCTGGGCCAGGCGTTCCTGGTAGACAGACATCCAGCGCATCAACAGGATGCTGTCGATGCCGATCAATGCATGCGCCCGTCCGATGCGACGGGAGGCATCGATGACCTGCTTGCGCGTCAGGTCACCATGCATCAGAAGCTGCATGTGCTCGACCTGGCGCTGCTTGAGACGTTCGAATTCCACGGCCCCCAGTCCTTCGAGGATCGCAGCCGCATGCGGGTCCGCGTGCAGCTGTGCGTAGAAGTCCTCGACGATGGAGGGGAGCACCCCCTCCAGGTGCGGTCGCGCAGTGTCCAGGATGTCACCCGCGCCGGATCCGTAGGCCTCGGTCGGCACGGCCAGCTCGGGTGCATCCACCTCGCCATGGATCGACCACCAGCGCGCCCGGTCCAGCTTGTGCTTCTTGGCGCGGAACAGCGCCTCGTCGGCCAGGCGCAGCAACAGGCCGCCCGCCTCGGCATGCTCCGGGCACAGCGCTACGCCCATGCTCAGGGCCATGTTGATGGGCAAATCCAGGCCGATTTCGAACGGCTGGACGAAACATTCGCCGATGGATTCGATCCGTTCGCGCAGGCGCGCCCTGCCTGCTTCCGTACGTTCCTCGCGGAACAGGATCACGAACTCGTCGCCGCCCAGCCGGGCAAAGAAATCCCGGCGCGCGAGGTGAGGGCGGACGCGCTCGGTCACCTTCTTCAGCAGTTGGTCGCCGCAGTCGTGGCCGTGGGTGTCATTGATGATCTTGAAGTCGTCCAGGTCGATGATGCTCAAGGCCAGCAAGCCCTCGCCGGCGATGACTTCGGGCAGGGTGTCGGCGAAGTAGCGGTCCAGTGCGCGTCGGTTGGGCAGGCCGGTCAATTCGTCGTGGAACGCCAGATGCTCGAGCCGGTCGTTGAGTTCGCGCAGGTCGGTGATGTCGCGTTGCACCCCCACGAAATGGCTGATCTGACCGTGCTCGTCACGCAGCGGGTTGATGGTCAGCAGATTCCAGAAGCGCGTGCCGTCCTGGCGATAGTTGAGTATTTCGCCGACGAATGCGTCCCCCCGGCGGAGATTGTCGCGGATGCGGGACACGGTATCGGGGTCGGTTTCCGGCCCCTGCAGCACGTTGCAGTTGCGGCCCCGCATCTGCTCGAAGTCGTAGCCGGTCAGGGCCCGGAAAGCCTCGTTGAGGTAAACGACGCGCTGGTCGGCATCGGTGATGATCACCCCTTCCTGCACCGCGGCCAGCGCGTTGGCCAGCAGCAATCGGGTTTCGTTGGCCCGGTGCTGGTCGGTCTGGTCAATCAGGCTCCAGATCTCGTCGAAGCCTTCGCGATGGAAGGGTGCGCCTTCCGCGCGCAACCAGATTTCACGACCGTCCAGCCGGCGCGCCGCGAACTCGAGGATGGCGCGCTCGTTCGCCTCGAAGGCCTGCCGGACCTGCTGCGTGACGGCCTTGCCGGTTTCGGCATCCGCATACAGCGAGAGGGTGTTCACGCCGACCAGCTGGTCCGGATCGCCGGCCCCGAGGATTTCCGCGGCACGCCGGTTGGCACGCAGGATCACGCGCTCGCGGGTCAGCACCACGCCTACGCTGGCGCTTTCGAGCATGGACTGGTTCAACGCCTGGCTCTCGCTCTCGCGGTGCGCCAGGTCGATGCGGTCCAGTCCGGTGGAGATGTTCAGCGCCAGGGTCTCGAGCAGTTGCTGGAGAGGGGCATCGAACGAATGCAGTTCCTTGTGGTACACGCACAATTCGGCCCAGAGCTGGCCGCCGCGCTGGATCGGCAGTACGGCGATGGCCGCGAAGCCGTGTTCGCGCGCGGCCCGGGCCCACGGCTTGAGCAGGGGGTCGTGTTCGAACGAGGCGTCGAAACGGCTGCGCCCGTCCTTCCAGGTGGCGCCGCAGGGACCGCGCCCCTCGGGCTGGTCGCCGCGGCTGGAAATGCGGACCTGGTCCAGGTAGTCGCGGCCGGGTCCCGCGGCGGCCAGCGGCCGGAAGATGCCGCTCTCCGGGTCGGGCCGCCCGATCCAGGCCAGGCCGAAGCCGGCGTGGCGGACGGCCAGGTCGCAGATCTCCTGCAGCAGGCTCCCCGGTTCGGTCGTGCGTGACAGCGCATTGTCGACCTGGGCGAGCAGCATGTTGAACCCGGACAGTCGCTGCAGGGCCGACACATCGACCATGATGACCGCTGCGCCCGGCTTCTCGCATCCCTCGGGCTGGCTGGGCGTGCAGCTGATCTGCACGGCCAGGATTCGTCCCGAGGGGCGGGTCAGACGCAGCGTTCCGCTGTAACTTCGGGTCCCGGCAATGGCTTCCATCAGCGCATGCACGTGCCGGCTTCCGCTCATGGCGCTCAGGACCGCTTCGAGATGGTGTCCCAGGATTCGCCCGGAATCGCTCTCGAGCATGTCCAGTGCCGAGGTATTGGACCATTCGATGATGCCTTGTGCATCCACCACCAGGAGTCCGTTGGGCGTGCTGCTGGCGACCAGGGCCAACCGGCTGTTGGTGCGTTCGTTGGCCTGGCGCGCGGCGTCCTCGCGTTCCTGGTCGAACAGCAGGCCGATGCTCAGCGCGCCCAGGTCCAGCAACTGCCGGTGGTAGGCGTCGGGCAGGCGCGAATGCAGCGAGGTCAGGGCGAAGGTGCCCTGCACCTCGCCCAGGCGGTCGCAGATCGGCGAGGACCAGCATGCGCGCACGCCGTGATCGCGGGCGACGTGCTGCACGTCGGCCCAGTGCGGATCGTGGGGAGCGTCGTCGACATAGGTGGGTTCGCCGGCCCATGCGGCATGCGCGCACGAGCCCTGGCCCTCACCGAGTCGCGCATCGTCCAGCTCGGCGAGCAAATTTTCGGGCGCGCTCGGGGCGCTGATGAAATGCAGGTGGCCATCGGCGGGATCGATCCGCATGACGGTGGCCACCATGCCCTGGACCGACTGTTCGAACAGCCGGCAGATCCGGTCCAGGCGATCCTGCAAGGGCCCGCCGTGGGCGACGATCGCCAGCAGGTTGCGTTGCAGGACGAGTAGTTTGGAGACCTGGGACTCGACGGGCGAGCCAGCGGAATGCTTCCTGGCCGACATCGGGACAACCCTCGGATGTGCAGGTCCATCATCGCATGGCCTGCGAAGGCGAGGTACTGCCTCGGGTCAGTCGGTGAGGCGCCAGGTCAGGGCCTGTCCCGCACGCAGGGGCACGCCGGGTTCGCCGCCGAAGTCGATTTCCTCCGGCACCGTCCATTCCTCCCTCAGCAGGGTGATCGTGTCGCGATTGCGAGGCAAGCCGTAGAAATCGGCGCCGTGGAAGCTGGCGAAGGCTTCCAGCTTGTCCAGCGCGCCGGCGGCCTCGAAGGCCTCGGCGTAGAACTCGATGCCGGCATGCGCGGAGAAGATGCCGGCGCAGCCGCAGGCACTCTCCTTGGCATGGCGCGGGTGCGGCGCGCTGTCGGTCCCCAGGAAGAAGCTGGGGTCGCCGCTGGTGGCGGCCGCCACCAGCGCCCGACGATGCACCTCGCGCTTGAGTACCGGCAGGCAGTAGTGGTGCGGTTGCAGGCCGCCGACGAAGATCGCGTTGCGGTTCATCAGCAGGTGCTGCGGGGTGATGGTGGCGCCGACATGGGCCGGCGCTTCGCGCACGAACTGCGCCGCCTCGCGCGTGGTGATGTGCTCGAGCACCATGCGCAGGGCCGGGAAATCGCGCTGCAGCGGGACCAGGTGGCGTTCCACGAACACCGGTTCGCGGTCGAACATGTCCACGTCCGGGTCGGTGACCTCGCCGTGCATCAGCAGCGGCAGGCCGTGCTCCTGCATGGCCTCGAACACCGAATACACGCGACGAATGTCGGTGACGCCGCTGGCGGCATTGGTGGTGGCGCCGGCCGGATAGTACTTCACGGCATGCACGAAGCCGCTGGCGCGGGCCTCGGCGATGTCGTCCGCGGTCGTGGCCTCGGTCAGGTACAGCGTCATCAGCGGCTCGAAATCCATGCCTTCGGGCAGGGCGGCGAGGATGCGCTCGCGGTAGGCGCGTGCCAGCGCCACGCTGGTGACCGGGGGCTTGAGATTGGGCATCACGATGGCGCGGGCGAAGCGACGCGCCGTGTGCGGCAGCACGGCGGCCAGCAGCGCGCCGTCGCGCAGATGCAGGTGCCAGTCGTCGGGACGGGTGAGGGTCAGTCGGTGCTCGCTCATGCGACTAGTGTAGCCGCTCGCGTGCTCCCCGCCGCCGGCGCGGTTTCCCGGCTCTGTGCTCCGGGAACGCGCGGTCCAGCCATTCGGGCACCGCAATGCCCTTCTCGTGCAGCAGGGCCGGGTTGAACAGTTTGCGCGGGTAGCGCGTGCCGGAGTCGCACAGCATGGTGACGATAACGTGCCCGGGGCCCAGTTCGCGCGCCAGTCGGATCGCGCCGGCCACGTTGACGCCGCTGGAGCCGCCCAGGTTCAGGCCTTCCTCGACCAGCAGGGCGTGCAGCAGCGGAATCGACTCGGTATCGGGAATGGACCATGCGCGGTCGATGGGCGCGTCCCTGAAGTTCGCGGTGATGCGGCTGGAGCCGATGCCTTCGCTGATCGAGCCGCCTTCGGCCTTCAGCTCGCCGTGCTCGACGTAGTGTGCCAGCGACGAGCCACAGGGATCGGCCAGGGCGATGCGTACTCCGGGTTTGCATGCCTTCAGCGCCCGGCCCACGCCGGCCAGGGTGCCGCCGGTCCCGCTGGCGCAGACGAATCCGTCCACGGCGCCTTCGGTCTGTTGCCAGATCTCCAGGCCGGTGGTGGCCTCGTGCCAGTCGCGGTTGGCGGTGTTGTCGAACTGGTCGGCGAACCAGGCACTGCGCGGGTTGGCGGCGTTCAGTTCCGCGGCCAGGGCGCGGGCACGGTGGGCGTAATGGCCCGGGTCGCGGTAGGGGGCGGCGGGCACCAGGTGCACCTCGGCGCCGGTCATGCGCAGGGCGGCGATCTTGGCTGCGCTCTGCGTCTCGGGCATGACGATGACGGTACGGTAGCCGCGGCTGTTGCCGACCAGGGCCAGGCCGATCCCGGTGTTGCCGGCGGTGCCCTCGACCAGGGTGCCTCCGGGGCGGATCCGGCGGTGGCGCTCGGCGTCCTTGAGCAGGCCCAGCGCGGTGCGGTCCTTGATCGAACCGCCGGGGTTCATGAATTCGGCCTTTCCCAGGATCTCGCAACCGGTCTGCTCGCTGGCGCGGCGCAGGCGGATCAGCGGCGTGCGGCCGATGCTCGAGGCCAGGTCGGCGTGTACGGGGAGGCGGGTGACGGGCATGTCCATGGCGGGTGCGGCGAGATCGGCGGGAAAGGGGCTTCCATTCGCAGGCTAGGCCGCGATCCCCGTCTCGTGAAATGAAAGCCCGCTGTTGCGATATGCACAAGGTGCATATGCAATCGTATTCATTTGTTTGGACAGATAGACGTCCAAACAGCAGTTGGACCGCGGCCCGGGATGCTGATATGTTCGAGACGCATAACCGGCATGGTGCCGGTTTCGACGAGGGAAAAACCATGAAACGACTTACGACCTATATCCGCAATTGCAATCCGTCCTATGCCCGCTGGTGCATGTGCTCCGCTTCGCGTCTTCACCGCCAACGACCGCCCCTGGAACGATCCTCATGACCTTGACCCAACTGCGTTACATCATTTCCATCGCCGACTCCGGTCTCAACATCACGCTGGCCGCCGAGCGCATCCACGCCACCCAGCCCGGCCTGAGCAAGCAGCTCAAGCAGCTCGAGGGCGAACTCGGATTCCAGGTCTTCGAGCGCAAAGGCAAGAGCCTCGCCTCGATCACGCCGGCCGGACAGCAGGTCCTGGCCCGCGCCCGCACCATTCTCGATGAAGCCCGCAGCATTCGCGCCCTGGCGGCCAACCTGCGCGGCGACACGCATGGCGAACTGACCATGCTGACCACCCACACCCAGGCACGCTTCGTGCTGCCCGAGGCCCTGGCGGCCTTCGGTCGCATGCATCCGCGCGTGGGCCTGCACCTGCGCCCGCACGGCGACGCGCAGATCCGCGGCCTGTTCGCCGGCGGCCAGGCCGACCTGGCCATCGTCAGCTCCAGCAACGGCATGGCGCCCCTGGGCGGGCTGGCCGTGCCGCTGTACCGCTGGAAGCGCGCGGTCATGGTGCCGCACGGGCATGCGCTGACCCGCCTGGGCCGCCCGTTGCGCCTGGGTGACCTGGCCGGACAGCCGCTGGTCAGCTACGACTCCTCGCTGCGTCCGGAGTCCTCGCTCCAGCAGGCGTTCCAGGCCGCCGGCATGCGTCCGGTCTTTGCCTGTACGTCCAGCGACGCCGACCTGATCAAGACCTATGTGCGCGCCGGACTTGGCGTGGGCGTGCTGGCGGAGATGGCCGTGCGCCGCGAGGACAGCCGCGATCTCCAGGTCCTGGACGCCGACCACCTGCTGCCCGAGTGCACCGCCTGGCTGGTGCTGCGCCGTGACCGCGTTCTGCGCAGCTATGTCCTGGACCTGGCCTGCCAGATCGCGCCGCATCTGGAACGTCGCGATGTGCAGGCCGCCCTGGCCGGTGACGCCGAGGCGGCGTGGCCGGAGCCGCCAGGCTGGTGCGGCCAGCGACAGGGCGACACGCGCATGCGCGCGATTGCCTGAAGCCACGGCCAGGCATTCCGGCCCGACGCCCGGATTTCGATCCGGGCGTCGTTGTTTGTGCCTCCGCAGTTGATGCAGGTCAATTTCGGACGCGGCGGCATGCCGCACGCGGCATTCTGCCCATGAAGCGCATGCCCGGCATGATCTATCATCTGGCGGGTACGCAAACCCGCTCCCGGCGAAGCGGCCCGATGCACTGGACATCGGCGCCTCGGGCCGGAAGCGTGTTTTCTTCATGGATGGTCAATGGAGACCCGGCATGATCGATTCGACCGTCGTCGAACTGTCCCGGTGGCAATTCGCCGCCACCGCGCTCTACCACTTCCTGTTTGTTCCCCTCACGCTCGGCCTGTCCTTCATCCTGGCCGCGATGGAGACGATCTACGTCACCACCGGCAAGCAAATCTACAAGGAGATGACGCAGTTCTGGGGCAAGCTGTTCCTGATCAACTTCGCCATCGGCGTGGCCACCGGCCTGACCATGGAGTTCGAGTTCGGCACCAACTGGTCGTTCTACTCCAGCTTCGTGGGCGACATCTTCGGTGCACCACTGGCCATCGAGGGCCTGATGGCGTTCTTCATGGAGTCGACCTTCGTCGGCATCATGGTGTTCGGCTGGGACCGCCTCAAGCGCGGCCAGCACCTGGCGGTGACCTACCTGGTGGCGCTGGGGTCGAACCTGTCGGCGCTGTGGATCCTGATCGCCAACAGCTTCATGCAGACCCCGCAGGGTGCCTCGTTCAACCCGCACACCATGCGCATGGAACTGAGCAGTTTCACCGACCTGATCTTCAGCCACGACGCGCAGGCCAAGTTCGTGCACACCTCGATCGCCGGCTACGTGACCGCGGCCATCTTCGTGTGCGGCATCAGTGCCTTCTACCTGCTGCGCAAGCGTCACGTCGAGCTGGCGCGCCGCTCGTTCCGGGTTGCGGCCATCTTCGGCATCCTGGCCACCCTGGGCGTGATCACGCTGGGTGACGCGCTGGGCTTCGTCGGCGGCCAGGCGCAGCCGACCAAGCTGGCGGCGATGGAGGCGCTGTGGAAGACCGAGCAGGCGCCGATGGCCTTCAACGTGGTGGCCTTCCCGTCGCAGAAGGACCAGAAGAACTACGGTGACATCCAGCTTCCGTATGCGCTGTCCCTGCTGGTCACGCATTCGCTGGACGGCACGGTACCGGGCGTGGACCGGCTCGAGGCGGTGGCGAAAAAACGCATCCGCAACGGCATCCCGGCCGTGCAGGCGCTGGAAAAACTGTCCGGGAATCCCGACGACCAGGCCGCACTGGCGACCTTCCGCCAGCACCAGGCCGACCTGGGCTATGGCTTCCTGGTGCAGGGTTTCCAGCATGACCTCTCGAAGGTGACCGAAGCCGATGTCGACAAGGCGGCGCGCGCGACCATCCCGCCCGTGGCGCCGGTGTTCTGGTCGTTCCGCACCATGGTCGCCGCCGGCTTCGCGATGCTCGGGTTCTTCATCCTCGCGGTGCTGTTCTCGCTGCGCAACGACGTCGAGCGAAGGCGCTGGTTCCTGAAAATCGCGCCGTGGATGATCCCGGTGCCGTTCATCGCCTGCGAGACCGGCTGGCTGGTGGCCGAGCTGGGGCGCCAGCCGTGGACGGTCTACGGCATCCTGCCGACCTGGATGTCGGCCTCCACCCACAGCGTGGCCTACATGGTGTTCTCGCTGGCCGGCTTCGTGCTGATCTACAGCGCCTTCATCGTGGTGGAGATGTTCCTGATGGTGCGCGCCGTGCGGCGCGGGCCGGACGATCACGGCGGGGGCGGCGACAAGCCCGCCCTGCATGCCCTCGGCGCGGAGGCCTGAGCGATGGAAATCTATCTGACTCTCAAGGTGGTCTGGTGGCTGCTGCTGGGCGTGCTGCTGATGGGCCTGGCGGTGATGGTCGGCATGGACATGGGCGTGGGCACGATCCTGCGCTACGTCGGCCGCAAGGACATCGAGCGCCGCGTGGCGCTGAACATCATCGGCCCGCACTGGGACGGCAACCAGGTCTGGTTCATCCTCGGCGGCGGCGCGGTGTTCGCGGCCTTCCCGCTGATCTACGCCACCGCCTTCTCGGGCTTCTACGTGGTCATGCTGCTGCTGCTGTGGAGCATGATCGTGCGCCCGCTGGGCTTCGAGTACCGCAGCAAGATGCCATCGGCGCGCTGGCGCAACGTGTGGGACTGGTCGCTGTTCGCCAGTGGCTTCCTGCCGATGCTGGTGTTCGGCGCGGCCATCGGCAACATCCTGCAGGGCGTGCCGTTCCACTTCACCTGGAACCTGACCTCGTACTACACCGGCAGCTTCCTGGCCCTGTTCAACCCGTTCGCGATCCTGTGCGGCGTGCTCTCGGTCGCCATGTCGGTGATGATGGGCGCCCTGACGGTCATGAACGGTGCCGAGGGCGACATGTTCAAGCGCGCGCAGCGGCTGGTGCTGGTCGCCGCCGGCGTGTCCGTGGCGTTGTTCGCGATCGGCGGGTTCTGGGTGCACGGCATCGACGGTTTCCGGCTGGTCAGCGGCCCGTCGGGCAATCTCGACCAGACGCCGCTGCAGCAGACGGTGGTGCAGGCTTCCGGCGCGTGGATGGACAACTACGGCGCGCACCCGGTGCTGTGGCTGGTGCCGTTGCTGGGCTTTGCCGGCATGATCGGTGCAGCGCTGTCGGGCCGGGCCGGGCGCTCGCACCTGGGATGGTGGCTGGGCGCCGTCGGCTGGATCGGCGTGATCGGCAGCGTGGGTGTATCCATGTTTCCGTTCATGATGCCCTCCAGCAGCGTCCCGTCGCAGAGCCTGACCGCGTGGAACGCCACGTCCAGCCAGCTCACGCTGACCTGGATGGTGGGCTTTGCCGTGGTCTTCGTGCCCCTGGTGGTCTGGTACACCAGTTGGGCGTTCTACGTGATGCGCGGCAAGGTGCGACCCGAGCAGGTCGCGGCCGACGAACACGCGTACTGAGGGGCTGAACATGATCAATCGCGTCCTGAAATTCGCGCTGCTGATGGCGCTGGCCCTTCTGGTGATCTTTCTGGCCATCGTGCTGGGCGATCATGGTCCGTGGTATTTCGCCTGGTTGCTGGGCACGGCCACCATCGTGCTGGTGGCGGCCGCAGGCGGCGCCATGTTCGACACCCAGCAGGACCAGCTGGCCGAGCGCGGACGCGACGATTCGCGCTGACCGCGGGTTGTCGATGGAACGTCTCGCATGATGCGGGATGCCGCAGCCCGCGCCTGGCTGGATGCCTGGACCGGTGAGGTCCGCCGCCCGCTGCGCCGGTCGCTGGCCGCCGCCGCGGCCGGCACCCTGCTGCTGTGCGCCCAGGCCGGACTGCTGGCCTGGGCCCTGCAGCAGGCCATCTTCACCACAGCGGGTCCACACCGGCTGCTGCCGGCCCTGGCGGCCTATCTGTTGCTTGCAGCGGCTCGCTTCGTGCTGGCCGTGGTCGGCCGCCGGGCCGGCTTCGAGGCCGGGCAGCAGGTGGTCGCCACCGTGCGCTCGGGAATGCTTGCGCACATGCGTCGCCTGGGGCCGGTGTGGCTGACCCGTCAATCGAGCGGTGACATGGTTACCCGCGTGGTGGACGGCGTGGACGCGCTGGCGCCCTACTATGCGCGCTACCTGCCGCAGAAGACTGCGGCGGTGCTGCTGCCGGCCGTGGTGCTGGCCACGGTCCTGCCGGTCGACTGGGTCGCGGGCGTGGTGCTTGCGGTCACCGCGCCGCTGGTGCCGTTGTTCATGGTGCTGCTCGGTGACGCCGCCGAACGCGCCAGCCAGCGTCGCTGGACCGTGCTGACACGCCTCGGCGCACAGTTTTTCGACAGCCTGCAGGGCCTGGTCACGCTACGCCTGTTCGGCGCCGGTCGCGCCCGGCGGGATCGCCTGGAGGAGGTCGGCGAGGCCTACCGTCGCGAAACCATGGGCGTGTTGCGCATGGCGTTCCTGTCCTCGCTGGTGCTTGAATTCTTTGCCACCGTCAGCATCGCCGTGGTGGCTGTCCTGGTCGGGTTCCGCCTGATGTGGGGCGATGTGGACTTCCTGCACGGCATGTACGCGCTGCTGCTGGCGCCGGAATTCTTCCTGCCGCTGCGCGCGCTGGGCGCCCTGCGCCACGCGCGCATGGATGCGCTTTCGGTGGCCGGGGACATCGGCACCCTGCTGGCGCAGGAGCCGCCTGAGGCACCGGCCGCCAGCCGGCGCAGCATACGGGGGCCGGTCGCGATCGGACTTCGTGACGTAGCCTTCGAGTACGACACCGGCCGGGCCGCGCTGCGCGGCGTCACGCTTGAGGTTCCGGCGGGTACCCGCACCAGCCTGGTCGGTGCCAGCGGTTCGGGCAAGAGCACCCTGCTGATGATGCTGCTCGGCTACCTGCAGCCGCAACGGGGCCAAGTGTCGGTCAACGGCGTGGACCTGGCCGAACTGGACCCGCAGGCCTGGCGGCGGCAGATCGCCTGGGTGCCGCAGCGGCCGCACCTGTTCGCCGGATCCTTGCGCGAGAACGTGCTTCTGGCCTGTCCCCAGGCGGATGCGGCGGCCCTGCACCGGGTCGCCGCGGCGACCGGCCTGGATGCCGTGGTGGCGGCGCTGCCCGCGGGCTGGGACACGCCGGTCGGCGAGCACGGATACGGTCTGTCCGGCGGACAGGCGCAACGGGTGGCGCTGGCGCGCGCCCTGCTGCGCGATGCGCCGTTGCTGCTGATGGACGAACCGACCCAGCATCTGGATGCCGACAGTGCCGGACACGTGACGCGCGCGCTGGCCGAGCTGATGCGGGGCCGCACGGTGGTGCAGGTGGCGCACCGCCTGGCCACGGCGAGCGCGGCCGACCGGGTGGTGGTGCTGGAGGCGGGGCGCGTGGTGGAGTCCGGTTCGCCCGTGGAACTGGCGACGGCGGGCGGCGCCTTCCAGCGCCTGTTGACCGCGGAGGGCGGGGCATGACTGCGCCGGACAAGGGCCTGGGGCGGCTGTGGCGCGTGCTGCGCCGCTACCGGGGCTGGATGGCACTGGGCGCGCTGCTGTCCCTGATCGGCGTGCTGGCCGGCATCGGACTACTGGCCGTGGCCGGGCACTTCATCGCCGCCATGGCGCTGGCCGGCGCGGCGGGTGCCACGTTGAACTATTTCACGCCGGCCGCGTTGATCCGCCTGTTCGCCATCGTGCGCACCGGCGGCCGCTACCTGGAACGCCTGTTGACCCACGAGGCCACGTTCCGTGCCCTGGCCGGGTTGCGCCTGTGGCTGTTCGACCGCCTGCTGCCGCTGGCGCCCGCGCGCACCGGATTCCTGGCCAACGCCGACCTGTTCTCGCGCCTGCGGGCCGACATCGACCGGCTCGAGCACGCGTTCCTGGGCGTGGGCGTGCCGGTCGCCGTGGCACTGGTCACGGTGCCTCTGGTGCTGGTGGTGCAGGGCGCCTGGCTGTGGCCGCTGGCGCTGCTGACCGGTCTCCTGATGCTCGGGGTTGCGGTGTTGCTTCCGTGGTGGCTGGTGCACCGCGGTTCCGGGCCGTCCGAGGCCGTGGTCGAGGGCGAAGCCGAACTTCGCGCCGCGGTGGACGACCTGGTGCGCGGGGCGCCGGAGCTGGTGCTGTACGAGGCGTTCGAGCCGCGACAGGCCCGCGTCGAGGCCTGTACGCGCAGCCAGCGCACGCATCGCGGTACGCTGGACCGATTGCAAGGCCGGGGCGGGGCGCTGGTGCCGCTGGCGGCCCAGGCGATGGCCGCGGCCAGCCTGCTGCTGGCCCTGCTGGCCCATCGAGCCCAGCGCCTGGGTGGTGCCGATATCGCCATGCTGACCCTGCTGGCGCTGGCGCTGTTCGAAGTGGTCGCGGCGTTGCCCGAGGCGCTGACGCAGCTGGGGGCGGCGCGCCAGTCCGCCCGGCGCGTGTTTGCGCTGGCGGACATGAAGCCGGCCGTGGCCGAGCCTGAGCGGCCGTGTCCGCCGCCACGCCATGCCGACCTGGAGATCCGAGGGTTGCGGGCGCGCCACCACGGGATGCATGCCTGGGTGCTCGACGGGCTCGATCTTGCGCTTCCTGTGGGCGCCCGGGTGGCGATCACCGGCGCTTCCGGTTGCGGCAAGAGCACCCTGGTGCAGGTGCTCACGCGGCTGTTGCCCTACGAGGAAGGCCACATCCTGCTCGACAATCGCCCGGTCGAATGCCATGCCGGCGACGACGTGCGCGCCCTGATGTCGGTGGTCGAACAGCGCACGCACATCTTCAACGCGACCCTGCGCGACAACCTGCGCGTCGCTTCGGCCGATGCCGACGAGCCGGCCATGCGCGAGGCCCTGCGCGGCGCCCAGTTGCTGCCGTTCGTCGAGCAGTTGCCGGACGGTCTCGATACCTGGCTCGGCGAGTCCGGCGTCAATCTTTCCGGCGGCGAGGCGCGGCGCGTGGCGATCGCGCGCGCGTTGCTGGCCGACCGGCCGATCCTGCTGCTGGACGAGCCCACCGAGGGCCTGGATGCGGCCACCGCGCAGGCCATGCTCGGCGCACTGGAGACCCTGACGCGGGGGCGCACCGTGTTGCTCATCAGCCATCGCCTGGGCGGACTCTCGCACCTGGTCGAGCGCGTGCTGCACATGGAGCATGGGCGCCTGCGACCTGCCGGGATGTCGTCCGGGGCCTGAACATTCCCGAACCTCCGGGTCGGCCGGGCAGGCGACCATTTGCGACGTTCCGGTTGATGCATGTCAACGTGTAGCGGCCGCTCCGCGGCCATGCTGTCGTTCAGTCGAGGGAGGCTTTGTACTTGATTTGCATGTCCCGCACCCTTCGTTGCCATGTCGCGCCAGGTTACGCCGGGTCGCGGTTTGGCGGATGCCGCTGAGGTCGTCGCGTGCGCCATCACGTTCCCGCCGATCGCTGGCCGAAGTCGCTCGATCCCTTGCGGGGCCTGGACGGCGGCGAGGTCCAGGCGCAACGCGCGCGATTCGGTCGCAACGACATGTTCCCCTCGCACCGTGCCGGCTGGCGCGAGGTGCTGCTCGACAGCGCGCGCGATCCGATGCTGTGGTTCCTGCTCGGTACCTCGTTGCTGTTCGCCGTACTGGGGCATCGCACCGAGGCGCTGGTACTGGGCCTGGCACTGTTGCCGATCCTGGGCATGGATGCGTTCCTGCACCGTCGCACGCGCGCCAGCGTGGAGGGCCTGGCCAGCCGGCTGGCCAGGCACGCTCAGGTGATGCGCGACGGACAATGGGTCCGGGTCGCCGCCGAGGATCTGGTGCCAGGCGACCTGGTCCGGATCGACACCTCCGGATACCTGCCCGCGGACGGCGTGATCGTCGCCGGCGAGAATCTTCAGCTCGACGAGTCTGCGCTGAGCGGCGAGTCGTTGCCGTGCCGCAAGCAGCCCTGGACCGGTGCGTCGCCGGCCGGGGGCGAGGTCGAGGACCTTTTCTGGAGCGCCGCCGGCACCCGGTTGCTGACCGGGACCATGCAGTTGCGCGTGGTCGATACCGGCGCGCGCACGATGTATGGCGGCATCGTGCGCCTGGCGCGCGTCGGTTCCCGTCAGCGTACGCCGCTGCAGCGCGCGTTGGCCTCGCTGGTGACGGCGCTGGTGGCTGTTGCGGCCCTGATGTGCGTGGCGCTGGCGCTGGCACGCTGGTATCAGGGCCATGGCTTGCTGGATGCCCTGGTCAGCGCACTGACCCTGGCGGTCGCGGCGTTGCCGGAGGAATTCCCGGTGGTGCTGACCACGTTCCTGGGGGTGGGCGTGTGGCGGCTGGCTCGGCGGCACGCGCTGGTGCAGCGGGCAGTCGCGGTGGAGAACATCGGCCGTGTCAGCGCGATCTGTACCGACAAGACCGGTACGCTCACCGAGGGACGGTTGCGCCTGCATGCGTTGCAGCCCGCGGCGGATCTGGATGAGGCGATGCTGCTGGCCATCGCCGCCCGCGCCAGCCGTGAAGAAAGCGCCGACCCGATGGATCGGGCCATCCTCGAGCGGGCCGGTGACGATCCCGGCGGTCAACGCGTGGCGACGTTTCCATTCACCGAGAAGACGCGCCGCGAGGTGGCCGTGTTCGAGCGCGGCAACGGTCGTTTCGATGTGCTGGCCAAGGGCGCGCCCGAAACCGTGATCGCCATGTGCGACCTGGACCAGGAGGCGCGTGCCCGTTGGTCCGGTCTCGCCGACACCTGGGCTGCCACCGGTCACAAGGTCATCGCCTGCGCTCGTCGCGAATTGGATGCCTGGCCCGGCGGCGAGCCGGATCGCGGATACGCCTTCGCAGGGCTGCTGGGGTTTGCCGATCCGCTGCGCGAGGGCGTGGCTGAAGCCGTCGCCGAAACCCGCGAGGCCGGCATCCGCGTGCTGATGATTACCGGCGACCATCCGTTCACCGCGCGCGCGATCGCCGCGGAGGCGGGCCTGGGCGGCAACGACCCGCACGTGCGCCTGGGCGATGAGCTGATCCGGGCGCTACGCACCGATGGTGTCGCCGCGCTCCGGGGCGTGGATGCGGTGGCGCGGTGCCTTCCCGAGCACAAGCTGGAGATCGTGCACGCCCTGCAGGCGGAAGGGGAGGTGGTGGCGGTGACCGGCGACGGTGTCAACGACGTGCCGGCCCTGCAGGCCGCCGATATCGGGATCGCCATGGGCCGGCGCGGTACGCGCACGGCCTCGGAGGTGGCGCCGGTAGTGCTGCTGGACGACAACTTCGGCACCCTGGTCGATGCCATCGCCGAAGGCCGGCAGCTGTTCGGCAACCTGAAGCTGAGTTTCGCCTACCTGCTGATGATCCATATGCCGCTGGTCCTGACGGCAGCGTTCGTTCCCTGGCTGGGCCTGCCGCTGCTGTACCTGCCGATCCACGTGGTGTGGCTGGAGCTGATCATCCATCCCACCGCATTGCTGGCGTTCCAGCAACTGCCCGAGCGCGCACGGCTGGGTCGGGTGCGGCGAAGCCGGCGACTTCGTTTCTTCGATGCCCGCGAGTGGCTCGTGGTGGTCGGTTGCGGGTTGGTGCTGACCGTGCTGGTCGGTGCCGGCTACGCCTACAGCCTGGGACCGGGCGGTCACGCCGTGCATGCCCGCAGCATGGCGCTGCTCGTCCTGGTGGTGGCCAGTGCAGGGGTGACCGTGGCACTGGGTCGCCTGCGCACGCTGGCCTCGCGCCTGGTGCCGCTGGCGGCGCTGGGTTCGGCCGTGCTGCTGTTGACGGTCCCGGCGCTGGCGGCGGCGCTGCAGTTGCAGACATTGCACGCCGACGACTGGGGGCTGGCCGTCCTCGCCGGTGGCGCGATCGGTACCGCGGCCGCGCTGTTCCATCGCGGGAATGGCGCGGGACGCGCGGTGTGATACGCCGCCGCTTCAGTCCAGGCTGGCCAGCCAGTCGTCGTCCGATCCCTCGTTCACGCCCTCGAACAGCGGCGTGCTGAGGTAGCGCTCGCCAGTATCCGGGAGCATGGCCAGGATCGCCGTGCCGGGCGCGGACGCCTCGGCGACCTTCAGTGCGGCGGCCGCGGTGCCTCCGGCGGAGATGCCCACGAACAGGGCTTCCTCGCGGGCCAGCCGCCGTGCAGTGTCGATGGCCTCCTCGTCGGTCACGGCCACATTGTCGTCGGGCACGTCGCGGTCCAGCACGCCGGGTACGAAGTCGGGGGTCCAGCCCTGGATCTTGTGCGGATGCCATTCCTTGCCGGCCAGCAGGGCGGCCTCGGCCGGCTCGGTCGTGACCACGCGAACGTCGGGACGCGCGGCCTTGAGCATCTGGCCGACGCCGGTCAGCGTGCCGCCGGTGCCCCAGCCGGAGACGAACGCATCCAGCCGCCGGTTGGCGAAGTCGCGCAGGATCTCCGCGGCCGTGGTGTTGCGGTGGTAGGCGGGGTTGGCCGGGTTCTCGAACTGGCTGGCCAGGAACCAGCCATGCCTGTTCGACAGCTCCAGCGCTTTTTCCACCATGCCGGTGCCCTTGGCCGCGGCCGGCGTGAGGATGACCTTGCCGCCGTAGGCGCGGATCAGCTTGCGGCGTTCGATCGAGAACGACTCGGCCATCACCGCCACGAACGGGTAGCCGCGCGCGGCGCAGACCATGGCCAGGGCCACGCCGGTGTTGCCGCTGGTGGCCTCGACCACGGTCTGGCCGGGCTGGAGCGCGCCGCGGCGCTCGGCGTCGAGGATGATGGCCATGGCCAGGCGGTCCTTGACCGAACCGCCCGGATTGAACGATTCGACCTTGACGAACACCTCCCGTCCTTCGGGAGCGATGCGCCTGAGCTGCACCACGGGCGTGTATCCGATGGTATCGAGGATGGATTCGTGGATCATGCTGGGCTCCTTGGCTCTGGGGCTGGCGGTGCCGGGTGCGGCGGCGTCAGCACGTGGGGGGGCATTTCGCGGCCTTGGCGAACGGCGGGTAACGCGGGAGGACGAACCCCCGGGGACCATCGCCATGTGCGACCGGAAGAAGGTGGGCCGGATGCAGGCGAAGTGTACGCCGATCCCCGGCCGTGCCCTGCCGGGGATTGTGTTTTCGGGCATGCTAGGCGCTTCGTGCACAATGCGGAAGGTACGGATGCTCATGCGCATATACCCGCCCGGCATGTGCACCCGTTGCAGCTTCTGAGATGGCCGTGGGCCATGCTCGACGGTATGACATTCGGATAGACCACGCCCCGGACCGGCATGTTCCAACTCCATTACGACACCCGCCTGGACCGTCTGGCCGACACATTGGCCGACCTGCTGGCGCAACGCGACGCCGACGACCTGCTGTGTCCGGAGACCGTGCTGGTGCCGCAGCCGGGGATGGAGCGCTGGCTGGTGCAGCGCATGGCCGAGTGCCGCGGCATTGCCGCCAATCTGGAATTCCTGCCGCCTGCGCAATTCCTCTGGCGGCTGCTGCGCGCCGAACACCCGGAATTGCCGCCGACCTCGCCCTTCGACCGCGAGGTGCTGCGCTGGCGCATCCTCGCCGAACTGCGCGCGGAGACGCTGGCGCCGCCGCTGCGCGAGCTGGCCGGCGACGATCCGCACGGCGCGCGTGGGCTGGAACGTGCCGGTCACCTGGCTCGGCTGTTCGAGCGCTACCAGGGCTACCGGCGGCAGATGCTGGAAGAATGGACCCGGGGCGCCGAGCCGGATGACCCGCAGGCGACGCTATGGCGCCGGCTGGCGGGCACGGATGCGTGGCCGCGCAGCCGCCTTCTCGGCGAGTTTCTCGCGCGCCACCAGGATCCGTCGACGCCGGCGCCCGCCGGTTTGCCCGGACGCCTGTTCGCGTTCGGCATCGTCAACGTCTCCCCCGACGTGCTGCGGGCGCTGGGCATCCTGGGCCGGCATGCCCAGTTGCATTTCTTCCTGCCGACACCGTGTCGCGAATACTGGGGCGACCTGCCGGACCGGCGCGAGCGGCAGGTGCGGCTGGAAGCGGGCGAGAGCCTGTTCGACGAGCCGCCCAACCGCCTGCTGGTGTCGCTGGGCGGGGTCGGCCGCGACTTCGTCGCGCGCATGTTCGCCTACGACGAGGTGCAGCCCGATGCCGAGGACCTGGCCGAGGATGCGGGCGACCCGCCGCGCGAGAGCCTGCTGCAGCGCGTGCAGGCCGACATCGTCACCCTGGCCGCGCCGACCCGGGACGCGAGGCGCGGCCGCCCCGATCCGGGCGACCGCTCGCTGCAGGTGCACGTGTGCCACTCGCCGCTGCGCGAGGTGCAGGTGCTGCACGACCAGTTGCTGGACCGGCTGCAGGCCGACCCGCAACTGCAGCCGCGCGACATTGCGGTGATGGTGCCCGACATGGCGCGCTATGCACCGTGCATCGACGCCGTGTTCGGCGCGCTGGCGATCGACGATCCACGCCGCATCCCGTGGACGGTGGCCGATCGTCCGCAGGCCGACGCGCACGCCCTGATGCAGCTGTTCCAGGACCTGCTGGCGCTGCCGGCATCGCGCCTGGGTGCCGCCGAGCTGCTGGAAGTGATGGCCGTACCGGCGGTACGGCGCGGCTTCGGCCTGGACGAGGACGCGCTGTCGATGCTGGGCGAACGCATCCACGAGGCCGGCGTGCGCTGGGGTGAGGACGCCGACGACCGCGTCGCCCAGGGCCTTCCGGCGTTCGAGGACTACAGCTGGCGGTTCGGGCGCCGGCGCCTGCTGCTTGGGTACATGACCGGCGAGGCTGCCGAGGGCGAGCTGCTGCAGGGCATCGCCCCGTTGACCGACATCGAGGGCGGCGACGGCATGGCGCTGGGCGCGTTGTTCGCCCTGCAGCGGCTGCTGCGCGAGATGCGCGAGAGGATGCGCCGCACGCGCACGCCGCGCGCCTGGCAGACGCTGCTCAACGAGGCCCTGGACCGTCTGGTGCCGCAGGTCGAGGGGCGCGACGAGGAGCGCGCGCTGGAAACCGCCCGTGCCACGCTGCGTTCGATGGCCGATCACGCCGAGGCCGCCGGTTTCGAGCAGGCGCTGGACTGGCGCAGCGTGCGGGCCTTCGTCCACGAGCAACTAGCCGAGGGCACGCCGCAGCAGCATTTCCTGGCCGGCGGCGTCAGCGTCTGCGGCCTGGTGCCGCTGCGCAACGTGCCGTTCAAGCTGATCTGCGTGCTCGGCCTGGATGCCGAGGCGTTCCCACGCCGCGATCCCGCCGATGCCCTCAACCGCATGCTCGCCGGCCGCCGCCTGCCGGGCGACCGCTCGGTGCGCGAGGACGACCGCTACCTGTTCCTGCAGACGCTGATGGCAGCCCGGCAGCAGATGTATCTCAGCTACACCGGCATCGACATGCGCCGCGGCACCGACATCGAGCCGTCGGTGGTGCTCAGCGAGCTGCTGGAGCACGTCTGCGAGGGCTACTTCACCGATCCTGCGGCGGCACGCGAGGCGCTGGTCACGCACCATCCGATGCAGCCGTTCGCCTCGCGGCTGTTCCTGCCCGAGGACGATGAACGTCACGATCCGCGCGTGTTCACCTATCGCGAGGCCTGGCTGGAGGCGGCGCGGCCGCTGCAGGGCGCAAGCACGCCGGAACCCTTCGTCGACGTGGCCTGGCCGGAGCAGGGTTTCGAGCGGGCACTCGAGCTGGACGAACTGCGCCGATTCCTGCGGCATCCGGCCGCGCAGTTCCTGCGCCGACAGGTAGGGCTGACCCTGGACGCGGCATCGGCCACGGTGGAGGAGCGCGAGCCGCTGGTGCTGACCCCGATATCCCAGGGACGCGTGGACCGCGCGCTGGCGCGCCAGGCGAGTGCCGGCGGGCTCGCCAAGGCACGCGCGGTGCTGGGTGCGCAGGCGCTGCTGCCGCCGCTGGATTGGGGTGACCAGGCCCTGCAGGCCACGCGCCAGGCGCTGGAGCCCGGCCTGCGCCGGATGCAGGCCTGGCAGGCGGCACATGCGCCGTTGAAGCCGCGCATGTTTCGCCTGGAGCTGGCCGGCGAGCGGGTGCTGGAGGGCGTGCTGGAGGGTCTGCACGACGACGGTTTCGCCGGCTGGATCGGCAACGCGCACAGCGCCACGGGCTGGCTGACCTGGTGGCTGGGCGCGCTGACCGCCACCGCGCTTGGTCACCCCGGCCCCTGTGTGGCCTGGGGACGCGACACCGACAAGGTGGGCTGGTCGTTGCCCTGGCAGCCGGCCATGCCGGATGCAGCCGCGGCGCGCGCGTTGCTGTCGGATCTGGTCGACGTGTATCGCGACGGACAGCGCGAGCCGCTGCCGTTGCCGCCGCGCACCGCCTTCAGATGGGCCGCGGCCAGCGCGGCCGGCAAGGGCGAGGCTGCCGCGCTGAAGGCCGCCATGGAGGCTTGGAATGGCGGCTACAAAGGCTATGCCGAGGGCGGCGAGGCCTGGTTCGCGCTCGCCTTCCGCGATCGCGATCTGTTCGATGACGGTCCGCTGCAGCAGCACTTCCTCGACCTGGCCGGGCGCGTGTATGCGCCACTCTGTCGCGCGCTGGCGGCGGGAGGTGCCCCGTGAGCGATGTCGTGAACACGCTCGCCGATACCGACCTGGCCCTGCGCGTGCCGCTGGAGGGGGTGCAGCAGATCGAGGCCAGCGCCGGCACCGGCAAGACCTACACCATCGCCGGCCTGTACGCGCGGCTGCTGGTCGAACGCGGCCTGGACGTGCGCCAGATCCTGGTGATGACCTTCACCAAGGCGGCCACCGAGGAGCTGCGCCAGCGCCTGCGCAGTCGACTGGCACGCTGCGCCCGCATCGCCCGCGAACCGTGGCTGGCCGATGGCGGCGACGTGCCCGCCGACGCCGACCACGAGACGCGCTGGGCCGTGGCCCTGCTGCGCCGTGCGCTGGCGGACGGCGAGACCCCGGCCGAACGGCTGGCGCGACGCCTGGAGCAGGCGGTCACGCGCATGGACGAGGCCGCCATCTTCACCATCCACGGCTTCTGCCAGCGCGTGCTCGGCGAACATGCCGCCCTGATCGACGGCGTCGACACGGCTGCGGCGATGGAACCCAGCGACGACGACCTGCTGGAAACCTTTGCTGCCGACGCCTGGTTGCGTCTGGGGGGCGACGGTGGCGGGGTGACGCGCGACGCGCTGCAGGCCTTCGGCGCCTCGCCGGCCGAGCTGGCGCACACGCTGCGCCTGCTGGTCGACTTCGACGGTGCGATCGAGCCGCAGGCGACCCGCAACGCACCGGACGCGCTCGAGGTGGACATGCAAGCAGCGCGCGAGGCGCTGGTGCAGGCCTGGACACGGGATGGCGAGGCCGCGACAGCGGTGTTCCGCGAGGCCTTCGAGGCGGGACACCTCCATGGTCGCAGTTACAAGGACGGCTGCCTGGAGCAGCTGGAGACGCTGTGCACGCAACTGGTGCTGGGCGGCCTGCCGGCGCCGGCACAGCTTCAGAAATTTGCCGGAAGCAAGCTGGCCGGTTCCACGCTGAAGAAGGCACCGGCATTTCCCGGCCATCCGGCTTTCGATGCCATCGACGCCTGGCTGGAGGCCGTGCAGGAGCAGGACGAGAAGGTCCGCGCACGGGTTCCGGCGGTGCTGCAGCGGCTGGTGGCCGAGGCGCGCACGTGGCTGGCCGTGCGCAAGCGGGATCTGGCGCGCATGTCCTACGCCGACCAGATTGCCTGGGTCCATCACGGATTGCAGCATGGCGCCTCCGGCCGGCGCCTGGTGCACGCGCTGCGCACGCAGTATCCGGTGGCCTTGGTGGACGAATTCCAGGACACCGATGCGAGGCAATTCGCCATCTTCCATCGCCTGTACGCCGAGCACGGCACGCTGTTCTGCATCGGCGATCCCAAGCAGGCCATCTACGGCTTCCGCGGCGGCGACGTGCACGCCTACCTGCGCGCCCGCAGACTGGCCGATGGGCACGCATCGCTGGCGCAGAACTTCCGCTCCTCACCGGGGTTCCTGCGTGCCTGCGATGCGCTGTTCAGCGTGCGCGAGGACGTCTTCGTCGAGTCCGGGATCGACTTCGAGTCGGTCGAGCCCGGCGGCCCGGTCGACAACGGCGAGTTGCGCCTGCAGGGCGACCCGGTCACGCCGATGACGCTGTGGCGCCTGCCGACCGAGCCCCCCTCGGGCGGCAAGCCGGCACTGGAGGCGCTGCTGGCGAGCGCCTGTGCCGAGACGGTGGTGCAGTGGCTGGCACCGGGTGCGGCGCAGTTGCGGGACGCGGCGCTGCGCCCTGGCAGCATCGCCGTGCTGGTGGATACCAACCGCCAGGCCATGCGCGTGCAGGATGCGCTGGCCGGGCGCGGCGTGCCGGCGGTGTGCCTGCGACGCGAGAGCGTGTTCGCCACCGAGGAAGCCATCGAACTGTGCCGGCTGCTCGATGCGCTGCTGGCGCCGCGCCACCCGGGGCTGGCGCGCGCCGCGCTGGCCACGCGCCTGCTCGGTCGCCGGTTGAGCGACCTGGTCGCCATGCGCGACGAGGATGCCGACTGGCGTCGCGAGCTGGACGACCTGCGCCTGCGCTGGAGCGAGCGCGGCATCCAGGCGCTGATCGAGCGCTTGGGCGAACGGCACGCGCCACGCCTGCTGGCCGCGGACGACGGCGAGCGTCGCCTGAGCAACCTGATGCAGCTGGGCGACGTGCTGCAGGCCGAGGCGCGCCGGCTGTCGGGACTGCGCGCGCAGCGAGACTGGCTGGCGCGCCGCATCGAGCGGGCCGATGCCGACAACGAGGAAGAGCAGCTGCGCCTGGAGAGCGATGCCGAGCGTGTACAGATCCTCACCATCCACGCCAGCAAGGGCCTGGAGTACGACCTGGTGTTCATGCCCTTCGCCGCGCTGATGCAGGCGACGCCGCCCGCCAAGGGCCGGTTTGCCCGCTTCCATCGCGGCGACGACCTGGTCATGCGCTTCATCGCCACCGATTCGCAGGCGCGTGATGCGGACGATGCGCAGGCGCTGGGAGACGCGCAGCGCGAGGCGCTGGCCGAAGGCGTGCGCAAGCTCTACGTCGGCGTGACCCGTGCGCGCCATGCCTGTTGGCTGAGTGTCCGGCCGGGACCGGATGCCGGCAAGGGCTACGTGCTCGATCACGTACTGCCCGAGGGCCCGGCACCGATGCTCGAGCGGGCCGGCGGGAGCGCCACCGGGCAGGTCCTGCCGGAGCGATCCACCACCGTCTCGCCGCCGGCGCCGGTCGCGGCGGCACGGGTCGCGCGCCGCTTCGATCGTCCGCTGGACCGTGACTGGCGACGGCACAGTTTCACCCGCCTGGCCGAGGGCGGGCACGAGTCGGTGGTCGAGGACACCAACCGGGAGGCCGACACCGGCGGCGCCAGCGTGCCCGGCCTGGCACCGGGACTGCATGGCAGCCGGTTCGGTTCGACCGTCCACGACATCCTCGAACACATCGATTTTGCCGCCTGGGCCGGGCCTGAGCCGCCGCCCGGGCCCGAACGCGGCATCGTCGAGCGCGCGCTGGCCGCGCAGGGCTTTGCCGGTGCGGCGGCGCCTCGAGCGGTCGAGGCGCTGGTGGCGCGTACACTGCGCACGCCGATCGTCGACGACCTGCGCCTGGCGGATTTGCCGGCGTCTGCACGCCGCGCGGAGATGGGCTTTGATTTCGGCATCGCCGGGGTCGATCCCGCGGAATGGCTTGCACGGATGCATGCGCATGGCTACCAGGTCGGTCGCCGCAGCTTCGCCCACGTCGGTACGCGCCTGGCCGGGCTGATGAACGGTCTGATCGACCTGGTGTTCGTGCACCGGGGGCGCTGGTGGATCGTCGACTACAAGACCAACCACCTGGGCGACCGCCTGGCCGACTACGCCCCCGAGGCGATGGCCGCGGCCGTGCACGCCAGCGACTACGACCTGCAGTACCTGATCTACACCGTGGCCCTGCATCGCTGGCTGACCCAGGTGCGCGGCGCGGCCTACGACTACGAGCGCGATTTCGGCGGCGTGCGCTACCTGTTCATGCGCGCCATGGGGCTGGGCTCGCCCGATCACGGCATCCATGCCGCACGGCCGCCGGCCGCGCTGGTGCACGACATGGACCGCCTGCTCCACGCACCGGGAGATCGCCCGTGAACGCACCCCGGCACGAGCTGCTGGCGCGCCTGCAGGCCCTGGGCGTGCTGCGTCCGCTGGATGTCGAGCTCGGCCTGTGCCTGTACGCGCTCGAACCGGACGCACCGGTCCCCGGATTGCTGGCCGCCGCGGCCTCGCTGGCCGTATCCCAGGGCCACAGTTGCCTGCCGCTGGCGCACATGCCGGCCGTGCTGGGCGAGGCCTGTGGCGAGGGCGTGGCGCTGCCGGAATTGCCCGACGAAGCCACCCTGCATGCCGCGCTCCAGGCCTCGGCCTGGGCCGCGCCGGCCGGCGAGACGGTGGCCGCGCCGCTGCTCTATGACGAGCAACGTGTGTGGCTGGGGCGCTACTTCCATCATGAAGTGCGCGTGGCGCAGCGACTCGGCGAGCTGCTGGACCGGCCGCGGGACGTGCCCGATGCGACGAGGCTACGCACGGCGCTGCAACCGTTCTTCCGTCTCGACGGGTCCGGAATCGATCACCAGGCGCTGGCGGCACTGACCGGGCTGGTATCGCCGCTGACCGTGATCACCGGCGGTCCGGGGACCGGCAAGACCACCACCGTGCTGTGGCTGCTGGCGGCCTGGACCGCGATGCGACTGCAGCAGGGACACGCCGCGCCGCGCATCCATCTGGCCGCACCGACCGGCAAGGCCGCGGCCCGGCTCAGCGAATCGCTGCACGGACGCCTGGCCGACCTGAACGTCGCCGATGAAGTGCGCACGGCGTTGCCGACCGCTGCCTCGACCCTGCATCGCCTGCTCGGCGTGCGGCGTGGCAGTAGCCGGTTCCGGCATCACGCCGGCCACCCGCTGGATACCGACCTGGTGGTGGTCGACGAGGTCTCGATGGTCGACCTGCCGCTGATGGCGAGGTTGCTGGACGCGCTGCCGGCGCATGCGCGGCTGGTGCTGCTGGGCGATCGCGACCAGCTGGCCTCGGTCGAGGCCGGCAACGTGCTGGCCGCGATCTGTGTCGCGGCCGGCACGGGCATCGTGTCACCGCAGCGCGCGGCGATGGTCGAGGCCGTCACCGGCACCACGCTGCCCGCCGACGCGGGTGCCCCGCGTTTCGCCGATGCTGTGGTCGAACTGCAGCGTTCGCACCGGTTCGGCGCCGACAGCGGGCTGGGGCAGGCCGCGGCCCGGGTACGTGCCGGCGATGCGGACGGCCTGCTGGACGGATTGCGCGACGGTGTCTTTGCCGGCGTGACGCTGGATGCCGAGGCCGCCGTGCGGCCGTGGGAGACGCTGGTGGAGCGGCACGTTGCGCGTTTCGCCGCCCTGGCGGCGTGTCCGGATCCCTCTGTGGCGCTGGAGCGGGCCGCGGAGCACCGGGTACTGACCGCGCTGCGCGAAGGCGGCACGGGCAGCCGGGCGCTGAATGCGGCCTTCGAGCAGGCATTGCGCCAGCGCGCCGGGGTGGCGCCGGAGCAGTCGTGGTACGCCGGCCGCTTGTTGCTGGTCACGCGCAACGATTACGGCGTGGAGCTGTACAACGGCGACATCGGCATCGTGATGCCCGATGCGACCGGAACCCTGCGCGCCTGGTTCCCGGCCGCCGACGGCGGCGTGCGTGCGCTGGCCCTGTCGGCGCTGCCCGAGTGCGAGAGCGCGTGGGCGATGAGCATCCACAAGAGCCAGGGTTCGGAGTTCGATGCGATCGACATCGTGCTGCCGCCGGGACCGGCGCGCGTGCTGGGGCGCGAGCTGCTGTACACGGCGATCACGCGGGCGCGCGGCCGGGTCAACCTGGTGGCGACGGTCGAGGTACTGCGCCAGGCCGTGCAGCGCAGCACGCGCCGCTTCAGCGGCTTGGCCGATCGCCTGTCCGGCGAAGGTCCGGGCCAGGGCGGTGCGCCGGACTGACCGGGGTTCAGTCGCTCCCGTAGTAGCTGCGGTACCAATCCACGAACCTGGCCACGCCGTCCTCGATCGAGGTCGACGGCGCATAGCCCGTGTCGCGCTCGAGCGCCTCGACGTCGGCCCAGGTGTCGGGCACGTCACCGGGCTGCATCGGCAGCAGGTTCTTGGTCGCCTCGCGGCCCAGGTGCTGTTCCAGCAACTCGATGAAGTGCATCAGCTGCACCGGCTTGCCGTTGCCGATGTTGTAGACCCGGTAGGGGGCATCGGAGGTGGCCGGGTCCGGTTGCATCGGGTCGTAGTCCGGGTTCGGTGTGGCCGGCCGGTCGAGGCAGCGGATCACGCCTTCGACGATGTCGTCGATGTAGGTGAAGTCGCGGCTGTGGCGACCGTGGTTGAACACGTCGATGGCCTCGCCGCGCAGGATGCGGTCGGCGAACAGCATCGGCGACATGTCCGGACGGCCCCAGGGGCCGTACACGGTGAAAAAGCGCAGGCCGGTGGTGGGAAGGCCGTATAGATGGCTGTAGGTGTGCGCCATCAACTCGTTCGATTTCTTGGTGGCCGCGTACAGGCTGACCGGATGGTCGACCGCGTCGGCGACCGAGAACGGCATGCGTCGGTTGGCGCCGTACACCGAGCTGGAGGACGCGTAGACCAGGTGCTCGACCTCGCCGTGGCGACACGCCTCGAGCATGTTCACGAAACCGACCAGGTTGCTCTGTGCATACGCTTCCGGGTGCGTCAGCGAATAGCGCACGCCGGCCTGCGCCGCCAGGTGGATCACCCGCTGCGGCACGAACCCGGCGAACGCCTCGCGCAGCGCGGGTGCGTCGGCGATGTCCATGCGCGCGTGGGTGTAGCCCGGATGGTCCGCGAACCGGGCCAGCCGTGCCTGCTTGAGCGCCGGGTCGTAGTAGTCGTTGTGGTTGTCGATGCCGAGCACTTCGTCGCCGCGCGCCAGAAGGCGCTCGGCCACTGCCGCGCCAATGAAACCCGCTGTGCCCGTAACCAGAATGCGCATGGAAGACTGCCGTATGAAACCGATCCCATAGTGTAACGGCAGCCCGTGGTTGGATCGTTTCCGATTCCACATTCATGCGCCCGCGTGACGCGCGCGTGTGCGTGCGCACGCGCGCGCGTGCGTGAAATATCCTTGAAAATCAATTCGTAAAGCGGCTTGAGAGCGTGCGCCGATTCATCCTATGGTGGACCAAAGGGGGCCCGCAAAGCCTACGTTGCCAGGGTGTTGTCGCACTGCGATTGCACATCCGGCCGCGTGGTGCAAGAGGGCGCAATCATTCCCAATTTTCCGCCCTGGAGCCGCCATGTCGAAGATCAAGGTCGAAAAGCTCACCAAGATATTCGGCCCCAAGCCGTCCACTGCATTGCGCATGATGGACGAGGGCGCCGACAATGCCACCATCCGCGACAAGACCGGTCATGCCGTGGGCATCGCCGACGTGTCCTTCGAGGTCAAGGAGGGCGAGTTCCTGGTCGTGATGGGGCTGAGCGGCAGCGGCAAGTCCACGCTGATCCGCTGCCTGAACCGGCTCAACGAACCGACCCGGGGATCCATCATCGTCGACGGCGAGGACATCACCCAGTTCGATCGCGAACAGCTCCTGAAGTTCCGCCAGCACAAGATCAGCATGGTGTTCCAGCATTTCGCGCTGTTCCCGCACCGCACCGTGCTGGACAACGCGGCCTATGGCCTGGAGATCCAGGGCGTGGAACCGGGCGAACGCAGCCAGCGCGCTGCCGAGGCCCTGAAGCTGGTGGGCCTGGACGGCTGGGGCGACAACTACCCGGGGCAGCTCAGCGGTGGCATGCAGCAGCGCGTGGGCCTGGCACGCGCGCTGGCGACCGATCCCGACATCCTGTTGATGGACGAGGCCTTCAGCGCGCTCGATCCGCTGATCCGGCGCGACATGCAGCACGAGTTGATCTCGCTGCAGGAGCGCATGAAGAAGACCATCGTGTTCATCACCCATGACCTGGACGAGGCCCTGCAGGTCGGCGATCGCATCGTGCTGATGAAGGATGGCCGGGTGGTGCAGATCGGCTCGCCCGAGGACATCCTCAACAATCCGGCCAATGCCTACGTCGAGCGTTTCGTCGAGAACGTGGACATGTCGCGCGTGCTGACCGCCCGAAGCGTCATGCACCGGGCGCGCGTGGTGGCCTTTCCCAACGACGGCCCGCGCACCGTGCTGCACAAGATGAACGAGGAGAACTTCGCCAGCATCCTGGTGGTCAAGCGCGACTACACGCTGCTGGGCGCCGTGAGCCTGGAAAAGGCCAGCGAGGCCGTGAAGGCCGGCGTCAAGAGCATCGAAGGCCTGATCGAGGATGCCCCGTCGGTGTCGCCCGACGAGCCGCTGATGAACATCATCAATGTCATGGCCGAGTGGCGCTACATCACACCGGTCGCCGACGAGAACAACAAGTTGCTGGGCGTGGTCACGCGCACGGCGCTGCTGTCGGCACTGGCCGAGAGCACGTCCGAAGAGGGCATTGATTCGTCCATCGCCAAGCAGGAAGGGGAGACGGCATGAATTTCGATATTCCCAAGTTTCCACTTGCGCACTACATCGACATCATCCTGAACTGGCTGACGTCGAATTTTTCCTTTATCACCAAGGCCCTGAGTCATGTGACATCGGCGGCTATTGATGGCATCGTCACGGCATTGCTCTGGTTCCCCCCATGGGTCCTGATCATCGCCGTGGCCGCGCTGGCCTGGCGCATGGCCGGGCGACGGGTGGCGATCTTCTCCGCCATCGGGTTGCTGTTCCTGTGGGACCTGCGCCTGTGGGAGCCGACCATCCAGACCGTCACCCTGGTGCTGATCTCGACGCTGATCGCAGTGGTCATCGGCTTGCCGCTGGGTATTGGCGCGGCGTTGAGCAAGCGTACCTCGCGCATCGTGATGCCGGTGCTCGACTTCATGCAGACCATGCCGGCCTTCGTGTACCTGATCCCGGCCATTCCGTTCTTCGGCCTGGGCGCGGTCTCGGCCAGCGTGGCGACGGTGATCTTTTCGATGCCGCCGGCCATCCGCCTGACCGCGCTGGGCATCAAGCAGGTGCCGGCCGATCTCATCGAGGCGGCCGACGCCTTCGGCTCCACCCCGCGCCAGAAGCTGTTCAAGGTGCAGCTGCCGATGGCCGTGCCGACCATCATGGCCGGCGTCAACCAGACCATCATGCTGGCCCTGTCCATGGTGGTGATCGCCGCCATGATCGGTGCCGGCGGCCTCGGCGGCGAAGTGTGGAAGGCGATCCAGCGTCTGGAGCCCGGCAAGGGCTTCGAGTCGGGCATCGCCATCGTGATCCTGGCCATGATCCTGGATCGCATCACCCAACGCATCGGTCGTCGTTCGAAGACGGCGGCCGCAAAGTAAATCTAGAAAGGAGAAACCTCATGTACACGAACCATGTTCTTCCGCGCGTGGCCGTGGCCGCGCTGCTGGCGGGTGCCGTGGCTCTGACCGGGTGCTCGCAGTCGGGTTCCTCGTCCGAGGGCCAGGCCAACAAGTCCGCCAAGCCTGCCGCGGCCTCGACCGCCGGCATGGCGATGAAGTCGGGTGCACCCGCGGTCGGGAACAAGTCGATCAAGCTGACCTACGTGGAGTGGTCCAGCTGCGTCGCCGCGTCCAACGTGGCGCGCGCTGCCCTGGAGGAGAAGGGGTATGAGGTGAAGATGGTCTCGGTCAGTGCTGCGGCGATGTACGCGGCCGTGGCCGATGGCGATGCCGACGCTACGGTGTGTGCCTGGCTTCCCAGCACGCAGGCCAACTACTACGCCAAGACCAAGGACAAGCTCGACAACCTCGGTCCGAACCTGGTCGGCACCCAGCTGGGCCTGGTGGTGCCGGACTACGTCACCATCGACTCGATCCCGCAGCTGGCCGACCACGCCAAGAAGTTCCAGGACCGCATCGTCGGCATCGACCCGGGCGCCGGCGAAATGGGCCTGACCCAGAAGGTCATCGAGCAGTACAAGCTGCCGCTCAAGCTGATCGACGGCAGCGGCGCGACCATGACCGCGGCCCTCAAGAGTGCGATCGACAACCACCAGTGGATCGTCGTGACCGGCTGGACCCCGCACTGGATGTGGGCCCGCTGGAAGCTCAAGTACCTGAAGGACCCCAAGGGCATCTACGGCACCGCCGAGAACATCGACACCCTGGTGCGCAAGGGCCTGAAGTCCGACTCGCCGGCTGCCTACGCCCTGCTGGACGGCTTCCACTGGACGCCCAAGCAGATGCAGCAGGTCATGGCCGAGGACCGCAAGCCTGACGCGCAGCCCTACGACGTGGCCAAGAAATGGGTGAAGGCCAACGCCACGACCGTGGACGGCTGGAGCGCGTCCAAGTAACGCGTCGCCCCGCATGGCTGCCGCGAACACACGGCAGCCATGCGCATGTACCAGAGAAGATCAACGCATGCGCATGGCGACATCAGGATCCCGTGCGCATGCCTGCTGCTGTTCATCCCGGGAGAGATCACAGCAGTCCAGGGAGAAACCGAATATGACTATCAAACCATTGACTGCAGCCGTCCTGTGCGTGTTGGGCGTTGCGCTGGCCGCACCGTCCCAGGCCGCGAGCAAGACGCAGGACACGAACTCCGACGCCGGCAAGACCAGCGTCAGCCAGCAGATCAGCAACATGCAGAAGCAGATCCAGGCGCTTCAGGCGCAACTGGAGAAGCTCAGGCAGTCCCAGGCCAAGGCCGATGCCGACCGCGAGAAGAACGCCGAGAAGCAGAAGGCGCGCGCCAAGAAGGTCGAGGAGATTGCCAAGTCCCAGAAGAAGAGCGAGGAAGGCATCCAGTTCGGCGGCGCCATGCGCTTCCAGTACATGAATGGCGACTACAACAAGTCCATCCAGCATCGCAACGGCGACGCTGCGTTCGACATCTTCCGCCTGAACATGCGCGGCAAGGTCGACAACATCGAGCTGCAGGCCGAGTGGCGCTGGTTCCAGTACATGAGTGCCGTCAAGTTCGCCTGGCTGGGATACGATTTCACCAAGAACCAGCAGCTGCAGGTGGGCCTGACCCGCATCCCGTTCGGCAACCAGCCGTACAACTCGCACAACTATTTCTTCAGTTCCAACTATTACCTGGGCCTGGAGGACACCTACCACATGGGCGTGGAGTACGTGTACTCGGGCGATCCGTGGAACGTGCAGCTGGCGTTCTTCAAGAACGATGGCATGGGTGGTGTCGGTGGCTACGTCACCAGCCGCAACCGCAGCTACTCCTACAACGTGGTGGGCGTGCGTTCGCCGGGCGAGGGGATCTATGCCGATCCTTCTGACTCGGCAAGCAACCCGGCATGGGCAGCCGGCGGGCAGCATCAATACCGCGGCGGCCCGCGTGGCCTACACCTTCAAGCCCACCGACGGCATGAAGGTCCAGCTGGGCGTGTCCGGGCTGCATGGCGGCGTGCAGGGCGTGTCTTCGCGCATCGGCCACTACTCGGCCTATGCCCTGCACATGGACGCCTTCTACAAGCGGCTGAACGTGCAGGCCCAGGCTGCGCGCTACGACTACAGCATCAACGGTGGTGCAGACCGCCTCGCCGTGGGCGCCTATGCGTTCTACGACTCGATCCCGGCCAAGGCCGATTCGTACAGCTTCAATCTCAAGTACCACCAGCCGGTGCAGTGGGGCCCGATCCACGGCCTGGATTTCTACAACGACTACACGATCATCACCAACAAGTCCGGGATGCTGCCGAACACGTTCATGAACGTGACCGGCGTGGCCGTGGGAGCGGGTGACCTGTACACCTATTTCGACTACGTCACCGGCAAGAACCAGCCGTTCATCGGCGGCAGCATGGCCGGCGACGGCAAGGTGCACCATCGCTTCAACATCAACTTCGGCTTCTATTTCTGAGGAGACGGGATTCGGTACCCGGGACTCGGGACTCGGGACTCGGGACTCGGGACTCGGGGCGATGGTCGCTCAACGACGTAGCCCGAATTAGCCCGCAGGGCGCATCCGGGACGGGTCGCCCCGCGGCCCTTGGCCGTACGCTGGATGCCCCCGTTCCCGGATGCGCATCGCTTATCCGGGCTACGTGATGGGCAAGGGACCAGGGCTCGTGCATGGCCCCGTTTGCAGGGGCCGCGGTCGGCTGCGTTGACAGGTTGCTGGCTCCCGGCTAGCTTTTCTGGGTTATCCTTTGCAACCCAACGGGGTGGCCCGCAGGTAACTGCCGGTCGAGTGTGCGACATGGACACTACGAACTTCCGACGCTGACATCTCGCGCTGGGCTTCCTTCATGGGGCGCTGCGCGCCCTTTTTTATTGGGTCTTTTCATCCGTCGTCCCGATGGAGAGGAAACCGGCCATCCAGAGCCGGTCGACCCGCGGAAAGCACGCTTACTGAGAGCATGCACGGCACGCCAACATGATTGAGATTACCCTTCCCGACGGCAGCAAGCGGCCGTTCGAACATCCCGTCTCCGTACAGGACGTGGCCGCATCCATCGGTGCCGGGCTGGCCAAGGCCACGCTGGCCGGCAAGGTCGACGGCCGTCTGGTCGATGCCGGTTTCTCCATCGACCATGACGCCAGCCTGGAGATCGTCACCGACAAGAGTCCCGAGGCGCTGGAGATCCTGCGTCACTCCACCGCCCACCTGCTGGCCCAGGCCGTGCAGCGCCTGTACCCGGGCGCGCAGGTCACCATCGGTCCGGTGATCGACAACGGCTTCTACTACGATTTCGCCTACGAGCGGCCCTTCACGCCGGAAGACCTGGAGAAGATCGAGGCGGAGATGCACAAGATCGTCGCCGAAAAGCTGCCGGTCGAGCGCAGCGTGAAATCGCGCGACGAGGCGGTGCAGTTCTTCCGCGACATGGGCGAGGAGTACAAGGCCGAAATCATCGAGTCGATCCCGGCCGGCGAGGAGCTTTCGCTGTACAGCCAGGGCGAATTCACCGACCTGTGCCGCGGGCCGCACGTGCCCGACACCGGCAAGCTGCGCGCGTTCAAGCTGATGAAGGTGGCTGGGGCCTACTGGCGCGGCGATTCGGACAACGCCATGCTCACGCGCATCTACGGCACGGCGTGGATCAACGACAAGCAGCTCAAGGCCTACCTGCACCAGCTGGAAGAGGCCGAAAAGCGCGACCACCGCAAGATCGGCAAGGCCATGGACCTGTTCCACCAGCAGGAAGAAGGCCCCGGCATGGTGTTCTGGCATCCGAAGGGCTGGGCGCTGTGGCAGCAGGTCGAGCAGTACATGCGCAAGGTCTACCGCGATTCCGGTTACAAGGAAGTCCGCGGCCCGCAGATCCTGGACGTGTCGTTGTGGAAGAAGTCCGGCCACTGGGACAACTACCAGGACAACATGTTCTTCACCGAGTCGGAGAAGCACACCTACGCCGTCAAGCCGATGAACTGCCCCGGCCACGTGCAGATCTACAATGCCGGCCTGCACAGCTACCGCGACCTGCCGATCCGCTACGGCGAGTTCGGCGGTTGCCATCGCAATGAACCTTCGGGTGCATTGCACGGCCTGATGCGCGTGCGCGCGTTCACCCAGGACGACGGCCATGTGTTCTGCACGCCCGAGCAGGTTGAATCCGAAGTGACTGCCTTCCATGCCCAGGCCATGAAGGTCTACGAGGATTTCGGCTTCGAGCACATCGAGTTGAAGATCGCGCTGCGCCCGGACGACCGCATCGGATCCGACGCGGTCTGGGATGCCTCCGAGGAAGCCTTGCGCAGCGCGCTGCGCGCGGCTGGCGTGGAATGGGACGAGCTGCCCGGCGAGGGCGCTTTCTACGGCCCCAAGATCGAGTACCACATGCGCGACTCGATCGGCCGCGGCTGGCAGGTCGGTACCATGCAGGTGGATTTCTCCATGCCCGAGCGCCTGGGTGCCGAATATGTGGACGAGCACAGCCAGCGCCGGCACCCGGTCATGCTGCATCGGGCCATCGTCGGCTCGATGGAGCGCTTCATCGGCATCCTGATCGAGCACCACGCCGGCCAGTTCCCGGCCTGGCTGGCGCCGGTGCAGGCGGTGGTACTGAACATCACCGATGCCCAGTCAGGGTATGCTAGGGAGGTGGCGCAAGTCCTTGTCGAGAAAGGATTCCGCGTCGAGGCCGATTTGCGCAACGAAAAGGTCGGCTATAAAATCCGCGAGCATACGCTGGCGAAGGTGCCGTATCTGCTTGTCGTGGGCGACCGCGAAAAGGAAGCAGGCGCCGTGGCTGTGCGTAGCCGGACCGGAGAAGACTTGGGCAGCATGTCCATGGCCGACTTCGTTGCCCGGCTGGAGACCGAGAGCCGGCACTGAGCCGGTTTGGTCAAACATTGTCATTCACTGGAGGACGAGGTATCGCCACCCCTGACAACAAGCGTAACCGTCGCAATCACGAAATCCGCGTGCCTCAGATGCGCGTGATTGATGCTGAAGGCGAACAGGTCGGCATCGTGACCCGCGACGAGGCGTTGGCCATGGCCGAGGAAGCCGGCCTGGACCTGGTGGAAATCCAGCCCAACGCGGAACCGCCGGTCTGCCGGATCATGGACTTCGGCAAGCACAAGTTCGAGCAGCAGAAGAAGGCGAACGCGGCGCGCAAGAAGACCAAGAAGATCGAGATCAAGGAAGTCAAGTTCCGTCCCAACACGGACGTGGGCGACTACCAGATCAAGCTTCGCAACATCCTGCGTTTCCTCGAGGCGGGCGACAAGGTCAAGGTGACCATCCGCTTCCGCGGCCGCGAGATGGCGCACCAGGAGCTGGGTCGCGAGCTGGCCAACCGGGTGCGTGAGGATGTGGGCGAACTCGGCGTGGTCGAGCAGTTCCCGCGCCAGGAAGGTCGCCTGATGGTCATGATGATGGCGCCTCCCAAGAACACCTGAGGGCTCGAAATCGCGGCTGCACCCTGTTTTCCTCTCTGCGCTGGCCGCGGGGAGGGTTGATTTGCGCGAGGCTTCCCTCGCGCTTGTCATTCATAGTAAAATTCATGATTCGGCCCGATCTGGACGGGCCCTACAAGCCGATCCGGGCAGGACGGAAAGCGCCACGAGGTGGCCGCCGGGATCAGTCGAAAAACGAGACTCAAGGGAATCATCATGCCCAAGATCAAGACCAATCGGGCCGCTGCCAAGCGGTTCCGCAAGACGGCGACCGGCAAGTTCAAGGCCGGCCATGCCTTCAAGTCGCACATCCTGACCAAGAAGTCGACCAAGCGTAAGCGCGGTCTGCGTGCGCCCAACCACATCCATGAGAGCGACCGCAAGTCTGTCGCCCGCATGCTGCCGTACGCGTAAGGATCAGGAGTAGACCACCATGGCACGAGTCAAGCGGGGCGTCATCGCCCGTCGTCGTCACAAGAAAATCATCGGTCGCGCGAAGGGCTACTACAACGCCCGCCGCAAGGTCTATCGCGTTGCCAACCAGGCCGTCATCAAGGCCGGGCAGTACGCCTACATCGGCCGCAAGCAGAAGAAGCGCCAGTTCCGCTCGCTGTGGATCGTGCGCATCAACGCCGCGGCGCGGATGTTCGATCTGTCCTACAGCCGCATGATCAACGGCCTGAACAAGGCCGGCATCGAGGTCGACCGCAAGGTCCTGGCCGACATCGCCGTGCATGACATCAAGGCCTTCGGCGCCATCGCCGCGCAGGCCAAGGCCGCGCTGGAAGGCAAGGCTGCACCGAAGCCGGCGGCCAAGCCCGCCGCCAAGAAGGCTGCGCCGAAGAAGGCCGCCGCCCAGGGCGACGATCTGACCAAGATCGAAGGCATCGGGCCCAAGATTGGCGAAGTTCTCGCCAATGGCGGCATCGGTACCTATGCCGAGCTGGCCGCCGCGTCGGTCGACAAGCTCAGCGAGATCCTGCATGAGGCCGGCAGCCGCTACGCCTCGCACGATCCGGGCACCTGGCCGCAGCAGGCCGAACTGGCCGCCGCCGGCAAGTTCGACGAGCTCAAGGCCCTGCAGGACGAGCTCAAGGGCGGTCGCGCCTGATCGACACCTGAGTATTGGCCGCATCCGCGGCGAATCCAAGGTATCTTCCATGCGGGGAAGGGCGTTGCGTCCTTCCCCGCATGCGTTTGGAGGGGGCGCCGGCGCCCCGGCGACGGAATGATCCATCGATGAGCGACATCGAATCCCTGGTCCGCGAGGCGCTCGCGGACATCGAACGAACCGACAGCCTGGACGCGCTGCAGTCCCTGCGCGTGTCGCTGTTGGGCAAGTCCGGCAGCATCACGGCGCTGCTCAAGGGCCTGGGCAAGCTGGCGGCGGACGAGCGCAAGGCCGCCGGCGCCGCGATCAACCGCGGCAAGACCCAGGTGGCCCACGCGCTGGATGCACGCCGCGAGGCGCTGCAGGAGGCCGCGCTGGAGAAGCGACTGGCATCAGAGCGCATTGACGTCACGCTGCCCGGTCGAGACGGTGGTCGTGGCGGCCTGCATCCGGTCATGCGCGCACTGGAGCGCATCGCCGACATCTTCGAACGGCTCGGCTACCAGCGCGCCGAGGGGCCGGAGATCGAGGACGACTGGCACAACTTCGAGGCTCTCAATTTCCCGCCGAACCATCCGGCGCGGACCATGCACGACACCTTCTACTTCCCCGACGGGCGCCTGCTGCGCACGCACACCTCGCCGGTGCAGGTGCGCGCGCTCAAGGGACGCACGCCGCCGGTGCGCATCATCGCGCCGGGCAAGGTCTACCGCAGCGACTCGGACCAGACCCATTCGCCGATGTTCCATCAGATCGAGGGCCTGCTGGTCGACGAGACCTCCAGCTTCGCCGACCTGAAGGGCACCCTGGCCACCTTCGTGCGCGCCTTCTTCGAGCGCGACTTCGAGATGCGCTTTCGCCCCAGCTACTTCCCGTTCACCGAGCCCTCGGCCGAGCTGGACATCCGCTGGGACACCGCCGACGGCAGCGAGCGCTGGATGGAGGTGCTCGGCTGCGGCATGGTGCATCCGAACGTGCTGTCCCACTGCGGCATCGACCCGGAGCGCTACACCGGTTTCGCCTTCGGCATCGGCGTGGAGCGTTTCGCCATGCTGCGCTACGGCGTGAACGACCTGCGCGCGTTTTTCGAGAACGATCTCCGGTTCCTCAGGCAGTTTGCCTGAGGGCCGGGAATGGGGAATAGGGAATGGAGAATCGCAAGAGCAGCAATAGCCGGCCTGCGATATCGTCGATGACCTGCGCCCCATTCCCCATTCCCCATTCACGATTCCCGGCTTTCAACCCATGAAATTCTCCGAAAACTGGCTCCGCCAACTCGTCGACATCGAGGCCGATCGCGAGGCGCTCGTGCAGCGCCTGACCATGGCCGGCCTGGAGGTCGAGGATGTCCAGGTGCTGGGCGAGGCGCTGGACGGCGTGGTGGTGGGCGAAATCGTTGCCGCCGAGCCGCATCCCGATGCCGACCGGCTCCAGGTCTGCACGGTCGAGGCCGGTCTCGACGCGCCACTCACGATCGTCTGCGGTGCGCCCAATGCGCGCGTGGGGCTGAAGGCGCCGCTGGCTACAGTCGGCGCCGTGCTGCCCGGTGATATCAAGATCAAGAAGGCGAAACTGCGTGGCGTGGCGTCCTCGGGCATGCTGTGCTCGGGCAAGGAGTTGGGCGTGGACGCCGATGCGTCCGGCCTGATGGAACTGCCGGCCGGTGCGAAGACCGGCGCGCCGCTGCTCGAAGCCCTGGGCCTGCCCGATGCGTCCATCGAGATCGGCCTCACGCCCAACCGTCCCGACTGCCTGGGCATGTGGGGCCTGGCGCGTGACGTGGCTGCGCAGTTCGACGCAAGGCCGCGAATCGAAAAGCCTGTCGAGGTACCAGTCGAGGGCAGGGCCGAGCGCGAAGTGCGCTTGGAGGCCGGCGCCGACTGCCCGCGCTACCTGGGGCGCATCGTCCAGGATATCGACCCGGCTGCGCCCACGCCGCTGTGGATGGCCGAACGCCTGCGTCGCGCGGGCCTGCGCCCGATCAGCGTGGTGGTCGACGTCACCAACTACGTGATGCTGGAGACCGGCCAGCCACTGCACGCCTTCGACAACGACAAGCTGCAGGGCGCCATCGTCGTGCGACATGCCGACGAGGGCGAGCAGCTGACCCTGCTCGACGGGAGCGAGATCGACCTTTCGCCCGAGTTCCTGATGATCGCCGACGAGTCCGCGCCGCTGGCCGTGGCCGGCATCATGGGCGGACTGGCCTCCAGCGTCACCGACGACACCCGCAACGTGTTCCTGGAAAGTGCGCATTTCGCACCGACTGCCATCAGCGGTCGCGCGCGCAAGCTGGGCCTGCATACCGATGCCTCGCACCGGTTCGAACGTGGCGTGGACCCGGAACTGCCACGCCTGGCGCTGGATCGCGCCAGCGCCCTGTTGTGCGAGCTGGCCGGTGGGCGCGCCGGTCCGGTGCTGGGCGCTGAACATCCGGACGATCTTCCGCGCCGCACGGCGGTGTCCCTGCGCCGCGCGCGCCTGTCGCGGGTGCTGGGCCTGGAAATCGCCGACGCCGAAGTGTGCCGCATCCTCGAGGCGCTCGAATGCGCCGTCGAGGTCACGGAGGAGGGCTGGCGTGCCGTGCCACCCAGCCATCGTTTCGACATCGAGCGCGAGGAGGACCTGATCGAGGAGGTCATCCGCATCCACGGCTACGAGCACGTGCCGACCCATGCACCATCCGGCGAGCTGGCACTGGCGCCGGATCCCGAGGAACGCCTGAAGGCGCGCGACCTGGCCGGGCAGATGGCCGCGCGCGACTACCAGGAAGCAATCTGCATGGCCTTCGTCGGCGACGAACTGCTGCAGGGCTGGAACCTGCGCGAGGCCCTGGTGCCGCTGGCCAATCCGCTGTCGGCCGACCTGGCCGTGATGCGCCCGTCGCTGTTGCCGGGCCTGGTCGAGGTGCTGCGCCGCAACCGGGCCCGCCAGCAGGTCCGCGTGCGACTTTTCGAGATCGGCCGCGTGTTCCGTGCGGGCGAAGAGAGACCGATGGAATCGGACCAGCTGGCTTTTGTCGCCTGCGGCTCTGCGCATGCCGAGCAGTGGGGCGAACCGGCCCGCGACATCGATTTCCATGACCTGAAGGGCGACCTGGAGTCGTTGCTGGCGCTAACCGCATCCCCGGGGGCCTGGACCTTCGACGCCGAGGAACTGCCGCACTGGCTGCATCCGGGGCGTTCCGCCCGCGTGCTGCGCGATGGGCATGTGGCCGGCTGGATGGGTGAGTTGCATCCGCGCCTGGCCGCGGCTCTGGACCTGGACGGCACCGTCCTGCTGGCCCAGCTGGAAATGGATGCGCTGCTGACACGCACCCTGCCGCGGGCGACCCCGGTTTCCCGCTATCCGTCGGTGCGCCGGGACCTGGCCGTGGAACTGCCCGATGTCGTGACGTGGGGTGCCGTGGAGGCGTGCGTTCGTTCCACGTTGGGCGCACGATTGGCGCAATTGCAGCTGTTTGACCGCTATAGCGGCAAAGGTTTGGGTGATGGGCGCAAAAGTCTCGCTATGGGCTTGATTTTGCAGGACGCTTCACGCACTCTAACGGACGAGGACGCGGACCGTTGCGTGGCCGATGCATTGGCCGCGCTGGAACGCGATTGCATGGCGCGACTGCGAGGGTGAAATGGCGCTGACCAAGGCAGACATGGCCGAGCAGCTGTTTCTCGAAGTTGGCTTGAACAAGCGTGAAGCGAAGGAATTCGTCGATGCGTTTTTCGAAGCCCTTCGCGAAGCGCTCGAACGGGGGGAGCAGGTAAAGTTGTCGGGTTTCGGCAATTTCGACCTGCGCCAGAAGAATCAGCGCCCGGGGCGCAACCCGAAGACCGGCGAGGAAATTCCCATCTCCGCCCGTCGTGTGGTGACGTTCCGTCCGGGCCAGAAACTCAAGGTGCGAGTCGAAGGCTATGCTGGACCCAGGCAGTAACGCAGAACTTCCGGTCATTCCGGCCAAGCGCTACTTCACCATTGGTGAAGTCAGCGAGCTGTGTGCCGTCAAGCCGCACGTGCTTCGCTACTGGGAACAGGAGTTCCCGGCGCTGAAGCCGGTCAAGCGGCGTGGCAACCGGCGCTACTACCAGCGCCACGACGTGCTGATGATCCGCCAGATCCGCTCGCTGCTGTACGAGCAGGGCTTCACCATCACCGGTGCCCGGGCGCGGCTGGAGGGCGGCGACGCCCAGGTCGAGTCGAGCATGTCGCAGCAGATCATCCATCAGGTGCGCATGGAGCTCGAGGAAGTCCTCGATATTCTCCGTCACTGAACCTTGCACCTATCGTTCCTGTGCGCGATCAGCTAGAATCGCGCCTCCTGTTTTTGCCGCCCGTCGGGGCGTAGCGCAGCCTGGTAGCGCACTACAATGGGGTTGTAGGGGTCGCGAGTTCGAATCTCGCCGCCCCGACCATCGCGGCAACAGATCACGAAAAACGGCGCCCTGGGGCGCCGTTTTTCGTTGGGCGGATTGGCAGGATGGATTTCAGTACAGCAGGCGCGTGCGTACCGTGCCCTCGATGGCGGCCAGTTGCTGCTTGAGCGACTCGGCGACGGATTCGGTGGCGGTGATGTCGATGACCACGTAGCCGATCTCGCCGTCGGTCTGCAGGTACTGGGCGTCGATGTTGATGTCGTCGCGCGAGAACAGCTCGTTGATGCGCGAGAGCATGCCCGGCACGTTGCGATGGATGTGCAGAAGGCGGCGGCTGTCGGGGTGTCCGGGAAGCGAAACCTCGGGGAAGTTCACTGCCGACAGGGTCGAGCCGTTGTCGCTGTAGCGGATCAGCTTGGCCGCCACTTCCTGGCCGATGTTGGCCTGGGCCTCCTGGGTGCTGCCGCCCACGTGCGGGGTCAGCAGCACGTTGTCGAATGCACGCAGCGGCGAAACGAACTCCTCGCCCTTGCTCTTGGGCTCGCGCGGGAACACGTCGATGGCCGCACCGGCCAGGTGGCCGCTCTCCAGGGCCTGGGCCAGCGCATCGATCACCACGACGGTGCCGCGCGAGGCGTTGATCAGCATGCTGCCCGGGCGCATGGCCGCGAGCTGTTCGGCGCCGATCATGTCGGCGGTATCCGGCGTCTGCGGAACGTGCAGGGTGACCACGTCGGAGGCTTCGAGCAGTTCCTGCAGGCCGGCGGTCGGGGTCGCGTTGCCCAGTGCCAGCTTGGGTTCGATGTCGTGGTAGATCACGCGCATCCCGAGCGATTCGGCCAGCACGCCGACCTGGGTGCCGATATGGCCATAGCCGATGATGCCCAGCGTCTTGCCGCGCACCTCGTAGCTGCCGTCGGCCGATTTGAGCCAGTCGCCGCGATGGGCCGCGGCATGGCGCTCGGGAATGCGGCGCATCAGCAGGATGGTCTCGGCCAGCACCAGTTCGGCCACGCTGCGGGTGTTGGAATAGGGGGCGTTGAAGACCGGGATGCCGCGCATGCGCGCGGTGTCCAGTGCCACCTGGTTGGTGCCGATGCAGAAGCAGCCGATCGCGAAAAGCCGGCGCGCGTGGCCGATCACCTCGTCGGTGAGCTGGGTGCGCGAGCGCAACCCGACCATGTGCGCGTCCGCGATGGCGGCCATCAGCTCGTCGTGCGCCAGCGCCTTGTCGTGGTACTCGATGCGCGTGTAGCCGGCCGCCTTGAACGCCTCCACCGAGGTCGGGCTGACGCCTTCCAGCAGCAGGATCTTGAGTTCTTCGCGGGGGAAGGAGGTCTTCATGGCGAGGCGCCTGGATGGGTGCGGTGCGAAACCCTGACTATGCCAGAGCCCGGGCAGGGGCGGAAATGACCATTTGTCGCGGTGCTTCAGGCCGGTTGACGTACACTCGGGGCTTTCCACGCCCGTCCGAGTCCATGTCCGACCTGATCGCCCAACTACGCCAGTTGCTGTCTGCCGAACGCGTGCGGACCGATCCCGGGGACCTGGAGCACTACGGTCGTGACTGGACGCGGCAATACCCGCCCGCGCCGTTGGCGGTGGCCCTGCCCGAGAGCGTGGAGGAAGTGCAGTCCCTGGTGCGCTGGGCCATCGGCGCGGACGTGTCCCTGGTGCCCTCCGGCGGACGGACCGGCCTGTCCGGCGGCGCGGTGGCCATGCACGGCGAGCTGGTGGTGTCGCTCGAGCGCATGCACCGGATCCTGGATTTCGACCCCGTCGACCGGACCCTGACGGTCCAGGCCGGCGCGGTGACCGAGTCCGTGCAGCAGGCCGCGCGCGAGCATGGCCTGTACTACCCGGTCGATTTCGGCAGCCGTGGCTCCAGCCAGATCGGCGGCAACGTCGCCACCAACGCCGGCGGCATCAAGGTGATCCGCTACGGCCTGACGCGCGACTGGGTCGCCGGGCTGAAGGTGGTCACCGGCACCGGCGAACTGCTGGAGTGCAACCGCGGCCTGGTCAAGAACGCCACCGGCTACGATTTCCGCCACCTGATGGTGGGCTCGGAGGGCACGCTGGGCCTGGTGGTGGAGGTCACGCTGCGCCTGACCGATCCGCCGCGATTCGCCGCAGGTGATGCTGATGGCGGCGCCCGACATGCAGGCCGTGATGCAGTTGTTTTCCGCCTGCCGCGAACGCCTGTCTCTGACCGCCTTCGAGTTCTTCACCGGCCGTGCGCTGCAGCACGTGCTGGCCCACGGCGGCAAGCCGCCCTACGAGAGCGACGCGCCGTGCCACGTGCTGGTCGAGTACGAGGCGCCTCGCGAAGCGGACACCGAGGCCGCGCTGGCGGTGTTCGAGCAGGCGGCCGGGGAGGGTTGGGCGATCGACGGCGTGATGGCGCAGAGCCAGGCGCAGGCCGCCGACCTGTGGCACCTGCGCGAGGGCATCACCGAGTCGATCGCACCGCGCACCCCATACAAGAACGACGTATCCGTGCGGGTTTCGCGCGTGGTGCCGTTCATGGCCGACATGCAGGAACTGTTCGCGAGCGAATATCCGGATTTCGAGGTGGTCTGGTACGGGCATATCGGCGACGGCAACCTGCACATCAGCGTATTGCGTCCCGAGGCCATGGAGATGGATGACTTCGTGCGCGAATGCGGCCGCGTCACGCAGATGCTGTGCGAGGTGCTCAAGCGCCACGGCGGCAGCATCTCGGCCGAGCACGGCGTGGGCCTGCTGAAGAAACCCTACCTGGCGTCGGCGCGCAGCTCGAACGAAATTGCGCTGATGCGGCAGGTCAAGCGCATCTTCGATCCCCACGGCATCCTCAATCCGGGCAAGCTGTTCGATTCCGATTGAAGCGGCCGCAGTGAACTGCAGAACCGGGAAGCGGTCGTTATGCTAGGCGCTTGCCCAGGAACAGGAGAGGACATGAACAGCCCGCTTCGCACGCTCTACCCGCCGATCGAGCCCTATGACAGCGGCATGCTGCCCGTATCGGACCTGCACACGCTGCATTACGAGCAGTGCGGCAATCCCGAGGGCAAGCCGGTGGTGTTCCTGCACGGCGGGCCGGGTGGCGGCTGCAATGCGGATAGCCGGCGATTCTTCGACCCGGAAGCCTATCGCATCATCCTGTTCGACCAGCGCGGTTGCGGTCGCTCCACCCCGCATGCGGAGCTCACCGACAACACCACCTGGCACCTGGTCGCCGACATCGAGCGCCTGCGCGACCACCTGGGCGTCGAACGCTGGCAGGTGTTCGGTGGCTCCTGGGGCTCGACCCTGGCGCTGGCCTACGCCGAGACCCATCCGGACCGGGTCAGCGAGCTGGTCCTGCGCGGCATCTTCATGCTGCGGCGCGCCGAGCTGGAATGGTTCTACCAGGGCGGTGCCGATGCGCTGTATGCCGATGCCTGGGAAACCTTCCGCGATGCCATTCCCGAGGTCGAGCGCGGCGACATGATGAGCGCCTACTACCGTCGCCTGACCAGCGACGATGCCGAGACGCGGCTGGCGGCGGCCAAGGCCTGGTCGATCTGGGAAGCCAGCACCAGCTTCCTGATGCCCAACCAGGACTACATCGACACGGCCGGCGGCGACGCGTTCGCCACCGCCTTCGCGCGCATCGAATGCCACTACTTCGTGCACGGCGGCTTCTTCGAGCACGACGGGCAACTGCTGACCCACGCCTCGCGCCTGGCCGACATCCCGGCGGTGATCGTGCAGGGGCGCTACGACGTGGTGTGCCCGATGCGCAGCGCCTGGGACCTGCATCGCGCCTGGCCGCAGGCGGACCTGCGCATCGTGCAGAACGCCGGGCATTCCAGTTTCGAACCGGGCATCCTGCACGAGCTGGTCGAGGCCACCGACCGCTTCCGTACCTGAGCCGGTCGGGACGGAGCCGGATCGGTCCGTCCCTCGATGCCTGGCGGAGGGCTGCGTCGAGCCCCGGGCGTCCGGTCCGGGCCCCTTGCCCGCCGGGCGCTCACGGCGCGTCGGCGAGATCCTGCCGGGTGCCGAAGATGCGGTCGCCGGCATCGCCCAGGCCGGGCAGGATGTAGCAGTTCTCGTTGAGACGATCGTCGATGGACGCAGTGTAGATCTCGATGTCCGGATGAGTGGCGGTGACGCGCTCCAGGCCCTCGGGCGCGGCGACCAGGAACAGCCCCTTGATGCGCCGGCAGCCGGCGGCCTTGAGCATGTCCACGGTGGCGATCAGGCTGCCGGCAGTGGCCAGCATCGGGTCGACAATCATGGCCGTGCGCTCTTCCATGCGGCCGGTGAGCTTCTCGTAGTAGGTCACGGGCTGATGAGTGGTTTCGTCGCGCTGCAGGCCGACCACGCCGACCTTGGCGGCCGGGATCATGTCCAGCACGCCGGGCAGCATGCCCAGGCCCGCGCGCAGGATCGGCACGATGGTGATCTTGCGGCCCTTGATGCGTTGCACGGTGACCGGTCCGGCCCAGCCCTCCACCTCGACGTCCTCGGTCTCCAGGTCGCGCGTGGCCTCGTAGGTGAGCAGGGCGGCAATCTCACCGGCCAGTTCGCGGAAATGCTTGGTGCTCAGGTCGGCCTTGCGCATCAGGCCCAGCTTGTGGCGGATCAGCGGGTGGTCGACTTCGACGATCTTCATGGTGGTCGGGTTCCGTTCGGGGGAAGGCTGCGCCGGCACAGCATATCGGTTCTGACCGGGTCACGCGTGACGCCGCCGGTGCCGGCGTCGGACGAAAAAAAAGCGTGCCGGCAGGCGCCGGCACGCTCGAAAGGGTCGCTTTGGAAGGACTCAGGCCGCTTGTGCGTTCTGCTTGCGCGGGCCTTCGGTCAGCGCCTTGCGCACGTTGCCGACGATCAGGTCGACCTCGGCGCTGGTGACGTTGAAGTGCGGGGTGAAGCGCAGCGAATTGGCGCCGCCGTGGATCACGCCGATGCCATGCTCGCGCATGTATTCCTCGGTGGAGCCGGCGCCGTAGCACTTGAAGCTCGGGTCCAGCTCGCAGGAGAACAGCAGGCCGGTGCCCTGCACCTTGGTGATCAGGCCACCCAGTTCGTCCTTGAGCGCATGGAGCTTGTCGACGAACTCGCGTGCCGCGCTCGCGGATGTTGGTGCGCACGTCCGGGTCGATCTGGGCCAGGGTGGCGCAGGCCACGTCCAGTGCACGCGGGTTGGCGGTCATGGTGTTGCCGTACACGCCCTTGCGGTACAGCTTCGCCGTGCGCTCGTTCACTGCCAGCACCGACAGCGGATACTGGCCGGCGTTGAGGGCCTTGGAGAAGGTCTCCATGTCCGGTCCTTCCAGCGTCTCGAAGCCGGGGTAGTCGACGATCGACAGCACGCCATTGGTGCGCAGGCCGGCCTGGATCGAGTCGACCAGCAGCAGGGTGCCGTGTTCCTTGGTCAGCCGGCGCGCGGCGGCGTAGAACTCCGGTGTCACGGCGCGTCCCGGGTCGCCTTCGCCCATGACCGGTTCCAGGAACATGGCCTCGATGTGCCAGCCCTGCTTCTCGGCTTCGGCGAAGGCGTCCTCGAGCTGCTGTACGTTGTAGGGTTCGACGATGATCAGCTGCTGCTCGTGGGCAGCGAAGCTGGCCAGGTACTTGAGGTAGGTCGAGCGGGTCGAGTCCGAATACATGGCCGGCAGGCTGGTGCGCCCGTGGAAGGCGCCCTTCACGGCGATGCGCTTGACCATGCGGCCGGCATGCGCGGCACCTTCGGCGGTCATTTCCTTGCTGTTGATGTCGGCGAAGCGACCGGCCAGGCCGACCGACTCGGAGCCCGAATTCAGGCAGAGATACTGCGCATAGGGATTGCCGTCGGCGCGCGCGTGGCCCAGTTCCCGGTTCAGCGCCTCGGCCAGGCGCATCTGCGCGATGGACGGGGTCATCACGTTGGCCATCACCTGCGGCTTGCACATGGCCGCGTGCACGGCCTGGTTGTTGTGGCCGAAGCCCAGCATGCCGTAGCCGCCGTTGTCATGCAGCACGGCGCCCTTGAGGGTGACGATCCAGGGGCCGCGCGCGGCGGCCGGCACGTACGGATTGACCGCGTCGTCGGGGTAGAAGTTGATGAAGCCGGCCTGGGCGCGCTGCATCTGCTCGGCCTCGTCCAGCTTCAGGAATGCGTCGAATTCCGCGCGCAGCTCGCGATGGCGGGCCAGCGCGTCCTCGATGGCGCCGGACAGGGCCGCATCGCCGGAGAGGAAGCGCTCGATGGTGGCGTCGTCCAGACCCGTGGTGCGCGGTTTCCCGCCGTACTCGCGCATCTCGCGCAACATCTCGATCGGTCCCATGCCAGTCTCCTCAAGGTAATGGGCAGCGCGTTCGCGGACCGGGCCCGCGTTGCGCTAAGTGCCTATGAAAAAAGGAAAATATCCCCAAAGCATAGCATGAGTGGGGGTTGTGCGACACCCCTGCATGACGCCTGTCATGGCGGACACGTGATGCCGGCAACTGCCGCGGGGCGACCGCGCCGCGGAAGATACGGGGCATGGAGGACACCGACATGCCAAGCCCGACCTGCGTGGCCGCCTTGCGCGGCGTGGACAAGCGCTACGGAAACGTGACGGCCCTGGATGGCATCGACCTGGACGTGCGTCGCGGCGAACTGCTGGCCTTGCTGGGCCCGAACGGCGCCGGCAAGAGCACCTCGATCGCCCTGCTGCTGGGACTGATCCGGCCCGATCGCGGCCATGCCGAGCTCTGGGGCATGGATCCGCAGCGCATCCGTGCGCGACGCGGCATCGGGGTCATGCTGCAGACGGCGCAGCTGCCGCCGACCCTGCGCGTGGGCGAGTTGCTGCGCCTGACCGCCAGCTACTACCCGCAGCCGCGAACGCTGTCCGACAGCGCGGAGCTGGCCGGCATCGCGGACCTGCTCAAGCGCCCGTACGGCAAGCTGTCCGGCGGCCAGCAGCGGCGCGTGCAATTCGCCCTGGCCCTGTGCGGCCGGCCCCGACTGCTGTTCCTGGACGAGCCGACCGTGGGCATGGACATCGAGGCGCGACGCAAGCTCTGGGATGCGATCCGCGCCCTGGTCGCGGACGGCTGCGCGGTGGTGCTGACCACGCATTACCTGGAAGAGGCCGAGGCGCTGGCCGACCGCGTCGCCGTGATGGCGCACGGCCGGATCGTGCATCGGGGCTCGGTCGACGCGTTGCGCGAGCGGGTGGCGGTCCGGCGCATCCGCTGCCGGACGCAACTGCCGTGCGAGCAGGTACGGGCCTGGCCCCAGGTGGCGCAAGCCGAACGGCGCGAGCACCACCTGCACATCGCCACGCTCGAGGCCGAGTCCGTGGTGCGCCGGCTGCTCGATGCCGATGCCGGGTTGAGCGAGCTGGAAGTGCAACGCGCGGGCCTGGCCGAGGCCTTCACCGAACTGACCCGCGATGCACAAGCATCGGCAACCCCTGCCATCGAGGTGGCCTGACATGGAAACCGTGACGATACCCGCACGACCGGAACCCGTCGGCGCCATGCCGGCTGCACGCGTGCTCGGGGCCTATCGGGCCGAGATCCGCTGCGAATGCCTGCGCTACCTGCGCAACCCCGGCTTCATGCTGCCGCTGGTGCTGTTCCCGACGGTGTTCTACCTGATGTTCGGGGTGCTGATGAACCATGGCCATGCCGGGGCCACGCGCTACCTGCTGGCCAGCTACGGCGTGTTCGGGGTCATGGCGCCGGGCCTGTTCGGCTTCGGCGTGTCGCTGGCGATCGAGCGCGACGGCGGGCTGCTCACGCTCAAGCGGGCCCTGCCGGTGCCGCCGGCCGCCTACCTGCTGGGCAAGATGGTGATGGCGATGGTCGCCGCCGGCGTGGTGGTCACGCTGATGCTGCTGCTGGGCGTGTTCGCGGGGCAGGTCAGGCTGGATCCGGCAAGCATGCTCGGTTTCCTGGCGCTGGGGCCGCTGGGCGTGCTGCCGTTCTGTGCGCTGGGCATGTTCGTGGGCACGCTGATCCGGGGGCAGGGCGGCGCGGGCCTGCTGAACCTGGTGTACCTGCCCATGGCGTTCCTGTCCGGGCTGTGGTTCCCGCTCAGCATCATGCCCGCCTGGTTGCAGAAGGTGGCGCCGGCCTGGCCCAGTTACCAACTGAACGCCATCGCCCAGCGGGTGATCGGCCTGTCGACGGCGCCGATATGGCCGCATGCGCTGGTGCTTCTGGGCATGGGCGCGGTGTTGCTGGCGCTGGCGGCGCGTCGCCTGCGGCGGTATGGCTGAAGTAGCATGATGGTCAATCGCCGAGGGAGTGACTCCATGCTGCCCGCTTTCCTGCGCCCGGCGCCGGATTCCATGGCTGCCCGCCTGCGCCAGAGCGGCAGCAGCCCGCGCCTGCACGCGCTGAATCTGCTGTGGTCGTTGTGGGTGTTCCTGACGCCGCTGATGTCGCACGTGGGCGCACAATACTGGTGGTCGGTGGCGCTGACCTACCCGGTCTTCGTGCTGCTGTTCGCGCTGGTCAATGTGCGCCCCTACGGCGAGGTCGGATTCTATGTCGCCGGCCTGGCCATGCTGGCCTACGTGTCGATGCCGTACAACCCGGCGGCATGGACCTATGCCGTCTTCGCCTGCGTGTACGTGCCGTATCGCGGTTCGCTGCTGTTCACCGCCCTGCGCATCGCCCTGATCGCGCTGCTGCTGGTGCTGGAGGCGTGGTCGCTCGGCTTGCCCTGGTTCCTGATGGTGCTGATGGTGGCGATCTGCGCCAGTGCCGCGTCGGGCAGCCTGGCCGGTCGGCTGAACGCGATGAAGAACATCGCCCAGCGCATGTCGCAGGACGAGGTCCGGCGGCTGGCCGCCACGGCCGAGCGCGAACGCATTGGTAGGGATCTGCACGACCTGCTGGGCCACACGCTGTCGCTGATTACCCTGAAGCTGGAGCTGACGCGCAAGCTGTTCGACCGCGATCACGAAAAGGCCCGGGCCGAACTGGCCGACGCCGAGCAGATCGCGCGCAAGGCGCTGGCCGAGGTGCGCGCGGCAGTGACCGGCATCCGCGCCACCGACCTGGCGGCGGAACTGGCTTCGGCCCACCTGATGCTGGAAACCGGCGGCGTGGTGGTCCGCTACGAGCCGCCGGGTCGCAGCCTGCCGCCGGCAATCGAGTCGGTCCTGGCCCTGGTGGTGCGCGAGGCGGCCACCAACATCGCGCGGCATGCCCGGGCCACGCGGGCCGAGATCGAGACCGACATCGACGCGGTGCGCGTGCGCCTGTGCATCCGCGACGACGGGCGCGGCGGCGTCGAATCCCACGGCAACGGCCTGGCTGGCATGCGCGAGCGTGCCGAGGCCCTCGGCGGCCGCCTGCGGGTGGAATCGCCGCCCGGTCAGGGCACCACGCTGTGCATCGAACTGCCGCTACCCGCCGGATCGGCATCGCCGTCCCCGGTGGCGGCCGAGGCCGATCCCTCGGGGGATTCGACGCCGCCCCTGCTCGGGAGCACGTCATGATCCGGGTGCTGCTGGCCGAGGACCAGGCCATGGTGCGCGGCGCGCTGGCCGCGCTGCTGGACATGGAGCCGGACATCGATGTGCTCGGCTCGGCGCCCGACGGCGAGGCCGCCTGGCGCGAACTGCAGCGCCTGCAGCCGGACCTGCTGGTCACCGACATCGAGATGCCCGGGCTGACCGGCCTGGAGCTGGCGCAGCGGGTGCAGCGCCACGAATTGGCGGTGAAGGTGGTGATCGTGACCACCTTCGCGCGTCCCGGCTTCCTGCGCCGGGCGCTGGACGCGGGCGTGCTCGGCTACCTGCTCAAGGATGCGCCGGCCGAGAAGCTGGCCGAGTCGCTGCGCACCGTGCATCGCGGCGGCCGCGCCATCGATCCGGAGCTGGCGGTGGAAGCGTGGTCGGAGGCCGACCCGCTCAACGATCGCGAACGCCAGGTCCTGCGCCTGGCCGGGGAGGGCCTTTCCGCCAACGACATCGCCGGACGCCTGAACCTCAGCCACGGCACCGTGCGCAACTACCTGTCCGAGGCCATCGGCAAGCTCGGCGCCGGCAACCGCATCGAGGCCTACCGCATCGCGCGGCAGAAGGGGTGGTTGTGATGGGACGGGAATGGGGAGTGGGGAATGGGGAATCGAGAGGCGCAACCTTGCGTTGATGTATCTTCCCCGATTCCCCATTCCCGATTCTCCATTCCCGGCCTTGAAGAAAAGCGACTTCCATTTCGACCTCCCGCAGCGCCTGATCGCGCAGGCGCCGTTGGCCGAGCGTTCGGCCAGCCGCATGCTGGTGCTGGACGTCCCGGCCGGACGCTGGACCGACAGCCGGGTGCGGGCGCTGCCCGATTTCCTGCGCGAGGGCGACCTGCTGGTGTTCAACGACACCCGGGTGCTGCCGGCGCGCCTGTTCGGCCGCAAGGCCACCGGCGGCGCCGTGGAGATCCTGATCGAGCGCGTGACCGGATCGCACGAGGCGCGCGCGCAGCTGCGGGTCAGCAAGAAACCCGCCGAGGGCAGCGTCATCGAGCTCGACGACGGCACGCCGGTCACGGTGCTGGGTCGCGAGGACGAGTTCTTCCGGCTGCGCTTCGACACCGACGAGCCGCTGGAGAAGGTGCTGCTGCGCGTGGGCCACATGCCGCTGCCGCCCTACATCGAGCGCAGCGACCGCGCCGAGGACGCCGAGCGCTACCAGACCGTGTTCGCACGCGAACCCGGCGCAGTGGCCGCGCCCACCGCCGGTCTGCATTTCGACGCGCCCCTGCTGGAGGCGTTGCGCGCCAAAGGCATCGACACGGGCTACGTCACCCTGCACGTGGGCGCGGGCACCTTCCAGCCGATGCGCGCCGAGCGCGTGGAGGACCACCACATGCACCGCGAGTGGCTCAACGTCGGTGCCGAACTGGTCGACAGGATCCACCGCACCCGCGCCGCCGGCGGCCGAGTCGTCGCGGTCGGAACCACGGTGGTGCGCGCGCTGGAAAGCGCCACCGTCGAGGGGAGGCTGCACCCGTTTTCCGGCGAGACCCAGATCTTCATCTTCCCCGGCTACCGCATCACCAGCGTCGACGCGCTGCTGACCAATTTCCACCTGCCCGAATCGACGCTGCTGATGCTGGTCTCGGCCATGGCAGGGCGCGAGTTCATGCTCGACGCCTACCGGCATGCGGTGGAGGCCGAATACCGGTTCTTCTCCTACGGCGATGCCATGCTGATCCTCCCGCAGGGGCTCTGAAGGTCCGACACGTTATCGGTTGTCTTGCACCGCGTATCCAGGACAAGCGAAGCGCATCCGGGAAGCGCCCGTGTGCGGCAGCTTTGCAAGGCTACCGTGCATCGCCCCCGGATGCGGCCGGAGGGCCTTGTCCGAGCTACGCCATTGCTTGTTTTGTCCGCCACTATCGATCCGAGGTCCAAGGCGCGGCGCAAGTCCACCACATGCGGCTTTTCAAAAAGTGCGCGATGCAACGGTGTGCGGTTTTTCGCGCTCGCCGGGCGAGCGCAGCGCCCAAAGGGCGCTTCGGGTCCCCTTCGGGAGCGGCGGAGGGTGGAGGATCAGGCCCGCAGGGGGGCGCACATGGACGTGCGCCCGTTCGTCGTGAGGCCTGGACGGCCTCTCGACGAACCCCCGGAACCCGGAGCGAACCTGGAGGAGCGAAGCTCCGGAAGGCGCGGACGCAGGGGTGTCGTTTCCCTGGTCACTCTCTTTGGACAAGCAAAGAGAGTGACTCGGCCGGCGTCAGCCGGACGAAATCGCTCTGGAAATCGCCGAGCCGGGGAAACGTACAGGATGCCGCCAACTGTGCTCATGCGGGAGTCAAAAACATGACGAAACCCCCGCGCCCCGCGATAATACCCCGATGTCCTCCCTGAACTTCGATCTCCTGGCCACCGACGGCGCGGCCCGCCGCGGCCGCCTGACCTTCCCGCGCGGCGTGGTGGAAACACCCGCGTTCATGCCCGTGGGCACCTACGGCACGGTCAAGGCCATGACCCCGCGCGACCTGACCGAGATCGGCGCGCAGATGATCCTGGGCAACACCTTCCACCTGTACCTGCGCCCGGGGCTGGAAGTGATCGGGGCCTTCGAGGGGCTGCACCGCTTCACCGGCTGGAACGGGCCGATCCTCACCGATTCGGGCGGTTTCCAGGTGTTCTCGCTGGCGCACAAGCGCAAGATCAGCGAGGAGGGCGTGCACTTCGCCTCGCCGGTGGACGGCTCGAAGGTGTTCCTGTCGCCGGAGGAGTCGATGCGCATCCAGCACGTGCTCGATTCGGACGTGGCGATGATCTTCGACGAGTGCACCCCGTACCCGGCGACCGAGAAACAGGCCGCCGAGTCGATGGAGCTGTCGCTGCGCTGGGCCGGGCGTTCGCGCCGGGCCTTCGACGACCTGGGCAACCCCAACAACCTGTTCGGCATCGTCCAGGGCGGGATATACGAGTCGCTGCGCACGCGCTCGGCGCAGGGGCTGATCGACATCGGCTTCGACGGCTACGCGGTCGGCGGGCTGGCCGTGGGCGAGCCCGAGGACGAGCGCAACCGCACCCTGGAGCACACGGTGCCGCTGCTGCCGGCCGACAAGCCGCGCTACCTGATGGGCGTGGGGCGGCCCGTGGACATCGTCGAGGCAGTGCGCCGCGGCATCGACATGTTCGACTGCGTCATGCCTACGCGGCATGCCCGCAACGGCTTCCTGTTCACCCGCAACGGCACCCTGCGCATCCGCAACCTGAAGTTCGCCCTGGATACCCGCGTGATCGAGGAGGGTTGCGACTGCTACACCTGCGCCAATGGTTTCAGCCGCGCCTACCTGCGCCACCTGGACCGCTGCAACGAGATGCTCGGCAGCCAGCTGTCCACGATCCACAACCTGCGCCACTACCAGCGTCTGATGCAGGACCTGCGCGAGGCCATCGCCGGCGGCCGCCTGGACGACTTCGTGGCCGCTTTCCGGGCCGGCCTGGCGGCTGGCGTGGACTGACCCCGCCGCTGCCGTCCGGGGCGGGGGCGGAACCCCCGGACGCGATCGTGGTCGCAGTCAGGGTGCCCGACGACCATGCAAGTGGGCCGGGTGCATGGCATAATCCGGAGTCTTTTTACCGGTCCGGGAAGAAAATTGTTCCCGGATCGCCACTTGCGAGAATGACTATGAGTGTTTTCCTAACCGCTTTGGCCGCACCGGCGGCCGGCGCCGCAGGACAGGCGGGCGGCGGCCTGGGCTTCATCCTGATGATGGTGGCCCTGTTCGTCCTGATGTACTTCATGATGATCCGCCCGCAGATGAAGCGGCAGAAGGAGCATCGCGCCATGGTCGCGGCCCTGGGCAAGGGCGACGAGATCGTGACCAACGGCGGGCTGGCCGGCCGCATCGAGGAGCTGGGCGAGTCCTTCGTGCTGGTGCAGATCGCCGACGGCGTGCAGGTCAAGGTGCAGCGTGGCGCGATCGGCCAGGTGCTGCCCAAGGGCACGCTGAAATCGTTGTGATCAAGGGGAGGGCCGGATCCGATCCGGTCCGTTGCAGGCGTCGGGCGCGGGGCCCGGCATCCAATGGATACTAGGCATGAGTGATTTTCCACGCTGGAAATACGCGCTGGTGGCAGCAGTGCTGCTGTTCGGTTTCCTGTACGCGTTGCCGAACGTGTTTCCGCCGCAGCCGGCTGCACAGATTTCCGCCAATCGCGGCGCGACCATCGACAGTGCGCTTCAGGACAAGGTCGAGCAGACGCTGAAGAAGGCCAAGATCCCCTACGTCGGGATCAGCATCAGCGACCAGAGCCAGGCCTCGGGGCACCGGCGCATGCTGGTGCGCTTCGCCGACGACAGCGTGCAGTCCAAGGGCGTCGATCTGCTCAAGAACGACCTCGGGAGCCAGTACGTGGTGGCGCCGAACCTGGCCAGCACCGTGCCGTCCTGGCTGCGCTCGATCCATGCCAACTCCATGCCGCTGGGCCTGGACCTGCAGGGTGGCGTGCACTTCCTGCTGCAGGTCGACCAGAGCGGCGTGCTCAAGCACCAGGAGCAGGTCTACGAAGGCAACGTGCGCCAGCTGCTGCGCGAGAAGGACATCCGCTATTCCTCGGTTTCGCACACCGACAAGGGCGTCGTGGCCGTGCTGCGTTCGGATGCCGACCGCAGCAAGGCGATGGACGCCATCGGCACCGAGTATCCGGACCTGCTGCTCAGCAAGGGTCCCAGCACCGGCAGCCGCTTCGTGCTGGACATGAAGATCAAGCCGGAAAAGATCCGCGAACTGGCGCAGAACACCATCCGCCAGAACCTGTCCACGCTGCGCAACCGCGTCAACGCGCTGGGCGTGTCCGAGCCGTTGATCCAGCAGCAGGGCAACAGCAGCATCGTAGTCGACCTGGCCGGCATCCAGGACACCGCGCAGGCCAAGCGCATCCTCGGTGCCCAGGCCACGCTGGAATACCGCGCCGGCATCGCGAGCTATCCCGACCCGCGCGTCATCGATGCCGAGAAGAAGGGCGTGGTGCCGCCCAATGCCCGCCTGTACCACGGCAAGGCCTGCCCGCGCGGCTGCCTGCTCAGCAAGCAGGTCATCGTCACCGGTTCGGAGCTGACCAGCGCCACTTCCGGCGTCGACCAGCAGAGCGGCACGCCGGACGTGAACGTGACCCTCAACTCCGCGGGCGCGCGGCGCATGCAGAAGTTCACCGAGGCCAACGTCGGCAAGCCGATGGCGGTGGTCTACATCGACAAGATCCCCCATGTGACCAAGGAGAACGGCAAGGAGGTCGTGCACTTCAAGTCCAGCGAGCGGGTCATTTCCTACGCCACCGTCAACGGCGTGTTCGGCCGCCAGTTCCAGACCACCGGCCTGGAAAGCCCGCAGGAAGCCGCCAACCTGGCCCTGCTGCTGAAGGCTGGCTCGCTGGCTGCGCCGATGTCCTTCGTCGAGCAGTACACGGTCGGACCCAGCCTGGGCCGCGACAACATCCACAAGGGCATCAGCGCCGTGATCCTGGGCCTGAGCCTGGTGCTGCTGGCCGCGCTGGTCTACTACAAGCTGTTCGGCCTGGTGGCCGACATCGCCCTGGTGCTCAACCTGGTGCTGCTGGTGGCGGTGATGTCGCTGATCGGCGTCACCCTGACCATGCCGGGCATCGCCGGCATCGTGCTGACACTGGGCATGGCCATCGACGCCAACGTGCTGATTTGCGAGCGCGTGCGCGAGGAGTTGCGCAACGGTTCCACGCCGCTGGCTTCGATCCGGGCCGGCTACGAGAAGGCCTGGGCCACCATTCTCGACGCCAACGTCACCCACCTGCTGGCGGCCATGGCGCTGATGACCATGGGCTCCGGTCCCATCAAGGGCTTCGGCGTGACGCTGTTCATCGGCATCCTGACCTCGCTGTTCACCTCGGTGACGGTCACGCATGCGATTACCGCCCTGCTGCACGGCGGCAAGCGCAAGCTCAAGACCCTTCACGTGTAATCGGCCGGGGAAGCAAGCATGGAAATCTTCAATCACAACAGCAACATCAACTTCCTTGGCCTGCGCAAGCTGACCATCGGCCTGGCCATCCTGCTGATGCTGGGTTCGGTCGTGGTCATCGGCACGCGCGGACTCAACTACAGCATGGACTTCACCGGCGGCGTGAAGGTCTCGGTCAAGTACGACAAGCCGGTCGACATCGCCAACGTGCGCAAGGCACTGAACGCCGCCGGCTTCGATCGCGCCGTCGTGCAGAGCATGGGCACGTCCAGCGACTACTCGATCCGCATACAGCCGAAGGCCGACAAGAAGGCGCTCAAGAGCGGCGGCAAGCTCGATGCCGCCGAAGTGGCCAAGGACGTGCTGTCCGCGCTCCAGGTGAGTCATGCCGGCGTCAAGCAGTCCCGCCTGCCGGACTTCGTCGGACCGCAGGTCGGTGCCGAACTGCGCACCAGCGGCATCTATGCGGTGATCTTCGTGATCATCGGCATCATGGGCTACCTGTGGATCCGCTTCGAGCGGCGTTTCGCCGTGGCGGCGGTGTTGACCGAGATCCACGATGCTCTGGTGACGGTGGGCATCATCGCCCTGACCCGGCGCGAGTTCGACCTGACCGTGCTGGCCTCGGTGCTGGCCGTGGTCGGCTACTCGATCAACGACAAGGTGGTGGTGTTCGACCGCGTGCGCGAGCTGTTCCGCCTGGCGCGCAAGGCGGAACCGGAGGAGATCCTCAACCGCTCGATCAACAACACGCTGTCGCGAACCATCATCACGTCGCTGTTCACCGCAATTACCATGGGTGCGCTGTATTTCTTCGGAGGGCCGGAGGTGCATGGTTTCGCCGTGACCATGCTGATCGGCATCCTGATCGGTACCCTGTCCTCGATCTTCATCGCCAGCCCGATCCTTCTGTGGCTGGGCGTGTCCAAGAAGGACCTGATGCCGGTGACCAAGGACAATCCGGAGCTGGCGCGCCGTCCCTGACGGTCATCGCCGACGCGACATGAAAAGGGCCCGCGAACGCGGGCCCTTTTTCGTTTGCCGTACCGTGCGGCGGTCGTCGTCAGTTGCCGTCCTTGACGGTTTCGGGCGTGACGAACGTGTAGCCCATGTTCTTGATGCCGCGCACGATGGTCTTGAGGTCGCTGAGCGGCAAGTAGGGGTGGAAGAAGAAGCTCTGCACCCCGTCCCGGACCACGGTGTTGCGATGTGCGCTGGCCAGGATGTCCTGCGGCGAGCGCGGCGGGTGGTGGTTCATCTCGACCGGCTCCACGTTGCCCAGGCCCTCCGGAATCACCACCGAGCCGAAGATGTCGCGCACGGCGTAGGGGAAGAACTGGCCATAGATGCGCGTGTAGTCCGGCGTACCGCTGCCGCACACGCCACCCGGGCACCAGTCGGCCGCATACAGACCACGGTCGTAGCGCACGCCGAAATTGCGTTGCACGACCTGGTAGTCGATCGCCGAGCCGGCGTAATGCGGGAACTCGAAGATGGTCGGCGCAGGCAGGCCGGCGGCGGCGAACTCGCTGAAGCTGGCGTCGATGCGGGACTGCGTCCAGGGCGCCGAATCCTCGGCCGGCGGGGCGTCGTAGATCACGTAGTCGTCCGGGCTGATGTGCGAGCGGTAGAACTCGAAGTCGTCCGCGCTGACGCCGCTGTACGGATTGGGCACGTCCTCGTACTGGTGCGTGTAGCCGTGCATCAGCAAGGTGCCGCCGCGATCGACCATGTACAACAGCGCGTCGCGCACCTTGCGCGCCTGGGCCAGCGAGCGCACTTCCGGCACGCCGCCGTTGTAGACCCCGTTGGGATCCTTGTACAGCGGGATCACGGCCACGCTGAAGGGCACGCCCTGGCTGTACAGGTAGTCGGCGATGCGGCGCAGTCGGCGGGGGCTGGTGGTGGCATTGACGTCCTCGATGCGTACGAGGGCGCGCTTGCGGTCGGGCATGGCCGGGTCGGCGATCTGTCCGATCAGGTCCACGGCTGCCAGGTAGCGGTCGTCGGGTCCGACATAGCTGAAGGGAATCTCGCCGATGTAGGTGAAGTTGCCCGAACGGGTGGCCCAGGCCGTGGTCGTGCCGAGACTGTCGGTCACGGTGGCGACGGCTTCTGCCTTCGAGGGGTCGGTGATGATGGTTTCCAGCAGGCCCGAGGGCACCGCCAGCGGGCTGCGCATCAGGTCCACGCCCTTGTAGGTGACCACCAGAGCCTGGTCGAAGTTGTAGTACTGCGGCATCCAGCCGTAGCGGGCGGCGAAGTCTCCCGCGCGCGCGCTGAGCTGCCAGATGTTGCTGTTCATCCACAGCACCGGCTTGTCGGTGGCCAGCACGTCGTCGAGCAGCGCGACGGGCAGCGGCTCGTCGTAGGTCGAGCCGATGTAGATCAGGCCGGTATAGCCGTCCAGTTCGCCGGCCACGTAGTCGACGGCAGGATGCATGGTGTAGCGACTTCCGTGCGAGACCAGATTGCCGGTCTGCACCGCATAGGCTTCACCCAGCCAGGCCCAGGTGCCGGTGCTGTCGTAGAGCACCAGGGTATTGCGGTCCGCCGGTGCGCCGGGTGCACCGGCATAGGTATCCGAGCCCGTCGCCACCAGCAGCGGGGCGATCGTGGTGGATAGCGTGCTCGTGCTGAACGTGCGCGAAAGCGTCGATGGCCGGAGGGTTCGCGAAACGTCCGGGAGCCGTGTCGGGAGAGTCGCGCTCAGCGGACGCGGTGGTGCCGGGAGGGTGCGGTCGGTGAACGAGCTTCCCGTGACCAGGGGGGAGGTCACGATGGGAGGTGTTGCCAGTGGCTTGCCCCGCAAGGACTGCTTGGCTGCCAGGCCGGTGGAAACCAATGCCGATAGACCGAACAGGGCAAGCACCGCAAATCGTCGTCGGAGCGTGGGGCGGGAGTGGAATGAACCGGGCATGGTGACGTCCTCTTCGAACGGTCGCGAAGACAGTCCCGGGTGGCATGTCGGGGTCGCGGCACCGGCATGACGCGGGGGACTGAAGGTGAATTCCAGTCTGCGCCACAACCATGCGGCATAACTTCCCCCAGTTGGTCATGCGGGCATGCAACAAGTGGGCTAGATCGATTTGTCAGGCGAAATGATGCGGCAAACCACGGATACTCGATTCCCCTCGGCGACATCGGGGGAATCGGTTCGACATGAAGGATCGGCATCTCGTGACATGAGCTGCGTCGGCATGCATCTGCGAAGTGGCATGGCATCGGGTTGACCGGGACGTCATGGGGGACAACCACCTCATGAGGAGGGCACGTCATGCACGACATCCTGATGGTTTCGGGTACGCGACCGGAGGTCATCAAGCTCGCACCGCTCTACCACGCGCTGCGGGCCTCCTCCTGGGCACGACCCTTCTGGCTGCACACCGGCCAGCACGACGCGATGGCGCGACAGATGCACGACTGCTTCGACATCGTGCCCGACATGGTGTTGTCCAGGACCGGGGAAAACCTGGCTGACTTCAGCGCCGCCTGCCGCATCCAGCTCGATGCCGTACTGGCGTCGAGGACCTGGTCGCTGGCGGTGGTGCAGGGGGATACCGAAAGCACTTTCCTCGGTGCGCTGTGTGCGTACTACCAGCGCGTGCCGGTGGCGCATGTCGAGGCCGGATTGCGCACCTACGATCTCGCACGACCGTTTCCCGAGGAAGGCCTGCGCCAGATGGTCAGTCGCATCGCGCACTTTCACTTCGCGCCCACCGAGCGGGCCGCCGGCGCCCTGCACGAGGAAGGCATTGCGGCCGAGCGGGTGACCGTGACCGGCAACACGGTGGTCGATGCGCAACGCTGGGTGGTCGAGCACCGCCACATCCGGCGCAACCATGCCGGACGCGGCCACCTGCTGGTCACGGCGCACCGGCGAGAGAACTGGGGCAACGACATGGAGGCCATCTGCCTGGCGGTCGCCGATATCGCGCAGCGTCACCCCGAGTTGCCGGTGCTGTTCCCGGTGCATCTCAATCCGGTCGTGCAGCGACCGGTCCACGCCATCCTGGGTGGCCTGGACAACGTGCTGCTGACCCGGCCGATGGACTACCTGCAGATGCAGCAGGCGTTGATCGATGCCTGGATGGTGCTGACCGATTCGGGCGGCCTGCAGGAGGAAGCACCGACGTTCGGCGTACCGCTGCTGGTGCTGCGTAACGAGACCGAACGTCCCGAGGCCATCGAGCGCGGTTGTGCGCGCCTGGCCGGCACGCGCCGCGAGAGCATCGTGGCGCAGGTCGAGGCGCTGTGGAACGACGCGGACGCCTATCGGCTCATGTGCCGGGCCGGCAACCCGTTCGGCGACGGCGAGTCCTGCGCGCGGATCGAGCGCACGCTGGGCCGGGCCCTGGTCGAGGAGCAGCCGCGCGTGGCCAGCGTGGCATGAATCACGGGGGAGCGGAGCCATGTCCTGGGTGGACGTATTCTCGACGTATCTGTTTGGCCTGAGCCTGTTCGTGGTCGTGGTCGCGTTGCTGATGCTGGTCAGCGGCCTCGATGACCTGTTCATCGACCTGGCGTACTGGTTGCGGCGGGGTTGGCGTGCGCTGACGGTGTATCGCCGGCGCGAGCGCATGGATTTCCGCAAGCTTCATGATCTCGAGGAGAAACCGCTGGCGATCATGGTCCCGGCCTGGCAGGAAACCGGGGTCATCGGGCCGATGGCGGAACTGGCGGCGACCACGCTCGACTACGAGAACTATCACATCTTCGTCGGCACCTATCCCAACGACGAAGACACCCAGCGCGATGTCGACGCGGTCTGCGCGCGCTTCCCCAACGTGCACAAGGTGGTGTGCGCGCGTCCGGGCCCGACCAGCAAGGCCGATTGCCTGAACAACGTGCTGGACGCGATCCTGCGCTTCGAGTCGCGGGCGCGCCTGGAGTTTGCCGGCTTCATCCTGCACGACGCCGAGGACGTGCTCTCGCCGATGGAGCTGCGCCTGTTCAACTACCTGGTCGGACGCAAGGACCTGATCCAGGTCCCGGTCTATCCGTTCCAGCGCCAGTGGGCCAACTTCACCAGTCTGCATTACCTGGACGAGTTTGCCGAACTGCACGGCAAGGACGTGCCGGTGCGCGAGGCGCTGGCCGGGCAGGTTCCCAGCGCGGGCGTCGGCACCTGCTTCAGCCGGCGCGCGGTGATCGCGCTGATCGAGGATGGCAACGGCATCGCCTTCGACGTGCAGAGCCTGACCGAGGACTACGACATCGGGCTGCGCCTGAAGGAGCGCGGCATGCGTGAGATCTTCGTGCGCTTCCCGGTGCTCGGGCCCGGCAGCGCCCATCCCCGGTTCGGCGCCAGTCAGCGCGAATCCAGCGTGGTCTGCGTGCGCGAGTACTTCCCCGATCGCCTGCACACTGCCGTGCGCCAGAAGTCGCGCTGGATCATCGGCATCGTCTACCAGGGCTACCGCACGCATGGCTGGACCGGGAAGCCGGTGCTGGACTATTTCCTGTGGCGCGACCGCAAGGGCGCCCTGAACAACTTCGTCAGTTTCGCCGCCATGCTGATCCTGTTCCAGCTGGTCGTGCTGTGGCTGGTGCAGCTGGCCTGGCCGTCCTCCCCGCGGTTCCTGTCCATCTTCACCGGCGGCACCTGGTTCCACGTACTGCTGATGGCCAATCTGGTGCTGATGGCCAACCGCATGTTCCAGCGCGTGATCTTCGTGTCCGGCTACTACGGCATCGTGCAGGGGCTGATGTCGATCCCGCGCCTGCTGTGGGGCAACCTGATCAACTTCCTGGCCAACTGCCGGGCGATCGTCCAGATCGTCAGGACCGGTGATCCACGTCGGGTGGCGTGGGACAAGACCACCCACGACTTCCCCAGCCTGGGAGGAACCGGGCGCAGTCTGCGCGCCCTGGAGGATCTCCTGCTGTCGCAGGGCGTGATCGACGAACCCGGGCTGCGCGAGGCCAGCCGCAAGCGCATCGAGGGCCTGCCGCTGGGCAGTTCGCTGATCCATGCCGAATGGCTCCAGCCCGAACAGCTGGCCCGACCGATGGCCGAGCAGTTCGGCGTGGCCTGCGAATCGGTCGATGCGCGTTCGATTCCCGGGGAACTGATTGCCAGGCTGCCCGCGCGCATCGCCCTGCACTATGCGGTGCTTCCGCTGCGCGAGGAGGAGGATGCGCTGGTACTGGCCAGTGAGTCCTACATCGACCCGGTGTCGCAGGCGGCGCTGTCGCGCAAGCTCGGCACCCCGGTACGCTATGTGCTGGCCTACAAGGGGCAGGTCACGGTCGGACTTCGACGCTGGTACGCGCAGGGCTGCATCGACGATGCCGCCGACGTGCTCAGGCGCGCCGTGAAGGAGAGCCGCATCGGCCGGGATTCAGCGGATGCCCTGTGGCGACGCTACGTTTCGCGACAGGTACTGCTGGGCGAGGTGCTGGTGGCCCAGGGCCGCCTGGACGAGGTGACCCTGCGTGCCCTGTTGCTGCAGCACGCGCGCAGCGACCGGCGCCTGGGCGATTTCCTGGTCGACAAGGGCGTGATCGGCAAGGCCGAGCTGCGACGGGCGCTGGTGCGCCAGGCGACGCTTCAGCCACGCATCGAGCGCATGCTCGAATCGGTGGGCGCATCGCGGTTGCCCATGGCGGCGGGGGGAGCCGGATGATCGTCCGCAAGCTGGCGCTGTGCCTGTTCTGCTGTGCGCTCACCTTCGCGGCCGGCGTGCAGGCGGCCGGCCCGCCGGGACGCTACGACGACGTCAGCCCGTACCAGCGGTTCCTGATCTATCCGCACCAGCAGCGCGGCTTCGAGGCCCTTCGGCGTGGCGACGAGACGACCGCCATCCGCGAGTTCGAACACGCGCGTGCGCTGGCCGTCAACAGCGTCGGCACCGCTCTCGATCTGGCGGTGGCCTACCAGCGCTTCGGCAAATTCGAACAGGCTCGCGAGGTCCTGGTGCAGCAATTGCTGGCCACGCCGGACGATCCCCGCCTGGTGCGGGCGTTGCAGGCACTGGATGCATCCATGGCGAAGGTCGACTGCAGCCGCGACGATTCCAGCGTGTGTCGTGCCCGGCGCGGTTTCGAGGCCTTGCGTGACAAACGTCTCGGACAGGCGGAACGGGAACTGCAGGATAAGGGCTTCGCCGCCGGCCCGGAGGGCATTTCCCTGCGACGATCGCTGGCGCAGCGCGCCATCCACCTGGGCGACATGCAACGGGCAGCGCGCCAGTTCGAGGCACTGGATCGGATGGGTCGGACCACGCAGGCCGAGCGCGAACAATGGTTCAACGTGCTGATCGCGCTCGACCGGCCGCAACACGCCCGCCAGTTGCAGCAAAAGGGCCGGCTCGATACCGCCGCGCATCAACTGGCGCTGGCGCAGCTGCTGGCGCGGCGCGGTGACCTGAAGGTCCTGGCCGGCTACCTGCGGTCGCAGTCTCCCGTGTTCGAGGACGCCGGGCAGGAGCAGCAGTGGATCTACCTGCTGCAGCGCGTGGCCCGGCAACAGCCGCGCCTGCTGCGCGATTACCGGCCGCGGACCCGCGAGGGCAGGCCGTTGCATGCGCGCCTGTCCCTGGCGCTGGCGATGTCCCGGCACGACTGGCCGGATGCCGAGCGCCTGCTGGCCCGAATGCCCAGTCGGTCCTTCCCCGAACAGCGCTTTGAACTGGCGTTGCACGAAAGGAGGTTCGACCGTGCCCTGGCGATCGGGCGCACGCTCGACACGCCGGGGAGCGGGCGGCTGGACACGCTGAGCTACCGCCTGATGCAAGCCGGCGGCCAGCGGCAGGCGACGCGCTGGTTGCTGGACGCCTATCCCTATCCGGACGATCCCGGTCACGCCGCGCTGATGTCGCGGCTTGCGCAGCTGGCGGCCGCGCATCCGGAATGGTTCGTCGAGAAGGATCGTCGACGGCTGCGCGAAATCGGCAACGATCCTTCCGGTCATGCCGGGCAGTTGCGCATCCTGGTGGCGCTGCACGATTGCGTCGGCCTGCGTGCCATGGTCGGCAGCCCGGCGGTGCAGGCCTCCGCCCGGGACTGGAGCGCGCTCGGCGAATGCTACCGGCCTGGGCAGCCGGGACTGGCCCAGTATGCCTATGCACGGGCCTACCGCCTGCAACCCGACACCGCGCATGCGCGGGCGCTGGCCTACCAGGCCTTCGCCAACCGCGACTATGCCGGGGCCATGAAAATCTGGCGTGCCCTTCCGCCGGAAGCCCTGCGCGATGCGGACCTGCTGGCGGCCGCGCGTACGGCGTTCGAGGCCGGGCAGGGAGTGGAGGCGCGCTCCTGGCTGGATGCCTACGCCGAGCGCGTGGACACGCCCGACGACCGCTACTGGTCCTTGCGCGCACGCGCCCGGAGCGGAGACGACGCGGCCGCCGTCGCCGACCTGAAACGGGCCATCCAGTTGCGTCCTGACCCCGACTATTATCTGCGCCTGGCCGATCTGGAACACCTGCGATCCCATCCGCAGGCTGAACTGGATGCCTTGCTCCAGGCGCAGTCGATACGTCCCCACGATGCCGGCCTGGCGCAGCGCATCGGGTATGCCTACCTGCGCCTGGACCGGATCGATCCGGCGATCGATCAATTCGAGCGCGCGCGCATCGCCACGCCCGGCGATCCGGTGCCGGTGCGCGAGCTGGTGTACCTGAACCGGCAGCGTGGCGATCGCGACGAGGCGCAGCGCTACGCCGCGCTGGCCATCGACCGCATCGACGCGGGCGACAGCTCCTCCCAGGACGTGGCTCAGGATCCGCAGCGTTTTGCCCTGCGCAGGCTGCACGAGGAGCTGGGCCGGCGCTGGAGCCTCGATGCCGACCTCATCCTCGGCGATACCATCAGCTCGGCCGCCAACCCGATCGCACCCGGCGTGACCTATCGCAGCTACTTCCAGGCCGAGGCGCAATACCGCTTCGGCGACACCTGGCCGCGCATCGGCGGCGGCGGACTGGCGGCCTATGCCCGCGTGTTCGCCGGCAGCGGCCAGGACGGCGACCTGTGGCCGACCCATGCACCGATGCTCGGGGCCGGCGTGCACTGGCAGCCCTGGCGCAGCCAAAACCTGGTCTTGACGCTGGAGCGCCAGCAGCCGCTGGACAACCATCCGTACACACGCAGCGACACCATGGCGCGGGTCAGCTATTCGACCGCCTTTCGCGATCGCTACAACCAGGACTGGCATCCCGCCAGACGGACCTGGGCCACGCAGAACCTGTACCTGGACCTGGCGCACTATTTCCTGGGCCGGCAGACCGTGGTGACGGCCGACTATCGGGTCGGCCTGCATCGACGCGTCGCGCCCGGGCAGACCGTCGAGCCGTACGCGCACGTGCAGTTCAACGGCCTCGAGCGCGGTCGCGGCCGCGGTTTCGACCGCGACGTGCGTGTCGGTGCCGGCCTGCGCTGGAACCTGTGGTACGGACAGAGCCGCTACGATGCCTACCGCCACCGCTTCAGCATCGGCCTGGAAGTGCAGCATGCCTTCACCAGCTACCTGCATGAACGCAACGCCGTGTACCTGACCGTGGGGAAACACTGGTGATGCGGTGCATGCGAGCCTGCCTGTTGGCGTTCGCGTTGCTGGTCGTCTGCGCGCCGCTGGCGGCCGCGCAGCGAATGCTTTTCTACCAGCCCCAGCGTGCCGACCTGGCCGTGCCCGAATCGCAATGGCCGGCGCTGTTTGCGCGGGTGCACGCGATGGGTTTCGACACCCTGGTGGTGCAATGGGTGGCCTATGGCGACGCCTTCCGGTCCGGGGGCGAGCGAGACTGGCTGGAGCGGCGCCTGCGCGAGGCGCGCGCCGCGCGCTTGAAGTTGATCCTGGGCCTGGGCGCGGACCCGGCATTCTTCGAACGCCAGAAAGCGGCGCCCGAGGTCCTGCGCCGGTACCTGCAGGGCCTGGAGCGTAGCGACCTCGCGCTGGCGCGCGACTGGCGCGAACGCCTCGGTGCCGGTGTCATCGATGGCTGGTACCTGCCGCTCGAGGTCGACGACCTGCGCTGGCGCGATCCCGATGCGCGCGCCGTGCTGCTGGCGCACCTTGGGCACGAAGCGCGACAGCTGCAGGGCGTGCAGCGCGGCCCGGTGTACCTGAGCAGCTTCTTCGCCGGGCACATGGCGCCGGACAATTACGCGCGCCTGCTCGGGCAGATGCGGCAGGAACGACTGCGCGTGTGGGTGCAGGACGGCGCCGGGACCGGCCGAATGACCGCGGCCGAACGTGGCTTGTACCTGGCACCGTTGGAACGCTGCCGTGAGCCGGTCGCGCAGGGCATCGTCTACGAGCTCTTCCATCAGGTGGCCCGCGACGAGGACTTCGCGGCACGGCCGATGGCGCCCGGGTCCATGCGCGAGGCGCTGGCCCGGGAGGCCCCGTGCGGCGGCGACAGCGTGTTCTTCGAGATGCGCTACCTGCCGGGCATGGAGCGCATTCGGGATGCTGACCGCCGGGCCGCCGGCTTCGCGCCGCGCATGCACGGCGACCGGGTCCACGACGGTCCGCAGCGCTGATCAGTGCAGGGCCTGGTCCAGTTCACGCAGGCGTTGCGGGGTGCCGACATCGGTCCAGCGGCCCGGGTGATGCAGTCCATCGATGCCGCCTTCGCGCATCGCCGCACGCAGCAGCGGTGCCAGCGGGAAGCGCGGAGGATCGGCCCGGGCGCCTTCGGCGTCGCCGATGATGTCGCGCCATCCGGAAAGCAGTTCGGGGCGGTACAGCCCGATGCCGGCGAAGGTCAGTTTCGGTGCCCCGGACTCGTGCAGACGGCCCTGTGCATCGAGCCGGAAATCGCCGTCGGGATGCTGGGGCGGGTTGTCGACCATGACCAGCTGCGCCATGCCGCGGGGCTGTGCGTCCAGTTGCGACAGGTCGAAGTCGGTCCAGACGTCTCCGTTGATGGCCAGGAACGGTGCATCGCCGAGCAGCGGCAATGCGTGCAGCATGCCGCCGCCGGTCTCCAGCGGGACCGCGCCTTCGTGGGCGTAGTGGATGCGCAGGCTCCAACGGTCGCCTTCGCCCAGCACCTCGGGGAACAGATCACCCAGGTGGGCGGTGTTGACCACCACTTCGCGCACGCCGTGCGCGGCCAGCTTCTCCAGGTGCCAGACGATCAGCGGCTTGCCGCCGACCTCGAGCAGGGGCTTGGGGGTGGTGTCGGTCAGCGGCCGCATGCGCGTGCCGAGGCCGGCGGCGAAGACCAGGGCGCGCATGTCAGTCGGGGTCCGCGGGGAGCGGCAGATCCAGCGGCACCGTCACGTCGCGATCGCCGATGGCCCGCTTGAGGGTGTCGCCGAGCGCGGCCAGTCCGGGGTGACGGCCGGCGACTTCGTACACGTAGTCGAGCACGCGCGGCAGGTAGCGCAGGTAGCCGTCCTTGTCGTCCCTGTAGTGCAACCGACAGAAGATGCCCAGCACCTTGATGTGCCGCTGCAGGCCGATGCGGTCGAACCAGTCGCGGAAGCGTTCGGCATCGACGCTCGCATCCAGCATTCCGGACAGGCGCAGGCCCTGGCGATAGCTCTCGACCCAGTGCTCGACGCGCTCGCGTTCCCAGTCGATGTAGCAGTCGCGCAGCAGCGAGGCCAGGTCGTAGGTGACCGGTCCGGCCAGGGCCCCCTGGAAGTCGATGATGCCGGGATTGTCCTGTCCGGTGACCAGCAGGTTGCGGCTGTGGAAGTCGCGGTGCACGAACACCCGCGGCTGCGCCAGCGCGCTGGCGGCCAGGTCGCGGAACACCGGTTCGAGCACGTCCCACTGCTCGCGTCCCGGCGTCTGCCCGAGGTGGCGGTCGAGGAACCATTTCGGCATCAACTCCATTTCGCTCACCAGGAACGGCTCGTCGTACAACGCCAGGTTCTCCGTGCCGATGCCGGTCTGGATGCGCGCCAGGGCCTCCATGGCGTCCGCGTACAGCGTGTCGACGGTGTGCTCGTCCAATGCGTCCAGGTAGTGGGTGCCGCCCAGGTCCTGCATCAGCACGAAGCCGTCGGCCATGTCCGTGGCCAGGACTTCCGGTGCGTTCAGCCCGGCCGCGCGCAGGCGCGCGTCGATTTCCAGCCATGGCCCGATATCTTCGCGTTCGGGTGGGGCATCCATGATCACGTAGCTGCGCCCGAGGCTGTGTGCGCGGTAGTAGCTGCGGAAGCTGGCATCGGCCGAGGCCACCTCCAGCCGGGCGTCGGCATCGCCCAGCATCCTGCGCGTCCATTGCGAGCATTGGCGGGTGCGGTCGGTGTCGTGCAGGGCGGACATGCGGGTTCCGTGGATGGGGTCGCACCGAGCATACCGGCTGGCGGGTGCGTTGCCGAGCGTGCACCGACGGCCGCGATCGCGCGCATCGTGTACTCTTGCCCTTTTCCTCGAGAGCGCGCGGATGCAACTGCCTGATCCTCCGAATATCGCGATCATCGGGCTGGGCTACGTCGGCCTGCCGCTGGCGGTGGAATTCGGCCGTATCGGCACGGTGCTCGGCTTCGATGTCCGCAGCCAGCGACTTGACGATCTGCGCGCCGGGAACGACCGCACCCGCGAGGTGGCCGCGCAGGACCTGCAGGCGGCCAAAGGCCTCCGGTTCAGCGATAATCCCGAGGACCTGCGCGATTGCAACGTGTTCATCGTCACGGTGCCCACGCCCATCGACGAGGCGCAACGCCCCGACCTGGAGCCGCTGCACCGTGCCAGCGCCATGCTGGGCACCGTGCTCAAGCGCGGCGACGTGGTGATCTACGAATCGACGGTCTACCCGGGCACCACCGAGGAAGTGTGCGTGCCGATCCTGGAGGAGCATTCGGGGCTGCGGTTCAACCAGGACTTCTTCTGCGGCTACAGCCCCGAGCGCGTCAGCCCGGGCGACCGCGAGCGGCGCGTGTCCGACATCCGCAAGATCACCTCCGGCTCCACGCCCGAGGTGGCCGAATTCGTCGACGCACTGTACCGGCGCATCATCCGCGCCGGCACCCATCGCGCCGAATCGATCCGCGTCGCCGAGGCGGCCAAGGTCATCGAGAACGTGCAGCGCGACGTCAACATCGCACTGGTCAACGAGCTGGCGATGCTGTTCCAGCGCCTGGGCATCGACACCCAGCAGGTACTGGCCGCGGCGGGCACCAAGTGGAACTTCCTGCCGTTCCGGCCCGGTCTGGTGGGCGGTCACTGCATCGGCGTGGATCCGTACTACCTCACCTACCGCGCCCAGGTCAGCGGCTATCATCCGGACCTGATCCTGGCCGCGCGCCGCATCAACAGCCGCATGGGACGGTATGTCGCCGACCGCGTGGTCCGCCTGCTCTCGCATCGGCGCATGCACGTGGTCGATGCGCGCATCCTGGTGCTCGGCCTGACGTTCAAGGAAAACTGCCCGGACCTGCGCAACACGCGCGTGGTCGACCTGATCCACGAGTTGCAGGACGCCCACGCCACGGTCGACGTGTTCGATCCGTGGGCCGATCCGGACGAGGCGAAGGCCGAATGCGGCGTGGTGCCGCTGGCCGAACCCGGGGCCGGCGTCTACGATGCCGTGGTCCTGGCCGTCGCCCACCGGCAGTTCGCCGAGCTGGGCGCGGCGGGCATCCGCGCCCTGGGCAAGCCCGGCGCGGTGCTCTACGACGTCAAGGGGATGCTGCCGATCGAGGATGTCGACGGCCGTCTGTGACATGGCAAGCGAAGGAAACGAACCACGCATGAACACCCTGATTCCCGTCCTGCTATCCGGTGGATCCGGAACCCGCCTGTGGCCCCTCTCGCGCGAGGGCTATCCCAAGCAGTTCCTGGCCCTGGCCGGAGAGCACTCGATGCTGCAGTCCACCTGGCTGCGCGTGGCCGAGCTGGCCGCCGGCGGCGCACCACTGGTGGTGACCAACGAGAACCATCGCTTCATGGTCGCCGAGCAGCTTCGCCAGGTCGATTGCGCGCCCTCGGCGATCGTGCTCGAGCCGGTGGCACGCAACACCGCGCCGGCGATTGCCGCGGCGGCCCTGCAGGCGGCCAGCGGCGGCGAGGATCCGCTGCTGCTGGTGCTGCCCTCCGATCACGTGATCGCCGACGAGGCCGCCTTCCGCGCCGCCGTGCAGGCGGCGGTACCGGCCGCCGAGCAGGGCGCGCTGGTCACTTTCGGCATCGTGCCGACCGCGCCCGAGACCGGCTACGGCTACATCAAGGCAGCGGCCGGCGACGGGGTGCGCGCGGTCGAGCGTTTCGTCGAGAAGCCCGATCCGGCCACGGCCGAGCAGTACCTGGCCTCGGGCGAGTACCTGTGGAACAGCGGCATGTTCCTGTTCCGCGCCTCGCGCTACCTGGAGGAACTGGGCAAGCATGCGCCGGACATGCTGGCGGCCTGCCGCGGGGCCTTCGACAAGGCCGAGCGCGACCGCGACTTCCTGCGCCTGGACAAGACCGCCTTCGAGGCCTGCCCATCCGATTCCATCGACTACGCGGTGATGGAAAAGACCGACGCCGCGAAGGTCATGCCGATCGAGGCCGGCTGGAACGACGTCGGCTCCTGGGCAGCGCTTTGGGAAGTCACCGAGCAGGATGCCGAGGGCAACGCCTGCCACGGCGACGTCATGGCGCTCGATTGCCACAACAGCTACGCCTGGAGCGAGCGCCGCCTGGTGGCGATGATCGGCCTGGAGGACACCGTGGTGGTCGACACCGACGACGCGCTGCTGGTGGCCCATCGCGATCGCGTGCAGGACGTCAAGCGCGTGGTTGCACGGTTGCGCGAGGACGGCCGCGGCGAGGCCGTCCTGCACCGCAAGGTCTATCGGCCCTGGGGTGCCTACGATTCGGTCGACATGGCCGAGCGATTCCAGGTCAAGCGCATCACGGTCAAGCCCGGTGCGTCGCTGAGCCTGCAGATGCATCACCACCGCGCCGAACACTGGATCGTGGTCAGCGGCACCGCCCGCGTGACCCGCGACGAGGACGTGTTCATCCTCGGCGAGAACGAGTCGACCTTCATTCCCATCGGCACCAAGCATCGCCTGGAGAACCCCGGCAAGGTGCCGCTGCAGCTGATCGAGGTGCAGTCGGGCAGCTACCTGGGCGAGGACGACATCGTGCGTTTCGAGGACATCTACGGGCGCAGCGGCAAGTAACGGGACTCGGGACTCGGGGCCCGGTACCCGGTACCCGTGGGTGGGGGCGCGCGAGTGGGTGCCGTGACCCGGATAAGCCCACAGCGTGTCGAAAGCCGTAGTGCCCGTAGCCCGGATAAGCGGAGCGCATCCGGGAATTAGGGCATCCAGACAGTGCGCGTTGCGTGGGCCCCTGGACGAACATCGCCCCGAATCCTCGAATCCCGAATCCCGAATCCCGAATCCCGAATCCCGAGTCCCGAGTCCCGAGTCCCGAGTCCCGAGTCCCGCCGAGTCCCGGGCCCCGAGTACCGGGTCCCGGACCCCGGACCCCTAGCTCAAGTTGTACCCGCGCTCCTCGTGCAGCGACAGGTCCAGGCCCATCTGTTCCTCCTCGGCGTCCACGCGCAGGCCGATGGTCTTCTCGATCAGCTTGAGGATGCCCAGGGTCAGGACACCGCTCCACACCACCGTGAAGGCCACGCCCTTGCACTGGATCCACAGCTGCGACCACGGACCGGCGATATCGCCGAAGCCGCCGAACACGGCCGCGGCCAGCGGACCGGTCAGCAGGGCGCCGACGATGCCGGCCACGGCGTGCACGCCGAACACGTCCAGCGAGTCGTCGTAGCCCAGACGGCGCTTGAGGCTGGTGGCGGAAAAGAAACAAGTCACGCCGGTGATTGCGCCCAGCACCAGCGCGCCGCCGGGTCCGGCGGTGCCGGCGGCGGGCGTGACCGCCACCAGCCCGGCGACCGCGCCGGAGGCGATGCCGAGCATGCTGGCGCGGCCGTGGCGGATCCACTCGGCGGCCATCCAGCCCAGCGCCGCGGCGGCGGTGGCGATCTGCGTGACCAGCATGGCCATGCCGGCCGAGCCGTTGGCGGCCACCGCCGAGCCGGCGTTGAAGCCGAACCAGCCCAGCCACAGCATGCTGGCGCCGATCAGCGTGTAGCCCAGGTTGTGCGGCGCCATGGATGCGTGCGGATAGCCGTGGCGCTTGCCGATCACCAGGCAGGCGACCAGGCCGGCGATGCCGGCATTGATGTGCACCACGGTGCCGCCGGCGAAATCGATCACGCCCCAGCCGCCCAGCAGCGAGCCCGGGCCGCCCCAGACCATGTGCGCCATCGGCACGTAGACGAGGGTGAACCACAGTCCGGTGAACCACAGCAGGGCCGTGAACTTCATGCGCTCGGCCACCGCGCCGACGATCAGCGCCGGGGTGATGATGGCGAAGGTCATCTGGAACATCACGAACACGCTGGTGGGCACCGAGCCGTACAGGCTGGATGGCGTGAGACCGGCCAGCATGGCCTGGTGCAGGCTGCCGATCACCGAATGCAGGTTGATCGATCCGGCCGCCATGCCGGTCGTGTCGAAGGCCAGGCTGTAGCCGTAGACCACCCAAAGCACGCTGACCAGGGCGGTGATGGCGAAGCACTGCATCAGCACGGACAGCACGTTCTTGGCGCGCACCATGCCGCCGTAGAACAGGGCCAGGCCGGGGATGGTCATCATCAGCACCAGGAAGGTGGCGCTGAGCATCCAGGCGGTGTCGCCGGTATCCAGTTTCGTGGCCTGCGCGAACGCGGCGGGGGCGAACGCCAGCAGCACGACGGCGAGCAGCGGGCGCGGGGCGCGGGAGCGGGAAGTCATGGCGGTTCCTCGGCGTGCGCTCACAGCGCGTCGATGTCGGTTTCGAAGGTACGGATGCGCACCACCTGTTCGAGTTCGGCGACGAACACTTTGCCATCGCCGACCTTGCCGGTGCGCGCGGTCTGCACGATGGCTTCCACGGCCTGTTCCAGCAGTTCGTCGGGGATGGCGATCTCCAGCTTCAGCTTGGGCAGGAAATCGACCACGTACTCGGCACCGCGGTACAACTCGGTATGGCCTTTCTGGCGACCGAAGCCCTTGACCTCGGTGACGGTCAGTCCCTGCACGCCGATGTCGGCCATGGCTTCGCGGACATCGTCCAGCTTGAACGGTTTGATGATGGCGGTGACCCATTTCATGGTCGGATTCCTGCAGCGGGTGGCGGCAACGGTTCTGCACGAGACGTGCCATCCAGAAAGGGCATATAAAACAGCAAGATGTGGAATGTTCTCCGATCCGAGGGCTACATTTGCACCAATCGAGAGCGTGTCCGCCCGCGTTAACGCACCAAAGCAATGCAACGGCTGCCATTGACCGCGCCACGCTTAATCCGTACCATTTTGGTACCTTTTAAAGCGCGTCCCTGCCCATGCTCCGCGTCAGCCGACTGACCGATTACGCCACCGTGGTGATGACCTGCCTGGCCGCACGGCCCGAGGCGGTGCTCAGCGCCGTGCAGATCGCCGAAGCGGCGCGCCTGGAGTTGCCCACGGTCAGCAAGCTGCTGAAATCACTGGGGCATGCCGGTCTGGTCGAGTCCTTCCGCGGCGCCAATGGCGGCTATCGCCTGGCGCGCCCGGCCGGGCGCATCAGCCTGGCGGAGATCGTCGAGGCGCTGGAAGGCCCGCTGAGCATGACCGAATGCAGCGTCAACGTCGGCCACTGCGACCACGAGTCCTATTGCACGGTGCGCGGCAACTGGCAGCGCATCAACAGCGTGGTCGAGCGGGCGCTGCGCGGCATGTCCCTGGCCGAGATGCTCGAGCCCGAACCGCAACCGGTGCACTTCGTTCCCCACGCCGCCGAATCACGGAAGTCCCCCGCATGAGCGCCGAACACAGCGACCACGTAGCCACGCTCGCCGACAGCAATCCCGAGGTCGTCGAGGCCCTGTCGCGCCGCTACGGCGCGGGCTTCATCACCGACATCGAGACCGACAGCCTGCCGCCGGGCCTGAACGAGGACATCATCCGCGCGCTGTCGGCGCTGAAGGAAGAGCCCGAGTGGATGACCGAGTGGCGGCTGGCCGCCTACCGCCACTGGCTGACCATGCCGATGCCGCACTGGGCCAAGCTGAAGATCGCGCCGATCGACTTCCAGGCCATCAGCTACTACGCCGCGCCGAAGAACCGGCCCAAGTCGCTGGACGAGGTCGATCCCAAGCTGATCGAGACCTACGACAAGCTCGGCGTGCCGCTGCACGAGCGCGCCCGCCTGGCCGGCGTGGCGGTGGACGCGGTGTTCGACTCGGTCTCCGTGGGCACCACCTTCCGCAAGGAGCTGGCCGAGGCCGGGGTGATCTTCTGCTCGATGAGCGAGGCCATCAAGGAGCATCCCGAGCTGGTCCGCGAATACCTGGGCACCGTGGTGCCGGCCGGCGACAACTATTTCGCGGCGCTGAACTCGGCGGTGTTCTCGGACGGCTCGTTCGTGTTCATCCCGAAGGGCGTGCGCTGCCCGATGGAGCTGTCGCACGTATTTCCGCATCAACGCCGGCCACACCGGCCAGTTCGAGCGCACCCTGATCATCGCCGAGGACGCGGCCTACGTGTCCTACCTGGAAGGCTGCACCGCGCCGATGCGCGACGAGAACCAGCTGCACGCGGCGGTGGTCGAGCTGGTGGCGCTGGAAAAGGCCAGCATCAAGTACTCCACGGTGCAGAACTGGTATCCCGGGGACGAGAAGGGCCGCGGCGGTATCTACAACTTCGTGACCAAGCGCGGCGACTGCCGCGGCGACGATTCGAAGATTTCCTGGACCCAGGTCGAAACCGGTTCGGCGGTCACCTGGAAGTACCCCAGCTGCGTGCTGCGCGGCGACCGCTCGGTGGGCGAGTTCCACTCCGTCGCGCTGACCAACAACATGCAGCAGGCCGACACCGGTACGAAGATGATCCATGTCGGCAAGGACACGCGCTCGAAGATCATCTCCAAGGGCATCAGCGCAGGCAGGAGCTCCAATGCCTATCGCGGCCTGGTCAAGGTGGAGAAGGGCGCCGAGGGCGCGCGCAACTACACCCAGTGCGATTCCCTGCTGATCGGCAAGAAGTGCGGCGCGCACACCTTCCCGTACATGGAAGTGAAGAACCCCTCGGCCATCGTCGAGCACGAGGCCACCACCTCGAAGATCTCCGACGACCAGCTGTTCTACTGCCGCTCGCGCGGGCTGGACGAGGAGAACGCGGTGTCGATGATCGTCGACGGCTTCTGCAAGCAGGTCTTCCGCGAGCTGCCCATGGAGTTCGCGGTCGAGGCCAAGAAGCTGCTGGAAGTCTCGCTGGAAGGCGCGGTCGGATGAGCAACGAACGGCAGATGCACTGGCAGGCGGTCTACCAGGGCAAGTCGGAGCGACAGACCAGCTGGTACCGGCCGCACCTGGACGCTTCGCTGCGGTGGATCGACGGTCTGGACCTGGCACCTGACACACCGGTGATCGATGTCGGCGGTGGGCGCTCGACCCTGGTCGACGACCTGCTCGATCGAGGATTCAGCGATGTCACCGTGCTCGACCTGTCCGACGCTGCATTGGCCCAGTCGCGCGAACGCCTGGGCGAGCGCGCCTCTTCCGTGCACTGGCAGGCCGGCGACATCATCGAAGTCGAACTGCCCGAGGCGAAGTTCGGCTTGTGGCACGACCGCGCGGTGTTCCATTTCCTGGTCGAGGACGAAGCGCAGCAGCGCTATGTCGAGCGCGCGGCGCGCGCCATTCGCTTCGGCGGCGACATGATCGTCGCCACCTTCGCCGCCGACGGCCCGGAACGCTGCAGCGGCCTGCCCGTGGCGCGCTACGACGCCGACGCGCTGGCGGCACGCTTCGCGCCGCATTTCGAGCGCCTGGATGCGGATCGCGACGTGCACCGAACTCCGTTCGACACCGAACAGCCCTTCACCTACCTGCTACTGCGCCGTCATGACGGTGCGACCGGAAACACAAATTCATGACTGCCATGCTGACCATCGAAAACCTGCACGCCCGCGTCGAGGGCAAGGCCATCCTCAAGGGCCTGACGCTGACCATCCACCCGGGCGAGGTGCACGCCATCATGGGGCCCAACGGCGCCGGAAAGTCGACCCTGGGCAACGTGCTGTCCGGGCGCGACGGCTACGAGGTCACGGAAGGCTCGGTCACCTTCATGGGCCGTAACCTGCTGGACATGGAGCCGGAGGAGCGCGCTGCCGCCGGCGTGTTCCTGGCTTTCCAGTACCCGGTCGAGATCCCGGGCGTGAACAACACTTATTTCCTGCGCGCGGCGCTCAACGCCCAGCGCGTCGCGCACGGCGAGCCCGAGCTGGACTCGATGGAATTCCTCAAGCGGGTGCGCGAAAAGCTCAAGGTCATGCAGCTGTCGCCCGACCTGCTCAACCGTGCCGTCAACGAGGGTTTTTCCGGCGGCGAGAAGAAGCGCAACGAGATCTTCCAGATGGCGCTGCTGGAGCCGAAACTGGCGATCCTCGACGAGACCGACTCGGGTCTGGACATCGACGCGCTCAAGCAGGTCGCCGACGGCGTCAACGCGCAGCGCTCGCCGGAACGCTCGTTCCTGGTGATCACCCACTACCAGCGCCTGCTCGATTACATCGTGCCCGACCACGTGCACGTACTGGCCGACGGACGCATCGTCGAGAGCGGCGACAAAAACCTGGCGCACAAGCTCGAGGAGCACGGCTACGCCTGGGTGGCCGAGGCCGGCGAACCGGAGGGTGCGCAGGGATGAGCAGCGCCTTCGTCGACGCCTTCGCCGAACGTGCGCCGGACGCGCTGGCGCGCCTGCCCGGCTCGGGGCTGGACTGGCTCGATGCCGCGCGCCGCGCGCAGCTGGACGCGTTCGTGCGCGACGGCCTGCCGGGCGGGCGCAACGAAGCCTGGAAATACACTGCGCTGCGCGCACTGGAGCGGCGCGCCTTCGCGCCCGGCGATGCCGAGGCTGCAACGCGTGACGTGGATGCATCGGCGCTGGACCTGCCCGGCGTCGACGGCCCGCGCCTGGTGTTCGTGCACGGCGTGTTCCGTCCCGACCTGTCGCGCCTCGACGACCTGCCCGAGGGCCTGACCCTGCGGCCGCTTTCGCAGGCGCTGGCGGACGATCCCGAGCCGCTGCGCTTCCTGCTCACGCGCGCCTGGGAACGCGCCGCCGATGCCTTCGCGCGGCTGAACGCGGCCCTGGCCGGCGACGGCATGGTGCTGCGCGTGGCGAAGGGCGCGGTCATCGAGGCGCCCGTGCACCTGGTCCATGTGGACGTGGACACGGAGCAGGAAACGGCCTGGCACGCGCGCCAGTGGCTGGAAGTGGGCGAGAACGCCCGCCTGACCCTCGTCGAACAGCATCTGGGCGCGGGCACCCCGCGCAACCTGGGCACCGTGGTCAGTGACGTGCAGTTGCGCGCCGGGGCCCGGCTGGACTGGGTCGCGCTGCAGGATGCCGCCGAGGGCGCGGTGCTGGTGCGCCGCGACGACGTGCAGCTGGAGGCCGATGCACGGCTGCGCATGCACGCGCTGGAACTGGGCGGCGGCCTGGCGCGCCGCGAGTTCAACGCCGAGCTGCGCGGCGAGGGCGCGCGTCTGGACACCCGCGGCGTGTTCGTGCCGCGCGGACGCCAGCACGTGGACACCCGGCTGGACATCCGCCACGCGGTCGGAAAGACCACCAGCGACGCGCTGTGGCGCGGCGTGGCCGACCAGCGCGGGCGCGGCGTGTTCCACGGTGCCATCACCGTGGCCGAGGGCGCCGACGGTTGCGAGGCCGCGCTGGCCAACAAGAACCTGCTGCTGTCGCCGCACGCGGAAATCGACACCCAGCCGGTGCTGGAAATCTACGCCGATGAGGTCGTGGCCGCACACGGCGCGACGGTCGGCCAGCTGGACGAGCGCGCGCTGTTCTACCTGCGCTCGCGTGGCATTCCCGAGCACCAGGCGCGCACGCTGCTGACCACGGCTTTCTGCCGCGCCGCGCTGGACGACCTGGACCACGCACCGCTGCGCGAGCACCTGGGTGAACGCCTTTCCGCTCGCCTGCCGACCGGGCTGGAACCCTGAGCCGGTCCCGCCGGAAGCGCCACGACACCTTCACCACGGACACGCCATGAACGCCAAGCCTTCCGAAGTCCGGCCGCTGGATCCGGCCGACATCCGCCCGGATTTCCCGGTCCTGTCGCGCCAGGTGCACGGCAAGCCGCTGGTCTACCTGGACAGCGCCAATACCGGGCAGAAGCCGTCGGTGGTGATCGACGCCGTGGATCGCTATTACCGCCATTACAACGCCAACGTGGCCCGCGCCGTGCACCAGCTGGGCGAGGAGGCGACCAGCGCCTACGAGGGCGCGCGCGACACGCTGGCCGCCTTCATGGGCGCCAATCATCGCGACGAGCTGGTGTTCACTTCCGGCACCACCATGGCGATCAACCTCGTCGCCTACTGCTACGCGCTGCCGCGCCTGAAGCCCGGCGACAGCATCCTGGTCACCACCATGGAGCACCACGCCAACATCGTGCCGTGGCAGCTGGTGGCCGAGCGCACCGGGGCTACGGTCAAGGCCGCGCCGATCACCGAGTCCGGCGAGCTGATCGTCGAGAAGTTCATCGAGATGCTGACCCCGGACGTGAAGCTGGCCGGCTTCACCCATGTCTCCAACGTACTGGGCACGGTCAACCCGGTGCGCGAGCTGGCCAAGGCCTGCCGCGAGCGCGGCATCGCCTCGCTGGTCGACGGCTCGCAGGCCGCACCGCACCTGCCGCTGGACGTCAAATCGATCGGCTGCGACTTCTACGCCGTCACCGGCCACAAGATGGCCGGCCCGACCGGCACCGGTGTGCTGTGGGCGAAGCCGGAGCATCTGCAGGCCATGCCGCCGTTCTTCGGCGGCGGCGACATGATCGACAAGGTCAGTTTCGAGGGCACCACCTTCGCCGAGCCGCCGCACAAGTTCGAGGCCGGCACCCCCAACATCGCCGGTTTCGTCGGCCTGGGTGCGGCCGCGAAGTACCTGTCCGACCTGGGCATGCAGCGCATCGCGGCCACCGAGCAGAGCCTGCTCGAATACGCCACCGATGCCCTGAAGCAGGTGCCGGGCCTGCGCATCTTCGGCGAGGCCGCGCACAAGGCCGCGGTGATCTCGTTCCTGATCGAGGGCACGCAGTCGCACGACCTGGCCACCATGCTCGACCTGGAGGGCGTGGCCGTGCGCTCAGGCCACCACTGCGCGCACCCGCTGATGGACTTCTACGGCGTGCCGGCCACGGCGCGCGCCTCGCTGGCGTTCTACAACACGCGCCAGGAAATCGACCGCTTCGTCGAGGCCATCGACAAGGTGTGCAAGCTGCTGCGCTGATCCGCGGGTACTGCGGCCGGCTTGGCATCGCCGGCGAGTGGGGTATGCTCGACAGGGTATCGCAGCAGGAGCGTGCGAGACGGCCCAGGGAGGATGAGGGCCCCCACATACGCGACGTGCATGCAAGGGGAAATCGGATTGCACGTCCCCGGATCCGGAATCGCCATGAAGACACGCAGAGACTTCCTCACCCAGGCCCCGCTCGGCCTGTTCGGCCTGGCCGCCGCCGCGCGCGTGGGCGCGCAGACGACCGATGCGGCTAAGCCCGCGCCGGGCACGCCGGCCGCCTTCAACACCTCGCCGGCGACCGGCCCGGACGTGACGCCCGTAACCTTCGCCGAAGCCGAAAAGCTGGTGCAGGTGACCAACACGCCGGCCCAGCGGCTGATGATGGTGGGCAACTGGCGCACCTCGATGGCGGGCCAGCTCGAGCGCCGCACCGGGCCGCGCAAGGTCGCACTCGCCGATGGCGGCGGCACGTCCCCGGCCACCGTCTGGGACCCGGTGCTCAAGGGCCACCATGCCGGACCCTCGCGTAACCGCTTCGTCACCAGCGGTGCCCGGGTCGGGCCGCTGCCGTCCAGCGACGAGGCGATCGCGTTCGCGCCGGTCACGCACCTGTCGCACTGGATCCGCACGCGCAAGCTCAGTTCCGAGCGCCTGACGAAGATCTACATCGACCGCATCAAGCGCCATGACCCCAAGCTGCTGTGCGTGATCACGCTGATGGAGGAACAGGCACTGAAACAGGCACGGCAGGCCGACCGCGAGATTGCCGCCGGCAAGTACCGCGGACCGCTGCACGGCATGCCCTGGGGCGGCAAGGACCTGCTGGACACCGCCGGCGTGCGCACCACCTGGGGCGCCAAGCCGTTCCGCAACCGCGTGCCCGACAAGGATGCCACCGTGGTCCATCGCCTGCACGAGGCCGGCGCGGTGATGATCGCCAAGCTCAGCCTCGGCGCGCTGGCGCTCAACGACGTGTGGTTCGGCGGACAGACCAAGAATCCCTGGATTCCCGAGGAAGGCTCGGGTGGCTCCAGTGCCGGTCCGGCCTCGGCCACGGGATCCGGACTGGTCGCCTTCGCCATCGGCAGCGAGACCCAGGGCAGCATCATCGACCCGTGCATGCGCTGCGGCACCACCGGCCTGCGCCCGACCTTCGGCCGCGTCGCGCGCACCGGCGCCATGACGCTGTGCTGGTCCATGGACAAGCTGGGCCCGATCGCGCGCTCGGTCGAGGACACCATGCTGGTGCTGCAAGCCATCACCGGTCCGGACGAGGAGGACGTCTACAGCCTGCCCAGCCACCTGGACTACGACGCCAAGGCCTCGGTGAAGGGCCTGAAGGTCGGCTACTTCCCGAAGTGGATGCACGAGGCACCGGCCACCGAGGTCGACCGCCAGGCGCTGGAGACCGTGCGCAAGCTGGGCATGACGACGAAGGAGGTGTCGCTACCCGACTGGCACTACGACGACCTCAACCTGCTGCTGTTCGCCGAGGCGGCGGCCGCGTTCGAGGAGCTGACCCTGAGCGGCAAGGTCGACGAGCTGAGCATGCAGACGCCCGATTCCTGGCCCAACCTGTTCCGCGAGTCGCGCTTCCTGTCGGCGGTCGATTTCGTGCAGGCCGACCGCCTGCGGCGCAAGGTGGCGCAGCAGATGCAGCGCGTGATGTCGGAAGTGGACCTGCTGCTGGTGCCGTCGATGCGTGACGAGATGATGGTGATCAGCAACATGACCGGGCAGCCGTCGCTGACCCTGCGCGCCGGCTTCATCGAGGTCAGTCAGGCGCGCAGCGACTGGGCCCCGGATCCGAAGCACCCGCTGCCCACCTTCCACCCGCCGCGCCGCGCGCCCTACGGCGTGACCCTGATCGGTCGACTGTTCGAGGAGGGCACCATGGCCCGGGCCGGCCTGGCCATGGAACGTGCCTTCGGCGTGGCCGACCAGCGTCCGCCGGGCTTCTGAGCACCGCCGCCCGGCGGCCCCGACGGGGGCGCCGGGCGGGCGTTATCATCGCGTTCCGAACTGCTTGCACCGATCCCCTACATGACCCCGAACGAAATACTCGCATTCCGTGATGCCGCGGCCGCCGACGTGCCGGCCATCGTGGCCCTGGTCCAGTCGGCCTATCGCGGCGAGGACAGCCGTGCCGGCTGGACCACCGAGGCCGATGTCCTCGACGGCCAGCGCATCGATCCCGAGGGCGTGTCCGAGGCCATTGCCCGGCCCGACAGCCGGGTGCTGCTGGCCGAGACGCGGCGATGCGCTGCTGGCCTGCGCGCACATCGAGAAGCGCGGGACGGATGGCTACTTCGGCATGTTCGCGGTCTCGCCCGGGCAGCAGAACGGCGGCATCGGCAAGCAGGTGCTGGCCGAGGCCGAGCGCCGCGTGGCTGCGGACTTCGGCTGCACCCGCCTGCGCATGACCGTGATCGACCTGCGCGAGGAACTGATCGCCTGGTACGAACGCCGCGGCTACCGGCGCACCGGCGAGCATGCGCCGTTCCCCTACGGCGACGAGCGCTTCGGCATCCCGCGCCGCGACGACCTGCGCTTCGAATGGCTGGAAAAGGACCTGGTCAAGGAGCATGCCGCATGAGCGACTGGATCCGCGTGTGCGCCCGCGACGAGATGCTGCCGGGCGAGTTCAAGGTGGTCTGGGACGGCGACACCCCGATCGCGGTGTACAACATCGACGGCGACTTCTACGCCATCGAGGACACCTGCAGCCACGACGACGGCGAGTTGGCCGGCGGCGAGGTGCGCGGTTTCGAGGTCGAGTGCCCGCGCCACGGCGCGCGCTTCGACGTGCGCAGCGGCGCCGTCACCGCACCGCCCGCGATCGAGCCCATCGCCAGCTTCCCGGTGCGCGACGCGGACGGCGTCATCTGGACCCGCGACGACCGTTTCGACTGATCCGGAGCCGCTCCGGCGACGCGTCAAGGCCCCCGGATCCGGCTGGCCGGTGTGACGTAACACACGGATTGTCGGTGGAAAAGGAAAGGACCTCGAAAGAATCCGGTCCTACCCTAGGACGCACATAATCTGTGGAATTGCGCCCTTGCACGACTGGACCATCCTGTGCGACTTCGACGGCACCATCGCCCTCGACGACGTCACCGACGCCTTGCTGACCCGCTTCGCACGCCCCGAGTGGGAGGCGATCGAGGCGCGCTGGCGCGCCGGCGAGATCGGCTCGCGCGAGTGCATGAGCCGGCAGGTGGCCCTGCTCGACGCCTCGCTCGATGACGTGGACGCGCTGCTGGACACGTTGCCCATCGATCCGGCCTTCCCGGCCTTCGTCGCCGACGCTCGTCGTCGCGGCATGCTCGTGCAGGTGGTCAGCGACGGCCTGGACCATGCCATCCACCGCATGCTCGCGCGCCACGGGCTGGACGATCTTCCGGTACGGGCCAACCGCCTGATGCACGATGGTGCGCGCGGATGGCAGCTGCTCTCGCCACACGCCAGCGCCGTGTGTCCGGCCGCCAGCGGCACCTGCAAGTGCGCCATCGCCCGTTCGCACGCCCGCGTGCTGATGATCGGCGACGGCCAGTCCGATTTCTGTGTCGCCGGCCAGGCCGATTACGTGTTCGCCAAGCACAAGCTGATCACCCATTGCCGGCAGGCCGGCATCGGGCACCGCGCGATGGTCGATTTCAACGACGCCCGCGCGCTGCTCGATGAACTCCCCGAGCTGGCCCGTGACTCCATGGCCGGCTTCAACGTCCCCCTTCCCCTGCGAGTTACCCCTGCATGAACAGCGTCCTGAAAGCCGATATCGCCGCGCCTGCCTCCGACGACGCGGCCCTGCTGGCCGACGAGGCCAAGTACTGCTCCTTTGGCGACACCGTCCACTACACCGATCCGCCGAAGCTGTTCGATCGCTGCGAAGGCAGCTACATGTTCGACCCGGCCGGAATCCCGTACCTGGATCTGCAGATGTGGTACTCGGCGGTCAACTTCGGCTATGCCAACGAGCGCCTGAACAACGCCCTCAAGCGCCAGATCGACCACCTGCCGCAGGTCGCCAGCCAGTACCTGCATCGCGAGAAGATCGAGCTGGCCCGCACCATCGCGGTCGACGCCGAGCGCAAGTTCGGCCTGCCGGGCCGCGTGCACTTCAACGTCGGCGGCGCACAGGCGGTCGAGGACTCGCTGAAGATCATCCGCAATTACACCGGTGGCAAGAGCATGATGTTCGCCTTCGAGGGCGGATACCATGGCCGCACCCTGGGCGCCTCGGCGATCACCTCCAGCTACCGCTACCGCCGCCGCTACGGCCACTTCGGCGAGCGCGCGATGTTCCTGCCGTACCCGTACCCGTTCCGCCGCCCCAAGGGCATGGACAAGGAAGAGTACGGCGAGCACCTGGTGGCCGAGTTCGCGCGCCTGTTCGAGACCGAATACCACGGCGTGTGGGACCCGAAGGTCCGCGAGTGCGAGTACGCGGCCTTCTACGTCGAGCCGCTGCAGGGCACCGGCGGCTACATCGTCCCGCCGATGAACTACTTCAAGGGCCTGAAGAAGGTCCTCGACGAGTACGGCATCCTGATGGTGTCCGACGAGATCCAGATGGGCTTCTTCCGCACCGGCAAGCTGTGGTCGATCGAGCACTTCGGCGTGACGCCGGACGTGATCGTGTTCGGCAAGGCGCTGACCAACGGCCTGAACCCGCTGTCGGGCCTGTGGGCGCGCGAGGAACTGATCAACCCGGAAGTGTTCCCGCCGGGCTCGACCCATTCGACCTTCAATGCCAACCCGCTGGGTACCGCGGTGGGCCTGGAGGCGATGAAGATGATGCACGAGACCGACTACGAGGCCATGGTCATGGCCAAGGGCGCGCACTTCCTGGAGGGCCTGAAGGACCTGGCCAAGCGCCACAAGGAAATCGGCGACGTCGACGGCCTGGGCCTGGCCCTGCGCGCGGAGATCTGCACCGAGGACGGCTTCACGCCGAACAAGGCGTTGGTCGATCGCATGGTCGACATCGGCCTGGCCGGCGACCTGGAGCACAACGGCAAGAAGATCGGCCTGGTGCTGGACATCGGCGGCTACTACAAGAACGTGATCACCCTGGCGCCCTCGCTGCACATCACCACCGAGGAGATCGACCTGGGCATCGCGCTGCTGGACCAACTGCTGACCAAAGCCAAGCGTAGCGCCTGATCTCGACTTCCGGCATTCGTGGAAGTGGGGGGAATCCACTCAGGGACCGCCCCGGCGTTCGCGCCGGGGCGTTGTCTTTTCCGGAGCCGGGAATCGGGTGTCAGAGGACGGGGCGCCGCAGCGCCAGCACCGCGTTGAGTCCGCCGAAGGCGAATGAATTCGACAGCACGGCGTCCACGCGCTGTGCGCGCGGGGTGTTGGGCACGTAGTCCAGGTCGCAGGCAGGATCGGGATCGAGGAAATTCGCGGTCGGCGGAATCACATCGTCGCGCAGCGCCCCGATCACGGCCACCAGCTCCAGGGCGCCGGCCGCGCCCAGGGCATGGCCGTGCACGCCCTTGGTCGAGGACACCGCCAGGCGGTCGGCGTGCGCGCCGAACACCATGCGGATGGCCTTCGATTCGGTGGGATCGTTGGCCGGCGTTGCCGTGCCGTGGGCGTTGATGTAGCCGACCTGCTCCGGGGCCAGTTCGGCATCCTCGAGCGCGTTGCGAATGGCCGTGGCGGCGCCGTCGGCCGACGGCGCGACGATGTCGCCGGCGTCGGCGCTCATGCCCACGCCCACCAGCTCGGCCAGGATGGCGGCGCCGCGTGCGCGGGCGTGCTCGAGGATCTCGAGCACGAACATGCCGGCGCCTTCGCCCAGCACCAGCCCGCGACGCTGCTTGCAGAACGGCCGGCAGGTGTCGTCGGCGACCACGCGCATGGCCTCCCATGCGCGCAGGCCGGCGAGGCTGAAGCACGACTCGGTGCCGCCGACCAGGGCTGCATCGGCCTGGCCGCTGCGCAGCATGGCGGCGGCCTGGATGATCGCGTGGTTGGACGAGGCGCAGGCGCTGACCACGCCGAAGGCGGGGCCGGTGGCGCCGAATTCGATGCTGACGTGGCTGGCCGGCGCGTTCGGCATCATGCGCACGATCGACAGCGGGTGCACGCGCGGGGAGTGGTCGCGGTAGATCTTGCGGCACTGCTCGTCGCGTGCGATCTCGCCACCGACGCCGGTGCCGATCACCGTGGCCGTGCGTCGCGCCAGGTTGCCGGCCGTGAAATCGATGCCGGCCTGGGCCACGGCCTCGCGCGCGGCCACCAGGGCCATCTGCGCGGTGCGGTCGAGCAGGCCCAGGCGCGCGCTGTCGAAATGCGCGGCGGGGTCGAAGTCCTTCAGTTGCGCCGCGACCTTCATGCGCATCACCGCATCGGGGTCCGGCGGAACCAGCGGCGCGATGGCGCTGCGGCCCTCGCGCATGGCCTCCCAGAGGGGGGCGGCGCCGTGGCCGCAGGCGCTGATCGCGCCCATGCCGGTGATGACGATGCGTCGCATGCGGGTTCCTGCGTGGGGTGGAGCGGACGGAGCGGCTTCAGGCGTTGCCGCCGGCCTCGTCCTGCTTGCCGGCCAGCGCCTCGTTCACGGCATCGACCAGGCCCTGGGCCGAGTCGGTGTCGAAGTCGGGGTCGCGGTCGGGCATGGTGATGTCGAAATGCTCTTCGATGTCGAAGATGATCTCGATGGCCTCCAGCGAGGCGATGTTGAGGTCCTTGAGGGTCGACTCGGGCTTGATCTGGCCGACCTCCACCTTGCCGTGCTCGGCAATGATCTTGAACACCTGTTCCTGTACGGACTCGCTCATGTCTGGACTCCCGTGGGTGGCGTTACCGGAGCCTCGCGACGGTCCGGAAGGGGACGCGCAAGGCGGATCCGGAGCGGCCGTGCTACCTGCAATCTAGCCCGATTATCTTGCACAGGGCTTTCGCCCCCCGGCCGCCGCCGGGCTGAGGTATCGGCGGGCGGGTCGTCCTGTGCCGAGTCTAGCGCGTCGCGGCTTGGCCTTCGCTTCGCGCCAGGCACCCGATGCCGGCCACGATCAGCAGGGCGCCGACATACTGTACCGGGCCGATGCGGTCGCCGAAGATCGGCACCGACAGCAACAGGCCGCTGACCACGTCCAGGTGCGAGGCCGCGAAGGCGGGGCCGATCGGCGCGTGCTTGAGCAATGTCATCCAGGTGAAGAAGGCGCCGACATAGCCGGCGATGGCGCCGTACACCCAGGGTTCGGCAAACAGGCGGCCCAGCCAGTGCACGCTCGGCTCCAGCGGCAGGGCATGCATGCCGGCCAGCTTGAAGCAGACCTGGGCCAGGGTGTCGAAGGCCAGCAGCATGGTGAAACCGATCAGGTAGAAGCGTTTCACGGATGCACTCCGACCAGGGCCACGCCGGCGGTCACCAGCACGATGCCGAGCAGTCGCATGCGGGTGATGCGTTCGCCAAACAGGCCGCGCCCGGCCAGCATGATCAGCGCGATGCTGATCGAGCCCAGCAGCAGCCCGCGACCCAACGGCACCAGGCTCAGGAAGGCGATCCAGGCCAGGAACTGCACCACGTAGCAGCCACCGCCGAGCCAGATCCACGGGCGCGCCAGCATGTGCTTCCAGCGCGCCACGCCGTGGCCGGCCTGCGGATGGCTGGCGGCCGCCTTGAAGGCCAGCTGGCCGGCGGTGTCCATGGACACCGTCAGCATCCACAGGGCGACCATGGCGCCCGTCAACGGCCCGGTCCGCGGCGCACGGCAGTCGTCATGCCGCGCTGGCCAGCGCGGACGGGTCCAGCTCGCCGTGGCGGATGAAGAAGTCCGACAGCTTGGCGTGCAGCAGGCGCCGCTGCCGGTCGATGGTGATCATGTGGTAGCTGTCCTCCAGCGGCAGCATCTCCACCGGACCGGCGACCTTGCGTGCCACCAGATCGGCGTTCGAGCGCATGCTGGCGACGTCGTCCTCGGTGGCGTGCGCGACCAGGCACGGTGCGGTCACCCCGGGCAGCAGGCGGCGGGTGCGCGCGGCCAGGGTGTACATGTCGGCCAGCGAATGCCAGGGATTGCCGGGCAGTCCGGCGGCGGCGCTGTCGCCGCCCAGCATCGCGGCGCTGACGGTGGCGCGGATGCGCTCGTCGCGCAGGCCGTAGGGCGGGCGTTCCATGAAACTCATGCCGCGACCCAGGCCCAGTTTCTTCACCAGCGGAAGCATGAAGGACAGGCGGCCCGTCCAGGGGATGCTCCAGCCGTCGTAGCGGAAGGTCACGCCGAGCACACCGACGCCACGGATGCGGTCGGGTTGCTCGGCAGCCAGCATCAGCGACAGCAGGGCGCCCATCGACAGGCCAGCCACGAAGACATGCTCGCAGCGCTCGTGCAGGGCATCGGCCGCGCGCTTGACGCTTTCGTACCAATCGGTCCAGCCGGTGGCCAGCAGGTCGTCGTCGTTGCCGCAGTGCCCGGCCAGCTGCATGCCGTGCACGGTGAAGCCGGCGCGATGCAGGCCCTTGCCCAGCAGGCGCATCTCCGCCGGCGTGCCGGTCAGGCCGTGGATCAGCAGCACTCCGCTGGAGCCGCCTTCGAACAGGAACTCGACGTTGTCGATCATGTGGCCTCGTGAAAGGGCGCCCGTTGCGGCGCCTGTCTGGTCTGCCCGCAGGCTGGCACGCAGCGGTTTCGACAACCTTTCAGCAATCGATTCAGTGCGTTGCGCCGTGACCGGGCAGGAAGCGCACCAGCACCCGCTGGCCGATGCGCAGGGACTGGGGATGGTCGAAGCGCAACCGGCACTGGACGGTGCGCGTATTGGCGCGTACCGAGGGGTCCTCGGCCAGCTTGGAGGGTCCGAACACCTGGCCGACGAAGGTCACCCGGGCCGTGCCAACTGGCTCGTCGTTGTCGTCGTTGAGCACGATCTGCGCGCGCATGCCCTTGTGCACCTTGGCCACGTAGTCGCTGTTGATCTCCGCCTCGACGATGCGCGGTGCGTCGGGAAGCAGGGTGAACAGCGGGCCCGATTGCGCCGACACGCTCTCGCCCGGCTGCACATGCACTTCGCTGACCTGCGCCGCCAGCGGCGCGCGCAGGGTGTGCCGGTCCAGGGCATGCCGGGCCTGTTCAAGTGCGCCCCGGGCGACCGTCACGGCCGCCTTGGCCGCCGCGCCGCGCGCCGCGAGCTGGTCGGCCTTGCTGGCGGCGTCGGTGGCGTCCTGGCCGGCATCGGCGCCGGCCGCCGCGGCCTGCTGCAGGGTGCGCGCGCGCTGTCGTGCCGCCTTAAGCTGCAGCGCGATCAGTTGCGCCTGGGCCTGCGCCTGGGCCAGCTTGCCGCGGGCGATGTCCACCGCCGCGCTGGCGTCGCCGGATTTCAGCGTCGCCAGCACCTGGCCGTCGTGCACGTGGTCGCCCACGTGCACCTTGACCGCGTCGACCACCCCGGGCACCGCAGCGCTCAGCGGCAGCAGCCCGCCCTCCACGGCAATGGTGCCGCGCGACACGGCAACGTACTGCGCCACCTCGCCATCATGTTTCGGCGCTTGCGCGGCCTTGCCGCGGCCGCAGCCGGACACGAGGGCGGTGCAGGCCAGCAACAGGACGACGGAAGGGCGGACAGGGAGCATCTTCATTCAGGAACTCGCTTGGGAAACGGGGCGCGGACCGGCCTGCGCGATGCGCCGGTCCTCGAGGATGCGGCCGTCCTCCATGGACAGCAGGCGGTCGGCGTGGCCGATCAGGCGCGGATCGTGACTGACGCACAGCACCGTGGTGCCGTGGCGCCGGGCGATGCGATGCAGCATCTCGATGACCATCTGGCCGTTGGCGGCATCCAGCGCGCTGGTCGGTTCGTCGGCGAACAGCAGGTCCGGCTGCTTGGCCAGGGCGCGGGCGATCGCCACGCGCTGCTTCTCGCCGCCGGACAGCTCGATCGGGCGCATGTGCATGCGCGGAGCCATGCCGACCTCGGCCAGCGCCTCTTCGGCGCGCTGGCGCGCGTCCGTGCGGCCCATGCCCATGTAGTCGAGCGGCAGCGCGACCTGCTCGAAGGCAGTCAGCGCGGGGAACAGGTTGAAGCCCTGGAACACGAAGCCGGTGTGTTCCAGGCGGAAGTGCTCCAGCGCGTGCTTGTCCATGCCGTTCAGGCGCTGGCCGAGCGCGTCGACGGTGCCGGTGTCGACGGCCTGCAGGCCGCTGAGGATGGACAGCAGCGTGCTCTTGCCGCAGCCGGACGGGCCCGAGATCAGGGTCAGCTCGCCCGGCTCGACGCGCAGGGTCAGGTCACGCAGGATGCGGGTGGAAATGCGGCCGGAGACGAACGACTTGGACACGTTCTCGGCGACGATGCTGCTGGCGGGTCGGTTCATGGGTCGATCACCTCAGCAGCGTGGCCGGATCGGCGCGCCGGAGGCTGCGCATGGAGGCCAGGCCCGAGACCATGGCCAGGGCCAGGATCAGCAGCACGCAGGCCAGTGTGACGGGCACATCGAGCACCACCGGCACGTCCTGCTCCCGCGCCAGGGCGATCAGCAGCGTGCCCAGCACGGCCGCGCCGGCCAGGCCGATGGCGCCCACCCACAGGGCCTGCTCCAGGACCACCTTGCGCAGCGCGCGCACGCCCACGCCCAGGGCATTGAGGGTGGCGTATTCGCGCACCGAACCCACCACCGCGGCGACCAGCGCCTGGCTGGTGATGACCGCGCCGACCAGGAACACGATCCCGGCCAGGAACAGCACGCCGGCTCCGGCGCCGGTATCGAACAGCCAGAACAGCATCGAGCGCCGCGCGAAGGCCTTGGCCGACCAGGCCTCGTAGGGTCCGAAGCCCTTGTGGCCGTGCAGCGAGGCCGCGACCCGGGCGGCCTGCGACGGGTCGCGCAGCTTGGCGACCAGGTAGGTGGGCCGGCCGATGTCGGCGGGATCGGAGTCCAGCCGGCGCGCCGTGTCCAGCGACGCCACCACGTTGACGCCGCCCAGGGCGCGCAGGCCGTTGGCGACGCCGACCACGCGCACGCGGTGGCCGTTGATGGTGGCCGTGCCGCCGATGCCCACGCCCAGCTTGTCCAGGTCGGCGCGATCGACGATGACCGCGTCGGGCGCATTCAGCCGCTGGCGCAGTTCCGGCGGCAGCGCGCGGGAGAACATCAGGCCCTTGGGACCGGCATCGATGCCGGAGACGAACACGGACACGCCGCCGGTACCGCCGGCGCGCCAGTCGCCGTCGACCCACAGGAACGGCTCGACGCGGGTCACCTGCGGATTCATGTGCAGCAGGGTCGACACGTCCGGCGAGATCGAGCGGCCCTGGTCCACGCTCTGCGTGCCCGGGAACCCGATCCAGATGTCGGCGCTGGAACCGGTGATGTAGACCGCGGCGCCGCCGAAGATGCCCAGCACCAGCGCGGCCTGCAGCAGCTGCAGCAAACCGGCGAAGCCGACCGCCAGCACGGCGGGCAGGAACCGGCGCCACTCGTAGATCAGCGTCTTGCGGGCCAGCGCCACCATCAGTGCGTGCTCCGGCGGGCGCTGGCCACGCTGTCGTCCCGGGCCGGCAGCGGCGGCGCGCCGCCGAGGGCCTTGTACAGGGCGATATAGGCCAGGTCGCGGTCGCTGCGTGCGCGGGCCAGTTCGATCTGCGCGCGGGAGCGAGCGATGCGGATGTCGGCGCCGTCCAGATCGCTGGACAGGCCCAGGTGGCGCCGGGTCTGCTGCGCGGATGCGGCCTGGTTCCAGGCCGCGCATGCCGCCTCGATGGCGTGCTCGCGCAGGCGTTGCTGCTGCAGGTTGCCCAGCGCGGTCTCGACCTCGGCCACGCCGGTCAGCACCGCCTTGCGGTAGTTCAGCACGGCGGCCTTCAGCAGGTGTCCCTGGGCGACCTTGTGCGACACGCGCATGCCCCAGTCGAACAGCGGGATCTGGATCAGCGGGCCCACCGTGGCGATGGCGTTGGTGCCCGAGTTGTGCTTGTAGGAGGCGATGTTGGCCGACCACAGCATGGACGCACCCAGGCCGATGCGCGGGTACATGTCCGCACGGGCGATGCCCAACTGGCCGGCGGCCGACACCACCTGCGCCTCGGCCCGGGCGATGCCGGGACGCGAGCGCAGCAGTTCGGCCGGCGCCGCGACCGGGCCGTGCGGGCCCAGTTTCGGCAGCGATGCCGGTTTCAGCCAGGCCGGGTCCGGTGCGTCGCGACCCAGAAGCAGGGCCAGTTGCTGGGCGGCGGCGTGCGCCTGCATGCGTGGCACCGCCTGGTCGGCGCGCGCCGACGCCAGGGCCGCCCGGGCCTTGGCCAGGTCGGCGTCGCTGGACAACTTCAGTTGCACGCGCTTGCGGGTCAGCGCCACCTGCCTGCGGCGGGCCTCGACGATATGCCCGAGCAGCCGGACCTGGCGCTGGGCCGCGCGCAGGCGCACCAGGTCGCGCACCACCTCGGCCACCAGCGACACGCGGGCGGCGCGCAGGGTTGCCACCGCATCCAGGTAGTGGCCGGTGGCGATACGGTCGGTGGCCTGGCCGCGGCCGAACAGCCCCAGTTCCCAGGTGGAATCGAAGCCGATCACGAAATAGGACGCGCTGGCGTCGGGGTCGATCGGATTGGCGGTGTGCAGGCCCAGGTGCGGGCGCAGCGGCGCCATCCGGTCGCCGTACAGCGCGCGCGCCGCGCGCAGGTGCTCGCGGGCGATCGAGACATCGGGGTTGTCGTGCAGGGCCTGGTCGACCAGTCGATCGAGCAGGGGATCGTGGAAGGCCTTCCACCAGGCATGCAGGTCCACGGGCGGACGCGCCGGGGCGCCGGTCGCGCTGCGCCAGTGCGCCGGCATCGAGCGATCCAGCTTGGGCAGCGGCGTGCGGATGCATCCGCCCAGTGACAGGACGAGGCCGGCCAAGGCTGCCGGCGCCAAGCATCGACGGATAAGGTTGGAGTTCTTTGCTACGCGCTTCAAGCTCGTTCTCGCCCGGGTTCCCACGGAATCATTCATGCACCGCTCTCGATGGCAGGGATTCGAATCTCCACGCGCAGCCCACCACTTCTGGCGCGTGCATAGACCACCTCTGCGCCATGGTGTTCCGCGATGCGTTGCACGATGGCCAGCCCCAGGCCGGTGCCACCTTCCGGTGCGGCCGGTGCACGAAAGAATCGCTCCCCCAGGCGGGGCAGGAATGCTTCGGGCACGCCGGGGCCGTCATCCTCCACGGTGATGACATGGCGGGCGTCGTCCGCATTCCGGATCAGGCCGACCGTGACGTGCCCGCCCTCGCCAGCATAACGCAGCGCGTTGTCCAGAAGGTTGTTGATCATCTCCTGCAGCGCGTGCGGATTGCCGTTCACGATGGTCGGCTCGGAGGGGCCCTCGTAGCCCAGGTCGATGCGCCCGGCGATGGCCTCGGGCACGCGTTCGCCGACGCAGTCGGGAAGCAGCTTCGCCAGGTCCAGCCTGGACATGTTCGCGTCACCGTCGCGCGGCGTCTGCGCGCGCGTCAGGGCCAGCAACTGGTGCGTGGTCCGGGCCGCGCGACTGTTCAGGCGCTGGATGTGCTCGAGCGCGTCGTGCAGCTGCGCGTCGTCGGGGTGCGCCCGCGCCCGGTCCACGTGCAGGGCCATGCCGGCCAGCGGGGTGCGCAACTGGTGCGCGGCGTCGGCGACGAAGCGCTCGTGCAGGGACATCAGCTCGCGCAGGCGCGAGAACAGGCCGTCGATGGTGCGCGTGAGCGGCAGCAGTTCGACTGGCACGTCGCTGTCGTCGATCGGGGCCAGGGTGTGTTCGCGCCGTGCCAGGCGTTGCACCAGCGGATCCAGTCCGCGCAGGCCGAAGGTGACGCCCAGCCAGGCCAGGGCCAGCAGCAGGGCGATCAGCAGGCACTGCAGGGAAACGCTCATCACCAGGATCTCGCGCGCCACCTCCTGGCGGTCGTGCAGGGTCTCGGCGACCGAGATCTCCAGCACGTCGTGGGCATCGCGCGGATTTCGGATGGTGATGGTCGCGGCACGCACGTGTTCATGGTCGACGGTGGCGTTGGAAAGCACTGGAGGCTGCCCCAGGGCGATCGGTTCGGCGGGCAGCGGCAGTTTCTCGTTGCCGCTGATCAGGCCCCGCTTGCGGCTGCGGATGTTGAAGAAGTTGCGACCCCGGGGGTCGTAGTCGAGCAGGAAGCGCGCCTGCGAGGAGATGTCCCCGGGCAGCGACTCGTGCCGCAGCAGTTCCGCCAGCGAGACCGCGTCGTCGGCCAGCGCGCGATCATGCACGTGGTTGGAATAGGACAGGGCGACGGTGTAGGTGAGCAGGGCGTCGAGCAGCAGCAACAGCAGCATCGGGATCAGCAGGAAGGCCAGCAGGCGCCGGCGCAGGCTGGGACGCCGGCGTCGACCTGGGACCTCGGTGCGCTGTGCTGCGCTCACGGTGTCTCCTGCCCCGCCTCGATTTCCTCGAGCATGTAGCCCAGGCCGCGCACCGTGCGCACCTGCGTGCCCGAACCGCGCAGCTTGCGGCGCAGCCGGTGCATGGCGATGTCCAGGCCGTTGTCGGTCAGTTCCTGGTCCCAGTTGCACATCGCCTCGATCAGTTGCGAGCGGCTGGTCAGGCGGTCCTGGCGCAGCACCAGGGCCTCGAGCAGGCTGAATTCGCGGGCGGTCAGTTCCAGGGTGTCCTTGCCGATCCAGGCGCGGCGGCCCGGCAGGTCCAGGCGCAGGTTGCCGAGGGTGAGCTCGGGCGCGCCGCGACTGGCCCGACGGCGCAGCAGAGCACGGGTGCGGGCGGCGAATTCGGTCAGCGCGAACGGCTTGACCAGGTAGTCGTCGGCGCCCAGGTCCAGCACGCGCACGCGTTCCTCCAGGTCGTCGCGTGCCGTCACCACCAGCACCGAGAGCTGGTCGCCGCGCCGGCGCAGGCGCCGGAGGACATCGGTGCCGTCCAGACCCGGCAGGCCCAGGTCCAGCACCAGCAGGTCGTATTCGTGGCTGGCGAGAGCGTGGTCGGCCTGGCTTCCGCTGTCGACCAGGTCGACGCTGTGGCCGCTTTCGCGCAAATCGGCCGCCAGCCCGGCGGCAATCGCGGGATCGTCTTCGACAACCAGGACACGCATGCAGGATCGTCCAGTTCCGGGGACGCCATTCGGCGTCGTTGCAAACAGGCACCCATGACGGTGCCCATTCTTCTTGTCAGGCTACGCAATGATACTTACTGGCGGCTTTGCACAGTCAGGTTCCGGACCGGAACGCGAACCATGCGCATCCTCGCCGTGCGCCGGAGGGGCCGTGTACCGCCCCCTGTATAAGGTGGCTGCCGTTCATGTTATGCGAATGACGATGTGATGGCCCACGACGCCGTCACGGCAAGGGTGCGACGAAATCCATTGCGTGCACATGCGTGACCAATGACGCTTGCCCAACGGCCGTGGACCGTCGCAGTATGGGAGCGCTGTGCTGCCGGGGGCAGCACGGGATACCGCATCCAGAGCATCGGGGGAACCAATGTCTCGCAAGATTCGATCCATCCAACGGGCGTGGCTGGCCGCCGTGTGCCTGAGCCTGCCGCTCGCCTGCTGGGCGAGCACGTCCGCGCCGGCCGCGGCCTCGACCGCGGCGGCCCAGCCGGCCACGACCACGACCACGCTGCCACCGGTGCCGTTCGTGTCGCCGCACGAGCAGAACATCCGCGTCGCCAGCGCGCCGGACGCCTGGGGTGGTCCCCGCAAGGCTTCCGACGCCACGCTGTCCGATCGCGTGACCACCTACACCATCCACGCCACGCTGGATCCGGACAAGCACACGGTCGACGCCAGCGAAGTCATGACTTGGCGCAACCGCAGCGACCGGCCGATCGACAAGATCTACCTGCACATGTACCTCAATGCCTTCGAGGGCCCGGACAGTACGTTCTTCACCGAACGCCGCATGTTCTCCGGCTCCGGCGGATCGCGCGGCGCGGCCAAGCTGAAGAAGGGGCAGTGGGGCCACGTGGACCTGAAGAAGGTGCAGCAGGGTGGTCAGGCCGTGACCTGGCGTTTCGTGCATCCGGACGGCGGTCCCGCGACCGACCACACCGTGGTCGAGATGGACCTGCCGCAGGCGGTGCCTGCACACGGCACGCTGACCCTGGACATCGATTTCCACGACAAGCTTCCGCGCGTGGTCGAGCGCACCGGCTGGTGGGGCAAATTCCACCTGGTGGGGCAGTGGTTCCCGAAGATCGCGGTGCTGGAACTTCCGGGCGAGCGCGGTGCCACGCACGTGCGCTGGAACGCGCACGAGTTCCACTACCACAGCGAGTTCTACGCCGACTACGGCAACTACGACGTGCACCTGACGGTGCCCAAGGGCTACACCGTGGGCGCAGTCGGGCACGAGGTCGGCCCACCGGTGGTCAAGGGCGACGAGGTCACGCACCACTTCGAGCAGACCGACGTGGAGGACTTCGCCTGGGTCGCCGCGCCCGGCTACAAGACCATCCAGACCACCTGGACCGGGCCGGGTAGCCCCAAGGTGGACGTGCGAGTGATCTATCCGCCCGAGTACAAGGTCGTGGCCGCGCCCACGCTGAAGGCGACCACCGACGCGCTGTCGTATTTCTCCAAGACCCTGGGGCCGTATCCGTACAAGACGGTCACGGCCGTGGTGCCGCCCTACAACGCCACCGAGGCGGGCGGCATGGAATACCCGACCTTCTTCACCTCCGAGCATTCGAGCGAGTACACCAAGGGCACCGTGAGCCAGTACTTGATCGATTTCGTGACCATCCACGAATTCGGTCACGGCTACTTCATGGGTATCCTCGGATCCAACGAGTTCGAGGAGCCGATGCTCGACGAGGGCATGAACGAGTACTGGGACAGCCGGATGTTCGCCGACCGCGGCCAGGACATCTACGCGTCCACGCCGCTGCTGAAGTGGCTGGGCATCGACCCGGCGCTCAGCCCGTTCACCTTCGAGCGTGCCAGCGGCGTGCTGGGCATCAACTTCCCGTCCGACACCCTGGACAGCAATTCCTGGGACCGTATGTCCAACATGAGCTACGGCTCGGTGTACTCGCGCACCACCGCGACCATGCGCACCCTCGAGGAGCTGGTCGGGCACGAGGCCATGGGCAAGGCCATGAAGCTGTACTACGAGCGCTGGAAGTTCCGTCATCCCAGCGCCGCCGACCTGCGTGACGCCCTGGCCGAGGGCACCGGGCATCCCAAGCTGGTCGACCAGATCTTCGACTCGCAGGTCTACGGCACGCAGCGCGTGGACGCCAGCATCGTCAGCCTCAAGAGCGAGGAGCAGGTGCCGCAGGCCGGCACCGTGGTCAAGGACGGCAAGCGCGTCACCATCACCCGCAAGGAAGTGAAGGAAAAGATCGCCAAGGCACGCAAGGCGTGGAAGAAGGCCCACAAGGACGCCAAGCACGGCGGCCCCTACCCGTGGCTGACCACGGTGGTGGTGCGCCGCACCGGCGCACCGGTCCCGCGCACCGTCGAAGTGAAGTTCGCCGACGGCAGCAGCCAGACAGTGGACTGGAACGACGACAGCCGCTGGAAGCGCTTCACCTTCACCCGGCCGGTGAAGGCGGTCTCGGCCCAGCTCGACCCCAAGCGCACCATCTACCTGGACGTCAACAGCCTCAACGACAGCTACAGCAAGGAGAAGGACGCCAGCGCCTCGGACCGCTGGGCGGACGACGCGCAGTCGTTGCTGCAGAGCTTCTACACCTTCCTGGGGACGCTATGAACATGAAACGACCCGTCGGATTCGGCGCCTTCCCGCGCGCCCTCGGTGCAGCGCTGCAGTGGAAACTGTTGCTGCTGTGGTTCCTCTTTACCTTGATCCCGGCCCTGATCGTGTCGCGCCCGCTGCACGGCATGCTCTCGGCGTTGCTGGATCATTCGGTGCATGCCGATGCCTGGGCGCGCAGTTTCCATGCGTTGCCCATGACCGATGTCTTCGTCGACATCGGCCGCCATGGCATGCCTGCACTGGGTGCGGCTTTCGCCCTTGGCACCGTGCTCACGCTGCTGTTGGCGCCGTTCCTGGTCGGCATGTCGGTGACCGCGGTGCGTGGCGTGCAGCGGCCGGGCTTCGGCGAGCTGATGCACGGCGGCTTGCGCGAGTACTGGCGCCTGTTCCGTTTCATGCTGTGGGCGCTGTTGATGTACGGGGTCGTGTTCGCGGTCAGCATGGTTTCCTCGAGCATGGTCTCGGACTACGCCAAGAAGGCCGTCCTGGAATCGAACGTCGATTTCTGGAAGCACGTCGCCAACGTGGTGGTGCTGGTGGTGTTCGTGATCGTCCAGAGCATGATCGAGGCCGGGCGCGGGCGCATCGTGGCCCAGCCGGGTCAGCGCTCGGCGACCCGTGCACTCCTGGGCGGTATCGGTACGCTGTTCAGCCGTCCGCTGGCAACGCTGGGCATGTACCTGGGCGTGACCGTGATCGGTCTCGTGCTCACGCTGGTGCTGGGCATGTGGCGCATTCACCTGACCGCCGTGGGATTCGGCGGCGTTCTCTTGGCACTGGTCGCGACCATCCTGCTCGTGGCCTCCATGGCCTGGATGCGCACGGCGCGTCTGGCGGGCATGGCGGCGATCGCCGAAGCCAGCTGACGCGATTGGTCGAGCATCGATGCGGCCGCGTGCGGCCGCATCTTCGATGAACCAACGGCCGTCCGCATCCCGGGCGGCCGTTTTCATGGCTCAGGGCGAAGCGCTTCGCGAGATGCCGCGGATCGGCGGGTGATAGGCGAACACGTGCGTCGGCGCGCCGTGGAATTCCATCGATTCGACGAATTCCCCGCCCAGGCGTTTTGCCAGGCGGTCGGAGGCGTCGTTGCCGTCGCGCACCAGGCTGATTACGCGCGGCAGTCGCAGTTGCGTCCAGGCAAAGTCCAGCGCGGCCCGGGCGGCCTCGGTGGCGTAGCCGTGCCCGCGGTAGCCGGGCCGCAACATCCAGCCCAGTTCGACGTCTGGCCAGCCGTCCGGATACATCAGCCCGACCCGCCCCACGAAGACGTCGTCCTCCAGCCTCTCCAGCGCCCACATGCCGTAGCCGCGCAACTGCCAGTGGCCCAGCAGCATGGCCATCGAGCGCCAGGCGTTCATGCGGTTCAGCGGCGTGCCGCTGCCGACGAAGCGGGTGCTTTCCGGATCGGCCAGCATGGCCGCGTAGTCGTCGAAGTGGCGCTCGGCGAAGGCGACCAGTCGCAGTCGTTCGGTTTCCAGGACGGGGATGTCGGTCATGATCAGGATGCTGGGGCGGCTAGCGCCCGGGGCGTCGAATGCGCCGATTTGCGGAAGGCAGCGCGATTCTCTCACCGAACCGCCCGGCATGCATCCTTGCCGAAGGTGCAGGGTCTGCACGCGGCGTCCGGACAGGCGAAATCCGGGGCCGCGCCTCCCGCGCGTCCCCGGATGCGCCGGGCTGGCCGGCGATGGCGGGCCGCCTCGCGGCGGTCCGGGCCGGCCGTCCATGGCCGGCGTGCGCCGCGCGGGGGCGACGCGGTGCCCGGAGTTACTTGTGCGAACCGCCCAGGCGGATGTCCTTGCGGTTGTGCGCGATGGTGGCCTTGCCGATGCCCTTGACCTTGGCCAGCTCGGCCACGTGCTTGAAGCGGCCGTGGGCCTTGCGGTAGGCGACGATGGCCCTGGCCTTGGCCGGGCCGATGCCGTCCAGCGATTTGGCGATGGTCACCGCGTCGGCATGGTTGATGTTGACCGGCGTGGCGGCCAGCGCCGGCAGGCTCAGGGACAGGGCGAACGCGAGGGGAAGGATTTTGCGCAGCATCGGATGCTCCTTGCGTGAATGAAAGTGAACGGGCACGTCGCTGTGCCACGACTCCATGATGGCGCGCCGGTGATCGCGCATCTGCCGGGTGCCGTCGGTATCGAGGGTCGGTGCCGGTGCCACCAGCCTGTGGGCCTTGGTCGACCCGCTTGTAGGCGGGGGATGGCGCGCCGCGGGCGGCTGATACAATGCCCGTTCACTCAATCGGGAGCCCTCCATGGACAGCAGCCGCATCCGTGCCTTTGTCGAAGGCGTGTGGGACGACGAGGTCGTGCCGCAGCTGGTCGAGTACATCAAGATCCCCAACAAGTCGCCGATGTTCGACAGCCAGTGGGTCGAGCACGGCTACATGGACGATGCGGTCAGGCTGATGGAATCGTGGGCGCGCTCCAAGCTGGACGCGCTGCCCGGCGCCACGCTGGAAGTGGTGCGCCTGGAAGGCCGCACGCCGCTGATCTACATCGACGTGCCCGGCGAGGGCGACGACACCGTGGTGCTGTACGGCCACCTGGACAAGCAGCCGGAGATGACCGGCTGGGCCGACGACCTGGGCCCGTGGAAGCCGGTGATCAAGGGCGACAAGCTGTACGGCCGCGGCGGCGCCGACGACGGCTACGCCATCTTCGGCTCGCTGACCGCGCTGCTGGCGCTGCACGAGCAGGGCGTGCCGCACGCGCGCTGCGTGATCCTGATCGAGGCCTGCGAGGAGTCGGGCAGCTACGACCTGCCGCACTACGTCGACCACCTGGCCGAGCGCATCGGCAACCCGTCGCTGGTGGTGTGCCTGGACTCGGGCTGCGCCAACTACGACCAGCTGTGGCTGACCACGTCCCTGCGCGGCATGACCGGCGGCGAACTGAAGGTCGAGGTGCTGACCGAGGGCGTGCACTCGGGCGACGCCTCGGGCATCGTGCCCGACGGCTTCCGCATCCTGCGCCAGCTGCTCTCGCGCCTGGAGGACGAGGACACCGGCGCCATCGTGCCGAAGGAACTGTACGCCGACATCCCCGACGAGCGCGTCGAGCAGGCCCGCCAGTGCGCGCAGATCCTGGGCACCGAGGTCTACGACAAGTTCCCCTGGATCGAGGGCATGACGCCGGTCACCGGCGACCACGTCGAGCTGATCCTCAACCGTACCTGGCGCCCGCAACTGGCGATCACCGGCATGGACGGCCTGCCGCCGCTGGCCAGCGCCGGCAACGTGCTGCGCCCGGTGACCGCGGCCAAGCTCAGCCTGCGCCTGCCGCCGACGGTCCACGGCGAGCGCGCCGGAGCGTTCGTCAAGGAACTGCTGGAGAAGGACCCACCGTACGGCGCCAAGGTCACCTTCACGCTGGAGAAGAACGGCGGCGGCTGGAACGCGCCCCCGCTGTCGCAGTGGCTGGCCGACGCGGTGTCGGCGGCCTCGGAAAGCTACTACGGCAAGCCGGCGGCCTACATGGGCGAGGGCGGCTCGATCCCGTTCATGGGCATGCTGGGCGAGAAATTCCCCGAGGCGCAGTTCCTGATCACCGGCGTGCTGGGCCCGCATTCCAACGCCCACGGCCCCAACGAGTTCCTGCATATCCCCACCGGCAAGCGCGTGACCATGGTGGTCGCCGACGTGCTGGCGCGTCACTACACCAAGGGCGCCTGAGCCGGGCATGGCCGACGACACGCTCGCGCAGCGCTGGGAACGCGTCCGCGCGGGCGTGGCCGCGGCCTGCCGCCAGGCGGGCCGCGATCCGTCCGAAGTGACCATCCTGCCGGTCAGCAAGACCCACCCGGTCCGAGGTCATCGAGCAGGCCCTGGCGCTGGGCCTGACCCGCTTCGGCGAGAACCGCGTGAAGGAAATCCGCGACAAGGCCGAGGCGCTGGAAGGCCGCGGCATCGACTGGGTGGTCATCGGCCACCTGCAGACCAACAAGGCCAAGTACATCGCCAAACTGGCCAGCGAGGTGCAGTCGCTGGACCGCCTGGACCTGGCCGAGGCCCTGCAGCATCGCCTGGAGATGGAAGACCGCACGCTGGACGTGCTGGTCCAGGTCAAGACCTCGCCCGAACCGAGCAAGTACGGCCTGCCGCCCACCGAACTGATGGGCTTCCTGGAAAAGCTTCGCGACTATCCGCGCCTCAAGGTACGCGGCCTGATGACCATGGCCGTGCTGTCCGATGACGAGGCCGCCGTTCGCGCGTGCTTCCGCATGCTGCGCGAACTGCGCGACTGCGCGCAGGCCGAAGGCCACGACCTGCCGCGACTGTCGATGGGCATGAGCGGGGACTATGCGCTGGCGATTGCCGAAGGGAGCACCGAGGTGCGCATCGGGACGGCGATCTTCGGGGCGCGCGAGGCCTGAGCCGGAACGCGCACCGTGCCGGAAGGCGCTTGCATCAAGACGTGATGCAATGGATGGTGGTCCTCGTTGCATGGCGCCACATGGGAGGGAAGATCATGGGCCAGGGAAAGGCAAGCGTCGTCATCATGGCGGCCACGGTGCTGTTGGGCATCGCCATTCATGGACACGTGCTGGTCCACGCGGCGCAAGCAAGCATGCCGCAGGTAAGCACGCAAACACCCACCGCCGGCGCGTCCTCGCGGCCGGATAGCGCCTCTCCGGGCATGCCGTTTTCGATCCGGAAGCAGATGGCAAGACTGGACCGGGTGATCCAAAACCATCCAAACAATCGCGATGCACTCATACAGCGAGCGCAGCTGCATGGGGCATTGCACGAATACCATCGGGCAGCAGCCGATCTTGAGGCGGCGGAGCGCCTGCAACCTCTGTATCCGGTGGCGGCGCTGGGCTTGTGCATGTTCGAAGAGCGCCTGCACGGGCTGACCGGCAAGGTACAAAGTTGCTACCGAACGGTCACATCACGATTCAGGAAGCGTGGCCGGTCAAATCAGCGGCTGGACGTGAACTATGTGCTTGCGGCTTCCATGGCCCGGGCCCCCGGGGCCGGCCGGCTTCGGGCACGGTACCTGAAGCAGGTCGGCCAGGCGAATCCGACATACAGGATGATCAAGGAATTCAATCGTAAGGTGTTTTTGAAAAACATCATGCCTTGATCAGAAAAAATGAACCTGACCCTTATTTTGATCGGAGATGGTATTGCATCTTTCTTTGCTCCAGAAATGGCTCCTGTCGAAATTGAGGTTGGTGGAGAGGGACTGGGTTTGCTAGGAATTGATAAATATGAATCTCTCATAGGAGCAACATTGACTGGCTATGCCAGTGAAGGGGTTAAGGGCGCCGTTGCGGCCGGAGGTAGCGAGATACTTCTTGATATGCTTACCGACGGTTACCTAAAAACTAATTTTCCGGGTCTATCAGAGGGGAAAAGGACGGTTATATCAGGTTTGATGGGCAAAGCGGCCACGGCATTGAAAATTGAAGAGACAGCATGTGGGGTTGAGTAGATGTCGTATCAAAACTTAACTTTTTTGGCTATTTCTGCGCTGATGTTGTGGAATCTGATTCACGGATTAAGAACCGGAAACATATATTTAGGCAACTTGCTTCACAAAAGGTCTAGGGAGCCAATATTTTACTGGGTTGATGTGGCCATATCGATCGTTTTAGGATTTGGGGCCCTGTACTTTTTGATTGCCGGATTGTTTCACCTCTAAAATATGCGGAATTTTACGACTCTGATTAAAATATAAATTATGCGACCAGGTTCATGTTCTTCTCAAGCAGTTGGCTTGTTGCACTGTTTGCGCTTGACTTGAGCCTGGCTCGTCGTTGCGCCAGGTCTTCGGCTCAGTGCTGAAGCTGAGAGTCAATCTGGGTGTGTCATTGCCGGGTGCGTTCACGCTGTTCAGAGATGGTTTGTGTGTCCAACTGACTTTTTTGAGGCTGGTTGCGCGATTCCATCTGGTATAGTTCAAGCAAGAGGACATTAATCGTGCTGACCTTCCAGTTGTACTTCATGGCTTTTTTTATTGCGGTCATTGCGAGTCGCGCCATTTCCGGAAGAGCTCTGAAGCATCTGTCATCGGATCAGAAGGCATCACTTGTCGATGCCTTTTCGGGGGTGAGGGTCTACGCACTCATCCCGCTTGCAGTCATCATGGGCGCCTACTTCGTCCTCATCCAGTATCCCGTCATGTCTCTCCGGATGTTGACGGTTCTGTACCTTTGCGCTTTTGCCATCTACATTGGCTGGAGTTTCTGGTTCACGCGCCGGCGCTTGCTTAAGCTGGATCTTCCGAAGCCCTACTTGATTCAGATAGGGATTGCGCGTGCTGTGCGTTTGGCGAGTCTGGCGGTATTACTGCTCGCAGTCTTAAGTCTGGGCATAATCTGAAACCAATTAGGCGGTGAGTCCGGTGGTGATGGTGTCGGGTTCGACACCGGTCTCGGCGAATGGTCACTGGTGGCTTGTAGCCATGAGCGCTGTGTGGTCGCCGCTCGTTGTAGAACTGCCGGCAGCGTTCCATCAGGATCTTCGCCTCGGCTCGGTTGCAGAACCACTCCCGTTCAGCAGTTCATCCCGCAGCTTGCCGTTGAGGCTCTCGACGAATTGCATGGGGCTGCCCGGCGCTATGAATACCGGACTGATCGAGGCATCGCGAAACCAGCGCATGACCTATTCGGCGATGAATCCGACAGAGTTCCGAACGCACATGTGCCGGTTTGCCCTAGAGCCTCGTCCGTAAAATTTGGGGTCAGGTTCATTTTTCCTCGGAGTTGGGTGGCTTTTTGGGTCGCCCGCGTGGCCTGATCTTTGCGCGTCGTTGGGTTAGGTTCTCGATCTGCCGGCAAAGGTGCCAGGGTCAGTTTCTTGGTGCGAACGTTCATGCGCCGGCGGTGGTTGACCGGCCCTCAGGTCTCGGCCCACTGCCTGAGCAGGTTGTGATAAACGCCATGCAGTCCTGTCAGCTTGTCAGGACTTGCGCCGTCGGCGGCGACGGCCTGGATGCCCTGGTCCAGCTGCACCAGCAACTGCCGATGGGCAGGATCGCGGACCTTGCTCTGCACCCAGAAGAACGCCGACACCCGCGCGCCACGCGTGACCGGGGTGACGCGGTGCAGGCTGCTGGACGGGTAGACGATCATGTCGCCGGCGGGCAGCTTGACCTGGTGCAGGCCGAAGGTGTCCTGGATGACCAGTTCGCCACCGTCGTAGCTGTCCGGCTCGCTCAGGAACAGGGTGCAGGAGATGTCCGAGCGGATGGCCTGCTGCGCGCCGTCGGCCACGTCGCTGAAGTTCATGATTGCGCTGTCGACGTGGAAGCCGTACTCGCCGCCATCGTGGTAGCGGTTGAAGCGCGGCGGCAGGATGCGCTGCGGGAACGTGGCGGTGCGGAAGGGCATGTGGCGCGACAGCACGTCCAGGATTTCTCGGGCCAGTTCCTGGCGCAGCGGCGAGACTTCGCGCAGCTGCTGGTTGGTCTTGACCTTGGCGCTGCCGGCGCCGGCCGTGACGCGGCCGTCGATCCATTCGGCCTCGGCCAACCGGGCCTGGATGCGGGCCAGGTGGTCCGGTTCGAGGATGCCCGGAATGCGCATCAGCATGTGTTGTCCCCTGTTTGGTGCGTTCGAGGAATCAGCATAGCCGAGCGTGTCAGAGCTGTCCCGACTCGCGTTGCCGGTACCAGCCGGCGATGCTCAAGCGCGGCCGGTGCGGGGCCAGGACCTCGTGCTCGAAGTCGGCCGACAGGAACAGCACCAGTCGGCCGAAGACGGGCAGGATGTCGCGGTGGGTGCCGTCCGGCAGGTACAGGCGCAGGGCGCCTGCGTCGTCCTCGGTCCAGTCGCGGTTGAGGTAGAGCACGGCCGAGAGCACGCGGGCGTCGTCGTCGCGGAAGCGGTCGCGGTGGCGGTCGTAGCGGGCGCCGGCGGGGTACAGGGCGTAGTGCGCCTCCAGTTCATTCAGGCCCAGCAGCAGGCGCCGGTTGAGCGCGTCGCGCAGGGCCAGCATGCGGGCCAGGTAGGCGGCCTGGGTCGCGCTGAAGGTGGCGTCCAGCCAGCGCGTGCGGTCGCTGCGCACGGCGGCGGCCAGGCGGCGTTTGGTGCCGCGGCCGACCGATGCGGGCTTGAGGCGCGCGCGGGCGTCCAGGTCGCGGCATTCGTCGGCCAGGGCGTCGACCAGGACCGGATCGAGCAGGTGGTCGCCCACGTACCAGCCGTCGCGCTCGATGGATTCGGCCACGCTCTGGAACTCGGAGGGGTTCATGCCCATCTATAAGGACTCGTGCGCGTTCGCCATGACGCGGCAAGGCGCGCACGATACGCTTTCCGCCGACCTTTGCAACAGGATTCCCCATGCGCTTCGATCTTCCGCCGGCCACCCGCAACCTGCTGATCGCCAATGTGGTGATTTTCCTGGTGCAGTTGCTGTTGCACGACAACACCACCCTGGCGTTGACGCAGCACTTCGGCCTGTGGCCGCTGGGACCCGAGAAGACGGGCATGGTGCCCTCGGGCCAGGTGGTGCACGTGGGCTTCCAGTTCTGGCAGCTGGTGACCTACGGGTTCCTGCACGGCGGCTTCTGGCACATTGCCCTGAACATGTACGCGCTGTTCCTGTTCGGTGGACCGATCGAGCGCACCTTCGGCATGCGCCATTTCCTGATCTACTACTTCACCTGCCTGATCGTCGCCGCACTGGCGCAACTGGCGGTGGTGCATTTCTTCACCGGCGGCTTCTATCCGACCATCGGCGCCTCGGGCGCGATCTTCGGCCTGCTGCTGGCGTTCGGCATGATGTATCCGCACGAGCGGCTGCTGCTGATCTTCCCGCCGATCGAGCTGCCGGCGTGGGTGTTCGTCACCGGCTACGGTGCGCTGGAGTTGCTGCAGGGCGTGCTGGGCACGCAGGCGGGCATCGCGCATTTCGCGCACCTGGGCGGGATGCTGGGTGGGTTCGTGTTGATCGAGTATTGGCGCGGGAAGCTGCCGATCAAGCCCAAGCGGCGGTTGATGCGGTGAGGGGCGAGTCACGGGTCGTGGATGCCCGTGGTGCAAACGGTCACCGACAAGTACCGGTTTTCGCGGGCAGCGTCAATGGCGCGCGCCTTCGCGCCTTCCGGGGCTCCTACAAAGGGTAGGAAGGCTGCGGGTTCACTGTAGGAGCGCCGGGAGGCGTGACCGAAGGGAATGCCCGTGGTGCGAACGGTGATGCGGCTAGGCTGGTTTTCGCAGCACGGCCGTGGATCTCGAGGGTCGCTTTGCGACCCGATCGCAGCTTCCGCAGCTCCTACAAAGGGTAGGGAAGGCTGCGGAAGGGGTGCGATCAGCGCAGGGCCAGGAAATCGGGGCTGGCGACCAGGCGCACGGCGTCCAGGCGCAGGCGCGAGGCGGGCAGGGCGGTGAGCAGGGCGTCGCGTTCGGCGGTGAGGGCGGCGATTTCCTCCTCGCGCACGCCGGGATTGACCCGCCTCAGGGTCGTCAGGCGACCGATCTCCTCGTCCAGCGCCCCGCGGGCCGCGTCGGCGGCCTGGGCGGACAGGGTGTCGGCCTGCTCCTGCGCCAGGGCCTCGGCGCGTTCGAGCATGGGCGGCACCAGCTGGGCGATGAACTTGCGGTAGCGGCCCAGGTCGTTCTTGCGCTCGGCGGCGCGCTGCAGGGCCTCGGCGGACGGCGTGAAGCCGTTGCGCGGCTGCAGGCGGGTGTCCACGGCCACGGTCAGCGGCGTGGGCGGCAGGAAGCGCTCGGCGTCCAGGCCGCGGTCGGCCACGCATTCGAGCACGAACACCGCCTGCAGCAGCACGCTGCGCGGCGGCAGCTTGCCGTCGATCAGGAACGCGGCGTTGCCGCTCTCGGTCGACAGCAGCAGGTCGATGGCGCCGGCCACCATGGGGTGGTCGGGGCGCAGCAGGGCCAGCTCCTCGCGCGCCAGTGCGGCGCGGCGGCTGAAGGTGGCCGGCTTCGGGCCGTCGCCGAGGCCGGCGAAGGCCTCGGTGGTCAGGTATTCGGGATCCAGCAGCACGCTGTCGGCGTCGACTTCGTCGATGTGCACGCCGAAGTGCTCGAACAGGCGCGAGATGAAGGTGTCGCGCACGGCGTCGCCGTCGGCTTCGCCCAGGGCCTGCTCCAGGGCGTCGGCCTGCGGCGCGCGCTGGGCGGCCAGTTCCAGCAGGCGGTCGCGGCCGTCCTGCATCATCGCCGCCAGTTCCTGGTGCGCGGCGCGGGTTTCGTCGATCAGCACGTCCAGTTCCTGGTCGCGGCCGCCGCCGTCGCGGGCGTGGGCCTCGGCCAGGCTCACCAGGGTGTCGCCGAAGCGGCGCATCAGTTCGCGGCCGTCCGCCGGGCTGTGCTGCAGGCCGTCGACGGCCTCGTGGTGCCAGCGCGCCAGCATGTGCTGGGCGCTGTCGGCGACCACCGGCACGTGGATGACGATGTCGCGATTCTGGCCGATGCGGTCCAGGCGGCCGATACGCTGCTCGAGCAGGTCCGGATCCAGCGGCAGGTCCCACAGCACCAGGTGGTGGGCGAACTGGAAGTTGCGGCCTTCCGAACCGATTTCCGAGCACAGCAGCAGTCGCGCGCCGTCGGGCTGGGCGAACCAGGCCGCATTGCGGTCGCGCTGCAGCAGGCTCAGGCCTTCGTGGAAACGCGCCACGCCCACGCCGCTGCGCGTGCGCAGGGCTTCCTCGATGGCCAGCACCTTGGCACGGGTGCGGCAGATCAGCAGGAACTTCTCCTGCGGATGCTCTTCCAGCAGGGTGATCAGGTCGTCGATGCGCGGGTCGCCGGCATAGTCGTGCTCGAGCACCGCGGGCGGCTGCTGCAGGTCGGCGTGGAATTCGGCCAGCAGGGCCTGGCGCGCGCCCTCGTCCAGGGTGTCGTCGTCGAGCTCGCGCAGGTCCGGCAGGCGCTGGCGGAAGCCGCCGACGCTGGCGCGGCGGTTGCGGAACATCACCCGGCCGGTGCCGTGGCGGTCGATCAGGGCGTCGATCAGTGCTTCGCCGCTGTCCTCGCGGTCGGGGTAGTCGGCGAGCACGGCCAGGGCCTCGTCGTCGCCATCCAGCTGGGCCGTCAGGGCTTCGCGCTCGTCCGCGTCCAGCGGCGCGTGCCCGGCGAGCTTGTCGACCACGCGCGACAGGGCGACGAAGCGGTCGGCCTCGGCCAGGTAGGCGTCCAGGTCGTGGTAGCGCGCCGGATCGAGCAGGCGCAGGCGGGCGAAATGGCCACTGCGGCCGAGCTGCTCGGGGGTGGCGGTCAGCAGCACCACGCCGGGGCAGGCGACGGCGAGCGCCTCGACCATGGCGTAGCGCGGGCTGGTGGCCTCCGGCGTCCACTCCAGGTGGTGCGCCTCGTCGACCACCAGCAGGTCCCAGCCGGCGGCCAGCAGCTGTTCGCGGCGCTTCGGGGCCTCGTCGAACAGGCCGAAGCCGGCGATCACCCACTGTTCGTCCTCGAACGGGTTGCGCCCGTCGCCGGCCTGCTCGATGGCCTCGCAGCGTTCCTCGTCGAAGATCGCGAAGGACAGGTTGAAGCGGCGCAGCAGTTCCACGAACCACTGGTTGAGCAGGGCGTCGGGCAGCAGCACCAGCACGCGCGAGGCGCGGCCGGAGGCGATCTGCCGGGCCATGATCATGCCGGCCTCGATGGTCTTGCCCAGGCCGACTTCGTCGGCCAGCAGCACCCGCGGGGCGGGGCGCGAGGCGGCCATGCCGGCCACGCGCAGCTGGTGCGCGATCAGGTCGATGCGTGCCGACTTCAGGCCCCAGGCTGGCGAGCGGCGGGCTGCGGCGCGCCGTTGCAGTGCCTCCAGACGCAGCTCGAACTGGGCCACGGGGTCGACGCGTCCGCCGGTCAGGCGCTCGTCAGCCTGCGAGATGCTCTGCTCGTCGTCCAGCTGGCCCTCGTGCAGTTCGCGGCCTTCGCCGCGGTACACCAGCAGGCCGTCCTCCTGCTGCTCGACGCGCTCGATGACGAAGGCCACGCCCTTGCCGGCCACGCGCTGGCCGACACGGAATTCCGCGCGCACCAGCGGTGCCGAGTCCTGCGCGTAGGGGCGCAGCACGCCGGCCTTGGTGAACAGCATCTGCACGCCGCGCCCTTCCACGCGCAGCACGGTGCCGAGACCGAGCTCGGGCTCGGCGGTGGAGATCCAGCGTTGACCGGGTATGAACATCGACAATCGCGTTGTTGAAGAACCGGCCATTATCCGCGGTTGCGGGCGCGGATGAAAGCGCGGCGACGGCGGGGCCATGCCCGGTGCCCGTGCCATGCATGAAAAAAGGGCGCCGCGCGGTGCGCGACGCCCTTCGAAAGGCCCGGATGCCGGGGCATCCGGCGGTGCGGATCCGCTTACCAGATCTTCACGCGCTTGTCGGCCGGACGCACCATCTTGTCGCCGCTCTTGCACTGGAACGCCTTGGCGAACGCGGGCATGTTGGACGGCGCACCGATGGCACGGAACTTCATCGGCGAATGCGGATCGGCGTTCAGGTACACCAGCTGCGCCTTCTCGCGGATCTCGCCACGCCACACGCGGGCCCAGTTCATGAAGAAGCGCTGGTCCTCGGTGTAGCCGTTGATCTTCTTGTCGGCTTCGGCGGGGTTGTTCTTCAGCGCGTTCTGCAGGGCGTCGTAGGCGATGTTCAGACCGCCCAGGTCGGCGATGTTCTCGCCCAGGGTCAGCTTGCCGTCGACGTGCAGCTTCGGATGATCCTTGAGCGGCACGTAGGCGTCGAACTGCTCGACCAGTTTCTTGGTGCGCGCGTCGAATGCCTTGCGGTCGGCCTTGGTCCACCAGTTGTCCAGGTTGCCGTCACCGTCGTACTGGCTGCCCTGGTCGTCGAAGCCGTGGCTGGACTCGTGGCCGATCACGGCACCGATGCCGCCGTAGTTGATGGCGTCGTCGCCGTGGGCGTAGAAGAACGGCGGCTGCAGGATCGCGGCCGGGAAGTTGATGGTGTTGGTGGTCGGGCTGTAGTACGCGTTCACCGTCTGCGGCGTCATGCCCCACTCCTTGCGGTCGGTGGGCTTGCCGATCTTGGCGATGTTGTACTCGTAGTTGAACTTCTGCGCCCGTTCCATGTTGGCGTAGTAGTCATCCGGCGTGATCTTCAGTCCGTCCCAGCTGCGCCACTTGTCCGGATAGCCGATCTTGGGCAGGAACTTGGACCACTTCTCCAGTGCCTTCTTCTTGGTCGCCTCGCTCATCCAGTCCAGGTGCTCGATGCGGTTCTTCAGTGCCATGCGCACGTTGTGCACCAGCACCTTGGCGCGGGCCTTGGCTTCCGGCGGGAAATACTTGGCCACGTACAGCTGGCCCAGGGCCTGGCCCATGGCGCCGTTGACCGAGCTCAGCGCGCGTTTCCACTGCGGCTTCTGCTGCGGCTGGCCGCGCAGGGTCTTGCCGTAGAAGTCGAACTGCGCGTCCACGAACGGCTCGGACAGGGCGCTGGAGGCGTCGGCGATGGTGTGCGCCTTCAGGTAGGCCTTCCATTCGGCCAGCGGGGCGTGGGCCATCAGGTGGTCGACTTCCTTGAAGAAGCTCGGCTGCGACAGCGAGAAGCCCTTCTCGATGCTCACGCCCTGGGCCTTGAAGAAGCTGTTCCAGTTGAAGTGCGGGGTGATCTTGTTGGCCTGGGCCACGGACACGAAGTGGTACTGGTTCTTCGGGTCGCGCAGCTTCACGCGCGGGATGGAGTGCTTGGCCAGCTCGGTCTCGAACTTCATCGCCAGCTCGGCCTGCTTGGCGGCCGTCGCCGGCTTGTCGCCGGTGAGGGTGAACAGCTTGGTCAGGTACTTCACATAGGCCGCGCGCACGTCTTTGTACTGGGCATCGGTGTAGTACTTGGGCGTGGGCAGGCCCAGGCCGCCCTGCGAGGTGTAGGCAATCTGCTGCTTGGCGTTCTTGAAGTCGGCGCTGGCGTAGAAGTTGAACACCTGGCCGTCACCCTTGGCGAAATCGACGTCCAGCCACGGCTGCAGTTGCTTGCGCGAATGGATGTCGTCGATCGAGGCCAGGGTCGGCTTGATCGGAGCGTATCCGGCCTTGTTGCGCGCCTTCATGTTCATGGCCGAGCGGTACAGCCAGCCGATCTTCTGCTCGATCGAGCCGGGCTTGGCGCTGTCGGCGGTCTTCTCGGCATGGTCGACCAGCTGGTGCTGGTCCTTCAGGCTCTTCTCGTGCAGCTCGCTGAACGAGCCCCACACCGTCTGGTCGGCCGGGATCGGATTGTTCTTGACCCATTTGGCGTTGACGAAGCCGTTGAAGTCCTGGCAGGCGCTGATGTTCTTGTCCAGGTTGGCGACGTTGAAGATCGGCTTGCTTGCCGCCTGGGTCGTGCTGGTGGCCGCGGCCGGCTTGGCGGCGGCCGTCGAGGCCTTGGCCGGCGCCGTCGTCGAGGCGCTGTCCTGGCCGTGCTTGCCGCACGCGGCCACGGCCAGGGTGATGCCGACGGCCAGGGCCAGCGGCTTGAACATGGGCTTATTCATTCGGTGTTTCTCCTCCGGATCAATGCGACGGTTTCTCGTTCCTTGGTCTTGCCGTACCCGCGCCACCCCCTCCGGCACCGGACGTATTCGCGCCAAGAATAGGGGAAATGTCACGGCCGTTCGATGTGTCGAAGGTCAGGGGTCGGGCGGCCTGCGCACGTCCTCGGCGGGCGCCGGTACCGGTCGGGCCTTCATGCCGGGCAGGGTTTCCGGTGCCACAGCGCCGCCGGAGATGATGAAGGCCATGGCCTGGTCCATGGTCCAGTCGGTCGGCGTGAGCTCGTCGACCGCGACCACTTCCAGGTAGCCGCCGGTGGGGTTGGGCGTGGTGGGAATGTAGACCGCGGCCATCTCGCGGCCGCTGCCTTCCTCGATCATGATGCGGGTGACGAAGCCCACCACCTTCATGCCCTGGCGCGGGAAATCGACCAGCACGACGCGCTGCACGCGGTCGGGCCGGGTCTGCAGCACGTTCATGAGCTTCTTGGTGCCGCCGTAGATGGTCTGCACCAGCGGAATGCGCTCGAGCAGTTTGTCGAAGGCGTCAAGGAAGCGCCGGCCGATCACGCGGTGGGCGACCCAGCCCAACCCGTACAGGCCGAACACGGTGATCAGCAGGGCCATCACGCTGAGCATCCATTTCGAGTCCAGTGCCTGCGCCAGATGCGGCGAGATCAGGGTGATGCCGTTGAGCAGGGCGCCGACCAGCGGCGCACCCAAGCCGGCCAGCAGGCCCAGAACGAAGGAGAACACCAGCCAGGTCACCCACAGCGGCAGGATCGTCAGCAGGCCGGTCAGCATGTAGCGTTTGACGTGCAGGGATCGCATGGGGCTTCCCGGTTCGGTTCGCGGGCATTGTAGGCCGATCTGCCGGGGGCTGCCTGTCAGTCGGCGGCCATGTCGGGGCGTGGCGGGTTCCGGGTCGGTCGGACGGCTCAGTCCGGGGCTGGCGTGTCCGACCGCGCGTGGCGCTTGCGCCGCACGTACAGCTGCTTGCGCACGCGCGCCACCGTTTCGCCGGTCTCATCGGTGACCTCGACCTCGAACCAGCGCAGCACCTTGTGGCCGTCCGCGGCTTCCCGGCGCAGGTCGTCGACCGTATCGGAACCCAGGTGGAAATGCGCATGCACGTGGCTGCGGCCGGGGGTGACGAATTCGATCGCACCGGCCCGGTCCCAGACGATGTAGTCGCTGCCGAGCCGGTGCATGACCAGCAGCATCCAGAACGGGTCGGTCATGGCGAACAGGTTGCCGCCGAAATGCGTGCCCACGTAGTTGCGGTTCCAAGGACGCAGTTTCAGCGTCACCTGCGCCTCGGACCAGTCGTCGGCCAGGGCGCGCACGCGGATGCCGCTGAAAAGGAACGGCGGCCACAGGTTCAGCAGTCGTCGAAGCGTCCGCGCACGCATGCCATCAGCACAGGGTCATGCGATCGGACGAAACGCGGAATCGCGCTCGTCCGGATCCCGAATCCCGAATCCCGGTCTCAAAACAGCACCGAAGCCATGCGCCGCCGATAGTCGCCGACCAGCGCCTCGTCATCGAGCACCTTGAAGGCATCCAGCAGGCGCTGGCGCGCCTGGCCGTCGTTCCAGTCGCGCTGCTGGCGCAGGATGTGCAGGAACTGCTCCAGGCCCTCTTCAGGCGAGTCGCCCAGCACCAGGCGCACGCCCAGCAGGTCGCGGGCGGCCCAGTCCTGCGGATCGGCATCGATGCGCTTGCGCAGGGCGTCGGCATCGGGTGCGTCGTCCAGCGCATGGGCCAGTTCCAGCTGCCCGCGCAGGCGCACCGCACGGTCGTCGGTGGCCAGGTTGGCGGGCAGGGCGTCCATGGCCGCGCGCGCGGCGGGGATGTCGCCGGCGCGCAACTGGGCCAGCGCCAGGTCCAGCTTCAGGTTCTCGTCGTCGGGGCGTGCCGCCATCTGCGCCTGGATCCGCGCCACGGCCTCGGCTGCCGTCTCGGCAGGCGCGTCCGTGGCCGCCTCGGGTGCAGCGTCGTCGGGCGTCTCGATCAGCGCCGCCGGCTCGACATGCTTGGCGAGGAACTCACGCAACTGGCCCTCGGGCAGGGCGCCGGCGAAACCGTCCACTGGCTTGCCGTCCTTGAACAGCGCCACGGTGGGGATGGAGCGGATGCCGAACATGCCGGCCAGTTCCTGGTTGGCGTCGACATCGACCTTGGCCAGGCGGAAGGCGCCGTTGTACTCGTCGGCCAGCTTTTCCAGCAGCGGGCCGAGCGCCTTGCACGGACCGCACCAGCTGGCCCAGAAGTCGATCAGGATGGGGGTCTCGATCGACGCCTGGAGGACCTCATCCTCGAAATGGTCCTGGCTGACGTCGAATACGTGGGGACTCGTGCTCACGGGAACTCCAAATAGGGGGGCTTAACGCAATCCACGTCGGGGCGATTGCCGGCAAATCAAGTCCGTGCGCTTGGGATGGCCGGAGCTGCCCATATCTCCATCCGGACATTGCCTCAACGACAAGCGGGCCGGGACGCGTCCCGGCCTTACGGAGGGAGGCGCGTGTCGCCTCCATGCTGGATAATCAGATCATGATGCCGCAGGTTCCCGAACTGGTGGTGTGCGAGCACTGCGACACGGTGCATCGCCGACATGCGCTGGCGCGTGGCGAGTCCGCGCGCTGCGTGCGCTGCGGTGCGTACCTGTACAGGAGTCCATGGCTGAGCGTGGACAGCATGTTCGCGCTTTCGCTGGCGGCGGTCATGACCTTCTTCATCGCCAATGCCTGGCCGATCGTGACCCTGGAGCTCAATGGCATCCGCAGCTCGGCCACGCTGTGGCAGGCCATCGTCGCCATCTGGCACGACGGCGCCGGCCTGATCGCGGTGCTGGTGGCCCTGATGCTGTTCTTCATTCCGCTGCTGCAGGTGCTGCTGTTTGGCTGGGTGCTGGGCTTCGTGCGGGCCTGCCGGCACCCGCCGGGCTTCGTGGCGATCATGCGCCTGCTGACGGCGATCCGCCCCTGGAGCATGGTCGAGGTGTTCATGATCGGCACCCTGGTGGCGCTGGTGAAGGTGGGCAGCATCTTCGAGGTGATCCTGCAGCCGGGCATCTGGGCATTCGCGGCGCTGACGGCGCTGCTGGCGCTGGTGGCCTCGTTCGACCTGCGCCGCATCTGGCTGCTGCGGCAGGAGCGCTGCACATGAATCTGCCGCACGCGCCGACCGCCAGCGAGCTGGGCATCATCGCCTGCCACGACTGCGGCCAGGTGTTCCGCTGCGTGGAGGGCGACCTGCGCTGCACGCGCTGTGGCGCCCACCTGCACCGGCGCAAGCCGGCCAGCCTGGCGCGCACCTGGGCCCTGCTGCTGGCCGCGATGATCCTGTACATCCCGGCCAACGTACTGCCGATCATGCGCACCGGCTCGCTGTTCGGCAACGAGAGCAACACCATTCTCAGCGGCGTGGTCGAGCTGTGGCACAACGGATCCTGGGACCTGGCGGTGATCGTGTTCGTGGCCAGTATCCTGGTGCCGCTGCTGAAATTCACCGCGCTGCTGGTGCTGCTGGTCAGCGTGCAGCGGGGCAGGGACTGGCGCACCATGGGCCGCGCGCACCTGTTCCGCCTGATCGAGGGCATCGGCTACTGGTCGATGCTGGACGTGTTCGTGGTCACGCTGCTGGTGGCACTGGTGCATTTCCAGCTCACGCGTGTCGAACCCGGCCCGGGTGTGGTGTACTTCGGACTGGTGGTCGTGCTTACCATGCTGGCTTCGATGAGTTTCGATCCCAGGCTGATCTGGGACCATGCCGGGCGCGGGAAACGGCCGGACGGGGAATCGCCATGAGCGACAACGAGGAACAGGTCGAACACGAGGAGCACGGCGCGCTGCCCACGCCCGAGGTCACCCGGCGGCGCAGCTGGCAGCTGCCGCTGATCTGGCTGGTGCCGGTGGTGGCCGCACTGGTCGGCCTGTCGCTGGTGGTCAATGCCTACCTGTCGGAAGGGCCGGTCATCACCATCGGCTTCAAGACCGCCGAGGGCGTGGTGCCCGGCAAGACCCAGGTCAAGTTCAAGAACGTGGTGATCGGCAAGGTGCGTTCGGTGGCGCTGGGCGAGGACCACCAGACCGTGGTGGTCAAGGTCGACCTGGAGAAGCGCTACCAGTACTTCGCCACCGAGGGCAGTCGCTTCTGGGTGGTGCGCCCGCGCATCGGCCTGGGCGGCATTTCCGGCCTGACCACGCTGTTTTCCGGTGCCTACATCGGCGCAGATACCGGCGGCGGCACGAATCATCGCGAAAAGCTTCGTTTCAAGGGCATGGAGACCCCGCCGCCGCTGACCCACGGCGAGCCCGGCAGCAATTTCACCGTGCGCAGCAAGGACCTGGGCTCGCTGGACATCGGTTCGCCGGTCTATTTCCGCCGCATCCAGGTTGGCCGCGTGGTCGGCTACAAGCTGGACAGTGATGGCAAGGGCGTGCAGCTGCAGGTGTTCATCGATGCACCCTACGACCGGTTCGTGACGCGCGACACCCGGTTCTGGAACGCCAGCGGCGTCAATGTCTCGGTCAACGCGGGCGGGCTGAAGGTGAACACCGAATCACTGGCCACGGTGGTCGCCGGAGGGCTCGCCTTCCGGGCGCCGCCGGATGCCGGCAGCGAGGCCCGCGCGCCGGCCGGGACCCACTTCGATCTGTTCGATACGCGGGACAAGGCCATGCAGCCGCCCGACGGCCCGCCGGTGCGATTGCACATGCGCTTCAAGCAGTCGGTGCGCGGCCTGGCCGTCGGCGCGCCGGTGGACTTCGAGGGCATCACGCTGGGCGAGGTCACCCACATCGGCGTCGAATACGACCCCAGGCACAAGCGCTTCCCGGTCGACGTGGCCGCCGTGGTGTATCCGCAGCGGCTGGGCAAGGCCAACCGCCAGTTCAACCAGCGCATGGGCGATCGCTACCAGAAGAACCCGGGCCTGGCGCTGGCCTTCCTGGTCCGCCACGGCCTGCGCGCGCAGCTGCGCAGCGGCAACCTGCTGACCGGGCAGCTGTATGTCGCCATGGACTTCTTCCCCGGCGATGCGCACCGCGAGATCGACCCCGCGCACAAACCGCTGTGGCTACCCACGGTGCCGGGCAGTTTCGACAAGCTGCAGGTCCAGCTGGCGCACATCGCCGATCGCCTGGACAAGGTGCCGTTCGACCGCATCGGCCGGCACCTGGACGCCTCGCTGGTCGACCTGGATGCCACGCTCAAGCAGTTCCACGGCACGCTGGGCCCGCAGGCCGGCCGCACGCTCAAGCAATTGCAGCACACCCTGAAGTCGCTGGAGGGTACCGTGTCCGGCGGTTCGCCGCTGCAACAGAACCTGGGCCAGACCCTGCTGCAGGTCCAGCGCGCGGCGCGGTCGTTGCGCGACCTGACCGACTACCTGGGCCGCCATCCCGAGGCCCTGCTGCGCGGCAAGCGCCCGCAGGACGTGCCGCCGCCCGGGCGCGCCGACAAGGAGAACCGCAAATGAAGCGAGGATGGCTGTCCCTTGCCGCTGCATGCGCACTCACCGCGCTCACATCCTGCAGTTCGGTGCCGACCCGTTTCTATACCCTGATCCCGCAGGCGTCGAAGGCACCGGCGGCGACCCCGGTGGCCGGTTACCGTATCGACGTGCTGCCGGTGACCATTCCGGCCCGCGACGACCGCCCGCAACTGGTGGTGCGCCAGGGCGATGACCGCGTCGCGCTGCTGGAGAACGAGGAATGGATCGCCCCGCTGGCCGACCAGGTCCGCGGCGCCGTGTCCGCGGAACTGTCGCGAATCCTGGGCGTCGTGGACGTGCACGGCCTTCCCGGGGCGGGCGACGAACCGGTCTACCGCATCAAGCTGGACGTGCGCCGTTTCGAGTCGGTGAGAGGGCGCTATGCGCGCATCGACGCGGTGTGGAGCGTGCACCGGCAGGGCATGGACGGTCCGGCCGTGCGCTGCAGCCGTTCGCTCAGGGAGCCGGTCGGTGCCGGCATCGGCGCCCTGGTGCAGGGCCACCAGAAGGCTCTGGCTGCGCTATCCGGGCGCATTGCCGGGTCGGTCCGCGCCATGGCCGCCGGTTCGCGCGCTTCCTGCCCCTGACGCTGTTCGCGGGCAGGCGATCGGCGTTTCGTCAGGCTTGGCGCCCCCGGGGTGCTGCGGTACGCTCCCCGATCTGCCGCAGGTCCCTGCGCAATCCCCTTCTCGAACGACTCAAAGTCATGTCCGACAGCTACGAACCACGGACGGTGGAAACCGCCGCACAGGAATTCTGGAACCGCACGCGCGCCTTCGAGGTGGTCGAGGACCCCGCGAAGGAGAAGTTCTACTGCCTTTCCATGCTGCCGTACCCTTCCGGCGCCCTGCACATGGGCCACGTGCGCAACTACACCATCGGCGACGTGATCAGCCGCTTCCAGCGCATGCAGGGTCGGAACGTGCTGCAGCCGATGGGCTGGGACGCGTTCGGCCTGCCGGCCGAGAACGCGGCCATCAAGCACGACACGGCGCCGGCCAAGTGGACCCGGTCCAACATCGAGCACATGCGCGGCCAGTTCGCGCGCATGGGCTTTGCCTACGACTGGTCGCGCGAATTCGCCACCTGCGACCGCGACTACTACGTGCATGAACAGCGCATGTTCGTGCGTCTGTTCGAGAAGGGCCTGGCCTACCGCCGGAACTCGGTGGTGAACTGGGATCCGGTCGACCAGACCGTGCTGGCCAACGAGCAGGTGATCGACGGCCGCGGCTGGCGCACCGGCGCGCTGGTGGAAAAGCGCGAGATCCCGCAGTGGTTCCTGAAGATCACCGACTACGCGCCCGAACTGCTGGACGGCCTGGACACGCTGGCCGGCTGGCCGGACGCGGTCAAGACCATGCAGCGCAACTGGATCGGGCGCTCGGAGGGCCTGGAGATCCGCTTCGACGTGTCCGGCAGCGACGAATCGCTGACCGTATTCACCACGCGACCGGACACCCTGATGGGCGCCACCTACGTGGCCGTGGCCGCCGAGCACCCGCTGGCCATGCGCGCGGCGCAGGACAACGCCAAGCTGGCCGAATTCATCGAAACCTGCCGACAGGGCGGCACCTCCGAGGCCGAGCTGGAAACGCAGATCAAGCGCGGCATGGACACCGGCCTTCAAGTGGTGCACCCGATCAGCGGCGAGAAGCTGCCGGTCTGGGTCGCCAACTTCGTGCTGATGGGCTACGGCACCGGCGGGGTCATGGCCGTGCCCGGCCATGACGAGCGCGACCACGAGTTCGCCCTGCAGTACGGGCTGCCGATCAAGATGGTGGTGGTCGATCGCGACGTGGTCGATGCGCTGGACGAGCTCAAGCACGACCTTGCCTCCGGCGTCGGGGCCGACACGCTGCGCAATGCCATGCGCGGCGCGCAGTCCGACGTCTATGAATCGAGTGCCGCGGTGCGCACCGTGGAGGCGTTCGAGACGAGGGTGCTGGAAACCGAGGCGTTCACCGAGCACGGCACCCTGGTCAATTCCGGCGCCTTCGACGGCATGGATTTCGACGCCGCCTTCGACGCCATCGCGGCGAAGCTGGAATCCGAAGGCCGCGGCGCGCGCAAGGTCAACTGGCGCCTTCGCGACTGGGGCGTGAGCCGCCAGCGCTACTGGGGCTGCCCGATTCCCATCGTGTACTGCGAGAAATGCGACGCGGTGCCGGTGCCCGAGGACCAGCTGCCGGTGGTGCTGCCCGAGGACGTGGCCTTCACCGGCGTGAAGTCGCCGATCAAGACCGATCCGGAATGGCGCAAGACCACCTGCCCCAAGTGCGGCGGGCCGGCCGAGCGCGAGACCGACACCTTCGACACCTTCATGGAGTCGAGCTGGTACTACGCGCGCTACACCAGCCCGGGTGCGGCCACCCAGGTCGACGCGCGCGCCGACCACTGGCTGCCGGTGGACCAGTACATCGGCGGCATCGAGCACGCCATCCTGCATCTTTTGTATTTCCGCTTCTATCACAAGCTGATGCGGGACACCGGCCTGGTGCATTCGGACGAGCCGGCCACGCGCCTGCTTTGCCAGGGCATGGTGGTGGCCGACACCTTCTATCGCGAGCACGACGACGGTTCGAAGCACTGGTACAACCCGGCCGAGGTCGACGTACAGCACGACGATCGCGGCCACGTGACCGGCGCGGTGCTCAAGGCCGACGGGCAGCCCGTGGCCATCGGCGGCACCGAGAAGATGTCCAAGTCCAAGAACAACGGCGTCGACCCGCAGGTGATGATCGACAGGTACGGTGCCGACACCGTGCGCCTGTTCTCGATGTTCGCCGCGCCGCCGGAACAGTCGCTGGAGTGGAACGAGGCCGGCGTCGAGGGCATGGCGCGGTTTCTGCGCCGGTTCTGGCGCGAGGTCGACGCGCACGCCGCGGCCGGTCCCGCGCCGGCCGTCGATGCGGGCCGGCTGGACGAGACCCAGAAGACCCTGCGGCGGCAGGTCCACGAGACCATCCGCAAGGTCGATGACGACTACGGCCGCCGGCAGAGCTTCAACACCGCCATTGCCGCGCTGATGGAGCTGCTCAACCACGTGGCCCGCTTCGGCGACGCCAGCGAGCAGGGCCGCGCGGTGCGCCACGAGGCGCTTCAGGCCATGGTGCTGCTGCTCAATCCGATCACCCCGCACACCAGCCATGCGCTGTGGCAGGCGCTGGGCCACCCCGAGGCCCTGGTCGAGGACCAGTCCTGGCCGCAGGTGGACCCGGAAGCGCTCAAGCGCGATGCGGTGACCATGGCGGTGCAGGTCAACGGCAAGCTGCGCGGTACCATCGAGGCACCGGTCGATGCCCCGAAGGAGGACATCGAGGCCATGGCCCTGGCACTGCCGGGCGTGCAGCCCTTCCTGGAGGGCAAGAGCGTGCGCAAGGTGATCGTGGTGCCCGGCAAGATCGTCAACATCGTGGTGGGATGAACATGCACAAGCGCTGGCTGCTGGGGATTTCGGGATGCGGGCTGCTGCTGGCCCTGACGGCCTGCGGGTTCCACCTGCGCCGCGGCGCGCAATTGCCGCCGGGCATGCAGCGCATCCACCTGACCGTCCGCAGCGGCGGCGACCTGCAGCGCCAGATCGCGCGCGAACTGGAGGTTTCCGGCGCCACGCTGGTCGACGCACCCGGTCCCGGCGTCGCCGAGATGCAGGTGCCGCAGGTGAGGTTCCGCACCCAGGCGCTGACCTTCACCGGTCGTGCGCGGGTCGGTGAGTACACGGTGCGCCTGAGCCTCCGGTTCCAGGTGAGCGACCACCAGGGCAGGGTCATCGTGCCAATGCAGGCGATCCACTTGTCGCGCGACTTCACCTATGATGCGCGCCAGCCGGTCGGCACCGAGACCCAGACCGAGCAGCTGCACCAGAGCATGACCACCGACGCGGTGCAGGCGATCATGTTCCGTCTGCGCGCCGCCGCCGAACACGCCGGAGTCGCCCCGGCGGCCTCGGCCCCGGCCCCGGCCACCAGCGCGGCCGCCCGCTGAATCGCCCGGCATGCCCGTCCCCGCGCAACGCTGGCCGCAGGAGCTGAAGGCCGAGCAACTCAAGCCGGTCTACTTCCTGGTGGGCGAGGAGATGCTGGTGCTGGAAGCGGCCGATGCCCTGCGCGCGCGGGCACGCGAGCTGGGCTACACCGAGCGCGAGGTGCTCAGCGTGGAATCCGGCTTCGACTGGAACGACCTCGGTCGCGCCGGAGCCGGCCTGTCGCTGTTCGCCACGCGCCGGATGATCGACCTGCGTCTGCCGACCGGCAAGCCCGGCCGCGAGGGTGGCAAGGCCCTGACCGAATTCGTCAGCGATCCGCCGCCCGACACGGTGTTGCTGGTGACCTGCATGACCTGGTCGAAGAAGCATGAAGGCGCCTGGAGCCGGGCGCTGGACAAGGCCGGCGTGCAGGTGGTGTTCTGGCCGCCGCGCGCCAACGAGCTGCCGCGCTGGATCGGGGCGCGCCTGGCGCGCCATGGCATCCAGGCCGAACCTGCGGCGCTGGCACTGCTGGCCGAGCGGGTCGAGGGCAACCTGCTGGCGGCGGCACAGGAAGTGGACAAGCTGGCCCTGCTGCACACGGGCGGACGCATGGACGCGGCCACCATGGAGAGCCTGGTCGCCGACAGCGCGCGCTACGACATCTTCGGTCTCACCGACGCGGCCTTCGGCGGCGACCTGGCGCGCGCCGTACGCGTGCTGCGTGGCCTGCGTGCCGAGGGCGAGGACCTGATCCCGATGATGGGCTGGCTGGTCAACCAACTGCATGTGGCCCAGCGCCTGTCCGCGGCCCCCGACTTCGCCGCCCAGGCCAAGGCCGAGCATTTGTGGTCCTCGCGCGAACAACTGTTTCGCCAGGCCCTGCGCCGCGCGCCGCGCGGGCACTGGGAGCAATGCCTGGCGCAGGCCGCCCGCATCGACCGCATCAGCAAGGGGCGTGGCGAGGGCGATGCCTGGCGCGAGGCCGAGCGCCTCATCGCGCGCATCGCCGATCCGCGCGGCAGTGCCGTGCTGGCGCAGGCATGATGAAGCCGGTCGCGATCTTCGGCGGGACTTTCGATCCCGTGCACCTGGGACACCTGCGCGCGGCCTGGGAGGTCGCCGAGCAGCTCGATGCCGAGGTGCGCATGATGCCGGCGCACGTGCCGCCGCACCGACCGCCGACACAGGCCAGCGCCGCGCAGCGCGTGGCCCTGCTGCGCGCGGCGTTGGAAGGTCAGGACCGTCTGCGCCTGGATACCCGCGAGCTGGACCGGGAGGGGCCGTCCTACAGCGTCGACACCCTGGCCGACCTGCGCCGCGAGCTGGGGCCCGAGCAACCGCTGGTCATGCTGGTGGGGGCAGACGCTTTCGCCGGGCTGGACCGCTGGGACCGCTGGCAACAGCTCTTCGAACGGGCGCACATCGGCGTGATGACGCGCCCTGGGGTGGAAACGGCGATGAGTCCGGTGCTGCAGTCGCAGGTTGGTCCCCGGCTGGTCGAGGATTCCGCGGACCTGCACGGTGCCCCCTGCGGTCGGGTCGTGCGGCTTCCGGTCACCGCGCTGGAGATCTCCGCCAGCGCCATCCGTACGCAATTGGCTGCAGGTCGTTCGCCGCGTTACCTGGTGCCCGGGGCGCTGTTGCGCGATCCGGAGCTGCTGGAGGTCTACCGGCGCTGACATCCCGTTTTTTTTCGGGGGCGTTATACTGCACGCGAACGCGCCGCCCGGCGCGTCCAACGAGGTGCATGCCACTTGTCAGCAAGTCAATCATCCGCTCAAGCCGTTGTTTCCGCTCAACCTTCCGATGAAATGCTGCGCCAGCGCGTGCTCGCTGCGCTGGACGACCTCAAGGCCCGGGACGTCGTCGAGATCGACGTCCGCGGCAAGACGTCCATCGCCGATCGCCTGATCATTGCGTCCGGCACCTCCAGCCGGCACGTGAAATCCATCGCCGACGAAGTGGTCCGGTTCGCCAAGCAGGCGGGCGTGCTGCCGCTCGGCGTGGAAGGCCAGGACGAGGCCGAATGGGTCCTGGTCGACCTGGGCGATATCATCGTGCACGTGATGCTGCCGCGCATCCGCGAGTTCTACGGGCTGGAACGCCTGTGGACCGTTGGCGATGCCGAGCCGGATACGCCGGCGGACGCCGAAGGCGACGACTGAGCCGGCCGCCCGGCACGCCGCGCCGCACGGCCCCATGTGAACGCCGCATGGCCGCGGTGTGGGCGGGTGCGCCGTGCGCTGCCACCGGCCCCCACCGCAAGAGCCCGCCCATGCATACCCGCATCATCTCCGTCGGCGAACGCATGCCCGCCTGGGTGGCCGAAGGTTTCGCCGAATACGCCAAGCGCCTGTCGCGCGAATGGCCGCTGGAGCTGGTCGAGATCCGGCCCGGCGCACGCGGCAAGGGGCGCGATCCGCAGCGCGCGATCCACGACGAGGGACAGGCCATCCTCGCGGCGCTGCCGCGCGATGCGCACGTGGTGGCGCTGGACGGGCGCGGCAAGCCGTGGTCCAGCGAGCAACTGGCCGAACGACTGGCGGAATGGCGCATGGGCGGGCGCGACCTGGCGTTCCTGGTCGGCGGTCCCGACGGCCACGCGCCGGAGGTGCTGTCGCGCGCCGACCAGCGCTGGTCGCTGGGCGCACTGACGCTGCCGCACATGCTGGTGCGCCTGGTGCTGGCCGAGCAGCTGTACCGGGCGGCGATGATCGCCGCCGGGCATCCCTACCACCGCGGCTGACAGACGCTGTCTCAGGCATCGCCTTGCGGCTTGCGCCAGCGCTTGAACAGGAGCACCCACATGCCGGCGCTGGTCAAAAGCTCCACGGCCAGGGTGAGTGTCAGGCCGATCATGTAGCCGATCCGGAAGCTCTCCGGCGAAGCCATCTGTCCGGCCATCTGGTGCATGCGGACGACGGCATCGCCATCGAGCACGTGCAGCAGGCTTTTCATGCTCGCGATCGTCAGCATGGCGGCGCCGATGCCGAGTATGGTCTTTTCGGGGATGCGCATGACGTTCCTTGTGAGTGATCCTCGGCTGGAGGCTAGCACAGCCCGGTTGGCCTCTTGCGGCCCCGTCGCTATGCTGGCGCGATGCTGTACCTGGCTTCCAAATCCCCCCGCCGCCGCCAGCTGCTGGAGCAGATCGGCGTGACCTTCCAGCCGCTGGACGTGGACGTGCCCGAGCATCCCGCGCCGGGCGAGAAGCCCGAGGACTATGTCCTGCGCGTGGCCTGCGACAAGGCCCGGGCGGGGTTTGCGCGCGTCATGGCGCAGGCCGATGCGGTACTGGGCGCCGACACCGAGGTGGTGCTGGACGACGAGGTCTTCGGCAAGCCCGTCGATGCCGCCGGCGCCACCGCCATGCTCGAGCGCCTCTCGGGACGCACCCACCGCGTGGTGTCGTGCGTGTGCCTGGTCGACGCTCGCGGCGAGCATGCCCGCACCCGCGTGTCCGAGGTGCGCTTCGCGCCGCTGGATGCCGACACGATCGCCACCTATGTGGCCACCGGCGAATCGTTCGGCAAAGCCGGCGGCTATGCCATCCAGGGGCGTGCCGCAGCCTTCGTCGAGCACCTGTCGGGCAGCTATTCTGCGGTCATGGGGCTGCCGCTGTTCGAAACGGCGGCGCTGCTCGGACAGGCCTTCGACGCCCCTTCGCTTGCGGGCCGGTGAAGCCGGGTCCGGATGCCAGGCTGGCGGATGACCCGCTCGAAGCCCGAATCCTCGCCGATTGCAGCATTTCGGCTTTGTTCAAGGTCACATGCATCGACACTGGCAGTATGCAGAGGATATAAGTTCGTGTTGAATGCATCGGGTGCGCCTGCGGTGCGCCCATTCCGCCTCGACGAGGATCCCATCGGGTGAGTGAAGAAATCCTGATCAACGTCACCCCCCGTGAGACGCGGGTGGCGGTGGTCGAGAACGGCATGCTGCAGGAGGTCTACCTCGAGCGCGCCTCGCGACGTGGCTATGTCGGCAACGTATACAAGGGCCGCGTGCAGCGGGTGATGCCCGGCATGCAGGCGGCGTTCGTGGACATCGGCCTGGAACGGGCCGCGTTCCTGCACGCCTCCGATATCGTGCGACCGGCACTGGCCAGCAGCGGCGAGGGTGGCCACGTCGAGTCCGCATCGCCCGGAAACGGCGGCACGCCGCCGATCTCCAGCCTGGTGCACGAGGGCCAGGAAATCGTGGTCCAGGTGATCCGCGATCCGATCAGCAGCAAGGGTGCGCGGCTGTCGGCCAATCTCTCGATTCCGTCGCGATACCTGGTGCTGCTTCCGTACGCGCGCACCCTGGGGGTGTCGGTGCGCATCGAGGACGAGGCCGAGCGCCAGCGCCTGAAGGATCACCTGGCCGGCCTGATCGGCGAGGATCCACTGGGCTACATCGTGCGCACCAATGCCGAGGGCCAGTCGGCCACCGCGCTGGCCTTCGACGTGACCTACCTGGGCAAGGTCTGGCGCGCGGTGCAGGAGAATATCGCCGGCACCGGCGTCGGCGAGCGCGTGTACGAGGAGCTTTCGCTGCCGCTGCGCGCGTTGCGCGACCTGCTGCACGAGGGCATCGAGAAGGTGCGCGTGGATTCGCGCGAGACCTTCGACAAGGTGCGCCATTTCGTGCACAAGTTCATGCCCGAGCTGGACGAGCGCATCGAACACTACGACGGCGAGCGGCCGATCTTCGACCTGTACGGCGCAGAGGACGAGATCCAGCGCGCCCTGCGCCGCGAGGTGCCGCTCAAGTCCGGCGGGCACCTGGTGGTCGACCAGACCGAGGCGATGACCACCATCGACGTCAATACCGGGGCCTACCTCGGATCGCGCAATCTCGAGGAGACGGTGTTCCGCACCAACCTGGAGGCGGCCCAGGCCGCGGCGCGCCAGCTGCGCCTGCGCAACCTCGGCGGCATCCTCATCATCGACTTCATCGACATGGTCGACGAGGAACACCGGCGCCAGGTGCTGCGCACGCTGGAGAAGGCCCTGGCGCGCGACCACGCCAAGACCACCGTCTACCCGATGTCGGCGCTGGGCCTGGTGGAGATGACCCGCAAGCGCACCACCAAGAGCCTGGAGTACCAGCTGTGCGAGCCGTGCCCGGCCTGCGGTGGCCGCGGCACGCTCAAGACCGCCGAGACCGTGACCTACGAGATCTTCCGCGAAATCACCCGCGCCGTGCGCCAGTTCGAGGCCGAGAAGCTCATGGTGCTGGCCAGCCCGCTGGTGGTCGAACGCATTCTCGAGGAGGACTCCGTGGGCGTGGCCGAGCTGGAGGAATTCATCGGCAAGACCATCAGCTTCCAGGCCGAGGAAAACTACGCGCAGGAGCGTTTCGATGTGGTGCTGCTGTAACGCGCCGCTGCATGGACGTACGGCCTCGATCGGGCAGGCGTTCGCACCGTGAGCCGGACCTGGCGACAACGCGGGCGCCGGCTGCGGTTCCTGCTCGGTGGCCTGGTCGCGGCCGGTCTGATCGGCCTGGCCGTGCTGATCGGCCTGGTGCAGTTGCTGCTGCCGCTGGCGGCGCACTATCCGGACCGCATCGCCAGGCTGCTGAGCGATCGACTGCAGCAGCCGGTGCACTTTGCCTCGGTGGATGGCCACTGGCAGGCCTCGGGACCGTTGCTGGTCCTGCACGAGGTGCGCATCGGCGGACAGCACGGCGCGACGCCGCTGCAGTTTCCGGTGGCGGACGTGAAGCTCGACTTCGGCGCCCTGCTGATTCCACGACGGCGCCTGGTGAACCTGCGCCTGGTGGACCTGCACCTGGACCTTGAGCGCGCGGCCGACGGCACCTGGAGCGTGGGCGGAATCGGTGCAGCAGGCGGCAAGACCAGCCAGCGTCTGGATCCGGCCCAGCTGCCCGGCAGCCTGCGGCTGGATCGCTTGCGCATGGACATCCACGATGTGCACAGTGGCCGCGACTGGAAGCTGTGGAGCGATCACCTGCGCGTCAGCAATGACGGCACCGTGGTGCAATTCGCGGGCGACCTGCGCCGTCCCGACACCACGCACGGCCTGGGCGTGGTCGGTCGCGTGGACATGGGCGACGACAGCGGCACGGTCTACATCGACGGCCACGGTATCGACCTGGGACGCCTGATGGCGGGTCTGGATTTCGGCGGACACGGCATCGATGCCGGGCGCGGCGACCTGCAGGCCTGGCTGCAGTGGCAGCACGCCCGCGTGGTGGCGCAGACGGCAAGGGTCGACCTGACCGGACTGGCCCTTCACGACCCCGCCGGCAAGGCCCGCATCCCACGGCTGAAGGGCCTGTTCGGATTCCGTCGCGATGCCCATGGCTGGCATGTCCGATTTGCCGCCGACGGCGGTGCCGCCGTCCGCATGCAGATTCAGGGGGCGGGCGATGATCGCGCATGGTGGATGCGGTCCCGGCACCTGGACCTGGGCACACTGGCGCCGCTGGCGGCGCAGATTCCGGGCATGCCCTCCGGACTCGACCGGTGGCTGCTGGGCGCGGCCCCCCGGGGACAGGTGGATCAGGCAGCCCTGCGCTGGTCGGCCAGGCACGGTCTGGAGTACGTCGACATCGGATTTCGCCACCTGCAGCTGGCCGCGGACGGGGCCAGACCAGGCATCGGACCGCTCGACGGCCGCCTGTTCGGCGATCACGAGGCGTTGATGCTGTCGTTGCCTGCGCAATCCACCGTGCTGCGCATTCCGCATACCTTCCGCAAGCCGATCCAGTTCAAGCAGCTGGACGGCGACATTGTCGCCTGGCACCAGGGGACGGCATGGCACATCGGAACCGCGCGTCTGGCCTTCGGCGGTACCGGGTTCTCCGGGCAGGCGCGCGGCGAGGTCCGCGTGCCGGACGCCGGCGGCAAGCCGTTCATGGACCTGTTCGTGGCGTTGGGCAAGACCACCGTGCAGGCAGCCAAGCAGTTCTGGCCGATCGATGCGATGTCGCCGCAGACCGTCGCTTGGCTGGACCGGTCGCTGGTGGACGGCTACCTGGCCCATGCCGAGGCGCTGCTGCGCGGAAACCTGGCCGACTGGCCGTTCAAGCAGCACCAGGGGCGTTTCGAGGCGCGCGGCGAGACCCGGGACCTGACACTCGCCTACAACCCGAACTGGCCTGCCGCCAAGGGCATCCATGCGATTGCCCGCTTCGTCGACGACGGCATGCTGGTGACTGCCGATGCCGGCACCTCGAAAGGCATTCGCACCCGGTCGGCCGTGGCCGAGATTCCCACGTTCCACGACGCACAGCTGATCCTCAGCGTCGAGGGCGACGGCAATGCCCAGGACATGCTCGATTTTGTCCGCAGCAGCCCCATTGCACGCAAGCAGGCTTCGGCGCTGGGTCGGCTTCGTCTCGGCGGTGGCGGCACGTTCGGTTTCAGCCTGATGCTGCCGCTCAGGAACGCCAGCCAGTTCTCCCTGGGCGGGACCGCCCGGATGAAGAACGTGGACGTGGACAACCCCGACTGGGGGCTGCACCTGGGCAAGCTCGGCGGCACGCTGCGCTTCGACGGCAAGGGACTGAGCGGCAAAGGTCTTGCCGTGCGCTTCAACGGCGTGCCCTCGACCCTGGATCTGGCACTCGGCGATGGCGCCACCGGGAAGAGCGACCATCCGGTCAGCGTGATGTTGCACGGGCACTACGACGTGCCCACCCTGGTCCGCGGACGCGATGCGCTGGCACCGCTGGCGAAGGTGGCGAGCGGGACGTCGGATTTCGACATCGGGTTCGATATCGATGATGCGCCGGGTACCCCGGTACGCCAGGTCCTCAGCCTGGATTCCTCGCTGCAGGGTATCGCGCTGGATCTTCCGGCACCGCTGGACAAGCCCGTGAATGATGCATTGCCGTTGCACATGGACCTGCGCTTGCCGGTCAGTGGCGGTGACCTGCGCGTTGCGCTGGGCGGCCTGGTGCGGGCCCGGGCGCGGCTGCCCGGAGACGACGGCACGCCGCTGGCCCTTTCGGTCATGTTCGGGACCCGGTGGCCGAGCGCGTTGCCTGCCCGGGGCATCCGCATCGGCGGCAGCAGCGAACGCCTGGATGTATCCGGGTGGCTGCAGCGTGCGCTGGCGCAGAGCGAACAGCAGGGCGGCCACGGGCCGACGCTGGACGGCGTGGATGTGCGTGCCGCGAAGGCGCGGGTGTTCGGCGCGACTTTCGATGACATGCACCTGCAGTTGAGTCCGCAGCCAGGCCAGATCCAGCTGCGCGTCGACAGCCCCCAGGCCAAGGGAAGCCTGATCCTGCCCACGCAGGATCTGCAAAAGCGCGGCGTGCTGGCGCGCCTGGATCGCCTGTACTGGCCCGACGAGGCCGCGGCCAAGGCCGAGGCGGAAATGGAGCGCAGGCAGGAGGCTCCGTCGAATGGCGCGGCTGCGTCATCCATCGACTATGCCGATACCGGTATCGATCCGGCGTCCCTGCCGCCGCTGCACATTTCCGTCGGTGACCTGCGCCTGGGCAAGGCCCGCCTGGGCCAGGCGCGTTTCGAGAGCTGGCCCACGGCCAAGGGCATGCACATCGACCAGTTGCGCACGCACACCAGCCACGTGCAGATCATGGGCAGCGGCGACTGGGACGGCTCGGCCCATGACAGCCACACCCGCATGAGCATCGATTTCGTCTCCGACGACCTGGGCAGCCTGCTCAAGGCGCTCGGCTTCGGCGGCCTGTTCGAGGGCGGACGCACCAGTGCCCACCTGCAGGCCCGCTGGCCGGGCGAACCGTCCTCGCTGGCCATGCAGCGCATGACCGGCTCGCTGCAGGTGGAGGTCAGCAAGGGCCGCATTCCGGATGTGCAGCCGGGCATGGGACGCCTGCTGGGGCTGATGGCGCTGACCGAACTACCGCGACGACTGTCGCTGGATTTCGGCGACGTGTTCGGCAAGGGCCTGGGCTTCGATTCCATCAAGGGTCAGTTCCAGCTCGAAGATGGTATGGCGGTGACCCGCAACCTGAAGCTGAAGGGGTCGGCCGCCGAAATCACTATTACCGGCAAGACCAACCTGCGGGAGAAAACCTATGACCAGCAGATCCTGGTGGTGCCGCACGTGGGCAACAGCCTGCCCGTGGTCGGCGCGATCGCCGGCGGGCCGGTCGGTGCGGCCGCGGGTCTGGCCATCCAGGGACTGCTGGGCCGCGGCCTGAACAAGGCCGCCAGCGCGCGCTACAGCCTGACCGGGACCTGGGAGAAGCCGAAGATCACCTTGCTGGAGAAGACCACGGCGCGCTCCCGGCCGGCGGTTCCGGCGGCTGCCGGATCGGCAGCGGTGCCTGCACCGGCGGCCACGATCGTGCCTCCGGCCGTGCAACCCGCGTTGCCCTCCACCTCCCGGTCGCCCGCGGCTTCCGCCGCTCCGGCACCTGCGGGCTCGACGAGCGGCCCCTGACCGCACGTGATTTCTGCGAGCCCCCACGCCCAGGCCCTACAATGGGCTTTCAAGGCGCCGCAAGCGCCCCCATCTTGTAGCTCATGCACGCCCCGGAACCGAACATGACCCAGGAACAGCCGCTGGCCCTCGCCGAATCCCGACTGCTGACGCCGGGAGGCCTGAGCGTGGGCGACCTGGACCGTGTCTTCGCACGCCTGATGGCGCCGTCGGTGGATGCCGCCGACCTGTATTTCCAGCACTCGCGCAGCGAGTCCTGGGTGCTCGAGGACGGCATCGTGCGCGACGGCAACCACAGCATTGAGCAGGGTGTGGGCGTGCGCGCCATGAGCGGCGAGAAGACCGGATTCGCCTACGCCGACGACATCGTCATGCCGCAGTTGCTGGAGGCCGCCGGCGCAGCCGGCGCGATCGCCGCCAGCGGCAACGGCGCGGGCCGGCCCCTGGCGCTGCGCGGCGGGCGATCCCTGTATCCGGCGCTGGACCCGGTCGACAGCCTGCCCAACGAGGACAAGATCCGCGTGCTGCGCGAGGTCGATGCACATGCGCGCAGCCGGGATCCTCGCGTGACCCAGGTGGTGGTGAGCCTGGCCGGCACCGTCGACACGGTGCTGGTGGCCGCGGCCGACGGCACCCTGGCGGCCGACGTGCGGCCGCTGGTGCGCCTGAACGTGCAGGTCATCGCCGAACAGGGCGGGCGGCGTGAATCGGGGTTTGCCGGCGGCGGCGGTCGCTACGACTACCACACGCTGCTGGACAGCGGCAATGCGCTTCGCTGGGCGGCCGAAGCCGTGCGCCAGGCCCTGGTCAACCTGGAGGCGGTCGACGCGCCGGCCGGCAGCATGCCGGTGGTGCTGGGACCGGGCTGGCCCGGCGTGCTGTTGCACGAAGCCGTGGGCCACGGCCTGGAGGGCGACTTCAACCGCAAGGGCAGTTCGGCCTTCAGCGGGCGCATCGGCGAGCGGGTGGCCGCGCCCGGCGTGACCGTGGTCGACGACGGCACCCTGGAAGGCCGGCGCGGCTCGCTCAGCATCGACGACGAGGGCGTGAGCAGCCAGTGCACCACGCTGATCGAGGACGGCATCCTGGTCGGCTACATGCAGGACAAGCTCAATGCGCGCCTGATGGGCATGGCACCGACCGGCAATGGCCGGCGCGAGTCGTTCGCGCACCTGCCGATGCCGCGCATGACCAACACCTACATGCGCGCCGGCACCCACGACCCCGAGGAGATCCTGCGTTCGGTCAAGCGCGGCCTGTACGCGGTCAACTTCGGTGGCGGCCAGGTCGACATCACCAGCGGCAAGTTCGTGTTCTCGGCGGCCGAGGCCTACCTGATCGAGGACGGCAAGGTCACGCGGCCGGTCAAGGGCGCGACCCTGGTCGGCTCGGGACCGGACGTGCTCACGCGGGTGTCGATGATCGGCAACGACCTGGCCCTGGACGAAGGCATCGGCGTGTGCGGCAAGGACGGTCAGAGCGTGCCGGTCGGCGTGGGCCAGCCGACCCTGCGCGTGGATGCAATGACGGTCGGCGGCACGGCGTCCTGAGCCCCGGCGGCGCCACGCGCGCCGCTCAATCGTCGACGATGTCGCGCAGCGCGCGGAACAGCTCGCGGTAGGCGCGCGGCGGCTTGTCGGCGGCGCGCTCGGCCTGCGCGCGCCGGATCAGCGAACGCAGGTGCTGGCGATCGATGCCGGGATGCTCGGCGATCAGTCCGGCCAGCGCGTCGTCGCCATCCTCGAGCAGGCGCTCGCGCAGGGTTTCCAGGCGCTGCATGGCGGCATGTTCGCGGCGACGCTCGGCACGGTTCTCGCCCAGCGCGGCCTGGGCGGCCGCGAAGGCGTCCTCGTCGTGGCGGCGCATCAGCTTGGCCAGGTAGGCCATCTGCCGCTTGCGCGCCCCGTACGCACGGATGCCGCGCACGTGCGCGATCTCGGCGCGCACGTCCTCGGGCAGGTCGATCTGGCCGAGACGGTTGGGCGTCATCGCGACCAGTTGCTCGGCCAGCGCCAGCACGGCCAGCGCATCGCGACGGCGCTGGCTGCGGCTGGGGCCGAATTCCTGCGGGTCGTCTTCGTGCTCGTCCAAGGGAAGGGTTTCCGGCATGCGTGAGGCGGCATTGTCCCGCATCCGCAGCCAACACGCGAGGCGTTGCGGTCTCGTGAGACAATCGACAGCCTGCATTCAAGGAGACGCACGTGAACGCCATTGCCCCGACGTCCGACACCGCCGCCGAACTGGATCGCCTGGCCGAACTGGCCGAGGACGTGATCGCGCGCGCCGGCGAGGCGGGCGCCAGCCAGGCCGAGGTCTCGGCCAGCGTCAACACCGGACTGAACGTGAACGTGCGCCTGGGCGAAGTGGAAACGGTCGAGCGCACCCAGGACCGCGGCTTCGGCCTGACGGTGTACTTCGGCCAGCGCAAGGGTTCGGCCAGCACCGCCGACCTGCGTCCCGAATCGATCCGCGCCACGATCGAGCAGGCCTGCGCCATCGCCCGCTTCACGGAGGAGGATCCGTTCGCCGGCCTGGCCGATCCCGAGCGCATGGCGCGCGAGTTCCCGGACCTGGACGTATGGCACCCGTGGCGCCTGGATGTCGAGGAGGCGATTGCCATCGGCCGGCGCATCGAGGATGCCGGGCGCTCGGTCGAAGGCATCACCAATTCCGAAGGCGCCTCGATCAGCACCGAGTCCAGCCTCGGGGTGTACGCCAACTCGCACGGCTTTCTGGGTCGCGAGACGGGGACCCGGCACATGCTCTCGTGCGCGCTGATCGCCGGTCGCGGCGATGCCATGCAGCGTGATTACTGGTACGACAGCACGCGCAGCGCGGACGACCTCATGCATGCCCAGGCCCTGGGGCGCGAGGCCGCCCGGCGCACGCTGGCGCGCTGCGGGGCGAAAAGCCTGTCCACGCGCCAGTGCCCGGTGCTGTTCGCACCGCCGGTGGCGCGCAGCCTGGTCGGTCACCTGCTGGCCGCGGTCAGTGGTGGGTCACTGTACCGGCGCGCCAGCTTCCTGCTCGATCACGCCGGCAAGCGCATCCTGCCCGAGTGGCTGGACATCCACGAGCGACCGCACCTCAAGCGCGGCCAGGCCTCGACCAACTTCGATGCCGAAGGCGTGGCCACGACCGAATCGGCGCTGGTCGCCGGCGGCGTGCTGGAACGCTACCTGCTGGGCAGCTATTCGGCGCGCAAGCTGGGGCTGGCCAGCACCGGCAATGCCGGCGGCACGCACAACATCGTGGTCGGCCATGGCGAGGACGATTTCGACGCGATGCTGGCGCGACTGGGCACCGGCCTGCTGGTCACCGAGGTCATGGGGCAGGGCGTGTCCATCCTCACCGGCGACTACTCGCGCGGCGCTGCAGGCTTCTGGGTCGAAAACGGCGCGATCGCGTTTCCGGTGCAGGAAGTCACCATCGCCGCCAACCTGCGCGACATGTTCGCCGGCATCGTGGCGGTGGGCGCGGACGTGGACCGGCGCTCTTCCGTGTTGACCGGCTCGATCCTGGTCGAACGCATGACCGTGGCCGGTGATGCGGCCTGAAAAGCCGTGACCATGCTCCCTTGACACCCCGGGGAACGGCGCGGAAAGTGGCCTCGTCCATACGAGGAGGAGATGGCCATGAACACCCCGTCTGACCAGATGCCCCCGAACCCGCCGCCCGCCGCCGGAACGCCGCCGCCGACCGAGCCGCCGCCGGTGGAACCGGCCGCCACGGGTGAAATCGACCCGCAGGAGCGCCAGTGGGGCATGTTCGCCCATCTGTCGGCGTTGATCGGTGGCTTCGTCACCACCGGCTGGGCCGGCAGCATCGGCTGCTTCATCGGCCCGCTGGTCATCTGGCTGGTGAAAAAGGACACCATGCCGTTCGTCGACGACCAGGGCAAGGAAGCGCTGAACTTCAACATCACCGTGGCGATCGTGTTCTTCGCCCTGTTGTTGTTGACGATCGTCACCCTGGGCGTCGGACTGATCATTGCCGTGCCCGGGTGGATCATCATCGGCATCTACTGGCTGGTGATGACCATCGTGGCCTCGATCAAGGCCAATGAAGGCGTGACCTACCGCTATCCGATCTGTCTGCGCCTGATCAAGTAGGGACGGATCATCCGGCCGGGTGCGCGCTCAGTGCGCGCGCTCGGCCGTAAAGCGTGCCAGTTGCACCAGCAGACCGGACGGTTCGCCGAGGAAAGCCACCGCGGCCACCGCCTCGTCCACCAGCGCGTGCAGCCGCTCGCGCGATGCGTCGATGCCCAGCAAGGCGGGGAAGGTCGACTTGGCCTGGGCCGCGTCCTTGCCGGCGGTCTTGCCCAGCACCGCGGTGTCCGCTTCCACGTCGAGGATGTCGTCGCGGACCTGGAAGGCCAGGCCCACGGCATGCGCGTAGCGGTCCAGTGCCTGCAGCGTGCCCTCGTCGGTGCCACCGCCGGCCAGCGCCCCCAGTTGCACCGAGGCGCGGATCAGCGCGCCGGTCTTCATCTCGTGCATGCGTTCGAGCGCGGTCACGTCCAGGCGCTTGCCGGTGGCTCGGAGGTCCACGGCCTGGCCGCCGGCCATGCCCTGGGCGCCGCAGGCCGTGCCCAGCGTGCGCAGCATGCGCACCCGCACGGCATCATCCACCTGCAGGTGTCCGTCGCCGGCCAGCAGTTCGAAGGCCAGCGCCTGCAGGGCGTCGCCGGCGAGGATGGCCATGGCCTCGCCGTAGGCCACGTGACAGGTCGGCTGGCCGCGCCGCAGGGCGTCGTCGTCCATGGCCGGCAGGTCGTCGTGCACCAGGGAATAGGCGTGAATCAGCTCGACCGAGCAGGCCGGAGCGTCCAGCACATCGAGTGCGCCACCGACGGCATGGCCGGCGGCATACACCAGCAGCGGGCGCAGGCGCTTGCCGCCGCCCAGCACGGCGTAGCGCATGGCCTGGACCAGCGTGTCGCCCTCATCGGGAGAAGCAGGGAACAGTGCGGCCAGGGCCCGGTTGGCGCGCGCAACCAGCGCATCCGGGGCCGGGCACGGATCAGGTGGCGTCGGGATCAAGGGGCTCGGCGTCTTCGGGGGACTCGGGATCGAGCAGCTTGCTCACGCGCAACTGGGCCTGTTGCAGCGCCGTTTCGCAATCGCGGTACAGCGCGACACCGCGTTCGAACGAACGCAGCGATTCGTCCAGCGAGAGTTCGCCGTCCTCCATGCGACCGACCAGCTGCTCGAGCTCCTTCAGGGATTGCTCGAAGTGTTCGATCTGGTCCGGAGGGGTATCGCTTGCAGGGGGCTTGGCCATGGCACGGAAACGGGAAAGCTCGGGTAGGACCAGTGTAACCGGTCGGAGGTTTTCCTGTCCGCGTGCCGGCCCTTCGGGCGGATGCGGGGTACGAATTCGCAACGCCCGCGACCGGCCGCCGGACGGGCGGCTGCGATCACGAGCGTTGCGGATCAATCGCCGTCGTCGTGGTCGCGGCGGTGACCGCGATCATGCCCCCTTCCGTGACCATGACCATGACCGTGTTCGTGTTCGCCGCGCTCGTGGTGCCTCCAGTGCACGCGGTGGCCGCCATACCGGCGGACCACGTAGGTATGACGTCGATACGGATGCACGGTGCCCAGTTCGATGTTGACCCCGCCTACCCGCACGTAGGCGCGCAGGGCCATGGGCAGCTCGGCACCGGCCTGCCAGCCGTTGCCGGACAGCCAGAACCACATGTGGCGGGCGGGCGCGTAGTAGACCTCGCCGTTGGGGTAGTAGACGTAGTGGTGCCGATGATGGGCGCGTTCGCCGTGTGCCGGGGCCCAGGGCGGCGGGTCGGCCAGGGCCAAACTGGCCGTGGCGGCCAGCAGCAGCGGCATCAGTGCGATGAGCAGGCGGTTCCTGATCTCCATGTACTCTCCCCAAGGGGCGGTGGGACGGTGTCCATGAAAAGGGTACGTCCCGGTACATGCGCTGAATGTGCGCCAGCGCGCGGGACCAGCGTTCAGGTGGGCGGTGTCCAGCGCGGACGCCGCCCGAGGCGCGCGAACAGGGCCTCGCCGTCCTCCGTGCACCAGCGGTCGGCGACGGCCAGGAGACGGTCGTCCGGGCCGTACAGGATCGGGCAGAACCGGCGCTGCCAGGGCGGCACGCCGGTTTGCTGGAAAAGGTCGCGCAGCGCGCGGGTGTGGCGGTCGCCGAGCGGCTTCAGGCGCAGGCCGCGCACGTCCAGGCGCACGCGCAGGGCCGGAGGCTCGGTCTTCGTGGCACCTTCCGTCGACCAGCAAAGTTCCCCGGCGGGTAGCGTCAACGCCCCGCCATGCCAGGTGGTTTCCCATTGATCGGGTACGGACGGAAGTGGCGCCATGGCATGGAGCCGCCCTCGCCAAATCCGGACCTCCGTACCGGGCCAGGCGATGCGCGGCACGCGGTCGGCGGCGGCCTCGCGGACCTGGCGTTCCAGTTCGTGGCGCTGGGCGTGGGTGGGTGCGGGCAGTCGTGCGCCGTGCAGCCACAGCTCCAGCGTGCGGGCGCGCAGCGCCGGATGCGCCGAGACCCAGGCGCCTGCATCCAGGCTGCCGTCCTCGCCCCGCGCCGTGGCCAGCAGCGTCTCGGCATGCCGGTCGAGGAAATCCGCCTGTTCGCGCTGCAGCCGTGCGGCATGGGACAGCGAGGGCGCGGCGTGCGGCCAGTGGCGCTGCAACAGGGGCAGGATCTGCAGGCGCAGGTAGCTGCGGGCCATGTCCGGATCGCGGTTGGCCGGATCCTCGATGCTGTCCAGGCCGGCGCTGCGTGCGTAGGCGGCCAGTTCGGCGCGGGGTGTGTCCAGCAGCGGCCGCCACAGCTGGCCGCGGCCCAGCGGGCGATGTTCGCGCATGCCGCCCAGTCCGTGCGGTCCGGCGCCGCGCAGCAACTTCAGCAGCACGGTCTCGGCCTGATCGTCGCGGTGGTGCGCGGTGACCAGCCATTCGTTTTCGCCCAGGACCTGCTCGAAGGCCGCGTAGCGGGCGTGGCGTGCTGCGGCCTCGGGGCCTTCGCCGCGTGCGTTCACCTGGACTCGGACGGTTTCCAGCGGCACCGGCAGTCGGCCGCACAGCGCCACACAGGCTTCGGCCCAGGCGGCGCTGTCAGGATGGAGGCCGTGGTCGATGTGCAGCGCACGCAGGGCGCGCGAGCCTCGGATGGCGGCCAGCGCGTGCAGCAGCGCGGTCGAGTCGCGGCCGCCGCTGAAGGCCACGCACAAGGGCGGATCGCCGGCCTGTGACCAGGCGCGGTCGAGCCGATGCGTCAGCGGCGCGTCCATCGGTTCACTTGCGGCGCTTGTCGCGCACGTAGATCAGCCGCTGCGATCCGTGTCCGCGCTCCTCGATCTCGAACAGCTGGGTAGCCGTGACCAGGTCGCTGAGCTTGCGGTAGCCGTAGTTGCGCGGGTCGAACTCCGGTGCCTGCTTGGCCACGTTGCTGCCGACCGCGCCCAGGTGGGTCCAGCCGCTGTCGTCCGAGCCGGCATCGACGGCGCCGCGCAACAGCCGCACCAGGCGCGTGTCCTGCTTGAGCTTGGCCGAGGACTGGCGCTTGGCCGGCTGCTCGTCCTCGGTCTGCTCCAGCAGCAGCTCGGTGTAGATGAACTTGTCGCAGGCGGCGACGAACGGTTCGGGCGTCTTCTTCTCGCCGAAGCCGTACACGGTCAGACCCGATTCGCGGATGCGCGCGGCCAGGCGGGTGAAGTCACTGTCGCTGGAGACGATGCAGAAGCCGTCGAAGCGCTCGGTGTAGAGCAGGTCCATGGCGTCGATGATCATCGCCGAATCGGTGGCGTTCTTGCCGCGCGTGTAGCCGAACTGCTGGATCGGCTGGATCGAGTGCGTGAGCAGGGTGTCCTTCCAGCCCTTCAGGTGGGTGCCGGTCCAGTCGCCGTAGATGCGTTTGGCGTGCGCGGTGCCGTACTTGGCGATCTCGGCCAGCAGGCCCTCGACGATGGCCGGCTGGGCGTTGTCGGCATCGATCAGGACCGCCAGGCGGGCGGTGGATGCATTGGCCATGGAGTGGACTCCTTGCGGGGTTGCGACGATGGTAACGCGTACTCGCAGGGCTTGTTGCGCACGGCCGGCATCAGGCGGGCAGGTCCTCGCCGGTGAAGTTCAGTTCGATGCGGGTGCCGGCGGGGTCGTGCAGGAACAGCTGGACCTGGTGCAGGTCGTCGACCTGGTCGACGCGAAAATCGATCCCGGCTTCGTGCAGGCGGTGCAGGGTGTCGGCCAGGCCCCGGCAGGCGAAGGCAACGTGGTCGAATCCTGCGTGTGGCGGCGTGGACGTGGCGCCTTCGGCGGCCTTCGGGTCGATGGTCAGGTGCACCACGTCGCGTTCGCCGGCGTACAGCCAGTAGCCGTTCGAACCGGACCGGAAACGCGGGCGCGGGCCTTCGCGCAGGCCGATCACGTCGACGTAGAAGGCGCGCAGATGTTCGACCAGCGGCTCGGGGCCGCGCAGGTTGACGTGGGCGATGCCGGAAACCGGCGGGGGGTCGCTCATCCGCCGGTGTAGGCGCCGAAGCTGCGCAGGCGCTGGTAGCGCTGCTCCAGCAGCGTGGCGGTGGGCAGGGCCTGGAGTTCGTCGAGCTGGTTGAGCAGCATGGCCTTCAGGCGCACGGCAGTGCTGTGCGGATTGCGGTGTGCGCCACCCATGGGCTCGCGCAGGATCTTGTCGATCAGGCCAAACCCCTTGAGCTGCTGCGCGGTCATCTGCAGTGCCTCGGCGGCAACCTTGGCTTTTTCCGCGCTCTTCCACAGGATCGAGGCGCAGCCTTCCGGGGTAATGACCGAATAGGTCGAGTACTGCAGCATGTTGATGCGGTCGCCCACGCCGATGGCCAGCGCGCCGCCAGAGCCGCCCTCGCCGATCACCGTGCAGACGATCGGCACCTTCAGCTCGGACATTTCCAGCAGATTGCGCGCGATGGCCTCGCTCTGGCCGCGCTCTTCGGCACCCACGCCGGGGTAGGCGCCCATGGTGTCGATCAGGGTCAGCAGCGGCAGGCCGAAGCGCTCGGCCATCTTCATCAGGCGCAGCGCCTTGCGGTAGCCTTCCGGGCGCGGCATGCCGAAGTTGCGACGGATCTTGCCCCGGGTGTCGCGTGCCTTCTGGTGGCCGATGATCATCACCGCGCGGCCGTTGATGCGGCCCAGGCCGCCGACGATGGCCGCGTCGTCGGCGTAGGCGCGGTCGCCGGCCAGCTCGTGGAATTCCTCGCACATGACCTCGATGTAGTCGAGGGTGTACGGACGCATCGGGTGGCGCGAGATCTGGCACACCTGCCACGGAGTCAGGTGTTTGAAGATCTCGGCCGTCTTGCTACGCAGCTTGGTGCGCAGGCGCTTCACTTCCTCGTCGATGTCGAACGCCTGCCCGTGGCTGGCATGGCGAAGCTCCTCGATCTTCGCGTCCAGTTCGGCGATGGGTTGTTCGAAGTCCAGGAAATTCGCGTTCATGCGGCCCGTGTTCGGTCGATGCAAAGCGGCAGTATAGCTGGAGCGTCCCTCCGGGCGACAGGCATGCGATGTTCGATCGGCAATTCGTGCAACAGGTCGCTGGAAGAGCCTCAGGCGTCGCCGGAGGGGCGTGCCAGGCGCAGTTCGGCCTCCAGGACCCCCGGCAGGGTGCGCAGGGTGCGCAGCAGGTCCGGTTGCGCGCGCACGCGCCAGTCCCGGCCCAGTTCGATATCGGCCTGGCCCACGCCGTTGCTGTAGCCGGACAGGACCAGCGGCGTGGGACCGCCCCGGTACTCGCCCAGTGCGCCCTTGAGGTGCTCGACGAAGTCGGCATCGATGCCGTTCACGCGCACCCTGAGCAGCCGTGCCAGGCGTTCACAGGCCTCGTTCAGGCCCCAGGCCTTGCGTGCGCGGACCTGGTAGCCGCCGGAGAAGTCGTCGATCGACAGCGGTCCCTCGATCACCAACAGGGCGTCGCGCACCAGCAGCGGGCCGAATTCGTCCAGGGCCTCGCGGAAGAAGCTGGCCTCGACCGCGCCGCCGGCATCCTCCAGGCGCACGAAGGCGGCGCTGTCGCCGCGCCGGCGCACGGCGGTGACGATGCCGGCCACCACCCACGGCGTGCCCTGGTTGCGGCGGTAGCGGTTGCCGCCGTCCTCGCCGCTGCGCTGCGGGGGCTGGTAGCGCTCGGGGATTTCCTCCAGCGGGCAGGTGGCCAGCTGCGCCAGGACGTCCTTCCACGGATCGGTGGGGTGGCCGGACAGGTAGTGGCCCAGTGTGTCGCGCTCGCCGCTGAGAAGCTGCTCGAGCGGCCATTCCGGGGCCTGCTTGAGTTCCACCTCGACGGTGGCCGCGCTGGTGCCGCCGCCGCCGAAGATGTCGTGCTGGCCGGCCTCCAGGTTGCGCAGGTGCTGCTCGGCGGCCTTCATCGCCTCGGGCAGCTGCAGCATCAGGCTGGCGCGGGTGTCGGCCAGGGCGTCCAGGGCGCCGGACAGCACCAGCGCCTCGAGCACGCGCTTGTTGAGCTTGCCGGGCGCCACGCGGCGGCAGAAGTCGGCCAGGTCCGTGAAGCGCCCGCCGCGGCCGCGCTCGTCGACGATGGCCTGGCAGATGCCTTCGCCCACGCCCTTGATCGCGCCCAAGCCGTATTGCACCACGCGCGGCTCGACGGCCTCGAACTTGTACACCGAGGCGTTCACGTCCGGCGGCTGGACGGTCAGGCCGATGGCCTTGCACTCGCCCAGGAAGTTGACCACCTTGTCGGTGTTGTCCATGTCCGAGGACAGCGTCGCGGCCATGAACTCGGCCGGGTAGTGCTTCTTCAGCCAGGCAGTCTGGTAGGCGACCAGCGCGTAGGCGGCCGAGTGCGACTTGTTGAAGCCGTACTCGGCGAACTTCTCCATCAGGTCGAAGATGGACGTGGCCACCTCCGGCTCGATGCTGTTCTTCGCCGCGCCTTCCTCGAAGATGGCGCGCTGCTTGGCCATCTCCTCGGGCTTCTTCTTGCCCATCGCGCGGCGCAGCAGGTCGGCGCCGCCCAGCGAGTAGCCGGCCAGGACCTGGGCGATCTGCATCACCTGTTCCTGGTAGACGATCACGCCGTAGGTGGGCTCGAGCACCGGCTCCAGCGACGGATGCGGGTAGCGGACCTCGGCCAGGCCGTGCTTGCGGTCGGTCCAGTCGCGGTCCATCCCCGAGCCCAGCGGGCCGGGGCGGAACAGCGCGGCCAGGGCGATGATGTCCTCGAAGCGGTCCGGCTGGGCGCGCTTGAGCAACTCGCGCATGCCGCGCGACTCGAACTGGAACACCGCCACGGTGTCGCCGCGCGCGAACAGCTCGTAGGTCGATGCATCGTCCAGCGGAAGCTGCGCCAGGACCAGCGCGTCCTCGCCGGCGGCGGCGCGGCGCGCGTTGATGGCCTTGACCGCCCAGTCGATGATGGTCAGCGTGCGCAGGCCGAGGAAGTCGAACTTCACCAGGCCCACGGACTCGACGTCGTTCTTGTCGAACTGGGTGACCACGCCGCCGCCGCCTTCCTCGGCGTACAGCGGGGAGAAATCGGTCAGCGGCGTGGGCGCGATGACCACGCCGCCGGCGTGCTTGCCGGCGTTGCGGGTCAGGTCCTCGAGCTTGAGCGCCAGGTCGATCAGCTCGCGGACCTCGTCCTCGTTCTCGTAGCGCTGCACCAGCTCGGTCGACATCAGGTCGCTGTTGCTGCGCGCCTTCTCGGTGCGGCCCAGCGCGTCCTCCAGGCAGATGCCCAGGGTGTTGGGAATGAGTTTCGCGATACCGTCGACGTGGCCGTAGCCCATGCCCAGCACGCGGCCGGTGTCGCGCACCACGGCCTTGGCCGCCATGGTGCCGTAGGTGATGATCTGGCTGACCTTCTCGCGCCCGTACTTGCGCGCCACGTAGTCGATGACCTCGTCGCGGCGGTCCATGCAGAAGTCGATGTCGAAATCGGGCATCGACACGCGCTCGGGGTTGAGGAAGCGCTCGAACAGCAGGTCGTAGGGCAGCGGGTCCAGGTCGGTGATCTTCAGTGCCCAGGCCACCAGCGAGCCGGCACCCGAACCGCGTCCGGGCCCGACCGGGATATCGTGGTCCTTGGCCCACTGGATGAAGTCGGCCACGATGAGGAAGTAGCCGGGGAAGCCCATCGAGAGGATCACCTCCAGCTCGCGTTCGAGACGGGCGTCGTAGTCCTCGCGGGTATGGTCCGGCGCCAGCGGATGGGTGCGCAGGCGCTCGTCCAGGCCCTTGCGCGCCTCGGCGCGGATGAAGCTGTCCAGGTCGTGCCCCTCGGGCACCGGGAAGGCCGGCAGGAAGTACTCGCCGAACTCCAGCTCCAGGTTGCAGCGCTTGGCCAGCTCGAGGGTGTTCTCCAGCGCCTCGGGCACGTCCTCGAACAGCGCGGCCATGTCCTGGGGCGTCTTGAGGTACTGCTCCTCGCTGTAGTTGCGCGGGCGGCGCGGATCGGCCAGCACGCGGCCCTGGTGGATGCACACGCGCGCCTCGTGCGCCTCGAAGTCCTCGCGGTGCAGGAAGCGCACGTCGTTGCTGGCGATCACCGGCAGCGCCTGCTCGCCGGCCAGGTGCAGTGCGGCCTGATTCCAGGCCGACTCGTCGTCGCGCCCGGTGCGGGTCAGTTCCAGGTACAGGCGCTGGTCGAAGGCGCCGCGCAGGCGGTCCAGCGAGGCCTGGGCCGCTTCCGGTCCGCCGCTGGCCGCCTGGCGCGCGACCAGGCTTTCACGGCCGGCGATGGCGATCAGGCCCTCGCCAAGCTCGCTGACCCAGTGCGGCTGGACCAGGGCGTGGCCGCCGTGCTGGCCGTCCAGCCAGGCACGCGAGACCAGCCGGCACAGGTTGCGGTAGCCCTGCTCGTGCTGGCACAGCAAGGTCAGGCGCCACGGGCGCGGGTCGTCGGGCTCGGCCACCCACAGGTCACAGCCGGCGATCGGCTTGACGCCGGCCGCATAGGCGGCGCGATAGAACTTCACCAGCGCGAACAGGTTGCATTCGTCGGTCAGCGCCACGGCCGGCATGCCGGCCTGCACGCAGGCGTCCACCATGGCCTTGACGCGGATGGTGGAGTCGACGAGCGAGAATTCGCTGTGGGTATGCAGGTGGACGAAACGGCTGGACATCGCGTCGCGCGCTGGAGGGTTCCGGACAGTGTAGTGCCTCGACGCGCCGGGGCCGAGCCCCGACCCTGACGCTCGCTGACCGGACGCCCCGGCACGGGTCATGCCGGGTCATGCGGTGCCGCTGTGCCGAGATCAGTCGACGATATGGAAACGGCCATCCTCGGAGCGGTATTTGGCGTACGGGGCCAGGTTGTCGGCCTTGTCGGGGTGGCGCAGGCGCAGGTACAGCCACTCGTCGGGGGTGATGTGCAGCGGCTTGTCGTCGGGCGCGTTCAGGCGCGCGGCCAGGGCGCGGCGGAAGCGGCTGAAATCCTGGTGCGCGGCCACCAGCAGGGCCACGTCGGGCGGGGCGGGTTCCTCGTGGGCGGCCGGATCGTGCTCGATGCGCAGCATCAGTGCCTGCAGCCCGGCCACGTCCTTGCAGGCGGGCAGCCAGTCGGCGTCGGCGAGCATCTCGCGCAGTTGCGGTGCGATCTCGCGCATGCGCATGGCCGGCTGGGTGGACGACGGGCGGGGCGCGGAGGACGCAGTGTGGCGTGTTTCGGAAACATTCATGCCCAGGCTCCTGGATGGAGCCGCCGCGGCCTCCCGGTCCGATGGGCGCCGCGAGCGGCGGGGTTCCTCGGTCCGTGGCTCCAATGTACGCTGATCGGCGCGGAAGTGAATAGCTCTCAAGTCACGGATCGAACAGGCCCGGTTCCAGCAGCTTGCGTACCGGGGCGAAGCTGCGTCGGTGCTCGGGGCACGGACCCAGGCGAGCCAGCGCCTCCAGGTGCTCGGGCACGCCGTAGCCCTTGTGGCGGGCAAAGCCGTAGCCGGGATGGCGGGCGTCCAGTTCCACCATGTAGCGGTCGCGGGCGACCTTGGCCAGGATCGAGGCGGCACCGATGCTCGGTTCCAGCGCGTCGCCGCCGACCACCGCCTGCGCCGCGCAGGGCAGGTCCGGTGGCAGCTTGTTGCCGTCGACCAGGATGTGTTCTGCACCGGGTTCGAGACCGAGGGCAGCCTCGCGCATGCCCTGCATGGTGGCCTGGAATATGTTGATGCGGTCGATGCATGCGCATTCGACGAACACGATGTGCCAGGCCAGGGCGCGTTCGACGATGCGTTCGTAGAGTGTCTCGCGCCGGCCTTCGCTCAGTTGCTTGGAGTCGTCCAGTCCGCGGATCGCACGCGAGGGGTCGAGGATGACGGCAGCGACCACGACCGGGCCGGCCAGCGGGCCGCGTCCGGCCTCGTCGATGCCGGCCAGGCGCAGATGGTGATCGAGTTTCGAACTGACGGGGCGGCGACGCGGCATTTCAGCTGCGCGGTGCAGGCAGCAGGTCGGCCAGTGCGGCCGCGGCCTGTTCGGCGGCGCTGCCGTCCAGCTCGCCCATCAGCTTGCGATGCAGGATTTCGAAGGCGGCGACGATGGCGCCGCGTCGTCGGCTGTTGCCGAACAGTTCCAGCACCGCGGCGGCCACCTTGTCCGCGGTGCAGTCGTCCTGCATCAGCTCGGGCACCAGTTTGGTCCCCGCGAGGATGTTGGGCAGGGCGAAGGTGTCGGTCTTGATCAGGTTCAGGGCACGCACGATGCGGTAGGTAAGTGGCGCCACGCGGTAGCCGACCACCATCGGGCGCTTGGCCAGCATGGCCTCCAGCGTGGCCGTGCCCGACGCCAGCAGCACCACGTCGGCGGCCAGCATGGCCTCGTGGGCGTGGCCGTCCAGCAGCTCGATGCCGGCGGGCATCGGGTCGAGCAGGGCCTCGAGCGCACGGCGGCAGCGCGGGTTGGCGGCAGGCACCACGATGCGCAGCCCGGGCATGGCGTCGGCCACGCGCCGGGCCGCGTCCAGGAACACGCGGCCCAGGCGCTCGATCTCGCTGCCGCGGCTGCCGGGCAGGACCGCCAGCACCGGCACATCGTGCGGCAGTTCAAGGGATTCGCGCGCGCCGGCGCGGTCGACCACCAGCGGGAACCGGTCGGCCAGGGGATGGCCGACAAAGCGGGCATCGACGCCGTGGCGGGCATAGATGGCCGGCTCCATCGGGAACAGGCACAGCACGCGGTCGGCGCTTTGGCCGATCTTCTCCGCGCGCTTCTCGCGCCAGGCCCACACCGAGGGACTGACGTAATGCACCGTGCGCAGGCCGCGTTGCTTGAGCGCGCGCTCCAGTCCCAGGTTGAAGTCCGGCGCGTCGATGCCGATGACCAGGTCCGGACGTAGCGCGGTCAGCCGCGACACCAGGCTGCGTCGCAGGCGCAGCAGGCGCGGCAGATGCTTGAGCACTTCCAGGAAGCCCATCACCGACAGCTCGTCGATGTCGTGCCAGGCCTCGAAGCCGGCGGCCTGCATGTGCGCGCCGCCGACGCCGACGATGCGCGCATCCGGCCAGCGCCGGCGCAGGGCCTCGATCAGCGCACCGCCGAGCTGGTCGCCGGACGCCTCGCCGGCAATGAGGGCGATGACGGGGGAAGGAGCTTGCTCAGGCGCAGTCATGCGCCGCAGTGTAGACGAAGCCGCGCGGCCTGCCGATTCCCCATTCCCCATTCCCCATTCACCATTCCCGGCGCTGAGCGCGCAGCGCTCAGCGCTTCAACGACCGTTCGCTGCGATCGATGAAGTCCAGCATGGCCTTGACGTCCTCGCTGGACTCGGCTTGTTCGCCCAGTCGTTCGCGGGCTTCGGTCAGCGGCAAGCCGGCCATGTACAGGGTGCGGTAGGCGCGGCGCACGGTGGCGATGCGTTCGGGTTCGAAACCGCGGCGCTTGAGGCCTTCGCTGTTGATGCCACGCGGACGCCCGTGCTCCTGCTTGCCCATGATCACGAACGGCGGCACGTCGGCGCCGACCAGACAGCCCATGCCGATGAAGGCGTGGGCGCCGATCTTGCAGAACTGGTGCACGCCGCTGAAGCCGGCCATGATGACCCAGTCGCCGACTTCCACATGCCCGGCCAGCGAGGCGTTGTTGGAAAACACCGTGTGGTTGCCCACCTGGCAGTCGTGGGCGATGTGCACGTAGGCCAGGAACCAGTTGTGGTCGCCGATGCGGGTGATCCCGCCGCCGTCGCCGGTGCCGCGGTTGATGGTGACGAATTCACGGATGACGTTGTGGTCGCCGATGACCAGTTCGGCTTTCTCGCCGTGGTACTTCTTGTCCTGGGCGTCACCACCCACGGCGGCGAAGGAATGGATCTGGTTGTGCTCGCCGATGCGGGTGGGACCGTCGATGACCACGTGTGGGCCGATGATGCTCCCGGCACCGATTTCCACGTCTGCACCGATCACGCTGAAGGCGCCAACCTGGACGTCATCGGCGATGCGGGCCTTGGGGTCGATCTGGGCGCTGGGGTGGATCATCGGTCGCCCCTTATCCAGCGCGGCCGGCGCACATCAACTCGCAACTGGCGACCTCGTTGCCGTCGACCAGCGCGCGGGCCTCGAACAGGCCCATGCCGCGCAGCATGCGCTTGAGCCGGACCTCGAGCCGCAACTGGTCGCCGGGCACAACCTTGGCGGCAAAGCGCGCCTTGTCGATCTTGGCCAGGTAGAACAGGGCCTTGCCGTCCGGATCCTTCTCGGCACTGAGACGGATCAGGGTCCCGGCCGCCTGCGCCATGGCCTCGATCACCAGTACCCCGGGCATGACCGGGTGGTTGGGGAAGTGGCCCTGGAAGAACGGCTCGTTCATGGTCACGTTCTTGATGGCGACGACACGCTCGTTGGGCACGAGCTCGATCACGCGGTCGACCAGGAGGAAGGGATAGCGGTGCGGCAGCAGATCCTGGATCTGTTCGACGTACACCGGCAACTTGATGGCATCACTCATGATCTTTCCTTTCCAGCGCCGCCAGGCGACGCGCGAAATCGTCCAGTTTCTTGAAACGAGCGGCATTGCGTCGCCACAGGCGATTTTCCTGCAGCGGGATGCCCGAAGAATACTCGCCCGGTTCGCGAATCGAATGCGTGACCAGGCTCTTGGCGGTAATGGTAACCCGATCGGCCACCTCCAGATGCCCGAGCACCCCGGCGTCGCCGCCGATCAGGCACCAGCGGCCGATGCGCGCGCTGCCGGCCACCGCGCTGCATCCGGCCATGGCCGTGTGCGCGCCGATGACGACGTTGTGGGCGATCTGGATCTGGTTGTCCAGGCGAACGTCCTCCCCCAGCACGGTGTCTTCCAGCGCGCCGCGGTCGATGGTGGTGTTGGCGCCGATCTCGCAATCGTCACCGATACGCACCCCGCCCAGTTGCGGAACCTTGGTCCAATGCCCGTCGTCGACGGCGATGCCGAAACCGTCCGAGCCGATCACGACGCCCGGGTGCACCAGTACGCGCGCGCCGAGTTGCACGCGGATCACCAGGGTCACGCGTGCCACCAGACGCGACTGCGGGCCGACCACGCAGTCGGGTCCGACGATGCAGTGCGGGCCGAGGATCGCGCCTTCGGCGATCCGCGCCCCGGCCTCGATTACGCAGTGCGGGCCGATGCAGGCACCTTCGGCCACTTCGGCGCTCTCGGCGACGACCGCTGTCGGATGCACGCCCGGCGTGGCTGCAGGGCGCTTCTCGAACAGCGCAGCGATCTTCGCGAAGACCAGGTAAGGGTCCCGGGCGATCAGCGCGGACTGCGGACAGGCTTTTGCGGCTTCCGTGCCGATGACTACGGCGGAAGCCGCGGTGGACTGCAACTGCGCCGCATAGCGGGGGTTGGCCAGGAAGCTCAGCTGTCCCGGTCCGGCCGAGGCGAGCGTGGCGACGCCGGAAATGGCGGTGTTGTCATCTCCGCGAACCTGCAGGTCGAAGCGTTCGGCCAGTTCGGCCAGTGTATAGCTGCTGCTCACGCGAAGCTCCTGTGCCGCCCTCGCGGCTGCGCGCTCAGAACTGGTTGCCGAAGGTGAACTGCAGACGTTCCTCGTAACGGCGGTCCTGGTACCGGGCGTGGAACGGGATGGCGTAACTGATCACCAGCGGGCCGATCGGCGCCTGCCACTGCAGGGACAGGCCATACGATCCGCGCAGCTCCTGGGCCTTGAACGTATTGTAATTCTTGTAGACGTTGCCCATGTCGACGAAGGCCGCCACGCGCGCCGTGCTCACGTCGCGCAGGGCCGGAATCGGCAGGTATACCTGCGCGGTGCCCTTGACCTTGAATGCGCCGCCGATCGGCTGCGCGATGCCGTAGTAGGGCACATAGGCGCGCGGGCCCAGGGTGTTGTCCTGGTAGCCGCGTACGTCGCGCACGCCGCCGGCATAGAAGTTCTCCCAGAACGGCAGCGCGTACTGCTTGTCCTTGCCGTAGGTCTTGCCGTATCCGACTTCGCCATCCAGTAGCAGCACGAATCCGCCGCCGACCGGCCAGTAGTGGTTGCCATGGTAGAAGGCCTTCCAGTACTGCACGGTGGAGCCGGGAAGGGCTGCACTGATGGACAGCGATTCCACACCGCCTCGTGTGGGCGCCCAGTAGTAATTGCGCGTGTCGCGGTCATAGCCGAGCGTGGTGGACCAGGAGTGCACGGTCTTGTGGCCGATCTGGTTCTGGTAGTCGACCAGTTCGCTGGGCGAGTAACCGGGGTAGAGGTTGACCTTGTTGCTGCTCAGGGACAGCCCGGCCGAAACGCGGTCGACCTCGCTGATCGGGAAGCCGATCGTGGTGCCGAACGTGCGCGTGCTGTTGGTGTAGTTGGCGAAGTTGGTGTTGCCGAAATCCAGTTTGCTGTAGCTGGCGTTGTAGCCAATGCTGACGCCGTCGTCGGTCAGGTACGGATTGACGTAGCCGAACTGGATCTGCGAGTAGTAGCTGCTCTTCTGCACGGCGACGGAGAACTTGTCGCCGCTGCCCAGGAAGTTGTTCTGCGAGACCGATGCGCTCAGGATCGCGCCCGAGTACTGCGAGTAGCCGATGCCGAACTGCAGGCTGCCGGAGGACTTCTCCTCGACCTTCACGTTCAGGTCGACTTCGTCATTGCTGCCGGGCACGCGCTGGGTGTCGACCTTCACGTCGTCCTTGAAGTAGCCCAGGGTCTGCAGGCGGCGCTTGGATGCGTCGATCGCGGCCTGGTTGTACCAGGCGCCCTCGAGCTGGCGCATCTCGCGGCGCAGCACCGAATCCTGCGTCTTGGTGTTGCCCTTGAAGTTGATCCGGCGCACGTACACGCGATGGCCGGGCTTGACGTAGAAGGTGATGTCCGCGGTGCGCTTGTCCTTGTCCAGCTTGGGAATGGCCTCGACCTTGGCAAAGGCGTAGCCGACATTGGACAGCACTTCCTTGATGGCCTTCTTGCTCTGCTCGATCAGGTAGCGGTTGAAGGTCTGGCCCTTCTTGATGAACACCAGCGAGCGGATGGTCTTCTCGGGCAGGATCAGCTTGCCCAGCAGGTTCACGCCGGAAATCTTGTAGACCTTGCCCTGGGTGATGTCGGCGCTGATGTACATCTTGCGCTTGTCGGGGCTGATTGCGACCTGGGTCGAGTCGATGTTGAAGTCCGCGTAGCCGCGGTTCATGTAGTACGAATCGAGATTCTTCAGGTCGCCGGAGAGCTTCTCCTTCGAGTACTGGTCGTTCTTGGAGTACCACGACCACCAGTTGGTGGTGCCGGACTTGAAGTTCTTGCGGATCTGCTTGTCGGTGAAGGCGGTGTTGCCGACGATGTTGATCGCCTTGATGCGCGCGGTCTTGCCTTCGCGGATGGCGATGTCGATGGTCACGCGGTTGCGGTTCAGGTGGGTGACGTGGGTCTTCACCGACACGTTGTACTTGCCGCGGTTGTAGTACTGCGTGATCAGCTCGTCCTGCACGCGACGCAGCGCCAGCGGGTCGAAGGTGTCGCCCTCGGACAGGCCGATCTGCTTCAGGCCCTTTTTCAGGTCCTTGGACTTGATCGCCTTGTTGCCACGCAGGTTGAGCTTGGCGATGGACGGACGCTCGGCCACCTTGATGACCAGGATGTCGCCCTGGCGCTCAAGCTCCACGTCGCTGAAGAAGCCGGTGTTGAACAGGGCCTCGATGGACTGCTTGGCGCTGGCGTCGTTCAGGGTGTCTCCCTTGGACACCGGCAGGTAGCTGTAGACGGTTCCGGCGGCGATACGCTGCAGGCCGTCCACGCGGATGTCGGAGATGACAAACGGGTGCATGGCCGCGGCCTTGGCGGACATGGAGGCGAGCAGGATCAGGGCGGCGATTCGCTTCATCGTCGATTCCATTGGGTGGTGCGCAGGGTCGCGGCAAGACGCCGCGGCGAATGGATGCCCCGGTTCAAGAGGGTATTCCGAGAATGTCGTTGTACAGGGCCAGTCCGATGATGCAGGTCAGCAATGCGAGGCCGATGAACTGGCCGGCGATCATGACCCGCTCGCTGACCGGACTGCCCTTGACCAGCTCGATAAGGTAATACAGCAGGTGCCCGCCGTCCAAGACGGGGATCGGCAGCAGGTTGATGATGGCCAGGCTCAGGGACACCAGGGCGAGGAATCCCAGGAACCGGCTCAGGCCCATCTGGGCCGAATAATTGGCCCCGCGGGCAATCGTGATCACGCCGCCCAGGTTGCGGGTGGAGCTCTTGCCCACGATCATCATGCCCATCCAGTGCACGGTACTGGCGAACCTGTCCCATGTGGTCTTCAGGGACTGGCCCAGGGCCCGTATCGGTCCGTACCGCACCAGCACGGTTTCCTCGTGCGGGTAGATGCCCACGACCCAGCGGGACTTGCCGTCCGCGCCGGTGTGTCGGGTGGGCGTGACCTGCAGCTGCAGCTGCTGGCGGTCGCGCCGGACGGTCAGTGTCAGGGTTTCATGCTGCTTCATTCCCTGTTGCACCAGGTCGGGGAGCTGGTCGAAGACCCCCACCGGATGGCCATCGATGTCCAGGATGCGATCGCCGATGCGAAGGCCCGCTTTGTGTGCGGCGCTGCCGGACTCGATCTTGCCGACGACCGGCGCAATGCCCCCGGGGGCCAGGCCGATCCGGTCGAAGGCCTTGGCCAGGTCGCCCTCGGGCAACGTGTCCAGCGCCAGCGTCAGCGTCCGCGCCTGGCCGTCGGTCCCGCGCACCCGCAGGCGCGCCGGCTGGTGCAGCACGGCATCGTTGGCGACGGCATCCATGGCGTCGCTCCAGGTCCCGACCGAGTTGCCGTCGATCGCCAGGATACGGTCACCGGCACGAACCCCGGCCTGCGAGGCCAGCGTCTGTGCGGCGGGCTTGGCCAGGGTCGGCACATGCCCCGGCAGGCCGATCGCGAACATCAGCCAGAATGCGGCGATGGCAAAGATGACGTTGAAGATCGGGCCGGCGGCGACAATGGCGATGCGCTGCCACACCGGCTTGCCGGTGAATTCCTGGTCCTTCAGCTCCTCGGGCACGGGCTCGCCCTCGCGGGCGTCGAGCATCTTCACGTAGCCACCCAGGGGGATCATGGCGACGCGGTACTCGGTGCCGTCGCGACCGATGCGGCTCCAGATCGCGCGACCGAAACCGACCGAGAAGCGCAGGACCTTCACACCGCAGCGGCGCGCCACCCAGTAGTGGCCGAACTCGTGGAAGGTCACCAGGAGGGCAAGGGTGACGATCAGCCACCAGGCGGAACCGAGAATCGTGGTCATGCAGTCGGGGTCTGGAAATACTCAGCGAAAGGGGTGGAAGGGCGTGGCCGGGTGCCGTGATCGGTGTAGCTTAACAGCGTCCGCGGATGCAGCGGCGCGCCGTATCGCGAGCCTTGAGATCGCGCGCCCTCAGCGTCGGGATATCGACCACAGATTGTGCCGGCAGTTCCTCCAGCACCTGCTCGATGACTTCGGCGATGCCCAGGAACGGCAGTGCACCTTCGAGGAAGGCGGCCACCGCGATCTCGTTGGCGGCATTCAGCAGCGTGGTCGCGTCGCCGCCCTCGTTCAGGGCCTGGAAGGCCAGCGCCAGGCAGCGGAAGGTGTCGGTGTCCGGCGGCTCGAAATCCAGACGTCCGACCGAAGCCAGGTCCAGGGAGGGTACTCCGGCCTCGATGCGTTCGGGCCAGGCCAGCGCATGCGCCAGCGCGGTACGCATGTCGGGGTGACCCAGCTGTGCCAGCATCGAACCGTCGGCATACTCGACCAGCGAATGCACCAGGCTTTGCGCATGCACCACCACGTCGATGATGTCGGCGCCGGCACCAAACAGGTGGTGCGCCTCGATCACCTCCAGGCCCTTGTTCATGAGTGTGGCCGAGTCGACCGAGATCTTGCGGCCCATGTCCCAGTTGGGATGTGCGCAGGCTTCATCCGGAGTGATGGTGCCGAGCGTCTCCCGCGTGCGTCCGCGGAATGGACCGCCGGAGGCGGTCAGGATCAGCCGACGCACGCCGGCCCTGGCCAGCGGCGGACGCTCGCCGGGCAGACACTGGAAGATGGCGTTGTGCTCGGAATCGATCGGGATCAGTTCGCCGCCGCCCTCGCGCAGCGCCTGCATCAGCAGTTCGCCGGCCATCACCACCGATTCCTTGTTGGCCAGCAGCAGGCGCTTGCCGGCGCGTGCCGCGGCCAGCGTGGAATCCAGGCCTGCGGCGCCGACGATGGCGGCGACCACGGTGTCGCACAGCGGATCGGCGGCGGCCTCGCTGATGGCGTCCGGACCCGAGCGCACTTCGCAGGCGACACCGGCGGCGGCCAGGCGTTCGCGCAGGTCCGGCTCCATGGCGGGATCGGCCAGGATGGCCACCTGCGGCCGAAAGCGCCGGCATAGCTCGGCCAGTCCGGCACTGTTGCGGTGGGCCGCGAGCACGCCGACGCGAAAGCGGTCCGGGTGGCGCGCGACCACGTCCAGGGTGCTGCCTCCGATCGAGCCGGTGGCGCCGAGTACGGCCAGGGTCCTCATCGACCGGCCTCCGGGAATGGGGAGCAGCTCGTCATCGTCACAGACCCAGCAGCAGCTTGGCGATGACGAAGACCGGCAGGGCGGCGAACAGGCTGTCGAGCCGGTCCAGCAGCCCGCCATGCCCCGGGAACAGCGTGCCCGAATCCTTGGTGTCGGCCTGGCGTTTCATCAGGCTCTCGATCAGGTCGCCCAGGATCGAGGCGCAGACGGTAGCCAGGCCCAGCACCAGCATCCCGGCCAGTTGGTGCGGCTGGCGCAGGCCCAGCACCCAGCCGCCCAGGGCGCAGACCACGGCGCCCAGGGCCAGTGCACCGTAGGCGCCGGCCCAGGTCTTCCCGGGGCTGATGCTCGGCGCCATCTTGCGGTGTCCGAAAAGGCGGCCAGTGAAATAGGCTCCGGTGTCGGCGGTCCACACGACCAGCACGGCCAGCAACACCCACCACGGACCTTCGGGTTCGCCGTGCAACCCGACCAGGGCCAGCCAGGCGGGTACGAACACCAGCAGGCCGAGCAGGAGCTTGAACAGCCGATTCTCGCTCGTAGGCGAGGCGGCAAAGCTGTGCCGGCGCAGCCACAGCAGGCTGGTGATCCACCAAAGCACGCCGACCGCGACGCCCAGCGTCCAGGTCCAGGCGCGCTCGTGCAGCCAGCCCATCAGCGCGATCAGGACCAGCATCAGCAGCAGCCAGGCCGCGCGCGCGCCGCGCCCGCGCAGGCCGCACAGGCGCGTCCATTCCCACTGCGCAGCTAGGAAGACCACGGCCAGGATGCCGCCGAACAGCCAGGTGGGCGGCAGCAGCATCACCGCGAGGGCGACCGGGATCATCAGCAGGGCTGTCAGTAGACGCTGTACGAACATGCGTTGGGGAAGTCCTTGGGTCAGGTGGTGCCGCGCTCGCCGCGGATCTGCGCGCCCGTCCGGCCGAACCGGCGCTGGCGGCCGGCAAAGTCGTCGAGGGCGTCATCCAGGCAGGCGGCGTCCACGTCCGGCCACAGCGTATCGGTGAAGTACAGTTCCGTATAGGCCAGCTGCCACAGCAGGAAATTGCTGATGCGCCGTTCGCCACCGGTGCGGATGAACAGATCCGGCGGCGGCAGGTCGGCCAGGCATATGCGGCTGTCGAACAGGTTCGCGTCGATCGAGGCCGGATCGAGGTCGCCGCGGACGGCGTCTTCGGCCAGCGAGCGTGCCGCACGGGCGATGTCCCAGCGGCCACCGTAGTTGACGGCGACGTTGACGATCAGCGCGGTATTGCCTTCGGTGCGGGACTGGGCTGCCTGCATGCGCTTGCGCAGCGGCGCATCGAAGCGATCCAGGTCGCCGACGAAACGCAGTCGCACGCCATTGGCGTGCAGTTCGTCCACTTCCTTGTCCAGCGCCCGCAGGAACAGGCTCATCAGCGCCGACACCTCGTTTTCCGGGCGCTGCCAGTTCTCGCTGGAAAAGGCGAAAAGCGTCAGCACGCCGATGCCCCGGCGCAGACAGTACTCGATGGTCTGACGCACCGCCTTCTGGCCGGCGCGGTGGCCGAGCGTGCGCGGCTGGCGGCGCTGCTCCGCCCAACGGCCGTTGCCGTCCATGATGATGGCGACGTGGCGCGGCAGGCTGGGCGGGTCGGTACGCATGGACGGGTGGGCAGGATCGCGGCGCGATGGCTTCAGACCGCCATCAGCTCCTCTTCCTTGGCCTGGGCCACGACGTCCACGTCCTTCACGAATCGGTCGGTCAGCTGCTGGATTTCGTCTTCCGCACGATGCTCGTCGTCCTCGCTGATCTCCTTGGACTTGAGCAGCTCCTTGACCTGGTGCAGGGCATCGCGACGGATGTTGCGGATGGCGATCTTGGCATTCTCGCCTTCGTGGGCGACGTGCTTGGCCAGTTCCTTGCGGCGCTCCTCGGTGAGCGGCGGCAGGTTGAGGCGGATGACCATGCCCGCGGTGTTCGGGGTGATGCCGATGTCCGAGGCCAGGATGGCCTTCTCGATCGGGCCGACCATGTCCTTTTCCCACGGCGTGATGGTCAGCGAGCGCCCGTCGGTCACGGCGACGCCGGCGACCTGGGTCAGCGGCATCTCCGAGCCGTAGTAGGCCACCTTGATGCCTTCGACCAGGGCCACGCTGGCGCGGCCGGTGCGCAGGCGCTGCAACTCGTGCCTGAGTGCTTCGACGCTCTTGCCCATGCGGGTCTGGGCATCGTTCTTGATGTCGTTGATCATGCAGGACTCCGGATGCCGGATGATCCGGCAAGTATAACAGTGCCCCGATGCGGGGCCGTGCGTGAAATCGGCGGTCCGTTGGACCGTCAGGCGGCTTCGACCAGGGTGCCGACCGCTTCGCCGCGCAGGATGCGCGCCAGGTTGCCGGGCTGGGTCTGGTCGTAGATGCGCAGCGGCATGCAGTGGTCGCGGCACAGGGCGATGGCGGCGGTGTCCATGACCGCCAGCTTGCGTTCGATGACCTCGTCGTAGGTCAGGGTCTCGAAGCGCTTGGCATCGCTGTGCTTGGCCGGATCGGCGCTGTAGACGCCGTCGACCTTGGTCGCCTTCAGCAGCAGGTCGGCATTGAGCTCGATGGCGCGCAGCGCAGCGGCCGAATCGGTGGTGAAGAATGGGTTACCGGTGCCCGCCGCGAAGATGGCGATGCGCCCCTTTTCGATATGCCGCACGGCGCGGCGCAGGATGTAGTCCTCGCACACGTCGTGGATCGGAATCGCGCTCATGACCCGGGCGTACGCGCCGCGCTTCTCCAGCGCGTCCTGCATGGCCAGGGCGTTGATCACGGTAGCCAGCATGCCCATGTGGTCGCCGGTCACGCGGTCCATGCCGGCGGCCGCCAGGCCGGCGCCTCGGAAGATGTTGCCGCCGCCGATGACCAGGCCGACCTGCACGCCGGCCTTGCTGGCCTCGATGATCTCGTCGGCGAGGCGCCCGATCACCTTGGGGTCGATGCCGTAGTCTTCCTCGCCCATCAGTGCCTCGCCGGAGAGTTTGAGCAGGATGCGCTTGTACTGGATATTGTCCGTCATCGGTGTCTCCGGGGAAGGGGCGGGCAAAACGCCGGTATTGTAGCGGGCGCGGAGCCTTTGTGGCGCATATATGACAATGTCGGCCCGGCGGGCGGGCAAAAAGAAGGGCCGCGACATGCGCGGCCCTTCCGGGTACGGCGACGGGAGACGGATCAGGCCAGGCCGGCCTGCTTCATCACCTCGGCCGCGAAGTCGTCCTCGGCCTTCTCCACGCCCTCGCCCACGGCGAGGCGGGCGACGGCCAGGATCTCGGCGCCGTCCTTCTTCAGTACGTCACCCACGGTGCTGCCGGTATCCATCACATAGGCCTGGCCGGTCAGGGAGACCTCAGCGAAGGCCTTGCGCAGCTTGCCGCTGATCATCTTCTCGATGATTTCGGCCGGCTTGCCGCTGTCCTTGACCTGTGCCAGAGCGATCTCACGCTCCTTCTCGACGATCTCGGAAGGCACGTCGTCCGGCGTGATGTAGGTCGGGTTCATCGCCGCCACGTGCATGGCGATGCCCTTGGCCAGGTCCTCGGAACCGCCCTTGAGCGCCACCAGCACGCCGATGCGACCGCCGTGGATGTAGCTGCCGATGACGCCGTCGGCCTTCACGCGCGCCATGCGGCGCACCTGGATGTTCTCGCCGATCTTGGCGATCAGGCCCTTGGCAGTGTCCTCGACACTGTCGCCGCCCGGATAGGTGGCCGCGCGCAGCGCCTCGACGTCGGCGGCGCCGGATTCCAGCGCAACCTTGGCGACGTTGTCGCTGAATTTCAGGAAGTTGTCGTCCTTGGCCACGAAGTCGGTTTCGCAGTTGACCTCGACCAGGACCGCGGTGTCGCCGCTCTGCGCGGTGACGATGCGGCCTTCGGCGGCCACGCGGCCGGCCTTCTTGTCGGCCTTGGCCAGGCCCTGCTTGCGCAGCCATTCCATGGCGGCGTCGATGTCACCCTCGTTGGCCACCAGGGCCTTCTTGCATTCCATCATGCCGGCGCCGGAGCGCTCGCGCAGTTCCTTGACCTGTTGTGCACTGATCTGCATCGGATTTCCTCGATGGTATTTCGCGGGCGCGCGCCGTGCGGCGCGCGCCGTGAATGGCTTACTTGCTCTCTTCGGCGTCGGCTTTCTCGGCCTTTTCGGAAGACTCGGTCTTCTTCTCGGCCTTGTCTTCCGCCTTGTCCTCGGACTTTTCCTTGGAGGCGGACTTGGTCGCCTTCTTGGCGGCGGCCTTCTTGGCCGGTGCCTTCTTCTTGCCGTCGTCGGCCTTCATGACCGGGTTGCCCTCGGCATCGAGCTCGACGAAATCGTTGCCGTCGCCCTGGGCGGAAGCCGGTGCGGCGGACTTGCCCTCGAGCACGGCATCGGCCGCGGCGCGGGTGTACAGCTGGATGGCGCGGATGGCGTCATCGTTGCCCGGGATGGCGTAGTCGACCAGCGCCGGGTCGTAGTTGGTGTCGACCACCGCGACCACCGGGATGCCCAGCTTGCGGGCTTCCTTCACGGCGATGTCCTCGTGGCCGATGTCGATCACGAACAGCGCGTCCGGCAGACGGTTCATGTCCTTGATGCCGCCCAGCGACTTCTCCAGCTTGTCGCGCTCGCGACGCAGGGACAGCACTTCGTGCTTGACCAGCTTCTCGAAGGTGCCGTCGGTCTCGGCCGATTCCAGTTCCTTCAGGCGGGCGACGGACTGCTTGACGGTGCGGAAGTTGGTCAGCATGCCGCCCAGCCAGCGCTGTGCGACGAAAGGCATGCTGCAGCGCTCGGCTTCACCGGCAATGGCCTCGCGGGCCGCGCGCTTGGTGCCGACGAACAGGATCGTGCCGCGCTTCTGCGCCACGCCGGAGACGAAGTTCATGGCATCGTTGAACAGCGGCAGCGTCTTCTCGAGGTTGACGATGTGGATCTTGCCGCGCGCACCGAAGATGTACGGACCCATCTTCGGATTCCAGTAACGGGTCTGGTGACCGAAATGCACGCCAGCTTCCAGCATCTGGCGCATGGTGACTTGAGACATGTTGTACTCCTGGGGTTGGACCTCCACGCATCCCCGAATTCGACCCCGGCGCTTGAAAAGCAGGCAGGGCACCCCGAAAACGGTGCCGATACGTGTGTGGCGTTGGTATTGGCCGGCGTGAACCATTTCGCGTCCGGCCCGACGAGTGTGCCGTTCAGGCGTTACAATCGTCTTTCTCACTGCGCCGCGAGGGATCGAATGGAACCTTTGGCGGCGCCTGAGCCGGACAATTGTAGCCGCATGCGAACCCGCTTCACAAGCGGCTGAACCGCTTCGAAAAGTCACGAAGCCGTCGGCTCCTGCAGGAGGCGCCGCGCGGACTGCAAACCAGGATTCCCTATGCCCGTAGTAGCCAAGACCCCCGAAGAAATCGAGAAGATGCGCGTGGCCGGCCGCCTGGCCGCCGAAGTGCTGGCCGTGATCAAGGAACACGTCCAGCCGGGCGCCACCACCGAGGATCTGGACCGTATTGCCTACGAACACATCGTCAATGTGCAGAAGGCGGTGCCGGCCAATGTCGGTTACCGGGGCTTCCCGAAGACGCTGTGCACTTCGGTCAACCACGTCATCTGCCACGGCATTCCCAATGCGGGCAAGGTGCTCAAGGACGGCGACATCGTCAATTGCGACGTCACCGTGATCAAGGACGGCTGGCACGGCGACACCAGCCGCATGTTCATTGCCGGCACGCCCAGCGTGCGTGCGCAGCGCCTGGTCGATGTCACCTACGAGGCCATGATGAAGGGCATCGGGGCCGTGCGTCCGGGAGCCACCCTGGGCGACGTCGGCCATGCCATCCAGAAGCACGCCGAGGCGGCCGGATTCTCGGTCGTTCGCGAGTACTGCGGCCACGGCATCGGCAAGATCTACCACGATGAACCGCAGGTCCTGCACTACGGCAAGCCCGGTGCGGGCCTGAAGCTGGAAAAGGGCATGACCTTCACGGTCGAGCCCATGATCAATGCCGGCAAGGCCGCCACCCGCTCGTTGCCGGACGGCTGGACCGTGGTCACCAAGGACCACTCGCTGTCGGCGCAGTGGGAACACACCCTGGCGGTCACCGACGACGGTTTCGAGATCCTCACGCCCTGGCCGGATGCGTAGGCGAGAAGGGCCGGGGATGCAGGTGGGGCGACCCTGCGCCTGACCGGATGGGGTGGTGATATGCCGGCCCTGGAGACTGTCGTGGGTTGAAGCTTTCTGCATCGCCGTTCTCCCCACCCCTGCCAGTCCCGCAAGGAGGGTGTGGCGCTGGCGCACACCAAATTGCGACAGGCTGCCTACCACCCGAGCCTCGACAGGCGCTTCTACTCTGCCGACGGCCTCCCCCTGCGCAGCAGGGGGAGGCAGGGAGGGGGTGCCGCAGGTCACCCACAAGCAAGGCGCAAACCTACGAAACGCGCGCCCTTGCCGGCAGGATGCAAGGAAGCTGCGCCGCAAGTTCCCTGCGCCACAAGGCGCTATCCTGTGAATCGCCAACCCACCAAGGCCTCCGATCCACGTGCCCAGCAAACCCGCGCCCCGCCTGCTGCCCGCCCTGCCGCGCCTGCCGCGCGCGGTGCCGCGTTCGGGCGTGTCGGCCGATGCACGCCGCGCATTGCGGCAACTGGTGGCCGATGCCGATCGAGCCCTGGCCACGTCCTTCGCCGCCGGCGCCGAGGCCGGGGCACTGGTGCATCGGCGCGCGCAAGCCGTGGACCGGTTGCTGGTGCACATCTGGACCGCCTTCCTGGGTGCGCCGGAGGACGCGGCGCTGTTTGCCGTGGGCGGCTACGGGCGCGGCCTGCTGTTCCCGCACTCGGACGTGGACCTGCTGGTGCTGGTCACGCCCAAGGCCGGACGGCGCTGGGCGCCGGCGCTGGAGCGTTTCTTCGCCTGCCTGTGGGACATCGGCCTCAAGCCCGGCAGCGCGGTGCGCGATGCCGACCAGTGCCGCGCACTGGCGTCCGAGGACGTGAGCGTGTTCACCAGCCTGATCGACGGTCGTTGGCTGGCCGGTGACGCGGCCATGCGCGCCCCGTTCGCGTCGATCGTGGAGGATCCGGGCCTTTGGCCGCCGCAGGCCTACCTGGAGGCCAAGCTGGCCGAGCAGGCCGAGCGCCACGCGCGCCACGACGACACAGCGCACAACCTGGAGCCGAACCTCAAGGACGGCCCCGGCGGCTTGCGCACGCTGGACCTGATGCGCTGGCTTGGACGGCGCATCGCCGGGGTCGGCGACTTCGATGCCATGGCTGCCGAGGGCCTGCTCGACCCGGCCGAACGCGAGGCCATCGACGGAGCCGAGGCGACGCTGCAGCGCTACCGCTTCGCCCTGCACCTGGAGGCCGGGCGCGCCGAGGAACGCCTGCTGTTCGACTACCAGCGCGCGCTGGCCTCGCGCCTGGGCTTCGAGGACGAGCACGCCAAGAACCTCGGCGTGGAGCAGTTCATGCAGGGCTACTATCGCGCTGCCACGGTGATCGAGCGCCTGGGCGTGCAGCTCGGCGAGCGCTTCGAGGAGCTGCTCGAACCGGACGTCGAACCCGAACCCCTGAGCGAGGACTTCGTGCGCCTGGGCACGCGCCTGGAGCCGCGCGACGTGGACCTGTACCTGCGCCGACCGGCGGCGCTGATCGAGGGCTTCGTGCTGCGCCTGGATCATCCGGAGCTGGTCGGCTTCACCGCCGAGGCCATGCGCCGCATCCAGCAGGCCGTGGCCGACCTGGGCGAGTGCATCGGCGAGGACCGCGCCGTCCTCGATGCCCTGCTGGCACTGCTGCGCCGCGGCTCGCCGGCGGTGGAGGCGCTGTGGCGCATGAACCGGTTCGGACTGCTGGCGGCGATCCTGCCGGCGTTCGCGCGCGTGGTCGGGCGCATGCAGTACGACCTGTTCCACGTCTACACCGTGGACGAGCACACCATGCGCGTGCTGCGCAACGTGGCGTACTTCGCCGACCCGCAGGCGCGTCGCGAATTCCCCATTGCATGCGAGATCTGGTCGACCCTGGATCGCCCGGAAATCATGCTGCTGGCCGCACTGTTCCACGACATCGCCAAGGGCCGCGGCGGCGACCACTCGGTGCTGGGCGAGGCCGATGCACGCGCCTTCTGCAAGCGCCTGGGACTGTCCGACGAGGACGGCGCGCTGGTCGCCTGGCTGGTGCGCTGGCACCTGCTGATGAGCACCACCGCGCAGCGCCAGGACATCACCGACCCGGACGTGGTGCACCGCTTCGCCACCGAGGTCGGTGACTGGGAACACCTGGACCACCTGTACCTGCTGACCATCGCCGACATCATCGGCACCAGTCCGAAGCTGTGGAACTCCTGGAAGGACCGCCTGCTGGCCGACCTGTACGTGGCCGCCCGCTACGCGCTGCGTTCGGACCTGGCGCTGCCGCTGCGTGCCGACGCGCGCGTGCGCGACTGCCGCGAGCGGGCCCTGGCGCTGCTGCTGGACGAGGGGTTCGAGGCCGGGCAGGTGGCGCACGTGTGGGCCGACTTCCCCGACCTGAGCTTCCTGCGCCACCGGCCCGAGCAGGTGGCCTGGCAGACTGCGGCCATCCTCAATGCCGGCGGGCAACTGCCGCTGGTGGAGGTGCACCCGTTCTCGGTGCGCGGCTGCACCGAGGTGTTCGTCTACGACCGCGACCGCGACGGGCTGTTCGCCACCGTCACCGCGATGCTCGACCGCATGCGCTTCTCGGTGGTGCAGGCGCGCGTGCTCGGATCCAACACCGGCATGGCGCTGGACACCTTCCTGCTGCTGGAGTCCGAAACCCAGGAACCGGCCAGCCTCGAACGCGCCGAGGACCTGCGCACCCGTCTCATGCGGGCCCTGGCGCGTCCGGCCCGCGCGCAACCGGCCAAGCGCGGCCTGTCGCGGCGACAGCGCCATTTCCAGATGGCGCCGCGCATCGAATTCACCGACGATGCCGCTGCCGGGCGCACCCAGCTGGCGCTGGTCTGCAGCGACCGGCCCGGCCTGCTGGCCGAGGTCGCCAAGACCTTCCTGGAAACCGGCGTGCGGGTGCACGATGCGCGCATCGCCACCTTCGGCGAGCGCGTGGAGGACTTCTTCCAGCTGACCGACCGCGAGAACGATCGCCTGGAGCAACCGCTGCGCGAGCAGCTGCGCGAGGCGCTGCTGGCGCGCGTCGGGCCGCAGCGCGGCCGCGCCGAATCGCGCTCCCGCGCCTCGTGAACCCGTGCGGGCCGGCGCACACGGTCGTCGCTGTCTTTGTGGCTGCACCGGGGACGGCGTAGGATTCGCGAACCGCATGCAACGCGTCGAGAAGGGAACACCACCGATGAATACACGGCTTACTGGCACCGTGCTGGCGGCAACGCTGGCGCTGGCCGCGACCTGCGCCACCGCCCGGGCGGGCGTGCACAAGGCCGCGCCGCACAAGGCAAAGGCGCAAACCACCTGGATCCATCCGGTGATCGCGAAGTTCGGCGGCGTGCATCCGCGCAGCGACGTGGACATGCAGCCCGACCCGCACGCCGTGTACAAGGTCTTCGTCGACGTGGTCGGCTACAGCAAGGACCCGTCCCGGATGGATGGCTCGCTGCAGCGCCTGGCACGGCTGGTGAACCTGATGGGGTTCGCCAAGGTGCCCGCGCGCAACGTGCACATCGTGGCCCTCCTGGACGAGCGCGCCAGCGTGGCTGCGCTGACCGACAAGGCCTATGTGCGCATGATCCAGTCGCACGAGCCCAAGCGGGCCAAGGGCCTCACCGGCAACCCCAACCTGCCGATCATCCACGCGTTGAAGAAGGCCGGCGTGAAGCTGATGGTCTGCAGCCAGATGATGGCCGGCATGGGGCTGAAGGACAGCGACATCGATCCCAGCGTGACCATCACCCTGTCCGGCCTGACCGATCCGGTCATCTACGGCAACCGGGGGTACACCTTCATGCGCCTGTAAGGGGCGCTGCCGGTGGTGACGAAGCGGCCGTCGCGGCAACGCGGCGGCCGTTTTCCATTCCGGCCGCGACCACAGGCGGCGTGCATCGATATACTCTTTGACTCTTGTCCCTCGAACACCGGATACCCCACGCATGAGCTCCATCGAAGCCCTCATCGACGATGCCTTCGAGCGTCGCAACGACCTGAATCCCGACGAGATGGAGCGCGAGATCCGGCCGGCCGTGGAGCAGGCACTGGACCTGCTCGAGTCCGGGCGGGCGCGCGTCGCCACCCCCGAGGGCGAGGGCCGCTGGACCGTGCATCCCTGGCTGAAGAAGGCCGTGCTGCTGTACTTCCGCATTCACGGCAACCACGTGGTCGACGGCGGTCCCGCGCAGGCCTTCGACAAGGTGCCGCTGCGCTTCGCCCACGGCAACGATGCCGAGCTGGAGCAACTGGGCGCGCGCGTGGTGCCCGGCGCGCTGGTGCGGCGCGGCGCGCACATCGCCCGCGACGCGGTGCTGATGCCCAGCTACGTCAACATCGGCGCCCACGTCGGCACGGGCACCATGGTCGACACCTGGGCCACGGTCGGTTCGTGCGCGCAGATCGGCGCGCACGTGCACCTGTCCGGTGGCGTCGGCATCGGCGGCGTGCTGGAACCGCTGCAGGCCGGCCCGACCATCATCGAAGACAACTGCTTCATCGGCGCGCGTTCGGAAGTGGTCGAGGGCGTGGTGGTGGAGGCCGGCAGCGTGATCGGCATGGGCGTGTTCCTGGGCCAGTCCACGCGCATCTACAACCGCGCGACCGGCGAGATCAGCTACGGGCGCGTGCCGTCCGGCAGCGTGGTGGTGGCCGGCAGCCTGCCCGCGGCAGACGGTTCGCACAGCCTGTACGCCGCGATCATCGTCAAGCAGGTGGACGAGAAGACCCGCTCCAAGACCGGCATCAACGAACTGCTGAGGGCCGCGCAATGAGCGTCACCGTGTACGGCCTGAAGACCTGCGACACCTGCCGCAAGGCGCGCAAGTGGCTGGACCGCTTCGAGGTCGCTTACGACTTCGTCGACTACCGCGAACATCCCGTGCCGGCCGCCACGCTCAAGGACTGGGCCGGCCAGCTGGGTGGCTGGGAGAAGCTGGTCAACAAGTCCTCCACCACCTGGCGCAACCTGCTGCCGCAGCGCAAGAACCCGGGCAGCGACCCGGAATGGACGCTGCTGATCAAGGAGCATCCCGCGCTGGTACGCCGTCCGGTGGTGGTGCTCGAGGACGGCCGCGTCAGCGTCGGCTTCAAGGACAACCTGTTCAAGACCCTGTTCGGACGCTGACATGAAGCACGCCGTGGCCCGCCACTACCTGACCAACCTGCGCATCGAGCGCGACAACGCCACCCTGTACGCCGGCCTGGCCGCGCTCAGCGACGACGCCCGCGCCGCGCGCGCCTACCGCCGCATCGCCGAGGCCGAGCGCGCCAACGCGATGTTCTGGATCGACCAGCTGCGCGAGCTGGATATCACCCCGCCGGTGCACCGCACCGGGCTGCGCGTGCGCGTTTTGCTGTGGCTGGCGGCGCGCTTCGGCGCCGACTTCGTGATGCCCTCGGTGGCGCGCATCACCCACGCCGACCACCATGCCACGCCGGTCGACCGCCAGGACTACCGCAATCATTTCAAGCAGGATGCCCGGCACACGCTGCCGCGCAGCGGCCTGCACGGGCAGGGCGGCAACACCCTGCGTGCCGCGGTGCTGGGTGCCAACGACGGCCTGGTGTCCAACGTCAGCCTGGTCATGGGCATGGCCGGTGCGGCCGTGACCGACCATTCGGTGGCGCTGGCCGGTCTGGCCGGTCTGGTCGCCGGCGCTTGCTCGATGGCGCTGGGCGAATGGCTGTCGGTCAACAGCTCGCGCGAGTTCTACCAGGCGCAGATCACCGCGCGCGCCGAGCGTCTGGCGGTGGCGCCGGAGGATTCGCGCCAGCGCATCGCCGCGATCTACCGCGACAAGGGACTGGGCGAGGCGGCGGCCGAAACCATGGCCGCGCAGCTGATCGAGAGCCCGCGCTCGGCGCTGGACCTTCTGGTGCGCGAGGACATGGGCGTGGACCCGGAGGAGCTGGGCGGCTCGGCCTGGGGCGCGGCGCTGTCCTCGTTCGTGCTGTTCGCGCTGGGCGCGGCCTTCCCGGTGGCGCCCTACCTGTTCCTGCACGGCCAGGCGGCCCTGATCGGCAGCGTGGTGTCCACCTCCGCGGGCCTGGCCCTGATCGCCTCAGCCACCTCGCTGTTCACCGGCCGCCCGGTCGGCTTCTCCATCGCACGCCAGTTCGCCATCACTGCCGCGGCCGCGGGGGTCACCTGGCTGCTGGGCAATGCCCTGGGGGCGGTGCTGGGCTGACGCTGCGGGTTTCGTCCGTTCCGGCGGATCCCGCGGACGGCGGACGGTGCCCGGCCTACGCTATGCTCGTGGCGACCCTGGTTCATGGATAGTCGTTGATGTCCGACGTGCTTGATCTCACTCGCGAACTGATCTGCCGCCGTTCGGTGACGCCGGACGATGCCGGTTGCCAGGATCTCGTCGCCGAGCGGCTGGCGCGTGCCGGGTTCGGCATCGAACGCCTTCGTTACGGCGAGGTGGACAACCTGTGGGCCACGCACGGAGACGGCGACGCACCGACGCTGGTGTTCCTGGGCCACACCGACGTGGTGCCCAGCGGCCCGGAGGACGCCTGGGCCACGCCGCCGTTCGAGCCCACCGTCCGCGACGGCGTGCTGCACGGGCGCGGCGCGGCCGACATGAAGGGCAGCGTGGCCGCCATGGTGGTGGCGCTGGAGGCCTTCGTCGCCACGCATCCCGGGCATCGGGGGCGCGTGGCGCTGCTGCTGACCAGCGACGAGGAGGGCGACGCCATCGACGGCGTGCGCAAGGTGGCCGACGTGTTCAAGGCACGCGGCGAGCGCATCGACTGGTGCGTGGTCGGCGAGCCGTCGGCGAAGGATTCCCTGGGCGACCTGATCCGCGTCGGTCGGCGCGGCTCGCTGTCGGCCCGCATGACCGTGCGCGGCGTGCAGGGCCATGTCGCCTATCCGCACCAGGCCGACAACCCGATCCACAAGCTCGCCCCGGCGCTGGCCGAACTGGTTGCCGAACACTGGGACGACGGCAACGACGACTTCCCGCCGACTTCGCTGCAGGTGTCCAACATCCATGCCGGGACCGGCGCCAACAACGTCATCCCGGGCCGCGTCGAGGTGGTGTTCAACTTCCGCTACGGCACCGCCAGCACCGCCGAGGGCCTGCGCGCGCGTGCCGAGGCGATCCTCGACCGCCACGGACTGGAGCGGGACATCCACTGGCACGATTCGGGCCGGCCGTTCCTGTCGCCGCCCGACGGCAAGCTGCGCGAGGCCGTGGTCGCCGTGTGCCGCGAGCAGGCCGGCATCGATCCGGAACAGAGCACCGGTGGCGGCACCTCGGACGGACGCTTCATCGCGCCGCTGGGCGTGGAGGTGGTCGAGCTGGGCCCGGTCAACGCCACCATTCACAAGGTCGACGAGTGCGTGGCCATCGACGACCTGGAGCGCCTGCCGACGCTGTATCGAGATATCGCGCAGCGCCTGCTGGGATAGACTCGTGACCTCGTCGGGCTGCCCATGCGATGAGTCCGTGCCGGATGCAGTCAAGCCGAGGAGGTACGAAGATGTCACTCGATCTTGCGGCCAAGGCCGTGGCTTTGTGGGCGGGCATCCTGGTGCTCGCGGTGCTCAACGGCCTGCTGCGCGAACGCGTGCTGGTGCCCGCGCTCGGCGCCGTGCCGGGGCAGGTGCTCAGCGGTCTGCTGCTGTCCGCGCTGATCCTGGGCGCGACCTGGCTGTGCCTGCCCTGGTTGGCGTGCGCGAAGGCCGATTGCTGCTGGGCGTGGGCCTGGGCTGGTTGGTGCTGACCCTGATCTTCGAGTTCGGCTTCGGCCTGCTGCGCGGGAAGTCCCTGCCCGAGCTGTTGCAGGCCTACACGTTCACGGACGGCAACCTGTGGCCCGTGGTGCTCGTGGTCACGGTCTTCGCGCCGTGGCTGGCGGCGCGGCTGCGGGGCTGGTTGTAGCGCCGGGGGCTGCGCGCGATGTGAAGGGCTATTTCGCCATCCGGTTGTAGATCCAGGCGATGATCGCGCCGCCGATGTAGCCGTCCACGAAGGCCCAGATCCCGCCGATGATGGCGCCGATCACACTGGGGGCGTAGCCGATGTACAGCGAGGACAGCGCCTCGACCAAGCCGGCACCCCAGCCGAACATGGCGGTGATGCCGCACAAGAGTACGGAAACGCCCCACATGGCGCCGATGCCGACGCCCAGGGCATGCACGGAAAGCTTGTTCATGAGATGGCTCCAGGTGCACATGGAAGGCGGAACATACACCCGCCATTCCATTCTAGACCCGTTGCCATCCCGGGGATGCCGGAGCCTGCGGTGCTGCCGGGTCCTTTGCTCGGCCCGGCAGCACGCGGATGGAACGGGACGGCCGTGTCCGCCTCACGTCCCGAGGTGCTGGACCACCCACCGCTCGATGGCGCGGTAGTACATCTCGCGGTGCACTGGATCGTGCGGCGAATGGCGACCGCCGGGCAGGCCGATGAACTTCACCGGGACGTGGCGGCTTTCCAGCGCGTGGTAGAGCGCGAACGATTCGGTGATCGGCACGGTGATGTCGGCGGTGCCCGACAGGATCAGCGTCGGCGTGGTGATCTGCCCGGCGTAGGTGATCGGCGAGCCGGTGCGGTACAGCTTCGCGCTGGTCTTGTCCCACGGGCTGCCGCCCAGCGAGTCGCGGGTCCATGCCAGGTTGCCGGCGCCGGCCAGCTCGTATTCCTCGGTCCAGTCGACGGCGCCGTCGGCGACCACCGCGCAGTTCCAGAAGTGCTGGTGCGAGATCAGCCAGGCGGTCATGTAGCCGCCGTAGGAATGACCCACCGCGGCGATGCGCTTGCGGTCCACCAGTCCCTTGTTCTCCAGCCGCTTCACGCCCGCCATCACGTCGCTGTCGGGACCGTGGCCCGGGTCGCGGTAGATGGCGTGCTCGTGCGCGCTGCCCAGGTTGTCGCTGCCGCGGTAGTTGGGCTCGAACACCAGGTAACCGTCGGCGGCGAAGCGCTCGCGCAGCGGACCGATCTCGCCGGTGTCGAAGCCCTCGATCGAGGCCGCTTCCGGGCCGCCGTGGCTGTAGACCACCAGGGGGTAGTGCTTGCCCTTCCGGTACCCGACGGGGTAGGTCAGGATGCCGTCGTTGACCTGGCCGTCGGGCGCCTTCCAGGTGACCTCCACACTGCGCGGCCAGGCGTGCTTTGCGAAACGGTCGTTGAGGTGGGTCAGCTGCACGGGCTTGGCGTGCGGCGACGTGAGCAGGTACAGCTCCGGCGCGCGGGTGGCACCGTCGGCGACCACCGCCATGGCGCCGCCTGGCGCCACCGACACGGACAGGGCGTTGAGCGCGCCCAGGTCGAGCGCGTGGCCCTTGCCGTGCAGCGGCTGCACGTACAGCGTGCTGTGCACGCCATGGTCGGCAATGCCGACCAGGCCGCGGCCATCGGGCAGCCAGGCGAAATTGCCGAACAGGTTGCGGTCCAGGTCGGCGCTGATGTCGCGCCCGCCATGGCCCAGGGCCGAGCCGACCTGCAGCTCCATGGCGCTGATCGGGCCGGGGCCGTGCGGGTACAGCCAGGCGACCGTGTGCCCGCGGGGCGCAAAGCGCGGGACGTACTCGTAGCGGTGCTTTCCGGTCAGCGGATGTTCGCGCCCGTTGGCCACGTCCACCGCCACGATGCGGGTGCGGTCGCTGTCGCTGTCGTAGGCATCGGCCTGCCGGGTGTAGACGATCCAGCGCCCGTCGGCCGACCACGACGGCGCTGACACGCCACCGCCGAAGGGCGGGGCGGTCTCGAGCACGCTATTGCTGCCGTGGGTCAGCTGCTTGGTCTTGCCGCTGCGCAGGCGCAGCAGCCAGAGGTGCGAGGGCACCGCCGGGGTGGTCGACAGGTAGTTGACGTTGTGGATGTCGAACAGGTCGTGATGCGTGCGCCGGGCATCGGCACCGATCGGCGACGGGTCCGGGGTCACGAAGGCCATGCGCTCGCCGTCCGGGCTCCAGGCGAACTGCTCCACGCCGCGCGGCGCGTGGCTGCGCTGGTCCGGGGTGCCTCCGCGGGCGGCCACGGTGTAGATCTGCGGCTTTTGCGAGCCGGCATGGGCGATGAATGCCAGGGTGCGGCCGTCGGGCGACCAGCGCGGCATGGCGATGTCGTGCAGGCTCGGTGCCAGCACCCGTGCCTTGCCGTCACGGGTGTCGATGATGCGCAGGGTCGCGTCGTAGCGGTCGTGGATGAAATCGGGGCGATGCGTCAGGAAGGCGATCCGATGGCCGCCGGGTGAAAATCGCGGCGATCCGATGCGTACCAGCTGGCGGAAATCCTTCAGTTTCGCCGGAGCGGAGGCGGCCGAAGCGAGACATGGCGCCAGCGCCAGCAGGAAGGTGGGCAGGAGAAGCGATCGGCATCGATGGAACATGGATTCCTCCAGGGCAGTGAAGAGGCATCCATGCAGCGGGAGCCGGACGCGGGGACGGCGCATGCCTCCGGCGTCAGGCGGCGGGGGCCATCCGGCGCCGTGCGCGCCGCGGACCGGAACCGTCCTGCGCGGGGGTCCTCTCCCGCGCGATCAAGCCCCCATCATAGAACCGATGGCTTGCCAATTCGAAGCCGCATGCGGGAACCTTCACGCACCCCTCCGCAATCCGCACGACGTCGCGACCATGACCCTGCACATCCAAACGCCCCTCATCACCTCGCGTCCGTTGAGCCTGGCCGGCGGGCGCCGGATCGATCTCAAGCTCGAGTCGCTGCAGCCGCCGGGCTCGTTCAAGATGCGCGGCATCGGCCATGCCTGCGAAACCTACCGGGCGCGTGGGGCGCGCCGCTTCGTGTCCTCCTCCGGCGGCAACGCGGGGCTGGCCGTGGCGTACGCCGGACGCGAGCTGGGCGTGCCGGTGGTCGTGGTGGTGCCGCAGACCACCACGCAGCGCGCCATCGACCTGCTGCGCCAGGAAGAAGCCGAGGTGATCGTGCACGGCGCCTCCTGGCAGGAGGCCAACGCGCATGCGCAGTCGCTGCTGGGCGACACCGACGCGTTCCTGCACCCGTTCGACGACCCGCTGCTGTGGGAAGGCCACGCGACCATGATCGACGAGGTGGCGCGCGAGGGCGCCCGGCCCGATGCCGTGGTGCTGTCGGTGGGCGGCGGCGGCCTGCTGTGCGGCGTGCTCGAGGGACTGCATCGCAACGACTGGGCCGACGTGCCGGTGGTGGCCGTGGAAACCGAAGGCGCGGCCTCGTTCCACGCCGCGGTGACGGCGGGACACCCGGTGGAACTGGCTGCCATCGACAGCGTCGCCACTTCGCTGGGCGCCAAGCGCGTGTGCGACCGGGCCATGCAGTGGTCGCGCGAACACGCCATCGACAGCGTGCTGGTGTCCGATGCCGACGCGCTCCAGGCCTGCGAACGCTTCCTGGACGACCACCGCCTGCTGGTCGAACCGGCCTGCGGCGCCAGTCTCGCGCTGGCCTATGCCAACGCGCCGGCCCTGGCTTCGTTCGAGCGGGTGCTGGTGGTGGTCTGCGGCGGCGTGACGGCCACGATCGACCAGATCAGGGACTGGCGTTCGGCCCGTTCCTAGCATCAGCCCGCGGGTCCGGAACCCGGCCGGACCTCGGCATGCGCGCATCGTCGCGTGAGGCGGTTATCCGCTCGAGCGTTGCTCCAGCGGGCGCAGCGCATGGCGGTAGTACAGGGCCGCGGCCAGCCAGGACAGCAGCATCAGGCCGGTGACCAGCAGGCCGAGCGTGCCGAAATCCAGGTGTTCCAGCAGGACCCAGACGCCGGACTGCCAGCCCATCAGGCCAGCCAGCAGCTGCAGCCACTCGATGCCGCCGACCAGCAGCGCCACCAGCACGCCGAAGCCGGTGATGGTGGTATTGAAGAACAGCTTGCGCAGCGCATCGGCCATGGCCCAGTCGTAGATGCGCAGCATGACCAGGCCGTCGAGCGTGTCCATCAGGCTCATGCCGGCCGTGAACAGCAGCGGGAAGGCCATCACCCCGATCAGGTCCATGCTGCCGTGCTGGGCCAGGCCCGCGGACAGGCCGAGGATGGCGATCTCGGTGGCGGTATCGAAGCCCAGGCCGAACAGGAGGCCCAGCGGATACATCTGCCAGCTGGCGCGGATATTGCGATGGATGCGGCCAAACAGGCGCGACATCAGCCCGCCCGGGGCCAGCGACAACGCGTGGTCCGCCGCCGCCATGTCGCCGTTGCGGGAGCGCCTGAGCGCACGCAGAAGCTGGATCAGGATGCGCAGGTTGAGCAATCCGAGCAGGGTCAGGAACAGGGCCGAGACGACCGTTCCGAACAGCCCGCCGAGGTCGCGCAGCGCGTCCATGTGCGACTGGGTCTCGCGGGCGGCCAGCGCCAGCAGCAGCGAGAGTACGATCACCACGGTCGAGTGGCCCAGCGAGAAGAACAGCCCGGTCGCCACCGGGCGCTGGCCGTCCTGACGCAGTTTGCGCGTGACATTGTCGATGGCCGCGATGTGGTCGGCATCGAAGGCATGGCGCAATCCGAAGAAGTAGGCCATGGCGCCGATGCCCAGCAGGGTCACGTCGCGACCGGCCACGCCGAACAGCGCCAGCCAGGCGCTGGCGTTGAGCGTGGCCACGAAGGCCAGCATCGGCCCGACGCGGCGGGTGCCCGGGGAGCGTCGCGTGGCGTGGCGGGTGGCCGGGACTGCGGTATCCATGCGCGTGCCTCAACAGATTCGCGGCAGCTGTTCGCCGCTCAGCCAGTCGATCATGCGGAATCCGCCCAGCGGCGTGCGCATCTGCACGAAGTGATTCGGGTCCTCGGTGACGTGGCCGATCCGCGCCGCTTCACGACCCAGCGGATGGTCGTGCATCACCGCCAGCAGGTCCACGGCCACGCCGGCGGCGCAGGCCAGCACCAGCTTGCCCTCGTTGGCCACGTTGAGCGGGTCGATGCCCAGCAGCTCGCAGGCCGCGCGCACTTCCGGGCGCACCGGGATGGCGGCCTCGTCGAGGACCACGCCGACGCCGGACTGGTGGGCGATCTCGTTGAGCGTGGCGGCCAGGCCGCCACGCGTGGGATCGCGCATGAAGCGCAGGGAGTCGCCACCGCGCGCCACCAGCCGGCCGGCCAGGTCGTGCAGGGCGGCCGTGTCGGACTGGATGGGCGTGTCGAAGCCCAGGTTCTCGCGCTGGCTCATGATGGCCATGCCATGGTCGCCCACGGTGCCCGACAGCAGGATCGCATCGTCCGGCCGGGCCTGGTTGCCGGAGAGCGTGCACGCCGATTCGAGCACGCCGGCGCCGGTGGTGGTGATGAACACGCCGTCGCCCTTGCCGCGTTCGACCACCTTGGTGTCGCCGGCGACCAGCAGCACGCCGGCCTCGCGGCACGCATGCGCCATCGAGGCGGCGATGCGGTCGAGGTCGGCCAGCGGGAACCCTTCCTCGAGCACGAAGCCCGCAGTCAGCCACAGCGGTCGCGCGCCCATCATGGCGAGGTCGTTGACGGTGCCGTGCACGGCCAGGCAGCCGATGTCGCCGCCGGGGAAGAACAGCGGCGACACCACGTGGCTGTCGGTGGTCAGCACCAGGCGGCCCCCGGGGGCGGGCAGGACGGCGCCGTCGTCGCCCCGGGCCAGGACGTCGTTGTCCAGGTGGCGCGCGAACAGCTCGCGCACCAGTTGCAGCATGGCGCGCCCACCGCCGCCGTGGCTGAGGTCGACATGGCCGCGCTTGATGTTCAGTGCGCGGGTGTATCCGGGCTTGACCTGTCCGCTCATGCGGCGCCTCGCTGCGCGTCCTTGTGGCGTCCGTAGGTGTAGTGCGCCGCGCAGGCCCCCTCGGAGGACACCATGCACGAACCCATCGGCGATTCCGGCGTGCATACCGTGCCGAAGATCTTGCAGTCGGTGGGCTTCTTCAGGCCGCGCAGGATGGCGCCGCATTCGCAGGCGCGGTTGTCGGCGACCTTGCGATAGCCCAGCTCGAAGCGGCGTTCAGCGTCGAATGTCGCGAAACATTCCCGCAGGCGCAGCGCGGACAGCGGGATCTCGCCCAGGCCGCGCCATTCGAAGCGCTCGCGCACCTCGAACACCCGTTCCATCATGGCCTGCGCCTTGCGGTTGCCGGCTGGGGTGACGGCACGGGTGAACTCGTTTTCGACCTCGGCACGCCCTTCGTTGACCTGGCGCACCAGCATCAGGATGGCCTGCATCACGTCCAGCGGTTCGAAACCGGCGATCACCACCGGCTTGCGCTTGGCGCGAGCGAATTCGGCGTACGGATCGCTGCCGATCACGATGGATACGTGCGCGGGACCGACGAAACCATCCAGCGCCACGCCTCCGGGTGCTTGTTCCGGACTGGCGTCGAGGATCGCGGTGATGGCCGCTGGCGTCAGCACGTGGCAGCACAACACCGAGAAATTGTTCAATCCCTCGGCCTCGGCCTGCAGTACCGCTGCCGCGGTGGGGGGCGTGGTGGTCTCGAAGCCGATGGCGAAGAACACCACTTCACGGTCCGGATGCTCGCGCGCGATGCGCAGTGCGTCGTCGACCGCGTAGACCATGCGGATGTCGCCGCCGTTGGCCCGAGCGCGCATGAGGCTCAGGTCGCCGGAGGCCGGCACGCGCATGGTGTCCGCGTAGGTGCACACGATGGCGCGGTGCTCGAGTGCCAGTTCGATGGCCATGTCGATGCGACCGATGGGCAGCACGCAAACCGGGCAGCCGGGTCCGTGGATCATGCGCACGTTGTCCGGCAGCAGGTCGGGCACGCCGTAGCGGGCAATGGCGTGGGTGTGGCCGCCGCAGAATTCCATGAATCGGTATTCGCGTCCGGTGTCCGTGGCGGCGGCGATGGCGTGGGCCACCTTCCGGGCAAGGTCGCCGTCGCGGTATTCGTCGATGTATTTCATGCGCGGTCCTCCGTGGCGTCACTGTTTTCCATCAGTGCCAGGGTGGCCTCGGCCTGGGCCGGGTCGAGCCGGGTCAGGGCGTAGCCGACGTGGACGATGACGTAGTCGTCGACCGCGACGCCGTCGACCAGCGCCAGCGAGATGGTCTTGCGCACGCCGCCCAGTTCGACGACGGCGTGTTGCTCACCATGGATTTCGACGACGCGGGCAGGCAGGGCCAGACACATGATGCATTTCCTCAGTTTCGGGTTGCGGATGGCAGGCGGGCGATCCATGCCTGCCCGAGGCTGACGGCGCCGTCGCCCGGCGGCAGCGCCCGGGGTTCGAGCACCATAAGGCCGCCGGCACGCAATCGCGTGCGCAGCGCATCGGACAGCAGGGTGTTGAGCAGGCAGCCGCCGGCGACGGCCACGTGATCGATGCACTCGGCCCGTGCCGCGCGCATCGTCCAGTCGGCCAGTGCCTGTGCCAGGGTGGCGTGGAAGCGCGCGGCGGCTTCCCCGGTATCGTGCGCATCGTCCAGTCGACGCAGCGCGGGCAGGAGGTCCAGCGTGCCGTTGTCGATGGCATAGCCGTCCGGCCAGGCATCGGCCGGTCCGTGTGCCGCTGCCGCGGCCTCCAGGCGCATCGCGGCCTGTGCCTCGAAATCCATCACCTCGCACAGGCCGAGCAGGGCGGCGGCGGCGTCGAACCAGCGGCCGAGGCTGCTGGTGCCGGGGACCGTGGCGTCGCCGAGCAGCCAGCGTTGCAGCATCGGTGCCGCCGGTTGTGCCGGGAAACGCCCGGTGATGGCATCGCCCCGTCCCATGGCGACGAGGGCGGCAGCCGCCATGCGCCAGGGCTCGCGCGCGGCGCGGTCGCCGCCGGGCAGGGCCAGATGGCGCAGGTGTCCCAGGCGGCTGAAGCGTGTGCCGTCCACATGCAGCAGTTCGCCGCCCCAGGCGCCGCCGTCCTCGCCCAGGCCGATGCCATCCAGCGCCAGCCCCAGCAACGGGCCGGCATGCCGATGCTCGGCGGCCACCGCGGCGATGTGGGCATGGTGGTGCTGGACGGCCAGCGTCGGCACCTGCAGGCGTTCGGCCAGCGTGTGGGCCAGTCGCGTGCTGGCGAAATCCGGATGCAGGTCGTGGGCGATCAGGACCGGATCCACCTGCAGCAGCCGGAGCAGGTGGTCGGTGGTCTGCCCGAGGGACTCGACGGTGGCCGCATTGTCCAGCGTGCCGATGTGCTGCGAGACGAAGGCCTCGTGGTCGCGGGTCGCGCAGACCGTGTTCTTCATGTAGGCCCCCAGCGCCAGCACCGGCGGTCCGGAATCGCCCAGGGTGATGGCATCGGGAGCGTGGCCGCGCGCGCGCCGCACGAAGCGGGTCCGGCCATGGTGACATTGCACCACGCTGTCGTCGCAACGCACGACGATGTCGCGGTCGTGCACCAGCAGCGCGTCGGCGATGCCGCCGAGGCGCGCCACGGCCTCGTCGTTGCCGGCCACGATGGGTTCACCGCCGGGGTTGGCGCTGGTCATCACCAGGGCCGGCGAATCGAACCGCTCGATCCAGTCCGTGCCGGCTGGACGACCGGCGTATTCGTGGAACAGCAGGACATGCAGCGGGGTGTAGGGCAGCATCACCCCCAGGTGCTGCATGCCGTCGGCCACGCCGGGCAGGGCGTGGCCGCTGTCCGTCTTGCGCGGGAGCAGCACGATGGGATGCGCGGGGGAGCACAGCAGCGCGCGCGATGCTTCGTCGATATGCGCCAGTTTCCCCACCGAACGCAGGTTGGCCAGCATCAGGGCAAAGGGCTTGGCCTCGCGCTGCTTGCGTCGGCGCAGGCGTTGCACGGTCGCGGCATGGCGCGCATCGCAGGCCAGGTGGAAGCCGCCCAGGCCCTTGATCGCGACGATGGCGCCGTCACGCAGCGCCGCCACGGCGGCGGCCAGCGGGTCGTCCGGACGCGGGTCGCGACCCGCGGCATCCAGCCAGCGCAGGCGCGGTCCGCAGTCGGGACAGGCGATGGGCTCGGCGTGGAATCGGCGATCGGCGGGGTCGCCGTATTCGCGGGCACACGCCGGGCACAGGGCAAAGCCGGCCATGCTGGTTCGCGCGCGGTCGTACGGCACGGCACGGGTGATGGTGTAGCGCGGGCCGCAGTGGGTGCAGTTGGTGAAGGCGTAGCGCCAGCGCCGGCTTGCCGGGTCGAGCATCTCGTCCAGGCAGGCCGCGCATACGCTGGTATCGGCGCCGATCATGGTATGCGCGGCGCCGTCCCGGCTGGGCAGGATCGCGAATCCCTCCTGCATGGATCCGGGGTGTTCGTCACGGATCTCCAGGGCATCGATACGCGCGCGTGGCGGGGCCTCCGCGCGCAGGCGTCCGGTGAAGCGGTCGATCGCGGCTGCCTGGCCCTGCAGCACGATCTCCACGCCCTCGGCATCGTTCCGGACCCAGCCATCCAGCCCCTCGTCACGGGCCAGCCGCCACACGTGGGGACGAAAGCCCACGCCCTGCACCACGCCGCGCACGCGCAGGTGGCGTCGGGTGGTGTCCGGCACGTGGTGGGCTGCGACGCTCATGCGGGTTCAGCCGCGGGCGGCCAGTTGCGCTTCGAGTTCCTCGATGCGCTGCTGCAAGGCATCGACGTTGTGCCGTTGCCGTTGCCGCGCGCGCTCGACGCCCTGGCGCAACCAGTCAAGCCAGGCGTCGAACCCTTCGCCGGTCTCGGCCGACACCTTGAGGATCCCGAGATCCGGATTGATCCGGTGGGCATGGGCGATGCACTGCTCGACATCGAACCGCAAGTGGGGAAGCAGGTCGACCTTGTTCAGCACCATCAGGTCGGCGGCGTTGAACATGTCCGGGTACTTGAGCGGCTTGTCCTCGCCCTCGGTCACCGAGAGCACCACCACCTTGTGCGCCTCGCCCAGGTCGAAGCCGGAGGGGCACACCAGGTTGCCGACGTTCTCGACCAGCAGCAGGCTGCCGTCGTCCGGGACCAGTTGCTGCAGGGCGTGGCCGAGCATGTGCGCATCCAGATGGCAGCCCTTGCCAGTATTGATCTGCAGCGCCCGTGCTCCGGTGGCGCGGATGCGGTCGGCGTCGCGGTGGGTCTGCTGGTCGCCCTCGATCACGGCCACCGGCATCTCCTCGCGCAATGCCTCGATCGTGCGCACCAGCAGGCTGGTCTTGCCGGCACCGGGACTGGAGACCAGGTTGAGCGCGAACACGCCGTGATGGTCGAACCAGCGGCGATTGTCCGCGGCATGCGCGTTGTTGACCGACAGGATGTCCTGCTCGATGCGCACCATGCGCTCCTGGCTCATGCCCGGTGCGTGGGCGTGGGCCGGGCCCTGGTCGAAG
>CAWFPB010000002.1:5000-921513 GCA_963817755.1 uncultured Gammaproteobacteria bacterium
AGAGCACTGTTATGGCTAGGGGGTCATCGCGACTTACCAAACCATGGCAAACTCCGAATACCAGGACAGACTGCATGGGAGACACACGGCGGGTGCTAACGTCCGTCGTGAAAAGGGAAACAACCCAGACCCGCAGCTAAGGTCCCCAAGTTAGTGCTAAGTGGAAAACGATGTGGGAAGGCACAGACAGCCAGGAGGTTGGCTTAGAAGCAGCCACCCTTTAAAGAAAGCGTAATAGCTCACTGGTCGAGTCGGCCCGCGCGGAAGATTCAACGGGGCTCAAGCACTACACCGAAGCTCGGGGTGCACACTTTGTGTGCGCGGTAGAGGAGCGTTGTGTACGCCTGCGAAGGTGGATCGAGAGGTCTGCTGGAGGTATCACAAGTGCGAATGCTGACATGAGTAACGATAATGGGGGTGAAAAGCCTCCACGCCGAAAGCCCAAGGTTTCCTCGCGCAACGTTCATCGGCGCAGGGTGAGTCGGCCCCTAAGGCGAGGCTGAAAAGCGTAGTCGATGGGAAGCGGGTTAATATTCCCGCACCTTGCCGTAGTGCGATGGGAGGACGGAGAAGGCTAGGTCTACCGGGCGTTGGTTGTCCCGGGGAAAGGCGGTAGGCGGTGTTTGGAGGCAAATCCTTCATCCACATACGCCGAGCACCGAGACCAGGCTCTTAGGAGCCGAAGTGACTGATGCCACGCTTCCAGGAAAAGTCCCTAAGCTTCAGCTACGGCGAGACCGTACCGCAAACCGACACAGGTAGGCAGGAAGAGAATTCCAAGGCGCTTGAGAGAACTCGGGTGAAGGAACTAGGCAAAATGGTACCGTAACTTCGGGAGAAGGTACGCCCCCTGGTGTGGCTACATGCGTAGCTGAGCATCGGAGGGCCGCAGTAACCTGGCCGCTGCGACTGTTTATCAAAAACATAGCACTGTGCAAACACGAAAGTGGACGTATACGGTGTGACGCCTGCCCGGTGCCGGAAGGTTAATTGATGGGGTCAGCCGCAAGGCGAAGCTCTTGATCGAAGCCCCGGTAAACGGCGGCCGTAACTATAACGGTCCTAAGGTAGCGAAATTCCTTGTCGGGTAAGTTCCGACCTGCACGAATGGCGTAACGACAGCGGCGCTGTCTCCACCCGAGACTCAGTGAAATTGAAATCGCTGTGAAGATGCAGCGTTCCCGCAACAAGACGGAAAGACCCCGTGAACCTTTACTACAGCTTCACACTGAACGTTGAGTTCATCTGTGTAGGATAGCTGGGAGGCTTTGAAGCCGAGACGCCAGTTTCGGTGGAGCCAACCTTGAAATACCAGCCTGATGTGCTTGACGTTCTAACCCAGACCCGTAATCCGGGTCGGGGACCATGTGTGGTGGGTAGTTTGACTGGGGCGGTCTCCTCCCAAAGAGTAACGGAGGAGCACGAAGGTACGCTCAGCGCGGTCGGACATCGCGCACTGTGTGCAAAGGCATAAGCGTGCTTGACTGCGAGATCGACGGATCAAGCAGGTACGAAAGTAGGTCTTAGTGATCCGGTGGTTCTGTATGGAAGGGCCATCGCTCAACGGATAAAAGGTACTCCGGGGATAACAGGCTGATACCGCCCAAGAGTTCATATCGACGGCGGTGTTTGGCACCTCGATGTCGGCTCATCACATCCTGGGGCTGTAGCCGGTCCCAAGGGTATGGCTGTTCGCCATTTAAAGTGGTACGCGAGCTGGGTTCAGAACGTCGTGAGACAGTTCGGTCCCTATCTGTTGTGGGCGTTGGAGATTTGAGGGGGGCTGCTCCTAGTACGAGAGGACCGGAGTGGACGTTCCGCTGGTGTTCGGGTTGTCATGCCCATGGCATTGCCCGGTAGCTACGAACGGAAGTGATAACCGCTGAAAGCATCTAAGCGGGAAGCACGCCCCAAGATGAGATCTCCCGAGACTTCGAGTCTCCTGAAGGACCCAGGTAGACCACCTGGTTGATAGGCGCGGTGTGGAAGTGCAGCAATGCATTGAGCTAACGCGTACTAATGATCCGTGCGGCTTGACCATATAACCCCAAGACGCTTCGCTAGGGCATTTCATGCAGGTCCATCTGCAGGAAAAGCGGCCATCCATGGCCGCACTGCCCGAAAAGCGTGGTCTTAGCGATACATCCAGAAATGCACCCCTGACGCTTGTCACTCGATTCGCCCCTTCGCCGGGCTGGCGCTCCAAAAGCGCTGCCCGCACCCCTTCCCTGGCGGCCATAGCGGTGTGGTCCCACCCGATCCCATCCCGAACTCGGCAGTGAAACGCACCTGCGCCAATGGTAGTGTGGCTTTGGCCATGTGAGAGTAGGTCACCGCCAGGGACTTATTCCAGGAAAAGCCCCCGACTCACGTCGGGGGCTTTTTTTGTGGCGTGATGGAACCACGGAACGCCCGTTATCCTGCCCGCGGACGGGAACCCCGGCCTCGCCGGGGGATCTATCCCAACGCACTTTCGATACAGTAGACCCATGTACCTGGACCACTACGGCCTGCAGGAACCACCCTTCGCTACGGCGCCGGACGAGCGCTATGCCTGGATGTCCCCGCGTCTGGAGGCCCTGCTCGATCGACTCGAGCAGGAAATCCGACGTGGCAGCGGCGGCATCATGCTTCTGACAGGCGAATTCGGAAGTGGAAAGACGCTCGTGGCACGCTTGCTTCTGGCCCGTCTGGCCGAAGCGGATATCCGCATTGCCCGAATCCGCTACACCGGGGTGAGCGCGAACGAGCTGCTGGAAACGGTGTGCCATGCCTTGCGGGTGCCGCTTGAGCCGGGCCAGTTGGCGCGAGGCCAGCTGATGATCGACGCACTCGGTGCGTTCCTCATGGATACCTATGCCCAGGGTCAGCGTGTGCTGCTGGTCATCGACGAGGCGCAGGAGTTGTCCGACGAGGCGCTGGAGCAACTGCGCCAACTGACCAACCTTCAGACTCCGGCGCACAAGCTCATCCATGTGCTTATGCTTGCTGCACCCAAACTGGAAACCCGGTTGCAGTCGGGGAACCTGAAGGCACTGGCGCAAAGAATCGGTGTTCGCGAGGAACTGTCCCGTCTGGACAGCGCCGACATCGAGGCCTATGTGCGCCACAGGATGGCAACGGCGGGTACGGCCATGCAACCGTTCACGCGGCTGGGGCTCAAGAGTCTGTATCGGCATGCCGGCGGAGTGCCACGCATGATCAACATGATTGGTGATCGTGCATTGCAGTTGGGGGCACAAGCCGGAGAGCGTCAGATCGGAGAACGTCTGGTGCAAGAGGCGGCAAATGATGTGTTGCAGGGCCAGGTGCGCAACTGGTTCGGCAAGCATCGCTGGAAGTGGTTGTTGTCGATCATGGCGCTGCTTCTGGCGGGCTCGGCACTGGCGTGGTGGGGGTACCACAGTCCGGTCCAGGAACATGGAGGCAGGCAGCTCGTGGTGAGGAAGCCTGCTGTCGGAAGCCAGGCCAAAGCACTGCTGGAAGCCTTGCCGGACTCGAACACGGCGCGCACGGAGGCCTGGAGCGAATTACTGGCTCGGTGGCAGGTGACTTCGGCGGATATATCGGTGACCGGGGCGATGCAGTGCAATGCAGTGATTTTCCCGGGCTTCGATTGTGTGGCTGGTGTCGGGATGCTGGATCAGCTCAAGCGGTTCGACCGGCCGCTGATTCTTGAATTGCGGAGCCGGCAGGGGACCCGACAGGTTCTTTTGCTGGGCGTGGGCGAGACCCGGGTGCGATTGTTCGTGCATGGTGAAGCCAGGGAATATCCGCGCAGGGTGCTGAAGACCGTCTGGAACGGGCGGTTCATGGCGCCTTTCCGTGTCCCTGCGTGGATGCCGTCCGGACTCAAGCGCGGTGATGCCGGCCAGGGCGTGGGCTGGGTGCGCAGGCAACTGCGGCAACTGGACGGCGACACCAGTGCGAGTTTCCGGCCCTTGATCTACGATGCACCCATGCAGGCGCGAGTCTTCAAGTTGCAGCGGGCCTACGGCATTCCCGTCGACGGCGTCATCGGTCCCGAAACCCTGTTTGCCTTGAGTTCTCTGGACGATCGAGGGCCGCATCTGGCTCGCGACGTGCCATGACCGAACCGGAACCGACTCTGCATGTTCGTTAGCGTTCCATCCTCGCAACGGATCGGCAAGCCATGGGCCACCGTGCTACTGGTGGCACTGTGCGTAGCCACGTTCACGTTCATGACGCTGAGCAGTCCCGCCAAGGAAAGCGCCTGGCTACTGCGCTGGGGCACGGTCCCATCATTGCTGTTCCATGCATCGGGAAGCGGCTGGCACCGGGCGCTGGATCCGGACGTACTGCGCCTGCTGACCGCGCTGTTCATGCATGTGTCCTGGCTGCATCTGCTTGGAAACATGCTGTTCCTGGTGATATTCGGTCTGGGTGGTGAGCGTGTTCTCGGTTCGCCACGATTCCTGACCCTGTTCCTGACCGGCGGAATCGTGGCCAATCTTGTCGGCGCCTTGTCGCTGGCCAACGTGCACGCTCCCATCATCGGGTGCAGCGGCGCAGTATCGGCGGTGGTGGGCGCCTATCTTGTCCTGTTTCCGCGAGCACGGTTGGGGGTGGTGCTGCCACTGGGCCTGTACATGGAATTCGTGCGCGTGCCGGCGGCATTGCTCATTGCATTGTGGATGCTGTTGCAGCTGGTGTTCACCTATGCAGGACCCGATTTCGGTGCCGTGGTCTGGTGGAGCCACATCGCCGGGTTCCTGTACGGCATCGTGTTCGCGATCCTGTCCAGGCGGGCCGTGATGCGCCGGATGCGGCGCTAGGTCATCAGGCCTGCAGCGTATGGGTCGGTGCGGCCGGTGGCGCCGCCGCGCCAGGTTGGTCCGAATCGGCTTCCGGCGTACCGAAGATGGAGCGATAGGCGCTGTACATGATCGGCCCCAGGAGCGCATTGAGCGGGACGGCCGTGAACAGGGTCACCAGGATGCGGGGCAGCAGGAGGCTGAAGAACACCTGCAGGATGAAGATGCCGACCCCGATCAGGAGCATGCAGACGAAGTAGGCGCCGAAATTGCGGGTGCATGCGCGAAAGCTGGTGCGCATGGCGGCGAAGGCCGTGTCCTTGTCCAGCATGATGCGGGCGCTGGCGAAGAAGGTCAGCATGCTGCCGATGAAACCGAGCACGATCATGGCCAGGAAGAACAGCGTCAGGCGACCGGTGACGTGGGGCAGTACCGACTTGAGGGCGGCTAGGATGGCAGCACGATCGGTCGCCGATTGCGGATCCAGTTCACCGCCGGGAAGGGCGTGGATGACCGCCGCAAAAATGGGAATGGCAAGGACGACCAGGATGGCAACAATGGCCAGCGTCGGCAGGCATAGGGCCATGAAGGAACCGATGCGATCGCCTTCCTTGAAGGCCTGGAACATTTCCTCCAGACGGGGGGATTGCCCAGCGGTCGCCGTGCGCGAGGCGTGGATGATGCCGCCCAGCAAGGCCGGTCCGAGCAGGAAGATCACCAGAATGCCGAAACCGAAGGGCACCAGGGAAATGGCCGTGTAGATCAGGCCCATCAGCAGGAAGGGGCCGGGATGCCGGAGAAAAATCCGGAACCCGTCACCAATCCATTCGACCCCTTTTTCGACACCGACTTTGCGCATCCGAACGTGCTCCTGCATGACAGCGAAAGTTTCGCACGGGCGGGAACGGGTGCAAAGCTGCAGTGGAATCAGGAGTACGTAGCGAAACCTTCGGCATCCTCGGGCGGCAGGACCGCCAGCACTTCCTCGACCGTGGTCAGGCCGCGGACGACCTGGGTGGCCGCCGAGACGCGCAGGGGGCGCATGCCATCCTCGCGCGCCACCGCCTGCAGCGTGCCCTGATCGAGCTGGGGGCCCAGCAGTCCGCGAAGGCGCGTACTCATGGGAAGCATCTCGTAGATGCCGATGCGGCCAAGGAAACCGGTCTTGCGGCATTCGAGGCAGCCGACGGGAGCGAACACACGTTCGGGAACCGGCAGGTCGAATCCGTGCGTGAGCGCATGCCAGGCGTCCGGGTCCTGGCCGGTTTCGGCCTTGCAGTGCGGGCAAAGGGTACGGACCAGACGCTGTGCGGTGACGCCGGCCAGGGTGGAATGGATGAGGTAGTGCGGCACACCCAGGTCGAGCAACCGGGTCAGGGCACTGGGCGCGTCATTGGTATGCAGCGTGGACAGCACCAGGTGCCCGGTGAGCGAGGCCTGCACGGCCATGTGGGCGGTTTCCAGGTCGCGGATCTCGCCGACCATGATGATGTCCGGGTCTTGGCGCAGCAGGGTGCGCACGCCGGCGGCAAAATCCAGGTCGATCGCCGGCTGTACCTGCATCTGGTTGAATTCGGGGGCGACCATCTCGATCGGGTCCTCGACCGTGCACACGTTCAGCTCCGGCCGAGCCAGGTGCTTGAGCGTGGAGTACAGCGTGGTGGTCTTGCCCGATCCGGTCGGTCCCGTGACCAGCACGATGCCGTTGGGCCGGTGGATCATGCGCCGCCAGGTCGCGTCCTCGTCGGGGGAGAAGCCCAGCTGGGTAAAGTCCTTGGCCACGATCTCGGGATCGAAGATGCGCGCCACGACTTTCTCGCCGAAGGCCGTGGGCATGGTGGACAGGCGAAGTTCCACCTCGCGGCCGCTGACCGAGCGCGTCTTGATGCGACCGTCCTGCGGACGGCGCTTCTCGGCCACGTCCAGGCGTCCGAGGATCTTGATGCGCGAGGTTACTGCAGCCATGACAGGCGCTGGAAGTTCCATCACCTTCTGCATGACGCCGTCGATGCGAAAACGCATCTGGCCCTGCTCACGGCGTGGCTCCAGGTGGATGTCCGAGGCACGCTGCTCGAAGGCGTACTGCAGCAGCCAGTCGACGATATGCACCACGTGGCGGTCATCGGCACCCAGCTCGCCGCCCTTGCCCAGTTGGACCAGTTGCTCGAAATTGAGGATGGCCGATCCGGCATCCATCTCGCCCTTGGCGTCGTGGGCCAGCTGGATCGAGCGCTGAACGCCGTACAGTTCGGTCAGGTAGCGCTGGATGTCGATCGGGTTGGATACCACCAGGCGGATTTCGCGGCGCAGCATCTGCGACAGGTCGGCGGACCAGCGGGTCTCGAACGGCTCGCAGGTGGCAAAGGTGACGTGATCGGGCGTGACCTCGATCGGCAGGATCCGGTGGCGCAGGGCATAGGTATTGCTGACCACCCGGGTCACCGCCGCGGCGTCGATCTTCATCGGATCGATCTTGCAGTAGTCCAGGCCGGTCTTGCCGGCCAGCCACTGGGAGAGCATTTCGACGCCGAGCTGGCGCTGTGAGGGGTCGAGGCGATTGGCAAGCTTGGTCGAAGCGATGACGGCCAGCGGGTGCAATTCCAGCGCACTGCGGCCGGCACGGCTGCCCATGCGCACCTGGAAGGTGTCATCGGTGGACAACAGGCCATCACGGACCAGTTCGGCCAGGACCTCGTCCAGGCTGAGCCGGCCACGACGGCCCAGGTTCGATGGGGATGGCACACTGGCCACCATGCGGGATACCTCCGTCCTCTGCGACGGTATACTAACGCGCTTTGCCGCAAGCCAGACGTGACCATGTCCGCGCCGACGTTCCAGCAGATCATCCAGACGCTCAACCGCTACTGGGCCGACCAGGGCTGCGTGCTGCTGCAGCCGCTCGATACCGAGGTCGGGGCCGGCACGTTCCACCCGGCCACCTTCCTGCGCTCGCTGGGTCCCGAACCCTGGGCCGCGGCCTACGTGCAGCCCTCGCGGCGTCCCACTGACGGTCGCTACGGCGACAATCCCAACCGCCTGCAGCACTACTACCAGTACCAGGTGGTGCTCAAGCCGAACCCGGAGGACATCGTGGCGCTGTACTTCGGCTCGCTCGAGGCGCTGGGCATCGACCCGCTGGTGCACGACCTGCGCCTGGTCGAGGACAACTGGGAATCGCCCACGCTGGGCGCCTGGGGCCAGGGCTGGGAGGTCTGGCTCAACGGCATGGAGGTGACCCAGTTCACCTATTTCCAGCAGGCCGGCGGCCTGGAATGCCGGCCGGTGACCGGCGAGATCACCTACGGGCTGGAACGGCTGGCGATGTACCTGCAGAACGTGGACAACGTCTATGACCTGGTCTGGACCGAGGCGCCGCACGGCACGGTCCGCTACGGCGACGTGTTCCACCAGAACGAGGTCGAGCAGTCGACCTACAACTTCGAGCACGCCAACGTCCAGGCCCTGCTGGGCTGGTTCGACACCTGCGAGACCGAAGCCAAAAAGCTGGTCGAGCTGGGCCTGCCCCTGCCCGCCTACGAGCAGGTGATGAAGGCCAGCCATACCTTCAACCTGCTGGACGCGCGCCGCGCCATCAGCGTGACCGAGCGCCAGCGCTACATCCTGCGCGTGCGCACGCTGTCGCGCGCCGTGGCCGAGGCCTATGTGGCCCAGCGCGAGAAACTCGGGTTCCCGGGGCTGCGCAAGAACGAGGAGACCGCGCATGTCTGAGGCACGCACCCTGCTGGTCGAGATCGGTACCGAGGAACTGCCGCCCAAGGCGCTGGACGACCTGTCCGAAGCCTTCGCACAAGGCATCGTCAAGGGCCTCGAGCAGCAGGGCATCGAGGCCGGCCTGGCTGCCGCCCGTCGTTTCTGCTCGCCGCGCCGCCTGGCGGTGCGGATCCCGGCCGTGGCTGCGATGCAGCCGGACCAGGCCATCGAGCGGCGCGGACCTGCGGTCCAGGCCGGGCGCGACGCCGATGGCAACCCGACCCGGGCGCTGCTGGGCTTTGCCGGCTCCTGTGGCGTCGATGTCGACGCGCTGGAAACGCTGGAGACCGACAAGGGCGCCTGGTTCGTCTACCGCGCCGTGCAGCCGGGCAAGGCGCTGGCCGAACTGCTGCCGGGTATCGTCGAGCAGGCACTCAAGCAGCTGCCGATCCCGCGGCCGATGCGCTGGGCCGACCACGACTACGCCTTCGTGCGCCCGGCGCACTGGCTGCTGATGCTGCATGGCGCCGACGTCATCGACGCCCGCATCATGGGCCTGGCCAGCGGCCGGCAGAGCCACGGCCATCGCTTCCATCATCCGGCGCCGGTCCACGTGGCCGATGCCGATGCCTGGCTGGATGCGCTGCGCGATGCGAAGGTGCTGGCCGATCCGGCCGAGCGTCGTCAGCGGGTTCGTGACGAGGTCGCGCGCGTGGCCGTGGACATGGAAGGCGAACCGCGCCTGTCGGAAGCGCTGGCGGACGAGATCGCCAACCTGACCGAGTGGCCGGTGGCCATCGCCTGCGCCTTCGAGTCCGCTTTCCTGGCGGTGCCGCCCGAGGCGCTGGTCACCACCATGGAAACCAACCAGAAGTTCGTGCCGGTATTCGGCCCGGACGGCAAGCTGGTCGAGCACTTCATCGGGGTGGCCAACATCGAGTCGCGCGATCCGGCGGAAATCCGCAAGGGCTACGAACGCGTGATCCGCCCGCGATTCGCCGACGCCAAATTCTTCTGGGACGAGGACCTGAAGACGCCCCTGGCCGGCTACCAGGATGCGCTGAAGAACGTCACCTACCAGCAGGCGCTGGGCCATGTGTGGGACAAGTGCGTGCGCGTGGCCGAGCTGGCTCGCGTCACCGCCAACCGGGTCGGCGTGGACGCCGGACTGGCCACGCATGCCGCGGCGCTGAGCAAATGTGACCTGATGACCCGCATGGTCGGCGAGTTTCCCGAATTGCAGGGCGTGATGGGCCGCTATTACGCAGCCGCACACGGCGAGCCGGATGATGTCGCCGACGCCCTGGATGCCTTCTATCAGCCGCGCCACGCCGGCGACGCCATCGCCGCCCGCCCGGTGGCACGCGTTCTGGCCGTGGCCGAGCGCCTGGACACCCTGGCCGGGATTTTCGCCGTGGGCCTGAAGCCGTCCGGCAACAAGGATCCCTTCGCCCTGCGTCGCGCGGCGCTGGGCCTGGCGCGTACCCTGGTCGAGGGCGAGATGGACATCGATCTCGGCGCGGCCTTCGCCGAGGCGCTGCAGCTGCTGCCCGAGGCCGCGCTGGCCGCCGGCCTGAAGCCCGGCAAGGAGGGCAAGCCCCCGGTGCTCGACGCGGGCAAGCGCCGCAGCGAACTGCAGGCGGAGCTGGTGGCCTTCGTGCATGATCGACTGCGCGGGTACTACGCCGAACAGGGCCTGGACACGATGTTGTTCGAGGCGGTGGCCGCGATCAGACCGTCGAGCCTGCTCGACTTCGACCGGCGCCTGCGCGCCGTGGCGGCCTTCGCCGGATGCCCGGAAGCGGAAAGCCTGGCCGCGGCCAACAAGCGCGTGGGCAACATCCTGCGCAAGCAGGCCGGTGAGGCGCGGTCCAGCGGGTGCAGCGCGCGGTGGAGCCGGGACTCTTCGAGGAGGCGGCCGAACACGAACTGGCCATGGCGCCCTGAGAAGGCCAGCGAGGAAAGCGCGCCGCTTGGTCGAAGCGGGGGACTACGACGGCGCGCTGATGCGACTGTCCGGCTGCAGGCGCCGGTCGACCGGTTCTTCGAGGAGATTCTGGTGATGGCCGAGGATCCGCGGCGGTGCGCGCCAACCGCCTGGCCCTGCTGGTCAGCTGCAGGCACGCTTCCTGGCCATCGCCGATATTTCACGCCTGCGCGGATAGCCCGGCGGCGGACGGTACACGGGCACGCATGCAAGTGGTCGCGGGGGATGCACTGCGCTCAACCCAGGGCCTTGCGCAATGGTTCCAGATGAGTGGCGTAATGCTTCCATTCGCCGATACTGCGGGTATGAATCGGTGCGCGCACCTGTGCACTGCTGGGTGTGGCAACCGGCGCGTCATTGCGTTCCGGATGCAGGCAGGCATCTTCCGCGTCAAGGCCGCAGTGGGCGAGCACCTTGCGCATGGTTTCCTGCGTATCGCCAACCAGTGAAGCATACGGAATGTCGAGCATGGCTCCGGGGATTCGTTCATGCCAGTGGTCGACCAGTCTGGCGTAACCTCGGTAATAGTGCAGCAGGGCCTGCATGTCGTAGCTGTGCGAGGACGTACCGTTGCCGAAGAATGCCTTGAGGTTGGAAAAGCACACGTCCATCGGCTCGCGCTTCATGTGCAGGATCGGAGCGTGCGGCAGGGCGCGGCGGATGAAGGCGACCATCTGGATATTGGCCGGCAGCTTGTCGATATAGAAGTCGCAGTCCCCTGCACGCCATTGCGACTGTTCGAGATAGCGTGAACCGACCTCGTGGAAATCCATGTCGGCGTGACGACCGATGATCCGCCGAAAGCTTTCCGTCTTTGCGGGCTTTTCGTCGGCCACCCAGTGCAGTTGTCGCCAGAATTCGATCAGCTCGCCGGCCGAGGCGACCCGGGAATGGGCCGAGAGCATGCGATCGAGGAGCGTGGTGCCCGAGCGCGGCATGCCGACGATGAAGATCGGCACCGGCCCGTCGAAGTTCGGCTTCGCAGCTTTTCCAAGGTCGGTCAGGCCGGGGGTCTCGATCAGCGCATGGATGATTTCCGTCTCGGCCTTGGTGTCGTACGGGTTCAGCTGGTGCATGAGCGCATTGCTGCGTTCCAGCGAAGGCCAGGCTTCCTCGTGGCGCTGCAGCTTGTCCAGCGTCCGGAACCGGGCGTATTCGAATTGGGCGCGATTGAACTTCCTTTCCGGATCATTGCCATCGGCGGGCAGCTGATGCAGCTGCTCTTCAATGAGCGCCAGATCGTTCGATGCCGGGGTCTGCTTGCGCATGCCAACCAGCGGAACGATGGCGTCGCCGAAGGACGGCCAGCGTTTGAGACACGTATCGAGCACGCCGATCGAGGCATCGATGTCGCCGGTGAACTGCAGCAACATGGCGTGCATGTGATGGTCTTGCGGGCTGTCGGTGCCTGCTGCCAGCGCACGTTCCATGTCGCGCCTGGCCTGGACGATTTCGCCCAGCGTGAAGCGGAGGTGGGCCTGGGACTACAGAAGGCCCGCCGGCGGATCCGGCGCCTGGGATAGGAATTGCAGGCACTGACGCGCTGCCACGATCTCGCCGTTGAGGATGAGATGGTGGATCAGTTGCAAGATCAGGGGGGCGTTGCGTGGCAGGTGGCGGCTTGCCTGCAGCAGCGGTGCGCTGGAAGCGCGAACCTTGTTGCGATGGTAGAGGAGCGTGGCCAATTCAAGGCAGGCCTCGACATCTTCCGGAACATCGTGGACCAGGGTTTCCAGGGCGGCTTGGGCCGCTTCGATTCGCCCGGCCTGGAATTGTTCGGCGAACTGCTTGCGCAGTGCCTGGGCATGGATCTGTCGGTCTGTTGCGCTCATGGAATTCTGTCGGCCTTCGATGCGGCTGGGCGGCTGGGCGCCTGCCGGTGCATGGAGGGTGTGGAGCGGCAAGCGATCATGCTCGCCGGGATCCAGGGCGACAAGCATGGTCGGGCCGGGATCGGGGATCAAGCGCGACATGCCGTTGGAGGTGGGCTTGCCGCGTATGCATTACGCGTCATTGCGGGTTCGTATACCTGCACGAAGCACGCAGGATCGACGGGGCGCGGCATGCTTCGGTACCCGGCACGGAGCGCCATGTCACGCGCAGTCGCGCTCGAATGAGCATGTCGGTCCATGGAGGAAGTGGCGGGTTGGGGGCAAGTGCGGAAAGGGGGGCAGATTCAGGGGGCGCTGGATGGTGGCAGGAGAGGCGGATGAAGGGAGCGAAAGGGCGCTCGGGAAGGGCCCGCCAACGGCGCGGGGGAGGAGTGAATTGCTAAGAAAGTGTTGACATGCCGTTACGTTCAGCGGTAGCGTCAGACGTCGCGGATTGGCAGGAATCCCTGTAAACACGGGACATGTTGTCCGTAGCCAATCTGCGGCGGATGGATACGAAGCAGGTGTTTTCTCGAATTTGCATGAGAAAACAATCGCTTGTATCGCACTCGCTGCATTCCAGGTGACCGGTGCAAGCCAGGTTGCTTTGCTTTGTATGGCCCGTTTTGGGCTGATCTGGGGAGATCATCGTAATGAACAATCGCAAACTGACAGGCGGGGCGCTTACGCGTCGTAACGCTCTCACTGTCGCCCTTGCCGTCGGCTTGGGCTTCACGGGTGTCGCCTTCGGCCAGGCCACGACGGGTACCATCTTCGGTTCCGCTCCGGCAGCCGCCGGCCAGACCGTCACGGTCAAGGGATCGGGCGTTTCGCGCACTGTGACCGTGGGCCAGAATGGTCGTTACTCGGTGTCCAACCTGCCGGTGGGCACCTATACGGTGACCCTGAACAAGGGTGGACAGACCGTCAACACGCATCAGAACGTCAACATCACCGTTGGCGCCGGTACCGAAGTTGACTTCGCGCAGGCGACGACTCAGCTGAAGCGCGGTGCAGGTGAACGCGAATGCGCTGCCGAGCATCGACGTCAGCACCGTGACCAGCAGCACCGTGATCACGGCAAGCGACCTGCAGAAGCTGCCGGTCGGCCGTAACGCCGAGTCGATCGCGCTGCTGTCCCCGGGCACCGTCCAGGGCAGCTCCTACTTCGGTAACGCCGTGTCCTTCGGTGGTTCGAGCGTGGCCGAGAACGCGTACTACGTGAACGGCTACAACACCGGCGAGCCGTACAGAACATCGGTGGCTTCACGCTGCCCTACGGCGTGATTGCCCAGCAGCAGACCATGTCGGGCGGCTTCAGCGCCAAGTATGGTCGTTCGGACGGCGGCGTGATCAGCCAGGTCGGCAAGCGCGGCACCAACGAGTGGCACTTCGGTGGCCAGGTGGTGTGGCAGCCCCGGTTCCTGCAGTCGAACCCGAAGAACCTCTATTATCCGGTTCAGCCGCTTCCGCAGGGCCAGTTTGATTGCTACGACCCGACGGCCAGCAGCTGCATCAACGGTAAGGAGCAGTACAGCAACGAGAGCACCTACGCTCCGGGCACGATCCACAACTACAACAAGGACAACAAGAGCTGGGAGACCATCTACTCGGCTTACGTCGGCGGTCCGCTGATCAAGGACAAGCTGTACATTTTCGCCGCGGCTGAGCTGACCAAGGGTCAAAGCACGTCCGTCTCCAACAACACCTACTTCCCGCCGACCTCGACGCCGTACCTCGGTGTCGTGAGCTACTCCGGCAGCCACACCACCAAGTACTACGGCAAGATCGACTGGAACATCAACGACAACAACATTCTTGAGTACACCTACCTCAAGAGCAACAGCTCCAGTGGTTCGGGTGCGACCTACAAGTTCAACTACGACACGCTCAAGAGCGGTCCGTTCCACGCGGTCAACAACAAGAACATCAACAACGCCCAGTTCAACATCCTGCACTACACGAGCTACCTGAGCGACAACGCCACGCTGAGCGTGCTGTGGGGCAAGGGCGAGTTCGCCAACCCGGTGGTCTACGGCAACAAGAGCACGTTGCCGAGGGTCCAGGGCAATATCGATCCGAGCATGCGCTTCCGGCGGGTGGCAACAACAACGACCAGACCAACACGACCCAGATCGCTCCGGATGCGGCGCTGCGTACCCAGGGTCTGCGTGTCGACTTCAACTACCAGTTGGGTAACCACAACCTGGGTGTCGGTATCGACAACATGCACTACACCGCGCACAACCAGGAGCTTCGTGTACACCGGTGGCGAAGCGCCTGCCCAGGTGTCGCGCGCCCTCGGCCCGGACGTGCTGCATGGTACCCGCTGGATCTACTACAACGCCTCGACGCTGGGTGGTTACGCGGTTCGCTACCTGAACATCGCGTTCCAGGCCAGCATGTCCACCGCGCAGAAGGCCTACTATCTGCAGGACGTGTGGCAGGCCACGCCGAACCTGCAGTTGAACCTGGGTCTGCGTAACGACCACTACATCAACTACAACAACGTCGGCACCGCGTTCGTCGACATGAAGAACCAGTGGGAGCCGCGCCTGGGCTTCAGCTGGGACGTGAACGGCGACTCCAGCTTCAAGGTCTTCGGCAATGCCGGCCGCTACTACCTGGCCCTGCCGACCAACGCGGCCGAGCGTGCGGCTACCGCGTCGGTCTACGTGTCGCAGTACTTCGCCTACTCGGGCGTGAACCCGGACGGTACGCCGGTCCTGACCAACTGCACCTCGACCACGACCGCCAACACGGCGATCGACGATACCGGCAACTGCGCGATCACCTCCCTGTCCAGCCCGGACGGCGAAACCGGTACGCCGAAGGATCCGAAGCAGGTCACCGCAACCAACCTGCGCCCGATGTACATCGACCAGTTCAACTTCGGCTTCGACAAGAAGCTGGGCGACAAGTGGGTGTACGGTGCCAAGGCCAGCTATCGTGATCTGAAGACCACCATCGACGACGAGTGCGATCCGTACACGATCGCCAAGAAGATGGGCCTCATCCAGACGAATGAGGCCTACGAACGCGGACTACTACGCCATCCTGGCGACGCCTTACGGCGAATCGCTGCTGCGGTGCTTCCTACTGCCGCCTGGTCAATCCGGGTCAGACCAGCAACCTGCTGGTCCAAGAACGCCAACACGGGTAACTACACCACGGTGCCGCATGAGCCAGTCGGACTGGGGCTTCCTGAAGAAGCCGAAGCGTACCTACGCGGCTCTGAACCTGTACTTGGAGCATCCGTTCGACGGTACCTGGTACGGCCGGATCGACTACACCTACACCAACGCCACGGGCAACACGGCGGGCCAGGTGCGTCCGGACTTCGGTCAGAGCGACGTGTCCAAGACCGAGGACTGGGATTCCTGGCAGCTCATGCAGGGTGCCGGACGGCCAGTTGCTGAACAGCCGCAAGCATCAGATCCGTATTCGTGGCGCATACGAGATCACGCCGGAATGGCTGGTTTCGACCACGGCCCTGATCCAGTCGGGTGTTCCGCAGGAGTGCCTGGGCTACTTCGGCCCGCAGGGTACCGGCGATCCGACCGGCTACAACCGTGGCAGTACGGGTAACTACCATTGGTGTGCCGGCCAGATCGTGCATCCGGGCAGCAACAGCAAGTATGCGGGCCACACCCCGTGGACGGAGATCGTGAACCTGGGCGTGCGCTACACCCCGGCGTTTGCGGACCACAAGCTGGCGTTCAAGCTGGACGTGTTCAACCTGTTCAACCAGCAGAAGGCGACGCAGTCGACCGTGAGCCTGGTTTCTGCTCCGCATCAGGTCAGCAATACGTTCCATTACCCGGTGTCGTTGACTCCGCCGCGTTATATGCGTCTGTCGGTGTCCTACGACTACTGATCGGCTCGATATACCGCAAGAAACGGAACGCAAGTTCCAGGCGCCACCCGAAAGGGTGGCGCTTTTTTTTTGACGAAGATGGAAACATCAGGAAAAGCAAGGTCCAACAAAGGGTCTCGCCATGTGGTCGAAGTGTGTATCGGGAACGAACAGGGTCTGGATATGTGAGCCGGGTAGCCGGGTGGCCGGTGATAAGTCTTTACCTGGGTTAAGGAATACCGCTATGCTTGAGGCTTCCCCCGTCGAGAATCGCTCGCTGGACTGCGAACGGCGAGAGCAGATCGACGCCCCATTCCAATTCAATGCTTCAACGAGGTTCCCCATGCGCAGGATCGCCTTGATGCTGACGGTGCTGGCCGTATTCGGTCTGGCCGCATGCAATAAAAGCTCCCCCAACGGAAACGGCAAGGCCCAGGCGCAGGTTGCGCACAGCGTGACCGGTACCGTTGGCCTGATGTCGCCGGTCCAGCTTTCACCGAAAGCGACCATGCTGATCAAGCTCGTCGACGCATCTGCGGATCAGGCCGCGCCCCTGGCCAGCAAGACGATCTCGCCGGTGGGGTCGATGCCGGTGGATTTCACGCTGGATTTCGATCCAACCAAGATCAATCCGGCTCACATCTACCTGGTCAAGGTTGACCTGTCCGACGGAGATCGGACCTTCAGCATGCCGGTGCAGGCTCCCGTGATCACGCACGATGCGGGGACGTCGAAGGTCGAGATTCGTCTTACGGCCAACAAGACGCCCAAGGAAAAACTGGAAGACAAGTACAGCCAGCTGCAGACGAATCTCGGCGGCTACGCGATCAGCAATGGGCGCCAGCTGGAGAAGCACGAATCGCGCGGTTGGCAGACCTTCCGCGACAATGACAGCGGCAAGATCGTGTTCGTGCGCGAAAACATCGAATACCAGAAGGATGGATTCGCCAACAACGAATACGCCTACAAGGACGGCAAGCCCTGGTTCATCGTGACCCAACACAAGAGCAGCCAGAATGCGAAGGCCGCCGATGTCCGGCGCGTGGGCTGGAACGAGGACGGCAAGCTGCTCGTGAACGCGCACAAGCAGAATGGAAAGGCCGGCACGCTTTCCGACAAGGAAGTGGCCGCACTGAAGTCCCAGGCCGAAGATATGCTCAAGCTGGCCCGTGCCAAATCTCCGGCGAAGAAGAAGAAATAAACCTACGGGAAAAGTCGTCATTGAGCGACGTTCTTCGTACAAGCACATGAAAAAACCGGGCCTGGCCCGGTTTTTTCATGTGCAGCGCTGGAGGCTTGTGGCATCGCGCCCGCCGAATGGCGACACACGGTCACCATTCGGCGCAGCGCGCAGGGCTCAGAAATTGATCTTCAGGCCCATGTTGAAGCTGTTGAGCTTCTGGCTGCTGTCGGAGAAGCGACCCTGGTAACCGATCCAGCCGGAGGTACTGTGGCTGAACTCGGTCATGATGCCGATGTCGGCACCGGCCCAGTTCTTGTCGGGGATGTAGCCAGTCAGCGCAAAGCTGCCGGCCATGCTGGTCAAACCGGCACGGACCTTGGTCGGGTCGGCACGCTCGTCACGGTTCCAGGAGACCTCGGCGTACGGATGCATCATCAGCTCGCCGACCGTCCAGTCGCCACGCAGGCGCCAGCCCAGCGTTTCCTGAAGAGAATAACGCGACTGCGAGCCGAACCACATGGAAGAGCTGTCGCCGTTGGTCTCGCTGAAGCTGTTGATGCGAACCTTCTGCCAGGCCAGGCGGGCAAAAGGTCCGGTGCGGAGCTTGCCGGCATGGAAATCCCAGCCGCCGACCAGATCCGCCCATCAGCTGGGAACCACCGGTGGAAGCCGACTCGGTGCGGGTCAGGGCACCGAGCTGGAAGCGACGCTGCACGTCGGTATAGTCCAGCTGGGCGAAGCCCAGGTAGGTACCGATGTAGGCGTCTTTGGTGTGGTAGTAGATGAAACCGCTGCCCTGCAGCGCGTTGAGCTTGTAGCCGCCCTGGTTGGCGCTGACGTCGGCCTTGTTGTGCGAAACGCCCAGCGCGGCGCCCAGGGTGACGTGGCCGCCTGCGTGGGCCACGGTGCCCAGGGTCAGGTTCACGTTGTTGCTGCCGGTCTTGGACGTGTTGTCCGTGGCGTCAAAGGTCTGCTTGCCGTAGGTGACATTGGCGAACAGGCGGCTGTTGCTGGCGTTCATGGCATCCAGTGCATTGCTGCGGATGGTGCGCAGGTGCGCATCAGCAGCCGCGAGCGGGGCTTCGGACAGCAGCGAGGTTTGCCCGGGCGCGTTGAGCTCGGCGATGACGTACTGGGCCAGCATGCGATGCGCGGCCGTGGTCGGATGCACCCCGTCGGCGAACAGGTAGGTGTTCTGGGTGCCCGGTGTATAAGTGTACGGCGTGGTCGCGCCGGGGACGCCGGGCCCGCATAGAAGCGAACTCGACTGCAGGCCGCAAGCCGCATCGGTGACGTTGGTGAAGCCGAACGCCTGCGGGTTGGCGATGACTTCGTGCACTAGGGCGAACGTATTGACCGGAATCACGTTCAGTCCCTGGTTGCTCAGGGTCTGCAGGCCACTGTTCAGCGTGCCGTTGAACAGCAGCGACAGGCCGGTCAGGCTGGCCGAATTCGCCGGGCCGGCGGCCAGTCCTTCCGGGGTCTGGCCGATGTCCGGCAGGTTGAACACCAGCACGTAATGGGCGCCGGTGGCCTGCATCTGCGAAAGCAGGTTGACTTCGCCCTGCGCGGCCTGGAGCGTCAGGCCCTGGATGGTCGTGGCCGAGAAGCCGTTGTTCGGGTCGGTGGCATAGAAGATGTCGTTGGCGCCGCCCCAGACCGAGTACAGGGTGTGTGCATCGGCGTGGCCGCCGTTGGCGGCCAGGTACATCCCGTACTGCTGGGAGAGCAGCGGCACGCCGGTGGCCCCGGGCGCGTCGTTGACGATGCCGGCGCCGCCGAAGGCATAGTCGCTGCCGCCCATGACCGAAGGGTCGAGGGTGTAACCGAAGTTCGCAGCGATGTTCTCCACCGCCACCGTGCCCGGGTTGGTGGTGAAGCGCGAACGGGGCAGGTTCTGCGAGAGCGACAGGTTGCCGTTGTCGCTCAGGCTGTCGCCGATCACGACCATCTTGTTGAAATCGGTCTTGGCATAGGCGGCGCTGCTGAGCACCAGGCCGGCGACGATGGCCGTGGTGAGTTGACGAAGACGGGGCATGCAGATTCTCCCTGATGATGCGGATGTGCGCGCAAGGCCGTGGCGCGAACGCGGAAAATGTTACGACGAGATAACAATAATCCAGTCCGTACGCGCGCGCATGTTGCGTTGCAATAAGGCGGGCGGATGCGGTGGACCGGGTGAAAACGGCGGGTGCGTAGGAGGTGAGGTCAGGCCGCCTGTTGACGCTTCAGGTGCACCAGCAGCAGAGAGATCGCCGCGGGCGTGATGCCACTGATGCGGGACGCCTGGCCGACGGTCGAGGGCCGGGTCGATTGCAGCTTGTCGAGCACCTCGCTGGACAGGCCGCGTACCCGGGCATAATCGAAATCGTGCGGAATGGGTGTGGATTCGTTGCGCTTGTGCCGCTGGATTTCCTGGCGTTGCCGATCGAGATAACCGGCGTAGCGGGTCTGGATCTCTACCTGCAGGGCGACATCGGCGTCCTCGACACCCGGGCCCAGCTCCGGGACCGACATCAGCGAGGCGTAATCGACCTCGGGACGGCGCAGCAGGTCAAGGGCATGGGTATCGCGGGTGCACTGCAGCGAAAGACGGGCCTGCAGGGCCAGACCGGCGGCATTGCCCGGAGATACGTGGATGCCACGGAGTCGGTCGGTTTCGCGTTCGATGGCGTCGCGCTTGCGGCGCACGCGATCGAAGCGCTCGGTCGATACCAGACCGAGGCGGTGACCGGCTTCGGTCAGCCGCAGGTCGGCGTTGTCCTCGCGAAGGTGCAGGCGGTATTCGGCTCGCGAGGTGAACATGCGATAGGGCTCGAGGGTGCCGTTGCTGGTCAGGTCGTCGATCAGGACACCGATGTAGGCCTCGTCGCGCCGGGGCGTCCAGGGTTCCTCGTCGCGGACCCGTCGCGCGGCATTGAGTCCGGCCACCAGGCCCTGGGCGGCGGCTTCCTCGTAGCCGGTGGTGCCGTTGATCTGGCCGGCGAAGAACAGGCCGTCGATCGTGCGCGATTGCAGCGAGGGATGCAGGCCGCGGGGGTCGAAGTAGTCGTATTCGATGGCATAACCGGGGCGCGTGACATGGGCCTGCTCGAGTCCGGGGATCGAGCGGACCAGATCCAGCTGGATGTCGAACGGCAGCGAAGTGGAAATGCCGTTGGGATAGACCTCGCGGCTGTCCAAGCCCTCGGGTTCGAGAAACACCTGGTGGGACGTCTTGTCCGCGAATCGCACCACCTTGTCCTCGATCGAGGGACAGTAGCGCGGACCGTTGCCCTGGATCTGGCCGCTGAAGAGGGGGGACCGATCCAGGCCGGCACGGATGATTTCGTGGGTATGTGCCGTGGTGTGGGCGATCCAGCAGCTGACCTGTTCAGGGTGGTCGCAGGCACGGCCGAGGAAGGAAAAGACCGGTGCGGGCGAATCGCCGGGCTGTTCGGCCAGGCGGCGGTAATCGATGCTGCGTGCGTCGATGCGAGGGGGCGTGCCGGTCTTCAGGCGGTCGGCGGCGACCGGGAGTTCGCGCAGGCGGCGTGCCAGCGCGGTCGCGGGCGGGTCGCCGGCACGTCCGCCGCTGTACTGGGATGCGCCGATATGGATGCGACCGGCCAGGAAGGTGCCGACGGTCAGCACCACGGCACGGGCACGCAGCTGCAGCCCCATCTGGGTCACCACGGCGGTCACCCGGCCGCCTTCGATGACCAGGTCGTCGACGCCCTGCTGGAACAGGGTCAGGTTGGGTTGCCGATCCACGGCATGGCGGATGGCCGCCTTGTACAGGAGTCGATCGGCCTGGCAGCGCGTGGCGCGTACGGCAGGTCCCTTGGAGGCGTTGAGGGTGCGCCACTGGATGCCGGCGCGATCGGCGGCCTGGGCCATGACGCCGCCCAAGGCATCGATTTCGCGAACCAGGTGGCCCTTGCCGATGCCGCCGATGGCCGGATTGCAGCTCATCTGGCCGACGGTATCCAGGTTATGGGTCAACAGCAGGGTGTCCGCGCCCGTGCGTGCTGCGGCCAGCGCAGCCTCGGTCCCGGCGTGACCGCCGCCGATAACGATGACGTCGTAGATGTGCGGATGCTGCATGGGGGTGGGCGAGGTGGCGCTGAACAGCGCCATTCTAGAGGCTGGGGCGGCGGGCCGCCACGGTCGTGCGCATGGATGGCAGCGCCAGCGGGCCGGTTGGCATGAAGCCTGCAAGGTCCTGCATGCACCCTCGCCGGGCATAGGCGCTGCGAGTCGCGCGCTGAGATCGGTTTCAGGGGCCGGTTGCGCGCCGGCGAGGGGTAGCACCACTGCCTGTGGGCAGTCCTGTCCCGATCCGGGACAGTCGTAGAGGATCTGGCACCCGGCGGCCCTCAGGAACAGGGGGAATCCAGGATGACCGTATGCCGGGTGCCAGAAACTTTATGAACGTTGCGGCCGTATCGGCGACCCCCTTCGTGTCACCCGCCCAGCCTCGCATGCTTGGATGATGGAGCAGCGTTCGTGAACTAGGGATGACTCTATGCGTACCACTACGGCACGGCTGTGCACTTGTTGGCACTTTACGACGCTGCGCGTCAGGTGACCATAGGAAAAAAGCTAAGTGCCACTCGGCCAGGGGTTGGGGTCGCAGTGGCACGAAAAATGCTTATCTATTCACGAAAATCATGCACCGAAACACGCCGTGCAGGGGAACAGATCATGTATTCAGGCGAAAACCGCAAGAAGGATTCACTGGCGCTGCACCACGACCTGCTGATCGAGATGGGTCGGATTGAACTGGCCATGGAAAACCTCGGCCTGCAGGCCAGCGACGCGGATCCTTTGCGCAAACAGCGGCTTGAGTCGCGACTGGCCAAGCTCCAGGAAGCCGTGCGCCGACTCTCGGCCTGAGGGTATCCGACGACGTCTGCAGGTTTGCCCCTGTACGACACGAATGACCGCCACCCCGGCCGGGGTGGCGGTCATTTTTTTCAGGTCCATGAACCCGGGCCCCCGCGTCTCAGTGCGAGAAACGGCGCCCGTTCTTGTCGTGCTGCCGATGGTGACGGCGCGGAGCAGGCTGGGAACGGGAAACGTGGCGGGTCGGACGTGATTGTTGAGCCTGGGGGCGCGACAGCCGCGGCCGCTGGCCCCTGACGCCATAGTGCTGCTGGACGGTTTGCCGGAAGCGGTTGGCAAAGCGGCGATGCTGGCCGTCCCGGTCCGCATGCCGATACCGGTCATGGTCGCGATAGCGGTCGCCATCGTGGCTGTAGATGCGGGTTGGACGATAGGAGACCCATGGGCCCTGGTAATAGCCGTCATACGGATACCAGGAAGCGCCGGCGTTGCCGTAGATCACGGTGGAGCCGGAATACGGCTGGCTGTAGTAGTAACCGCCGCCACCGCCGTTGTAGCGGTAGGCCGGCGTGACCACGCAGCCGGCCAGCAGGGCCGGTGCGATCAGCAGGATGGCGAGAAAGACGCGTTTCATGAGGATTCCCCGGACGACAAGCGGTGCTCTCGTGAAGAACACTCTAGAACGGAACGATGAACCGCCGATGATCGCGCCTCATCGCTCCAGGGCGCGTCTCAGGATATCGGACAGGTCGCGGGACAGGTCCGCACGCGCGGCCAGCGTGGCCAGTGCGTCCTGGGCGGCATGCCGGCGGACCGGTTCAAGCCGGTGCCAGCCATTGAACGTGGTCGCCAGGCGGGCGGCCACCTGCGGGTTCAGCGCATCCAGCTCGGCAAGCTTGGCCGTCACCAGGGCGTAGCCGGCGCCATCGGCCCGATGGAAACCCGTCGGGTTGGAGCGTGCATAGCTGCCCAGCAGCGCATTGACCTTGTTCGGATTGCGCAGCGTGAAGGCCGGATCGTCGAGCAGCTGCCGGACCCGGTCCAGGGTTGACTCGCCAGGTACCTGTGCCTGGGCCGCGAACCACTTGTCCATGGCCAGCGGTTGCGACTGGTGGCGCTCGCGGAAGCGTTGGACGGCGGCATCCGCCTGGGAGGTGCGCAGCAGGACGTTCAGGGCCAGCAGTCGATCGGTCATGTTGCCGGCATCGGCCAGCAGTCGCTCGGCATGCTGCTGGGCCGTGTCGGTCTCCAGTTGCGCGAGCAGCCGGAGCACGACGCCCTTCAGCCGGCGACGAGCCTGCGCGTCGGCATCGAGGCTGTCGTTGCTGTGTGCCTGCAGGGACCGGAAGCGGCGGTTCAGGGCGTCGGCGCCGATCCGGTGGGCCAGGTGTGCAAGCAGGGACTGCCGGGCGGCGTGCACGGCTTCCGGATCGACGTCGGATTCCAGACGCTCGGAGAGCTCGATTGCACTGGCCGGCGTCAGGAGTTCGGCCAGCAGGGCCGTATCGATCGCTTCGTCCTCGTGCAGGTCGGACAGGACGTCGACCCAGGCCTTGAGGGCGGGCGAGTCCGGCTGGCCGGCGTGCAGGTGGTCGAACGCTATGCCGGCCAGACGCTGGCCGGCGGCCCAGCGATTGTAGCCGTCGGGGTCGGCACGCAGCAGGGTGGCCAGGTGCGCGGGTGTGTCCTCGAGTTGCAGCTCGACCGGCGCCGAGAATCCGCGCATCAGGGAAGGTATCGGTGCTTCGTCGAGGTCGGTGAAGACCAGGTTCGATTCTTCGCCGTCGATCACGAACACCCGCTCGTTTTCCGACGAGTCCGATTCGCCGTCCAGGTGCAGTGTCTGCATGTGGCCGGCGGTGTCGAACAGGGCCAGACGCACCGGGATGGGCAGCGGCTGCTTGTCGCGCTGGCCGGGGGTGGCCGGCGTGTGCTGTTGCAGGGTGAGCGTGTAGCGACGACGGGAAGGATCGAATGCGCCACGGGCATGCAGGCGGGGCGTGCCGGCCTGGCCGTACCAGGCCAGGTAGGGGAAAAGGTCGTGGCCGCTGGCCTCGCCGAGCGCGGCCAGGAAATCCTCGATCGTGGCCGCTTGGCCGTCGTGGCGCGAGAAATACAGGTCCATGCCCTTGCGGAAGGCCTCCGCTCCGAGGCGGCCGGCCAGCATGCGTACGAGCTCTGCGCCCTTCTCGTAGACGGTGGCGGTGTAGAAGTTGTTGATCTCGCGATACTCGGCCGGACGCACCGGATGGGAAAGGGGGCCGGCATCCTCGGTGAACTGGCGCCGGTGCAGCAGCGTGACATCCTCGATGCGTTTGATCGGGGGCGAGTTCATGTCCGCCGAGAAGCTCTGCTCGCGGAATACGGTCAGGCCTTCCTTGAGACTGAGCTGGAACCAGTCGCGGCAGGTGACGCGATTGCCGCTCCAGTTGTGGAAGTATTCGTGCGCGACCACCGCCTCGACGTTGCGGTACTCGTCGTCGGTGGTCATGTCGATGTCGGCCAGCAGGTACTTGGCGTTGAAGATGTTCAGGCCCTTGTTTTCCATCGCACCCATGTTGAAGTCATGGGTGGCCACGACGTGGAACACGTCCAGGTCGTAGTTGCGGCCGTAGGTCTCCTCGTCCCAGCGCATGGCGCGTTCCAGCGCGCCCATGGCGTACTCGCACTGCCCGATGGCGTCCGGTTCGGCCCACAGGTTCAGGACCACGTCGCGCCCGTCCGCCGTGGTGTAGTCGCGGCTGATCTTCTCCAGACGCCCGGCGACCAGGGCGAACAGGTAGCTGGGCCTGGGATGCGGATCGACGAAGCGCGCCCAATGGCGGTTGCCTTCCAGTTCCCCCGCGCCGTCGGGATTGCCGCCGGCCAGCAGGACCGGGAAACGCTCGCGGTCGGCGCGCAGCGTCACGCTGTAGCGCGCCAGCACGTCCGGGCGGTCGGGGAAGAAGGTGATGCGGCGGAAACCCTCGGCCTCGCACTGGGTCAGCAGGAAGCCGGTCTCGGGCGTGCCCGACAGGTACAGGCCTTCCAGCTTGGTGTTCCCGGCCGGCTTCAGGCGCACCCGCGTCTCCAGCACGCTGCCGTCATCGACACCGTCCACTTCCAGTCCGGTCGCGGTCATTCGGTAGCGGTCCCTGGACAGGGGCTGGCCGTCGAGCGTCATGTCCAGAAGTTCCAGGTCCTCGCCGTCCAGCTGCACGGGCGTGCCGGGGGTGCCGCGCAGGGTCAGGCGCGTGCGTACCTCGCTGGTCTCGATGGCGAGATCGAATTCCATCTCCACGTCGGTGACGCGCCAGTCGGGGGCGCGGTAATCGGAGAGCCGGATGACGGTATCGTTCGGGGTGGCCATGGGTGCAGGGGATACGAATGGGGATCGCAAAGGCTAACATGGCAGGTAGGACCAACCGTTGAGACCCCGATGCAAGAAGCGAACCGGAACGAGGGCGAATCAGGCACCGATATCCACGCCGTACGCACCGCGGCGGCACGCATCGCGGCCCATGCGCGGGTCACCCCGGTCCTGCGCAGCGTCGAACTGGACGAACGAAGCGGTGCACGCCTGCATTTCAAGTGCGAACACCTGCAGCATGGCGGCGCCTTCAAGTACCGCGGTGCGAGCAACGCGGTCTGGGCGCTGGACACGGAGACTGCAGTACGCGGGGTGGTCACCCACTCCTCGGGCAACCATGGTCGTGCCGTGGCCCTGGCGGCCGCCGCGCGGGGCATCCCCGCCCATGTGGTAGTGCCCGAGGGGGCGGTGCGCAGCAAGGTCGCTGCCATCGAGGCGGCCGGTGCGCATGTCTACCGTTGTGCACCGACCCAGGCCGCTCGCGAGGCCGAGACCGAGCGCGTGCGGCAACGAACCGGCGCCAGCCTGGTGCATCCTTATGCCGATGCGCGGGTGATTGCCGGCCAGGGCACGGTGGCCCTGGAGCTGCTGGACGCGGTGCCCGGAATGGAGGCCCTGCTGACCCCGGTCGGCGGCGGTGGACTGGCGGCCGGCTGCGCAGTCGCGGCGCGCGCCCTGCGCCCGCACATGCCGCTGTTCGGCGCGGAGCCGGAAGGCGCGGACGACGCGGCCCGTTCGCTGGCGGCCGGGCGGCGCATCACCGACATCGTGCCGGACACCCTGTGCGACGGATTGCGCGCCACCATCGGTGCACCGAATTTCGAGATCCTGTGCCGCCACGGCGTGCAGGTGCTGACCGTGACCGATGCGCAGGTGGTGGAAGCCATGCGACTGCTATGGAGCGAGTTGCGGCAGGTCATCGAGCCCTCCAGTGCCACCGTCCTGGCCGCAGTACTGGCGCATCCGGAGCCTTTCGCCGGACGCGACGTGGGCGTGGTGCTGACCGGCGGCAATGTCGACCTGGACGCACTGCCGTTCGCCTGAGCGGCGCTGCGCCGACGGTGGCAGCCATGCATCCGCAGGCAGCCCATCCCCGTAACCAGGCATGCACGCCCCGTCCTCGACGGGGACATTCCATGTACAGGGGAACCGTCCATGACACCGCATGCCTACAACTACATCCTGGTCCTTCTTTCCTATCTCGTCTCGGTGCTGGGTTCGTTCACTGCCCTGCGCATCACCGCCGGGATCCGGCACGTCAACGATCCCGTCCGGCGCTGGCGGCGCCTGGTCCTGGCCAGCCTGGTCATGGGCGTGGGTGCGATCTGGGCCATGCACTTCATCGGCATGCTGGCCCTGAAGATGCCGGTCAAGCTCGGCTACGACATCGGGCTGACCGGGCTTTCGGCCCTGGTGGCGGCAGCTGCCTGCCTGATCGGCCTGGTGCTGACCTCACGCGGCGACTATTCCTCGCTCAACCTGCTCACGGCGGGCACCTACATGGGCATCGGCGTGGCCGGCATGCACTACATGGGCATGGCCGCCATGCGCATGCATGCAACGACCGTCTACGACGATTTCATTGCCACGCTGTCGATCGTGATCGCGGTGGCGGCCTCGGTGGCGGCGCTGTGGATGGCCTACAAGCGCAGCAGCACCCTGCAATCGCTGTTCGGTGCCATGGTCATGGGGATGGCCGTGTGCGGCATGCACTACACGGGGATGGCCGCCGCGCGTTTCGCGCTGGCGGGGCATCCCGACACGAGCGCAGCCGGTAGCATCAACAGTCTTTTCATGGGCACGGTCGTGTTCGGTGTGGTTTCCGTGCTGCTGGTCGGCGTGCTGGTTGCGGTCCTGCGTGGTCCACGGCCATTCGCGCTGGGCAATTGAGCCCGGATCGGCGGTGCCTGACACGCACACCGACGGGCGGGTACGCTGGGGTTTTCCGTGCGGAGGCTTCCGGTCATGCAACGCTGCAGCTGGGCAGAAAACAGCGACATCGAGTGTCACTACCACGACCACGAATGGGGCGTGCCGTTGCACGACGACCGCAAGCTGTTCGAGTTCCTGTGCCTGGAGGGAGCCCAGGCCGGCCTGTCCTGGCGCACGGTGCTGGAGAAGCGCGAGCGATATCGCGAGGTCTTCCACGGATTCGAGATCGAACGGGTCGCGGCCATGACCGACCGCGATCTTGAAACATGCCTGGCCGACCGCGGCATCATCCGCAATCGCATGAAGGTCCATGCCATGCGCGACAACGCACGCGCGGCACTGCGCGTGATCAGTGAAGAGGGCAGCCTCGATGCTTACCTCTGGTCGTTCGTCGACGGCACGCCCATCCGCAACCGCTGGAAGACCCGGGCCGACGTACCGGCCACCACCCCGCGATCGCAGCACATGAGCAAGTACGCTGAAGAAACGCGGGTTCCGGTTTGTCGGACCCACCATCTGCTACGCCTTCATGCAGGCCACCGGCATGGTCGACGACCATCTGGAGCGCTGTTTCCGGCACGCCAGGGCCTGAGGCCCCGGCCTGCCAACGGTATGCAACGAAACGAAACCTGAACACGGGATCAAGTGTGTGCGTGGCATCACGCCACGGGATTCCCCTGGCGATTGCCGTGTCCGGAGGGCCGTGCAGTCAGGTTATGTTCGGCACGTCCGTACTAGAACGGGCCGTGCACTGGATGCCGACCCGATGCCTGACGTGGACCGGGCCGGGCATCCGGCCTCGCAACAACCTCGCGCACATGAGGGACATGCCATGAACAAACCTGCCACCCGATGGCTGGTGGTCGCCCTGACCGCCGCGCTCGCATCCACCGCGGTGTGGGCCCAGACGACATCCGGCGACACCAGCACCTCCACCACCGACACGTCCGCCCAGGCCGACACCCAGCTGGTGAGCCAGTACACCACGCTGGCCGGTTCGGACAGCAACGCGCAGTCGCTCATCGGCGGCCTGCGGACCGGCTCCGACATCACGCTCAGTTCCAGCTCGGGCGATACGACTTTCACGCCGGCCACCACTTCGCTGGGGTACGGTGAAATCAACACCAGCCTGGCGCTGGCCCAGGCCGAACTGACCGCCCAGGGCATCACCGATCCGACGGCTGCACAGCTGGAGGCGGCGCTCAACGGGGGCAGCGTGACCCTTGCCGACGGCAGCTCCGTGGACCTGCAGGGCGTGCTCGACCTGCGGGCTTCGGGCGAAGGCTGGGGCCAGATCGCCCAGGCACTGGGCGTGAACCTGGGTGCGGTGGTGTCGGCCTCGCATACCACGCACTCGCAGGCCGGCATGGATCACGGTGCCACCCGGGACAACGCTACGGCCCAGGCCGACCATGCCCATACCCTGGCGAGCGCCGACCGACCGACCCGTCCCGACCGGCCGACCCGTCCGGATCGTCCCGATCGCCCGGACCGCCCGGACCGTCCGGACCGCCCCGACATCCCGGACCATCCGGGTCGTCCGGGTGGCTGATGGCTGCATGAGGCATCGGTTGATCCGGCGTGCGTTACCTTGCGCACGCACCCTGATCCCGGGCGCACGCGTGCGCCCGGGTTCGTTATTGAACCGCTCGTTCAAAGGAATGCAGCCATGAAGCGACTTTCCCTGATCCTGGGTTCCCTGCTTGTCGTGTCCGCCGCCGTGCCGGCCATCGCCGGGACGCCGTCGGTATCGGTGGGCGCCGACTACACGTCCGGCAAGTACGGCACCTCGACCACCACCGATATCCTGTCGGTTCCGTTCACCCTTGGATATGACTCCGGCAAGTGGCACCTGAAGCTGACCCTGCCGTACGTGCACATTTCCGGTGCCGGCAACGTGATTCCCGGTGTCGGCGGCGTCAGCAACACCAACTCGTCCGGGCGCGGCAGGGGCTTGCTCAACCTGCCCGGGAACACCACGAGCACGGCCACGACGTACGGAACCGGCAGCGCTTCAGGCATCGGCGACGTGGTGGCCAAGGCCAGCTACACCGTGCTTTACGACCGCGACAGCCGTTTCGGCGTGGACGTGGGCGGCAAGATCAAGTTCGGCACCGCGGACGAAAACAAGGGCCTGGGCACCGGCAAGAACGATTACGGCGTAACTGTCGACGCCTACAAGGGCATCGGCGAATGGACCGTGTTCGGCGGTGTCGGCTACACCCAGTACGGCAGCTCGGCCTACATTCCGTTGCACAACGGCGCCAATGCCAATGTCGGCGCCAGCTTCCGCTTCAGCAAGAACAACAGCGCGGGCGCGTACTACTACTACCGCCAGCGCATCTCCGATTACGGATACCAGCAGAGCGAGGTGACCGGTTACTTCAACCATCACTTCAGTGACACCATGCGCCTGCAGGTCTATGCCTTGGCCGGCCTTTCCAACGGCAGCCCCGATGTGGGCGGCGGCGCCTCCCTGAAGTGGAGCTTCTGAACGTCCCGGCGGCCCGGTCCGGGTGACGCGGGCCGCCAGCGCGTGCCATACCGCCGCCGAACGGCGCTACCATGACCGGCGTGGGTATGTCCGCGGGAGTCGTGCATGGCGCGCGTGCGCATCGGCATTTCCGGCTGGCGCTACCCGTCCTTGTGAGGCTGCTTCCACCCGCCCGGCCTGCCGCAACGGGCCGAGCTGGCCGACGCGGCCGCGCGCTTTCCCAGCATCGAGTTGAACGGCTCCTTCTACGCGCTGCAGCGACCGGCGCGATACCAGGCATGGCGCGACGCGATGCCGAGCGGGCTCGTGTTCGCGGTCCAGGGCCCGCGCTTCATCACCCACATGCGCCGTCTGCATGACATACGCGTGCCGCTGGCCAACTTCTTCGCCTCCGGCGTGCTGGCGCTGCGCGAAAAGCTGGGTCCCGTCCTGTGGCAACTGCCGTCCACGCTGGCCTGGGACAAGCACCTGTTCGAGGCCTTCCTGCTCCAGTTGCCGCATGACAGCAGGCAGGCAGCGGAACGGGCGCGGGAACACGATGCACACGTTGCGCAACCGGGCATCCCGTCCATCGTGCGCAACCACCGTGTGCGACACGCCATCGAGGTGCGCCACGACGGCTTCCGGGACCCGCGCTTCATCACCCAGCTGCGTCGTCACGGCGTGGCCCTGGTGGTGGCCGACAGCGCCGGCCGCTGGCCGCGGATCTAGGGATGCTCTGAACAAGTCCACGCAGGCGTCACCGCGGGATTCATGTATCTGGGCGAACACCGGCTCTATGCCGGCGGCTACGACGGAGCCGCTTTGGCGCAGTGGGGAAAGCGGATTCGTGCATGGTCGGACGGCAGGGAGCCCGGCGATGCCAGGCGGGTGTCCGCCGCCCGGCCGCCGAAGCGTGTGTCGCGGGATGTCACCGTCTATTTTGACAACGACGCGGAGGGCCGTGCGCCGCACGATGCGTCGGCGCGGATGGACCGTTCCGGATGGACATGGCGCCGACGCGCCTGATGGCAACGCGGCTTGGAGGTGGGCTGGGCCTGTCCGGAGCGGGGGATGGCGATCGTTGCGTGTCCGGGGACAGGGCTACGGGGCGGACGCGCGCCTGCGATGGACAGTTGAGGCAGGTCAATTCGGGTAGAGTCGTGAGCAACCACAATGTATGGCATCCCTCCCGGGCGTGATCGCCCGTTGATCCAGGTGATCCGATGGCGCTGCCCCGCAAGAGAATCGCGTTGATCGTCGTGCTGCTGGTCGTGGTCGGCGCGTTGGTGGTGGCCGGTCTTCACCTGCACCGCACGCATCGCGCGTCGGATGTGCTGACCCTCTACGGCAATATCGACGTGCGCACCGTGCAGTTGAGCTTCAACGATGCCGGTCGCATCGATCGCGTGTCCGTGGAAGAAGGTGCCCGCGTGCACCGGGGCCAGATGCTCGCGCAACTGGAACCCGAACGGTTCGAGGACGCGGTGGCCCAGGCCGAAGGCCTGCTCGGTGCCGCGCGGGAGCGGCTGGCCCTGCTCGAAGCCGGCTCCCGGCCCCAGGAAATCGCTGCGGCGCGGGCCGCGGTCGCCGCGGCCGCCGCGACCCGTAAAAATGCCCGGGCCACCTATGAACGTCAGCGCGGACTGGCCGCCAGGCACCTGGTGGCGCAGCAATCGGCCGACGACGCCTTGCGCGCGCTGCGAACCGCCGATGCGCAACTCGACAGCGCCCGCCAGGCGCTCAGCCTGGCCGTGCAGGGGCCGCGCAGCGAGGACATCGCGGCGGCACGCCAACAGGTCAAGGCGCAGGCCGCTGCACTGGCCCTGGCGCGACGCCGGCTGACCGACACCCGTCTCGTGGCGCCCGCCGATGCCACCGTGCAGGCGCGCATCCTGGAGCCGGGCGACATGGCCAGTCCGTCGGTGCCGGCGCTGACCCTGGCGCTGACGCACCCGGTCTGGGCGCGCGTCTACCTGCCGGAGACCGAGCTGGGCAAGGTGCGGCCCGGCATGCGCGCGCAGATCCACAGCGACAGCTTCCCCGGCAAGGCCTTCCCGGGCTGGGTGGGGTACATCTCGCCGACCGCCGAGTTCACGCCGCAGACGGTCGAGACCAGCGACCTGCGCACGCAGCTGGTCTATCGGGTCCGTGTCTTCGCCTGCAATGCGGACGGCCGCCTGCGCCTGGGCATGCCGGTGACCGTGCGGCTGTCGCTGCACGACAACCCGCCGCAAGCGGACCCCGGCCGTGCCTGCGGTCCCTGACGGCGCGCCGGCGATCGCGCTGGAGGGCGTGCACAAGCACTTTCTCCAGGGCGCCCGGCAGGTTGATGCGCTTGCCGGCCTCGACGTGGCGGTCGCCGACGGCCGCATCACCGGGTTGCTGGGACCGGACGGTGCGGGCAAGACCACGCTGATGCGGCTGGCGGCCGGGCTGCTCCTGCCCGACGCCGGCACCGTGCGCGTGCTGGGCCGCGACACGCGCGAAGCCGCGGCGGCGATCCAGGCTGACATCGGCTACATGCCGCAGCGGTTCGGCCTGTACGAAGACCTCACGGTGCGCGAGAACCTGGACCTGTACGCCAACCTGCAGGGCCTGGACGCGCAGGCGCGCCGGACCCGCTTCGACGAACTGCTGGCGCTGACCGCATTGGGACCGTTCGGCCATCGCCGCGCCGGCGACCTCTCCGGCGGGATGAAGCAGAAACTGGGCCTGGCCTGCGCCTTGCTTCGCACGCCGCGCCTGCTGCTGCTGGACGAACCGACCGTCGGCGTGGATCCCATCTCGCGCCAGGAGCTGTGGAACATCGTGCAGTCGCTGCGCGAGCACCGGGTCACGGTGCTGGTGAGCACGGCCTACCTGGACGAGGCCGAGTACTGCGACAACATCATTCTGCTGCACGACGGGACCCTGCTGGCGCAGGATGCGCCCGACGCATTCAAGGCACCGCTGGCGGGCCACGGCTACCGCGTGCGCGCCGGGGACATGCCGCGGCGGGTGCTGCAGGCGCGGTTGCAGGCACGCGACGGCGTGCTCGACGCCGTCGTCGAGGCCGACGATGTGCGCGTGGTGCTGACCGGCACCGAAGCGCTGGCGGTACAGGGCGAGACCTGGACACCCTCGCCGCCGCGTTTCGAGGACGCCTTCGTCAGCCTGTTGCGCGACAGCATCGAGCCGGAGGATGCAGTGCCCGCGACGCCGGACCGTGCGCAGTCGGGCCGGACCCCGCCGGGCACGGCGGCGGATGACGGGGCCCCGGTGATCCGTGTGCAGGGGCTGCGCCGGTTCTTCGGCGACTTCGAGGCGGTCAAGGGCATCGACTTCGAGGTCCGCCGCGGCGAGGTGTTCGGCCTGCTCGGGGCCAACGGCGCCGGCAAGAGCACCACCTTCCGCATGCTGTGCGGGCTGCTGCCGGCCAGCGCCGGCACGCTGGAGGTGGCCGGCGCCGACCTGCGCACCGCGCCGGCGTCGGCGCGCGGACGGATCGGCTACGTGTCCCAGCGCTTCGCGCTGTACGCGCAGCTCACCGTGGCGCAGAACCTGCGTTTCTTCGCCTCCGCCTACGGACTGCGCGGTGCCCGGCGCCGCGAGCGGCTGGCGTGGGCACTGTCCGACTTCCGCCTCGGCGACCGCGCGGACGTCAATGCCGGCACGCTGCCGCCGGGCTATCGCCAGCGCCTGGCGCTGGCCTGCGCGCTGATGCACGAGCCGTCGATCCTGTTCCTGGACGAGCCGACCTCCGGCGTCGATCCGCTGACGCGGCGGGCGTTCTGGCAGCGCATCAACCGCGTGGCCGCCGAAGGGGTGACCGTGCTGGTCACCACCCATTTCATGGATGAGGCCGAATACTGCGACCGCCTGGTGCTGATGTCGCTGGGCGAGATCCTGGCGAGCGGCTCGCCGTCGGCCATCCGTGCACAGGCGGGCGATGCGGACCATCCCTCCCCGAGCATGCAGGAGGCCTTCATCCGGCTGGTGCGCGAGCACGAGGCCTCGACGCGGAGAGCGGCATGAGGGTCCGGGCATGAACGGGATGCGGCTGCGTGGATTGGTGCACAAGGAATTCCTGCAGATCCTGCGTGACCCGTCGGCGATCGCCATCGCCTTCGTGCTGCCGCTGGTGCTGCTGATCCTGTTCGGCTACGGGGTGTCCATGAACGCGCATCGCGTGCCGCTGGCGGTGATCGTCGACCAGCCGTCGTCCGCCGCGCAGAGCTTCATCGCCGGCATGCAGCAGTCCGCGTACTTTGCCCCGCAGCGCTATGCCGACATCGTCGGCGCGCGCAAGGCGCTGATGCAGCGCAAGGTCTACGGCATCGTCTGGCTGCGCGGCGACTTCGCGCGGCAGGTGCGGCGCGGCGCCAGCGCGCCGGTGGCGGTGTGGCTGGACGGCGTGGACGCCAACAACGCGCGCCTGCTGCAGGGCTACCTGCGCGGGGTCTGGCGGACCTGGCTGCAGCAGCAGGCCGACCAGGCCGGACAAACGCTGTCGATGCCGGTGATGGCCGAGAGCCGCATCTGGTTCAATCCCGCCCTGCGCAGCCGCGACTTCCTGGTGCCGGGACTGATCGCCGTCATCATGACGCTGATCGGCGCGCTGCTGACCGCCCTGGTCGTGGCCCGCGAATGGGAGCGAGGCACCATGGAGGCGCTGATGGCCACCCCCGTGACCATGGCCGAGATCCTGCTGGGCAAGCTGATCCCTTATTTCGCGCTGGGCATGGGCGGCATGCTGCTGTCGGTGGCCATGGCGGTATGGCTGTTCGCGGTGCCGCTGGTGGGCAGCCTGTGGCTGCTGATCGCCTGCTCGGCGCTGTTCCTGCTGGTGGCGCTGGGCATGGGGTTGCTGATCTCGACCCTGGCCCGCAACCAGTTCGTGGCGGCGCAGGTGGCGGTCATCGTCACCTTCCTGCCGGCCTTCATCCTGTCCGGCTTCATCTTCGACATCGAGTCGATGCCGGCCGTGGTGCGCGTGATCACACACGTCATCGCCGCGCGCTATTACGTGTCGCTGCTGCAGACGCTGTTCCTGGCCGGCAACGTGTGGCCGGTGGTGCTGTTCAACAGCGCGGCCCTGGCGCTGATGGCCACGGTGTTCCTGGGCCTGGCCTGGCGCAAGTCGCGCAAGCGGCTGGACTGAAGGCGATGGGCGCGAACGGACCCGCACGAGAACGGGGTCCGGCCGGGCCGGACACGGGCGGTCAGTGCCGCGGGGAGGGGCTGAGCATGGGATGCGCGGATCGTCGCCCTGGTGGTCAAGGAGCTGCTGGCGCTGCTGCGCGACCGGGCCGCGCGCGTGGTACTGATCGTGCCGCCGCTGCTGCAGTTGATGGTGTTCGGCTATGCGGCCAGTTTCGATCTCAACCACATCCCGTATGCCGTCTACAACCAGGACGGCGGGGCGGCGTCGCGGCAGTTGCTGGCGCGCTTCGAGGGCGCCGCCACGTTCCAGCAGGTCGCCACCGTGCACCACGACGGCGAGATCGCGCCCCTGATCGACTCGCGCAAGGTCCTGCTGGTGCTGCACATGGGACCGCATTTCACCCGCGACCTGTTGCGCCGCGAATCGGCGCCGCTGCAGATCATCATCGACGGGCGCGATTCCAACACCGCCACCATCGCCCTGAACGACGCCAACGGCATCGTGCTGGCCTTCAACCGGCAGTGGGCCGCCGATCACGGCTGGCGGGGGCCGCCCGCCGACCTGGTCGTGCGGGCCTGGTTCAATCCCAACCTGCGCTCGCGCTGGTTCATCGTGCCGGGCATCGTGGCCCTTCTGACCCTGGTGATCACGCTGCTGGTGACCGGCCTGTCGGTGGCGCGCGAGCGCGAGATGGGCACGTTCGACCAGCTGCTGGTCACGCCGATGACGCCGGCGGCCATCCTGCTGGGCAAGGCCATCCCCGGCTTTCTCATCGGCGGGCTGGAAGGCGCGTTCATCGCCCTGATGGCCGTACTCTGGTTCCACGTGCCGTTCGTCGGCAGCGTCGCGGCGCTGGCGCTGGGCATGTTCTTCTTCCTGCTGGCGGCCATCGGCATCGGGCTGATGATCTCGTCGCTGGCCGTGACCCAGCAGCAGGGCCTGCTGGGCGTGTTCCTGTTCCTGGTGCCCGCGGTGATCCTGTCCGGCTTCGCCACGCCGATCGCCAACATGCCGGTGGCGGTGCAGTGGCTGACCCTGGCCAACCCGATGCGCTATTTCCTGGTCATCGTGCGCGGGGTGTTCCTGCGCGGCAGCGACGTGGCGTCGCTGTGGAGCCAGTACCTGCCGCTGGCGCTGATCGGGCTGCTCAGCATGGTCGTCGCCACGTGGATGTTCCGGCACCGACGCTACTGAGCGGCCCAGAACATGGAGCAGGGCCGGGACGTGGTCCACGATCGGGGGAAGGCTCCTGCCGGGGACCACGTCCCGGCTTTCAACGCGAAGCGGCACGTGGGGACCGTGACCAGTCGCGCTTCCCATGTTCGACAGTATGGCGGCAGTCGAACCCATGCTTCGGGTGACGGCACCGTGGGGCCTAGTTCCGAGGGTGTGCCTTGCCCGTTCGTTCGCACTAGGCCCCTGTTCCCTCCGCGCTAGGGCCGCGAGTGTAGTCGACTAGACCTGTGGTGTTACCGGGTCGAAATGCGCTCTGGAAATTGACCATCGTCAAATGCAGCGCCGATGCAAATGCTATTGAGCACGTGTGACGTTCGCTGACAAGCAGCTTCACGGTCGGCAGGCGGACGGGGGCTTGGCGCACTGTCGGAAACCTTGGTACCGGCGCCAGCCAGCGTATGAAGAGGGCGAGCATTTCCGGAGATCCGGCGAAAAAGGTCGACAGGGGGTGATGGATGACCGCTCCGGATACAGATGGCTGGAAGCATCTGTTGGAGGGTGAAAATCATGAAAAGAAGAGACTTTCTCAAGGGCACCGCGGGACTGGCCGGCGGTATGTTCCTGTACTCGCGGCTCGGGTTCCTGAACCAGGCACGTGCACAGCAGGTCCAGCTTCCCGGTTCCAGCATTCCCCAGTTCGTGGATCCGTTGCCGCAGCTGGATATCGCCGGCGGCACGATGCAGACCGTGATTGCCGGCCATTCGCCGATCACGGTCGGGATGCACGAATTCCAGGCGCATATCCTGCCCACCGGTACCTTCAGTCCCGGTGTCGCGCCGTCGACCTGGGTCTGGGGCTATCGCACCGGAGTGACCACGCCGACCGGGCTCGTGGATACCTACATCGGACCGGTCGTGGTGGCCTCGCGCGGCACGCCGACCGAGATCGAGTGGGTCAATCGGTTGCCCCAGGGTGTACCGGCCGATCCGACCAACGTGACCTGCTGGTTCGATGCCACCGACCAGACCCTGCACTGGGCCGATCCGTTGCATGATGAAGCGAATGCATGCTCCCACGGGATGGCCGGGTATGATTGCAGCCTGCATTACACGGGACCGATCCCGGCGGTCCCCCATCTTCACGGCGGCGAGGTACCGCCGATCATCGATGGCGGGCCGGATTCGTGGTGCACCAGCGACATGCTGATGCAGGGGCATACCTACTACACGCGCATGCCGGGCACCGATCCGGGCAACATGGCGCGCTACCGGTATCCCAACAGCCAGGAGGGCGCACCGCTGTGGTTCCATGACCACGTCATGGGCCTGACCCGGCTCAACGTCTATGCCGGCCTGGCGGGTGCCTACCTGCTCACCGATCCCGGCCATCCGCCGCCCGCGAATCTCCCGGGGCCTGCGCAGATCATCCCGCTGGTGATCCAGGACCGTGCATTCGACACGGCCGGGCAACTGTTCTTCGACAACGTCGGCATCAACCCGGAACACCCGTACTGGGTGCCGGAGCTGGTCGGGGACACCAACGTGGTGAACGGCAAGGCCTGGCCCTACCTCGATGTCGAGCCGCGTCGCTACCGTTTCCTGGTCATCAACGGTTCCAACGCACGCGCCTACGCGCTGTCCCTGAGCGGTCCGGGCGCCAATGCCAACGGGCCGACGATCTGGCAGATCGGTACCGACGGCGGCTTCCTCGATGTGCCGGTCCCGATCGATCCCGCCGCAGGGAGGGGTGGCCTGCGGGAACTGGTGCTGCAGCCGGGCGAGCGCGCCGAGATCATCATTGACTTCGCCACGGTGGCCGGCCGGGCCCTGCAATTGCGCAACAGCGCCCGCCATCCGTATCCGGGCGGCTCCCCGCCCAACGGCAACTCGGTGGGCCGGGTCATGGAGTTCCGCGTGGGCGCACAGCCGGTTATCGACACCAGCTACGATCCGGCCTCCGGCCAGCCGCTGCGCCAGCCGATGGTCCGTCTCGCCAGCCCGGTGGCCGGCACGCTGGCGCCCGGCGTACAGCCGGTCATGCACCGGCAGCTGACGCTGAATGAAGTGATCGGCGCCGGTGGACCGCTCGAGCTGCTCATGAACAACACGGGCTTCGACGGCATGAGCGTGCAGGGCAATGTCCGCACGGTGCGTGGAGATTTCACGCAGGATGTGACCAACGGCATATCGGAATACCTGTCCGAACTGCCGGACGAAGGCTCCACCGAGGTGTGGGAGATCGTGAACCTGACCGCGGATGCGCATCCGATCCACCTGCATCTGGTGCAGTTCCAGCTCATCAACCGGCAGCGCTTCCATGCCCACAAGTACGATGTCGCCTATGCGGCCGCGTTCGGCGGGGCGTACGTTCCGCATGTCGGTCCTCCGTACCTGTACGACAACAGCGACAACCCGGACTTCGCCACGCAGTCGAATCCGCCGACGCGGGGCGGCAACCCGGACATCACGCCGTTCCTGCAGGGGCCGGTGCGGCCGCCCGAGCCCAACGAGGCGGGCTGGAAGGACACGATCAAGGCCTTCCCCGGGGAAGTGACGCGCTTCGTCGTGCGGTTTGCACCCACGGACATCGCGGCCGATGCACCGGCGGCGGCGTTGCAGTTCCCGTTCGATCCCGATGCACCGGTCAATGGTGCCGGCGAGAAGCACGGGTTCGTGTGGCATTGCCACATCATCGACCACGAAGACAACGAGATGATGCGTCCATACCGCGTGGTCCCGAAGGCCGTGGCACGCAGTTACATCAAGGGAACCGATTACTAGCCACGGGTGCCGGACGGTGCAACGGACTTGCAGCGGATATACCGGGAGATGTCGGCGACGCAGGGACGGGTCGCCGACCCGGCGAACGACCGCTACTGCTGGCCGTGGGCCAACGAGGCGTGGGTGCCCTGTGCGAACTGCGACGAACGGCCGAAACATGCCGCGAGTACCTGCTGGGCTATGATGAACCGTCGGTACTTGCCGACGTAAGGAATCCGCCATTGGAAACGAATGTCCCCGTACCCTGTGCGTTGCGCGCGTGGCAGGAATCGGAGGGAGAATTGCTCGGTTTCCTGCGCCGTCGCTTGCGCGGCATCGACGACCCGGCTGTGGCCGATGACCTGTTGCATGAGGTGTTCCTGCGGCTGCTTCGGCAGGGCGGCCGTTTCTGTGCGGTGGAAAATGCGCGTGCCTGGCTGTTCCAGGTCGCGCGCAACCTGCTGATCGATCATCAGCGCAGCCTGCGCCCGGGTGCCGAATTCCCCGAGGATCTCGCCGACGACCCGGAAGAGCCGGCGCCGGTGGATCGGCTCGCACGTTGCCTGCCTACGGCATTGGCCGACCTTTCGGCAGAAGACCGGGAGGCGCTGACCCTGTGCGACCTGGGCGGTATGACCCAGGCGGAATTCGCGGACATGCAAGGCCTTTCCTTGCCCGGCGCCAAGTCACGCGTGCAGCGCGCCCGCGCCCGTCTTCGCGAGGCGATGATCGATCGCTGTGGCGTGCGATTCGATGCCGACACCGGCCAGGTGTGCTGCCAGGTCCCGTCCGCGCAGGATGCGAGCGGGGATCCTGACTAGTCCGGATCGGGCGCTTTTTCCTGCAGAGCCACATGTTCCATCGATGCGTGCATCCGGCATGCATCCTTTTCGACCCTCGTGCGTCTTCTCCATGAACGCAGCACATTTATCGAGGGTTGATCATGATTGCACGAGTCAAGGCAGAGGCTTCCATGGCCTCCCCGGCGCGGCATGCCTTTCCCTGGCGCGCCTGGGCCGGTCCCGTACTTTTCGTGGCCGGCTGGTTCGCGTTGTATGCGGAACTCCAGCCTGTCACGGGTGCCTTGATGCACTGGCTGGCAGGAGCAACGGGCATGCTTGCGGCCAGTCACCTGTACAGCGCATTGGGATTTTTCGTCTTCGAAGTGCCCAAGGTGCTGATGCTTCTGGTGCTCATCGTCTTTGTCGTCGGCGTGATCCAGACCTTTTTCACCCCGCAGAAGACACGCGCCATCCTTGCCGGAAAGCGCCAGGGCGTGGGCAATGTGCTCGCTGCCGGCCTGGGCATCGTCACGCCGTTCTGTTCCTGCTCGGCGGTGCCGCTGTTCATCGGCTTTCTCACAGCCGGCGTGCCGCTGGGCGTGACGTTCTCGTTCCTGGTGTCGGCGCCGATGGTCAACGAAGTGGCGCTGACGCTCTTGTTCGGCATGCTCGGCTGGAAGATCGCGGCGTTGTACCTGGGCCTGGGCCTGGCCGTGGCGATCGCCGCCGGGCTGGTGATCGGGCGCATGAATCCGGTGCGGCTGGTCGAGGACTGGGTGTTCGATATCCCGGCAGTCCGTCAGGACGAGGTGCGCCCGAGCTGGGAAGCGCGTTTCGCGCAGGGTCGCAAGCATGTGCGCGAGATCGTGCTGAAGGTTGCGCCCTACATCGTGGCCGGCGTCGGCGTTGGCGCATGGATTCACGGGTACGTGCCCGAGGACGCCATGGCCCACCTGATGGGCAAGAGTGCCTGGTGGTCGGTGCCGCTGGCGGTGCTTTTGGGTGTGCCGATGTATTCCAACGCCGCGGGGATCATCCCGGTGGTGCAGGCGCTGCTGGGCAAGGGCGCGGCACTGGGTACGACGCTGGCTTTCATGATGGCCGTCACCGCGCTTTCCTTCCCCGAATTCATGATCCTCAAGAAGGTGATGCGCCCGAAACTCATCGCCTTGTTCGCCGGTGTGGTCGCCGTGGGCATCGCCCTCGTCGGCTTTGTGTTCAACGCGGTGATGTGATTCCTGGAACCCCCATTTCGCAACGACGTGCAAGAAGGAGTTCAACATGCTGAACGTGAAGATTCTCGGTACCGGCTGTGCCAACTGCAAGGCGACCCAGAAAGTGGTCGAAGCCGCACTCGCGGCAAAGGGCATTCGCGCAGAAGTGGAAAAGGTCGAGGACATGCCCTCGATCATGAAATACGGCGTGATGAGCACGCCGGGCGTGGTGATCGATGGCCGGGTCGTCCATGCGGGCGGCGTGCCGCGCCGCGAGGACGTGGAAAGCTGGTTGTCCGGCTGACCAGGCGCGGTGCATCCGATGCGTTCGTCGGCGGCGGACCATCGAGAGAAAGTGGCGGCTGGGCGATAGCCCACCAGGAAGGTCAGCGCCGCGAGCCGCGCAGCTGGTCCAGTGAGAACGTCGCCACCTCGCCGCCGCCGGCGGTGCGGCGGGGTTGGCCGGCGGGTGGGCCCCAGGCGTGCAGGGTGACCACTTCCCAGGTGGCGGGAATGCGCCCGTCCATGCGCAGCGATTCGTAGGCCTCGAGCATGCGCTTGTAGTGCGCCTTGCCGGTGAGGCCGCGCTGGCGGGCGGCGTCGGCATTGGTCGCGCCCAGGCCCTTGAGGTCGCGCAGCAGGGCGGCCGGTTCGGCGTAGGTGAGGGTGTATCGGTCCACGTCCAGCACCGGGTCGCGCAGGCCGGCGGCGATCATGGCGTCGCCCAGGTCGTGCATGTCCAGGAAGCGGCCCACGTGCGGGCGCTGGTCGCTGCCGGCCCAGGCCTGGCGCAACTCGCACAGCGTGTCGGGGCCGAAGGTGGAGGCGGCGAGGAAGCCGCCGGGCTTGAGCACGCGCACGCATTCGGCGAACAGCTCGGCCGGGTCGTCGCACCACTGGATGCACAGGTTCGAATGCAGCACGTCGATGCTGTGGTCGGGCAGCGGCAGCTGGGTGGCGCTGCCGCACACGCGGCGCAGCGGCCGGCGCCAGCTGGCATGCCTTTTCGCCTCGCGCAGCATCGGCAGGGCCAGGTCCAGCGCGATGACCTCGGCCTTCGGATAGCGCTTCTTGAGCAGCGCGCTGCCGCGGCCGGTGCCGGCGCCCAGGTCGAGCACGCGGGCCGGTGGTTCCAGGTAGAAATCCAGGCGGTCCAGCAGCGCGGACTGCACTTCGCGCTGCAGCACGTCGTGCTGCTCGTAGCTGGACGCGGCGCGGCCGAAGGCGCGGCGGACCTGGGCGCGGTCGAGATGGAAATCGCTCATGTCGTTACCTCGTCCAGCAGCGGCTCCAGGGCCTCGACCACGGCGTCGGCGAAGCCGAGGAAGGCGGCGTGGCCGGCGCGCGGGATGCAGGTGTAGCGGCCTTCGCACTGCTCGGCGGCCCAGGCCATGGCGGCGGACGGCACCAGGCGGTCGCGACGGCCGGCGATCCAGGCGCTGGGCTGTTCCAGGTCCGACAACCGGGCGCGCAGGTCGCCCTGGTCGAGCAGTTCCAGGCCCTGCTTGAGCACGCGCGGATCCGGCTCGCCCTGGGAGAAGACCACCTTGCGCAGGCGGCGGGTTTCCTCGCGGGCGTGCTCGCTGCCCATGGCCTCCAGCGCCAGGAAACGGTCCAGGGTGGCGCGGTAGTCGCGGTCCAGGTCACTGGCGAACTGGTCGAAGACCTCGTCCTCCATGCCGTAGGGCCAGTCCGGCGCGCGCACGAAACGCGGCGAGCTCGACAGCATGGCCAGCGCAAGCACCGCGTCGGGGTGCTCCAGCGCACCGGTCAGCGCGATGAGACCGCCCATCGACCAGCCCAGCCAGATCGCCGGCGGGGTGGCCGCGGCGATGGCGCGCGCGCAAGCGGACGGCTCCAGCGGCAGGTCGCTGTCGCGCGAGCGACCGTGGCCGGGCAGGTCGACCAAGTGCAGCGTGCAGCGGTCTTCGAGCGGGGCGAGCAGGGGTTCGAACACGTCGCTGTGCATGGCCCAGCCGTGGATCAGCACGAGATGGACGGGGCCGCGGCCGTGGGTCTGGATGAACAGGTCGGACATAGATGTCTAAGGGGCTAGGGGCTAGGGGCTAGGGGCCAGGGGCGAGAGGTGCGTGTGCAGGGCGTCGAGCAGCCGGTCGATGTCAGCCTCGGTGTGCGCGGCACTGAGGGTGATGCGCAGGCGGGACTGGCCCTGCGGCACCGTCGGTGGACGGATGGCGCCGACCAGGAAACCGGCCTTCTCCAGCGCCTGCGCGGCGGCCGTGGTGCGTTCGGGTGCGCCGAGGTGCAGCGGCTGGATGGGCGTGGTCGAAGGCATCAGCGGCAGGCCCAGTTGCCGTGCGCCGGTGCGGAAACGTTCGATGTGGCGGCGCAGGATCTCGCGGCGATCGTCGCCGGCGCGCGCCAGGCGCACGGCGGCGCGGGTGGCGGCGGCCAGGGCTGGCGGCGGCGCGGTGGTGTAGACGAAGCTGCGCGCGAACTGCACCAGGCCGTCGATCAGCGCGGCGGAACCGGCGACGAAGGCGCCCGACGTGCCCAGGGCCTTGCCCAGCGTGGCCATCAGCACCGGGGCGTCGTCCTGGACAAGGCCGGCGTCGGCCAGGCTGCCGGCGCCGTGCGGGCCGAGCACGCCCAGGCCGTGGGCGTCGTCGACCATCAGCGTGGCGCCTTCGCGCCGGCACAGCGCGGCCAGGTCGGCCAGCGGCGCGAGGTCGCCGTCCATGCTGAACACGCCGTCGGTGGCCAGCAGCGTGGCCGCATCGGGCATCGAGGCCAGCTGGCGGGCGGCGGCGTCGACATCGCCGTGCGGGTAGCGCTTGAGCGTGGCGGTGGTGGCGCGGGCGCCGTCGATCAGGCTGGCGTGGTTGAGCTTGTCCTGCAGGCACAGGGCGCCCTGGCGCCGCTGGTCGCTGCGGCCCAGCAGCGCCTGCATGACGCCCAGGTTGGCCAGGATGCCAGTGGAGAACAGCAGCGCGCGTTCGCGCCCGGTCCAATCGGCGAGCTCCGCTTCCAGCCGCGCGTGCTCGCGGTGGTGGCCGCAGATCAGGTGCGCGCCGGTGCTGCCCACGCCGTGGGCTTGGGCGGCGCGGCCCAGGGCGTCGGCCAGGGCCGGGTGGCCAGCCAGGCCCAGGTAGTCGTTGCTGCAGAACACCACATATTCGCGTCCGTCGAGGACGCAGTGTCCGGGCGCCAGCTGTTGTGCGCAGCGCAGGCGGCGGTGCAGGGCGTGCACCTGGCGGTCGTGGACCGCTGCGGCCAGGCCGGCAAGCAGGTCGGGGCGGCTCATGGGTGTGCCCCCGCGCTGCTAGAGTGCTCCGGTCGTTCGCATCGAATGCATGTCGAGGACGTCGCGCGATGAAATCCCGAACCGCTCCCGTCCATGCGCTGCTGGCGCTGGTGCTGGCGCTCAGCGCCTCCTGCGCCGCGGCGGCGCCGCCACCGGATGCGCCGCTGGCCGGTTATCGATTGCAGGTACAGACCCGTGTTGCGGGGCGTGCAGGACAACCTGTCCGGACTGGCCTACGACGCGCGCAGCGGCCATGTGCTGGCCGTGGTCAATCGTCCCGCGCAGCTGCTGGTGCTCGATCGCGACGGCAAGGTGCAGCGACGCATCGCCCTGCACGGTTTCCTCGACACCGAGGGCGTGGCGGTACTGGGCGGCGACCGCGTGGCGGTGACCGAGGAGGCGGCCAACCGCATCGCGATCTTCCGCCTGCCGCCGCCGGGCACCGACCGCGTCGATCATGCCGACGCGCACGTGCTGCAACTGGATCTGTTCAAGCATGGCAACAACGGTTTCGAGGGCCTGGCCTACGACGCGCGGTCGAACTGCCTGTGGCTGGTGAAGGAAAAGGCGCCGCGCGGGCTGTACACGGTGTGCGGGCCGGGCACCCGCACGCTGGTCATCACCGACCGCAGCGGCTGGCTGGCGCGCATCGACGCGGGCACGGACCTGTCCGGCATCGCCGTCGACCCGGCCAGTGGCCACCTGCTGCTGCTCAGCGACCAATCCAAACGCATCACCGAGATCGACCGGCGCGGGCGCCTGATCGCGCATCGTGCGCTCGGCGGCCCGGGCGAACCGGTGCCGCCGCAGCCGGAAGGCATCGTGCTCGACGGCCACGGCCACCTGTACGTGGTCAGCGAGCCCGACCGGTTCTACCGTTTCGGCCGCGACTGACACACGGTGCGGTCAGGCCGCCGATCCGGCGCGCTTCTCGCAGGCCGGTTCGACGATGTCGGCGTGCACGGTGTCGGACGTCTCGGTCACTTCCAGCGGCTTGAGGTCCAGGCGTTCGAACAGGGCGCGGTCGCGTTGGGTTTCCGGGTTGTCGGTGGTCAGCAGCTTCTCGCCGTAGAAGATCGAGTTGGCGCCGGCGAAGAAGCACAGGGCCTGCATCTCGTCGCTCATCTGCTCGCGCCCGGCCGACAGGCGCACCATCGAGGCCGGCATCAGGATGCGCGCCACGGCGATGGTACGCACGAACTCGAACGGGTCCAGCTTCGCGGTGCCGGCCAGCGGCGTGCCCTCCACCTGCACCAGCATGTTGATCGGCACCGACTCGGGGTGCTCGGGCAGGCCGGCCAGGGTCTCGAGCAGGCCGGCGCGCTGGCTGCGCTTCTCGCCCATGCCGACGATGCCGCCGCAGCAGGTCTTCATGCCCGCCTCGCGCACGTGGCCGAGGGTGTCCAGGCGGTCCTGGTATTCGCGGGTGTGGATGATCTCGCCGTAGAACTCCGGCGCGGTGTCCAGGTTGTGGTTGTAGTAGTCCAGGCCCGCGTCCTTGAGCGCCTTGGCCTGGTCGCCCTCGAGCATGCCCAGGGTGGCGCAGGTCTCCAGGCCCAGGCCCTTCACCGCGCGCACGATCTCGGCGACCTTGGGGATGTCGCGGTCCTTGGGCGCGCGCCAGGCCGCGCCCATGCAGAAGCGGCTGGCGCCGGCGGCCTTGGCGGCCTTCGCGCGCTCGAGCACCTCGTCCACGCTCATCAGCTTCTGCGCCTGGACTCCGGTCTGGTAGCGCTGCGCCTGCGGGCAGTAGGCGCAATCCTCCGGGCAGCCGCCGGTCTTGATCGACAGCAGCGTGGACACCTGGACCGCATTGGGGTCGTGGTGCTCGGCGTGCACGGCGTGCGCGCGCGCCAGCAGGTCGTTGAACGGCAGTTCGAACAGCGCGAGAACTTCGTCGCGGCTCCAGTCGTGGCGGATGTCGGCGGTCATGGGCTCGTAGCGGGTGTCAGACAGTCGGCGCGAGTGTGGAAGGGCCTTGCATGGCTGTCAACTTCGCGTTGCCGGGAAAAGTTGACAGGCAAGGTCGGGCGCGGACAGGACCGTGCGGCGCCGGCCGACAGAAACGCCGCGCCGGGCGCGGCAAGCTGGCATGCATGCACCCGCCATCGTTCCAACGTGTCCGAAACGCCGCCGCGCAGGCTCTGCGCGGACTGCAGCAACGCCTGTTGCCGCCGCGATGCCTGCTGTGCGGCGCCCCCGGTGACGCGCTGGACCTGTGCGCGGCCTGCCGTGCCGAGCTGCCCGGGAACATCGTCTGCTGCGCGCATTGCGCACTGCCGCTGCCGTTCCCTGCCACGCGCTGCGGCGCCTGCCTGCGGCGGGCACCGGCCTGGGACGACGCCTGGGCGCCTTATCGCTATGAGTGGCCGCTGGATCGCCTGCAGTCGCGCTTCAAGTTTTCCGGCCACCTGGCGGCCGGCCGGGTGCTGGGTGAGCTGTGGGCCGAGCACGAACTGCCGACGCGACCGCAGCTGATCGTGCCGGTGCCGCTGCACCGGTCCCGGTTGCGCTCGCGCGGCTACAACCAGGCCCTGGAGCTGGCGCGTTGCCTGGCGAAGCGGCACGGCTTGCCGCTTCGCCACGACCTGCTGCGGCGCACGCGCGCCACCCCGGCGCAGACCGAGCTGGATGCCGTGGAGCGCCGGCGCAACGTGCGCCGGGCCTTCGAGGTGCGCAGGGTTTTCGCGTGGCCCGCGCACGTGGCGCTGGTCGATGACGTGATGACCACCGGTGCCACGCTGTCCGAATGCGCGCGGGTGCTCAAGCGCGCCGGCGTGCAGCGGGTCGATGCCTGGGCCCTGGCCCGTGCGCCGTAGCGCGGATCAGCCAAGTGCATCCGGGGAAAGCGTCCGGGGAAAGCTTGGGTCGCGAGATGCATCCATGCCCATGGAAAGGGCCGGCCATGCAGGGCTTGCTTCGTGGGTTCAGCGAATCGCCAGCGCCAGGGCCAGGCCCATCCACAGCGCGAAACCGACCCAGTTGTTGTTGCGGAAGGCGGCCAGGCAGGCCATGCGTTCGCGGCCGCGGATGATCCATTGCTGCCAGGCCATCAGCACGCCGGCCACGGCGACGCCGTACCAGTACGGCCAGGCCAGCTGCGCGCGATGGCCGACCAGGATCATGGCCAGCAGGAAGGTGGCCATCAGGATGCCGACGATGACGCGGTCGAGGTCGCCGAACAGGATCGCCGTGGACTTGGCGCCGGCCTTGAGGTCGTCGGCGATGTCGACCATGGCGTACTCGGTGTCGTACATCGTCGACCACACCACGTTGGCCAGGAACAGCAGCCAGCCCAGCGGCGGCACGTGGCCGGCCACCGCGGCGAAGGCCATCGGGATCGACCAGCCGAAGGCCGCGCCCAGCACCACCTGCGGCAGGTGGGTGTAGCGCTTGGTGAAGGGGTAGATGGCGGCCAGCGCGGCGCCGGCGAACGAGAGCTTGATGGTCAGCGGGTTGGTCAGCAGCACCAGGCCGAAGGCGACTGCGAGCAGCACGAAGAACACCGCCAGCGCCTGCTTCGGGGTGATCCGCCCGGCGGCGATCGGGCGGGCACGGGTGCGCTGGACCTGGGCGTCGAGCTTGCGGTCGGCGAAGTCGTTGATGGCGCAGCCGGCCGCGCGCATCACGAACACGCCCAGCGGTGAAGATCAGCCACGGCTTCCACGGCGGGAAGTCCATCGCCGCCAGCCACAGCGCCCACCAGCAGGCCCACAGCAGCAGCAGCGCGCCGACCGGGCGGTCCATGCGCGTGAGCACCAGATAGTCGTAGACCCGCGAGCGCCAGTGCGCGGGCAGCCGGCGCAGCAGCCAGGTCAGCACGCGCCCGGCCCGCGCCGAGGCGTCCTCGGGACGGTCCGGGTGCCGCGTGGCGGGGCGGCGCGGTACGGCGTTGCGGGGGGCGGGTCTTGCGCTGACATGCGCGCCAGTGTACGTGTCCGCACGCGGCGGCGGAATCCTCAGGCCGCGTCGTGCACGGCATCGACCGTGCTGTGCTGCACCTCCAGCACGTCGACCAGCTTGCGGATCTGGTTGAGGATCTGGGTCAGCCGCGCACGGTCGCCGAACACCGTGACCACCAGGCGCGAGACCGCGGGGTCGCGGGTCGGCGCCACGTCGAGGGTGTGGATGTTGTGTCCGCGCGCGGCGAACAGCCCGGCCACGCGCACCAGGGCGCCGGCTTCGTTCTGCAGCAGGATGGTCAGGGTGTGCTTCATGACGGTTCCGTGGATGTCGGGTCAGAACATGGAGTTGGGTGAGGTGTCGGGTGCCTGCGGGGCTTGCCGCGCGCGGATGTGCTCGCCGGTGATCATCTGCGCGCAGGTCGCGCCGGGGCCGATCATCGGGTAGACCCCGGCGTCCGGATCGATGACCACTTCCAGGAAGGCCGGCCCGTCGGCCTCGAGGAAGGCGCGCACCGTGGCATCGAGCGCGGCGGGATCGTCCAGGCGCCGCGCCCAGGCGAAGCCGTCGGCCTCGGCGGCCTTGATGAAGTCCTTGCGGTGCAGGCTCTTGTCCGAAGCGGCCATGCGACCCTTGAAGAACAGCTTCTGCCACTGCCGCACCATGCCGTCGCCGCTGTTGTTCATCACCAGCACCTTCAGCGGCAGGTCGTAGGTGGTCACGGTCTCCAGCTCGCCGATGTTCATGCGGATGCTGGCGTCGCCGTCGACGTCGATGACCAGTGCGTCGGGCCGCGCGAACTGCGCGCCGATGGCGGCCGGCAGGCCGAAGCCCATGGTGCCCATGGAGCCGGAGGTCAGCCATTGCCGCGGCTGGCGGAAGGCCAGGTACTGGGCGGCCCACATCTGGTGCTGGCCGACGCCGGTGCTGACGATCGCGCGCCCCTCGGTGTGGCGGTTGATCGCCTCCAGCACGGCGTAGGGCTGGATCAGGTCGCTGTCGCGGTCGTAGTCCATGGCGTGCTCGCGCTTGAGCGCGGCCACGTGGGCGTGCCAGTCGGCCAGGTCGGGGCGAATGCCGTGTTGGCGCCCCCAGGCGGTCAGCCGTTCCAGCACCCGCGCCGCGGGACCGACGTGGTGCCAGTCCACCGCCTTGACCTTGTCGATCTCGGCCGGGTCGATGTCGACCTGGGCGATGAAGCGCGCATGCGGGGCGAATGCGTCCGGCAGGCCGGCGACGCGGTCGTCGAAGCGCGCGCCCACGGCCAGCAGGAAGTCGCAGTCCTCGACCGCGTAGTTGGCGTAGGCGGTGCCGTGCATGCCCAGCATGTGCATCGCCAGCGGGTCGGTGGTGTCGATGGCGCCCAGGCCCATCAGCGTGGTGGTCACCGGCAGGCCGAAGGCGGCGACGAAGGTGCGCAGGGCCGGGGACGCCTCGCCGGCGACGATGCCGCCGCCGGCATAGATCAGCGGCCGCTTCGCCTTCGACAGGGCGTCGAAGAACGCGGCGCAGGCCGTGTCGTCCAGGTCCGACTCCTCGGCATCGCGCAGCCGCGCGCGGTAGCCCGACAGGGCCAGTCGTGCGCGACCCTGGAAGGTCATGGCCGCGTTCTGCACGTCCTTGGGCACGTCCACCACCACCGGGCCGGGGCGACCGCTGCGCGCCAGCATGAAGGCGGTGCGCAGGGTTGCTTCCAGGCGTTCGGGTTCGGTGACCAGGAATACGTGCTTGGCGCAGGCGCTCATGATGTTGCTGATCGGCGCCTCCTGGAACGCGTCCGAGCCGATCGCGCCGCTGGCGACCTGGCCGCAGATCACCACCATCGGGATCGAGTCGGCCATCGAATCGCGCACCGGGGTCACCGTGTTGGTGGCGCCCGGTCCGGAGGTGACGATGGCCACGCCGACCTTGCCGCTGGCCCGCGCATAGCCGGAGGCCATGAATCCGGCGCCCTGCTCGTTGGCCGGCACCACCAGCGGCATCGGCTCGCGGCCGTCCGCGTCCACGTGCTCCGCATTGTGGCGGAAGATGGCGTCATAGACCGGCAGGATGGCGCCGCCGGAATAGCCGAACAGGACCTCGACGCCCTCGTCGGCGAGGACCTGCACGACGACCTCGGCGCCGCTCATCGATTGCCCCGAATGGGGGTGAATGTCGCCCTCGACGGACGTCGAGGGCATCTCCTGCTGGCGTTGGGCTTTTGCGGTCACGGTGTTCCCCGGAACGGTGTCAGGTACGTGCGCGTTCGGCGCGGCGCATCAGCCGGCCTTCTGCAGCGATTCGGCGGCTTCGCTGGCGGCCTTGCGGTCCTTGTGCAGCCAGGCCATGCGCGCGCGCAGCTGTGCACCGACCTTCTCGATCGGGTGCGCCAGGTCGGCTTCCTTGAACTTGGTGTAGTTGGGCAGGCCGGCGGCGTACTCGGCGGTCCACTCGCGGGCAAAGGTGCCGTCCTGGATGTCGGCGAGCACGGCCTTCATGCGCTCCTTGGTGCCTTCGTCGACCACGCGCGGGCCGCGGGTGTAATCGCCGTACTGCGCGGTCTCGGAGACGAACTGCAGCATCTTGGCCAGGCCGCCCTCGTAGAACAGGTCGACGATCAGCTTGAGCTCGTGCATGACCTCGTAGTAGGCGATCTCGGGCTGGTAGCCGGCTTCGACCAGGGTCTCGAAGCCCTTGGTCACCAGCTCGCTGGCGCCGCCGCACAGCACCGCCTGTTCGCCGAACAGGTCGGTCTCGGTCTCTTCCTTGAAGTCGGTGGCGATCAGCATGGCGCGGGCGCCGCCGATGCCGGCCGCGTAGGCCTTCGCCTTCGCTTCGGCCTGGCCGGTGGCGTCCTGGTGCACCGCGTACAGGCAGGGCACGCCGCGGCCGCGCTGGTACTCGCTGCGCACCAGCGCGCCCGGACCCTTGGGCGCGACCAGGTTCACGTCGATGTCCGCGCGCGGAGCGATCTGGCCGAAGTGCACGTTGAAGCCGTGCGCGAACAGCAGCGCCGCGCCGGGCTTGATGTGGGGCTCGATGGATTCGGTGTAGACGGCCGGCTGCACCATGTCGGGGGTGAGGAAGGCGACCAGGTCGGCGCCCTTGACCGCCTCGGCGGGCTCGGCGACCGGCAGGCCGTCGTCCTGGGCTTTCTGCCAGGACGGGCCGCCCGGGCGCGCGCCGACGATCACGTCCAGGCCGGACTCGTGCAGGTTCAGCGCGTGCGCGCGGCCCTGGCTGCCGTAGCCGATCACGGCGATGCGGGCGTGCTTCAGGGGTTCGATGGTGGCGGGTGTGGTGCTCATGGAATGCTCCGTTGGATGGTGGTGGGTATCGGTGGTGGGAAGGTGCTTGGCGTGGCGACGAGGGGCGAGGGGTGAAAGGGCGGTCGGTTCGCCCCTTAGCTCCTGGCCCCTTGTTTGGTTCGCCATTGATAAGGCGTGGACGCGCTGGTCACGGCGCCGGTCGAAGCCGAGCCGACCAGCTGCGCGTACTTGGCCAGTGCGCCGTGGGTGACCTTGGGCGGTGGCGCCTTCCAGTCGGCGCGGCGCGCCTCGAGGTCGGCGTCGGTGGACAGGCGTGCGGGCCTCGCCGTCGATGACGATGCGGTCACCGTCCGCGAGCAGGGCGATGGGGCCGCCGCGGGCCGCCTCGGGGGCGACGTGGCCGACCATGAAGCCGCGCGTGGCGCCGGAAAAGCGCCCGTCGGTGATCAGCGCCACGTCGGCGCCCAGGCCGCGGCCGATCAGCGCCGCGGTCACGCCCAGCATCTCGCGCATGCCGGGTCCGCCGGCCGGACCCTCGTTGCGGATGACGATGACGTCGCCCTTGCTGATGCGGTCGCCCTGCACCGCGGCGAAGGCCTCCTCCTCGCTCTCGAACACGCGAGCGGTGCCTTCGAAGCGGTTGGTGCCGAGGCCGGCCAGCTTCAGGATGCAGCCTTCCGGGGCCAGGTTGCCGTAGAGGATGGCGTAGCCGCCGCGCGGCTTGACCGGAGCGTCGACCGGATACACGACGGCGTGGTCGGCCTGCGCCGGCGGTGCGTCGTCCAGTTCGGCGAAGAAGCTGCGGCCGGTGACCGTGGGCACGTCGGTGAGCATGCCGGCGCGGCGCAGCTCGTCGGCGATCGCGGCCACGCCCCCGGCCTCGTACATCTCCACCGCGCTGTAGCGGCCGGCCGGCATCAGGTCGGCGATCACCGGGGTCTGCTCCGAGGCCGCGTTGAAGTCCTCCAGGTCCAGCTTCACCCCGGCCTCGTGGGCGATCGCCAGCAGGTGCAGCGCGGCGTTGGTGGAACCGGCGGTGGCGGCGACCAGGCGCGCGGCGTTGACGAAGGCCTCGCGGGTCATGACCTGGCGCGGGGTGCGCTCGCTCGCCAGGCACTCCATCGCCAGGGCGCCGCAGCGGCGCGCGGCCGCGGCCTTGTCCTCATGCGTGGCCGGGATGTCGTTCAGGCCCACCGGCGAGATGCCCAGCGCGGTCAGGATCATGGCCATGGTGTTGGCGGTGTACTGGCCGCCGCAGGCACCGGCGCCGGGGCAGGCACGGGTCTCGACCTGCTTGAGCTCGGCGTCGCTCATGTTCCCGGCACCGTGTGCGCCGACCGCCTCGAACACGTCCTGCACGGTGATCGACTTGCCGTTGAGCTTGCCGTGGCCGATGCTGCCGCCGTACAGCGCCACGCCCGGGATATCCAGGCGCGCCAGCGCCATCGCGGCGGCCGGGATGGTCTTGTCGCAGCCGCACAGCACCACCATGGCGTCCAGGCTGTGGCCCTCGACAGCCAGCTCGATGGAGTCGGTGATGACCTCGCGGCTGACCAGCGAGGCGCGCATGCCCGGCGTGCCCATGGCGATGCCGTCGGTGACCGCGATGGTGTTGAACTCGATCGGCGTGCCGCCGGCCGCGCGGATGCCTTCGGCCACCTCGTTGGCCAGGTCGCGCAGGTTGAGGTTGCACGGGCTGACGTTGGACCAGGTGTGGACCACCGCGACCAGCGGCTTGCCGATGGCCTCGTCGTCCAGGCCGGTGGCGCGCATCATGGCGCGCGCCGGGGCGCGGTCGGGTCCCTTCTTGATGGTGTCGCTGCGCATCGTCTTACCCCCTTACCCGCAGGCCCGCATGCCGGCGAAGAACGCCGGCTTGCCGGCGCGGCCGGGGTCCAGCGCGTCGATCACCGCGTCGCGCACCGCCTCGGTGCCGGCGTCGCCGCCGACATCGCGCGTCCACGGGCCGTGCTCGAGCACGTGGTCGACGGCCGCTTCCACGGCGTCGGCCTCCTCGGCCAGGCCCAGCGCGTGGCGCAGCAGCAGCGCGGCGCTGGCGATGGCGCCCAGCGGGTTGGCCACGCCCTGGCCGGCGATGTCCGGCGCCGAGCCGTGGATGGGTTCGTACAGGCCGCCGTGCCCGTCGCCCAGCGAGGCCGAGGGCAGCAGGCCCAGCGAGCCGGCCAGCGCCGCGGCCTCGTCGGTGAGGATGTCGCCGAACAGGTTCTCGGTGACGATCACGTCGTAGCGGGACGGCTGGGTCAGCAGCAGCATGGCCATCGAATCGACCAGCTGGTGCTCCAGGCGCACGTCGGGGAATTCGTGCGGCCACGCGCTCGGCGGTGCGCCGCCACAGCCGCGAGGTCTCCAGCACGTTGGCCTTGTCCACCGAGGTCAGGCGCCGGCCGCGGGTGCGGGCGACCTCGAAGGCGCGGCGCAGCACGCGCTCGATCTCGGCGACGGTGTACTGGCACTCGTCGGTGGCGGCTTCCGCGGTGCGCGTCTTGGCGCCGAAGTAGGCGCCGCCGGTGAGCTCGCGCACCACCACGAAGTCGACGTCGCGCAGGCGCTCGTTCTTCAGCGGCGAGCGTTCGGCCAGGCTCGGGTGCACGCGCACCGGGCGCAGGTTGGCGTACACGCCCAGTGCCGCGCGCAGCGCCAGCAGGCCCTGTTCGGGGCGCACGGCGGCGTCGGGGTCGGACCACTTCGGGCCGCCGACCGCGCCCAGCAGCACGGCGTCGGCCGCCAGGCACGCCGCGCGGGTGGCCTCGGGCAGCGGCTCGCCGGTGGCGTCGATGGCGGCGCCGCCGATGGCGTGCTCGCTGGAACGTGAAGCGGTGCCCGCCGCGCTCGGCGACGGCCGTCAGGACCGCCACGGCGGCGGCGGTGACTTCGGGGCCGACGCCGTCGCCGGGGAGTGTGACCAGTTGGGCTTGCATGATGTGCGGAATCCTTGAAGTGGGGTGGCGATGGGACGGCGGCGCTCAGGCGGCCGCTTCGGTGCGTTGTTCGTGCGCGGTGATGGCGGCGTCCTGCTTGAGCAGGTAACCGAGCTGGTCCACGCCCTCGAGCAGGCAGTGGCGGGCGAAGGCATCGATCTGGAAACCGAAGCGGCCGCCGTCGGGCAGCTCGATGAAGCCGCCGGCGACGTCGATGTGCAGTTCGATGCCCGGGTGCTCGAGCAGCCAGCGGTGCTCGGCGTCGCTGACCACCACGGCCAGCAGGCCGTTCTTGAGCGCGTTGGAGCGGAAGATGTCGGCGATCTCGTTGCTCAGCACCGCGCGGATGCCGAAGTCCAGCAGCGCCCAGGGCGCGTGCTCGCGCGAGCTGCCGCAGCCGAAATTGCGTCCGGCGACCAGGATCTCGCAGCCGCGCGCCGCGGGCCGGTTGAGCTCGAAATCCGGGTTGTCGCTGCCGTCGGGCCGGTAGCGCCAGTCGGTGAAGCAGTGCCGGCCCAGTCCGGCGCGCTCGGTGGTGGTCAGAAAGCGCGCGGGGATGATGCGGTCGGTGTCGATGTTCTCGTACGGCAGCACCGCGGTGCGCGAGCGCAGGTGGGTCAAGGGTTTCATGCGGCCTGCTCCTCGGCTTGCAGGGAAGGGGCGTCGCACACGCGGCCGGCGACGGCCGAGGCGGCGGCGGTCTCGGGGCTGGCCAGCACGGTGCGCGCACCCTTGCCCTGGCGGCCCTCGAAATTGCGGTTGGAGGTGGACACGACCAGCTGGCCGGGCTGGGCCAGGTCGCCGTTCATGGCGATGCACATCGAGCAGCCGGGCACGCGCCACTCGGCACCGGCGGCGGTGAAGACCTCGTGCAGGCCCTCGGCCTCGGCGGCGCGGCGCACGCTTTCCGAGCCGGGCACCACCAGCATGCGCACGCCCTCGGCCACGCGGCGCCCGCGCAGCACCTCGGCGGCGGCGCGCAGGTCGGGCAGGCGCGAATTGGTGCAGCTGCCGACGAACACCACGTCCACCGCCATGCCGGCCACGGTCTGGCCGGCGCGGACCTGCATGTAGTCCAGCGCGCGGCGTTCCTGGGCGTTGGTCGCCGCCGGCACCGGCGCGTCGATGGCGCCGGCCATGCCTGGGTGGGTGCCGTAGGTGACCGTGGGGCGCACCTTCGAGGCATCGATGCGCACCTCGCGGTCATACCGCGCGCCGTCGTCGCTGCGCAGGGTCTTCCAGTAGGCCACGGCGCGGTCCCAGGCTTCGCCCTGCGGCGCGCGCGGACGGCCCTTGAGCCAGTCGAAGGTGGTCGGGTCGGGCGCGATCATGCCGGCGCGTGCGCCGGCCTCGATGGCCATGTTGCACACGGTCATGCGCGCCTCCATCGACAGCGCCTCGATGGCCGGGCCGCGGAACTCCAGCACGTGGCCGGTGCCGCCGCCGACGCCGATGCGTGGCGATGACGTGCAGCACCAGGTCCTTGGCGCCGACGCCCGCGGGCAGTTGGCCGTCGACATGGATGGCGAAGGTCTTCGGCTTGCGCTGCAGCAGGCACTGCGTGGCCATGACGTGGCCGACCTCGGTGGTGCCGATGCCGAAGGCCAGCGCGCCGAAGGCGCCGTGCGTGGAGGTGTGGCTGTCGCCGCACACGATGGTCATGCCCGGCTGCGTGGCGCCCAGTTCCGGGCCGATCACGTGCACGATGCCGCGCGCGTCGCTGTCCCAGTCGTGCAGTTCGACGCCGAATTCGGCGCAGTTGGACTGCAGCTGCGCGACCTGGGCCTCGGCCGCGGGCGTGGCGTAGGGACGCCGGCCATCGCTGGAAGCGGGGAGGGTGGGCGTGGAATGGTCCAGCGTGGCCAGCGTGCGGTCGGGACGGCGCAGCTTCAGGCCGCGTGCGCGCAGTTCGGCGAACGCCTGCGGCGAGGTGACCTCGTGCACCAGGTGCAGGTCGATGTACAGCACCGCCGGTGCGGAGTCGGATTCGGGCGCGACCTGGTGTGCGTCCCAGAGCTTGTCGAACAGGGTGCGTGGTGCATTCATGAGGAGGCCTCCATCGAAGCCGGCGCTTCTCGAGCAGTGCGGCCATGGATGGCCGCTGGTTGTTTTTCGCGGTCAGGGACGACCGCATCGGCGACGGTCGTGAGCCAGTTCCAGCGGTCCTCGGTGCGACCGTCGAACAGGCCGAAGAAGGCGTCCTGCAGGGCGCGGGTGATCGGGCCGACGGTGCCGTCGCCGACCGGCGTGCCGTCGACCGAGCGGATCGGCGTGATCTCGGCGGCGGTGCCGCACATGAACGCTTCGCGCGCGTAGTACAGCGACTCGCGCGGCAGCGCCCGCTCGACCACCGGGATGCCCAGGTGCGCGGCCAGCTTCAGCACGCTGTCGCGGGTGATGCCCACCAGCACGCCGGCACTGGTCGGCGGGGTGACCAGCATGTCGTCCAGGACCAGGAAGATGTTCTCGCCGGCGCCCTCGCTGAGCATGCCGTCGGTGCCCAGCGCGATGCCCTCGGCATAGCCGCCGCGGCGGGCCTCCATGGCGATCAGCTGGCTGTTGAGGTAGTTGCCGCCGGCCTTGGCCCAGGCCGGGAAGGTGTTGGGCGCGGCGCGGTTCCAGCTGCTCACGCACACGTCGGCGCCGTGCTCCCTGGCGTCGCCGTGGTAGCTGCCCCAGGGCAGGGCCAGGATCGCCACCTCGACCACGTTGTCGGCCGGCAGCACGCCCAGGCCGCCGGCGCCGCGGAACACCAGCGGGCGCACGTAGGCCGAGTCCATGCCGTTGGCGGCCACGACCTCGCGGCAGGCGGCGTCGATCTGGTCGGGCGTGTAGCCGACGTTGATGCCGTACACGCGTGCCGAGGCGAACAGGCGCCGGGTATGGTCGGCCAGGCGGAAAAAGCGCGGGCCGTCGGGCGTGGCGTAGACGCGCTCGCCCTCGAACACCGAGGAGCCGTAGTGCAGGGCGTGGGCGCTGACGTGCACGGTGGCCTCGTGCCAGGGCGCGAGCCGGCCGTTGTGCCAGATCAGGGGGGAGTCGCTCATGGATGCCTCGCGGGAAGTCCGGTGGGTGTTCATGCGTGGACGGCCTGTGCCGGGGGATGGGGTTCCTGGTCGCGCGGGGCGCGGGCGATGGCGTTGGCCACGTCCAGGGCGGCCAATGCGGCGGCCTCGACGATGTCGGTGGACACGCCGTGGCCGTGCCGGGCGCGGCCGGCGTGGTGCACGGCGATCACGGCCTGGCCCTGGGCGTCGCCGCCCTCGCTGACGGCGCGGATACGGAAGTCGGCCAGCGGCAGCTTCTCGCCGGTGGCGCGCTCGATGGCGCGCAGGGCGGCGTCGACCGGGCCGTCGCCGATGGCGGCCTCGCTGGTCTCGCGGCCGTCCTCGTGCACCAGCGTGACCGAGACCGAGGCGCGCCCGCCCAGGTGCGAGGCCGCGTGCAGGTGCCGGATGCGCCACGGCCCGGGGTTCTCCGGGTCGCGTCCCAGGACCAGCGCCTCGAGATCGCCGTCGTGGATCTCGCGCTTGCGGTCGGCCAGATGCTTGAAGTCGGCGAACACCCGCTCCAGGGTCGACTCGTCCGGCGCATGGCCGAGTTCGACCAGGCGCTGGCGCAGCGCGTGGCGACCCGAGTGCTTGCCCAGCACCAGCCGCGTGCGCGGCACCCCGACGTCCTCCGGGGACATGATCTCGTAGGTACCGCGGTGCTTGAGCATGCCGTGCTGGTGGATGCCCGATTCGTGGGCGAAGGCGTTCTCGCCGACGATCGCCTTGTTGCGCGGCACCGGCTGGCCGGTCAGCTGCGACAGCATCCGCGAGACCGGGTGCAGGCGGCGCGCGTCGATGCGGGTGTCGATGCCGAAGTACGGCGCGCGCACGCGCAGCGCCATCACCACCTCCTCCAGCGCCGCGTTGCCGGCGCGCTCGCCGATGCCGTTGATGGTGCACTCGACCTGGCGCGCACCGGCGCCGATCGCGGCCAGGGTGTTGGCCACGGCCAAGTCCCAGGTCGTCGTGGCAGTGCGCGGAAAAGACCGCGCGCTCGGCGCCGCGCACGTTCGCGCGCAGCCATTCGAACAGGTCGGCGATCTCGGTCGGCGTCACGTAGCCCACGGTGTCGGGCGCATTGAGCGTGGTGGCGCCGGCCTCCAGCGCCACCGAGAACACCTCGCCCAGGAATTCGCGTTCGGTGCGCAGCGCGTCCTCGGCGGAAAACTCCACGTCCTCGCACAGTGCGCGGGCGCGGCGTACGGCCTCCCCGGTGGTGTCGATGACCTGCTGCATGCTCATGCCCAGCTTGTGCTCGCGATGCAGCGGGCTGGTCGACAGGAACAGGTGGATGCGGCCGGCGGGAGCGTGCTCGATGGCCCGTGCCGTGGTCTCGATGTCACCGGGCAGGCAGCGCGAAAGGCCGCACACGGTGGTGCGCTTCAGTTGCGATGCGATGTCGGCCACGGCGGCGAAGTCGTCCGGCGAGGCCTGCGGGAAACCGGCTTCGATGACGTCCACGCCGAGGTCCTCCAGGGCCTGCGCCAGGCGCAGCTTCTGCGTCCGGTTCATGGAGAAACCGGGCGCCTGTTCGCCGTCGCGCAGGCTGGTGTCGAACACGCGTACGCGATCGGCGTCGGATTGCTCGGGGTCGGGCTTGGGGTGGTTCATCTTCGGCTCCGCTGAGCGCGGGCGAAGGGCACAAAAAAACCCCGCATCCTGTTCGGGTGCGGGGTTTAGGGAGTCCGTAATGTGGTCTGGAAAAACCGTGGACGCGTGCCCTTAACCCGCACCTCCGCTGGTAATGAGAAGGGTAATGAGTACTAGGACTAGGGCAGCAAGCTGCGTCATGCCGCGCACGGGCAGCACGATGCCGGCCGGGGCGAACCCGGTGGCGGAAGCGTCGTGCTGGCGAGAAACGTGCGGCATGGACTCGAAGCTACGCGGGCTCCAGGGTGAAGTCAACTGCTTATGACAAATGGAAGTATGGACGTCCATTTTTCCGTGCATGACACGCATCCGGACGTCCGTACGGAGATGGATGCGTCGTGCCATCAGCGTTCCAGGGCCGCGCGCAGTGCATCGTCGTCGGCCGGCATCGGCGCGGCCGACGAGGCGCGCTCCAGCAGGAGTGCCAGGGGCGCGGGAACCGGCACGCTGCGGCCCGCGCGGGGTTCGACCACGCTCTCGAACTTGGCCGCGTGTGCCGTCGAGACCGCGATCCAGGGGCCGTCGCGGCCGTGGTCGCGAAGTCGTCCCAGCTCGTGCAGTGCCGTGGCGGTGTGCGGGCATATCAGCAGGTCGTGATGCACGGCCATGTCGCGGATGGTGGCGGTGATGGCCGTGTCGTCGACGCTGCCGGCGCTGACCGTCCGGCGTAGTTCGGCATCATCCGGGACCAGCCAGCGCAGGCGTTCGGCGTTGCTCGGCGCGCCCACGTCCATGGCGTTGGCCAGGGTCGCCACGCTGGCGCGCGGGCGGTAGACGCCGCCGGCCAGGAAGTCGGGCAGCACGGTGTTGGCGTTGCAGGCCAGGTGCACCGGGCCGATGGGCAGGCCCATGGCGCGCGCCATCAGGCAGGCCAGCGCATTGCCGAGGTTGCCGGTCGGCACGATATAGCCCGGTGCCTGGCCGTGGCGGGCGCGGTACTGCAGCGCGCTGTGCGCGTAGTAGCTCATCTGCGGGAGCAGACGGCCCAGGCTGATGCTGTTGGCCGAGCTCAGCGGCACGCGCTCGCGCAGCGCGACGTCCCCCAGCGCGCGCTTGACCATGCGTTGGCAGTCATCGAAATTGCCGGCAACGCGGAAGGCCTCCACGTTGTCGCCGAAGCAGCCCAGCTGGTGGGCCTGGCGCGGCGAGACGCGTCCGTCGGGATACAGCACCACCACGCGAAAGCCCGGGACGCGGTGGAAGGCCGCCGCCACCGCGGCGCCGGTGTCGCCGGACGTGGCCACCAGGATGGTCAGCTCCGGCGCGTCGGGACCGCGCAGGTGGCGCAGGCAGGCGGCCAGGAAGCGTGCGCCGACGTCCTTGAACGCGGCGGTCGGACCGTGAAACAGCTCCAGCAGGTGCGCATCGAGCGTGGGCAACGGACGCAGCGGGGTATCGAAGTCCAGGGCCTCGGTGCAGATCGCATCCAGTTGTGCAGCCAGCGGGTCGCCGTTGAAATACGGGCGCAGCAGCCAGGCGGCGACCTCGGCCAGGGAGGCTTCGGGATCGATGCCGGCCGGATCCACGCGGGGCAGGGTTTCGGGGACATACAGGCCGCCGTCCGGCGCCAGGCCGGCGGCGATCGCCGCGCTCAGGCTGACGGCGGGCGCATGGCCGCGCGTACTCACGAAGCGCATGGGCACACCTCCGCAGCGGGGCCGTCGACGGGCGCGACAAAACGGTCGCAGTCCAGGCCGTGCGCGGCGAAGGCGGCGGCCATGTCGTGCGCGGCCGCTTCGGCCTGCGCACGGGTTTCGAACCAGGCGAACACACTGGGACCGGCGCCCGAGATGCTGGCGCCCAGGGCGTCCTGGTCGAGGGCGGCGCGCTGTACCGCGGCGAAGCCGGGGATCAGCGGCGCGCGTCGCGGTTCCACCAGCACGTCGCGCAGTCCTTCGCGCACCAGGGCGGCCTCGCCGCGCTGGCAACCGCTGAGGAACAGGGCCAGGTGCGCGCTCTGGGTCACGAAGTCGGACAGCGGGTACGGTGCGGCGAGCGCCTCGCGCGAGCGGCGCGTCTCCAGCACCGTGTGCGGGTGGACCAGGGCGACATGCCAGGTCTCCGGCACCGGGATGCGCAGCAGCCGGTCGCGGGTGGCCAGCACCAGCCCGCCCAGCAGCATCGAGCCGAGGTTGTCGCCATGACGCCCGCCACTGGCCACGGCCTCGCCTTCGAGCGCGAACGGATACAGCGCCTCGCGCGAAAGCGGCGCATCGAGCAACGCGTTGGCGGCGACCAGCGCGGCCACGCACGAGGCCGCCGAGCCGCCCATGCCCGAACCCAGCGCGATGCCCTTGTGCAGGCGAACGGCGAAGCCGAACGGCAGGTCCAGCGCTTCGCGCATGGCCAGCAGGGCTGCGCCGGCGGTGTTGTCGCGGGCCGCGTGCGGCAGGTCCGTGACGCAGCCGGTGATGGCCTCGATGCGCACTTCGGGCGTCTCGATGCGGCGAACCTCGGCGCGGTCGCCGGCACCGTCCAGGCTGTGGCCGAGGATATCGAAGCCCACGCCGATGTTGCCGACGCTGGCCGGCGAGAAGGCGCAGGCACGGTCCGCGGGCATGGCGCTCATGCGCGCACCTCGGCGGCCACCCGCAGCAGGTCGGCGAACACGCCGGCGGCAGTCACTTCCGGCCCGGCACCGGGCCCCTGCACGCGCAGCGGATTGTCGGCGTAGCGGCGGGTGCGGAACAGCACGATGTTGTCGCTCAGGCGGCCCTGCGCCAGCGGATGGCCGGCCGGCAGTTCCTCCAGGGCGACCTGTGCGCGACCGTCGGCATGCAGCCGGCCAACGTGGCGCAACACCGAACCGCGTGCGGCGGCCGCTGCGTGACGCCGGGCGAGCGGTTCGTCCAGGGCCTGCAGGCGCTGCATGCAGGCATCGAGGTCGAGTTCGCGCAGTTCGGGCGGTACCAGCGATTGCACGTGTACATCCTCCAGGGAGAGATCCATGCCGGCCTCGCGCGCCAGGATCACCAGCTTGCGGGCCACGTCGACGCCGTCCAGGTCGGCGCGCGGGTCGGGTTCGGTATAGCCCAGGTCGCGGGCCTGGCGCACGCGTTGCGAGAACGGCTGGCGCCCATCGTAGCCGTCGAACAGCCAGGCCAGGGTGCCGGAAAACAGGCCCTCGACCGAACACAGGGTATCGCCGGTGGCGATCAGGTCGCGCAGGGTCTGCACCACCGGCAAACCGGCTCCAACCGTGGCCTCGTAGCGCAGCAGCGCCCCGCTGCCGCGCGCCTGGCCGATCGCGTGCCAGCGTTCCAGCGGTCCGCTGATGGCCAGCTTGTTCGGGGTGACCACGTGCAGGCCGGCACGCAGCCACGATGCATAGCGCTCGGCGACCGATTCGCTGGCGCTGCAATCGATCACGACCGGACTGGGCAGGGCGCCGAGCCGTGCGCCGAACTGGTCCAGGTCGGAGGGATACCAGGTGCGGGTGCCGGGCGCATCCGGGGCCAGCGACGGATTCTCGTGGTCCAGCCACATGCGCCGGCTGTCGGCCACGATGCGCACGCGCAGGTCCAGGCGCAGCTCGCGCTGCAGGGGCCCGCGGGCGGCCAGCAGCTGCTCGAGCAGCGCGCGCCCGACCTGGCCGGGTCCGACCAGGCCCACGCTCAGCTCGCGCAGCGGGGGCGCCGGTCGCACGGGCGGCGCCGGTGCGGGGTTCAGGGATGATGCGGGGATGTTCACGTCGAGCCTCCTGGGGAGGCCCCGTGTCCTTCGCCGGGTCGGGGATGATCGCATCGCGGCCCCCTGCCCTTCGAAGGGCGGGGCCGTTTGCGTTGGGATCAACCGCGCACGAACACCCGCACCGGGTAGGTACCGGTGGTGGTCGTGGTGGTCGTGGTGATCACCAGGCTTGCGCATGCAGACGTTTCCCGGCGACAGGCGGGGAAGTCCAGCGGATGCATGCGGGCGCTTGATGGTGACATGGGATCGAAGGTAGCTGCGCACACGATCTGGTGTCAATGCCCCGGTTGCACGGCGTAGGTGGCCGTGCCGTCGGTGTCGGCGTGCAGCCGCCGCACGCCGTGCAGGCCGGCCTTGCGGGCGAGGCCCAGCGCGTGGGCGGGACCGGTGATCGTGACCGGGCCGCGCGTGGCCAGCGGCGCGAAATGCCACGACCGTGCCGGCAGGTCGGCGCGCGTGACGTGCGGATGGGCGCGGATCCAGTGCACCAGGATTTCGCGGTTGCCGTCGGGCGCGTCGAGCACGGTGGCGTGGCCGTCGAGCCCCGGGAAGTGGCCACCGCCGTTGGCGCGATAACTGTTGGTGGCGACGATGAACGTCTGGTCGGCGCGCACTGGCTTGCCATGGAAGGTCAGGTCGCGGATGCGCTGGCCGCGCGGGCGACGGACGTCAATTACATAGTGCACGCCGCCCTGGATCTGGTCGAAGTCGTAGCCGGGGAAGCGTGCGTTCACCAGCGGCTGCGGTGCGGTTTTCCGCGGATCGATGCGATGGAAGCGCGCGGCGGCGCGCTCCAGCCAGGCCTTCAGGCCGGCACCGTCCACGCGCACCGCGGCCAGGGTGTTGGGGTAGTAGTACAGGTCCGCGGCGCTGCGCAGGGTCAGCGGCCCGGGGGCGACGTCGGTGTAGTCGCCGGGGCCTCCCGTGCCGTTGCGGAACGCGGCCGCAGCCGAGAGCACCGGAAGGCCCTTCAGGTCGGGGCGGTTGGCGTCGATCCAGCGCTTGACGTAGGCGCGCTGGGCCACGTTGACGATGCCCACGGCGGTCGGGTTGCCCAGGTCGGCGAAGATGCTGGACAGGCGCACGTCGGTTCGCCCGATCGGGGTGTTCACGTAGGCCACCGAGGCCTTCTGGACCTTGTTCACCAGCGGCCGGATGCGCGGGTCGGATGGCACGCAACGCGCGTCCCTGCAGATCGGCCAGACGTTGCTGTGGGCGGCCGATGCCTGCGACACCCAGCGCCCGTGGCGGCGCACCAGTATCAGGTGCACCAGGCCCAGGTCGCGACCGAAGAACCCGCCCATCACCGCCGGCACCCCGTGCACCGTGCCGCGCACGTCGTCCACGCCCGGCAGGTGCTTGTAGCGGGGGCCGGGGAAGACCTGGTGCTGGTGGCCCAGCAGCAGCGCATCGATGCCGGGCACGCGCGCCAGGTACAGCCCGGCATTCTCCATGTCCGGCGTGTACGGCGCCGGGTCCAGGCCACCATGCAGCAGGGCCACGACCAGGTCCGGATGCTGCGCGCGCAGCTGCGGCAGGTACTTGCGTGCGGCCTCGACCACGCCCGTCACCGTGACCCGGCCGGCCAGGTGGCGCTTGTCCCACTGCATGATCGGCGGTGGCGCGAAGCCGAGCACGCCGATGCGCAACGTGGCGCGGATCGTGCGGCCGTCCGGCGTGGTCGCGGTGACGTTCCGGTCGATCACCTTCCACGGGGCGTAGATCGGGGTGCCGTCGCGGGCGCTGAACACGTTCGACAGCACCAGCGGGAAGTGCGGCCCGTCGCAGCGCCGCTTCGGCACGCCGGCCACGTTCATCGGGTGTCCGGTGACCTGGGCCAGGAACGGCAGGCCGTAGTTGAACTCATGGTTGCCGATGGTGCCAGCGGCGTAGCCGAGCGTGTCCATGGCCTTGTACACCGCCAGCTCGCGATCGCAGGCAAGCGGATGCGCCTGGGCCTGGTAGTCGGCCAGCACCGAGCCCTGGATCACGTCGCCGTCGTCGAACAGCACCGTGTTGGCAAAGCGCCGGCGGGCACGCTCGATCAGGGTGGCGGTGCGGTCCAGCCCGACATGCGGGTCGGGCGACAGCGTGTAGTAGTCATAGCCCAGCACGTGGCTGTGGATGTCGGTGGTTTCCAGCAGCGTCAGGTGCACCGAGCTGCCCGCCGGGATCGATTCGGGCGCGGACGCCGGGGCCCGGGAAGCCATGGCCAGGGACAGCAGCAGGACGGACAGGAGGCGCAGCGGCATGAGGAAGGGTTGGCAAGCGGGCAATGCCGTTCATGACAGCATTGCCGGGTTTCCACCGCAAGACACCGGGCACCGATGCCCGGAGCCGTTCCGCGCCGGGCAGGCTTTGGTTATGATCGATGCCATGCCGCGGGTGGGGACCGGAGCGGCCGTTCCTCGGGGGAGGCGCAACATGACCAGTGAGAGATTTCGCGGGGGGTGCCTGCTGTACGTGGCCGCATGCCGCGTGGCCCGCGGCGACTTCACCGGAACCTCCTTCGGCCGGCCGGCCAGCATCCACGGGAGGGTCGCGCACCGTCGGGGTGAACCGGTCGGACCGGTTCCGGGGTCCGGCACGTGAGCGAACGCGCGGCATGGGGCTGGCGCGTGGTGGTCGTGCCGTTCGTGTTCGCGGCCATCGCCGCGGCCCTGCTGGGGCACCCTGCGCGGATCCTGTACCAGGTGTGCAAGCCGCTGGCCACGTTGCTGATCCTGGCCGGCGCCTGGTACGTCGCCACGCCGGTCTCGCGGCGCTACCAGCTGTGGGTCGCGGTCGGCCTGCTGCTGTGCCTGGCCGGCGACGTGCTGCTGTTGCCGCCCTGGGACACGTTCGTGGCGGGCCTGGCCTGCTTCCTGCTGGCGCACCTGATGTTCTTCGCCGCCTTCGGCGAAGGTGTGCGAAGACCGGCGTGGCTGCCAGCCATGGGGGCGGCCTTTGCCACCGGCACGCTCTTCCTGGCGCTGTTGTGGCGGGATCTGCCCGGGCCGCTGCGGCTCCCCATGGTCCTGTATACCGTCGTGATCTCGTTGATGGTGGGCCAGGCCATCGGGCGCGCCTGGCGCTTGCGCGGGCGGGGTGATTCCGGGCGCAGCGCCGGCTATGCCGCCTTCGGTGCGCTGTTGTTCGTGATCAGCGATGTCCTGCTGGCCTACGACCGCTTCCACGACCATCTGCCGCTGGCGCCGCTGTGGATCCTGGGCGGCTACTATGTCGCCATCGCCTGCATCGCGCGTTCGGTGTACCTGCCGGGCGGCCCCGGCCCCGGGCCGCCAACCCGGACCACGGACACATGAGATGAACACCCCTGCCGTCATCATGCTGTATGCCATTCCAGGCTTCTTCGTCCTGATGGGGCTGGAACTGGTCGTGGCGGCCTGGCGCGGGCATGCGCGTTACCGGCTCAACGACGCCATCAACAGCATCGGCCTGGGCATCCTCTCGCAGCTGACCGGGGTGTTCGCCAAGACGTTGACCATCGGCATCTACGCCTGGTGCGTGCAGCGCGTGGCGCTGTTCGACCTGCCCGCCGACAGCGTGTGGGTCTGGACCGGCGCGCTGGTCGGCTACGATTTTTGTTACTACTGGCTGCATCGCGCGGGCCACGAGGTCAACGTGCTGTGGGCCGCGCACGTGGTCCACCACCAGAGCGAGTGCTACAACCTGTCCACTGCGCTGCGCCAGACCAGCAGCGGCGTACTGCTGGGCTGGCTCTTCTACCTGCCGCTGGCGGTCGCGGGCGTACCGGTGCAGGTGTTTGCCGTGGTGGCCCTGATCGACCTGCTGTACCAGTTCTGGATCCATACCGGGGAGATCGGGTCGCTGGGCGGGTTCGACCGCGTGTTCGCCTCGCCGTCGAACCACCGCGTGCACCATGCCGTCAACGAGCGCTACCTGGACCGCAACTACGGCGGCATCCTGATGCTGTGGGACCGACTGTTCGGCACCTTCCAGCCCGAGTTGGCCGGTGAACCGCCGGTCTACGGCACCCGCGCACCACTGCGCAGCTGGAATCCGTTGTGGGCCAACCTCGAGGTGTACGTGGCGACCCTGCGCGATGCCCTGCGCGCGAAACGCTGGCGCGACCGTCTGCAGATCTGGTGGCGACACCCGGGCTGGCGGCCGTCCGATGTGGCCGCGCGCGATCCGAAACCGGCGTTCGAGATGCACCGGCCGCCCTACGACCCACCGATGTCGACCGCGATGCGCATCTACGGCACGCTTCAGTTCCTTGTGCTGCTGGCCATGAGCCTGCAGTTCCTGGTGCAGCAGGCCCACATGACCGGAGCGATGCTGCTGGGCTATTTCGTCTACATGGCCGCGGCCCTGACCCTGCTGGGCTGGGTGCTGGAAGGTCGCCGGCTGGCCTGGCTGGCGGAAATGGCGCGGCTGGCGGGCAGCGCGGGCGTGGTGCTGGTGCTGGGGCAATGGTTCGGAACGCCGCTCCCCGCGGGCGCGCGCACGGGATGGGTGGTGCTGACCGTGGCGGTCATGGTGCTGCTGGGCCTGGCCCGGCCGGCGGACCGCAAGACGCGCCCGGCGGCGGCCTGATCGTGGTGCAGGAAGGCGTCTCGGGACGGCAGAGACAGAAGGGGGGCGTTGGGCACGAGCCGGCCATCTCTGTTAGGTTAGAGAAAGGGGATGCAACGCTTCATGCCCGGTCGGCTGACCGGGTCTCGCCGCGCCATCGAGGTTGCGCGGCCATTCCGGAACGGGTTCGGTGCCGGCCCGTTCCGTTTCATGTCGAGGATCGCCGTGGCGACACGGTCCCGGACGTTGCATCGGACAAGGACGCGCGCGGCAAGCGCGCGCAGGCATCGGTACGGGTGGCGCGAGGCCCACGGCCCGCCACCGCACATTCCGCATTCACTTACATTCTTATAGCAAGGGGTAATGCATGGGATTCTGGTCCAGACTGATCCGACGCAAGTCCGTCGAACAGCTGCAGGCTGACGCTGGCGTCAGCACCGATTTCCGCCGCACCATGGGCGTGTGGCAGCTCACCGCCATCGGCATCGGCGCGATCGTCGGTGTCGGCGTGTTCGTGCTGGCGCCCAACGAGGCCGCGCTCAACGCCGGCCCGGCCATCATCATCAGCTTCCTGGTCGCCGGCATCGGCAGCGCCTGCGCGGCGCTTTCCTACGCCGAATTCGCCGGCATGATCCCGGTCACCGGCAGTGCCTACACCTACGGCTACGCCGTGCTGGGCGAGTTGCCGGCCTGGATCATCGGCTGGGACCTGCTGGTCGAGTACGCGCTGATCGTCGGCGTGGTCGCGGCCGGTACGTCCAACTACCTGCAATCGCTGATCACCCAGATCACCGGCCTGCACCTGCCGGTGTGGCTGCAGGGCGCCTATGACCCGGCGCATCCGGACAGTGGCTACGTGGTCAATATCATCGCCGTGGTCGTGGCCCTGGGCATTGCCTGGATCCAGATCATGCGCACCGAGGTCGGCGCGCGCCTGAACACCATCATCGTGACCATGAAGGTGATCGGCGTGGTCATCGTCATCGTGGCCGGCGCATTTTACGTGAAGACGGCCAACTGGACGCCGTTCATCCCGCACGAGGTGCATGACGCCCTGGCCACCGGTGGAACCCGATACGGCTGGAACGGCGTGCTGGCCGCGGCCAGCATCGTGTTCTTCGCGGTGTTCGGCTACGACACCCTGACCACCGCGGCCGAGGAGGCCAAGAATCCGCAGCGCGACCTGCCGCTGGCGGTGGTGCTGTCGTTGACCATCTCGATGGTGATGTACCTGGCGATCTCGCTGGTGCTGACCGGCATGGTGCCCTACAACGGCTGCATCGACCCGAGCCAGGCCGCCGGCCACTGCGACCAGATGATCCTGGCCAGCCAGGCACCGGTCAGCGCGGTGTTCCAGGCGCGCGGCCTGCACTGGATCGGCGCCATCATCGACATCGCCGCGGTCTGCGGCATCGCCAGCGTGGTGTTCGCCTTCATGCTGGGCGCGGCGCGCATCTGGTTCGCCCTGGCGCGCGACGGCCTGCTGCCGGGCTGGTTCGCCAAGAGCCATCCCGTGCACGGCACGCCGTACCGCCCGACCATGCTGCTGGGCATCTTCACCGCCCTGGCGGCCGGCTTCCTGCCGATCCGTGAGCTGGCCGAGCTGGTCAACATCGGCACGCTGTCGGCCTTCATCCTGATCTGCGCCTCGGTGCTGATCCTGCGCATCAAGCGACCGGACCTTCCGCGCCGCTTCCGCACGCCGGCACTGTGGCTTCTGGCGCCGTTGGGCATCCTGTTCTCGCTGTTCCTGATCATTGGCTGGCCGTGGTTCAAGAACGGTCATTTCGCCCCGATCGGCGGTCTGGACATCGTCACCATCTGGCGTTTCATCATCTGGATGCTGATCGGCTTCGTGATCTATTTCGGCTACGGCATGAAGCACAGCAAGGTCGAGAAGCAAAACAAGGGCATTCAATAAGTGCCTGATCGGCCGGCCGTCGTGTCCACGACGGCTGGCCCCTTCGCGGCCCGGCATGACCTTTGGCATGCGGGCCGGACGGGACTCCTGTTCTAGGATGGAAAAATCGCCCGTCCCCCGCCTGGGGGCGGGGCGTGATATCCGAGTCAACGCAAGGCGGCGCGCTCCGCGCGACCCCGCCGCCGACCATCCTGGAGTTTCCATGTCGTCCTTTACGTTCCGTCCGATTCTCGTTGCGGGGGCACTGGCCGCGGCGCTGTGTATTGCGCCGGCCGCTCTGGCGGCCACGCCGCAACACTACAAGCATCCCAGCGACCAGCCCTATCCGGGCGGCACGCTCTCGGTGCAGGTCGACATGACCCGCGCGCCCGAGCGCATCTTCGACGTGCGCGAGACCATCCCCGTCGCCCACGACGGCGCCTTCAGCATCTACTACCCCAAGTGGATCCCGGGCGAGCACGCTCCGACCGGCCCGATCAACAACATTGCCGGCCTCATCATCAAGGCCAACGGCAAGCAGATCCCGTGGCAGCGCGACCTGCGCGACATGTTCACGCTGCACATGAACGTGCCCGAGGGCGTGAAGAAGCTGGACCTGAGCTTCCAGTTCTTGTCGCCGGGCAACGGCGGCCAGTTCGGCGCCGGCCCGTCGACCAGCAACGACCTGGCCGACATCGAGTTCAACCAGGTGGCCTTCTACCCGGCCGGCTACTACTCGCGGCGGGTCATGATCCAGCCCAACGTGGTGCTGCCCAAGGGCTGGAAGTACGCCACCGCGCTGCGCACGCAGGGTCGCGACGGCGACGTGGTGCACTTCAAGCCGGTCAGCTTCAACAATTTCGTCGATTCGCCGCTGATCGCCGGCAAGCACTTCACGCGCGTGAACCTGGCGCCCGGCGCCAAGGTGCCGGTGCACCTGAACATCGTCGGCGACACCGCCAAGAGCGTGGACATCAGCAAGAAGCAGATCGCCGACCACCGCCGCCTGGTCACGCAGATCATGGCGCTGTTCGGCAGCCACCATTTCCATCAGTACAACTTCCTGCTGACGCTGTCTGATCATGTCGACCACTTCGGCCTGGAGCACCACCAGTCCAGCGACGACCGCCTGCCGTCGGACTACCTGACCAACACGTCCATGTACCTGCGCGCGGCCTCGCTGATGCCGCACGAGTGGGTGCATTCGTGGAACGGCAAGTTCCGCCGTCCGTACGACCTGTGGACGCCGAACTTCAACATGGTCAAGCGTGATGACCTGCTGTGGGTCTACGAGGGCCTGACCAACTACTGGGATGCCGTGCTGACCACGCGTTCGGGCATGTGGACCAAGGCCCAGTACCACGATGCGATCGCCATGGTGGCCGCCTCGATGGCCCACCGCACCGGGCGTCGCTGGCGCTCGCTGCAGGACACCGCCTCGGCCGCGCCGCTGACCTATGCCAGCCGTGGCGGCTGGAGCAACTGGCGTCGCGGCACGGACTTCTATCCGGAAGGCCGTCTGCTTTGGCTGGGCGTGGACACCAAGATCCGTCAGCTCAGCCACGGCCGCAAGTCGCTGGATGATTTCGCGCACCGGTTCTACGGCATGGACAACGGCAGCTACGTGACCCATACCTACACGTTCGAGGACGTGGTCGACACGCTGAACAAGGTGCAGCCCTACCACTGGGCGAAGTTCCTGCGCGAGCGCCTGGACTACACCGGCCCGGATCTGCCCGAGCACGGCATCGAGCGCGGCGGCTGGAAGCTGGTCTACACCAGCAAGCCGTCGGCGTACGAGAAGGCCACCTCCGGGGCCTTCGGCCACGGCCTGAACCTGGCCTATTCGGCCGGTTTCAGCATCGGCGGCAACGGTCATGTCTACGACGTGCAGTGGGACGGCCCGGCCTACAAGGCCGGCCTGGTGCCGGGCATGACCGTGGTGGCAGTCAACGGCAAGGACTTCAGCATCACCGACATGAAGCATGCGGTGACCGAGGCGGCCAAGAGCAAGGCGCCGATCAAGCTGCTGGTCAAGAACATCGACCAGTTCCGCACCCTCGAGATCGACTACCACGGCGGCCTGAAGTACCCGCACCTGGTGCGCATCAAGGGCACACCGAACCGCCTCGACCGCATTCTCGCCGCGCGCAAGTAACCCTTCCCCCGTGCCCGCGCACCGCGCGCGGGCACGCCCCCGCATTCCAGGAGGAATCCCCGTGAAGACACGTCTGATTACCGCAGCCCTGCTTGCTGCGAGCCTCGGTGTGGCCGGCCTGCCGGCCCACGCCAGCGCCGGTCCGCAGCCGGTGGCCAACCAGTTCACCATCCCCGCGCCGCGCGACATCGCCTACCCGGGCACCATCCAGCTGCACGTGGACGCCACCGACCTGGCGCATCGCATCTACAGCGTGCACGAGACGATTCCGGTCACGGCCGGGCCGACCACGCTGCTGTACCCGATGTGGATCCCGGGTGACCACGAGCCCAGCGGCGCCATCGACAAGGTCGCCGGCCTGATGGTCCACGCCAACGGCAAGCGCCTGGAGTGGACGCGCGATCCGGCCCATGTCGCCGCCTTCCACATCGACGTGCCCCGGGGCGTGAAGAAGCTGGACGTGGACTTCCAGTTCCTGACCCCGCAAAAGCACGACCAGGGCCGCATCCTGATGACCCCGGAGATGCTCAGCCTGGCCTGGAACCAGGTCGCGCTGTACCCGGCCGGCTACTTCAACCGCGACATCAACGTGCAGGCCAGCATCACGCTGCCGAAGGACTTCAAGTTCGCCACCGCGCTGGGCGTGGCGCACGAGCGCGGCAACGAAGTGACCTTCAAGCCGATCGACTTCGAGAACCTGGTCGATTCGCCGATGGTGGCCGGCAAGTACTACAAGCGCTACGACCTCAACCCCGGCGGCAAGACCCCGATCCACCTGGACGTGTTCGCCGACCAGCCGCGCTATCTCGAGGCCGGCAAGAAGGCCCTCAAGGCGCATCGCAACCTGATCGTGCAGATGCACCGCATGTACGGCACGTTCCATTTCAACCACTACGACTTCCTGCTCTCGCTGAGCAACAAGCTGGGCGGCATCGGCCTGGAGCACCACCGTTCCAGCGAGGACGGCGCGCGCCCGGGCTATTTCACCAAGTGGAAGAGCGAGTGGGGCGGACGCGACCTGCTGGCGCACGAGTTCAACCATTCCTGGGACGGCAAGTACCGCCGCCCGCAGCGCCTGTGGACGGCCAACTTCAACGAACCCAAGCGCGACCACGGCCTGTGGGTGTACGAGGGCTTCACCCAGTACTCGGGCTACGTGATGGCCGCGCGTTCGGGCCTGTGGACCAAGGACCAGGCGATGCAGATGCTGGCCTTCGTCGGCGCCACCTACGATCGCGGCCGTCCGGGCATGGCCTGGCGCAACATCTGGGACACCACCAACGACCCGACCATCGCCCAGCGTGCGTCGCTGCCGTACCGCAACTACCAGATGAGCGAGGACTACTACTCCGGTGGCCAGCTGATCTGGCTGGCGGTGGACGCCAAGATCCGCGAGCTCACGCACAACCGTCGCAACCTGAACAACTTCGCGCGTGACTTCTTCGGCGTCGATCCGGGCGCGTGGGACATCAACACCTACGGCTTCGGCGACATCGTGGCGGCGCTGAACAAGGTGGCGCCGTACGACTGGAAGGATTTCCTCAACACGCGCCTGAAGGGGCATGGCAACCTGTCCAGGGCGTTCGACGCCGAGGGCTGGAAGCTGGTCTACACCGACAAGCCCAGCGATGCGGTCAAGGTGTTCGAGCATCGCTACCACTTCGTCGACCTGACCTATTCCATCGGCATCCGCGTCAACCAGAAGGGCCAGATGCGCGACGTGCTGTGGAACAGCCCGGCGTTCAAGGCCGGCCTGGCGCCGTCCATGACCATCGTCGGCGTGAACGGCAAGGACTTCGATCCCGAGGTGCTCAAGCACGCCGTGAGCGCGGCGGCCAAGGACAAGGCGCCGATCAAGCTGCTGGTCAAGGACTTCAACGAGTACCGCACCATCGAGATCGATTACCACGGTGGCCTGCAGTACCCTCACCTGGTGCGCATCAAGGGTCGTCCGGACTACCTTTCGCAGGTGCTCAAGCCGCTCAAGCACACCCTGAAGGCCATTCGCTAGACTCAGTGGCGAGCCGCCCGGACCCGATGCCGGGCGGCTCGTTACACTCGGCTCCCAATACGTGCATATCGACTGCCACACCGGCATGGAGAGACGCCACATGAAAAGCCGCTTGATCAGTTCCGCCCTGCTGGCGGTCACCCTCGGGCTATGCGCCACGGCGGTCCAGGCCAGCGCCGGCCCGCAGCCGGTGGCCAACCAGTTCACCATTCCCGCGCCGCGCGACATCGCCTATCCCGGCACGATCCGGCTGCACGTGGACGCCACCGACCTGGCACACCGCATCTTCCGGGTGCACGAAACGATCCCGGTCAGTGCCGGCCCGGTCACGCTGCTGTACCCGCAGTGGATCCCCGGCCACCATTCACCGACCGGCCCGATCGACAAGTTCGCCGGCCTGGTGGTCAAGGCTGACGGCAAGCGCATCGAGTGGACCCGCGATCCGGCCAACGTGTACGCCTTCCACATCGACGTTCCCAGGAGTGTCAGGTCACTGGACGTGTCCTTCCAGTTCCTGTCGCCGCAGAACCGCAGCCAGGGCCGGGTGGTGATGACGCCGGAAATGCTGAACCTGCAGTGGAACGCGGTGGCGCTGTATCCGGCCGGCTACTTCAACCGGGACATCCAGGTGCAGGCCGGCGTCACGCTGCCGAAGGACTTCCAGTTCGCCACTGCGCTGAGCGTGGCGCATCGTGACGGCAACGAAGTCGTCTTCAAGCCGATCGACTTCGAGAACCTGGTCGATTCGCCGATCTTCGCCGGCAAGTACACCAAGCGCTTCGACCTTGACCCCGGCGGCAAGGTGCCGGTGCACCTGAACGTGTTCGCCGACGCCCCCAAGGACCTGGATGCCAGCAAGGCCGCCATCGAGGCCCATCGCAAGCTGATCGTGCAGATGCACCGCCTGTACGGCACGTTCCATTTCAACCACTACGATTTCCTGCTCGCGCTGAGCAAGAAGATGAGCGGCATCGGCCTGGAACACCATCGCTCCAGCGAGAACGGCACCGCGCCGGGCTACTTCACCGAGTGGAAGCAGCAATGGGTCCGCCGCGACCTGCTGGCGCACGAGTTCAATCATTCCTGGGACGGCAAGTACCGCCGCCCGCAGCGCCTGTGGACGGCCAACTTCAACGAACCCAAGCGCGACCACGGCCTGTGGGTGTACGAGGGCTTCACCCAGTACTCGGGCTACGTGATGGCCGCGCGCTCGGGCCTGTGGACCAAGGACCAGGCGATGCAGATGCTGGCCGGCGTCGCCGCCCGCTACGACCGTGGCCGCCCGGGCATGGCCTGGCGCAACATCTGGGACACCACCAACGACCCGACCATCGCCCAGCGCGCGCCGCTGCCGTACCGCAACTACCAGATGAGCGAGGACTACTATTCCGGCGGCCAGCTGATCTGGCTGGCGGTGGACGCCAAGATCCGCGCGCTCACGCACAACCGTCGCAACCTGAACAACTTCGCGCGTGACTTCTTCGGCGTCGATCCGGGCGCGTGGGACATCAACACCTACGGCTTCGACGACATCGTGGCGGCGCTGAACAAGGTGGCGCCGTACGACTGGAAGACCTTCCTGGATACCCGCCTGAAGGGCCACGGCAACCTGTCCAGGGCCTTCAATGCCGAGGGCTGGAAGCTGGTCTACACCGACCAGGAAAGCGATGCGATCAAGGGCCTGGAAAAGCACTACCACGTGGCCGAGCTGACCTACTCGCTGGGCATCATGGTCAACGGCAAGGGCCAGTTGCGCGACGTGCTTTGGGATGGTCCGGCGTTCAAGGCCGGCCTGGCCCCGTCCATGACCATCGTCGGCGTGAACGGCAGGGACTTCAGTCTCGATGCCCTCAAGCAGGCCATTACCGAAGCGAAGACCAGCAAGGCGCCGATCAAGCTGCTGGTCAAGGACTTCAACGAATACCGGACCCTCGAGATCCCGTATCACGGTGGCCTGCAGTACCCGCACCTGGTGCGCATCAAGGGTCGGCCGGACTACCTGTCGCAGGTACTCAAGCCGCTCAAGCACACGCTCAAGGCGCTGCACTGAACGGCATCGCCTGAACCCAGGTTGAGCACGAAGAGCCTCCGCCGGATCCGGCGGAGGCTTTGTTTTCATGCCGGGCATGGTGCAACCGGGACGCGTTGGCGCTGCGTCCGTCGGGGTTCAGGCTGGATCGCGGGGCCGGCGTTGCTGCCTTTCGGGCGTGGCCGGTTCATGGTTCGGGTTGGCAATGCAGATCCGGTCGCGGCCACCGCGCTTGGCCCGGTACATGGCGAGGTCGGCGGCCTCGGACAGTGTCCTGGGCTCGCTGGCGTGCTCAGGCAGGCTCGCCAGGCCCATGCTGGCCGTCACGCGCAGGTCGCCCCCCTCCTGGAGCGTGATGCGGATGGCGCGAAGGGCCTGCTGGATGGTCTCGGCCATGCGCGTCGCCGCCGCCGAGTCCATGCCGGGCAACAGGATCACGAATTCGTCGCCGCCGTAACGCGCTGCCATGTCCTCGGCGCGAAGGTGGTCGAGAATGACGTGCCCGAACCGGCGCAGGACCTCGTCGCCGACCAGGTGGCCACGCCCGTCGTTGATGTCCTTGAAACGGTCGATATCGATCCACAGCAGTGTCAGCGGAGTGTCATTTGTTGCGGCCTGCTGCACCTGTTCGATCAGTGCGATCTCCAGTTCACGGCGGTTGTGCAGTCCGGTCAGCGGGTCCTGTACCGCCATCTTCTCGAGCTGGTGCTCGATGCGCTTGCGGTCGGTGATGTTGACGATGATCCCTTCCAGCAGCGAGCCGTCGGCGGAGTGCATGACGCGGCCCTGCTCCCACACCCATCGTGGCTGCCCGTCGCGATGCAGGATGCGGTATTCGAGCGTGAACGACTGGTGCGCGCGCGTGGTCTGCTGCAGTCGCGACTCGATGCGCGGGCGATCCTCGGGATGGATCAACGAGGCATAGGCCACGCCGCGGTCGTCGATCAGGTCGTCGGTCGTGTAACCGGTCAGGCCCAGGCATCCCTTGGAGACAAAGCGCAGCGTCCAGCTGGCATCGTGACGGCGCCGGTAGACCATGCCCGGGACATTGGCCATGAGGATGGCCAACTGGCGGTCGCGCGCATGCAGCATCAGCCGCATCTGCTTGCGCTCGGTCACGTCGCGACCGATGGTGATCGAGCCCATCCCGCCGTTCTTGTCGAAGAATCGCCTGGAGTTCCAGGAGATGATCCTCTGGCTGCCGTCGCGACAGCGGATCCGCGTCTCGAGGTTTTCGATCTCGACGCCGTCGGTCAGGATTTCAGTGACCTTCGCGGTCACGCTCTCGCGGTAATCGGGATCCGGATATAGCAGCTCCCAGATTTCGTCACGCCCCAGCACGCGGTCGCGCGGGTAACCGCTGATCGTTTCGGCAGCCTTGTTCCATAGCGTGATGTGGGCCGAGGCATCGAGCGCGCTGATCCAGATGTTGGCGTTTTCGATGATGCTCTCGCGGAACTGGTGCAGTGCGTCCATTTCCGCTCGCTGGCGTACGAGATCGCGGACCTGCGCGGCATCCCGGCGCAGGAGCCGATGTAGTACCAGGAAAAGCAGGATGCCGGTGGCGAGGACGAACAACCATCCCTTCCAGGTCTGGTAGTGCATGAGCCAATGCGGATCGTGGGACCAGGCATGCAGCAACATGTCCGAAATGGCGATCCAGGCCGTACCGCAAAGCACGTACAACAACGCGCCCAGCGCGGCGCGCCTTGCGGGGGAGCCGGGCGCGTGCTCGACTCCCGGTGGAGCGACGTTCCTATCTTCCACTGACTGGAGCTTCGTGGTGGCGGACATCCTGCCCTCTGTCGCCGATTCTAGCGCCAGCCACGCGCATTGCGCCATGGCCAACGACGAGCCTCTCGATAGGCACGGTCCGGCGACTTCGCTACAATGCCCCACCGGCCGCATGCCGTACGTGCAGGGCCGGCGCCGGCGCAAACCGGCGAGCGACCGCCCTGGTCGCTTCCGCCATCGGCCGAACGAAGACAACGCGCCCGTAGCTCAGCTGGATAGAGTACTGCCCTCCGAAGGCAGGGGTCACAGGTTCGAATCCTGTCGGGCGCGCCATCTTGCGATCCACTGCGGATCGACCGCGAGGCGAGGATCCATCGGTTCCCTGCATGCACCGTCCGCCGTCACCGACGGACGGTGGCGATGGCATTTCAGGTCGCGTCTGCCGTCCCGGCGCCACGACCCAGCCTGGCGTATGCGGCACCCAGCACGGCGCCCCAGACCAGATGCAGTACCAGGGTCATCACCGGTGCCATCGGGCCCAGCTTCAGGCCGAACAGGCCGGCGCCGGCCATCGGCATGGGAATCAGCATCATCAGCAGTCAGGCCAGCACGCTGAAAGACAGGGCTTTGCGCACCGCACTGGAGCCGGGCAATACCGGCTGCAAGAGCGCGAAGCTGATGCCCCACAGCACGGTGCCGATGAAGAAGTGCGCGATCCAGCCGATGGCGGGACTGGCGGGCAGGCCCATGTGGGCATGCGCCATGCCGGAAAGCATGTGGATCACGTTCATCTGCGGCAGCATGCCCATGGCGCCCTTGATCAGCATCAGGACGGAAAGCACTACGGTGGCGACAAAGCCGGCCACGATGGCGCGTGCGTAACCGTTGTGCATGCGGTTCTCCCTGTACAGGTCAGTCAGTCGGAAAGGTATTCGCGGATCATCAGGCGCCCGCGATGGATGCGGCTCATGACCGCCTCGCGCGTGAGCTTGAGCCGGTCGGCGATGTCGCGGATCGAGCATTCGTTGTCATCGCGCAGCATGATCGCCTCGCGGTACTTGGGTGGCAGCGAGGCGATCGCGGCCATCAGGTCGGCCTGCAGGTCCGGATGGGCGTGGTAGACGAACAGCACGTCGTCCGGGTCCGGCAACGGTGCCGGCAGGCGGCCGTGATGCATCAGGCGATAGCATTCGCGACGGATGATGGAGAACATCCAGGCCGGGAAGGCGGCCAGCGTGCGCAGGGCGCCGATGCGCCGGTAGACCAGCCACAGACTTTCCTGCACGGCGTCTTCCGCATCGCTGTGCGTGGCGCATTCGGCATGTGCGATTCGGCGCATGTCCGGCTGGCAATGGGCCAGCAGGTCTTCCAGGGCGACCGGGTCGCCCTGACGCGCTCTTTCGACGAGTGTCTGGTCCAATGGCACGTCCCGTCCCCCGGGGGGCGATGAAGATGTCCTACATCAACATGGAGGGATGCGGGAAGCAAAAGGATTCATCGCTGTTTTGCCATGATGCAAAATCAGTGACTTGCGAATGATTTCGGGTGTACCGAGCGGCAAGGGCAGGGCCGGCACGGGGGGGCGGGGATACCGGATCCGCAGCCGGCGAGGTTAGCTGGCGGTCTGGGCGGTGCGGTCGGTTGCGCCGTTCCGGGAGCGCTCGGTGCTGTCCGCGGCGGCGGTCACGGCCAGATCCGCGCGCGCCCATTGCAGCCATTCGCTGAACACGATCAGCGTCCACAGAGGGCGGGCGTGGTCGCGGCGGCGGGCCTGGTGTTCGTCCAGCAGTTCGATGGCCCGGGCGCAGGGAATGCCGGCCGCTTCCAGGGCATCGCTGGACAGGCGTGAACGGGCCCAGTCGTGCAGCGGTCCGCGCAGCCAGGCGGCCAGCGGGACCGAAAGGCCGCGCTTGCGCCGGTGCACGATCGAGCGCGGCAGGTAGCGCAGCGCGTAATCCTTGAGGAAGGCCTTGGTGTTGAGGCCGCGCACCCGTTCGCGCACCGGAAGGCGGGCGGCGAAATCGATCACTTCCGGGTCCAGAAATGGCGCGCGGATTTCCAGTGCGTGGCGCATGCCGCCACGATCGGCCTTGGCCATCAGCGCCTCGGGAAGCGAATGGCGGATGTCGTAGCACTGGATCTCGTCCATCAGGTCCATGCCCGGATGCGCAATCGCCGGCAGGCTGGCGTCCACGCCGAGGCGTTCGAGCACGTCCGGCTGCATGTTGGCGGTCCACAGCATGTGCCGGGCCAGTCCCGGAAGGTCCTGGCCCTGCACGAAGCGCTTGAGCAGGAACGAGACGGTCATCTTCTTGTCACTGACCGGCAGGTGCTCGATCAACGAACGCAGGCCGTTGCGCAGGAACCCGGGCAGGTTGGCGTACCAGCCCGCGAAGCGCGCGCCGAGGTAGGTCGGATAGCCGCCGAACAGCTCGTCGGCGCCCTCGCCGCCCAGCACCACGCGCACGTCGCGGCCGGCGCGCTCGGCGATGCGCGCCAGCGGGATCCAGGCGGGGTCGGCGAGCGGCTCGCCGGTGGCGTGGACCAGGTCGCGAAGCGTGCCCGGCACGTCGTCGGCGCCCACCGTCACGGTGTCGTAGTCGCAGCCCAGCTGCTCGGCCACCTGGGCGGCATAGTCGCCCTCGTCGTAGGAGGCCTCGGCGAAGCGGATGCCGTAGGTGGTCAGCGAACGCTCCGGCCACACGCTGCGTGCCACGGCGGTCAGCAGCGAGGAATCCAGGCCGCCGCTGAGCAGCACGCCGAAATCGACGTCGATGTCGCTCTGGCGATGCACCGCCTTGCGAAAGATTTCGTCGAAGGCGTCCGCATCGGGCTTGCGCACCTTGGGCACCCGGCCCAGCGGGCAGGTCCAGTAGTTGCGGGTCTGCACGCCGTCGCGGCCGATGGTGACGATTTCGGCCGGTTGCACCTTGTGGCAGCCGGCAAACGGCGAGGCCGGAGCCGGGGTGTAGCCGGCGCGCAGGAAATGACGCACGTTCTCCAGGTTCAGGTCCGGAACGGCGGGCAGGCCGGCGCGCAGGGAGGCCAGCTCGCTGGAGAAGAACACGCCGTGTTCGTTGCGCGTGTAGTACAGGTGGCGCTCGCCGATGCGGTCGCGCGCCAGCAGCAACTCGTGGCTGCGCGGGTCCCAGATGGCGACGGCGAACACGCCTTCCAGGCGCGCCGCGAAATCGCTGCCCAGCTCCAGGTACAGCGGCGGGATCACCGCCACGTCCGAGGTACGATCGATCACGTGGCCGCGTTCTTCCAGCCAGCTGCGCAGTTCGCGGTGGTTGTCGATCTCGCCGTTGCACACCACCACCACACCGGTGGCTTCGTCGTGCATGAGCGGCGGCTCGTGGTCGCGCACGCTGCGGATGGCCAGGCGGTTGGCGCCCATCGAGCCATTGTCGAGCACGCAGGTGTCGTGGCCGTTGGGGCCGCGATGGGCCATGGCGGCCAGCATGTCGCGCGTGCGCCGGTGGTGGTCCGGGGCGAGGGGCTGGCCGTGCAGGGCGAGAAATCCGCAGATGCCGCACATGGTCAGTGCGTCCCGTTCGGGCCGGGAGCCGGCGCGGCGCGCATCAGCACCAGGCGGCGGTGGCGCCAGGTGCCCAGCATGCGCGGTGCCGGGGCGGCCGATGTGCGGCAGCGGGCCGCGGCCTGCTCAACTTCCGCCAGCTGCACGCCGGAATCGACGGCCAGCAGCACGTCCGGGTGGCGGTGCAGCACCTTGCACAGGCGGGTCTCGCGATCGGCCTGATGCCAGCCGATGCCGTAGACCGGGCGGTTCATGTACATGCGCATGCCCCACGGCGTGCTTTCCTCGACCGCGTTGCGGCTGGTGGTGTCGAGGATGAAGGCCATGGCATCGAACCGGGCGCCATGGGTCATGGCCTTGACCTGCTGCGTGCGCAAGCGGTTGTCGGCCTTCGGGTGCACGGCGTAGGCGGCCGTGGCCTTGATCGCCAGCAGCAGTACGAGCCATGCGCCGAGCGCCAGTTGCTGGCCGCGCCGGGCGAGTTCGATACGCGGTGCGAGCGCCCGCGCCAGCAGCAGCGATTGCGGCATGAACAACGGAAGCACGTACAGCGGCAGCCGCGAGCGCGACAGGCAGAACACCACCATCGGCACCACGAACCAGAGCCAAAGGAACAACGACGGATCGCCCCGGCGCCAGCCTTCCACCCAGCGCGCCGGCGTCAGCACCGTCCCGGCGCGGCGGGCCACGGCCGGCCACCAGGGCAGCGAGCCCAGCGCCAGCACCGGCAGGTAGACCGTGATCCACCCGTACCACTGGGCGTGGCGACCCTGGGCACCGGTGAACAGGCGGTCGTAGACTTCGTAGTGCAGGTAATAGTCCAGCAGGCCCGGCGTACGGATCACCACCAGGGCGTACCAGGAAAAGCCGACCACGAGGAACAGGGCCAGGCCGGTCAGCCCGAACAGGCGACCCAGGCCGCGCCAGCCCTCGCGCCGGAACACGAACGGCGCCATGCCCAGCAGCGGCATCAGACCCGGCGGGCCCTTGGTCAGGAAGGCCAGGCCGAAGCCCAGCCACATCAGCCAGCGCCAGCGCAGGGCGGCCGGGCTGTCGGACGGCACGCGGCCCAGCCAGGCGCGCACGAAGCCCAGCACGGCCAGCGCCTCGAACAGGGTCAGGATCACGTCGGTGCTGACGATGTTCGCCGCCAGGAACGGGAACAGCGAGCTGGCGTAGACCAGTCCCGGCAGCCAGGGCTTGTCGGGCACCAGGTCGCGGCCCATGGCCGCTACCAGCAGGGCGGTGAGGATGAAGGCCAGGGCATAGGGCGCGCGCACGGCCCAGGCCGAGCGGCCGAACGCCTCGATCGAGCCGGCGATGACCCAGGCGGTCATGGGCGGCTTGGTGAAGTTCGGGCGGTCGACGCTGTAGTGCGGCATCAGGAAGTGGCCGGAGTCGACCATCTGCAGCGCGTTGGAGGAATAGCGGCCCTCGTCGGTGCTGTACAGCGCACGCGCGCCCTGGAAGGCGAAGCCGAGCACCAGCAGCAGGGCGAGCAGGCCCAGCCAGTGCCTGCGCGGGGCAGGCCGGTCCACGGAAACGGAACCGTTCATTGGTCCTGCTCTTGCCGGTCGCGCCTGAGCAGCTGCAGGTTGCGCAGGAAAATCATCAGGGTCAGTGTCTCGCCCGCGATGAACACGGGCTCCCTCCGGTGGATGGCGTAGGCCAGCAGCACCACGCCGCCGGCCACGCTGAAGTACCAGAAGACGGTCGGGATCACGCTCCGGCCGTGGGATTCGCTGTACAGCCACTGCACCAGGAAACGCGCGCCGAAAAGCGCCTGTCCGGCGAAGCCGATGGAGAGCCAAAGCGTCTGTTCGGTTAGCGTCATGAAAAAACTGGTTGCTGGAGTGAACGGGTGGATCCGGCGAGCACGGGGCACCGCCCCGGCTCCACCAACGGGAGCTGCGACCCGTCCCGTGGACCGCAATCGCGTACCGGTACGCGCAAAGCGTGCGGCCGGCCTGCTATTCTACCTGACTTGCGCGCCGGGTCCCGCACCGGAACGGCCCGCCGATCCGACGCAGAACCGAGGTTGCAAGCATGGGAACATCCACCGCCGTCTGGCTGGTCGTCGGATTCGTCGGCCAGGGCATCTTTGCGGCGCGATTCCTGGTGCAGTGGCTGTACAGCGAGATCCGCAAGCGCAGCGTCTTCCCCGAGATTTTCTGGTACTTCAGCGTCATCGGCGGCGTGGTGCTGCTCACCTACGCCATCCACAAGCGCGATCCGGTGTTCATCCTCGGCCAGGCCGGCGGCCTGCTGGTGTACCTGCGCAACCTGCAGTGGCGCTTGCGCGAGCGGCGCCGTGCGCAGGCGGATCGCGCGGAGGCGAAGCGCGCGGAACGTTGAAGTCATGAGCGGCCTCGGGGACGACCCGCGTCGACAGGTCCGGGCTGGACGTGCGGACCGAGCATAGGCCGCCAACCTTAACCGGGACTTTCGCGCGGTCAACCAGATCCGCAACCACGCCCGCTTGGGCATGCTGGATGCGTCTCGGCATGTGCGAGATGCAATGCGAACGGCCGCGCCGGATTCTGACAGGTTCACAGCCGCAGTGAATCGACCGTACGGGCGGGCAGGCACGCCCCGTCATGCGCCCGTCATGTGTCGATCAAGCGGCTGCAACGTGATGCGCCGATGCTGGCCATGAGCGCATCGCGGAGCACGCACATGAATCCGGTCAGGATGCAACCCACGCTCGATGCCCGCCTGTGCACGCACGCCAACCGCTGGGGCGCGCGGCGGGTCATCGGGCGCTTCTTCGCCGTCGTCAGCCGGCTTGGCGACGGCGTGTTCTGGTACGCGCTGATGACGGCGCTGGCCCTGTTGGGCGGCACGCGCGGCCTGCAGGCCGCTGCGCACATGGCCGTGGTCGGCCTGCTGTCGCTGGCGCTGTACCGCTCGCTCAAGGGCTGGACGAAGCGTCCGCGCCCGTTCCGCGCCTGCCCCGGGGTCATCGCCCACGTGCCGCCGCTGGACGAGTTCAGTTTCCCTTCCGGGCACACCCTGCAGGCGGTTGGCTTCACCCTGGTCGCGCTGGCCTATGTCCCGGCACTGTGGATCATCCTGATGCCCTTCACGGTGCTCGTGGCGCTGTCGCGCGTGGTGCTGGGCCTGCACTACCCCAGCGACGTGCTGGCGGCTTGCGGGATCGGCGGCCTGCTCGGCGGGCTGTCGCTGTACGCGGCGCATGGACTGGCGATCCTGTTGTAGACCACCGGGCGGTTGTGCGGCATGGCTTGACGCCGAACCTGCCGGATCCGGGTCCCGGAGGCATGGCGCATCCTCCGCTGCATGAGCTGCTCCCGAGGTTTTCCGTGTACGTTGGCGCGCAGGAGATACACAGGAGTGATCCCATGCAGGTTGCCATTCGATTGATGCTCTTGACCATGACGGCGACACTGGCAGGCGTCGCCTGGGCGGCTGGCCGTCCGGTGCATGCCGCGCCCGCGCACATGGCGCCCCGGCTGTTGCACGTGTCAGGTGGGCCGCTCGATTTCGACGACATGGGTTACGCGCCCGCGCTGCATCGTGTCCTGGTGCCGGCCGCGCAGAGCGGTGACCTGGTACTGATCGATCCGGCCACGCAGCATCTGGATCACTGGAAGCACGTGGTCCCGGCCGGCTCGGGTGCCGATCGCGAGGATGCCGGCACCACCTCTGCAGACACCGGCATGGGCATGATCTTCGTCAGCGATCATGCCGATCACGAGGTCGTGGCCCTGAGCGAAAGCAGTCATCGCCCGGTAGCCCGTGCGAAGCTGGCTTCCGGTCCCGACTATGTACGCTATGTGGCGCCGCTGAAACAGGTCTGGGTCACCGAGCCCGGCAAGGCGCAGATCGAGCGCTTCGCGGTGCACGGCGGGGTGCATCCGGCACTGGTCCGGCTTGGTGCCGTGGCGGTGCCGGGCGGCCCCGAGTCGCTGGTCGTCGACGCCGCACGCGGTGTGGCCTACACCAACCAGTGGCGCGACCACACGCTCGAGATCACGCTGCATGATCCGCATGTGCGCGCGCACTGGGCCAACACCTGCCGCGGCAGCCGCGGCCTGGCCCTGGATGCGCGCGACGGCGTGCTGCTGGTCGGCTGCAAGGAAGGCAAGGTGGTGGCGCTGAAACCATCCGCGGACGGCACGGTGCTGGGCCATGCCCGGACCGGGTCCGGCGTGGACATCATCGCCTGGAACCCGTCTCTGCGGCACGTCTACGCGCCGGGTGCACGCAGCGCCACGCTGACCGTGTTGCACATGGATGCCGGCGGCACGCTGACGAAGGTGGCTGCCGCCCCGGCCGCGCCGCACGCGCATTGCGTGACCACGGACGGGCGAAACCATGCCTACGTGTGCGACCCTGGCGCCGGTGCGATCCTGGTCTATACCGACAAGGCAGATCGTTGAGTCGGAGGCCGTGCCATCATGGCCGGCGACGCCAGGACCCGTGCGGGCCCGGGGTCACGGGAAACGGATTCGGGGCGAGCAGGGGGGCAGGTTCGATGGGAAACGTGAAGGGTGGGCTTTCGATCCTGCTGGTGGCGGCCTTGCTGCTGCTGGTGGGGGGGTGCCGCTTCCAGCGGCAGATGGACGGGAAGTTCGGTGACCAGAACTTCAAGTCCGCGGTCGCGCTGGTGGAGCTGTACAAGGTGCGGCACGGTCACTATCCGCAGTCCCTGGCGGATCTGCACTACCTCGGGGGCTGGGATCCGATCTACCTGCGCGGGGTGAAATACCGGCGGATCGACCACGGCTACGAGCTGGATATCGAGCACGGCTGGGTCGGCCGACCGAAGCTTTCCTATCCGCCCGGGTTCTGGCATGGCCTGGGAATCGTCGCGACCAACGTCGGCGGCTTTCCCGGCGCCGCGCCTCATGCCAGCGACCGCGCCGGGAGCGATCCCGCCGGCCCGGCATCGGCGGCCACGGGAAGGTCTCACGCCGTGCGGTAGTGGTCCTGCAGCGGATAGCGTCGCGCGTAGAGGCCGAACGCCAGTGCGGCGAGCAGGGCGAAGCCGGCGAAGAAGAACATCAGAAAGGCGTTCTCGCCCAGGCCGCTGGCGGCGATGCTGCGGGTGACGGCCTCGTTGCGCACGGCGGCGTTGGTGATCAGCACCCACAGGTTGCCGTAGGACACCGACAGCAGCCAGAAGCTCATGATCACGCCCTTCATCTTCGGTGGCGCCTGGCTGTAGGCGAATTCCAGCCCGGTCGCCGAGACCAGCACCTCGCCCAGGGTCAGCAGCGCGTAGGGCGCGACCTGCCAGGCGATGGAAACCGCTTCGCCCTGGTCGATGTGCAGCTGCAGCAGGGCCGCGATGATCCAGGCCAGGCCGGCGAACACCAGGCCCGACCCCATGCGCCCGAGCGCGCCGACCTCGATCCCGAAGCGGCGCAGGAACGGGTAGACGACCAGGTTGTTGAACGGGATCAGCAGCATCACCAGCACCGGGTTGAGCGCCTGCATCTGCGCCGGCTCCCGCACCAGCCAGCCGGGCCACCACCACCGGTCATGCGGCATGACCATGGCGCCGCCCTGGATGATCCAGGTCGAGGCCTTCTGGTCGAACAGCGACCAGAACGGGGTGACGATGGCGAACAGCACCAGCACCCGCAGCACCGCGCGCACGCCGTCGACGGCGTCGTCCGGGTGCACGCGTCGGGCGCGCTCGAGCTGCATGGCCGCGCCGGCGCCGCCGAAGCCGATCACCAGGCCCAGCGCCACCAGGACCGCGATGACGAAATCTTCGGCGCCAAACCAGGCCAGCACCAGCACGGCCAGGGTGAAGCCGGTCACGGCCAGGATCAGGCCGGGACGGCCGCGCGCGATCGAGGGCGACATCAGGGCGGTGCGCACCACGCGCAGGAATCCGTGCGGGTCCGATGCCGTCGGCGGGACCACCACGTACTTGCGGCGTCCGGACCAGAAGATGACCGTGGCGATGAACATCAGGATACCGGGAATGCCGAAGGCCCAGCGCGGACCCTCGGTGCGCAGGATGATCGGCATCAGCAGCGAGGCGAAGAACGAGCCGAAGTTGATGATCCAGTAGAAGGCGTCGTAGACCACCCGGGCCAGGTGCTTGTTGGTCTGGTCGAACTGGTCGCCGACGAAGGCCGACACCAGCGGCTTGATGCCGCCCGAACCCAGCGCGATCAGCCCCAGGCCGAAGTAGAAACCCGGCCGGTGCGCCTCGAACATCGCCAGGCAGGCATGGCCCGCGCAGTACACCAGCGACATCCAGAGGACGGTGTGGTACTTGCCGAAGAACCGGTCGGAGATCCAGCCGCCCAGCAGCGGGAAGAAGTACACGCCGATGACGAAGGTGTGGAACACGTCCTTGGCGATGCCCGCGCGCTCGGCCACCGGCAGGTACAGCAGCAGGCTGGACATCAGGAACGGCGTGAGGATGTTGCGCATGCCGTAGAAGCTGAAGCGCTCGCATCCTTCGTTGCCGATGATGTAGGGGATCTGGCGCGGCAACGCGCCGGTGCGGTCCTGGGCCGCGGCGGGCAATTCCATGCGGGAGGCGGTCACGGATCGGCGGGAGCCTCAGGCTAGCCAAACGCCGTTGGGTCGACACCTGTCCATGTGGTCGAATGCACGCGCGCGGACTCGGCCGTCTGGCGTAGGCGCGGGGCGCCCGGGGCGGCTCAGCCCAGCGCGAACAGCCAGTGGCCGAGGATCGCGCCCAGGCCCAGGTGCAGGCCGGCCCAGACCACCGAGGTCAGCGCATCGCTGGCCAGGAAGCGCCGGGTGCGCAGGCCCGACATGCCGGCCAGCACCGGCATCAGTGCACGCAGCGGCGGCACCTGGCGTCCGACGAAGACCGCCACGTCGCCGCGGCGTTCCAGCAGCTCGGTGGCGCGGCGGGTCCATTCCGGGCGGTAGGCGAACGGACGCATGGCCAGCATGCGTGCGCCGTGGCGGCGACCCAGGTGGAACGACAGCAGGTCGCCGGCGATGGCGCCCAGCGTGGCCCAGAAGATCATCAAGGGCAGCGACACGTGGCCGGTGCCGGCACTGGTGGCGATGGCCACCAGCAGCGTCGAGCCGGGCACGAAGGAGCCGACCACGGCGATGCCCTCGGCGAAGGCGATCAGGCCGACCAGCGGGGCGGCGAGATAGCCGTAGGCGAGGATGGCGCGGGCGATGGCGTCGACCAGGGCGTGCAGGTTCACTGGCGCGCCCCGCGGACGTTGTCGGGGGTGTGGCCGGACGCGCTGCTGCGGAACGGGTTGATGTCCAGGCCGCCGCGGCGGGTGTAGCGCGCGTACACGTCCAGGCGGGCTGGACGACAGCGTGCGGTGAGGTCCATGAAGATGCGCTCCACGCAGTGCTCGTGGAAGTCGCGGTGCTCGCGGAACGAGACCAGGTAGCGCAGCAGCCCGGAGCGGTCGATCGGCGGGCCGGCATAGTCGATGCGCACGCTGGCCCAGTCGGGCTGGCCGGTGACCGGGCAGTTGGACTTGAGCAGGTCCGACAGCAGCGTTTCCTCGACGGTGGCGGGTCCGGGAGCCACGGACAGGAATGCCGGATTCGGCGGCCCGTAGCTGTCGATGTCCAGTTCCTGGTCGTCGATCCGGATGCCATCGGGCGTCTCGATGCGCTGGCCGGCAAAGTCGCGGGCCGGGATCAGGTGTACGGCCACCGGTGCGCCGGCGGCATGCCCGAGATCGCGCACCAGGTGTTCGCGCAGGGCCTCGACGGTGAGCCGTTCGCCGCTGAAGCTGTTCAGGTACAGCTTGAAGGACTTGGACTCCACGATCGCCGGCGAGTCGGCCGGCACGCGGAATTCGGCCAGGGCCACCACCGGCTTGCCGTGCGGGTCCAGCCACGACAGCTCGTAGGCGTTCCAGATATCCACGCCGGAAAACGGCGGGGCGCCGTGGATGCCCAGGGCCGCGCGGCCACGGCTGCGCGGGATCGGGAACAGCAGCTCCGGCGCGTAGCGGTTGCGGTAGGCGGTGGACTTGCCGAGCGGCGAATGGTCGGGAGCGGTCATGGGTGCTTGCGTGGAGGCAGGCCAGCCATTCTACGTGGTCCGGCCATCCGCATGCGCAGGGTCACGAATTCGTCCCGGACCAACCGATGGCACGGTTGGACCGAGCGTGACTGCGTTAGGATCAGGAGGTTGTGCTGCATCCGCAGCCTGTCCAGGGGAGTTTCATGAGTACGATCACCCGCATTTCGCACGCGGCGCTGGGCCTGGGCCTGGCGTTGCTCGGCACCGCCGCCTTCGCGCAGGGTCGCACCCTGACCACGAAGGACTACGACCGTGCCGCCGCACAGCTGTCGTTCAATACCGAACCGCTGGTCGATCATGCCGTCGACGGCGTCCACTGGCTGGACGGCCACGAGGTCGGCTACAGCGAGCGCACCGACGACAAGACCACCTACATGCGCCTGGACGCGCGCACCGGCAAGGCCCGGGTGGCCTTCGACGTGGCGCAGGTGGCCAAGCGACTGGCGACGCTGCGCGGCAAGAAGGTCTCGGTCAAGGCGCTGCGCCTGCGCAAGTGGAACTTCGGCAAGGACGGGCGCCTGCAGCTGGAAGCCTTCGGCCAGTGGTACACCTGCGGCCTGGGCGTGCAGGGATCGTGCATGAAGGGACGCGCCGTGCGCAGCGTGTCCTCGCGCGCGAAGATCTCCAAGGCACGTTCCGAGAAGGGCGTGCTGTCGCCGGACGGCACCAGGGAAGTGTTCGTGCGCCGCTGGAACCTGTGGGTGCGCGACCTCAAGACCGGCGACGAATTCCCGCTGACCAAGGACGGCGTGAAGAATTTCGGCTACGCCACCGACAACGCCGGCTGGCTGCATTCGGACGGCGCCATCGTGCGCTGGTCGCCCGATTCCACCCACGTGGTCACCTACCAGCAGGACCAGCGCAAGGTCGGCGACATGTATACCGTCACCACCCGCGTGGGCCATCCCAAGCTCAACGCCTGGAAGTACCCGCTGCCCGGCGACAAGCACGTGTTCATGATCGAGCCGGTGGTGATCAACGTGGACACCGGCAAGGTCGTGCGCGTGAAGATGAAGCCGCAGCAGCGACTGTCCAGCCTGTGCGACGACCTGGACTGCAACCGCAACGGCACCTGGGACGACGTCAAGTGGGCGCCGGACGGCAAGTCCTTTGCCATGGTGACCTCCTCGCGTGACCGCCACCACGAGTGGTACCACGTGGTCGATCCGGCCACCGGCGCCGTGCGCACGGTGTTCGAGGATTCGGTCAAGACCTTTTACGAGAGCGGCCACGGCAAGGTGAACTGGCAATACCTGCCGGCCAGCGGCCAGGCGATCTGGTTCTCCGAGCGCAGCAACTGGGGCAACCTGTACCTGCGTTCGCTGAAAGACGGCAAGCTGCTGCACCCGATCACCACCGGCACCGGCGACGTCACCCAGGTGCTGCACGTGGATCGCACCGCGCGCGAGCTGTGGTTTGTCGGCGTCGGTCGTACGCCGGGCATGAACCCGTACTACCGCCAGTTCTGGAAGGTCGGCCTGGACGGCGGCAAGCCGGTGTTGCTGACGCCCGAGGATGCCGACCACACCGTCACCATGTCCGACAACGGCAAGTACTTCGTCGACAGCTATTCCACGCCGACCACCCCGCCGGTGACGGTGCTGCGCTCGGCTGCCGACGGCCACGTCATCGCGACCCTCGCCAAGACCGACATCTCGCGCCTGAAGGCCGCTGGCTGGGTGCCGCCGGTGCCGTTCACGGTGAAGGCCCGCGATGGCAAGACCACGCTGTACGGCATGATGTTCAAGCCGGCGAACTTCGACCCGCACAAGAAGTACCCGGTCGTCGACTACATCTACCCGGGCCCGCAGACCGGCTCGATCTTCACCTTCAGCTTCCGGCCCTCGCGTGCCGACCACCAGGCCATGGCCGACCTCGGCTTCGTCGTGGTGGCCATCAACGGCATGGGCACGCCTTGGCGGTCGAAGTCCTTCCACGACACCTGGTACGGCGACATGGGCGACAACACGTTGCCCGACCAGGTGGCGGGCATCAAGCAGCTCGGCCAGCGCTACCCGTGGATCGATCTCGCGCGCGTGGGCATCTGGGGCCATTCGGGCGGCGGCAACGCCACCGCGGACGCCATGTTCCGCTATCCGGACTTCTTCAAGGTCGGCTGGGCCGAGAGCGGCAACCACGACAACCGCAACTACGAGAACGACTGGGGCGAGAAGTACCAGGGCTTGCTGGTCAAGCACACCGACGGCACCACCAACTACGACAACCAGGCCAACGAGGACATCGCCAAGAACCTCAAGGGCCACCTGATGCTGGTGCACGGCTCGATCGACGACAACGTGCCGCTGGGCGAGACCCTGCTGGTGGCCCAGGCCCTGATCAAGGCCAACAGGAACTTCGACATGCTGATCATCCCCAACGTGCACCACGGCTACGGCCTGCGCGGATCGCTGTACGCGACTCGGCGTCGCTGGGACTACTTCCTGCGTCACCTGGCGGGCGACACCCCGCCGCCGGGCTACGACTTCAAGCTGCCCAAGGCACTCGAGGCGGCCATGCACCACTGATGACGGACCGCGGCCGTCGCCCCTTGCGGGCGTCGGCCGCGGCGTGCAGGGCGCGACGTGACGGATGGAGAAAAGAAGAGGCCGGCGCCCTGCAAGGGACGCCGGCCGTTTCGTCCATGGGCGGACCGGCCGCGCCGACCTGGGAATACGCGGCGGCCCATGTTCCGGGCGGCCGCTCCCTCGTGCGGTGCCCGGGGGTGCGCTGCCGCATGGGCGGACGCGCACCCCGATACCGGACCGACAGATCCGGCGTGTCGGCAGTTCTTCGGGGGACGGTGCGGACCGGCGGTCCGCGAGCCGCATGCCGTGCCGACATGGGCCATGCACGCACATCCGTTGACCGTCCGCCACTGCAGGCAGCAGCAAGGGGGCGCCCGATTCCCTGATGTCCACAAGGGACACCGACAAGCACAAGATATGGTGATTCAGGTGCCTCGTCAACGCGAGATATGGAGTTACCCGCAAAATCAGGTGCTTGCGTTCTCGTGCCCATTCGAGGCTTGTGCCGGCCACTGGCCGGCGCTACGCTGCGTCCTCGTTTCGGGTGTTCCGCACCGTATTGGTCGGCGTGGAATGAAACGGGAAGCCGGTGCAAATCCGGCGCTGCCCCCGCAACGGTGAGTGCGTGCCGGCTTGCTGCTTCTGCCGGCGGCGCGACCATCCGCCACTGTGCCTCGACGGCATGGGAAGGCGGTCGCGCCGGATTCATGATTCGGAATCCACGACGAGCCCGGAGACCGGCCCGAAACACGCGCCCGCGCCCTGTCGCGGCGCAAGTACGGTGGCTTCGCGGTGGGCGGGGCGGTCGAGCCGCGTCCTTCAGGGGTTGTGTGCCCGTCCGTCCTCTCTTCGCGCTGCCGCATCCATCCGCAGCATGCCGTCGCGCGGGGCGCACGGCGAGGAGAGTCTTCATGCACACCCGTTTCATGCGCGCGCCGCTCCTGCTTGCGGCACTGCTGTCCACGGCCGTCGCGGCCGCGCCGCAGTCGGTGCCTTCCACCGACCTGCAGCCGGTGGTGGTGACCGCCACCCGCACCGACGTGTCGCTCCGGGACACCCTGGCGCCGGTCACCGTCCTGACCCGCTCCGACATCGCGCGATTGCAGCCGGCTTCGCTGGTCGACCTGCTGTCGGGCCTGCCGGGCGTGAGCCTGGCCAACAGCGGCGGCATCGGCCAGCAGACCTCGCTGTTCCTGCGCGGCACCAACTCGACCCAGACCCTGGTCCTGATCGACGGCGTGCGCGTGGGCTCGGTGAGCGCCGGGTTGCCGGCGCTGGAACAGATCCCGGTGGACCAGATCGCGCGGATCGAGATCGTGCGCGGGCCGCGCTCGTCGCTGTACGGGTCCGACGCCATCGGCGGGGTGATCCAGATCTTCACCCGCCACGGCCACCGCGACGGCGGCGTGCGGCCGTCGCTGCGCCTGACCGCGGGCGGCAACGACTACCGTGCGGGCCAGGCCGGACTGTCCGGCGGTAGCGCGCATGCCTGGTACAACCTCAGCGTGGGCGGGACCTTCACCCGTGGCATCAACAGCTGCCGGATCGGCGCGGGCACGGTGTTCGCCGGCTGTTTCACCAACGAGCCCGATCGCGACGGCTACCGTGGTTGGAACGAGCTGCTCAACGCCGGCTACCGCTGGGACAACGGCACCGAACTGAGCGGCAATTTCCTGCACAACCGCAGCTTCGTCGCCTACGACGGCAGTTTCCAGAACCAGAGCCGCCACGTGCAACAGGTGGCCGGGGCCCGGCTGGTGCTGCAGCCGGATTCACGCTGGACGGCCACCCTGACCGCAGGCCAGAACCTGGACAAGGCCAGCAACTACAGAAATGGCCGCTTCGTCGGCTACGGCGACTCGCGGCGCAACCAGTTCGGCTGGCAGAACGACATCGCCCTGGGCGATGCGCAGGTGCTGACCGTGGGCCTGGACGACACCCGCGAGTCCATTGCCAGCGACACCGCCTACCTGCGCACCTCGCGCTTCGACACCGGTGCCTACGCACAGTACCAGGGCCGTTTCGGTGTCGAACAGGTGCAGCTGAGCCTGCGCCGCGACCACAACCAGCAGTTCGGCGACCACACCACCGGTGCGCTGGCCCTGGGCCACCATTTCGACGATGGCCTGCTGCTGAGCGCATCCTGGAGCAGCGCCTTCCACGCGCCGACCTTCAACGACCTGTACTACCCGTCCTTTCCCGGCTTCCCGCCCAGCGCAGACCCGCACCTGAAACCGGAACAGGCGCGCAACCTGGATATCGGCCTGGGCGCCACCCATGCACACTGGAACTGGCGCGTGGACGCCTACCGCGACACCATCCGCGACCTGATCGCCCTGGACAGCCACTACACCCCGGGCAACATCAGCCGCGCACGCATCCGCGGCGTGGAGGGACAGCTGGCCGCGCATGCCGGCCCCTGGCGCGTGCGTGCCTATGCCACCTGGCTGGACCCGCGCAACCGTGACGGCGGGGTCCACGACGGCAACCTGCTGCCGCGCCGCTTCCGGCGCAGCACGCGCCTGGACCTTGACCGCAGTTTCGGTGCCGGTTCGCTGGGGTTCACCCTGGCCGCATACGGGCCGCGCTACGACGATGCGGCCAACCGGCACCGCCTGGGCGGCTATGCCACCGTGGACCTGCGCGCGGGCTGGCGGGTGTCCCCGCACTGGCAGCTGCAGGCACGCGTCGCCAACGCCCTCGATCACCGCTACGAGACGGTGTACTACTTCAACCAGCCCGGCCGCACCGCCTACCTGACCCTGCGCTACCGTCCCGGGAGTCGCTGAGCCCCGGCGCAGGGCGGTGGCGCTTGATCGGCGCCGCCACCGCCCCGATAGTTCACCTGGACATGACTGCCAACGAATCGCACAAGCTGCATGCCGACCCGGGACTTCGCGCCCGGGTCGATACCGGCGCGCTGCCGTGGGTGCCCTCGCCGTCGCCCGGTGTCGAGCGGCGCATGATCGAGCGCGACGGCGGCGAGGCCGCGCGCGCCACCTCGCTGGTGCGCTATGCACCCGATTCGCGTTTCCCCACGCACACCCATCCGCTGGGCGAGGAGATCCTGGTGCTGGAGGGCACCTTCGGTGACGAACACGGCGACTATCCTGCCGGGACCTACCTGCGCAATCCACCGGGATCCTCCCACGCTCCGCGCACCGGCGAGGGCTGCGTGATCTTCGTGAAGCTGCGCCACATGGACCGGCGCGAATCACGCCAGGTGACCCTGGACACCACCGCCGCGCCCTGGCGCCAGAGCGCCATCGAAGGCCTCGAGCTGATGCCGCTGGGGGGATTCGGGGGCGAGCGCGCTGCACTGCTGCGGATGGCGCCGGGGACCCGCTTGCCCGGGCACCACCTGGGAGGAGGCGGCGAGCTGCTGGTGCTGGAAGGCGAATGCGTGGATGCGCGAGACCGCTACGCGAAGGACACCTGGCTGCGCCTGCCGCCGGGGAGCCGGGTCGGGCTGGCCAGCGAGGGCGGCTGCACGCTGTTCGTCAAGCTCGGGCACTTGCGCCGGATGGTGGCTCAGTCCGGACGGTGATCCAGTTCCAGGTAGTCCTGGCTCTGCATCTCGATCAGGCGTGACTCGGTGCGCGCGAACTCGGCGCGCAGGCGGTCGCCCTCGTACAGGTCGATGATCGGCGCGGCGGCCGACAGCACCAGCTTGACCCGGCGGTCGTAGAACTCGTCGACCAGGTGGATGAAGCGCCGCGCCGGATCGTGGTTGGACGGGCCGAAGCAGGGCACGTTGGCGACGACGATGGCGCTGTAGCGGCGCGCCAGGTCGATGTAGTCGTCGTTGCCGCGCGGGCCGTCGCACAGCGCGTCGAAGTCGAACCAGGCGATGTTGTCGGCATGGCGCTGCACGGCGATGGGGCGGTCGTTGACGCGCAGTTGGCCGGGTCCGTTCACCTCGCCATCGGCGTATCGCGAGAAGATCCCTTCCAGCGCGCGCCCGGCTTCGGGTCCCGGCGGAGTCTGGTAGATCGGCGCCTGTTCCAGCGCACGCAGGCGCCAGTCGTGCCTGGAGGCCAGTTCCAGCACGTGGCAGTGCGTGCGGATGCGTTCGATCGCGGGCAGGAAGCGCGCGCGCTGCAGGCCGTCGGCATACAGGTCCTGCGGCACGGTATTGGAGGTGGTCACCAGCACCACGCCGCGCTCGAACAGGGCCTTGAGCAGGCCGTCCAGGATCATCGCGTCGCCGATGTCCTGGACGATGAACTCGTCCAGGCACAGCACCCGGGCGCGCTGCGCGATGTCGTCGGCGACCTCCGGCAGCGGATCGCTGCGGTGGCCCAGCTCGCGCAGGGACGCGTGCACCTCGCGCATGAAGCGGTGGTAATGCCGGCGCAGGGCCGTGCCGTCGGGCAGGCCATCCACGAACAGGTCCATCAGGAAGGTCTTGCCGCGGCCCACCCGGCCCCACAGGTACAGCCCGGGCGGCGCCGGATCGCGCGCGCCCAGCAGGCCGCGCAGACGTTCGAGCAGTCCCCGGTCCGGGGTGCGTGTCTGCAGGGCCGCATGCAGGCGGTCCAGTTCCGCCAGTGCCGCGTGCTGGGCGGGGTCGTCCGACCAGCGCCCGGCGCGCACGCCCTCGCGGTAGCGCCGGCCCGGGGTGCCGGCGCCGCGGGTATCGGCGGTACCTTGCATCACGCCTCGCGCAGGGGCGGCAGCCAGGCGCGCACGCCGTTCTTGACCGCGCCGCGCAGGTCCATCAGCCGACGGTGGAAGAAGTGGCTGGTCTCGGGCATGCGCACCACGTGCGGGGCGGGCTTGAGCCTGCCGGCCCAGTCGAACACCGCCTCGGGATCGACCACTTCGTCCTCCTCGCCCTGGATCAGCAGCCAGGGACAGGCGGGCATGTCGAAACCCTCGAAATCCCAGCGTCCGACCGGCGGCGCCACCGTGATCAGGGCGTCGGCACCCAGGCGTGCCGCGCTGCGCAGGGCCACGTAGCTGCCGAAGGAAAATCCGGCCAGCCAGATCGCGTCGCCGCCGCGGCGGCTGCGGACCCAGTCGACCACGGCCGCCAGGTCCTCGCTCTCGCCGATGCCTTCGGCGTATTCACCCTCGGAGGCGCCAACGCCGCGGAAATTGAAGCGCAGGGTGGCCAGGCCCGATTCGCGCAGGCTGCGCTCGAGCATGGTCACCACCTTGTTGTGCATGGTGCCGCCGTGCTGCGGGTGCGGATGGCAGACGATGGCGACCCCGCTGCGCGGCTCGTCCTCGGGGAGGTCGACGCTGACTTCCAGGCGACCGGCCGGCCCGCGGAGCGCGAAACTGCACGCTGCTTCCGGAAAGATCTCGGGTGCAGGGGGGAGGGTGGTTTCGGTCATCGTTGCATCATAACCGGGTGCGTGCCCGGTATGGAGTGTCGTGCCGTGTCCCGGGCCACCCCGGTGGCGCCGGCCAGGGACGCGGGCTGCATACGGAAATGCCGCCCGCAGGCGGCATTCCGGATGGGCGAGGGGCCCTTTGCCGATCCTACTTGGACTGGCTGACCATCCATTTGACGGTGGCCGTGATCTGCGCGTCCGACAGGGACGGATTGCCGCCACGTGCCGGCATGTGATTGCCGTCGGGACCGGTGTAGCCGTTCTCGGCGTGCTGGATCAGGGTGTCGATGCCCTGGGCGATGCGCGGCTTCCAGGCCGCCTTGTCGCCCAGCTTGGGCGCGCCGGCCACGCCTGCGGTGTGGCAGCTGTGGCACAGGTGGCCGTAGATGGCCTTGCCGTCGGTGGTGCCGCCGTAGGCGACCTTGGACGCGGCGGCCTTGTCCGCGGCAGCCTGGGCGGCCTCGATGGCAGCCGCACCGGACTTGCCGGCATACACGCCCGCGACCGGCGCGATGCGCTGCTCGGTCACCTGGCGGCTGCCCGGCACCGGATCCTTGGGTGCATCGCTGTAAATGTGCCAGGCCAGGAAGATCAGGGTCAGCGCAACCAGCGCCAGAAAGAAAATGACCATGGAGAACTGACGCAGGAAATTCTGGTCGGATTTGCTGATGTGACCGCTCACTCGTCTCGCCTCGATGTGTTGGATACGGCCGGAGAGCTGCCGGCCCAGCGCATACAAAGATCCGAGTATACCGATCCGGACGGGGGGGAAAAAGCGCGTTGTGGGTGACCGGCAAATCCTGCCTGTGCCATCAGTCATGGAGCATCTGTGTCAACTGGCAGTGTTCCGGTTCGTTAACAACCCACTATGCTACAGCCTGAAATGCGACGGAAAGGCCGGGAAAGGCCGACGCAACAGGTGTCGGGATGCCCCGTACGACCGTCCCGAATCTTGCCGAGACACCCGATCCGAAACCTGCGTCCGCACGTACCATGGTCGCGCAGGGCAGCACTCATTCACGGAGTTACTCCATGTCGCGTTGGAAAGTCGCGCTCATTGTCATCGTCATCCTCGTTGTGGCCGCTCTGGGATTGAGCATGTGCCATAGCCGCAAGCCCGGTGCGGACAAGGGGCGCCCCGGCCCCGGCGGTCCGGAGGGCAATCAGGGCCCGGTGCCGGTCACCGTGGTGCCGGTGGTCAAGAAGAACGTGCCGGTGTATCTGACTGCACTGGGTACCGTGCAGGCCAAGAACACGGTCAGCGTGCGCCCGCAGGTGCCGGGCCAGCTGCTGAAGCTGAGCTTTGTCGAGGGCGGCCGGGTCAGGAAGGGCCAGGTGATCGCCAAGATCGACCCGCGCACCTACCGCTCCGCCTACGACCTGGCCGTGGCCCGCCGCCAGCAGGACCAGGCCCAGCTGGCCACCGCCAAGGCGAACCTCGCGCGTAGCCAGGGGCTGATCAAGAAGGGCTTCGTCTCGCAGCAGGACCTGGAAACCCAGCGCAACACGGTCCGCCAGCTCGAGGCCGCGGTCACCGGTGACCGGGCCAGTGTCGAGTCGGCCAAGGTCAATCTCGACTACACCGATGTCACCGCGCCGATCGACGGACTGGCCGGCATCCGCCAGGTCGACCCGGGCAACGTGCTGTCGACCTCCGACACCATCGTGGTGCTGACCCAGGTGCGGCCGATCAACGTGCTGTTCACCCTGCCCGAGCAGGACCTGGACCGCGTGCGGCGCGCCGAGGCTTCCGAGGGCACCCTGCCGGTGACTGCGCTCGATCGCGTCGACAGCCATGTGATCGCCGGTGACGGTGTGCTCAAGGTGATCGACAACCAGATCAACACCAGCACCGGCACCTTCCAGCTCAAGGCCGAATTCGGCAACAAGGACAACAGCCTGTGGCCGGGCCAGTTCGTCAACGTGCGCATGCGCGTGAAGACGGTCGACGGCGGCCTGGTGGTGCCGACCCAGGCGGTGCAGCGCGGTCCGGACGGCGATTATGTCTATGTGGTGGGCAAGGACGACAAGGTCGAGATGCGAAACGTCAAGGTGGCGGGCGAGGCCAGCGACACCGAATCGCTGATCGGTAGCGGCCTGAAGCTGGGCGAGCGCGTGGTCACCGAGGGACAGTTCCGGCTCAAGCCGGGCAGCAAGGTCGTTGCCTACAAGCCCGGCGAGGTGCCCAAGGCGCCGACCGCCGCACAGGTCAAGAAGGCCGAACAGGCGCAGGGACGCGGGCGGCGGCATTGATCGCCCGCACCCGGATCCGCCTCCACACCAAAGCAGGAATCGCATAGCGTGGGCTTCTCGAGCATTTTCATTCGCCGTCCGATCGCCACCTCGCTGCTGATGGCGGCGTTGCTGCTGCTCGGCATCCTCGGCTATCGCGCGTTGCCGGTGTCCGCGCTGCCGCAGATCGACGCGCCGACCCTGGTCGTGACCACCCAGTACCCCGGCGCCAGCGCGCAGACCGTGGCGACGCTGGTGACCACGCCGCTGGAGCGCCAGCTGGGCCAGATCTCCGGCATCCAGATGATGAGTTCGGACAGCTCCGCGGGGCTGTCGACCATCGTCCTGCAGTTCACCATGAAGCGCGACATCGACGTGGCCGCGCAGGACGTGCAGTCGGCGCTGCGCGCGGCGCGGCTGCCCGGCGGATTGCCGTACCAGCCGGTCTACAACCGGGTCAATCCGGCCGACGCGCCGATCATGACCCTGGTGATGAGCTCGGACAGCCTGCCGCTGCGCGAGGTCAACAACTACGCCGATTCGATCATCGCGCAGAAGCTCTCGCAGGTGTCCGGCGTGGGCCTGGTGTCGATCGCCGGCAACGTCAAGCCGGCCGTGCGCGTGCAGGTCAACCCGGCCCAGCTGGGCAACCTCGGCCTGACCATGGAGGACGTGCGCAGCGCGCTGACCCGCGCCAACGTCAATGCCGCCAAGGGCACCCTGAACGGCGCCACCCAGACCTACTCCATCGGCACCAACGACCAGTTGTCGTCCGCCAAGCAGTACGGCGACGTCATCATCAGCTACAAGAACGGTGCGCCGGTGCACCTGCGCGACGTGGCCACGGTGGTCAACGGCGTGGAGAACGACCAGCTTGCGGCCTGGGCCGACGGCAAGCCCGCGGTGCTGCTGGACATCCGCCGCCAGCCGGGCGCCAACATCATCCAGACCGTGGAGCACATCCGCTCGATCCTGCCGCAGCTCAAGAGCGTGCTGCCGGCCGGCGTGCACCTGGGCGTGTTCGCCGACCGCACGGTGACCATCCGCGCCTCGGTGCACGATGTCGAGTTCACCCTGATGCTCACCGTGCTGCTGGTGGTGGCGGTGATCTTCGTGTTCCTGCGAAGGCTGTGGGCGACGGTGATTCCCTCGGTGGCGGTGCCGCTGTCGCTGCTGGGCACCTTCGCGGTGATGTCCTTCACCGGACTGTCGCTGGACAACCTGTCGCTGATGGCGCTGACCGTGGCCACCGGCTTCGTGGTCGACGATGCGATCGTGATGATCGAGAACATCGTGCGCTACATCGAGCAGGGCAAGGACGGGCCCGAGGCGGCCGAGATCGGTGCGCGCGAGATCGGCTTCACGGTGCTGTCGCTGACGGTGTCGCTGATCGCGGTGTTCCTGCCGCTGCTGCTGATGCCCGGCGTCACCGGTCGCCTGTTCCACGAGTTCGCCTGGGTGCTGTCGGCGGCGGTGGCGATCTCGATGGTGATATCGCTGACGCTGACGCCGATGATGTGCGCCTACCTGCTCAAGCCCGACGCGCTGCCCGAGGGCGACGACGCCCACGAGCGCGCGGCGAAGGCCGGCAAGCGCACGCTGTGGTCGCGCACGGTGGACCTTTACGCACGCAGCCTGGACTGGGTGTTCGCCCACCAGCGCCTGACCATGCTGGTGTTCGGCATCAGCATCCTGGTCACCGTGGCGCTGTACATCGCCATCCCCAAGGGCCTGCTGCCCGAGCAGGACACCGGCATGATCACCGGCGTGGTGCAGGCCGACGACAACATCGCCTTCAAGGCCATGGAAAAGCGCACCCGAGCCGTGGCCGATGCCCTGCAGAAGGACCCGGCGGTGACCGGCGTGGCCGCCTTCATCGGCGCCGGATCGATCAACCCGACCCTCAATCAGGGCCAGCTGAGCATCGTGCTCAAGCCACGCGGCGAGCGCGGCAGCCTGCAGGACGTGGTCGCACGCCTGCAACAGGATGTCGCCGACATCCCCGGCGTGGCGCTGTACCTCAAGCCGGTGCAGGACATCACCCTGGACACGCGCGTGTCGGCCACCGAGTACCAGTACGCCATGTCGGACGTGGACTCGAAGGAACTGGGCACCTATGCCGCGCGCATGACCGAGGCCATGCGCCAGCTGCCCGAACTGGCGGACGTGGACAACAACCTGGCCGACAAGGGCAACGCCCTGCGCCTGGATATCGATCGCGACAAGGCCAGCCGCCTGGGCGTGCCCGTGCAGACCATCGACGACACCCTGTACGACGCCTACGGCCAGCGCCAGATCTCGACCATCTTCACCCAGCTCAACCAGTACCGCGTGGTGCTGGAGGTGGCGCCGAAATTCCGCAACAGCACGGACTTGCTCAACAAGCTGACCGTGCGCAGCAACGGCAGCGGCGCACTGACGGGCTCCAATGCCACCAGCTACGGCATGGTGCGTTCGGCCAACTCGGCCACCGCCACCGGCATCGGCCAGTCCAATACCGGCATCCCGCTGGGCAGCGGCAGCACGGTACCGCTGTCGAGCCTGGTCAGCGCCAAGGTGGAGAACGCGCCGCTGGTGATCAGCCACCAGAACCAGCTGCCGGCCGTGACCATCTCGTTCAACCTGGCGCCGGGCTATTCGCTGTCGCAGGCGGTGGAGGCCATCCACAAGGCCGAGGCCAACCTCGACGCGCCGGCCTCGGTGCAGGCGCAGTTCATCGGCAAGGCGGCGGAGTTCTCCGCCTCGCTGGGTGAGGAGGTCCTGTTGCTGCTGGCCGCGATCGTGGTGATCTACATCGTGCTGGGCGTGCTCTACGAGAGCTACATCCACCCGCTGACCATCATCTCGACCCTGCCGCCGGCCGGCGTGGGCGCGCTGCTGGCCCTGATGATCTTCGGCATGAGCCTGTCGGTGGACGGCATCGTCGGCATCATCCTGCTGATCGGCATCGTCAAGAAGAACGCGATCATGATGATCGACTTCGCCATCGAGGCCCGGCGCACCGGCCTGAACGCGCACGACGCGATCCGCCGCGCCTGCCTGCTGCGTTTCCGGCCGATCATGATGACCACCTTCGCGGCCCTGTTCGGCGCCCTGCCGCTGGCCCTGGGCACCGGCATCGGTTCGGAACTGCGCCAGCCGCTGGGCGTATCGATCGTCGGCGGCCTGCTGTTGTCGCAGCTGGTGACGTTGTACACCACCCCCGTGATCTACCTGTACATGGAGCGGTTCTCCGACTGGGTCGCGGCACGCCGCGGACAGCCGGCGGCCGTCCTGGCCGACGGACGCGGCACGGCGTAGGCGGCGGCGGACCGGCATGAACATCTCCGCGCCCTTCATCCGTCGCCCCATCGGCACTTCGCTGCTGGCGATCGGACTGCTGATCGCCGGCATCGTGTGCTACCGGATGCTGGCGATCAGCGCGCTGCCGCAGGTGAACTTCCCGGCCATCTTCGTCACCGCCAGCCAGCCCGGCGCCGATGCCTCGACCATGGCCACCACGGTGACCTCGCCGCTGGAGCGCTACCTGGGCCAGGTGCCGGGCGTGGACCGCATGCGTTCGCGCAGTTCCGAAGGCAGCATGTTCATCATCCTGTTCTTCAACAGCGACGTGAACCTGGACCACGCCGCGCAGCAGGTGCAGGCGGCGATCAACGCGGCGCAGCCGAACCTGCCCTCGGGCCTGAGTTCGCCGCCGGTCTACCGCAAGGCCAACCCCAACGACGATCCGGTGCTGCAGATCGCGCTGACCTCCGACACCGAGCCGCTGTCGGAGCTGTACAACCGCGCCAACACCCTGCTTTCTCCGCGCCTGAGCCAGCTGCAGGGCGTGGCCAACGTGGACGTGTCCGGCAGCGCGCAGCCGGCGGTGCGGGTGGACGTGAACCTGCATGCGCTCAATGCCATGGGCCTGTCCTCCAACGACCTGCGCAATGCGCTGACCGCGGCCAACGTGACCGCGCCGCTGGGCTTCCTCGACAACGGCCAGACCACCATGGCGGTGACCGCCAATGACCAGCTGCACACGGCCAGCGACTTCGCCAACCTGATCGTGGCCGTGCGCAACGGCACGCCGGTGCGGCTCAAGGACGTGGCGCACGTGTACCAGGGCGCCGAGGACAGCTACCAGGCGGCCTGGTTCAACGGCAAGCCGGCCATCGAGCTGGACCTGTTCAAGCGTCCCGAAGCCAACGTCATCGACACCGTCGATCGCATCAAGCAGGCCTTGCCGGAGCTGCGCGCACTGCTGCCGCCGGGCACGAAGATGACGCCGTACTACGACGGCACGCCGACCATCCGCGACTCGGTCAGCGAGGTGCAGCTGACGCTGCTGATCAGCCTGGGCATGGTGGTGCTGACCATGGCGCTGTTCCTGCGCCGCCTGGCGCCGACCCTGATTGCGGCCGTTGCGGTGCCGATGTCGCTGGCCGGCGCATTCGTGGTCATGTACCTGCTGGATTTCACGCTGGACAACCTGTCGTTGCTGGCCCTGGTGATCGCCATCGCCTTCGTGGTCGACGACGCCATCGTGATGATCGAGAACATCATCCGACACGTCGATACCGGCATGCCGACGCGCGAGGCGGCGTTTGCCGGCGCGCGCGAGATCGGCTTCACCATCGTCTCGATCACGCTGTCGCTGGTGGCGGTGTTCATCCCGCTGATGTTCCTGCCCGGGTTCCTGAGCACCTTCTTCAACGAGTTCACCGTCACCCTGGTGGCGGCGATCCTGGTTTCGGCGGTGGTCTCGCTGACCCTGACGCCGTCGCTGTGTGCGGTGTTCCTGCGTCCGGAGGCCGAGCGTGAACCCTCGCGCCTTGGCCGCGCGCTCGATCGCTTCCACGAAGGCATGCTGTCGGTGTACCGGAAGGCGCTGGACTGGGCGCTGCGCCATCCGGGCAAGATGTCGCTTTCGCCGCTGATCCTGATCGTGGTCACCGTGGTGCTGTTCGGGCGCATCCACGCCGGCCTGTTCCCGCCCCAGGACACCGGCCTGATCTGGGCCCGTGCGACCGGGGGTGCCACGCTGTCGTTCGCCGACATGAAGGAGCGGGAGAAGCGCATCACGCACATGTTCCTGTCCGACCCGGCGGTGGAATACGTGGGTGCCCACCTGGGCAGCGGCCGTCGCGGCAGCAGCGGCTGGTTCAGCATCCAGCTCAAGCCGCTGGGTCACGGCCGCAAGGTGTCCACGCAGAAGGTGGTGGCGCGCCTGAGCGTCTGGGCCAACAAGTTCCCTGGCCTGGAGGTGCGCCTGCGCGCGCATCAGGACCTGTGGAGCGGCGGCGGCGGGACCAGCCAGGGCGCGCAGTACAGCGTGGGCCTGAAGGGCGACAACCTGGAAGAGCTGCAGAAGTGGCTGCCGAAGCTGGTCGACCAGCTGAAGAAGAACCCGATGTTCCGCGACGTCGGCTCGGACGTGGACGAGTCCGGCCTGCGCCAGAACATCGTCATCGACCGTTCCACCGCCAGCCGCCTCGGGGTCACCCCGGCGGCGGTCGACGACGCGCTGTACAACGCCTTCGGCCAGCGTCAGGTCTCGACCATCTACGTGGGCACCAACGAGTACCGCGTGGTGGTCAATGCGCTGCCCAGCCAGACCGAGACGCCGGAGGCGCTGAACCGGATCTACGTGACCACCAGCAGCGGCACGATGATCCCGATCACCGCCATCGCCAAGCAGGAGCCGGGACTGGCGCCGACCCAGATCAGCCACGAGGACCAGTTCACCACCATGGACCTGAGCTTCAACCTCGCGCCCGGCGTGGGCATGGGCGCGGGCATGGCCGAGATCGGCAAGACCATCAAGGACATGCGCCTGCCCGGCAGCATCCAGCTCAACCTGGGCGGCAATTTCCGACGCCTGCAGCAGGCCGGCTCCAGCATGCCGCTGTTGCTGCTGGGGGCGATCCTGGCTGTGTACATCGTGCTGGGCATCCTGTACGAGAACCTGATCCATCCGGTGACCATCCTTTCCACGCTGCCCTCGGCGGGCACCGGCGCGCTGGCCGCGCTGCTGCTGGTGAACATGGAACTGTCGATCGTGGCGATGATGGCGCTGGTGCTGCTGATCGGCCTGGTCAAGAAGAACGCGATCATGATGATCGACTTTGCCCTGGAGGCGCAGCGCAAGCGCGGCATGAGCCCGCACGATGCGATCCACGAGGCCTGCGTGGTGCGCTTCCGGCCGATCATGATGACCACCATGGTGGCGATCCTTGCCGCACTGCCGCTGGCCATCGGCCTGGGCGCCGGCGCCGAGCTGCGTCGCCCGCTGGGCGTGGCGGTGATCGGCGGCCTGATCATCTCGCAGAGCCTGACCCTGCTCAGCACCCCGGCCATCTACCTGGTCTTCACCTGCCTGGCCGACCGGGTCAAGGCGCGCCGGGCGCGGCGCCGTGAACGGCGGCGGCAAAAGCGCATGCAACGCGCGGCTGCGAACTAGGGGTAGGGAAGCCACTCGCCTACCTACTAGGGGGGACGGAGCACGTTAAGCCGCGGCTTAACGTGCTCCGTCCCCATCTGCGACAATGGGCAGATTTCACAGAGATGCCGACCATGTCCGACACCCCGAAGATCATCTACACGCTGACCGACGAAGCCCCGTTCCTGGCCACCCAGTCGCTGCTGCCGATCATCGACGCGTTCACCGACGCGGCCGGGGTGGCGCTGGAAACCCGCGATATCTCGCTGGCCGGGCGCATCCTGGCGCAGTTCCCCGACCTGCTGTCGGACGATCAGAAGGTGTCCGACGACCTGGCCGAGCTGGGCGCGCTGGCCAAGAAGCCGGAAGCCAACATCATCAAGCTGCCCAACATCAGCGCCTCGGTGCCGCAGATCAAGGCGGCCGTCAAGGAGCTGCAGGACCAGGGCTACCCGCTGCCGGACTATCCGGACGAGCCCAGTAGCGACGAGGAGAAGGCGGTCCGCGCGCGCTACGACAAGGCCAAGGGCAGCGCGGTGAACCCGGTGCTGCGCGAGGGCAACTCCGACCGCCGTGCGCCGAAGTCGGTCAAGGCCTACGCGCGCAAGCACCCGCACCGCATGGGCGCCTGGAGCGGCGATTCGAAGACCCACGTCGCGCACATGGACGATGGCGATTTCTACGCCAGCGAGAAGTCCGCCACGCTGGACAAGGCCGGCGCGCTGAAGATCACCCTGCACGGTGCCGACGGCAGTTCGAGCGTGCTCAAGGAGTCGGTGCCGGTGCTGGAAGGCGAGATCGTCGATGCCGCGGTGCTCAGCCGCAAGGCGCTGGCGGCCTTCATCGACGCGCAGATTGCCGACGCGCGCGAGAAGGGGGTGCTGTTCTCGGTGCACCTGAAGGCGACCATGATGAAGGTCTCCGACCCGATCATCTTCGGCGTGGTGGTCAGCGAGTTCTACAAGGCGGTGCTGGACAAGCACGCCGACGCGCTGGACAAGGCCGGCTTCAGCCCCAACAACGGCATCGGCGACCTGTATGCGCGCATCGAGTCGCTGCCGGCGGTCGAGCGCGACGCGATCAAGGCCGACATCGACGCGCTGTATGCCGAGCGCCCGAAGCTGGCCATGGTCAACTCGGACAAGGGCATCACCAACCTGCACGTGCCCAGCGACGTCATCATCGACGCCTCGATGCCGGCGATGATCCGCGACTCGGGCAAGATGTGGAACGCGGCCGGCGAGCGCCAGGACGCCAAGGCGATCATCCCGGACCGCTCCTACGCCGGCGTCTACCAGGCGGTGATCGAGGACTGCAAGGCGAACGGTGCCTTTGATCCGGCGACCATGGGCAGCGTGCCCAACGTCGGCCTGATGGCACAGAAGGCCGAGGAGTACGGCTCGCACGACAAGACCTTCCAGATCCCGGCCGACGGCACGGTGAAGGTGACCGACGCCGATGGCACCGTCGTGTTCGAGCACGCGGTCGAGTCCGGCGACATCTGGCGCATGTGCCAGGCCAAGGACGCGCCGGTGCGCGACTGGGTCAAGCTGGCCGTCACCCGCGCCCGCGACAGCGCCACCCCGGCCGTGTTCTGGCTGGACGAAGGTCGCGCCCACGACCGCCAGTTGATCGCCAAGGTCGAGACCTACCTGAAAGACCACGACACCGACGGCCTGGACCTCCGCATCCTGTCGCCGGTCGAGGCCACCCGGCATTCGCTGGCACGCATCCGCGAGGGCCAGGACACCATCTCGGTGACCGGCAACGTGCTGCGCGACTACCTGACCGACCTGTTCCCGATCATGGAGCTGGGCACCAGCGCCAAGATGCTGTCGATCGTGCCGCTGATGGCCGGCGGCGGCCTGTTCGAGACCGGCGCCGGCGGCAGCGCGCCCAAGCACGTGCAGCAGTTGGTCGAGGAGAACCACCTGCGCTGGGATTCGCTGGGCGAGTTCCTGGCCCTGGCTGCCTCGCTCGAGCACCTGGGCAAGTCCTACGGCAACGCCCGCGCGAAGCTGCTGGCCGAGGCCCTGGACAAGGCCAACGCGCGCTTTCTGGACGAGAACCGCTCGCCCTCGCGCAAGGTCGGCGAGCTGGACAACCGCGGCAGCCATTTCTACCTGGCCATGTACTGGGCCCAGGCCCTGGCCGACCAGGACGACGACGCCGACATGAAGCAGGCCTTCGCCGAACTGGCCCGGACGCTGGCCGACCACGAGACGAAGATCGTCGATGAGCTCAACGCGGTGCAGGGCAAGGGCGTGGACATGGGTGGCTACTACCACCCGGACCTGGGCAAGGTCGGCGCCGCCATGCGCCCCAGCGACACCCTCAACGCCGCGCTGGCCGCACTGTCGGCGGCGGTCTGACGCTTGTGCCGATGCCGCACCCGGTGCGGGGAACGTTGCGAAACACGAAGGCCGCCCGCAGGCGGCCTTCGTGCATGGGGACGCCCCGGTCAGCGACGGGCGCGGTCATCGTGCACCGCTGGGGCAGCTGCTGCCACGGAAGGTTCAGCGGGCGCAGGCCGGGTCGGAGAGACAGCCGCCGGTCCGCGGCGCCGCATGCTTGGACGGGACCGGCTTGACTGCCGGTGACCGGGCTTCGCGTTGCGCTCCGCCATCCAGGTTGCGCACCGGCAGGAAATATCCGCGCATGACCAGCATGTCGCGGCTGAGAAGGCCCAGCACTCGCATGAAGTCGTTCATGATTCACCTCGCTGCATGTTGAGTACAGCGCATGCTAGGTGGACGTCGGGGAGCAAAAAAGCGAAACTTTGACAAGCCAGGCTTGAGATATTTTCACGATGTCGCGCATTTCGCTGGATCTGCTCAAGGCGTTCGCGGAGATTGCCCGAAGCGGCAACCTGACCCGGGCCGCCGAGACCATGCACGTGACCTCCAGTGCGCTCAGCCATCGCATGCGCCAGCTGGAGGAGCGGTTGGGCGTGCCGGTCTTCGTGCGCGGGCCGCGCGGCGTGTCGCTCACCGTGGATGGGCAGCGGCTGCTGGATGCGGTACGCGATCCGCTGGCCGAGCTGGATCGCGCCCTCGGCGATTTCAGTGGCTGCAGGAGCGGGCGCAAGCTGACGCTGAGTACCGTGTCGTTGCTGGCCAACGGCTGGCTGGTGCCGCGCCTGCCCGACTTCGTGGCCGCACATCCGCAGATCAACCTGAACCTGCACTCCACACCCGCGGTGGTCGATTTCGACCGCGAGCCGATCGATGCCGCCCTGCGCCTGGGGCGTGGAGGCTGGGACGGCGTGAACAGCGAGCACCTGCTGGACGAGTCGGTCTGCCCGGTGGCCAGCCCGGACCTGGTCCGGCGCATCGGCGGATCGCGCGCCGGCTTGCTGGAGCGTGCGCCGCTGCTGGGCGACCCCACCGGCCACTGGGATGCCTGGTTCAAGCACCACGGCGGGAACATGCCCGACCGATTCGTGGCCGGCTTCGACAATTCCGAGGCCCTGCATCACGCGGCGGTGCAGGGGTTGGGGGTGGCGCTGGGGCGCTGCATGATGGCGCAACCGCTGATCGATGCCGGGCGGCTGGTGCCCTTGTCGCGCAAACGCCTCAAGGCCGGTTTCGGCTACTACCTCGTGTTCCCCGAGCGCAGCCGCGCGCATGCCGGCTTCCAGGCCTTCCGCAGCTGGCTGTACGCGCAGATCGGCAAGCCGGAGCCGCCGCTGGCCTTGTGAACGACGGGTGACTTGTCGCACTTGCCATTGCGCCGCCGATCCCTTGAAATGCCCATGCCGCGCCCGGCGCGGATCATCCATGCCTATTCCATATCATCAATAAGGGAAGTCCTATGTCCTCGACCGCCGTCCTCATCGACGGGGCGTTCTTTCTCGCCCGTTTCCGCAAGGTCTACAGCGACCGCGACGCCAACGATCCGCGCGTGGTGGCCAAGACCGCCTTCACCATGGCCATCGAGCACATCCGCGCGCTGGACCGGCCCAAGGATGCGCTGTACCGCATCTTCTTCTACGACTGCGAACCGCTGGACAAGGTGTTCAAGCGCCCGATCAGCGGGGACGACATCGATTTCGGCGACAGCAACATGGCGCATTTCCGCTGGGACCTGCAAGACAACCTGCGCCGCCAGCGCAAGATGGCGTTGCGCCTGGGCCGGCTCAGCGACCGCGGCGGCGAATGGCAGCTCAAGCGCGCCACCGTGCAGGCGCTTCGCGAGGGCTCGTTGCAGTGGGCGGACCTGCGCGACGATCACTTCGAGCTGGACATGCGCCAGACCCAGGTCGACGTGAAGATCGGCATCGACATCGCCTCGATGGCCTTCAAGCGCCAGGTCGACCAGATCGTACTGGTGGCCGGCGATTCGGACTTCATCCCCGCCGCCAAGCTGGCGCGCCGCGAAGGCATCGACTTCATCCTGGACCCGATGTGGCAGGGAATTGCGGCCGAGCTGAACGAACATGTCGACGGGCTTCAGTCGGTCTGTCCGCGTCCGTACTGAATCCATCCGTCGCGCGACAAGCGTACAAGACCCGCGTGGTAACCTGCCCGGGATTCCGGGGGGGTGGATGTCGACCTTTTCGAGGGATACGACCATGAAGCAATGCCTGGTTCTGGCGCTGGCGACCCTGCTGGCGGCCTGCAGTTCTTCATCGCAGCACCAGTCGCCGGCCGCCACGGCCGCGAGCGCCGCGCCGCCCGCCGCAGCGGGCACGACCGGCCACACAGCCACAGCCGAGGACCAGCCCGACCAAGTGGTGCCGCCGGTTTCGGCCAGCCAGATGTCGGCCCAGCGCATCGAGGCGGCCATCAAGGGGTCCTGGCGGCCCGCGTCCGACATCGCGCGCGACCCATACCGTCATCCGCTGAAGACGCTGCAGTTCTTCGGTATCCGCCCGGACATGAAGGTGATCGAGATCACCCCGGGCGGCGGTTGGTACGCGCGCATCCTGGCGCCGCTTCTGCGCGAGAACGGCAAGTACATCGCCGCCGAATTCGCGCCGACGATGGACAAGGAGGCGAAGGCCGACGACAGCCGCCTGAGAAAGCTCTTTGCTTCCGACCCGAAGGTGTTCGGCAAAGCGCGCATCGTGACGATGGATGCACGGCACCCGGTATTGGGCACGTCCGGGTCGGCCGACATGGTGCTGACCTTCCGCAACGTGCACAACTGGGTGCAGGCCGGCACCGCCCCGGCGATGTTCCAGGCGTTCTACCAGGTGCTCAAGCCCGGCGGCGTGCTCGGCGTGGTGGATCATCGCGCGGCTTCCGGAACCGCACTGGACGCGGTCAAGGGCAGCGGCTACCTGCCGCAGGCCTACGTGATCAAGCTGGCCAGGGCGGCCGGCTTCATCCTGAAGGCCAAGAGCGATGTCAACGCCAACCCCCGCGACATGCGCGATTATCCCAAGGGCGTGTGGACGCTGCCGCCGACCCTGGCGCTGGGCGACAAGGACAAGGCGAAGTACCAGGCCATCGGCGAGTCCGACCGCATGACGCTGCGCTTCGTGAAGCCGGCCAGCAACAACAACGGGGACGGAGCACGTTAAGCAGCGGCTTAACGTGCTCCGTCCCCACCTGCATAGATGCTCATCGCCTTCAACAAGCCGTACGGCGTGCTTTGCCAGTTCACCGACCGCGAAGGCCGTTCGACCCTGGCCGACTACATCGACCGCAAGGGCGTATACGCGGCCGGGCGCCTGGACCGCGACAGCGAGGGTCTGCTGCTGCTGACCGACGACGGCGCCCTGGCGCATCGCCTCACCGATCCGCGCCACAAGCAGCCCAAGACCTACCGGGTGCAGGTCGAGGGCACGCCGACGGCCGCGGCGCTGGACCGGCTGGCCAAGGGCGTGAAGCTCAAGGACGGCATCGACGCGCCCGGCGCAGGTCGAGCTGCTGGCGACAGCCCCGGGCTGGCTGTGGCCGCGCGATCCGCCGGTGCGCTTCCGCAAGCACATCCCCACCGCCTGGCTGGAGCTGACGATCCGCGAGGGCCGCAATCGCCAGGTGCGCCGCATGACGGCCGCCGTCGGCTTCCCGACGCTTCGGCTGGTGCGCGTGCGCGTGGGGGACGTCGAATTGGGCACGCTCCAGCCCGGCGAATGGGTCGTGGCAGGGGACGGAGCAGGTTAAGCAGCTGCTTAACCTGCTCCGTCCCCATGGTCCACGCCTTGCGGCAGGTTGAAGAAGGCAGTGGCAGTCGCGCTGGTATGCCGGGCCGTGGTTTCCACGTCCTCGCCGCGGTCGCGCGCCAGTTCCTCGCAGATGTGTTTCAGGTACATCGGTTCGTTGCGTCGGTGCGAGGGCTTCGGGCCGCACCGTGCGCGGCAGCAGGTAGGGCGAATCGGTCTCGATCATCAGCCGGCCGGCGGGGATCTCGCGCACGAATTCGCGCAGGTGCAGGCCGCGGCGCTCGTCGCACAGCCAGCCGGTGATGCCGATGTGGCAGTCCAGGTCCAGGTAGTGGAACAGCGCCTCGCGGGTGTCGGTGAAGCAGTGCACCACGGCAGAAGGCAGGGCATCGCGGAAGGATTTCAGCAGTGCCAGGAAATCATCGTGTGCGTCGCGCTGGTGCAGGAATACCGGCATGTTCGCCTCGGCCGCGATGGTCAGCTGCTTCTCGAACACGCGCAGCTGCACCTCGCGTGGCGAGTAGTTGCGGTGGTAGTCCAGGCCCATCTCGCCGACCGCCCGCACTTCCGGTTCGGCGGCCAGGCGGCGCAGCAGGGCATCGGTGTCGGCGTCGTAGTCGATGGCGTGGTGCGGGTGCACCCCGGCGGTGGCGAACAGCACGCCCGGATGCGCACGCGCCAGCGCCAGCGCCGCCTCGCTGTCCTCGCGGCTGGCGCCGGTGACGACCATCTGCGAAACGTCATGGGCGCGGGCGCGCTCGAGCACGGCGTCGAAGTCGTGGGCGAAGGAGTCGTGGGTCAGGTTGGCGCCGATGTCGATCAGGTGCATGGGTTTTGGGTCGTGCAAAAAGGCGCATTGTAAGTTGCAGGGGACGGAGGACGTTAAGCTGCTGCTTAACGTCCTCCGTCCCCACGTGCGCAAGCATGAAGTTTCCCATCACTCCACTGCTGCCAAAGATCCAGGAAGCCCTGGAATCCGGCACACGCCTGGTGCTCGAGGCGCCGCCCGGCGCCGGCAAGACCACCCAGGTGCCGCCGGCGTTGCTGGACGCTCCGTGGCTGCAGGGCCAGCGCATCCTGGTGCTGGAGCCGCGCCGCATTGCTGCGCGCGCCGCGGCCAGTTTCATGGCTGCCCAGCATGGCGAGCCGGTCGGACGAACATTCGGCTACGCGATCCGCTTCGAGTCGCGCACCAGCGCGGCGACGCGTGTCGAGGTGCTGACCGAAGGCATGCTGGCGCGGCGGATCCAGGACGATCCGGAGCTTTCCGATATCGGCGCGATCGTGTTCGACGAATTCCACGAGCGCCATCTGGCCGGGGACCTCGGCGCGGCGCTGGCGCTGGACGTGCAGGCCGGCCTGCGGCCGGATCTACGGTTGCTGGTGATGTCGGCGACGCTGGACGGCGAGCGCATCGCCCGGTGGCTGGATGCGCCGCGCATCACCAGTCCCGGGCGCAGCTTCCCGGTCGATGTCCGCTATCCGCCGGTCCGCACGCAGGAGACACCGGAGCAGCACCTGGCCCGCGTAGTGGAGCAGGCGCTGGCCGAGAACGAAGGCGACGTGCTGGCTTTCCTGCCGGGCCGGCGCGAGATCGCGCGGGCCCAGCGCCTGCTGGAGAACCGCTGCGCCGGGGTCGAGGTCCTGCCGCTGCACGGCGAGCTGTCGATGGCCGAGCAGCAGGCCGCCCTGGTGCCGGGCGATGAGGCGCGGCGCGTGATCCTGGCCACCAACGTGGCCGAGTCCAGCGTCACCCTGCCGGGCATTCGCGCCGTGGTCGACAGCGGCCTGGCGCGGGTGCCGCACTTCGATCCCAACTCCGGGTTCACACGCTTGCGTACCGTGACCATTTCCCAGGCCTCGGCCGACCAGCGCGCCGGACGCGCCGGGCGCGTGGCGCCGGGGACCGCCTACCGCCTGTGGCCGCAGAGCCAGCGCCTGGAGGCCGAGCGCGGGGCGGAGATCGCGCAGGCCGAGTTGTCGGGCCTGGCGCTGGAGCTGGCGGCCTGGGGAAACGACGCCCTGCCGTGGCTGGATCGCCCGCCGAGCGGCGCGCTGGCGCAGGCGCGCGACCTGTTGCAGCGTCTGGATGCGCTGGACGCGGACGGTCGCATCACCGCACTCGGACGGCACATGCATGCCCTGGGCGCCGCGCCACGTCTGGCCGCGGCGGTGGCGCGCGCCGACGCGGCGCAGCACGGCCTGATGGCGGATCTGCTGGCCCTGCTCGAGGCACGTTCGCCGATGCGCGGGGCGGGGTCACGCAGCGACGATTTCCGGTCCCGGGTCGAGGCCCTGCACGCCTGGCGCGACGGCGGCGCGCAGGTGGCGCGTCGCATCGGCGCCGATGCCGGCGCGCTGGCCGGGATCGAGCGGGTCGCGCGCGGCTGGCGCAAGCGCATCGGTGCGCGCAGCGCCGCCAGCGGCACCGCGCACGGCCATGCCGTGGGCGACCTGCTGGCGCATGCCTTCCCCGACCGCATTGCCCGCCAGGTGGAGGGCCTGCCCCTGCGCTACCAGCTCAGCAACGGCCGCGGCGCGCGCCTGCACGAGGACACTGCCCTGCAGGGCGAGCCCTGGCTGGTGGTGCTGGACCTGCGCCTGGAAAGCCGCGACAGCCTGATCCTGGCCGCGGCCCCGTTCGATCCGGCCTTGCTGGAACGCGATTACGGCGAATGTTTCGTCACGCAGCGCGTGGTGCGCTGGAACAGCAAACGCGAGGCCGTGGAGGCCTTCGAGGAGCGCCGATTCGATGCCCTGGTGCTGGAGCGGCGCAGCGTGCCGGTGAACGCCGGGGACGCCGTACCGGCACTGCTGGCGCGGGTGCGCGAGCGTGGCCTGGGCGAGTTGCCGTGGAGCGAGGCCGCACATCGCCTGCGTGCTCGGGTGAATGCCCTGCGAGGCTGGATGCCGGAGGCGGGACTGCCCGACCTGTCCGATGCCGCGCTGCTGGCATCCCTGGAGTCCTGGCTGGGCCCGTACCTGACCGGCAAGCGCGCGCTCGATGCACTGGCGCCGGGCGAACTCTCCGAGGCGCTGGCCGCGATGCTCGACTACGACCAGCGCCGGCAACTGGACGCGCAGGTGCCCGAATCGCTGGACGTACCCAGCGGCCGCCGTCATCGTGTGGACTACAGCGCGGATCCGCCGGTCCTGGCGGTCAAGCTGCAGGAGCTGTTTGGCCTGGCCGACACTCCGCGCGTGGGCGGCGGCCGCGTGCCGGTGATGCTGCACCTGCTCTCGCCCGCGGGACGGCCGATGCAGGTCACGCAGGACCTGGCCGGATTCTGGGAACGTACCTATCCGGAAGTCAGGAAGGAACTGAAGGGACGCTATCCCAGGCATCCCTGGCCGGAGGACCCGTGGACGGCCGTGCCCACGCATCGTGCCAAGGGGCGCCGGCCTTGAGTCCGCCGACGGGTGCGTGCCGGCGAGTACGGATCCGCTGCAGCGCGATGGTGGCGCGAAACCCGACGGGGTCGTCGGCCGTGCCGGAACGTGCCGGCGGTGCAGCGCGAAAGCCTTCGCGCTGCCCGGGTGATGTGGGCGGATGAACTCCGTGATCCGCGCGTGGTCGCATCTTTCAGGGCCGCGCATGCCCGGAATCGGCACAAAGCAGCACGATTGGCAGCTTTCATAGTATGGTCGCCGATCCGGATCGCTCCAGGGTGAGACAAGGGGCGGACGCAGGCGGAGGGGGCCGTCAGCGGGAAAGGAACAAGCGGGAGGAAACCATGACATCTCTGGCGCAGTCCTTGCGTCCGCAGCTCGAGTCGGTGCGTCGCGCCTGGCGCGGCTCGCCGCTGCCCGCGTTCCTATGCTGGTGGGGCGCAGAATTGCGCGCCTGCCTGCCGACCCGCTGGCAGGCGGCCCTGGTACGCGGCGCGCAATGGCGGCTGCTGCAGCCGAATGCCGATGCCTGGCTGGTGCGCGCCCCCGGCGGCACGCAGGCGCTGGCACGCATCGATGCCGGACTGTCGCCGGCACAGCAGCAGGCGGCCCTGCGCGAAGCCTGTGCCGGGATCGACCCGCAGGACCTGCACCTGGCCCTGTGCCTGCCCGCTCGCGAGGTGCTCAGGCGACGCCTGCACCTGCCGGTAGCGGCCGCCGCCAATCTGCGTCAGGTCGTGTCCTACGAAATGGACCGGCAGACGCCTTTCACCGTCGACCAGGTGGATTTCGACGTGCTCGAGGAGGTGCCCGCGCCGCGGGCCGACCACATCCACCTGGAGCTGGTGGCGGTGCCGAAACAGCGAATCGAACCGTTGCTGCGGCGCCTCGCGGACGCCGGTATCGAGATCGATGCGGTGGATGCGCTGCAGGGAGCGGACCGGCTCGGCGCGAACCTGCTGGCGCCGGAAAGCCGCCGTCGCCGCGTGTCCCCGCGGCGTCGACTCAACCTGGCCCTGGGCGGACTGCTGGCGGTGCTGGTGATACTGGGCATGCTGCAGTGGCTGCACAACCGGCAGGCCGTGATCGACACCATGCAGACCCATGTCGACGCCATGCACCGCGAGGCGCGTTCGGTGATGCGCCTTCGCCAGCGCCTGGTGTCCAGTGCCGACGCCGCCAGCTTCCTGGCTCGCCAGCGGGCGCAGTCGCCGACGGTACTGGACGTGCTCGAGGACCTCAGCAAGCGCCTGCCGCAGGACACCTGGCTGGAGCGCATGACCATCGGCAGCGACGGCAGTGTCGGCATGCAGGGACAGAGTCCGCAGGCCGCGCGGCTGGTGGACCTGGTCAAGAAGTCGCCGTACCTGTCCGAACCCGGATTCCAGGGCGTGATCCGCACCGACCCGCGGACCCACAAGGAGCGTTTCTATCTCACCGCGCACCTGCGTTCGCTCAAGAGCGCAGGGGATGCCCACGCCAAGGCCGAGGACCATGCAGCTGCGACCCGCTGAAAGCCGCATCGCGGCCCTGCTCCTGACCCTGCTGGTGGCGGTGCTGGGGTATTTCCTGCTGGTGCACTGGTGGTTCGTGGCGCCGCAACTGGAGATGGCCGGCCAGGTCGGCCAGTTGCGGGCCGATGAACAGCGCTATGCCGCCGTGATCGCCCAGAAGCAGGGTCTGCAACAGCGCCTGGCCAGGTTGCAGCAGGGTCAGGCCAGCAACAGCGCCCTGCTTCCCGAAAGCGATCCGAGCACTGCCTCGGCCAACCTGATGCAGCACGTCGTGGACGTCGCCAACGCGCACACCGCGCTGGGTCCCTGCTCGGTGACCCAGAAGATGCCGGTGCAGCCGCAAGGCAAGAAAGGGCCGTACCGCAAGGTCACGGTCAACATCAATCTCAGCTGCGGCATGCATGCGCTGGCCGCGGTGTTGTACGACCTGGAGCAGGGCACGCCGTACCTGTTCGTGGACAATTTCAGCGCCTATCGCAGTCCGGTTCGCGGCGCCGACGGCAGCCTGCCGCCTTTGCAGGTGCAGTTCAGCCTCAGCGGCTACCTCCGGCAGGCCGCGGACAACAGCAGGAGCAAGCGATGAACGCGGCCGACCAGCGACGCCTGACGCCGGTCCTGGGCGTCGCATGCGCCCTGTGTGCGCTGGTGCTGGGCGCCTTGGTGCTGGGCGCCGGTCGACATGTGCACTGGGGCGCTGCCGGCCAGTCCAGGCCGTTGCCGGCCGCCGAGGCCGCGGCGCGAAAGGCTTCGCCGCCGTTGAAGCAATTTTCCTCGGTCTGGCAACACCCCCTGTTCACCACCGATCGCCAGCCTGCCCCCGAGACCGACAGCGGCGGCGGCACGGTCACGCTGGGCGACCTGCAGCTGACCGGCATCATCCTCACGCCCGAACTGCACATGGCCCTGTTGCACGGCCGTCCGGACAAGGACGTGCGAGTGATCGAGGGCGAGAACGTGGGCAACAGCGGCTGGACGCTGGTCGATCTCAAGCCGCGCAGCGCGGTGTTCAGCCGCAACGGCCAGCGCACCGTGTTGAAGCTGGTGGTGGCCGGGGAGACCGGGGACGGTGCCGTGCCGGCCCCACCGGCATCCAGCGGAAGGGGCGTCCATCGGGAAATGCCGGCCATGGCCGTTCACCCCGAGCGCGCCGCCGCCCTGGGCAAGCGCGGACAGGCCAAGGCACCACCGAAAAACGCGGCCGGGAGCAAGACGGAAAACCTGCGACAACGGCGCGCCCAGGCGCTCAGGGCACGCATCGAATCACGGCGCCGGCAGATGCAGGCGCAAAAGGAACAAGGGCACTAAGCCATGCACAAGTCCACCGCAATGATCACGATGGTTCTGAGCGTCATGCTGGCCGCATGCAGCACGCTTCCGCAGCCAAGCGACAACGCCAACCTGCAGCGCGAGGCCATGGCCGGCGTGGACAAGCTGCCGCAGAAGCCGAGCAAGCCGCTGCGCGGACAGAATCCGCCTGCCACGCAGCCCAGGAGCGAGATCGCCAAGGGTACGGGCGTGTTCGTGCGCTCCATCCCGCCCTCGCACGCCAACAAGGGCGAGCAGGGCAAGGTGGTGTTCAACTTCGAGAACCAGCCGATCCAGGCCGTGGTCAAGGCGGTGCTGGGCAACCTGCTCAAGCGCAACTACGCGATCGCGCCGGGCGTGAAGGGCAACATCACCTTCTCCACGGCGCAGCCGGTGACCCGGGACCAGGCGCTGCCGATCCTGGAGACGCTGCTGTCGTGGACCGACAACGCGCTGGTGGAGAAGAACGGCAGCTACCTGGTGCTGCCGTCCAAGGAGGCGGTGGCCGGCAACATCGCGCCGAGCCTGGGCGCGGTTCGGCCCAGCAGCGGCATGCAGGCCCGACTGTTTCCGCTGCACTACATCGGCGCCGAGCAGATGCATAAACTGCTCAAGCCGTTCGCGCGCGACAAGGCCTTCCTGCTGGTCGATCCGGCGCGCAACCTGCTGGTCATGGGCGGCACCCCGCAGGAGCTCGCCAATTACCAGCGCACGATCCGCACCTTCGACGTGGACTGGCTCAAGGGGATGTCGGTGGGCGTGTTCGGCCTGCAACGCGCCGACGTCTCGCAGCTCATGCCGCAGCTGGACGCGATGTTCGGACCGCACAGCAAGAGTCCGCTGGCCGGGATGCTGCGCTTCATTCCCATCAAGCGCACCAACTCGATCGTGGTGATCACGCCGCAGCCGGCCTATCTCAGCGAGGTGCGCGACTGGATCGAGCGCATCGACCGCGGTGGCGGCAACCAGCCCCAGCTGTACGTGTACGACGTCAAGAACGTGCAGGCCACCTACCTGGCCGACTACCTCAACCAGATCTACAACGGCACTTCGTCGGGCGGTGCATCCGGTGACACCGGCGGCTCGGTCGGGCCCGGTCTGCAGGGCGGCACCATGGGCGGTTTCGCCGGCAACGGCGGCAAGGGTGGCGCGAACGACACCGGCGGCGCGATGGCGTCGGGCATGTCCGATTCGTCCAATGGTGCCGATGCAGGTGCCGGCGGACGTGCGGGTGGTGGCATGAGCGGTGGCGGCACCGGCGGTTCGGGCCTGGCGGCCTCGGGCCTGTCCGGCCATACGCAGATGACCGCCACCAGCGGCACCATGGGACAGGTCGAAAAGGGCGGCATCGGCATTACCGCGGTCGACGCCAACAACCAGCTGCTGGTGCGTTGCCGGCCCTCGCAGTGGGACGAGATCGAGTCGGCCATCCAGCGCCTGGACATCGTGCCGCTGCAGGTGCAGATCGAGACACGCATCCTCGAGGTGCAGCTGACCGGGGAGTTCAGCTTCGGCGTGCAGTGGTACCTGCAGGGACTGGCCAACAGCACCACCGACAGCAACGGCAACATCGTTCCCGGCAACCCCAACAACCCGCGGCAGGTGGCGCTGGGCGGTGGCGGCACGCAGTTCTTGCCGGGCAGCGACAATTTCTTCTATTCGTTCGTCAACAGCAACCTGCAGGCCGCAGTGCACGCCATGGAGACCAGCGGCAACACCAAGGTGCTGTCGGCGCCTTCGCTGGTGGTCATGAACAACCAGCAGGCCAAGATCCAGGTCGGCACGCAGATTCCGGTCAACCAGACCTATTTCACCGGCGGCATCAACAGCACCCTCAACGGCGGGGTCAATGCCCTGGGGCAGGTCAGCTACAAGGACACCGGCGTGATCCTGGAGGTGCGCCCGCGCGTGAACCCGGGCGGCCTGGTGTACCTGAGCCTGGACCAGGTGGTCAGCAAGCCGGGTATTGCCGACAAGTTCGGCAATTTCCCCATCGACAAGCGGGAACTGAACACGCAGATTGCGGTCCAGAGTGGTCAGACCGTGCTTCTGGGCGGCCTGATCCAGCAGGACGAAGGCAAGACCGATACCGGCATCCCGGGCCTGAACCGGATTCCGGTGATCGGACGCCTGTTCGGCACCACCAGCCGGCATCGCAACCGCACCGAGCTGATCGTGCTGATCACTCCGCGCGTGATCACCTCCAGCAGCGATGCTCAGGCGGTCACGGAGGAATACGCCAGCAAGTTCGAGTCCCTGGCCCCGCTGCGCAACAAGGCCGCGAAGGGCGGGAAGAAGAAGTAGTCGCGTGAAGCGGGGCTGGTCGGGCCCGGTTCATGCGCTTTGTCGGATGATCTTGCTATGCTGGATGACTTGCATGCTATTGGGTCGGCGCCATTGCGTCGGACAGCTACGATGAGAAGAGGTAAAAACATGGTTTCATATCGCGTTCTGACGGTCGCAGTACTGGCCGGACTGGTGGGTCTGGTGGCGCAGCCGGCGCAGGCCAAATCGCCCCTCGGCGGCCAGGTGGCCGGCGTGTGCATGCTTTCCCAGAGCCAGATGATGGGGCAGTCCAAGGCGGGCGATGCGGCGAACAAGCGCATGCACCAGCTGGCCTCGCACGCCAACGATGAAATGGGTTCGATACGCAATTCGCTGGGACAGGCCATCCAGAAGTTCCGCCAGGAGGCCAAGACCATGCAGCCGCAGCAGCGCGAGGACATGCAGAAGAAGCTGCAGAAGCGCGAGCAGGAATTCCAGCAGAAGTCCTCCGAGTACGAGCAGCGTCTGCGCATCACCCGTGCGCGGGCCATGCAGCAGATCATCAAGGCAGCCAACCCGCTGGTCGAGGCGGCCTACAAGAGCCACCACTGCGGCATCCTGCTCGATCGCGACTCGGGCGTGCTGGGCGGCAACAACGCCAACGACCTGACCGACCAGATCGTGCAGGAGCTGGACAAGAAAATGCCGACCATCAGCTTCAACCTGGCGCCCCTGCCGAAGCAGAACCAGGGCAAGTAATTCCCCGATTCCGGGTTTCATGCACGCCCCGGTCGTCCAGCGACCGGGGCGTTCTGCTATTCAGGATCGCCGGAAGGTGACCACCAGCACGTCCCGCCAGGCGGGCTGTCCGGGATCGTGCGGCTGCACCGGCGTGACGCCGTGCAGCACCCGCGCATCGTCCACCAGTGCGGCATCGAAAGGTGTGACCAGGGTGAAACTGCCCAGCTCGGCGCCGTCGGGCGCATGGATGGTGGTGGTGCCGCGGTCGATGTTGTGCCGGTCCACCAGCATGACCAGGACATAGTCGACGCCGTCGCGATGCACGCCTTCGGGGGTCGGAAGACCGGCCCGGTCCGGATGCGCCTCGATGCGGAATTGGTGCACCTCCACGAACCAGTCCGCCACCTCCGGGGCCAGGGTGCCGAAAAGCGACCAGGCGTACTGCAGCACGGTGTGCAGCGTGGGGCCGGCGGCGATGTCCGGTTCCAGCGACTGGTACCAGCGCTCGATGCCGCCGTTGAGGCGGTTGTAGGCAAGGCTCTGGAAGTGCGGTTGTGGTGGCTGGGGACGGATCCCGTCCTCGCGTCCGACGTGGAACACGCCGTGGCGGCGACGGCGGTAGCGCCCCCGGTCGGCCATGTAGGTGTCCAGACGCAGCCGGTTCCAGCTGTCGGTGAAGGCTGTCCAGTCGAGCAGGTCGCCGGTATGCGTCAGCAGCGCGCGCAGCGTGTCGCCGTGCACGAATGCAAAGCCGTGTTCGGCAAGGCATGCGGGTCCCGTGGTCTCCGGGGCGGGGCGGTCGGTATGCATGCGCGCATGGTAACCGCTTGCGTGACTACCAAGGCATGCCACCCCTTGCCAAAGGTGATAGGCGTGCGCCGATGTTGATGTCGATCAATGGCCGGCCATTCGTGTCGGTGCACCCTTGCCGGGCGTTGCCCGCCGCCGCGGACCGCATTCCCATCCCGTCAGAAGGACGTCGAACATGAAACGCATGGTCTTGATTTCACTGTTGGTGCTGTCGCCGCTGGCCCTGGCGCAGGCGCAGGACCAGACGCAAGCCCAGGCGCGCGACCAGTCGCGTGCGCAGACACAGGACATGACCCAGAACCGTATCTACGGCAGTCAGATGATGACACCGGCCGAGCGCGCGACCTTTCGCCAGCGCATGCGCTCGGCAAACACCCAGGCCGAGCGCAACCGCATTCGCGCCGAGCACCACAAGCAGATGCAGGAACGTGCACGCGCGCGTGGCCTGACCCTGCCGGACATGCCGGCGCAGCCCATGCATCGCGGCATGCAGCCGCAGGGCGGCGGCATGATGCAGCAGAAGATGGGCGGCAAGGGCGGCCGCCGCGGCGGAGGCGGCTGAGGCCGCGATCCCTCGCCGTCGTCGGGGGCCGCCCAGGGCGGGCGGCTCCCCTCAGCTGCGCATGCCGATGCCGCGGTGCAGCAGGAACAGGCCGAAGCCACTGAGCGCCACGGCAAAGAACACCATCACCGCATAGGCCACGCCGATGTGGATGTCGGACACGCCCAGCATGCCGTAGCGGAAGGCGTTGACCATGTACAGGATCGGGTTGGCCAGCGAGATGGTGTGCCAGGGCTCGCCCAGCTGGTCGATGGAATAGAACACGCCACCCAGGTAGGTCAGCGGGGTCAGCACGAAGCTGGGCACGATCGCGATGTCGTCGAACTTCTTGGCGAACACCGCGTTCACGAAGCCGGCCAGGGCGAACACCATCGAAGTCAGCATGGCCGTGGTGATGGTGATCAGCGGGTGTTCGACGTGCAGGTGCGTGAACAGCGTCGAGATCACCAGCACGATCACGCCCAGGGTCAGGCCGCGCGCCATGGCACCGATGATGTAGCCGGACAGGATCACCCAGCTCGGCATCGGCGAAACCAGCATCTCCTCGACGAAGCGCTGGAACTTGGCGCCGAAGAACGAGCTGGTCAGGTTGCTGTAGCTGTTGGTGATGATCTGCATCATCACCAGGCCGGGCACGAGGTAGGCCATGTATTTGTAGCCGTGCTCGGGGGGTAGGTGGCTGCCGACCACGGTGCCGAAGATGATGAAGTACAGCGAGGCGGTGATCGCAGGCGGGATCAACGTCTGCGACCAGATGCGCACGATGCGCATGATTTCGCGGCGCACGATGGTCTTCAGGGCGACCAGGTTTTTGGCGACATGGCTGCTCACGCGGCGTTCTCCCGTCCGTCGTCGTTCTTCTCGACCAGGCGCACGAACAGTTCCTCCAGGCGGTTGGCCTTGTTGCGCATCGAGGTCACGGTGATGCCCCGTTCGCTGAGCCTGGCGAACAGCGAGTTGAGGTCGTGGCCACGCGCCATTTCCGCCTCCAGCGTGTGGTCGTCGCGGCGGCGCAGCTCGATGCCGTCGACGTCGGGAAGCTCGTTCGGCAGCTCGCTGGTGTCGAGCACGAAGGTCTCCACGTCCAGCTTGGCCAGCAGCTGCTTCATGCCGGTGTTCTCGACGATGGATCCGTGGTCGATGATGGCGATGTTGCGGCACAGCTGCTCGGCTTCCTCCAGGTAGTGCGTGGTCAGGATCACCGTGGTGCCGGCGGCGTTGATGCCGGTGACGAACTGCCACATCGAACGGCGGATCTCGATGTCCACGCCGGCGGTGGGCTCGTCCAGGATCAGCAATTTCGGCTCGTTCATCATCGCCCGCGCGATCATCAGGCGCCGCTTCATGCCGCCCGACAGCGAGCGTGCCGGCTGGTGCGCCTTGTCCCACAGGCGCAGTTCGCGCAGGTACTTCTCAGCCCGGCGCACCGCCTCGGCGCGCGGGATGCCGTAGAAGCCGGCGGCGTTGACGCAGATGTCGAACGGCTTCTCGAACTGGTTGAAGTTGATCTCCTGCGGCACCAGGCCGATCAGGTGCATGGCCTGGCCGCGATGCTCGTGGATCGACACGCCGAAGATCTTCGCCGTGCCGCCGCTGGCGTTGACCAGCGAGCTGAGGATGCCGATCAGAGTCGACTTGCCCGCGCCGTTGGGGCCGAGCAGGGCGAAGAAATCACCCTGCTGCACGGTCAGCGAAACGCCCTTGAGCGCCACGGTGCCGTTGGCGTAGGTCTTGCGCAGATCGGTGATTTCCAGGGCAGGGACGTCTGTCATGGGCGCACTATCCGTTGGACAAGCCATCGAGTGTGATGGTCATGCAGATGAATTCAAGCCCCGGGACGGCCGCGGGACGACCGTTCCGGAACGGTCGGTCGGCGCAGGTGCGGTTTCCAGCGGGGACGCAGCCTTCTATCATAGCGGGCTTGTCCCTCCAGACCACGTCGCTGCGGTGCACACACCGTTTCCGGCGTCCGATCCGCTTATGGCCGAACATTTCCAGCTCCGTCTCGTCGACAGTTTCATGCTGGCGCCGACCGTGCGCCATCTGGCCTTCGAACGTGCCGACGGCGCGCCGCTGGCGTTCCGGCCGGGGCAGTTCCTGCAGGTGCACTTCCACTACGACGACGGCAAGCCGACCAAGCGCAGCTATTCGGTGGCCACCGTGGGCGCGGAGGATGCCGAATCCGCGCAGCGCATCGAGATCGCGGTCAGCTACGTCGAGGGCGGCGCGGCCACTAGGCTGCTGGGCGAACTCGAGCATGGCGGCGAGATCGAGGCCAGCGGTCCGTATGGACGCTTCTGCCTGATGGACGAGGATGCCAATGCCCGCTATCTGCTGATCGCCACCGGCACCGGTGTCACGCCCTACCGCGCGATGCTGCCGCAGCTGGGCAAGGCGATTCGCGAGCGCGGTTGCCAGGTGGTGCTGCTGTACGGTGCCCGCAACGAGGCCGAACTGCTCTACGGCGAGGAATTCGAGGCCTTCGCGCGCGAGCATCCGGGCTTTCATTTCCACCCCTGCCTGAGCCGCGGCGCTCGCCCGGATCCGCGCCCGCACGACCGCCTGGGTTACGTGCAGGCGGTGTTGCCCGAGTTCGAGCCCGATCCCGAACGCGACATCGCCTACCTGTGCGGCAATCCCAACATGGTCGACGCGGCGTTTGCCGAACTCAAGGAGCGCGGCCTGTCCGTACGCCAGATCCGCCGCGAAAAGTACATTTCCTCGCGCTGATCCGGTTTGTTTGCCATCCGGATGCCGCTAAATATCGAGCCGGTCACGATTTTTTCCGAATCCGTGCATTGGCACGAAAAAACGTGATGCATATCTCGATAAAGAATCGGCCGATCGGCCTATTTCGGCGAATTTGTCCAATGGGTCACAAAATGACCCGGTAAATCAGACAAGTATCACACCCGAAGTGTCGACTCAGACACGTTCGAGGTGCAGGGAAATGAACGCACACGTCTTCATCGGGACCGCGGCCCTCCGGCTGGGCGGGGCGATCCTGATGATGTCGCTGATGGTGTCGGCGGCGCAGGCGGCCCATGGACGGATCACCTTCTCCGGTGCCATCACCGCGCCGACCTGCGCGTCGGCGGTGCGAAGCGTCGAGCAGTCCATGCAGGCGGATGCGCCTGTCGAGGTGACCGGCCATTGCGATGTAGCGCATAGCGGAAATTCCGACCCGATGCGTGCCTATGCCCTGCGTGTCACGAAGCTGCCGGAAGCCATGGTGGATGCGCGGGCGCATCTGTATTTCAAGGGATTCGCCACCGACTCGCACGCCGTGCTGGTCACTCGGGCATACGATTGAGTGTTGTGCGTGGGTCAAGGGCGAATCTCGGAGCGGCAGCTACGTCGACATCACCGGCCAGTGAACTTCAAGCGGGCCTGCAACCAGCCTGTGGCGTGTAGAGTGGAATCTTCCGCAACAAGCGGCGGGGGTCTGCGGTCGACCTGGTCGACCTTGGTTCTCACCCGACGGCACGCATGCATGCCGGGTAGCTTGCCTGCCCTGCTCGCATCGGTGCGGATGCCCGGATCCGGAAGAGTTTGGCCTGGTCCGGATGGTGTCGTGCCTGCGGGCCGAAGCCGGAGTCCTACTGATAGTTGATCGTGTAAGTGGCCACGCCCTTGACGCTACCGCCCGCGACGGTCGCCCCGGTCTGGAAGTAGCGTGCATAGAGGTTGATGGTGTAGTTGCTGGCCGTGGTGGTACCGGTATGAATGGCCGTGCCGAAGGCGACGGGCGTGCTGCCGTCGGCCTGCAGGAGTTGTATGCCGACGCCGCCGGCGTAGCCTGTTCCCGTAGTCGGGGCGATCACGCCCGTGGCGCCCGTTTGCGCGTTGGCGGTGTTGAGCGTGATGAACACGCCCAGGTTGCTGGGACACTGGGTCAGTTGCAGGCTGAAGGGAGTCTTGCCTGCCGTGCTGCCCTGGCCGGCCAGCTGCTGGGTATTGACGATGGGCAAGGTCACCGACTTGTTCACCGAGCCCGGGTCGATGCTGCAGGTGGGCACCTGGATGAGAATGGTGGCATTGATGTTGAAGATTTCCACCGGGGAGGGAGATATCGTTCCAGCGCAGTAGTAGCCCAGATTATGTTTGTTCGTGTACGCCGGGTTGTCGCAGATATCGATCTTCCACTGCGAAAGCTGGCCAGTCAGCGTGCTGTTGTTGGGAGGAAGATACGGGCCGGTATAGACCAGTTGCAGGTTGGTGGTCACGCTGAATATGCCAGTACCCGTGGGGTAATCCGGATACAACGCAAGCAGGGTGCTGGCGTCGGGATGCAGAAGACGGTAGGAAATGCCCGGGATCCCCGTGGGGAAGAGCGTGTTGTCGCCGTTGACCGGCGTCGATGCGGCAATGGTGTTGACGATGCCGCCGTTGGCATTGCCGGTGCAATACAGATAGGGCGGATTGGCCGGGCTTGCCGTGCTCGAGGTCCACAGCACCGAGCCGATCTGCGTGCTCGGGGTCAGCGTGATGTTGCCAGCGTTGAAGGTGACGTTGGTGGCCGAACCGGAGGCATACCAGCAATATGCGGCCCGGGCGTTTCGCGGCATGCATGCCAGCCCCAGCAACAGAAGGCCGGCGATCAGCATGCCGGCGCGGTGCAGTCGAGCGTGCGGGTCTCTAGGGACGGTAGCGGCGTTGTACGTCATGTCGCCCCCTCACTGGACGGCTTGGTCGGATGGGCCTTGCAGGTGACCTGGATCATGCGGGGGGCCTTTGTGCGGAGGCCGGCGGCGGGCAGGACATAGTCGAACTGGCATATGTTGCTCACCCGGTGTGCACCCTTCCAGCTTACGCTCAGTCGACCGCTCAAGTGCTTGACGCGCAGCAAGGCCAGGCCAGCCTGCCCGACCACACCCAGCGCGTTGCCCTTGGCATCCATGACCTGCGCACCGAACGGCGCCTTGCCGCCATCTTCAGTCATGATGCGGGCAATCATGGGGTGGCCATGCTGGGTCTTGAAGTTCACCAGGACCACGGCACCCGCATATGGGGCGACCTGTTCGCCGGTGCTGTCCAGCTGCACGCCCAGCGACATGCCCTGCGGATCCAGGCGGACCGTGTTCAGCTGGTAGGGATTCATGTAGGGCACCAGCGCGTAACCGGTACGGTCCACGCGCACACCGGGTGCATTGCTCACCTTGGCCCCCTGGGCCCCGGGGGCATGCACCAGGCCGATGGTGTCGCCGGTGGGCTGGCCGAAGGTGACGCCGCCCGGATGCGCGACCATCGCGCCACTGAGGTTCATCGAAGCCTGGGAATACCCCTTGCCCTTGCCATAGCTGGCGCCGAACACGGCATGGGGCCCACGATAGGTTCCATTGACCGATCCGGCGTTGCCGACGCCGTTGTCGCCATGCGCCGCTGTCACACCATAAGTGAACTGGTGGTCCTGGCCCAGGCTGCCGTTGAGCATGGCCTGCTCCTGTTCGCCGGCGCGCTGGTCATGATTGACGTTGAGGGCGAAGTTGGGCGCATAGCTCGAGTCACCGAGCGGGATGCTGATGCCGACGAACAGGCGGTTGTCGTAGCGACCCAGGGCATCGCGTGTGCGGGTGGCAGACAGGTTGTAGCTCACCCGATGGAAGAAATTGTTGTAGCCGACCTGGAACTGCCGGTCGCTGCCGCGTCGCTGCCAGTAGTCGCTGATCGAGGCATTGACATAGAACGAACCGGCGCTCTTGCCGAGGCGCTGGTTGATCGTCACGGTCAGGTGATTGCGCCGATGCACCAGGCCCGACGGCGTCAGGGAGGAGCCGTATCCGCCGGACTGGCCGGCAAGGGCCGCTTGTTGCTGCGGCGTCAGGATGCTGTTGACGGGCACCCCATCGATCGTGGTCAGTCCAGGCGGCAGGTACTGGGTCAGGCCGATCCCGCGTCGCGCGTAGTCGCGCGCGTGCACGGTATCGATGAGACTGAGGAAGCCCCGGCTGGAGTAGCGGTACGCGGCCACACTCAGCGACGTGTCCGTGGAGGGGATGATCTTGTTGAAGCTGAGGCGGATACTGCGTCCGTACATGCGCTGGTACCCGGGCAGGATGGCGCGCGCCTCGGTCATGTCCAGGGCAAAGGCGCCGGCATGCGTGTTGAACGCGCCACCGGCCAGGACGGCGGCATAGCCTTGCGAGCCCTGCAAGCCGGCGTAGCCGGTGAACAGGTTGCTGAAGCCGTGCTGCACGGTGGCCTGGACCAGGTTCGGGTGTCCGGATGTGGAAAGGTTCCGCAGCCGACCGACCGCAATGTCGTAGCGGGTCGTGCCGGCACGCAACAGTTGCGCGACCGAGGCATACGGCACCGAAAAGCTGTGTTCGCGACCGTTGGCTTCAGTCACGGTGACCACCAGGTCGCCGCCGTAGCCGGTGGGGTACAGGTCGCGGATCGTGAACGGGCCCGGCGACACGCTGGTCTGGTAGATCTGTACGCCGTTCTGCGTGATCGTGACCTTGGCGTTGGTTTCGGCCACGCCATGGACCACCGGGGCATAGCCGCGCAGTGATTGCGGCAGCATGCGATCGTCGGTGGCCAGCTGCACACCGCGCAAGCCGAGACTGTCGAAGACCGTACCGTCGGTGTAGCTGTCGCCCAGGGTCAGCCGGGAGCGCAGCGAGGGAAGGTCACGCTGTGCATAGGCGTCGATGTTGTTCCAGTGGCGACTGGCCGGCATGCCGTTGTGCCCGGACTGCCATGTCACGGTCGATTGCTGGCGCAAGTGCCAATGGCCGACGTTCAGCCCGGACTTGAGACCGAGATAGGTGCTGGTCTGGCTGAAGCCGTGGCTCTGGGTGTGGTAGGAGTTGAGGTTGTAGTTGAGCATCGCGGCCGTCATGCCCGGATCCCAGGAGGCGGGGCTGACATAGCCGCGGGGCAATTGGCGCAGGTACGCCTGCGGAACGCTGATGTCCAGTTCCAGGTCGGCCTGGTTGAAGTGCACCGTGGCACCGGTCACCAGGTCGCCGATCTTCGTGCAGGTGCCCGGCTGTCCGAACGTAGGCGCGTCACGATTCGGCTTCAGGCCCATGCGGTTCATCATGTCCGGCGTGATGCACGGCAGTGCGCTCGCTCCCGGCCTGGGTGCGACGAAACGCACATTCATGCGGCCGACCCAGTTGCGGTTCATGTAGACATCCAGGTTGTAGAGGCCGGGCAGGACGACATTGCCCTTGTCAAATCGGCTCAGATCGATGGCATTGTGCGAACCGCCGGACAGCATGCCGGGATCGAAGTCTGCAAAGCCCCTGGCGGCCGACGTTTCGGCGCCACTGGCCGCCGCCCCGGAAGCAGCTGCGCCGGAAGCCGCCAGGGCGGCGGTGGAGACGCCGTACAGCATCGATGCCGCGGCCACGCCCAGCAGCACGCTCGCGAGTCGGTGCTCGCGGACCGGTGCAACCGGGCACGTGGCGCGACGGGGCGTCATGGCGCGGCGATGGCCCCCTTGTGCTGGTCCGCGGCGCCGTAGTCGTTGATGGTGGTGAAGGTGACGCTGGCACCGGCCATCGCGCCGCGGGCATCGGGCACCTTGATGTCCTTGTCACCGAATGGCGCGACCATCCCGGCATGGACCGGTGCAAGCTTCTTGACGCTTCCCAGCGAAACCTTGGTGATGGTGATGTAGTACGGAGTCGGGTTGTGGACCTGGAGCGTGACACCCCCTGCGCTGGAGGTCGCCTTCCAGACCAGCTTGTCCGGCGCCTTGGTCGAGCTGCCGGGGAGGTCGGCCGGCCGATAGAACAGTTTCAGGCGCGAACGCACCGCAAACTGCAGCAGGTTCTTGCCGTTCGCATTCTTGGGCTTGGGCGGGATTTCCAGCACGTTCAGCCAGAACAGCGATTCGCGGTTCGAGGGCAGGCTGCCGGCCTGGCCGGTGAACAGGATGCGCATGCTCTGGTCCTTGCCTGCGTCCATGCGGAACAGTGGCGGCGTGATCAGGAATGGCGCATGCGTGGAATTCGGCGTGGAGCGCACATTGCCTTCATCGATCCAGGCTTCGACCAGGGCCGGTTGCTTGCCCTGATTGCTCAGGCGGATGGTGGTTTCGCCCTGGCTGGCCGGGAAAACGACCCGGGTGCCCCCGATGACGACGTTGGCCTGGGCCGTGCTGGCGAAAAGAACGCTCGCAAAGGAAAGGACGCAAAGAGTGCGTAGGAGCTGTTTCATGGGGGCAGGTACCGGTGGCATTTGGATGGTCACATTGGAGCACAAGGGCTCGCCGATCACCTGATGTCCCTCCCCCGGGGGCTGCGGCGGCGGGATTCGCCGCCGCAGCGAGGGACGCCGGAGTGCTTACTGGTAGATCAGGGTGAAGTCGACGGTCGACTTCACGGCGCCGGCCGACGCCGCAGCCGTGGCGTAGTAGCGCGCGGTGTAGGTCAGGGTCGCGGCGCCGCCGCTCAGGTTGACGGACTGCGAGCCCTGGGCCGTGGCGTTGGCAGCGCTCAGGTTCATGGAAGCGTTGGAAGAGTTCAACAGCTCGACTTCGACGTTGCCTGCCGCGGGACTGGCGGCAGTATTGACCAGTCGGCCGCTGGCATTGATGTTGCTGCCGCTGAAATAGGTCTGCACGGAGCTCAGGCTCGCGTCGCAGCCGGTCACGGCGATGTTGAAGCTGGTATCGCCCGCGGTGCTGCCCGTGGAAGCCAGGGCGGTGGCCAGCACGTTGGGCAGGTTGACGATCTTGTTGTCGGCCGAGCCGGTGGCGTTGCCGTCCACCTGGCAGGTCTGGGCGACCACCTGACCGTTGATGGTGATGGTGCCATCCGGGCCGCTGAACTGGTCGGCGTTGGCGGCGGCGGCAAACAGGCCGGTGGCGGCGATCGCGGCGGTCAAGGCAAGAGTTTTGATCTTCATTTTCTGGTTTCCTGGATGACTTGGATGAAAAGGTCGTTCAAGTTGACTTGCGGGGTGCGGCGAGTGCCTGGCCACAAGCGAAATGGTCGGGTGCTTCCTTCGGCCTTGCGCGGGCAGCGTCATCCCTGGATGGAGACCCGGCAAGGGCAGTTGCGATACTTCGGGGTACCGGATCTGCCTTCCCGTGAGGCCGCAAGGGCGAACGGGTGCAGGTTCGATGCCGCGAAGAACATGCAGGGGGTCGTAAGCAAGCAGCATGCCACGGCATCCATGGCAGACGAAATAGGCCGCCACGCATGGTTCGATCGCAGGAACAATGTGTGATCGGCAGCACGTTTCGGGGCGAAATGTGACGCGGTGCGGCCATCCTTTACGCGTACTGCGTCACATTTTTCGAGGGGGTGGTGGGGCTGGATGAGACGCCCGGGGCAGGGGGCGGCCGTTGCGTCCCGGGTGCTTGATGGTCGGGTAGAGCGGTCGTGCAGGAGGGAAAATCAGATATATCGATGATTTTATGAGATAAACCAAGATATCGGCACGGCGATCAACATCGGGATGTGGGTGTTTCTAGGAATAATTCTTACTCAATCGGTGGATTTTCAAGCCGAGAACGGGTTCGCCGCTATAACAATTGGTCTATAGTTTGCGGCGCTCTCACTCCGCAAAAACGTGAAGTGCGTCAATAATCGGCTGTCGGGGGCACTACTTATCCACATCCCAACTCGAGGGGGAATCCAGCATGAACGTGAAGAACATCCGTCGCCGACAGCGCGGTCAGGGCATGACCGAATACATCATCATCGTGGCCCTGGTCGCCATCGCCGCGATCGCCGTGTACTCGTTCTTCGGCAAGACCGTGCGTGGCCAGATGGACTCCATCACCAGCCAGCTGTCGGGCCAGAGCGGTTCGAACGGCATCCAGAAGGCCAAGGCTGCGGCGGGGCAGGCCGACACTGAGGCGAACGCCCAGTACAACCTGGGCAACTACAACAACAATGCAGCGAACGCCGGTCAGAAGTAAGGCCCGCGTTTGAAACATCCAGGAATGCCGCGCTCTACCGTTGCCGGTAGGGCGCCGGTACCCCGGGTGCACAGGTTGCCGCAATCAGGGGGCGTTCGACATGACGCTGCGGGTGATGGAAAAAACAGGAAGATGGCCAGGCCAGCCTTCGTTTGCCTGGCATGCCAGGCAGCGCGGGCAAGCGGTCATCCTTGTTGTGGCCACTGCCGTCATCGTTCTGCTGGCCGCCCTGCTGGTCTACAACGCAGGCCAGCTCAATCTCAAGAAAACCAAGTTGCAGAACACCGCCGATTCGGCGGCCTACAGCGGCGCCCTGTTGCTGTCGCGTGCCTACAATTTCACGGCGTACAGCAATCGCGCCATGGTGGCCAACCAGGTGGCGATCGCCCAGTTGGTCAGCCTGTCGTCCTGGTCGCGCTACTACTGCACGACGTTCACCGCCACCGACTGCGGGAAGTTCACCACGCTCGGCACGGACGATGAAATGGTCGTCCTGCTTGATCTGTTCGACATCAATGAACCGGCCAATACAGCCAACAAGACGTACCAGAAGATCTCGAAAGGGATCTGGAAGGGGCTGGACAAGGTCATCCCGCGTCTCGTGACTGCGCTGGACAAGCTGGAAAAGCTGCTCAGCACGACGTCCAAGGCCTACATGGTGGGGACCATGCTGGCAGCGGGTCCGGCCATGTCCAAGGTGGTCAAGGACAATGACTCGAACGCTTACATCAATCTGACCGCGTTCGACGTGGCCAAGCAGTACAAGAACGTCCTGGGTTTCGTGAAGGCCTACAAGCCGCTCAAACGCAAATCAAGCAAACCCAACCGCTTCCACGACGTGACCATGGCCAGCCTGGATGCCTGGACGAAGTCGCGCTCCGGACCCGAGATTCCCCCCTTCACCTCGTTGTTGACCGCAGCCGGCCCCTGCCTGGGCGACGGCGAGGGCTTCATCATGATGACCGGCTTCTGGCACGGAAGCACCAAGCTGGCCAAGAACAACCGGTACTGGAAGGCCAAGGACAATGGCTACTGGGCCTCGGCCGGCGTGTGCGTGATCATTGTCGATGTCGGTCCGGTCCCGGTCCCGGTCCCGATCCCACTGGTGTTCCCGCTGTCGCCTTCGAGTGGACTGGCCTATGCAGGCTATCCCACCGACAAGGTGCATGACATCGAGACGTACAGCGGCCTGCAGCCCTATTACGGCGTGGCGAAGATCAAGAAGCCGGACATGGAGTCGCCAACCATGTCGATCTTCGTGGCCGAAAACAGCACCACGATCCACACCACGCAAAATGGGAATCCACCGGTGGGCGCGGGGCAGTTCGTGCTGAACGATTCCGAGGCCAGCGCCAAGATGCAGGTGGCCTCCTCGGCCAACGCACACTTCGTGCGGCCGGACGCGAACCTGACGCTCGGCGGCTACACCGTGTACGGAAACATGTTCAATCCGTACTGGGAGGCCCATCTGGTCCCCACGCCCGCTTCCATGGTCACCGATTACCGCAAGGCGCAAGGTGGCGCACCGTGACGGGCTGCCAATGGACAGCATCCGGACGGGCTCGCAGACGGCATGCGCGACATGCCGCGAGGGGCCAGGCGATGACCGAAATGATCATCGTGTCGGTGTTTTTTCTGGTGCCGCTGTTCCTGTTCATGACCATGATCGTGAAGTTCCTGGACATGCGCGCGGCTACGCTGCAGGCCTCGCGCTATGCGGCTTTTGAGCGCACGATATATAGCGCGACCGCGACGCGGCGCGACGCATCGATGGCCCAGTTGACCGATGCGCAGCTAAAAAACAGCATCGACACGCGCTTCTTCAGCGATGGCGCCGGCACCATCAACAACGGCCAGTACAGCGCAGCCATGGCACCCAGGGCATTCTGGAGCGATGCGGGCGGACGCACCTTGGTCAACAGCGGCTCGGATGTCCAGGAGACATCCTTGAACCCCTCTGGCGCGGAACCTGGGACACCCGGGTTTCTGGCCGATAACACGCTCAAGGATACGCTGGGCAACTGGAACAACCTGGTGCCCAGCGCATTGACGGGCCTGAACGGGTTTTCTCTCAGCTACCACCAGTACTACAACCTGCAGGTCAGCGTGACTCCCGCCAAGCCGCAAGGGAAGATCCTCGGGCAACTGCCCTCGGTGTCGTTCAAGGACCACGATGCGCTGCTGGCCGATGGCTGGAGTGCCTCGGATATCGCTTATGAGAAGGAACAGGCGAAACGGGAAGTGCCCACGAACATCCTCAGTTTCTTCAACAACCCGGTCTTCAGCGCTTTCCTGAGCTTTGCCGTGCCCGACCTCGGCGACTTCAATTCGGCGGGAGGCGGGCCGCAATTCGGATACGTCATGGTGGACAAGCCGGGCGCGGTACCTGCCGACCGGCTGGCCAACTACACGCCGCCGACGAATCCGGGCGGATCGCAGCAGGTGCCCCAGGCCGAGATCGATCAGTTCGTCAAGCAGTACGAAAGCCAGGGCTTTACCTACCATGGCCCGCCGACCACCAACAGCGACAACACCGTGACCCTGACCTTTACCAAGGACGGGACCACGACGACCGTGACCCTCGGTGGCAGCAACGGGCCCAAGACCACGTCGACCAAGACCATCGATTACTCCAGCAAGACCGTGTACCAGGCGACCCAGTACACGCTCGGCCAGCTGCAGAACCAGGGCTGGAGCCTGAATTCGCTGACCTACACGTGCAACGGCCAGACGTGTCCGAAGTACACCTCGGGCAAGAAGAAGGGGCAGGTCAACAACACCCTGGCCGACAAGGCGACGGCCACGCTGACCAAGACCACGACCTTCAACAAGGTCAGCACCACCACAACGATGAATCTGACGGTCACGCCGCTGAGTTCCGGTGGATCGCAGGTCACGCAGTCGACGACATCCTGAGCAGGGGAACGAGATGTACAGGGGGGGCAACATAGCGTATTGGACCGCCGTATCGGCGATGCTGGCCTGTGTGGTCGGCATCGTGCCGCGCGCGCATGCCGGTTCACCGGTGCCCCAGGTCGAATGCAAGGCGATTTCGGTCCCCCGCCATACCCAGGTCAGCATCATTGCGCCGCGCATCGTCATCAACAGCATGCCGATGACCATCGTCAGCGCGATCAATCCCGAAAAACCGGCCGAATTCGCCGCGTACTACAAGAAGCTGTGGAAGGGCAGCGGGCCGAATCCACTGTATGTGGTCAACCAGATCGGTCCGTGGGACGTGATCGCGCACATGGACGGCAAGTGCATGTACACGGTCCAGATCAAGCGCGGTACGTCCCAGGCGGCTGCATTGCTTGGCGTGGGAACGCCGGGCGAGAAGGTGTCGGTGCACGGCGCGCTCGATTTTCCGGCCCCCGGCGATGCCCGGCCACTGACCCACATGGTCAGCCAGGACGGCGGCACCGTGGGCGACACCTGGTTGCTGTACACCGGCAATTCGGTACCCGCGACGGCGCGGTACTACGAGACCGTGCTGCCGCAATACGGCTGGAAGGTGTTGCTTGATCACCCCGATGCCCTGGGGACCACGAAGGTCCTGATGTTCCAGAACGGCAGTCGGAACGTCGGCATCACGGTTCAGCCACTGGGAAACGGTTCGGCCATCACCCTGACCGTGATGCAGAGGTGATCGCATGCGAGTGAATGTCAAGGATCGTTCATGCCGCCGCAGTCACCGGGGCACGGGTTCGTTGCGCCGCAGACAGCGCGGTCAATCGATGACCGAATACGTGATCATCGCCGCCCTTGCGCTGATCGTGCTGGTCGTGCCGGTCGGCCTGGGTCCGACGGGCAACTTGTCCGTCGTCGGCTGGATGGTCTACGTCCTGCACCAGTGGTGGGTGCACTACAGCTATCTGATTTCCTTGCCTTAAGGTCCTGATTGATGAAAATGCGACTTCCAAAGATCAACAAGTATGTCGGTACCTTGCTCGGTGCGGTGGTACTGGGCGTGCTTGCCGTGCTGTTGACCATGCATTACCTGCACCAGCAGAAGAACCAGTACCAGCAGGAATTGCAGAGCAAGCTGTCCAGGGGCATGGCCCAGGTGGTGGTGCCGCGCAAGAACCTGCCCAAGGGTGCTGTGGTCAACGGCAGCAACATGGCCCAGCGGCTGTTTCCGCGCGATCTGCTGTATCCGGACACGGTGACCACCAAGAAGTGGTCCAAGTACGCCGGTCGCGCGCTGCGACGTCCGGTGCAGGCCGGTAAGCCCCTGTTGGGTGCCGATTTCAATGCCGAGGCCATTTCCGAATTTGCCGCGTTGCTTCAGCACAACGATCGCGCAGTCACGATCAGCGTGGACGACATCAATTCGATCTCAGGGATGATCCAGCCCGGGGACCGGATTGACGTGATGATGATGGAGTCGGCAAACAAGAAGACCCGTCTGCTGCCATTGCTGACGTATGTTCGGGTGTTGGCGACCGGCGTAAAGATCTTCAACCCCGCGGAGGGCGATGGCATGCCCTCCAAGCCCAAGCCAGGGGCCAGCCTGGCCGACCAGTACAGCACCTTGACGCTGGAGCTGACGCCGCAGCAGGCGTCCGAACTGATGGTGGCCCGTCAAATCGGCGACCTGAAGATTGCTCTCAGTCCACGCAAGATCAATCCGGGCGCACCGACCATGCCGATGGAGACTGGCAAGGAACTGGTGGACAAGCTCAGCGGCAAGGACAAGCGCCCGCACATGCGGGGCTATGGAGGCATCCAGTTCATCATCGGTTCGACCCAGGGTGGGGTGACCAGCCACCGCAACTATGCCGGGTTGGCACCGGTCAAGCCCACCAGGACCAAGCAGCAGGAACAAGCCCAGAGCCGAGCGAGCCTGCAGAGAAAGGCTACCCAGGCGCTGACCAATCTCATCAATGCGAATTCGCCGGGGCAAAGCCAGGCGCAGATGCAGAGTGGCCAAGCGCAGTGAATCGGCCCGAGCCCACGAACAACAGGATCCAGATGATGAATCGTTTCAATCGACTGTTTCGCCTTGCCCTGCTGTCGGCATGCGCCACGTTCGCTGCTGGCGCCAGCATGGCTGCCAATGCACCCGCGTCGAATGCGGATGCTGCGCGAGTGAAGGATCTGGCAAAGCAGATCACCATGTATGCAGGCCAGGTCAAGCTCATCCCGATCGGCAACATCAAGCGAGTGGCTCTCGGCAATGGCAAGCTGGTCTCGGTCAAGCGAGTCGGTCACCAGCTGATCCTGATCGGCCAGGCACCGGGTGCAACCAACATGCTTCTGTGGAAGCGACATGGTGGCGTGGAGGCCTACAACATCCTCATCAATGCCACCGATGTTGCCCAGGGAAGTTACAGCCTATCCACCGCCCTTTCGGATATCCCGGGGCTGAAGGTCAAGGCCCAGGGCGGGCATATTGTGCTGACCGGAGACGTAACGCAGGAAGACTCCAAGCGCATCGACAAGGTGGTCGGCCAGCAACGGGATGTCATCAACCTGACCCATGCGCAATCGGTGAACATGAAGCGCATGGTGTACCTGGACGTGCAGGTGGTCGACTTCAAGAAGTCCGCCCTGCGCAACCTGGGCATCAAGTGGCAGAACCTGATCGCCGGACCGGCGGTGGGCATTGTCAAGGACTGGCAGACCAATCCCTACTTTCGACTGGGTGACGTGACCCAGGGCGGAAACGCCGCGAACCAGTTTTACGGCTACACCGCGGGTAGCAGTGGTGGCAGTTCGCAAATGGGCATCCTGCAGGCCATGCCACAGCTGGCGGTGCCGTATTCGAAATACCTGGGCATCACCACCTCGCTCTCGTCCGTGATCAACCTGGCGGCGCAGAATGGTGACGCCTACATCCTGGCCAATCCGCAGCTGAGCACGCGCAGCGGTGGCGATGCCAAGTTCCTCGCCGGTGGCGAGGTGCCGATCCCGGTTTCCGGTGCGCTGGGTTCCACTTCGGTGCAGTACAAGAACTACGGCGTACGGCTCAACATCAAGCCGATGGCCGACAAGCACGGCAACGTGATGGCGGATATCGACACCGAGGTCAGCCAGATCGATCCCTCGGTGAAGATCGACGGCTATCCGGGGTTCCTGACCCGCAAGACGAGCTCGGTGGTCAACGTCAAGAGCGGCCAGACCATCGTGCTGTCGGGCCTGATCCAGTCCACGGGTGCGAAGACCATCGACAAGTTCCCGTGGCTTGGCGACATCCCGATCCTCGGGGCGCTGTTCCGCAGCAAGGATTTCCAGGCCAAGCGATCGGAACTGGTCATTTTCGTGACGCCGAAGATCTTCACGCCGGAGTCGGAGCTCAATCGCCGCGCGGTCGATCGAGGGGTGGAGATCGTCAATGGCTTCAACAAGCAGTACGGCAAGGGCCTGTACATGCCGGGATTCGGCGTGGGTCCGACCCGGAACCAGACCGAGAAGCCGGCGGCCAGCAAAGCGGGTGACGCGTCGAGCAAGCCGGTGCCCGCAGCCATGACGAAGCCGGAGGCGGCGGCTGGCAAGTCGGCAGTCGCGCCGGCACCGGCATCGACCACCATGGCGAGCGCATCGGTTGCGCCGGTCGCCGCTACTTCGACCGTGGCGCCGGCAAATACCGCGCCCATGCCGGCCGCCGGTGGATCGGGATCCACTGCGGCTGCCGTTGCGAAGGCGAATACAACCACCGCGAATATGGCGAAGAAGGCGGCTGATCCTGCATCGTCAGCGAACACCAAGGCCGCGGCGGTTCATCCCGCATCTGCGGCCACGAGCTCGAGCGCATCCAGCGTGCCAGCTGCGAACTGAACCATCGGGAGTGCAGAACGGATGTTCCAGGTCAATGTCACCAATTCACGAGGCCGTACCAACCAGGTCAACTGCAATGCGCCGGTGTGCACCATCGGTAAGTCGGGCGAGAACCTGGTGGTGCTGCAGGGATGGGATGTCGGACGCAAGCATGCCGCGATCATCACCCAGGATGACGGCCTGTACGTCCGCGACGAAGGCACCAAGGGCGGTACCTACCTCAACGGCAAGAAGATCAGCGGGATTGCGGGGCCTTTGAGCGAGGAGGACGTCATCAAGATCGGCTCCTACGAGCTGGTGGTGATGGCGCCCAAGTCGACCCGGGTGGATGCGCCGGAAGCGGCGGGAAAGCCGGCCCCGGCAGAAGTACCGGCGCCGGCACCGGCCGCGGATAAAGAGCCGGTCTCCGCAGCCGTGCCGGAGTCGGCGACTGAAGCCGGGTCGGTCAACGGAAACAGCAAGGGCGAGTTCGCGACGTTGCGCCTGATCCACGAGCGCATCATCGCGCGCATGGATTTCCGGCGCATGGACATCAGCCGGCTGGACGAAAAGGAACTACGCAAGCGCACCCGAGACCTGATCGTCGAGATCATCGACGAGGATCCCGATCTGACCAAGGGCTATGATCGAGAACAGCTGATCCGCAATGCGTTGAACGAGGCCGTGGGCTTGGGGCCGCTGGAAACCTTGCTGGAAGACGACACCGTCAGCGAGGTGATGGTCAACCGATACAACGAGATCTTCATCGAGCGAAACGGACGACTGCAGCAGGCAGACGTGGTGTTCTCCAGCGACAAGTCGGTACTTTCGGCGATCGAGCGTATCATCGCCCCGCTGGGACGGCGCATCGACGAAGGCTCGCCGATGGTCGACGGTCGACTCAAGGACGGCTCGCGCGTCAACGCGGTGATTCCGCCGCTGGCGCTGAAGGGCCCGAACATCACCATCCGCAAGTTCTCCAAGCGCAAGCTGGGTCCACAGGACCTGGTCAACTACGGTTCGGCCAACAAGCCCATGCTCGATTTCCTCGAGCTGTGCGTGAAGCAGCGCCGCAACGTGCTGATCTCCGGGGGTACCGGATCGGGCAAGACCACGCTGCTCAACATCCTGTCCAACCACATTCCCGATGGCGAACGCGTAATCACCGTCGAGGACGCGGCCGAACTGCAGCTGAGCATGAGCAACTTGATTTCGCTGGAGGCTCGGCCGGCCAACGTTGAGGGCAAGGGTGCGGTGAGCATCCGCGATCTGGTGCGCAACTGCCTGCGCATGCGCCCGGATCGCATCGTAGTCGGCGAATGCCGCGGCGGCGAGGCACTGGACATGCTGCAGGCCATGAACACCGGCCACGACGGCTCGCTGACCACGGTCCACGCCAATGCACCGCGTGACGCGCTGGCGCGACTGGAAGTGATGGTGTTGATGGCGGGCATGGAGCTGCCGGTCAGCGCCATCCGTCAGCAGATTTCATCGGCAGTGAACCTCATCGTGCAGCAAAGCCGCCTGTCCGACGGCAGCCGCAAGATCACCCACGTCACCGAGGTGACCGGCATGGAGAACGGCGTGATCCAGCTGCAGGACCTGTTCCTGTTCAAGCAGCAGGGCTACGACGCCGACAACCGCGTGGCCGGTGAATTTGCGCCGACTGGACGCGTGCCCGAGTTCTACGAGGAACTGGCGGCGCGCGGCCTGGATGTCGATCGCAGCATCTTCTTCAAGGAAAACGCCTTATGATGATCGTCCTCATCATCCTGGTGGTCGCGGCCGCGGTAATCATGAGCGGCTGGCTGGTGCTGGTCGGACTGAGCAGGGCCGCGGAGAAGGGTAGCGAACGCGTCAAGGCAACCGCCGAGCGTGATCTTGCGGACATGTTCGTGTTCCTGGACTACCGGCGCCTGACCTGGGTCTATTTCGGCGGATTCCTGGTGGTGCCGGTCATGGTCTGGTTGTTGACTGGCAATCCGTTCTTCACCGCCATCGGCGTGGTCCTTCCGCTGATCGCGCCCAAGGTGATCGTGGGCTTCGTACGCAAGCAGCGCATGAACAAGTTCCGTTACCAGCTGCCGGATGCGCTGGTGATCATGTCCAGCTCCTTGCGCGCCGGTGCCAGCCTGTCCACCACGCTGGAGAACCTGGTGCGCGAGACCAAGCCGCCGCTGTCGCAGGAATTCGGCCTGATGTTGCGCAACCAGCGTCTGGGCGTGGGTTTCGAGGAATCGCTGACCAAGATGGAAGAGCGCATTCCGGTGCAGGAATTCGCACTGTTCTCGGCCGGTGTGCGCATCTCGCGCGAGGCCGGCGGCAACCTCGGCGAAATGCTCGATTCGCTGGCGGACACCATGTTCCGCACCATGCAGACCGAGGGCAAGATCAAGAGCCTGACCTCCCAGGGCAAGATGCAGGGACTGGTGATGTCCGGCCTTCCGATCCTGATGATGTTCGCACTCGATCAACTGCAACCAAGGGAAATGTACCCATTGTTTCACAGTCTGCCAGGGTGGATCACCCTGGCCGTGATCTCCGTCATGGAGGTCATGGGGTACATCGGCATCAAGAAAATAACGACTATCGACGTATGATTCTCATCATTCTCATCGCGTTGTTGATTATCGCGGCCGTGGTCGGCCTGATCTGGGCACTGGCTGGACTCAGCTGGGATATGCCAGAAGAGGATCGCGACTATCTTGACCCGCTTCCCACGGCACTTCGGGCCGGCTGGCCACTGATCCGCTTCGTGTCCAACTATTTCGGCTCGCGCATGCCGGCGCCCATGCTGGAAAGCCTTTACCAGCAGATCGCGCGTGCCGGCGCCAACTACATGCTCACTGCTGAGGAATTCTGCGCGGTGCTGATCCTGTCCTCGGCGTTGTCGGGTACCCTGATCGGCCTTGCGGTCAGCCGTATGCCCAGCCTGGTCATGCCGCTGGCTGCATTCGGTGCCCTGCTGGGCCTTGTCTATCCACTGCACTGGCTGCGCGGCCGTTTTGCCAAGCGGCGCAAGGGCATCCTCAAGGAGCTGCCGATCTTCATCGACTACATCGTGCTCGGTGTCGAGGCCGGCATGAACTTCACCAATGCGCTTTCGCAGACGGTGGAAAAGGGCCCCAAGGGTCCGCTGCGCCAGGAATTCTTCCTGGTGCTGCGCGACGTGCGCGCAGGACTCAGTCGCGCCGATGCACTCAAGCGTATGGAAGAGCGCCTGAAGATCCCGGAAGTATCCTCGTTCGTGTCGGCCATCATCCAGGCCGAGCAGGTCGGCGCCAGCATCGGCAAGGTGCTGCGCCTGCAGGCCGAGCGTCGACGCAGCGAACGCTTCCAGCGCGCCGAGAAGCTGGCCATGGAGGCGCCGGTCAAGCTGATCCTGCCGCTGGTGCTGTTCATTTTCCCGACCACATTCATCATCCTCGCATTCCCGATCGTGATGATGGTCAAGCAGCAGGGCCTGTTTTGAAACACGGACGCTTCGTCGACGACAAGGGCGCCGTGGTGGTGCCGCGCGTGGCATCGGCCAGCAATTCGTTCGAGCGCATGCGCGGGCTCCTGGGTCGTGCGGCGCTGAAGGCCGGCGAAGGCTTCTGGATCAAGCCGTGCAACTCCATCCACACCCTGGGCATGCGTTACCCCATCGATGCGGTGTTCATTGGCCGCGACGGACGGGTGCTGCGCATCGTGCGGGGACTCAAGCCGCTTCGCGCGGCTACGTGCTTGCGCGCGCGCGGCGTACTCGAACTTGCTGCGGGCGAGGCTGATCGACTCGGGTTGACCGAGCAGGGTTGCCTGCAGCTGGAATGCGGAGTAGTTGCATGAAATTTCATGCCACGATGGCTGCCATTCTGGGCAGCGCACTGCTGCTCGGCGGTTGTGCGGCTCAACTCGGCAACGGCACGCGGACCGCAGGCATCCTGGGTCTGAAAACTCAGGCTGACCAGGCATATGCCGATGGGAACCGGAGCCAGGCACTGGCCGACTACCAACAATACGTCGGCGATGTCCCGAATGACGGCCAGGCATGGACCCGCATCGGCAACCTGCGCCTGATGGCCAACCAGCCGCAGCAGGCCGTGAACGCCTACAAGAAGGCGCTGGCCATCGACAGAAACGATATGGAAGCGCTGCACAACATGGCCGTGGTGCGCCTGCGCCAGGCCCATGCCGCCATGCTGGTCGAGTACAACACGCTGTCGCCGCGATCTTCGCGCGCGCAGTCCCTAGCTTGCAGCATGGACTGGCTCACCCTGCTGGAACAGGGCGGGAACGGTCCGGCGCCCAAGTGCAAGCCATGAGAGCGAATGCATGGAGTGTGAAACGATGAACATGCAGCATCGTTCAAGTTCGTCAGGTTGTCGCCGGTACCGATTCCGTGGATTGGTGCGGGGACAGTCGATCACCGAGTTCGTGATTGTCATCCCGATCCTACTGCTGTTGATCCTCGGCACATTGCAGTTCGCCATGATCTACATCGCCAAGGCTACCTTGAATCAGGCGGCGATGACGGGGGCTCGCAAAGGTGCGGTGTACAACGCCAGTACCTGCGCGATAAGGGATGGACTGATCGACGGCCTGACACCGCTGTACGGTACATTCAATCCGAACAGCACCACCGCGAACAGTTTGGGCCTATACAATTCGGCGCACACGAAGGCCAATGACCTGATTACAGGCGCCAGTGCCGGGCATCTGAACAGCGTCGGCATCAGCATCCTCAATCCCAGCAGTGCCTCTTTTTCCGATTTCGGCAAGACGGTCGGAAATTTCAAGGAGATTCCCAGTAGCCGGTTGTTGTACAGGAACAAGGCCCCGGGTACTGCGTCGAACCAGAGCATCCAGGATGCAAACCTGCTGAAGATTCGCGTCCACTATTGCTACAGGCTTCTGGTCCCCTTTGTCGCCGTGGCCTTGGAAAAGATCAAGTCGTTGAATCCGGATGGAAGCACGTTCGACGCCACCTGCTACGCGGACGGCGGCGCACCGATCCAGTCTGATGCGACCGTGCTGATGCAGTCATCGGCACGCCAGAATGACTCCACCTGTCCGTAAGGATTCGCATGTCCATGCCCAGGGTGGCGAACGGGCATTCAGGACGGGTGTAGCTGGATTGTGATGAACTTGTTTGGCGCTGTCTCCGCGGAGATCGGGGATGTAGCGAAATGGATTCACGAATCGGGGAGTTCCCATGAAACATACGTTGACGCTGGTCGTCGGCCTGTCCTTGTTTTCCGGCGCAATCTTCGCGGCCCATGCAGCGCCGCCGCCGACCCATATCGAAAAGGGCGAATGGACCTACCACTCGGTCGTCACGATCAAGGACGGCATCATGGCGGGTCATACCGTGAGCAAGAGCTGGAAGACTTGCGTGAAGAGCGAAAGCGATGCGGCACGATCGCTGGTTCCCCACAGCATGACCGGTAACACCACCTGCTCCAAGCCGACCCTGAGCTACAGCGAGAAGGGATACCACACGGTCATGACGTGCGTGACCAAGGCCCGGGGCATGACCAGCAAGGTCCGCGAGGATTTCCTGCTGAAGGCTGGAAAGAATGGAACCACCTTCAAGGCCCATGGCAAGGTCCTGGAACAACTGATGGTGCATTCGATGCCGTCCAGGAAGATGCACATGACCATCGACATCGATGGCAAGCGTACGGGGATGTGTCCGGGTAAGAGCTGACAGCAGCAACCCATCCGCTCCTAGTCGGGCCCGGCGTGATCGTGTTGATCCCGCCGGGCCCGTTGGTTTGCGGACGGCGGGAAGAGAGGGGTGCGGCTGGCATGTAAAACGTACTTGACATGCTGCGCGTGCTTCAGCACACTGGGTATGTAAAAGAACCTTTACAGGCGTGCCGCCCGGTCTTGTGCACCAGGGCGAATCCGCACGCCCCGCTGAGACTGGACCTGGCCATGAACGAACAGCGTCACAAGCGACTCATGAGCCGCAAGCGCATGTTGCGCCGGGCGGGATGGATCGCCATGGCGTGCGGCGGCGTGGCCCTGGCCTTGCACGCCTGGCTCGGCTGGGCCGGGAGCCGCCAGCTGGGCGTGGTGTTCCTGTGCGTGGGGGCCATCTGGCTGGTCAGCGCCTATTTCGCCAGCGACGAACCGATGCGCAAGAACCAGCGGCGCTACCTGCGCGAATTCTTCCCGGCCATGCTGGCCTACCTTGTGCTGGTATTCGCCTTCAAGCCGTTGCTCGGCCTGGTCGATTCCACGGCGATGCGCATCATCATCGCCCTGCTGCCGGTCCTGCCCATCGTGTTCGTGGTGCGGGCCATGGTGCGCAAGCTGCTCGATGGCGACGAACTGGAGCGGCGTATGCAGCTGGAGGCGGTCTCGATCGCCAGCATCAGCGTCGGGCTGCTCAGCTTTGCCGCCGGATTCATGGGCTTGGCCGGCGTGCTCCATGTCGAACACGACCTGCTGATGGTGCTTCCGGTGCTGTTCCTGGCCTACGGCGCGGCATTGTGGTGGGTGCGACGGCGGTACCAGGGCCGATGAAGAACGTCATCCGCGAGCTGCGCGGCGAACGTGGCTGGTCGCAAGCGGCACTGGCCGAACGGCTGGACGTGTCCAGGCAGACCGTCAATGCCATCGAAACCGGGCGCTACGACCCGAGCCTGCCGCTGGCGTTCCGCATCGCGGAGCTCTTCGGGACCACCATCGAATCCATTTTTGATCCGGGGGATCAAGCGTGAAAATGAAACCTGTAGTGCGTGTCGCACTGGCCGTGACCGGGTTGGCCCTGGTCCTGGCCGGGCAGCACTTTTTCAAGCATGACAAAACCGATCCGGCGAATGCGTCGACGAGTGCGACCCCGGCTCGGCCGGTCGTGGTGAAGGCCGTACCGCAGACTTGGAAGTTTGGCAGGCTGACCTTCAAACCGTGCGAACTGACCCGTCCGGGCACCGGCGCGCGGGCGCAGGCCTGGTGCTCGCCGTTCAAGGTGCCGGAGAATCGCGCCGATCCGTCCGGACGCACGATCGGCCTGAAGCTGGCCATGGTCCGCAGCGATGCGGCCGTCCCCGATCCGGATGTCGTGGTGTTCCTGGTGGGCGGTCCCGGCCAGGCGGCCACCCGTGAATACGTCATGACCTCCCGCTACTTCCAGGGCATCCGCAAGCATCACGACATCCTGCTGCTGGACCAGCGTGGCACCGGCGACTCCAACCCGCTGACCTGTCCGCAGACCGAAAAGACGGTCGACAAGAAGATCGACTACAGCCAGGACCCCCAGGCCATGCAGGCCTACCTGGCCAAGTGCCTGGCCGAGGTGGAGAAGAAGGCCGACCCGCGCTTCTATACCACCACCGACGCAGTGGCGGACCTGGAGGCCGTACGACAGGCCATCGGTGCGCCGAAGTTCGATCTGCTGGGCGTGTCCTACGGCACGCGCATGGCGCAGCAGTACGCCATGCGCCACCCCGATGCGGTGCGCAGCATCGTGCTCGATTCGGCGGTGCCCAACACGGTTGCCCTGGGACAGAACACCGGCGTGCACCTGGACCAGGCGCTGCGCAAGGACTTTGCCATGTGCACGGCCGACAAGGCCTGCGCGAAGCGATTCGGCGACCCGTGGCAAACCCTGCTCAAGCTGCGCGAACAACTGCGCAAGAATCCGCACGAAGTGACGGTGCGCGATCCGCGTACCTACAAGCCGGTCCAGCACATGTTCAACGTCAAGTCGCTGGTCATGGTGGTGCGCATGTTCGCCTATTCGCCGCACACCATCGCACTGCTGCCGCTGAGCATCGACGCCGCGGCCAAGGGCGACCCCGGTCCACTGCTGGGCCAGGAAAGCCTGCTCAGTGGTGACCTGGGCAGCGACATCAATTCCGGCATGGGGATGAGCGTGACCTGCAGCGAGGACGCCGACCTGATCCACGAGCGGCCGCAGGACAAGGGCACCCTGTTGGGCAACCTGTTCATCCGCCAGCTCAAGGCCGAATGCGCCATCTGGCCGCACGGCAAGCGTCCGGCCGACTTCCACCAGCCGCTGACCGGGAGCATCCCGACCCTGGTGCTGTCGGGCCAGCTCGATCCGGTCACGCCGCCGGCCTGGGGAAAGCAGATCGTTTCGCACCTGTCCAACGCGCGGCAGATCGTGCTGGCCGGGCAGGGCCATTCGGAATTCGCCCAGGGCTGCATGCCCAAGGTAGTACGGCGATTCATCGACCATCCGGATCCGGAAAAGCTCGATGCCCGCTGCCTGAAGCGGCTCAAGCCCATTCCCGCCTACGTCAATTTCAACGGAGCCACGCCATGATCGAGGTTCGCGACCTGCACAAGGCCTTCGGCGAGGTCCAGGCTGTCGACGGCGTGACCTTCAGCGCGCGCGACGGCGAGATCACCGGCCTGCTGGGCCCCAATGGTGCCGGAAAGACCACCACGCTGCGCATGCTCTACACGCTGATGAAACCGGACCGCGGCCAGGTGCTGGTGGACGGCATCGACGCCGCCGCCGACCCGGTCGCGGTGCGCCGGCGCCTGGGCGTGCTGCCCGACGCGCACGGCCTGTACAAGCGCCTGACCGCACGCGAGAACATCGACTACTTCGGCCGCCTTCAAGGCATGGACAAGGCCGCCATCGCGCAAAGCCGCGAGAAGCTGATCCAGGCGCTGGGCATGGCCGACTTCGCGGATCGTCGAACCGAAGGCTTCTCGCAGGGCCAGCGGATCAAGACCGCGATCGCCCGCGCCCTGGTGCATGGACCTGACCATGTGATCCTGGACGAGCCGACCAACGGCCTGGACGTGATGGCCACGCGCGCCATGCGCACGTTCATGCGCGACCTGCGTGACGCGGGCAAGTGCGTGCTGTTCTCCAGCCACATCATGCAGGAGGTGGCCGCCCTGTGCGACCGCATCGTGGTGATCGCGCACGGCCGGGTGGCGGCCGACGCCAGCCCGGACCAGCTGCGCGAGCAGACCGGGGAGGCCAACCTGGAGGAAGCCTTCGTGAAGATCATCGGCAGCGAGGAGGGCCTGTCCGCATGAAATCCGTACTGACTGTATTCGTCAAGGAAGTGCGCGAGAACCTGCGCGACCGGCGCACCATCACCAGCGCCCTGATCATGGGGCCGCTGCTCGGGCCGTTCCTGTTCGTGATGCTGATGAACGTGATCATCAACAAGCAGCTGGACAAGGCCGAAAAACCGCTCAAGGTACCGGTAATCGGCGCCCAGCGTGCCCCCAACCTGGTGCACGCGCTGGAGCAGTACGGGCTGGTCGCCGAGCCGCCGATCCAGCATCCGGAGGCGGCGGTGCAGCAGCAGCTGGCCGACGTGGTGCTGCGCATCCCGGCCAGCTATCCCAAGGCCTGGGAAAAGGGCGAGCCGGCGCAGGTCGAGGTGATCTACGACGACTCGCAGCGCGACACCAGCACCTCGGTCAAGCGCCTCAAGAGCATGCTCGAGACCTACGACCGCACCCAGGGCGCCATCCGGCTGTTGGCGCGCGGTTTGTCGCCGACCACCGCCACGCCGATCGTGGTGTCCTCGCGCGACCAATCCACGCCGCAGTCGCGCGCTGGGCAGCTGTTCGCCTTCATGCCGTATTTCTTCGTCATCGGCGTGTTCATCGGCGGCATGTATCTGGCCATCGACCTGACCGCGGGCGAGCGCGAGCGCAAGTCGCTGGAACCGCTGTTCGTCAATCCGGTGCCACGCTGGAAGGTGCTGCTGGGCAAGCTGGGGGCGACCGCGGCGTTCGCCACCGCCAGCCTGATCCTGAGCGTGATCGCCTTCGGCATCGCCGGACACGTGCTGCCGACCGAGAAACTGGGCATGTCGCTGGACCTGGGGCCGTCCTTCGGCGGCACGGTGCTGCTGCTGATGCTGCCGCTGGCGGCGCTGTTCGCGGCGCTGCAGACACTGGTGTCGGCCTTCGCCAAGAGCTACCGCGAGGCGCAGACCTACCTGTCGATCCTGATGCTGCTGCCGATGCTGCCGTCGATGATCCTGAGCTTTTTGCCGATCAAGGCGGTCAACTGGATGTACGCGGTGCCGCTGCTGGGTCAGCAGCTGGGCATTACTGCCCTGCTGCGAGGCGGTTCGGTGAGCGCGATCCAGGTGGTCCTGATCATGCTCAGCGGGTTCGTGGCCGCGGCGATCGCGGTGCTGGTGACGATTCGCGTATACGCCTCCGAGCGCCTGGCCATCTCGGCGTAGGCGCACACTGGTGAGCGGCCGGCCCCGGCAACGGGCCGGCCGGCTCAGACGGCGTCCATCGAAAGCAGGCTCGCATTGCCACCGGACGCCGTGGTGTTGATGCTCAGTGCCTGCTCACTGACCAGTCGCTCGAGCGGGATGTCGTGTTCCCCCGGCTGCAGGGCAAGTACGGGCACGATCGCGCCCACGCGTCTTGCCATCACCTGCAGGAGTGCCAGGCGTTCATCGCGATCGCCGTGATGAAGGACCATTTCGATGCCCGTGACCGAATCCGGCGAATCGTCGGTCAGGCGGACCCGCTCGCGGACCTTGCGGGGAAGTTTCCGGAGCAGGGCGGCGTGTGCCGCAGGCCAAACCGCCCGGCCGCCCACCGCGCAGATGGCGGCCAGCTGGACCAGCAGCTCATCGGGGTGGTTCGCCACGCACAGTGCGGGCGAGCGCGCGTGGGTCGAATAGACGTTGCGTTCGCCGGTCGGGCCGTCCAGTTCAGTGGCCAACGGCCCTGGTGCGAGGCGGGCAAAGCGTTCGCAGCAGGACGCCAGGGCCGTCCTTCTGTGCTGCGTGGCCCACCGGCGCAGGGCTCGCAGCGCACGGTCATGGGACGCCGGGTCCATGGCGTCATCGCAACCTGCAATGGCGGCCCGGGGCGCGGCGTCGGGCCGCGCCGAGAGCAGCCGGAAAAGATACAGCGGGCCACCGGCCTTGGGGCCGGTTCCGGAAAGGCCGCGGCCACCGAAGGGCTGCACGCCGACGACCGCGCCGACCATGTTGCGGTTGACGTACAGGTTGCCCACGTCCGAACGTGCAATGACCTGCTCCAGGGTCGAGTCGATGCGGCTGTGCAGACCCAGGGTCAGCCCGTAGCCGAGGTGGCGGATGGCGTCGAGCAGGCGCGGCAGGTCGTTGCGCCGATAGCGCAGCACATGCAGGACGGGGCCGAAGACCTCGCGACCCAGTTCCTCGACGTGATCGATCTCGATCAGCGTGGGTGGCACGAAGGTTCCATGTTCCAGGCCGGATGTCGCATTCGGGGTATCGACCTGGTGGATCGACCGGCCATGAGCTCGCATGCGTTCGATGTGGCGGTTGATGGCATCGCGTGCATCGGCGTCGATCACCGGCCCCACATCGATATCCAGCCGGCCGGGATCGCCGACCCGGCATTCGGCCATGGCGCCCCGGATCATGGCAAGGACACGGTCGGCCGTTTCTTCCTGCAGGCACAACAGGCGAAGCGCCGAGCAGCGCTGGCCGGCGCTGTCGAAGGCCGAGGTGATGACGTCCGCGACCACCTGTTCGGGGAGCGCGGAGGCGTCCACCAGCATGGCGTTCTGGCCGCCGGTCTCGGCGATCAGGGTGATCGGTCGGCCGGCGGCATCGAGCCGGTCCGCCGTGTTTTTCTGCAGCAAGCGGGCCACTTCGGTGGAGCCGGTGAACATCACACCCAGGATTCTCGGGTCGGCGACCAGGCGTGCGCCGACCGTGTCTCCGCGGCCCGGAAGCAGTTGCAGCGCAGGCCGTGGGATGCCGGCCTGGTACAGCCGGCGGACCACGTGGGCGGCCACCAGCGGGGTCTGTTCAGCGGGCTTGGCCAGCACCGGATTGCCGGCCGCCAGAGCTGCCGCGACCTGGCCGGTGAAGATCGCCAGTGGGAAATTCCACGGGCTGATGCAGGCCACCGGACCGAGCGGGCGGCATGTGTCCGTGTTGAAACCGTTACGGACCAGGGCGGCGTAATAGCGCAGGAAATCGACCGCCTCGCGGACTTCGTCCACGGCATTGGCGGCGGTCTTGCCGGCCTCACGCTGGAGCAGGCCGATCAAATGGGGCATGTCCTGCTCGAGAAGGTCCGAGGCCGCATCCAGCGTCTGCGCGCGCACGCGTGGCGGGGTCTGCCCCCATGCCATGCCGTCCGCCGTGGCTGCAGCCAGCGCCACATCCACGTCTCGCGGCGTGGCTTCCTGCACGTGGCCGACGCGGTCGCGGTGGTCGGCCGGGTTGCTGACCAGTCGGGTGGGTCCGGAGAGGAACCCGTCGGCAAGCATGGGGGCCGCCATCCAGGCGGATCCGCGCAGGGCCTGGAGCTGTTCGGACAGACGGGTCAGGACCGCTTCATCGGCCAGGTCCAGCCCCCGCGACGGAACCCGCTGCGTTCCATACAGTTTTTCCGGCAGCGGAATGGAGGGGTGGGCAAGTCCCGCGCGACCGGTGGCGCGTGCACGTTCCAGCACGCGGGCCACCGGATCGGCCACCAGCGCCTCGAGCGGTACCGAAGGGTCGGAGACGTGGTTGATGAAGGACGTGTTGGCGCCGTTTTCCAGCAGCCTGCGCACCAGGTAGGGCAAGAGTGTTTCGTGATCGCCCACGGGCGCGTAGATGCGACAGGGCCGGCGCAGACGGTCTGCCGCGTCCGATGCCAGAAGCGGCTCGTAGAGTGCCTCGCCCATGCCGTACAGGCACTGGAACTCGTACTCCGGGGCGGTGTGGGCGGCAGCGGCGAGCTCGCCGATCGCGGCCACGGTATGGGCATTGTGGGTAGCGAACTGGGGATACACCCGCGATGCGCCATCGAGCAACCGGCGTGCACAGGCCAGGTAGCTGACATCGGTATGCTCCTTGCACGTGAACACCGGGTAGTCGGAAAGGCCCAGTACCTGCGCGCGCTTGATCTCGCTGTCCCAGTAGGCGCCCTTGACCAGCCGCACCATGAGCCGGCGATCACTGCGCGTGGCCAGGTCGAGCAGGTAATCGATCACCCGCAGGCTGCGTTTCTGGTAGGCCTGCACCACGAAGCCGAGTCCGTCCCATCCGGCCAGTTGCGGCTCGAAACACAGCTTCTCGAGCAGTTCCAGCGAAAGTTCCAGACGGTCCGACTCCTCGGCATCGATGGTGAGGCCGATGTCGTGCTGGCAGGCCAGCAGGCACAGCTCGCGCAAGGCCGGATACAGTTCGGACATGACGCGCTGGTGTTGCGCGCGCTGGTAACGTGGATGCAGTGCCGACAGCTTGATCGACACGCCCGGTCCGGCGTACACGCCGGCCCCCGCGGAAACCCGACCGATGGCGCGAATGGCGCCGGCGTAGGCGTGGCGGTAACGGGCCGCATCCAGGGCGGTCATCGCCGCCTCGCCGAGCATGTCGTAGGAATGGCCGAACCCGGCAGCTTCCCGGGTGCGCGCACCTTCCAGGGCCTCGTCGATGGTCCGCCCGGCAATGAACTGTTCGCCCATGGTGCGCATGGCCAGATCCATGGCCTTGCCGATGACGGCCTGGCTGCAGCGTCCCAACACGCGCTGCAGGACACGCGAAAGGCGCCGTTCGTCCGGATCGGGAAGCACCCGTCCGGTCAGCCACAACCCCCAACTGGCCGCATGCACGAACAGCGGCTGCCGGTGCCGGCCACGCGCCAGCCAGCGGCCACGGCGCAGCGTGTCGCGGATCAGGGCATGGCGGGTGGTCGCGTCCGGGATGCGCAGCAGGGCCTCGGCCAGGCACATCAGGGCGACCCCTTCCTCGGTGGACAGGGAAAAGGCACGCAGGAAATCCCGGGTCAGGCCGCGCATGCCGGGCGGGCCGGGCCGCGCGCGCAGGCTGCGGGCCAGGCGCAATGCACCGGCGCGGGAGCGTGCGGCCATGTCCGGGTCCATTCGCGCGTGTTCCAGCATGCCGGCCAGCGCTTCGGGCTCCGGGAGGCGAGTCACCGAGGTAATCGCATCGAGCAGGGAATGGCGATCCTGCGCCAGCGGGGTGAAACGACCCTGGTCGGGGTTCCCTGCGACCAGCGAATCATAGCGGGGCGGTGAATAGTTCATGACGGGCCATGGTCCGGTGCCGGATCCGTCGAGCAGACGTTCCGGCGGGCGGGAATGGGCGCCCGTACCGATCGTGGTTGCCGGAAGCGGGCGTCGACGGAATGCAAAGCGGGTCGCGTGCGGCGCGATCCCGGGGGGCTGCGCTCAGGCGGCCCCACGCAGGTCCTTGCGTTGATGCTCCGCGCGAGTGAATCGGAACAGGTCCTTCGGGTCTTCGCTGGACGGCACAAGCTCGATGGTTTCGCCCAGTCCGCGGCGCTCGCACTCGGACAGCACGAAACGCAGGGCGGAAAAGTCCTCCAGCGCGAACCCGACCGAATCGAACACCGTCACCTGGTCGCGTTGCTGGCGCCCGGCCTCGTTCCCGGCGAGCACGCGCCAGAGATCGACCACCGGGAAGTCCTCGGGCATCTGCTGGATATCGCCCTCGATGCGGGTCTGCGGCGCGAACTCGACGAACACGCGTGCGTTGCGCAGGATGTCGGCGTGCAGTTCGGTCTTGCCCGGGCAGTCGCCGCCCACGGCGTTGATGTGCATGCCCGGCTCGATCATGTCGGGCGTGAGGATGGTGGCCAGGGCCTTGTCCGCCGTGACCGTGGTGACGATGTCGGCGCCGCGCACCGCATCGGTTGCCGATTCGGCCTTGCGCACGCGCAGTTCCGGGTAGGCCGACAGGTTGCGTACCAGCTTCGCCGTGGCCCGGGGATCGACGTCGTAGACGGCGATTTCCTCGATGCCCAGGTGCGCATGAAAGGCCAGCGCCTGGAATTCGCTCTGCGCGCCGTTGCCGATCAACGCCATGCGCCGGGCATCGGGTCGGGCCAGCGCCCGAGCCGCCATCAGCGAAGTGGCGCAGGTACGCAGCGCCGTGGTCAGGGTCAGCTCCGACAGCAGCAGCGGATAGCCCGTTTCCACATCGGCCAGAACGCCGAATGCCATGACCGTCTGCATGCCGCGGGCCGGATTGGAGGGGTGGCCGTTGACGTACTTGAAGGTGAAGGTCCGGTCATCCGCCACCGGCATCAGCTCGATCACGCCGACATCGGAATGGCAGGCCAGGCGTGCCGACTTGTCAAAATCCTCCCAACGCAGGAAATCGTCACGGATGGTGTCGGCCAGGGCACCGATGAAGCGCTCTGCGCCCATCGATTGCACCAGTTGGGACATGGTCTGGACATCGACAAAACGGGTCATGGCAACACTCCTTCGGTTCGCAGGTCGGGAACGGCCGCAGCCGTGGTTGTCCTGCATTTTCCGGTGTGCGCCCGACTAGGCGGAACGCCAAGGAATGTTCAGAAAGTATGCTTAAATGATCAAAATGATTACGTAAAGGTAGCAATATGTCAGGCATCCGGCTGGATGATACCGATCGCGAGCTGATTGCCCTGCTGCGCGAGAATGCGCGCACGCCGGTCGTGGCACTGGCGAAGAAACTGCGCGTGGCCCGCGCCACGGTGCAGAACCGCATGGCGCGCCTGGAGAACAGTGGCGTGATCACCGGCTTCACGGTGAAGCTGCGTCCCGGCGCCGAAGTCCACCGGATCCGCGCCATCATGAGCATCGAGGTCGAGGGCAACGGCGCCGATGCAGTGCGACGCAAGCTGACCGGTTATCCCAACGTGGTCACCCTGCACAGCACCAACGGCCGCTGGGACCTGATCGCCGAGTTGCGAGCCGAATCCCTGGAGGCGTTCGACAAGGTGCTCAATGCCATCCGCCTGACCGACGGCATCGCCACGACCGAGACCAGTATCCTGCTGTCGACCTTCAAGCTCTAGGCCAACGGGGTTCGCAAGCGCGAAAAGCGGATCGATCAGCCGTGAGCGGCGCCGGTATCGTCCATGTGCGAGCGCACAAGCTTCGCGACGGACCCGGCATGCTGCATGTGCAGATGATGGTTGCCGTCCATGAACTGGATGCGGATGTCGGCCATGTGGGACGCGCGTTCGCGCAGCATGTCCTCGGGAAGGTAGGGCGTGGACGGACGTGCCAGCAGCAGCGCTGTCGGCGCGGTGATGCCGGCGAGCAGGGCACGGATCTGCGATTCGGCCAGGCGCACCGGCGTGGGCCAGGTCAGGCGTGGATCGGTGGACCAGCGCCATGATTCGCCGTCGCGGTCCAGGCCGCGCTCGACGATGGGCTGCGCCTGTTCCGTGGTCAGTCCGCCGGCGGCCATACGCGCAGCCACGGCTTCGTCGATGGACGCGAAGGCACGCAGCCGACGCGGCCGACGCCGCGCGCGTCGACCGCAGGCGTCGCGAAAGCGTTCCAGGGTGCGTTGCGGATCGTCGGCCAGCGGCCCCAGGCCTTCGATCAGGAACAGCCGGCGCACGCGGTCCGGCGCGGCGGCCGCCAGCAGGCTGGCAATGCCGGCACCGAGCGAATGGCCGATCAGGTCGAACTGTGGCAGCTGCAGCGCATCGGCCGCGGCCAGCACGGCGGCGACGTAGTCGGCCAGGCCGTAGTGCACGAACGGCCCGGGCGGCAGGTGCGCCGAACGGCCGTGCCCGGGCAGGTCCAGGGCGATCAGGCGATGCCGCTCCAGATGCGGTGCCAGCGGCGCGAAGCTGGCGGCGTTGTCCAGCCAGCCGTGCAGGGCCAGGAGCGGCGGTGCCGTGTCCGGGCCGTGGATGCAGGCCTTCAGCGCAAGGCCGGCCGCGTCGAGTGAAACCTCGTTCATGCGTTGCGCAGGGCGTCGGCGCGTTCCCGGGCGGCGGCCAGCTCGCGGGACACGCGGGCGGCATCGTAGTCGGGCGAAACCTCGGGCCAGCCCTGCAGGTGGTGGAGCACCACGTCGGTCAGGGCGGCCACGTGCACCGGGCGGTCGTTCAGCGCGGGGATGTAGCGCAACTCCCGGCCGCCGGCGGCGAGAAAGAAGTCGCGGTTCTGCATGGCCACTTCCTCCAGCGTCTCCAGGCAGTCCACGGCGAAACCGGGGCACAGCACGTCCAGCGTGCGCACGCCGGCGGCGCCGAGCTCGCGCACGGTGGCGTCGGTATACGGGTGCAGCCAGCGTTCGCGGCCCACGCGCGACTGGAAACTGACCACCAGCTCGTCCTCGTCCAGCTGCAGGCGTTCGCGCAGCAGCCGCGCGCCGGCCTGGCACTGGCAGTAGTAAGGATCGCCGGCATCGCGGTAGCGTTCCGGGATGCCGTGGAAGGACAGCAGCAGCCGGTCGCCGCGGCCGTGCTTTTCCCAGTGGGCGCGCACGCTGGCGGCCAGCGCGTCGAGATAGCCGGGGGCGGCGTGGTAGTCGTTGACGATGCGCAGTTCGGGCGGCCAGCGCAGGCCCTTGAGCGCGTCGGCCACGGCGTCGATCACCGAACCGGTCGAGGTGGCCGAATATTGCGGGTACAGCGGCAGTACCAGAAGGCGCCGCACGCCTTCGCGCTGCAGCTGGGCGATCACCGAGGCCACGTCGGGGCGGCCGTAGCGCATGGCCAGGGCCACCCGTACCGGACCGCGGCAACGACGCGTCAGTTCGGACTGCATGCCCGCGGCCAGCGCTTCGCTGAGCACCCGCAGCGGCGAGCCCTGGTCGGTCCAGATCTTGGCGTAGGCCTCGGCCGAGCGTCGCGGCCGGATGCGCAGGATCACCCCGTGCAGGATCAGCTGCCACAGCCAACGGGGGTATTCGATCACCCGAGGGTCGGACAGGAACTGGGCCAGGTACGGGCGGACCGCGCCGGCGGTGGGCGCCTCGGGGGTACCGAGATTTACCAGCAGTACACCTGTCGCCGGTACGCTGTCGTGGTGGTAGCCGGCCAGGCCGGTATAGTTCGGTGTTGAATGCATCGGATCGGCATCCTGGCGACAACCGATGCAGTCTGCCACAAGCGTTCCCGCGGATGTCCCGCAGCGGCCAGCGCCGCGCGGCCGCCAAGCATGGAATTTGGAGGATTTCGATGGTCAAGCAGGCGATACAGGGTTGGGTGCTGGTAGCGGTGTGCAGCCTGTTGCCGTTGGGCAGGGCCCATGCCGACACGCGCAGCAACGCGCTCCAGCGCGCCGCCAAGGCGGTCACGGTGCTGGCGCAGATCCAGCAGGCTCCCGATCATGCGATTCCGCACGACCTGTTGCGCAACGCCAAGGCCATCGTGGTGGTGCCCAACGTGATCAAGGCCGGGCTGATCTTCGGTGGCCGACACGGCCGCGGCCTGGTGTCGATCCGCAGTGCGGACGGGACCTGGTCCAATCCGGTCTTCGTCAGCCTGACCGGCGGCAGCGTCGGTTTCCAGGCCGGGGTCTCGTCCACCGACGTGGTGCTGGTGTTTCGCACCGAGAAGGGCGTCGATTCGCTGGTGGACGGCAAGTTCACCCTGGGCGTGGACGCCGCGGCAGCGGCCGGGCCGGTGGGGCGCAATGCGCATGCCTCGACCGATGCCCAGTTCAAGGCCGAGGTGTATTCGTATTCGCGTTCGCGCGGCCTGTTCGCCGGCGTGGCCCTGGATGGGTCGGTGCTGCGCATCGACTATGACGCCGATGCGGCCGTATACGGTCGCGGCATCACGCCGCGGCGAATTTTCGAGGGCGGAGTCAGCAATGTACCCGGACCAGTGGTAGATTTCCGCGACCGCCTGGAGGAGTACACTGCCCAGTAGGCGGGCGTATCCCGCGTGACCGGCGCATCGTCCCCGGGCGGTGCGCAGGGCCCAACGTATACCTTGATGAGGAAATTCCGTGAGCGTAGGTCCCCTCCAACTCCTGCTGATCGTCGTGATCATCCTGCTTCTGTTCGGCAGCAAGAAAATCGGCAACCTCGGTTCCGATCTCGGCAAGGCCATTCGTGATTTCAAGAAAGGCATGAGCGGCGACGACGACAAGGAAGATACCGACAAATCCAGGTCGTCCGAGAAGCTCAAGGCGGACGAGCCCGAGCCGTCCCCGGATGCCAAGCGCGAGAGCGAGAAATCCTCGCAGGACTCGTCCGGTCACTGACCGGAGCGAACGGCCCCCATGTTCGATATCGGTTTCGGCGAACTGCTGCTGATTGCAGTGGTGGCCCTGGTGGTGCTCGGTCCCGAGAAACTGCCCAAGGCCGCGCGCACCCTGGGTACGCTGTTGCGCCGCATGCGCGACGGCTGGGACAGCGTGCGCGCCGAGGTCGAGCGGGAGATCGAGGCCGAGGAAATGAAGCGCAAGCTCAAGGAAGCCCAGGACTACATGCGCCAGGCGGGCCAGGACGTGCGCCAGGCGGGCCAGGACGTCGGCGACCGGGTGCGCGAGAGCGTCGACAGCGTGCGCCGTGCCGGCGAGCAGGCAGCGGATGATCGATCATCCGGCGAGACTTCCGGCGAGTCTGCCGGCAAGGATCCGGACGAGGACATCTTCGACCGCGACCTGTTCGAGGAACACGCGACACCGGAAGAGCCTGTCGGTCACCGTCCGGACTCCCCGGACGATGTGAAATCGGGCCAGGATTCCTCCGGCACCGCAAAGGGAAAGGCCGGGAACGCCGCGGGGAGCCAAGCCGATGAGCACTGAAGCGGAAACCACGCCAGAGGAGCAGGGCCTGATCTCGCACCTGATCGAGCTGCGCTCGCGCCTGCTGCGCAGCATCGTCGCCGTGCTGGTGGCTTTCGTCGCGCTGTTCCCGTTCCGCGAATGGCTTTACAGCGAACTGGCCGAGCCGCTGGTGCGGCATCTCCCGCAAGGCGGCCACCTGATCGCCACCGAGGTCTCCAGCCCTTTCTTCACGCCCATCAAGATGACTGCGGTGATGGCGCTGATGGCGGCCATGCCGGTGGTGATCTATCAGCTGTGGGCCTTCGTCAGCCCGGGCCTGTACCGCCACGAGAAGCGCCTGGCGCGCCCCTTGCTGGTGTCGGCCGTGTTGCTGTTCTACATCGGCTGCGCGTTCGCCTATTTCCTGGTGATGCCGGCGGCCTTCCGCTTCCTGACGGCGGTCACGCCGGCGGGGGTGGAGATGATGACCGACATCAACCACTACCTGAGCTTCGTGCTGACGCTGTTCTTTGCCTTCGGCGTGTGCTTCGAGGTGCCGGTGGCGGTGGTGATCCTGGCTGCGATTGGCATCCTTCCAGTGGAAAAGCTGCGCTCCTCGCGTCCGTACGTGGTGGTGGTGTGCTTCGCGCTGGCGGCCGTGCTGACGCCGCCCGACATCATGTCCCAGCTGATGCTGGGCATTCCGATGTACCTGCTCTACGAGGGCGGCATCCTGGCCGCCGCGATACTGCTGCGCAAGCGCGAAGGCGAGGAAGACGAGCAAGACGCCGACGCATCGGACGAGTCCTGACCGATTCGTTTTCGGTCAGCGCCGCCGTGACAGCCAGGGGCGCGGATGGACCGGCCTTCCATGGTGCCGCAGACCGAAGAACACGCCCTCGTGGCCCCCGGCCTCGATGCCGGCGGTGCCCAGCGGATCGCCGGCGTTGACCCAGTCGCCGACCTCGCGCCGAAGCGATTCGTTGTCGCCGTACAGGCTCATCCAGCCGTTTCCGTGGTCGACGATGATCAGCATGCCGTAGCCGCGCAGCCAGTTGGCGAAGGCGACGCGGCCGTGGGCCACGGCGTGCACTGTGCTGCCGCGCCGGGCGTCGATGGTCACGCCGTTGCCGCTGCTGCGCATCCGGCCGTGTACCGGCCAGGGCAGGTGACCCTTGCGGCGCGCGAACGGGGTGTCGTCGGGCAGCTTGCCGGGGATGTCGGCGAATACGTTGCCCAGGCGTTCGACCAGCCGGTCGAGATTGCGGCGGTTGCGCTCGAGCTGCTTGAGCTGCCGGCCCTGCGCGTCCAGCGTGTCCTTCACCTTTGCCAGCAGGGCGCGCTGGTGGCTGCGCGCGAGGTCCAGTTCCTTCAGGCGCGACTTTCGCTGTGAGCGTTCGCTCTCCAGCGCGTTCTTCTGTGCGGCGATCTGCTCTTGCAGCGTCTGCAGGCGGGTCAGGTCCTGCATCAGGTCGCGAATGCGGTGGATGCGGTCGCGCTGGAAATAGCGCGAGTAGGCCAGCGCGCGGCCGATGCGCGCGACGTCGTCGTCGCCCAGAAGCAAGCGCAGGTCGGTGCCGCGGCCCAGCGCGTAGGCTGCGCGCAGCAGTTCGGCCAGGGCCTGGCGCTGGCGGTCCAGCCGCGCGCGGATCGGTTTGCGCCTGGCGTCCAGCTGCGCCAGCTGGTCACGCTTGGCGGCGATGGCGCGATCGCTCTCGCGCACTGCGCGCGCGGCAGCATCCAGGGCCCTGGCCTGCTTCGCCAGCGCGGCACTGAGCGCGTCGCGGCGGGTGGAGGCGTCGCGCTGCTTGCGGGTCAGTTCGGCGATCTGCTTCTTGACCGCCTCGAGCCGGGCCTGGGCCGCGGCTTGCTTGGGGTTCTTTGCGCTGCCGCGTGCCGCGCATGGGCCGGCCGCTGCCGCGAGGGCAAGCAGCAGGAACAGGGTCGGCAGGAGGCCGGAACGCGGGGGACGGGAGGCAGCGGACATGCGTGCCCGATTATGCCCTGTCGGCGTGTGCGGGGCGATGCGTCGCAACTGGTCAGTGCGGGGTCGTTGATCGACAATGGGAAGCCCGAAAGCATGGAGCCGTTGCATGTGCCTGATTGCCTTCGCCTGGAACGCCCACCCGCGCTGGCGCCTGGTGCTGGCCGCCAACCGCGACGAGTTCCACGCACGGCCAACCGCACCGCTGGCGGCGTGGGACGAGGTGCCGGGCATGGTTGCGGGCCGCGACCTCGAGGCCGGCGGCACCTGGCTGGGTGCGTGCGCGGACGGACGGGTCGGCGTGGTGACCAACGTGCGTGATCCGCGCCTGGGTCACGAAGGTTGCTCGCGCGGGCTGCTGGTGCGTGACTATCTGCAAAGCGGCCGGGGCTGTCGTGACTGGGGGCGGTCCCTGGAAGAGGAAGCGGCGGACTACCGCCCCTTCAACCTGTTGTGTTTCGATGCGACGCAGGCGTGCTACCTGGGCAACCGGCCGCGGCCGCAGATGCGCGAGATCACGCCGGGCGTGCACGGCCTTTCCAATGCCGACTACGACACCCCCTGGCCCAAGACCCGGGCACTGATGCGCGCGCTGCAGGACTGGATCGAGCACGACGCGTCAGCGCTCGATCCGCTGTGGTCCGCGCTGGCCGATCCCGGCACGTGGCCGGACGAGACGCTGCCCGACACCGGCATCGGCATCGAGCTGGAGCGCCACCTGTCCGCCGCCTTCATCCGCGGGCACGACTACGGCACGCGCGCCAGTACCCTGGTGACGGTGGACCACGACGGCGGCGTGCGCGTGATCGAGCGCCGCTTCGGGCCGGACGGTGCCTTCGAGGGCGAGACCGGGATGGCGCCGGGGTCGTCCACCTGATCAGTCGCGCCGGGGATGGCCGCCGAGCTTGCGGTACAGGGTGCTGCGGCTGATACCCAGGCGCCGCGCGGCCGCCGACACATTGCCGCCGCAGGCGTCCAGCGCCTCGCGCATGGCCTCCAGCTGCAGGCGCTGGATGGGCGGCAGGTCGGCCTCGGTCGAGGATTCAGTGGACCCGGTCCGGGTCGTGCGCAGGTGGTCCGGAAGGTCGTCCGGTCCGATGGTCTCGCCCGGTGCGCCCAGGGCCAGCAGCGTGCGCAGTACGCCGATCAGCTGGCGCATGTTGCCCGGCCAGGGCTGCCCGGCCAGCTGTGCGCGCGCGGACGGATGCAGGCGCATGCGCGCCGCGTCCGCTCCCAGGCGTTGCCACAGGATGTCGATGAGCGTGCCGGGGTCGTCCAGCGCGCGCAGCGGCGACAGGGGCAGCGTGGCCTGCGCGATGCGGTAGTACAGGTCGGCACGGAACCGACCGCTGGCGACATCGGCCTGGATGTCGCGGTGGCTGGCGGCAAGGACCGCGAAATCCACCGGCGTGGCGCGACCGCCACCCAGGGGCGTGACCTCGCGTTCCTGCAGCACGCGCAGCAGGCGCGTCTGCAGCGCTGCGGGCATGTCGCCGATCTCGTCCAGGAACAGCACCCCGCCGTCAGCGGCGCGCAGCAGACCCGTGGCCCCTTCGCGCCGGGCACCGGTGAAGGCGCCGGGGCGGTAGCCGAACAATTCCGACTCGATCAGGTTCTCCGGCAGCGCGGCACAGTTGACCGCCACGAAGGGTGCGTCGGAGCGCCGGCTGCGGCGGTGCAGCTCGCGCGCGACGACTTCCTTGCCGGTGCCGGTCTCGCCCTGCACCAGCACCGGGATGTCGGCGTCGAGCAGGCGCGCGTGGCGATCCAGGCTGGAATTCATGGTCGCGTCGAAGACCGGTTCGATGCGGGACGGCGGAGACGCGTGATCGGGTCGGCGCGCGGGCTGGCGCGACAGGCGCGCCTGGACCACCTCACGCCGGGCCTGGAAGGCGGTGTCGCCGGGACCGCGCAACGCGTGCACGCCGTGGATGTCCGGGCGTGCACTGGCGAACAGGTCGCTGTAGCGGCGCTGGCCGATCTCGCTCCAGTCCAGCCCGAGCATGTGCAGGGCATAGCGGTTGGCGGCCACCAGCTGGTGGTCCTCGAACACCAGAACCCCCTCGCGATGCGAACCGAGCAGGGCTGCGTCCGGATGCAGGCGCAGGACCTCGCGACCGACCAGCTCGCGCTCGAGCATGCGACGCTCGATCTGGTCCACCGCGAAGCGGACCATGCCCAGGGCGTGCACGTGGTGCACGCGGGCCTCGCCGGACAGGTCCAGCAGGCCGACGGTGCGACCGCGTCCGTCGAGGATCGGCGAGGCCGAGCAACTGAGCACGCGGTGCGCGCCGAAGTAGTGTTCGGCGCCGCGCACCTCGACCGGTCGTTTTTCGTGCAGCGCGGTGCCGATGGCATTGGTGCCGGTGTGGGCTTCGCTCCAGGTCACGCCCGGGCGCAGCGCCACGCGCGCGGCCTTGTCCAGGAAGTCGGGGCTGCCCATGGCGTCCAGGATCAGGCCGTCCGGCGCGGTCAGGATGACCACGCTGTCGGTGGCCCGTGCGTCGGTGTACAGGGCCTCCATTTCCGGACGGCACAGCCGGCACAGATCCTCGTAGCGTTCCTTGAGGGCCCGGATGGCGGCCTTCTCGAGCGGGCTGGCGTCCATCCGTGCATCGGCGGCCAGGCCCAGGTCGCGGCAACGGTTCCAGGACTGCGCAATGGTGTCCGAGACCAGGCCGCGCGGCGGCAGGCCGGCCTCGAAGAAGCGGCGCCGGGCCGAACGCACGGCGTCGGTGGATGGGGTGCGTCGCATGGCGGGCTCCCGACTGTCGCAGTTTGCGACAGTGTCTCAGCAGGTTGTCCCCCTACACACCATAAAAACGCCGCCCGGCGCAAGCATTTGCCGCCTCCGATTGCGCTGGCCAAATGGCGGATGGATCGCAGCCATCTGAAATACAGCGCTTTTTTCGGGACGACGCGACCGGCTCGGTCGCCGGCGGGATGGCTGGCACGGCTCATGCGTGATCCACGGGACACCCAGACCAGAACCATCCACCGGGAGGAGACACCCATGACCAAGCTGGAACAGCATCACCTGCCCGTGCAGGTGCCCTTCAAGCAGCGCTACGACAACTTCATCGGCGGCCAGTGGGTCAAGCCGAAGGCCGGCCGCTACTTCGAGAACATCACGCCGATCACCGGCAAGCCGTTCTGCGAGATCGCGCGCTCGGACAAGGACGACATCGAGGCCGCGCTGGATGCCGCGCACAAGGCCAGGGACGCCTGGGGCAAGTCCTCGGTCGCCGAACGCGCGGTGATCCTCAACAAGATCGCCGACCGCATGGAAGCCAACCTGGAGATGCTGGCGCACGCCGAGACCTGGGACAACGGCAAGCCGATCCGCGAGACCCTGAATGCGGACCTGCCGCTGGCCATCGATCACTTCCGCTATTTCGCCGGCGCCATCCGCGCCCAGGAAGGCGGCATCAGCGAGATCGACCACGACACCGTGGCCTACCATTTCCACGAACCGCTGGGCGTGGTCGGCCAGATCATCCCGTGGAACTTCCCGCTGCTGATGGCCACCTGGAAGCTGGCCCCGGCACTGGCCGCCGGCAACTGCGTGGTGCTCAAGCCGGCCGAGCAGACGCCCGCGGGCATCCTGGTGTGGGCCGAGCTGATCGGCGACCTGCTGCCGGCCGGCGTGCTCAACATCGTCAACGGCTTCGGACTGGAGGCGGGCAAGCCGCTGGCCTCCAGCGATCGCATCGCCAAGATCGCCTTCACCGGCGAGACCACCACCGGCCGCCTGATCAGCCAGTACGCCAGCCAGAATCTGATCCCGGTGACGCTGGAGCTGGGTGGCAAGTCGCCGAACATCTTCTTCGACGATGTCGCGCGCGAGGACGATGCCTTCTTCGACAAGGCCATCGAGGGCTTCGTGCTGTTCGCGTTGAACCAGGGCGAGGTCTGCACCTGTCCCAGCCGCGCGCTGGTGCACGAGTCGATCTACGAGAAGTTCATGGAGCGCGCCATCGAGCGCGTGAAGGCGATCAAGCAGGGCAACCCGCTGGACCCGGAAACCATGATCGGCGCGCAGGCCTCCTCCGAGCAGATGGAGAAGATCCTGTCCTACCTGGACATCGGCAAGCAGGAAGGCGCCGAGGTGCTGGCCGGCGGCGCACGCGCCGAGCTGGGCGGTGAACTGAAGGACGGCTTCTACGTCCAGCCGACCGTGTTCCGCGGCCACAACAAGATGCGCATCTTCCAGGAGGAGATCTTCGGCCCGGTGGTCTCGGTGACCACCTTCAAGGACGAGGCCGAGGCCATGGCCATCGCCAACGACACCCTGTACGGCCTGGGCGCCGGCGTGTGGAGCCGCGACATCAACCGCTGCTACCGCTTCGGCCGCGGCGTGCAGGCCGGGCGCGTGTGGACCAACTGCTACCACGCCTACCCGGCGCACGCGGCGTTCGGCGGCTACAAGCAGTCCGGCATCGGGCGCGAGAACCACCGCATGATGCTCGAGCACTACCAGCAGACCAAGAACATGCTGGTCAGCTACTCGCCGGACAAGCTCGGCTTCTTCTGATCCATCCACGCACGGGGCCGGTCGCGCGCGGCCGGCCCCATCCACCGGAGGTGCCATGTCCGGATCCCATCCCGAACAGGTGCGTGCGACCGAGGCGGCCGTCGCGCTGATCGAGCGCCTGCGCAGCGAGCACGGCCCGGTGCTGTTCCACCAGTCCGGCGGCTGCTGCGACGGGTCCTCGCCGATGTGCTACCCGCAGGGCGAATTCATGGTCGGCGACCGCGACGTCCTGCTGGGCGAGGTCGCCGGGGCGCCGTTCTACATGAGCCCGTCGCAGTTCGAATACTGGAAGCACACCCAGCTGACCCTGGACGTGGTGCCCGGCCAGGGCGGCATGTTCTCGCTGGAGAACGGCAGCGGGCAGCGCTTCCATATCCGCTCGCGCATCTTCAGCGACAGCGAGGTCGAGGCGCTGCGGGCCGCGGGCCGTTTCCCGACGGGCAGCTGACCGGCTGGCGCGAGGCGCCGGGCTTGACCACAATGCGTGCATGACCCGCGCGCGCCCCGAACCATCGATGGCCATCCCATGCTGAACCGCCTGTGGTTCGGCTTCTTCCTGGTCGCGGCCGTTGCCGGCCTGGCCAGCTGGCTGATCGGCGGCGACGCCCACGTGTGGGCGGCCATGGTCGACAGCCTGTTCCACATGGCCAAGCTGTCGGTGCAGATCATGCTGCTGCTGTTCGGCACGCTGGCCTTGTGGCTGGGGTTCCTGAAGATCGCCGAACGCGCCGGCCTGGTCGACGCGCTGGCGCGCGTGCTGGGGCCGCTGTTTAGGCGCCTGATGCCGGAGGTGCCGGCCGGGCACCCGGCGATCGGCCTGATCTGCCTGAACTTCGCCGCCAACGTGCTGGGCCTGGACAACGCCGCCACGCCGATCGGCCTGCGCGCGATGCGCGAGCTGCAGACGCTCAACCCGAGCCAGGACACCGCCAGCAACGCGCAGATCCTGTTCCTGGTGATGAACGCCTCCTCGCTGACCCTGCTGCCGGTGACCATCTTCGTCTACCGCATGCAGCAGGGTGCGCACGACCCGACCCTGGTGTTTTTGCCGATCCTGCTGGCCACCAGCGCCTCGTCGCTGGCCGGGCTGCTGTCGGTGTCGCTGGTGCAGCGCATCCGCCTGTGGGACCCGGTGGTGCTGGCCTGGCTGGGCGGCGGCGCGCTGCTCCTGGGCGGCTTCATGGCGATCCTGTTCACGCTCTCGGCCGCGGCGCTGGCCTCGCTGTCCGCGCTGCTGGGCAACCTGGTGCTGTTCGCCATCCTGATGGCCTTCCTGGCGGTGGGCGCCTGGCGCAAGGTGCCGCTGTACGAGACCTTCATCGAGGGCGCGAAGGACGGCTTCGACGTAGCCAAGAGCCTGCTGCCCTACCTGGTGGCGATGCTGTGCGCGGTCGGCGTGCTGCGCGCCTCGGGTGCGCTGGACTTCGTGCTTGGCGGGGTGCGCTGGCTGGTGCACGCGGGCGGGCTGGACACGCGCTTCGTCGACGCCCTGCCCACGGCGCTGGTCAAGCCGCTGTCGGGCAGCGCCGCGCGCGCGATGATGATCGAGACCATGAAGCATTCGGGCGTGGACAGCTTCCCGGCACTGCTGGCGGCGACCATGCAGGGCAGCACCGAGACCACGTTCTACGTGCTGGCGGTGTACTTCGGTGCGGTGGGCATCCGCCGCGCACGGCATGCCGTGGGCTGCGCCCTGGTCGCCGACCTGGCCGGCGTGCTGGCCTCGATCGCGGTGTGCTACTGGTTCTTTGGCTGAGAATCCTTCCCGCGCGGATCCGTTCCTGGTGCGCGGAAGGCGTCCATGGCCCGGGTGAACCGTCCCGAACGGTCCAGCGCGCCCTTGTCGTAGCCGTTCCAGCCCGGCGGGGCTTCCGGTTCCCAGTAGAACACCCCCAGCGCGCGCGGACCGATCGCGCGCGTGCGCCGCAGCAGGTCATGCAGCATGCGGTCGGCGGTGTCGGCCCGGTCCCAGGGCATGCCGACTTCGCTGACCATTACCGCGCAATCGTAGCGGTCGACGAGGTCGCGCATGTTGGCGGCGATCGCCCGGTTCCAGGCGCGCCAGTTCGCGCGTGACGGATACAGCGACAGGCCCACGGCGTCCCAGCGCGCGCCGGCCGCGCGGGCATGGTCGAGGAACCAGCGCAGGCCGCCGCGGTCCTGGCCGTTGGCCAGGTGCAGCACCACCACGGCACGGGGATAGACGCGCTTCACCGCCGCGTAGCCGCGGTTCAGCAGCGCGGCGATGCGGTGGAAATGCGGCGTGCGGCCCTGCGGCCACAGCAGGCCCGCGTTGATCTCGTTGCCCACCTGCACCCAGGCCACGTCGATGCCGTGGCGCTTGAGCAGTCGCAACGTGCGGGTGGTGAAGCGGCCCAGGTCCGCGACCAGGGCGGGGAAGTCGTCCCCGGCCCAGGCCGCGGGCGTGTGCTGCTGGCCGGGATCGGCCCAGCGGTCGCTGTAGTGGAAGTCGACCAGGATGCGCATGTGATGGGCCTTCGCGCGCTCGGCCTCGCGCAGCAGGTCGCGTGGCGTGCTCCAGCGCCCGGCCGGGTGCACCCACACCCGCAGCCGCACGGCGTCGATGCCGCGCGACTCGAGCAGGTCCAGCGGATCGGCGGATCGACCATCGCGGTCGCGATAGACCACGCCGTGAGCCTCGAGCCGGTCGACCCAGCTGATGTCGGCGCCGTGCGCGAAGGGCGGGGGCTTCACCGGCGCGGCAAGGGGGCTTCGACACGCGAGGCATGCGAGCAGTCCCGTCACGATGAAACGCAAACGCCATGTCATGGGCGCAGCATAGCTGCCATGCGAACAAGCCATATGCGTGGCGCGGAACGGGCCGTCGCCGCGGCGGGTTTCGCATTACCATGATCGCTCGTCTTCATGCTCCCAGGACATATCCCGCATGCACATCGGTCTTGCCGCCAACCAGCTGCACCACGCCAATCGCGACGCCGCGCTGCTGCGCTGGCTGCGGGTGTGCGAGACCGGCATCCGCGAGCTGGGGCTGGGCCTGCACGTGGTCGGGCGCACCTACGATGCCATCCTCGGCGAGGGCATGATGCAGGGCTATCCGGCCATGAAGCGCTATCCCTACGGGCGCCACGGCGGGCTGATGAAGCTGGTGGCCGAGGTGGTCGGCATGGGCCAGGGCCGCACCCTGGACGGGGCCATCTACCTGGTCGATCCGGTCGATCCGTCCTCGGACTACCCGGAAGCGGCCGCGCTCAAGCGCCAGTGCGTGATCCACCACAAGCCGTTCGTGTCCACCGTGGCCGGGGCCATCGACTTCATCGAGTGCCAGCGCATGCATGCCGGGCTGGCGCCGTCGCCGGCGGCCAACCGCCTGTTCGCGCTGGAGCAGCAGACCGCGGCGCTGATCGCGCACGATGCGCTCAAGCAGGACATGTTCGACTTTGCCGGCGAGCACTTCGACCTGCTCTCGCGCTTCGCCGAGCGCGTGGCCACCGGCACCACCGGCCAGGGCCTGAACGAGCTGGCCTGGTCGCGCGGCTGGCCGCGGGACAAGACATGGGTGACGGCCTACGAGAGCGGCCCGATGGGCGGCGACGCGCAGATCGCCGACCGCATCCTCGACCACCGCTGCCAGCGCGTGATCTTCTTCGAGGACCCGCACGTGGCGCGCCAGCACGAGGCCGACATCCGCCTGCTCGAGCGCGCGGTGACCACGGTCACCGACGAGGCCGCCTGCATGACGTCGCCGGTGGTGGCGCGGCGCTGGACCGAGGCCGTGGCCCTGCGGGTGGCGCGCAGCTAGGCACCCGATGGGCGCCTAGCGGGAATCGGGAGTGGGGAATCGGGAATCGTTGCCGTACATCACCTCACGGCGAATTCCCCATTCCCCATTCCCCATTCCCGGCGCTCAGCCGCCGAGGATGTCCCCGTCCACGTAGAACCAGCGCCCGTCCTCGCGCACGAACCGGCTGCGCTCGTGCAGGCGCTGGGCGCGGCCGCCGCCGGTGCGGTAGCGGGCCACGAACTCGACCACGGCGTGGTCCTCGTCCTGTATCTCGTGGGCCTTGATGGCCAGGCCCAGCCAGGTCGGTGCCGGCTGCTGCACGCCCAGGCGCAGCGAGGCCGGGCGCGTATCCGGGTGCCAGCTGGCCAGCAGGTAGACCTCGTCGCGCAGCACGTAGGCACTGTAGCGCGAGCGCATCAGGGCCTCGGCATCGGGCGCCGGCTGGCCCTGGTGCAGCGGGCTGCAGCACGCGGCGTAGCCGCGCGGGTCGCCGCACGGGCAGGGCGTGGAGGTGTCGACGGCCTTCAGGGCGGAACCGGGAACGGCGCTCATGACCGCATCATGCCGCGATCGTGCGCTCGAGGCGAGCCCCGCGCGATCGCGGGGCCCGCCGTGTCACGACTCAGTGGGCGGCGTCGCTACCCAGGTAGCGGTGGAACCAGTCGAGCATCCGCACCAGCACGTCGCGGCGGTGCTTGGGATTGCGGAAGCCGTGGCCCTCGCCGGGGTAGACCACCAGCCGGGTCGGCACGCCCATGGTCTTGAGCGCGTGCCAGAACTCGAACGACTGCGGCGCCGGCGTCTCGCCGTCGTACTGGCCCACCAGCACCAGGGTCGGGGTGGTGTTGTTCTTGATGAAGTTGATCGCCGAGCTCTTGGCGTACACCGCCGGGTCGTCGTACACCGAGGCGCCGAAGAACGGGATCATCCACTGGTCGATGGAGTTCTCGCCGTAGTAGCTCTGCCAGTTGGACAGGCCGGCCCCGGCCACGGCCGCGGCGAAGCGGTGGGTCTGGGTCGGCGCGAACATCGACATGAAGCCGCCGTAGCTCCAGCCGGTCAGGCCCAGGCGCTTGTCGTCGATCGGGAACTGCTTCTCGACCGCGTCGACGCCGGCCAGGATGTCGCGCAGGTCGCCGTAGCCGAAGTCGCGGCGGTTGGCCTGGGTGAACTTCTCGCCCTGGCCGAAGCTGCCGCGCGGATTCGGCTGCAGCACGAAATAGCCCATCGCCGACAGCGCATTGGAGAAGCCACCGCCCCAGGACGCGCGCACCGCGTAGGCCGGGCCGCCGTGCACCAGCACCACCATCGGATAGTGCTTGTTGGGGTTGTAGTGGGCCGGAAGCTGCAGCCAGCCCTGCACGCGGAAGCCCTCGTTGTGCCAGGTGATCGAGCGCGCCGGGCCCCAGATGGGCTTGAGGACCGCATTGACCGCGGTCACCGCCTTCGGTGCCTGCTTGACGCCGGTCGGGCGGCCCAGCAGGCCGGCCGACAGCTGGCCGGTGTAGATCTCCGGCGGCTGGGTGAAGGTGCTGTGGATGAAGGCGAAGCGGCGGTGTTTGGCATCGAAGGCGATCGAGGACATCGCCGTGCCGTCGCTGGTGGAGGACTTGATCGTCAGCAGGGCCTTGGACCGGGCGGGCTTGCTGCCGTGCAGGCGCAGGCTCAGCACGCGCGTGTAGCCGCCGGCGAAGGCCGAGACCAGCAACTGGCGCTTGCCGCTCCAGGTCAGCCAGCCGGGGGTGAACTTCACGCCCGGGGTGACGTCATGCGCGGTGCCGCCGGTGGACGGCAGCACGTAGATGTCGCCGCCGGTCACGCCCTGGTCGCTCATCAGGCCGCCGATCAGCGCGATCTGCTTGCCGTCGGGCGAGAACCGCGGCAGCGCGATCTGCAGCCCATGCAGCGAGCCCTTCACCGCACCGGGGTCCAGCCGCATCTGCGGCGCGCCGTCCAGCTTCTGCGTGTACAGCTTGGCGACCCACCAGTTGTTGCGTCCCGGCGGCGGCGCGCCGACGAAGGCGATGCGCTGCGAGCCGGGGGCCCAGCTGTATTCGTACACGAACAGGTTCTTCGGCGTGATCATCTTCAGCTCGCCGCTGCGGGCGTTGATGGTGCCGAACTGCTGGTGCTCGACGCCGTTCTCGCCGATCACGCCGGTGCGCGGCTTGACCGCACTGGTGGCGCCGACCGCGTGGTTGTCGCCGATCACGTACAGGATGCCGAGCTTGCGACCGTCCGGGGCCCAGGTGACGTCGTGCACGTAGCCTTCCAGGCGGCTCAGCTGGCGTGCCTTCGGATGGCTGGCGCGCACGTCGGCCAGCAGGATGTTGCGCTGCTTGCCGTCCTTGCTGCCGCAGTTGCTGAGCATGGCCAGCTCACGCCCGTCCGGCGAGAAACGGAGGTTGCCGGCGGCGCAGCCGTGCTTGTCGTCCTGTCCGGGCAGGACCACGTCGCGGACGTGGCTGCCGTCGGCGCGGGCCAGCTGCACCTCGGTGCCGCGCTTCTTGTTGCTGACGCTCCAGGCCAGCATCGATCCGTCCGGCGAGACGGCCACGCTGCCGAAGCGGCGGGTGTGGCCCAGGGTCTTGAGAATGGTGTCGATGCGCTTGTGCACGGCATCGGAGGACGTCTTGCCGCTCGGAGCGGCCGAGGCCAGCAGCGGCACGAGGAGCAGGGGCGCCAACAACAGGGCGAAAGGACGGCGAATCTTCATGGTCGGGGGTCCGGGTGCGGGTCAACCGGATGAACCTAGCACACGCGAACGCGGCCGGCCTATGCCAATGGTTGAGGGGCCCCGAGGCGGCGAAAGCCCCGCGCCAGGCGGCGATGGCCGTGGTGGATAGGCGATTTGGGCCTTCTATACGTCCATTTGTCATTTTGACCCGGTTGCAGGCGTGTGCTTTAGTGGAATTCCGTTTCATTCTGCGATTCCAGGGGATGCGACGGCCCGCCAGGGTGCGGGCCGCCGGTTTTCCTGTCGCCCGTTTTCAAGAGAGAAGGCTTGACCGATACGCACGTTCGCACCCTCTACGACGCCGACTTCGAGCACGATGCTTGCGGGTTCGGCTTGCTGGTCCATGTGGACGGGCGCACGAGCGCACAACTGGTCGACGATGCCTTCGTGGCACTGGCGCGGCTCTCGCACCGCGGCGCGGTCAATGCCGACGGCGTCAGCGGCGACGGCTGCGGCGTGCTGATCCATGGCGCGCGGGACTGGTTGCGTGCGTTGGCGCGTGCCGACGGCATCGAGCCGGCCGCGCAATTCGCCGCGGGACTGGTGTTCTTCGAGCACGAGGACGCCCAGCGTCACGCGCAGACCCTGGAGCAGGAAATCGAGGCCGTGGGACTGTCCGTGGCCGGCTGGCGCGAGGTGGCGGTCGATCCCGAGCCCTGCGGGCCGATGGCGGTGGCGAGCATGCCGCGCATCCGCCAGGTATTCGTCGATGCCCCCGCGGACATGGACGCGGACGCCTTCGAGCGCGCCCTGCTGCGCGCCCGGCGACGCGCCGAGCAGACCTTCGACGAGGACGGCTGCTACCTGCCTTCGCTGTCAGCGCACGCCATTGCCTACAAGGCCATGGCCGCACCCGGCCGCCTGCGCGAGGTCTTCGCGGATCTGAACCATCCCGCGCTGCGCGCCCGTGCCGTGCTGTTCCACCAGCGCTTCTCCACCAACACCGCGCCGCAGTGGCGCCTGGCGCAGCCGTTCCGCGTGCTGGCGCACAACGGCGAGATCAACACCATCCGCGCCAACCGCCGCTGGATGCTGGCGCGCACGCCGATCCTGTCCAGCCCGCACCTGGACTTTTCCGAGCTGGCACCGCTGGTGCGCCAGCACGGTTCGGACTCGGAAAGCCTGGACAACGCCCTGGAAGTCCTGCTCGCCGGTGGCATCGACCTGCTGGCGGCCATGCGCATCCTGGTGCCGCCGGCCTGGCAGGCCGACGAGAACATCGACGAGGACCTGGCCGCCTTCTACGAGTACTACGCGCTGCACACCGAGCCCTGGGACGGCCCGGCCGGCCTGGTGATGTGCGACGGCCGCCACGCCGCCTGCGCGCTGGACCGCAACGGCCTGCGCCCCGCGCGCTGGTCGCTGTCGGACGACGACGTGCTGCTGGTGGCCTCGGAGACCGGCATCCGCGACCTGCCGGCCTCGCGCATCGTGGCCAAGGGCCGCCTGGGACCGGGCCAGATGCTGGCCGTGGACCTGGTCAAGCACCGCCTGCTGCACGATGCCGACATCGATGCGATCAACGCCGCGCGCGCGCCGTTCCGCAACTGGCTGCGCGCCGGCGTCCAATACCTGGAGTCGGACCTGATCGACCCCAGCTTGGCCGCGCAGCCGCTGCCGGTGGACGAGCTGCGGCGCATGCAGAAGCTGTACGGCCTGACCCGCGAGGAGCGCGAGTCGGTGCTCAAGGTGCTGGCCGAGACCGAGAAGGAAGCCACCGGCTCGATGGGCGACGACACCCCCATCGCCGCGCTCTCGCGCCAGGTGCGCTCGCTGTACGACCGCTTCCGCCAGGGCTTCGCCCAGGTCACCAACCCGCCCATCGACCCGTTGCGCGAGCGGCTGGTGATGTCGCTGACCACGCAGATCGGCCCGGAAGGCAACTTCTTCGAGCTGGCGCCGGAGAACGCGCGCCAGATCCTGCTCAACTCGCCGGTGCTCTCCCAGCGCAAGCTGCGCCAGTTGCTGTCGATGCCGCCGTTCGTCGGCCACATCGTGACCCTGGACCTGTGCCGGCCGGGCAGCGAGGACCTGGAGACGGCCCTGCACCGCCTGTGCGAGGAAGCCGCCGCCGCGGTGCGCGAGGGCGCCACCCTGGTGTTCCTCACCGACCGCTACCCGCGCGGCGACAGCGTGCCCGTGCATGCGCTGCTGGCCACCGGCGCGGTGCACGCGCACCTGGTCGAGGCCGGCTTGCGCTGCCGCTGCAACCTGATCGTGGAAACCGCCACCGCGCGCGATTCGCACCAGTTCGCCTGCCTGATCGGCTTCGGCGCCACCGCGGTGTACCCGTGGCTGGCCTACCAGACCCTGCTGGACATGGGCCGCGCCGGCTTCATCCGCCACGACCCGTCCGAGCCGTTCGAGATCGGCCGCCGCTACCGCCGCGGCATCCGCACCGGGCTGCTGAAGATCCTGTCCAAGATGGGCATCTCCACCATCGCCGGCTACCGCGGTGCGCAGCTGTTCGAGATCATCGGCCTGTCGGACGAAGTGGTGGCGTTGTGCTTCCCCGGCACGCCGGCGCGCATCGGCGGCGCGGGCTTTGCGGACCTGGACCGCGACCAGCGCCAGCTGGCGGCCGAGGCCCGCGACGAGAGCGTGGCCCTGCGCGCCGGCGGCCTGTACAAGTACGTGCACGGCGGCGAGTACCACATGTACAACCCGGACGTGATCGCCTCGCTGCAGGAGGCGGTGCGCACCGGCGATCCGGCCGCCTACCGGCGCTATGCCGACCACGTCGACGGGCGCCCGCCCTCGGCACTGCGCGACCTGCTGCGCCCGCGCGCGGCGGAAACGCCCCTACCGCTGGAGCAGGTCGAGCCGCTGGCGCAGATCGTCACGCGCTTCGACTCGGCCGGCATGAGCCTGGGCGCGCTCTCGCCCGAGGCGCACGAAGCCCTGGCCATCGCCATGAACCGCCTCGGCGCGCGCTCCAATTCCGGCGAGGGCGGCGAGGACCCGGTGCGCTACGGCACCGAGAAGATGTCCAAGATCAAGCAGGTCGCCTCGGGCCGCTTCGGCGTCACCCCGGCCTACCTGGTGCACGCCGAGGTGCTGCAGATCAAGATCGCCCAGGGCGCCAAGCCCGGCGAGGGCGGCCAGCTGCCCGGGCACAAGGTCAACGAGATGATCGCGCGGCTGCGCTTCGCCAAGCCCGGCATCGGCCTGATCTCGCCGCCGCCGCACCACGACATCTACTCCATCGAGGACCTGGCCCAGCTGATCCATGATCTGAAGCAGGTCAATCCCGAGGCGCTGGTCTCGGTCAAGCTGGTCAGCCATGCCGGCGTGGGCACGGTGGCCGCGGGCGTGGTCAAGGCCGGCGCGGACCTGATCACCGTGTCCGGCCACGACGGCGGCACCGGCGCCAGCCCGCTGACCTCGCTCAAGTACGCCGGCACGCCGTGGGAGCTGGGCCTGTCCGAAACCCGCCAGACGTTGCTCAAGCACGGCCTGCGCGACCGCGTGCGGCTGCAGACCGACGGCGGCCTGAAGACCGGCCTGGACGTGATCAAGGCGGCCATCCTGGGCGCGGAGAGCTTCGGCTTCGGCACCGCGCCGATGGTGGCGCTGGGCTGCAAGTACCTGCGCATCTGCCACCTCAACAACTGCGCCACCGGCGTGGCCACGCAGCACGAACTGCTGCGCCGCAACCACTTCGTCGGCCTGCCCGAAATGGTGGAGCACTTCTTCCGCTTCATCGCCGAGGACGTGCGCGCGCACCTGGCGCGGCTGGGCTTCGCGCGGCTGGAGGACATCATCGGCCGCACCGACCTGCTCGAGCGCCTCGACGTGCCGCTGGCCGGCACCGGCCCGCTGGACCTGGCGCCGCTGCTGGCGCGCGAGGGCGGCGGCCACATGAAGCCCTACTGCATCCGCGCGCGCAATCCGGTGCGCGAGACCTCGGCCCTGGTCGAGGCCATCCAGACCGACACCGCCGCCGCCGTCGCCGCGCGCAGCGGCGGGCGCTTCGCCTACGCCATCACCAACGCCGACCGCGCCGTCGGCGCGCGATTGTCCGGCGCCATCGCCCGGCAGTGGGGCGACCACGGCATGGACGAGGCGCCGCTGACCCTGGCCCTGAGCGGAAGCGCCGGGCAGAGCCTGGGCGCCTGGAACGCCGGTGGCCTGCACATCGACGTCACCGGCGAGGCCAACGACTACGTCGGCAAGGGCATGGCCGGCGGCCGCATCGTGCTGCGTCCGCCCGAGGATGCCGGCTACGCCAGCCACGAGGCGCCGATCGTCGGCAACACCTGCCTGTACGGCGCCACCGGCGGCGAGCTGTTCGCGGCCGGCAATGCCGGCGAGCGCTTCGCCGTGCGCAACTCCGGCGCGCTGGCCGTGGTCGAGGGCGCCGGCGATCACTGCTGCGAATACATGACCGGCGGCGTGGTCGCCGTGCTGGGTCGCGCCGGGCTGAACTTCGGCGCCGGCATGACCGGCGGCTTCGCCTACGTGCTGGATTTCGAGCGCGACTTCGTCGACCGCTACAACCACGAGCTGGTCGACATCGTGCACATCACCCCGGAAGGCACCGAACACCACATGCAGCACCTGCGCGGCCTGATCCGTCGACACGCCGAGCTGACCGGCAGCGCCTGGAGCCGCCGCCTGCTCAACGACTTCCGCAGCGTGCTGCACCGCTTCTGGCTGGTGAAGCCGCGCGCGGCCAGCCTGGAAGCGCTGGTCGACGAACTGCGGAGGGCGGCATGAGCGACAACCCGCTGTTCCGCTTCGTCGACATCCCGCGGCAGATGCCGCGCCGCGTGCCGGTCAAGGTGCGCGTGGTCACGCACGAGGAGATCTACGGCGACTTCATCCCCGACGACGCCGTCGACCAGGCCGGCCGCTGCCTGGACTGCGGCAACCCGTACTGCGAGCACGCCTGCCCGCTGCACAACTACATCCCGGACTGGCTCAAGCTGGTCCGCGACGGCCACCTGCACGCCGCCGCCGAGCTGATGCACCAGACCAACCCGCTGCCCGAGGTGTGCGGCCGGGTGTGTCCGCAGGACCGCCTGTGCGAAGGCGCCTGCACCCTGGAGCAGGGCGATTTCGGATCGGTCACCATCGGCGGCATCGAACGCTGGGTCACCGACCAGGCACTGCGCGAGGGCTGGCGTCCGGACCTTTCCCGGGTGCGCTCGATCGGCCGCCGCGTGGCGGTCATCGGCGCCGGTCCGGCCGGCCTGGCCTGCGCCGACGTGCTGGTGCGCAACGGCGTGGAAGCGCACGTGTTCGACAAGTACGAGGAAATCGGCGGCCTGCTGACCTTCGGCATCCCGCCGTTCAAGCTGGACAAGCAGGTGGTGCGCATGCGCCGGCGCGTGCTCGAGGACATGGGCGTGCACTTCCACCTCAACACCGAGATCGGCACCGATCGCCGCTTCGAGGACCTGCTGGAGGACTTCGACGCCGTCTTCATGGGCACCGGCGCCTACCACGCCATCGACGGCGGCCTGCCCGGGCGCGACCTGCAGGGCGTGCACGCCGCGCTGGATTTCCTCAACGCCAACGTGCGCCGCGAGCTGCACGGCCAGCCGCTGGAGCGCGCGCTTCGACGTCAAGGGCAAGCGCGTGGCGGTGCTGGGCGGCGGCGACACCGGCATGGACTGCGTGCGCACGGCGATCCGCCTGGGCGCGTCCGAAGTCAGCTGCGTCTACCGCCGCGACCGCGACAGCATGCCCGGCTCGCGGCGCGAGGTGAACAACGCCATGGAGGAAGGCGTCAACTTCCTCTACCAGCGCCAGCCGCTGCGCATCCTCGGCGAACGGCGGCGTGGACGGGGTGGCCCTGGTCGAGACCCGCCTGGAAGACACCGGCGACGGCCGCCCGCGCCCGGTCAACGTGCCCGGCAGCGAGCACGTGCTGGACGCCGACGTGGTGATCATCGCCTTCGGCTTCGGCGTCGATCCCGAGCACTGGATGGAGCGCGCCGGGATCGAGCACCGGGACAACGGGCGCACCGATCGTCGGTGGCGAGGGGCGGCTGCCGTACCAGACGGCGCATCCGCGGGTGTTTGCCGGCGGCGACATGGTGCGTGGGGCCGACTTGGTCGTGCGCGCCGTGCTCGACGGGCGCGAGGCCGCGCAGGCCATCGCGCGCATGCTCCGCGCCGAAGCTGCAGGCCGCGTAGGGCGGACGCCGTCCGCCTCAGCCACGCGCAAGTCGTAGGGCTGGCACCGTCCGCCGTACGCTACCGCGATCCCTCGGATTTCAGCAGCCATCAAGAGCGGTTCCGTCCGGCTGGCGCCGGCCGGGTTACTTCTATTGCTTGTCCAATAGAAGTAACCAAGACAAGGACACCCCAGCGTCCGCGCCCTCCGCGCCTGCGGCGCTCCGGGTCCGCTCCGGGTTCCGGGGGTTCGTCGACAGGCACATCCTGGCCTGACGACGAACTGGCGCACATCCCTGTGCGCCACCCTGCGGGCCTGATCCTCCACCCTCCGCCGCTACCGAAGGGGATGGGGTGGCGGTATGGGACTTGCTGGGTGAATCAGTTACCCCCGCCCCCTTTTCCTGCTAACTACTATCCCAGCAACAGATAAGTTTTTTTCTGCGACAACCATTTTTCTGTGTAATTTTCGCGCAGATCGCATTGCAATCGCACCCGAAGATGAGAATTCATCGCGCCCAATGAAACTAGCCGGTCGAGCCAACCCACGCTGTGGGCAAACCTGACAGCAGCCATGTCAGGGCTATTAAGCATCCAGGCAGGCTGGCCTAGTGTTTCCGCATAAATCAAAAGGTCTCGCTCGCCGGCGTCAAGAGTCGGATGACCATGGTTCATGTTGAAGGCTACGCGCTGTTCATCGTCGATTCTTTCGATATGAGCTAGACGCGTGCGCAGCGTTGCTTCATCAATCCAGTGCTCTGGATCCCGGTTTTGATAGCCGGTCTGAGTTTCCTCGACAACTTTTTCTACTGTGTGGAGATCAAAGTAATCCGCGAGAGGATTCCAGCACCCAGTTCGATGTGCTTCAAGCACAGCATTAGTATCGACCAAGACGATTTGTTTGGGTGCGAAAGCCATTCCGCGCTTCCGTTACAAATCAAATGGCGCTTTCTGTCCGTGCTCGGTAAACAAGACGGCCAGATCGTCGATAGTTGTACCGACGACATCTGCAGCTCGTCGAACGGATAGGTGACCTTCTTCTATGCCCCAACCCAAAGTCTCAACGAATTGACTGCAAAATCGCGGAGGTAGGATGGCATCCTCATCAGAAGCTTCTGTGCGTAGCAATTTGTCGTTCAAATGCTGCGCAGTTGCTTTCTTGAGCAGTCCAAGGGCCACAAGTCGCCATTTCATCGCCGGCCCGCTAACCCCAAGCTTGCTTGCGGCATCACAAATCCACTTGGCCAAGGCTTCAGGGTCATCCTCAGGTAGGGCGAACTTTCTGACAAGCTCGTCTATGAGGTGGCGCGGCATAAGTAATCCGGCAGAGAAATTATCTGCCAGTTGTTCGACACGCTTCTGGGTTTTGGATAGACAACCTTTTACTTCAATGTGTGCAGGTTCCATTTGCTCCCAGGTGATGAGATGGAATAGCTCGTGGCCGATATCGAATGCGCGACGACCCGAAGTCTCGCGACGATTGATGATGATGATATTGAGCGGCCCAAGCTGGCACGCCGCGCCAGACACTCCCGGGGAAGTGTCCACATTGAGGATCAAGGTATCGAGTTTATCTTCGAGCACAGATGCTAGTCGTACGGCAGGCACTTGGCCTAGCCCAATCAAACGGGAGACTGCGTCTCCTTCTTCTGCCGCATCTTCAAACGAACTTTTTGAATTCAGTCCAACTCGAGGAAGTAATGAGTTAATAGGCTCGCTCTTGAGTCGCCGTAAGTGTCTATACGCGGCGAGCCAACATCCAGCGCGCCACTCGAAAGCTGCAAGATCATTGGATGAAGTGGACTTCCGCCAAGAGAATCTGGCTTCGCCAGCGAGCTCGAATGGGTCGGTAAAGTAGCTTGGGTCGACCTCGAAGTAATCCGCAGCACGGACAATTTCTTCAGGCGCAACTTGTCGCTTGCCCAACTCAATGTCGGACAAGGTCTGACGGTCTTTGAAACCCAAGGCCTTAGACAATTGGTCTTGGCTAACGCTCTGACTCACGCGCAGTGTAAGTAGGCGTCGGCGTATGGTTTTCTGGTCCAAAGCGGCACCTCCTGAAGAAGAATTGTATCTTGCAAATCTTGACTTTGCAAGATTTTAAGATTGTATCGCCAACTTACAAAGCTGCCTGTTCTGCGGCCAGCCCTACAGCGAGAACAGCCGGTTCATCCGCGATGAACAAACGGTGTCAACTATCCGGGTCAGAGCCCCATATGAGCTCACCCGGCGCCGAAAGGTCGTGTCGACGGCGCCGGGTGCGGATGCTCAGTGCTGCACGGCTGGCAGGAGCAGCGTGTGCTTGGCAAAGAACGGGGCCAGGTTCACTTACGCCCGTTTGAATGGAGTAGGGGACGGTACCCGGCACTGTTCTTGGGCCGCTGGATGGGTACGGGGCGGCGTTGGATGGATCGGCCATGCTGCGGTCGTCGCCTCAGGCTGAGTATGCAAGTGCCTGTCTTGCATATGGAAAATGATTTCCGGAAGATGGTCTTCAAGCCCGAACGGTTCGCTTCAGGCCGGGTTGCGTGTCTCGCACAGTCTTCAGGTCACGCGATGCGCCGGCAACCGCTTCGGGGAGGGGGACGGGTCCGTACGAACCTTCGCGCATGCCATCTCGGGGGAGCATGGCGACGATCCCTTCTTCGCTGGCCTTGCCATGACGGCGTGGCTTCCAATGCAGCGTTCTCGACCCGGTTGCGGTGGGGCGGGCGCGAAGTCGTCGACAGGACACGGGGGCGGCAGCATTCGATCGATGATGTGCCTGGAGACCATGATGCTCAGGAAACTACTCTTGCTGGCCGGGATCCTGCTCCCGGTCGCCGTCCAGGCTGGCAACATGTCATGCCAGAAGCGATATGCGATCGCCGTCAAGCAGTGCAAGGTCCTGACGGGACTGTGCATGGATGTCGGGGTGTGTCGTCATATCCGGCAGAAATGTCCGCAGGGCGTCGGCACCAAGCAGGGTTGCCAGGCCTTCGGCGCCTGCGCGCGGCGAAACACGCCGCCGGTGTTCAGTTCCGTCTGTCATTACGTCTGGCGCGATGACCCGGCCGGCGGCACCTGCACGCCCACCAATGGCATCACCGAGCGGGTCGCGTTCACGTGTCCGGGATACAACACGAAGTTGCTGGAACAGCCGGCCAAGAGCGGGGCCCTGTTCAGACCGCGCTATGGGGATTGGAACTACAAGGCCCTGGGACAGTTCGTGCGTGCTGCCGGGCAGTACGCGGATCCCACGTTCTCTTGTTCCGCGCAAGGACAACGTTTCAAGGCACAGCGGGAAAAATGCGAACAAGCCATCCATTACTACTACCAGGGCTGTGCGACGTCGCCGGATCGGCCGCCCATCCCCGTCCCCAGTTGCGCGGAGGCCAATGCATTATTCGGTCCCGTATTGAAGTCGCCGATCGACGTGACCGTGGTTCAGGCCGGGTACGGTGGCACGCAACAGGTGTCCATTTCCGCGGACCAGCCGCTTCCCTTGAAATGGGAAGAGGATTTCGATGTCAAAGACGACCAAAAGGTACTCAAGGTCCAACTCACGCAAAGGGACAAGAGTGGATCGAGGACACTGTACGTGACCACGTTTGATGGTCTGCCTGGTCATCGCCCGGGAAGAAAACTGGAATTGGGCATCAGGGTGAAGGTGGATGAAAACGATACCCTCACCGGCAGGCTGTACCTGGTGGATGCGGCAAAGAACCGGTACACCCTCGATAGCCACACCATCGCCGAGAAGGTGGTTGGGCCGGTCCGCCTGGACCGTCCAAAAGTCAGGACGACGCCGAAAGAAAACGTCCATGCCACGGCCGGGCCATCACCAAGCGATGCAGCTTCTTCACGACCCGCGCCCGCAGCACACGCGCCGTTCCTGAAGGAAACGATCGGGATCCTGACGCACGGCGGAACGTTCTATCCGCTGATTCCGGCGGCACACCGCCTTCCCGTCACGTTCGCCGACACGTTTGCCAATGCCAAGGACAATCAGAAGGAATTAGAAATCCAGCTGGCCCAAAAGGGGGAGAACGGCGCGAAGAAGTTTTTTGATGCCGTGCTGGGAAATCTGCCCCCGCGTCCGGCGGGGAAACTGATGGTGCGTATCCGCATCAAGGTCGATGCCAGGAAAAATCTCACCCTCAGCGCAAACATTCCCGAGACCGGTTACTACAAGGAATTTGGTCCCTTTGCAGTGGAATGACCGAGCCGGTTCCGTGCATGCAGCAAACAAGGCAATGTAACAACACACGGTGCTGCGACATTTTTCAGGGAGCCGCCCAGGGGGGCGGTGGGATGGCCGCCAGGGCGCTTCAGATGCTCTCCAAGGGAGAGCACGCGCCGCTGCGTCGGCGCATGGCGTCCATGGCGCAGTGTGGCCCGGGGGTCGGCTTGGGAGCTGGATGCGCGTTCGACGGCGCTTGGGCGGATGTGCCACATGGCTTCGCCGATTGCGTATCGGTAGCCATGGGCGTCGTGCGGGGTGTCGATCCACTCATTCGGAGCGTGTCGCGTTCCAATTCTGCGATGGTTGACCCTGTCGACTCAATGCATGATACTTGATCGGTCAATGACTACACGTTTACACGTATGCGCTCCTCGAACCCATCTGCCGACGCCGTGCTGGCCTTTGCCTCGCTTTACGCGCAGTTTCTCAAGCGCATCGAGCGCCCCCTTTCGGGCCACGGCTTGAGCTTTTCCGAATTTCAGGTGCTGCGTGCGCTCCAGGCGGCGCCGGATCACACCTTGCGCCGTCTCGACCTGGCCGAGGCCGTGGGCCTGACCGCCTCGGGCGTGACACGCCTGTTGCAGCCGATGGAAAAGACCGGCCTGGTCGGCAAGGAGCCGCATCCGCGCGATGCCCGGATGAGCCTGGTCAAGCTGTCCAGTGCCGGGGCCGAGATCTACGACGATGCCTCGACGAGTTTCGCGCACGTGGCCGAGACGCTGACCGAGCCACTCTCGGTGAAGCAGTTGGAGACCTTCCAGCAGCTGTTGGCCCTGCTCCGCTAGGCCGCACGACTCACCAATCATGGAAACCGACATGCAATCCGTGTATCTCGAGCCGACCCAGGCCGCCGGGGCGGCGCTGTTCTCGCGCCATATCCCGGGCAGCGTGGTCATGCTGAACCTGCTGCGCTTTCGCGATGTCGCCGACTACGCCGCCTACCCCGAACTTGCGCCCGACGCCCCCGTGTCGGGTCGCCAGGCCTACCAGCGGTACATCGATCACACGCTGCCGTTCCTCGAACGCAGTGGCGGCGAGTTGTCATTCCTGGGCGAGGGCGGCGCGTACTTCATCGGCCCCCCGGACGAGCGCTGGGACCTGATGATGCTGGTCAAGCAGCACTCCCTGCAGGACTTCCTGGCGTTCGCGCAGGATCCCGGGTATCTGGCCGGTATCGGCCACCGCACCGCCGCGCTGGAGGACTCCCGACTTTTGCCGCTTGTGCCCTGCGACGGCACGCGATGGCCCGAGGCGATCTGAAAGGCGGCGCCACTCCGGGCGTCCGCCGCCGTACCGGTCGTTCGTGGGGAGAGCAAGCGCCGCACCGTGTCTTGCGCGGCATCCTCGGATACGGCAATGGCGCGTGCTTGCGTTCCATGGAACCTCCTCTTCCGGTCCGGTTCGATGGCCGGTGGCGATGACCCGCCGGGGACCGGCTCGGGTGGTCACGCTGGTATTCCCATTCCGGTGCGGGTTGAATGATGAAAACGATCAGGAATACATCCATGAAAGCCATGGTTGCGTTGTCGGTGGCCTTGATGGCGCTCGGCGCCGCTGCATCCCAGGCACGCGGGCGCGACAGTGTGCGAGCGCACCCGGTGGATGCAGGCTGCATGCAAACGGCGGGTTCGCTCAAGAACAAGGAGCGGCTGGAAAACGGCATCCGCAACCAGGTCAGGTTCCTGGGCGAGCCGGAGCATCTGGATTCCATCCGGGACAAGATGGTGCAGTACAAGATCCCGGCGTTGTCCCTGGCGCTGATCGAGCATGGGCACATTGCCTGGACCGAAACCTATCGCAATGCACATGTTCCGCGGGCGCAGCACCTCGACTGCACCAGCATCTTCCAGGCCGCGTCGCTGTCCAAGCCCGTCACGTTCCTGGCGGCCGTGCGCATGGCCACGGCGGGCAGGATCGACCTGGACAGGAATATCCAGCGGTACCTGAAGCACTACACCTTGCCCGGGGGCCGGCAGACGTCGGACCACCCGGTCACCTTGCGCAATCTGTTCGCCCACACCTCCGGCATCACGCCCGGCGGATACGAAGGGTATCCCCGGGGACGGCCACTGCCGTCACTGACCGACATTCTCAAGGGGGCGCCCGGCGTGCATTCCCCGGCGATTGCGGTCGTGAACACACCCGGCAGGACGCTGGCCTATTCCGGGGGCGGGTACACCCTGGCGGCGCTGGCGCTCGAGGATATCTTCGACGACACGTTCGCGAACATCATGAACAAGTGGGTGCTCGGCCCGGTGGGGATGACGCATTCGGACTTCACGCAACCACTGCCGGCATCGAAGCGCAAGCATGCAGCCAGGGGGTATACCCGGGATGGAAAGATGCTGGCCGGCGGCTGGCACAACTACCCGGAACAGTCGGCAGCGGGTCTGTGGAGCAATGCATCCGACCTGGCCAGGTTCCTCGTGGAGATCTACAAGGGATACCAGGGCCAGAGCAGCGTGTTTTCGCCGTCGGCCATCAAGGCATTCCTCCGTCAGGAGCGGAACAGGAGCGCCTACGGTTTCATTGTCGACCGATCCCATGACAGCGTCTCGATCACCCATTACGGCGGCAATGCCGGCTACCGCACCGGCATGACCATCAACCTGACCACGGGCAACGGCCTGGTCTACCTGACCGATTCCGACAACGGCGGGGCGTTGGGCAACGAGCTCCTGCTGTCTGCGTCGAGCGTGTATGGCTGGAGACACTTCAGGCAAACAGATGTGCATCGCAGGCCGGTGAAGGCAGGCGTGTTGAAAGGTCTGGCCGGCACGTACCGATGGAATGGAACAATCGATCTCCCCGTCCGCTTCGATGAGAAAACCAACCAGCTGTCGCTCCACTTCCCCAACGGCGATGCATACGCCCTGGTGCCTGTTGCGGGCGACGACCTGGATTTCATCGACCCCAACACCGGGGTCAGGGTGAACTTCCTGAAGCAGAGCGGATTTCGATCGTTCCGCCTGTATGGGCACGTGGCGGTCAAGCTGGAATAACGGGGCAGGGGGTCAGGGCTCGTGCGTCCTGCGCAGCCGTTCGAGGATCCGTCGCGCACCCGCTTCGGCGCCATCTTCCCGTGACACCGCCTCGCCGACCTCGGCGGCGCGGCGTGTCATGGCGGCATCGCCGAGCAGGGCGTCGAGCGTGGCGGCGGCCCGGTCGGCGCGATAGGTACGGCGAACCAGCGCGCGGCCCACGCCCAGGCGTTCCACGCGCGCGGCGTTGTCGGGCTGGTCGACCAGGTGCGGGACCACCAGTTGCGGGCGGCCACTGCGCAGGGCCTGGGCGGTGGTGCCGATGCCGCCGTGGTGGATGATGGCGCGAGCCTCGGGGAACAGTCGGGCGTACGGGGCGTAGCCGGTGATGTGCACCGGGTCCGTAGCCTGGGGTGCCCAGCGCGTGGCGCGCTCTTCGTCGAGCACGAACACCGCGCGGATCCCGAGCATGCGGACCGCGTCCAGGCTTTCGCGCACGAAGTCCTCCGCGTCGTGCACCGCGGACGTGCCCTGGGTGAACACCAGCGGCGGCGGGCCCGCTTGCAGGAAACGCGTGGTGGCGGCATCGAGCGTGGCGCGGACCCCGGCCTCCCGGTCGTGGAAGGCGAAACCGACGATGTCGGTGTGCGGCGGGTGGTCCGGCTGCGGGGCAGCGAACAGCGGCGAGAACAGCGCCAGCACGCCGTCGTCCGAGAATGCGCCTTCGAACAGCGGATGGGCAGGGGACGGTGGCAGGCCCAGCGCGCGCCGCAGGTCGTCGACGGGACGCGCCCAGCGCCGGCCCAGGCGCTGGCCCAGGCCGATGAACGCCCGCGTCAGGGCGGGGCCGCGCCGGTACACCCAGCGCGACAGGCCCTGGGCGTTGGCCACGATCGGCGGGTCGTGGATCGACCACAGCACCATGGGCTGCAGCGCGACGGAGAAATCCGGAAGGCCGCGCTGCTCGGCTGCCAGCTTGGCGCCGTAGGCCACCGAATGGGTGACCAGCGCATCGGCATCGGTGCTGGCCGCCATGATGTCCTCGTAGGCCTCGCGCAGTGCCGGCATCACGATGTGGGTCAGCAGGAACTGCGGCTGGCGATCGATGCGCCGGGTCAGCGCGTGCTCGTCCATGCCCAGCCGATCCATGACGGCCTGCATGTCCGGCCGCATCGGTGCGAAGGCCAGGCCCTCGGTCTCGATCTTGTCGCGGTAGTCGGGCGCGGCCGCCAGGGTGACGCGCGCGCCGTGGCGCTGCAGGGCGAGAGCCAGCGCCATGAACGGATGCAGGTCGCCGTGGGTGCCGAAGGTGGCCAGGACGATGTGCGGTGTCTGGTGCATGGCGGATGCGGACTCAGGCGAGGGGCGGCCGGGATGTTCCGCGCATCGCGTCCGACGGCTGTCGCCAATTCACCTGCGCGACGACATCGGGATCGGCTTCGCGGATCAAGGTACGCGCGCGGTCGGGCATGGCGCCCGGCCAGTTGCCCAGGGACCGGACCCACGCATCGATCTCCTCGGAGGGCGACCCGTCTTCGTGGTGATCGTTCATGTTTATATTCTTTCCATGGCGCCACGGACAGGGGCGGAGGGACTGTGCAAGGCTGGGGGCGCGATTGGGCAGTGCCGGTATCGATTCTGCTGCATCGGTGGCGGGGAATGTTTCGGTCCGGGGCATGGTACGGCCGTGTGGCATTACCTGTCGCAAGACCGGCTGGCGATTCGCGGGTACATTGATGGTCCTTCCTGCATCGGGCCTGCTGCGGGGAAGTTCCTGATCGCGAGGGTGCTCGCATGCGAAGCGGGGCAGGGCGCAGCGGAGGGTCCATTCAAGGTAGATTGGCGTGAACGTCCTGCGTCGAGGATGCCGGAGGCGTGAGTGCTCGGCGTGCATGGCCTGATGCAGGTATCCAGATTCCGAGGAGGAAACCGTCGATGTCCGAGATCCATCCCGAGTTCGGCAAGCTCATGACCGCCGAGGAATACGCGAAGGAGTGGCAGGAAAACTCCAGCCAGTTTGAGCGGCTCGGATATTACGCCATGCCGCTCCAGCGCCTGGGTCGGCCCGGGACGGTCATGGAGATCGGGTGCGGGTCCGGGCGCAGCACGCTGGCGCTGGCCAGGAAGGGGCATACCGTGGTCGCGGTGGAAATCAACGAGACGGCTGCGCAGAGCGCCCGGGAGTATCTCTCCGGGAACGGGATCGAGACGGAATTGACGCGTACGTTCCCGACCGGCGAGCAGGATCCGGCAAGCCTGCCCGCGGTCACCATCGTGGTGGGGGATGCCAACGCAGCCGGCGAACTGACGAACCAGGGCGGCATGCAGTACGACGCGGTCCTGTGCTGGTTCGTGGGCGCGCAACTGGACGTGATCGCGGATTTCCACGGCAAGCCGACCACCGAACTGACCAGCGAGGATGTCCGCCACTACCGCCTGGCGATGCAGGGGCGTTGCTACGACATCGGCCGGCGGGTGCTGCGCCGGGGCGGCATCGTCCAGGTCGTCGACCGGATGCGGCTGGTGTCCTGGCAGGACAAGGATGCGGCACGCGAGAACCTGGCAGGCATGCAGGCGGACATCGCGGGCCCCGGCTACGCGTTGTCCAAGGCCACGACCTTCCTGGCGAAGATTTCCGGTGTCTTCGAAGGGTCGGGAATCCAGTACCTCAAGGACAGTCCGGAAGCCCAGGTGCGTGTCGTGACTTCGGTCATCGCCACCCTGAGCTCTTGTTGAAGGAAGGGGGCAGAGACATGTTCGTAACAAGAGAAAAGGGGGTGCTCCATGTCCGGGAAATCGACATGAAGGGACGCGTATCGCTGATGTGTTTGGTTCTTTCTCTTGCCGTATCCAGTGCAAGTGCCGCAGTGGCGGCGCAGCCTGCGCGGAAGGCTGAGGGGAACGCGTCCTTGTATGCGACGGTGTCGAAGCTCGATGCCGGCCTGTTCGATTCCTTCAATCACTGCAGCTCGCCGCGGGAGCTGAAGAAGCATGCCAGTTACCTGGCCCCGAACCTGGAGTTCTATCACGACAAGGGCGGTGTGACCTGGACGCGTCGCGACTACATGGCCAGGACCAAGAAGAATGTCTGCGGCGTGTTTCGCCGCGTGCTCATCCCGGGCAGTCTGGAAGTCTTCCCCATCCATGGATACGGCGCGATCGAACAGGGCCGGCACAAGTTCTGCAACCTCAAGGGCGGGAAGTGCTTTGGCGAGGCGCAGTTCCTGATTGTGTGGCACCACCTGCCGAACAAATGGGTCGCGACCCGCATCTTCAGTTACGGGCACCGTGCCATGAAGCCGGACGGGGCCATGCGTGGGCGCTGAGGCAAGAAGCGGTCGGGTTCATGCAAGGTCGGAAATAGGGACGGGACCGATGGGTTGCAGGCCCGGGCACCTGCCCGGAGCAGGCCGGCGTTTGCATGCAGGCATGCGACCGGCCCCGATGAAACAGAGGACATGCATGTGAAGCGAACCGTCGTGGCGTGGTGCCTGTTGGCCGCCATCTTCTGCATCCAGGCCCGTGCGCACGCCGCGGTCTGGCAGCCGTCACCCGGGCATGCGCAGGTGCCCATCTGGCCCGGTGCGGCGCCGGGCGCCCGATCGCTGCCCGGTCCGGAGAAGGTGACGGTGGTGAAGGACCATCCGGTGGCCGGCAAGCCCTGGCTCGCCGTGAGCAACGTGTCGCGACCGACCCTGACCGTCTATCCACCAAAGGGGAAGAACACCGGCGCGGCGGTGGTGGTGTTTCCAGGCGGCGGTTTCCAGGTGCTGGCCATCGACCTGGAAGGCACCGAGGTGTGCCACTGGCTGACCTCGATCGGGGTCACCTGCGTGTTGTTGAAATACCGCGTGCCCGGCGCGCCGTACAACTGGACGTGCAAGTGCTACGACCACGGGGTGCTGGCCACCTCGACGCCGTCGCTGCAGGACGCCCAGCGCACCCTGCGCCTGGTCCGCTACCACGCCGCGAAGTGGCACATCGATCCGCACAAGGTCGGCGTGATCGGCTTCTCCGCGGGCGGATTCCTGGTGGCCGAGACCAGCGCGGACTTCGACCAGACCCTGTACAAGCCGGTGGACGCCGCGGACCGGGAGAGCGACCGCCCCGATTTCGCCATCGCCATCTACCCGGGGCACATCACCCTGGGGCACGGACTGAACAAGCGCCTGCACTTCACCCGGCACACCCCGCCCACCTTCGTGCTGCAGGCCGAGGACGCGAAGATGGATTCGGTGCGCCAGTCGCTGGTGTACTACACCGCCCTGGCAAAAGCCGGCGTGCCGGCGGAGCTGCATATCTACGCCCGGGGCGGGCACGCCTTCGGATTGCGCCCGACGAAACAGCCGATCACGCACTGGCCGAAACTGGTCGACGCGTGGCTGCACACCATCGGTGTCATCGGGGGCTCATGACACCGGTGAGTCGGTGATGCCCGGCACGTGAGCCGCGCCGGGCGGCCGAGCAAGGATCAGTGCAGCGGGTCGACCCCGAACAGCTTCAGGTGCAGCCAGAAGGCGAACAGCGCCCAGAGGCCCACGCCCACGATCACCGCGATCACGTCCCCGCGCACGGTGCCGGCCGGGTAGGTGGTGCCGGCCTTGCGGTCGCGCTTGCGCGCGGCGGCGTAGGCCACGATGGCCCAGACCAGGAACACGCCGAACAGCAGCACGTCGCGCAGGAAGCCGATGGCCAGCAGGTGGCCAAAGGCCCACAGTTTCACGCCCAGCACCATCGGGTGGCCGAACTTGGCCTTGAAGTGGTTTTTGGGCACGTAGGCGGCCGCCACGAAGATCAGCGCGATCAGCACGAACAGGCTGTTGAGGTGGCGCAGCATGGCCGGCGGCGCGTACAGCAGGTGCGGGTGCATGCGCGCCTGGCCGAAGCCCCACACGATCAGCACGAAGCTGGCCAGCGACAGCAGGCCGATGACGGCCTTCCAGGGGAACGGGCCGATGCGCCGGATCACGCTCGAACGCCAGTCGTCGGCGACGATGCGCACGCTGTGGGTGAGAACGAACAGGACCAGACCGAGGATCAGCAACTGCATGGCGGGCATTCCTTGATGGAGGCCGGTCGAGTATAGGACAGGCTACAGGATCGCAGGTCCGGGAGGTCGACAGGGCATCATCTCTCTTGTAGGAGCGCCGGAAGGCGCGAAGGCGCAAGAGTGATCTGCAGCGTGAAGACCGATTCTTGCGGCGTTGCAGATCGCGCCTTCCGGCGCTCTTACGAGGGGTAGGCGACCTACGCCGCGGCGGTGCGCTCGATGGCGCGCGCGAACGGCGGCAGCGCGGCGAGCATGCGTTGGCCATAGCGGCGCACGATCACGCGCCGGTCCAGCAGCACGATGCGGCCGGTGTCGTCCTCGGTGCGGATCAGGCGGCCGCAGTACTGGATCAGCAAGCGCGTGGCCTCGGGCACGCTGACCTCGAAGAACGGGTTTCGGCCCTGGGCCTCCAGCCACTCGGCGTAGGTGGCGCCGACCGGGTCGGTGGGCACGGCGAACGGCAGCTGCGTGACCACCACCGTGGTGCACAGCGTGCCCGGCAGGTCCAGGCCCTCGCCGAACGAGGCCAGGCCGAACAGCGTGCTGCCCTGTCCGGCCTCGATGGCCTCGGCGTGGTCGGCGACCAGCTGCGACTTGGCCTTGCTGTCCTGCGCGCGGATCTTGCGGATCTTGTCGATCGGCAGCAGCTGCAGCACGCGCTGCATCTTGCGCCGCGAGGTGAACAGCACCAGGTTGCCGGCGTCCCAGTCCAGGCCGTCCTCAAGCCAGCGCGCCACGGCCTCGGCGTGGGCGTCGCGGTCGTCCGGAAGGACCGTCAGGTGCGGCACCTCCAGGCGCGCCTGGCGCGCCAGGTCGAACGGCGAGGGCAGGCTCAGGGTGAGCGCGTCGTCGGGCAGGCCGACGGCGTCGGCGTAGCCACGGAACTCGCCGCCGGCGCTGAGCGTGGCCGAGGTCAGCACCGCGGCGGCGGCGTTTTCCCACAGCACTTCACGCAACAGGTGCGCGGCCGATACCGCCGAGGCGTGGCAGATGATCTGCTGTTCGCCGTCCATGCTGACCCAGCGCGCCAGCGGTGGCTGGTCGCCCGGATCGTCGTTCGACCAGGCGGTCCAGGTCGAAAGCTGCCGGCCCAGGCGCTCCAGGGCGATGCCCAGCTCGCGTGCCAGCAGCTCGGCGGCGGGGCCACCGTGTTCCATCTCCACCACTGCGCCGCGCACCGCGCGCACCCAGCGCTGGATTTCGCTGGTCTGCAGCATCAGCGTCTGCGCCTGTGCGACCCAGGCCGCCGGCAGCTCGCCCAGCGAGGCGCGCCACTGCGGTTCGATCTCGTGCGCGGCCGGGGTCCAGTGCAGCTTCACCTCGCGTTCCATCGCCGTGAGCGCATCGCCCAGCGTGGCCAGCAGTTCGCTGCCGCGTTCGTAGTGCATGCCGCCCAGGCGTTCCTTGTCGCAGTGCGAATACGCACCGCGCACATGGCGATCCAGGCGCACCAGCTGGTTGGCGGCGTGCGCCAGGTGGGTGTGCGCGGCGCCGCGCTCGACCGCCTTGGACGGCAGGTGATGGGCCTCATCGAACACGTACAGGGTGTCATCGGGCTTGGGCAGGATCACGCCGCCCCAGGCGTCGTCTTCGCGCGGCATGGTCAGGTCCGACAGCACCAGGTCCTGGTTGGCGACGATGATGTCGGCGTCGGCCACGTCGCGGCGCGCGGCGAAGAACGGGCAGTGGTGGAAGTGCGCGCAACGGCGCCCGGTGCAGCCGCCGGCGCTGGTGGTGACCAGGCGCCGCACCATCTCCGGCACCTCGGTGGGTGCGGCGTCCATGTCGCCGTCCCAGGAGTGGTCCGCGAAGGTCGCGCCCAGGGTCTCCAGCGCCTGGGTCTCGTCGGCCTTGGGCGGGCGCGACCACACGGCCATGTCCTCGCCCAGGCCCAGCGAGCCCTGGGCATCGTCGGCGGAGGTGCTGGTGGCCATGCGCAGGTCGCGCGGGCACACGTAGCGCTGGCGGCCCTTGGCCAGGGCCACTTTCGCTTCCAGACCGGTGACTTCCAGGTACTGCGGGATGTCGCGGCGCACCAGCTGTTCCTGCAGCGCCACGGTGGCGCTGGCGATCAGCAGCTTGCGGTCCTGCGCGCGGGCCACGGCGTGGCCGGCGATCAGGTAGGCCATGGACTTGCCGGTGCCGGTGGGTGCCTCGATGGCGGCCGCGCCGCCGGGCGCGGCCAGGGCCTTGGCAACCTCGGCCACCATGACCCCCTGCGAACGCCGCGACCGGAAGCCCGGAAGGCCGGTCTTCAGCTGGGCGTAGGCGGCGCGGATGGCGTCCTTGGTGGCATCGTCGAGCATGCCTTCATTGTCCCACGAGCGCGGCGCGACCGGACGTGCGATCGCGCCGCGGCGGGAACGGGGTCAGCTGGAGCTTGCGGAGGCCGGGTGCTGGCCGACCAGCGCGGCGCGGATGGCACGCAACTTGGCCAGTGCCGCGGTCTCCTGCTTCGGCCCCAGGCGCAGCAGCAGTTTCTGGCCGATGGCCAGGTTCTCCAGCTGCGGATCGGCGAAACGGTACATGCCCGCGGCGCCTTCCAGCTTCGGCGCTTGCGCCGGTACCGGTGTCTTCAGCAGCAGGTCGAGCACCTGCACCAGGCGGTCGTTGAAGTGGCTGTTGGGCATGCCGAGCTGGCGCCAGGCCTGCTCGAACAGCGGGTAGCTGTGCACGTACCAGGAGACCAGTTCCTGGGTGTCGGTCTTCATGAACAGGTCGACATAGGGTGCATAGCGCTTGAGATTGGCCGGCGCCATGACGAGCCCGTCGGCGCTCTTGTCCACCGAGAAGTGACCGCCGGGCGAGCGCACCGGCAGCGCGCTCGACGGCAATTCGCGACCGGGCAGGGCATTGATGGTGGCCACGATGCGCTGGATCAGCGATCCGCCGATCAGCAGCTTGCCCGCCGCCGGCCCGCTCAGCTGGGAAAGGTCGTCGCGGACCATGCCGTCGCTGTCCTCCAGCGCGGGCAGGGCCGTGCTGGCAGCCTGCGCCGGGGCCACGGCGGCCTGGCTGATCGGGTGCTGTTCGGGGGCGGAAGCGGCCGGGGCCGGCACCGTCGAGGCCGCGGGGGGCGGAGGGGCCTTCGCCGCCGGTGGCTGGTGTTTCAGCAGCAGGTAGCCGCCGATCGCGGCGGCGATCACCACCACCAGGCCGGCGGATACCCACTTGATCAATGTGTTCTGGCTGCTCACGAGGTGGCTCCGGTCGCGCGAGGGGACGAAGGGTTGGACTGACAGTATCCGACGAGGTTCCGCCGGCAGGTGGCAAATACTTCACGAAACTGCCTTCCACTGGCACGCGGATGCACCAGCAGGCAGCGGCGTCGACCATCGCTGCCGTGGCGCCAGGCCGCACACTGGCACAGTTCGCCGTCCAGGGCGACGATGGCCGGACGCAGCGGCCGGGCCGCATCCTGGCGCACGCGCAGGATCCGTCCGTGCTCGGGTCCACCGATCATGATGCATTCGATGTCGATTTTCATGATGCCTGCCTCGCTGGGTGTCCATGCCGTAATGGGGCCGGTTCCGGAAGGGACCTGGAAGCGGCCTGCGATTCCAGACTGCAGGTGATTCGCGGCGGATTGCGGGCACGGACCGGCCCGAATGCGGGCATTCGGGCAGCGGACCGGAGGCAAGGCGGGTCAGATCGGTCGCGAGTCGGCGTGCGCGGTGCGGCGGTCGGACGGCCGGAGGATCGAACGTGCCTGTGCGGCGACGTACAGGTAGCCGTCCTGCCGCGCGTCGCGGATCAGCTTCAGGCCGCGGCTCCGGGCGGCGGCGTCCAAGCCACGGTCGGCGTCCAGTCGCAGCCGTTCGAGGCGGGCCGGATACAGGCGCGATTTCATGTGCATGGCTTGCGCCTTCTTCAGAACCCCGGCCAGGATCCGCTCGGCGCCGGCGTCGTTGCCCAGCCGGTGCGCGAGGTCGGCGCGGGCCAGGTCCAGGCCGAGCCGGGTGGCGCGATCGGACACCGAGGCCATGCCGGCATCGATCAGTCGCGATTGCTTGCGCGTTTCGCTGCGTCGACCCAGTCGCACCAGGGCCAGGGCGATGTCGGCACGCGCGGCCATGGCATCGGCGTTTGCCCCGGCCTTGAGGAAGACCGGCAGCGACATCCGGGCCAATTGCAGCGCATGCGCCGGGTCGCCGGTGTCCAGATCCAGTTCGGCCAGGTCGCGACGGCTCCAGGCCACCGAGGTGGCCACATGCTGGCGGCGACGCATGGCCAGCGCCTTGCGATAGCCCTTGCGTGCCTGGTCCAGGCGGTTGCGGACCCGGGCCAGGTCGGCCAGGGCGCTGACGGCATCGCTGGCGTCGCTTTCGGCCTTCTGACCGAGGAAGATGTCACGGGCCTCGCGCAGGTTGTCCCCGGCTTCGTCGAGCCGGCCGAGGGCGAACTTGGCCATGCCCAGGTTGAACAGGGACGAGGCCACGCTGCGCGGTGCATCGAGCGTGCGCCGCACGGCCAGCGACTGCTTTTCGTATTCCATGGCCTGGTCCAGGCGGCCCATGCCGTTGGCCACCGAGGACAGGTTGTTCAGCACCACGGCCACTGCGGCATCGCGATGCAGGTCCCGAAACAGCGCCAGCGCTTGCCGGTAGCTGTGCAGCGCCTGATCGAGGCGGTCGCGACGGAAATACACGCCTGCGATGTTGTTCAGCGAGGCGGCCTGCCAGTAGCGGTTGCCGATGCGCGCGAACAGCTCATTGGCATCGCCGTAGGCGGCGACGGCGCGGTCGTAGCGGCCCAGTCCGTCGTCGGCAATGCCGATGCGTTGCAGGTTGATGCCGGCGTCGAGGCTGTCCGGGTCGCTGGCGGCGAACAGCTTGCCGGCGCGATGGGCCAGGTCCAGTGCCTGCACGAAATCGTTCTGTCGGGTGCGGGCGTGGGCGGCTTCGGAAAGGGCACGGGCCTGCATCACGTTCTGGCCGAGGGCGTCGGCGCGAGTCGCGGCGTGCATGGCGTCCGTGTAGGCGGCAGCGTATTCGTCCAGGTCGGCATGCAGGTTGGCGCTGGCCAGCATCACCCGGGGGTCGTTGCCGAACGGCGGCGGCAACCTGCCCAGGTGGTCGAGCGTGTCGCGGGCATCGTGGTAGCGGCCGGCCTTTTCCTGCACGCGGGTCAGCATCAGGCCCACATTGAGGCTGTCGGGATTGGCGTCGAACAGCTTGCGGTAGGCATCGATGGCCTGCGGCCACTGGTGGCTGGCCTCGGCCCCGAGCCCGAGCAGGAGCTGGCGTTGCGCATAGGACAGGCCGGCCGAGTGGCGCAACGCCAGGCGGGCCTCGGCGGCGGCATTGTGGTTGTCGCCCAGGTCCAGCCAGGCGCGAGCCAGCGCCGAATGCGCCAGTGGAAAATCCGGTTCCTGGCGGATCGATGCCTGCAACAGGGTGCGTGCCAGCAGCGTCTGGCCCGAAGCCAGCGCGGACAGGCCGCTGGCGTAATCGGCGGCGGCATCGGTACGCGTGGGCATGCTGGTCAGGAGCTCGCTCCGCTGGGCGGGATCGAGCCGGACCATGCCAAGCCGGGCGCGCAGTTGCCCGCCCAGTTGTCCGACCAGGGTGAACAGGTCGTCGCCGGTGGCCGTGACCGTGACCGATTGCATGCGCGTCCCGTGACGATGCACGACCAGCTGCACGTCCACGCGGATGCGCGGATCGCCGGGTCCGCGCCGGCGCAGGTAGGCGCCTGTGATGCTGGCGTCGGCTCCGAGCATGCTGCGCAGGCGTTGCAGCTGCGCCGGTGCCGGAAAGTCCTTGTCCTTGCCAGGAGTGAGGTCGCGCACCGCCCGCATCACGTCCGCCGCGGGCACGAGGTCGGCCGTGCGTCCGGTGACCAGGTCGGTGCCCAGCATTTCCGAAAGGGCGTCGCCGATCCAGTCGTAGTCGTGATCATTCGAGAGGTTGCGGAAACCCACGATGGCTATGGTGGGACGTGCGGCATGCATCCGGGGCTTGGCGCCCGTGGACGCGTGCTGGCGCGGGACCAGCGCGACGGCCAGCGCGACGGCCATGGCCGCGCCGGTCAGCCACCACCATCGCGGCCGCAATCGGTGCCGGGTTCCCGGCGGGGCGGGGGGAAGAGCCGGTTGTCCCGGGTCCACGCGATCGGACGGACGTGGCGTTGCGGATGAAGCGGCGGGCAGGGCTTCGGTCTCCACATGCACGGTGGCGACGAAACGGTAGCCGTGGCCGCGCACGGTCTCGATGTAGGCCGGTGATTCTCCGCAGTCGCCCAGTGCGCGGCGCAGCGCGCTGACGTTCCAGGTCAGGCCGTGCTCCTCGACCACGGTGTGACCCCAGAGTCGCTCGATCAGTGCATCGCGGCACTGCAGGTGTCCGGCTTCGCGAACCAGGAGGACCAGCAGATCAAAGGCCTTGGGCGTGAGGTGCACGTCCTCCTCGCCGCGCTGAAGTCGACGTTCGTCGGGCGCTAGGCGATACGGGCCGAATCGATATAACGTGCTGAAATTACGGGACATTCATGTCCCCCGCTGAGCTTCACACGCAAATCACACACAGGTTAACCCCTTTTTGCAGGCAAGCAAGCATGGGAAGCGTGAAAGTTGCGTCGGCTCGCGGGAAGGGAACGAGCGGGGAGGCAGGGACATCGTGCGTGCAATGTATCGGCATCGACGATCCGGCAGGTTCATGCGGCCATGGCTGTTCATGGTCGGCGCCAGCCTGCTGCAGGCGGCGCCGGTGCCGGCGAAGCCTCCACCGCGACTGCGGATACAGCCGCATACGGTGCGCCCGCGTTATGCCTACCGGCTGGGTGCGAGCACGCTGCGCGTGCAGCGCGACTGCCGTCGCACAGGGCATATCCTGCTGCGGCTGCGCATCCGGGTGATCAACCGCGGTACGCGCCGTATCGAATTGCCGGTGCTGCTTGAGGCCGGACTCGCCACACCCGGTGCGCATTCGATGCGGGTGCCGGTGCCGTCGGTGGCGCCGGGCGGCAACGCCTGGATGCAGGTCGACGTGCCCGATACTCCGCAGCGCGGGGGCGTGCACCGTGCGTCACTGCGGGTTGCGCTGAGCGCTGCTGGCAAGACATGGAACCGGCTGTCGTTGCCGGCACCGTCGTTGGGCGCGCCTTGTCATCCAGGCCATCGCCGGGCCGCACCGCACGCCGTGGAGAATGTCCAATGAACGTGCGACGACTTTCCCGGGCCATGGCGTTGAGCCTGCTGCTTGCGCCGGTCGCAGCGTGGTCGCAATCGGCCTGGAATGCGCGACTGGAAGCGGCGCGGCAGGGCGGATCCTACACACCGACCGAATCCCTGCGTCTGGTCTTTCCGCAGACGCTGGATGCCACTGCGCGTGGCGAGCTGGCGCTGGAACTGGATGCGATCGACGTCACCGCATTGGCCAGCTCGAATGCCGACGGCATGGCCTACACGCCCCTGCAGCCCCTGCAGCCGGGCAAGCACACGTTGCGCCTGGTCAGCTACGACGACCAGGGCGCGATGCAGGTGCACGGAACCTGGAGCTTCACCGTGCAAGCCCGGTCCGCCGCGCCGGTTGCCAGTGGCGAAGAACCTGCCCCGGTGCCGAGCCGCACCCGCATGCGCGCCGACATTGCTTTGGGCGGCAGCGAACGCGTGGCCGACCAAGGCCTTGGTGCCACGCCACCGGCGCGGTTCAGCAGTGACGGTTCGGCATCGCTGGGCATGACCACGCAAGGCGCGCGCTGGGGCACGGCCACCCAGGTCGACCTGACCGAGGCCGGCCCGCAGGCGACCGCCACCGCAGTCAATCCGGGCGGACCCGGCACGCAGAACCGCAGCGTACAGCTGGGCCAGTTCAGCGTGGCGGCACAGACCGACAGCGTGCACCTGAAGGCGGGGGATCAGACCCTGCCCTGGAACGGACTGGTGGTCTCGCAGATGAGCCGGCGAGGCCTGTCCGGGCGGGTGGACGTCAAGCCCATGCATGCCGGTATCGGCGTGTTCTCGGTGCGCTCGGACGTGATCAGCGGTTTCGCGCACGGCCTGGGCGTGGGCGATGCCGATCATCGCGTTTCCGGCGGGCTGGTCGACTGGCGTCCGCTGCCCGAAGCTGACGCGCTGGACCTGACCCTGGCCTATGCGGGTGGACGCGGCGCGTCGGATGGCCTGGCGACGTTCAACACGCCGCTGGCGCACACACCCTCGGGCACCGCCTGGGGCATGGATCTGGACTCGCAGCTTCTCGGCCACCGGTTGCATCTGCATGGCGCTTTGGCGCGGTCGACCTACGACTTCGGTGTGCCCAGCCTGCCGCGTCGCAGCGACACGGCGCGCAACCTGTCGATGAGCTACCAGCCGGCCCGTTCGGCCGATGCCTCCGGCGCGCCGGCAGTGTATTCGCAGACCGCCCTGAGCTATCAGTCGACCGGCACCTATTTCCGCTCGCTGGCCAATCCCGGCGTGACTCCCGACCTGCGCCAGTGGCAACTGTCGCAAAACCTGGGCGGACAGTCGTGGTCGCTGCAGGGCAGCTTCGGGCTGGATGCGGACAACGTCGACCACAACACGCTGCTGACCACGGTCTACACGCGGCGCTTGCAGATGACGGTGTCGCTGTTCCCGGCCTCGTCCTCGCGCGATGACGGGGGTGGCTGGGCCCACTGGCTGGGCACGCCGTACTACAGCTTGAGCATGGATGCCTCGCACAGTCGCAACGGCGCGCGAGCCGATATCCGCGACCCGCGTACCGACCTGATGATCACCAGCTTCAACGCCAGCGCGCAGTTTTCGCATCCGCGCTGGAACTGGAACCTGGGCCTGATGCTGGGCGGTACCACCGACCACACCGGCCAGCAGGACAGCAACCGCCTGTTCGGCCCGACCCTGGGCGCCAACGTGACCCTGGGCCAGAGCGGCAATGCCGGTTTCGCCCTGCAGTACACCGACACCTACGATCGCGTGCTGTTCACGCATTCGCGCGATGCCAGCTACAACCTGTTCCTTTCCGGTGACCTGATCGGCAACGCGCTCAACGGGCAACTGAACTATTCCATCACGCACTCGGCGCAGGCAGTGAGCCAGTTCATGGGCACGCCGCAGCCCGGCATGTCCTACAACACGCGCACCCTCAACGGCAGCCTGCTGTGGCATGCGCTTCCGGTGCAGACCAACCGTGCAGGCCTGGATGTCAGTCTCAGCGGCGTCTGGAACCACGGGGGCTACCCCACCGTGATGGGCATGCCGATGATGCCGGTCGACACCTACCAGGTGTTCCTCAAGGTGAACCTGGTCCTGCCGCTGCGCCACCCGGGAGAATCGCCATGATCCGCCGCCCGCTCGTGATCCTCGCGTTGCTCGGCTGCGCCTTGCTGCCCCTGCCGGGGGTGCGGGCGGCGGTGACTTCGGTCAGCGTGACGCCGGCCAGCACCACCGCCACACTGGGCAAGAACAATCGGGTGTTGCTGACCTGGCACGTGACCAGCACCCTGAACTCGCCCATCCATTCCGTGCAGGGGCAATTCACCACCTACGGCGGTACCAGCGTGCAGGTCCTGGGCACCAACGGGCTGATGCTCAACGCCGCCACGCCGCCCTCGCCGGCCAGCGTCGGCGAGGCCCTGGTCATCCCCGCTGCAGTGCTGCAGGCGGCGGCCAACCAGGGCCTGACCACCATCGCCTACACGCGTACGTTCATTGATGACGACGGCCTCACGGCGGCTGGTTCGGGCACCCTGCTGATCAACGTGGTGGTGCCGTCGCTGGGTACGGCCACGGCGTTTCCGTCGAACACCACCGCGACCCTGCAGTCCGGTGGGCGCATCCATGCGCTGTGGAATGTCACGGCCAACGCGTCCGGCATCGGCGTGCGATCGACATCGGGGGCGTTCCTGCTGACCCTGGACGGTCCGGTCCTGCAGACCGTGGTGCAACCGATCTCGGGCACGGTCGTCGGCGGCACGGCGCGCATCGCCGACGATGTGCAGATTCCGGCCTCGGTGGTCTACCAGGTGCTGGCCGCGCACCAGAGCACCTTCTATTTTCATCGTCACTTCGAGCCGGTGGCGGGCGGCAGCGGTGCCGACGGCTTGATCACCATCCGCATCGTCGGCAGCAACGCCGGCGCGCTGAGCCTGGCCCGCGTCAGCCTGCGCTTCAGCGACGGATCGCGCAGGCGGGTGGTCGGCCACGATCACCCGTTGCGCGCGCTGGCCGAGATTCGCTACACCGGCGGAGGCCTGCTGCAGGCCGTGTGGGAAGTGGCCACGCCACCTTCAACCAGCGGCCAGCCGGTGTACCGGCCGCTGCGATTCGTGCGCCAGTACCTTTTGCCCGGCGGCCAGGTGCTGCTGGAAAGTCCGCCGCTTCCGGTCGGGGTGTCAGGGCGCCATGTGGTGCGTCTGCGGCTTCAGGATCCGGCACTCGACAACGGACTGCTGGCCCTGGAGTACAGCGTCAACCCAGCCATGCACGGCGGCGCGAGCGCTCCGCGAAAACTACCGCTGCGACTTCCCGGCAACGGGGCCTCGCTGCAGGCCACAACTCGTTTCGCCTGGCAGCCGGTCACCGGCGCGCGCGCCTACCAGCTGGAGTTTTACGCAGCCGACGACATGCCCGGCCTGCAACTGCCGCAGGGCGGCATGGTGGTGCCGGCATCCACCACGCAACTGCACCTGAGCGAGCTGGCGCGCGCGCACTTGTCATCGGGTCGCAGCTACCGATGGCGCGTGCTGGCGATCGGCGCGGACGGACGCATGCTTGCGGTCAGCGGCCTGCGCGAACTGCTGGTTCCATAAGGACACACACGGAGTTCAAGCGATGAACACGCACACCCGGATGCACCCCGTACTGGCAGGCGTGATCGCCCTGTGCGTCGTGCTGGCGGGCTTGTGCAACGCCTCCGCGCAGGTCAGGGCAGTGCCGGTGATGCATGCGCTGACGGCCGAGCCGGTGGTCGGCAACATCGCGCCCGGGTTGCTGCGGCAGGGCCAGGAGGCCGACCTCGTGCTGCGTGGCAGCGGCCTGCGCGATGGACTGGATATCGACTTCGGTCCTGGCATCCAGGCCCAGTCGACAAGCGGCACCGAGTTGCGCGGCGCGCTCACGCACGTGCATGTGAATGTCGATGCCAACGCGGCGACGGGGCGTCGCCAGCTGGTCATCGTGCAGGGTCGCGCGCGCGAACCGCAGCGCGCCTACCTCAGCGTCCAAACGGGTCTGGCGGTGCCATCGGGACCGGCGATGCATGTCCTGACCGCGACTCCGCAGGCCGCGGTCACCGCGGTCACGCCGGACCGGCTGGTCGCCGGACACGACTACCTGTTGCGTGTGACCAGCAAGGGGCTGCCTGCGGGGACCACGTTCGATTTCGGACCGGGCGTGCAGGCGCGATCGGCTGCCCGCATGATCAACGACCATAGCCTGGCACTGAAGGTGCACGTGGACGCCGGGGCCGCGGCCGGTCGCCGGGTGGTGGGCTTCCAGCTGCCCGCGGTACAGAACGCCATCGCCGCGGTCGCCGGCTCGAAGGGCCGGGGACCGGCCAGCATCGAGGTGGTGGCCGCGACACAACAACCGGTGCGCACGCTGTCCCGGGTGGCGCCGGCGATCCTCACCGGGGTACTGCCTGCACGTGTGCGCGCCGGTAGCCAGGCGCAACTGGTCTTCACCGGACAGAACCTGAAGCCCGGCCTGCACATCGACTACGGACCGGGGATCCACATGCAGCCGCTGCGTCCGCTGGGCGACCGCTTCGTCGCGCTGACGAGCATCGACGCCGACGCCACCCCCGGCAGGCACACGCCGCGCGCGACCCAGCCGGGAGGCACCGTGCAGGTGCGCACGACGGCGGCCTTGCTGGTGATTCCGCCGCCGGCCGCGCGTGCCCCGGTGGCGCGCGGCACCGTTCCCGACCTGCAGGCCCCGGGCCTGCGCGTGGACAGCCTGTATCCGGCCCGCCTGGCGGGCGGTCTTAGCTATGTCGTGCAGGCGGCGGGCTCGGGCTTCACGCCGCGCATGCAGATCGACCTGGGACGTGACGTAACGGTCGAGGGCGTGGACGTGGTCAACGACCACAGCGCGCGAGTGCGTGTGAAGGTGGCGTCGGCCGCGCTGGCGGGCATGCGCTTCTCGCGGGCCCGCGTGGATGGCCGGCAGGCCTGGTCACCGCAGCCGGCGCGGGTGCTGATCGAACGCGGGCAGCAGCGCGCGAGCCTGCCCAAGCCGAAGTGGAAGGCGCCGGACTGGGCGCACGTCACGGTGCGCGGGCGCATCGACCTGGAGCGGCCCAAGTGGTATTCGGGACTGGCTTCGCAGCCGCCGCCGGTCGACCCGGTCACGCACCAGCCACTGGGCCAGGGCAAGATCGTCAAGGTCGGCGTGGACGTGCCCACGCTCAAGGATGACGTGATCTTCAGCTGGAGCGAGTCCAACCCGGGCCTGGCCGACTGGTACGAAGTGCACTTCTACAAGGGCGACACGCTGATCGCCACGCGCAAGATCGAACCGCAGCCGATGCACGGCTACAACGTGCCGGCGCTGCCGACGGTGTTGATGCCCGATGCGGACCTGATCGCCAAGCTGTCGCTGGACCGGTTGGCGAACAGCGCGCAGATGAGCCGTGACAGCCAGGGCAACGTGACGGTGTCGGGCCCGGTGTCACCGCATATGTCGAGCGCCGCCACCGCTTTCGCCGACGGTGACGACATGCCGCCGGGTGATTTCTCCTGGGAGGTGGTGGGTTACCACCGCTATCCCGCCAGCGGCGTGGCTTCGCGGGCCGTTCGCGGCATCAACCCGCCGACCGTGGTCAAGGCGGTCGAGCATTCCGAGCGCTGGCCGCTGAATGCGCCGCTGCATCCCACCGGCATGACCTGCGGGCAGCAGGCCTACAGCTCGCTGGAAGTGACGCGCCTGGACAGCACGGCCGGCAAGACCGACAAGAACGGATTTTCCAAGGAGCAATCCACCAGCGCCCACACGGGTGACCGCTGGCAGCTCAGCGGTGCATTGAACCTGGGGGCGAGCCCCTGGGCGTCCATGCCGCAGACCATGCAGTGGCCCACGGGTCAAGGCACCAAGGCCACCACCTGGCATTTCGACAACGTGTTCGTCGACTGGGGCGACGGCACCGTCATGCCGCTGGCGCTGACCATGCCCGGTGGCCACCACTACTCGCCGAACGCCTCGATCAGCCTGGACAACCTGCTCAGCGACGAACGCTTCAAGCATGCCTACAGCACCGTCGGCGCCTACACCGTGCGCGTGTACCAGCTGGCCGAGGACGACATGCAGGACCACCAGGCCGGTGGCGTGAGCCTTTCGGCCAATCCCGGTGGATCGCTGTATGCCACGGCCACCCAGCTGGGCGCTGGCGGCTCGCCCGATACCGGCAGCCAGCACGCCAAGGGTTTCGGACACGGCCAGGCGGTCGCCGACCGCGCCTACATGGTCATGTGCAAGACGGTGAACATCGAGCCGCGCACGGACGCTGACGCCAGCGGTCCGCTGCACCTGATCGCGGCCAAGATGCGCGGTTTCCCCGAAACGCCTGGCGATGCCTCGCCGCCACCTGGCGTGAAGGTCGCGCCGCGGCCCGATACCTCGCCGTACCAACTCATGCCGGGCGCGGGTACCTCGTCCGCCGGCAAGGCGGCGCCCCGGTCCATGGCCGGCACCGGTTCGCTGAGCCGCAACCCCCCGCAGCGCGCCAGCGCCCTGTTCGCAGGTCACGGACCACCGAGTTTTTCCGCCTGCGATGTCTCGCTCACGGGTGGCGGCTACCTGTACTACTACGGCGCCGGCCAGCTGCATCTGACCTGGTACCTGGACGGCCAGCGCATCGACCGCCGCACCATCAGCCTGCCGCCGTCCACGCCGCGCTCGGATGCGCAGCTGACGGCCAAGCATCCGATCGATCCGCTGGTCAGCGCCAGCGACCTGCTGCTGTCCACGCCGATCCCGCTGGATGACATCGGCAAGCACACCCTCCATTTCGATGCCGAGGTGATTCCCGACGCGCGTGGCCTGAGCGGACTGTCCGGTCTGATCGGGCGCGCCCTCGGCAGCGGCCAGCGCGCGCCCGATGCGCAGCTGGCCTCGCAGCTGGCGGCCGGCATGACCCGCGCGCCGGCGGTCGGCGTGCTGCCGCCTTCCGGCGTGCAGCTGGGTGCCGGCGGCGCCCACGTGGCCTGGTTGCGCGCACCCTTGCGGCAGCTGGCCGTGGTCCGCGCCGATCCGGTGCAACTGGCCTTCGTGCAGGCCCGCGGACGCACGTCGAGCGGAACGGCCACGGTACAGCAGGGCGCGGCCACCCTGAACGGGCTGCTGCGCGCGGCCGGAGCCCGCAGTCGCCTGCCGCCACGCAAGCCGCCGCAGTGGGTCGGCTCCAACCCACTCGCCTACAACGTGATCGGCGTGATCGAGAAAAAGGCCTGCATCTTCCATTTCCCGGTAGCCCAGGGCGGCTATTTCCAGATCGGCGGCCTGCAGGATGCGCAGGCCGGCCTCACCCACCAGGGCAACCTCTGGAGTGGCCGCGGCCTGCTGAGCCTGCCCTGGCCGAACGCGGGCAGCGGCACCGTCAAGCTGTCGATACCGGTCCAGTTCCACGACTGGCAACTGGCCGACGACGGGGTGACGGTCGAGCATGGCGACCTGGAGGTGTCCGATCCGATGGATACGGACCCGAAGATCCCCGCGGTGCACATGCACCTGTCGCGCATCAAGGGCACGGCCGGGCAGACGCTCGGCGCCGACCTGGTGGTCAAACTCGCCAACCCCGACATCCGCGTCTTCGGCAGCGCCAACGGACCGGCGCCGATCCAGGCCCATGCGGTGCTCTCGCCGACGGGTGATCTCTACGTGAACGACCTGGCGCTGCCCGATCTGAGCGTGTACGACAGCGGCTTCACCCTGCGCGGGGTCAAGGCCGCGCTGGACTTCAGCGTCAGCCAGGGAGCGTCCTGCGACGGCGGTCCGGGCTGGAACGGCCTGGCCTTGACCGCGGGCACGCTGGAGGCCTACACCTTCGACCTGAAACAGGGCCAGTCGGCGGCGACCAAGGACTGGGGCATCGATGGCTCCGGCTTCTGCGGCAAGCAGCATTTCGGTACCTACGACTCGAAGTACAAGCGTGGCTCGATCCACTGGTCCGGCATCGACGCCGACGCCGGCGGCGGGACCTTCCATGCCGTCTACAAGGGCGTGCGCGCGCACGTGCCCTGGCTGGACGTGGACCTTGGCCCGACCGATCAAACCCTGCAAGCAGGCGCCGGCGTGAAGGATGGCGGCAAGATCGAATTCGACCTGAAGGGCGATGCGCCGCGGCACGACTACGGCGCGGTCAGCATGAGTGCCGACGGCCTGGCGCTGGGCACCATGACGGGCGTGGGCCTGGTCGCGGCGGCGCAGACCACGCACTTCGGCTTCCGCGCCGACGGCCAGGTGTTCGCCGCCGACGTGGCGGTCCCGGGCCTGTACTTCGGCATGGATGGCCGCGCCTATTTCCACGAAGGCGGCGGTTCCACGCACGTCACGCTGAGCGGCACCAAGGGCTTGCTTTCACAAGGCGTGATCGACCTCAAGGGCGTCGATGTCACCGCCACCACCGGGCCGGGCCAGCGCCTGCAGTTCAACTTTGCCGGCAGCCTGAAGATCTCCGATGCGCTGCCGGCGGCCAAGGCGCCGGTCAGCTACCGCGTCGATGAAGTCGGAAAAGATACGTACGCCGGCAGCGGGCCGGTCACCGGCAGCTTTGTCATCCACAAGCCATTCCCGGATGCGCACGCGTCCACCGACACCGTGATCCGGCCCACCTACGTGGGCAGCCAGAGTGGCAGCGTGGCCGAGGCGGGCAGTTCGCCGTTGCTCGATTTCGTGATTCCGCCGGCACTCGCCGACACCCAGCACATGCGCTATTGCGGCGATGTCGACCTGGGCATGTTCGGCGGGCCGCCGGTCAAGGGCGGGTTCGCACTGGGGTACCTGGGGTCGGACGACTTCTGGGCCGCGCATGCCGATGTGAAGCTGGGGCCGAGCGGCACGCCGCTGGTGCCGCCTTTCATGTCGCTGTACGAGGTTGGCGGCGGCCTGGGCTACAACGTGTCGATCGAATCGTTCGCCTCCGGCAACAGTTGCGCCGTGACGGCGAAGATCGACCATACGCCGGCCTTCGACGCGCACCTGGTGGTCGGCGACCCGAGTCACTTCGCCTACGGCCTGGACGGCCATTTCACGGTCAAGGTGAGCGGTCCGCAGGCCGGTGCGCTGATGCAGTACAAGGCCTGGATGCTCAAGCAGTCCAGGGATTGGGACGGCAAGGGCGACTTCTGGGGCAAGTTCCAGTACATGGGCGGCAGCTTCGACGGCACCCTGAACGGCCATTACGGGTTCCTGGACGACAAGGTCTACATCGAGGCCACCCACGATGCCATCGCCATGCATTTCGGCCACGGCTCCTGGTACATCCATGCCGGCACCAAGAACAATCCGGTCAAGGGCCATGTGCTGATCGTCAATGCCGGCGCCTGGGTCGGGGTGGGTAATGCGGGGCTGTACGCCGGGGCCAAGGCACACCTGGACCAGGGCGCGGGCAGCTGCGGGTCGGCGTGCGCGCGCATCACCGCCAATGCGCTGGTCGAGGCCAAGATTACCCCGCAGCCGCACATCAGCGCGGACGGCCACATGGATGTGCATGCCAAGGGCTGCGCCTTCGACATCTGTCTCAACGCGGGCGTCGGCGCCGGCACGCATATCGCCGCGCTGCCGCCCGAGCTGGCGTTCTCGTTCCACCTGGGCGGTTGTCCGCCCGGACACCTGGACGTGGGCCTGCGCATCCTGCCCAGCCCGAAACCGAGCATCGGAGGTGGCCTGTGTGCGTGGTGAGAAGCTGGATGAACCGTACCCTGTGGCTGGCGGCCAGCCTGCTGCTCGTCGTGCCGGCCCACGCCGCCGGCCCCGCGCGTGAGCGCGCGCTGTGCGCGGCCGATGCCGACGGCGCCCTGCGCGTGCTGGTGCTGATGCCGCCGGGCCAGTGGCCCGAGGGTGGCTTCGACGTGCGTCGCGGCGCGACCGAACTCGGCCATGTCGGCGTCGATGCCGCGGCGCGCGCCGCGCTGGAACCGCTCACCGCGCGTGCTCTGGCAGACTTGCCCGCGCGAGCGCGGGCACAGCCCGACGTGGATGCCGGGATGATCGTGTACGCACGATTGATGTCGGACTGGACCTTCGCACGCGCCGCCGGCATGGGCGGTGTGCTGCCGGGCCGGGCGGCCGGCGCCGGGACGCTGTCCGTGACCGCGCAGGATGCCGCGGGGAAGCGGCAGGGCGAGCCCTTGTCGTGCCAGGTGCAGCCGGCCACCGTGCCGGCGGCACCGGACAAACTGACTGCCCGCATGCGCGAGGAAGGTCCGGCGCTGTACTGGGCACCGCTGACTGAACGTGCGGCGATCCCGGTGCTGTCGTTCCAGGTATGGCGCGACGATGGCGGCAGCGCGCAGCCCCTGCTCGTGCACACCCCGCTGCTGCCGCCGAGTCGACAGGCCGGCGATGCGGGTTATATCGATACCCTGGCGCCCCTGGAGCAGACCCTGACCTACCAGGTGGCGCTCATCGATGCGCTGGGTCGTGTCGGCCGGCGCGCCCGGGTGCAGGTGTATGCCACCGACCTGGATGCCCAGCGGCCACCGACCGGTCTGGTGGCCAAGGCCACGGACACCCGCGTGGCGCTGAGCTGGAACCGTTCGGACCATCCGCACACCCGCGGCTACGTGGTCGAGCGCGCGCTGCTGGCCACCGGTCCGTTCGAGTTGATGACGCCCGATGGCGTGCCGGTGGACAAGCCGCAATTCAGCGACACCGGCCTGGCCGGTGGCACCGTCTATTACTACCGGGTGCGGACGATGGGGCCCCGCGGCGATCTGGGTCCGGCCTCCGATCCCGTCGCGGTGCAGGCGCGTTCGGGCACGCTGCCGCCGACGCCGGACGCCGTTCGGGCCAGCGTCGGCAACACGCGGGTGCGCCTGCAGTGGTCGGTGGCGCCGCGCGAGGTGGCCGGTTACATCATCGAGCGCCGTGCCGAAGGAAGCCCGTCGTGGAGCCGCGTCAACCAGGAGCTGTGGCCGGCCACGCGCTACGACGATCCACTGGGTCCGCAGACCGGCGGCACGCTGTACTACCGCGTCACCGCGGTCAGCCAGGACAACCTGAAGAGCGCGCCGTCCGATGTGGTCAAGGTCGACCTGCGCGACACCACACCGCCGCTGCCGCCGCGGATCATCGCCAGCTCCGGCGCCGATGGCGCGGTCGAGCTGACCGTGCGGGCCGCCACGCCAGTGGCCGACACGCAGCGCATCTACGTGCTGCGCGGCGCCAGCGCCGAGGATCCCGGACTGGTCATCGGCGCACCGCTGCGTCCGGGGCACGATGAATACCGCGACAGCTGGGTGCAGCCCGGCACGACCTACTGGTATCACCTGGTCGCCTACGACGCCGCCGGAAATCGCAGTACCGACAGCCCGATGGTGCAGGTGCGCGTCGGTGCGCCGACGATGCCGGCGCCGGCGGCGCCGACACTGCGCCGCGAGACGCGTCCGATGGCGCATGTCGTGATCGCGTTCGCCGCGCCGCCGGCCGACCTGGCGGTGCTGGTGCAGCGCTCGGCCGATGGCGTGCACTGGAGCAACGTGGGCGGGCCGACCACTGAAAGCCAGGTCCAGGATCTGGATCCGGGCACGTCGACCGCGCATTACCGCATTCGCTATCGCGCCACTGACGGCAGCGTCGGTCCGGCATCCACTTCCGTCGAGGTGCAACATGACTGACCGCTACCGCCATCCTGACTCACGCCGCGCGCATGCCAAGCGCGCGCGCGGCATGCGCGCGGCGCGCATGCGGGTTCTGGCATGCGTGGCGTGTGCCTGCTTCGCCGCCGTGGCGGCCTCCTCGCCACAGACCAGGACGCATGTCAGCGGACTCCCGCATGCTGTCGCCAGGCCATCCCTGTCACCCGCACTGGCCAAACCCGGATTCGCGATCAACGTCGCACAGGCGTCGACGACGGGCTCGTGCGACGTGTTGCATGCGGTCAAGGTGGACTTCTCCATCACCAACAACGGTGGCCCGATGACGGGACCGTATGGCAAGCAAGTCGCCCTTGCGGTGCAGGAGATCGGCGGGCCCGGACTCAACGGATCCTGGGAACTGCCCAACCTCAAGCATGGACAGACCTGGCGCGGGTCGCTGCCGCTGGCATTGGGCATCCCGGACCTGGCCCGGCTTCCCGGGATGCATCGTCTGAGCGTGTATATCCGGCCGCTGCAGGGCGTGAGCGCGCACGATTACGTGTTGCCCAAACCGCTGCAGATCATGCTGAACGTGCCTGCGGGCCATTGCCAGATCAAGCACGTCCTGCCGCCCGCGCGGATGCACCTGAAACCCGTGCCGAGGACGTCGACACCCAGGCCGGGCACATCATCCAGCCAGCCGGGGTTGCGGGCGTCCGCGGCCCGATATCCCGTGGCCACTGATGCGCTCGGAAAGGCATACACGACGCCGACCGAAATGAACTGAAGGTAGAAAGTCCATGATCCGATCAAGACGTCTCAGGCTCGTGCCTATTCTGGCCTCGTGCATCAGCTTCGCCGCCATGGCGGCCAATCCGCCGCCGCTACCCCGGCCGCACATCACCGGGCCGACGCAAACTGTTGCCAGCGGTTCGTTGACCCTCAGGTTCAGCTTCCCACCGATCGGTGGGAACCGTCAGGACTACTGGCCTTTGTGGGCCTGGGACCAGTACTGGTACTGCCCACCGGGCAAGGATTCGAAACCCACCGATATTTCCCTCCAGGCCGTGCCCTGGGCAGGCCAGGACAAGATCTGCACGAAAGACGACAACCGCTATCTCGGTCTGACCCTCCGTGATACCGGCGACGTGATTCTGGTGCCCAAGCAAGGGGGCATTCCGGCTGCAGGAACGTGGTATGTGCGAACGCGACTGGTCTGGTGGCTTCCGAACGAGCCGAAGATCGCGCCGCGGCCCGGTCCCTGGAGTGCCTGGCACCGCGTGGTGGTGGCGATGCACGTCAAGGATGCACCCAACGTGGTACCGAGGATTCTTGCTCCCACTGCAAACCAGATGTTCGTCAACCAGAGTGGGCAGATAACGATTGCGCCCGGACACCCTCGCCCTGACCCGGAAAGGTGGGAATACGTGCTGGAATGGCAACGGGCCGACTACAACACCCGCGGCGACAACCTGGTGTGGAAACGCACCCATCCCGGCAACTTTCCGCGCGTGGAACAAATAGCCACACCGATGAAGGCGTGGACGGCGCCGCCCGAACTCCGGGCCTTGCCCGAAACGCAAGGCACTTCCAGCGCGAGCATCGATTATGCGGTGCTGCATCCGACCAAGCCCGACTCCAGTTTCCAGTACCGGTTCCGCGTGCGTGAGCATATTCGCGGCAGCAAGGCCTACGGCCCGTGGTCGCAATGGCGCAGCTTCGTCGTGTCGCACAACGGGACCGGCGTACAGCGCGGCACCCAGCCGCTGAAACTGCCGGTGCGTCCGCTCCCGGGCCATGTTCCCGGCAGGCGTGCACCACTGAAACTCTCTGCGCGGTCCGGACGCGGCCATTGAACGACCAACCGATCCAGTCGCCGGAAGCATCCGTCGAGTGGGCACTGAATGAGAACTCTCATGGAAAGCAAATCTCATGCGAAACACATGGCATTGGGCAGCGTGTCGTGCGGCATGGCCTGCGTCGCGTTCGCCCTGCTGGCGTCACTGACGACACCGGCACTGGCGGCTTCGCACATGCGGCACGTTGATGTGGCCTGCGGTCGAGGTCTGACGCTGCTACGCGTGTCCGCAACTGTGCAGCGAACGAAGTCCTATACATTCGGCGGTGCGTGTTCGTTGCGGACCATCTATGACACCGGCCCATGGGGAGAAGGCAACCCACCGCTATCCGCCAGCGCTCGCTGGGACCCGTCATCCAACACCTACACCGAGACGTTGCACCTGCTTGCCGCGCAGACGTTCACTGTCCTGACCAGCCGCGGGGAATCGTTCACGGCGGGTAAGACATATCGCGTCGGCACCGCGCCGGAACAAGCCACATTCAAGTGCGATGTCGACCCGGTGATCGACAAATCCGCGCATTGCACTGTGGTCAGCCAGAGCAACGCCACCGGCTGGGGCGGGCAGGGCGATGGGTTCGCCTGGAGCGCCATCCACAATAAACCGTTGCTTGCCGGCGTCGTGACCGCCGCACAGGCCGCCGCTGCAGCCAGGCACACGGCAGCCGCCTATCCGCCCATCCAGTGCCGCGACCTGCGCCTGACCGATGCTGCCGCCGCGGCCAAGGGCAGTTACAAATTCAACGGCACCTGCCAGCTTTACCACACGCGCGATGGCAGCAAAGGCCTGCAGCCAACGCATGTCATGATCAACGGCCACTGGAATTCGACGGCCCGGCAGGCGAGGGAAGGCGTGCTGGTGCTCACCTCCGCCATCGAGGGTGGCGGATCCTGGAGTACGACCTATACCTGCAACGACGATCCTTGGCGCAACCGACACGCGCAGTGCTCGAAGACCGCGCAGATCGGACATGCGCCGCCAGTGTATGACCCGGTCACGGATCTCATCGACCAGCATCCGGTGGCCATGGGCATGGGCGGCAACACGACGAGACAGTCCATGCACGTCCCGGATGCACCGAAGTCGCGAAAGTCACCCATGCATGTCCCGGATGTGCCGAGATCACCCATGCATGTGCCGGACGCACAAAAGCCGGCGGCTGATGGGGACGGAACCCATTCGTTGAATGCTCGGCCCGGACCGTCTTCCTCGAAAATGCGTGCGGTCAAGACGAAATCATCCTCGGCCAAACGGGCCGCGCCATCCAGCCAGCAACGGTTGCAATTGCCGGCGGTCCAGAACCCGGCCGGTCACTGATCGGACAGGAGGGCACCATGAAGCTTTGTTGCATGTTTTTTGCCGCCGCCATGGCCCTGAGCAGCGTGGCCTGCAGTGGCGCGTCCAGCGTTGGCGGTCCGCTCGATGCGTGCACGTTGATCGGGCCGCAACGCGCCGGTGCCATTCTCGGCAAGGCGGTTACGGTCAAGCACGTCGGGCCGACACCGACGAAGGCCTCCGATGCCTCCGAATGCGTGTACATGACCGGTTCGGTCAATGGCGGTTTCCTGCTTGTCGCCGCGCGCCTCGGGTTCGACGACGCCGGAGCGGAGGCCCGTTCGCAGATCGCCGTATCGCGTCAGGAACAGCCGCCGCCGGGCATTCCCGGGACGAAGGTACGCATGATCGAGGGTCCTGGCCAAGCGGCCTATCTGGGCACGTCCACGAACATGACGCAGTTGCATGTGCTCGACCACGGCGTATCGCTGGTGGTGTCGATCAACCAGCCCGATTCGCCAGCCTTGCGGGCGCGTACACGCAAACTTGCCCAGGCCGCCCTGGATGGTATCGGGCGCGAATGACAGCGACCCGCGGCAGGACATTTCCGGCGCCAGCGGACTCTACGGAAGGGAGAAAGCGATGTACCCGAATTCACCCGTTCAATCGTTGCCCATCGATGCCGGGAGTTTTCATCCTGGACGACAAAACATGAACCGGCACCGATGGTTGCAGCGAGCCGCGATGCTTGCGTGCCTGAGCCTGCTGGCTGGTGTCTCGTCCCTGGCCCATGCGCAGCACCGCTGGGATGATCCGCCACTGCCCAAGCCGCATCCCGTGCTCTGGCGCGTCGCAGTCAAGCAAGTGGACATCATCGCCAACGGCCATGCCTTGCGCTGGGTGGATGGCGATTGTGGACAGGACCAAGACACGAGCAACTGCATCGCCCGGATATTCATGTTGCCGGCCAAGGCCGGGGACGTGCACATGGCATGCAGCTATCAGTACGAGATGAAGCCGGGCTACGTATCCGCATCCTATGGATACAAGACCATCCCCACGCATGCGCCGTACATGCAGCACTGGCCGATCACGCTCAAGGACGAGACGAACAACCAATCGATCGCCTCGCTGTGGAGTGCCCCGCCGGTCGGGCACGTGTACGCCCACATGCACATCACGTATGACAGTCACGGCAAGATCACGGCCAAATACATCAATTACAACAATCCCGACCAGGGCACCTGTGACCAGAAGAACTTTGCCGACTGTTACTGGGATGTCGATCCGCGCCGTCTCCAGGTCGTCCAGGCACCCTGGCATCCGACGCCCGGGGACCATGTCCTTCGCTGCTCGCTGCACCCGCTTCATGGGGCGGGCTGGTACCCCTCGGCACAGCCGGTCAGCCGGATCAAGGTGCATGTGCCGTATCCACCCAAGCAGGTGAGCAAGGCGACTTCGGCACAGCTCAGTCATCCGATGGTGCGTGCGCAGGCGGGGGGTCGTGCGCAAGCCGCGTCGACACCGGCACGGCAGGCACCGCGTGGTGGACTGGTGTCCACTGGACCTTCCATTCCGACGGCGTTCGCCAAACCCAGGCTGGTGATCCGCATGGCCAGCGTATCGCTCACGCATTCGTGCAATCCCAGGCGGCTGGCCATGCTGCGATTCACCGTGGTCAACGAGGGCGGACAGCTGGTGAGGAAGCCTTCGGACTCGGTCTATCTGCTGGCCAAGGATTCCGGTTCGGGATCGTTGCAGAGCACGAGCATGGGGTTGCCGGGTCTTGCACACGGCCAGTCGTGGAGTCACACCATGGTGCTGGGCACCCAGGCCCCGCTCGGCAAGCTGCCAGGAACACATCGGCTGGTCCTGTACACGGGGCCGGCAGGCGCCCCTCCCAACACGCTTTCGTATCTTCCGTCGCCGCCATTCGATGTCCGCCTGGACGTGCCAGCCGGATATTGCCAGGTCAGGAAGCCCAGCCATTCGCAGGCGACGATGCGACGGATCAGATGAAGCGCTGTGACTTGTCGACCCGTATCCGCCTGGGATCACTCAGAAGTGTGCATGACATGAATGCCAGATATTTCATCGTTACTCTTGCCTGCGGGGCCCTGTTGCTGGCGGCCTGTTCGTCATCGACACCGCCCAGCGCCTCCTCCGCGGCCGACACCGCCGGTCCCTGCGGCGGACTCACTTCGGTACAGGCGGCATCGATTCTTCATGTTCCGCCTGCCGACGTTGCCGGACCGCAACACCTGTCGACGTTCAGCTGCGTGTACCGGTCGCGCAAGGACTTCTACACCTCGCTGACCTTCAATGTGTACGTCGAGGCGTCCGCCGATCAGGCGCGGCGCAAGCTGGTGGCGGTCAAGGACGGCCTGGCCGACCTGTCGCCGATGGTGGCGGTCGACCATCTTGGCGATGAAGCCTGGCGTGCGCCGGACTCGCGCGTGCGGCGCCTGCTGGTGCGCAAGGGCAATGTATGGCTGGACGTGGTCACGCCGGGCGACGAGGCGTCGCAACGGAAGGTGGCCAGGATCGTGCTCGCGCACATCCGTTGATCCGACGGGCGTCAGGTGTCCGTTTCACCGATGGCGTGGGGCGTGTCGGATCGACGACGCAGCTCGCGCGTCAGGCGCCCGGCCCAAGCCACGCAGGCGACCAGGAGCAGGGTGGCGACCAGGAACGCCGCGCCGGGCAGCTTGTACTGCGGGCTGTGGATCGACCAGGCGAAGATCTGCGTGAACAGGGTCGGTCCGAAGATGCCGGCAAAGGCCTGCAGGCTGCTCAGCGCGCCCTGCAGGCGGCCCTGTTCCTCGGCCGTGACCTGCTGCGACAGCAGCGACTGGATGGCCGGATCGCTCAGTCCCGACAGTGCCAGGATCGGGATCGACAGCACCAGCAGCCAGGGGGCCGCGGCCAGGCCGATCATCAGCAGCGAGACGGCGCCGCAGGCCAGTCCGAACAGCAACAGGCGTCGATCGCCCAGGCGAGGGGCCAGCTTGCCGGTCAGCCAGGCCTGCACGATGGCCGTGCATACACCGACCAGCGCCAGTACGTAGCCGACCTGGGTCGGGCCCCAGTCGTAGCGAAAGTCGGTGTACAGCACGAAGGTACTCTGCAGCACGTAGTGCGCCAGCATGCTGAGAAACACCACCAGCGCCAGGCCGCGCACCAGTCGATGGCGGCCGAGGAACTTCAGGGCGCCGATCGGGTGCGCGGTGCGCAGGTCGAAGCGCGGCGTGCGTCGCTCGCGCGGCAGCGATTCGGGCAGCACGAAGAAGCCGTAGGCGAAATTCACCAGCGACAGTCCGGCGGTGACCCAGAACGGCAGGCGCAGGTCGATGCCGCCAAGCATGCCGCCCAAGGCCGGTCCGATGACGAATCCCAGGCCGAAGGCGGCCCCCAGCCGGCCGAATGCGGCCGCGCGCTTTTCCGGCGCGGTGACGTCGGCGATGTAGGCGTTGGCCGTGCTGAAGCTGGCCGCGGTCAGTCCCGACACCGCGCGACCGACGAAAAGTACCCACAGCGTCGGCGCCAGCGCCATCATGGCGAACTGTGCGGCCAGTCCGAGATTCGAGATCAGGATCACGGGTCGCCGTCCGAAGCGATCCGACAGCGCGCCCTGAATGGGCGAGGAGAAAAACTGGATGGCCGCGAACATGGTGCTGAGCACGCCGGCCCAGATGGCCGCATGCGCGATGTCGCCGGTGATCCGTTCCACCAGGTGCGGAAGCACCGGGATGATGATGCCGAACGACAGGATGTCGATCAGCACGGTGACGAAGATGAAGGCGAACGCGGCGCGGCGTCGCGGTTCGGCGGGCGGGCTCATGCGCGGGTCCGGCAGGGGCGGGCGCGCACGATAGCGCATCCGGGACCGGCACGGAGCGAGGACTGCGCGGTGTCGTGCGGCATGGGCCGGTTGCTGCGACGCGACAGCAGCAGGGCGCCGACCAGCCCGACCAGCAGCGGCAGCAGCAGGTACCAGAAACGCACCATGATGCGGCCGCGGTAGTCCGGGTCGGGACGGAGGGTGCCCGGCGGCGGCAGCGGGATGTCGCCGCGGTGCCAGGCGCGAGCGATGGCGCCGGAGAAGGCCGCCAGGCCGAACAGTCCGAGCAGCAACAGGATACGTGCGGGACCGGCAAACAGCCGTCCGTGCCCCGGTGCGGACAGGGACGGGATGAACGTCGGGGCGTGTGCCAGCACGTAGCCGGCGGCCACCAGGGCCGCGAGGGCGAGCAGCACGTTGGCGACGATGCGGATGTTCATGCAAGCTCCCGGGGGATGACCGATGCTACATCGCCGGGACCGGCCGTGCCCGCACGGGCGGAAGGTCAGCCCACGCGGCAGAGCGCGGCCTTGAGGTAGCGTCCTTCCGGCACGGCGGCGGCGACCGGATGGTCGGGGCCGGCGCCGCGCAGTTCCAGCACCTGGATGTCGCGCCCGGCCGACAGGCTCACGCGGCGCAGCATGTCCAGGAAGTCGCTCTCGCCGACCAGGCCGGTGCAAGAGCAGGTCAGCAGCAGGCCGTCCGGTGCCAGCGCGTCCAGCGCGGTGCGGTTCATGGCGAAGTACTTCTTCAGCGCCTGGGTCACGCGACGACGGTCGCGGGTCAGCTTGGGCGGATCCAGCACGATGGCATCGAAGCGCTCGCCGCGCTCGACGGCGGCGCGCAGCCAGTCGAACAGGTCGGCGGCCTCGAAGCGCACGGCCACGCCGTTGGCCTCGGCGTTGGCGCGGGCGATGTCCAGGATGCCGGCATCGGCATCCACGCCGATCGCCTCGCGCGCGCCGGCGGCCATGGCGTGGATGGCGAACCCGCCGCTGTTGCAGCACAGGTCCAGCACGCGGCGTCCGCGCGCCAGCTCGGCGAAGCGCCTGCGATTGTCGCGCTGGTCGGCGAAGAAGCCGGTCTTGTGGCCGGCGCCCGGCGCGGCGTGGAAGGTCAGGCCGTGCTCGGTGACGCGCGCCGGCGGCGGCGCCTCGCCGCCGTGGCAGTCGAACGATTCCTGCTTCTGCACGTGCTGCTCGGCGAAGGCGTAGATGGACGCGCCGGGGAAGTGCGTGCGCAGCGCCGCGTCGATGGTCTCGCGCAGCCGCCACATGCCGGCGGCGAAGTATTCGGTGACCAGGGTGTCGCCATAGCGGTCCACCACCAGGCCGGACAGGCCGTCGCCCTCGCTGTGCACCACGCGCCAGGCGTTGCCGGCATCATCGAGCTTGAGTACTTCGCGGCGCAGCGCCACGGCGCGGGCGATGCGCGCGGCGATGAAGCCGGCGTCGATGCGTGCGTCCGGATCGGTCGCGAGCACGCGCAGCGCCACGCGTGCGTGGCCGTTCCAGAATCCGTGTCCGAGGAAGCGCCCGGTCGCGTCGACGATGCGCACCACCGTGCCCGGCGGCAGGCGGGTGTCCGGCTTGTTCACCTGCGACGACCAGATCCACGGATGGCCGGGCAGGCGCCGGGTGTTCAGGGTGATGGTGGGGATCGGGGAATCGGTCATCGGCATATTCTAGTGGGGTGACGGCTGGTCGGGCACTGTCTGCCTTGCACATGCCGGCATCTCGCCAATGGTGCACGTTGCCCGCCGTGCGACTTGTGGCCTTTCCGGTTCAGGCGCGCTTCCAGCGCAGCACGAACCAGGCCGCCAGCGCGGCCAGGTTGAGACCCAGGTGCCAGGCGTGCGGGCCAGCCGGGGCCAGGACCCAGCGCCACACGCCCAGATGACCGTCCAGCACCAGGCCGAGCGGACGATGGATCACGATGCTCAGGTCCAGGAAGCCACCGGCATGCAGCGCATAGCTCAGGAACGGCGTGCCGATCACCGGCAGTTGCGCCAGCTGCATCCAGCGCGACAGCCGTGTGCCGGCGGCGTGGCGTTCGAGCAGCAACACGCCCGCGATCAGCAGCAGCGCGAACACCACCACGCCGATCAGCGCGCGGATCATGTCCAGCATGCCGCCCCACGGGAACAGGCGTTCGACCTGGTCGACCAGGCCGAACAGGCCGCCGGCGATTTCCAGGATGCCGATCAGGCGGAGCAGGAATCGGTGCATGGGCAAGGGGTCCATAGGAAGGGATGTGCATGGTAGCCGAGGGAGGCCATTCGGCATCCATGTGCCTGGAGGGACCATCCTGCGCGTGATGCAGGTCGCAAGCATGCCGCGCGTGGCCTCCCCCCTGTTCAATGGCGAGGATCGAGGTGGGTGTCGCTGCCCGGCGCCAAACTTCCACGCGCCTTCGGCGCGACCCCCTCCCAGCCTCCCCCTGCCATGCAGGGGGAGGAGCCAAGGGCCCGCCTCAGGCCATGGCGTCGATGGCTTCGTCGAGGTCGCCGATGTGTTCCTGCCACCAGCGCGCCTCGGCGGCGTAGGGGAAGGCGGCGGGGAAGGCCGGGTCGTGCCAGCGCTGGGCGATCCAGCCGGCGTGATGGGCCTGGCGCATGGCGCGCAGGGCCGGGATCAGGTGCAGCTCGGACGGGTCGAGGTCGGCAAACTGCGCGTAGCCTTCCAGCAGCGCGTGCAGGCCGCGATCGTCCTCGGCCAGCATCCAGAGGTCCTGGATGGCGGGGCCGTTGCGCGCGTCGTCCAGGTCGACGAAGTGCGGGCCGGCGTCGGTCCACAGGATGTTGCCGGGGTGGCAGTCGCCGTGCAGGCGCAGCATGCGCAGCGGGGCCACGGCGGCGAAGCGCGCGGCAACCGCGGCGTCGAGGCGGTCGATGGCGTCCTCGTAGGCATCCTCCAGGTGCGCCGGAATCAGCCCCGAATCCAGTGCCGCCTGCGCGGGTTGCTCGATCAGATGCTCGCGGTCGAAGGCCTGGCGGTGCGCGAATCGTTGCCGCGCACCGATGCCGTGCATGCGCGCCAGCAGGCGGCCCATCCACTCCAGATGGTCGGCCGATTCCAGCGACGGCGCGCGGCCGCCGCGACGCGGGTACAGGGCATAGCGGAAGCCTTCGTGGCGCAGCAGCGTGGCGCCGTCGATCACCATCGGCGCGACCACCGGCAATTCGGCCCCGGCCAGTTCCAGGCTGAAGGCGTGCTCCTCGTCGATGGCCGCGTCGCTCCAGCGCCCGGGACGGTAGAACTTGGCGACCAGGAAGCCGCCGTCTTCCAGGCCGATCTGGTAGACGCGGTTCTCGTAGCTGTTGAGCGCCAGCAGCCGGCCGTCGGTCCAGAGGCCGGCGGCCTCGACGGCGTCGAGCACCCGGTCCGGCGACAGGCCGGCATAGGGCATGTGCGGATCGCTCATGGCGGCCTCAGGCGCCGATGGCGCGGCGCGGCACCACGGCCATGGTCAGGCGCGAGACGCACACCAGTTGCCCGGCCTCGTTCTCGATGCGGATCTCCCACACCTGCGTGGTGCGGCCCACGTGCACCGGCCGCGCCGTTCCGGTGACCGTGCCGGTGCGCACCGCGCGCACGTGGTTGGCGTTGATGTCCAGGCCCACGGTGACCGCCGACTCAGGGTCGATGCAGTGCATCGCCGCGCTGGAGCCCAGGGTCTCGGCCAGCGCCACCGAGGCGCCGCCGTGCAGGATGCCGTAGGGCTGGTGGGTGCGCGCGTCGACCGGCATGGTGCCACGCAGGAAGTCCTCGCCGGCTTCGGTGAAGCGGATGCCCAGGGCCTGCATGAGGGTGTCGGCGTTGCCCTCATTGAGGCGGTCCGGGTCGGGGTGCTGCTTCCACAGGGCCATGGCGGTTTCCGGTACGGGAAAGACACGCATTGTCGCGCGCGGGCCGTATTGGCGACAATGGAGGTATCCGCAACCGGGAATCCACGTGCCGTTCACCGTCACCCTGAAAGCCAGTGGCCGCCGTTTTACCGTCGCCGACGGGGAAACCGTGCTGGAGGCTGCGCAGCGCGCGGGCCTGGCCCTGCCGTATTCGTGCCGCTCGGGCCTGTGCGGCAGCTGCAAGGCGATCGTGCTGGTCGGTCGCTGCCATTACCCGCGCAACCCGCCCGCGGCGCTGAACGCCGCCGAGCAGGCACGCCATGCCGCGCTGCTGTGCCAGGCGGTGCCGCTGACCGACCTGGTGCTCCAGGTGCGCGAGGTGGCCTCGGTGGAGGACCTGCCGCGCCAGGAGATGGACGTGCGCGTGAGCGCCAAGGATCGCCTGGCCCCGGACGTGGTGCGCTTGCGCCTGAAGCCGGTCGACGGCACGCCGCTGCGCTGGCTGCCCGGCCAGTACGTGGAAGTGCTGCTCGAGGACGGCAAGCGCCGGGCCTTCTCGCTGGCGCGCGCGCCGCACGAGGGCGAGGAGCTGGAGGTGCACGTGCGCCACGTGGCCGGCGGCGGCTTCACCTCATGGGTGTTCGACACCCTGGCCGTGGGCGACACGCTGCGCGTGGAGGGGCCGTTCGGCACCTTCGTGCCGCGCGAGGATTCGGAGCGTCCGATGATCCTGGTCGCCGGCGGCACCGGCTTCGCGCCGGTCAAGGCCATCGTCGAGCATTTCCTGCACCTGGGCTCGCGCCGGCCCATGCACCTGTACTGGGGCGCACGCACGAGCGAGGACCTGTACCTGCGCGCGCTGCCCGAGCGCTGGGCTGCGCAGGTGCCGACGCTGGATTTCCATCCGGTGGTGTCCGATCCCGAGCGGGCGACGGACACCAACGACCGTATCGGGCTGGTGCACGAGACGGTGCTGGAAGACCATCCCGACCTGTCCGGCCACGACGTGTACATGTGCGGGCCGCCGGCGATGATCGATGCCGGCCGCCGCGCCTTCGTCGAGGCCGGCCTGCCGGAGGAGCGCCTGTACTACGACTCCTTCGACTACGCGCCCGAGGTGCTGGGGCGCATCCTCGACGCCCGCGCCGGCATCCACGGCCTCTGAGGCCGCCGGGTCCGGCGCACGGTCGGGCTCAGCGCTTGCCGGTGGCCATCGGCATGTTGGCCTGCTTCCACGAGTACATGCCGCCGTGCAGCAGGTGCACGCGGGTGAAGCCGGCCTTGATCAGGCGCTGTGCCGCGCCCTTGGCGGTCTGGCCGCTCTTGCACACCACCACGATCGGCAGGTCCTTGGCCTTGGCCAGGTCCTTGTTTTCGGGATCGAACTGGCTCATCGCCACGTGACGGGAACCGGGGATGTGGCCCTTCTCGTAGTCGGCGTAGCTGGAGATGTCGATGACCAGCGCGTTTTCGCGGTTGATCAGCAGGGTCAGCTCGGACGGGTTGATGGACTTGAACTTCTGCGCCAGGCGCATGATCTCGCCGACGATGATCGCGCCCAGCAGCAGCACGAACAGCGCGACGAGCCAGGGATGGTTGCCGATGAAATGGGGCAACTTGTGCAGGAAATCGCTCATGAAATGATCCGTGGGGGCGTGGAGTCGCCCGGATAGAACGGTCTATTATCCGGCAGCCCCGGATGCAGCGCAAAGGCAGCTAGTGCCGCGGCGTGATGTCGGGCAGCCCGCTGGTCAGCCACCAGTGCTTGGCCTTGGGGTCCCAGGTCCAGGTCTGGCGGTCGACGATGTTGCGCTCGCGCTGGGTGTGCACGTTGATCAGGCCGATGCGCACCACCTGGTGCACGGTGTCCTTGCCCGCCGGTACCGGACCACCGCCGGCATCGTATTCACTCACGCGCACCTGCTTGTAGCGCGCCTTGTCCAGGTCGGTCATCGGGTGCGCCTTGCGATAGGACGGCTTCAGGAAGGCGTCGGCCTGCGCGAACGTGCCCCAGCGCACCGCCGCAGCGTAGGCGGTCAGGGTGTCCTGCAGGTCATTGTTGCGGCGGTCGGTGGCGCAACCGGCCAGCAGCAGTGCGGCAATGGCGGCGAAGACGATCCAGCGCTTGGTCATGCCTGTTCCTCCGATGGTCGACCTCATTGTGCCGCATGCGCTGCATGGTTGCGCAGTCGGGCGACGAAGCGCGCTTCCAGGGTGGCCGCGATCCCGTCGGCGGTGACGATGCGACAGGCAACCTGGATACGGGCCTTGCCTCGTTCGGCCAGCGTGACCAGGAAGGCATCCGGGTCGGCATCGGCATCGAAACGGGCCTCGGCGCGCAGGTCCTCCCATACCGGGATCCGGTAGCGTACCTGCGAATCGGCGACGAACACGTCGCAGTCATGGCCGTGTTCGCGCAGCAGCAATTCGACCAGCGACCAGCCGGCCAGGGTCATCAGGCTGGTCAGGCTGCCGCCGAAGGCGCAGCCCTTGTCGTTCACATTGGCGGCCAGCGGCGCCCCCATGACCAGCACACCGGCCCGGTGTTCGAGGATGCGCAGCTGCATGGCGCGCGCCGGGACGATGCCGTCGAGGATGAACTGCTCCAGCGCGCGGGCCGGGGCGGAAAGCGGGGCGGGGGAGGATTTGCTGGACATCAGGCGCGCCAGTGTGCCCAGCGCGCGACGCGCGGGCAAGCACGGGGCATGCGCCGCCCCGCCCGATGCGGGTAGCATCGGCGCATGCTGTCTGCTGCCCCTCCCCTGTCCGGAACCGAGGTCGTGATCACGCGGCCGGCCGGCACCGCGCGTGCGCTGGTGCGCCGGGTGCGTGCCCGCGGCGGCACGCCCCGCCTGCTTCCGGGCCTGTCACTGCGCGCCATCGGCGACGATGTCGCGCGCAGGGCCTGGCGGGACGCGCAGCGTTCGGACGTGATGATCTTCACCAGCCCGGCGGCCGTGCGCTTCGCGCTGCAGCTGGCGCCGCTGGACACGCGCGCCCGCCTGCTCGGCGTCGGGCGCGGTACGCGCAATGCCCTGCGCCGTGCCGGCTTCGACCGGGCGCAGTCGCCGGGGGCAGGCGGCGAGCACAGCGAGGGCGTGCTCGGGCACCCCTGGCTGCAGGACATCGCCGGCCGGGAGGTGGCCGTGGTCACGGCACCGGGCGGACGCGACCTGGTCGCCCGAAGCCTGGTTCAGCGCGGTGCGCGGGTGCATCGGGCGGATGTCTATTGCCGGGTCCGGCCGCGCTTGTCGCGGCGCCACCTGCAGCAGGTCATGGACCTGCACGACGACGCCTGCCTGCTGGTGACCAGTGCCCAGGCGCTGGACCACTTGCTGGCGATCCTGCCGCCGGCCGCCGGCGAGCGCCTGCGTGCGATCCGCATCGTGGTCAGCAGCGAACGCCTGCAACAGCATGCGCAGGTGGCCGGCTTCCGGCGCATCGTGCGTTCGGCCTCGCCCGCCGCCGACGACCTGTTGGACGCGGCGGCCTTGCGCGACTGAGCGACAGGCTGCGGCAAGCGGTCTATGGCCGTCATGGCGCGCTCGGGCTAGCATGAGGCCATGAGCGCTTCCGAACCCACTCCCGCAAGCCCCGCTCCGGCCGCTTCCGAGGCGCCGGCCCCCGCTTCCGGCGAGCGCAGCAAGACGCGCACGCCACGGCATCGTTCCGGTGTCGCCGGCCTGGCCCTGGTGCTGGCGCTGGTCGCCCTGGTGGCGGCCGGCTGGGGCGGCTGGAAACTGTGGCAGCTGCAGAAGGGCGGCAACCGTGACAGCCAGGCCCTGCAGTCGGTCGAGACCCGGTTGCAGTCGCTCGAACACAAGCTCGATGCGCAAGCGTCGGCAAACCAGGCGCTGCAGCAACAGGTGCAGTCCGCCAGCCAGCAGGCGCAGAACCTGGGCACGCAGGTGCAGGGGCTGGGCGAACGCAGCCGCAGCCTGGAGAATGCCGTGGCCGGCCTCAGTGCGCGTGCGCGCTCCGGTCATGACGCGATCCGCCTGGATGAGACCGCCATGCTGCTGCGCATGGCCGGCGAACGCTTTGCCCTGTTCCACGACACCGACGGCGCCATGCGCGCCTATGCCATGGCCGACAAGGTGCTGGGCGAGGTCGAGGACCCGGCCTACGCCGGCGTGCGGCAGAGCATCGCCGCCGAGCGCAAGGCCCTGGCCAACACCCATCCGGGTCGTCGCCAGAGCGACCTGGATACGCTGTCGCGCCTGCGCACGGCGGTCGTCACGCTGCCACTCAAGGCGCAGGACAGTGCGCCGAAATCCGCATCCAGCGGGTTCTGGGCGCGCGTGGGTCACGCCTTCTCGCGTCTGGTGCAGATCCGGCGCGACGACGAGCTGACCCCGGCGCGCCGCGACCTGGCACGCACGTTGACCGCGCTGGACCTGGCCCAGGCCCAGGCGGCCCTGCTGGCCTGGGACATGCACGGCTACCGCCAGGCGCTGGACCGCGCCGACGCACGCGTGCAGCACGATTACGATGCCGGGTCCGAAGCGGTGCGCGACATGCATGCGCAGATCGCGCAGCTGCGCCAGCAGTCGGTGCCGAATGCACCGCAACTGGGCGCCGCCCTGCAGGAGCTGGACAACCTGCGCGCCGTGCATGAGGCGTCCGAACCGGCACCCGCAGCGTCCGCACCGGTTTCCGGCGGAGCGCAACGATGAGGCTGTGGCGCTGGATCCTGCTGCTGGCGATCGTGGTCGCCCTGGCGGCGTTCGGATGGCACTGGGTGGCGGTCGATCCCGGCCAGGTGCGCATCCACATCCGCGGCTGGAACGTGCAGACCACGCTGGTCACGGCCATCGTGCTGCTGGTGCTGCTGTGGGCCGTGCTGACCGTTGGCTGGCGAATGCTGCGCTGGCCCTTCGGTGCGGTGACGCGGCGTCAGCGCCGGGTCAGCCGCAAGCGCCTGCATGACGGGCTCCTGGCCCTGGCCGAAGGCCGCCTGGGCGAAGCCGAGCGCGACCTCAGCCGGGCCGCACGGCATGCGCCGCAGCGTGCGCCGGCGCTGCTGGCGGCGGCCCGCGCCGCGCACGCCCGCGGCGACAGCAAGCGCGCCATGGAAGCCCTGGACGAGGCCACCCAGAGCGCACCGCAGGCGGCGCGCGTATTGCGCGCGCAGATCCTGCGCCTGGACGGCCGCGCCGAGGAGGCGCTGACGCTGCTGGCGCCCGGCGCCGATGCCGGGAACCTGCCGCCGGGCGGCTGGCTGGAACTGGTCGAGGCCGCGCTCGAGCGCGGCGAACTCGAACGCGCCCGCGGTGCGCTGGAACCGTTGCGCAAGAGCGGCGCGCTGGATGCGGCCGCGTTCGCGGCGCTGCAGCAGCGGGTGCTGGCTGCCTCGCTGCAGACCGCAGCAGGTATCGACACCGTGAATGACCTCTGGGGCGACTTGTCGCGCGCACAGCGGCGCACGCCGGAACTGGTGGCGGTCTACGCCGCACGCGTGGCCGCGTTCGGCCGCCTGCTGCCGGCCATGGACGAGATCGAGTCGGCCCTGCGTCGCAACTGGTCGCCGGCGCTGGTGGCGGTGTACGGGCGCCTGCAGGGCGAGGACCAGGAAAACCGCCTGCATCGTGCCGAGGGCTGGCTGGACGCGCATCCCGGCGACGCGGTGCTGCTGACCGCGTTGGGCCGCATGTGCGTGCGCATCGAGCTGTGGGGCAAGGCGCGCCAATACCTGTCCCAGGCACTGGCCCTGGAACCGGCCGCCGACACCTGGGAAGCCATGGGCGAGGCCTATGCCGGTCAGGGCAACCCGGTGCTGGCCCAGCAGTGCTACCGCAACGCGCTGCGCATGACACGCGGCGAACCGGTCGAGGACCTGCCGGGCGCCCGGAAGACGCACGAGGACAAGGCCCACGTCGATCCGGAGCGGCGTAACGCGCACGGTGTGCCGCAGCTGCCCGACGAGGATGCTTCGAGCTGATTTCGGTCGTGGGATGGCTGGTTTCGCCGAGAGGCATGGCGCGTTTCGTAGGGTGACGCCTTGCTTGTCGTTGACCTGCGGGACCCCCTCTCCCGCAAGGGGATTTCCTTCGGTCACCTTCCTCCCCCTGCTCTGCAGGGAGGTCGTCGGCAAGTGGGCTGGCTTGCCGCAGGTTGGGTGGCAGGCCACCTGCCGAGTCGCGGCATGCGCCAGCGCAACCCTCCCCTTCAAGGGGAGGGCAGGGTGGGGTCAGCAACGGAGCCGCAGCCGACAAGAAACGGCAGCCTCCAGGATTGGCCCAAGACCCGGCTGCGTCATGGCGATGTTCCCGAAAAGCGGCGCACGGTGCCGCCCTGCGTCGTGCGATCGCGCTAGATCGGCTCGAGGTTGGCGTAGGCCAGCACCAGCCACTTGCTGCCGGTGTCGGCGAAGTTCACCTGCACGCGCATGTGCGCGCCGTCGCCCTCGGCACTGACCACCACGCCCTCGCCGAAACTGGGGTGACGCACGGCCTGGCCAAGCTTGATCGGCGAGGACTCCTCCAGCGCCGTGGCGGCGAAATGGCGCGAGCCGATCGGCCGGCTGACCTGCACGCGCGGGCGTACCTCGTCGAGCAGTTCGGACGGCAGTTCGGCGAGGAAACGCGAGGGCCTGCCCAGGGTTTCCATGCCATGCAGGCGGCGCGATTCGGCGTAGCACAGCACCAGCTTCTCGCGGGCGCGGGTGATGCCGACATAGGCCAGGCGACGCTCCTCTTCCAGGCGGCCTTCCTGTTCCACCGAACGCTGGCTGGGGAACAGGCCGTCCTCCATGCCGACCAGGAACACCACGGGGAATTCCAGACCCTTGGCCGAATGCAGCGTCATCAGCTGCACGCAGTCCTGACCGCTGTCTCCCTGGCCCTCGCCGGCCTCCAGCGCGGCGTGCGCCAGGAACGCGGCCAGCTCGCTCAGGCCGGCTTCCTCGTCCTCGGGGGTGGGTTGGAAGCGGCTGGCGACGTTGACCAGTTCGTCCAGGTTCTCCAGGCGCGACTCGGCGCTGCCGCGACCGTCGTCGCGGTCGTGGAATGCGCGCAGGCCGCTGTGCTCGATGGCATGCTCGACCTGCTCGGACAGGGTCAGGCCGCCGTCGTCGGCCTCGGGGGCGAAGGTGCGTGCCATGCCGTCGATCAGTGCGATGAAGCCCTTGACCGCGTTCTTGGCGCGCGCGGACAGTGCGCCGCCGGTCAGTTCGGCCAGGCACGCGTCCCACATCGACAGGCCCTCGCTGCGCGCGCGCCGGCGCAGGATGTCCAGGGTGCGCTGGCCGATGCCGCGCGGCGGCGTGTTCACCGCGCGCTCGAAGGCCGCGTCGTCCATGCGGTTGGACACCAGGCGCAGGTAGGCCAGGGCGTTGCGGATCTCGGCGCGCTCGAAGAAACGCTGGCCGCCGTACACGCGGTACGGGAGGTCGCGCTGGATCAGCTGTTCCTCGAAGTTGCGCGACTGCGCGTTGGAGCGGTACAGGATGGCGCAGTCGCTGGCGCTGCCACCGCCCTCGACGTGCTCGAGGATGCGCTCGATCACGAAGCGCGCCTCGTCCTGCTCGTTGTAGGCCGCATACAGCGCGATGCGATCGCCGTCGCCGCCCTCGGTCCACAGGTTCTTGCCCAGGCGGTCGCCGTTGCGCGCGATGATCGCGTTGGCGGCCTTGAGGATGGTGGCGGTGGAGCGGTAGTTCTGCTCCAGGCGGATGGTTTTTGCGCCCGGGAAGTCGGTGAGGAACTGCTGCATGTTCTCCACCCGTGCCCCGCGCCAGCCGTAGATCGACTGGTCGTCGTCGCCGACGGCGAAGACCTGGCCTTGAAGGCCGAGTCCCGAACCAGGCCCTGCCAACACCCGAATCCACGCATACTGCAACGCATTGGTGTCCTGGAACTCGTCCACCAGGATGTGCCGCCAGCGTTCGCGGTAGTGCGCCAGCACCGCAGGCTTGTTCAGCCACAGCTCGTGGGCGCGCAGCAGCAGCTCGCCGAAGTCGACCAGGCCGGCCCGGCGGCAGGCGTCCTCGTAGGCGGTGTAGATCTCCACCAGGGTGCGCGTGGCCGGGTGGTCGCGGTGCTCGATGGCATCGGGGCGCTTGCCCTCGTCCTTCCAGTGCGCGATCTGCCAGGCGGCCTGGCGCGGCGGGAAGCGCGCCTCGTCCAGGCCCATCCCGGCGACCACGCGCTTGACCAGGCGCTGCTGGTCGTCGGCGTCGAGGATCTGGAAGGTCTCGGGCAGGCCCGCATCCTGCCAGTGGCGGCGCAGCAGGCGATGGGCGATGCCGTGGAAGGTGCCCACGGTCAGGCCGCGCATGCCGTGCGCCATCAGGCCGTCCAGGCGCGCGCGCATCTCGCCGGCGGCCTTGTTGGTGAAGGTCACGGCCAGGATCGACCACGGCGAGGCGCGCTCGACCTCGGCCAGCCAGGCGATGCGGTGGGTCAGCACGCGGGTCTTGCCGGAGCCGGCGCCGGCCAGTACCAGGTAGTGGCCGGGCGGTGCGCTGACCGCCTCGCGCTGGGCGCTGTTCAGGTCGTCGAGCAGGTGCGATACATCCATCGAACCATTGTACCGGCAGTGCGCGAACGCCCGGCAGGGGCCGGGCATGAAAAAGCCCGCCGTCGGCGGGCTTTTTCGGCCACCATGCGCCAGCTCAACGCTTGCGCAGCAGTCCGCCCAGCGTGAGCACGGCGCCAACGGCCATGCCGGCGTAGCCGACCCAGTCCGGAATGCCCTTCTGCTGCGTCACCTTGAAGGCGTGCTGGCCCAGTTGGGCAATGGTTTCGTTGCTGGTGTAGGAGCCGTGCCCGTACACCACCCAGATACCGGCCACAATCAGGACCAGGCCGATCACCATCAGCAGGATGCGCATCTCGAGGATCTCCTTGGCTTGAAAGGTCCGATCATACCCATGCGCGGCCGGCAGCGGGGCGGAGATTGCCGGGCACGTTCAGGTTCGCGAACAAAAAAAGCCCCGGGAGTCAGGGGGGACTCCCGGGGCGGGATCGGGTCATGGGGACCCTATCTCGGGGGTTCACTCAGGGAGGTGAGTGATGAACGCCATTGCGTGCGTTCGAGACATTAGATGCGGTCGTGCGGGGAAAGTTGCAAGGACGCCCTTAAAAGATTCAGGCTTGGTTCATTGGCTTATGGATCAATAACCTACGATGGGTGGCCGACCGGAAGGCCGTTCCGTTCCGGACCTCAGTGCGCCTCGTCCCAGTTGGCGCCCACGCCGATGTCCACGATCAGCGGCACGGCCAGGTCGGCGGCGCCCTGCATGCGCTCGGTGACGCCCGCTCGGATGGCCTCCACGGCGTCTTCGCGCACCTCGAACACCAGTTCGTCGTGCACCTGCATCAGCATGGTGGCGTCGTCGCGTTCGCGCAGCCACGCGTCCACCGTGAGCATGGCGCGCTTGATGATGTCGGCGGCGGTGCCCTGCATCGGCGCGTTGATGGCGGCGCGCTCGGCGCCGGCGCGCAGCGCCTGGTTGCGGGCCTTGAGGTTGTCCAGGTACAGGCGGCGTCCGAACAGGGTTTCCACGTAGCCGGTCTCGTGGGCCTTCTCGCGGGTGCGGTCCATGAACTCGCGCACGCCGGGGTAGCGGGCGAAGTACGTGGCGATGTAGTCGCTGGCCTCGCCGCGGTCGATGCCCAGGTTGCGCGCCAGGCCGAACGCGCTCATGCCGTACATCAGGCCGAAATTGATGGCCTTGGCGGCGCGGCGCTGGTTGGGTTCGACGTCGTCGGGCTTGACGCCGAACACCTCGGCGGCGGTGGCTCGGTGGATGTCGGCGCCTTCCTTGAAGGCCTTGAGCAGGCCCTCGTCGCCGGACAGGTGGGCCATGATGCGCAGCTCGATCTGCGAATAGTCGGCGGCCATCACCACCCAGCCGTCGGGTGCCACGAAGGCCTGGCGGATGCGCCGGCCCTCCTCGGTGCGCACCGGGATGTTCTGCAGGTTGGGGTCGGACGAGGACAGCCGTCCGGTCGCCGCCACGGCCTGGTGGTAGCTGGTGTGCACGCGGCCGGTGCCGGGGTTGACCATCTCGGGCAGCTTGTCGGTGTAGGTCGAGCGCAGCTTGGCCAGGCCGCGGTAGTCCAGGATCAGGCGCGGCAGCGGGTGTTCGTCGGCGATGGCCTCCAGCGCCTCCTCGTTGGTCGAGGGCGCGCCCTTGCCGGTCTTGACCTTGACCGGCAGCTCCAGCTCGTCGAACAGGATCGCCTGCAGCTGCTTGGGCGAGGCCAGGTTGAACTCGCGGCCGGCCTCCTCGTAGGCTTTTTTCTGGATCTCGACCATACGCTTGCCCAGCGCCTGGCTCTGGTGCTTGAGGGTGTCCACGTCGATCAGCACGCCGCGCTTTTCCATGCGCGCCAGCACCGGCACCAGCGGGATCTCGATGTCGGTGTAGACCGCCTTCAGGCCCGGCTCCGATTCGAGCTTGGGCCACAGCGCGTGGTGCAGGCGAAGCGTGATGTCGGCGTCCTCGGCGGCGTAGTCGCGGGCGGTGTCCAGGTCGACCTCGGCAAAGCCGATCTGCTTGGCGCCCTTGCCGGCGACGTCGCTGTACTTGGTGGTGGTGTAGCCCAGGTAGCGGGCGGCCAGCGAGTCCATGTCGTGGCGTGTAGCGGTGGCGTTCCACACGTAGGACTCGAGCATGGTGTCATGGGCCAGGCCGCGCACGTTCACGCCATGACCGGCCAGGACATTGATGTCGTACTTGCCGTGCTGGGCCAGCTTGGGACGGTCCGGATCCTCCAGCACGGGCTTGAGCGCCGTGAGGACCTCGTCGCGACCAAGCTGCTGCGGGGCGCCGGGGTAGTCGTGCGCCACCGGGATGTAGGCGGCCGTGCCCGGCTCCACCGCCAGCGACACACCGACCACCTGCGCGCGCATGGGGTCCAGCGAGGTGGTCTCGGTGTCGAAGGCGACCAGGTCGGCCTTTTCGATGCGCTTGACCCAGGCGTCGAGCTGCTCGCGCGTGGTGACCAGTTCGTAGTTCCCGGGGCCGGACAGGTCCTCGTCCGCCGCGGCCTCGACGGTGTTCTTCAGGGTGCTGGCGGCCGGGTCGCGGGTCGCCGTCGGCGCCGGTTCCTCGTCGTCGTTGCGGTTGTCCAGGTCCTTCAGCGCGGCACGGAACTCATAGCGCGCGTACAGCTCGCGCAGGCGCTCGACGTCGGCCTCGCGCAGGGTCAGGTCGGTGGGTCCGAGGTCCAGCTCGACGTCGGTCTTGATGGTGACCAGGTCGCGCGAGAGCGGCAGGTGGTCCAGCGCCGCGCGCAGGTTCTCACCGATCTTGCCGCCGACCTCGTCGGCATGTTCCATCAGCGCAGCAAGCGTGCCGTACTGGTCCAGCCACTTGGCCGCGGTCTTGGGCCCGCACTTGTCCACGCCGGGCACGTTGTCGACCTTGTCGCCGGTCAGCGCCAGGAAGTCGACGATGCGCCCGGGCGCGACCCCGAACTTCTCCTTCACGCCGGTTTCGTCGGTGCGCGTGTTGGTCATGGTGTTGACCAGGGTGACGTGCTCGTCGACCAGCTGCGCGAAGTCCTTGTCGCCGGTGGAGATCACCACCTCGATGCCCTGGTCCGCGGCCTGCCGCGCCAGGGTGCCGATGACATCGTCGGCCTCTACCCCGGGCACGCGCAGCAGCGGAATGCCCTGGGCCTCGACGATGGTCAGCATCGGCTCGATCTGGCTGCGCAGGTCGTCGGGCATCGGCGGGCGGTTGGCCTTGTACTTCTCGTACATTTCGTTGCGGAAGGTCGGCCCGGAGGCATCCTGCACGAAGGCGACATAGTCGGCGCCGGCCTTGAGCGTGGTGCGCAGCATGTTGACCACGCCGAACAGCGCACCGGTCGGTTCGCCGTCGGCGTTGGTCAGCGGCGGCAGGGCATGGAAGGCGCGGTACAGGTACGAGGACCCGTCGATGAGGATCATGGAAGCCATGCCCCCGATTCTCGCATGCACCGTTCATCTGCGGGCATTCGCGTCGCTGTTATGCTTGGTACCCGATTCGGAGGTGCGCCATGTCCCGTCTACCCAAGCTTCTTGTCATTGGCGCCGCGAGCCTGCTGGCCGGCGTCGGCGTCCACGCCCAGGACACGCACGGCCAGGCACCGGTGCCGCCGCCGCCGGGCATGAACGATCCCGGCGTCAAGCCGGCGCCCCCCTCCACGGCCCCGACACCGGCCGCGAGCCGCCTGCGCGGCCTGCCCGATCTGCCGGCGCTGGGGGGAGGCGGCCATGCGCAGGGACGCGACGGCATGAACCAGCCGCCGCCGACCGTGGACGTGCGCGAGGTGCAGGGCGACAAGGTCGAGGAATACCGCATCAACGGCCGGCTCTACATGATCCACGTGATTCCCAAGCACGGCATCCCGCAGACCTACATGGCCAATCCCGAGGGCCAACTGATGCGCAAGCCGGGACAGCCGCCGGTGAAGCCGGTCTTCTACACGATCTACCAGTGGGGCGGGCCGCAGTCGTCGAAGGACAACGGCGGCGACGGGAACTAGTCCGCCGCTCCAGTCGCCGCCCCAGCATCCGGATGCAACCTCCTCCCCTGCAAGGGGAGGGCATGGGTGGGGTCAAGGCACGAAGCCGCGATGACAAACCCAGTGAAGGCGCCAGACGCGAGCAACGAACCCCGCCCCTGGCCGCAACTCCGCATCGGGTCGCAACCCCCTCCCCTTCAAGGGGAGGGTCTGGGTGGGGTCAAGGCGACGTAGCCGGGATGTCGAACCCGGTGAATGCGTCAGGGTAGGACCCATGCACCCTGCGGCAGGATGTTTCATGCCGTTGGCCGAACGTCCCCATCCGCCCCTGCGGGGCCCCTTCCCCCCGGAGCGGGGAAGGGTTTTTGCCACGTTGTTTAATGGCGGAAATGTCGCATGCCCGTGAATACCATGGCCATGTCGTGCTCATTGGCCGCGGCGATCACTTCCTCGTCGCGGCGCGAGCCCCCAGGCTGGATGACCGCACGAATGCCGGCCTCGGCAGCGGCGTCGATGCCGTCGCGGAAGGGGAAGAAGGCGTCCGAGGCCATCACGCTGCCGGGCACGTCCAGTCCCGCTTCGCCGGCCTTGATCGCGGCGATCTTCGCGCTGTCCACCCGGCTCATCTGGCCGGCACCGATGCCGATGGTCTGGCCGCCCCGGGCGTAGACGATGGCATTGGATTTCACATACATGGCCACGTGCCAGGCAAACAGCAGGTCGCGCAGCTGGTCGGCGTCGGGTACGCGCTTGCTGACCACCTTCAGGTCGTCCACCAGCAGCGTGTCGCGGTCGGAGTCCTGCACCAGCAGACCGCCGGCGATGCGCTTGTAATCGAGCGTGGTGCCGGGCTGCTCGGGCCAGGTGCCGGTGGCCAGCACGCGTACGTTGGGCTTGTCGGCGAATGCCTCCAGCGCGTCCGGGTCGATGGACGGCGCCAGCACCACCTCGACGAACTGGCGCTCGAGGATGCGGCGCGCGGTAGCGGCATCGAGCGGCTGGTTGAAGGCGATGATGCCGCCGAAGGCCGAGGTCGGGTCGCAGGCGTGGGCGCGGTCGTAGGCGTCGGCGATGTTCGTGCCCAGGGCCACGCCGCACGGATTGGCGTGCTTGACAATCACGCAGGCCGGCACGTTCTGGAAGGCCTTCACGCATTCCAGCGCGGCGTCGGCATCGGCCAGGTTGTTGTAGGAAAGTTCCTTGCCGGCCAGCACATGGGCGGTGGCCACGATGCCCTTGGCGGGCACGTCGCGCTCCACGTACAGGGCGCCTCCCTGATGCGGGTTCTCGCCGTAGCGCAGCGTGTTCTTGCGCTCCAGGGCGAGGTGCAGGGTCGGCGCAAACGGGCCACCCTCGCCGTCGCCGACGTGTGCGCCCAGCCAGTCGGCGATCATGCCGTCATAGCGCGCGGCGTGGGCGAAGGCCTTGGCCGCCAGACGCCGGCGCAGCGCAATGCTGGTGCCGCCATGCTCGTGCAGGGTCTGGATGACCTCGGCGTAGTCGGCCGGGTCGACCACCACCAGCACGCGGTCGTGGTTCTTGGCGGCCGCGCGCAGCATCGCCGGGCCACCGATGTCGATGTTCTCGATGGCCTCGTCCAGGGTGCAGTCCGGGCGCGCCACGGTGCGTGCGAACGGGTACAGGTTGACCACCAGCAGGTCGATCGCCTCGATGCCGTGTTCGGACATCACGTCCTCGTCGACGCGGCGGCGCCCCAGCAGACCGCCGTGGACCTTCGGATGCAGCGTCTTGACCCGCCCGTCCATGATCTCGGGGAAGCCGGTGACCTCGCTGACCTCGCGCACGGGCAGGTGGGCATCGCGCAGGGCGCGCGCACTGCCGCCGGTGGAGATCAGCTCGACGCCGAGCTTGTCCAGTCCGCTGGCCAGTTCGGCCAGGCCGTTCTTGTCCGAGACGCTGAGCAGGGCGCGCCGGACCGGAGTGAGGGTGGTGTCGAACATCGGACGGGCCTTGTGCGGGAAACCGCCGATTATAGCCGCAGGGGCGCGGTGGTTCCGAGGCGGGCTTATGCCGGATGGTTGGGGGAAGGCGGGGGCTGGGGGCGAGTGGTGTCAGTGCCGGAGTGAATAACGAGGCAGGCGGTGTGGTTAAGCTCTTCGAGTCCCGAGTCCCGAGTCCCGAGTCCCGAGTCCCGATCGTCCCGATCCCCGATCCCTTCAGAGCAGCCCGTGCGCGGCCAGCTTCTTGCGCAACGTGGCGCGGTTGATGCCCAGTGCCGCGGCGGCGCGGCTCTGGTTGTTGCCGTGAAAGGCCATGACCTCGCGCAGCAGGGGGGCCTCGACCTCGTGCATCACCAGGGCAAACAGTCCTTCATCGCATGCGGCATCGCCGATGTCGACCAGATAGCGTCGGACCGTGCGGCTCACGCACTCGCTGAGTGCGCTGCGCACGGGGCTGTCGATGTCGGTCCCGGTGCGAGGCATACGGACGGCATTCACGTGCAACTTCCCCTGGCTATTCTCGTGCGGCTTCCCATCCTGGCCGCATCTTGTTGGCATGGTTTGCGGACGGGGCCCCGGGTCGAGGCGGCATGCTCTCCCGATCCCGTGCAAGGAGGACAAGTCTACTCGTCGCGGCGTCGATTTTGTAGCGCGACGAATGCATTTCACACGCCGCAGGCGTCGGGTGTTACTGAAATCCGAATTCGAAGGCGACCGCCTTCTTGCCCGGGTCCTTGACCTCGAACACCATGGCCGTGGAGGCGCCGGGTGCCAGACCGCGCGTCCTGGCGGTGGCATCGTCGAGGTAGTCGGAGGGGCGGAACCGACGCATGGCGATGCGGTTGCCGTCCAGGTCCGAGAGCGTGATCGTGACCACCGGATAGGGCTGGGCATACACGGCCTCGTTGCGCACCGTGGCGCTGATGATCAATGCGCCGGGTACCGAGGGGTGTGGGCGCACGTCGCGCGAAACCAGCTGCAGCTTGTCCACATCGGCGATCAGCGGAAGGTGGCAGCCCAGGTGCGCGCAGGCGCTGCGCAGCCATGGAGCGAACTGCGGGTTGTGCAGGAGCGGGCGACGTTCGGCCCAGACCAGCTGGGCCCCAAGCAACAGCGCCAGCGCGGCGCAGGCCAGCACCCAGCGCAGGGTGTGCGGGGCGCGCTCGGGCAGGCGCTCCAGGCGTGCGAAGGACGGCAGCTCGTGGCTCTCGTGCTCCTCCGCGGCCGGCGGCGCATGGGCGAACAGGGGCGCCTGCAGGGACTCGTCGGCACGCACCACGCTCATCATCAGCACTGGCGGCGCCGGGCTGGTCGGATGGACCGGCAGCGTCTCGCAGGTCTCCTCCGGCAGCTCTTCGGTGAGCGTCGCCAGGCAGCCGAAGGTGGCCCCGCACTTGCCGCAGGCGACGGTGCCGTGCGCCTGCGCCACCGTGGCGGCGTCGAAGGAAAACACGGTCAGGCATTCGGGGCACTGGGCGTACATGGATGCGATTGTATGCCATGGCCCGCCGGCGGCGCGGCCGGATCAGGCGCGACGGCGACCGTCGATGCGCACCCAGTCGCCGAGCACGCTCACGCGCAGGTCCTCGAAGTCGGCGTCGTAGCGTTCCAGCAGTTCGTCCTGCTGGCCGTCGAGGATGCCCGAAAGCGCGAATGGTGCGCCCGGTTTGACCAGTTCGGCGAAGCGTCCGGCCAGCTCGGCCAGCGGCGCGGCGAGGATGTTGGCTACGAACACGTCGGCCGGCGTGTCCGGTACCGCATCGGGAAGGTATACGGAAAGGCGCTCGTCGACGCCATTGCGTTCGGCGTTGTCCTGTGTGGCGGTCAGCGCCTGCGGGTCGTTGTCCACGCCGATGGCGCGCGCGGCGCCGAGCTTGAGCGCGGCGATCGCCAGCACCCCGGAACCGCAGCCGTAGTCGATGACGGTGCGACCGGTCAGGTCCAGGCCGTCCAGCCATTGAAGGCACAGCGCCGTGGTCGGATGGGTGCCGGTGCCGAAGGCCAGGCCCGGGTCCAGGCGCACCACGACGGCATCCGGTTCGTCGAACGATTCGTCGTTCCACGGCACGATCCACAGCCGTCGGCCGAAGCGCATCGGCTGGAACCGGTCCATCCAGGCGCGTTCCCAGTCCTGGTCGGCGACCTCGCGGAAGTCGAGTTGGTCCGGCTGCAGGCCCGGCAGCGCGGCACACAATGCGTCGGCGATGGTGGCGCGGTCGGCGTCGTGCTCGAACAGCGCCGACAGCACCACGCGGTTCCACAGCGGGGTCTGTTCCACCCCGGGCTCGAAGATCGCGCGCTCGTCCGGGGTCTCGGCATCGGCGTCCTGCAAGGTCACCGACAGCGCGCCGAGCTCCTCCAGCGCGTCCTCGCAGGCGGGCTGGTGGGCGGCGGGCAGGGTCAGGGAGAGTTCGATCCAGGGCATATGAGAGCAGGGAATCGGCAGTAGGGAATGGGGAATGGGGCGGGGCTCGGAGGCGCCGCCGAGAGCGACTCCATTCCCGATTCCCCATTCCTCATTCCCGGCATGTCACCCCATCCCGATCGCCTTCTCCTTGCGTTCGGCGATGCGTTTTTCCAGGTAGTGGATGTTCTGGCCGCCCTTCTCGAAGCCGCCATCGTCCATGATGCGCTGCTGCAGCGGGATGTTGGTCTTGATGCCTTCCACGACCATTTCCGACAGCGCGATGCGCATGCGTGCGATGGCGGTCTCGCGGTCCGGGCCGTGCACGATCAGCTTGCCGATCATCGAATCGTAGGTCGGCGGCACCTTGTAGCCGTCGTAAATGTGCGTGTCCACGCGCACGCCGGGGCCGCCGGGCGACTCGAAGCGCTTGATGGTGCCGGGGCTGGGCATGAAGGTGTCCGGATCCTCGGCGTTGATGCGGCACTCGATGGCGTGGCCGTTGATGGCGATGTCTTCCTGCTCGATCGACAGCTTCTGGCCGCTGGCGATCCGCAGCTGCTCGCGTACCAGGTCCACGCCGGTGATCAGCTCGGTCACCGGGTGCTCGACCTGGATGCGTGTGTTCATCTCGATGAAGTAGAAGTGCCCGTCCTCGAACAGGAATTCGAAGGTGCCGGCGCCGCGGTAGCCGATGCGGTTGCAGGCATCCACGCAGACCTTGCCGATCTCGGCGCGCTGCTCCGGCGTGATGCCGGGCGCGGGCGCTTCCTCGACCACCTTCTGGTGGCGACGCTGCATCGAGCAATCGCGTTCGCCCAGGTGGATGGCGTTGCCCTGGCCGTCGGCCAGCACCTGGATTTCCACGTGGCGCGGGTTCTCCAGGAATTTCTCCATGTACACCTGGTCGTTGCCGAAGGCCACGCGGGCCTCGGAACGCGTGGTGGCAATGGCGTTGCCCAGGTGCGCCTCGGTATGCACCACGCGCATGCCGCGCCCGCCGCCGCCGCCGGCGGCCTTGATGATCACCGGGTAGCCGATCTCGCGGGCGATCCGCTGGCTGCGCTCGACGTCTTCGTCCAGCGGACCGCCGGAGCCGGGCACGCAGGGCACGCCGGCCGCCTTCATGGCCTTGATCGCCTCGACCTTGTCGCCCATCAGGCGGATGGTCTCGGCCCTGGGGCCGATGAACACGAAGCCGGACTGCTCGACCTGCTCGGCGAAGTCCGCGTTCTCGGACAGGAAGCCGTAGCCGGGATGGATGGCGCTGGCATCGGTGATCTCGGCCGCGGCGATGATCGCCGGGATGTTGAGATAGCTCTGCGCGCTGGGTCCCGGGCCGATGCAGATGGCCTCGTCGGCCATGCCCACGTGCTTGAGGTTGCGATCGGCGGTCGAGTGCACGGCCACGGTCCGGATACCCAGGGCATGGCACGCGCGCAGGATGCGCAGGGCGATTTCGCCGCGGTTGGCGATGACGACTTTGTCTAGCATGGGAATGGGGAGTCGGGAATGGGGAATGGGAAGAGCGTGGCGTTCATCGCGATGTTCCAGGCTTTTTCAGTGCATTCATCAGTGCGGTCAGTCGGGCAAAGACGCGGTTGATGCTCGTAAGCAATGCCGGAGATCTGTTCGCCATGTCCAGTCGCACCGCGAGTTGGCACTGCGTGTCGAGTTCCGCAAGCGATCCGCGTGCCACGGAAAGAAATCGCAGATATTCCTGCGTCGAGCGGCGTGCGGCTCCTTCGGCGATGTTCGAGGGCACGCTGACGGCGGCTCGACGGACCTGGGCGGTCAGTCCGAACCGCTCGGACTCGGGAAAGGCGCCGGAGAAGGTGTAGACCGCTTCGACCAGGTTCATGGCGTCCTGCCAAACCTTCAGGTCCTCGTGCGGTCGCTTTGCCCATTCCCCATTCTCCATTCCCGATTCCCGGGCATCAGGCAATCACGAACATCGGCTCGTCGAATTCCACCGGCTGGCCGTTCTCGACCAGGATGGCGGCCACGGTGCCGTCGGCGTCGGCCTCGATCTGGTTGAACATCTTCATGGCTTCGATGATGCCCAGGGTCTCGCCCTTGCTGACCTTCTGGCCGACCTTCACGAACGGCTCGGCGCCCGGGGTGGAGGCGGCGTAGAAGGTGCCGACCATCGGTGCCTTGACCTGGTGGCCGGCCGGTATGTCGCTGGCTGCGGCGTCGGCCGGGGCGGCGGGCTGCGCGGCCGGAGCCGGAGCGGCCGGGGCCGGTGCAGGGACGGCCGGGGCCGTCGCGGCGGCCACGTTCACGCTGCCGGCGGGCACGCGCGAGAGGCGTACGACCTCCTCGCCTTCCTTGATCTCCAGTTCGGAGAGATTGGATTCCTCGAGCAGGTCGATCAGTTTCTTGATCTTGCGCAGATCCATGGGATGAACCTTGTCAGCTGTCAGTCGAAAGGGTTTGGCCGGACAGTCGCGCCACGGCGGCTTCCAGCGCCAGCCGGTAGCTGTCGGGGCCGAAGCCCGCGATCACGCCGACGGCCAGGTCGGTGAAGTACGAATGCCTGCGAAACGGTTCGCGGGCATGGACGTTGGAAAGATGGACCTCGATGAATTCGATGTCCACCGCGGCCAGCGCATCGCGCAGGGCCACGCTGGTGTGGGTGAAGGCGGCCGGGTTGATCAGGATGATGTCCACGCCTTCGTCGCGCGCCTGGTGCACGCGGGCGATCAATTCATGCTCGGCGTTGGACTGGAACCAGGCCAGTTCGTGGCCGGCGGCTTCGGCCTGAGCGGCCAGGTCGGCATTGATCTGGACCAGGCTGCGCGCACCGTACATCGCCGGTTCGCGTACCCCGAGCAGGTTCAGGTTGGGGCCGTGCAGGGCGAGGATCTTGGCCACGGTGGTATCGCGTGTCGCGATCCGGGGATCGCGGAAGGCGCAAGTGTGCTCGCGTGGAATCGGAATGTCCAGTTCGACGCAGATCGGCGACGTTCTTTGACGTTTGCGTCACAAGGTGCGCGGGATCCGGGAATGGGGGATGCGGGATTCGGCGTCGGTTCAGCGCAGCCAGCGGTGCAGGGTGGCGGGGTCGAGGCCGCCCAGGCGGGTGCGCACGATGCGGCCCTGGCGATCGACCAGCACGCTGAACGGCAGGGCGCGGCGGGTGTCGCCCAGGACCACGCGCGGGTCCGGGCGCAGCGCGCCGCCCAGCAGCATCGGGATAGGCCGGCGGGTGGGCGCGCAGGTAGTCGCGCACCCGGGCCGGGTCGTCCATGGCGATGCCGACGACCTGCACGCCGCGGCCGGCGTTCGCGCGCTGGGCGGCGGCCAGCGCCGGCATTTCCTTCAGGCACGGCACGCACCAGGTGGCCCAGAACGTCAGCACCATCCGCTGGCCCCGCCATTGCGCCAGCGGCCGGGGCCGGCCATCGACAGCGTCGGGCAGCGTCCACGGCGGCAGCGCATCGCCGGGGCCGCGCACGGCCACGCCGGGCGGGGCGGCGGGGGCGCTGTCGCGCAACAGGTCCTGCGCGATGTGGTTGCCCAGGGGAGTGGACATGAGCAGGCGCAGCAGCCTCGGCGGCGGGCCGTGGACATGGATCCAGGCGCCCGTCAGGCCGGCGCCGGCCAGCAGCGCCAGCAGCACGATGCCCCAGGTGGGCCGCCGCACGCCGCGCATACGCTAGCGCGCGGCCTGCTCGAGGGCCTTGCGCACCAGTCCCGGGGTCAGTACCGAGGGCAGCTTCACGCCCGGACCGCCGTCCTTCGGGAACACCACGTAGACCGGCACGCCGGGCGAATGCCAGCGCTTGAGGAAGGCGGTGATGGCCGGGTTCTCGTTGGTCCAGTCGCCCTTCATGTAGACCGCGCCGGTGCGCTTGAGCAGGCCGCGGAAGGCCTCGGTATCGAGCACCGTGTGCTCGTTGGCCTTGCAGGTGATGCACCAGTCGGCGGTCATGTCCACGAAGACCGGCGTGCCCTGCTTGCGCAGTTGTGCCAGCCGCGCGGGTGAGAAGTCGACCACGCCCATGTCGGCGTGACGGCTGGCGGTGGCCGCGGGTGAGGGCATGCGATGGATCAGCACCAGCGGCGCCAGGGCCACGAGCAGCAGCACGCCGGCCAGGATCTTGCTGGGGGTGCCGCGTGTCCGGCTGCGTTCGCTCCACCACAGCGCCAGTGCCAGCAGCACTGCGCCAATCAGCAGCAGGCCGACGCCGTCGGCGCCGCGCTGGTGGGCCAGTACCCAGGCCAGCCACGCCGCGGTCAGGTACAGCGGGAAGGCCAGCACCTGCTTGAGCGTCTCCATCCAGGCGCCGGGGCGCGGCAGCCAGTTGCCCAGTTTCGGGAAGTAGCCGATCAGCAGGAACGGCAGCGCCAGGCCCAGGCCCAGCGCCAGGAACACCAGCAGCGCCGCGGGCCAGCTCGCGGTAAAGGCATAGGCCAGCGCCACGCCCATCAGCGGGGCGGTGCAGGGGCTGGCCACGACCACCGCCAGCACGCCGGTGAAGAAGTCGCCGGCCAGGCCGGATCTGGTCGTCAGCGACTGCCCGGTGCCGGCCAGGCCGGCGCCGAAATGCACCACGCCCGAGTAGCTCAGGCCCATGGCCATCATCACGTAGGCCAGGATGCCGATGAAGGCTGGCTGCTGCAGCTGGAAGCCCCACCCGGAGGCCATGCCGGCCGCGCGCAGGCCGATCACGGCCAGGCCGACCACGGCAAAGCTGGCCAGTACGCCGGCGGTGTAGGCCAGGGCGTGGTGGCGGGTGTTCTTCGAGCTCTCGCGGCTTTCCACCAGGCTGACTGCTTTCAGCGACAACACTGGCAGCACACACGGCATCAGGTTCAGCAGCAGCCCGCCACCCAGGGCCAGCAGCAGGGCACCGAGCAGGGTCTGCGACATGCCCGCGGGTGGCGGCGTGGCGGCATCCTGTTTCGCGGCCGGGTTGCCGTTCGTCGCGCTGCGGCCGGCGGCGGGCGGAAGGTCGATCGCGACCGTGCGGGTCATCTGCGGGTAACAGATGCCGTGCTCGAGGCAGCCCTGGAAGCTGGCCTGCAGCGTCACGTGGTCGGTGTGACCGCGGGTGATCGACACCGGGACCTCGACCTGGTCGAAGTACACGATGCTGTCTCCGAAATTGCCGTCGTGGTAGGCGACGCCGGTCGGCCATTGCGGCTTGCCCAGTTTCGCGCCCCCGGCATCGGCCAGCTTCAGCGAGGTGCGGTCGCGGTACAGGTAATAGCCCTTGGGCATGGTCCAGCGCAGAAGCAGGGTGTTCGGCGAGGTGGCAATGGCCTGGAAGCGGAAGGCCTGGTCGGCCGGCAGCGCCTGGCCGGGAGAGCCTTCTTCCTGGTCTGCGCCGAGAAGAGCGTTGCCGTGGCTGGCGGCGCCGAGCAGGTCGGTGCCCTTCGAGGTCTTGCCTGCGGCCGGCCCGGTGGGTAGCGCCACGGTCAGTTTCACCGTATAGGGCGGGTAGCAGATCTTCGGATCGACCTCGTGGCAGCCCTGCATCTTCACCGCCAGCGAGAGACTCCCGGTGCCCTTGTCCAGCAGCGTGTAGGGCAGGGTGGCATCGATGCTGTCGTGGTAGATCTCGATGTTGCCCAGGTACGGGTCGTGCTCCTTCAGCCCGTCGGGCAGCTGCAGCGTGCCGAGTTTCGCATGGCCACCGGTGTCCTTGACCGAGAGGCGGCTGCGGTACAGGTAGTAGTGCGGCGCGATGGTCCAGTGCAGATGCACGGTGCCGGGTGTGCGCACTTCGGCCTTGACCTGGTAGGCCTGGGCCACGGGCAGCAGGCCGTCGACCGGTTGCGCGGCCAGCGGGGGCGAGATCGCGGCCAGGGCGACAAGCCCGGTCAGGATCAGCAGGAAGGAGCGACGGATCATGCGGTGCATCGGGGACTCCGGTCCGCGTCTGGGGCGCGGGCTCGCGTGCGGTACAAGGTATCCATTATGACCGTGCCGTGCGTGGATCGCTTACGGACACGCTGTCGCGCAACCAGTCCAGGTACGCGGGCAGGCCGGAGGCGATGTCCAGGGCAATCACCTCGGGCACGTCATAGGGGTGGAGTTCGACCAGCCGCGCCTGCAGGGATTCGATGGCGTCAGAGCGGGTCTTGATCAGCAGCAGCGCTTCGGCGTCTTCCTGCAGGCCACCCTCCCAGCGGTAGGTCGAGACCAGGCCCGGCACGCGGCTGACGCAGGCGGCCAGTCGCTCCGCCACCAGCGTGCGCGCGATGTGCTCGGCGCTCTCGGCGTCGGGGCAGGTGCACAGCAGCAGGCAGGCGTCGGTCATGGCGGTCGGGAAGCGGGCGCAACCGGGACAGTCTACGCAGTCCGGCCGGTGCCGTGCAGCCACGCAATCGGCCGGTTGCCCTTGAAAGCCGCTCGGGCGTCCCAATCTGGCGGGACAGGCGACGCAGTCTTCTCTTGGAGACCGGCTGTCGTTAGAATTGGCACTCATCACCACCGAGTGCTAGCAAGGTGGTGGAAAAACTTTCAACATCAACCATTTGGTGGAAACGTCATGAGCAAACTGCGTCCGTTGCACGACCGCGTGATCGTCAAGCGCCTGGAAGAGGAAAAGGTCTCTGCAGGCGGCATCGTCATTCCCGACTCGGCCGCCGAGAAGCCGATCCGCGGCGAAGTGATGGCCGCCGGCGAGGGCAAGATCCTGGACGACGGCAAGGTCCGCCCGATGGCGGTCAAGGTCGGCGACAAGGTCCTGTTCGGCAAGTACTCGGGCACCGAGGTCAAGATCGACGGCGAAGAGCTGCTGGTCCTGCGCGAAGACGACATCGTGGCGGTGATCGAGGGCTGAAAGGCCGGGAATGGCGAATGGGGAATCGGGCATGACCCCGAGGCGTGACGACTCCGCACCCATGACCCGTCCGCGATGCATCGCAACTGAACAAGCTTCTCCAAAATTTTCGAGGAAAAATCATCATGGCAGCTAAAGAAGTACGTTTCGGCGAAGACGCCCGCGCGCGTCTGCTCAAGGGCGTGAACACGCTCGCCAACGCGGTCAAGGTCACGCTGGGCCCGAAGGGCCGCAACGTCGTGCTCGAGAAGAGCTTCGGCGCCCCGACCATCACCAAGGACGGCGTGTCCGTCGCCAAGGAAATCGAGCTGACCGACAAGCTGGAGAACCTCGGCGCGCAGATCGTCAAGGAAGCCGCGTCCAAGACCTCCGACATCGCCGGTGACGGCACCACCACCGCCACCGTGCTGGCGCAGGCGTTCATCCGCGAGGGCATGAAGGCGGTGGCCGCCGGCATGAACCCGATGGACCTCAAGCGCGGCATCGACAAGGCCGTGATCGCGGCCGTCGGCGAGCTGAAGAAGCTCTCCAACCCGACCGCCGACGACAAGGCCATTGCCCAGGTCGGCACCATCTCGGCCAACTCCGACACCAACATCGGCGACATCATCGCCGAGGCCATGAAGAAGGTCGGCAAGGAAGGCGTGATCACGGTCGAGGAAGGCTCGGGCCTGGACAACGAGCTGGACGTGGTCGAGGGCATGCAGTTCGATCGCGGCTACCTGTCGCCGTACTTCATCAACAACCAGCAGAGCCAGCAGGTCGAGCTGGAAGACCCGTTCATCCTGCTGCACGACAAGAAGGTCTCCAACGTGCGTGACCTGCTGCCGGTGCTCGAGGCCGTGGCCAAGGCCGGCAAGCCGCTGCTGATCGTGGCCGAGGAAGTCGAGGGCGAGGCCCTGGCCACGCTGGTGGTCAACACCATCCGCGGCATCGTCAAGGTCGCCGCCGTCAAGGCGCCGGGCTTCGGCGATCGTCGCAAGGCGATGCTCGAGGACATGGCGGTGCTGACCTCCGGCCAGGTGATTTCCGAGGAAGTCGGCCTGCAGCTGGAGAAGGCCACCATCAACGACCTGGGCCGTGCCAAGCGCGTGGTGATCACCAAGGAGAACACCACCATCATCGACGGCGCTGGTGAAGCCGACAAGATCCAGTCGCGCATCGACCAGATCAAGGCGCAGATCGAGGAGACCTCCTCCGACTACGACCGCGAGAAGCTGCAGGAGCGCGTGGCCAAGCTGGCCGGCGGCGTGGCCGTCATCAAGGTCGGTGCCGCCACCGAGGTCGAGATGAAGGAAAAGAAGGCGCGCGTCGAGGACGCCCTGCACGCCACGCGTGCGGCGGTCGAGGAAGGCGTGGTCCCGGGCGGCGGCGTCGCCCTGATCCGTGCCCTGGCTGCGGTCGAGGGCCTGACCGGCGACAACGTCGACCAGAACCACGGCATCGCCATCACCCGCCGTGCCCTGGAAGCACCGCTGCGCGAGATCGTCAGCAATGCCGGCGAGGAAGCCAGCGTGGTGCTGAACAAGGTCAAGGAAGGCAAGGGCAACTTCGGCTACAACGCCGCGACCGGCGAATTCGGCGACATGATCGAATTCGGCATCCTGGACCCGACCAAGGTCACGCGTTCTGCCCTGCAGAACGCGTCCTCGGTGGCCGGCCTGGCCATCACCACCGAGGCCGTCGTGGCCGAAGTGCCGAAGAAGGACGACGGTGGCGACGCCGGTGCCGGCGGCATGGGCGGCATGGGTGGCATGGGCGGCATGGGCGGCATGATGTAAGCCCGGTCGATCCGACCCCGCGACACGAAAAACCCCGCTCCGGCGGGGTTTTTCTTTTTCCGGTCGCGATGGTAGCCATGGCGTACAATGGGGGATGGACACATGGGAACACGCATGGCGCTGAACGCGACCATCCACAAGGCCGAGCTTTCGGTCAGCGACATGGACCGGCACTACTACGCCACCCATGCACTGACGCTGGCACGGCACCCCTCGGAAACCGAGCGACGCCTGATGGCGCGGCTGCTGGCCTTCATGCTGTATGCCGACGAACGGCTGCAGTTCGGCCGCGGGCTCAGCGACGAGGAAGAACCGGCCCTGTGGCGCAAGGACTACAGCGAGGCCATCGAGCTTTGGGTCGAGCTCGGCGAACCGGACGAGGTGCGCGTGCGCAAGGCCTGTGGTCGTGCGCAGCAGGTCGTGGTGCTCAACTACGGGGGGCGCAGCGCCGACCTGTGGTGGGACAGGGTCGGCGCGTCATTGCGCCGTCAGCGCAATCTCAGCGTGTTGGCCATCGACGAGGACGCCATGCAGCAACTGACAGACCGTTGCGATCGAGGCATGCGCCTGCAGTGCCTGATCCAGGACGGCGAGTTGCAGATCATCGACGGCGACACCACGCTGGCGATCCGTCCGCAGGCGCGCATGGGCGAATACGCGGTCGCGTGATGCGGTTGATCCGAACCGCCGCGCTGCGGCTCAGGGCCGGGGCGGCGTGGTCGGCTTCTTTCGTTCCGAGGGGTTGACCGCCACCACGCTGGCATGTCCGGCCATGGCCTGTTGCGCACGCAGCGCGGCCGCTTTCGGCCATAGCGCGTCGAGCCGCCCCTTCAGGCGCAGCCGCGCGATGTTGGTCATGCCCTTGTCCAGTGCCTTCTGGGTCTCGGTTTCCTCCGGGCGCGGAGCGTCCGGCGCGCGCGTGAGCGCGGCCAGCTGCGGGGCCACGATCCGGGTCAGGGCGAAGTAGTTGTCGTCGATGCCGGTACGCGCCAGGGCCATGCCCGGAAGCTCCCAGGCCGCCACGTCGCGGTGCTCGGCCGGGGCGCTGTGCAGGGTGGCGGTGTCGACCATCAGGTAGGGCACGGTCTGCAGCAGGAAGCCCTTGCCGTTGCGAAAGCCGGCCTGCTTGTAGGTGTCCATCAGTGCCGGCAGGTGGTCGCCGAAGAACACGATCAGGGTCGGGCGCTTGCGCCGGGCCAGGGTGTCCGCCAGCCGGCCCAGCTGCTGGTCGGCGTGGCGGATGTGATAGATGTAGTTCTGCAGCTCGGTCTTCGCCGCTCCGGTCACCTCGGGCGGCACCGGGATGGTGTCGCGCTCGCGGGTGTCGATGCCGTAGTCCTGGTTGTAGGGGCCGTGCGCCTCGATGCTGATGCCGAGCACGAAGCGCGGCGGCCCGCTGTCGGGAAGCTGGCGCAGCAGCTCGTCGGTGAAGGACTTGTCGGACATGTACTTGCCGTCGTGCACGGCGTCGTCGGCCGGGAAGTCGCCCTGCGAGACGAAGCGGTCGAAGCCCAGTTCCTTGAAGGCCGTGGCGCGGTTCCAGAATCCCGGGTCGTTGCCGTGCACGGCCAGGGTCTCGTAGCCATGGTGCCTGAGCAGTCGAACGATGCCGGGGATGTGGCGCTCGTGGATCTGCAGGTACGGGAACTGGATGTCCGGGAAATAGCGCAGCGGCAGGCCGGTCAGCACCTCGAATTCGGTGCGGATGGTGCCGCCGCCGAAGGTCGGCGCGTGCATCTGCCCGGACACGCCGTGTCGCGCCAGGCGGCGCAGGTTGGGCATGAAATCGGTGCCCGGCGGGTAGCCGTTTAGGATGGTCGGATCGAAGAACGACTCGCTGAGGATGACCACCACGTCGGGCCTTTGCGTGCCGGTCCCGGCATTGGCCGGCAGCGGCGCCTGCTCCTGGCGGCGGATGGCCGGGTCGAACTCGGCCATCATGCGCAACGCGTCGGTGGTGTCCGGCTTGTCCCGGGCCGCGCCGTACTGCAGCTGGAACAGCATCAGCGAACTGACCAGGCCGGTGTGCCGGGTGGTGGCCGTGGCCGACCACGGCTGCATGCCCAGGCCGCCGCGGCTGTAGACCGTCGACCAGGCCGGGGTACCCGCCAGCAACGAGCCCAGCAGCACGATGGCGATCGAGCCACCGGCCAGGCGGGCGCGCCGTCGATGCCGCAGCATCGGCGGCTCGTAGCGCACCAGCGCCACCAGCACGATCAGCGCGATCACCATCAGGGCATAGGGCCACGGGCTGTGCGGAAGGTAGCCGCTGAGCAGCTCGCCGCCGCCGTCGCCCATCTGCCCGACCATGCGGAAGTCGGCCGGCATCAGCGGGGTGCCGAGGTTGGCCACCTTCAGCGCGTTGATTCCGTACAGCACCGCCTCGACGGCGAAGGCGAGCAGGAATGAAAGGACCGCCTTGCGCAGCAGCGCCAGCAGGGCCAGCGCCAGCAGCAGCCCGGGCAGGGCGTTGGCCAGCATGCGCCAGGGCGCTGCATACCAGTGCGCCCAGGAGGGCGCGGACCACAGTGCCTGCGGCGCAATGCCGGCGCCGCCGTCCAGCAGGTTCGTGAACAGCGTGAACAGCAGCGCCATGAGCACCAGCGTGCCGGCCTTGAGCGGCAGGCTCCAGTGCGCGGATGATCGAAGGGGCTTGGCGGCAATCCTGGGCACGGCGGTTGGCATCCGAATGCGAATGAATGGCGCTGTTCGTTCGCAACGCCGTCATGAAACTGTAACGTGCGGCAGATGAATGGAAAGCCATGTGCCGTAGCGGATACGTCGTATGGCGAAAGTGTGCCCGCAGGCGATAATGGATACATGAGTGCATCCCCCCTGCCGCAGGCGCTGGAAACGCGCGTGGCCGAACGCTATTCGGAAATCATCGCCCGCTGCCGCGCAGCCGGTGTCACCGTGCACGACGATGCCGGCGTATCCGAGCGTATCCGGCGCATGCTGCTGGTCAGCGATTTCGCCGGCGAGGTGCTGATGCGCCAGCCGCACCTGCTCGGTGCCGATGGCCTGGACTGGCTGCGCGGCGGCGGGGACATCGACGTACGGGCGGCGCAGCTGCAGTTGCCCGACGACGAGGCCGGCTGCATGCGTGTCCTGCGCGAATTCCGCGATGCCGAGGCCATGCGCCTGGTGTTCCGCGACGCCAACGGCCTGGACGACCTGGGCGACACCCTCAGCGACACCAGCACGCTGTACGAGTCCCTGCTGCAGCGTGCGTTGGAGTGGGCCGAGCGCAGCCTGAGGGCACGCTATGGCGAGGCTCGCAATGGCGAGGGCGAGATTCAGCGCATGGTGGTACTGGGCTTCGGCAAGCTCGGAGGGAGCGAGCTCAATTTCTCCTCCGATGTCGACCTGGTGCTCGGGTATGCCGAGTCCGGGAACAGCGACGGGCGTGGCGAACTGGACAATGGCGAGTACTTCGCGCGCCTGGGACGCCAACTGGTGCGCCTGCTGGCCGAGCCGACCGCCCAGGGGATCGTGGCGCGGGTGGACCTGCGCCTGCGCCCGTTCGGAAACGCCGGGCGGCTGGCGCTGCCGTTCTCCGCCATGGAGCAGTACTACCAGCGCGAGGGTCGCGACTGGGAGCGCTATGCATGGATCAAGGCGCGCCCGGTGGCCGGCGACCGGGTCGCGGGCAGGGAACTGCTGCAGATGTTGCGGCCATTCGTCTACCGCAAGTACCTGGACTACACCGCGTTCGCCGGTTTGCGCGACATGAAGGCGCGCATCGATGCCGAGGTGGCTCGCAAGGACCTTTCGGAAAATCTCAAGCAGGGACCGGGCGGCATCCGCGAGGTCGAATTCGTGGTGCAGCTCGAGCAGTTGATCCGCGGTGGTCGCGACCCTTCACTGCGCGTGCGCGGGCTGCTGCCGGCGCTGGAGGCGTGCGAATCGCGAGGCTACATCCCCGGCGGACGGGCGCGACGACTGCGCGAAGCCTGGGCCTTCCTGCGTCACCTCGAGAATCGCGTGCAGATGCTGCGTGACGCGCAGACGCACGATATTCCGGATGATCCGGAGCTTCGCGCACGCATCGCCCTGGGCCTGGGTTACGTGGACTGGGACGCGCTGGCCGCCGAGCTGGCGCGCCACCGCGATGCGGTCACCGAGGAATTCCACGCGGTGCTGGTGCCCGACGCCGGCGAACACGCGTCCGCGCCGGAACGCGAAAGCGCCCTGTGGCGCGCCGCCGCCGAGCAGCGCCTGGATGTGGAACATCTCCGCGAAAGCGGATTCGAGGATGGCCAGGCGCTGGCCGATGCCCTCAACACCCTGTCGCGGGCCGCCGCGGTACGCGCGATGTCGGCACGCAGCCGCGCACGGCTGGAGCGCTTGATGCCGCAGCTGATCACCGCGGCTCGCGAGACTCCGGCACCGGACCTGTGCCTGCGCCGCCTGGTGCGGCTGGTGCAGGCGGTGGCACGGCGATCGTCCTACCTGTCACTGCTGGAGGAGCAACCGGCGGCCAGGCGTCGGCTGGCGCAGCTGTTTGCCGAACACGCCTTTCTGGCCGATTGCGTCATCGCCCAGCCCTTGCTGCTGGACGACGTGCTGGATCCACGCATGGACCAGCTGCCGCTCAAGCGCGCCGACATCGCCGAGGAAATCGCGCGTGCACTGACCGCGCTGGACGAGCGCGACGCCGAAGGCGAGCTTGAGCGCATCAACGAACTGAAGGCCAGCCTGGCGTTCCGCCTGGGACTGGCCTTCCGTGACGGACGCGCCGACGCCGTCGCCTGCGCCCGTCGCCTGGCGGCGCTGGCGGGCGAGACCGTGGGGGCGGTGGTGGCCCTGGCCGAGCGCGAGCTGGTCGCCCAGCACGGGCGCCTGCCCGGCGGCGAGGGTTCGGGTTTCTGCGTGCTCGGCTACGGCAGCCTGGGCGGCGAGGAGCTGGGCTTTGCCTCGGACCTGGACCTGGTGTTCGTCTACGACGGCGCCCGCGCGCACGGGTGCAGTGACGGGCCGCGGCCGCTGGACGGCATGCGCTGGTACCAGCGCATGGCGCAACGCGTCATGCACTGGTTGTCGACCCTGACCCGCGCCGGGCGCCTGTACGAGGTCGATACGCGTCTGCGTCCGGACGGATCCAAGAGCATGCTGGTGACCAGCCTGGAAGCGTTCGAGTCCTACCAGCGCGAGCGCGCCTGGACCTGGGAGCACCAGGCCTTGCTGCGCGCACGTCCGGTGGCCGGCGACGGTGCGCTCGGCGAGCGCCTCCGCAAGGTGCGCAAGTCGGTGCTCTCGCAATCGCGGGACCCCGCGGCCGTGCGTACCGAGGTGGTGGCCATGCGCATGCGCTGGCGCAAGGAGCGAGATCGTTCCGGCGCCGACACGCTCGATCTCAAGCAGGGGGCCGGGGCCCTGCTCGATATCGAGTTCCTGCTTCAGGGCCTGGTGCTGGCGCATGCGGCGACGCTGCCGGCGCTTCTGGAACACACTGCCAACGCATCCCTGATCGGGGCCTGCCGCGAGGCCGGCTTGCTGGACGAAGCACAGGCCGGCGCGCTGGCCGAGGCGCATGCCGACCTGCTGGGGCGTGCCCTGATCTGCACGCTGGACGCACGCCCGAGAGTGGTCGGGCGCGATGCAGGTGTGCAGCGCTGTTGCGAGGCCGTGCTCGCGACTTCGCTCAAGCTGGGGTTCGATTTCCGTCCGCTGGCCAACGTGGTGGCGGACTGAAGCGTTGGCGGGCGAGGCTTGCCCGCCGGATGCGCGATGCGTGGGTTCAGCCCAGGCGCTGCTTGACCAGTCCCGAGACCGCGCCCATGTCGGCGCGGCCGGCGGCACGCTGCTTGAGCAGGCCCATGACCTTGCCCATGTCGCGCACCGAGTCGGCGCCGGTCTCGGCGATGGCGGCATCGATCATGGCCGACAGTTCGGCCTGGTCCAGTTGCGCCGGGAGATAGGCCTCGATCACGCCGATCTCGAAACGTTCGGTTTCGGCGAGGTCCGGTCGATCGGCGCTTTCGTATTGCTGCAGCGAGTCGCGCCGCTGCTTGAGCATTTTCTCCAGCACGCCCAGCACCTGGGCATCGTCCAGTTCGATGCGCTCGTCCACCTCACGCTGCTTGATGGCGGCGTTGATCAGGCGGATGACCCCCAGGCGCGGCTTTTCGCCGGCGCGCATGGCGGTCTTCATGTCTTCGGTCAGGCGGATCTTCAGGCTCATGGGATGTCCCGGGGAATGAAGTCATGCAAACGCGAAAAGCCGGTGTCGAGTTCACGACACCGGCCGATGCAGGCTTGTAGCGACAAGGGCCGTCAGGCCTGGCCGAAGATCGGTCAGGCGGATCTGGCCGCGCTGTGCCGGATGCTCAGTACAGACGCGTGCGGCGCGCGTTGTCGCGCGACAGGCGGCGCAGGTGACGCTTCACCGCGGCCGCGCGCTTGCGCTTGCGCTCCTGGGTCGGCTTCTCGTAGTACTCGCGCTTGCGGGTCTCGGCCAGCACACCGGCCTTTTCGCAGGTACGCTTGAAGCGACGCAGGGCAAGCTCGAACGGCTCGTTCTCGCGGACTTTGACGCTGGGCATGGAATCTCCACTTGGTAAACTGGCCCGCTGTATTCGGGCGAGCCGTAAATTATAACGTGAGCATGAGCATTTTTTCAAAGCCTGTGTTGGGCGTGGAATCGTCCTGCGATGAAACCGGGGTGGCGCTGTACCAGCCCGGGCGCGGTTTGCTGGCCCATGCCCTGTATTCGCAGGTCGAGCTGCATGCCCAATACGGTGGCGTGGTACCGGAACTGGCCAGCCGAGACCACGTGCGCAAGCTGCTCCCGCTCGTGCGCGAGACGCTGGCCCGGGCCGGCCTCGGCATGGGCGAACTGGGCGGCGTGGCCTACACCGCCGGGCCGGGCCTGGTGGGCGCCCTGCTGGTCGGCGCCAGTGCCGCGCGGGCCATGGCCTGGGCCCTGGACGTGCCGGCCATCGGCGTACACCACATGGAAGGCCATCTGCTGGCCCCGCTGCTGGAGCCCGATCCGCCCGCGCCGCCTTTCGTGGCGCTGCTGGTCTCCGGCGGCCACTCGATGCTGGTGGCGGTGCGCGGCATCGGCGAATACGAGGTCCTGGGCGACACCCTGGACGATGCCGCCGGCGAGGCCTTCGACAAGACCGCCAAGCTGATGGGCCTGGCGTACCCCGGTGGCCCGGCGCTGGCCGCCGAGGCGCTCAAGGGCAATCCCGACGCCTTCCGGTTTGCTCGCCCGATGACCGACCGTCCGGGGCTGGACTTCAGTTTCTCGGGCCTGAAGACCCAGGTGCTGCTGGCCTGGAACCGGAGCGACCAGAGTGCGCAGACCCGTGCCGACATCGCCAGTGGCTTCGAGCAGGCCATTGTCGACACCCTGGCCATCAAGTGCCGACGCGCGCTCGAGGCCACCGGCATGTCGCGGCTGGTGATCGCCGGTGGCGTCGGCGCCAACCGGCGCCTGCGCGCGCAGCTGGCCGAGGCCGGGGAAAAGGACGGCTTCCGCGTGTATTTCCCGCGCATGGAGTTCTGCACCGACAATGGCGCGATGATTGCCCTGGCCGGCGCCATCCGCCTGTCCGCCGGTCAGCACCAGGGGCTGCAGATCCAGGTGCAACCGCGCTGGAGCCTGGAGACGCTGGCCCCGGTTCCGCCCGCGCCCGCATCCGCCTGAACCGACGCCGCGTACACTGTGCCATTCACGAACACCCAAGGCAGAGCATGGACATCGTCTTCATCGAACGACTGAAAATCGACACCATCATCGGCATCTACGAGTGGGAGCGGATGGTGCGCCAGACGGTGACGCTGGACCTGGAAATGGCCTTCGACAACACCGCGCCTGCGGCCACCGACGACATCGGGGACGCGCTCAACTACAAGGCCGTGTCCAAGCGCCTGATCGAATTCGTCGAGGCATCCGAGTTCGGCCTGGTCGAGACCCTGGCCGAGCGTTGCGCGCAGATCGTGCGCGAGGAATTCGGCGTGGCCTGGCTGCGCTTGCGCCTGCGCAAGCCCGGCGCGGTGCGCGGGGCCAAGGCCGTCGGCGTGCAGATCGAGCGCGGCACGCGCCCGCAATGACCGACGCGTTCCTGAGCCTGGGCAGCAACATCGCGCCCGAACGCCACCTGCGCGCGGCGCTGGCAGCGCTGCGCGAGCGCTTCGGCGACATCGAGGTATCGCCGACCTATCGCACTGCCGCGGTCGGCTTCGAGGGCGAGGATTTCCTCAACCTGGGCGTGCGCATCGACACCGACCTGGAACCCGGGGCCCTGAACGACTGGCTGCACGCGCTGGAGGATGCCCAGGGCCGGCGCCGCGACGGGCCGCGCTTTTCCAGCCGCACCCTGGATATCGACATCGTGCTGTACGGCGATCGCATCGTGCGCGGGCCGGGGCATCTGGAGATCCCGCGCGAGGACCTGCGCCACGCCTTCGTCCTCAAGCCGCTGGCCGACATCGCGCCGGACGTGGTCGTGCCCGGCGACGGGCGCACGCTGGGGCGGCTTTGGGCCGTGCATCCGGATCATGGGCGGGATTTCGAGGTCGTTGCGCTGGATTGAGCGGGGGCCGGGTGCACGTCTCGTCGGTTGGCGCCTTGCTTCGTGTCAGCCTGCGGAACCCCCTCTCCCGCAAGGGGATTTCCTTCGGTCACCTGCCTCCCCCTGCTGCGCAGGGGGAGGTCGTCGGCACGTAGGGTCGCGTACCGCAGGTCGAGTGGTAGGCGGGCGGGCGTTTTGTGACGTGCGCCAGCGCAACACCCTCCCCTTTGGGGGAGGGCGGGGGTGGGGGGAACATCGGAGCGGAACCCGCCATGAAACGGCAGCCGCAAGGGTTGCACGCAGCCATCGCGGAGAAGCGGCAGACAACCGCCTATGCGCTCACACCCAGTGCGCGTCGCGGCCGCCGTCCACGTGCAGCACCTGGCCGGTGACGAAGCCGGCGTCCATCAGCAGCCAGCGGACCGTCTCGGCGATCTCCTCGACGGTGCCCGTTCTCGCCAGCGGCGTGCGCGCCAGCATGGCGTCGCGGGCCTCGGCATCGCCCTCGCCCTCGGGCCACAGGATCGCGCCCGGGGCCACCGCATTGACGCGTACCTGCGGTCCGAGCGTGGCGGCCATGCCGCGGGTCAGCGCTTCCAGCGCGGCCTTGGACGCTGCATAGGCGAGGATGTCCGGGCGCGGGCGTGCCGCGTGCAGGTCGCTGAGGTTGACGATGGAGCCGCCGGTGTCGCCAAGCGGGTTCGCCGCGGCCTGGCACAGCAGGAACGGCGCGCGCGCGTTGATTGCGAACAGCGTGTCCCATTGCCCGGCGGAGGTGGAATCCAGCGGCGAGGCGAAGAACGCCGAGGCGTTGTTGACCAAGGCATCGAGCCGGCCGAAGCATTCCAGGGCATCCTCGACCAGGCGTGCCGGGGTGGCCGGGTCGGCAAGATCCGCCTGCAGCATCAGCACCGACCCCGGGCGTATCGTCTCCAGGGCGTCGGCCAGTCCCTGCATGTCCGACGCAGAGCTGTGGTAGTGCAGCGCCAGGTCGTAGCCGGCTTCGTGCAGCGTGCGCGCGATGGCGGCGCCGATGCGCCGCGCGGCGCCGGTGACCAGGGCGACCTTGCGGGGAGGTGGGACGGTTTGCATTGGATGCGGACGCTCGTATGGCTATGCTCATGCATCTGCCTGCAAGTGTCCCGTATCGATGGACCAGATCAAAGCCCTGCTCGATTCGCCCCTCGCCGTGACCAGCCTGTACCTGGCCGGGCTGGCCGCGCTGGCCTGGATCGCCAATCTGGTTACGCACCGCGTGCTGCTGCGCGTGATGCGCGCGGTGACCCGGCGCACGGTGTGGAAATGGGACGATGCGCTGCTCGATGCCGGCGTGTTCAAGCGCCTGGCGCGCATCGTGCCGATGGTGGTGATCCACGTGGGCATTCCCCTGGTGCCGAAGATCCCCGATGCCTGGGACACGCTGATCCAGCGCATCGCCCAGGGTTTGATCGTGGTGTTCTGCCTGATGGCCGCCAGTGCCGCGCTCAACGCCCTGGAGCATCTCTACCAGGAGACGCCGCACGCGCGCCGGCGCTCGATCAAGGGCTACGTGCAGCTGATCAAGATCGTGCTGTTCGTGATCGGTGCGATCGTGATCATCGCCGCGCTTTCGGATCGCTCGCCATGGCTGCTGCTGTCCGGGCTGGGTGCGATCTCGGCCGTGCTGCTGTTGGTCTTCAAGGACACCATCCTGAGCCTGGTCGCCAGCATCCAGATCGCCTCCAACGACATGCTTCGCGTGGGCGACTGGATCACCATGCCGCAGTTCAACGCCGACGGCGACGTGATCGACATCGCCCTGCATACGGTCAAGGTGCAGAATTTCGACAAGACCATCACCACCATTCCGACCTGGCGGCTGATTTCCGATTCGTACAAGAACTGGCGCGGCATGCAGGACGCCGGCGCGCGGCGCATCAAGCGCGCGTTGTACATCGATGCCGGCAGCGTGCAGTTCCTCGACGGCGACAAGCGTGCGCACCTCAAGCGCATCCGCCTGCTGACCGGCTACCTCAAGCGCAAGCACGCGGAGCTGGAAGAGTGGAACAGCGCCCTGGGCGATTCCGGGAAGATGTCGGTCAACCAGCGGCGCCTGACCAATCTGGGCACGTTTCGCGCCTACGCACAGTCCTACCTGGAATCGCACCCGCACGTCGACCATCGGCTGACCTGCATGGTGCGTGTGCTCGACCCCACCCCGGCCGGCATCCCGATGGAGGTGTACTGCTTCACCGACACCACCGACTGGATCACCTACGAGGCCATCCAGGGCGACATCTTCGACCACCTGATCGCAATCCTTCCCGAGTTTTCGCTGTCGATCTTCCAGCAGCCCAGCGGCCAGGACATGCGTGCGGGCCTGGGCCGGCGCACGCAGGAAGCGCCCGGACCACCGGATGCCTGACTGGCATCGCCGTCGCAGTCGTTGCACCATGAGTGACATCACCATACGGAGGGGAGGTCGTCATGGCTGGAAAATTCGCGCGTAGCCTGGAGCTGGTCAAAGCCAGCGCGGACGTGCTCGGGCAGGAGCGCAAGCTGCTGGTGTTTCCGCTGCTGTCGGGCATCTGTTGCCTGCTGGTGGCAGCGAGTTTTGCCGCACCCGTGTTTCTTTCGGTGCATGCCACCCAGGGGGCGGGGCAGCATGTGCAGCCGGGCAGCGGATTCTATATCGGGCTGTTCGTGTTCTACCTGGTGCAGTACACCGTCATCTTCTTCTTCAATACCGCCCTGGTCGGCGCGGCCATGATGCACATGAACGGCCAGCGTCCGACGCTGGGCGACGGTCTGGGGCTGGCGATATCAAAGCTGCCGCAGATCTTCGGCTATGCGCTGATCGCGGCCACCGTGGGCATGCTGCTGCGCGCACTGCAGGAGCGCCTGGGCCTGATCGGGCGCATCGTGGTCGGCATGCTCGGCCTGGCCTGGTCGGTGGCCACCTTCCTGGTGGTGCCGATCCTGGCCGCCACCGACCAGGGTCCGATCGATGCGGTCAAGCACAGCTCGGGCATGCTCAAGCGCACCTGGGGCGAGAACCTGATCGGCAACGCCGGCATCCACGTCGTGTTCATGCTCGGCTACATGCTGCTGTTCGCCGTGTTCGCGGTCCTTTTCGTCGCGACCTCGGCGACGCATTCGCCCGTGCTGATGGCCCTGCTGGGGGCCTTGGCGGTGGTGGCGGTGATCGTGATGGCGCTGGTGCAGTCGGCCCTTCAGGGCATCTACGCCGCTGCGCTGTACCGCTACGCCGAGTATGGAGATGCCGGCGACGGATTCCAGTCCGGTCTGCTGGAGCAGGCGTTCCGCAGCAAGGCGTGAGCGCCTCCCGGCGCGCGCCGCGCCGTTCTTGATGACATGCCAGGGAAGGGCCGCTTCGGCGGCCCTTTTTGTTGCGCCCGGACCTGCATCGTGACTTTCGGGCCATGACGATTGCGTTGGGAATGAATGTAATAATATAACATTACGTTTCTCGCCCCGATCCCGACCCGTGAGTCCGTCCATGATCCAGAAGAACCGCCTGGCGCTGAGCCTGGCCTTGGCCCTGACCGCCCCCGCCGTCTTTGCTGCCGCCCCGAAAAACGGGGACGGAACGCATCCTTCGCACGGCACGTCCGCGAACGCCAGCCCCGGGGACACGTCGAAGCAGCCGGTGCGCCTGAAAGCCGTGACCGTCAGCGCGGCGCTGGACCAGGCGCGCAATGCGTTGTCGCCGGAAACCGGCAGTAGCCAGTACGTGATCGATCGCACCGCCATCGCCAAGCTGCCGCTGGGCGCGGCCACCCCGATCAACCACGTGCTGCTGCAGGCACCGGGGGTGGTCCAGGATTCGCGCGGTGCGCTGCATGTGCGCGGCGACCACGGCAACCTGCAGTACCGCATCAACGGCGTGGTCATTCCCGAATCGATCTCCGGATTCGGTCAGACCCTGGACACCCGCATCATCCACTCGGTCAAGCTGCTGGACGGCGCGCTGCCGGCGCAGTACGGCGAGCGCACCGCGGCGGTGGTGGACATCACCACGCGCAACGGCCACGCGCTGGGCAACGGCGGCAGTGCCGGGATGACGGTCGGATCCCGCGGCACCTTCCAGCCCAACGTCTCGGCGTGGGGCAGCGCAGGACGCTGGAGCTACTTCGGCACCGCCAACTACCTCAAGAGCGACATCGGCATCGAGAACCCGACGGCCAGCCGCAACCCGATCCATGACCGGACCCACCAGGTCAAGGGATTCGGCGACATCAGCTACCTGATCAGCGACCACGCGCGGGCCAGCCTGATGTTCGGCATCAGCAACAGCCATTTCCAGATTCCCGACCGGCCCGGGCTCAGCCCGCAATACGTCTACCTGAACCAGACCGCGTTCGATTCGGCACAACTGAACGAGAACCAGAACCAGGTCACCCGGTTCGGCGTGTTCTCGCTGCAGGGTTCGCTGGGGCGCACCGACTACCAGGTCTCGCTGGGCCAGCGCTACAGCACGCTGCATTTCCTGCCCGACGTGGTCGGCGACCTGATGTTCAACGGCGTGGCCTCGAGTGTGTCGCGCGGCAACCGCGCCAGCACCCTGCAGGCCGATTTCTCGACGCCGGTGGGGGACGACAACACGTTGCGATACGGCCTGTACGGCAACCTCGAGCGCGCCGCCAGCGTCAACGACGCCCAGGTGTTCCCGGCCGATGCCAGCGGCGCGCAGACGTCGACCACGCCGATCCGCATCGTCGACGGCAATCGCCTGCTGGCGCGTACATGGGCCGCCTACGTGCAGGACGAGTGGAGCGTCAACGACAAGCTCACCGTCAATGCCGGGCTTCGTGGGGACGTGTACAAGGCCTTCCGTACCGAACGCCAGCTCAGCCCGCGCCTGGGCCTGGTCTACCAGGCCAGCGACAACACGGTGCTGCATGCCGGCTACGCGCGCTACTTCACCCCGCCCTCGACTGAGCTGATCAGCACGGCCAACATCGCCCGGTTCGATGGCACCACCAACGCGCTGCCGGCCAACGGTGACAACACGCCGCTGGCGCAGCGATCGGACTACTACGACCTGGGCATCTCGCAGAACATCGGTAGTGCATGGACCCTGGGCCTGGACGCCTACTACCGGCGCGTGAAGCGGCTGCAGGACGAGGGCCAGTTCGGTGCCGCGCTGGTGTACTCGACGTTCAACTACGCGGACGGCCGCATCAAGGGCGTGGAGTTCACCGCCAACTACGCGTCCGGTCCGCTGTCGGCCTACTTCAACCTGGCCGCGGGCAAGGCCATGGGGCGGCACGTGATCACCAGCCAGTACAACTTCAGCCCGGCCGACCTGGCCTACGTGGCCGACCACTACATCTTCCTCGACCACAACCAGACGCTGACCTCGTCCGGCGGCATCAGCTACGACTTCGCCGGCGGCACCACGGCCTCGGCCAACTACATTTTCGGCTCCGGCCTGCGCAAGGACGGCGCCGTGCCCAACGGTGCCTCGCTGCCGGCCTACTTCCAGCTCGACCTGAGCCTGGCGCACGATTTCACCTTCCCCGGCACCGGCAAGCTGCACACCCGCCTGGCGCTGATCAACGCCCTGGACCGGAGCTACGAGCTGCGCGACGGCACCGGCATCGGCGTGGGCGCGCCCCAGTTCGGCCCGCGCCGCGGCCTGTTCCTGAACGTGCAGAAGGCGTTCTGAAAGGCCGGGAATGGGGAGCGGGAAATCGGAAAAGCGGCGAGACGCGTCCGCGACGATTTCCCATGCACGAATCTCCATTCCCGGATTCACCCATCACCGTCCCCGCGGTACGCGCGCCGCGTCCGGCCCTGGTGCCGGGCGCGGCCAGCGCCTTGAGGACACTGCGATTCGGTTCGGTTCTTCGGAGTGGGTGACGGCTGTGCCCGATGCCCCAATACCCATTCCCCCTTCCCGTGCATGGGCTATCCTTGCGCGGATGAATCCCGCTCATTCCCCGCAACCCAGACTTCCCGAACCCGACGCCGCCGAGCGCGCGCATGCCGAACAGCTGGCCGCGCACATCCGCGAGGAGATCGCCGCGCAGGGTCCGATGCCGTTCTCGCGCTTCATGGAGCGCTGCCTGTACGCCCCGGGCCTGGGGTACTACAGCGCCGGCAAGCCGAAATTCGGCGCGGTGGGTGATTTCGTCACCGCGCCGGAGCTGGGCAGCCTGTTCGCGCAGTGCGTGGCCCACACCCTGGCGCCGGTGCTCAAGGAACTGGGCTCGCAGGCCGACGTGCTGGAGCTGGGCGGCGGCAGCGGCGCGTTTGCCGAATCAGTCATCCGGGCGCTGGACGCGGCGGGAGCGATGCCGCATCGCTACTGCATCCTGGAGCCCAGTGCGGACCTGCGCGAGCGCCAGGGCGAGCGCCTGCGCAAGGCGCTGTCGCCGGCGCAGTTCGCGCGCGTGGCCTGGGTCGAGCGCCCGCCCGAGCAGGCCTGGCGCGGCGTGCTGTTTGCCAACGAGGTGATCGACGCATTGCCGGCCACGCGCTTCACCCTGCACGAGGGCGAGGTGTTCGAGGAACACGTCGAAACCGCCGAGGACGGCAGCTTCCGGCGCAGTGCCCGGCCGGCCGACCCACTGGTGTCCGGCGCAGTGCGGTATCTGGAACGAGCCCTGGGCGCGCCGTTCGCCGAGGGCTATTGTTCCGAACTGCTGCCGCAGCTGCCGTACTGGATGCAGGCCATTGCCGGGCACCTGGAAGCCGGGCTGATGCTGTTCGTCGACTACGGCCATCCGCGTGCCGACTACTACCGGGCCGATCGCCGCGACGGCACCCTGCGCGCGTTCTACCGCCAACGCATGCACGAGGACGTGTTGCGCTGGCCGGGGTTGCAGGACCTGACCGCCTCGGTCGATTTCACCGCCCTGGCCGAGGCCGGCCATCACACCGGCTTCGAACTGGCCGCCTACCTGCCGCAATCGCAGTTCCTGATCGCCAGCGGTCTGCAGCAGGCCTTCGAGGCCGCGCATGCCGAGGCAGGGGATGATGAGGCGACACGCTATGCCCTGGCACAGGAGGTCAAGCACCTGACCCTGCCCGGCGAGATGGGCGAGCGCTTCCAGGTGATGGCCTTCACGCGCGGCATCGAGGCCGGCGTGCTGCCGGACGACGTGCTGCTGGCCGATCGATCCGGCCGGCTGTAGCTTCCCTCACGCGGGCGAGGGCTTGTCCAGCGCGGCGATGGCGTCGATGCGCGCGTGCTGCATGGCCGCGCCGATGGCCGGACCCTCCAGCCCCTGCTCCAGGAACGGTGCGGCGGTGACCCGCGCGGCCGCATCGCGCGCTGCATGCAGGTAGTGGCCTTGTGGGTAGGCGTCCTTGGCATGGCCGGTGCGACCGCGAGCATCGGCCTGGCAAGCCTGCACGAACACTTCCAGCCGGTGCGGCCGGCGCAGCGCGTCGAGCGTCTCCAGCAGCTTGAGGATCGTCTTCGGCTTCAGTTGCAGGGCACGATGCGCGAGCAGGTGCTCGCGGCAGACCAGGGTGCCAAGTTCGCGGTGCTCGACGGGCAGCTTCAGGCGTTCGGCCAGGGCGCGCAACGGGCTGACGCCGCGCTGTTCGTGCATCACGTGGCGTGGCCATTCGGTTTCCGGCGTCAGGGCCTTGCCCAGGTCGTGGACCAGTGCACAGAAGCCGACCAGATCGTCCCCCGGGGCCAGCCGTGCAGCTGCATCGACCACCAGCTCGATGTGCACGCCGGTATCGACTTCCGGGTGGAAGTCGGCCCGCTGCGGCACGCCGTAGAGCGCGTCCAGTTCGGGGAACAGCACGCGCAGCGCACCGGCCTCGCGCAGCACGCGCAGGAACGCCGACGGTTGCGGTTCGGTCAGCGCCTTGCGGGTTTCGGTCCATACCCGCTCGGGCACCAGGTGGTCGATTTCGCCCTCGTCCGTCATGCGTCGCATCAGCGTCATGGTTTCCTCGGCGACGCGGAATCCCAGCGGCGCATAGCGAGCGGCAAACCGGGCCACGCGCAGCACCCGCACGGGATCCTCGACGAAGGCCGGGGATACGTGGCGCAGCAGTCGCGCCTTCAGGTCGGCTGCGCCGCCGTGGGGGTCGACCAGGCCGCCGTGCTCGTCCTCGGCCATGGCGTTGATGGTCAGGTCGCGTCGCGCCAGGTCCTCTTCCAGCGTGACGCTCGGGTCAGTGTGGAAGGTGAAACCGTGATAGCCGCGTCCGCTCTTGCGTTCGGTACGCGCGAGCGCGTATTCCTCGCCGGTCTGCGGATGCAGGAACACGGGGAAGTCGCTGCCCACGGGCCTGAACCCTTGCGCGAGCAGGTCCTCGGGGCGCGCGCCGACCACTACGTAGTCCCGGTCGGCGACCTCGCGTCCCAGTCGTTTGTCGCGGACCGCGCCGCCGACGAGATAGATGCGCATGGCGGCATTGTGCCATGCGCGCGGGCCAGGTCAGGGGCTGTGGCGGCGCAGGCGATCGAGGTGGAGCTGTCGGCCGTGATCGCACAGCAGCACCGGGAGCAGGTCGGCAAAGCGCTGCGCATCGATGCCAAGATCGGCCAGCCCATCGTGCTCGCCCACCGAATCGACCCGCAGCGAGCGGAAGTTATCCAGGCTGAGCGGCTTGCCGGGCAGCAGTCCCAGCATGGCCGCCTGCAGGCGACCCAGGAAATCGGGCAGGCCGATCACCGGGCGGTGCAGGCCGGCGGCATCCCGGATCATGCATACGATGCGGCGCAGGGTCAGGGTGTCCGGGCCGTACAGTTCGTAGGTGCGCTGGCGGCTCGGCACGTCGTCGCGCACGCAGCGGGCGATGGCTTCGGCGACATCGCCGGCGAAGACCGGCGCCATCTTCGCGTTGGGTCGGGCCAGCGGCATCATCGGCGCCATGCGCAGCAGGGCGTGGAAGCGCGAGATCAGACCGTCGCCGAGGCCGAAGATCACACTGGGTTGGTAGATCGTCCAGTCCAGTGTCGACGCCTTGACCGCGGCCTCGGCCTCGCCGCGGCTGCGCAGGTAGACGGACGGGCCCCGGCCGGCCTGGAGCGAGCTCATCTGGTGCAGGCGGCCCACGCCGGATTCGGTGCAGGCATCAATCACGTTGCGGGTCAGGTCCACGTGCACGCGCTGGAAGGTCTGACCACCGGTCTCGTTGAGGATGCCGACCAGGTTCAACACCGCATCGGCGCCACGGAAGTGATCGACCAAGGTGTCGCGCGCATGCACGTCGGCGGTGACCATGCGCACGCTGGGCAGCACGTCAAACAGGCGATGCCGCGTGCGGTTGCGCGAGAGCAGGGTCAGGCGATGGCCGTCCGCCGCCAGTCGCGGGACCAGGTAGCGGCCGACGAAGCCGGTGGCACCGAGCAGGACGAGCGTGCTTGGACTGGACATGAGGCTATTGTGCGCGCGGAGCGACAGTGCATCCAGTCAACCTTACGGTGCAATGCTTGCAGCGGATGCAGGAGCGGCCGTTGCGCAGTGCACGGGCTTGCGCGGCGTATGCGGTCCTGGCGGCGCATACGGCTGGCCGAAGCGGGGCATGCGTCCGGAGAGCGGCAGGGTGCGTTGGTACAGGCGCCAGTCGTAGAGCACGCTGAAGGCCATGACGCTGGCGACGTAGTCGCGGGTCTCGTGGTAGGGCATGGTGGCCACGAACAGGTCCGGGGCCAGGTCGCCGCGCGCGGCCAGCCACTTGTCCAGTTGCACCGGCCCGGCGTTGTAGGCCGCGCTGGCCAGCCACGGCGCACCGCCGTAGCGGTCGGCCATCTTCGCCAGGTAGTGGGTGCCCAGGGCGATGTTGAGCTTGGGATCGAACAGGTCGTCGGGGGCGTGGTAGGGCAGTTTCAGCGAGTGCGCCATGCGCCGCGCGGTGGCGGGCATCAGCTGCATCAGGCCATAGGCCCCGGCGCCCGATTGGGCGTCGGTCATCCATGCGCTTTCGGCGCGGATGATGGCATAGGCCCAGGCCGGGTCGATGCCGGCGTCCGCGGACTGCGCGGTGACGTGGTCCTGGCGCGCCAGCGGGAACCGGCGCCGGTACAGTTTCAGGGCATCGCCATGGCTGAACACGCGGATGGTGCGGTTGTACCAGCCACGCCGATAGGCCAGCAGCGCCGCCAGCTTCCGGGTATCGGCATCGGCGTGGCGCAGGGCGTGGGCCCATTCGCGGCGCGCCAGCTGCGGCAGGTGCACGGCATACAGCTCGAAGGCACGATCCAGTCCCGGCTGCTTGAGCAGGGCCGCCTCGCGCTGCGGGTCGTCGGCGATGTGCGCGGGGCAGATGGAGTAGGGCTGGTGCAGGCGATCGGCGGCCAGGAAGCCGAAATAACTGGTCTGGTCGGCCAGCGGGGCATAGGCCTGGCGTGCGGCATCGGTGTAGCCGAGCGCAGCCAGGGCGCGGGCGTGGAAATAGGTCCACTCCGGATCGCGCTGCTGGGCGGGCGGCATGGCGGCCCATGCGTCGAGCACGCCATGCCAGTCGCGGGCGGCCAGGGCCACGCGCAGGCGCCAGCCGCGGCTGGAGGCAGTCTGCACCGGGTCCGGCAGAGCGCGCAGTCGCTGCTGCGAACCCTTGGCGAAGTCGGTGGCGCTGAACAACGCCAGGTCGTACTCGATGGCGTGGCGCTGTGCCGTGCTGAAGTGGAAATGCCGGCGCAATTTCGGCCACAGCCCAAGGGCCTGCTTGCTATCGCTGCGCACCAGGCGGCGCAGGGCAATGCTGGCGGTGCTGCGGTTGCGCGGACTGTCACGCCAGCCGGGTGCGGCCTTCAGGGCGCGGGCCGGATGGCGCAGGGCAAGCACCACGCGGGACGCGCGCCGGGCGTCCCGGCCGTGCAGCCAGGCGGCCAGCTCGGCCACCACGTCGGCGTGGCCGGCACGGGCTGCAATGTCGATGCGCTTCCAGATGCGCTCGCGGGTCAGCAGCTTGTGCTGGTGCGCCCAGTCGAGCACCGGCTTGCAGTCGGAGGGCAGCTTGGCCTGGCGCCACAGCGGCGCGATGTCCTTGTCGAACGTGAGCCGCTGGCCGGCGGCAAGATCGGCCTGCAGCTTGTCGCAGGACAGGGCCGTGCCCAGGCCCGGCCGGTACAGCGTCCGGAAGCCCTTCCAGTCCTGGCGACGCGCCAGTTCGCGCAGGAAGTGGCGACGCAGGGTGTCCGCCGGAAGCATGTCCGGCCAGCGTTCGAGGTAGGCGCGCACCCGCGCCAGCGAAACCTGGCCAAGGTCGTGCTCGATCGCCGCCGCGGGCAGGTAGGGATACAGCGGATAGGACGCCAGGCCCTGCGCTTGCTTTTTCCAGTCCGGCTGGCCCTGGCTGGCGCTGGCATAGGCCTGGATGAAAGCCGCGCGTTGCGCGGCGCGGTTCGATCCCGGCGCCTGCGTCTGGGACCCGGGAGTGGCCGCCATCAGTGCGGTGGGCAGCAGCAGGATCGCGCGCAGGCCCCATCGCGCGGGGTTCGGTGCAGGCGGGGCGGGGTTGGGCATGGGCGAGGTCGGTTTCCGGCGAGGAGCGTCAGGTCAGGGTTTGGTCAGCTGCATCGGCAGTTCGATTTCGGCGGCCAGGGGTAGATGGTCGGAGAAGGCGTCCGGCAGGGTCCACTGGCGATGCAGCTTGAGGTCCGGGGACAGCAGGATATGGTCGATGGCACGTCGGGGACGCCAGCTGGGGAAGGTGGGACGTGCATCGCCGGGTGGCTGCAGCGCGGTGCGGCGGAACAATCGGCGCATTTCCGGACTGTCGGGGTCGGTGTTGAGGTCGCCCATCAGGATCACGTGGCGGTGCGCGCCCAGCAGTTCGGCAATGAAGGCCAGCTGCCGATCGCGGGCCTGCGGACCCAGCGACAGGTGCGCGACCATCACCGTCAGGCTGTCCTCCCCCTCGCCAAAGTGGGCCAGCAGCGCACCGCGGCCGCGTCCGGGCAGCGGGTAGTCGACCACCTGGCGAGGCTCGATGCGACTGATCAGGCCGTTGGCCGAATGCGCCAGGCGGGCCATCTGCCGGTTCGGCTGGTGGCTCCAGAACGGCATGCCGGAGGAGTCGGCCAGGTAGCGGGTCTGGTTGCGGAACCCCGAGCGCAGGCTGCCGGCGTCGGTTTCCTGCAGGCCGATGACGTCGAATTCCGGCAGGATCCGCGCCAGGCTGTCCAGATTGTCCAGTTTGGCACGGCTGGGCAGCACGCTGGCCCAGCTGCGGGTCACGTACTGGCGGTATCGCTGGATGCTGGCGCCCGCGAGGATGTTGCAGCTGAGCACGCGCAGGTGGCTGGAGGAGGGGCCGGACATGTCACCAAGGTAGGATCAAGTCATGGCAACGACAAGACGTCCGCATGAACGAGAGCGGCGCCATGGAGGCGCCGCTGGGACGTTCACTTGCCGGCGGCGGCCCGTGCGTGGTCGTGTTCGGCGAGCTTGATCATGTAGTGGGCCAGCCGGACCAGCTGGGGATAGGTCTTGAAGTTGTTGCTGCGGTAGGTGCCGTCGACCACGATCGTCGGCGTCTGGTCGATGCCCCAGTCCGATTCCAGCGCGTAGCCGCGCTTGAGGGCCTGGTCGGTTTGCGCCGACGTCGCGGCGCGCATGAAGGCCGCCTTGTCCACGCCTTCGCGGGCATAGAAGTCGCCCAGTTCGTCGAGCGAATTCATCGGGTAGTGCTGGTCGAACTTCTGCTTGAACAGGTCCAGGTGGGTGCGCTTGAGCACGCCCAGCTCCTGGGCCGCGTAGTAGGCCCGTGCGAACGGCTCCCACGCCGGGCTGAACGAGGCCGGCAGCAGCTTGAACTGCACGCCCTTGGGCAGCGACTTGCGCAGCTTCTCGGCGTACGGGGCGAAATGCGCGCAGTGGATGCAGCCGTAGGAGAACACCTCCACCACCTCGATCCGGCCACTGGGCGAGAGGCGTTCAGGGTGCGCGATCTTGACGTACTGCACGCCCTCGGTGAACGGGGCCTTGGCGTCCGTGCCCTGCGCCGAACACGCCGAGGCAAGGACAAAGCCGAACAGGAGCAGGGCGAGGCGCTTGATCATGATGTTCTCCGGTCCTGGAGGTTACTTGCCGAGGGCGGCCTTGGCGGCCAGCCATTGCGCGAGTTCGACCGCCTTGGAGGCGGAGCCCGCGCTCTGGAAATCGAAGCGGTACCCGCCGTTGACCACGAAGGTGGGCGTACCCGGCACGCCGTAGGCCTTGACCAGCTCGTCGGCGCGCTTCATCTGGGTATTGATGCTGAACGAATTGGCCACCGCCACGAACTGCTTGGCGTCCACGCCGAAGTGCTTGGCGAAGAACTTGGCGAAGTCACCGATGTGCGGCCACTCCGAGCGCGGCTTGGGACGACCGGCGGACAGGTCGTAGGTGGCCAGCTCGCCGGATTTCCAGGTGGCGTCGAAGACGGCGTCGTAGGCCTTGCGCGCCACGCCCAGTGCCTTGGCGGCGTAGAAGGCGCGCTGGTAGACCACCCAGTTCTCGTCCGGCCGGAACGCGGCGGGCAGATATTCCATGTGGGCGAAGTCGGGCAGCGACTTGCTCAGGCTGTCGACGATGGGATGGGCGGCGTTGCAGGCCGGGCAGCCCCACGAGAACACTTCCACGACCTCGACGCCGGAGCCGTTGCCGACGGTGGGCTGGCTGGGGCTGATGACGTAGTAGTTGGTGCCGGCGACCCACTTGCCCTGGCCCTGCTGGTAGATCTTCTCGGCCTGGGCGCGCTGCGCCTTGGTCAGCGAGTTGGAGTTGCCGGAGCTGCTGCCGGACGCTGTCGCATCGGACGTGCTGGCCGGCGCGGCGGGCTGTGCCGAGCTGGCGGCGGGAGCCGCTGCCGTCGACCCGCTCGCCGTGGAAGCCGCTGCGGGCGTGGCGGCGGGGACCTTGGCCGCGCTGGCGGTCGTGGTCGGCGCGGTCGTGGAGGCAGTCTGGTCGTTGGCTCCCGAGTGCGAGCCGCAGGCGGCCAGCAACAGGGAACAGATCAGGATCGGCAGGGCGTGGCGCATCGGGATACTCCAGTTGGAAAGGACTCCCGGCTGGCCAGGAATGGCGTACGACCCTGCCGGGAGTCCGAGGCCCCGCGGCGCGGGGCCTGGCGGAACCGCAGGCCGCGCGTCAGGGCGCGGCGTTTCCAGCGGCGGAGGTGTTGGTGTGCAGGCCTTCCAGATAGCTGGACACGGCGGCGATGTCCTTGGCCGTCAGGCGCTTGGCGATCGTCGGCATGATCTGGGAATGGGCATCGCTGCCCCAGGTGGTGCCGTCATGCCAGGCGGTCAGGGTCTTGATCAGGTACTGCGCGTGCTGACCGGCCAGCTGCGGGTACATCGCCCCCGGGTTGCCGCGCCCGTCGGGGCCGTGGCAGGCCATGCAGGCCGGGATCTTGCGGCTGGCATCGCCCTCGCGGTACAGCTTGCCGCCGGCCTTGGCCAGCTTGGAGTCGGCCACGCCGGGCCGCGAACGCTGGCTCATGAAGTAGGCGCCGACGTTGGCCATGTCCTGGCCCGACAGCTGCGAGGACATGCCCAGCATGATCGCGTTCTGCCGCTTGCCGCTCTTGAAGTTGTGCAGCTGGCGAACGATGTATTCCTCGTTCTGTCCGGCCAGCTTGGGGTATTGGGCATCGGTCGAGTTGCCGTCCATGCCGTGACAGGCACCGCAAACGGCGGCCTTGGCCTTGCCGGCCGTGGCGTTGCCCGCCAGCGGGCCGCTCGGTTTGGCTGGGGCTGCCGCCGTGGTGGCGGACGAGCCTGCCGCTGCCGGTGCGGCTTGCTTGGGGGCGCCCTGCGCCATGGCCGCGCCCGCGACCAGGGTGGCGGCCAGGACCACTACACGCCGAAAACTCATAGACTGTCTCCCGAGGACCGGTATTGCGTTGGGGTCATGATCAAACTCGAGGATTATCCCCGCCCACCATGGACCGGTCAAACGACCGATGGTCGCATCCCTACAGACACGAGCACGCACCCATGAGTTCCAATCCCCTGCAGCGCGCCCGTTTCGTGCTGGCCGCGCACAAACGTTCCCAGTTGCCGACCGATGAAGGGGCCGAGGTGGCCTTCGCCGGGCGCTCCAATGCCGGCAAGTCCAGCGCGCTCAATGCGCTGACCGCCCAGCGTTCGCTGGCGCGCACGTCCAAGACGCCCGGCCGTACGCAGCAGATGGTGGTGTTCGAGCTGGATGCGGACACGCGCCTGGTGGACCTGCCCGGCTACGGCTACGCCAAGGTGCCCGAATCCATGCGCGCGCACTGGCGACGCGAGATCGATGCCTACCTCAACCACCGCGACAGCCTGCGCGGCGTGGTGCTGATCGCCGACATCCGCCACGAACTGAAGGAGTTCGATCGCCAGATGCTGCACTTCTGCACGGTGCGCGGACTTCATTGCCACCTGCTGATGACCAAGGCCGACAAGCTCTCGCGCGGGCAGGTCGCCGCGGCGGTCGAGCGCGTGCGCGTGCTGTGTGCCCGCGAGGGCTGGGACGCCAGCGTGCAGGCGTTCTCCTCCAGCGCCGGGACCGGGCTGGAGGCGGCGCGCGAGGTGATCGTCGCGATGCTGTCGCCGTCCGGCGACTGAGAATCAGGTGCCGGCGCCGGCCGTGTCCACGGCGGCCATGAAGATCGCGCACAGTTGCTCCATGCCGGCGCGGTCGGCTTCGTCGAAGCGGCCCGTGTGCGGGCTGTCCACGTCCCACACGCCCAGCAGCGAACCGTCGGCGCGTACCAGCGGCACCACGATCTCCGAGCGCGAGGCGGCATCGCAGGCAATGTGGCCGGCGAAGGCGTTCACGTCCTCGACCAGCTGGGTCTGGCGCGTCTGCGCCGCGGTGCCGCAGACCCCGCGGCCGGGCGCGATGCGCACGCAGGCCGGGCGGCCCTGGAATGGACCGACGACCAGTTCGGTGCCGTCGAAGAAGTAGAAGCCGGCCCAGTTGACCATCGGCAGCGCGTGGTAGGCCAGCGCGGCGAAATTGGCTGCGTTGGCGATCAGGTCGGACTCGTCCTGCAGCAGACCGCGTGCCTGCGTGGCCAGTTCGGCGTAGCCGGCGGGCTTGTCGGTGAAATCGAGTGCATCGGCCTGGAACATCGGGAGAAACTCCTCAGGGTCTGATTGTATCCTTGAAAGACATGGTGACGACCGCGGCGGCTACAAGTCCCGACGGCGTCTTCCGAATTCCCTGTACGCGAGATAGCCCATGGCCGGATCCCCCGTTACGTCCGCGCGCGCGTCGCGCGGCGTTTTCATTGCCGGTACCGACACCGAGATCGGCAAGACCCACGTCAGCGTCAGCCTGGTGCATGCCCTGCGCGCCGCCGGCCATCGTGCCTGCGGCATGAAGCCGGTGGCCAGCGGCTGCGAGGAGACCGCCGGAGGGCTGCGCAACGATGACGCACTGGCGCTGCAGGCGGCCAGCGAGCCGCGGCCCGACTACGCGCAGGTCAATCCCTTTTCCATGCATGCGCCGGTCTCGCCGCACCTGGCCGCGCGCCAGGACGGCGTGCACGTCGACCTGGACGGCATTCGACGCGCCTATGCCGAACTGGCCGCCGACCACGACCGCGTCGTGGTCGAGGGCATCGGTGGCTGGATGGTGCCACTGGGCGAGGGCCTGCTGGCCTCGGCCATCCCCGAAGCGCTGGACCTGCCGGTCATCCTGGTGGTGGGGCTGCGCCTGGGTGCGCTCAACCACGCGTTGCTCAGCGCCCGCGCCATCCAGGCCGACGGCGGCCGGCTGCTGGGCTGGATCGGCAATCGCATCGACCCGGACATGGCCCTGGCCGAGGACAACATCCAGACCCTGCGCGCGCTGCTGCCGGCCCCCTGCCTGGGCGTGCTGCCGCATGCCACGGATCCGGAGCAGGCCGCTTCGTGCCTGCAGGCGGCGGTGACGGCGCTGGGCTGATCGCGGCATGGCGCGCGGTCCCGACTTGGAGATCGGCGCATGACGACGCTACAGTGGCCGGCGGCGTTCCGTCTCCGGCCGACTGGCCGGACCACCATTCTGTCTGCAAGGGGTCCCATCCGCGATGTACAGCATCCGTAGCATCACGCTTGCCGCCGCCATCGCCGCCGTCGTGGCGGTGTCCGGCTGCTCGCAGTCGTCCGATTCGTCCGCCGGCAAGGCCTCGGCCAGCGCGCCGCCGCCCGCCAGCGCCGCGCCCGCGACCCAGCGCAAGAACCCGCTCATCACCAAGAGCGACCTGCCGTTCCAGGCGCCGCCGTTCGACAAGATCCGCGACAGCGACTACGCCCCGGCCTTTGCCAAGGGCATGAACGAACAGCTGGCCGAGATCGACAAGATCGCCAACAACCCGGCCAAGCCGACCTTCGGCAACACCCTGGTGGCGCTGGAGCAGTCCGGGCAGACCCTGCATCGCGTGGAGATGGTCTTCAACGACGTGTTCGCGGCCAATTCCGACAAGGCACTGAACAAGGTCAACGAGGAGATGGCGCCAAAGCTGGCCGCCCACCAGGACGCGATCTATCTCAACGAGAAGCTGTTCAAGCGCATCCAGACCCTCTACAACGAACGCGACTCGCTCAAGCTCGACCCGGCCTCGGCGCGCCTGCTGACCTGGTACTACGACGACTTCGTGCACCACGGCGCCAAGCTTTCGGCCGACGACCAGTCCCGGCTCAAGGCGCTCAACGAGCAGGAGTCGAAGCTGACCTCGCAGTTCGTCAACAAGCTGCTGGCCGCGACCAAGGCCGGTGCGCTCATCGTCGACGACAAGTCCAAGCTGGCCGGCCTGTCCCAGGGCGAGATCGCCGCCGCCGCCGAGGCCGCCAAGACCCGTGGCCTGACCGGCAAGTGGGTCATCCCGCTGCAGAACACCACCCAGCAGCCGGCGCTGGCCGAGCTGACCGACCGCGCCGTGCGCAAGCAGCTGTTCGAGAATTCGTACATGCGCACCGAGCGCGGCGGGCCCAACGACACCCGTAACACCATCGCCGAACTGGCCAAGGTGCGCGCCGAGAAGGCCAAGCTGCTGGGGTATCCCAACTACGCCGCCTGGAAGCTCGAGGACCAGATGGCGAAGAACCCCAGGACGGTGCTGAAGTTCGTCGACGCGCTGGTCCCGCCGACCATGGCCAAGGCGCGCCACGAGGCGCACGAGCTGCAGGGCCTGATCGACAAGAGTGGCAAGCACTTCAAGCTCCAGGCCTGGGACTGGGAGTTCTACGCCGAGAAGCTGCGCAAGGCCAAGTTCGACCTCGACCAGGACCAGGTCAAGCCGTACTTCGAGCTGCACAACGTGCTCAAGAACGGCGTGTTCTATGCCGCCCATGAGCTGTACGGCCTGACCTTCAAGCGCCGCAAGGACATCCCGGTCTACAACCCGGACGTGATGGTCTACGAGGTGTTCGACGCCGATGGCAAGCCGCTGGGCCTGTTCTACGCCGACTACTTCAAGCGCGACAACAAGCAGGGTGGCGCGTGGATGGACAACCTGGTGGGCCAGTCCAAGCTGCTGGGCACCAAGCCGGTCATCTACAACGTGTGCAACTTCACCAAGCCGGCGCCGGGCCAGCCCGCGCTGATCAGCTTCGATGACGTGACCACGATGTTCCACGAGTTCGGCCACGCCCTGCACGGCTTCCTGTCCGACCGCACCTACCCGAGCCTGTCCGGCACCAACGTGCCGCGCGACTTCGTCGAGTTCCCGTCGCAGTTCAACGAGCACTGGGCCAGCTACCCGCAGGTGTTCAAGCACTACGCGCTCAACTACAAGACCGGCAAGCCGATGCCCGCGGCGCTGGTGGCCAAGCTGCGCAAGGCAGCCAAGTTCAACCAGGGCTACGCGCTGGGCGAGCTGCTGTCGGCCTCGCTGCTGGACATGAGCTGGCACATGATCCCGGCCGATGCGCCGCTCAAGCACGTGGATGCCTTCGAGACCAAGGCGCTCAAGGCCAACCACACCGACCTGCCGTACCTGCCGCCGCGCTACCGATCCAGCTACTTCATGCACATCTGGGGCAACGGTTATGCGGCCGGCTACTACGCCTACCTGTGGACCGAGATGCTGGACGACGACGCCTACCAGTGGTTCCTCGACCACGGCGGCATGACCCGCGCCAACGGCCAGCGTTTCCGCGACATGATCCTTTCGCGCGGCAACAGCAAGGACGTGGCCAAGCTGTTCCATGCCTTCTACGGCAAGGACCCGGACGTGGGCCCGATGCTCAAGGACCGCGGGCTCAAGTAATCGACCGCGAATCGCAGCAACGAAAAAGGCCGGCTTCATGCCGGCCTTTTTCATGATCCACGCTGACGCGTTGGGGTACTTTCCACGATGCATCGCGAACGCCTTCCCACCCTTTGTAGGAGCGCCGGAAGGCGCGATGGCGCACGGTGGGCGCGTGCCGCGAAGATCGGATCTTGCCGTGTAGCCGTATCGCGCCACGGGCATTCCCTTAGGTCACGCCTCCCCGCGCTTCCACAGCCTCAGTAGGCGAATTCGCGGAACACCGGGTCGACGTTGCCGTTCCAGGGGCCTTCGAACAGCTCCAGCTTGCGCTCGGCCGGGGTCTGGCCCGACTGGGCCAGTTCCACCAGCGGCTGGATGAAGATGGTCTCGTCGCTGCCGTGCTCGTTGTTACGGGCGCGGCGCTTGAGGCCGTGGCCGGCGATCTTCAGCGTTTCCAGCGCCAGCTCGCGCACGGTGGCACCGCGGAAGGGCAGCTTGAGCGCATGCCTGGGCACGCCGTCGCGCAGCGCGTGGCGCTCGGCCATCGTGAAGTCCTTGACCAGGTCCCAGGCCGCATCCAGCGCGGTGTCGTCGTACAGCAGGCCGACCCACAGCGCCGGCAGCGCGCACAGACGGTTCCACGGCCCGCCGTCGGCGCCGCGCATCTCCAGGAATCGCTTCATGCGCACTTCCGGGAAGGTGGTGGTCATGTGGTCGTCGAAGTCGCGCAGGGTCGGCGTCACGCCCGGAAGCTCGGGCAGCTTGCCGGCCAGGAAGTCGCGGAAGCTGCGCCCGGCCACGTCCACCGGCTGCCCGTCCTGCATGGTGAAATACATCGGCACGTCGAGGATGTAGTCGACCCAGCGCTCGTAGCCGAAGCCATCCTCGAACACGAAATCCAGCATGCCGGTGCGGTCCGGGTCGGTGTCGGTCCACACGTGCGAGCGGTAGGACAGGTACCCGTTGGGCCGGCCTTCGGTGAATGGCGAGTCGGCGAACAGCGCGGTGGCCACCGGTTGCAGCGCCAGGGCCACGCGGAATTTCTTGATCATGTCCGCTTCGCTGGAAAAATCCAGGTTCACCTGCACGGTGCAGGTGCGCGTCATCATGTCCAGGCCCAGGTCGCCGCGCGTGGGCATGTAGCGGCGCATGATGGCGTAGCGGCCCTTGGGCATCCACGGCATCTGGTCGCGCCGCCACTTGGGCTGGAAGCCCATGCCCAGGAAGCCCAGGCCCAGGTCGTCGGCGACCGAGCGCACTTCTTCCAGGTGGCCGTTCACCTCGCGGCAGGTCTGGTGGATGGTTTCCAGCATGGCGCCGGAAAGCTCCAGCTGGCCGGCCGGTTCCAGGGTGATCGAGGCGCCGTCGCGGGCCAGCGCCACCGGAAGCTCGCCCTCGCGCGCGATGTCCCATCCGTGCTTTTCGGCGATGCCTTCCAGCAGCGCTCGGATGCCGCGCTCGCCCTCGTAGGTCGGCGGGCGCAGGTCGTCATGGCGGAAGCCGAACTTCTCGTGCTCGGTGCCGATGCGCCAGGCTTCGCGGGGCTTCTCGCCGCTGGCGACGTACGCGGTCAGCTGACGCGGATCGGTGATCGGCGTGGCCTGGGTGGAACTGGGAATCGACACCTTGGTGAAATCCTTGTGCGTGGAACCGAATCACTGTGGGGGCGAAGCGGGCGAAATGGAAGGGTGCCGCGGCGAACGCCGTGGTCATGCACGGGAAACGACGCGTATTCGGGGCCGTGCGGTCCGGATTCAGGCTGGTGCATGCGTGCCGGGACGGAATGCCAGGGCCAGGCCGTTGATGCAATAGCGCAGCCCGGTCGGCGGTGGCCCGTCGTCGAACACGTGGCCCAGGTGGCCGCCGCAGCGTCGGCAGTGTACCTCGGTGCGAATCATCATCAGCGAGGTGTCGCGACGGGTGGCGACGGCCTCCGGCAGGGGCCGGAAGAAGCTGGGCCAGCCGGTGCCCGAGTCGAACTTGGTGGCCGAGCTGAACAGCGGCAGGGCGCACCCGGCGCAATGGTAGGTGCCGGCGCGCGTCTCGCGGTCCAGCGGGCTGCTGAAGGGTGGCTCGGTGCCGGCCTGGCGCAGGATGCGGAATTGCGCCGGCGTCAGGCGCGCGCGCCATTGCGCAGGAGTCAGGTTCCATGCGCCCCGGACGGTGGTCGTGGCCGCGGCTTCGTCCGCCCGGCTGCGGCCGCAGCCGCCCAGCAGCAGCGCGCCGGCGGCCCCGGCGGCGGTGATCAGGAATCGGCGTCGATGCATGGCGGGCCTCCACGGGCTTGGCTCACCTGCATACGGACCGTGCCGGGGCGCGGATGCTTACACGCGCCCTTGCAGCGCGCGGAGCAACCTACTCGCGCACCGCGGCGTAGTCGCGCGCGTGGGCGTCCCAGGCCGGGGCGTTGTCGATCGCCGGCAGCACGCGTTCGGGGGTGTCCACCAGTTGCCACATCCTCGCGTGCTCGGGATTCATGAAGCGCGCCTCGATGACCTGCTTCAGGAACGCATCCAGCGGCCGGTAGAAGCGCTTGGTGTCCAGCAGCACGATCGGGTTGAGGTAGATCCCCAGGCGCTTGAGGGTGATCGCCTCGAACAGCTCCTCCAGCGTGCCGCAGCCGCCGGGCAGGGCGATGACCGCGTCCGAATCGGTCAGCAGACGATGCTTGCGCTCGCGCATGTCCTCGACCAGCTGCAGCTCGGTCAGGCCCGGATGGCCCCATTCCAGGTCGGCCATGAACCGGGGCAGGATGCCGATGACCGTGCCACCGGCCTCCAGCGCGCCGTCCGCCACCGCACCCATCGAGCCGCGCGAGCCGCCGCCGTAGACGATGCTGTGGCCGGCCTCGGCCAGGTGATGCCCGAGCGCGGTCGCGGCGTCGCGGTAGGCCGGATCGGCGTGGTCGGAAGAGGCGCAGTAGACGCAGATGCGCATGGAAGTTCCCTGTGATGCGGATGTATCCGGCCATTATGCCGCAGACCACGAAAAAGCCGGCGCAAGGCCGGCTTTTTCGTGGTCGCATGGGCTACTCGGGGGTCTACGCTTTCCCGAGTCCCGAGTCCCGAGTCCCGGTCCCGAGTCCCGAGTCCCGAGTCCCGGCTCTTCACCGCTTCATCGCATTGAAGAACTCGTCATTTGTCTTGGTGTTCTTCATCTTGTCGAGCATGAACTCGATCGCCGCCAGCTCGTCCATCGGGTGCAGCAGCTTGCGCAGGATCCAGATCTTCTGCAGCAGGTCCGGCGGGATCAGCAGGTCCTCACGGCGGGTGCCGGAGCGGTTGATGTCGATCGCCGGGTACACGCGCTTCTCGGAAATACGCCGCGACAGGTGCACCTCCATGTTGCCGGTGCCCTTGAACTCCTCGAAGATCACCTCGTCCATCTTGCTGCCGGTGTCGATCAGCGCGGTGGCGATGATGGTCAGGCTGCCGCCTTCCTCGACGTTGCGCGCGGCGCCGAAGAAGCGCTTCGGGCGCTGCAGGGCGTTGGCGTCGACGCCGCCGGTGAGCACCTTGCCGGAGCTCGGCACCACGGTGTTGTAGGCGCGCGCCAGGCGGGTGATGGAGTCGAGCAGGATCACCACGTCCTTCTTGTGCTCGACCAGGCGCTTGGCCCGCTCGATCACCATCTCGGCGACCTGCACGTGGCGCACCGCGGGTTCGTCGAAGGTGGAGCTGACCACCTCGGCGCGCACGCTGCGCTGCATCTCGGTCACTTCCTCCGGACGCTCGTCGATCAGCAGGATGATCACGTGGGCATCGGGATGGTTGTGGATGATGGCCTGGGCCACGTTCTGCAGCATCATCGTCTTGCCGGCCTTGGGCTGGGAGACGATGAGGCCGCGCTGGCCGCGCCCGATCGGCGCGATCAGGTCGATGATGCGGCCGGTGATGTCCTCGGTCGAGCCGTTGCCGCGCTCCAGGTGGAACGACTGGCGCGGGAACAGCGGAGTGAGGTTCTCGAACAGGATCTTGTTCTTGGAGGCCTCCGGCGGATCGCCGTTGATGGTCTCCACGCGCAGCATCGCGAAGTAGCGCTCGCCTTCCTTGGGCGGGCGCACGCGTCCGGTGATGTAGTCGCCGGTGCGCAGGTTGAAGCGGCGGATCTGGCTGGGGCTGACGTAGATGTCGTCGGGCCCGGCCAGGTAGGACTCGTCGGCCGAACGCATGAAGCCGAAGCCGTCCTGCAGGATTTCCAGCACGCCCTCGGCCCAGATGCCGCCGCCGGAGCGGGCGTGGGCCTTGAGGATGTTGAAGATGACGTCCTGCTTGCGCGCACGCGCCACGCCCTCGTGGGCGCCCAGTTCCTCGGCCGTCTCCAGCAGCTGGATGGCGTTCTTGCGCTTGAGTTCGGTCAGGTTGATGATGCGGTCGTCGCTGCCGGCATCGTGGTCGTCGTCGTCGTCCATCGGCAGGCCGGCGTGGTTGCCGCGTGGCGCGTTGTTGCCGCGGTTACCGCCGCGGTCGTTGCGGTCGTTGCGGCGGCGGCGTCCGCGACGTTCGTTGCCACGGTTGCCTGCATTGCTGCCACTACCGCGCTTGCGGTTGTCGCCCTGCGAGCGGCCCTGGCCATCGTTGCCGCCGTCGCCGGCGGACGATCCCTTGTCGTCACCGTTGCCGGCGCTGCCCTCTCCGGAGGGCGCGGGAGCCGGTGCGGGCGCGGGCGAAGGCGCGGGCCCGGAGGCCGCGTCCTTGGGCTTGGCACTGGCGCGTGCGCGCTTGGGCTTGGCGGGTTTGTCGGTAGTCGCGGCGTCGTCCGGACGCGGCGTCTCGGTGGTGGGCTTGCTATCGGTATCGGACACGAACGGACCTCGTCGGGGCGCCGTGGAAAGGAAGGAGGGGTCGGGGGTGGACCGGATGCGAGGGCGCGAATGGCCCGTCGTCTGGAGGCAATCTAGCACTGCGGGCGGCGGCCCGCAATCATCGTGTCGCGGCGGGCCTGAGCCTCGCCGCGACCGGAGAAGCCGGGGTCACAGCAGGCCGTCGACCATCTGCGTGATGCGGCCCTTGGGTACGGCGCCGACCTGGGTGGCCTCGACCTTGCCGCCCTTGAACACCATCATGGTGGGCACGCCGCGCACGCTGTAGTTCATGGCGGTCTTCTGGTTGTGGTCGATGTCGACCTTGACGATCTTCAGGCGGCCTTCGTAATCCTTGGCCACTTCGTCCAGGATCGGCGCAATGGCCTTGCACGGGCCGCACCAGGTGGCCCAGAAGTCGACCAGGACCGGAACGTCGGAATGGAGGACTTCGGTCTCGAAGTCGCTGTCGTTGATATGGGTGATCAGATCGCTCACTGCGGATGACTCCGTGGTTGCGGTGGGAGTACGCCGTCGGGGACCGCGCACGAGGCGTTCGGCATCGGCTACACTATGGCAGATTTGCCTCGTCCCACAGATGGCGGGTGGGGCTGGAAAAATCAAGCGGACTGCCGTTGCGGCACGTCGCTCATTCCAGCGCAACTCGGAACGGGATTCAAGCCGGCCCTGCCGGTGCAGTGGAAACCGTTCCAGCCTCCGGAATCGCCCGGCGAGGGCGCGTCGCAGGTGCCGGCCACAGGCCCGGCGCGGACGGGCCCGCACCGACTCATTATCCCGGCTGCGCCGCTGCACGGCGCGCCGACAGCAACGCCGCCGGCACATGGCCAGGCGGCCGGACCCAATACATGGCTGAACACGTACTCACCGATACCTTCTTCGAAAACCTCGACCTGCACCCGCAACTGCAGCAGGGCCTGCACGCCTGCGGTTTCACGCGCTGCACGCCGATCCAGTCGCTGACCCTGCCGGTGGCCCTGACCGGCCGCGACGTGGCGGGCCAGGCGCAGACCGGCACCGGCAAGACCTGCGCCTTCCTGGTGGCCCTGATGAACCGCCTGCTGACGCAGCCGGCGCGCGCCGACCACAAGGACAGCGACCCGCGTGCCCTGGTCATCGCCCCGACCCGCGAGCTGGCCATCCAGATCGAGAAGGACGCGCTTGCCATCGGTCGCGACACCGGCCTGCGCATCGCCCTGATCTACGGCGGCGTGGACTACGACAAGCAGCGCCAGATGCTGCGCGACGGCTGCGACATCATCATCGCCACGCCGGGCCGCCTGCTCGACTATTACAAGCAGCACGTGTTCGGCCTGGACTCCATCGAGGTGATGGTGATCGACGAGGCCGACCGCATGTTCGACCTCGGCTTCATCAAGGACGTGCGCTACATCTTCCGCCGCCTGCCGCCGCGCGACGAGCGCCAGGTCCTGCTGTTCTCGGCCACCCTCAGCCACCGCGTGCTGGAGCTGGCCTACGAGCACATGAACGAGGCCGAGAAGATGGTGGTGGAGACCGACAACGTCACCGCCGACAAGGTGCGCCAGGTGGTCTACTTCCCGGCCAAGGAAGAGAAGATGCCGCTGTTGCTGAACCTGCTCGAGCAGCACAAGCCCGAGCGCAGCATCGTGTTCGCCAATACCAAGGCCGCGGTCGAGCGCATCAAGGAACGCCTGCGCAAGCACGGCTACAACGTCGGCGCACTGTCCGGCGACGTACCCCAGGTCAAGCGCCAGAAGCTGCTGCAGCGATTCAAGGACAGCCAGATCGACGTGCTGGTGGCCACCGACGTGGCCGCACGCGGCCTGCACATCCCGCACGTCAGCCACGTGTTCAACTACGACCTGCCGCAGGATGCCGAGGACTACGTGCACCGCATCGGCCGCACTGCGCGCCTGGGTGCCGAGGGCGACGCGATCAGCTTCGCCTGCGACCTGTACGCCATGGGCCTGCCCGACATCGAGGCCTACATCGAGCAGAAGATCCCGGTCGAGAGCATCGATCCGGCCATGCTGAAGATGCCGGCCCCGCGGGCCAGGCCGACGCACGATCCGGACGACCACGAACCGCAACAGGATGGCCCGGATACGGCGTCCGCGGATGCGGGTGCGCCACGCAAGCGCCGCCGTCGCCGCCGTTCCGGCTCTTCCGGCGGTACGACGTCGTCCACGGATGCGAAAGCCTCCAGCAGCGCGAACAAGGCCGCCGATCCGGGGGCGCGAGACGGAGACCCGTCCCGGTCGTCCGCTTCCTCGTCCTCCGACGGCTCGGCGGGTGCGGACGGTGCCGGCAACAAGCCGCGTCGCCGTCGACGCCGTCGTGGCGGTCGTGGCGGGCAGGGTGTTCAGGGCCAGGGTGCCTCCGGACAGGGCCGCGAGAGCCCGTCCAGCCATGCCGCCGAGGCCCCCGGGAGCCGCTCCGGCGGTGCGCCCAAGGGCCATGGCCCGGCGCGGAAGGACGGCAATGCGCCGTCCGGCAACGGACGCCGCGACACCGGTCGCAGCCATTCGAGCGGCAGTCGCCAGGTGCATGCAGAGCCGGCACCTGCGCCCGCCAAGTCCAAGAAGTCCGGGTTTTTCCGGCGCCTGTTCGGCGGCCGCTGAGCCGCTACTTCGCGATGCTCCGGGTGCCCCGGGGGGCGTGTATCGCTGCCGATGCGCGACTGGCGTCTATGGCCAGAGCCGCCGGCGCGGTATGCTCGCGTTTTTTGCAGCCGATGCGGCGTACGTGATCCGTTTCGACCAGGTCAGCAAGCGCTACTCCACCGGCCAGGAAGCCCTGGTCGGGCTTTCGTTCCAAGTCGAGCCGGGCGAAATGGTCTTCGTCACCGGTCACTCGGGCGCGGGCAAGAGCACCCTGCTCAAGCTGCTGGCCATGATCGAGCGCCCGACCCGCGGTAGCCTCACGGTCAACGGCCGCAACCTGTCCAGCGCCCGTGCCGGCGCGATCCCGCGCCATCGCCGCCAGCTGGGCATGGTGTTCCAGGACCACCGCCTGCTGATGGACCGCAGCGTGTTCGACAACGTCGCGTTGCCGCTGGTGATCGCCGGCATCGCGCCGGCCGAACGCGCCCGCCGCGTGCGCGCGGCGCTGGAAAAGGTCGGCCTGCTGTCCTACGAGAAGCAGGCACCGGTGATGCTCTCGACCGGCGAGCAGCAGCGCGTGGGCATTGCCCGCGCCATCGTCGCCAAGCCGTCGCTGATCATCGCCGACGAGCCGACCGGCAACCTCGACCCGCAACTGGCGGCCGAGATCATGGAGCTGTTCGACGCCTTCCAGCGCGTGGGCACCACGGTGCTGGTGGCCAGTCACGACCTGATGCTGATCAAGCGCACCCGCAAGCGCGTGCTGGTGCTCGATCACGGCCGCCTGGTGGACGACGTGCCCGCCACCGAGGTGCGGACATGATGGCGCGTGCACGCCGCGAATCGGCGACCACCCGTACCCGCCCGCGTCGTGTCGCGGTCTGGGCCGAGCAGCATGCCTGGGGCCTGATGGCCAGTCTGCGACGGCTTGGCGCGCGCCCGCTGGGCACCATGCTCACGGTCACCGTGATGGGTTTCGCGCTGGCCCTGCCGCTGACCTTCGCCCTGTTGCTGGGCAACCTGCAGCGGCTGGGTTCGGCGCTGGGCGAAACCCAGGCCATCAGCGTGTTCATGAAGGTCGACGGCAAGGCCGATGCCGCCCGTGCGCTGGCCGGCAAGGTGCGGGAACGCCCGGACGTGGCCGCCGTCGAGCTGCGCTCGCCCAAGCAGGGCATGGCCGAACTGGCCACCATGCAGGGCTTCGGCGATGCGCTCAAGGCGCTGGACGACAACCCACTGCCCTGGGTGCTGGTGGTGAAACCGGCCACGCGCCTGGACGCGGCCCGGGCCGCGCCGCTGCTGAAGTGGCTGCATGCCCAGGACGGCGTCGACCAGGTGCAGGACGACGGGGCCTGGCGCCAGCGCCTGGACGCCCTGCTGGGCGTGGGCACGCGCGCGGTGCTGATGCTGGCCGGCCTGCTGTCGCTGGCCGCCCTACTGGTGGTGGGCAACGGCGTGCGCCTGGATATCCAGGGCCGCGCCGACGAAATCGCGGTGCTGCGCCTGGTCGGTGCCAGCCCAGCCTTCGTGCGCCGGCCGTACCTTTATGCCGGTCTCTGGTACGGTCTGGCCGGTGGGTTGGTTGCGGTAGCCCTGACCGGGATGCTGGAGTGGGCCCTGGCGGGGCCGGTCTCGCGCCTGGCGGCCAGTTACGGCGGGCGACTGGATTTCGGCGGCCTGCCGCTGTGGCAGCTGGCCCTGGTGCCGGTGCTGGCGGCACTGCTGGGCTGGATGGGCGCGCGCCTGGTTTGCGCGCAACAGCTGAGACGAGCGGGATGAAAGCACGAAGCAAACGGGGGCCCGCATGAAGGGCGACATCAGCCGACACATCGCCAGCGCCGAGCCTCGGGTCATGGTGGTCGACGGCTCCAAGGTCGTGCGCAAGCTCATCGAGCAGGTACTGGCCAAGGAATTGCCCCAGGCCACCATCGTCAGCTGCGGCAGTGGCGAGGAAGCCCGCGCCGCGCTGGCCGAGGGCGTGGTCGACTTCGTCACCGTGGCGCTGCGCCTGCCCGACATCGACGGGCTGGAACTGGCCCGCCACATCCGCGAGCAGTCCACCCAGACCTACGTGCCGATCGTGGTGATCTCCGGTGACGTCGACCAGCGGCTGCGCGACCGCAGCATGGGCGACGCGGTGACCGACTATTTCGACAAGTCGCTGGGCTTCCAGGCGCTGGCCGACTTCATCCGCGGCTACGTGTGCCCGGAAGACACCGCCGAGGGCGAAGTGCTGTACATCGAGGACAGCCGCGTGGTCGCGCTGGCCACACGCCGCATGATGGAGAAGCACGGCCTGACCGTGCTGCACGACATCAGCGTCGAGGACGCCCTGGCGCGACTGGAGATGGGCAAGGCGCAGGGGCGCATCGGTGCCGACGTGGTGCTCACCGACGTCACCCTCAAGGGCGAGTTGACCGGTGGCGACCTGTTGCGCGCGATACGCACCGAGTACGGCTTCAACAAGGGCCAGCTGCCGGTGCTGGTGATGACCGGCGACGACAACCCCGACAAGCAGGCCGAGCTGATCCGCGCCGGCGCCAACGACCTGGTGGTCAAGCCCGTCGAGGAACGCATGCTGATCACCAAGTTGTTGTTCCAGCTGCGCGTGTCGCGGCACCTGCGCCAGCGTGAAGGAACGCAGTGACCGGCACATGAGCGAGCGGGCGCTGCAGCTGGAACCCTCCTGGAAGGCGCGCGTGGGCGAGTACTTCCAGCGTCCGGACATGCAGGCGCTGGGTGCATTTTTGCGCGCCGAAAAACGTGCCGGCAAGGCCATCTATCCGCCGGGCCCCGAGATCTTCGCGGCCTTCGACCACACCCCGTTCGACAAGGTGAAGGTGGTGATCCTGGGCCAGGACCCGTATCACGGTCCGGGCCAGGCGCACGGGCTGTGCTTCTCGGTACGTCCGGGGGTGAAGGTACCGCCGTCGCTGGTCAACATCTTCAAGGAGATCCACAGCGACCTGGGCATCGCCCCGCCGGACCACGGCTGCCTGACGCCCTGGGCCGACCGTGGCGTCATGCTGCTCAACACCGTCCTCACGGTCGAGCGCGGCCTGGCCGCCTCCCATCGCGGCAAGGGCTGGGAGGGCTTCACCGACCACGTGATCGACGTGCTGGCCAGCGCGCGCGAGCATCTGGTGTTCCTGCTATGGGGCAGCCACGCCGGCAGCAAGGCCGCGCGCATCGACGGCCGCCGCCACTGCATCCTACGCGCTCCCCATCCCTCGCCGCTGTCGGCGCATCGCGGCTTCCTTGGCTGCCGGCATTTCTCGCGTGCCAACCAGTATCTTGGCGAGCAGGGCCTGCAACCCATCGACTGGTCTTTGCCTCCGCGCAGCGAACTGTGACCCGTCGGGCCCTTCCGGTTCGGGCCGGTTCCTGCACTCCGCGGCGCCCGGCGCAGTAACAGGGTCGGCCAAATGGCCAACGGCAAGGCGCCGGTCGCAACAGAAAGACGCGACCCTGCGCGCACTTACGTGCGACTACATCGAATGAGAAATGGCGTTCGCGTCGCCGAGACGACTTAATGCCATCAACCCTTGCGCGATGCGCTCGATTACGGAAGAAATCGGTCGCGGGCGATGGGCGGGTACCGGCCAGGCTGGCCGGTTGTTCCAGACGGCATGGCGGCAGTGCAAGGAGTACGAGCCAGCCGGTCGACCGTTCCCACCCACACTGCGACGGCGAGGAAGCTCCGGATGACGGCAAGAGTCCTGCAGATGCTCAAGGGCGCGTCCCTGGTTTTCCTGTCCTGCTATTTCCTGCTCTGGCTGGTGGTGTATTCGGTATTCGAGGGCTTCGACTACAGTCGACTGCTTCTGTTCATGCAGGACGCCTGGCACGGCGGGTTCGACGTCCCCACCTTCATCCAGGAGTTCGCGTTGTCGGTCAGCAGCATGTTCACCTTGGCCTTCCTGTTGATCCTGCTGCTCCCCAGGCGTTAGCCGCCGGCCATGCTGCATCGCATCATCCGAGATGTCCTTCGCATGGGTTGCATCCCGCGATCCAGCCCGCATGTCTGGGAATGAAAGGGGAAAATCGACGGTTTGCATGCCCATTTCCGGACCTCGCAGGGCCGGGTATGGGCGGCTTGAGCTGGTGTTGCGGCCCACTTTGCTGTACTATGAAGTTCAGTTAATCAATCCGGAACTTTCCCGACCCTTAGCACTCCAATATCCAGAGTGCTAACCTGAAGGTTCCACAGGAGGTCCACATCCATGAGCCAGGCTCTGGTTGCCAAAAATCTGCCCATTCCCAGCCTTGCCGGCAGTCTTGATGCCTACATCTCGGCGGTGCACCGCATCCCCGTGCTGAGCGTCGAGGAAGAGCAGCAGCTGGCCCGGCGCTACCATGCCGAAGAGGATCTGGACGCTGCCAAGCAGCTGATCGCCGCGCACCTGCGCTTCGTGGTGCACGTGGCACGTGGTTATTCCGGCTACGGCCTGCAGCTGGGCGACCTGATCCAGGAAGGCAACATTGGCCTGATGAAGGCGGTCAAGCGTTTCGACCCCGAGCACGGCGTGCGCCTGGTGAGCTTTGCCGTGCACTGGATCCGTGCCGAGATGCACGAGTTCATCCTCAAGAACTGGCGCATCGTGAAGGTCGCCACGACCAAGGCGCAGCGCAAGCTGTTCTTCAACCTGCGCAAGAACAAGAAGCGTCTGGGTTGGATGAACGCGGGCGAGGTCAAGACGGTCGCCAACGAGCTGGGCGTGCCCGAGAAGACGGTGTTGGAAATGGAGTCGCGCCTGTCCGGCCGCGACGTCGGTTTCGACGCGCCGGTCGACGCCGATGACGACGCACGTCCGTCGCCGTCCAACTTCCTGATCGACGACAGCGCCGATCCGTACCAGAACGTGGCCGACGCCAGCCAGGCCGAAAGCCGTCACGATACCCTGTCCGAGGCCCTCCAGGACCTGGACGAGCGCTCCCGCGACATCATCCAGCGCCGCTGGCTGACCGACGACAAGACCACGCTGCAGGAACTGGCCGACGAATACGGCGTCTCCGCCGAGCGCATCCGCCAGATCGAGGCGGCGGCGATGAAGAAGATGCGCGGCGTGTTCGCCGCCTGACGCTTCGCGCTCCGGCCCGAACCCGAAAAACGGCTCCGTACGCGGAGCCGTTTTTTTATGTCGCCGCCGGCGTACCGGTGCTACTGTCCGGACAGCGGCGCTGTCGCCATGGCGGCAGGGGGGCGCCACGAGGGAGCCGGGCACATGGGTGACCCATGCGTCCGGTATCTCCACCTTGCAAGGGGAGGGCGTCATGGGGTTCGACCGGAAATTCCTGTTGTGGGCGATCGCGTTCGCGATCTTCGGCCTGTGCGTGGGCATCTACATGGCCATATCCAAGGACCACAGCCTGCTGGTGGCGCATGCGCACATCATGCTGGTCGGCTTCGTGGTCTCGCTGATCTACGCCATCATCCACAAGCTGTGGCTGCCGGCTCCCGGCCGCGGGATGTCGTGGGTGCAGCACGTCGTGCACATCGTCTCGGCCATCGTGCTCTCGATCGGCCTGCTGCTGCTGTACGGCAACGTGTACCCCGAAACCGCACTGGAGCCGATCCTCGGCGTCGGGTCCATCGGCGTGCTGCTGGGCATGCTGATCATGGGCTGGATGGTGCTGCGCGCCGGAAAGGCTACCCGTCAACCCGCCTGAGAAGCGTCCAGGCGCTGGGAGCGCGGAGGTGTGCGGGAGCGGTCGTCGCACCTGCCCGGGGCATGGCCCCGGGAGGCACTGCTGCGTCCGGGATGCGAGCGGGAGTGCGCGCTACCGGGTCCAGGCCGCGTGCTGCAGCACGACACGGTAACCGTCGATGTCCTCGAACGTCCGGCCCTGCCGATCCCAGTAGGGGTTGCATGCGGTGACCGGGCGGAAACCGGCCGCCTGCATGCGCGTGCAGGCAGCCTTCCAGTTCTCGCGGTCGGGCAGGTAGAACACCAGCAACTGGTCCGGATCCGGAGCCGCGGCCACGGCGTGCCCGTGCCGGTGCGTGAACTCCAGGTGATACGGGTGCCCGGGATGGCCCAAGACCACGCCGTCGAAGCCGTCGTGGTCCTCGAATGCACCGATCACCTGCAAGCCCAGGCCTCGGGCGTACATGTCGGCCAAGGTTGCCAGGTGCTCGGTCGGTCGCGCCACGCGCAGGACCGGCGCGGGCCGCGTGGACGTTGCGTCGGTCACCGCGTCAGAGCCGGAACCAGTCCTTGACCGTGGCACCCATCGGGTCGGTGCCGGTGATATGGCGGAATTCGTTGGAATGCGCATCGTAGACGTAGTCGCGCGACCAGCGCTCCTTGTTCGCCACGATCTCGCGCACCGCCTCCATGCAGTAGTCCACCTCGGTGTCGGGTGTGGTCGGATGGAAGCTCAGGCGCACCCAGCCGGGCTTGTCCGACAGGTCGCCGCGGTCGATCTTGTCGGTGATGCGGCGCGAGCGCGTCGGGTCCACGTGCAGCAGGTAGTGGCCGTAGGTGCCCGCGCAGCTGCAGCCGCCGCGCGCCTGGATGCCGTAGCGGTCGTTGAGCAGCTGCACCATCAGGTTGTAGTGCAGGTCCTCGACGTAGAAGGACAGGATCGCCAGGCGGTCGTCCATCTCGTTGGCCAGCAGGTGCACGCCGGGCACGGCGCGCAGGCCGGCCAGGGCGCGCGGCACGATCTCGCGCTCGCGTGCGGCCATGGCGCCGACGTCCATCTGTGCTTTCAGGCGCATGGCCAGCGCCGCGCGGATGGTCTGCAGGAACGGCGGCGTGCCGCCGTCCTCGCGCGCCTCGATGTCGTCGATGAAGGCGTACTGGCCCCACGGATTGGTCCAGGACACGGTACCGCCTCCGGCCTCGTCCGGCACGCTGTTGCGGTACAGCTTGCGGTTGAACACCAGCACGCCGCTGGCGCCGGGGCCGCCCAGGTACTTGTGCGGGGAGAAGAACACCGCATCCAGGTGCTCGCCGTGTTCCGGATGCATGTCGATCGACACGTACGGTGCCGAGGCGGCGAAATCGACGAAGGCGACGCCACCGGCCTCGTGGATCATGCGCGCCAGCGCGCGGTACGGCGGCTGCACGCCGGTGACGTTGGAGCAGGCCGAGAACGAACCGATCTTGAAGCTGCGCGCGTGGTGCTTGTCGAGCAGCTCGGCAAAGGCGTCCAGGTCCGGAAGTCCGCGTTCGTCGGGCGGAATCACCTCCACTTCGGCGATGGTCTCGTACCAGCTGGTCTGGTTGCTGTGGTGTTCCATGTGGGTGACGAACACCACCGGGCGCTCGTGCTCCGGCAGGTCGATGAAGCGGCGCAGGCCCTGTGGTGCCTTCAGCCCCAGGATGCGCTGGAACTTGTTGACCGCGCCGGTCATGCCCGAGCCGCAGCTGAGCAGCACGTCGTCCGGGCCGGCATTCACCTCTTCCTTGATGATGCGGTGGGCCTCGTGATACGCCAGCGTCATCGCCGAGCCGGTCACGCTGGCTTCCGAGTGGGTATTGCCCACGAACGGGCCGAACTGCTCGAGCATGCGGCGCTCGATCGGCGCGTACAGCCGGCCGCTGGCGGTCCAGTCGGCATAGACGATGCGCTGGTCGCCGTACGGGCTGCGGAAGGTCTGGTCGATGCCGACGATGTTTCGGCGGATCGGTTCGAGTCGGTTGGAAGTGGCAACGCTCATGGGCGCCGGTCCTGCATCAAGCCTGGGAATACGACCCCGACTGTACCCCAAACCGGTCTCGCACTTCCCGTACGCACGGGCACGGCCGGCTCCGGGCGGCTTGCTGCGGCCGGTACGGGCCGATTCAGCCGGCCAGGCCGACCAGGGCCGCAGCGCCCACGGTCATCGACAGAAGGACGACGTAGACCGTCCCGGTCACCAGGTACTTGAACAGGGTCAGTCCCCAGCCCTGGGCATAGACACGCTTTTGCATCAGCAGCAGGTACACCGGGATCCACAGCCATACGAGGGTGCGCAGCCAGCCCACCGGCATCGCGGCCCATCCCGGCAGCACGCCACGCAGCGCTTCCAGCCCGATCAGCAGCAGCAGCGACAGGAACAGGAAGGCGTGGCTGTGCAGGGACACGATCAGGTGTTCCATGTACAGGCGGTGATGGAACAGGTACAGCAGCTGCAGCACCAGGGCGAACACCGGCACCAGCACCAGCATCGACTGCGGGAGGGCCGAGAAGATCTGGCCGACCAGCATGTCGCGATCGGCGGCACTGCCGTTCATGCGCATGGCGTTGGTCTTCAGGCGCTGGACGCGGCGCTGGAACCAGGCCTCCAGGCCATGGGCCTGCGCCTTCCCGTCCCGGGCCTTCGGGCCGGTGCGGGCCGCATGCAGCCGGGCCAGGCGCGCGCCGGCCCGTTGCTGCAGCAGCCGGTGCCGCCGGTCGCGTTCGGCGCCCGGCGGCACGAGGGCGTCGGTCACCGCCAGCGATGTGGCCAGGCGACGCTCGAGCGAGGCGGTCGAGTCGGCGCCGGACAGGCTCAGGCGTTCCAGCGCGTCGATGCGCGCCGCCTGCGCCGCGGTGGGAGCATGGTCCGGCAAGACCTGCTGCATGCGCTGCAGGGCGGCGAAAGCCAGCGCATGCCGCGACATGTCCACCACGTCCTTCACGCCGGGCGTTTTGACCGGCACCTTGCCGGTGTCGTCCAGCTGCGCCGACAGCGTATCCAGTTGCTGCAGCACCGCTTGTGGCGTCTGCGCCGAGGCGAAGGCGGATCGATCGGCAGACGCCGGGCCCAGGTCCAGTTTCAGCACGGCGTGCAGGAAGAAAAAGCTCATCAGGCACAGCACGAACATCAGCCGGAACGGCGTGATGTACCGGATCCGTCGACCGGCCAGGTATTCGCGCGTGAGCCGGCCCGGGAAGAAGTACAACATGGGCAGGGTCCGGGCCACGCGTCCGTCGAGGTTCAGCAGCACGTCGGCGGCGTCCTCGACCAGCCCGGGCAGGTGCCGCAGCACGTTTTTGGAGGACTGCCCGCAGACATGGCACCACTCGCCCTGGAGCGGCGTGCCGCAGTTGGTGCAAAACCTGGCCTGATCGTCAGGCGTCCGGATCAGCTCGTTCATGCCGTGTGCTCGCCCCGTCCTCCGGCCCATCATGACATGCCGTTCCCGTGTGCATCGGGCGCAGGGCGGGCGGCGCGACGAAACAGCCAGGCGGAGGCCAGGAACAGACCGGCGAAGAATCCGTGGGTGGCCAGAACCACGTCCGTTCGAGTCGTTTCCGCACCGGCGAACACGGACAGGGCGAGTCCCGCGGCGAGCACCAGGGCCAGGGCGGTCGCCAGCATGGCCAGGGCCATGCCGCGTGGTCGCAGGCGCGCCAGCAGGGTGCCGGCCAGGCCCACCGCGAGCACGCCGGCAACCATGAAGTTGGCCGGGTTGCCCGGGGGGCCGGCCATGCCCACGGCGAGGTTGGCCCACACCATCAGCCATGCCCCCGCCAGGGCCAGGCCGAAGGCCAGCCGCAGCAACGGTCGGCGGGTCGCGCGCAGGACCTGCGCGAAACTGAAGCCGGCCGCGAACATCAGGCTCCCGGCCACGAGGAAGTCCATCGGGCTCCAGCGCACCTGGTCGGTGAACTGCATGGCCACCAGCGGTACCAGCAACAACGCCAGGGTGACCAGGGCGACATGCAGCGCGGCGCGCCGTCCGCCAAGCGAAGGAGAACCGGTCATCGATGCACCTGCATCAGCTGGATGCAGGCGCAGTGTGCCCCGAAGGCTGGCACGGCGCATCCCGCCGGGGTCGTCAAACGATTCACTGCGATGCGGATGGGGCGCGGTCCTGATGGACCAGTTCCACCCGCTGATGGCTGCCGGCGTCCTCCAGCACCGCCCGGTCGATGTGCCATTGCCCCATGGACTTGGTGGCCAGGACGTAGACCTGGCCCTTGCCGTGCGGTCCCTCGGCGCGGAACGAAAGCCGTGCCTTGCCGTCGGGTCCGGAGACGTTGATGCTGCCGGTGGCAAAGCCGGTGGTGATGGGGCGGCCCAGCAGGCGCACGGCCTGCGGCGTGGCGTTGAGGTCGCGAACGCCCATCTCGTAGGCCGTCGAATGCTTGAAGCCGACCATGATCGCGCCGATGAGTCCGGCGAAGAACAACAGGCTCAGGGCAAGCACCACCAGCCCCCAGAAAGCCCAACGGCGCTGGGTGGTCCGGAACGCCTCGACGCTCTCCCAGCGCTTGTTCTGCCAGGCCCAGCGGCTGCCCCGCGCGCCCAGCACGAAGGGCATGACCAGGTTGACCAGCGGCACGAACATCAGCAGGGCCACCAGGGTGTTGTTGCCGATGCCCCAGATCCAGTTGAACAGGAAGGCGCCCCAGTTCCAGCGGTCGATCTCGGCGGGTACCGCGGTGCCGCGGCCGCTTCCCGAAGTGTTTTCCATGACGTGCTTCTCCCGGTGGGTCCGTTGGCCGGACGTTCAATCCATGTCGTGCCTGGACGGCAGGGTGCGGAAGGCGGCCTTCCAGGGCGGCCGGTCCCATTCCGGATGCTGCGTCCAGACCTTGCGCAGGGCCTGCTTCCAGCGGCGCCAGGCCGACAGGCCGGGCAGCGTCGGGGTGTGGGCGAGCTCGAAATGGATGCCGGTGTAGGGATCGTTGAAGAACACCGCGTAATAGCCGGGCGTGTACACGGGGTATTCGGCCGGCGGGTCGGTGACCTCGACGTCGTTGTTCAGCAGGAAGTCGCGGTGGAAGTCGTCGATCTCGCGGCGCGAGCGCGCCCACAGGGCGACATGGTGAATGCCGGTCGCGTGCTCGGCGTGGTGCAGCCTGCCGCCGCTTTGCGCCGGCTGGATGCCGATGTAGCTGTGGAACATCGGCAGCCGCGCCATGTAGTAGGTCGAGCGGTAGCCGATGTCCAGGGTCCAGAAGCTGGCATAGCCCAGCCAGCCGAACATGCGATCGAAGAATGCGATCGAGGCCTCGTAGTCGAGGACGGACAGCTCGATGTGGTGGATGCCTTTCCAGCGCATGGCGGTGCCTCCCCGTCACCGTCATCGATCGCGCCCCAGCATACATGCGTCCGTGGCGAATGGGACGCGAGCCGTTCTCCGGTCGGCTCGCGGCAATGGATCAGAGCCGATCGCCCAGCATCTTCTCCAGCTTGATCTGGTCGGCGGCGAAACGGCGGATGCCGTCGGCCAGCTTCTCGGTGGCCATGGCGTCCTCGTTCATGCCCCAGCGGAAACGGTGCTCGTCGAGGCGGTCGGTGCGCGTCTCACGCTGGCCGTCGTCCTCGAGCCGGCGCGGCAGGTCGGCTTCGGTGGCGTCGAGCTTTTCCAGCAGGTCGGGGCTGATGGTCAGCCGGTCGCAGCCGGCCAGGGCGGTGATCTGCCCGGTGTTGCGGAAGCTCGCGCCCATCACCACGGTGTCCACGCCGTGACGCTTGTACCAGTCGTAGATGCGGCGCACCGACTGCACGCCCGGGTCGTCCTCGGGGGCGTAGCCCTCGTGCTCGGTGTTGGCCACGTACCAGTCGTAGATGCGGCCCACGAAGGGCGAGATCAGGAACACCCCGGCATCGGCGGCGGCCACGGCCTGCTCGAAGGCGAACAGCAGCGTGGCGTTGCAGTGGATGCCCTCGCGCTCGAGCCGCTCGGCGGCGCGCAGGCCTTCCCAGGTGGAGGCGATCTTGATCAGGATGCGATCGGTGCCGATGCCGGCCTCGTCGTACATCTCGACCAGCCGGTGCGCCTTGGCCACGGTGGCCTCGGTGTCGAACGACAGCCGCGCGTCGACCTCGGTGGACACACGCCCGGGGATCAGCTTCAGGATGTGCGTGCCGGCATTCACGGCCAGGCGGTCGCAGGCATCGACGACCCGGGTGTGCGGGTCGTTGCTCTGCCCGCGTGCCCAGTCCAGCGCGTCCTCGATCAGTGCCGTGTAGCCGTCCATCGAGGCGGCCTTGAGCAGCAGCGACGGGTTGGTGGTGGCATCGACCGGCTGGTGCCGTTCGATGGCGCTGATGTCGCCGGAGTCGACCACCACGGTGGTCATGTCGCGCAGTTGTTCGAGCTGGGTAGCCATGGAATTCCTGGGTTGGAGATGGGTGGCGGGCGTCGGGCTTATTTTGCCACGAGCGGGTGATGCGACCCTGAAGGTGCGCTGCATCCGTGCGTGCGGACGTGTTGCGGCTTCAGTACAGATCCACCGGATCCACGTCGATCGACCAGCGCACCCGCCGCGCCCCCTCGAGCGCGCCCAGTGCCTCGCGCCAGGGGCGCAGCGAGGCGTGCAGTGGGCCACGCGCGTCGGCCTCCAGCAGCAACTGGCCGCGATGGCGGCCGGCGCGCAGCGCCATCGGTGCCGGCATCGGGCCGGTCACGCGCAGGGCGGGTGTCTCGCCCAGTGCCGCGCGCGCGGCGGCAAGGAAAGACTCGACCGGCTCGCGGCGCGTGGCGTCGGCGCGCAGCAGGGCCTGGTGGGCGTAGGGCGGCAGCTGCAGCGCGCGGCGCTCGTCCAGCATCTGCTGGCAGGTGGCGGCGTAGCCGCGGTGCAACAGCGTCTGCAGCAGCGGGTGTTCGGGGTGGTGGGTCTGCAGCAGTACGCGGCCGGGCTTGTCGGCGCGACCTGCACGGCCGGCGACCTGCACGATCAGTTGTGCGAGGCGTTCGTTGGCGCGGAAATCCAGGCTGTGCAGCCCCTCGTCGATGCTGGTGATGGCAACCAGGGTCAGATTGGGCAGGTCGTGGCCCTTGGCCAACATCTGGGTGCCGACCAGGATCGCCGGGCGGCCGTCGGCCAGCGGACCGAGCAGGTCCTCGAAGGCGTCGCGGCGCCGGGTGGTCTCGCGATCGATGCGCAGCACCGGGACGTCGGCGTAGCGCGTGATCAGGGTGTCCTCCAGGCGCTCGGTGCCGTGGCCCTGGCGGAACAGGCCCTCGTTGCCGCATTGCGGGCAGGACGCCGGGACCGGCCGTTCCAGGTCGCAGTGGTGGCAGACCAGGCGCTGGCGACCCTGGTGCAGTGCCAGCGGCTTTTCGCAGCGCGGGCATTCGGCGTGCCAGCCGCACAGGTGGCAGGTCAGCAGCGGCGCATAACCGCGGCGGTTGCGGAAGATCAGCGCCTGTTCGCCGCGTTCGACGCAGGCGTCCAGCGCCGCCAGCAGCGGGTTGGACAGGCCGTGCTGCAGCGACTGTCCGCGCACGTCCAGGATTTCCGCGCGCGGCGGCGTGCTGTGCGCGCCGGTGCGCTCGCGCAGGTGCAGGCGTCGATAGCGGCCGTTGTCGACATTGGCCAGGGTCTCCAGCGAGGGCGTGGCGGTAGCCCAGCACGATCGGCACCCCCAGGCGCTGGGCGCGCACCACGGCCAGGTCGCGTGCGTGGTAGCGAAAACCCTCCTGCTGCTTGTAGGAGGTGTCGTGTTCCTCGTCGACAATGATCAGACCGGCATGTGGAAGCGGCGCGAAGATGGCCGAGCGCGTGCCCAGGATCACCTTGGCCCGACCCTCGCGGGCGCGCAGCCAGGCGCCGGCGCGCGCGCCCTCGGCGAGGTTGGAGTGCAGCACGTCCACGTGCACGCCCAGGCGCGCACGCAGCCGTGCCACGGTCTGCGGCGCCAGGCCGATCTCCGGCACCAGCAGCAGGCTCTGGCGGCCCGCGGCCAGGGCGCGTTCGATCAGGTGGATGTAGACCTCGGTCTTGCCGCTGCCGGTGACGCCGTGCAGCAGGAACGGCGCGAAGCCGCCGAAGCCGTCGCCGATGGCGTCGACGGCTTCACGCTGGCCGGCGTTGAGCTCGGGTCCGGCCTCGCCCGGAGCGGGGTGCGAATCTTCCTGCACGGTGAAACGGTCGACCAGTCCGGCCTTGTGCAATCGTCGCGCAGCCTCGCGCCAGCCAGGCAGCAGCACGTCCAGTTCGCCCGCGTGCTGCTCGCCTGCGACAAGCAGGTCAAGCAGGGCGCTGCTGCGTCCGCGGCGGCGTGCGGTCTGTTGCGGGTCGCGACCGGCCTCGGTCAACCGCCAGGCTTCCTCTCCGGTGGACGGCCAGGGCTTGTCCTGGCGCAGCAGGGTGGGCAGGGCGTTCAGCACCACGTCGCCGGGGGCGCCGAGCCAGTAGTCGGCGGCCCAGGTCAAGGTGGCCAGCAGTTCGGCATCCAGCAGGGGCGACGGATCCAGCACGCGCTGCACGCGCTTGAGCTGGTGTGCGGGCCAGGCGCTCTCCACCCCGGCCTCGATCACCACCCCGACCTGCGTGCCGCGACCGAACGGCACCTTCACGCGCGTGCCGGGCGCGGGATCGTGGCCGTCCCCGGGCGGCAGGTAATCGAACAGGCGCGGCAGCGGGACCGGCAGGGCAATACGCAGGACGGCGGGCATGCGGCGCAGTGTAGCCGGGGCGTGGCTCAGACGAGTGGCCTATCCCCTTCGGCCAGCCCCGAGATACGTACCAATCTTCATCGCTTTCCTTGGAAGCGAAGCTAAGTGCCCAGCTTCAGGGGCTTTTCGTGGTTATCCACAAAAGATGTGGATAAGTCTGTGGACGCAAATGGGATCAGGGCACGCAAGGCCCATCAATGCGTGACTTGTTACGCATTGGTGAATGTTTAACCACCCAGAAATATATGTTCTAAAACAATCATATACGCGGTTGGTTTGTGCGCCTTCCGACGTCGGTGCGGGCGGCGCTCAGCGCTTGATGAGACGGATCCGGCACTGTGTACAAAATCCACCGGGCATGCTGAAAAAGCTGACACGGCAAGTATTTTGTGCGTATCTCCCGTCCTGCGGCGGCCACGGCTAGAATGGCCTGTCCGTTCGTCCCTACGGCCTGCCTGCGTTGTCCCGATCCGCCTATTCCTTCGACCGTTTGCGTGCCGCGCGCGAGATCGGCGCGTTGCTGCGTCTGGCGATACCCTTGATCGCCGCGCAGCTGGCCGCGGTCGGTTCCAATGTGATCGATGCCATGCTCTCCGGGCATCTGGATGCGCACGTCCAGGCGGCAGTGACCACGGGGGCCGGTATCTGGACGCTGGCGATCCTGCTGGGCATCGGCACCATGCTCGCGGTGCCTCCCAGCGTGGCCCAGCTCGACGGTGCCGGTCGCCGCCAGGAGGTCGGCGCCATGATCCGCCAGGCCCTTTGGATCGCGCTGCTGCTGGGATTGGCGCTGGGCTATGCGGTGCGTCATGCCGAGTTCGTGATGACCCTGGTCGGCGTGGTACCGAGCCTGCGACCGGATGTGGCTGCTTTCCTCGAGGCCATCGGCTGGGGGGCGCCGGCCCTGACCATGTATTTCGCCCTGCGCGGCCTGTCCGAGGGGCTGTCGCTGCCACGTCCGTCCATGTATTTCAGCCTCGGTGGCCTGGTGCTGCTTGCGCCCCTGGGCTATGTGCTGATGTACGGGCGCCTCGGGGTGCCGGCCATGGGCGCACGGGGCAGCGGTATCGCCACGGCGGTGGTGCTGTGGATCGAGATGATCGGTTTTGCCATCTACCTTCTGCGCCACCCCAACTACCGCGGACTGGGCCTGCTCGACCGGTTCGATCCGCCGCGCTGGAAGGTGATCGGCGAACTGCTGCACCTGGGCGCGCCGATGGCGTTCTCGCTGCTGATGGAAGGCGGGCTGTTCGTGGCCGTGGCCCTGGCCATCGCCACCTTGGGCGAGACCGTGACGGCAGCGCACCAGATTGCCCTGAATGTGGCCTCGGTGGCCTTCATGGTGCCGCTGGGCATAGCCATGGCCATCACCATCCGCGTCGGTCATGCCGCCGGTCGTCGCGATGATCGTGCCGTGCGATATGCGGCCTACTGCGGCGTGGCCGTGGCGCTGTGCGCACAGGTGGTGTCCTCCAGCCTGATGCTGGGCGTGCCGCACTGGATCGCAGGGCTTTACAGCGACGACCGGGCGGTGGTCGACCTGGCTGCGCAGCTGATGGTGCTGGCCGGCCTGTTCCAGTTCGCCGACGGCATCCAGGTGGCGTCCAACGGTGCCCTGCGCGGACTCAAGGACACACGGGTGCCGATGCTGATCACCGCCTTTGCCTACTGGGGCGTGGGCATGCCGGTCGGTGCCTGGCTGGCGTTCCATGCGCACCAGGGCGCGCGAGGCATGTGGATGGGCCTGGTGGTGGGCCTGAGCGCGGCGGCAGTGCTGCTGTTCACGCGCATGGCGCGGACCCTGCACAGCCGCCGCTGGCAGCGAGCCTTGCCGCCGTCGTCGCCGGGACCTGTGGCAGATGACCCGCCCGCGGCGAACCGCTAGTCTGGGCATCTCCACAGATTCGGAAAACGCGTCCATGACGGGCACCCAACGCAGCGGCTTCATCGCTTTTCTCGTGCTGATCCTGCGCGGCTTCAACCTGCTGCGCGTGGTCATCCTCAACCTGGTCTTCTTCGGCCTGCTGCTGCTTCTGATGTTGGCGTTCTCGCACAGCAACCATCCGCAGGTGCGCGAAGGCAGCGTGCTGGTGGTGCAGCCGCGCGGACAATTGGTCGAGCAGTACAGCATCGCGCCGATCGACCGCGCACTGGCAACGTGGTCGGGCAAGCCGCTCGGCCAAGTGCGCGTACGCGACCTGGTGTCGACCATCGATCATGCGCGAACCGACTCGCGTATCCATCGCATCCTGCTGCTGCCGGGCGACCTTCGTGCCGGCGGTTTCGCTGCGCTGCGCGAGGTGGGCGAGGCGCTGGACCGTTTCCGCGCCAGCGGCAAGCCGGTGGACGTTTGGGCGGCCAACATGGACCGTAACCAGTACTACCTGGCCGCGCACGGCAGCAAGATCCTGCTCGACCCGATGGGTGGCCTGATGGTCTCCGGTCTGTCCAGCTACCGGCTGTTCTACAAGGACCTGCTGGACCGGATCGGCGTCAACGTGCACCTGTTCCGTGTCGGCAAGTACAAGTCCGCTGCCGAGCCGTATGTGCTCGACAAGGCCTCTTCCGATGCCAAGCAGGCCGATGCCTACTGGATGGGCGGGCTGTGGAACCAGTGGCTGGACAATGTCGCCGCACAGCGCAAGCTCAAGCCGGCCGCCCTGAGGGCCGACCTCGACCAGATGCCCGAGCGCCTTGCCTCGACCGATGGCGACCTGGCCAGGCTGGTGCTGAACGAGCATCTGGTCGACGGCCTGGCGACGCGGCGGCAGCTGATCCGGATGCTGCGCAAGGATGGCGTACCCGCTGGCGAAAAGGGGGAGGGCATCCGCGCCATCGACATGGACGACTATCTGCGTGCAGTGCGCCGCAAGGTGCCGGACTCGGGCAACCGCGTGGACATCGTGGTGGCCGAAGGCGAGATCTTCGGCGGCCGCCAGCCACCGGGCAAGATTGGCGGCGACAGCACCGCGCAGCTGCTCTATCGCGCGCGCATGGACAAGCACGTGAAGGCGGTGGTGCTTCGCGTGAACTCGCCCGGTGGAGAGGTCTATGCGGCCGAGCGCATCCGCCGCCAGGTGGAATTGCTGCGCAAGGCCGGCAAGCCGGTCGTGGTCTCGATGGGTGACGTCGCCGCCAGTGGCGGCTACTGGATCTCGATGAATGCCGATCGCATCTACGCCGAGCCGAACACCATCACCGGGTCGATCGGCATCTTCGGCATGGTTTACAACGCGCCCGGCCTGCTGGACAAGCTCGGCGTGCACAGCGACGGGGTCAGCGTCGGCCCGCTGGCCGACGCGGGCAATATCGCCCGACCGCTGGATCCGAAGATGGCCACCCTGATGCAGGGGGTGATCGACCAGGGCTACCGCCGCTTCGTCGGCGGCGTGGCCAAGGCGCGCGGCAAGGACTTCAAGCAGATCGATGCCATCGCCCAGGGCCGCGTGTGGACCGGGCGCCAGGCGCTGGCGCGCGGACTGGTGGACAAGCTCGGCGGCCTGCACGACGCGGTGGCCTACGCGGCGGAGAAGGCCGGGCTGGGCAAGCACTATGCCGTGCGCTACGTGGCCCCGGCCGCGGTCTCGGACCTGCAGCGCGTGATGCTCAACTTCGGCGACAGCGGCATGGCCCGGGCCATGGCCGGCATCGGGATCCGGCCGCCGGCCTGGTTGCTGGGCGAGATCGAGCGCGGCGTGCCGGAGTGGAACCTGTTGCTGCATGCCCGACCGGGCAAGCTGAACGTCTACGCCGACTGCCTCTGCGCCCCGCGCTGAGTCGAGGTCACGATGCACCGGCGCGCAGGTCGCGCCGGTGCATGGCGATTACTGCTGAGCATCCTTGAGCGCCTTGCGCTCGGCGGCATCGTGCGCCTTGAGATCCTTCTCCACGGCTTTGGCACGGTTACGCGTGTTCAGCATTGGCGCCAGCGGGTTGGAGGCGGGGATGGCGGTGGAGCTTTTGGCCGGGTCCGCGCCCGCGGCCGCATCCTGCTGCGGGGCCGGATGGGACGAGCAGGCAGCCAGGCTGGAAAGCAGGGCTCCGCACAGGACGGTCTTCAGGCTGGACATGGAAGGTTTCCCGGGATGGATGGAAGGTGGTCCGGGCAGTCTCGCGCGCCGGTCCCGCCCACGGCAAGCGCGTGCGTTGTAGGATGCGTCGGGTTGTCGTACGGCGCACGCTTTTCGGGTGCAACAGGACGGCACGGCTTTCCCGAACCTGCAAGGAACCTGCATGCATCCGCGACTGACCAGCTGGCGACTGCACGGACAGACCACGTTGGTGACCGGTGCCAGCAAGGGCATCGGACTGGCCTGCGCGCGCGAACTGGGTGCCCTCGGTGCCGACCTGCTGCTGGTGGCGCGCGATGGCGATCACCTGGAACAGGTCCGGGGCGAACTGGCCGAGGAGCTCCCCGACATCGAGGTGCGCGCATTCGCTGCCGATCTCGCCCAGCGCGAGCAGCGCCTGGACGTGTTCGACTGGATCGCCGACCTTGGCGTGCCCTTGTCGCTGCTGGTCAACAATGTCGGCGGCAACCGGATCAAGGGCGCGCTGGAGTATGCCGACGATGAACTGCGCGAACTGTTCGAGCTGAACCTGTTCAGCGCCTTCGACATGTGCCGGCTGGCACATCCGAACCTGGTCCAGCACGCGCATGCCGCGATCGTGAACATCGGTTCGGTCTCGGGCATCGTGCACGTGCGCACCGGCGTGGGCTACGGCATGAGCAAGGCCGCATTGCACCAGATGACCCGCAACCTGGCCTGTGAGTGGGCCGACGACGGCATCCGCGTCAATGCGGTGGCGCCGTGGTACATCCGCACGCAGCGTTCGGAACCGGCGCTGGCTGATGCCGACTACCTGGACGAGGTGCTCGAGCACACCCCGATGCAGCGCATCGGCGAACCCGAGGAAGTGGCCGCGGCCGTGGCCTTCCTGTGCCTGCCGGCGGCCAGCTACATCACCGGCGAACTGGTGGCGGTGGACGGTGGCTTCCTGCGGTATGGCTTTTAGCGCAGGGTGTGTCGCAGGGGGGCAGCATGGCTTTTAGCGCAGGGCATGTCGCAGGGGACGGAGCACGTTAAGCAGCTGCTTAACGTGCTCCGTCCCCCAACAACCTACATGGCCGAAAACGGCCAGTCTTGCCCATCTCTGGCGCTATGCTGCACCCATGAGTGCTGCCGTCGCCCCCACGATGCCGGATCCCAAGGTGTGCGAAAAGGCGCGCCTGAGCCGGGACGCGCGCTTCGACGGGCTGTTCTTCACCGCGGTGCGCTCGACCGGGATCTACTGCCGGCCGGTGTGCCCGGCGCCCGCGCCGAAGGCGGCCAACGTGCGCTACTACGCCACGGCGGCAGCCGCGGCGGCGGCCGGCTACCGGCCGTGCCTGCGCTGCCGGCCGGAACTGGCGCCGGGTGCCTGGGCCTGGCGCAGCGGCAACGAGCTGGTGGCCGGTGCCCTGCGCCAGATCGAGGACGGCCTGCTCGACCGTGCACCGGTGGCCATGCTGGCCGAACGTACCGGACTGAGCGAGCGCCACCTGCGGCGGCTGTTCGCCGACACCCTCGGTGCCAGTCCGCTGCAGGTGGCGGCCACGCGGCGGTTGCTGTTTGCGCGCAAGCTGCTGGACGAGACGGCGCTGCCGGTCACCGACATCGCCATGGGCGCCGGTTATGGCAGCGTACGCCGCTTCAACGCGGCCTTCCGCGACAGTTTCGGCATGGCGCCGCGCGAGATGCGACGGCGTCGGGTTGCGCCCGATGCGAAGGGCGTGCACTTGCGTCTGGGCTTCCGGCCGCCGTACGACTTCGCGGCGATGCTGCGTTTTCTCGATGCGCGTTCGGTACCGGGCATCGAGAAGGTCGACGCGCAGGGCTACGAACGCGTGTTCATGCTGCACGACGCCCCCGGACACTTGCGCGTGACGGCGATCGAGGGCGAGCCGGCCTTGCAACTGGTGGTACGGCATCCGCACGCGGATGTGCTGACCGACGTCGTGGCGCGCGTGCGCCGACTGTTCGACCTGGATGCCGAACCGCGTGCCATCGTCCATGGGCTGTCCGTCGATCCGTTGCTCAAGCGTGTATTGCGTCGACAACCCGGCATCCGGGTGCCCGGAAGCTGGGACGGTTTCGAGATCGCGGTACGCGCGGTACTGGGCCAGCAGATCAGCGTGGCCGCTGCGCGCACGCTGGCCTCGCGCCTCGTCGAACGCTGGGGCGAGCCCCTGCCCGACGCTGCGGGCCACCGGTTCCCCACGCCAGCGGTGCTGGCGGACGCAGCGCTGGAAGAAGCCGGCGTGATGGGGCAGCGCGCGCGCACGATCCGCGGCATGGCGGCTGCGGTCGAGACCGGCGACGTGGATTTCCGTATCGAACGCGGGCTGGAGGCCTTCGTCGAGTCCTGGACGGCGCTGCCGGGCATCGGCCCGTGGACCGCGCATTACATCGCCCTGCGCGCGCTCGGCCATCCCGACGCCTTTCCCGCCGCCGACCTGATCCTGCGTCGTCGGGCCGGCGGCGGCGAAACCCTTTCCACCCGCGAGATGGAGGCGCGCAGCCAGGCCTGGCGGCCGTGGCGGGCCTACGCCACGCTGGCGCTGTGGCGCGCCGAGGAGTGAAGATCATGCTGTATCGCGACCATCTGGACACCCCCATCGGCCGGCTGGAACTGATCGCCGACGAAGACGGCGCACTGGTGCGGGTGAACCTGCCGCATCCGCGCAAGCCGCCGCCCGATCCCGGCCCGACCCGGCGCGATCCGGCGCGGCTGGCGCCGATCGTGCGCCAGTTTGCCGAATACTTCGACGGCCGCCGCACCGCATTCGACCTGTCGCTATGCTCGCACGGCACCGATTTCCAGCGCCGGGTGTGGCACGGCCTGAAGGCCATCGGCTATGCGCGCACCGAGAGCTACGGCGAACTGGCCCGGCGCATCGGGCGCCCGCGCGCGGTGCGCGCGGTGGGCACGGCCAACGGCGCCAATCCGCTGTCCATCGTGGTGCCCTGCCATCGCGTGATCGGCGCCGACGGAAGCCTGACCGGCTACGGCGGCGGCCTGGAGGCCAAGCGCTGGCTGCTGGCGCACGAGCAGCGCCACGCACGGTCCTGAAGCGGGGCGGGCATCAGTGCCCGCAGCCGGCCATCTCGCTGCGCAGTTTCGCGGCCTTGCGCTCGAGCGGCGGGCGGTCACTCTTGAAGGCCTTGTCGATCGCCGACTGCGTCTTCTCCATCTGCGCCGACAGGTGCGCGCAGATTTCGCCCACACCCATCGGCCGACAGCGATCCTGCACCCAGGTGTAGTGCCCGGCCACCAGTCCCGGCGTGATGCGTCCCTTGGCCAGTTGCGGATCGGAAGCGGCGCGTCGGGTGGCATTCCTGCCGCCGTAGGTCTGCGACAGCGGCAGCTGGAAGGCGCCGAGGATGCCCAGCGGCGCGCGGTAGGCCGGCGGGTGACCGTTGCGGCTGACATACAGCTTGCCGTCGGTGGCCCGCACGCACTGGTACAGCTGCGGGATCTGCCAGGTGCGTTGCACCACGCGTGGCGCGGGCTTCGGCGGCGCGGGCGAGGTATGCGCCGGAGACGGCGGCACGACCGGTGGCGCGTGCGCATCGGATGGCGGCGCGGGCACGTGCAGGTGCAACACGTGCTGTTTTTCGTGGCGGCTGCACGGCGCATCCTGGAAGCGGACGCCACCGTGGCCGTCGGTGCACTTGTAGACCGTCTGCGCGGACGCTCCCGTGGCAAGTCCCAGCGCGAGCAGCGCCAGCCAGCGGGCGCGGGCCGGTGTGCGGGCGGGTAGGGAACGCCGGTCGGTCATGGCCCGATTCTAGCGCCCGCCGACCGCCGGGTCCGGAACTAGGGAAGCTCTGAACAAGCCTACGTAGGCTTGTTCAGAGCTTCCCTAGAACTCGGCTTCGTATTCCTCGCAGGCGAAGCCGGCCGAGAGCGCGCCCTGGCCGGTGTTGGCCATGCCGGTGATGCTCATCTGCGATTCCATCACCTCGATGCCGTGGTCGGTACAGGTCTTGCGCAGCGCGTCGTAGCCGGGAAGATCGTGCATGACCTCCAGGTCGCCGCCGTAGCTGAGCGACACCGCCGGCACCAGCAAACCGTTGCGCACGCGTTCCTCGATGTGCTCGAACAGCATCTTCGTCGCCGCTTCGAATCCGCGGGCCTTGGACAGCGGTTCGGTCTTGCCGCGCCAGCCGCGCAGGATCGGCTTGATGTCCAGTGCCGAGCCGAGGGTGGCGCCGACCAGGCCGATGCTGCGGTCGCCGCGCTTGCGGGCGCGCTGGCGCAGGTAGTTGAGATCGCGCGGGATCAGGAAGCCGTAGGTGTTCTGCGCGATGGACTCGAGTCGCTCGCGCATCTGCCCCGGGCTCTGCTCGGCCTCCATCAGGCGCACGGCCTCGATCACCGGGATCGCGCTGCCGGCGAACAGGGTCTGGGTGTCGATCACGCGCATCAGGAACGGACCGGAGACCCCGGCTTCCTGGCGCACCGGGCGGTAGTTCTTCAGGATCGAGAAGCTGGCCTTGTTGACCTGCTCGTACACCGGACTGCGCGTGGCGGTGATGGTGAAGCAGAACACGCAGTCGTAATCGATGACCAACCGTTCCATGAACAGGTCCATCACCTCCTCGGAGGAATACGGGGTGGTCTCGGCACCATGGCTGCGACTGCCCATGCCCGAATCCAGGAAGCGCTGGTTTTCCACCGGATCATGTTGGTCGGCGAAGGTCTCGCCTTCCACGTTGACCATGATCGGTAGCACCGTGATGTGATTTTTCTGCACGTATTCCAGCGGCAGATCGCAGGTTGCATCCATGACCAGACCGATACGCATATGAACCCTCCCGAAGTCGCACGCATGGCTGATTTACGTGAAACCTATCACGTTCTTTGCCGTTTCTGTGCAATGTCCGAACCCGTGGTGCGCATGCTTGCATGCCCCGGCTGAACGGCTTCAGCGCAGGGAGCGGTAGGTCGCCGGCTCGTAGGCGTCGACCTGCACCACCTGATTGCGCGCCTCGCGCGCCTCGTCGAGCCATTCGTATTCCTCGGCGCTGATGATGCCGGCAGCCAGCGCCATGTCGTCGAGCATGTAGCCCGGCGCGTGTTCGAGCTTGCCGGCGCGCACGGCATCGCGCATTTTCGTCTCCACCGGGATCGCGCGCACGGCCTTGTCCAGGGCCGCCTCCAGCATGCCCAGGCCGGGCTCGTCCGCCGGCGGCACGAAGATGTCGTCGGTCAGGTGGATGCGCGCCTCGCGGTCCTCGAGGATGGTGCGCGCCACGCGTGCGCCGAGGGTGTCCGAAGGCGGGCGGAAGCGCGCGCCCAAGGGGAACACCACGAATCGTGCCAGCCACGGCGCCACCGGCCCGGGCAGGTTCTCCATCACCCCGCGCAGCGCTTCCTGGGTACGGTACAGCGCGGTCGCGGCGCTCCAGCGCGCCAGGTCGTAGTGGCTGGCGATCTTCGGTTCGTCCAGGTAGCGCTTGAGCGCGGCGGCGGCCATGTACTGCCAGGCCATGGCATCGGCCAGGCGCCCGGAGATCTTCTCGCGCCGCTTCAGCGCGCCGCCCAGCGTGGCCATGGACAAGTCCGAGACGAACGCGAATGCGGCCGAGAACCGCGACAGGTGCTGGAACGGGCGCCGCAGGTCGCCGTGCGGCGCGCGCGCCAGGCGGCTGCCGGTCAGGGCCAGCACGAAGGCGCGCAGGGCGCGCGTGAAGACGAAATTGACGTAGCCGAACAGCGCCTTGTCCAGACGCTTGCGGTCGCCGTCCTGCGCCGCGGTCATCAGCTTCTGCACGAACGGATGGCAGCGGATCGCGCCCTGGCCGTAGATGATCATCGAGCGCGTGAGGATGTTGGCGCCCTCCACGGTAATACCGACCGGCACCGCCATCCACATGCGCGAGAGCAGGTTGCGCGGGCCGCGCTGGATGGCCGCGCCGGCGCGGATGTCCATGGCGTCGGCCACCACTTCGCGCATGGCCTCGGTCAGGTAGGCCTTGGCGATCGAGCCGAGCACCGCGGGCCGCTCGCCGGCATCCAGGGCGCCGCAGGTCAGGGTGCGCGTGGCGCCCATGGTCCAGGTCATGCCGGCGATCCGCGCCAGCGGTTCCTCGATGCCCTCGAAGCGGCCGATCGGGGTGTCGAACTGCTCGCGCACGGTGGCATAGGCACCGCAGATGCGCGTGGACATCTGCGCTGCACCGATGGCCAGCGCCGGCAGCGAGATCGAGCGGCCGGCGGCCAGCGACTCCATCAGCATGCGCCAGCCGTGGCCGATCTGCTCGCGCCCGCCGATGATCGCATCCAGCGGCACGAACACGTCGGTGCCCACGGTCGGGCCGTTGTTGAACGGCACGCCCATCGGGTCGTGGTGGCGCCCGATCTCGATGCCGGGCGTGTCACGCGGGATCAGCGCGCAGGTGATGCCCAGGTCCTCGGTGTCGCCGAGCAGGCCGTGCGGGTCCTTCAGGCGGAAGGCCAAGCCGATCAGCGTGGCCACCGGCGACAGGGTGATGTAGCGCTTGTTCCAGGACAATCGCATGCCGAGCACTTCCTCGCCCTGGTACATGCCACGCTCGATGATGCCGGTCGACTGCGTGGCGGCGGCGTCGGAGCCAGCCTCGGGGCCAGTCAGGGCAAAGCACGGGATCTCGCGGCCGTCGGCCAGGCGCGGCAGGTAGTATTTCTTCTGCTCGTCGGTGCCGTAGTGCAGCAGCAGCTCGCCGGGGCCCAGCGAATTGGGCACCATCACCGTCACCGCGGCGGCGATCGAGCGGCTGGCGATGCGCGTGACCACGCGCGAATGGCCGATCTCGGAGAAGCCCAGCCCGCCGAATTCCTCGGGGATGATCATGCCGAAGAAGCGTTCGCGCTTGAGGTAGTCCCAGACTTCCTCGGGCAGGTCGCGGTCCTGCTGGACCTGCCAGTCGTCGAGCATGCGGCACAGGGTGTCGACCTGATGGTCCAGGAAGGCCTGCTCGCGTTCGTCCAGGGGGCGGCAGCGGAAGTCCTCCAGGCGGCGCCAGTCGGGCATGCCGGAGAAGATCTCCGCATCCCACCACACCGTACCCGCCTCCAGGGCAATACGCTCGGTCTCGCCCATGCGCGGCAGCATCTTGCGCATCATCGGCAGCAGCGGTGCCGCGAACAGCCGGCGGCGCAACGGCGCGAACCCGGTGACCAGTGCGGCCAGCGCAACCACCGCCACGGACAGCGCGAAAAGCACCGGCGAGGCCACGCCGCGGATCCACCAGGTCGCCAGCAGCACGGCCAGCGACGCGACCCAGGCCAGCCATCCGCGCCCGCGGAAGGCAAAGGCGACGAACACGACGATGGCGACGACGATTCCGAGCAGCAGCATGGGTGCATCCCTACGTTCGCGTGTGGACCCATTGTGAAGGCTGGACGCAACAGGTGCCAAAAGTTGCGGTACGGCCGGTGCGGGTCCGTTCATGCTTGCCTGTGTGCGCCATGGCGGCAAAGGCTTGGGCGTACAATCGACCGGACTACGAAAAGACGTTTCCTGCCGGCGTGGCGTCGTCGGCGAGCGCACCGCACCTGCGGAGCGCACGAGCACGAGAACATCCGAGTGAAAGACAAGAACGAGATCGTCACCAACTGGCTGCCGCGCTACACCGGCACCGAGGCCCAGGACTTCGGCTCGCACATCCTGCTGACCAACTTCGGCAACTACCTGGAGCTTTTTGCCGCCTGGCACGGCGTGGAGATCCGCGGCGCCGACCGGCCCATGCCCAACGCCACCGCCGACGGCATCACCATGATCAACTACGGCATGGGCAGCCCCAACGCGGCCACCGTGATGGACCTGCTCTCGGCCATCAGCCCGCAGGCGGTGCTGTTCCTGGGCAAGTGCGGCGGCCTGAAGAAGAAGAACAAGATCGGCGACCTGGTGCTGCCGATCGCCGCCATCCGCGGCGAGGGCACCTCCAACGACTACCTGCCGCCGGAGGTCCCGGCGCTGCCGGCCTTCCAGCTGCAGCGCGGCGTGTCGACCATGATCCGCGACCTCGACCACGACTACTGGACCGGCACGGTGTTCACCACCAACCGCCGGGTGTGGGAGCACGACGTGGAGTTCAAGCGCTACCTGCGCCGCACCCGCAGCATGGCGGTGGACATGGAGACGGCGACCATCTTCGCCGCCGGCTTCGCCAACGGCATCCCCTCCGGCGCGCTGCTGCTGGTGTCCGACCAGCCGATGATCCCCGAGGGCGTCAAGACCGAGGCCAGCGACCGCAAGGTCACCGAACAATTCGTCGAGTCGCACATCCGCATCGGCATCGAGGCGCTCAAGCTGGTGCGTCGCAACGGTCGCAGCGTCAAGCACCTGCGCTTCGAGGAAGACCTGGAGATCGAGGTCGACGAGGACGAGTGATCACGCCCGGCGTGCGAAGATGCGCCGCGCAAGCAGGTGAGGAGTGGCATGGAAGGGGACAAGATCGGGTTCTGGGGTGCCGTGGCCATCGGCATCGGCGGCATGGTCGGTGGCGGCATCTTCGCGGTGCTCGGCCTGTCGGTGGAGCTGGCCCGCGGCGCGGCACCGATCGCCTTCGCCCTGGCCGGCATGGTGGCGCTGCTGACGGCGCGCTCCTACGCCCGGCTGTCGGTGGCCTATCCGTCGCAGGGCGGCACGGTGACCTTCCTGTACCAGGCCTTCGGGCCGGGACTGTTCACCGGCACCGCCAACGTGCTGCTGTGGATCAGCTACATCGTCATGCTGGCGCTGTACGCACACGCCTTCGGCAGCTACGGGGCGCTGCTGTTCCCGGCCGCGCACCGCGTGTTCTGGACCCATGCCCTGATCAGCACCGTGATCGTCGCGATCACGGTGCTCAACCTGCTCAGCGTGAAGGTGATCGGTGCCGCCGAGCGCTGGATCGTGGCGGTCAAGATCGCGATCCTGGCGGTGTTCGTGGGCCTGGGCGTGATCGGCATGGACACGCACCGCCTGGCCCCGTCCGAATGGGCGCCCTGGCTGCCGGTGGTGGCCGGCGGCATGATCATCTTCGTCGCCTACGAGGGTTTCGAGCTGATCGCCAACGCCGCCGAGGACGTGCGCGATCCCGCGCGCACGCTGCCGCGTGCCTTCTATGCCTGCGTCGGATTCGTCATCGCGCTGTACCTGGCCGTGGCCATGGTCACGCTGGGCAACCTGTCCATTCACGGCATCATCGCTGCCCAGGACTATGCCCTGGCCGAGGCCGCGCGCCCGTTCCTGGGCTCGGCCGGCTATCTGGTCATCACCATCGCCGCGCTGCTGTCGACCACCTCGGCCATCAACGCCACGCTGTACGGCGCCGCGCGCCTGAGCTACACCATCGCCCGCGACGGCGAGCTTCCGAAGTTCCTCGAGCGGCGCCTGTGGGGGCGCCCGGCCGAGGGCCTGCTGGTCACGGCCGTGCTGACCCTGGCCCTGGCCAACGGCTTCGACCTGTCCAACATCTCCACCATGGGCAGCACCGGCTTCCTGCTGATCTTCGCCGCGGTCAACGTGGCCCAGGCGCGTCTGGCCGCACAGGCCGGCGGGCGGGCGTGGCTGGCCTGGACCGGTGCCGGCGCCTGCCTGGCCGCGCTGGGTTGCCTGCTCGTGGAGACCGCGCTCAAGCATCCGGCGCAGCTGACGGTGTTGGCGGTCATGCTGGGCCTGGCCCTGGGCATCGAGTGGAGCTACCGGCGCTGGCGCGACAAGCCGCTGCACCTGTCGGTACACGGGCCGGCGCGCGGACGTCCGCGCGGCGGTTGATCGAGGCCGGGCCGTTGCATGTACCATGCCGGCCCGATTGCACGGAGTCCCGGACATGTCCCCGCTTCCGGACCTGACCACCGCCCGCACCCGCATCCGCCTGCCGCGCGAGGATGACGCGCAACGGCTGCTCGATTACCGCCTGGTCAACCGCGACCACCTATCGCCGTGGGAGCCGGTCCGCGAGTCGGTGCACTACACCTTGTCCGGCTGCGCGCGCGACATCGCCGTGCAGATGGAAGCGGCGCGCAACGACCGTGCCTATCCGTTCCTGGTGCTCGATCCGGGCGAGTCCGGCATCCTGGCCACCTTCACCTTCGCCAACGTCACGCGCGGCGTGTTCCAGGCCTGCCATCTCGGTTACGGCATCGCCGCGGCCTGGCAGGGCCGCGGGCTGATGTTCGAGGCCCTGGAGGCAGGCCTGGACTGGGCCTTCCTCGACCTGGGGCTGCATCGGGTGATGGCCAACTACATGCCGCACAATCGCCGCAGCGAAAGGCTGCTGCAGCGACTGGGCTTCGAGCGCGAGGGCTACGCGCGCAGCTACCTGCGCATCGGCGGGGCGTGGCGCGACCACGTGCTGACGTCGCTGCTGCACCCCGACGCGCGGGACTGACGGGCGGGCCTAGGAGCTTGGTGCGCGTCGCGAGCGCGAACCGCCGCCGCGGCGACGCTTGGCCTGGTTCTGGCTGTTGCCGCTGCCCTTGCGCTCGGGTACGTGCGGGCGACGCTGGTGCGAGGCCTTGGCGTTGCCCGGGCGCTGGCGCTGCCCGCCCTGGCGCGGCTTGGGCGCGCCGGCATCCATGCGCAACGGCTGCGAGGGCTCGTAGCCGGTCATCGGCGCGATCTCGATGTCGTCCTTGAGCAGCTTCTTGATGTCGCGCAGCAGCCCCGATTCCTCGTGGCTGACCAGCGAAACGGCCAGGCCTTCGGCGCCGGCACGGCCGGTGCGGCCGATGCGGTGCACGTAATCCTCGGCCACCATCGGCAGGTCGTGGTTGATCACCATCGGCAGCTGCTCGATGTCCAGGCCGCGTGCGGCGATGTCGGTCGCCACCAGCACGTCGACCTTGCCGTTCTTGAAGTCGGCCAGGGCACGGGTACGCTGGTTCTGGCTCTTGTTGCCGTGGATCGCGGCGCTGCGCAGTCCCGACTGGTTGAGGTATTTGCACAGCTTGTCCGAGCCGTGCTTGGTGCGTGCGAACACCAGGGTCTGGCGGCGGTTGCCCTCGGCCAGGATGTGCAGCAGCAGGTCGCGCTTGCGCTCGGCATCGACCGGGTGCACGCGATGGCTGACCGTGGATACCACGGTGTTGGCCGGGGACACCGACACTTCCTGCGGCTGGCGCATGAACTGCGAGGCCAGCGCCTTGATGGCCGGGGCGAAAGTGGCCGAGAACAGCAGCGTCTGGCGCTCGGACGGCATCGCCGAGATCACCCGCTTGAGCGCGGGCAGGAAGCCCATGTCGAGCATGCGGTCGGCTTCGTCCAGCACCAGGGTCTCGATCCCGGACAGGTCGATGTGGCGCTGCTGCATGTGGTCGATCAGGCGACCCGGCGTGGCGATGACGATGTCCACGCCGCGGCGCAGGTTCTGGATCTGGTTGCCCATGCCCACGCCGCCGAAGATGGTGGTGCTGTACATGGTCAGGTACTTGGCATAGTCGCGCATGGCGTCATGCACCTGCGCGGCCAGTTCGCGGGTCGGCGTCAGCACCAGCGCACGCGGGCGCCGCGGACGGCCCGGCTGCGGGCGCCGGCCTTCGGGGAACAGGCGCTCGAGCAGCGGCAGCGCGAAACCGGCGGTCTTGCCGGTGCCGGTCTGGGCGCTGGCCAGCAGGTCGTGGCCTTGAAGCACCACCGGAATGGCGGCGGCCTGAATGGGGGTGGGCGCGTCGTAGCCCTGGTCGGACAGCGCGCGCAGCAACACGGGCGAAAGCCCGAGGGATTCGAAATGCATGGAAGCTCCACCTGTGGATACAGGTTTTGGACTCGGAGCGTTCCCGTTCAACCGCGCTGCGAGTGGGGGATTGTGGCGGATGCACGCCCTATGGCGGACTGCCCGGTCTGGTGCGCGATCCCGAGTGGCGAGGGCCGTGCTGCTCCGGGGGCCGGGCAGCGGCGGTAATCCGCAGGGAAAGTCGGGGGGTCGACCCACCAGACGAGGCGAAGCATATAGGAAAAAGTCTGAATAGACCATGTTTCCCGTTCCCGATCAGGGGTTTTGGTTCAGGCTCCGGACACGCCGGTTGAATTCGTGTGGGTGCGTCGTCATCCATTGGGGTTCCACTCGCCCGATACCGCAAGGGACCGCATCCATGCCCCAGACCACCGCCCGCAACCGCCGCTTCGTGCTCGCCTCGCGCCCCGAGGGCGCGCCGACCCCGGACAACTTCCGCCTCGAGTCCGGCGACGTGCCGACGCCGGGGGACGGCCAGGTGCTGCTGCGCACGGTGTTCCTGTCGCTGGACCCGTACATGCGCGGACGCATGAGCGACGCGCCGTCCTATGCCGCGCCGGTCGATATCGACCAGGTGATGGTCGGCGGCACCGTGTGCCGGGTGGCCGCATCCCGCCATCCCGACTACGCCGAGGGCGACTGGGTGCTGGCCTACACCGGCTGGCAGGACTATGCGCTGTCGGACGGCCAGGGCCTGTACAAGCTCGACCCGCAGCGCGTGCCGCCGTCCTGGGCACTGGGCATCGTCGGCATGCCCGGTTTCACCGCCTACATGGGCCTGACCGAGATCGGCCGCCCGCAGGCCGGCGAGACCGTGGTCGTGGCCGCCGCCTCGGGCGCCGTCGGCTCGGTGGTCGGGCAGGTGGCCAAACAGCTTGGCTGTCGCGTGGTCGGCATCGCCGGCGGCGCGCAGAAGTGCGCCTACGTCACCGGGACCCTGGGTTTCGATGCCTGCATCGACCACCGCGCCGGGGACTTTGCCGAGCAGCTGGCCACCGCCTGTGCGGACGGCATCGACGTGTACTTCGAGAATGTCGGCGGCAAGGTGTTCGACGCCGTGCTGCCCTTGCTCAACACCGGCGCGCGCATCCCGCTGTGCGGGCTGATCGCCAGCTACAACGCCACCGAGCTGCCGCCCGGACCCGACCGCGTGCCGCTACTGATGGGCACGCTGCTGAAAAAGCGCATCACGGTGCGCGGCTTCATCATCTTCGATGATTTCGGCGACCGCTACGGCGAGTTCCTGGCCGCCATGCAGCCGTGGCTGGCAGCCGGCAAGCTGCACTACCGCGAGGACGTCGTCGAGGAACTGGAAAACGCCCCCGAGGCCTTCATCGGCATGCTCGAGGGCGCCAACTTCGGCAAGCGGGTGGTCCGCGTCGGCCCCGACGCATCGCCGGCCTGAACCGCACGTCCCCTCCCACTCCCCCACACCCCACGCAAGGAGACGCCCATGAACATCCTGATGGTGCTCACATCCCACGACCGCCTCGGCAAGACCGGTCGCCGCACCGGTTTCTGGCTGGAGGAATTCACCACCCCCTACTACGTGTTCAAGGACGCCGGTGCGCAGATCACGCTGGCCTCGCCGGCCGGCGGCCAGCCGCCGGTGGATCCAGCCAGCGACGCTGAAGACGCGCAGAGCGATTCCACGCGCCGCTTCAAGGAAGACGCCCAGGCGCAGCAGGCCCTGGGCCATACGCGCAAGCTGGACGAACTCGACGCCGGCGATTTCGACGCGGTGTTCTATCCCGGCGGCCACGGCCCCCTGTGGGACCTGGCCGAGGACCGTCACTCGATCGACCTGATCGAAGCGTTCTGGAACACCGGCAAGCCGGTCGGCACCGTCTGTCACGCACCGGCCGTGCTGCGTCACGTCAAGGACGCCGAGGGCGAACCGCTGGTGAAGGGCCGCAAGGTCACCGGTTTCAGCAACGCCGAGGAAACCGCGGTCGGCCTGATCGACGACGTGCCGGTACGCGTGGAGGACGAGCTGACCCGCCTGGGCGGGCACTACGACCGTGGCGCGGAGTGGACCTCCTTCGTGCAGGTCGACGGCCGCCTGGTCACCGGGCAGAACCCGGCGTCCTCGGGCGATACGGCACGCGCGCTGCTCAAGCAGCTGGCCTGAGGCCACGCGCATTGCCTCCGGGCGCGGACCACATGCTGCTAGAATGCACGTTCGCGCCCGGCCGTTTGCCGCGCGTCCCGCCGAGGTTTCCATGACATCCCCCGCCGCCGCCCCCGCTCCCGCCGCTCCCGACGGGCCGGACTTCGCCGCGCTCGCGCTGGCACCCGCCGTGCTGCGGGTGCTGGACGATGTGGGCTACGAGTCCCCGTCGCCGATCCAGGCCGCCACCATTCCGCCGTTGCTGGCCGGCCGTGACGTGCTGGGCCAGGCCCAGACCGGCACCGGCAAGACCGCGGCCTTCGCGCTGCCGATCCTGTCGCGCCTGGAAGCCACGGCCGGCAAACCGCAGGCGCTGGTGCTGGCGCCCACCCGCGAGCTGGCGATCCAGGTCGCCGAGGCCTTCCAGCGCTACGCCGCGCACATTCCCGGTTTCCGCGTGCTGCCGATCTACGGCGGCCAGGGCTACGGCCCGCAGTTGCACGGCCTGCGTCGCGGCGTGCACGTGGTGGTGGGCACGCCCGGGCGCGTGGTCGACCACATCAAGAAGAAGACCCTGGACCTTTCCGCGCTGCGTTTCCTGGTGCTGGACGAGGCCGACGAAATGCTCAAGATGGGCTTCGCCGATGACGTCGAGGCGGTGCTTTCGGCCACGCCGTCCACGCGCCAGGTGGCGCTGTTCTCGGCCACCATGCCGGCGCCGATCAAGCGCATCGCGCAGACCCACCTGAAAGACCCGGTGGAAATCGCCATCGCCGCGAAGACCACCACCGCCAGCAACGTGCGCCAGCGCTACTGGAACGTGGCCGGCGTGCACAAGCTCGATGCGCTGACGCGGATCCTGGAAGCGGAGCCGTTCGACGCCATGATCGTGTTCGCGCGTACCAAGCAGGCCACCGAGGAACTGGCCACCAAGCTGCAGGCGCGCGGCTTCGCCGCCGCCGCCATCAACGGCGACATCGCCCAGCCGCAGCGCGAGCGCGTGATCGGCCAGCTCAAGGACGGCCAGCTGGACATCCTGGTGGCCACCGACGTGGCCGCGCGCGGGCTGGACGTGGAGCGCATCAGCCACGTGCTCAACTACGACATCCCGTACGACACCGAGTCCTACGTGCACCGCATCGGCCGCACCGGTCGTGCCGGACGCAGCGGCGAGGCGATCCTGTTCGTGACCTCGCGCGAGCGCGGCATGCTGCGCGCCATCGAGCGCGCCACCCGCCAGCCGATCGAGCCCATGCACCTGCCTGGCGTGGAGCAGGTCAACGACCGCCGCATCGCCCGCTTCATGGAACGCATCGACGCGGCCCTGGAGGGCGACGAGCTGGATGCCTTCCGCGAACTGGTCGCACGCTACGCGGAGATGCGCGATGCGGCGCCGATGGACATCGCCGCCGCACTGGCGCGGCTGGCGCACGGCGACAAGCCGCTGCTGCTGTCCGAGAGCCCGGCCGAGCGCAGGCTGCGCGAACAGCCGCCCGGGGTGCAGTCGGCCCACGGCGACAAGCGCAAGGGCGCGGTCGGCGACAAGCCGTACAAGGACGGCAAGCACTTCGCCCGGGCGCACGTGACCGAGGCCGGCAAGGAGACCTACCGGCTGGAGGTCGGCCATGTGCACGGGGTCAAGCCCGGCAACATCATCGGCGCCATCGCCAACGAGGCGGGCCTGGACAGTCAGTACATCGGGCGCCTGAGCATCCGCGACGACCACAGCCTGATCGACCTGCCCGAGAAGATGCCCAAGGAAATCCTGACGCACCTGAAGAAGGTGCGTGTGGCCGGGCGCATGCTGCGCCTGCAGGCACAGCCGGCCGGCGAAACGTCGGCGCCGCCCAGGCGTCCGGCCGCGAAGGCCAAGGGTGGCCCCCGCCGCGAGGCCGGCAAGCGGCCGCCGCCGCGCAAGGGTGCCGGCAAGCGCAAGGACAAGCCCCGCTGAGCCGTGGTCGGGGCTTCACGGCGATTCTGGAAAAAACCGTGCAAGCTGCTACGCTGTAAGCGCTTTTTCATGCCTACTGACGTTCGATCCATGTCGAAGCCCTGCCGCCTGATCATCACCCTCGTCGCCCTCCTGTGCCTGGCCCCGCTGTGGCCGGCCCGGGCCGGTACCCATCCCGGCCAGGCCGCGCTGGTGCGCGAGGTGGCCGCGGCCACCGGCAAGGACCCGGCCAAGCTCACGGCGCTGCTGGACGGCGCGCAGAAACAGCAGGCCATCCTCGATGCGATCTCGCGCCCGGCCGAGAAGCAGCTGGAGTGGAAGGACTATCGGTCGATCTTCCTCACCTCCCAGCGCATCCAGGGCGGCATCGACTTCTATCGCCAGCATCGCGCACTGGTCGACGCCACGGCGAAGAAGTACGGCGTGGCGCCGCAGTACCTGGTGGCGATCCTCGGCGTGGAAACCCGCTACGGCAAGATCACCGGCCACTACAAGGTGCTCGATGCGCTGGTCACGCTGGCCTTCTACTATCCGCCGCGCGCGAAGTTCTTCCGCGCCCAGCTCAAGACCCTGCTGGAGATGCCCGAGGACATGCTCGCTGGGCCGCTCGATACCCTGACCGGCTCCTACGCCGGCGCGCAGGGCTGGGGCCAGTTCATGCCCAGCTCGATCCGCAAGTACGGCGTCGACGCCGACCATGACGGGCACATCGACCTGCACGATTCGTTGCCCGACATCCTCGCCAGCGTGGCCAACTACTTCCACCAGCACGGCTGGCAGCCCGACGGCGCGGTCGCTGCGCGCGCGCAGCCGGAAATGGGCGCCTCCAACCTGCCGTACCGGCCCAAGCCGCCGCAGCGCACCATCGAGCAGTACGAGTCGCTGGGCTACGCGCCGCTGGAGAAACTGCCCCCCGGTACCGCGGCCAACTTGCTCACCCTGCAGGGCGAGCACGGCCCGCAGCACTGGTTCACCTTCGACAACTTCTTCGTGATCACGCGCTACAACCGCAGTCCGATGTACGCCATGGCGGTGCGCGACCTGGCGCACGCCATCGCCGCGGGCATGCGCGACCCGGCCGCCACCGAGGCGGCTCCGTGAGAGTCGGCTTTCCTGCCGCCTGCCTGCTGCTGTTGCTGTTGGCCGGTTGCGCGGGACAGCGACCGCGCCCCGCGGCACCGAGCGGACCCGCCGGTCCGGTGCCCGCCGGCGCCGGCACGGCCGGAGGCGCCGCCACGCCGGCCCCGGCCAACCGCGTCCCGGTCGATGACACCCATCTGCCGCAGCACCAGCGTTACCGTCATGCCGACGACGGCGGCCCGGCCGTGCCGCCCGCCGACATCGCCTCGCTGCCCGAACCGGTCCCGCATCCGGAGCCGCGCTCGCGCTTCGGCAACAAGTCGCCCTACATCGTGCGCGGACATACCTACCGCGTGCTCAAGAGCGCGAGCGGCTACGACAAGCGCGGCATCGCCAGCTGGTACGGACGCAAGTTCCAGGGCTACATGACCTCGAACTTCGAGAAGTACGACATGTACAAGTTCACCGCCGCCAGCAAGACCCTGCCGCTGCCCAGCTGGGTGCGCGTGACCAACCTGGACAACGGCAAGAGCGTGATCGTGCGCGTCAACGACCGCGGCCCGTTCGTGTCCAATCGCCTGATCGACCTGTCCTATGCCGCGGCCGTGCGCATCGGCATCTGGCCCAAGGGCACCGGCCTGGTCGAGGTGCAGGCGATCGACCCGGCCCATCCCAAGGAACTGCCCCCGCCGAAAACGGTCAAAACCCCGGGTTCGCACCCGGATATCTGGCTGCAGGTGGGTGCCTTTGCCGAGGCGTCCAATGCCCGCCGGGTGGCGGACCGCTTGCGCGCGGCCGGACTCGGGCCGGTTCGGCTGAGCGCCCTGAAGGTGCATGGACGCACGGTGCGACGAGTGCGGCTCGGTCCCCTGAAGAACGTCTCCGCGGCGGACTTGCTGAGCCGCAAGGTGACGCAGTTGGGGCTGCCCGAGCCCAAAGTGGCGGTAGACTAGGCGGTCATGGATCGCCCGGCGCCACGCCATGTTTCCCGCGCCGCTCGCGCGCAGCCGTTGATTCACGCTCGAAAAATGTACCCATGCGCCCATCGCGCCGTTATTCCACCGACCGGATCGCACCCATGACGTCTTCCCGCCGCCGTTCCCTCGCACTGGTGTCCCTGCTCGTTGTCGCCGTCTCGCTGGTCGGCGCGGCCTTTGCCCAGCAGGCACCGTCGAGCCCGATCCCGCCCAAGCCGGCCCTGATCGCTGCGCCGGTGCCGCCACCGCCGGGCTTCCAGGCCAAGTCCTGGGTGCTGATGGACTATGCCACCGGCCGCATCCTGGCCAGCAAGGACCCGGAAAAGCGCGTCATTCCGGCCTCGATCACCAAGATCATGACCGACTACGTGGTCTCGGCCGAGATCGCCGCGGGCAAGGTCAGCCTCAAGGACAAGGTGTTCATCTCCAAGCACGCCTGGGAAGCCGGCGGCGCCGGCACCGACGGTTCGACCAGCTTCCTCAAGGTGCATTCGGAAGTGCCGCTGAAGGACCTGCTCTACGGCATGATCATCCAGTCCGGCAACGATGCCGCCATCGCCCTGGCCGAGCACGTGGCCGGCAGCGAGAAGTCCTTCGCCGCCCTGATGAACGCCTACGCCAAGCAGCTGGGCATGACCGGCACGCATTACACGAACGCCTCCGGCTACCCGGTGCCCGACCACTACACCACCGCACGCGACGTGGCGGTGCTCTCGCGCGCGCTGATCCGCAATTTCCCCGCCGACTACGCGATCTCGGCGGTCAAGCAGTTCCAGTGGAACGGCATCACCCAGCACAACCGCAATACCCTGCTGTGGCGCGACCCCTCGGTGGACGGCATCAAGACCGGCCACACCAGCGAGGCCGGCTACTGCCTGGCGGCCTCGGCCAAGCGCGGCGACCAGCGCCTGATCGCGATCGTCATGGGTGCGCCCACCGAACAGGCACGCGCCGACGACGCCCAGGCCCTGCTCAACTACGGCTTCCGCTTCTACGAGACCCACGACCTGTACAAGGCCGGCGTGGCGCTGAGCAGCCCGCGCCTGTGGAAGGGCGCATCCGACAAGCTCGCGATCGGCCTGGCCAGTCCGGCCGTGGTGACCATCCCGCGCGGCCAGTACAAGAACCTGAAGCCGACCATGGACATCCCCGATCCCCTGGTCGCGCCGTTCAAGAAGGACCAGAAGATCGGCACCCTGCGCGTCAAGCTGGGCGACAAGACGATCCTGACCCAACCGCTGGTGGCGCTGCACGATGCGCCGGAGGGCGGGTTCTTCGCGCGGCTGTGGGACACCATCCTGCTGTGGTTCCACCACGGCAACGGCACGAAGGCCGGTGCCTGATGCGCGACGTCGAGGACATCCAACCGCAGAAGCCCGGGCAGGGCTTCCAGTTTCCCGGCACCTTCACCATCACCGTCATGGGCAACGCCGATGCGGTACTGGAGAGCCGGGTGCCGGAGATCCTGCGCAAGCTCGGCCGCCGGGTGCACATCGATCGCATGAGCACGCGGCCCTCGAGCCAGGGCAACTACATCGCCGTGACCGTCGAGTTCGATTGCGAACGACGCGAGGACTACGATGCGGCACATGCCGCGCTGCGCGCGGATCCGAACATCCGCTACACCCTGTGAGCCATCGCGCCGCCCGCCACCGGCGGTCACCTGGCGCCAGGATTCGAGCATGAGTGCACAACCTGCCAACCGATCGTCGCGCACCGCCGAAGGCGGGCGCGAACTGCGCATCCGCAAGCTCGGCCGCCAGCCCTACGAGCCGGTCTGGCAGGCCATGCGCACCTTCACCGACCAGCGCGACGGCGACACCGTGGACGAGCTGTGGGTGCTCGAGCACGATCCCGTGTTCACGCTGGGGCAAGCCGGGAAATGGGAGCATGTGCTCATGCCCGGCGACATACCCGTGGTGCCCGTCGATCGCGGGGGCCAGGTGACCTATCACGGCCCCGGCCAGATCGTGGCCTATCCGCTGATCGACCTGCGTCGGCTGGGCGTGGGCGTGCGCGAGCTGGTGCACCGCATCGAGCAGGCCATCATCGACACGCTGTCGCACTGGAACATCGTCGCCGAGCGCGTCGAGGGCGCGCCCGGCGTGTACGTGGCCGGCGCCAAGGTCGCGGCGCTGGGCCTGCGCGTGCGCCGTGGCTGCACCTTCCATGGACTGGCCTTCAACGTAAACATGGACCTGGAACCATTCCACCGCATCAATCCTTGCGGTTACAAGGGCTTGCAGGTCACGCAAGTGCTAGACTTGGGCGGGCCGTCCGGCCTGGAGGCGGTCCAGGACGTGCTGATCGAGGAAATCGGTCGCCAATTCGGATTCCGGGCCCACATTTCCGAACCGCGCATCCCTGAACTCCCGGGGCAGGGCGCGGTCTGCGCATAGGTAACCATGAACCAAGCCGACTCCCCCAACAAGAGCATCCCGCTTCAGGTCGTCGACAAGCAGGTCGCCGGCGACAAGATCGCCCGCAACCGCGCCGGTTTCGACACCCAGTCGCCGACCCTGCGCAAGCCGTCGTGGATCCGCGTGCGCCTGCCGCAGGGCAACGCCGTGCAGCAACTGAAGTCGAAACTTCGCGAGCACCACCTGGTGACGGTGTGCGAGGAAGCCTCGTGCCCGAACATCCACGAGTGCTTCTCCAAGGGCACCGCCACCTTCATGATCCTGGGCGAGGTGTGCACGCGGCGCTGCTCGTTCTGCGACGTCGCCCACGGCCGTCCGGCGCCGCCGGACCCGGCCGAGCCGGCGCGCCTGGCCGAGACCATCGCCGGGATGGGGCTGCGCTACGTGGTCATCACCTCGGTCGATCGCGATGATCTGCGCGACGGTGGCGCGGCGCACTTCGCCTCGTGCATCCGCGCCGTGCGCCACGCCAGCCCGAACATCCAGATCGAGATCCTGACTCCGGACTTCCGCGGCAAGGGTCGCGTCGAGCGCGCCCTGGAGGCACTGGCCGAGCACACCCCGGACGTGTTCAACCACAACCTGGAAACCGTGCCGGACCTGTACCGCGAGGTGCGCCCGGGCGCGGACTACCAATGGTCGCTGGACCTGCTCAAGCGCTTCAAGGCCGCGCATCCGGACATCCCGACCAAGTCCGGCATCATGCTGGGCCTGGGCGAGACCATGGAGCAGGTCCTGCAGACGCTGCGCGACCTGCGCGCGCACGACGTGGACATGGTCACCATCGGTCAGTACCTGCAACCCACCGCCCACCATCATCCCGTGGTCCGCTACTGGACCCCGGACGAATTCGAGTCGCTGCGCGAAGCCGGCATGGCCATGGGATTCACCCATGTCGCCTCCGGTCCGCTGGTGCGCTCGTCCTACCACGCCGACGAGCAGGCCCATGCCGCCGGTCTAGTCGAGGTCGCCTGAATGATCAAGCGCTTGTTCCTGGCCATGCTGCTGGTCGCCTTCACCGGCGTCGCGGCGCATGCCGACGTCCCCTCCAAGTCCACCTCCCTGACGCTCAAGCCGACCACGACCGAGGCGCAGGCGGCGGCGCTGTCCGCGCGTTTCCTCACGCGGTTCCAGTACGACGCCAAGCCGCTGGACAACGCGATGTCGGAGAAGATCTTCGACGCCTACCTGAAGGACCTGGACGGCGACAAGCTGTACTTCACCAAGGCCGACATCGACCGGTTCTCCAGCCTGCGCGACCAGCTCGACGACGCGATCTGGAACCAGGACCTGTCCGGTCCGTTCGCCATCTTCAATCTGTACATCCAGCGCGCCACCCAGCGCTGGGACTACGCCCAGCAGCTGCTCAAGAAGGGCTTCGACTTCAACAAGACCGAGAACTACGAGTTCGATCGCGAGCACGCCAAGTGGGCGCCCGACGAGAAGGCGCTGGACGCGGTGTGGCGCAAGCGCGTGAAGAACGACTGGCTGCGCCTGAAGTTGGCCGGCAAGGACCCCAAGTACATCCGCAAGACGCTGGACAAGCGCTACAAGAGCTACCTTGACCGCATCGACCAGCTGGACTCGCAGGATGCGTTCGACACCTTCATGAACGCCTACGCCGAGACCACCGACCCGCACACCGACTACTTCGGTCCGCGCGCGGCGCAGAACTTCGACATCGCCATGAAGCTCTCGCTGGAGGGCATCGGTGCGGTGCTGCAGAACAAGGACGAGTACACCATGGTGCGCGAGGTGGTGCCCGGCGGCCCGGCCGCCAAGTCCGGCAAGATCCACGTGGGCGATCGCATCGTCGGCGTGGGCCAGGGCGCCGAGGGCCCGATCCAGGACGTGATCGGCTGGCGCATCGACGACGTGGTGTCCAAGATCCGCGGCAAGAAGAACACCACGCTGCGCCTGGAGATCATTCCCTCCAAGACCGGCCTGGACGGCAAGCACGAGATCGTCACCATGGTGCGCAAGAAGGTGACCATCGCCGAGCAGGCCGCCAAGAAGAAGCTCATCCAGGTCAAGGACGGCGGCAAGGAACTGCGCATCGGCGTGATCGACCTGCCCTCGTTCTACGAGGACTTTGGCGCGCGCCGCGACGGCGACCCCAACTACAAGAGCGCCTCGCGCGACGTGGCCCGGCTGATCAAGGAGCTCAAGAAGGAAAAGGTCGACGGCATCGTCGTGGACCTGCGCAACAACGGCGGCGGCTCGCTGACCGAGGCCACGCGCCTGACCGGCCTGTTCATCCACACCGGCCCGGTGGTGCAGGTGCGCTCGAGCAACGGCAGCGTCGAGGAGCAGACCGACGACAACCCGCAGATGCTGTGGGGCGGTCCGCTGGCGGTGCTGGTCAACCGCGGCACGGCTTCGGCCTCGGAGATCTTCTCCGCCGCGATCCAGGACTACGGCCGCGGCCTGATCATCGGCGAACCGACCTTCGGCAAGGGTTCGGTGCAGAACCTGGTCGACCTGGACAACTACGCCAGCGGCGAGAAGAACGCCAAGTACGGCGAGCTGAAGATGACCATCGCCAAGTTCTTCCGCATCACCGGCGGTTCGACCCAGCTGCGCGGCGTGACGCCGGACATCGCCTTCCCCAAGAACGGCGACGAGAAGCTGTTCGGCGAATCCACCTACGACAACGCCATGCCGTGGACCCACATCGAGCCGGCACAGTACAAGCCGGTGGCCAACCTCAAGCCGCTGGTGCCGACCCTGACCAAGCGCCATGACAGCCGCATCGCCAAGTCGGCGGCCTGGAAGCTGATGGTCGACGAGCTCAACGAGTACAAGAAGAACCGCGACAAGACCGAGGTCTCACTCAATTACGACGTGCGCATGGCCGAGCGCAAGCACGTCGAGGCGATGGAGAAGGCCTTCCGCAAGCGCCACAAGACGATCGAGGGCGACAAGAGCGACACCGACGAGGTCCTGCTCGACGACGGCCTGACCATGGGCGAGCGCAGCATCACCGAGCAGGTCAAGCAGCAGAAGGCGGCCGAGAAGGCCACCGACGTGATGCTCGACGAGGCCGCGCACATCGTCGCCGACGAGGTCAACCTGATCCGCTCCAACCCCAAGCTCGCGGCCGAGGTGCTTCCGTACCACGGCAAGAAGAGCGTGGCGACGACCGAGTAGGGCGACGCCGCACTTCGCAAGATCCCCGGGGAGGCCGTCGTGCCTCCCCGTTTTTTTGTACGGGACTCGGGGCCCGGGACTCGGGACTCGGGACTCGGGACCCGGGACCCGGGATTCGGGGCGATGCTCGCCCGGGCTACTCGGGTCGCGGTCCGGGGCCCTGCGCCAGGTGGCGCCCCGGACGCAGACCGTAGATACCGTCTCACCCAGCCGTCGTCAAACCGAGGTCGGGATCGAATTTGCGACCGGATTTGAGCACCCCATATGCCACGTGCTGCAGCGTGCGCATGGCGGCCACGACGATGACCGGGCCGGGCTTGCCACGTGCCTTCAGGCGTTGAGCCAGTGCGCGCACAGGGCGATTGTGCGAGACGGCACGTGCTTGACTTCGGAGTGGGGCGGCGTAGTCTCTACATCAAGCTTTCGGGATAGACCCGGAAGTAAAAACCACCGTGAGGGAGCCTCATGGACTACGATTACCTGGTCTTCATCGGCCGCTTCGAGCCGTTTCATACCGGCCATGCCGCCGTCGCCCGTTTCGCACTCGAGCGGGCCCGCAAGCTGATCTTTCTGGTCGGCTCCTCCGACACTCCACGATCCATACGCAACCCCTGGACCGCCAGCGAGCGCTCGGTCATGATCCGCGCCGCGCTCGAGGATATGGACGAGCGGCTGATCATCCGTCCGCTGCACGATCACCTCTACAACGAGGCGCAGTGGGTGGCGACCGTGCAACGCACGGTGAACGAAGCCATCCAGTCCGATGGCGGTGACGAAACCTCGTCTATCGGGCTGATCGGGCAGGAAAAGGACACCTCCAGCTACTACCTCAGGGAGTTTCCGCAGTGGCCCCTGTTGGACGTGCAGCACACCGAGACGCTGTCTGCGACCGAACTGCGCCACTACCTTTTCGAGGCCGGTCAGCTGGACTGCCACGGTGGCCTGATGATGCTGCGTGGCAACGTCCCGGGTCCGGTCTACGAGATGCTGGAGGCCTTCCGCAGGAGCGGTGCCGCGTACGAACAGCTGCTGCGGGAATACCGCTTCATCCAGGATTACCGCGAGGGCTGGTCCAAGGCTCCCTATCCACCGACCTTCGTCACGGCCGACGCGGTGGTCGTGCATTCGGGACATGCCTTGCTGGTACGGCGACGATCCGAGCCGGGCAAGGGGCTGTGGGCTCTCCCCGGCGGGTTCGTGCAGCAGGACGAAACCATCCTGGCCGCCTGCCTGCGTGAACTGCGCGAGGAAACCCGGCTGAAGATCCCACAGCCGGTGTTGCGCGGGTCGATCAAGGGCAGCCACGTGTTCGACCATCCGGACCGCTCGTTGCGAGGCCGCACCATCACCCACGCCTTCCACTTCGACTTCCCGGCCGGCGACCTGCCCGCGGTGAAGGGCGGCGACGATGCCGAGAAGGCGCGCTGGTTCCCGGTCAGCGAGGCGCTGGACATGGGCCCGCAACTGTTCGAAGACCACCTGTACATCCTGGAATATTTCCTCGGACGGGGCTGAACCCCGTCCGACCCGCCGGTGGACAGACCGCCGGTTACAACCGACGCGAAGGAGCTTCCGTCATGAACCATCTCGACAATCTCATCCTCAACACCGACAGCTACAAGGCCAGCCACTGGCTGCAGTACCCGCCCGGCATCGACAAGACATTCTTCTATGTCGAATCGCGCGGCGGCCAGTACGAGCGCACGGTGTTCTTTGGCCTGCAGGCCATCCTCAAGACCCATCTTGAACGCCCGGTGACCCATGCCGACGTCGACGAGGCGCGGGATTTCTTCGCCGCCCACGGCGAGCCGTTCAACGAGGAAGGTTGGCGCCGCATCGTCGATGTCCACGGCGGACGACTGCCGCTGCGGATCCGCGCCGTGCCGGAAGGTACCGTGGTGCCCACGCACCAGGCGCTGGTCACGATCGAATCGACTGATCCGCAGGCATACTGGTTGCCCAGCTACGTGGAAACGCTGCTGCTGCGCCTGTGGTACCCGGTCACCGTGGCCACGGTCAGCTGGCACGTGCGCCAGACCCTCAAGGCATTCCTGGAAAAGACCAGCGAGGATCCGCAGGGCCAGCTGGACTTCAAGCTGCACGATTTCGGCGCTCGCGGCGTATCCAGTGCCGAATCGGCCGCCCTCGGCGGCATGGCCCATCTGGTGAACTTCCAGGGCACCGACACCGTGCAGGCCGTGCTCGCCGCGCGTCGGTTCTACGGCGAACCGATGGCGGGTTTCTCGATCCCGGCCGCCGAACACAGCACCATGACTAGTTGGGGGCGCGAGCGCGAGGTCGACGCCTATCGCAACATGCTGCAGCGCTTCGCCCGCCCCGGGAGCCTGCTCGCGGTGGTCTCGGACAGCTATGACATCTACCACGCCATCCGAGAGCACTGGGGCCGGACCTTGCGGCAGGGGGTCATCGATTCCGGCGCCACCGTGGTGATCCGCCCCGATTCGGGTGATCCGGTCGACGTGGTCTGCAACTGCCTCAAGCTACTGGATGAGGCGTTCGGAAGCAGCGTCAACGCCAAGGGATACAAGGTGCTTGAGCACGTTCGCGTGATCCAGGGAGACGGCGTCAATCCGGAAAGCATCCGCGCCATCCTGGATGCGGCAACCGAAGCCGGCTACGCCACCGACAACCTGACATTCGGCATGGGTGGCGCACTGCTGCAGCACATGAACCGCGATACGCAGAAGTTCGCGCTCAAATGTTCGGCCGCCCATATCGACGGGGCATGGGTGGATGTTTACAAGGCGCCGGTGACCGATGCCGGCAAGGTCTCGCAGCGCGGCCGGTTGACCCTGATCCGACACCGCGAGTACGGCACCTTCAAGACAGTGCCGGTGCCGGCCGGAATCGAGCGCATCGGGGACATGCCTCTGCCCGCGGGCTGGGAGCACGCGATGCAGACAGTGTGGGAGGACGGCCACCTGGTGGACGAGCAGACTTTCGCCGACGTGCGGGCGCGCAGTCGCGCCACCGCCATCGCGGAACCGGCAAGAGCCGAGGCATGAGGCGGTTCGGCACGGGCCTGGTGGTGGGCAAGTTCTGCCCACTGCATCGTGGGCACCAGTACCTGCTGGACCGGGCCCGTGCGCAATCGGCGAGGCTTCTCGTGGTCAGCTACACCAAGCCCGAGTTCGATGGCTGTGGTCCGGAACGCCGCGAGCGTTGGCTTGCGGCGTTGTACCCCGGGGCGCTGCGCCTGGTGCTGGACGATGTACGACTGGCGCGACGATGCCGGGAAAAGGGCCTGGCACCGTGCACTCTGCCTACCAACGAGGCCGGCGACGAGGCGCATCGCGGTTTCGTCGCCTGGCTCCTGCATGAGGTGCTGGTAATGGACGTGGACGCGGTATTCACCAGCGAAGCCTATGGCGATGGTTTCGCGGCCGCGCTGTCGCGCGCGCAACAGGCGCGGGGTGATCCGGCCGTGGCGCACGTGGCGGTGGACCCGGGCCGGCACACGGTCCCGGTGTCGGGCACACGCATACGCGCGGACATCCACGGTTTCCGCCATTGGCTGGATCCCGTGGTCTACCGCGATCTTGCGCCGTAGGCCAGATGCTGTTCGCCCTACATGCGGGTGTGCCGGGATGGGCGCCCTGCAGGAAATGCCAGCGGCGGTACATGCTGGTTGCGGTACATGCGCGGCGCCTGTTCAAGCAGCCAGGTGCCGTCGCTGAAGCGGTAGGCAATCACGCGTTCGCCCGGGTCCATCATCAGGCCGTGGCAATACGTCACTCGGATGCTGCGCAGGGGCGCCGACGGCGGCCCCTTGGCCTGGCGCACGACGACCAGCCGGAACACGCGCGGACTGTTGAGGGCCAGGCCGATACCCATGTGATTGGGGTGCAGGTCGGTGGTGGTTTCCATGGCCGGGATTCGCACGCCGGAGACATAGGCGACCAGCACGGTATCGGCCTGCTGGAACGTGGCCACCTTCGAAAGCGTGCGGCACGCCTGCACCGGGGGCGCGGCACACAGGCTGGCCACGGCTAGCGCGAACAGCATGCTCAAGGGAGGATTGGCGGCATTCATGGCCTTGTCCGGCGTGTTTTCAATTCGTGCTGGCGATGTGGTGCCCTCGGGGGCATTTCGCCATGTGTCACGGCAGCCCCAGTTCACGGGTCATGAACACACTGTACGGGTCTTCCACGTAATCGGCGAACGGCGGGCATTCGGCGAACCCGTGGCGCGCGTACAGCGCGCGGGCCGGGGCGAAGGCGTCCATGGAGCCGGTCTCCAGGCTCAGCCGCGTGTAACCGCGCCGGCGCGCCGTCTCGACCAGGTGCGCGAGCAGGGCGGCGGCTACGCCCCGGCGGAGGAAGTCGTGCGCGGTGCGCATGGACTTGATCTCGCCGTGGCGCGGGTCCAGCTCCTTCAGCGCGGCACAACCGGCCAGGCGGCCGTCGATCCATGCACTGTAGAAATCTACGCCGCCGCGGCGCAGCGCATCCTCGTCCAGTGCGTGCACGCTTTCCGGCGGCGAGTGGCGCAGCATGTCGGCGTGATGCTCGCGCAGGAGCGCCCGCAGGGCGGGGCGGCTCGGGTCGTCGGGACGGATCTGCATGGGCGGGGTGCGGGGCAGGGGCGCGCCATTGTATGCGACGACATGCGCAGTTGTGGTCACGGCGCGGTTTGCCGATAGTGAGAGAAGAAACCGGACATCGGACGTGACTGCATGAAGCCCAACACCGCCGCCCGCGCCGCCTTCGTCATTGCCTCGGCGTTCTTCCTGTTCGAGTTCGTGGTGCGCATCGAGCCGAGCTTGGCCGCGGGCGCGATCGAGCGCGTGTACGGACTGAACGATTCCGGCTTCGGCACCCTGTCCAGCCTGTTCTTCTGGGTCTACGCGCCGATGCAGATCGTGGTCGGGCTGCTGCTCGACCGCTACGGCGCACGGCGTTTCGTGATCCTGGGCAGTTTCCTGTGCGCCCTGGGCGTGCTGGTGTTCGCGCTCGACGGCTCGGTCTGGCTGGGCGGTGCCGGCCGCGTGCTGATGGGGCTCGGCGCCTCGTTCGCCTTCGTGGCCGCGCTGTGGCTGGTCAACCACTGGTTCGCGCCCGAGCGTTTCGCCCTGCTGTCGGGCTGCGTCAATGCGGTCGGCATGCTGGGTACCGCCATCGGCGGCGTGGCGCTGTCGGCGGCGATCGGTCAGGACGGGTGGCGCAGCGTGTTCGTGGCCACATCCGTGGTCGGCCTGGCGATCTTCGTGCTGGCCGTGCTGTTCCTGCGCGACCCGCAGGTCACCGCACCGGCACCGGAGGACACCGGAGCCGTCACCCACGTGCGCGAGAGCCTGGCCGATGTGCTGGGCGACGGACGTACCTGGGGCATCGCCCTGGTCGGCCTGCTGTATTACCTGCCGATCAACGTCTACGGCGGCCTGTGGGGCACCACCGAACTGGTTCGCGACCACCACCTGACCGAGGTGCGTGCCCAGACCCTGGTGTCGCTGATCTTCTGGGGCATGGCCGGCGGCAGCATCTTCGGCGGCTGGCTGTCCGATCGCCTGGGCCACCGCAAGTACCTGGTCTTCGCCGGCGCGGTACTGACCGCGCTGGCCTATACCGTCGCCCTGTTCGCGCCGCTGCCGGCCTGGGCCGAGGGTGCGGCGCTGCTGGCGGGCGGATTCTTCGGCGGCCTGCAGATGTTGACCTTTGCCATGGCCAAGGAAGGGCAGCCCAACCGGCGCGCCGGCACCGTGGTCGCCTTCGTGAACATGATCGGCATCGCCGGCGCGCTGATCTTCCAGCCGCTGGTGGGGTACCTGGCCGATCTCGGGCACGGCGACCTGCGCCTGGCCCTGGCCACCATGCCGGCCTGCGTGGGCCTGGCCGCGGTGGGCGTGCTGTTCGTGTCCGAGTACCGTCACCCCGAGCATCGCCCGGGCGCGCATCGCCTGTGGAAGCGGGCTCAGCGGGACCTGCGCCAGATGCTCGGGCAGCGCAACGCGTAGCGCCACAGTGCCCAGGCCATCGGACCGAACAGCAGCACGATCCCGAGTGCGGCAATCAGCGGTGCCAGCCAGCCCGACGGCGGCGCCTGGACAAAGCGCAGGACGATGTTGGCCGGGATCCAGATCGCGAACAGGGCCAGGTAGCCCGACCACAACGGCCGCCGTCCGATGGCCAGGTGGCGCAGGTAGCCCCACAGGCCGACCAGCCCCATGGCCCAGAAGGCCGTCTGCAGTGCATCCGGCAGGCTGTTCACGCTGAACACGGACAACAGCCAGAACAGTACGATCAGGGCGAAATAGAGCCACCACAGGATGCGCACCGGCGGGTGGGCGTGCGCGGCATGGGCGTGGCGGGTCGGGGTCGGTGCGTCGGGGGCGTGCTCGGGTTCGCTCATGCAGGATTCCTTGGTGGTACGTATGCGCCGTGCCGGCGGTGGCGATCCCCAAGTGTAACGGGCCGATCCATGCTCCGGGATGAAGGGCTAGTGCGCAGGCGTGCGTGAACGCGCCAGGCGCAGGTACAGCCGCGCGCCCGGTACCGTGCCCTCGACCGTCAGCAGGCCGATGAAGATGATCTGGATGACCAGCGGCTGCGCCAGCGCGCGCCAGTCATGCGGGGGCAACGGCACCCGCAGCAATGCGTACAGGATCCAGGCCAGCGGAAAGGCGATGATCGCCAGCCGACGCCCGACCGGACCGCCGGCCAGGCCGGCCAGGAAGGCCAGCGGCAGCGACGTCAGCAGGGCGCAGGCCAGCGACGCGCACACGTCGGCCGTGATCGAGGAACCGAACAGGCCCAGCGCGTAGGCGCCGATCCATCGACCCGGTGCCGACCAGGCCAGGGCGAACAGCCACACGTGCGCGAGCGCCAGCGGCAGGACCATCAGGGGGGCGAACCATTTGCCGTACATCGCGGGTATCCTCCCGGCATGCAGAACGGCGTCAGTGTGCCACGACCACGCCGTTGCGGCCTGCATCCTTGGCTTCGTACAGGGCGCGGTCGGCCGCGCGCAGCCACGACTCGATGTCGTTGCAGTCCTTGCCGTTAAGGATCGCCACGCCGATGCTGACGGTGATGCGCTCGATCGTCGAGTCGTCCGCCAGCGGCAGCGGCATGACGGCGACGCGCCGGCAGATCTCCTCACCCAGAGCACGGGCATCGACGGCGTCCATGCCGGGACACAGCAGGGCGAATTCCTCGCCGCCCAGCCGCGACAGCTTGCCGGCGTCGCCGGCGGCAAGTTCGATTTCCCGCACCAGACGCACCAGCACGCGGTCACCGGCCGGGTGCCCGTCGCTGTCGTTGACGTGCTTGAAGTGGTCCAGGTCGATCAGCAGCAGGGCGTCGTGGCGGCCGTGGCCCTTCTGCATGGCATCGACACGCAGACCGGCCGCCTGCATGAAGGCGCGGCGGTTCTCCACGCCGGTCAGTGGGTCGTACAGGGACAGCAGGCGCAGGGCATGGGCGTGTCGCCGCTGGGCGCGCAGCAGCAGGTACAGCAACCACACGATGACCAGCAGGGACGCCACCAGGACCATGACCACCACGTTCCACAGTTGCTCGCGCCGGCGCGCATCGGCTTCCTGCAGGCCGTGCGCCTTGGCCACCTGCAGCTGCATGGCCTTGACCCGGTTCTCGCGTTCCAGGTTGCGAATGCGCAACTCGCGCTCGCGCGCCTCGTAGCGGTCCTTGAGGATCTTCTCGGTGGCCAGCAGGCTGGGTTGGCGCTGGTGGCCCAGCAACTGGCCGACCTGGCGCGCGCTGGCCAGCGCGCGCTGCATGTCGCCGGCGGCCTCGGCGTAGCGGCTGTCGGCGGCGTAGAACTGCGGAAGCAGGCCGTGGTTGCTGCTCGTGCGCGCATCGTGCGATGGCCGCGCGCATGACCTGCTCGGCGCGACGCGGTTGGTGCAGCGCGGCGTAGGCGTGGGCGATGTTGGCGCGCGAGAGCAGTGCGTCGCTCTCGCGACCGGCCGCCTGTTCGTGCACCAGCGAGGCGCGCGAGAGCTTCAGCGCCTGGCGCGGATGGCCGACCAGGATCAGGGTGTGCGCAAGGTTGTCGCCGACCTGGGCCGCGACCTGGTGTGCGCCGATCGCCGCGAAGCGCGCGCGCGAGCGCTTGTACAGGGCGATGGCCTGCGGGTACCTGTGCAGCGCAGAGTCGTTCCAGGCCCGGTCGTTCTCGTCGTCGGCGCGTTCCCAGTCGTCGCCCACCGCGCGCGCATGGCGCTCGGCCTTGCGGCAGATCGGCTGCGCCTTCGCCGGTTCGCCGACCTGGGTGTAGGCATCGCACAGTTCGTAGTCCGACCAGGCCTGCACGCGCGGGTCGGTGCGGCCCTGCACCAGGGCTGGCCGCGCGCAGGGCCGTGGCCAGGCCGTTGGCGTTGCCGTTGAGGATCTCGTGGAAGGCGCGCAGGTAGTCCGCGGCCGCGCCGGCCAGCGCGTCGTGGCGCACATGATGAAGCCCGTCCAGGCGCAGCACGGCCTCGGTCAGGGTGGCATCGTCGCTGAGGTTGAGCGCCGCCGAGCCCATCCACCACAGCAGGCCGCGCTCGGCGGCCGGAGTCAGCTTGCCGACGCCCTCTTTCAGGCGCGCATGGGCCCGGTCGATCATCGCCTTCGGCTGGTCCACCGCCAGGCGGCGCATGGCGTCGGTGCCCAGCGGCGGCTGCACGATGCCCGGCCGGGCCGCGCGCAGCGGGATCGCCGGGGCCAGCGCGCACAACACCACGGACAACAGGCCGATCCATCGGCGTCCGCCCCGGCGGGTCATGCGGTGTTCACGGTGCATCCGTCCATTCTTGCCAGTACGGACGGATACGGCAAGGGGTATGGCCGGTCCGTCAGTTGGGAAGGTTTTTCCTGACGGCCAGGTCCTTGCGGAAGCTGGCGGAAAGCGTGCCGTCGCGGCGGGCGACCGGCAGCAGGCCCGGGTAGAACTGCACGAAGGTGCTGTCGACCGCGCCATGCGCGCGATGGCAGCTGTAGCACGCGGCCGAGGTCGGCAGCCTGCGCGCGGGCTTGCGCGGCCCGCTGCCGTTGAACACGAAAAAGCCCCAGCCGCCCTTGAAGCGCGTGCTGTCCTTGACGTGCACCAGCACCGACACCGGCGCACCGTGCTGGAAGAACCCGTGGTGGTTGATCGATCCGCGCGTGGCCGAGGCGCGGAATTCCTTGATCAGCTGGGTGTGCTCGGGCCAGGTGCCGGTTTTCCGGAAGACACGCCAGGCCGTCGGGTCGGCGAACACGTTGGAGAACGGCGGCTGGCCCGGTTCGGTGGCGTGCTCGTGGTAGCTCATGCCCAGGTCCGAGGTCAGGAAGACCCAGTGGTCGTAGCCGGCGGGTGGCACCAGACGGCCGTCGGCGGTGAACTTCGGCAGGCCGGTCGAACGCGTCTGGTCGGCGGCGGACACGGCCACCGCCCAGGCGACCGACGCCACGATCAGCAGCGCCCACGGAAACACCTTGCGATACATCTTCGAAACCTCCCTGTCGATAGCAAGCGCGGCCGTCCGGGCCCTGCGGACGAGCGCAGGAGCGCGTGTCCTGTGCGGTCCGCGGAGGGTGTTCATGTTCGCACAGTTCGTATCCCGCGACGCGCTAGGATGGTCGCAGATTTCATGGGGACATCCGTCCGGGCAACGGTGGTTGAGGGGGAAGGAATGGGGGAACGGTTCGAAGTCCTGTTGCGACGGTTCACGCTGCGCCAGCGCATGCTGGCCATCCTGCTGATCCTGCTGCTGCCGCTGGCGGTGCTCAGCACCGTCAGCATGGTGGTGCTCAACGAGCAGGAAACCGCCTTCCGCGACACGGTCGAGGAATCGGTGCACGCGCTGATCCCGCTGACCACGCTGGAGTACTACCTTCAGCAGGCGCTGGTCGACGAGATGCTGGCCGAATCGAGCGACAAGGTGCCCGATTTCGCCCATCTGACGAACAACGTGGATCGCAGTTTCTCGCATATCGAAGTGGGTGCCGACGCCCGGGACATCCCGCGCAACGTGCTGGACGAGGCACACCGAGACTGGCTGCAGGCCCGGCCCTCGGTACGCCGCCTGGTCGAGCAGGTGCATGCCCGCCGAGTCCTGGATCCGAAGACGGATGCGCGCGTGCGCAAGGATCTGGAGGGTGCCATCGCCGACGTCAGCCGGGCGCGGGTCCACCTGTCCGAGGTGTTGCGCGCGCGCTACCGGCGTGCCGCCGCCGAACGCACGGGCCAGCTGCACTGGTTGTTGTGGAGCTGGCTGGTCACGCTGGCGACCGCGGCGCTGCTGGCGACGCTGTTCCTGCGCTCGCTGCTGCGTCCGGTGCGAGAACTGGCTCGGGCCGCACGGCAGGTGCAGGACGGCGAGACCGGCGTGCGCGTGGAGGTCCGCGGGCATGACGAACTGGCCGTGCTGGGCGAGTGCTTCAACCGCATGCACGACTACTGGGAGGCCACCCGCGAAAGCCTGCAGACCGAAGCCACGCGCGACGCCCTGACCGGCGTGCTGAACCGGCGCGGCATCATGGGCTGCCTGCATTCGGAACTGGAGCGCCATCGCGCGCTGGGGCGACCGCTCAGCATCTTCGCGATGGACCTGGACCGCTTCAAGATGATCAACGACCACTACGGGCACAGCACCGGCGACCGCGCCCTGGAGTGGATTGCCAGCACCCTGCGCAGCATGCTGCGCGAGCCGGACCACCTGGGCCGTTACGGCGGCGACGAGTTCATCGCCGTGCTGCCGGAGACCGGCCACGACGACGCCGTGGCGATCGCGCAGCGCATCCATGCCGCGGTGCTGGAGGTGTCACGACGCGAGGACGTGCGCCCCGGTCTCAGTATCGGCGTGGCCACGCTGCCGCGCGACGGCGACAGCGTGCAGGCGCTGATGGACGTGGCCGATGCCCGGCTATACGCGCAAAAGCGCCATCGCGGGACCTGGCAGGCGACCGCAGACGACCCCGGGGACGAACCCGGCGCGTGACTGGCCCGTCGCGTCAGCTCTTGCGGCGGCGCGCGGCGGTCTTGCGCGGCGCCCGCCGGCGCGTGCCGTACTTCTTCTCCAGGAACGCATAGAACGCGCGCAGGCCCTGCGCCTCGCCGCCGGCCGGACGGCCCGGGCGCGAGGTGTCGTTCCAGGCGTACACGTCCACGTGCATCCACGGCGTGGCCTCGGGCACGAAGCGCTCCAGGTACAGCGCGGCGGTGACCGCGCCGGCGTGGCGACCGCCGGCATTGGCGAAGTCGGCCACGTGGGAGGCCAGCATGGAGCGGTACGGACGCCACAGCGGCAGCCGCCACAGCGGGTCGTGCACCGCGTCGGCGGCCTGCAGCACGCCCAGTGCCAGCGGTTCGCGGTTGGCGAACAGCGCCGGCAGGTCCGGACCCAGCGCCACGCGCGCGGCGCCGGTCAGGGTGGCGAAGTCGACGATCAGGTCCGGGTCCTGCTCGCCGGCATAGGCCAGCGCGTCGCACAGGATCAGCCGGCCCTCGGCGTCGGTGTTGTCGATCTCCACCGTGTGTCCGGCGCGGGTGCGCACCACGTCGCCGGGGCGGATGGCATTGCCCGAAACGGCATTTTCCACGGTCGGCACCAGCAGCGTCAGGCGCACCGGCAGCTTGGCCGCCATCACCAGCGAGGCCAGGGCGATGGCATGCGCCGAGCCGCCCATGTCTTTCTTCATCCAGCGCATGCCGGCCGACGGCTTGATGTCCAGGCCGCCGGTGTCGAAGCACACGCCCTTGCCGATGAGCACCAGCTTCGGGTCGGACGCCTTGCCCCAGGTCATCTGCACCAGGCGCGGCGGGCGGTGGCTGGCGCGGCCGACGGCGTGGATGGTGGGGAAGTTGTCCTTGAGCAGGTCCTCGCCGACCCACTCGCGCACCCGGCCGTGGTGCTTGCGCGCCAGGCTGCGGATGGCCTGGGCGATCTCGGCCGGGCCCATGTCCTCGGTCGGCGTGGTGACCAGGTCGCGTACCAGGCCGACCGCGTCCACCTGCGGCTTGAGCGCGGCCAGTTCGGCGCGCGTGAGCACCAGCTGCGCGGGCGTGCGGTCGTTCTTGCGATAGCGTTCGAAGCGGTACGCGCCCAGCGCCCAGCCCAGCGCGGCCAGGGACGTGTCCATGGCCACGCCGGCCTCGTCGAGGCGGTAGCGACCGGGCGGCAGGGACTGCGGCAGCGCGGCCAACGCCGTGAGCGGCTGTGCCGGGTCGACCCCGACCAGTACCCGCGCCAGCCCCTGCCTGTCGTCGGGCAGCAGCGCCATGCGCCCGGGGGCGGGCTCGAATCCGGAGGCGTCCAGCCAGCGCTTGGCGGCCGCCCCCAGGCGGCGCTTGCAGGCGGCGTAGTGTTTGGCGTCGACGGCCTCGACCGGCGTCACCGCGCCGCGTCCCCGGTATTCGATCAGTCCGCTCATGGATGGGTTCCTCGTGCGTGTCTGGCAGCTCAATCAGGCCCCAAGCATAACGGTACCCGTCCACCACGGTAGCCCGGACAAGCGCAGCGCACCCTGGGCATTCCCTGCGGTCACACCTGGGATGCACCGCGCAGCGTGCTGCACGAGCGCAAAAAAAACGCCCGCCGGAGCGGGCGCATGACCGGCTGCGGCGTGCGCAGCCGGTCCACCGGGGATGGGGTTAGCCCTGACCGCCGCCGGAGGCGCCGTCGTTCATGGCGCGTGAGCGCTGCGCGGCCTTGCGGTGGCGCTCCTGCGCGTCGCGCTTGTCGAGCATGCGATCGCGTGCGTCGCGGGTGCGGTGCGAGGTCGGTGCCCGCGAGGCGCCCTCGCTGTAACTGGCGCCCGGGGCGGCGGTGGGGCCGTTGTTGGTCATGCGGCCCACGGCGCTGGCGATCTGCTGTTCGCGGTCGGCCTGGTTGTTGGCCAGCACGGTGCCGTCGGCGTAGGGCAGCAGGTGGTGGCGGCGCAGCACGCGCTGGCCGGCGGCGCTGGTGGCGAAGTCGACGAAGGCGGTGGCGCTGGCGTTGTGCTCGTCCTGGCGGGTGACCAGGTACAGCGGCGTGTACAGCGGGTAATGGCCGTCGGCCACGTTGGCCAGGCTCGGGCGCACGCCGTCGATGGCCAGCATCTTCAGCTTCGGGTTGCCGATCACGCCCGACAGGGTGCTCACGCCCATGCCGTCCGGGTCCAGCGCCACGCCCTGTTCCAGGCTGCGCACGTTGATGTACAGGCGTGGCGCGGCGACCGGCTGGTTGCCGCGCCCGAACAGCAGCTTGCGCAGGCTGTACTCGATGCCGTCGGTAGGGCTGGCCACCGCGTACACGTGGATCGGCTCGTTGCGCCCGCCGACCTGGCGCCAGTTGTGGATCTTGCCGTAGTAGATGTCGTGCAGCTGCTTGAGGGTGATCGAGCGCAGCGGGTTGTGGCGGCTGGTGACGATGACCAGCGCGTCCCACGCCACCGGCGTGAAGGTCAGCGACTGCTCGATCGCGCGTCGTGGCGAACGCCCGCGCGCGCTGCCGGCGATGTCGACCTGGCCGCGGCTGAGCTGGTCCAGCGCCGAGATGGTGTTGAACGGTTGCAGCGCCACGTGCGCATGCCCGCTGTGCCGGAAGGCCCGGGCCATGGCGTCGACGAAACCGCGCGCGGTGGCGATGTCGCCGCGCCAGGTCAGCGGGGCGCCGCCGGCCACGGCGCCGGCGCTGCCGGTCAGCAGCGCCAGGAACAGGATCAGGTGGCCTCGAAACTTCATGCGATACGGACACTTGCAGATGAGCGGGGCGACCATTATGCGCGCTGCGGCTGACTCGGGCATGTCTAGCTGGTCACGATCCCGGTGTTTGCCGGCCGCTCAGGCCCGGTTTTCAGCGCAGCATCACAAAACGCAGGTGGTTGCCGTGGACCACGGTCAGGATCAGCCGGTCGGGGTGGAACCGTGCCAGCAGCTGGCGCAGCTGGCCCAGCGTGGTGATCCGCTGGCGATTGACGGCGATGATCACGTCGCCTTTCTCCAGTCCGCTGGCGGCGGCGCGGCTGTTCGGCGCGAGGTGGCTGACCTGGGCCCCGTACAGGCCCTGGTGGCGCAGGTTGCGGGTCAGGCCGCTGAGGCCGGCACCGGACAGGCGCGGATCGATGTCGGCGCCGTCGGCATGCGCGACCTGTTCGGGCTCGATGCGCGTGTGCACGTCCACCGTGCGGCCGTCGCGCAGCAGCTTCAGGTCCACCTTGCTGCCCACCGGCAGCAGGCCCTCGCGGTTGTCCAGGCCGTGCTGGCCGTGCACCGGGTGGCCGTTGATGTCCAGCAGCACGTCGCCGGCCTGCACCCCGGCGCGCTCGGACGGCGAACCGGGCGTGACGTGCGTCACCACCGCGCCGCGCGGCTGCTTGAGGCCCATCGCGTCGGCCATGTGCGCGTCCATCGACTGTACCGACAGGCCCAGGCTGCCGCGCCGCACCTTGCCGTACGTGAGCAGCTGCTGCATGACCTCGTGCACCAGGTTGGCGGGGATCGCGAAGCCGATGCCGGCGCTGGCGCCCGAGGGCGAGTAGATCATCGAATTGATGCCGATCAGCTGGCCGTTGAGGTTGACCAGTGCGCCGCCCGAATTGCCCGGGTTGATCGAGGCGTCGGTCTGGATGAAGTTCTGGTAGGTATGGCCCAGGCCGGTCCGGCCCAGTGCCGAGACGATGCCCGAGGTCACCGTCTGGCCCAGCCCGAACGGATCGCCCACCGCGACCACGAAATCGCCCACCTGGGTCCTGGACGAGTCGGCCAGCGGCAGCTGGTGCAGGTTGTGTGCCGGGATCTTCAGCAGCGCGATGTCGGTGTCCGGGTCGGCGCCGACCAGCTTGGCCTTGAAGTCGCGTCCGTCCTTGAGCGTGACGGTGATGTCGTCGGCGCCGGCGATCACGTGGTTGTTGGTCAGCACGTAGCCCTTGGCCGCGTCCACGATCACGCCCGAGCCCAGGCTCTGCTCGACCCGCTCGCGCGGCGGCGGGCTGCCGAAGAACTGGCGCAGCACCGGGTCGTTGAAGAACGGGCTGCGCTCGCGCACCAGGGTCTTGGAGGAGATGTTGACCACCGCCGGGGTGACCTGCTTGAGCATCGGAGCCAGCGACGGCACCGGGCGGCCGTTCACCACCGCCGGCAGCGTGGCGCGCGCGGCGCCGGGCAGGCCCAGCCCGGCCAGCGACAGCGCGCCCAGCAGCAGGGCGCATACCAGGGAAAGGCGACGAGCCGGCACGGCCTCGGTCATGATCATCTCCTTGCGGTTCGGACAGGGTGTGCGGGGGCACGCACCTATGACTGCAGGGGCCGCCCCGGAGTTTCCCAAGCGTACCCGGTCGACCCCCTGCAAACTCCCGCACAGGGCCGGTTTCGAGCCGGTTCAGGCGCTTGGCGCGGGCTTCCCGGAGGTCGGCCAAAAGTGATGCTTTACAAGCACGCGTAGCAGGGTTAGTGTTGTCTCTCGCAAGCGATCACAACATCTTGTGTCCATGAACACGAGTCCGCCAGACAGGGAAGCGCGCTCGGGGCCGACGCCCAAGGGGAGGGCATGCGTGACTCACTGGTATCGCCGCGAAATCTAAAAACTTTCCTCGATGCGCTCGCCGCCGCGTGCGCACCGATGTCGTTTCGCCGCCGGTCCTCAAGCAGCCGGCACGCAAGGAAAAGGTCGAAACCATGCATGATCTGAAGCACATGGCCGGGGGGGTGTCTGTCCGATGAGCACGGCACGCAAGACGGAAATCAAGAGCGAAGTCACCGCCATCCCCCTGCAGCCGGCCTCGCAGGATATCTGGGACAAGAAGTACCGCCTCAAGACCAAGACTGGCGAGCCGGTCGATATCGTCGTGGACGACACCTGGAAGCGCGTGGCCCGTGCGCTGGCCGACGTCGAGACCACCGACGAGCTGAAAAAACACTGGTACGAGAAGTTCCTGTGGGCGCTGCGCCACGGCGCGATCCCGGCCGGGCGCATCACCTCCAACGCCGGCGCGCAGGCGCACAAGCCCAAGACCTCGACCATCAACTGCACCGTGTCGGGCACCATCACCGACTCCATGGACGACATCCTGGACAAGGTGCACGAGGCGGGCCTGACGCTGAAGGCCGGCTGCGGCATCGGCTACGAGTTCTCCACGCTGCGCCCGCGCGGCGCGTACGTGTCCGGCGCCGGCGCCTACACGTCCGGCCCGCTGTCGTTCATGGATATCTACGACAAGATGTGCTTCACGGTGTCCTCGGCCGGCGGTCGTCGCGGCGCGCAAATGGGCACCTTCGACGTGCGCCATCCGGACGTGCGCGAATTCATCCGCGCCAAGCGCGAGGACGGCCGCCTGCGCCAGTTCAACCTGTCGCTGCTGATCACCGACGACTTCATGCAGGCCGTGGAGGCCGACGCCGACTGGCCGCTGGTGTTCCCGGTGCACGTGAAGGAGCAGGACGAGGTCGACCTGAACGACGAGTCGCAGGTGCTGTGGCGCGAATGGCCCACCCACGCCGACTACGTCGACCGCGAGGACGGCCTGGTGGCGTGCAAGATCTACGGCCACGTCAAGGCGCGTCACCTGTGGGACATGATCATGGTGTCCACCTATGACTACGCCGAGCCGGGCTTCATCCTGATCGACCGCGTCAACGAGATGAACAACAACTGGTGGTGCGAGCACATCCGCGCGACCAATCCCTGCGGCGAACAGCCGCTGCCGCCGTACGGCTCGTGCCTGCTGGGCTCGGTCAACCTGACCATGTTCGTGCGCGATGCGTTCGGCCCCAAGGCACGCTTTGACTGGGACCAGTACCGCGAGGTGGTCAAGATCTTCACCCGCATGCTGGACAACGTGGTCGAGATCAACGGCCTGCCGCTGGCCCAGCAGCGCAACGAGATCATGAACAAGCGCCGTCACGGCATGGGCTTTCTGGGCCTGGGCTCGACGCTGACCATGCTCAAGCAGCGCTACGGCAGCGAGCAGGCGGCCGAGTTCACCGAGCGCGTGGCGCGCGAGATGGCCGTGGCTGGCTGGGAAGTGGCGCTGGAACTGGCCCAGGAGAAGGGCGCCGCGCCGGTGCTCACCGCCGACTACACCGTCACCGCCGAGATGCTGCGCAAGCGTCCGGAGATGAAAAAGGACGGCTACAAGACCGGCGACACCATCCGCGGCTCCGTGCTGCATGCCAAATACAGCCGCTACATGCAGCGCATGGCCGAAGTGGCGCCCGAGCTGGTGGGCAAGCTCGCCGAGTCCGGCGCGCGCTTCACCCACCACACCTCGATCGCGCCCACCGGCACCATTTCGCTGAGCCTGGCCAACAACGTCAGCAACGGCATCGAGCCCAGCTTCGCGCACCACTACTCGCGCAACGTCATCCGCGAGGGCCGCAAGTCCAAGGAGAAGGTGTCGGTGTTCTCCTTCGAGCTGCTGGCCTACCGCGCGCTGATCAATGCCGACGCCATGCCGTACTCGGACGAGGCCAAGGCCAAGCTGCCGGACTACTTCGTGGCCGCCGACGACATCCGTCCGACCGAGCACGTGGACATGCAGGCGGCGGCGCAGAAGTGGGTGGACTCGTCCATCTCCAAGACCGCCAACGTGCCCACGGAGTACCCGTACGAGGACTTCAAGGACATCTACTTCTACGCCTACAAGCAGGGCCTGAAGGGCTGCACCACGTTCCGCTTCAACCCGGCCGCCTTCCAGGGCGTGCTGGTCAAGGAGTCGGACCTGGCCAACACCACCTACCGCTTCGAACTGGAAGACGGCAGCGTGGTCGAGGCCAAGGGCAACGAGGAGATCGAATACGACGGCGAGACCCACACCGCCGCCAACCTGTTCGATGCCCTGAAGGAAGGCTATTACGGCAAGTTCTGAACATCATGCACCAGCGCGCGTCCCCCTGAAGGGCGCGCGTGCACGACCGGCCACGCCGGGGGAAGCCGAGGCAGCGGCAAGACTGCCGACAACGAGGCGCCGGGCACGTACCCGACGCCGGGACAGCCGCCACGGGCGGTACCGAGCCCACTGCCACCGCGGCCGCCATGCCGGGCCGCGGACACTGAAAACCCGCTTCGGCCGCGCGCCGGGGCGGGCCATCTTTCCCGGCAGGGGCGTGAGGAGATCGACGAAATGAGCATCAAGATCCAGAGCAAGATCAAGGGCTACCAGGTCCTGAAAGCCGACGAGAAGGTCGAGACCGCGCCGGCTGAACCCAAGGCCAAGGCCGCGCAAGCCCGCCGCCGAAGTCATCCAGATGCACGAGAGCGTGGAGCGCCCGGAAACCCTGGTCGGCTCCACCTACAAGATCAAGTCGCCGCTGTTCGAGCACGCGCTGTACGTGACCATCAACGACATCGTGCTCAACAAGGGCACCGAACACGAGCAGCAGCGCCCGTTCGAGATCTTCATCAACTCCAAGAACATGGACCACTTCCAGTGGATCGTGGCCCTGACCCGCATCATGTCCGCGGTGTTCCGCAAGGGCGGCGACGTCACCTTCCTGGTGGAGGAGATGAAGGCCGTGTTCGATCCGCGCGGTGGGTACTTCAAGGCCGGTGGCGTGTACATGCCGTCCATCGTGGCCGAGATCGGCACGGTGGTGGAGCAGCATTTGAAGACCATCGGGATGATCCATGATCCGGAGATCAGCGCGAGTCAGCGGGCGTTGATGGAGGAGAAGCGGGCGGCCTATGAGTCGTGGGCAGAAGACGGCGGAGGATACCGATCCGGAGCTGCCGGAGGCCGAGGCGGCGGGTGGGTTTCCTGCCAATGCGAGTCTTTGTGGGAAGTGCAATACGAAGGCGTTGGTGCTTGATGGATAACTGTCAGACTTGTCTTGAATTGTGGGTATTCAAGTGCGGGTGAGGTGAGATGCTTGTGGGATAAGACAAAGGGCGGCCATTGGGTCGCCCTTTGTGTTTCCGCTGCCAGAGTAAAGGAAGGGGAAAGCTTCACAGTCGTGGAAAAGTGAACCTGACCACGTTATTTATAGGGAAGTGGTGGATAATTATGCTATTTAAAAAAATTGAAATCGATAATGTCGGGCCGATATTAAGATTATCTATAGACTTTCCTATAGCTGAAAATTCTCCAAGGCCTTTAATTGTTGTAGGAGAAAATGGGTCCGGGAAAAGTATACTTCTAGCACACCTCGTAAATACACTTATTGTCGGGAAGCAAGAGATTTATGAAGATGTTGAGATTGAAAAAGGAAAAGTATTTAAATACAGGAGTCCAACTTACATAAAGTCTGGAGAAGCATACTCATTTTCAAGTGTTGAGTTTGAATCTGGAGAAAAAGTCCAAGAATGGCAACTCGCCTACACAAGAGAAGAATTCGAAGAAAATTTAGGATATACAGCCCCTAGGCAAGAATGGAACCAAATCCCAGGTGCGGAATACTCGCACTTTATTTCAACCTTAAATCGAAATTCAGTAAGCACAAAAGAAATATTTAAAAAGCAATGTTGTTTATATTTTCCTGTTAACAGGTTTGAAGAGCCTGCATGGTTGAATCTGTTAAATCTAAAATCGAAAGCGAGCTATACAGAACTAAAAAGGATTTCTGGCTACTCAAATCGAGATATCATCTGTACGTCGCCACTTAAAAACAATATTAATTGGTTGCTTGACCTTATTTTTGATAGGCAGGCTTTTGACATTCAAATACGTCAGATGCGGTTACCGGTGCCAGGGATTCAAAACCTCCCCTTGATTCAAGTTTTTGCAGGTTATAACGGCCAGAGCGCTAATATATATGAATCGGTTTTGGGTGTGATACGTGTGATTCTAAATGTAGAAGGAGATATAAGGCTTGGAGCTGGAACCAGGCAAAACAGGCAAATATCAGTAATGCGAGATGAACAAATTTGGGTCCCAAATCTGTTTCAGTTATCTACAGGTGAAGTTCAACTAATTAATCTGTTTCTATCTATTATAAGAGACTATGATCTATCAGAAGGCGAGCTAACCAACTTGGCAGATATAAAGGGTATTGTAATAATAGATGAAATTGATGCACACCTTCATGCGCATCATCAGAAAGAAGTCTTACCTAAACTTATTAAGATGTTCCCAAATGTTCAATTTATAGTCACTTCGCATGCACCACTATTTCTTCTGGGTATGGAGCAAGAGTTTGGTGAAGATGGGTTTGAAATAATAAATATGCCTAATGGTGGAAAGGTAGCGGCGAGTGATTTCTCAGAATTTATTACTGCATATGAATCATTTAAGGCGACCGCAAAATATAGAGAAGAGATAATTGGTGAGATACATAGAATTGCAAAACCTATAGTGTTCGTTGAGGGTGATTACGATATTCGATATTTTGTTAAAGCAGCAGCCGTTCTTGGAAAACAGGATGTGTTGGATCTCGTGCAGTTGAAAGATGGCTCCGGATACGGGAACTTAGATAAAATATGGAAAAGTTATAACAACGCAATATCGGAAGTGGTTCCTAATAAAATCATACTACTATATGACTGCGATACTAATAAACAGAATTCTCAAAAAAATATGGTTTATAAAAAAGTTTTGCCTACGATAGAGGAAAACCCTATTTCTATCGGAATTGAAAATTTGTTCTCTGAAAACACAATTAATAAAGTCGAAGATGAAAATCCGCAATTCATTGATGTTGTAGCGGCTACCGTTAAGCGAAAAAGAGGTGAAGAGGTTAGAGAACCTTCTTCAAAGTTGATTAATAAAGACGAAAAGGGAAATATGTGTAATTGGCTCTGTGAGCATGGGGATGCAGATGATTTTGCTAGATTTAATCAAATTTTCGATCTGATAGAAGAGGTTTTAGGTTGATGATGCGCATAAAAGGTGACTCCGAAAAGAGCAATAACAGGGTCAGAGCCCCTTATTGTAAGAATGTAGGGGTAAGCAAAAACGGGGTCAGGTTCACTTGCGCCCGTTTCGGCCGTATAAGGGGACGGGGGTAATTAAATATCCCATAAGCGAAAATAAGGGGTCACCATTTCGCCGCCCCCGTCAATAGAACCATAAGCGCCCGTCTCCCCATTGTCGGGGAGATCGGTGCCACGTAGCCATCGGCCCGACTTCCGCTGCGTTTCCTCTCGGCGCGAGGATCGCGCCAGTCACCGTTCTGGTTTTCAACCAAACACTCATCGGTCAACGCGGGTTCCGTCCAGGTGCGCGCTCGCGCTGCACAGAATCACGGGCTCCTTCGTCCCAACCCTTCGTGGCTCGGTCCGCGTGCGGTCCTGCCTGCTACGTGGTGGCCGGCGGTCGCGATCATTCAGATGCACTGGCTCGAAGCCAAACCCCTGTCCCGGTCTGCGACCGCCGGCACGATCATCCGAAGGCGCGCTTCGGGTCAAACTCGGTGCCGTCCCTGAGTAGGTGGTAGCACGCCCGCGCCAGCTTGTGCGCCACGGCCTTGATGGCCACCACCCGATGTTTCTTTGCCTTTTTGCGGTCGTACCAGCTTCGTACCTGCGGATTGAAGCGGGTCGCGAAGTTGGCGGCCTCCATGTAGGCCCAGCACAAGTAGCGATTGCCGCTCTTGCGGTTGCCGTGGCCTTTCTTCTTGCCGTTGGACAGGCGCACGCTCTCGACCATGCGGCAGTACGAGGCGTAATCGCCCACCGAGGCAAAGCGCTCGATGGGCCCGGTCTCCAGCGCGATGGTCATGCCCAGGATCGGACCGATGCCTGGCACGCTGCGCAGGCGTGCCAGATCGGCGGGACAGGCCAGGTCCTTGCGCACCCACTGCTCAAGCTTTGTGATCTGCTCCTGCAGCGTCAGCCACAGCTTGTACTGCAGCAGCACGCCGTAGCGCGTGCTCACGTCCGGAAACAGGGCTTCCAGTTCCTCCGGTGCGATGCGGCGCAGCGCATTGGCCGACAGCCGCTTACCGGTGCTTCGGCTGAAGCTGGACTGGATCGCCAGCATCAGTTGCACCGCCTGGCGCACCAGCATGAAACGCCGGCGCAGCAGGTCACGGGTAGCACGTTGCTCGCGCGGATAGATGTAGCCTTCGGGCAGCAACCCCAGCCGCAACAGTTGCGCCAGGTGCAGGGCATCGGTGTCGTCGTTGCCGTGCTTGAGGCCGTCGTATTGCGGCACCGCCGTGGTGTGCACCAGGCGTACGTCGTAGCCGTGTTCCATCAGGCCGTCGACCAGCCAGTACCAGTTGTAGGTCGATTCGACGGCCACGCTGGCCAGTTCGGAACGGTACGGCTCGAAGTCCGCCAGGATGCGTGAAAGCTCATTGGGACGGCGGCATTGCAGCAAAGGCTTGCCGCCTTCGTCCATCACCGCCAGCACGCTGTTGTTGGAATGCAGGTCGATCCCTGCGTAAAGTGACATGGCTGCCTCCTGTCGCTGGGCGACGTTGAAACCGTGGTAGTTCCAACGTACCGCCAAGCGCAGGGGGCGGCGACATGAGTTTTCAGGTTCATTTTCTAGCGAACAAAAATGGACCTGCCCATTTGGTTATCACAAGCCAGCAAGGTGACTTGTCCTGGCCCCGGAGCGGGCACTGTAGAGAGTGCGGAAGGGCGGCAGGCAAAATAAGGGGTGTTTCATTTATTTTTGTAATATGCAGAACAAGGGTTCGGATTCATCTATTTGAAAATCTAACGGTGCTGGCAGTAAAAGTAAATTAAGGCGGGTTAACTAACCCGTCCCGATTTAGCAGCTCATAGGTGCACGGCTTTTGGAGGAAGCACACATGATTAAATATATTGAATTGATTATAAGTTTATTTTTGTTCACATGGCTTGGCTATTTTGCATTTAATTGGCGATCGTCCGGTCTCGGCGCAGGACGCAAGTATGGTAACAAGATTGCAAAGAAGCTAAATCTTAGCAAAAACTTGTTTCATTCAATATTGGAAAATGGGGTACAGGGGCCTTCATTATTGTTACTCTCTTCATTAGAAAGTTCTGGATTTAGCCTACTTCGAGCTAGCGTGGAACTTGCTCCATCGCTTGAGCGCGGATTGATTGCATTAGAAAGTAGCTTTGGTCGCCAAGATATGCTTGATGAAGCGAAGCCTGTTATTGCTCAATTGCTCGATGAATGGAATAAGATGCAAGGTAAAAGGGGGCGGGGTAATTAAATCTCCCACAAAAGGTGTCAACTTAGGCTTTCCCGTCTAATCAATGCAAAAATGGTGTCAGCAAAAATGGTGTCAGGGACAATTTAAACTAACTACAAAACTGGCTCAGGTTCACTTACAGTCGTTTGAGTTTATTTGAACAAGTAAGCCTGTCCCCGGTTCTCGCACGGAATTTCCCCGAGAGAATCTTATGAGTAACCCACTTCAACGCGTTCTATTGAGCTTTCCTATCATTTTGTTCGCCTTGTCGCTTGTTGGCGCTGCACGTGCCAATCAGGTCGTGGAGTTGAGTTTTGCGCACAAGAAAGCGCAGTCCGACCTGATCGTCATCGGCAAGGTCACGAGCCTGGATGCCAAGCCGTGCCTGCACGGCGACCGTTGTGCGCAGGTCCGCATCGCGACCGTCCTCAAGGGCCCGGCAAGGAACGGGGTGGTCGTCCTGTACGAAGGCATGGTGGCCGAACTGGATCCGCTGTGCTGCAGAGTGGGTACGACCTATCTGTTCTTCCTGCAGAAGGTGCGCAAGGGGGTCTACGCTTCCGTAAACGGGCCGTTTGGTATTTACCGGATCGTATTGTCGGGCGATGGAGATTGAGGCGGAGAAATCAGAATCAACTAACGAGGAAAAATGGTGTCAGGGACAATTTCTCCGTAATTGAACTAACCGGGTCAGAGCCCCTTACGGGTAAAAGGGGACGGGGTAATTAAATCTCCCACAAAAGGTGTCACCGTAAGCTTTCCCGGCAAGCAGACATTTCAAAAGTAGCGCCTTTCCTCCATTTTGCTAGGATGAGTGGTGACCGCCAGCGGACGGTTGCGCCAGCTTTTCAGGGATGTTTGACAAGGCATGCACAAGAACGCGCATCGATATTCTTCGGGATGGATCCTGGCTGCGGCCATGTGTCTTGCGTGCCGCGCGCCGCCGGCGTTCGCCCAGATCTACAAGTGCGTGACGCAGGGGAAGATCGCCTTCCAGGACAGTCCCTGTCCTGCGCAGGCCCGGGCGACCAAAAATAGGGGTCAGGTTCATTTGTTTCCGTCGAAAGACGCCAAAAATTAACCTGACCCCATTTGTTCATTGGTTAATTGAGCCAGTGGCTACCAGCTTCTTCAGAAAACAACACTCAAACTAGTAATCAAACATGAATCAAATTAGATCTAGGTTATTAGGAGCAGCGTTCTCCGGTGCGACCACGTTTTTCTTGCTGATTTCGTTGGCCGCGCTTATTTTGTATATTAAGTCATTTTTTACACCTATAAAATTTGATTTATGTGCTATTGTTTTACTTTTATATAAGCCGAGTTTTGTCGTGAGTTGTTTCATTTTTTTACTTTCATACTATGGTCCAATAAATAGACAATGATATAAGGCGTGGCCCGCTTTCGATAAATAATAGTGGCCAGCAAAACATGCAAATACAAATACAAATACAAATAAGAGCATAAACAAATAAGGGGTCACCATTTCGCCGCCCCCGTCAATAAAACCATAAGCGCCCGTCTCCCCATTGCCGGAGAGATCGGTGCCACGTAGCTAAATAACGGTGCCAGGTTCACTTACAGTCGTTTGAATCGGGTCGCCAGAGTTGCTTGAAAGTGCACCTGGCACCGTTTTTTGCACCGTTTTTTTGGAGAACCTTATTTCTGAACGTTCAGATCGAGCACAGCAATACACTGAAAAAAGGGTCGGGTTCATTTTTTTGTGAGCTAAGAGCTGAAAAAAGGGTCGGGTTCATTTTTTTGTGAGCTAAAATGAACCTGACACTTTTAATTCCGGTGTTCACGGAGCAGTCACTGAGCGGCCTCATGCGGGCCTCATTTCCGCCTTCCACGGGAGGTAACATGCGTGACAAGGCCAGTTTGATGGCCAGCAGCCGAATGGCTCCATTCACAAGGACGGATTCGCAATGCTTCGTGCAGCCATGGCCTCATGGGTTTTTATCGTCATCGTCATGCATGCCGCAGCCTGTCGGGCGGCGGTTCCGGAGTGCGCCTACGGCGCGACGCTACTTCAAGCCAGGACCAGCCGACCTGCGCGCGTGACCGGCCAGGCGGGCGAGCATCTGGTCCTGCATGATGTCTACCCACATGCAAGGATGGCGACCCAATATGCATCGCCCCAGGCATATCTTCTGACCGGCGATCGGATCGAGGCGATTGCATCATGTGGTGATTACAGTTTCGTGCGCTATCAGGGCCGCGCGCTGGTGTCTGCTGGGTGGGTCAGCAACAAACGTCTGAGCATGGTGGGCCCGGAGCATCCGCGTCCAGCGGACAGTCCTGCTCAGATCTGCACGGCTGCTGCCCGGATCGCGAGCCGTGAAGGCAGCGCACAGGCATTGCCAGCATTGGCATCCAGTTCGATGACGCCGGCGTCCTGGCCGACGCCGGACATGGTGGCGCACATGGCGCAACGGAATGGCAACGATTCCAACGGTTCGCGGGGCGACCTGGCGCAGGTAAGGTTGGATGGCCGTGCGGTGCGCGTAGTGAGCATGATTTCAGGCGGCACGTGTTCGTCCAGCTGGGTTCAACTGTGGTCCGTCAAGGGTCGCAAGGCCTTGGCAAGCACGGCGCCGCACGCCACGGATGAACGCTGGTGGGGCGATACGCAGACCCCGGTAGCGATTCTTGGCCATCCCCTGATCGAGCGGTTTTTCGGCGGCGACGACACAAAATTCTCACTGAACAGGTTGCGCCCGGATGGGAAGTTGCAACGTATCTGCACGGTGCAACGAGTCTACCTACCACGTTCAGAGTATCGATCGCATACCCGCAACCCGGTGTGCCGGGCGGTAATAAACGGCAAGGCAACGCCCATATCGATGCACAGCGAATCGTCCAGTGCCTTGCATTTTGCGCGAGGACCCGACGATCCATCCGTACGGGGAGGTTTTGGACTCCAGGTGGCCACACAGCCCGTGGACCTGCGCAACGACGGCCATCCGATCCCGATTGGACTGGTTTCCTATGCGTGGGACACCGGGGCGGAATGCGGAACGCACATAGCTGCAACGTTTCCCGTCGTCCTTGATGGCGGCGGCAAGGTCGACATGAGCGATGCTGCCAATCGCGAGCTGATGCGCATGACCACGGGGGAAACGACCTTCACCCGGTATAGCCCGTCCGGCCCTGCCGACGGCAGGTTGGTGAGGTACAAGGGGCGGGTGTATTTCGTCGCCTACGCCGAATATGAAGGACCCAAACAGCCGGTCACGAAAGCATTGGAGCAGGTGGACCAGTTCACCACGAAGGGCATGAAAGTGCTATGTGGGTATGATCCATACCACTATGTGGTTCGTAAAAGGGGACGGAGGTAATTAAATAGAATTAATAGCCTCCGTCCTCTTTAGCTGAATCACTCCTATGAGCGGCCCGAGAGCATCAAGTTAGCGTTTACCTCCGCCTTTCGATGGCGAACCTTTACGTGGCGGATTGTTGCCACGACCACTGCCCGAAAGCTTGCCTGGGTTCTTGCTTGGGGCATTAGGTACGGGTGACTTACTCATGAGATCTCCTTTCAATTGAGTTCGCGCTTGACCGCGCCAAGCTAGGGTGATCAATGAAAGAGGCAGGGTACGGACTAAATCCTGACCTGCGAAGGGCAATATAAGGTGGTAAAGGGGGGCAGAGATCATTGAATAGGATGGATTGCGTCCGTCCCCTTTAAGCGGGATCATCTGCCTTCAGCTTCATGACGAGACCTAAAGGGGACGGGGGTAATTAAATCTCCCACAAAAGGTGTCACCGTAAGCTTCCCCATCAAGCAGACATTTCAACAAAATAAGGGGTCACCATTTCGCCGCCCCCGTCAATAGAGCCATAAACGCCCGTCTCCCCGCTGCCAAATAAAGGCGCCAGGGACAATTTCGGGAACTTACAACAACGATGCCAAGTACTGAGGTTTCCCCACGAATTCATCCCGGTACCTGCACTTGCTCCAACACGTCCGGTGGAAACCTTCGCAGCCTCTCCAACCACTGACACGAAGTATCGAAGTATGGTGTCAGGGACAAATTCTCGTTAGGCGGGCTGGGAACGAACGCCCCGCAGTCGGGCTCTGGACGATCAAGGCAAGCGGCGTATCAATGGCAGACCAGGTGCATACGATGGTGCGCCACATGGGTGCATAGAACGCCCAGGCGGTCAGGAGCTGCGTGGACAGGCAGAACGGGAAAATGGTGCCAAGTGCTCTTACGTCCGTTTGAACCTATCCGCTGAACTCTTAGATAAGTGCACTTGGCACCGTCCTTGCCGGAACGCAGCTAAGGCTAGTTGTCGGCATGTGCCGTACAGGTGTTCGTGCCACCGTGCGAACCGCGATACACATGAATGCGCATGTGCTGACCCGGCAGCATTGCGGTGGTCACTCTTTTGCTGCCGCTGGCGACGCCGTTGATGGTGTAGGAGATGCTCGTCCCGGTCGGGACCGTCATCGTGCTGGTGTTGGCGATATCAAGAAAGAAGCTTGGCACGCCGCCGGCCATGGCGTTCTGCAGTCCCGATTCCTGGGTTTCCCTGCAACTGAACCGGTACAACGCCCGTCTCGTGTTGCGGCCGACCATTCCCCGAAGCCGGCTGTTGGACGAGGGCTTGGCCTGTGCCGGGTCTAGTTGATGGGTCACGGGCGCATGCAGCTGCATCCAGGCCAGCTTGTGGAAACTCACGCCGCATGACGCGCCGGCCTGCACCGGAGTGTCCAGGTGAGCCAGCACGGATCGGGAGCGCGCCAGGCCATGGACGAAGGCATGGCTGCTCCAGTATCTGTGGTCCTTGAAAAACCAGTAGTAGACCGTCGTTCCGGGTGGGATCGGAACCGGGCCGTCGTTGGTCAGGCGAACGGCGGTGGGCAACCAGCTGCCGCTACTGGCCACGCCGACACATGTCAGGTGCATGGGCGCGGCACGCTGTCGCATCTGCCGTTGCACGGCGCTTGCCGGCTGCCTGGCGACATGGGATTGCATGGCTTCGGGTCGCGCGATCTGTGGTCGCGGATCGGCGGCATGCGCCGAGATGATCATTCCCGAGCCGGGGATGGCGATCAGCCCGATGATGGTGATCAGCAGCCAATGGCGCGTCATGCGTATCGGGGCTGGATCGCCTCGGCGTGGCGGGATCATCATCGGTGTGCACGCATGTCCGGACATGGCCAGTCTCGATTTGCATGAGTGATGGTGACATTACTCAGATCATGGTGTCAGGGATAGCTTTCCGCGGACAATTTTTCGCAACGACCGCGTAGGTAATCGTGCCCCGAGATCAGCAATTCATGATCGATGGGGGCTGATCAACGCGATCGGGGTCATCAAAAACAACGGGCCAGCTCAGCGGTAATTAAGCGCGCCACTAAAGTACGAAAAAAGGGTCAGGTTCATTGAGTTCCGTCGAAGGATGTCCGAAAAATGAACCTGCCCGATGTATTTGAACCCAGCCCCTTTCTTGTGATCAGTCGCTGTTACGGCTTGCGTCAAGCCGGGCATGCAGACCCGTGGGCCACCATCGATTCTTGGCGAGCCTTCGTTGGACATGGTGTCTATAGGCAACGGGGTCGGGCGGTCTGCCTCTGCGATGACGACGTTGGTTACACATATGGCATGCAGCAACGATATTTGTCTTTCCATCACCACCGCCATCTGAGCGAGCTCTGAGATGCTCGCCGGTGCATTTCAGTGCACGAGCGAGTCCAGGTGAAAGGCCATAGCTCTCAATGAAGCTGTTGAGGTTGGCCAGCCACATGGGCGCTTTACAGTAGAAGCAACGACCGTGCTGCCGCCGATAAGCAACTGCGCGACTATGAATGAAATGTTTTTTTGAGGGCATGCGTGCTCCGGGTGAGTGTGAATCCCGGTCGCCCTGATGGTGCGGTAACGGGCACTGGCGATAGATCGCGTCAGTGACCAACGGCTAAAGCCCATCGGCTCTGTCTCAAGGACAGTGCATTCAGATTGCCAACAGCCAGCCATCCATGCAAGTACTACAAAAGGCGAGGCGAAAAGGGGCTGCCATTTCGTAAAAAAGAGTGGCGTGGATAATTCAATCGGCTACATATCATCTGCCCACTTCGCCCGCACCGGCACTGGGCGCTACCCTGCAACTTCGATCAGGAGCCCTTTTTCCTCACGTTCGAAGTGATGCTCCAGCACGTGGCTGAACGGTGCGTGGAGATCGAGCAACTCCAGGCGTGTCGCGCCATCCGTGACCTGCGCGGGAAGCGGTTGCAGGGTACGTTGAAGCTTGCCAAGCATCGCCGACAGTTTGCGGTGTTCGGCCAGATAGACCCTGGCTGGCCAGCGCGCCGACGCCGGCAAATACGGGATCAGTTCGTCTTCCTCCTGCTCGATATGCACTTCTTGCAGCTCGCGCAATTGCTGCAACAGATCACGTGCATGGGCCACCTTGCCGTCCAGCAGGGCCAGCCGTTGCTCCTGCAGAAGATGCAGCATCTTTTGATGTTGTTCGGTCAGATCGGGGTGCAGGTTCATGAGCTTCATCCTGAAGGTCAAAGGCAGGGGGCACATGCTCTTTACAGTGAGTGAGGGAGCAAGTGGGGCTGGACCCTTTTTCTGACCCGCTTATCGGGTGGGGTTCTACCAGGGCAGTATCTCGCCGTTCTGATGCCAGAAGCTGCCTGATTCGTCCAGTGTCAACGCATCCATCCGGGCCAGCAGGCCACGTACGGATTCGTCGGCGTCGATCAGGCCCTGGTGGCCGGTCATGCCGGTGCGCACGAAGCCGGGGTGCAGCAGCGCCACGCTGATGCCACGGGGCTTGAGGTCCACGGCCAACGATTTCCCGGCGGCGTTCACGGCGGCCTTGGACATGCGGTAGCCGTAGCGGCCTCCGGAATCGTTGTCGGCGATCGAGCCCATGCGGCTGGTCAGGATGCCGATCCTGCCACCCGCAGGCATGAGGTCCATCAGGGCTTGCGTGGCCAGCAGCGGCGCGATCGCGTTGGTCTCGAACTGCAGCTGGATCTGTTCCAGGGCCCTGGCGTCGATATGGCCCAGCGACTGGTCGCTTAGCACGCCGGCCACATGCATCAGGATGTCGATGGTGCGGCCGTCCAGGGCTTGGCGCAGTTGCCCAAGGTCCGACGGTTGGCGCACGTCGATGCCGTCGATGGTCTCGACATCGAGGGCGTCCAGTTCGTCCGAACGCTTGCGGCACACCGCGATGACGGTGTCGCCACGTGCCTTGCACTGGCGGCACATCTCCAGTCCGATCCCGCGGTTGGCGCCGGTGATGAGGATGGTGGGCATGGGCACCTCGGCATTCGTGGTTGAGGGCGCAGGGTAGCAAACGAATACGTGGCCGGCGCCCTGGACCCCGGAGGCATGCCTCCGCCTTTTTGAAACCGAATGGTCAGATGGCGACGAGGATCGCTCCGAAGAGCACGGCCAGGCCCAGCAGGGTGGGGACGAGGGTGCGCAGGGCCGTGCGCGTGGTCATGCGGCCGTCCCAATCGGAAAAAGGTGTCAGGGACAATTTCTCGGGACAATTTCCCCACTGACAAAAGGGGACGGAGGTAGTCAACTCAGCATACCGACTTTGCCCCCTTTGATTGCCTGCCGGTCGTGGTCTGCGGCCGCGACCATCCAGAGCCACTGTTCCGATATATGAACGCAGCAGCTGTCATCGTCCCGTGCATGCGTCGCATCTATGCTCGCCGGATGGGAAGCGGGCGCTGTGCTTGCCATATCCTTACCCTGACGATGTTTGCATGGAGTACGTGGCATGACGGAAACCAGGACGGCACTGATCGTCGGGGCTTCGCGTGGGCTCGGGTTGGCGATGGCCGAAGAGCTGCTCAAGCGCGGCTGGCATGTGTTGGGTACGGTACGTGAGGACAAGAACACCCGTCTGCACGATCTGGCCGGGTCGTGGCCGGACAGACTCGGCATCCACTGCCTCGACATGACGGACGAAGCGCAGATCGATGCACTGGCAACGACCCTAAAGGACGTGCGCCTGGACCTGCTTTTCGTCAACGCCGGTGTCGCCAGCGCGGATGGCTTCGAGTCCATCCTGGGCCAGACGCCCACGGACGAATTCGTGCGGGTCATGGTCACCAACACGCTGTCGCCCCTGCGGGTGCTCGAGCGACTGGTGGATCGCGTGCCGCCGGGCGGCGTGGTGGGCGTGATGTCCTCGGGCCAGGGCAGCATTGCCGACAACGAACGCGGCGGCAACGACCTGTACCGGGCCAGCAAGGCCGCCCTGAACATGGCCATGCGAAGCTTTGCGGTCCGCCATGGCGCGAGGCGTGCATGCCTCCTTCTGGCGCCGGGCTGGGTGCGGACCGAACTGGGCGGCGCGAACGCTCGTTTTTCCGTGGAGGACGTGACTGGCGATCTTGTGAACACCGTGCTCGCGCAGCAGGGCGGTCACGGCCTGCGCTACGTGGACCGCTTCAACCAGCCGGTCCGATGGTGAGGAAAATCTGATCCAGGAACGCATCCACCGTTTGCATCGGCGAAATCAGGCGTCAAGTACATGTATTGCGTACAAAGGGGGGCTTGCTGCAACTCGACAAAGACAGTTGGAGTAGCAGGGAATTGACAGTGGAAATTTTTGGAAGGAGCGGCTGCCTTTCCCTTCTAGCATCCTCGGGTGTTACAAAGCGCTAGGGACTTCAGCTCAAGGACGCATTGACAGGGAAAAGGTGTCAGGGACCATTTGCCGCAGAGAGCGACACCGTCGGGTCAGGGGGATGTGTCGCGCCAGGCGTGCTCAGGTCGGCACGGTTTCCCTGGCGGTGGCGATGCTGATTGCGGTGTCCTTCGCGGTCGCGTCGGGACACACAGCAATGATCTGAACAACAACGGGGCGCTGGGTGGTCTCTCCACACTGGCTGGTTGCGCAGGGCTGAATCGACCCCCATGAAAAGGGGACGTATGACATGGAATCGCGATCAAGTCGACTGATATTCGGCATGACTGCGTATCCTGGAATCTGAATGACCCAAGGGACGAAGTAATGACGGCAAGGATGTTTCGGCGGATGGCAGGCGGAGTTTGGGTGGTGCTGGCCCTGGTGGGCCTGCTCGCTGTCGCCCCCTCGGTGTGGGCGACTCCCGGTGCATGCGGCGCCAAGGCCGTGACCAGTGCAAGGACCCTGGGCGATGCCGTCGATGTCCTGGCCTGCCAGGGCCGCACGCACGGCCTGATCGTGGTCGGCGACTTCCACGGCACGCGACAGATACCTGCGTTCGTGGGCGACCTGGTGGCAGCGGCATCGCGTCGCCGACCGGTGCGCCTGGGGCTGGAAATGCCGACGTCCATGCAGGCCGCGCTGGACGCCTACCTGGATTCACGGGGTCGCGCCGCCGATCGGGCCGCGCTGCTGGAACAGCTGTTCTGGGACCACAACGACGGGCGCCAAAGCCGGGCCATGTTGGCGCTCATCGAGCGCATGCGCACGCTGCGCAGGCAGGGCCGAAGGATCCACGTGTTCCTCATGGTGCCCGCGCTCCCCGAGCGCGCGTTCAAGACGAAGCATTTCGACTTCAACGCATTCAAGGAATCCGGCATGGCGCGGGCGATTCGCGGCCAGCTTGCCCACGTCGGCAAGGCGCAGGTCATCGCCTACATGGGCAACTGGCACAGCCGCTATCACACGTTCACGGGTGAGTCGCACGCCTCGACGCTGGAACAACTGGCCAACCGGCATCCGGTCCTGGTCGACCCGGACGGTTTCGGTACCGCTTGGGTCTGCGAGCAGGATGGCTGCGGGGTGCATGCCGGGGGTACCCGGAAGGCCGGGGGCGGCAACGAGGCACGGATGCGCATCCAGACCGATCCCCGCGGACGCGTACTGGAGGTCCACGTGCGCATGCCGCCGCTGACGGCATCCATGCCGGCAAAAAGCCCAACGCAAAGGCGGTAAAGGGCAACATGATGTCCGGGGCGTTCGGTCACGGCAGGGGACGAAGTGGATGTTTTCTGACGGTTCGATCCAGTCAAAGGGAGGGATGAGGCAATGAACCGATGGATCGTGTTTTTGGTGTTGGGGGTCGTGGCCTTGCTGGTGTACCGCAAGCATGGGACGGAGGGAGTGTCCTCCGGTTCCCGCCGGACCACAGGCGCCCGCGCGGACGGGCGATTGCCTTCGATGAAGGAATCGCCGTCCCGGTTTCAGTGCGACGGCCGCATCTACTGCAGCCAGATGCATTCACGCGCAGAAGCGGAGTATTTCACCAGACATTGTCCCGGTACGCGCATGGACGGAGACCATGACGGCATCCCCTGCGAGAACGACAGCCGCTTCTGAGAAGCGGCGCAAATGGGTGCAAGGAGAAAAACCGAGAAAAACCGGGCCAGAGCCCCTTTCCGGAGCCTGGCGCTAGGCCGGAACTTCGACCATAAGCAAAAAGGGGTCAGGGTGCTTTTTCATGGGGAATTGCCCTTGAAAGTTACTCTGGCCCCTTTTCTTGTTCTTGTTCGGATCAATGGCCGACCAGGTGCAGCGCGATGGTGCGCCACATGGGTGAATAGAACGCCCAGGCGGACAGGAGCTGCGTGGTCACGCACAAGGCCAGGGCCCACAGGTAAGCCGGATGCAGGCGTCTGCGCGTGATCAGGTCGTACACGCCGACCCCCAGCATCAGGACGATGGTCATGAAATAGTCCTCGAACCAGAACGCCATCACCCCGTTGCCGATGGCCTGGTACAGCGGCGCGAAAAGCAGGCGGGAGTAGCCGGGCTCGGTCAGTACCAGCGTGCCCATCAGCATCAGTCGCTTGTGCGCCGCAGGATCGCGACGACGCAGCAGGCCGATGACGATCAGCGTGATGCTGGTGATCACGTTGCTGAACTGGATGGCAAGGAACGGGACGAAGAAGCTGGAAACACCAGGCTGGTCGAAATGCAGGCGATCCATCGTGATCGCCGCCGCTGGCCCCATGATCGCCATCAGCGGCAACAGGAGCAGTGCCAGCCGGCCCATCCGGCGATGCAGGTCCACGCGTTGGCGGCGGATCAGCAGGATCTGCAAGGTCAGCAACGCCAGCCAGCCCACGTAGACGGCGGCATGCACATGGACGACCCACGGAAAGTGCAGTGCACCGTGCGTGTACTTCTTGTACATATCGAAGCCGAAGCCGCCGATGGTGCCGATCCAGATCGCGGCCAGCCAGATGGCGAAGAAGTTACGGTCCCAGCGATGCCACGGTCCGAATCTCCGAATCCCGTCCCTGCGGGCGGACAGGGCTGCATCACGCGACACGGCTACGGCTTGGTTCGACATCATGCACTCCCCCCGGAGTTGCGGTGCCTACACTCTAGACCCAAACGGACCCGTGGAGAGGGAATCCGTATCGTGCAGGATTTGGCACGTTGACGAGCAGGACGTGGAGGACGGATGGGATCCGCTGTAAAACGGGCTTCAGCATGTGCTTGTAAGACCGAGCCTGGTTGGAACGCGCACGCTGCCCCCTGTTTCGGCCAGCCGAGGGCAGCTTGCAGGCGCCCCCCCGTTGAAGGACACTCGATGACGACCCGAGGGGATGGCAGGGTCGGGGGCAAATGCGCATGCAGCTCGGCGAGTTCACAGGAAGTCGGTGCCACCACGTCGACCACGTGGGGAAGGCGTTGGCGTGGATGGAGTGGGTGCTGACCCATCCGGCACGGGGAGGCGTGTGTGTCGGGAAGCCGCGGGCCAGGCAGCCTGCGGCAAGACCCGGGGTGGCCGGCGGTGTCCAAAAACCTGAAGTGAGCGGTGGCCCATGATCCTGCGCCGCCTCACCCAGCACCTGAAACAGCAACACTGGACCGGCGTGTTCATCGAGCTGGTGATCGTCATCCTTGGCGTGTTCATCGGCATGCAGGTGCAGGACTGGAATGCGGCACGCATCGCGCGCGCCGAGCTCAACCAGCAGCTGATCAGTCTTCGACAGGCAACTGGAAGACAACCAGGCGTATTTCAAGGAATTTCGAGCCCAACTGGTCGGACAGGAGCATGATGTAAAGGCTTTGCGGTCCGCCTTCAAGCAAGACCCGCCGACGATGTCCAGCAAGGAACTCGATCAGCGATTGGTCAACGTGAATCGCATCTATGTATTCGCACCGGATCTCACGGCGTTGCATGAATTGACCGATACCGGCGGCATGCGCCGAATCGAGAACCCGAAGATCCGGGATGCCATCGGCCGCTGGCAACGTGATCTGGACGAAGTCAATCGGCTGTATGCCGACGCGCTGCGGCAAAGGGACGGTGTGTGGAACCCGTTTCTGATGAAGAACATCGCCTTCGGAGCATTGCTGGAACAGTCCGACATCGTCGGCAAGAGCGTCGGGAGATCGAAATTCCGCAATGACATCGCGGCGCTTGCCCGTAGCCGGGAAGTCGACAATGAACTGGCCTATCGATATGGCATCTGCGGCGCCGAGGTCCATGCGCTGGACGCGCTGGACCGCGAGACCACGCGGCTGATCCATTGGCTGGCCAAGCGCGAGCAAGCGTCATGATCGGCCGCCGCATCGCCCACCACCTGAAGCAGCAGCACTGGACCGGGGTGTTCATCGAACTGGTGATCGTGGTGCTGGGCGTGTTCCTGGGGCTGCAGGCCTCGAACTGGAACGAGCAGCGTCAGGACCGCGGGCTGGAGAAGCAGTATCTGCAGCGCCTGCATGTCGACATCCAGCGTTCCATCGACAGGGCGAACTACAACATCCGCGACATGCGGATGCAGTACCGGCTTGACGCAGACATGCTGGCCGACCTCGATTCCTGTCGGCTCGACCAAGGCGGACGGAAGCGTTTCGCCACCGGCGCCTACTTTTTCGGCATGATCGATTCCGCGCCCCTGGTCCGCGGCACCATCGACGAGTTGCGCTCCTCGGGACGCATCGGGCTGATCCGGGATGTGCGCTTGCGCACCAGGCTGGCCAACGTGGTGGTGGAATCGGACATCTACAGCCGGGACATGCCCATGATCGTGGCCCACGTCTCGCGAGCGATCTTCTTCCTGCAAAAGCGGGTCCAGCTGGACCCGCCTCCGGGAGGGCTTTCGTACGACACCATCGCGAAACATGGCATGCCGGAAGGCAGCTACCAATTCGATTTCCCCGCCTTGTGCAAGGACCCCCGTGTTGCAGCGGTCATTTCCAACGTGCAGGTGACGACGTACAACTTGATCGGCATGACGCAAGACCGGCTCAAGGGCTACAAGGCATTGCTCGGGCTGATCGACAGCGACCTTTCCCGGATGAAGTGAGGTCGATTCAGATGATCCTGCGACGCATCGCCCAGCACCTGAAGCAGCAGCACTGGACCGGCGTGTTCATCGAGCTGGTGATCGTGGTGATCGGCGTGTTCCTGGGCATGCAGGTTTCCAATTGGAACGATGCACGCAAGACCCACGAACGTGCCCGGACTTATACCCGGCAATTGCGCAACGACTTGCGAGTCGAGTACGCGCATTCGCGCTCACTGCTCGCTTACGACGCCGATGCGCTCAAGGCGGCCAAGGCCGCGTTCGACGGCCTGACAAAACAACGCCGGATGGAGGACCGCACCATTCTCGTCAACGCGTACAGGGCGACTCAGTTCCAATGGTACGAACGGCATAGCGCCGCCTACGACGAACTTCTCTCCGCCGGCGAACTCGAGCTTGTGACGGACCCGACACTGCGCAATACCGCCGTTCGCTACTACGGCAACAGTCAAACAACGCTTGAGCTGACTCTTCAGGACCGGCGCGACTCCGACTATCGAAGATTGTTCTACAGGCGGGTCAGTCCGGTTGTCCAAATCACCCTGCAAAAGGATTGTGGAGACCGGGCCTACACATTGTCCAACGGCATATCCGGATTGTTGAGCATCGGCTATGACTGCAATCTCCGCATCGATGACGCTACCGTCAGCAAAGCCGTTGACGTCTTGCGGAGTGACCCGCAAGTGCTTCCGGCCCTGCGACACCAAATCACCGTGTACAACGTGGAAATCAACAATCTGACCTACCTGCTCGACGAAACGGGCATGCGGTCGCTGTTCGCCAAGGAAAAGATGGAATGATCCTGCGTCGCATCGCCCAGCACCTGAAGCAGCAGCACTGGACCGGCGTGTTCATCGAACTGGTGATCGTGGTGCTGGGCGTGTTCATCGGCCTGCAGGTGCAGGAGTGGGCCAACGCGCGCGCCGAGCAGCACCGCGCCGACGTGCTGTTCCAGCAGGTGCGCGGCGACCTGGACAACGAGAAGGTCAGCCTGGAGGCGTTCAAGGCCTACCTGGAGACCGTGGCCGCCTATGCGAGGACCGCCGCGCAGGGCCTGCAATCGCCGGACGCCGTCGACCCGGGCACCTGGGTGGCTAGCGTCTACCAGGCGACCCAGACCTTCACGTCATCGAGCAACCGCGCGACCTTCGACGAGATGGAATCGACCGGCGCCATCGATCTCATCCGCAACGCCCGGATGCGCGTCCTGCTGGTCAACTACTACGCCTTCCGATGGGCGGACTCGGACATCGCCACCACGAAGTCGCCCTACCGGCAGCTGGTGCGCAGTGTCCTGCCGTTCACGCTGCAGAAGGCCATCAAGGCCGCCTGCGGCGACCAGGTCGTATTCGTCAACCGCCTGCTCATCATGCGCTTGCCGAAGACCTGCCATGCCGACCTTGCGCCGGCGGACATCACGCGCGCCGCCGCGACCCTGCGGGCCACCCGCGGTCTGCAGGCGGACCTCAACTACCAGTCGAGCATCATCGAAAGCAAGATCGAGATGATCGATCAGCAGCAGCAACAGCTGGACGCGGTGATTGCGGCGGCCGGAAAGAGTCATTGACCTGCGGCGCGTGAATGATGGGATACGGGTGCATGTTCGCGCGAAATCGTGCGAATCTTTTCCGCTGGACGACGACGGGCGAAGGGAAGCGTGCGGATGATGGACGCGAAAGGCTCACGAACCAGGGGCGGCCGGACGGCGATCGTGCTGCTGTGTACCGTCCTGGCGGCCGGATGCAGTCGTGACAAGGGGGCGGATGCGCAACATTCGCCGGCGCGGGGCGGCCCCCTGGCCGTGGCCGGCCACATGCTGGCCGCGCAGGTGGCGGCCACGCGCGGGAACAGGCAGGCAGCCAGGGCGCAGCAGGAAGCCGCACGCCGGCAATACCTGCATGACATGCGCATGCCCGATCCCGCCCGGATCATCGATCCGGAGGCGGCGCGGGTGGTCGTGGTGCCGCTGCCGGGCGTGCGCGGCGTGGTGTGGATGGACCGCTCCAATCTCATCGTCATGGTCGATGGCGCGCGCTATCGGACCATGCACATGATCGACCGGGTGTGCACCGCGCTGGCGCCGCTGGGCGACACGCTCGGGGTGGTCGTCAACCTGCAGAACGTGAACGCCGTGAACGCCGCGCAGGCCGACACCTTGTCGCGTAATTGCCAGCTGCCCCCGGGCCAGCGCGCGTACCTGCAGCCGCACCGGCAGATCGATGCCCTGGATCCCCGGTTGCGCCGGACGTTCGAGGCGCAACAGCGGCAGGGCCGGTGAAGGGCGTCGTGCGTGGCCCGGGCAGGTGCCGGCGCGGGCACGAGTCACACACACTCGAGTGAGTCGGCCAACGCGCCGATAGGCCCGGGGGCCGACTTGCGCGCTCTGCATGGTTGAAAGACACTGGTCCGCAGGAGGCCGGCCGGGTGCCGGCGGGATGGCCCGGGGCACGTCGTGGCCGAAGGGCAGGGATTCATTGCCGAGCTGAAACGCCGACACGTGTGGCGTGTCGCGGTGGCCTATGCCGTGGTCGGCTGGCTGCTGATCGAAGTGACGACCCAGGTGTTCCCGGTGTTCCACATGCCCGACTGGGCCGCGCAGCTGGTGGTGCTGCTGATCGTGATCGGGTTTCCGATCACCCTGGTGATCGCCTGGGCCTTCGAGATCACGCCCGAGGGCGTGCGCCGCACCGCGCCGGCCAATTCCGAGCAGGCGCGCCCGCCGGAACAGCATCATCGCGTCGGTCGCATCCTGAATATCGCCATCACGGGCGGCCTGGCCGTCGCCGTGGCCTGGCTGGCCTGGCGGTCGTGGCTGCCGCGCCAAGCCGAGCCGGAGCCGTTGCCGGCGGCGACCGCCGCATCCGGGTCGACACCGGCGGCATCCGTATCCACGCGGGCGAATGCGGCCATCCCGGAAAAATCCATCGCCGTGCTGCCGTTCGAGAGCCTGTCCACCGACAAGACCAACGCCTATTTCGCCGACGGCATGCAGGACCTGATCCTGACCAAGCTGGCCGACATCGGCGACCTGAAGGTGATCTCGCGCACCTCGACCATGCAGTACGGAAGCCATCCGCAGAACCTCAAGCGCATTGGTCGGGAGCTCGGCGTGGCCACGCTGCTGGAAGGCAGCGTGCAGAAGGCGGGCGACCAGGTCCTGATCAACGTGCAGCTGATCGACGCGAACAGCGACAGCCATATCTGGGCCCAGAGCTACCAGCGCACGCTGAAGAACGTGTTCGGCGTGGAGGGAGAGGTCGCGGAGAAAATCGCGACCACGCTCAACGCCAGGCTGACCGCGCCCGAGACGCACCAGCTGACGAGCATCCCCACCACCAACAAGGCGGCCTACCAGGCCTATCTGCGCGCGCGTGCACTGGCCAATCTCGCCAGCACCCGGGACCACGCATCGCTGAATCGCGAGATCACCGCCTACCGCGAGGCGGTGGCGCACGATCCACGTTTTGCCCAGGCCTGGGGGCAGCTGGCCAGCGCGGAACTGTCCAGGTACTGGATCTACGCATCCACCCCCGCGGCTCTCGTTGCCGCACGGCAGGCCCTGGACAAGGCGCGGGCGCTCGCACCCGACGCCCCCGAGACCCAGCTGGCCCTCGGCGATTACGACTACTACGCCCGCACGGACTACCGGGGCGCGCTGGTGGCCTTCAAGAACGTGCTCGCACGCGCGCCCAACAGCGCGGCCATGCGACGGGCGGCACGGATCGAGCGGCGAATGGGGCGCTGGTCGGCGGCGTTGAACGACTACAAGCATGCGCTCGCGCTCGATCCGCTCGACGTCGGCTTGCTGGGCGAGGTCGCCAACACCTACGTCGCCCTGCGCGAATTTCCCAGGGCGCGCGAGCTGGTCCACCGGGCATTGGTTCTGGATCCCGGAAACGTTGCATTGACCACGCAGGCGGCGGGCATCGACATGAAGCAAGGACGCTTCGCGGCCGCCGAGGCACACTATGCCACGCTCGGGCCGAAGACGAGCTCGCGGGGTGGGCGTTTTCTCGTGCGGGTCTACGAGCACGACTACGCCGGGGCGCTGCGCCTGGCGCGTGCCCAGTTGAAGCGGCCTTGGTGCCACGAAAATGGGCAGGCACTTGGCCAATGCGAGACCTGGCTTGGCTGGGCGGAACACCTGGCCGGCCATGAGGCCGCCTCGCGAGCCGCGACGGGACAGGCGCGGTTGCACTTGCAGGAAGTGCTTGCGCAGTCATCGAATCGGGTGGCGAAGGCCCGCGTACTGATCTGGCTGGGCTACGCCGAAGCACTGCACGGGAACCGGGCGGAAGCACTCGCCGATGCACGCAAGGCCGTGGCGATCGTACCTTCCGCCAAGGATGCCATGGCCGGGCCCTCCATTCTGGAAGGCCAGGCGCGGATCGAGGCCATGTCCGGAGATCCCCGTGACGCCATCGAATTGCTGGGTCAACTGCTAACGATCCCCTACGGCGACCCCATCACGGTGCCCATTCTGCGCGTCGACCCGAGCCTTGATGCGCTGCGTTCGGAACCGCGGTTCCAGGCGTTGCTGGACAAGCACGCGCCAGCCGGCCGCACGAACGCGAACGGGGAGGCGGAACGGGTGCATGCCCGATGACGGACGCCGATGCCCCGGATGAAGCAAGGACCTATCCATGAGGGCTGGTTGCCTCCGTTGGCCGTAAGGTGGAGGAGCATGGGCTCTGGAACATAGGTCGGGGGCAATTCCATCAACTTCATGGCCTCCGTCCCCTTCGGCGCCTCGCTTTGGCGGGCTGTCCACTTTGGTGGTCTGAAGGTGGGTTCGGACGGCCAATTCAGCGACTCCACGCCCCTGAAGCCCTCGCGCGTCATGCTGCATGCGGGGGCATGGGGATGACCTCGAAGCTGTCGCAGGCCGTGGCTCTGACGGGCTCGTACAACTTCTCCAGGCAGGACGGCTTCCACGACCAGACGCTGTCGATGAAGGTTGACTGGATGTTCCGAGGGCCGTCGCGAACGTGCAGCCGAACGAAAAAGGGCCATGGATATCCATGGCCCTTGATGAACCAAGCTGCCCGTCAGACCCGGGCACGCTTACTTCGTCCCCGCAAATTCACGCAAGGACCTCAAGTGCCGTCCGAGGCCGATAGCGTCAGTTGCTGATGCTGCTGCGGCGAAGCCCGGTTCCACTTGATCATGTACTGGGCCTGCTTCTGGCGGATATCCACCTTGTGCTGCACGTACCACTGTTGTGCGGCGGGTGTCACCTTGACCCAGGACGTTTCACGCATCCAATCCTGGAAGTCCTTCGACTTCAGGCTGTATTTCGCGTCGGCCCGGTTGTGGATCGGCAACAAGGAGAAGCGAGCCTTCCAGAAACCCATGCGCGGGCTGACCAGGGCGTAGTAGGTCTTGTTGGCATCAAGGTGCGCGATCATGAAATCGGCGTTTTCGGCAAGCACCATGAACAGGTGATCACCCGGGTCGGCCTGGTAGGCAATCTTGGTCTTGGTCGACACGATACCGATGAAATGGTCGCCATCCGGGTGGGTATCGTAGACCGATGACTGGATGGCGCCCCCCAGCGACGAGGGTCGCAGGAAGATCACAAGTGCCTTGCCCGGTGCGGGCGTCGGCGTTGCCGATGGTGCGGCATTGGATTTGACCATCAAGGACGACTGGCATCCCATGAGCCCGGCCAGCAGCGCGAACCCGATCCCCCATTTGATAAAGCGCATATTTCACTCCCTTGCGTTGGTGATGACTTGGCTTGACGGGGGCGGAGCCGTCGTGTCGGAGAGGTCATCCATACCCCCGCACGTCGGTATAGCACGAAAAGCTACAGCTGGATCACATGTCCGCGTTGGAAGCCACAAAAGCCGTGCTTGCATGGAATCGGAAGAGTCCAAAAGGAGCGAAGTAGTGCTTTCGTCCCCACCTGCACCGACACATGCGCTGATGGGGACGGAGGTAGTTAAGTAGGTGGTTAACTGCGGTCTATGACCTTGAAGTCGCTCCGGCAAGAATCCGTTGGGTCGGAATGATGGATCCGTCACCCGTGACGCCCTTGGCGTTGGTCGTGGTCCAGCCCTGCGTGAACGGTCGGCCACGCGGCGTGTATGTCGTTCGCTCGGGAAACGAGCGTAGACTGCTGCATCATGACCCGACACAAATCGACTCCGGACCCGGACAAGCTCGATCGCATCGTTGCCCAGGCGCGGCGTGATGCCGAACAGCGCGAGCGGGGGTATCGCGAGCGTGCGTTGAAGCTGTATCCGTGGGTCTGCGGGCGTTGCGCACGCGAATTCACCCGCGCCAACGTGCACGAACTGACTGTGCATCACCGGAACCACAACCACGACGACAACCCGCCGGACGGCAGCAATTGGGAACTGCTGTGCGTGTACTGCCACGACAACGAGCATGCTCGCTATATCGACCATGCCCACGGCAGCGCACTTTCACCGGACACAACGCCCGCACCGGCGACGGGCAAACCGTTCGAGGCCTTGCGCGGCTTGCTTGAGAAGAAGCCATAGGGTGTCGAGAAATTCGATGTCCGGTTCTTCCCCATGTGTTCGTGCATAACAGTTCCAGGTACACCTATGCCCGACCGGGTCCAGCGATCGCGTGCATGGCTGGACACAGGTCTCAGCTTGGCCGCGGGGACTCGGGTACTGTCGTGAAAGGGGGGCTGTTCTCACCGATTGCCGGTGGAGGCCCGTTCCGTGTACATCGACAGGCCTTGTTATGAAATTCACCCCGCTTTGTGTGTGTATCTGCCTCGCGGCATCCTTCGTACTACCCTTCGCACCGGCCCGGGCCGACACCGCGCATAACGAGATCTATGCGGGCATCGGTACCACGGGAGGCACGTTGGGATACGGCTACGCTTTCAGCAAGCACCGGGTGGTGCGCATCGAAGGAAACTTCCTGAGTTACTCGCACGCGATCAACGTCGACTCCAGCAGATATGAAGGTGACCTCAAATTTCGCACCTTCGGCCTCTATTACGATTTCTTTCTGTTGGGCCCGTTCCGCGTGACCGGCGGTGCGCTGGTCGGATCGAACAAGTTCGAGGGCAGCGAGACGGTCAACCACGGGACGGTCACCATCAATGGCCAACGCTACGACGCGAACGGCCAGTACGTACGGTCCACCATCGATTTCAACTCCATATCACCGTATCTAGGCATCGGCTGGGGGCATCATCCCGGTTTCGGTCTGGGGTTCTTCAGTGACGTGGGGTTCATCTACGGTCGACCCACGGCTTCCATCGCGGTCTCCAGTGGCTTGCGCCAGGCGGCGGGTGACCAGAACATCGCCGCGGAACAGGCCTCGCTGCAGAGCCAGGCCGATCACCTGCGGTTCTTCCCCGTGGTGCGGGTGGGCATCGACTTCCACTGGTAGGTCGGCGCGGCAAGAACCCCAAAAAAGTCACGTAGACCATGAGGTGCAAACACGGCTCCAGGTTCGCTTGCAGCCGTTTGAATGCAGCATGGATCAAAGCATCTTTTTGCACATCGAAGGTGCCTGGCCGCTCTCGTCCGTCATCGGTCGGCGGCGATGCGGCCTCCTATTGCATGTTCAGCAACTGGCGCTGGCTGTGCCAGACCCGGGGTCGCCCACTCAAAGGATCGATAAATTCCAGTGTCCGGGCCAGCAGTTGCAGCGGTCGGGTGTGATCATCGTCTTCCTCGAGTTGCAACTTCGGGTACCAACGATCATTCAGGATCGGCGCCCCCAATGAAGCCATATGTACCCGCAACTGGTGCTTGCGGCCAGTGACCGGCTTCAACGCGTAGCGCCACAGATGCCGCCCACGCTCGAGGACGGCAAGGTGTGTTTCGCTGTTGGCGCGGCCCTCGTCTTCACGCATGCGAAAGAAGGGCTCGCCGCGTACCAGACGCGAGCGGTGGACCCGTGGAAATGCATGCTGGCTCAGCGGCGCCGCCAGTGCCTCATAGGTCTTTTCGATGCGTCGCTCACGAAACAGCGCCTGATACGCGGCGCGGCTGGACGGGTCGACCGAAAACAGCACCAGGCCCGCCGTGGCCCGGTCAATGCGATGCAGCGGCACCAGGTCGGCTAGGTCCAGGCGATCACGCAGCCGGGTCAGCAGGGTCTCCCTGAGGAATCGCCCCGCCGGCATCACCGGCAGGAAATGGGGCTTGTCCACCACCAGCAGGTGCGCATCGGCATGCAGCACCGTTTCGGTCACCGGTATATGTGGTTCATCGACCACTTCGCGGAAGTAATGCGCGCAAAGCCCCTCCCGCAAGGGCGTATCCACGGCAAGCGGTTGCCACGCTGCATCCAGAACCTTGCCGCGCCGCATGCGGTCGCGCCAGGTGTCCGGCGACACGGCGGGGAAGCGCGAACACAGACCCTCAAGCACAGTGGCCCCTTCGCCCGGCGTCAGATGCACCGTGCTGGCGCCGGCGGGATTGCCCGGGTCCATCCATGGCGTCAGAGTCGAGAAACCTGGTTCCAGGTTCACTTAGGCCCGTTTGAATCGGCAGACTGTGCCCAAAAGGTGTCAGGGAACGTTGTCGTGGGCAGGTTCACTGGAACCACTGCAGGACCGTATCCCGCGTGCGCTGCCACAGGCTGCCGGTGGGGTCGTCGGCCAGGGCGACCAGCGGGACGCGGGCCATGACCTTCGTGCCCATCTTGATCACGACCTCGCCGATCTTCTGGCCGTGGTGGATGGGTGCAGTGAGCTTGTCCGGCAGGTGCATGTTCGCCTTGAGGTCCGCATAGCGGCCACTCGGATAGGTCACGTACAGCGGCTTGGCCGGACCCAGCGACAGCGTGCCCTTGGCACCATCCCAGACGTGCGAATGGACCAGGACCTGGCCGGCCTTGTACAGCTGGCGCGTCTTGTAGAACTGGAAGCCGTAGTTGAGCAGCGCGTCGTTGACCCGCGCCAGGTTGATGTAGTTCTGCGCGCTGGTCGCCTTGGGTTCGTTGGCGCCCATGATCACCGCGATCATGCGCGTGTTGCCGCGCTTGGCCGAGGCGGCCAGGCAGTAGCCGGCCGCGTTGGTGTAGCCGGTCTTCAGCCCGTCCACGGTAGGGTCAAGCCACAGCAGCTTGTTGAAGTTGCTCTGCTTGATGTGGTTCCAGGTGAATTGCTTGATCGAGAAGTAGTGGTAGTACCCGGGGAACTGCCGGATGATGGCGCGCGAGAGCTTGGCCAGGTCCAGCGCGCTGGTGTAGTGGTCCGGTGCCGGCAGGCCGGTCACGTCGGTGTAGTGGGTGTCATGCAGGCCGAGCCGCTGGGCGTAGCCGTTCATCAGGCCGACGAACGAATCGGTGGTGCCGGCGATGCCCTGCGCCAGGGTCACCGCGGCATCATTGCCCGAGGGCACCAGCAGACCCTGCAGCAGCTCGCCGACGCTGACCTGCGATCCGGGCTTGAGGAACATGCGCGAGCCGTCCTGGTGCCAGGCCTTGTCGCTCACCGGGAACTTGGTGTCCAGGTGGATGCGCCCGGCCTTCAGCTCCTGGAACACGATGTAGGCGGTCATCAGCTTGGTCGTGCTGGCCGGGGCCATGTGCGCGTGGGGATGCTTTTCCACCAGCACGCGCCCGCTCTTGAAGTCCATCAGCACGTAGGCCTTGGCCGGAAGCGGGGACATCTGCGGGGTGGGTACGGGCGGCAGGGTCGGCCGGGGCGGGATGGCGGCAACGACCGCGAGCGGGACAACGAGCAGCAGGGAGGCGACGAGCTTTCGCATGAATCAGGTTCTTGAGTGGCCGAGGGGAAAGGCAGGCTCCGGGAACGGGCCAAGCGCCACATGATAGGCGCGAATGTGCCAATCGAACCTTAATCATACCTGCGGCGAGCGGGCCCGGGATGCCATGGTCTCCATCAAGGCCATGCTGGCCGCCGGGGAGGCGACCCGGGACCTCGGCGAGCGACCTGCAGTGGTCCTGGCGACTGCACAGGTTTTGGCCATGGCCGATCGGGCGAACCGGGGCGTGGCCCTGCTGTCGCGCGTGTTGGCATGCCCGGCATCGGCAGTTCCGACTCCCCGGTCATGCTCCGGGCGATCCCGTCGGAGACCCGATCGGCGGCGTACCTACCACTGCAGCATGATTTTGCCGATGTGCCGGCTACTCTCCATCAGCGCATGCGCCTGGGCCGCGTCGCGCGCCGGGAAGACCTGGTGGATCAGCGGCCGGGCCTGGCCCGAGGCCAGGAGCGGCCAGACATGCTCGTGCAGTTGGCCGGCCAGCGTGGCCTTGAACGCGATGGACCGCGCGCGCAGCGTGGAGCCGGTGAGGGTGAGTCGCCGCCGCATGATCAGCGAGGCATCGATGTCGGCATGCCTGCCGCCCAGGGTGGCAATGAGGACCAGGCGGCCATCCTCGGCCAGCAGGTCGAGCTCTCGCGGTACGTAGTCGCCGGCGACCATGTCCAGGATGACGTCCACGCCGTAGCCGTCGGTGTGCCTGTTCACTTCCTCGACGAAATCGCGCTCGCGATAGTGGATCGCGAGGGCCCCCAGTTCTTCGCAGGCCGCGCATTTTTCGGCGCTACCTGCCGTGGCGAAGACGCGGTGGCCGAGCGCGCGGGCCAGCTGGATGGCGGTGACGCCGATGCCACTGGAGCCGCCCTGGACCAGCAGCGATTCCGGCGATCCGTCCGCGCGGGTGCCGAGTCGTCCGCGATCGAACACGTTGCTCCAGACCGTGAAATAGTTTTCCGGCAGGGCCGCGGCCTCGAGCAGGGTGAGGCCCGCGGGTACGGGCAGGCATTGCGGCAGCGGTGCCACGGCATATTCGGCATAGCCGCCGCCGGCGAGCAACGCGCAGACCGGGTCGCCGCGTTTCATGCCGAACGGATTGGCGCCGTCGAAGTCGCCGTCCACCAGTTCGCCCGCCACCTCCAGGCCCGGAAGGTCCGATGCGCCGGGCGGCGGCGGATAAAGGCCCTGGCGCTGGAATACATCCGGACGATTGACGCCGGCGGCGGCGACCTTGATCAGCACTTCTCCCGGACCCGGGCGGGGGATGGCGCGCTCGGTCGGTCGGAGTACGTCCGCTGTGCCGGGCCGGGTGATTTCGATGGCGTGCATGGTAGGCATGGTGACACCTTGGGCAGGCATGGCAGGGAAGGAACGGAGGCCAAGTGGCTTGCATGGGCCGGAAACCGTCGTGTCGCCGGCCCCTGGGCGGAACGTCGGAAACCCTGTCTCGGCCAGGGGCGATCCATGCTCCCGCGCGTCGGCGCCGCCGGCGACCCCGGAACGGGGCACGTACCCTCAATAGCCGCGTTTTTGCTCGATGGTGCTGTCGAGCCGGGAGCGCAGCTTCGCGCAGGCGCCCACAATGGCTTTCTCCACCGATTCATCGTCGTGGCTCACGCCGACGGATGGACCGCTGCGAAATCGTGCCTCGAGGGCGCACTGCTTGTCATGCTGGCCGCCCTTGGCGCCATTGGCATCGGCAAGGTGCACTTCGATGCGCGTCAGGTAGGGAAAGAAGCGCTCGAGATGTTGCGAGACGATCCTGTCGACGCTGCTCTTGAGCGCCTCGTTGCCCTGGATGTGCTTGTCGGTTTCGAGCTGGATCTGCATGTGGGTTCCTGGTCAGGCCCATGGCGGGTCCGTGCCATGGGCGGGTAGATATGGATTCACGCCTCGTGCAGTGCGTCCTGGATGTCTTCCAGTGGCGCGTGGGTGAAGGTCTTGGCGATTTCGCCGATGATGCGCCGTTCGGTTTCCATGTGCAGCTGGGGCCGGATCTGGCCCAGTGTCTGCGGATCGGCCATGAGCACGAGATGCTCATAGGCATTGTGCAGCGCCTCGGCGTTGAGTCGCTTGGCCAGTTGCCTGGCGAAGGTGGCCTCACCGGTGGACTGCGCATCGGACTCCGGCGGCCGGTGGCCCGAGGGTCCTTCATGGGGCATGTCACTGGACTTGAACACCTCCACCTGCACCAGTGACACCTTGTAGTCGCTGCCGGCGTTGCGGAACAGCCGGGCTTCCTCGCCGTCGGCGACCAGGACCCAGGTACCAGAAGGTATCTTTTTCATCGCGGCTCTCCATCGCATGGGGTACAGGACCATTGTGCCTGCAGCACGGCCCTTGTTTTGTTTACCTGCGTCAACCAACGGGGCGAAAGATCTCAGGGGGCGACGCCATCGGCTGACGGGTGGGCCGCGGGAGGCTTGCGGCCGGGCGCCGCCGGAAGGCGATTCCCGAGGCGTATCCGCGTGCCGGAGAGCCATTCGTCTCCGTGCATGGCCTTGCCGGGTGCGGGGGCGGTCAGGATGCAGTCAAGCCGGTTTCCCTTCGTGCTTTGCGGCCGTAAAACCAAGGACCGATGGCCGTGTGTGCGGCAGATTGCGGCCGGGTGGGAGCGTATGCTGATCGTGCGTAGATTGAAGTCACTGGGACTTTCAGACGTTTCGGTTTTCAGTATGGCCCCTGTCGACTGGACCGAACCTCCGGGTCAATTCGGAGCCATGGTTGTCCGCGCTCGCGGCCACGCCAGTCACGTGAGCGCCCCGAGGGCATCACCATGCGCATCCCCAATACCGAAAGACTGCTGTATTTCAGCCTCCAGCTGAATCATTTCGAGCTGGCCGCACAAAGAGACCTTGTCCGGCGTTCCAACTGGTCGCCCGGCTATTACGTCACCCAAGTGCCCTTGTTGACGCCGACGCTGGATGCGGACCGGGTCCTGCCTCATGGCGATGGGAAGGCTGGCGATGTGCCGCATCGGCAACAAACCGGGCACAAGCCGGATGCAGGCCAAGCAGACACCTGATTGGATGAGGTCCGTGCCGGGGGTATCGGGAGTGCGCAATGCCATGACCCCGGCGCAAGCAACCCGGTGGCGCAAGACGCGCCTTGACGCTGCCGGGTCCACTTCCACTCGTCAGAGTCCGATGGCGGCAGGTGTTCAGAAGACACGCTGTGGAGCAGGGACACCCGGTTCAGGATAGGACACGCGATTTCTCCGTCGTTTCCAAGGGGTGACTGGATTGGATCGTGCGGCGCATGAAGGCGCCCGGTGAACATTGCATGTGGACCGGGGAGAGTGCCTGGCGTAAGGTGGATTTTGACCGTTCATCGGATATGACGATCGAAATCCGGGGGATTCGGAAGATGGCAATCGTTCCCGTCGTTGGCCGCAAATCCTTCATGCGCCGTCAAGAATGGAGCCGCCCGCGGATGCCGGTGTATCCGGTGCCAGAATGAAGTCCCGCATGCCGGTCATGGATCGGAGGACGTCATGATGAAATCCACCACCAATGGACTGGAGAATGAGTCCGGGTCGACCTCGCCGGGGAAGTCCCAGGAGGATCGGCTGCGGCAACGTATCGCCGGGCTGGAGGATGCCCTGCGCAAGGCGGAGCAGGTCAGCGAGGCGTTGTGCGCATCCGAAGCGCAATTTCGCAGCATGGCCCATCACTCCCTGCTCGGCATGGCGGTCATCGAGGACGGCAGGTACACCTACACCAATCCCGCCTATAACGACATATTCGGTTACAGCACCGATGAGATGCTATCGCTCGATCCGCTGGATCTCGTCGCTCCGGAAGATCGTGCCTTCGCCGGGGAAAAGCTGCACCAGGCACTGGCTTCGGTGATCGAACGCGCCGAATTCACGCTGCATGTGCAACGCAAGGATGGGAAGGTGCGGGACGTGGAGTTTTCCGGCAGCGCCATGCAGGTGAACGGAAAGCGGTTGCTCATGGTGCTGGGCAGGGACATCACAGCACGGGTCGATACCGAACGTAGATTGCGCGAAAGCGAGGAAACCCTGAGGACGGTGGCGGCCTACGCCCACGACGCCATCGTGATGATCGACAACGACGGCAGGATCTCGTTCTGGAACGGCGCCGCCGAGACGATCTTCGGTTACACCGGGGACGAGGCCATCGGCCAGGATCTTCATGCGCTGCTGGCAGCACCGCAATACCGGCACAGCCACGAGGAGGCGTTTGCCGTTTTCCGGAAAACGGGCAAGGGGGCGGCGATAGGAACCCTGCGCGAGCTGAGCGCGGCAAGAAAGGATGGTGTGGTGTTTCCGGTCGAAGTGGCCCTCTCGGCAGTCAATCTCGAGGGGAAATGGAATGCCGTCGGCATCGTTCGGGACATCACCGATCGCAAGGCGGCCGAGAAGCAGCTCAGGATGTTCCGCACGCTGGTCGACCAGTCCAACGATGCCATCGAGGTCATCGACGCGACGACGTTGCGCCTGGTCGATGCCAACGAAAGGGCATGCACGGATCTCGGTTACGGCCGTGAAGAACTCCTGTCACTTTCGGTACCCGATATCGACGGTTACGACGACCCGGCAAGGGTCGACGAAATCGGCAAGCATCTGGAGCAAGATGGCTTTGTCGTGATGGAATCCCTGCACCGGCGCAAGGACGGGTCGCTCTTTCCGGTGGAACTGAGCCTGAGAATGGTGGTCCTGGACAAGCCCTACATCGTGTCCGTGGCGCGGGACATCACCGAGCGCAAGCAGGACGAGGAGAAACTCAAGCAGCTGCAGGCACTCCTGCTCGACCAGTCCATCCACGACCCGTTGACCGGTCTCTACAACCGGCGCTATCTGGAGGAAGTGCTGGCCCGCGAGCTGATCATTGCCGATCGCAAGGGCCGCTGCGTCAGTGCCATCATGGGCGACCTGGATCATTTCAAGCGCGTCAACGACGAGTACGGGCACCGCGCGGGCGATGAGGTCCTGCGGACATTCGGGGCCTTGCTGAAGGAATATTCTCGCGGCAGCGATGTCGATTGCCGCTTCGGCGGCGAAGAGTTCCTGCTGCTGTTGCCGGACATGAATGAGCAAGCGGCCCGCGAACGTGCCGAGCAGTTACGCCGGAAGCTGGCATCCACGCCCATCCATTTCGAGGGAGCGATCATGGCCGTCACCGGATCCTTCGGGGTGGCCTGCTATCCCGGCCATGCCCGGACCGGCGACGGCCTGATCTCGGCGGCAGACAAGGCGCTGTATGCGGCCAAGGAAGCCGGGCGCAATCGGGTCGAGGTCTTTGCCGGTGCCCATGCTGCAGAGGGTGACGGTAACGGTTAACGGCGAAGGCTTCTTCGGTACGGGGTCGATAATCAGGCTCGACAGGCACATGCGATCGGCTGCCGTAGGCGATTTTCCCCTTCGGTCGTTTCAGGGCGGTGGAATCACTTTGCACTGCCCGGGACGTCGCCGCACGACAGTGCAGAGCGAGTGCTTCTGCAAGGCGTCGATGAACATCTGTTCGCACGGCAGGATGGAGCCGGTGCGTCGTTGTTTCCCGGAGCGAAGCACCAGATAGCACGTGGACTCACGACCGTCCGACCTGCATTCAAGCGTCACGATGTCCGCGAAAGCCACGTAGTGACGGCAGCGCAAGCCAAAGCATATGCCCGTGTTGCCCAGGCGGATCACGAAGAACGATCGCAGGAGTGGAAATGCCGAGGCGAACGAGCCAAACATGGCCACGGGCCAGGATGGCTCGCCGAGCCGGTTACAGTGGAACTGGGCGGCCAGGAGCATGGCGAACGTACCGAAACCGAAAAACAGCACGACGAGCCAGCGAGGCATTCTGAGCTCGCCGGTCTACCGGAATCGGGCCGCGTTGCAGCGTGCGGTCGACGAATTCCGCCATGCCATGAGCGCCATGATCACGGAGGCCGGAAAGAACACGGCGATGATGAATTCGTTGCTCATGCCTACGTTCTTGCCGATAAAGTGGCCGCAGGAAATGAATTCGCTACCGAACAAGCCCGATGCCATGCATGCCATCGGCTTGATGAGGTTGCGCGAGGTAAGCGTCGCATGTATCGATCGGTACGGCGTATCCTGGCGCGATGCGCCGATCTTGCGTTCGCCAGGTCGTCTCGGTCAGCGGCATGAATGCAGCGCTCGATCCACAGCGCTGCATCCCGAGCGCGCGCGATCGCACCTTCCTGAAGCAGGATGCGCGAGTATCCCGTGCTTGCATGAACGGCTCGTTTGGTAGGGACGGGACCGGGGCGGAGGGCGTTGGGAGAGACTTTGGGCCTTCCCGCCGGGTCGGAGGGCGGCACGAAGCACATGAACGAGGTGAGCAGGGATGGCCATCCTGGAAAAGGTCGCGGCAACGTTCGCATTCGCGTTTGGAATCATCTTCCTGTACCTGCCGGGCGGGTTCGGCCTGCTGCACTTCAAGGAGGGCAAGTCCAGGATGGCAGGCTTGGCCGGGACCATCCTCTGGGTCGTGTTCATGCTGGTGCACGTGCTGGCGATCTACAGGGTCTGGTTCGCGGGCGACAGCGGCCTGTCCTGGGTCGTGGCGCTGGGGATCGGGCAGGTGCTCTTCTTCTCGACCATCGCCCGGGATGTCAGTACGCGATAGCGGGGGATCCGGGTTCCGTTCGCCCGGGGTGCCGGGCGCCGTCCGACATCTGCCCGGATGCCGGGCCCTTCAGTCGAAGGACAATCGAATCTCGCCCGGTTCGGAAGACGGGTTCGGCGGTGCCGGGTCCGGTGGCGTGTCCGCAGACGCGGGCGTGACCGACGGCGTCGCCATGGAGGCGGAGGGCGTGTCCCGGGGGATGGTGTCCGCCCCCGGGTCCGGTTCATCCGTTTCCGGCGGCGGCACGAAGTAGTGACGGAACGCGCGCGATCCGATGGCGACCATGTAGGCATAGAGCACGCAGGCTCCGATCAGCAGGACATTGGCGAGTCGCATGCGGGTGCGCAGCACGGAGCCGGCCAGGTGCCCGATGATGTCGTTCGTGATCGAGGCCGAGAGCAGGAAGATGAGCAGCAGCACCAGAGAGAAGCTGATGCAGATGCCGCGGCCCCACAACGGGCGCCGGATGACGGCATACACGACAAAGCACAGGTAGATCGAGAAGGCCAGTTGCACCAGCATGTTGATCACGGCCTGGTCGGGAACATGCACCTGGCCCATGATCGTGACCAGCATGTGCAGGAAGCCGAACGATGCCAGCAGCAGGGTGATCACGCTCAGGACCAGCGTGATCCAGACAAGCGATGGGTGTTCCATGTAGACCTCCACACGTCCGTGATGTGTGATGTTTCCATTCCCTGGCCGCATGGCGGCCCGTCCATGCTGCCGGGGATCGCCCCGCGAGGCAAACTGTCGAGCCGATACGTCCGACGCTCTTGAGCCCGACCAGGATCGCCGGCGGCATGTCGCCCGAGCGGACCAGCACGTCGCAGGTGCCGACCGGGAGGCGGATGCCCTGCAGCCGTCGAGCAGGTAGACGACCGGGATAGCGCGCCTTCGATGCGCCATAACCCGGGGCGCCGAGACCATGATCGTGCGCGCGTCGCCGAGCGCGGACGAGGCGATGCGACTTCGGTGATGCGTGCACACGCGAAAAGCTTGGATTCGCCGCGAAGCGCCGGACGCGTTCGCGTTACCCTTGCGGGCCGGTTCCCAGGGGATGCCCATGACCATTGCACTCACGCCTTTCGCCCGCACACGCCTGTTTCCCGCCACCTCGCGCCGCAACACCATCCGCGACTGCAGCGCCGAGGACTTCGAGCGGCATCTGAACGAGGAGGCCCCGCTGAAGGTACTGGAAGGCTATGCGCCGTTCTGCCGGTTGCACGTGCATCGCAACTGGACCGCCACGCGCTGCATGGCGGTGCCGATCACCGACGCCAATCGCCACCGGCTGCGCTCGGACTACGAGGCGCGTTCGTCGCAGGAACTGCCGGTGCTGGTGCGCTGGTTCGAGGGCGTGGAGCCGCCGGTGGCGAACTACCTGCTGCCGATCCTGTACAGCCGCGAGCAGCTGGCGAAGGAAGGGCAGCCCGTGGAGGCCGACTGGGGCGTGGTCGGCTGCCTGTACACCGCCGAGCCGGAGGAGATCCCGATGGCGCCGATCACCATGTTGCGCAACGCGCTGGGCGTGGAGGAAGGCGGCTCGGGCGTGCCGCTGGACCGCGCGGCCTACCGGCGCAGCGTGGCGTTCTGGCAGGCGCACGCGAACTGGCGAGGCTGAACCGGTTCGCGGGCGGAGGGAAGCGCCGCCCGCGTGTCTGCGACAATGGCCGTCCACGACGTGCAGCCAGGAGGAGCGACCATGCCATCCATGTACATCATCACGGGCACCTCCCGCGGCATCGGCCTTGCCGTCGCCGAACGGTTGCTGGGTTCGGGTCACCGGGTGTTCGGCATTTCACGCTCGCCTTCGCCGCTGGCCGGCACGGACGGATTCGAGGATGTCCGCGGAAGCGTCACGGATCCGGGCTGGATCGAACCGTTGTTCGCGCGGGTCCGCGACAGCCTGGCCGATGGCGGATACGACCTGCTGTGCCTGCTCAGCAACGCCGCCGTGCTGGAGCCGATGGGGGCGATCGAGCGCTGCCCGAGCGAGGCGATCCGCCGCCACGTAGACGTGAACCTGACCGGTCCGGCCGTGCTCACCGCGCGCTTCATGTCCGCCTTTGCGGACCTCGAGCTGCGCCGCAAGGTGGTGCACATGACTTCCGGTGCGGCGCACCGGGCCATTCCCGACATGTCGCTGTACTGCGCCACCAAGGCCGCCATCTCGATGCTGTGCGCATGCGTGGGCGCGGAGCAGGACGGGCGGGATACCGGTTACGAGATCGCGGCCATCAGCCCGGGCATGGTGGAGACCGACATGCAGCGGGACATGCGTGCCCGGAGCGCCGAGGAATTCCGGCCCAGCGAGCAATTTCGCTCCGCCAAAGCCAGCGGTGCCGTGCAGGACGCCGACACGGTGGCGCGCAAGATCTGCGAGATGCTTCAAGCGCGCACGGAGATGGGCGGCACGGTGCGCGTGGCGGAATGGCCGGACTGAATCGATGACCGGCAGGGCCCGGAGGCGCCACGACACGAAGACATGGGTCCAGTGTTGACCCCGTTCCGTGCGCATCATCCTCCGCTGTCGAGGTTCCGGCAGTCATGCCGGAAATGCACCAGACGCGGGGACGCCTCCGGCCGCGCCGGGAAGCCCGGGTGGAACGCGCGGTGGTCGGGGAAGCTCATCGCGCCCGGTGCCTGCGCACGCGAAGGTTGCGGCCATTGCGCAGTCGGGGCCCACGTCCTGCGGTGGCGTGAAGGCGCCATTTTGACGCAGGTTTCGGAAAAATTGAGGGGTTGGAGTGTATTTTCGCCCCGAAAGGTGTATTGATAGGGCCATGAGGATCCATGTGATCCGGCAGATCCGGCAAGTATCGGATGAAACGGGGGAAAAGTTCTCGCAACTTGCGTACCTGGCGACATGTCGTCGGGGCGACCGTCCGTGCGCGAACTTGTCGGGAATATCCTGCGAACCACAAGCCTGCTTGTCTGCAGGCCGGGCGTCCCTGGCGTGGACGCGGTGATCTTCTGCAGGGACGAACGGGGTGATGGCGACGGCGGTGGCCATGGCCCGGGTGCAGGATGCGCCAGGCTCGTCGTGACGGGCGTACTACGCGGGGGGACCGCAGGAGGTGCCCCGGGGGGATCCGTAAGGGTCCGTGTCTTGGTGACATGTCCTGCCGGGGGGCGGGCAAGCCGGGGCGCGATCATTCGGATCCGGGATTGAACCGAAGGACGGGATTTGAACATCGATGATTCGATGGGGGGAAAAGATGAAGTGGAATACCTACCTGGCGGCGTGCGTCATCGGCACCATGATGCTGATCGCTACCGCTTCGGCCGCGGATGCGTCCGCAGGGGAATTCAACGCGCTGGTGGCACGCGTCACCAAGGCGAGCAGGGCAAAGTCGCAACCGACGTATTCGCAACAACTGCGCAAATCCGTCAATGCGGCGGCCGTGCAGCGTCTGGAAAAGACGTGCGCGAGTGACCATGCCGCGGACCGCGTGCAGACGTTCACCATGGTGGGTGTCATGCGCCTGGACGGCGTGTTCAGGGCGCCGACGCCGCTGCCGGACAACGACTTCACCCGCTGCGTGGCCAAGAACATGGACTCGGTGACATTTCCGTTGCCGCCCGGCAACCAGCGTGGCTGGCCGATGGCCATCCAGTTCGACGGTGCGACCGGGAAAGTGCTCTACATGGCGGGTGATCGGCAGCCGGCGCTGTCCATGTACCAACAGCCGCGGATGGCTTCCATGCCCTGGATGTACACACCGGTGCCGCTGGTTCCCAAGGGCATGCACAAGTCGTGCACGGTCAGCGTATGGGTGACCGTCGGCACCAGCGGTCGTGTCGATGAGGTGGACATGGACGACTCCAGTTGCCCGTCAGGCATGGGCAAGGACGTGGAGGCCGATGCGCACCAGTGGATCTACAAGGCCGGTGCGCACCGGACCGAGTCGATGGATGTACGGCTTTCCTTCGACATCGGCATGTCCCGGGTTCGGGTCAAGCTCTGAGTCACCGGGGGCGTTGCGGTCCCCGGCGACCCGCGTCCTGCCGGGCGTGCCGGTCAGTCCAGCGCGAACGTGGCGGTTTCTTCGCGCAGGGCCGCAAAGCAGTCCGGATCGATCGCGCTGACGCGCATCCCGTGCATGATGCCCAGGGCTTCGTTCATCGGCATGGCCGGGCGGTAGGGCCGCTCGGCGGTCAGCGCATCGAAGATGTCGGCGGTGGTGATGATGCGTGTTTCCAGGCGGATGCGCGTGGCGTCGATGCCGTTCGGATAGCCCCTGCCGTCCAGCCGCTCGTGATGGGCGCCGGCGACACGCGCCAGGTCGGCAAACGGGCCGATGCGCGCAAGGATGTCCTCGGTCAGCGCCGGGTGGCGGCGGATCTGTTCCCATTCGTCCGGGTCCAGCCGGCCAGGCTTGTCGAGCACGCTGTTGCTGACGCCGAGCTTGCCCAGGTCGTGCAGCAGCGCGCCGCGACGCACCCAGGTGACGCGTTCACCGGGCAGTCCCATGCGTCGGGCGATGGCCCCGGCGTACTGGGCGACCCGCTCGCTGTGGCCGTAGGTGAAGTGGCTCTTGGCGTCGACGATCTGGGCGAAGGCCAGGGCGATGGCGTCCAGCTGCGTCTCGGTGACGGCGATGTGCTGGTGCCCGGGTTCGATGTCCCACAGACGCTCGGCGAAGTCGGGGGCCTGCATCGCTGACCAGAAATCAGCTGCACTGGCAATCTCGCACAGGACGTCAGCCACGGCCGGGTCGAACCAGGTGCCGCGGCGCCGGCGCACCTCGGCCCGTGCAGCCTCGGCACCGCCGACCTGGTGGAACACGTCGGCGACCTGCGACGCCAGCGCGATGCGCGAAGCCAGCGGGATGGCCTCGCCGGCCAGGCGCTGCGGGCGACCCTTGCCGTTCCAGTGCTCGTCGAGGTTGCGGATGCCCTCGGCGACGCGTTCGGAAAAGCCCAGTTGCCGTGCCACGGCGGCGCCACGTTCACAGCGCGTGACCACCAGTTCGTCGGCCAGGTCCTGGCCGTGGCGCATCAGGTGCAGGATGCGCGACAGCCGCGTCTGCATGCCCGCGCCCGGCGCCGTGTGCGTGAACACGAAACGCGCCAGCTGGCGCAGGCTGTCGCCGTCGACCTGGAAGTAGTCGTGCTTGGTGATGCGATCGTCGTGGGCGTACAGCTGGCACAGGCGCTCGGCGTTGCTGGAGCAGCCGGCATCCTTGAGCAGCACGGTGAAGTACAGCTCCCACAGCGCATCGCGCGACAGACCCATCGCCTTGCCCACGTGGAATCCGATCCAGCACGCACGCATGCAGTGACCCGGCGGCTGGCCCTCGGTCAGGTCCAGGGCATGGCTGAGCGCACCAAGCACCGAGGACAGGCGCAGCGAGCCGGAAGCCTTCGCAGCGGATGCGCCCTCCGTCGATGGAGATGGCTGCAACGAGTTGTCCGGGTCTTCGCGCAGCATGGTCAGGAACTCCCGTTGCCGGTGACGCATCGGATCGATGTCACCAGGGTGTACGCGCGGGCGCGGGGTTTGGATGAGCGGTCAGCGCCGCGATGGTGCCTGTTAGACTGCAGCGGAGGGGTTGTTCGGAGGCAGGACATGAGCAAGACGGGACGACCGCTGCGCCGATCGCGCAGCCATCGCGTGATCGCCGGCGTGGTAGGCGGGCTGGCCGAGCATTTCGGGCTGGACCCGACGCTGGCACGCGTCATCTACGTGCTGGCGTCGATTTTCTCGGCCGCGTTTCCGGGCATCATCGTGTACATCGTGCTGTGGATCCTGATCCCTTCCGAGTGATGCGCGTCGTGACGACGCTTGCAGGGCACCACGGCGGTGCCTTCGCCATGCCATCGTGCACAGGGTCATGCCCGGCCAAACCAGGGACAGGAATAGCCCGGAACGAACCGGGACACCCGCAGGAAATTAGGGAGACATCATGAATCGCATCCGACTCATCGAATGGTTTTCGCTGGCGCTGCTTGTGCTGGCCGGCGTGGGTTCCGTCGGCATCTTCTTCATCGCGCACAGGCATCTTCCGCCACTACTGATGACGTTCCTGTTCGTGGGTCTGATCGGCAGCATGGTGAGCCATGTGTTGCGGAACCAGCAGCGACACCTCGAGCAGCTGGAGTCCGAGTTTTCGCGCCTCAAGGGCGAATGAGGCAGGCGGGGTCATGGTGCGCTGCAGCGGCGTCGACCGCTCGGTGGCATCTCGCAACGCAATCCGTGGGCGATGCCGGTCAATGCACCACGGCTCGGCGTGTCCCGGCCCGTGAGCAAGCGCCGGAAATACCCGTGGGACCCGCGGATGACATGAACTTGTCGTGTCCCTGGCGGGCACCAGGCAGGTAAGGCTCATGCTGCAATGCAGGATCGCCAATACCCACCCCTGTATGTATGGTCGAAGTACCGGGGGGGTCCGGATCTACCAAGAGGGCGGTGCGATGGCGATACATGCGAAGACTTTCCGGGCGGCCTGGCGCGGCTGGTTGCTGGCGATGGTGCTGCTTGTGGCGGCGGGGGCGGTCCAGGCGCAACAGCGGCTCAAGCCGTTCGAAATGGCCGCCAGTCGCAGCGGCGACCTGAACCAGGTCAGCGCGCAGGTGCAGCAGGCCCTGACCGATGCGGGGTTCACCGTGGTCGGCAGCTATGCGCCGTACACCGATGCGAAATTCGGCGACCACCAGGTGGTGTCGGCCCGGGTCATCGGCGTGACCAGTCCGGCCTTGAAGCAGGCCGCGGCGCAGACCGAATTCGGTGGCTACGCAGCCGTGCAGCGCGTCACCGTGACGTCGGTCGAGCGCGATGGCAAGACGCAGGTGCAGGTGGCCTATACCAACCCGGTCTACATGGCCAATGCCTACCGCCTGAAGAGCGACCTGGCCGACGTGGGCGCGGCTTTGCGCAAGGCCCTGGGTTCGCAGGGCAGCTACGGTTCGGAAGACGGGCTGACCGCGCACAAGCTGCGCACGTACCACTACAAGGTCTTCATGCCGTACTTCACCGATCCGGACAAGCTGGCCTCCTATCCCGATCACTCAAAGGCCGTTGCCGCGGTCCAGGCGGGACTGGCGGCACACAAGGGCGGCACGAGCGAGGTCTATCGCGTGGACCTTCCCGGCGGCAAGGCGACGTTGTTCGGCGTGGCCTTGTCGGGCCCGGCGGACAACACCTGCAGCGGTGATCGCCACATCATGAGCCGCATCGACTTCGCGCCGGAAAAATCCACCGGGCACCTGCCGTACGGCATGCTGGTGGTGGGCGACACGGTCTATGCGCTGCCGGCGAAGTTCCGCATCGCCATCAACTTCCCGGACCTGAGCATGATGGGTTCGCACAGCTTCTTCAGCATCATGTGCGCGCCGAAGTCCATCAAGAAGGCACTGACGGCGGCGGCCGGCGGCGAGTGAGCCGGCCGTGGCATGACGGGAGGGCGGCGTTCCGCGAGTCCGCCACCCCGGCGGCGCCACCGCTGCAACCGCCGTGCAGGTCCGACAGCTGGACGGGTACCTGATCGTCTTCAGCGGATGAGGGAGGCGTGTGCCGTGACGAAACCTATGGGTGGGCCGCTGCCGCCGGCAAGGTGTCGGCGGCGTGTACCCGCCGCGGCGCCGATTCGCGCGTGAGGGCCACGGCGACCAGTCCGACCAGGGCAGCGCCGAACCAGTACCAGGCCGGCGCCATGGGGCTGCCGCTGACGCGGATCAGCCAGGTCTCCAAGAACTGCGTGGAGCCGCCGAAGATCGATACCGCGAAGGCGTACACGATGGCCACCGCGCCGCAGCGGATGCGCATGGGCAGCTGCTCGGACAGCATGATCAGCACCGAAATGCTGCCCAGGTTCAGCAGCATCATCAGCAGGGCACTGGCCGGATACAGCGTGGCCATGCCCGGATAGCGGTTGATCAGCCAGAAGGCCGGAAGGATCAGCACGACCAGGGCGATCAGCGGATACAGCATCACCGGCTTGCGGCCGAAGCGGTCCGACAGCCAGCCGCCGGTCAGGTCCATCAGCATGCCCGCGGTTCCGCTGGCGATCACCGTGCCGAAGGCGACGGTGCTGGACAGGTGCAGGCTGGACAGCGCATAGGTCGTCATGTACTGCACGGTGTAATTGCCGATGGTGCCGGCGGTCAGGATCAGCAGGCCGCAAAGGATCACCCGCATGTAGGGCCTCAAACCCGTGCGCGGCCGCGAAGGTCCGGGCAGGGTGTCCGCGGCGGTCCGCGGCAGCATGGACTCGGGAAGGCGGCTGCGCAGCCACAGGCCGAACGGGATGATCGCCACGCCCAGGCCCATGGCCGCGCGCCAGCCCCAGTCCTGCAGTTGCTGCTCGCTCAGGTGGAGGGCCAGCACCCAGCCGACGATGCCGGCCAGGGTGGTCGATGCATCCTGGGTCAGGTACTGCATGGCGCCATACAACCCGCGCCGGTGCGCAGGTGCGGCTTCGATCATGTAGGCGGTGGACGGACCGACCTCGCCGCCCAGCGCGAAACCCTGCACCAGGCGGAAGACGAGCACCAGGATCGGTGCGGCGATGCCGATGCGCGCGTAGGACGGCGTCAGGCACAGCCCGGTCACGCCCACGCCCATCAGCAGGAAGGTCAGCACCATCACCGGCTTGCGGCCGATGCGATCGCCCATCGGACCCAGGATCATGGCGCCGATGGGGCGGGTGATGAAGCCGGCGCCGAAGGTGCCCAGCGAACCCAGCAGCGAAAGGCTGGCGTCGGTGGAGGGAAAGAAGGTGCGGCCGATGTAGACGGCGAAGAAGGCGTAGGTCACGAAGTCGTAGAACTCCAGACCGTTGCCGGCAAAGACCGCCACCGCGTGGCGCAGGGGCAGGTGCGGACGCGGTTCGTCCCGCTGCGTGGTGTCCGAAATCGCCATGCTGTCTCCCCGTGATGCCGGCGCGCCCCGCGCGGCGCGGGCCGGCGGCTCCCCGAACCGTTGCCGGATCAGGCTAGCACGCGAATCGGGCGGGTGCCTCCGCGTGGCCGCACGCTGGCTTTGCCTGCGCAGGTGGAACGTGGGACGCTGCATCCGGGTGTCCCGGTGGGCACCCGGAACGACGTGGTCAATGCCCGGAGCATGCATCTTGAGCTGGTATCGACTCGATCTCGGTGCGGCCGACCTGGCCGATGCGGACGCCAGCGCGGTGGCGGCGTCGATCGACGCTGCGTGGCAGGCCGCCGGTCGCCCGCGGGGCTTCGGGGCCTACGATCGGCATGAATCGGACGGCCGGCTGCACTGCCACCGGGTGGTCTATTTCACTCCCGACGCGGCCGAACTGGCCCGGCGCCTGGGGGCACGCGCCTGTCCCGACCCCGGGCCCTGGGATCTCTCGCCGTTCGCGGGCTCGCCCGCGGACTGAGGCAGCACAGCCGCCACGATCAGGGCACGCCGTGTCCCGGCGGGCCCACGGTCAGGTGCGTGGCTGGACCCTGTGGTGCCATCCAGCCGGCCGGGCGCAGCACACAGCGGTGCTCGAAGATCGTCTGCCGGACCTGCTGCATGTTGATGTGGCGTCGGGCCCGTTGCCGTTCCGACATGGCGATCTCGGTGCCGGCCCGGACGCAGGCCGGGTCCTGCGCGCCCAGCACCCGCGTGACGGCATGCAGGACGCCGACCCATCCCCGGGTGCGCGGATCGCGCATGGTGAAGTGCGGCATGCCCGGTACGTCGTCGTCGGGCAGCCACCGATGCCGTCGTCGTTGGCGAAGGGCCTCGAGTCGCTGCTGGAAGGCACGTCCGCCCGGGATGTAGCGGGGTACGACCGATGCCGCATCGGCGGGGCGTGCCATTGCCTGCGGCAGGGTGAGCGCGAGGGGGTGGCTGCGCCGGTCGCGATGCGCGGCATCCACCGAATGCGGCGGCGACCGGTGCAAGCTCGGCGACGGTTGATGACGTCGCCGTGCCGACGCGTGGGCGATCGGCGGGCGCGCGTGACGCGCCGCAGGTTGCGTTCGCGTGGTTGCAGCGGCCTTGCGGAAGACCAGGATCAGGTCGTGGCGTCCGCGGGGCAGGCGCTTTCGCACGGTCGTGGCATCGGAACGTGGGATCGGGGGAGCGAGCAGCAACAGGCCGAGCAAGCCGTGCACGAACACGACCAGGGCCAGGATCATCGATCGTTGCAGCGAGTACGCTTTCATGAACCGTCGGCTTCCCTGCGCGGTGGGGACAGTCGGGGTCATGATGCATTCCTGCATGTCCCCGGTGGACGTGCTGCCGATGCACGTCATCGCCGTCACGGCGGACACGCGCACCCTTCCTGGGACCGCGCGAAGGGCGAAACATTCCCGTATCGCACGGGGCATGAGTTCGGGGATGCCGGCCCGAAGCATGCATGACCCGCCGGCGCATGCGGCGTAGCATCGGCGCATGTGCTCGAACTTTGACAACGTCCGGCCCGCGCCGCCGCCGCAGGACGTGCGCGGCTATGCCGGGCACCTGTTGGCCGGCGACCTGGGTCCGGTCGAAACCGTGCATGTCTGGCCCAAGCAGGATGCCTGGATCCTGCGCCTGGACGCGGACAGCGGCGACTGGCGTTTCGATGCATGGCGCTGGAGTCTGCTGCCATTCTGGTCGGAGCAGCGCGATCCGAGGATGACCACCTTCAATGCGCGTGCCGAGACCGTGCACAAGGCGCCGGCCTTCCGCGGTGCGTGGCGGCATGGCCGGCGCTGCCTGATCCCTCTGACCGGCTGGTACGAATCGGCCCGCAGGCTGGGCACCAAGGGCTGGGTGCGCATCGCGGCGCAGTCACCGGCGATCACCTTTGCCGGCGTGTGGGATGCCTGGGACGATCCCGACACCGGCCGTCCGCTGCACAGTTTCACGATGCTGACCACGGCCGCGGCACCGAGCCTGTTGCACGTGCACGACCGCATGCCGGTGATCATCCCCGCGCGCTACCGCGAGGCCTGGCTGGATCCCGGCACGACCCCGGAGCATGCGCGGCGCATGCTGCATCCGGTCGAGGACGATTTCGTGATCCGCCTGCCGCATTGAGCGGGGAGGCCGTGACCGGGCGGGGCCGACCTCGACGGCCGGCGGCGTGGCGAGACTGACGGGATCCTGAACCGGTGTCCGGTTTCATGAGATGCCCATCACATTGCAAACGATTGTAACCTCGGTGCAATATGCTGGGTCTTCAGGTTGTGGATATTGATATGACACCCCGAATCGGTCTTGGTTTCCAACAAGTCCGCACGGGTTGACGAGCGGTCCACTGCCTAGCTGCGGACCGCGATGCTACCGCTTCCCGGAGAGGAGGTTTTCCCATGTCCCTACGCAAGTTCGTATTGGTCCAGTCCGCGGTATTGGTCCTGGCGGCCCCGCTGTTCCTGGCCTCGGCCCCCGTACAGGCGGCGCCGCTGGCTCCGCAGACCACATCGACCCAGACCACGAGCACGGATGCCGACCAGGCCAAGGAAGCGGCCGACAAGCACGCGGCCAGCAATACGGCCACCAGCACCGTCGAGAGCAATGAGGCGGCCGACAGCTCGCAGACGAGCGAGTCGACCGAACCGTCCGAATCCACCGAAGCCGCCGATTCGAGCGAGGCCAGCCAGAGCAGTGAGGCCAGCGAAGCGTCCAAGGCCAGCGAAGCGTCCCAGGCCAGCGAGGCGTCCCAGGCCAGCGAAGCGTCCCAGGCCAGCGAAGCGTCCCAGGCCAGCGAAGCGTCCCAGGCCAGCGAAGCGTCCCAGGCCAGCGAGGCGGCCCAGGCCAGCGAGGCGGCCCAGGCCAGCGAGGCGGCACAGGCCAGCGAGGCGGCCCAGGCCAGCGAAGCGGCCCAGGCCAGCGAAGCGGCCCAGGCCAGCGAAGCGGCCCAGGCCAGCGAAGCGGCCGCAGAGGCCAGCCAGTCCACCGGGGATTAAGCACAAACGGGCGGTTCCATCGTCCGGTTCCAGTGGATGGGCATGGGCGGGCAAGCCTGAAGGCTTGCCCGCCCTGTCTCCGCGCGCTCCCCGCAATCAGCCGGAGCCCTCCGGCCGTATCCAGACAAGGGTCACAACATGAACAAACGCATCATCGGGGCCGCCCTGGCCCTGGGCATGGCCGGGGTGTGCACGCTGCCGGCTGCGCGGGCGGCCACCACCGCTCCATCCAACGGTTCGGTCAGCCTTTCCGCGTTCTATCTCTCGGGCAAGTACGGTCATGCACAGCGCACCGACATCTTCTATGTCCCGTTCACCGCCCGATACCACACCGGGCGCACCAGCTTCAGTGTCTCGCTGCCCTGGCTGCGGCTCACCGGCCCGGGCAACGTGTTGCCGAACATCGGTTCGGTCGGCGCCGGAAGCAATGTGCGCAGTACGCACTCGGGCATGGGGGACATCCGCCTGGGCGCGGACTACCGGCTCTGGAACGACACGTCAAACGGCATGGCGCTGACGCTTGGCGCACGGGTCAAGCTGGGCACCGCCGATCACGCCGCCGGACTCGGCACCGGCAAGAACGATTATGGTCTGCAGCTGCGCCTGTCGCGCGTGGTGGGCAAGTGGTACCTGGCGGGGACGGCCGGCTACCGCAAGCAGGGATCGCCTTCCGGCTTGCACCTGCGTAATGTGGCGTATGCCCAGGTGGACATCATTCGTACCCTGGACCATGGCAACAGCCTCGGCGTGAGCACGTTCTACAACCAGGCTTCCCTTTCCACGGGCACGACACGCCTGATGAGCGCGGCCTATTTCACCCATCACCTGAACCGGGACTGGTCGGCCACCTTCTACGCCATGAAGGGCTACACCCGCAGTTCGCCGGATGCCGGGATCGGTGCGTCCATCCGCTACGGGTTCTGATCGCGGGCTCTTTCCCGAATGCACGAACATCCAGAACGCCGGCGTGCATGCGCCGGCGTTCTGGTATCCGGCGCATGTGCGCACTCCCGGACAAAGCGGTCATTCCATGCATCGGGGACGGTAGCAAGACAGCCTGCACAGCATGTCGACGAAGCGACGTTGGCCTATTCCGCAGGGCGCGTGCGCAGGGCGCTTGCAACCGTCTGCGAGCGAACCCTGGCGAACTCGGTGACGCCGGATTCGGGGCCGTGAAAGGTGACCGTGATCTCGTTTGCCTGAAGTTTGCCGGATCTGCCTAGGACATTTTCAAGGGCCGGATGCGAAAACGATTTCGGGTTTCCGAATATGTGCATGGGCATTGAATGATCTAAACGATAGATTTATTTGGAAATATCAATTTAAAACCGGCTGGAAAATGCCGAATCGCATCGAATTCTTAGGATTTACTCTTAGGTAATTTTCTTATTTACCCACAGTGGGGAGGCTCCCTATGTTCTATGGGTCCGTCGACTCGGGGAAAAGGTTGGACGGGCGGTCCGCAGGCGATGCCATACAGGCAAAGACGTTGCACCGCCATTCATGATCGCGGCTTGCCATCAGGGACGGATGGGGGGCGGCGCGCGATTTCGAAGGACCTGCAAGAACGTGACCTCGCAAGCACCGTACGAACTCGTGCGGTCACGGTTCCCGTTTGGGCCGTGGACGGCAACTGCGTCCCGGTCTCGATACATCCATTCGAAATTTCTGGGGAGAAACTGAACCTATGAGACGCCATCTGATCAAGACGGTTGTTGCGACAGCCGTGCTCGGATTGGTCGCCAGCGCGGCATATGCCGGCAATGGCCAGTCCAACAATCCGCACCATAATCCGTATGCGCCGGCCTACGGCCACGCCTACCGCCACGGCGCCGTGCCCACGCGCGAAGCCTGGGGCAAGATGAAGCACTATCGCCAGATGCATCCGGCCGCGACCACGGCCGCGACCGGCACCAAGACGCTCAGCTACGGTGGCGGCATCGACGGCATCGGCGTCACCAGCGGCACGCCGAAGGTCTACCTGGTCGTCTACGGCAGCCAGTGGGGCACCGCGAGCACGAATGCCAACGGCAACATGACCCTGTCCGGCGACGCCGACGGCGCCGTGCCGTACCTGGAGAGCCTGATGAAGGGCCTGGGTACCGGCAACGAGCTGTGGTCGGGCGTGCTGACCCAGTATTGCGACGGCCCCAACGTGTCTTCGGGTGCTACCTCGTGCCCGTCCAACGCCAACTTCATCGGTTATCCGACCGGTGGTGCGTTCGCCGGCATCTGGTACGACAACTCGGTGTCCTCGCCGAGCAACGCCACCGCCGCGCAGCTGGCGCAGGAAGCGATCAAGGCGGCCGCGCACTTCGGCAACACCACGGCTGCGTCCAACCGCTACGTGCAGTACGTGATCCTGTCGCCGAGCGGCACGCATCCGGACGGCTTCAACACCTCCAGCGGCCAGTTCTGCGCATGGCATGACTACAACAAGGATGCGGGCGTGTCCTCGTCCTACGGCGACATCGCCTTCACCAACATGCCGTACGTGGCCGACATGGGAACCAGCTGCGGCCAGAGCTCGGTCAACAGCGGCTCGGCGGGCACCCTGGACGGCTTCTCGATCGTCGAGGGCCACGAGTACGCCGAGACCGTCACCGACCAGAACCCGGCCGGCGGCTGGACCAACCACACCGGCAGCAGCTCCAACGGCCAGGAGAACGGCGACGAGTGCGCCTGGATCTCGTCCGGACAGGGCGCCAGCGCCAACGTGTCCATGGGCACCGGCACCTTCGCCATGCAGAGCACCTGGTCCAACGACACCAACGAGTGCGACATCTCGCATCCGATCGTCACCGGTGGCAGCAGCGGCGGCGGCACCCCGTCGGCCGGCTTCAGCTTCACCACCAGCGGCCTGACTGCGAGCTTCACCGATACCTCCACCGACAGTGGTGGCACCATCGGCTCGCATTCGTGGACCTTCGGTGACGGTTCGACCTCGACGGCGACCAACCCGAGCCACACCTATGCGGCCGGTGGTACCTACAGCGTCACCGAGACGGTCACCGACAGCTCCAGCGGCACCAGCAGCTCGGTGACCCATTCGGTCACGGTGAGCAGCAGTGGTGGCGGTGGCGGCTCCGGCCAGCTGCTGAGCAACACCGGCTTCGAGTCCGGTTCGGCCACCCCGTGGTCGCTGAGCTCGGGCGTGTACTGCAGCAACAGCACCTGCAGCGGCCAGACCGCACACGCCGGCTCGTACTTCGCGTGGCTGGACGGCTACGGCAGCACGCATACCGACACCGCTTCGCAGTCGGTGTCGATCCCGAGTGGCAACAGTACCGCCACGCTGAGCTTCTACCTGCACATCGACACGGCCGAGACCACTTCGTCCTCCGCCTACGACACCCTGAAGGTGCAGGTGCTCAACAGCAGCGGAAGCGTGCTGGCGACGCTGCATACCTACAGCAACCTGAACGCCGCTTCGGGTTACGTGCAGCACAACTTGGACATGAGCGCCTACATCGGCCAGACGGTGACCATCAAGTTCACCGGCAGCGAGGACTATTCCAACCAGACCTCGTTCGTGCTGGACGACATCACGCTGACCGCCAACTGATCGGCGTGTGCGAAGCACGATGGCCGCGAGGCGCAACGTGACTTCGTGACCTGGGCGGGGCCGCAGATGCGGTCCCGCTCTTTTTGTTTCTTCATTCAGCGCGTGGAATTGTGATCCTCAGCGCTCTTCTGTCGATCAATGGGAACGCTCGACCGGGCGCGGGTGACCTGCTTGATGGCGGTGACTGTTTGCCCATTTTTGTGATACCAATGGAGACGCCAATACACGGAGAATTCACGAATGGAACATCGCAGGGAAAAGGGGATCAAGGTCGGCCGCAGGCAATGTAGGCACATCGCCGTCGGCGGGTTGATCGTGATGACTTCGGCACTGCTGTGTGCCACGCCGGTGCGCCAAGCACGGGCCCAGTCCACCTCTGCATCGATCCACGGTCAGGCGCCCGCCGGGGATGTGGTCGTGGCAACGAGTACCACGGGATTTCGTCATCACACGAAGGTGAAGGCGAACGGGAAGTACGCCTTTCGCTCACTGCCGCTGGGAACCTACCGCGTCAAGCTGATGAAGGACGGCAAGGTCCTGGACATGTACCACCATGTCCCGCTGATGGTCAGCGGCACCCGCATCGTCAATTTCGCCTGCCCGCACGACAAGTGCGCCGCACAAGACGACAGTTCGTCCTGACCACCGAAGTGGTCATTGTACGGATACGCCTGGCGTCAAACCCGGGGGATGGCCGTTCGATCATTCGCCATCCGAGCGAAGGGCCCGGGCGGCCGCATGCGTGCGGCAGGAATCACGCTTCGGGTTGGCGGATGAAATTCCGGACCGCCTCGATGGCTTCGTCGATGCCGTAGTCGTCCGAGGCCGGGCCGATCTGGATCTCGGCCATGGCGTGGCCGTCCAGTGGCGCCTCGGTGAAGGCATCGAACAGCCAGGTCTTGTGCTCGGCGGCGAAGGCACGATGGCGTTCGCCCAGTTGCGCCGGTGTGCCAGGCAGCCAGACCTGGAATGCATTGGTATGTGGCCGCTGCGGGTGCACGTGCAGTCCCTCGATGCCGGCCAGGCCGGCCGCCAGCGCGCGGGCCCGCTAGACGAATTCGGGCAGGCGCGGCAGCAGGTGGTCCAGGCCGTCCAGTGCCGCGATGGCGTAGGGGTAGGCCGTGAACAGGTTGCCGCTGTAGCGCGACTTCCAGACCTGCAGCGCGTCGATGAAGTCCGGCGTGCCGGCGACCATCGCGCCACCGAGTCCGCCCAGGCCCTTGTACCAGGACACGTAGACACTGTCGGCCAGCGCGGCTACTTCGTCCAGGGGCAGGCCGTAGCCGGCGCAGGCCTCCCAGATGCGCGCGCCGTCGAAATGCAGCGGCACCGAGCGGGCGCGGCACCAGGCCGAGATCGCGCGCAGTTCGTCGATCGCCGGCAGCAGGAACCCGGCGCGGCGTAGCGGCAGTTCCACCACCACCGCGGCCAGCGGCTCGGTGATCGTGTCGAGCATCTGCGCGGTGAACGGCCGTTGCCGGCCCAGACGGATGGCGTTGAGGTGGGAAACCCGACCGATGGCGTCCGCCTCGTCCACGTCCATGTGACTGAGCGGGTGGATCACCACGTTGCGGCAGTTGCGCGCCTGTGCGTACGCCTCCAGCACGCACAGCTGCGCCATCACGCCCTTGATGAAGAACCGCCCCGACGGCTTGCCCAGCCGCGCACTCGCGGCCTGCTCCAGGCGCGCGACCGCGCCGCCTTCGCCGTACATGTCGATGGCGTCTTCGGCATGCGCCAGGGAGGCCAGGTGCGAGAGGGTCTCGGCGGCCGGGGGCGGCAAGCCGCGGGAGAGGGCGAAGCGGCAGGAACGCTTGATGTCGAGGTCGGAGGCAGTCATGGCAATCGTGTGGTGTGGAGTCGGCACGCTCATGGTATCGCCTGGCCGACGACAAACCCATCTGCGTCCGTAGGGCATGTTGCTGCGGGAGCGTCATCATGGCGCAACAGCGCTCTAGCAATCTGGGGTCCCGCCCACCGGAAGCTCGTGATGCGTCGACTCATGGTGCTGTTGTGTGTGCTCCTGCCTGCGTTGGCCCAGGCCAAGGTGACCGGCCTGGCCTATGGCGCCCTGTCCGCCACGGGCGGCGACCGTGCCACATCCACTGCGGGACCACTGGGCAACGGGGTTCCCGGCAACCGCCTGGGCGGGCTGGGCTCGGCGCTCGAGTATGTTGGTTGCCGCCGCTTCCTGGCGTTGCCCGATCGCGGTCCCAATGCGGTGCCGTGGAACCGCGGGCTCGACAACACCACCGCCTACATCAATCGCGTGCAGACGCTGCACATGACGCTGGGTCCCTCGCGGCCCGGCGCGGCTTTTGCGTTTCAGCTGCATTCGCGCCTTCTCGCGACCACCCTGCTGTGGTCATCCACGCCGCTGGTGTATGGCAACGGGAAGGACGAGGGTGCGGCCTCCGCTGTGCCGACCGGGAACACACCGCGTCGCTTCTATTTCACGGGGCGCTCGGACGGCTTCGATCCGGCGCACGCCTCGAACTGGCCCGCGGATGCGCGGCTGGACCCGGAGAGCCTGCGCCTGGCGCCGGACGGGCGCTCGTTCTACCTGGGCGACGAATACGGCCCGCACCTGTATCGCTTCGGTCGCGCCAGTGGGCGGCGCGTCGGCGTGATCAAGCTGCCGGCGGGTCTCGCCGTGGACCATCCCGCGGACACCGCGTCTGCCGAGGATCGCGCCAACCGGCGCGGGCGCGTGGGCAATCACGGCCTGGAAGGCCTGGCGATATCGCCGGATGGAGGCCAGTTGTTCGCCGCCATGCAGGGCGCGCTGCTGCAGGACGGCGGCCGTCATGGCGCATTCGCCCGGGTGCTGCGCATCGACCGGTCCACTGGAGCGGTGCGCGAGTACGTCTACCCCCTGGACCGGGTGGGAGACGATGCGGGCAAGCCCCATTACGCCGGCATCAGCGAGATTCTCGCGATCAACGATCATGCGCTGCTGGTCGACGAACGTGGCGGTGGCGGTGCAGGCTCGGGTCGTCCGGCACGGGTCAAGCGGATCTACCGAATCGATCTGGACAGCGCACGTTCGATTCCGGCGGATGCGTCCGGAAGCCGCGAACTGGCGGACCGGGCCATGCACAAGCACCTGTTCGTGGACCTGGTCCGTTTGCTCAAGCGCCACGGCCTGGCCACCGACGCGGTGCCGGAAAAGTTCGAGGGCATGAGTTTCGGTCCCGATGTCCGCATCGACGGGCGCCTGCGGCATACCCTGTGGATCAGCACCGACAACGATTTCCTGGACCGTCTTCCCCGCCGCGGCCACCCGCGTGGCGTGGTCAACCCGAATCGCTTCCTGGTGCTCGGGTTCGGCGGGTCCGACCTGCCGGGTTGGCATCGCCGGCGACGGGCGGGGTGTCCGCGGTAAAGCACAGGCGCACCCGAAGGCCCGGTCCGGCATCGTCCAGGAGCAGGGCGGCACCGTGCAGACGGGCCACGGAACGCACCAGGGACAGTCCCAGGCCGCTGCCCTCGGTGTGGCGGCTGCTTTCCAGGCGCAGGAACGGTTCCAGCACGCGTTCGCGCTGATCGGCCGGTATCCCGGGACCGTCGTCGCGGACTTCGATGCAGGTGGTGGCTCCGCGACGATGCAGGCCCAGGGTGATCGATGTTCCGGGGGGCGTGTGCCGGATCGCATTCTCGACCAGGTTGACCAGGGCCTGCACCAGCAGCTCGCGATCGCCGGGCACGCTGGCCCGACAGCCCAATTCCAGTTCCAGGCGCCGGCCTTCGTTCTCGGCCACGGCCGCGTAGGTGTCATGCAAGTCGCGCAGCAGCGCATCCAGTGCCAGCACCGTGAAGTCGGCGCGCATCTCACCCGCGTCGACCCGGGCGATGCGCAGCAGCGCCTGGAACACGTTGAGCAGTTCGTCGATGTCGCCGAGTGCGCGCTCGAGCGACTGGTCGAGTGCCTGTGCATCGCGCGGGGGGCGCCGCTGAAGGCTTTCCAGGCGCTGTCGCAAGCGGGTCAGCGGCGTGCGCAGGTCATGGGCGATGTCGGCGCCGACACGCCGCACATCGGCCAGCAATGCGGCGATGCGGTCGAGCATGCCGTTGATGGTGGCGGCAATCAGGTCCAGCTCGTCGCCATTGCCGCGTCGCGGCATGCGCTGGTCCAGCTGACCGGCGCTGATGGCCTCGGCAGCCGCGGACATGGCGCGCACGCGGCGCGAAAGACGGCGTCCGACCAGGGACCCGGCCAGCAGCGAAATGGCCACGATGAACAGCAGGGAAAGCGCGAAGATGCGACCGGCCACGCGACGGACGTGGTCGAGGTAGTAGGTGTCCCGTGCCACCACCAGCCAGCCATTCTGGGCGGTGCGCACGGTGTACAGAACCAGCTCGCGCGGGACCGGCATGGGTGCGCGGCGCGTGGCGCGCGGGGTGAAACGCAGGTGCGACCATCCGCTGCGGGTGGGCCGATGTTCCAGGTTTCCGGCCAGCTGGATGCCGTTGGCGGCATACAGGGCATACCAGCGCGACAGTCCGGCGCCGAGGATGATGCGTTCCTCGATCTCGGTACTCAGGGCATCCAGTCCGCGCTGGTAGGACAGCACCACCAGGTCGCGCGCATCGGCGCGTATCGCCCGACGCTGTTCGGCGCCCGCCTCGTGCGCGGTGCCGATCCACAGGATGGCACCGGTCAGCAGGGCAAACAGCGTGAACAGACCGGCCAGGCCCAGCGCCAGTCGGAACGCGCTGGTCGGTTTATGCCGGAGCAACGCTGCTGCGCAGTCGGTAGCCGTAGCCGCGCACCGTTTCGATGGGGTTGTCGCCGCCATCGCCGCGCCGGACCTTGGCGCGCAACCGCGACAGGTGGGTCTCGACCACGCCGGTGCGCGGGTTGAAGTGGAAGTTCCACACCTGCTCGAGCAGCATGGACCGGGTGACCACCCGGCCGGCGTGGCGGATCAGCACCTCCAGGAGGCGAAATTCCGTCGGGGTCAGTTCCAGCAGGTTGCCATCCAGGTACGCTTCGTGCCGGGCCACGTCCAGGCGCAAGGGCCCGGCGTCGAACACGGTCTGCACCGGCGCCAGCGCCGGGCGGCGGGCCACCGCCCGCAGGCGGGCCAGCAGCTCGGCCTGCGAGAAGGGCTTGCCCAGGTAGTCGTCGGCGCCGGCATCCAGGCCCTCGATGCGCTGCGGGGTCTCGCTCAGGGCGGTCAGCATGATGATCGGGGCCTGCAGGCCGGCCGCCCGGGCCGCCCGGACCAGGTCGATCCCGTCCAGTCCGGGCAGGCGGCGGTCCACCACCAGGGCATCGAACGGTTCGCCGACGGCCTTCACCAGGCCGTCGCGGCCGTTGTCCGCGGTACAGGTGAGATAGCCCTCGTCCCGCAGGCCGCCGGCCACCCATTCCCGCATGTCGTTGTCGTCCTCGACGATCAGGATACGCAAGCCACTCTCCTGGTCCGCGGTCCCTGGATCCACGTCATCGCCGATGCGCGTCGAGGTGGTCACTGCACGAACTCCCGAATCCCAAACGTAGGCAGATGGTGTGACGGCATGATGAAGGACACGCGTGTACCGACGCTCAGTGGCCACTCGGGCGAGCGAGCATCTTCCAGTTCACGCCGGGCAGCGGCGGGGTGCCCTGCTCACGGACAGCCTGCAGGGCATGTGCCGGCAGCCCGAGCGACTGCAGCAGGGTCGGAGCGACCGACGTGGTCGACACCGGCATGTCCAGGCGTCGACCCGGTCCGGGAAGCATCGGTCCACAGACCAGTAGCGCCACGTGGGTGTCGTCGGCGAGGAAACCGCCATGCTCGGCAAGCTTGGTGGATCCGCGGTGACCGTAGATCACGCCCGGTTCCGGAATCACGATCAGGTCCGGCGTGCGGTTGTCATGACGGGGCGAGGGGAAGCGCAGCGCCAGGCGTCGTCCCCACAAGACGCGGTCGATGCCCAGTTGCCTGCGCGCGGCCAGCAGGGTGCGTGCCACGGTGCCGGTGTTGCGCGCATCGTGCAGCCAGATCAGCGCGCCCTGGTCGGTGGTCAGCTGCGCGGGTTCACCCTGGGCCGCCGCCGCGATCACCGCGTGCAGTCGCCGCGAAGGGATGTGCCGGACCCGGGTGGGGTCGATCGGGCCGTTGCCGTGCTTGGCGGTGAGGATGATCAGCGTGCTGGCCGCCAGGTGGCGTCGGTGCAGGGTGTCGAGCAGTTCGCCGATCAGGTGGTCGACGTGCCCCATGGCCGCATCCAGGGAGGTCGAGGGCACGCCCTCGGCATTCTGGTAGCCGGCCAGTTTCTGCGCCACGTTGATGCTCTGCAGGTTCAGGCCCAGCAGGGTGGGGACGGGGGCGTGGGCATGCCCGCCGTGGCGAAAGCCGTCCAGTTCGTGCAGGACCGCCTGCATCTTGCCGGTGTCGTAGGTCTCGGTGGCGGCGATCGAGGCGGTGATGGCGTCGGTGTCGCGCTGGCCTTCGCCATCCATGCCGATTTCCGGGGTATACAGGTCGTCCACGCCGTGTCCGGATGGGCCCTGCACGATGGCGTAGGCAGGATGCTTGTCGGCCCAGGCGGTGTAGCCTCCGGCGGCATGCACCACGTTGAAGACGGTGTTTACGCGCAAGTACTGCCACGGGTAGACCGGTCGGCAGCCGTGCGCCGGATCCCGGGGAAGCTTGTCCACGGCGATGTGCCGGCCGTCCGCGGTATCGATGTCCTCGTTGTAGACCACGTGCGCGCCGACGGCTGCACAGGGTCCGTTGGACGGGGCCAGGCTTCGGTCCCAGGTGTTGTCGTAGTAGACCCCGGTGACCGCGGGCGTGCCGCCGGTGACCAGGGCCAGCAGGCCGGGGAAGGAGTCGGCCGGCACCACGGTATGCGCGTCGGTGTATTCCAGGCCGTGCGCGGCCAGGCGCGCCAGATGCGAATCGGGGTGCAGACGTATGAAATAACGAAGGTCCAGCGCGTGCAGTCCATCGACGCTGATCAGCACCACGTGGTGGACCGGCGAGGGGTGCGCGCGGAGCCGGGCGCAGGCGATGCCCGGCAGCATCAGGAGCAGAAGGCCGGCGAGGAGGATTCGGTTCTTGAGTGTGGGTTGCATGCAGGGACCCTGGGTCGTCATGAAAGGGTGTGGCCCGCACGGTGAGGGCCGTGCGGACCACGATGGCCGAGCTCTGCGCTGCTTCAGAGCACCGGCACGTCGAAGCTCGCCATCACGCTGCGGCCCGGCGTCGCGTAGAACAACGGGACGTTGCCGGCGGTGTAGCCGCTGAGGACGTAGAGCTTGCGCACGTTGGCCAGGTTGAAGACCTGGAGGCTGAGCTTGCTGCCGCGCGGCAGCAGGAACGCTTCGGGCAGGGTGTAGTGCACCGAAAGGTTGGTGATGGTGTCGGGACGGAAGCGGTAGATCGGCATGTCCCGGCCGCTGGTTGCGGTGCCCAGGTCACCGAAGTTGGCGCCGGTGTACTTGGCCGTCAGGGCCGCATCCCACGGGCCGCGGTGCCACATCAGGGCCAGCGCCCCCAGGTATTTCGGGGTCGCCGTCAGTTGCAGGTTGTCCGACAGCTGGGTGGCCTTGTTGTAGGTGGCGTTGGCATACACGCTCAGTCCACCGCCGACCAGGTAGCTGCCCTCCAGTTCCAGTCCGCGGTAGTGCACGCCGCCGGTGTTGCGGAAGTAGGTGATGCCGCCGACCTTCTGCTTGATCACCAGGTTGTTGAAGTTGATCGCGTACACGTCGGCGCTGAAGTTGCCGCGATCGCCGCGCCAGGTGGTGCCGGCCTGGAAGTTGGTGGTCTGCTCGGGGTTGACGTTGGCGGCGGAGGTGCCCGGCTCGGGCACGTAGAACAGGTTCTCGTTCGGCGCCAGGTAACCCTTGGCGGCTTGCACGTAGGCTGCCCAGTCCTCGTTGATGGTGTAGTGCAGGTCAACGGCGGGCAGCAGCTTGGACCAGGTCTGGCTGTAGTCCATCGGCGTGCCGGTCTTCTCCTGCACCGTGGCCACGTCGTGGCGACGGAACCACGCATACTTGACGCCGGTCGACAGGCGCAGCGCATCGGTGATATTCCAGTCGTACTCCAGGTAGGGCTGGAAGGTGGCGAAGGTGCCGTCGATGTGCCGGTCCTTCTTGCTCAGGGCGAACGCGGCCGCGTAGCTGGGGCCGTTCCAGGCCCAGTTGTTGCTGGCGTCCTCGTCCAGCTGGTAGCGGTGGTACAGCTGCTTGTTGTACCAGGCGCCGTAGCGCAGCACGCCCGGGCCCAGGTCCTGGTGCACGCGGAAGGTGTCGCCCCAGTTGCGGTACAGCATGTACATGTTCTGGCCCGGCACGTTGTAGGGGCTGTAGTAGGTGCCGTTGGTGCTGCCGGCCCCGGCCGGGAAGGTGCCGTCGCCGGCGGATCCGGCCGGACCGTTGTTGATGCCGTAGTCGAGGTTGCCACCGTTGGGATCCAGGCCGTTCCAGCCGTGGTGGTAGTCCGAGACCGTGTACAGGTTGTTGTCGATGTGCACGCCGTCCAGGTCGCTGGTCAGGCGCACGTATTCCATGTCGGTGTTGACGGTGTCGAAGTTGTAGCCGGTGTAGGCCTGGCTGGTCGGGTTCTTGCTCAGGCCGTAGCGCCAGCCGTACACCTGCATCTGGCCGGGCATGGCACTGGTGGGTCCGCTGCCGTCGTTGACGGCCACATACGGGTAGCTGGTGGCGCCGACGATGGCGGCGTTGCTTCCGGTGCCGGTATTGACCAGCGAGGCGACGGTCAGCGTGGTGTGTTCGCCCAGCGGCTTGACGGCCTTGAAGAAGAAGTTGTGGCGGTCCAGGTTGGCGCCGCCGAGATAACCGTCGGTCTTCACCTGACGGTAGTCGATGGTGGCGCGCAGGCCGCCGGCGTCCTTGAGCACACCGGTATCCATGGAGGCGCCGAGCATGTAGGTGTTGAAGCTGCCCACGCTCCCGTAGACGTGGGCATCGGCCTTCATCGACGGATCGCGGCTGGTCATGTTCACGGTGCCGCCGAAGGTGGCGTAGCCCACCGTCGATGCATTGCCGGGGCCGCGGTCGACGGTGATGCTGCCGATGTCCTGCGGCATGAAGTAGTTCACCGAATGATGGGTGAAATCGTTGGCGTCGCCGAACGGGATGCCGTCCATCAGCAGGTTGTACTGGCCATCCTGGAATCCGCGGATGGTCATGCCGGCGCTGTTGCCCATGCCGATGCCGTTGGGCTGGGTGTTGTTGACGCTGGGCGTGTAGTTGAGGATTTCCGAGTACGAGGCGATCGGCGAATGCAGGTTGCGGATGGCCTTGCCGGAGACCACCGAGGTGGGCTGGCTGACATGCAGCGGCGTCACCGCGGGCAGCTGGTCGGAGTCGATGGCGTTGGCCGTGACGTAGATCCTGGCCAGCATCCTGGCCTTTTCGCGGCGCGCGTGATGCGTGCCGGCCGATTCACCGGAGGGTGCGGCGTTCGTGTGCACCGGAGAGGTCGCAGCCATGGCGGAAGCACAGGCCAGTGCCACGGCCAGGGCAAGCGGAGTGCGGACGAGCAGACGGGAACGGGGGGACATGCGGGATCTCCAGGAAGAAGTCCCGCCCAGCTTCGGTTGTCCCCATGGCACGGCCTTGACTGTTTGCTTGCAGCGATCGAACGCACGGCTTACGAAATCGTAAGCCTGCAGGGACGCCGCGCGAGTGTCACGGCGCCCGCATCCGCAAACCGTTTACTGGCCGCCGAACTCTTCCCAGGCGCGGATCGCCTGGCCGGCGTACATCAGCGACGGGCCGCCGCCCATGTACACGGCCACCGCCAGGGTTTCCATGAACGCCTCGCGCGCCACCTCCATGCGGCACAGGGTCTTGACGTGGAAGCCGATGCAACCGTCGCAGTGGCCGGCGATACCGATGGCCAGGGCCATCAGTTCCTTGAACTCGGCGCTGAGCGCGCCGGCGGCCAGGGCGCAGCGGGCCATGGACGAGAAGCCGTTCAGGGCATCGGGCTGCTCGGCGCGCAGGGTCGCAAGGGCCTTGTTGAGATCCTTGGTCAGGGTCTTGTAGGAAACGTGTGACATCGGGTGCTCCTGGGCGTGGTGCGGGACGGTCCGGGTCCGTCATCGCGACCATTATCCGGGCCTGCCTGCGTGCACGATCCGATCCAGATCAAGAACGGGCGATTGCGGGCATCCCATGACATCGGACCCGGGACCGCGGCATAGTGGGCGCCGGGCCGATCCGGCCCGACGGGAGGAGAGTCGCATGAACGTGTTGACTTCGATGCTGGCCTGGAGCGTGGTGCTGGGGCTGGTGCAGATCGTGCTCGTGGTGCTGGCGGCCGTCGGCCAGCGGGGATTGGGCTGGGCGGTGAGTCCGCGTGACCGGGACAACGGTCCGCTGACCGGCGTGGCCGGCCGTCTGCAGCGGGCGCTGTCCAACTTCCTCGAGACGTTCCCGTTGTTCGCGGCCATGGCGCTGGCAGCCATGGTGCTCGGTCATGCCGATGGCCGTGCGGCCTTGGGCGCGCAGTTGTATTTCTGGGCGCGCGTGGCCTATGTGCCGATCTATGCGGCGGGCATCCCCTGGCTGCGCACGCTGGTCTGGCTGGCCTCGGTGGTGGGCATCATCCTGATCCTGCTGGCGTTGTTCTGACCCCGCGCGTATGGGTTCCGCGCGTTCGCGCGTTTCAGTTGTGGCCGCGCGGGATCCCTTGCGAGGCAAACCCGGCGTTGACCAGGCGGTCGTCGTGACGACATGTTCAGCATGCCCGCGTTACGCTTGCCTGCGGTCGGTCCTTTCGACGCCACCGGGGAAACGGCATGAATGCACTCGAATCCGTCGCCGCGCATTGTCCGTATTGCGGAGAACCGATCGAGCTGCTCGTCGACTGCACGTTGCACGAGCAGCGCTACGTCGAGGATTGCCAGGTGTGCTGCCGGCCGATCGATGTCAGCGTGCGCGTGCACGAATTCGATGCGCTGCCTTCGGTGACGCTGCAGCGACAGGACGAGGCCTGACCATCCACCACCCACGTTGAACGAGAGCGAACAAGCATGGCAAGCAAGATCATACTCAAGGACGGCACGCCGACAGTGCACGCCTGGCTGGCGGAGCCGGAGGGCGCGCCGAAGGGCGGCGTGGTCGTGGTGCAGGAAATCTTCGGCGTCAACGACCATATCCGCCGCGTGGTGGACGGCTATGCCGCCGACGGCTATGTCGCGATCGCCCCGGCAATGTTCGACCTGGTGCGCCCCGACGTGGAGCTCGATTACGACCCGGAGGGCATGAAGGAGGGAGTTGATCTGGTCGGCAGGATCTCCTTCGAAGCCGCGATCGGGCTGGTCGATGCCGCCGCCCGGCGCATCGGCGACGCCGGCAAGGTCGGCGTGGTCGGCTACTGCTGGGGTGGCTCGGTGGCCTATCTGTCGGCCATCCGCCTGGACCTTCCGGCGGTCAGCTATTACGGCGGTCGAAACACCCAGTTGGTCGACGAGAAGGCCACGGCGCCACTGATGTTCCATTACGGCGAGCGCGATGCGCACATCAGTGCCGCCGATCGCGACCGCGTGCGCAAGGCCAACCCCGACGCCGCGTTCCATGTCTATCCGGCCGACCACGGTTTCAACTGCGATGCGCGTGCCAGCTACGACGAGGTCTCGGCCGCGCTGGCGCGCAAGCGCACCCTGGCGTTCTTCGCCGAGCACCTGGGATGACCACCGCGCCATGAACCTGCGCTTCCTGGACATGGGCATGGCCGGCGTGCTCGAAGCCGCCTTGATCGCCTTTCTCGTGGGCGTGGTGGCCCTGCTGGCGGTACGGCTGCTGTTCTCGCGCCGATTAGGCTGGAGCCATGCCCACGAAATCGGCTGGGCCTGCCTGTTGGCCGTGGTGGCCGGATGCGGCGCCGATTTGTGGCACCTGTTCTACATGTTCATCGTGCCGATGCAGTCCCCGGTCAGCATTCGCCGGGTGCTCGCGGGCATCCACGACCCGGATTACCTGAGCACGCGCGTGTTCGCCGAACTGGTCGCCGCGGCGCTGGGCGTGTTGCTGGCCTGGTGGCTGTTCGGCGGCGCACGGCGCCGCCGAACGCCGACAGGCGGTCAGGATCCGGAATAGGTCATGCGGCGCAGGGTGTTGTCCTTGCGTCCCCAGTGATGCCAGAAGGCAGCCAGGGCGTGGGCCACGACCAGCCACAGGAAGATATTGCCGCACAGCTCGTGGTATTCGCCGAGCGTATGGTTGAGCGAACGGTCGGAGTTGACCATGGCCGGGACGTGCATGCCCAGGAAGGCCACGTCATGGCCCCCGGCCTGCACCATCAGCACGCCGAGGATCGGCTGTACCACCATCAGTGCGTAGAACACCACGTGCACGGCCTTGGCCGGGACGCTGGTCCACCACGGTTCGGGCGGTACCACGGCCGGACGCTTGCCGGAAAGGCGCACGATCAGTCGCGGAAGGAACAGGATCAGTACGGCCATGCCGAACTGCATGTGCCAGTACATCATGCCCGACCGGAGCGCCGAGCCGCGTGGCGCCAGTTCGTGCAGTTCGACCAGGGTCAGCAGGGAAATGACCAATGCCGCGATCAACCAGTGAAGGTTGCGCAGCCAGAAGCCGTATCGTGACGTGTTCTGCATGGGGTCAAGCTCCTCGTGAACGGGCCAATGCCGTTGCCCATCGTGCCAGCGGCAGGCTGGGAACGCACGCTTCCGGTGGTCGGATGACTTCCGGCGGATGCGCCGCAGGCGGCGCCTGCGTAGTATGAAGGATGCCCGGCAAGGCTCAAGGAATGCTTAAGAGCCTCCGGTGTCCGTATCGCGCGATGGCGCGAGGAGGCGATGATGATCGAACTATTCGTACTGCTGGCCGTGTTGGGTGCGCTGTTTTTGGTCGGATCCCTGATCGGGGTGGTGTTCAAGCTGGTGTTCGGCCTGGTGGGCGGTCTCTTCAGCCTGCTTGGCGGGTTGTTCGCCCTGGGCATCGGTTTGCTGATGCTTCCATTCCTGGCACTGGCCCTGTTGCCGCTGATGATCCCCGGGTTGCTGCTGCTCGGCGTGGTCTGGTTGATCGTGCGCGCTTCGCGCCAGCCGACCCCGGTCCAACAGGCCTCCCGCTGACCCCGGAGCGCGTGCCGGATCCGGCATGCGATCGCCGCACCCGATACAGGTGCGGCGAGACCGGGTTCAGTAGGCGTGCAGCCGGAATTGCACCGGTATCAGCGCCCAGGCCGGCGTGGGCCGCCCCATCACCTGCGCCGGCACGAACATCCATTTCTCCGCCACCTGGCGACGTGCGGCCCGGTCCAGCACCGGGTGCCCGCTGCTGTGTTCGACGTCGACCTCCACCGGGTGCCCGCCGACGTCGACCAGCACCCTGAGGATCACCGTGCCCTGCATCCGGGCACGGCGCGCGTGCGCCGGATAGCGCGGTGGCGGCGCGCGCAGGTAGGTCAGGTGCGCGCGGATCGGACCGGGCGCCGGGTTGTCGCTGGCCGGACCGGCCTTCGCGTGTGGGGGTACCGGTGGCGACTGGATCGCCACCGGCGGTGTCGACATCGGCGTGGGAGCAACCTGTGCCGGCGTCACCGGAACGCGATGCATGGGCATGGGGACGTGCACCCGTGGGTGCGGTAGCGTCGGGATCGGCGGCGGTGTGGGAGCCGGCGGTGGAGGCGCGTCTTCGAAGGTCACCACCGGCACGATGTCGGACGTGGGTTGCGTGGACCGGTGGGCCGGCAGCGGTCGCATCGCCAGCAGCAGCATGGCGCCATTGAGGCTGATGGCCGCGCTGAGCGCGAGAATACGGGCAAGGTCCGGTCGAACTTCGGGGCGGCGGGTGAGAACAATCGTGGTCATGGGCACCTCCTTCGCAGGGACGAGGGAGGGCCGGGCAATCCGCGAAACGCGCGCGGCGGACCAGGCACATGCGGGGCGTGTCCGGCACCTCCACCTGCATGGAACGCAGGTGGTCGGGGCACGGGGTTACACGTGCGGCTGGCGCACGCCGGCGATGCTTCAGTGCGCGACCAGCAGGGGATGGCGGCTGTGTGCGAACAGGTGCCGTGTAGCCCCGCCGAGGATCAGCTCGGACAGGCGCGAGCGGCCCCAGGCGCCCATCACGATCAGATCGGCTTTCTCCTCGTCGGCGCATTGCTCGATGGCGGAGCCGGGCGATCCCTCCGGATGGAAGGGCCGGATCTGTGCCTCGATGCCGTGGCGCTGCAGCCACGGAGCCAGGTCGGGGATGGGCGGGGCCAGCGGGTCCTCGGCGCTTTCCGGTTCGCTGCCGTCGAGGACCAGCACGTGGTTGGCCGCGGCCAGCAATGGCAGCGCGCCGCGCAGGGCCAGCGTGGCCTCGCGGCTACCGTTCCAGGCGACCAGGATGCGCTCGCCACAGGGGCCCTCGGGCAGGTCCTCGGGCAGGATCAGGACCGGGCAGCGTGCGCCGAACACGCTGTGCGAGATGGTGCCGTAGCCGAGCGGGGCGTCGCGCAGTTCGTCGGCCCGGGCCAGGATCAGCAGGTCGTAGCCGGCCGCCATGTGGCACAGCACATGGGCGGCGTCGCCCTGGGCGGCATGCCAGCTTCCGCGCAGGCCCGCGGACTCCAGTTGCTGGCTGTACCAGCCTGCCCGGGCGCGAGCGGCATCGTATTGCTGGTGCTGCGTGTCCATCTGCAGCGGCATGGCCTCGGGCACGGCGAAGGCGGCGGGCGCCAGCGGCACGACCTGCACGGCGTCGAGGTCGGCGCCGATGCGCCGGGCCAGTTGCATGGCCATCCGGAGTGCGGTGTCGGGCGCATCCTCGGTTCCGGTCCGTACCAGCAGCTGTGTTCTCGGCATATCCTGTGCTCGCGATGGGCTGTGTCGACTCTAGACCGATGCGTTCACGCTTTCAAAACCCGGGGACGCCGGCTCGTCGTGCATTGCCCCCCGGTTCATGTTCGGCATCCAGAATAGGGCGCTATCCATTCCACAAGGAGAATGACCGATGCGTACCTGGATGATGGCGGCCCTGGTGGCCGCGGGTCTGACCGTGTTTTCCGTACAGCCGGCGCGCGCGGCCGATCTGTCGTGCAAGCTGCATTACAACCTTTCCGGTTGGTCGATCTTCTACAAGACGGCCAAGGGCGAGGGCACCGTGACCTGTTCCAACGGGCAGAGCATGCGCGTGCACATCCGCGTCAAGGGCGGCGGCCTGACCTTCGGCAAGACCAAGGTGAAGAATGGCGTGGGCAAGTTCACCGGCGTGCACGCCATCACCGACGTGCTCGGCCACTACGCCACCGCCGGCGCCCATGCGGGTGCGGACAAGAGCGCCTCGTCCGGAGTGATGACCAAGGGCGACGTCTCGCTGGCGCTGGCCGGCAAGGGCCGGGGCTGGAACCTGGGCGTGGATGCGGGCGCGTTCATCATCGAACGCTGATGGATGCACGACATGCCGCATCGGCATGATTCGGGGATCGAACTTTTCCATACGACGCAGTATGGTGTGAGCGTGGCGCACCCGGGCGCCACGCAGCCCCCGGAGTAGTTCGATGGAACGTTCGGTACGCGCGGACCTGCCGCGTTACGGATTCGGCGACGAGCTGGCCAGCAGCGTCATCCACGGCATCGGCGTGGTGCTCAGCATCGCCGGGCTGGCGGTGCTGGTCACCTTTGCCGGGCTGTACGCCGATACGCGGGCGGTGGTCTCGTGCGCTGTTTTCGGCAGCACCCTGGTCGTTCTGTACACGACCTCCACGCTGTACCACGCGATCCCGTTCGCGCGGGTGCGGCCGATCCTGCGTCGGCTCGACCACATTGCCATCTTCGTGCTGATCGCCGGGACCTACACGCCGTTCACCCTGCTGGCCCTGCCGGGTGCGTGGGGATGGAGCCTGTTCGCCACGATCTGGACGCTGGCGCTGGCCGGCAGCGTGCTCGAACTGGGCATTCCGCATGCCCCGCGGCGGCTGGTGGCGGTGCTGTACGTGGCCATGGGCTGGGTCGGCATGGTCGCGATCGAGCCGCTCTATCATCATCTGCAGCCGGGCGGATTGGCATTGTTGCTGGCCGGCGGCGTGGCCTACACCCTGGGCGTGCCGTTCTACCTGATGCGGCGCATGCCGTTCCATCACACGGTGTGGCACGTGTTCGTGCTGGCCGGCAGCATCCTGCACTACCTGGCGGTGCTTCTGTATGTGCTGCCCGCGGCGCGCTAGCCGCCCGGGCCGCTCACCAGAGCATCGCGAAGGCGAACATCGCCACCATCAGGAACGACAGGGCGATCTTGGCCAGCGTGCCCAGCAGCAGGCCGATCCAGGTCCCCGCGCCCACGTGGGTGGAGCGCAGCACGCTGCTGCCGGACATCATCTCGCCGGCCAGGGCGCCGACGAACGGTCCCAGCAACAGGCCAGGAAGGCCGAAGAACAGGCCGACGAAGGTGCCGACCATCGCGCCCCAGACCGCGGCCGGCTGCGCACCCACGCGCCTGGCGCCGAACATGCCGGCCACGAAATCCAGCAGCAAGCCCAGCGCACCCACCACGGCGATGGCCAGCAGCCACCACAGGCCGACGTGGCGATAGCCGTCCACGCCGGCGGCCAGCCACAGGCCGGCATAGAGGATGGGAATGCCGGGAAGCATCGGCAGGATGGTCCCGGCCAGGCCGGCCAGGACCAGCACGGCGGCCAGCACGTAGAGAAGGATGTCGAGCCAGGGCATGGGACCCATCATGCCCGTTCTTCAACGCGCTGCCCACTGGGCCGCAGGCACGGGTTTCGGTAGCGCCCGGTGGCCTATTTCTCGACGAAGGCGCGCTCGATCACGAAGTCGCCGGGCTCGCGGGTGCGCGGGGAGATCTGGAAGCCACGCGCATCGAGCAGGGCGCAGGTGTCGGTCAGCATGCCCGGGCTGCCGCACAGCATGGCGCGGTCCTCGGCCGGGTCCAGCGGCGGCATGCCGATGGCCTCGGTGAGGATGTCCTTCTCGATCGCCGTGGTCAGGCGCCCGGTGTGGCGGAACGCTTCGCGGGTGACCGTCGGGTAGTAGATCAGCTGCTCGCGCACCATCTCGCCCAGGTATTCGTGGGCGGGCAGCTCGTTCTCGATGTAGTCCCGGTAGGCCAGGTCGTCCACCTGGCGCACGCCGTGGCAGACGATGACCTTCTCGAAGCGCTCGTAGACATCGGGGTCCCGGATCAGGCTCAGGAACGGCGCCAGGCCGGTGCCGGTGCCCAGCAGGTACAGCCGCTTGCCGGGCTTGAGGTCGTCCAGCACCAGGGTGCCGGTGGGCTTGCGGCTGACGATGATCTCGTCGCCGACCTTCAGGTGCTGCAGACGCGAGGTCAGCGGCCCGTCGGGCACCTTGATGGAGAAGAACTCCAGGTGCTCGTCGTAGTGCGCGCTGGCGATCGAGTAGGCGCGCATCAACGGTCGCCCGTCCACCTCCAGGCCGATCATCACGAACTGCCCGCTGATGAAGCGCAAGCCGGGGTCGCGCGTGGTCTTGAAGCTGAACAGCGAGTCGTTCCAGTGGTGCACGTCCAGGACGCGCTCCTTTGCCATGGCCACCATGGATGTTCTGTCTCTGTCAGGGCGTTGAAATCAGCGCGCGCGAAGGCCCGCACGCGGCGCGGCGACGGGAGCGCATGTATCCTATTGCGGTACACAGCATCCCGTATTCCGCCGATGTCCGACATGACCGACGTCAAACCGACGGCCGCGCCGTCGCTTTCCGCGCTGCACGCGCCGGAGAGCGACGACCATCCCTGGCGCCTGAGCGTGGCGCCCATGATGGACTGGACCGACCGGCATTGCCGATTCTTCCACCGGCTGCTGTCTCCGCATGCGCGATTGTACACCGAGATGGTGACCTCGGCCGCGCTGGTGCACGGCAATCGCCTGCACCTGCTCGAGCACAACCAGGAAGAGCATCCGGTGGCGTTGCAGCTGGGCGGCAGCGAGCCCGAGGAGCTGGCGAAGGCCGCGCGCTTCGGCGCCGGGGCCGGTTACGACGAGATCAATCTCAACGTCGGCTGCCCGTCCGACCGCGTGCAGTCGGGCCGCTTCGGCGCCTGCCTGATGCTCGAGCCCGCGCGCGTGGCCGACTGCGTGCGTGCCATGCGCGAGGCGGTGGACGTACCGGTCACGGTCAAGTGCCGGATCGGCGTGGACGAGCAGGATGCCGAGGAGGACCTGCAGCGCTTTGCCCGGAGCATGGTCGATGCCGGGGTCCGGGTCCTGATCGTGCATGCGCGCAAGGCCTGGCTTCAGGGCCTGAGCCCGAAGGAGAACCGCGAGGTGCCGCCGCTGGACTACCCGCGCGTGTATCGCCTGCGTGCAGCGTTTCCCCAGCTGAGCGTGATCATCAACGGCGGTATCGCCGACGCCGAATCCGCCGTGGGCCACCTGCGCCATGTGCACGGCGTGATGCTGGGACGTGCGGCCTACCAGCATCCCTGGATCCTGGCGGAACTGGAATCGCGCCTGTGGGGCACGCCGATGCCGGACCGCGTCGACGTGCTGCGGCGCCTGCGACCGTACGTGGAAGCCGAACGGGGGCGCGGCGTGGCGCTCAAGCACATCGTGCGGCATGTGCTGGGCCTGTTTCATGGCGCCCCCGGCGCGCGCCGATTCCGTCGCGTCCTCAGCGAGGGTGCGCACCGGCCCGATGCCGACTGGGCGCTGGTCGAGCGCGCGATCGCGTCGCTGGGCCCGGCGACTCGCGATGCGGCATGAGAGCCGCGGGGCGGCGGTTCAGCACGAATTCAAAGCGGGGCGTCATCATGGGTCTTGCCCAGATCCTTCCGACCGTTCCGCGCAGGGGGTACCCGATGGCTGCTGGCAGCCTGCGATTGCATTCCATTCCGTTCGCCGTCCTGCTCCTGGCCGGTTCGCTCGTTGCCGTGGCACCGGCGCGGACCGTGCAGAACCACGGGCATGCGAACAAGCAGGTTGCAAATAAGCATTCGCATCCACACCTGACCCTGGAGCAGGCGGTGGCGCGGGTGCAGAATGAAACCGGTGGCAAGGTGCTGAAGGCCGATTCGCGCAATACCGGCCATGTGGTGGAATACCGGATCAAGGTGCTCACCCCCGATGGACATGTACGCGTGATCACGCTGCGAAGCGACCAGCGCAACGCAGACTCGAACTGAAAGGAGATCCATTGATGCGAATCCTGTTGGTGGAGGATGAGGCGCCGCTGCGCGAAACCCTGGCTGCCCGGCTCAAGCGCGATGGCTTCGCCGTGGACGCGGCATCGGATGGCGAGGAAGGCCTGTATCTGGGCCGCGAGGTGCCGTTCGACCTGGCCATCATCGACCTGGGACTGCCGAAGATGTCCGGCATGGACCTGGTCAAGGCCCTGCGCGAGGACGGTCAGCGCTACCCGATCCTGATCCTGACCGCACGCTCGAGCTGGCAGGACAAGGTCGAGGGCCTCAAGCACGGCGCCGACGACTACATGATCAAGCCGTTCCACGTCGAGGAGCTGCTGGCGCGCATCAACGCGCTGGTGCGCCGTGCCAGCGGCTGGTCGCGCCCGATCCTGGCCTGTGGCCCGATGCGCCTGGACACCACGGCGCAGACGGTGACCGTGGACGGCAAGCCGGTCGACCTGACCAGCTACGAGTACAAAGTGCTCGAATACCTGATGATGCATGCCGGCGAACTGGTCTCCAAGGCCGACCTGACCGAACACATCTACCAGCAGGATTTCGATCGCGACTCCAATGTGCTGGAGGTCTTCATCGGACGCCTGCGCCGCAAGCTGGATCCGAACGGCGAGATCAAGCCGATCGAGACGGTGCGCGGCCGCGGCTATCGTTTCGCGATTCCGCGCGATGAGGTCGAAGACGACGAATGACCGGTGCGCGGCGGGTCACGATTGCCCGCCGGCGATGCTGCGCGGCCCGGCCGCATGGGGCATGATCGAGGCATGAGTTCCCGCCGTCCGCTGTCGCTGATCACGCGCTCGACGCTGGCCACGGGCCTGATCCTGGTGGCGTTCCTGGGCCTGGCCGGGTTCTCGCTCGACCATGCCTACTTCGTGAGCGCCCGCGCGGCCCTGCGCGATCGTCTGCAGGGGTACGTATATGCCTATCTGGCGGCCACCGACGTGGGTCGCGGCGGTCGCGTGCTGCCGCCCGATTCGCCCCCGCCGCATTCGGACTTCCTGCGCCCGGGATCGGGCCTGTACGCGGTGATCGACGGCGACAACGGCTATCGCTGGGAATCGCCTTCCGCGGTCGGCCGGCTGCTGGGCCTGGAGGAGCGCCTGCAGCCCGGACAGAGCCGCTTCCGCGGCCCGGTGTCGACCAGTGCCGGTGGCATGTACATCTACAGCCTCGGGGTGGCCTACGACGATCCGCGCGGCAAGCCGATCGACCTGACTTTCACGGTCGCGCAGACGCAGTCGCAGTTCCTCGGCCAGCTCAGCGTGTATCGGCGTACCCTGTTTACCTGGTTGGCGGCGCTTGGCCTGCTGCTGCTGCTGCTGCAGCTGATCCTGTTGCGCTGGAGCCTGTTTCCGCTGCGCCGGGTGGCCGCGGATCTGGGTCGTGTCGATCGCGGCGAGCGCGATCGACTGGAGGGCGAGTACCCCATTGAGCTTTCCGGATTGACCCGCAGCCTGAACAACTTCATCGAGAACGAACGCCGCAGTCTGACCCGCAACCGCAATATCCTGGCCGATCTGGCGCACAGCCTGAAGACGCCGCTGGCGGTGGTGCGCTCGCGCCTGGAACTGGGCGACGTGGCCGAAGATGCGCGCCGCGAGCTGACCGAACAGGTGCAGCGCATGGACGACATCGTCGCCTACCAGCTCTCGCGCGCGGCGACCTCGGGCGTGCCCACCTTCGTCACCCCGCTTCAGATCGAACCGCATGCCGAGGACCTGGTGCGCGGCCTGGAGAAGGTGCACGCGGCGCGCAATGTCCTGTGCGAGTTCGATATCGATCCCGAGGCACGCTTCTACGGCGAGTCCGGCGACCTGCTGGAAATCCTCGGCAACCTGCTGGAGAACGCCTTCAAGTGGGCCAATCACAGGGTCCTGCTCAGTGCACACGCGCTGCCCGAGCGCGGGCGGAGCCGGCCGGGGCTGGAAATTTGCGTGGAGGACGACGGTCCCGGCATCGCCACGGACCAGGTCGAGAGCATCCTGCAGCGGGGCGTGCGCGGCGACGAGCGCGTGCAGGGGCATGGCATCGGCCTGTCGATCGTGCAGGACATCGTGCACACGCACAATGCCACGCTGGACGTGCTGCGTTCGGAAGAACTGGGCGGTGCCCGGTTCCGCATCCGGTTCGGGGCAGGCTGAAGCGTGGGGCTACTGGATGGAGCCGGGCAGGAGCGATTGCCAGCTCGGGCTCGACTGCGAGGCATCGCCGCCGGAACTTCCACCACTGTTGCAGGAGGGCAGGTGCGGACTCAGGCCGGCCCCTCCGCTGGCGGAATCGCAGCTGTTGGAGCCATTCGAACCGGAATTCGAAGCATGCGTGGACCGAGCGGCATTGCCGGCCGTCTGGCCGCTGTCGGTGTGATCCCCGAACAGATGGCCCGAGCTGCCGGACTGACTGGACTGGGCGCCGTGGTTGCCGCCCTGTGTCTGCGTGCTGGTGTTGGTCGCAAATGCCGAAAAAGCCATGCACCAGGTGCAGGCAACAAGCACGGGAAGCATTGTGCGTTTCGACATCATGGACCTTGCTCCGCAAGGGCGATTCAGTCTTTCATACTGGCAGAATTGCCGCTTCGGTGCCAGTGCGGCGCCGGCCGGACGGGCATGCGGGTTTCCTCCCCGCCCGATGCGTGATGCAATCGACATTCATCCCTCGCGTATTGCCGGAATTCCGTCCATGCTCCATTCCCGCCACGCGTACCCGCATCCTGCGCGCCCGAAGGAAGGCGCTTGCTGATGTCCGCGCGCGCATTGCTCACGGCGCTGGCCGAAGGCATGCCTGTATCCGGGGCGGACCTGGCGACGCGCCTGGGTCTGACCCGGGCGGCGGTGTGGAAGCAGGTCCAGCAACTGCGCGACGGGGGCCTGCCGGTCGAGGCCCGGCGCGGCGCCGGGTACCGGTTGCCCTGGCCGGTGCAGTTGCTCGATGCCGACTGGATCGCCGGGCACTGCCGTCCATACGCCGGGACCGTCGAGGTGCACTGGTCGCTGGACTCCACTTCCAGCGAATGCCAGCGTCGCGCCAACCAATTGCCCGATGCCAGCATCGTGCTGGCCGAAACCCAGCATGCCGGTCGCGGGCGGCGTGGCCGAAGCTGGCTTTCGCCACCGGGCTTGAACATCTACCTGTCGTGCCTGAAACGCTTCGAGCGCGGTTTTTCCGCCCTGTCCGGGCTGTCTCTGGCCGTGGGCGTGGCGTTGGTGCAGGCGCTGGAGTCCCTGGGCGTGGAGGGCGTGGGGCTGAAATGGCCCAACGACGTGCTGGTGGCTGCCAACGGCGCCAAGCTGGCCGGCATCCTGGTCGAGCTCAGCGGCGAATACCAGGGACCGAGCACGGCCGTGATCGGCATCGGGCTGAACCTGCGCTTGCCGCAGGAGCTTCGCGCGCAGGCCGGTCAGCCGGTGGCCGACCTGGCCGAACTGACGGGCGGCTCGCCGCCGGATCGCAACCGGGTGGCGGCGGCCGTTGCCGGGTCGCTGCTGGCAACGCTCGAGCGGTTCGATGCCGAGGGATTTGCGGCCTTTGCCGATACCTACGCCGAACTGGACCTGTTGCACGGCAAGAGGCTGCGGCTCAGCGACAGCCACGGTCACTACGATGCCGTGGGCGATGGCGTGGATGCGCAGGGTGCCTTGCGCGTGGTGCGCGCAGGCCAGGCCATGCGCATCGACAGCGCCGAAGTCACGGTGCGCGCGTCATGAAGCTGCTGCTCGACCTGGGCAATACCCGGCTCAAGTGGGCCTGCCATGGGCACGAGGGCGTGTCGGGGTCCCTTGCCGTGGCCTGGGAAGCACTCGACGGGCAGGACCTGCCGGACGACCTGGTCCGCGCCGCGCGCCAAGCCGACCGCATCCTGGGGGCATGCGTGGCCGGAGCCGGGCGCGAAGCGCGGATCACCGAGGCGCTGCGAACCCACGCGGCGGTGGCCCCGGAATGGGTGCGCACGCCGGCCGCGGCCTGTGGCGTGCGCAACGCCTATCGCATCCACGGCAAGCTGGGGGTGGATCGTTTCCTGGGGCTGGTCGCGGCGCTGGATGCCGGCCTGGCTCCGTGCGTGGTGGCCAGCGCCGGGACCGCACTGGCGCTGGACGCGCTGGCGGCCGATGGGCGTCATCTGGGAGGACTGATCGCGCCGGGGCCGCGCCTGATGCAGCGCGCCCTGCACCAGGCGGCCGCACAGCTTCCCGAGCCGGTGGATGCCCCGATCGTCGACGTGGCCGACGATACCGAATCGGCCATCGCGTCCGGATGCTGGCATGCGGCGCTAGGCCTGGTGGAACGTTTTCATGCCCGCATGTCGGACCGGCTGGTCGGCGTGGACACGCTGGTGGTGCTGTCCGGCGGCGACGCGCAGGCCCTGGCGGCGGAGCTTGCCGTGCCGGTGCGCGTGCACCCGGACCTGGTCCTGGAGGGGCTGGCGGTATGGGGTGCCGCGGACGCGGCTGGCGCATGAGCGCAGGCGGTACAATGGATCGCATGTCCGAGGAGACCCGATGTTCGCCCGCCTGCTGTTCCTGCTCCTGATCGCGCTCAATATCGGCGTCGGCGCCTGGCTGGCTTTCGGGCCGGCGCCGGTGCGCGCGCTGCCGCCGGCGACCGATCCGGGGGTTCCCGAGCTCAAGCTGCTTTCCGAGCAGGGCGTGCAGTCCCCGGCGGCCCTGGCCGCCCAGCGCGCGCGCGCCAGCGCCGAGAAGGGCGACGGCAAGTGCCTTCGCATCGGGCCGTTCGACACCCAGTCCGATACCCGCGATGCGATCCATGCGCTGGATCCTCACGTGGCCGACATCCAGTACCGCCAGGAGCAGACCACGCAGTCCACCGGCTGGTGGGTCTATCTGCCGCCGCTGCCCTCGCGCGACCAGGCTCTGGCCATGGCGCGCAAGCTCTCGGCCAAGGGCGTGAGCGACTACTACGTGGTCACCGCGGGCGATCGCCAGAACACCATCTCGCTGGGCCTGTTCCACGACCCGGCCAACGCCAAGCGCCGCCAGAAGCAGCTGCTCGACCTGGGCTTCCAGCCCCAGATGCAGGAGCGCACCGAGACCCTGCCGCAGTACTGGGTGGACATCGCCCTGCCAAAGAAACCCGGTTTCGACTGGCACGCCTATCTCAAGCGCGACGACGTCAAGGCCACCCCGATCGACTGCTTCTGAGGCCGCGAAACCCCTCCGGGCCCCTGCTAGAATATCCGCTCGTGCCGGCATAGCTCAGCTGGTAGAGCAACCGCCTTGTAAGCGGTAGGTCCTCCGTTCGAGTCGGAGTGCCGGCACCAAATCGTCGCCTTTGCACGCAGTCCTGGATCCAGGGCGCGTTGCGCCGCACCGGGTATCCCAGTCGCCGGTCGCGGCGGCCGTGTTCACGGCGTATCCCCTATAATGGAGCGTTCTCCGCGGCCGTGCGGCATCGGCCGGCCGGGCCCGTCCCGCGAACCGCGGATCGCTCATCCATCGGAGGTTTGCCATGCACCGATTCCCGCCCCTGTCCCTGATCGGCGTCCCCACCGACATCGGCGCCGGCCATCGCGGCGCGCTGATGGGCCCCGACGCCCTGCGCGTGGCCGATATCGACAAGAAGCTGCTCGCGCGCGGCCTGGAGGTGGTCGACCGCGGCAACCTGGCCGGGCCGACCAACCCGTGGCTGCCGCCCGACGAGGGCTACCGCCACCTGGACGGCGTGGTGGCATGGAATCGCGCCACCATGGATGCGGTCTACGCCGAGCTGGAGCAGGGTCGCATGCCCATCATGATGGGCGGCGACCACTGCCTGGCGATCGGCTCGGTCACCGCCGTGGCCCGCTACTGCCGCGAGCAGGGCCGCACCCTGCGCATCCTGTGGCTGGATGCGCATTCGGACTTCAACACCAGTGACCTGACACCCTCGGGCAACATCCACGGCATGCCGGTGGCCTGCCTGAGCGGCTACGGGCCCAAGGAACTGACCGAACTGGGCGGCAGCGCGCCGGCCATCGATCCGTCGATGGTGCGCCAGATCGGCATCCGCTCGGTGGACGAGGGCGAGAAGAAGCTGGTCCACGAAGTCGGGCTGGAAATCTACGACATGCGCTACATCGACGAGCACGGCATGCGTCGCGCGATGGAGGCCGCGCTGGCCGACATGGACGACAACACCCACCTGCACGTGAGTTTCGACGTCGACTACCTCGACCCGTCGATCGCGCCGGGCGTGGGCACCACCGTCGAGGGCGGGCCCAACTACCGCGAGGCGCAGCTGGGCATGGAGATGATCGCCGACACCGGGCGTATGCGCTCGCTGGACGTGGTCGAGCTCAACCCGGCGTTCGACGACCACAACCGCACCGCAAACATGGCGGTGGATCTGGTCGAGAGCCTGTTCGGCAAGTCCACGCTGGTGCGCGGCTGACCCCGGCCACGACGCATCGCCGCGACCGCACATGGCGCGCGCGGCGATGCCGTACACTCGATCTCTTCACGGGAACACTAGCGGGTTTCACAGCACCGACATGCGAGTCCTGACCGGCATCACCACCAGCGGTATTCCGCACCTGGGCAACTACGTGGGCGCGATCCGCCCGGCGCTGGCCGCGAGCCGCGGCGAGGGCGTGGACGCGTTCTACTTCATGGCCGACTACCACGCACTGATCAAGTGCGACGACCCGGCGCGCGTGCAGCATTCGCGCCTGGCGATCGCCGCCAGCTGGCTGGCCGCGGGACTGGATCCCGAGCGGGTGACGATCTACCGCCAGTCGGACATTCCCGAGATCCCCGAGCTGACCTGGCTGCTGACCTGCGTCACCGCCAAGGGCCTGCTCAACCGCGCGCATGCCTACAAGGCGGCGGTGGACGCCAACACCGAGGCCGGCGAGGACCCGGATGCGGGCATCAATGCCGGCCTGTACATGTACCCGGTGCTGATGGCCGCCGACATCCTGGCCTTCAATGCGCACAAGGTGCCGGTCGGTCGCGACCAGGTGCAGCACATCGAAATGGCGCGCGACATCGCGCAGCGCTTCAACCATATCTACGGGCGCGAGTTCTTCGTCCTGCCCGAGGCCGCGATCGAGGAACAGGTGGCCACGCTGCCGGGCCTGGACGGTCGCAAGATGTCCAAGAGCTACGACAACACCATCCCGCTGTTCGAAGGCGGTGCCAAGGCCACGCGCGCGGCGATCATGCGCATCGTCACCGACTCGCGCGAGCCGGGCGAACCCAAGGATCCCGACAGCTCGTCGCTGTTCACCCTCTTCCGCGCCTTCGCCGCGCCGCAAGAGACCGCGGCGTTCCGCGCCGACCTGGAGGGCGGCCTGGGCTGGGGCGAGGCCAAGCAGCGCCTGGTCGAGCGCATCGAGCGCGAGCTGGCGCCGATGCGCGAGCGCTACGCGCACCTGATGGCGCATCCGGGCGAGGTCGAGGCCATCCTCACGGCCGGTGCCGAGCGCGCGCGTGCCATCGCCACGCCGCTGCTGGCCGAGCTGCGCCAGGCGGTCGGGCTGGGTCGCGGCGAGGCCAAGCCCCCCGCGGGCAAGGCCAAGCGCAGGAAGAAGAACGCCAGGCAGGCGCGCCTGGTCAGCTTCCGCGAAAAGGACGGAAGTTTCCGTTTCCGCCTGCTGGCTGCCGACGGCGAGGAACTGGCGTTGTCGCGCGGTTTTGACGATCCAAAGTCGTCCGGCGAGGCGATCCGCGAGCTGCTGGCGGACGCCGGTTCGGTCGAATTCGTCACCGAGGGCCAAGGCCTGGCGGTGCAACTGCAAGGCGAGACCGTCGCCCTGACGCCGCCACTGGAAGGGGACGATGCCGATGTCGTTGCCGAGCGTATCCGTGTTTCCCTGGCCGAATTGGCGGCCGAGAAGGAGAGCTGACGATGGGTGGTCTTGCGCTGGTGCTGCTGGCGCCCTGGCTGTTGATCCTGGCCTGGGCCTACTGGAGTTTCCCGAAGTCGTTGCCGCGCACCCGCGGCCGACGCCTGTTCGATGCGGTGGCGCTGTTGCTGGCCTCGCTGCTGGCTGTCGCCCTGGCGCACCTGGGCTACACCAGCACCGTGCATCTCCCGCACCAGGGCACCATCGGCGTGTGGCAGATGGTGGCGCCGGTGCTGTACGCCTATGGCGGGTTTTCGCTGGTCCTGTTCCTGGGGCTGTGGCTGCGCCATGTGCGTTGGGGGCGGGCCTCGGCCTGAACCACGCGGACCCTGTTCCGCAGTACGAAAAAGGGGCGCCGAAGCGCCCCTTTTTCGTGTCTGCATACCGGCGGCAGGTCCTGCGGCCGGCATGACGGTATCGGCGCGATCAGCCACAGGTGGTGTGGTTCATGTGATCGGTGCACTTGGGATAGGCCGGCTGCTTCGGGAAGGCCGGCGTCCAGGCCGGTGGCGCCGGCAGCGTGCGCGGCGCCGCCTGGATCTTTTTCATCAGCATGTCCACGGCGGTCTGAAGCTGCGCATCGTGGCCGCGATTGAGCTGGCCCGGCTGGTCGTGCACGGTCACGTCCGGCTCCACGCCGATGTTTTCCACCACCCACTTGGAATCCAGCGAGTACATGGCGTTGTCGGACACCGTCAGGTGACCGCCGTCGAGCAGCGAGAACGGGCCGTCGTAGCCGCGCACGCCGGCCCAGCTGCGGTCGCCGATGATCGGGCCCAGGTGCGCGGTCTTGAACATGTACGGGAACATGTCGCCGTTGGAGGCCGAGCCGCGGTTGTAGACCAGCGCCTTGTAGCCGTAGAACGCCGTGGGTCCGCGGAAGGTCCAGCCGTTGCGGGTGGCGAACATGTTGGTCAGCTGGCGGGCGATGCGCGAGAAGATCGACATCTCCAGCGCGTCGGAGCCGCCCAGGTTCCAGCGGTCGTCGAACACGATGCCCTGCTTGTGCATCTGGCTGGCGTACTGGCGGATGAATTCGTGCGCGCCGGTGGCCTCGAAGTCGTTCAGGTACACGTAGCCGAGCTTGCCGCCGGACAGCTTGTCGACCATCTTGCGGTTGTGCCGGATCCAGGCCAGCAGGTGCAGCTTCCCGGCGTTGGCGATCGGTCGCACGTGGATGGTCCAGGCGTGGCTGCCCGAGGCGTGGCGCGACAGGCGCAGGCGGACGGTGGTGCCGAAGGTGCCGTTGAGCAGCGCATAGGGGTTCATCGGCGCCTTCAGTGGCTGGCCGTTGATGGCCAGCACGTAGTCACCGGTGGCCACCTTCAGGCCCGGCTGCGCCAGCGGCGCGCGGTAGCCGGGCAGGGTGTTGTCGCCGCGGTAGATGCGCGTCAGCCGGTAGCGCCCGGAGGCCTTGTCCAGGCCGAAGTCGGCGCCCAGGTCGGCGGTTTCCGAGGCCGGGCTCTTCCAGCCCATGTCGCCGCCGCCGACGTACATGTGGCTCTCGCCGAAGGTGGCGATCATGTTGGCGATCAGCCAGTTGACGTCGTTGCGGCTGGTGGCGCGCGGCAGCAGCCGTCCGTAGCGCTCGCCCATGGCGTGCCAGTGGGCCTTGACCAGCTGCGGATTGAGGAAGTAATCGCGCACGTCGCGCCAGGCCTCGCCGAAGACGGTCGCCCATTCGGCCCGCGGATGGACCCAGCGGCGCACGTGCGAAAGGGCCAGCTTCTGCGTCTTGGCCTTCTTGGCGAATTTGGCCGGGCGCAGCACCCAGTGGCCCTTGGAGCGGTACATCAGGGTCGAGCCGTCCGCAGACAGCATCAGGTCCTGACCGCCGGCGTCCAAGGTGAGGTCCTTGCGCTTTTTCAGGTCGTAGGCGCGCAGCTGGGGCTTCTCGCCGGTCAGATGACCGCCGATGACGTAGTTGGGCTGCGTGGTGTAGTAGACCACGCCCTTGGCGGCCAGCACCGAGGTGATGTTCGCCGCCGGCACCGGCAGCTGCACGGCGCGCGACATCAGGCCGTCCAGGTCGATGTGCAGCGGGCCGGTGTGCCGAGAATCCTTCTTGTCGGCGCCCTTCTTGTTCTTGCCCGGTTTCTTGCCGGCCGCGTCGGGCTGGCGCGGTGCCAGGGGCGAAGGCGTGCTCGAGGACAGCGTGGCCGCGTACAGCCCGCTGCTGTCCAGATTGGTGGTGCTGCTCCAGTCGCTCATGCCCCCGGCCAGGTTGACCAGGCGGTCGGAGGTGAAGAACAGGTACTTGCCGTCGGACGAGAAGGCCGGCGAGGTATCGTCGAACTGCCCGCGGCTGATGCCGTGCAGGCTGTGGTCGGTCACGTGGTACAGGAACAGTCCGCTCTTGTGGTTCTTCAGTGCGCGCGAGAAGGCAAGCCAATCGCTGCCGGGCGCCCAGGCCAGGTCGCCGAAGGCGCCGCGGCCGCTGGGGTCGGTGGCCACCTCGTAGCGCTTGCCGGACTTCACGTTCTCCACCCACAGGTGGCCGGCGGCGTCGACATAGGTGAGCCATTTGCCGTCCGGGCTCCAAGTCAGCGGTCCCTGGTAGCTGCGCTTGGAATGGTGGGTCAGCAGGCGCGGCGCGCCGCCCGTGGCGCTGCGCAGCGCGATTTCGTCGCTGCGTCCGGTGGCCCGGATGTAGGCGATCTGCTTGCCGTCGGGCGACCAGGCCGGATCGCGCTCGTCGGCGGCCGGGTCGTGGGTCAGGGTGCGGGTGCTGCCGTGCTTGGCCGGCACGGTGAACAGGGCGCCGCGCGCGGAGAACACGGCCAGCTTGCCGCTCGGGGCGATACCGGCGCCCTGGATGGCATGGCTGGCATCGGCCCAGTGCGGCTGCGTGGCCTTGCCGTTCATCGGCACGCGCACGTCGATGCGGTGCAGCTGGTGGTCGCCGAACGTGTACACGTACAGGTCGCCGCCGTCCGACAGGGCGATGCCGTCATTGCCCAGGGTCGGCGAGTCGATGTCGTAGGTGTCGAAATGGGTCAGCTGGTGGAAGTGATTGCGGCTGAGCGAATAGGACCACAGGTTCTGCACGCCCTTGGCGCCGCGGTCGGAAGTGAAGTAGATCGTGTCGCCGTGCCACATCGGCCACACGTCGGCACCCTTCCAGTGGGTGATCTGGCGGCTGGCGCCGGTCTTGAAGTCGTAGGTCCAGATGTCCTGCGCCTGGCCGCCGAAGTAGTGCTTGCGGTGGAACGGGCGGAACACCCGGTCCAGCTTGTTGTAGGCCACTTCGGTGCCATTGGCGTTGAACGACAGCGGGCCGGTCCACGGCAGCGGCAGCTGCTCGGGCAGGCCGCCGTCGAGCGGGACCTTGAAGGCGTGCATCACCTGCGGGTTGAAGCTGGTGCGGCGCGACAGGAACACCACGTCCTTGCCGTCCGGCGTCCAGCCCAGCACGATGTTGTCCGGACTGGTGCGCAGCTTGTCCTTGCCGATCTTGCGGTTGATCGAATGGAAGGTCAGGCGCCGGACCGGGCCGCCCGCGGCCGGGACCACGTAGACGTCGGTGTTGCCCTGGTACCAGCCGGTGAAGGCCACCCACTGGCCGTTCGGCGAGAAGTGCGGCGCCATGTCGAAGCCGCTGTCGGAGGTCAGCCGCGTGGCGGTCCCGCCCTTGAGAGTGGTGCTCCACAAGTTGCCGCCGGCTTCGAAGACCACCTGGTTGCCGTGCATGGCGGGATAGCGAATCAACGCCTGGATCGGGCCGCCGGGCGCGGGTGGGGAAGCGGCCGTCGCACTGGCCGTCAACGTCAGGCCTGCCGCAAGGCACAAGCCCACGATCCATCCGTACAGCTGTTTCTTCATCACGCAATCCTCGCTGGGGTTCCATGGCCCGCACACGGGCGTATATCCCTTCCAGCCTGGAAGATCGGGCCTGCATCCTCAAGTGGAGGAAGTCATGGGCGGCGATCCAGCAGCGTGCCGTGCGCATGGGACGCGCGGCTGGCGGAAGGGTCGGGATCATGCCGATGCGCAGGTCGCGCCGATCGTGCCCGTGCCTGTCCCCCCGTCCCGGGCGCGCCGTTCACCCGGCGGAGTGTGGCGGGCACCGGTTCGTTCAGGTAGGGTGGGCGCGCGGGCCGTTTGCCGTTCGCGCGCGGGCGGTACGGCCGGGCCTCCGCGGCCGTGTCGCATCGCACGGTCCGCCGCAGGGAAGGCACGCAGGACAGGGACGCTTCGCGCATGGTGCACGTCAAGAGTTACCGATACGTTCCCAAGCGCTGGCTCATGCTGGTCGGGCTGACGCTGTGCCTGGGCGCGACGGTGGGCTGGGTCATCGTGGGCATCAAGACGCCGGTGGCGCCCTACGTGCCGCTCGACATTCTCCTGATGCGCCGGCTGGCGCCGATCCTGTTCTTCGCGGCCTTGAGCGCATTCTTCATGGTGCCGGCGTACCGATCCTTCCTGGGCACGCGACTGCTGCTGGACACGGACCGGATGCTGATCCCGAAGGGGGCTTCCCTGCACCAGCGCATCGAGGTGCGCTATGCCGATATCGAGCGGCTGGAGGTGGTCAAGCAGGCATTGCCCGGCCAGTATCCCGAGTATCTGGTGTATCTGGTCATCGACCACCGCGTGGGTGCCAGGACCCGGCAGTGCAGTCTTTCCCGGAGTTTTTTCCGATCGCGGGGGACCTTCAGGCAGATGTGCACCCTGCTGGCCGACAACGTGCGCCAGGCCAACCCCGCCATCAACGGGGATCCGCAGGCGATCCGCCTGGTGCCGCACTGGCGCTAGGAACCTGTGCCGTCCCGGTCAGTGGCCGCGATGGCGGCCCTGTGCCATTCAAGGGGAGCCCGGTGTTCCTGGCAGCGGGCCGTGGGGCGCGCGGCCATCGATGCGCAGCTGGCCGATCAGTGCCTCCAGGCGCGGCCGGTTGCGCCGTGGTCGGGCGCAGTCATGCACGCGCACCATGAAGGTGAGCACGATCTCGCGGTCGTGCCGGGCATTGCTGGCCAGGTATTGCCGCACCTGCAGGGGGCCGGTCGGGGCAAAGCCGTGCCGGTCGAGCCATTGCAGGTCGTGCTCGCCGCGCAGGTCCGCCGGGCGCAGGTCCACGCACTGGTCCGGGCGCCGATGGAAGACGACGCCGGCGAGCACGGCTTTCGGCAACGTGTCGTAGTCGGATGCGCCGCTGTCGTCGGCCACGGATTCCGCGTGCACCATCAGCGCCGCGTCGTGGCTCAGGAACGCGGTCAGGGAGATGCGGAACGGATGGCCATGGAAGGTGTCGGTGCGGTGCTCGGGCGGCGCCACGCGAAACCGGGATGGCATGCGCAGGCTGTGATCGAGGCCGTGGGTGGTGACCACCGTGTGCGCGGTGACTCGCAGGTTGCGGAAGGTGTTGGATGGGCTTTCGGCCGTCTGTGCCCTGGCGCCGGAACACGGCGCCAGGGCCAGCAGGAACGCACCCGTCAAGAGACCCAGACGGATGCGTTTCGTGCCATGACTCACTGCGGCAGGGCCAGGTCGTCCAGCAGCGCCTTGAGGAAGCGCGCGGCCTCGCCGCCGGTGGCGGCGCGGTGGTCGAAGGTGATGCTGATGGGCATGCGGCGGTGCACCTCGATGCCGCCCATCACCGCGACCACGTCGTGGCTGAGCTTGCCGGCGCCGATGATGGCCACGCACGGCGGCACCACCACCGGGGTGGCGTAGCGACCGGCGAACATGCCGAAGTTGGACAGGCTGATGGTGTAGCCGGACAGCTCCGAGGACGGGATGGTGCGGTCCATCACCTGGTTGCGCAGGCGGTTGATGCCCTGCCGCACGCCGTTGGCGTCGAGCATGTCGGCGTTGCGCAGCGCCGGCACGAACAGGCCGTCGTCGGTGTCCACGGCGATGCCGATGTCCACGTGCGGGTGCAACGTGCGGGTCAGGTTCTCGCCGTCGAACCAGGCGTTCAGCGCCGGCACCGCCTTGCAGGCGGCGACGATGGCGCGGATCAGGCGCGCGGTGATGTCCTGCTTGCCGATCCAGGCGTGCAGGTCGGCGTCGTCGGCCAGGGTGGTCGGGACCACGTGGGCGTGGGCGTCGGCCATGACGCGGGCCATGTTGCGGCGCACGCCCTTGAGCTGCTCGGGCTGGCCGGTGGCGGCCACGCTCGGCGGCGCGGTGCGCATCGGCTTGCCGGCCTGCGACACCGTGGTGCGTTGGCCGCTGCCCATGGGCGCGGGCGCGGCGGCGGCCGGAGCCGGCGCGGGAGCCGGGCCGGCGCCCAGCGGCGCGCTGCCATCGGCGGCGGCCTGCTTGACGTCCTTGAGCGTGACCACGCCGCCTTCGCCGGTGGCGCGCACGCGGCTGAGGTCGACCTTGAGCTTCTTCGCCATGGCGCGCACCGCCGGCACGGCCTTGACGCCGCCGGCGCTGCTGACCTGCTCGGTGCGCACTTCGTTGCCGCTGGCCATGGCGCCGACCACGGTGCCCTCGTCCTCGCGGTCACCGCTGGCAGCGGGTGCCGGGGCGGGGGCGGGCTCGGCGGCCTTCTTCTTCTTCGGGCCGTGGCTGTGGCCGGTGTCCTGGGACTCGGCGCGCTGCTTGGCGTTGGGGTCGGGCTCGAAGTCGGCCAGCGGCGAGCCGGTCTCGATCACGTCGCCCTCGGCGCCGTGCAGCTTGACCACCTTGCCGGTGTAGGGCGAAGGCACGTCGACGACGGCCTTGGCGGTCTCCATCGAGGCCAGCGGCGCATCGAGCTTGATGTCGTCGCCTTCCTTGACGTGCCATTCGACGATGGTGGCGTCGGGCAGGCCTTCGCCGAGGTCGGGCAGATTGAAAGTCTTGATGTCGGCCATGGTCATGTCCTGGATAGGTTTGGTGATGGCCCCTCCCCCCGCGAGCAGGGGGAGGGCAATGCGGTCAGCTGACCGCCAAGGTCTTCTTCGCCGCGGTGACGATGCGATCGACGCTGGGCAGGTACTTCATCTCCAGCTGGAACAGCGGGATGTGCGTGTCGTAGCCGGTCACGCGCTGCACCGGGGCCAGCAGGTCGTACAGGCATTCCTCGGCCAGGCGGGCGGCGATCTCGGCGCCGAAGCCGGCCGTCTTGGGGGCCTCGTGCACGATCACGCAGCGGCCGGTCTTGCTCACCGACTCGGCGATGGTGTCGAAGTCCAGCGGCGTCAGCGTGGCCACGTCGATGACCTCGGCGCTGATGCCTTCCTCAGCCAGCTCGTCGGCGGCTTCCAGGCATTCCTTGACCTGCGCGCCCCAGGTCACCAGGGTCACGTCGGTGCCGTCGCGCAGCACGAAGCACACGTCCAGCGGCAGGGCCTCGCCGTCGTCGGGCACTTCTTCCTTGTACTGGCGGTAGATGCGCTTGGGCTCCAGGAACACCACCGGATCCGGGTCGCGGATCGCGGCCAGCAGCAGGCCGTAGGCGCGCGCCGGCGAGGTCGGCAGGACCACGCGCAGGCCCGGCACGTTGGTGAACAGGTGCTCGTTGGCTTCCGAGTGATGCTCGGGCGCGCGGATGCCGCCGCCCCACGGGGCGCGGAACACGGCCGGCACGGACAGGCGGCCGCGGGTGCGGTTGCGCATGCGCGCGGCGTGGCAGTTGATCTGCTCCATCATGGGATAGATGAAGCCCTCGAACTGCGCCTCGGCCACGGCCTTCATGCCCTGGGCGGCCAGGCCCACCGTGGTGCCGGCGATGGTGGTCTCGTCCAGCGGCGTGTCGAGCACGCGCAGCGGGCCGAACTTTTCCTGCAGGCCCTGGGTGGCGCGGAACACGCCGCCGTTGACGCCGACGTCCTCGCCCAGCACCACGACCGATTCGTCGTGGGCCATCTCGTAGGCCAGCGCCTGGGTGACTGCTTCGATGAGGGTGATCTGTGCCATCGGTCAGTGCTCCTTGGATTCCAGTGCCACGGCTTCGGCGCGCTGGCGCGCCAGGTCCTCGGGCAATTCGGCGAAGGTGTAGTCGAACATCGCCGTGATCGGCTGGGTCTTGGTCTCCAGGTAGGCGTTGACCTCGTTGTCCATCCACTCGTCGCACTCGGCCAGCCAGGCGTCTTCCTTTTTCTGGTCCCAGGCCTTCTTCGATTCCAGGTACGTGCGCAGGCGCTTGAGCGGCTCCTTGGCGCGCGCTTCCTCGACTTCGTCGTTCTCGCGGTAGCGGCGCGCGTCGTCGGCGGTGGTGTGGTCGCCCAGGCGGTAGGTGACCGCCTCGATGACGCTGGCGCCCTCGCCCTTGCGGGCGCGGTCCAGCGCGTCTTCCATGGCCTTGCGCACGGCGATGATGTCGTTGCCGTCGACCTGGATGGTCGGCAGGCCGGCCGCGATGGCCTTCTGCGCCAGGGTCTCGGCGCCGGTCTGGATGCTGCGCGGCACCGAAATCGCCCACTGGTTGTTGACGATCACCGCCACCAGCGGCAGCTGCTGCGCGCCGGCGATGTTGATGGCGCCGTAGAAATCGGCCTTGGACGAGCCGCCGTCGCCGATGGTGCACACGGCCACGCGCTTTTCGTTGCGGATCTTGAAGGCCAGCGCGCTGCCGGCCGCGTGCAGGCATTGCGTGCCGATCGGCACCGACCAGGCGAAGTCGTGGCGGGCCGGCTCCTTCTGGTAGTCGTTGCCGCGCTCGTCGCCGCCCCAGTAGGTGTAGACCTCGCGCGGCTGCACGCCGCGGTACAGCTGGGCGCCGTATTCGCGGTAGCTGGGCGCGAACACGTCCTCGTCCTTCATCGCGCTGCCGATGCCCACGTGGGCGGCCTCGTGACCCAGGCAGGAGGCGTAGGTCCCCAGCTTGCCGGTGCGCTGCAGCGCGATCGACTTGGCGTCGAACACGCGGGTAGAGACCATCAGCTTGTACAGCTCGACCATGTGGTCCAGGTCCCTGGCGAAGGCGGGCAGGTCCTTTTCCTTGACGAGCAGCTTGCCCTCGGGATCGAGGTACTGCAGATATTCGATTTCGAACTTGGCGGCGATGGACACGAGATCCTCCCGGAGGTTGCCGTGCGGAACAGGTCGTCGATGACCGGGCCGGAGGCCCGGACAAGCACGAACGCAGAGCGCGGAAGCCGGCGCTGCGAAGCCTGCTCGGGTTGTGTACAGACGGACGATTATCCCACGCCCGTGGGCGTGGGGTGTCGGCAGGCAAGTCGGCGGCCCATCCAGCGGGGTCGACGCGGGGCTTGCCCGGTTGGCCCGCCTTGATAACAAATTCTCATGCTGCACTGCAAGGTACGGCGCAACATGCGTGACGGCTGGTCTGCATGCCACGGATGCACGAAAGTCACGCAAAACAATCACCTGCATGATGTGGTCTGGAATTGGTCTGGTCGCAGGTCACCGCGGGACGGAACTTGCTGATACGCTTCCAGACTTCCCGATCACGGAACACTTGCATCCATGTCCGAGCACAACCGACGCGATCTGGAGTCCGGTATCGAGCGCGACCTGGGCGGTCGCCTGACCTATGCCGGCTACCTGCGCCTGGACACCCTGCTGTCGGCCCAGGTCCCGGTCTCGAAGCCGGCCTACCACGACGAAATGCTGTTCATCGTCCAGCACCAGGTGTCGGAGCTGTGGATGAAGCTGGCCATCCACGAGCTGGGGGCGGCCATCGAGCTGCTGCGCGAGGACCAGGTCGGCCAGGTGCTGAAGGTGCTGGCCCGGGTCAAGCAGATCCAGCACCAGCTGTACGAGCAGTGGGGCGTGCTGGAGACCATGACGCCGTACGAATACCTGAAATTCCGCGACCAGCTGGGGCCGGCCTCGGGCTTCCAGTCGCTGCAGTACCGGCTGATGGAGTTCCTGCTGGGCAACAAGCAGGCCGACATGCTGGACATGTTCGCGCACGATCCGGACGGCCAGGCGCGCTTGCGCGCCGTGCTCGAGGCGCCGAGTCTGTACGACGAGTCGCTGCGCTGGCTGGGTCGCCAGGGCCATGCCGTGCCGGCGGCCTGCATGGAACGCGACTGGACCCAGCCCTACCGGGCCAATCCGGATTTGCTGGCGGTGTTCGAGGTCATCTACCGCGAACCGGATACGCACTGGCCCGAGTACCACCTGTGCGAAACCCTGGTGGACATCGAGCAGAACTTCCAGCAGTGGCGCTTCCGCCACATGAAGACGGTCGAGCGCATCATCGGCCACCGCCGCGGCACCGGCGGCTCGTCCGGCGTGGGCTTTTTGAAGAAGGCGCTGGACCTGACCTTCTTCCCGGAGCTGCTGGACGTGCGCGCGCAACTGGGCTGAGCCCACGCAGCCGGCAACTTCGAAGACATACAGGGGCTCGAACATGCACGACACCGCCACAGCCGCCGCGGGCGACCTCCCGGAGCAACCACGCCTCTGGGGGCACCCGCGACAGCTGTGGATGCTGCTCGGTGTCACCGTCTGGTTCACCTTCGCGTTCTATGGATTCCGCGCGTTCCTCGCGCCCTACATCGCGCAACAGTTCTATGCAGCGCTGAGCGAAGCGGCGGCCCAGCGCCAAGCCGATCTGCTGACCAGCGGCTTCCTGGCCTTGATGTATGCCACGCCCATGGTGTGCGGATACGTGGCCGACAAGTTCCTGGGCGAGGCGCGTTCGGTGGCGCTCTCGTTCTGGTTGGGCACGCTGGGCCTGCTGCTGATGACCTGGCCGACACTGCCCGGTTTCGAGATCGGCATGGCACTGTTTGCCTGGGCTGCGGGGCTCAACATCCCGCTGACGGTCCTGATCGGGCGCAATTACGCCGAGGGCGATCCGCGGCGCGAAGGCGGTTACACGCTGTACTACCTGGCCGTCAATGTCGGTTCGTTCATCGCGCCTCTGGTGTGCGCGGCGTTCATCGGGCAGCGATTCGGATTCCGCTGGGGGTTCGTGACTGCGGCGGCAGGGATGCTGGTGGCCGGGATCGGGTTTCAGTGGCGCCAACGCAGGCTGAAACCGCTTTTGCCGCACGGCGGTGATCCCCGCGGACCGGGCGCCGTCGTGGGCGTGCTCGTGGCGATCGCCGTGCTGGTCTACCCCACGGCGCTGCTGCTGACCTACACGGCGGTGCTGACCTGGGCCATGTACGTCCTGATGGGCGCCCTGGTGCTGTACTTCGTGTTCCGTTGCATCCAGCGGGGCGATCGCGTGCAGTCCAGGCGCTATCTTGCGCTGCTGCTGCTGTTCATTCCGAAAACGATCTTCTGGGCGTTCAGCTTCCAGGGCGTCACCTCGCTGAACTTCTTCGCCCGCGATTACGTGCAGGCACCGTTCCACTACACCCTGTTCCAGTCGGCCAACCCGCTGTACATCCTGATCTTCGCGCCCCTGCTGGCGCTGCTGTGGCCGTGGCTGGACAAGCGCGGCAGGGATCCGTCCTCGCCGCGCAAGTTCGGCCTGGCCGTCCTGCTGGTGGCGCTGAGCTACGGGCTGATGACCGTGGCCATCCAGCATGCGGGCGCGCACGGCAAGGTGGCCGGCTGGGTGCTGGCGCTGTGCTATCTGGTGCAGACCATCGGCGAGCTGTCGCTGGCGCCGATCGGCTACGGCCTGGTCGGGCAGCTGGCCGCGCCCGAGGATGCCTCGCTGGCCATGGGCGGATGGTTCTTCGGCTATGCCATCGCCTACCAGCTGTCCGGCTGGATCGCCTCCCTGACCACGCCCGGTGACGCCACGCACGCCCTGGGCGGCATCGGCGACTACGCGCTGGTCTACGAGCGCCTGTTCTGGGTCGGCCTGGCGGTCGCCGCGGTGTACCTGGCGGCCGCGCCGCGCATCCGGCGGTTGATGCACGGCGTGCGGTAAGGCGGGGAATCGGGAATGGGGAATCGGGAATGGTTGAACGTTCCGACGCGCCCGCTTTGCCGATTCCCTATTCCCCATTCTCCATTCCCGGCCCTACACCGGCGACAGCTTGTCCAGGATCCGCGCCAGCACGTCGATTTCCTCGGTGGAAAGCTGTGCCAGCAGGCGTCGTTCGTGCTCGCGGGCGCGCGGGGCCACGGCGTCGTGCACGCGCCAGCCTTCCTCGCTCAGGCGAAGTACCGAGCGGCGGCGGTCGCCGTCGTGGCGTTCGCGGTCCACGCGACCGGCCTCGACCAGGCGCGACAGCGCGCGGCTGACCGCGACCTTGTCCATGGCCGTGTGTCCGGCCACCTCGCGCGCCGACAGCGGCGCGAAGCGCGCCAGCACCGCCATCACCCGCCATTCGGTCGTCGACAGGCCGAATTCGGCCTGGTATTCGCGGGCAATCGCCTGGCTGACCGTGTTGGACAGGATCGACAGCCGGTAGGGCAGGAAGCGCTCCAGTTTCAACGGGGCGTGGTCGGACATGCGGCGCTGCGCCTTGCAAATGGTTACAGATGAAACTATAACGGCAGTCTGCGATGCGCAAGTCCGCGCGAAGGCGCGACGGCCATCGACCCCTTCATCTGACAGGAGCCGCCTCATGAGCGCACAACCCAATCTCGGCATGCAGGTCACCACGTTCGAGAATCCCATGGGCATCGACGGTTTCGAGTTCGTCGAGTACGCCGCGCCCGAAGGGCAGGGCGCCGAACTGCACGCGCTGTTCAAGCGCATGGGCTTCACCGCGGTGCTCAAGCACAACACGCGTCCGATCACGGTCTATCGCCAGGGCGGGGTGAACTTCCTGGTCAACGAGGATCCCGATTCCTTCGCCGCCGACTTCGCTGCCAAGCATGGTCCGTGCGCTTGCGGTTTCGCGATCCGCTTCGGCAAGAACGCCGGTGAGGTGTTCGACACCGTGCTCGGCAACGGCGGCGAGGCCGTCGACCACAAGGAAGCGACCAAGGCGGTGAATGCGCCGGTGGTCAAGGGCATCGGCGACTGCATGCTGTACCTGGTCGACCGCTACGGCGACAAGGGCAGCATCTACGACGGCGACTTCGCGCCGGTCGAGGGCGCCGAGCCGAACCCGGACGGGTTCGGCCTGACCTTCATCGACCACCTGACCCACAACCTGTACTTCGGCAACATGGCCAAGTGGTCGGATTACTACGAGAAGCTGTTCAACTTCCGCGAGATCCGCTACTTCGACATCAAGGGTGCCAAGACCGGCCTGGTGTCCAAGGCCATGACCGCGCCGGACGGCATCGTGCGCATCCCGCTGAACGAGTCGGACAACCCCAAGTCGCAGATCAACGAGTACCTGGACGCCTACCACGGCGAGGGCATCCAGCACATCGCCTGCTTCACCGACGACATCTACGCCACCGTGGAGAAGATGCGCGCGGCCGGGGTGGAGTTCCTGGACACGCCCGACACCTACTTCGAGGTGATCGACCAGCGCATTCCGGACCACGGCGAGGATGTGCCGCGGCTGGCGAAAAACAAGATTCTGATCGATGCCGATCCGGAGACCGGCAAGCGGTTGCTGCTGCAGATCTTCACCCAGAACTGCATCGGCCCGATCTTCTTCGAGATCATCCAGCGCAAGGGCAACGAGGGCTTCGGCGAGGGCAATTTCCAGGCCCTGTTCGAGTCCATCGAACGCGACCAGATGCGTCGCGGGGTGCTCTGAGGCCCGGCATGTGGCGGCGCGCGGCAGCAGTCCTGCCGTGCGCCGCTTGCTCCGTCAGTGGAAATTTCCGCTGCTGATCATGGCGAACAGCATCGCGCCCCAGAAGATCACGCCGATGATGGCCATGATGATGCCGATCAGCATCAGCACGCCCTGGATGGCGAAGAAGGTGCGCAGCTTGTCCAGCGACATGCGCATCGCGGCCTCGTCACCCGACATCTGCGCACGCTCGATGGAGGTGGCCGACTGGTTGAGCAGGATGCCCAGCCAGATCGGAAGCCAGGCAATGAGGATGCCGATGATCGACAGGGCGGTGAACACGCCCTGGATGATGAACATGATGCCGAGGAACTTCATCCAGCCCTTGCCGGCGGCGAGCGGCGTGCTCAGTTCGCGTACCAGTGCACTGCGGTCGTCGTTCATAAGCGCGGTTCTCCCCAGGTGAATTTTGCGCCGGGCCCCGACCCGGCATCACAAGGCAAGACTAGGTGGCCGGGAAGTTGGGCGCAATCGGTCAAAGCTCGTCGGCCATTCAATGACATGAACACAGGTAGAGGATTGGCATGAACGCATCGTCCCTCCCGTACCAGACCGGGTTCGGCAACGAATTTGCCACCGAGGCGGTCCCCGGCACGTTGCCGGTCGGGCGCAATTCGCCCCAGCGTGCCGCGCATGGGCTGTATGCCGAGCAGCTGTCCGGCACCGCATTTACCGCGCCGCGCCACGTCAACCGCCGCAGCTGGCTGTACCGCATCCGTCCCGGCGCCGTGCACGAGCCGTTCGCCTCGCTCGAGCACGCCACGCTGCACAACCGCTTCGACGAGGAGCCGGCCACGCCCAACCAGCTGCGCTGGGGACCGTACCCGATGCCGGCCGAGGGGACCGACTTCGTCGACGGACTGTTCACCGTGGCCGGTAATGGCGGTCCGGCTGCGCAGACGGGCATCGGCATCCATCTGTACGGTGCCAACCGCGACATGACCGGGCGGTTCTTCTATGACGCCGACGGCGAGCTGATGCTGGTGCCGCAGTCCGGCCGCCTGCGCATCGCCACCGAGATGGGCGTGCTGGAGATCGAGCCGCAGCAGATCGCGGTGATCCCGCGCGGCGTGCGCTTCCGGGTGGAACTGCCGGACGGTTCCTCGCGCGGCTACGTGTGCGAGAACTTCGGCGCCTTCCTGCGCCTGCCGGAGCTGGGCCCGATCGGCTCCAACGGCCTGGCCAACCCGCGCGATTTCGAATCGCCGGTGGCGGCCTACGAGGACGTCGAGGGCGAGTTCGAGCTGGTGACCAAGTTCCAGGGCCGGTTGTGGTCGGCGAAGATCGGCCACAGCCCGCTGGACGTGGTCGCCTGGCACGGCAACTACGCGCCGTATCGCTACGACCTGCGCCGTTTCAACACCATCGGCTCGATCAGCCATGACCATCCGGACCCGTCGATCTTCACCGTGCTGACTTCGCCCAGTGACACCGCGGGCACGGCCAATCTGGATTTCGCCATCTTCGGCCCGCGCTGGCTGGTCGCCGAGGACACCTTCCGCCCGCCCTGGTACCACCGCAACATCGCCAGCGAATACATGGGCCTGATCCACGGCGAGTACGACGCCAAGGAAGCCGGCGAGGACAACGACGGTTTCGTGCCGGGCGGAAGCTCGCTGCACAACTGCATGAGCGGGCACGGCCCGGATGCGGCCAGCTTCGAGAAGGCCTCGGCCCTCGATACCTCGAAGCCGCAGCACATCGTCGATACCATGGCCTTCATGTTCGAGACCCGCGCGGTGATCCACCCCACGCGTCAGGCGATGCAGTCGCCGCAGCTGCAGGACGGCTACTACCGCTGCTGGCAGGGTCTGGAAAAGCATTTCAAGGCGCCCTGAGCGCCGTTCCACGCACACTCAAGCGACAAGGATTTTCCATGAAACTCGGATCCCTCAAGGCTGGCGGACGCGATGGCACCCTGATCGTGGTCAGCCGCGACCTCAAGCGCGCGGTCAAGGCCGACGGCATCGCCGCCACCCTGCAGGCGGCCCTGGACGACTGGTCCAATACCGCGCCGCGGCTGAACGCGTTGTACGAATCGCTTAACACCGGCCGCGCCGACGGCGCCTTCGACCTGGACGAGCACCAACTGGCCGCGCCGCTGCCGCGTGCCTACGAGTTCGTCGACGGCTCGGCCTACCTGCCGCACGTCGAGCGCGTGCGCAAGGCGCGCGGCGCCGAGGTGCCCGAGAGCTTCTACACCGATCCGCTGATGTACCAGGCCACCAGCGCCGGCTTCCTGGGCCCGCACGACGACGTGATCGTGCCCAGCGAGGACTACGGCATCGACCTGGAGGCCGAGGTGGTGGTCATCACCGACGACGTGCCAATGGCGGTGACGCCGGAGCAGGCCGCCGGCCACATCCAGCTGGTCGGCCTGGTCAACGACGTGTCCCTGCGCGGGCTGATCCCGGGCGAACTGGCCAAGGGCTTCGGCTTCCTGCAGTCCAAGCCGCGTTCGGCGTTGTCGCCGGTGTTCGTGACCCCCGACGAGCTGGGTGAGGCCTGGATCGACACCAAGCTGCACCTGCCCATGCGCACGCAGATCAACGGGAAATGGTTCGGCGAGGCCGAATGCGGCGTGGACATGCAGTTCAACTTCGCCCAGCTGGTCGCGCATGCCGCCAAGACCCGGCCGCTGGCGGCCGGCGCCATCGTCGGCTCGGGCACCATCGCCAACCAGGACACGTCCAGGGGCGCCTCGTGCCTGGCCGAACAGCGCACGGTGGAGAAGCTGCGCGACGGTGAACCGAAGACCCCGTTCCTGAAGTTCGGCGACCGCGTGCGCATCGAGATCACCGACCCGGACGGGCACAGCATCTTCGGCGCCATCGAGCAGTCCATCGCGCCGCAGCGCTGAGCCGCCCGTGCCCACGCCCCGCATCGAACTGCACCCGGCGGTTGAAGGCGACCTGCCATGGATTCTCGCCGCCGAGGCGCAGGCGCGCGCCGACGGCTTCGTGCAGGGCTGGGACGAGGCCACGCATCGCCGGGCCCTGGCCGAGGCCGGCACGGCCTACCGCATGATCCGCGAACCGGGTCATGCGGAGCCGGCCGGGTACGCCATCCTGCGCGGTCTCGACGATACCGCCAACCGATGCATCGAACTGAAACGCTTCGTGGTCGTGATCACCGGTCGCGGCCTGGGCCGGGCCGCGTTCCGGGAGCTGCTGCACCTGTCCTTCGGTGAACTCGACGCGCACCGCTTCTGGCTGGACGTGTTCACCGACAATGCACGCGCCCGGCACCTGTATCGCAGCGAAGGCATGGTGGAAGAGGGCGTGATGCGCGAATGCGTGGCCCGCGCGGACGGCCGGGCCTCGCTGGTGCTGATGTCGATGCTGGCGCACGAATACACCGGCCGCTGAAGGGCTGAAAGCTTGCCGAAAGGCTCGCCCATTCAGACGGTCGCTTGATCAGAATCAAGATGGCCTTCGGGTGAGCGGGGCAGACTGACGGCCATGAATACCGAACTCCATGCCCCCGTATTCGACGCCGAGCTGATCGCCCGCTACGACACCAGCGGACCGCGCTACACCAGCTATCCGACGGCACCCCAGTTCACCGACGCTTTCGGCGAGCCCGAACTTCGCGAGGCCATCCGCGTCTCGAACGAAGAACCGATTCCGCGCCCGCTGTCGCTGTACGTGCACGTGCCGTTCTGCTTCAGTCCGTGCTTCTACTGCGGCTGCAACCGCGTGATCACGCGCGACATCACCAAGTCCGATCTGTACCTGGAGCGCCTGAACCGCGAGATCGAACTGGTGGCGCCGCTGTTCGATGCCGATCGCACCGTACGCCAGCTGCATTTCGGCGGGGGTACGCCGAATTTCCTCGACCTGCCGCGCATGCGCACCCTGCTGGACATGCTGCACAAGCACTTCAGCATGAGCCGTGCGCCGGAGCGCGAGTTCGGCATCGAGATCGACCCGCGTTCGGCCGACGCCGAATACGTGCGCGGCCTGGGCGAGGCTGGCATGAATCGCATGTCGATCGGCATCCAGGACTTCGATCCGAAGGTCCAGGAAGCGGTCAACCGCGTGCAGAGCGTCGAGCGCGTGGACGAAATCATGCAGTCGGCCCGCGAGTACGGGTTCGAGTCGATCAGCGTGGACCTGATCTACGGATTGCCGCACCAGGACGTGGACAGTTTCACGCGCACCCTGGAACAGGTCATCGAGCTTTCGCCGGACCGCATCGCTGCCTACAGCTATGCGCACCTGCCGCAGATGTTCAAGGCGCAGCGCCAGCTCGATGCGCTGGCGCTGCCCGATGCCGCCACCAAGCTGGCGCTGTTCGGGCGCACCCTGGAGATGCTGACCGCGGCCGGCTACGTGTATATCGGCATGGACCACTTTGCCCGTGCCGACGACGAATTGGCGCGTGCCCAGCAGGCCGGCACGCTGCAGCGCAATTTCCAGGGCTATTCCACCCACGGCGATTGCGACATCGTCGGCCTGGGCGTGAGCGCCATCGGCCGCATCGGGGATACCTACAGCCAGAACGTGCGTGACCTGCCGAGCTACTACGCGGCGCTGGATGAAGGGCGGCTCCCGGTGGCCCGGGGGCTGCGCCTGGACGAGGACGACCTGCTGCGCCGCGAACTGATCGGCGAGCTGATGTGCCACGGCCAGCTGGACAAGCGCGCGTTCGCACGTCGACACCGGGTGATCTTCGACATCTACTTCGCCGAGGCCCTGGAGTTGCTCGAGCCGTTGGAGAAGGACGGCCTGGTCACCATCGACAAGCGGTATATCCGCATCACGCCGCGCGGGCGGTTGCTGATCCGTCACGTGGCCATGTGCTTCGATCCCTACCTGCGCAAGGAAGCGAAGGTGGAACGCTATTCGCGTGCGATCTGAGTCACGCCATGGGCAAGAGTAAAGCCGCGCCGGGAACGGTCGTGCACAGCGCCGTGGAGGTCTGGCAGTGCATCGGCTGCGGGCGTATCGAGGCCCCCCAGCCGTGCATCGGCGTGTGCCAGGACCGCAAGGTGGTGCTGGTCGGCAAGGCCGAACACGATCAGGCGCTGGAAGACATCGTGCAGTTGCAGGCACGCATCGATGCCCTGCGTTCGCTGCTGACCCGGTTCACCCGGGCTACACCGCGCGAGGGCGGCTGGCAGGCATCGTGGGAGCAGCTCCAGGCCCGCGCGCAGCAGGCCCTGGACGACGACGCACTCCAGGCGCCATCCCCCAACGACCAGTAGCTGATGGGCCCGTTCAGGTCATCACCGGCACGGACTGCACGCGTCGGGCCAGGAACTCGAAGTAGCGATCGATGTAGCTGATCCCGTTCTCGCGGTCGATCAGGTACGGGTTCATCAGGGTGTGGCGCAGGATCAGCAGGCTGTCGGCATCCTCGTCCTCGCCCAGCGTGGCCACATCCAGGTGCAGCGCCTCGAAGATGCGCGCGGTTTCGGCCGGTCCGAGCATGCGCGGCTGCAGGCGGGTCGCCGATCCGAAGAATTCCTTCACCTGCACCGGATGCGTGGGGTCGGCGCGCAGGTCCTCGTAGAGGTCGCGCACGAAGGCGTTGGCACCCGCCACCGACGCATTGCCGCGGGGGTTGAGCGCCAGGCACACCAGGTTGCTGTCGGGGGCGAAAGGGACCAATACGTGCACCTGTCCGGCGGCCTCGCGGGCAAACTGCCGCGCGCGGTCGTGGAAAGCCTCGGCGGCGCGCACGGTGGCGCCCGGAAGGCGCCCGAAGTGCGCGTGGTCGAGCGGCAGCACCTTGTGCGTGACGTACACCGCCGCCGCCGCGGCCCCGGACTTGGAGCCCTCCGGGATGTACTGGCCCAGGCTGCGGTAGCGCGCCAGGTACTCCTTCTTGGTGCCGCGTGCGAACACGTAGTCGGCACGCTCGGCCAGCAGCGGCATGGCGCGATGGTCGCGGCAGACGAAGGCGCCGGCGCCGTACGGGATATAGCCCAGCTTGTGCGGATCGACAGTCACCGAATCGGTGTCGCCCAGGGCGGCGAAGGCCGCATGCACTTCCGGGTTGGGGAAATGGGCGTACTCGGGCGTCATCGCCTCGCGTGTGCGCAGCGAACCGTCCTCGTTGCGGAACAGGGTGGCCAGGTAGCCGCCCCAGGCCGCGTCCACGTGCACGGCGAAGTCCAGGCCTGCCTCGCGCGATTGCGTGCGCGCGGCGAGAATCTCGTGCACCGGGTCGATGGTGCCGTATTCGGTGCTGCCCAGGATGGCCACGCACATCAGTACCGGCTGGCGTTCGGCGGCGCAGGTGGCGAGCGCATCGCGCAGGGCCTGCGGCTCCAGGCGCATGCCGCGCGTGGGCAGCAGATGCAGCTGGTGACGCCCCAGGCCCAGCAGCTTCAGCCCCTTGCTCCAGGAATAGTGGGCGGTGATCGGCGCCAGCACCACGGGCGGGCGCAGGTCGGGGTGGGCGGCAAAAAAATCGACCTGGCCGCGCTGCTCGACGCGCTCCGATTCCACGCGCAACTGCCATTGCGCCCGATCCCGGGCCGGTTGCGCATCCAGCCATGCCTGCCAGCTTTCCAGCAGTTCGATGACCTGCGAGGCGGGCAGGTTGAAGGCCTGCCAGTCGTCCTCGGGAAGTTCCAGTTCCGGCGCGCCGGCAGCACGAAGCGCCACCGGAAAGGCCTTCAGCGCCAACGCCAGGCGCAGGGCCTGGACGTTGGCCACCGAGCCGCCCGAGGTCAGGTGGCCGAAGGCGCAGGCCGGCTGCGCCGGATCGCTCGGGTAGCCGACCATGCGTGCCAGCTGCAGGCCGGCCAGCACCTCCATGTCCACGGTGACCGGTGCGGCATCCTCGCTGACGTTGTTGGGGTTGTAGGGCAGGGTCAGCATCTGCGCGGCCAGCCCCGGCAGCAGCAGGTCCGAGACCATGTGCCCGAGATAGCGCGGGCTGTGGAACGGGACCGAACGCTTGAGCGCCGCCGACAGCTGGTGCAGTTCGCGGCGCATGCGCGCCTCGAACGCCAGGTAGTCCGGATGCACGGCGGCTGCGGTGGCGATCGCCGGCGGATCCTCGGGGTGGAAGTTGCGGCGCCAGTAGACGTGGTCGCGCAAAAATTCCAGCAGCAGCTTTTCCAGCAGCGTGTCGTTCTCGCCGTAGGGGCCGAGGAAGCAGGCATCGAGTGCGTGGTCGCGGTCGTCGCTGGCGGGCATGGGTGCTGCATTCATGGGGCGGTTCCGTCGTGATTTTGCCGGTTGCCGGACGCAGGGCACGGCAATGCCCGCGAGCCAACCGTACAAGCGTAAGCGCCTGCCGCGCCCGGGATGTTGACCTGGATCATCCACGCCCGCGCCGGCTCGGGATGCGCCAAAGGCACGTCCGCATCATGTGGAGTTTGGCGCGATGCGGTACACGCAGGCATACTTGTGCTTGTGGTCTCCGAAACGCGGATGGACATGCGTTCACATACGCCAGCCGGCAAACTTCCCGATCCTCCGAGCCCGATCGCCGATGACGGCGACGAGGTGCATTTCTGCCGCACCTGCGCGTTCTCCGGCGCGTGCATCGAGGCCGGCTATGGCAAGCCGCAGCTGGCCGACCTGCATTGCCTGGTTGAACACGTCGGCCCGTTCCAGCCCGGCGAATACGTGTTTCGCACCGGCGATCCGTTCCGCGCCATCTTCGCGGTGCGCGGCGGCACGGTGAAGACGGTGACCACCGACAGCCACGGCGACGAGCAGGTGCTGGGCTTTTACCTGCCCGGCGAGGTGGTCGGCCTGAATGCGATCTATCCCGAGCGCTTTCCCTGCGATGCGATGGCCCTGGACACGGCCTACTTCTGCCGCTTCTCGTTCCCGGCGATGAGCGCGCTGGCCTCGAAGATGCCGACCCTGCAGCAGCACCTGTTCCGCCTGCTCAGCAAGGAGCTCGGCGCGGCCTCGGTGCTGGCCGGCGACCACACCGCCGACGAACGCATGGCGGCGTTCCTGCTCGACCTCGGACAGCGCTTCGAGCAGCGCGGCTTCTCGGGCACGCGGTTCCGCCTGACCATGTCGCGCGGTGACATCGCCAACTACCTGCGCCTGGCCTCGGAGACCGTCAGCCGGGTGCTGCGCCGCTTCCAGGACCAGTCGATGATCGAGGTCGAGGGTCGCGAGGTGGTGCTGGTCGACGGGAATCGCCTGGCCGAGATCGCTCGTCCGCTGCTCGACCACTGAATCGGCCGCGCATCTGCGCAGCGCAACGAAAAAGGGCCCGCTTCGCGCGGGCCCCCTGTTTCGTGCCGGGTGGGCGGCGATCAGGCCGGCCCGGGTTGTGCCAGCGCGTCCGGTTGCGCCGGCATCGCCGCGGGCGCCGGCGTGCGCCGGTTCGCCAGCAGCTTGTGGACGAAGTCGAAGCCCATGAGCAGCGCACCGGCGGCGAACACGATGTCGCCGGGCATGCGCATCCACTGCCAGAAGGTGGTGGTGTCGTAGAAGGCCAGGCTGCGCGCCCAGGCATAGCCATGTGTGTAGACCGCCTCCAGCTGCGGCCAGCCGACCGGGAAGAAGTTCAGCGCGATCCACAGCCCCAGGCCCCCGTTGTACAGCCAGAAGGCCCAGATGCCGGCCTTGTCGCTCCACGGCCGCTCGCCATTGAGGTAGCGCAGCACCATGTACACCAGGCCGATGGCCAGCAGGCCGAAGGCGCCGAACATCGAGGTGTGCGCGTGGTTGAGGGTCAGGAACGTGCCGTGCTCGTAGTAGTTGACCAGTGGGGCATTGAGCGTGCCACCGCCAAACACGCCGGCGCCGACGAAGTTCCAGAATGCCGAACCGAGGATGTACAGGTAGGCCAGGCGGTACGGGAACCGGCTCTTGGCGCGGATGTGGCGGTGTTGCTCGATCGCTTCCAGCACCAGCAGGAACAGCGGCAGGACCTCGATGAACGAGAACATGCTGCCCACGCCGATCCACAGGCCCGGTTCGCCGGCCCAGTACATGTGGTGGCCGGTGCCCAGCACGCCGCCGATGAAGATCAGGATCCACTCGAACAGCACCGCGCGCTCGACCATCTGCCGCGAGACCAGGCCCAGCGCCATCAGGAAGTAGCCGGTGACCGCGGCGGTGAACAGCTCGAAGGCCAGCTCCACCCACAGGTGCACCACCCACCAGCGCCAGAAGTCGGTGATCGAGAACGACGGGTTGGGCGAGGCCAGCGGGATCATGCCGCACACGTACAGCACCGCCACGCTGAGCGTGCTGAACCACAAAAGGTGCTCGATGCGGAACAGGCCGTAGATCGATCCGCCGCCCTGGCGGAACAGCGACTTCAGCGTCGGCCAGAAGGCGCGCAGCAGCACCGCGCACCACACCGACAGGCCGATGAAGAACAGGATCTGCCAGAAGCGCCCGATCTCCAGGTAGGACAGGCCCTGGTTGCCGAACCAGAACCAGTGCTTGTCGACGATGCCCATGATGCCCAGGTAGTTGCCGAGCAACGCGCCGCCGACGATGGTCACCAGCACCCAGAAGATCAGGTCGACCAGGAACTTCTGGCCCTTGGGCTCGCGTCCGCCGATCAGCGGCGCCAGGAACAGACCCGCGGCAATCCAGCTCACGCCGATCCACACGATCGGCGCCTGCAGGTGCACGCTGCGCAGGAACGCGAACGGCAGCCACTTGTCGATGTCCAGCCCGTAGAAGCCGGTGCGCTCGGTGTAGTAGTGGGCCATGATCGAGCCGGCCAGGATCTGCAGCAGGAACACCGCGGCCACCACCAGGAAGTACTTCCACAGCGCCTTCTGGCTGGGAGTGGGCGTGAAAAAGCCCTTCAGCGCCGGCTCGAAGGTCTCCTCGGGCGCCTTGGGCTCGATGAACATGCGGAACACCATCAGCACCGCGCCGATGGCCAGGAACACCGCCAGGAACGACACCCAGGTCCAGGTGAAGGTGGACTTGGTCGGATGATTGCCGACCAGCGGTTCGGCCGGCCAGTTGCTGGTCCACGAATAGTCCTTGCCGGGGCGGCGCGCGACCGTGGTCAGCGACGAGTACAACAGGAAGCTGGCGGTCTGCTGCGCCTGCGTGGCGTCCAGCGCGCGCGCGCCGGTGTAGCCCTTGCTGAAGTCGTCGCGGCGCAGCGACGTGCCGATGGCGCCGCGCAGGGTCACGATGGCCCGGGCCACGGCATCCGGCAGCACCACCGTGCCGCGGCTCAGGTCGATGCCCTGCAGGTCCTTGCGCATGGTCCGCGTGATGCCGGACTGGCGGTCCGCGTCCAACGCCTTGAACGAAATGCCGTATTGGGCCAGGGCCAGGTTGTTGCGGGTTTCCTGGGCCAGCTGGACCAGGTACTGGGCAGTGTAGTCCTCGCCGAAGTACGAACCCATGCCGTACAGGCTGCCGTAGTCCATGAGGTCGGCCTTCTGGAAGCCCGACTTGCCGGCCACGATGTCGTCGCGGGTCATGACCGTCGTACCGCTGGTGGAGACCATCTTCTGCGGCAGCGGGGCGGCCTGCCGGTAGGTGCTGCGGGTGGCGAAGGCCATGCCGATCCAGCAGGCCACGGTGGTCATCAGCAGGATCCAGACCAGGATCTTGCTGACCTTGTCCTGCGGGCCGGCCTGGCCCGCGGGGAGTGTCGTCGCATTCATCGGGGTACCTGTCTGCGGAGGGAAACCGGTACGGATGCTAGGCAAGGCGCGGGCCGTACCGGCTGATCTGGATCAGGCCGGAGCGGGATGGGGGCTGACCCAGGTCAGGGCGGGATGTCGCATCCTGCATGATGCTGTGCACCCCGACCCCGGAAACCGCTCATGCACGCCGTATCCCATCCCGCTTCCCCGCCGCCGCGCCCGCTGTTCGCCGTGCCGGCCGCGGCGCCGCACCGCCTGCTGTTCCTGGGCGGCGCGGTGGCCGTGCTGCTGACCATGACCTGGTGGGCGTTGGAGCTTGGCGCGGGCACTTTCGGCTTCAACCTGCCGCAGCCGGCCGTGCCGCCGCCCTGGGCCCACGCGATGCTGGCCCAGTACGGCATGCTGCCGATGTTCATCCTCGGTTTCCTGCTGACCGTGTTCCCTCGCTGGCTCGGGCAGCCGGCGCTGCGCCTGCGCCACTACCTGCCGGTGTTCGCGCTGCAGTTCGGTGGCTACCTGCTGGCGCATGTCGGCCTGCTGGGTCACCGTCCGCTGCTGGTGGCCGGTTTCGTGTCGATGCTGGCGGCGTTGCTGGTGGCGCTGGCGGTACTGGGCCGGGTGCTGGCCGCCGCTGGATCGCGCCATGTACATGCCGTGTCGTGCTTTGCGGCCCTGTGCATGGGCGCGGTCGGGCAGGGCGCCTTTCTCGCCTACCTGCTGGGCGCTTCCTGGTGGTGGGCCATGCTGGCCATCCAGCTGGGGACCTTCGGGTTCCTGTTGCCGATGTACCTGGGCGTGTGCCACCGCATGATCCCGTTCTTCACGTCCAGGGTCGTGCCCGGATATCGCATGGTCCGGCCACGCTGGAGCCTGCCGGTGCTGTGGGCGTTGCTGCTGGGCCACCTGGCGCTGTCGCTGGCGCATGCGCAGTCGGGGCTGTGGCTGGTCGATGCACCGCTGGCGGCGGTACTGGCGTGGCACGCCTGGGCCTGGCAGCCCTGGCGGGCGATGCGTCCGGGGCTGCTGGCCGTGCTGCACCTGGCTTTTGCCTGGCTGCCGTTCGCATTCGTGCTGTACACGCTGCAGAGCGCGGTCTATGCGGTGACCGGTGTCTTCGTGCTGGGCCGCGCGCCGCTGCATGCCCTGGCCATCGGTTTCTTCGGATCGATGCTGCTGGCGATGGTCACGCGCGTCACCCAGGGACATTCCGGCCGACCGCTGCAGATGGGCGCGACGGCCTGGTTCGGGTTCGTCACGTTGCAGCTGGTGGCGCTCTCGCGCATGCTGGCTGCGATCGGGCCGGAGCGGAACGCGTGGCTGCTGCTGGCCGTGGGCGGCTGGCTGCTGGCGTTCCTGCCGTGGGTGGTGCACTCGGCATGGATCTACCTGACGCCGCGCGTGGACGGCATGGAGGGCTGAGCGATGGCGGCCTGGTACCTGCAGATCAAGTGGCTGCACATCACCTGCGTGATCCTCTCCGGCAGCCTGTTCGCGACGCGCGGCGCGATGATGCTGGCCGGCTGGCGCGCGGCCAACCATGCCGCGCTGCGCTATCTTTCCTACGCCATCGACACCACGCTGCTGACCGCGGCGCTGATGCTGGTGGTCATCGTGCACCAGTACCCGTTCGTGCAGCCGTGGCTGACCATGAAGGTGCTGGCGCTGGTGGTGTACGTGGTGCTGGGCGTGCATGCCCTGCGGCGCGGACGCACCCGGCGTGCCCGGGCCGGCTATTTCCTGGCCGCGCTGGCCGTGTTCGGATTCATCGCCAGCGTGGCCGTGGCCCACTCGCCATACGGGATTTTCGCGAGTCTGTTGCGGTAGGGGATCGGATGGGCGGCATCGTGCGTAAGACACCCTGAAGCGGTCCGTTTTGCATCCACCCCGGGGTGCCCGGATATGCTTGGGGCGGTCCGCGCGGCATCGAGGCGGCGCGGACCGCATCGATCGACTCCCATTCCCATCCACAGCAAGAGGTACGCAATGTCCACAGTGACGCTGCAAGGCAACACCGTCCACGTCGACGGCGAGTTTCCCTCCGTCGGCCAGTCCGCGCCGGCTTTCAGCCTGGTCGACAAGGACCTCAACGACGTGACCCTGGCCAGCTTCGGCAGCCAGCGCAAGGTGCTCAACATCTTTCCCAGTGTCGACACCGGCGTGTGTGCGGCCTCGGTGCGCCGCTTCAACGAGCTGGTTTCAGACCTCAAGGACACCGTGGTGCTGTGCATCTCCGCCGATCTGCCCTTTGCGCAGGCACGCTTTTGCGGCGCCGAGGGCCTGGACCAGGTGGTCAACCTGTCGACGCTTCGCGGTCGCCAGTTCCTGACCGACTACGGCGTGGCGCTGGCCGACGGGCCGCTGGCCGGCCTGGCCGCGCGCGCGGTCGTGGTGCTGGATGGCGACAACCGGGTGCTGCACGCGCAGATGGTGCCGGAGATCGCCCAGGAACCCGATTACGACGCTGCGATGAAGGCCCTCTCCTGATCTTTTCCTGCTGCCGGCCCGGCGTTCAACCGGGCCGGTGCACGGCCGGCCAACGGCCGGCCAGAGGGATGCCCAGCTGGCGTCCGCGCGGGCGCAATCCCATGCCCAGCATCAGTCCGTGTCCGATGCGTTCGGCCAGGTCGTTCATGTAGCTCGCGGCCGATTCCGGCAGCGTCTCGGCGACGGTGTCGCGCCACAGCGAGAGCCATTGCTCGAAGTGGCCTTCGTCCACCGGCAGCTTCCTGTGCATGGCCATGGGATTGCCGCGATAGTTGCCCGTGCGCAGGGCCGTGCTGCACCAGAAGTCCGTCAGGCGGCGCTTGTGTGCCGGCCAGTCGCCGACGCGTGCCTCGAACACCGGTCCCAGCAGGGGGTGTTTGCGAATGCGGTCGTAGAAACGGTCGACCAGGAGCGCGATGGCGGCTGCATCGAGGCCGGGAATGTCGTTCATGGCAGGATCGATGGATGCGGGGGGTCGAAGCATGAATCGTCTGTCCGGAAGCTGCCATGACCTGGATCAGGGCGGGGCGTGTCAGGCGATATGGCGGGAGAAGCTCTCCGGGTCGCCGTCCCAGGGCCTGAAATAGCGCCGGCTGCGGCGGTCGGACGGGTCGTCCGGCGTGCGGCGGGTCATGCGCAGCGCCTGGTGTCCCTCCAGCCAGCGCGAGGTCAGGTTGGCCACGCGCTCGTTGCGGCACAGCAGGGCATGTTCCCCGGCGTGGTCGAAGCACGCCAGCGTCACCCCGTTCACCGCGGCGCCGAGCAGGTGCACGCGACCGTCGCCGTGGGTATCGCCTTGTGCATGGGCGAAGTCGAACCAGTTCGGATTGGGCGCATTGCGCGTGAGCACGGGCAGGCTGCGCAGGGTCGGCTGACCGGTGCCACACAGCACCAGCACACGGTCGGCGGCCCCGGCCATGGCCTTGTCATCGAGCATCGGCGCCGGGCTTTGTCCGCCGTGGCGGGCACGCCGGCCACGCACGAAGGCTTCGGCATCGCACAGGAAGCGGGACTGGAAGCCGGTCCTGTCGCGCACGTTGGCCTGCCAGTTGCCGGCATCGAACAGGTCCAGGCCGTGGCCGTCCTCGTCGACCGCGGCCCGATCCCAGGACGGCGTCATCTGGTACACGGACGGGAAGGTGCGTGAGATGCGCCGGTAGTCCTCGTCGGTGCCGAACCATCCGTCGCGCTCCCCGACCACCAGCGCGTACGGGGCGCCGATGGCACCGCGAAACGGCGGCGCGATGAACACGCAGCGGCCGATCCCGTCGAACGGATCGCGGCGCTTGCGCAGCGCCAGCGCCGAGCGCAGCACCAGGCCGCCCATGCTGTGGGTGACGAATTTCAGTTCCGGCGAACGCCCGACGGCCTTCTCGCGTCCGGCCAGCTCGTCCATGGCCTGGACCAGGCGAGCTGCGGACAGCTCCAGCGGCTTGCGCCAGTCGTAGCTGAACGTGTAGACGGGCTCGGGCTGCTGCCAGGCCCGGAGCTTGCTGATGATCGCGCCGTAGGCATAGTGGATCAGGCGGGTCGGGCGCATCCAGTGCCCGTCGGCGGCGTCGTAGCGCCCGTCCACCAGGGCGAAATCCAGGCTGCTCTCGATGATGTCGCCGATTGTCATGTCCTCCAGCGACCAGCGTCGGGGCCAGTCCAGCGGGTAGCTGTCGACCAGCTCCGATCCCTTGATGCCCGGCAGGAAGATGATGGCCATGAAGCTTGACGAAGATCGCTGCGGATGGGCCGCGGCAGGCGTTTCGGCCGCCGCGGTCCGGTGTGTGTCAGTGCGTGAGGCGCAAATAGCGGAATTTGTAAGGCCCGTGCGTGATCGATATGCGCAGGTAACGTACCCCGCTGTCCTCATCGACGGCGTTGGCGTAGACATTTATCAGGTAGTGACGCAGTTCAGCGCCCAATTCCGGATTCGGAAAGGCATCGAGAGGCCAGATGCCGACGGGTTTTCCGTGGCTGTCAAAACCGACCATGTATTCGGCAATACCGCTCATCTTCTTCAGCTTGGGGGAATCGTCCCGATCGGCTCCGACCGGTCGAACCAGGAATGTCCGCCCATGGTTTTGCTGATGATCGAAGGTATCGATGCCCTTGCGGATACTCTTGTCGAAACGGGTCACCATGGTGGCGACGCCGGTGCGTGCCGCCTGGTCGATCTTGCCTCCGGCTTTCTGAATGCGAGCAATCAACTCGGCGGAAAACCCGTCGTGCTTGGCGCGTCGCGGCCCTTCGATGGGGTTGAGATAACGGGCATACAACTGCGCCCAGATCATGGCGCGCGTCGTGCGCCCGGCAGCCAATTCGAGTTCGGCCAGCTTGGCCATGGCGATCTGATCGCCATGAACGGCTGCGTTCGCCAGCAGCTTGCGCGCCTGGTCCAGATTCACGGGAACCGGAGAACCGGCGATTTCGGGGCCTTTCCAGTACATCGTGCCGGCCAGGTCCTGGGCGCGTACCTGGCCATGGTTGGCCAAGGCGATGATGTGCGCGAAAAGCTTCATGCGCTCGGCACGGGGTACGGAGGCGTCGAGCATGCGCGGCTGGAAACCGTTGCGGGTATAGGCCGGTTTGGGGCCTGCCACCGGGGCGGCCATGATGGGCAGGGATGCCGCGGCCAGTGCCAGTACGACCAACGTCAGTATTTTGTTGCGCATCGTCATTGAATCCTCGACTTCCATATACAAGAAAGGTCCGCATGCCGGGGGGCATGCGGACCCACTTTATCGCGGCTTCGGTGGTACCAGAAAGGCCAGTCGGCCTCCGGAACTCAGCCGGCCGCGACCAGCGCCTCGGTCATGTCCAGCATGCGGTTGGAGAAACCCCACTCGTTGTCGTACCACGACAGCACCTTGACCAGGGTGCCGGCCATGACGCGCGTCTGGGTAGCGTCGTAGGTGGACGAGGCCGGATTGTGGTTGAAGTCCACCGAAACCAGCGGCTTGGTGTTGACGTCCAGGATCCCCTTCAGCGGACCGTCGGCGGCGGCCTGGATGATGCGGTCGATCTCATCCTTGCTGGTCTCGCGCGCGGCCACGAAGGACAGGTCCACCACCGACACGTTGATGGTCGGCACGCGCATGGAGAAACCATCCAGCTTGCCGTTGAGCTCGGGCAGCACCATGCCGACCGCGGCGGCGGCGCCGGTCGTGGTCGGGATCTGGCTCATGGTCGCCGAGCGGGCGCGGCGCAGATCCTTGTGGTACACGTCGGTCAGGACCTGGTCGTTGGTGTAGGCGTGGATGGTGGTCATCAGGCCGTGCACGATGCCGATGCCGTCGTTGAGCGCCTTGGCCAGCGGCGCCAGGCAGTTGGTGGTGCAACTGGCGTTGGAGATCACCTGGTGGTCGGCGGTCAGCTGGTCGTGGTTGACGCCGTACACGAAGGTGCCGTCGATGTCCTTGTCGCCCGGCGCGGAGATGATGACCTTCTTCGCGCCGGCCGCCAGGTGGGCGCCGGCCTTGGCCTTGCTGCGGAACAGGCCGGTGCACTCGAGCACCACGTCCACGCCCAGCTCGTCCCAGGGCAGCTTGGACGGGTCGCGCTCGGCGCAGACCTTGATGCGGTCGCCGTTGACGACCAGGTCACCGCCCTCGACCGAGACCTCGCCCGGGAACTTGCCGTGGGCGGTGTCGTACTGGGTCAGGTGGGCATTGGTTTCGGCATCGCCCAGGTCATTGACGGCGACGATCCGGATGCGGTCGTTGCGGCCGGCTTCGTACAGTGCGCGCAGTACATTGCGGCCGATGCGGCCGTATCCGTTGATGGCGACCTTGATGGCCATGGGGCAGCGTCCTCTGATGCGGAGAAAGGCGGTGCGGCCCCGCGAGGGGTCGCGAAAGGGGCATTTTAGCCGGAAGCGCGTCCGCGCTCATCCCGTCGAAAGGCCGAATCGTGATAAGTCGGCTCAGCTGCCGGCCAGCTTGGCGCGGACCACCGGTTCGAGACGCCCCAGCCCGGCCTTGAAACCGGCCGCGACGGCCTCTTCCATGGACAGGCCGTCGATCCAGCCGGCCTTGAGCGCCACCAGGGCGCCCACGCGCTGGCCGCTGGCGCAATGCACCATCAGGTGGTTGGCGTCGAAGCGCTTCATGGCGTCGGCCAGCGTCTCCGCGGCCTGGCGGGAAAGGTCCTCGGGCCCGGCCACCGGGATGTTCACGTATTCCATGCCCAGCTCGCGCACGGCGGCGCCCTCGTCGAAGGCTCCCATTTCAGCCTGCGGACGCAGGTTGACCACGCAGCCGCCGCCCTCGCGGGCGAAATCGGCCAGTTGCTGGGTAGTGGGTTGGCCACCGCAGAACAGCCGGTTCTCGGGGCGGCACTGGTTGGGAACAAACTGAAAATCGGTCATGAATCTACCTTTGCGGGTCAGGGGTGTTGTGCACCAGGCACCGGCGGACCGCACAGCGGATCGCCGGTGCCTGGTGCGCAATAGATGCCGTACAGCGTGGCGATCACTTCCTGGGCCGGTCCGTCTTCCAGCGAATACCAGATGGTCTGGGATTCGCGTCGGGTCCGCACCAGGCCCTGCTCGCGCAGGCGTGCCAGGTGCTGGGACAGGGCCGACTGGCTCAGTTCGGGCAGCTGCTCGTTGAGCTGGCCGACCGCCATTTCCTTGCCGACCAGCAGGCACAGCAACCGCAGACGCTGGGGGTTTCCCAGGGCCTTGAGCAGGTCGGCCGCCTCGGAGGCGCGGGCCTGCATGCTTTCACGGTCGAAGTCGGCGGGCAGGGACACGGCGTGATACCTCGCTGTCGGTGCGGGCTGGAAAAGCCTGCAACGCAACCATATTATCATGCTTGCTAAATAAGCAAAAACTAAATTAGTATGAACTTTACAAGACGCCGGGTTGATGCCTGTCAAATCGTTGTGGAGACGAAGCGCGCAACCTGTTCGTGCATTGGGCTGAGGAGACCCTAGACATGGCTACTATCGTGATACTGGGCGCGGGGCTGGGTGGTACGGCGGCCGCGTATGAAATTCGTGCGGAGCTCGGCACCGAGCACCGCGTCATCGTGATCGGCGAAGGGCCGCGGTTCAGCTTCACACCCTCCAACCCTTGGGTGGCCGTGGGCTGGCGCAAGCCCGAAAATGTCCAGATCGACATGAACCAGCCACTGGGCCGGCGCGGCATCGAATTCATCGATACCCCGGTCAAGTCGGTGCATCCGGACGCCAACCACGTGATCCTGGACGACGATCGTCGCGTCGACTACGACTATCTGGTGATCACGACCGGCCCGCGTCTGGCCTTCGACGAGGTGCCGGGGCTGGGGCCGCACGGCGGCTTCACCCAGTCGGTGTGCACCACGCCGCACGCGGCGCAGGCCTGGGGTGCCTACCAGAAGTTCCTGGAGAACCCCGGCCCGATCGTGGTCGGTGCGGTGCAGGGCGCCAGCTGCTTCGGCCCGGCCTACGAGTTCGTGACCATCATCGACGCCGACCTGCGCAAGCGGAAAATCCGCGACCAGGTGCCGATGACCTTCGTCACCTCCGAACCCTACATCGGCCACATGGGCCTGGGTGGCGTGGGCGACTCCAAGGGTTTGATGGAAGCGGAGATGCGCCAGCGCCACATCAAGTGGATCACCAACGCGCGTGTTGCCGAAATCACCGAGAACCAGATGAAGGTGGACGAGGTCGACGAGAATGGCGAGGTCGTCAAGCACCACGAGGTGCCGTTCGCCTACTCGATGCTGCTGCCGGCGTTCACCGGCGTGGACGCGGTGCGCGGGGTCGAGGGCCTGGTCAATCCGCGCGGCTTCGTGCTGATCGACGAGCACCAGCGCAACCCGACCTACAGGAACGTGTTCTCGGCGGGCGTGTGCGTGGCGATCCCGCCGGTGGAAAAGACCCCGGTCCCGACCGGCGCGCCCAAGACCGGCTACATGATCGAGTCGATGGTGACCGCGATCGCGCACAACATCCGTGACGACCTGAGCGGCGGCAAGGCCGACACCAAGGCGACCTGGAATGCGATCTGCCTGGCCGATATGGGCGATACCGGCGCGGCCTTCGTGGCGCTTCCGCAGATTCCGCCGCGCAACGTGACCTGGGCCAAGGTCGGCAAGTGGGTCCACCTGGCCAAGGTGGCATTCGAGAAGTACTACATGCGCAAGGTGCGCAACGGCAATACCGACCCGGTCTACGAGAAGTACGTGCTCAAGGCATTGGGCATCGTGCGCCTGAAGTCGAAGAACAACGGCCACTGATCGCGGCCTGAAGGAGAGTCCTGTCATGAATATCGATCGTGTCGTCCTGGGTTTTGCCGGTACCGTGGTGCTGGTCAGTCTGGCCCTGGCGCAGTTCGTGTCGCCCTGGTGGTTGCTGTTGACGCTGTTCGTGGGTGCCAACCTGCTGCAGTCGTCGTTTACCGGCTTCTGCCCGCTGGCGTTCATCCTGCGCAAGTTTGGCGTCAAGTCCGGCTGCGCCTTTCCCGGGCGCTGATACCCGCTTGGGCGCGGGCGCTGCTGGCGTCCGCGCCTTTCACTTTTGAATTGGCTGGCGGTCCGTGACCGCCCACTCCGGTGCGGATGCGCGCCGGTAGACCATGGATTGACGAGGTAGGGTTCCCATGAACCAACGTGTGCGCATGACGCTGCTGGTGGCGGCGTTGTTCTCCCTGGCCGCGTGCGGCAACAAGCCGCCGGCGAAGACATCGACGGCCCCGGCGCCGAAGCTGTCGTCGGTCACGGTGCAGCCCACCGATGCACGGCGCGAGCAGTCCTGGGACGGCGTGGTCGAGGCGGTCAATCAGGCCACCCTGTATGCGCAGACCTCCGGTCGGGTGGTGGAACTTCCCTACGACGTGAACGATTTCGTCAAGAAGGGCGATGTCGTGGTCCGCTTCACCGACGTCGAACAGAAATCGGCGCGACGCCAGGCCCAGGCGCAACTGGCTTCGGCGCGGGCGTCCTACAACGAGGCCGAGGCCTCCTATCGTCGGGTATCCGAGATCTACGCGCGCAAGCTGGTGGCCAAGGCCGACTACGACCAGGCACTGGCACGGCGCGAAGCCGCCCGTGCGGCATTGAACGCGGCCCAGGCCAGCCTGCGCGAGGTCGGGCAAAAGCTCGACTACACCACGGTGCGCGCGCCCTACGACGGGTACGTCAGCAAGCGCTGGGTGCAGGTCGGCGAGGCGGTCCAGCCGGGCCAGCCGCTGGTATCCGGCGTGTCGCTCAAGCAATTGCGCGTGAGCGTGCAGGTGCCGCAAAGCGCGGTGGAGGCGATCCGCAAGTATCACAGCGCGCAGATTCTTCTGGCGGGCAAGCGACTGAAGGTGGACAAGGTGATCGTGTTTCCCTATGCCGATCCCGACACCCATACCTTCAACGTGCGGCTGGAGCTCGACGGCGAGCATGCCGGGCTGTATCCGGGCATGACGGTGAAGGTGGCCTTTGCCGTCGGCGAGGCGAAGCCGCTGCTGGTGCCGGAGACCGCGCTGTGGCACCAGGGCGAGGTGACCGGCCTGTTCGTGGTCGGCAAGCAGGGCGTGAGCCTGCGCCAGGTGCGTACCGGCGACCGTTTCGGCGATCGCGTCGAGGTGCTGTCGGGACTGTCCGCCGGTGAGCAGGTCGCCACCGATCCGGCGGCAGCGGCGCGCTGGCTGTCGGCCCATCGCACGGAGCCCTCGGCATGAGTGCGCCGCGACTCGGGCTCTCTGGCCGTATCGCCAAGGCGTTCCAGAACAACCCGCTGACGCCGATCCTGGCGGTGGCGGCGCTGCTGCTGGGCCTGACTGCGGCCATCATCACGCCACGCGAGGAAGAGCCGCAGATCGACGTGACCATGGCCAACGTGATGGTGCCGTTCCCCGGCGCCGATGTGCACGACGTCGAGAACCTGGTGACCTTCCCGCTGGAGAAGAAGCTCGACGAGCTCAAGGGCGTCAAGCACATCTATTCGGTCAGCCGACCGGGCATGTCCATGGTCACGGTCGAGTTCAAGGTCGGCGTACCGCGCCAGACCGCGATCGTGCGCCTGTACAACAAGGTCTACGAGAACCGCGACTTCCTGCCGCAGAACCTGGGCGTGGGGCAGCCGCTGATCCGGCCCATGGGCATCGACGACGTGCCAGTGATGGCGCTGACCCTGTGGAGCGACAACCCGCACCAGAGTCCGACCCAGCTGGCCGAGGTGGCGCATACGCTGGAGACCCGCCTCAAGCGGGTCAAGGGCACGCGTGACGTGTATACCATCGGTTCGCCCACCCGTGCCGTGGTGGTGCAGCTCGATCCGTCGAAACTGGCGGCCTACGGGCTGTCGCTGTCCGATCTTTCCAACGCTTTGAAAGCCGCCAACGTGGTCAGCCAGGCCGGCGACCGCGTGACCGGCGACCGCGACGTTCCGGTCACGGCCGGCACCTTCCTGGCCGATGCCGACGCGGTGCGCAACCTGGTCATCGGCCTGAAGAACGGGCAGCCGGTGTTCCTGTCCGACGTGGCGAAGATCCGTCGCGGCGCGGACCTGCCGAGCAAGTATGTGTGGTTCGGTGCGCCGAAGGGCCGGGCCGGACCGGCCATGGGCACGACCCCGGCGGTGACCATTGCCGTGGCCAAGAAGGCCGGCACCAATGCCGCCGACATCACCGCGGCCATCCGCGAGCGGATCAAGGCGCTCGAGGGCGTGACCATTCCCAGCGGCATGCACGTGACGGTCACCCGCGACTACGGGCAGACCGCCACGGCCAAGGCTGACGAGCTGATGCTGCACCTGTTGCTGGCGGCGATGTCGGTCGTGCTGCTGGTGGTGCTCACGCTGGGCTGGCGCGAAGGCGTGGTGGTCGGCAGTGCCGTCATCATTACCCTGATGTTGACCCTGTTCGCCTCCTGGGCGATGGGCTTCACCATCAACCGCGTGTCGCTGTTCGCGCTGATCTTCTCCATCGGCATCCTGGTCGACGATGCCATCGTGGTGGTGGAGAACATCCACCGGCACATGGCGCTGGGCGGGCACAGCATGCGCAAGGCCATTCCGATGGCGGTGGCCGAAGTGGGCGGACCGACCATCCTGGCGACCTTCACCGTGATTGCCGCGCTGCTTCCGATGGCGTTCGTCTCGGGCCTGATGGGACCGTACATGCGGCCGATCCCGATCAATGCCTCGGCCGGCATGCTGCTGTCGCTGGCGGTGGCGCTCACGGTCACGCCGTGGCTGGCGCTGAAGCTGCTGCGGCACAAGGGGCACGGTCACAACGGCGAACATGCCGAAGGCGAGCACGCCGCATTGAAGGGCTCCCGCCTGCATCGGACCTTCCGCCGCATCATGCTGCCGTTCGTCGAGGGCGACCGGGCGGCGCGGCGCCGGCGCCTGCTGTTCGCCGCCATGGGCGCACTGGTGATCGGCGCGGCCGGCCTGGTGGTGGTCAAGGCGGTGATCCTGAAGATGCTGCCGTTCGACAACAAGTCCGAGTTCCAGGTCGTGGTCGACATGCCCGAGGGCACCACCCTGGAAACCACCAATGAACTGCTGCACAAGCTGTCCGGCGTGGTGGCCAAGGTGCCCGAGGTGAAGAACTACCAGGGCTATGCCGGCACCGCCTCGCCGATCACCTTCAACGGCCTGGTGCGCCAGTACTACCTGCGCAGCGGCCCGATCGTCGGCGACCTGCAGGTGAACCTGGTCGACAAGCACGACCGGACGCGACAGAGCCACGCCATCGCGCTGGCGGTACGGCCGGCGTTGCAGAAGATCGCCAAGCAGTACGGTGCATCGCTGAAGGTGGTCGAGGTGCCGCCGGGACCGCCGGTGCTGGCGCCGATCGTGGCCGAGGTCTACGGACCGGACTACGGCACGGTGCGCAAGATCGCCTCTGGCCTGAAGAAGGATTTCACCTCCAACCACGACATCGTCGACGTCGATACCAGCGTGGAGGCCAATTCGCCGCGCGAAGTGGTGGTGGTCGATCGCGAGCGTGCGGCCAAGCTGGGCCTGAGCCAGGCCGCCATCGCCCAGGCCCTGCGCACGGCGCTGTCGGGCGATGATGCGACCTACATGATGGACGGCCACGCGCGCTACGCGGTGCCGGTGCGCCTGCGGCTCTCGCCGGGCGACCAGGCCTCGCTGAGCCAGCTGCTGGCGCTGCGCGTGCGCGCGCATTCGGGCGCGCTGGTGCCGCTGTCGGAGGTGGTCAAGGTCCGTTCGCTGAACTGGGAGAAGGCGATCTTCCACAAGGACCTGCTGCCCTACGCCTACGTCACCGGCGACGATGCCGGGTCCACCGACAGCCCGCTGTACGGCATGTTCTCGCTGGTCGGCAAGCTCGACCATGATGCCGTCGACGGTCATCACCTTTCGCAGTTCTTCATCCACCAGCCGTCCTCGGCGACCCATTACGCGGTCAAGTGGGACGGCGAGTGGCAGATCACCTACGAGACCTTCCGCGACATGGGCATCGCCTATTCGGTCGGCCTGATCCTGATCTACCTGCTGGTGGTGGGGCAGTTCCGCAGCTACGTGGTACCGCTGATCATCATGGCGCCGATTCCGCTGACGGTGATCGGCGTGATGCCCGGCCACGCGTTGATGGGCGCGCAGTACACCGCTACCTCGATGATCGGCATGATCGCCCTGGCCGGCATCATCGTGCGCAACTCGATCCTGCTGATCGATTTCATCAACCACGCGCTGGCCGCCGGGCGGCCATTGCACGAGGCGGTGATCGATGCGGCCGCGGTGCGCGCCAAGCCGATCGTGCTGACCGCCGTGGCGGCCATGCTGGGCGGTTTCTTCATCCTCAGCGATCCGATCTTCCAGGGTCTGGCCGTTTCGCTGATCTTCGGCATCCTGGTGTCGACGGTGCTGACGCTGCTGGTGATCCCGTTGCTGTACTACGCATGGCTGCACCGCCAGGGTGAGCATCCGCACCTGCCCGGCAGCCGCATCGATGATGAGGAGGAACCGGCATGAGCGAGACCCAGAGCTTCGGCCTGTCGCTGGAACAGGTGGACGACTACGAATTCCGCGTGCGTTTCGACGACACCGACGTGCCCGACCTGCTCACCGACGAGTCCCCGCCGCTGGGCGGGGGCGCCGGGCCCAATCCGTCGCGGCTGCTGGCTGCGGCGGTGGCCAACTGCCTGGCGGCGAGCCTGCTGTTCGCGCTGCGCAAGTTCAAGAACGAGCCCGGCCGCCTGCGCGCCACCGCGAAGGCCGTCATGGCCCGCAACGAGGACCGACGCTGGCGCGTGGAACGCGTGCAGGTGGACCTGCACCTGAGCCAGGCGGCCGATGACTTCGAGCACCTGGACCGCATCCTCGGGCAGTTCGAGGACTTCTGCATCGTCACCCAGAGCGTGCGCGAGGGCGTGGAAGTGGATGTCCATGTCCACGACGGGGAAGGCAAGCAACTGCACTGATCGCGCATCACGGTGCGGTCACGGGGCTGTGGCATACTCGGGCGCTGGTTCGATCCGGAGTCCTTCCATGCTGCGTCGCCTGCGTCTGCTGCCGTTGCTGGCCGCTCTCGTGCTCACCTCGATCCCGGCCATGGCCTGGGGTCCGAACGGGCACGCCATCGTTGCCGACATCGCGCAGCGGCACCTCAACCACAAGGCCCTGCAGCAAGTGCGCCAGTTGCTGGCACTGGAAGGCGATCGCAATCTCGACCAGGTGGCCTCCTGGCCCGACGAGATCCGCAAGGACCGTCCCTGGACCGGGCCCTGGCACTACGTCGATACCCCGCTGGAGGACCCCGGCTACGTGGCCTCGCGCGATTGCCCACGCGGGCACTGCGTGGTCGCCAAGCTGCCGCACTTCGTGCATGTGCTGGCCGACCGCTCGGCCCCACCGAAGGAGCGGCTGCGCGCGCTCAAGTGGGTGGTGCACCTGGTCGGCGACATCCACCAGCCGCTGCACAACGCCGATCACCACGACAAGGGCGGCAACACCGTGCAGCTGGTGTACTTCGGCGATCCCACCAACCTGCACCGGGTCTGGGACAGTGCGCTGATCCAGCACGCCCTGGGCCTGCACATGAACCCGGACTACAGCATCGACCGCGCCGCCGCGCGCCGGGCCGCGCGCAAGCTGGGCCGGACCATCGACGGTGCCGAGATCGCGCATTGGGGCCTGCATGGGCAGCGCATCGAAGCGGCTGCGCTGCAGTGGTCCGATCATGCCCACCTGCTGGCCCGCCGCGTGGCCTACGGCGACCTGCCCACGCGCCGCGAGCGCCGCCGCAAGGGCTGGTCCGAACGCTACCAGGCACAGGCCTGGCCGGTGGCGCGCACCCAGCTCCAAGCCGCGGGCATCCGCCTGGCCGACGTGCTCAACCGCACCCTGGGCCGTTGATTGGAAGAATTCGATTGCAGGCGGCGCACAGCCGCCTCTGGCCATGCTAGTTTTGCCCGATGACTGAACCCCAACAGATCCGCCGCACCAAGATTGTCGCCACCCTCGGTCCCGCCACGGATGCCCCCGGCATGCTCGAAGCGCTACTGGAAGTCGGCGTCGACGTGGTGCGCATGAACCTCTCCCACGGCACCCACGACGACCATCGCAAGCGCGCCGAAGCGGTACGCAGCGTGTCGGCCACGGTCGGCCGCGAGGTCGGCATCCTGGCCGACCTGCAGGGGCCGAAAATCCGCATCGAGCGCTTTGCCGACGGTCCGGTCGAGCTGTCCGAGGGCGCCGCGTTCGTGCTGCAGTGCCGCGATGACGCCGAGCCCGGCGACAGCGGTCACGTCGGATGCAGCTATCTGGGTCTGCCCCGCGATGTTTCCCCCGGCGACGTGCTGCTGCTGGACGATGGCCTGGTGGCGCTGGAGGTCCAGCGCGTGGAGGGCCAGGACATCCACACCACGGTCAAGGTCCCCGGCCGCCTGTCCGACCGCAAGGGCCTGAACCGCCAGGGCGGCGGGCTCAGCGTGGACGCGCTTTCGGACAAGGACAAGGCCGACATCAAGCTGGCGGCCGAGATCGGCGCCGACTTCCTGGCGGTTTCCTTCGTGCGCACCGCCGAGGACATGCACCAGGCCCGGCGGCTGCTGCGCGAGGCCGGCGGCGAGGCCTCGCTGGTGGCCAAGATCGAGCGCGCCGACGCGATTCCCGTACTGGCTTCGATCATCGAGGCCTCGGACGTAGTGATGGTGGCGCGCGGCGACCTGGGCGTGGAAATCGGCGATGCCGAACTGCCCGGCCTGCAGAAGAAGATCATCAACGAGTCGCTGCGCCTGAATCGCGCGGTGATCACCGCCACGCAGATGCTGCAGTCGATGGTCGAGGCGCCGATTCCGACCCGCGCCGAGGTGCTGGACGTGGCCAACGCGGTCATCGACGGCACCGACGCGGTGATGCTGTCGCAGGAAACCGCGGCCGGCGCGCACCCGGACGTGGCGGTGCAGGCCATGCGCCGCATCTGCCTGGGCGCCGAGCGCCAGTTCGAGCCCAAGGACGACTTGCGTCCGGACGAGCACAACCTGGACCGCAGCGACCAGGCCATCGCCCTGGCGGCGGTGTTCCTGGCCGCGCGCCTGGGCGTGCGCGCCATCATCGCCCTGACCGAGTCCGGGGCCACCGCGCAATGGCTCTCGCGATTTCGCTTTGCGGTGCCGATCTATGCCCTGTCGCCCAGTGCCGAGGCGCGTCATCGCATGCTGATCCTGCGCGACGTCAAGCCGATCGCGTTCGATCACGGCAACATGGATCCGGCCCTGTCCGCGCGCGCCGCGGTGCAGAGCCTGTTCGAGCTGGGCAAGCTGAACGAAGGCGACCGCGTGATCCTGACCCACGGCGACCACACTGGCTACGGCGGAGGCACCAACACCCTCAAGCTGCTGCACGTGGGCGCCCGGGGCATCGCCGAGAGCCTGAAGGACCTGTGACGGTATCCATCCGGCAGAGCCCCATCCGGACGTAGCTGCGCTAGACTTGAAGGTCCTGCCAGCCGTCACGGAGAACCGCCATGATCCGCTTCCCTCATCTGTGCATTGCATTGCTGGCCGTCGCCTCCGTGGTGGCTCCGGTCCTGGCGCAGCAGGTCCATGTCGTGCCGCCCGACGATGTCGGCAACTACTGGATCATGACCAAGAGCGAAGTCGACGGCACGGTGCCCAACAGCGGGCGCAACCTGGACAAGCCCGGTTGCGCCGCGGTCAGCTACATGATCGGCTCGGACGGCATTCCGCGCGGCACGAAGGCGCGCAAGGTGGTCCCGGCCAACAGCGACTTCGGCCCGATCGCGGTCAGCCTGGTGCGCAATTTCCGCTATTCGCCCACCGATGACAACAACAACGACCTGCCGATCAGCACCTACTACATCGTGCGTTTCAACATGCCCAAGGATCCCGCGCAGAAGAAGGCCCTGCTGGCCCGATGCGCGTTGCCCGGGTACACCCACGACTGAGGATTCGCAGTGCCTGCGGCAGGGTGGCGCAATACGGTCGAGAATGGCGTCGTTCTGGCCTATAATCCGCGCCTTTCCGCAGCGTTTTGCCGCCCACCGCACGGCGATGCGGTCCGAATGCAGCCAACGACGGAGTCGTCATGAGCATCGAAGATCTGGAAAGCGTCGCACAGGCGATGGTCGCGCCCGGCAAGGGCATCATGGCCATCGATGAATCCACCGGCACCATCCGCAAGCGTTTCGATGCCGTCGGCGTGGCCGACAGCGAGGAGCATCGCCGCGCCTATCGCGAGATGCTGCTCACCGCACCGGATCTTGGCGATCACATCTCCGGCGCCATCCTCTACGACGAGACCATTCGCCAGTCCACGGCCGAGGGCGTGCCGTTCACCAAGGTGATGCGCGAGGCCGGAATCATTCCGGGCATCAAGGTCGACAAGGGCGCCAAGCCGCTGGCCGGCTTCCCCGGCGAGCTGGTCACCGAGGGTCTGGACGGCCTGCGCGACCGCCTGGCCGAGTACGTCAAGCTGGGTGCGCAGTTCGCCAAGTGGCGCGCGGTGATCGGCATCGACGAGGACAGCCCCAGCTCGACCTGCATCGAGGCCAACTGCCACGCGTTGGCGCGCTATGCCGCGCTGTGCCAGGAGGCCGGCCTGGTGCCGATGGTCGAGCCGGAAGTGCTGATGGACGGCAACCACGACATCGACCTGTGCTACGAGGTCACCGAGGCCACCCTGCGCAGCCTGTTCGGCGCCCTGTACGAGCACAACGTGATGCTGGAGGGCACCATCCTGAAGGCGTCGATGGTGATTTCGGGCAAGAACTGCGAGCGTCAGGCCAGCCGCGAGGAAGTGGCCGAGGCCACCGTGCGTTGCCTGAAGTCCACCGTGCCGGCGATCCTGCCGGGCATCGTGTTCCTGTCCGGCGGCCAGTCCGACGAGGACGCCACTGCGCACCTGAACGCGATGAACCAGATGGGCCCGCACCCGTGGCCGCTATCGTTCTCCTACGGTCGCGCCATGCAGCAGGCGGCCCTGCACCAGTGGGCCGAGGACATGCGCGGCAACTACGCCCAGGCACAGAAGACCGTGGCCATGCGCGCACGCGAGAACGGCATGGCCGCGCTGGGGCAGTGGGAAGGCTGAGGCACTTCCTCCAGCTTCATCGACGCACAAAAAAGGGCGCCCCGAGGGGCGCCCTTTTTTGATCCCGTTGCCATCGGCAACGGTTGAGCAGTGCTTCTCAGAAGCTGTACTCGAGCGACACGGCAAACATGTCGTTGTCCACGGTCGTGCCCGACTTGGACATGCGGTAGTAGTTGTAGTTGGCGCCCAGGCTCCACTTCGGGGTGAAGTTGTAGCCGGCGCCCACGCCGGCGTAGAAACCGGTCGAGGAGTCGTTGTTGCTCATGGAGCCGTACCCGTAGACGTTCGCCGATTCCTTGGCCGTCCAGAAGAAGGCACCGGCGCGGCCGCCGACGTAGAACTTGTCGTTGACGTTGTAGTGCAGGTTCAGGCCGGCGGTCGGACCGGTCGCGCTCAGCTTCACGCTGGCGTAGCCGATGTCCTTGGTCATGCTGCCCAGGTCGGTGTAACCGATCTCGAAGCCAACGATGCCCTTGCGCCAGCCGCCATTGACCATCCAGCTGGTGGCATTGTCGCTGTAGCTCGAACCGCTGTCCTTGATGGAGAAGTGGTTGCTGCCGACGGCGGCATTGGCGAACCAGCCGGACGTATCGGCCGCGTGCGCCTGGGGCAGGGCCGTGAACGAGAGGGCCAGAAGGGCGGCCGGCAGAATCAACTTGCGCATGTATTTCTCCTTGCGGAATTTCCGTATGGGTGACGACTGATCGTCGGTACCGCCACCGTGGCGGCGGCGAAATGTAACATAAAATTCACGAAAATTTCACAAGCACGGTCGGTCGCATGCTGCCTCCCGCCGGTATCGGTTACCCCCGGTCCGCCCAGGCGGCTGGCAGTCGTATCCGGACATCAGGTCCAGTAGCCAAAACAGAATAAGGACCCCGGCACGGATTGCCGGGGTCCGGATGCTTGCATCGTCAGCGCCGGCGGGCCGGTCATCCACGACGAGCGCGGTGTTCAGAAGCGCACTTCCATGCGCACCGAGACCATGTTGCTGCTCAAGTCGAACTGGCTGTCCTTGTCGGCGAAGTAGTTGTAGTTGAGGCCCAGGCCGACGTTGTTGGTGAAGTCGTAGCCGAAGCCGATGCCCGAATACCAGCTGCTCTTGGTGTGATTCGTGCTGTATTGGACACGGGTGTCAATCGGGATCAGCGTGGTACCGCTGACCTTCTGCCGGGCATCGAAATAACCGCCCTCGAAGGACATGTACCAGTTCGGGGTGAAGTTCAGTTTGCCGGTCACGCCGGCCAGCCAGCCATCCAGCTTGCCGTTGGCAGTGGTGGAGAATGAACTGGAGTCGCTGAACTTTCCGATATTGGTGTAGCCGGCCTCCGCGCCGAGCTGGAACGTGGGGCTGAGGTCCCAGCGGTACCCGGCGATGATGGCGCTGCCGGTGGCGGTGTCGTTGGACGCCGACATGCCCTGCAGGCGCGACTGTCCGATCTGGCCACTGATGAACCCGTTGCCGGGTTGGGCCGCGAAGCAGGCGACAGGGGCGGCGGCGAGGGCCGCAGTCAGGGATAGTGCGAGAATCTTCCTGTTCATCATGATGATCTTCCTCTGTGGTGTATCCCTGGCCCCGGACTGGTCCGCAAGAGTCATTGCGCCAGTCCCGGACCTTCGTTGACGTGGGCCCGTCACTGCACGCGCCTGTCGGTCGTCGGCACATGGCCATGCGATCGGTCAGCAGCGTGCATGCCCGCGAGTTGGGGAGCGGTTTCCTGCCGGTCAAAAGCTCCGGTACGAATCGTCCTGATCCCTTGCCGGCAAACCGGGATCCGTCCCTTGGTTGCAGCGGGCCAGAGCGTGTATCGAATCGCCGTGCCCTTCCGGCATGACATGGTCATGACCGGATCGAACAAATGCCATTGGTACACGGGCGGCTTCGCGGACCTCGGATCGAGCCTCGACCAAGCGATATACATCGTGCGTGGGAAGAAATTAACATTTCGTGAACAAACCGAACGGAACGAAGCCGGAGCGACAGCAGCCGCTTCGGCGACAGAGGGGGTCTCTAGAGGGCATTCCGTCGGACCCGCCCGGTCCAGGGCCAGTGCGGACGCATGCTCGTGATGACCAGTCGTCCCGATCAGTCGGTGGGGCGATGCAAAAAAGCCCCGGCATGGTATGCCGGGGCTTCGGGGGCTCGTGTCGTCGCCGGCTGTCGGAGGCCGGTCATCCGCGACGAGCGCGGTCTCAGAAGCGTACTTCCATGCGCACCGAGACCATGTTGCTGCTCAGGTCGAGCTGGCCATCCTTGTCGGCGAAGTAGTTGTAGTTCAGACCCAGGCCGATGTTGTTGGTGAAGTCGTAGCCGAAGCCGATGCCCGAATACCAGCTGCCCTTGGTGTGGGTCTGGCTGTAGCTGACCAGCGAGTTGCCCACGAAGGAGCTTCCGCTGGCCTTCTGGTGAGCGTCGAAGTAGCCGCCCTCGAAGGACATGAACCAGTTCGGGGTGAAGTTCAGCTTGCCGGTGGCGCCGACCAGCCAGCCGTCCAGCTTGCCGTCGACGTTGGTGCCGTAGTACGAATCGCTGAATTTGCCGATGTTGGCATAGCCGCCTTCGACGCCGAGCTGGAACTGCGGATTGATGTCCCAGCGGTAGCCACCGATCAATGCGCTGCCGGTGGCGGTGTCGTTGGAGGCGGACATGCCCTGCAGCGTCGACTGGCCGATCTGGCCGCTGATGAATCCATTGCCGGGAGGGGCCGCGAAGCTGACGGCGGGGACGGCGGCGACGGCGGCGATCAGGGACAGGGCGAGAATCTTCTTGTTCATCGTGTTGTTCATCCTTTGCTGTGGGGTTCTCGTGTGGCGCCCGGGGTGGGTCGGGGACATCATTCCGGGCTCGAGAATGGGCCGGTCGGTTCGGTTCCCGGTTTGCCGGCCCATGGCGCACTGGCCGGTGCCGATTAAAGGGCCGGGCGACTGAACGGCACCGGTATCGTGCCCAATCGTGTTAATTGGGTGTTAATACAAAGCGGAGCCGATGCGGTGTGAAAACTCGACGACAAGCCGGGTCGGGCGGGCCGCTGACCCCGTGCCCGTCCCGGCGGTGGGAGGCTCAGAAGCGGTATTCGGCTCGCACCGAGACCATGTTGGTGGTCAGGTCCAGGTGATCCTTGTTGGCCTGGTAATGGTCATAGTTTGCGCTCAGGCTGAAGTGCCGGCTGAAGTCGTAGCCGATGCCCGCGCCGCCGTAGAAATCGGTCTTCTCGAGACTGCGGTACAACGGATTTGCGTCATTGCTGAGCCCTTCGCCGCGCCACTGGTAGATGCCGGCGCGGGCGCTGAAGAACCAGTTCGGGGTGAAGTTGACGTGGCCGTCCACGCCGAAGGTGAAGCCGTGCAGGCTGGATTTCGGATGGGACAGGATTGGTGCGCTGGCAAAGGCGTTGCTGAGGCGGATGTTGCCCAGGTCGTTGTAGCCCACCTCCACGCCGAGCGCGGCATTCGGTGCCACCGACCAGCGATATCCGCCGTTGATGGCATAGGCGGTGTCATGGCCGTCGTACGCTCCCTGGCTCACGTACGCTTGGCCGACGTTGCCGCCGACGAACCAGCCGCTGTCGTTGTGCGGAACCTGCTGGGCAAAGACCGGGGTGCTAGCGATGCTTGCCGTGATCATGCCGAGGACGATGATGGTCTTGTTCATGGGGCGTCTCCTTGTTGCGATGGTGACGGCTTGGGGCAGCCGGTGGGCGAACGATCTGCAACTCCGGCCCACGACGGAGGGTTCGTGACCATTGGATATGCCGGCCACTGAATCGTTCTTGTCTCGTCCTGGTCGGGAGTCATGGCATATTTATTGAGCTGAATGCCAAGCATCCGGACTGGGCCGGACGGGCCGATGCTGTTCGTGCCGGTGTCGCGGGCATGTTCATGCGCCGTCTGGACCGTGCATCCGCCAGGCGGGCATGGCACGCCATGGTCGGACTGGTCAGGGAGCCGGTGGTGGAGGATCCGCTGGGCCGAAACTGAACCGGCACGGCGACAGCAGCGCCGTGATCGGCGACAATGGGGACTTTCATGCCCGATCCACGCATTTCCGGAGATTGACGATGCCCAACCGCCGCGAACTCGCCAACGCCATCCGCGCCCTCGCCATGGACGCCGTCGAGAAGGCCAACTCCGGGCATCCCGGCATGCCCATGGGCATGGCCGACATCGCCGAGGTGCTGTGGAACGACTTCCTGCGTCACAACCCGGGCAACCCCGAATGGCCCAACCGCGACCGTTTCGTGTTGTCCAACGGGCATGGTTCGATGCTGCAGTACGCGTTGCTGCACCTGAGCGGCTACGAGCTGCCGATCGGCGAGATCGAGCACTTCCGCCAGTGGCATTCGCGCACCCCGGGCCATCCGGAAGCGGGTGACACCGCGGGCGTGGAGACCACCACCGGGCCGCTGGGCCAGGGCATTGCCAACGGCGTGGGCATGGCGCTGGCCGAGAAGGTGCTGGCCGAGCGCTTCAACCGTCCCGGATTCGACCTGGTCGACCACCGCACCTGGGTGTTCGCCGGCGACGGCTGCCTGATGGAAGGCATCTCGCAGGAGGCCATCTCGCTGGCCGGCACCTGGAAGCTGGGCAAGCTGGTGGTGGTGTACGACGACAACAACATCTCCATCGACGGCGAGGTCCCGGGCTGGTTCACCGACGACACCGCGGCCCGCTTCGAGGCCTGCGGCTGGCGCGTGATCCGCGACGTGGACGGTCATGACGCGGCGGCCATCCAGGCCGCGCTCAAGGACGCCACCTCGCAGGCGGACCAGCCGACCCTGGTGATGTGCAAGACGCTGATCGGCTTCGGCTCGCCGAACAAGGAAGGCAAGGAGTCCAGCCACGGCGCCGCGCTGGGCGCGGACGAGGTCAAGGCCGCGCGCGACATGCTCGACTGGCGCCACGATCCGTTCGTGATCCCCGAGGATATCTACGCCGCCTACGATGCGCGCGAGGCCGGCCAAAAGCGCGAGGCGGCCTGGAGTTCCATGCTGGACAAGTACGCCGAGGCGCATCCCGAGGCCGCCGCCGAGTTCCGTCGCCGCATGGCCGGCGAGCTGCCGGCCGACTGGGCGGACAAGGCGCAGGCCTATATCGCGAACACGCAGTCCGAAGGCCCCGAAGTGGCCTCACGCAAGGCCTCGCAGATGGCGCTCAACGCCTTCGGCCCCCTGCTGCCGGAACTGATCGGCGGCTCGGCCGACCTGGCCGGCTCCAACCTGACCATCTGGAAGGGCTCGCACGGGGTGACCGAGGGCGGCCCGGACGCCAATTACATCCACTACGGCGTGCGCGAGTTCGGCATGACCGCCATCGGAACCGGCCTGGCCCTGCACGGCGGCTTCATTCCCTACGACGCCACCTTCCTGGTGTTCTCCGACTACGCGCGCAACGCGGTGCGCATGAGCGCGCTGATTCCGGCGCACTCGATCCACGTCTACACCCACGATTCCATCGGCCTGGGCGAGGACGGCCCGACCCACCAGCCGGTCGAGCACATGGCCAGCCTGCGCTACATCCCGAACAACCACCTGTGGCGCCCGTGCGACGCGGTGGAATCGGCGGTGGCGTGGAAGGCCGCCATCGAGCGCCGCGGCGCGCCCTCGTGCCTGGTGTTCTCGCGTCAGGGCCTGCCGCACCAGCCGCGCACCGAGGCCCAGCTGGCGCAGGTCGAGCGCGGCGGCTACGTGCTGCACGACCCGGCCGACACCAAGTTCCAGGCCATCCTCATCGCCACCGGCTCGGAAGTGGGCCTGGCAATGGAAACCATGCGCCACCTGGCCGACCAGGACATCGCCGTGCGCGTGGTCTCGATGCCCTGCGCGGAAATCTTCGACGCGCAGCCGATCGAATACCGCGAGGGCGTGCTGCCCGGCCATTGCCGCGCACGCGTGGCTGTAGAGGCCGGCATCGCCGACTACTGGCGCAAGTACGTGGGCCTGGACGGCGAGGTCATCGGCATGACCACCTTCGGCGCCTCGGCGCCGGGCGGGGTGCTGTTCGAGAAGTTCGGATTCACCGTGGCCAACGTGGCCGAGGCCGTACGGCGGGTCATCGGCTGACGCGGTTCCAAAACACCCTGAGTAACGTCCGTAGCCCGGATACGCGAAGCGCATCCGGGGATCTCCGCTTGCTGTGGCGACGGACCATGGTCATCTTGCGTTGCTTCCCGGAAGCGGCCGATGGTCTCATCTGGGCGACGCCTGGCGATCCCGGCTTGTCGCGTTTGTGTTGCCATCGACCCTTCCATGGTTCGCACCACGGGTACTCCCTGCGGTCGTTTTCCTTGGCATGAAAGAAAGTGAACCCAGCCACACCTGTGCGTATGAATCCGTTCTTGAGAATGTTTTGTTTACGGTCGGACGTGTTCTGGCCGGAAAGCTGAAACCCCGGGGAACAACTCTGCGTCGAGCGGCCAGCTACGCGATGACCGCATCGAGTCCGGCCTCACAGGACGGCGAGTGGCCTCGAGTGTCGACCGAATGCGCGAGGTATCGAGCTCCAACCAGGCCGGCCGCTTCGTCGGTGTCGGTAACGTGACGGTGGTGAAGACGCCCTTCGTTCGGGGATTCGCACAAGACCGGAACAAGGATGGTATCGTCGAGCTCGTCGATTATGACCCTTCCGAAATGGTGTTCGCCTTTCGCGACGGAAAGTTCATCAAGGTTTCCGGCAAGCACGCCGATCCTGGTTGATCCTTTCTGGGTCGGCCGCTGAACCGAGTGGCTGGGTGGCAATGCATACCAGCGTTGTGGTTTGATCTTGCCCCTGAATTTCGGACACCCGGATGGACACAGGGAATCGGCACATGAAAAGTCTCAGCGCAACCTTCCTCTCGATGGGGGCGTGATCTTGATGGGCTCGGGGATCGAATGGCACTTAATTAAGTTGTAACGTATTGTAATTAAAATGAATTTATATGTCATCGCCTATGTTTAGCAAACGGATATAACCCAATCAGTTCTCGCAATGTCTTGCGGGAAGCAGCGCATATCGCTTGAAGTGTCTCGTTTGGACTCGAAACCGACTCAGCAGCGCAGATCCAACAAGTGATTGAATCGAATTAATATTTACTCTTAAGTAAGTGCCATTCGACACTGACCCCATCGATTTTTCCATTGACATGACTGCTCCTGTTGCTGCTCGGCGTTTGTTCCTATACTTCTGTTTCTAGACGATGCTTCCTGCACCCGCCGTGGAATACACCACCCGTTCTCGAGTTTTCCGCCTGCTTCCATACCGCCAGGCGCATCAGGAAACTGCGCGTAACGGGTGTCTACGCGCCAACCGCGCCAATGGCCCCGTTGCGCCGGAAAGCTGGTGCCGCCTCGACTCCGTAATCTGCACACGGGGGCTACCTTGCCTCAGCCGTGAACATCTGCATATCTTCAAAGAACACAAACAACCTGATGACCAGGGAAAAGGGACCGATCCGAGATGAGTTCGAAAAATCTCAGAATCACCCTCTCGCTGGGCGTGATAGTAGCGGCCGTATTGCTGCAAGCACTTCATCACGTGAGCTACCTCGTCAACGATAACCTCGCCATTATCGAGAGTGCTCGATCGGGCTACCCGGTACCCCCGGTAAACTTCCTGTACACCGCCCTATTGAGCGGCCTGTATGCACTGACCGATATCCCTTGGCACGCGCTCCTGCTCTCGGCCACCCTGATCGCTTCGATGATCGCGATTGTGTGGTCGCCACCCCGTCTCGGCGTTTCCGCAGTCCTGTATCTCGGGCTGGTCATGGGGTTGCTATGGCCGAATGTCCTGCGACTGGACTACACCGTCTGTGCTGTCATCACCGGAGCAGCGGGAATTGCCTTGCTCATCGCGGGGGCCAAAGGCTTCCCCGGCAAACTGCATCGTGTCGTTACCGGTTCGGTACTGCTTGCGGCCGCAGCACTGTTCCGACTGAACGCCGAATTCGGGCTACTCGCACTCGCCTGGCCCGGCTTGCTCTACGCCGCGTATCTCGCCGCGCGGCATTCCAGCCTGTCAAAACCGAAATGTATCGCGCTCATGGCGCTCGTCGTAGTGGGGCCGAGTGCGCTTGTGCTTACGGCTGACCAGGTGGGGAAACACGCCTTCACTCCACAGGCATACCACCACTTCTCGGACTACTACTACGCACGGGGACGGCTATTAAAACAGGTGCAAACGCGCGCGCTCTCCAAGGCGGCAATGCGCCACATTGAGACCGCGACCGGCTGGAACAAATCAGACTGGTATCAACTGAGGCATTGGGAGTTTTTCAATCTAAAGATCAGAGATCCAGACAAACTTCGGGCCGCGCTCGCCATAGTCCGCGCGCAGCCGCACAGGTCCACTTGGTGGGGCGCAGTCAAACATACTCTGAGCGCCTACAAACGATATTTTCTTGCGCTTTTGATGCTACTGGGCGGCATGACAATGCTACGGCCCAGCTGGAAGAAAATCGCACTTGGGGCAGGCTATCTGGCGTATGTCGCAGGATTCTCTTCCTGGTTTACCTACTACTTCGGAGTGATTGGTCGGATTTGGCCGAGTTTCCTGCTCGCCAGCCTAATCGTGCTGGGAGCGATCCTCTCGATCGAATCCGAGGAAACGCAGTCAAAGCCCTGGTCAATATCGCGCATACTTGGTGCACTGGTCATTTTCGCGTCTGCCGGCATGATCATCTACTGGCACGCCAGTGACAACCTGCGCTACTTGGATAACAGTGCTTTCGCAGCCCACGTCTTCTTCGCGAGGTTGCACAAGTCAGATCTCCCCGCCGACAGCTATGTACTGCTCCAACCGAGCGGCCAGCTTCCCACCGTAGACCACTCTGCTTACAAGAGCCTGCCACTGATTCGAAGAAGCCTAACGATGGGCTGGATGACGGAACACCCGCTCACACTGTCACGGATCCGTGACATCAACCCTGACGGCACAACCGCTTCGGTACCGGAACTCCTGGTGCGCGAGCGCAACTTCTTCATGATCTCCAAGCCCAACTGGGCCAACGATGTGCGCCAGATCGCCGAGAACAGAAGTGGCGTAAAGGTGTATTTGCATCAATGCGAAACACTGCCGTTTCACTTCAATATCTACCAGCTAAGCGCCAGCCAGGACGGATCATGCACAGGCTTCTCGCCACCACAAAAAGCAACCCGGCACCCTTGACCCCGTTGCGCGCTGCGCCCGCTTCGCGACCGCGGTTCCTGGCATTGAGTCCCACGGAAGGACGGAGTAGGTAGGCCTGGGGAAAGCGAAGACCAACCCGGTGCAGTGGGTCGATGTCGCGGATGTTGACGCCGCAGCCGTGGCTCGAAAATTGGGCCGTTGTGTCGCAGCCCCGTTCTCGCGCGTCCTACATGGAGGTACATGCATGCGTCATCGGATCATTTTTTCCACGCTCGCCCTCACCGCGCTGGCATGCAGCAGCGTGCATGCGCAAACCGATGTTGCCCGTTCGTCATCCCCGGCCCGCCGGATCATCCAGCAGTTGGAGGGTGCCAAGGCCCAGTCGATCAAGCCGACCTACAAGGATGCCAAGGGCCATGCCATCAGCGCACAGGCCTTCAACGCGGCGGTCAAGGACGGGCAGGCATTCAGCGTCGACCACCACGACATGGATTTCACGTTCGCCTTGCTGCCACCCGGTGCCAAGGAAGGCTCGGATTCGCATGCGGACAAGCTCGGCGTGAAGGTCGGCCAGGCCCTGCCAGGGTTCCAGCTGCCGCTGGTGCAGGGCGGTCAGGCCGGTGCTTCCACCCTGGCCGGGCGACCGACCCTGGTGGATTTCTTCTTTGCCGATTGCATCGGCTGCATCGAGGAGTTGCCTGCGCTCAACGCCTACATGGCAAAGCACCCGGATATGTACTTCCTGGCCATCACCTTCGATGATGCGAAGACGGCGAAAGCCTTCGTGGACCAGCGGCATTTTGCCTGGCCCGTGGCCTACAACGGCAAGCCGGTGTTCAAGCAGTTGGCCATCCATGCCGCGCCGACCATGCTCCTGCTGGATGCAAGGGGCCGTTTCCTGGCCAGCCATACAGGGTCGATCCCGGTCAGCATCACCACATCCGGCAAGCAGGCCCCGTTCTCGCCGAGCGCCAGCGAGAAGAAGGCGGTGCAGCTCCAATGGCTTACGCACTGGGTGGATCGACAGACGGGCAGGGCGCCAGGCTGACACTGCCACGGGGGCGGCCATCCACAAGACGGATGCGCTACCCCGCGATCGCGGACCCGCCGGAAGCGGAGAATCCTGCGGCATCGATCCCGCGGCCCGGATACGCGAAGCGCATCCGGGATTCCCGCCCCACGCAACGCACATGGCCGCCATGCGGCCAATCCCGGATGCGGACCTCGGCTACGTCACCGGAATCCCGGGGAACCAGTCAGCGTCGAGCGGCAAGCTCCGCGATGACCGCATCGAGACCGGCCTCCCAGGACGGCAAGTCGACCGCGAACGTCTCGCGGATGCGCGTGGTGTCGAGCACCGACCACGCCGGTCGCTGCGCCGGCGTCGGAAACTCGGCGGTGGTGATGGCATCGACCGTCGGTGCCCGCTCCAGCAGGCCGGCGGCGACGGCACGCTCGAAGATCGCGCGGGCGAAGCCGCACCAGGTGGTCTGGCCGCCGGCGACCAGGTGATACACGCCCGACTGCGCGCGCCGGGTCGCCGCATCGGCGGCCAGCCAGCGCTGCAGTACCTGCGCGGTGGTCGCGGCGATCAGGTCCGCCGGGGTCGGGGTGCCGTGCTGGTCGTCGACCACGCCGAGCACCTCGCGCTCGGCGCCCAGGCGCAGCATGGTGCGCAGGAAATTGTGCCCGTGCGCGGCATAGACCCAGGCGGTGCGAAGGATCAGGTGGTCCGCGCCGCTGTCGGCCAGGGCCTGTTCACCAGCCAGCTTGCTGCGGCCGTAGACGCCGGTCGGGCCGGTGGGATCGTCCTCGCGCAGCGGGCGGTCGCCGTCGCCGGGGAACACGTAGTCGGTGGAATAGTGCACCACGGGCACGCCGGCCCGAGCGGCCCAGCGGCCGATGCAGCCGACGGCTTCGGCATTGACGCGATGCGCCAGGTCGGGCTCGCTTTCGGCGCGATCCACGGCGGTATAGGCGGCGGCATGGACGATGACCTCGGGCGACGCTGCATCCAGAGCGGCGGGCAGCGATGCGGGGTCGGACAGATCCATCGCCACGGTGTTGGTCGCGGCATCGCAGTGGCCGTCGCGCGTGGCCGCCAGGACCTCGCCCAGCGGGGCCAGGTGCGACCGCAGGCACGTACCGACCTGGCCGCGTGCGCCGGTGACCAGGATCTTCATGACTCGAACGTGGGCAGGCGGTCCGCGGGCACGTCGGCCAGCAGCGGCGCGCGCCGGTCCTTGTCCGACAGCAGCGGTTCGCTCACCGGCCAGTCGATCGCCAGCGCGGCGTCGTTCCAGCGGATGCCGGCATCGGCCTTGGGGTCGTACAGCGCGGTGCACTGGTAGGTGAAGGTGGCGAACTCGGACAGCACGCAGAAGCCGTGCGCGAAGCCTTCGGGAATCCAGAAGTGGCGGTGGTTGTCCGCGCTCAGGATCGCCGCGTCCCACTGGCCGAACGTGGGCGAGCCGTGGCGGATGTCCACGGCCACGTCGTAGACCTCGCCCTCGAGCACGCTGACCAGCTTGCCCTGCGGGTTCGGCCACTGGTAGTGCAGTCCGCGCAGGACACCGCGTGCGGAACGCGAGACATTCGTCTGCACGAAGGCCAGGTCGAGGTCGATCTCGGCGAAGGTGGCGGCGTTGAAGCTTTCGTAGAAGTAGCCGCGTGCGTCGCCGAACACGCGGGGTTCCAGGATGCAGACGCCGGGCAGGCGGGTGTCGTGTCGCTTCAACGCACCACTCCCTGCGTGACCAGGCGCGTCAGGTAGCGCCCGTAGCCGGTCTTGGCCAGCGGCCGCGCCAGCTTCTGCAGCTGGCCGGCATTGATCCAGCCGTTGACGAAGGCGATCTCCTCCGGGCAGCACACCTTCAGGCCCTGGCGCTTCTCGATGGTGGCGATGTAGTTGGAGGCCTCGACCAGCGAGTCGTGGGTGCCGGTGTCCAGCCAGGCGTAGCCGCGACCGAGTTGCTCGAGCATCAGCGAGTCGTCCTCGAGGTAGCAGCGGTTGAGATCGGTGATCTCCAGTTCGCCGCGTGGGGAGGGCTTGAGGCCGGCCGCGAAGTCGCACACGCGTTCGTCGTAGAAGTACAGGCCGGTCACGGCGAAATGCGAGCGCGGCTTGTCGGGCTTCTCCTCCAGCCCGATGACCTTGCCGTGGCCGTCGAATTCGGCCACGCCGTAGCGTTCGGGGTCGTTGACGTAGTAGCCGAACACGGTGGCGCCATGATCGCGGCCCGCGGCGCGGCGCAGCAGTTCGGTCAGGCCGTGACCGTAGAACAGGTTATCGCCCAGGATCAGGCAGCTGCGGCGGCCATCGATGAAATCGCGGCCGATCAGGAACGCCTGCGCCAGTCCTTCGGGCTCGGGCTGCACGGCGTATTCGATGTGGATGCCCCACTGCGAGCCGTCGCCCAGCAGGCGCTGGAACAGGGCCTGCTCGTGCGGCGTGTTGATGATCAGCACCTCGCGGATGCCGGCCAGCATCAGCACGCCCAGCGGGTAGTAGATCATCGGCTTGTCGTACACCGGCATCAGTTGCTTGCTGACGGCCTGGGTGATCGGATACAGCCGGGTGCCGGAGCCGCCGGCCAGGATGATGCCGCGCATCTCGCTCATGCCGCTTCTCCTTCGCCCAGGCGCTGCATGCGATAGCTGCCGTCGAGCACGTGTTGGACCCAGGCCTGGTGGGCCAGGTACCACTCCACGGTGCGCCGCATGCCCGACTCGAAGCTCTCGCCGGGCGACCAGCCCAGTTCGTTGCCGATCTTGGAGGCATCGATGGCGTAGCGGCGGTCGTGGCCGGGGCGGTCGGCGACGAAGGTGATCAGGGACTCGCGCGGGCGTCCGTCGGAAAGTGGCCGGCGCTCGTCGAGCATCGCGCACAAGGTCTTGACCACGGTGAGGTTCTCGCGCTCGGCGTTTCCGCCGACGTTGTAGGTCTCGCCCACGCGCCCGGCCTCCAGCACGCGGCGGATGGCCGCGCAGTGATCGCCCACGTACAGCCAGTCGCGCACGTGCAGGCCGTCGCCATAGACCGGAAGTGGTTCACCGGCCAGGGCCTTGTGCAGGATGAGCGGGATCAGTTTCTCGGGAAACTGGTAGGGGCCGTAGTTGTTGGAGCAATTGGTGGTCAGGACCGGCAGGCCGTAGGTGTGATGGAAGGCGCGCACCAGGTGGTCCGAGGCCGCCTTGGAGGCCGAATAGGGCGAGTTGGGCGCGTACGCCGTGTCCTCGGTGAACTTGCCTTCATCGCCCAGGGTGCCGTAGACCTCGTCGGTCGACACGTGCAGGAAGCGAAAGCCCGCACGTGCTTCGCCTTCGAGCTCGCGCCAGTAATCGCGCACCGCTTCCAGCAGCGCCAGGGTGCCGACCACGTTGGTCTGCACGAAGGCGCTCGGGCCGTCGATGGAGCGGTCCACGTGCGATTCGGCGGCGAAGTGGACGATGGCGTCGGGCCGGTGTTCGCGAAGCAGGCGTGCGAGCAGATCGCGGTCGCCGATGTCGCCTTGCACGAACACGTGGTTGGGGTGGTCGCTCAGCGGCGCCAGCGTTTCCGGGTTGCCGGCGTAGGTGAGCTTGTCCAGGTTGATTACGCGCAGTCCGTCGGTGACAGCCTGGTGCACGAAATTGCCGCCGATGAAGCCGGCGCCGCCGGTGACGAGCAGGGTTTCCATAGGACCTCGGAGGGTTGTTGGTTCATCCATGGCGGCCGCCTTGTCGCTGCGACCACCCAACATCATGCCTGATCTGCCGGGCCATTGCCTGTGCGCAGCTTCGTGTTCACGAGCATCGGGCAAGCTCGGGCAGGTCCCCGGGGCGGTTCGCCAGCGCGACGGCACCGGCCGCCAGCAGTTCGTCGGCATCGCCGAACCCCCACAGCACGCCCAGTCCGCGTACGCCGTTGGCGCAGGCGCCCTCCATGTCGTAGCGCCGGTCGCCGACCATGACCGCGTCGGCCGGTGCGCTGGCGCATGCGTCCAGGGCCCGGGCGACCAGTTCGGCCTTGGTATGGTCGTGATCGTCGGGGCCGGGGGCGTGGATGCCCTCGAAGCGCTCGCCCAGGGGCTGGCTGCCGAGGATGCGTTCGGCCTGCGCCTGCGGCTTGGACGTGACCACGGCGCAGCGCGCACCCCGGGCCTGCAGCGCGTCGAGCGTAGCCTCGATGCCGTCGAACACCTCGTGCTCGCGCCAGCCGACGTCCAGGAACCGCTCGCGATAGCGGTCGATGGCGCGCTGGATGCGCGGCGGGTCGTCGCCGAACAGGCCGGCAAAACTGTGCCACAGCGGCGGTCCGACCCATTGCCGCAATTGCTCCGGTGGCGGAATCGCAACGTCTTCCTGGGCCAGGGCATGCTCGATGCAACCGAAGATGCCGGGTGCCGAGTCGATCAGCGTGCCGTCAAGGTCGAACAGCCACAGCATCAGCCGTTGTTCCGCGCCTTGAGCGCCGCCACCGCGGGCAGCTCCTTGCCTTCCAGGAATTCCAGGAAGGCACCGCCGCCGGTGGAGATGTAGGACACGTCGTCGGCGACGCCGTACTTGTCCACCGCCGCCAGGGTGTCGCCGCCGCCGGCGATGGAGAAGGCGTCCGAATCGGCGATGGCGTGGGCCAGGGCCTCGGTGCCCTTGCCGAAGGCGTCGAACTCGAACACGCCCACGGGGCCGTTCCATACCACGGTACCGGCGGCAGCGATGCGCTCGGCATAGGCCTTGGCCGTCTCGGGACCGATATCCAGGATCATCTCGCCGTCGCCGACGCGGTCGACCGGTTTCACCGTGGCCGGCGCGCTGGCGGAGAATTCCGGTGCCACCACCACGTCGGTCGGGATCGGTACCTCGGCGCCGCGCTCGCGGGCGTGCGCCATGACCTTGCGCGCGGCCTCGACCAGGTCGGCCTCCATCAGCGACCTGCCCACGCCGTGCCCGGCCGCGGCGATGAAGGTGTTGGCAATGCCGCCGCCGACGATGAGCTGGTCGACGCGATCGACCAGCTGCTCGAGCAGGGTCAGCTTGGTGGAGACCTTGGAGCCAGCCACGATGGCCAGCAGCGGCCGGCGGGGGTGATCCAGTGCCTGGCCCAGGGCATCCAGTTCGGCCGACAGCAGCGGGCCGGCCGCGGCCACCGGGGCGAAGCGGATTACACCGTGGGTGGAGGCCTGGGCGCGATGGGCGGTACCGAAGGCGTCCATGACGAAAATGTCGCAAAGTGCGGCGTATTTCTTCGAAAGTGCCTCATCGTCGGCTTTTTCGCCGGCATTCATACGGCAATTTTCCAGCAGCACGACTTCGCCTTCGGCCACGTCCACACCATCCAGATAGTCGCGGACCAGGCGCACGGGCCGGCCCAGGGCCTGGCCCAGCCATTCGGCGACAGGCGCCAGCGAGGCCGCCTCGTCGAACGTGCCTTCCTTGGGGCGGCCCAGGTGCGAAAGCACCATCACCCGGGCGCCGGCATCGCGCGCGGTACGCAGCGTGGGAAGGGCCGCTTCCAGACGCTGGGTCGAGGTGATGTGTCCTTCATTGAGGGGGACGTTCAGGTCCTCGCGGATCAGCACGCGCTTGCCGCGCAGATCGAGTTCGCTCATGCGGGTGATGGTCACGGGGTGGCTCCTCGCAGGGTGGGCCCGGAACGGGCGTGCAGGCGGGGTATTCTCGACGCCCGGGCGCCAGGGATGCAAACCCGTCGCGGGGTGGGCGAGACAGCGGCGCCGACTCCTGCGTAGAATGCGGCTCATCACCACCTGTCGGGGGGCGCGGTCCGGGAGATGCCCATGAACAATGATCTGACCTTGTACGGCTATTGGCGATCGAGCGCGGCCTACCGCGTACGCATCGCGCTGGAGCTCAAGGACCTGGCCTACGAGAACCGGCCCGTGCACCTGGTCCGCGATGGCGGCCAGCAGCATGCCGAGCCGTATCGCGCGCTCAATCCGCAGCAGCTGGTGCCGACGCTCCTGCACGGCAAGCGCGTGATCACGCAGTCCCTGGCGATCATCGAATACCTGGACGAGATCTGGCCGGATGGACCGCCGCTGCTGCCCGCGATTCCGCGCGATCGGGCCTATGCGCGGGCGCTGGCCTACCACCTGGCGTGCGACGTGCATCCGCTGGGCAACCTGCGCGTCCTGCAATACCTGGAGCGCGAATGCGCGATGCCGCAGGTCGAACGCGAAGACTGGGTCCGCCACTGGATCGAGACCGGCTTCGAGGCCATCGAGAGCATGCTCAGCGACAGCCCCAATACCGGGGCCTACTGCATGGGCGACAGCCCCGGCCTGGTCGACATCTGCCTGGTGCCGCAGGTCTACAACGCGCGCAGGTGGGGCCTGCCGATGGATCGGTATCCGACCATCACCCGCATCAACGAGACCTGCCAGCAACTGGGAGGTTTTCGCGCCGCGGCCCCGGAGGCACAACCGGACGCGCCCTGAGCCGGTGGCTCAGAACGCGCCGTAGGGGTCCGATTCGTTCAGTTCGGCGGCCTGGTCGCCGCCACTTTCGGCCAGGCGCACCTTGAGTGCCAGGCCGTCGCGGGAATCGGCCTTGGACAGCGCTTCCTCCAGATCGATCTGGCCATCCTTGTACAGCTGGTACAGGGACTGGTCGAAGGTGCGCATGCCGTCCTGCAGGCTGCGGTCCATGGCTTCCTTGACCTCGTGGATCTGGCCGCGGCGGATCATGTCGCGGATCAGCGGCGTGTTCAGCAGGACCTCGACCGCCGGGACCCGGCGCCCGTCCTTGCCCACCACCAGGCGCTGGCTGATGACGGCCTTCAGGTTCAGGGCCAGGTTCATCAGGATGTTCTTGTGCGCCGACTCGGGGAAGAAGTTGAGGATGCGCTCGAGGGTCTGGTCGGCATTGTTGGAATGCAGCGTGGCCAGGCACAGGTGGCCGGTCTCGGAGAACGAGATGGCCGCCTCCATGGTGTCGGTATCGCGGATCTCGCCGATCAGGATCACGTCCGGCGCCTCGCGCATCGCGTTCTTCAGCGCCTCGTGGTAGCTGTGCGTGTCCAGCCCGACCTCGCGCTGGTTGACGATCGACTTCTTGTGCCGGTGCAGGAACTCGATCGGGTCTTCGATGGTGAGGATGTGGCCGGGGCGGTTGTTGTTGCGGTGGTCGATCATCGCGGCCAGCGTGGTCGACTTGCCCGAACCGGTGGCGCCGACCACCAGGATCAGTCCGCGCGGCTCCATGATCAGCTGCTTGAACAGCTCCGGCAGGTGCAGCTGCGCGATGTCGGGGATGTCGCTCTTGATCGCGCGGATGACCATGCCCACTTCACCGCGCTGCTTGAACACGTTGATGCGGAAGCGGCCGGCGTCTTTCACCGCCAGCGCGATGTTCAGTTCCAGGTCACGCTCGAACTGCGGTACCTGGCCCTCGTCCATCAGCGAATAGGCGATTTTCTTGACCATGCCGTTGGGCAGGCCGGTGTTGCCGAGGGGGTAGAGCTTGCCCTCGACCTTGATGTTGACCGGGGCGCCCGTCGTCAGAAACATGTCCGACGCCCCCTTGTCGACCATCAGCTTGAGGAAGTAACCGATGTCCATTGGCGACCGTATGGATTACTGGGTGGTTGATGATAGATTGTGCGGGTTCACCATACGCGCAAACCGTCGTAAAGGTCACGTTTTCATGCTTCGGAAGCCTACAGATGCCCGAGTTCGGTTCCGTGCGTTGCCGTGGTTGCCCCTGGCGGCCGTGGTGGCGCTGGTTGCCGCATGCGCCAGTATACCTCCGCCGACGGATGCGATGAGCCGTGCGCAGGCGCAATTGAAGGCCGCGCAGCAGGCCGGCGCGGCCGATGCCGACCCGGTCGACCTGGAATTCGCACGCGCCCGATTCAAGCAGGCGCAGCAGGCGATGCAGGCCGGCAAGAACGGCAAGGCGGCCGATCTGGCCCAGGAGTCGCTGGCCGACAGCGGACTGGCCCTGACCAAGGCGCGCCTGGCCACGATGCGCAGCCGGGTCGAGGCCCAGCGCAAGGAGAACCAGCGCCTGCGCCAGCAGTTGCTCGACCCTGCGACCGGGCAGAACGGAAAGGCATCGCCGGCTTCCTCCGACTCCTCGGTGCAGGAACTCCCGCAGACGGTCATGCCGGCGCCCGCACAGCCGTCCAGTACCGCGCCGGCCCCGGCTTCCAGTTCCGCCTCGCAGGAGGGCCAGCGATGAACAAGAACCTGTCCCGCATCCTGGTGATGGCGCTGCTGGTGCTGGTCAGTGCCCAGGTCCTGGCTTCCAGCAAGGACGACCTGGACGTCCAGCGCCTGACCACCAGCCTCAACCAGCTTGATCAAAACCCCAGGCTCGGCAGCTACGCCCAGGCCGAGCGCGCGCTGGCCCGAGTGGCCGTGCAGCGCCTCAAGGACGCCAGTTCGCACGAGCGTCCGCACGACCTGTATCTGGCCGAGCGCAGCGTCGACCAGGCCAAGGCCGCCGCGCAGCTGGACCAGGCCCGGCACCAGCTCAACGAACTGCAGCGCGAACATGATCAGATCCTGCTCGAGGCCAGTCGTCAGGACGCCGAATCCACGCGTCGCGAACTGGAGCGCGAGCGCCTGCAGAACCAGCTGGCCACCGAGGAAACCCAGCGTCTGCAGGCCCAGGGCGAGGCCTATTCCCAGGCGGCCGAGCAGGCCCGCCAGGAAGCCGAGCAGGCGCGCAAGCTGGCCCAGGTCCAGTCCCGTTCGGCGGCTCTGGCGCGCAAGCAGGCCAGCCTGGCCGTGGCAGCCGCCAAGGCCCTGCGCGCACGACTGGAGGGCATGACCGCGCATCGCGGCAACCTGGGGCGGCAGATGACGGTGACCGGCGATGCCTTCGCTCCAGGTCAGTCGAACCTGCGGCCCGAGGCGCGCCATCACCTGGGCAAACTGATCCAGTTCGTCAAGGGCGAGCCGGGCAAGCCGATCCGCATCGAGGGCTATACCGACTCGACCGGTTCGTCCGCGACCAACAAGGCGCTTTCGCTCCAGCGGGCGCAGGCCGTGCGCAATGCACTGATCGCGGCCGGCGTGAGTGCTTCGCGCATGTCCACGATGGGCAAGGGCGAGGCCGATCCGGTAGCGTCCAACGCAACCGCCTCCGGTCGTGCGATGAACCGCCGCGTAGTCGTGATCCTGCGCGATAAATAACCTGGAAGGGGCCGTTCAGAACGTCCGGCGGTCCTTACCCAAGCGTATGATTTAACGCGTATTTCACGCTTTTCGGCATGTTGCGCTGCAGGCTTGCGCAGCACGGTCGGCAGGAGTAGGGTCAAGGTCCCGTGGGCCCTTTCCCCCGCCCGCGGGTTTCAGACCGAAACCGATCATGCATGCACCCTTTCTGCATTTCGACCTCGTCCCGTCCCGGGCACGAGGCGATGTTGCGTGCACGCATCATCTCCACTTGCGTCCCGACGTGCCGTACCCCGGCGCACGGGCGCTTCTGCATGACAGGAGAGCGATCCCATGTTCGAAAAACAACCCCGCGAGGATCTGGAAGCATTGATGAAGGCCGATACGGAATTCCGCCGTCTGTATCGGCACCACCAGGAACTGGACAGCAAGGTCCAGGATGCGGAACTGGGCGTGTTGCCCATCGATGACGTCACGCTGGCCAGCATGAAGAAGGAAAAACTGCAGGCCAAGGACCGATTGCTTCGAATGTGGGGGGAACGCAGCGGCTCGCTGCACTGAATCGACCTTCAGCGGGTGCGCCGTCGGCATGGACGACGACGCGACCCCAGCATGCCGGGCGTCGTCGCGACGCCCGGCATTTTCATGCCCGGAGCAAGGGTGCCCGGACAGGCCCGTTCTGGCGACAGCAGGCCGAAAGCCCGGGTCGGTTATCATGCCCGTCCGGCCCACGGCACCGGATTCGCGCCTGTCCGGCCCGGAGCGCGGTGCCTTCACCAGCAAGCGGAGACTGCATGAGCGTCCAATCCAGCGTCCTCGAACTGATCGGCAACACCCCCATGGTGCGCGTCAACCACCTGGACACGGGGCCGTGCGAGCTGTTCCTGAAACTGGAGAACATGAATCCCGGAGGCTCGGTCAAGGACCGCATCGGCCTGTCGATGATCGAGGGCGCCGAGAAAGCCGGTCGGATCAAGCCGGGCGACACGCTGGTCGAGGGCACCGCCGGCAACACCGGCATTGGCCTGGCCCTGGTCGCGCAGCAGAAAGGCTACAGGCTGATCCTGGTGGTCCCGGACAAGATGAGCCGGGAGAAGATCTTCAACCTCAAGGCCATGGGCGCCGAGGTGGTGCTGACGCGCTCGGACGTGGCCAAGGGCCATCCCGAGTACTACCAGGACATGGCCGCGCGCATCGCCGAGGAGACGCCCGGCGCGTTCTTCATCAACCAGTTCGGCAATCCCGACAACCCGGCCGCGCACGAGGCCACCACCGGCCCGGAGATCCTCGAACAGATGGACGACCGCCTGGACGCCATCGTCTTCGGCTGTGGCTCGTCGGGCACCATGACCGGGCTGTCGCGCTTCCTGGCCAAGGCCTCGCCGGACACCGAGCTGGTGCTGGCCGACCCGGTCGGCTCGATCCTGGCCGAATACATCAACGACGGCACGCTGTCGGAGAAATCCGGCAGCTGGCTGGTGGAGGGCATCGGCGAGGATTTCCTGCCGTCGATCAGCGATTTCTCGCGAGTCACCCGGGCCTACTCGATCTCCGACAAGGAGAGCTTCCTGGCCGCGCGCGAGCTGCTGGCCAAGGAGGGCGTGTTCGGCGGCTCCTCCAGCGGCACGCTGCTGGCCGCCGCGCTGCGCTACTGCCGAGAACAGACCGAGCCCAAGCGCGTGGTGTCGCTGGTGTGCGACACCGGCAACAAGTACCTGTCCAAGCTCTACAACGACTACTGGATGCTGGACAACGGCTTCCTGGAGCGCGAGCAGCACGACGACCTGCGTGACCTGATCCTGCGCCCGTACGCGCTGCGCGACACCGTGGTGGTGGGGCCGGCCGAGCAGCTGATGACCGCCTACACGCGTATGAAGCTGTACGACGTCTCGCAGCTGCCGGTGATGGACGGCGACCAGATCGTCGGCATCCTCGACGAGTCGGACCTGCTGCTGCACGTGCACGCCGACGAGTCGCGCTTCAACGATCCGGTGTCCGCGGCCATGGTCACCGAGCTGGAGCAACTGGACGTGAAATCGCCGATTCAGGCCCTGATGCCGGTCTTCGACCGCGGCCACGTGGCCATCGTCATGGATGGCGAGACCTTCATCGGCCTGATCACGCGCATCGACCTGCTGAACTACCTGCGCCGTAAGGTCAATTGATTCCGGGCCGTGCATCGGATCATGCTCCGGAGCCGGCCCCGTCGTAGCCATGGAGTCCACACGACACAAACCGCGTGCGGGACTCCCGAAACCTAGGAAAGACCACCATGTGCGGAATCGTCGCCGCCGTCGCCCAGCGTGACGTCGCCCCCATCCTGATCGCCGGCCTCAAGGCCCTGGAATACCGCGGCTACGACTCCGCAGGGCTGGCCGTGCTCGAGGATGGCCGCGTGCATCGCCTGCGCGCCAAGGGCAAGGTGCGCGAGGTCGAGTCGCTGTATGCCGCCACGCCGTTCGCCGGCGGCACCGGCATCGCGCACACGCGCTGGGCCACGCACGGCATTCCCAGCGAGGACAACGCCCACCCGCACGCCGCCGGTCGTGCCGTGGTGGTGCACAACGGCATCATCGAGAACCACGAGGCACTGCGTGCCGCCCTCCAGGATGCCGGACGCGACTTTTCCTCGCAGACTGACAGCGAGGTCATCGCGCACCTGGTCGATGTCGAACTGGATGCCGGTGCGGACCTGCGCACCGCGGTGTGCCGCACCGTGCAGAAGCTGCGCGGCGCCTATGCGATCGCCGTGCTCGACCGCGATTCGCCGGAAACGGTGGTCGGCGCGCGTCGCGGCAGCCCGCTGGTCGCCGGCATCGGCATCGGCGAGCACTTCCTGGCCTCGGACGTGCAGGCGCTGATCCAGGTCACGCGCGAGGTGGTGTACCTGGAAGAAGGCGACCTGGTGCAGATCCACCGCGATCATTTCGAGGTGTTCGACGTCGAGGGCCGTCCGCTGGAGCGCAAGGTGCATCGCAGCGAGCTGTCCGCCGACGCGGTCGAGCGCGGCGAGTACCGCCACTACATGCTCAAGGAAATCTTCGAGCAGCCGCGCGCCACGGCCGACACGCTGGAGGGCCGACTGGGCAGCCACGGCGTGCTGCCCAACATCTTCGGCGTGGGCGGCGACGAGTTGCTGTCGCAGGTGCGCGGCATCCACATCATCGCCTGCGGCACGAGCTACCACGCCGGCCTGGTGGCGAAATACTGGATCGAGTCGATCGTCGGGCTGCCGGTGTCGGTGGAGGTGGCCAGCGAATACCGCTACCGCGACGTGGTGGTGCCCGAGAACACCCTGTTCGTGGCCATCTCGCAGTCGGGCGAGACCGCCGACACGCTGTCGGCGCTGCGCGAGACCGGCGCGCGCGGCTACCTGGGCACGCTGGGTATCTGCAACGTGCCCGAGTCCTCGCTGGTGCGCGAGGCCGACCTGAAGCTGATGACGCGGGCCGGTCCGGAGATCGGCGTGGCCTCGACCAAGGCCTTCACCACCCAGCTGGTGGCCCTGGCCCTGCTGACCCTGGAGCTGGGCCGCCAGCGCGGCGTCGATCCCGAGCGACTTTCAGCGCTCGCCGAAGAGCTGGCCCACCTGCCGCGCGTGATCGAGGAGACCCTGGCCTGCAGCGACGAGGTGCTGGCCCTGGCCGAGCGCCTGGTGCACCGCGAGCACGCCCTGTTCCTGGGTCGTGGCGTGCATTTCGCCGTGGCCCTGGAGGGCGCGCTCAAGCTCAAGGAAATCTCCTACATCCACGCCGAGGCGTATCCGGCCGGCGAGCTCAAGCACGGCCCGCTGGCGCTGGTCGACGAGGACATGCCGGTGATCGCCGTGGCCCCGCCGGACGCGCTGCTGGAGAAACTCAAGGCGAACCTGCAGGAAGTGCGTGCACGCGGCGGCGAGCTGCACGTGATCAGTTCCAACGGCGCCGGCCGCGACATCGACGACCTGGGCGGCACGCTGCTGCGCATCCCCGCCAACGGCGGCTTCATCGCCCCGGCCGTGTTCACGGTGCCGCTGCAACTGCTGGCCTACCACGTGGCCGTGCTGCGCGGCACCGACGTGGACCAGCCGCGCAACCTGGCCAAGTCGGTGACGGTGGAGTAAGCAGACAGCCCCCTGTCCGCGATCCTGGCTCCTTCCCCTTCGAGGGGAAGGCCGGGATGGGGTCCGCGCAGGGCTGATGGCCGCGCAAGCGCCTGGCGACGCGTGATCCCACCTTGATCCTCCCCTGAAAGGGGAGGGCACCGATGTTGCCTCAGTTGTCGGTCAGCAGGCCGCCCTGGCGGCTGAACCACAGCGCGCCCAGCGTGCCGATCGCGCCCGACAGCAGGTACAGGCCGACGTAGCCCACGCCCAGGTAGACCGACAACGCCAGCGCCACCAGCGGCGCGAATCCCGCGCCGAGCAGCCAGCCCAGGTCCGCCGTCAGCATGGCGCCGGTGTAGCGGAAGCCGCTGCGGAAGCTGGAATTGACGGCGCCGCGCGACTGCGCGTGCGAGAAGCCCAGCAGGGCGTAGCCGACGATGATGAACAGGTAGCTCTCGGACGTGCCGCCGGACAGCAGCAGCGCCGTCCAGCCGCTGAACACCGCGATCAGTGCGCCCAGGGCCGCCAGCGTGCGGCGACGACCGAATCGGTCGGCGATGCGTCCGGACAGGATCATGCACGGGATGGCCACGGTGGCGCCGATGATCTGCACGGCCAGGAAGCGGATCAGCGACTGGTGGGTGAACAGCAGCGCCCAGGACAGCGCATAGATCGTCACCAGGTGGAACAGCGCATAGCTGGCCAGCGGCGCGAACGCACCCAGTGCGATGGAGCGGCCCTGCGTACGCACCAGTTCGCCGACCGGCGAGGGCTCCAGCGCACGCTGCTTCATCAGGTCGGAGTATTCGGGCGTCACCACCAGGCGCAGGCGCGCGAACAGGGCCACCACGTTGATGGTGAAGGCCACGAAGAAGGGATAGCGCCAGCCCCATTCGTAGAATTCGGCCTGGGACAGGTTGGTCAGCAGGTACACGAACAGCGCGGCGGCGAGGATGAAGCCGATCGGCGCGCCCAGCTGCGGGATGGTGGCGTAGCGGCCGCGGTGGTCGCCGGGCGCATTGAGCGCCAGCAGCGAGGCCAGGCCGTCCCAGCTGCCGCCGATCGCGAATCCCTGGCCCAGGCGAAGCACGATCAGGGCGGCGATGGCCGTGCCGCCGAGCGAGGCATAGCTCGGCAGGAAGGCGATGCCCGCCGTGGCCATGCCCATCAGGAAAAGTGCGACGGTCAGTTTGGTGCCGCGCCCATGCTCGCGCTGCAGGTACAGGAAGAACAGCGAGCCGATCGGCCGCGCGATGAAGGCCAGGGAGAAAATCGCGAACGAGTAGAACAGCCCGTCCACTTCGCTGGCGAAGGGGAAGAAGACCTTCGGGAAGACCAGCACGCAGGCCAGGCCGAACACGAAAAAGTCGAAGAATTCGGAAATGCGGCCGACGACCACGCCGATGGAGATATCTCCAGGAGTGACGTGCTCGTGGCGGGATGGCGCGTCGTACGGACGCGCGGGCATGGACGAACCATGGGCGGACGGGGCGCTGGGGATCGACATGAATGTTCCGGTCGTAGCTCAGTGTTGGGGACGTTTGGAGTGCTGTACCCGGGTGGAGCGGGGACTCCGGGCGGGGCGCACAGGACCACATAGGATGCACGCATCGCGCCATTCCGGCCATGCGGCAAAGTGTCCAGTCGGCAAGACCGATGCCGTAGGCGTATCGTAATAGGGATCCCCGTTCCCCCCAAGTGACCCATGTCCGCAAAACGCCTACGTGGCCTTGTGCTGCTTCCTTTTTTTCTCTCGCTCGGCGGTTGTCACGCCGTGCTGCTGGACCCTTCCGGCGATGTCGCGCGCCAGCAGAGCGACCTGATGATCGCTTCGGCGGTCCTGATGTCGCTGATCATCGTGCCGGTGCTGGTGGCCATCGGCGTGATCGCCTGGCGCTACCGTGCCTCCAACAAGAACGCCCGCTACGAGCCGGAATGGGAACATTCCACCGGCATCGAGCTGGTGGTGTGGGCCGCGCCGCTGCTGATCATCATCGCGCTCGGCGCCATGACCTGGATCGGCACGCACCAGCTCGACCCCTACCGGCCGCTGTCCCGCATCGACGACGGCAAGTCACTCAACGTGGAACACCGGCCGCTGGAGGTCGAGGTGGTTTCGCTCGAGTGGAAGTGGCTGTTCATCTATCCGCAGTACGGCATCGCCACGGTCAACGACCTGGCCGCGCCAGTCAACGTGCCGATCCACTTCAAGCTGACCGCCAACACCATGATGGATTCGTTCTTCGTGCCAGCGCTGTCAGGGCAGATCTACACCATGCCCGGCATGCAGACAGTGCTGAATGCGGTGATCAACAAGCCCGGGACCTACCGTGGCTTCTCGGCCAACTATTCGGGCCACGGTTTCACCGACATGCGGTTCCGTTTCCAGGGCATGAGCCGGGCGAACTTCGACCAGTGGGTGGCCCGGGCCCGCGCCGGCGGCAAGGACCTGGACCGCGCGACCTTCGACCACCTGCGCAAGCCTTCGCGCGACGAGCCGGAGCACCGGTACGCCCGCTACATGCCGCACCTGTACAACCGCATCCTCAATCGTTGCGTGGACCCCGGGAAGATGTGCCTGAGCCGGATGATGGCGATCGACGCCCAGGCCGGTAAAGCGAAATCCGCCCCCGAGAATCACCCGATGCAGGCGCCCGCGCACGACGCGGCGACGCACTGACCAGACCATCCGAGATTCAAGTCATGCCTGATCGTTCCGCTATCTGGAATTTTCTCCTGGGGCGCCTGTCGCTCCAGTCCCTGCCGCTGCACAACGCCATCGTGGTCTACACCTTCGTGGTGGTGGCCATCCTGGGCGCGGCCCTGCTCGGCGTCATTACATGGAAGCGCCAGTGGGGCTACCTGTGGCGCGAGTGGTTCACCAGCGTCGACCACAAGCGCCTGGGCATCATGTACATGATCCTGGCCACGGTGATGCTGCTGCGCGGCTTCGCCGACGCCATCATGATGCGCACGCAGCAGGCCATCGCCTTCGGCAGCAACCTGGGCTACCTGCCGCCACACCACTACGACCAGATCTTCACCGCGCACGGCGCGATCATGATCTTCTTCGTGGCCATGGCCTACATCGTGGGCCTGATGAACTACATCATGCCGATGCAGATCGGCGCCCGCGACGTGGCGTTCCCGTTCCTGAACAACCTCAGTTTCTGGATGACCATGGCCGGCATGCTGTTGTTCATGGTCTCGCTGTTCATCGGCGACTTTTCGCATGCCGGATGGCTGGGCTATCCGCCGGTCTCGGAGCTGCACCAGAGTCCAGGACCCGGCGTGGACTACTACATCTGGGGCCTGCAGCTGTCGGGTCTGGGTACGCTGCTGACCGGCATCAACTTCGTCGTCACTGTCATCAAGATGCGTGCCCCGGGCATGTCGCTGATGAAGATGCCGATGTTCTCCTGGACCACGCTGTGCACCAGCGGGCTGATCGTGGTGACCTTCCCGATCCTGACCGCCACGCTGTTCCTGCTTTCCATGGACCGTTACCTCGGGACCCACTTCTTCACCAACGGGTTCGGCGGCAACGTGATGATGTACATCAACCTGATCTGGATCTGGGGTCATCCGGAGGTCTACATCCTGATCCTGCCGATGTTCGGCGTGTATTCGGAGATCGTGCCGGCGTTCTCGGGCAAGCGACTGTTCGGCTACTCATCGATGGTCTATGCCACCGTCTCGATCATGATCCTGTCCTACCTGGTGTGGCTGCACCACTTCTTCACCATGGGATCGGGTGCAGACGTGAACTCGTTCTTCGCTCTGACCACGATGATGATCTCCATCCCCACCGGCGTGAAGATATTCAACTGGCTGTTCACCATGTACCGCGGCCGGGTGCGCTTCGACGTGCCGATGCTGTGGACGATGGGCTTTTTGTTCACCTTCACCATCGGCGGCATGACCGGTGTGATGCTGTCGGTGGCGCCGGCCGACTTCCTGCTGCACAACAGCCTGTTCCTGATCGCGCACTTCCATAACGTGATCATCGGCGGGGTGGTGTTCGGCGTGTTCGCGGCCATCAACTTCTGGTTCCCCAAGGCCTTCGGTTTCCGCCTGGACCCGTTCTGGGGCAAGGTCAGTTTCTGGTTCTGGCAGATCGGCTTCTGGTTCGCCTTCGGTCCGCTGTACGTGCTGGGCCTGATGGGCGTGACCCGTCGCCTGAGCCACTTCACCGATCCCAGCCTGCAGAAGTGGTTCGTGATCGCCGCCTTCGGCGCGTTCCTGATCCTGCTCGGCATCGGCGCGTTCGTGATGCAGGTCTACGTCAGCATCCGCCGCCGCGATGCGCTGGCCGTGGGCCACGATCCGTGGGATGCACGCACCCTGGAGTGGGCGACGTCCTCGCCGCCGCCGGACTACAACTTCGCCTTCACCCCGGTGGTGCACGAGCGTGACGCCTGGACCGACATGAAGGCGCGCGGTTACAAGCGCCCGCTGGAGGACTTCAAGGCGATCCACATGCCCAAGAGCACCGCCACCGGCGTGATCCTGGGCGCGCTGGGCTTCGTCTTCGGTTTCGCGATGGTCTGGTACATCTGGTGGCTGGCCGTGGTTTCGTTCGTGGCCATGCTCGGCGTCGCCATCGGCCACACGTTCAACTACGACCGCGATTACCACATTCCCGCCGAGGAAGTGGACCGATTCGAACATGCCGGCAACTGGCGGCCGGACGTGGAAGGTGCAACCGCATGAATACTGCAATGACCAATACCGCCGGCGCCGAGCCGCCGGTCTTCTTCACCCGCGAGGACGTGCATCCGGAGAACGGGACCCTGCTGGGGTTCTGGATCTACCTGATGAGCGATTGCTTCATCTTCGCGGCGCTGTTTGCCTGCTATGCGGTGCTTGGCACCAACTATGCGGGCGGGCCCAGCGCGCGCGATGTGCTCGACTTGCCGGGACTGGCCGTCAACACCGCGCTGCTTCTGGTGTCCTCGGTGACCTTCGGCTTCGCCATGCTGGAGATGGCCCGCAATCGCAAGCGCGCGATGCTCAGCTGGCTGGCCGTGGCCGGCCTGCTGGCGGCAGGCTTCGTCGGCCTGGAGATCCACGAGTTCGTGGGCATGATCGCCGAGGGCGCCGGCCCCGACCGCAGCGCCTTCCTGTCCTCGTTCTTCACCCTGGTCGGCACCCACGGCCTGCACGTGAGCGTGGGCATCCTGTGGCTGATCGTGCTGATGTTCCAGCTCGGCCGCCACGGCATCACCGAAGCCAACGTCCGGCGCCTGCGCTGCCTGAGCATGTTCTGGCATTTCCTGGACCTGGTGTGGATCGGCGTCTTCAGCTACGTGTATCTGGTAGGAGTCCTGCGATGAGTCATCCGTCCCACAACCAACACGCATCGGGCGCAGGCCACCACGACGCGGCCATGGAAGAGGATCACGGGAGCCTGCGCGGCTACCTGACCGGCTTCGTGCTGGCGGCCATCCTGACCATCATCCCGTTCTGGCTGGTGATGGGGCACGTGATCGCCAGCACCCAGGTGACGATCATGATCGTGCTCGGCCTGGCCGTGGTTCAGATCCTGGTCCACATGGTCTATTTCCTGCACCTGAACACCCATTCGGAGCACGGCTGGAACATGCTGGCGCTGATCTTCACCGTGGTCCTTGTGGTCATCGTCCTGGGTGCGTCAATCTGGGTCATGTACAACGAGAACGCCAACATGATGCCGATGTCGCCGCAGTACCGGCACCACAAGCTGGGGTCGTGAACCCGACGCCGGGCCACGCCGGGGACGGCCCGCGCGGCGCCGCCAGGCTCATCGTCTGGCTGGTGCTGGCGGCGGTGGCCATGGCCGGCTTCATCGGGCTGGGCAACTGGCAGGTCCGGCGCCTGCACTGGAAGCTCGGCCTGATCCATGACGTCGCCACGCGGGTGCACGCGGCGCCGGTTCCTGCTCCCGGGCCGGCGCAGTGGCCCCGCGTCGCGGCCGGACACCTGAAGTACCTGCACGTGCGTTTGCACGGCCATTACCTTGTCAAGGCGCAGGCCTTGGTCCACGGCACCAGCACCAAGGGCTACGGCTACTGGGTGATGACCCCGTTGCGCAGCGATCGAGGTTTCACGGTGCTGGTCAACCGTGGCTACGTGCCGGCGGGCCTGCCGGGCACGCCAGCCTTCGACAGGACGGCACCGCCGGCCGGCGAGGTCACGGTTACGGGATTGCTGCGTTCGAGCGAGCCCGGCGGCGGCTTCCTGCGCAGCAACCGGCCGAAGAAAGACCAGTGGTATTCGCGCGATGTTGCCGCCATCGCCACCGCGCGAGACCTTCCCGCGGCCCGGGTGGCGCCATACTTCGTCGATGCCGACGCCGGTTCCGCGCATTCGCGCTGGCCCGCGGGCGGACTGACCGTGATCCACTTCCCCAACCACCACCTGGGATATGCCGTGACCTGGTATCTGATGGCGCTGGGCTGCGCCGTGGGCATTGGCATACTGCTGCGCGCCGCCTGGCTCGAACGACGGCGTTCGCAGTCCCGGTAGCGCATCGGCTGCGGGTCCGGACCCCGGTCCCGGCGCACTTCGGGCGCATGCCATAATGCCCCTTGTTTTTTGCTGCCGATCACAGCCGGGATCCTCCATGACTGCCAAGAAGACCGCCGCCGCCGAACTGGGCATGGGCACGCGCGCCATCCACGCCGGGCAGGCGCCCGATCCGTCCACCGGCGCCATCATGACGCCGATCTACGCGACCTCCACCTACGTGCAGAAAAGCCCGGGCAAGCACCAGGGCTTCGAGTATTCGCGTTCGCAGAATCCGACCCGCATGGCCTACGAGCGCTGCGTGGCGGACCTGGAAGGCGGCGTGGCCGGCTTCGCCTTCGCCTCCGGACTGGCGGCCGCGTCCACGGTGCTGGACCTGCTCGACTCGGGCAGCCACGTGATCGCCATGGATGACCTGTACGGCGGCACCTACCGCCTGTTCGAGAAGGTGCGCAGGCGCTCGGCCGGTCTGGACTTCAGCTTCGTCGACCTCAATGACACCAAGGCCCTCAAGGCTGCACTGACGCCCGAGACGAAGATGATCTGGGCCGAGACCCCGACCAACCCGATGCTCAAGCTGGTGGATCTGAAGAAGGTCGCCGCGTTCGCGCAAAAGCACGGCCTGATCCTGGTGGTCGACAACACCTTCTGCTCGCCGATGGTGCAGCGCCCGCTGGAGTACGGGGCCGACCTGGTGTTGCATTCGGCCACCAAGTACCTGAACGGGCACTCGGATATCGTCGGCGGCATCGTCGTGGCCGGTAGCGAGGAGCTGGCCGAACAGATGGGCTTCCTGCAGAACTCGGTCGGGGCCATCGCCGGCCCGTTTGACGCCTTCCTGGCCATGCGCGGCCTGAAGACGCTGCACCTGCGCATGCGCCAGCACTGCGCCAGCGCCCTGGAGCTGGCCAAGTGGCTGGAGAAGCATCCGCAGGTCGAGCGCGTGATCTACCCGGGGCTGAAGAGCCACCCGCAGCACGCGCTGGCGCGACGCCAGATGAACGGGTTCGGCGGCATCGTCAGCATCGAGGTCAAGGGTGGCCTGCGCAAGGCGCGCCGCGTGCTCGAACGCTGCCACCTGTTCGCGCTGGCCGAATCGCTGGGCGGCGTGGAAAGCCTGATCGAGCATCCGGCGATCATGACCCACGCCTCGGTGCCGCCCGCCAACCGCAAGCGCCTGGGCATCAGCGACACGCTGATCCGGCTGTCGGTGGGCGTGGAAGATGTGGAAGACTTGCGCAATGAGCTGGGCACGGCTCTCGGCTGACCCTGGATTAGACGTCAGCCCGCAATTCGGCGCGGTCTTTGTTTTTGGAGTACGGATTTGAATGTCGAAATGGACAGCATCGGGGGCAAGGCCCTGAGGATCATTCGACGTAACGATTTATGTGAATCGACGTTGCTTCAGTATGCACACGGCTTGTCTGGCCCCTTCGTTCCCGCCATGCCTTTGGGTGACGGGATTGCCGGCCTTCCCGGGCACAAGGCAGATGGGGCAGGTGCATGAATCAGCAGAAGAACCGAAGACGAGCACTCCTGATAGCCGGCATGCACCGGAGTGGAACCTCGGCCCTGACCCGGGTTCTCAACCTGCATGGAGTGGAACTGGGCACGAAGCTGGTTGGGCCGGCAAAAGACAATGCCAAGGGGTTCTGGGAAAACCAGACCTTCGTGGATTTTCACGAACGCATCCTGGACTGGCTGGAGTCCGGATGGGATGACCCGCGCCCCCTGCCGGCCGATTGGCTGCAGCGGGCGATTGACGCCGGCTACCGGGACACGTTGCGGGAGCTCATCGACAGGGAATTTGCGGATGCGTCCCTGTGGGCCGTGAAAGACCCTCGGATCTGCCGCATGCTACCCCTGTGGCTGTCCGCGCTCGATGCGTCCGGCATTCAGGCCAGCGTGATTGTCGCGTTCCGGGACCCTTCCGAAGTCATCGGTTCGCTCATGCGCCGCAATGACCTCAGTCCAGGCGTCGGTGCCACGCTGTGGCTAAGGCACCTGGCCGAGGCGGTCGAAGCGTCGAACGGATTGTCCCGCTGCGCGGTGGGCTATGCGGCCGTGCTTACCGACTGGCGCGAAAGCGTGCAGCGCATGTCCAGCCAGCTCGAACTGGCATGGCCGGTGCCGACAGAGACCTGTGCCGAACAGGTCGACATGTATCTGGATGCGGGCATGCGGCATGAAGTCTTCTCGCCCGAGGATGATTTGTTGCCGTCCTCCTGGAGCCAGGGTGTTCGCGATGCCTACGCGGCCTGCCGCCAGCTTGAACTTGGTGGCGGGGGCTGGGGGGCGTTGGCCCACCATTTGCAAGGCGTCCTCGATCGGCCGGACTTCCATTCTCCGCTCATGAACGATCTGCGCCCGAAGTCCATGCAGGACAAGGTGTTGGAACATACCCGCTCACTTGAGCGGCATCTGCAAGATCGTGACGCATTGATCGCGTACATGCAGGTGGACCAGGAACGGCTCCGATCCAGGCGGGACAACCTCGAGAGCGAGCTTCTTGCCGTTCGTGCCGAATGTGATCGGATGATCGATTCGCGTTCCTGGCGCATCACCTGGCCCATGCGGGCCCTGACCATGCTGGCACGCGGGGATGTCGCGACCTTGCGTGCCCAATCGGACCTGCGGCGCGAGAGGAAGATGCATGCGCGCCCGGACGTTGCCCTTGTCCCCGGGCAGTCCGGAGCTGGGGGTTCGAGGGACGCATTGAACGAGACCCTGGCGACCATCTCGTTTCCCGAGTTCCACTCCCCCAGGGTCTCCATCATCATTCCGGGTTACGGCAACCTTCCGGTCACGCTCGCTTGCCTTCGTTCCATCTATGAGAACCGCCCCCTGTTTCCCTTCGAGGTGCTGGTCATGGAGGATGCATCCGGCGATCCTGCGATCAGGGCGCTGGCCACCATTCCCGGCCTCCGATACGAGGAAAATCCGGAGAACCTGGGGTTCGTGCGCTCATGCAATCGCGCGGCGGGGTTGGCGCGCGGAGACTTCCTCTATTTCCTGAACAACGACACCGAGGTGACCGAAGGCTGGCTCGATGCAATGCTGGAAGTCTTCGCGCAGTTCCCCGATTGCGGTCTGGTCGGTTCCAAGCTTGTCTACCCGGACGGGCGCCTGCAGGAGGCGGGCGGCATCATCTGGAGCGATGGCTCGGGCTGGAATTACGGACGCATGCAGGAACCCGGTGCGCCTGAATACAACTATGTGCGTGAAGTGGACTACTGTTCGGGAGCATCCATCCTGATCGTCAAACAGGATTTTGAAGACCTGGGCCGCTTCGATCAGCTGTACACCCCGGCCTACTATGAAGACACCGACTTGGCCTTCAAGGTCCGGGGCATGGGAAAGAAGGTGTATTACACACCGTTCTCGGTGGTGGTCCACCACGAAGGCATTTCCCATGGCACGGATGAAAGCAAGGGAATCAAGGCGCATCAGGCGATCAATCGCGAGCGTTTCCTGGAGCGTTGGCGAGAGGCACTGAAGCTGCAGTTCCCGCCCGATGGCGCACATGTCCCGATGGCCCGCGACCGGACATCCTCGCGCCCGGCCATCCTCGTGGTGGACCATTACATTCCGCAACCGGACAAGGATGCCGGTTCGCGCGTCATGCTCGAATTCATGCGCTCCATGCTGTCCATGGGGCTGCGCGTGGTCTTCTGGCCCGACAATCTCCACCATGACCGGCCCTATGCGAAGACCTTGCAGAGAATGGGCATCGAGGTCATGTACGGCGAGCAATGGCGAGGCAATTTCGACAAATACATGGCCGATTGTGGTGCCGGGTTCAAGTACGTGATGCTCAGCCGCCCGCACATCGCACGGCGCTACATCAGGACCCTGAAGGATCATACCGATGCGCGGCTGGTCTACTTCGGCCATGACCTGCATTTCAAGCGCATGGAACTGCGCGGCGAAGTCGAGGATATTCCCGGCCTGCAAGCGGAGGCGCGTGAAATGGAACGCCTCGAGCGCAGCGTATGGAAGAACTGCGACGTGGTGCTGTATCCCTCGGAGGAGGAGGCCGGCGTGGTGCACGAGCTGGAACCGGCGATCAATGCCCGCTCGGTTCCCCTGGTGTCTTATGAGTCCGTGCTGGAGGCATCCCGGGCGAATCTTGCCGAACGCAGCGGCATTCTTTTCGTGGCCGGTTTCGCCCACCCGCCGAATGTCGATGCCGCCAGATGGCTGGTCAACGAGATTCTTCCGTTGATCGTCCGCGAGCATCCCGGCATCAGGGTGGACCTCGTGGGTTCCAATCCGACACGGGAAGTGAAAGCGTTGGATGGCGATGCCGTCACCGTGCACGGTTATGTGGACAACGCCAGGCTGCAGGAGATGTATGCCCATGCAAGAGTCGTGATCGCACCCCTGCGTTTCGGCGCCGGCGTGAAATTGAAGGTGCTCGAAGCCATGCGCCATGGGGTGCCACTGGTGACTACGTCGGTCGGTGCACAAGGATTGCCCGGCCTGGGCGAGGCGGTACCCGTGCATGATCAGCCTGAACAACTGGCGGCCAGCGTATTGCGGCTGCTGCAGGATGATGAAGAGTGGATGCAGGTTTCCGAACGGGGATGCGCATACATTTCCCGTCACTTCTCGCGGGATGCGCTCAACAAGGCCATTGCCGCGGCTCTGAACCACGAGCCGGGTGCTCCCGGATAATTGGCGAGGTCATCCGCAGGTACTCGGATCATCAGGGATGAGCGGTTCAATGCCTGATGTTCCCATGGCAAGGAAAAACCCGGCCCAGAAGCGGATTTCATGGCATGGTCCGGGTGGCGAACCAGTTGAAGCTGGGTACCAGGTAATCAGTCAAAGCAAGCTGTCCAGGATATGTCAAATCAAGTGAATGCCCCCCGACCCGTCTTCATCATCGGTGCGCCACGCTCGGCCACGTCAGCGATGGTGTGGGCCCTCGGCCAGCATCCCAACATCCAGCCGATGCCCGAAACTGCATGGATCGCCAGCATGGGGATCGGGGGTTATCTTTCGTATCTGAAGGGTTCCGAGCGCGAAAAGTTTTCGCACCTGTCGAATGTCGACTACCCGATGGAACCCTTCATCGAACGGCTCGGTGAGTTTGTCGACCATGTCGTCAATGACGTCTTCGATGTCCGTTGCCGGCGCTTCTACGGCAATTTTCGCGAGACGGGAGTGCTGCGCGGAAGCCCCAACAGTCCGAACCCGCAACTGCAGATCATGCGATCGGTGGATGATCCCAAGAGCCGCTGGATTGATGGAACGCCGCTGAATACGCAATACATCTGGATCCTGTCGCAGATGTTTCCCGAAGCCCGCTTCATCCATAATCTGCGAAAACCGGACGAAGTCATCACATCGCTTGAAGGCTTTGCGAAGGTCGGCGCCAGATCGCAACCGCTCAAGGATGGCGTTGCGACCTGGTTCCAGCACACCGAGAATGCCTGGTACGCGGAAAAGGCGTTCGGGGCCGAAAGGGTATTCAGGCTGGACTTCCATCGCGTGGCCGAGGAGCCGGAGCGTCTTGTCCGGGATGTCCTTGCATTTCTTGGCGAGGATTTTTCAGCGGATTGCCTTCTCCCGTTGCAGCGACGCCTGAACTCTTCCGAGGTGGATGACCAGCGCGAAACCAACCGGTCCAAGCTGATGAAGATCAAGGGCTATAAAGATGCCGATGCCCTGTACCGGCACATCACGTCATCAGGTGTTCCGGAACAGCCGGATGAGGCGGCCGAAAACGTGCTCAAGCAGCGATTCCTGGATTATTGCCGTGGTCGCAGCCTCGTCTAGAGGGCGGGGTGATTGGGCGAAGGCTATCGAGGCAGCCGTTTCACTGGCTCGAGACCGATGGCTTCCCGAAATCGATGTCCAAGGAGTGCATACCATTGAACAAACGAAACTGGCTCATCATCTGCGCACTCATGATGAGCGCCGTGCTGGCAGGTTGTAATGTTCCCGCATCCGGGCCCGATCCCTACTCCGCAGTCGTGATCACGAAATTCGGTCCGACAGAGGTTCATGCGGGCGTGCCTTTCAACAAGCAGCCAGATGGGAACTCGGCCGTCTGGATGGATGCCAACCGATCGCTGGCGGGAAACCATGTTGCGATCTATTTTGATGGAACGCCCTTGCAGACGGTCATCAAGGGTAGCGAGATCACGGCCCTGGTGCCGCCTCGTTTGTATGCCAGGACGGGTACGCACATGTTGTGGGTGGCTGGTAAAGGAATGGATGGCAACAAGATCAAGAGCAACAAGGTCAGGATGGTCGTCAAGTGAATCAAGTCGGTCGACACACGTCGCTGATTCCCGCGCGAATGCTTCATCACCTGGTGCCGGGCCGAAGGCATTGAGGCCACCAACTCTTCCACAGCGAGCATGACGGCCCCATGGCCTCGCGAAAACCATCAACAGAAGTATCCATGCCCATGGCATCCATATTCAGCGTACGAGCCGAGGACACAGGAGCAGCGGGTGCGAAGGCAGAAGACTGGCTCCTGATCTCCAACTGCCAGGCCATGGGGCTGGCCAATTGCCTGAACCTGGTGACCGACGAGGTGCGGGTCGAGCATTATCACCCGGCGGGTTTCCAGAAGAGTTCCCGGGACATCCTGCGCCGTTGGGATACGTTTGCGCGGGTGCTGGTCGCGCCGCAATTGCTGCACATGCTCCCGGAAAAGCTGCAGAAGTCCGAAAGGATCTGGCTGGTTCCTACGTTTTCATTCAGCGCCTATCATCCCGACATCTGTTACCTGAGAAGTGGTGGCAAGGCATTGAAAGGGCCGCTGGATGATTACCACTCGACCATTGCATACGCCGGCTACAAGCTGGGCATGTCGGTCGAGGAGGTCAGCCGGCACTACCATGAAGCGACCTATGCCAGGCTCGGCTATTTCGATCGCTGGGACGGCGCCAAGAATCAGTTGCTGGAAAAGTTCGAGCAAGCAGGCTTCGATTTGAGGGCCGCGTTCGCGAACTGGACCCGCATGGGCGCCTTCATGTACTCGGTCAATCATGTGAAGGTTCGCTGCCTGATGGATGTTGCCAAGGCGATCCTGGAACGGGCGGGAAAGCATCTCGACTACCTGGAAGAACTACCGCACGACAACCTCATGTTCGGCCCGGTCTTTCCCATCTATCCCGAGATCGGCAGGCGCCTGGGTGTACGCGGAAACTACCTGTTCAAATTGGGGGCCACCTACGGTTTCATCCGTCTCGGGCAGTTCCTTGATGAAAGTTATTCGGTGTATGACCACGCACGGGATTCGGCCCCCATACCTGAACATTCATCGATGATTGAACGTGCGATGCGCATTCTGGGTTCGTCCTCATGAACAATCCGTACAAGAATCTCCAGAACTACCGATTCTGGCGACGTTCTGTCGCCGGGGTGGAGCGGTTCCGCTTCGATCCCGTGATCGGCACCCGCTTCGTCATCGAGCCGTCGCAGCGGGTCGCCACTGCGGGAAGTTGTTTTGCACAGCACATCTCCAATCAGCTGTCTCGGGTAGGCTTCAACTACTTCGTCACCGAGCGTGGCGACGATCTGGACGAAGGTCGTCGCAAGGAGCTGAACTACGGCGTTTTTTCCGCCAGGTTCGGAAATATCTATACCTCGCGCCAGCTCGTCCAGCTGTTCCGGGAGTGCCAGGGGTTGCGCACTCCGGCCGAAGGGGTATGGATGCGCGAGGATGGGCGCTACGTCGATGCCCTTCGCCCGAAGATCACGCCGGAAGGGTTTGCCTCGCCCGATGAAGTTGCTGCATCGCGGGCACAGCACCTGGCCAGGGTCCGGGAGATGTTTGAAAACTGCGACATCTTCGTTTTCACCCTCGGCCTGACCGAGACATGGCGAAACAAGGCGGATGGCACCGTCTACCCGCTGGCTCCGGGTGTTTCCGGCGGAAGCTTCGATCCATCAAGCCATGAATTCGTCAACCTCGACATCCACGATGTGATGGAGGACATGGAGCATTTCCTGGATGGGCTGAAGGCCGTCAATCCCGGCGTCAAGGTCGTGCTCACCGTTTCCCCCGTGCCGTTGATCGCCACCTATGAAGACCGCAATGTCCTGGTTTCGACCACCTACAGCAAGTCCGTTCTTCGTGTGGCCGCGGACATGCTCTACCGGAAATATGCGGAGTGGGTCGAATACTTCCCCTCCTATGAAATCATCACCGGGAACTACAACAATTCGGCCTATTACGAGGCCGATTATCGCGGCGTCAACGCACTTGGCGTCGATCACGCCATGCGCTGCTTCCTGAAGCACTTCACCGGCCGGGCAGGTGCTGTCCGGGGGGGTGGGCCGGAGCCGGTCGCCGTGGGGCCGGTTGAAACGGACGTCGTATGCGACGAGGAAGCGATCGACAAGGTGAGCGTCTGACTCGACGGTTGCCGGCAGCCGATGCATGCCGGCAATCGTGCAACCATCCGGTGATTGCGGCGACGGCTGGAAGGTGATGTTCGGCCGGGTGCCTGGGGTGGAAGCCGGCGTCCTTCAGGTCGTGGAAGTGTTCGCGCCGACGACTTGCGGCTGTTGGGCGGACCAGTCTTCCATGGTCGAGAAGGATTTCACCAAGCCCCCATCCAGCTCCAGCACCTTGTTGCATGCCCTTTGAGCAGGGCATGGTTGTGGCTGGCAAGCACGACGATGCCGGCTTTCTTGGCGATCGCCTCCATGCGCAAGCTCGCCTTTTCCTGGAAATTCGGATCCCCGGCACCGATCCATTCATCCATGAGAAGAATTTCCGGGTCCAGGCTGGTCGCAATGGAGAAAGCCAGGCGAGCGCCCATGCCCTGGCTGTAGCTCTTCAAGGGCATGTCGATGAAGTCGCCCAGTTCACTGAACTCGATGATCTCCTCCATGCGCCGTGAGATCTCATCGCGGCTCCATCCGTTGATGAGTCCGCGCAGCTCGATATTACGGCGACCGGTTGCCTCGCGGCGGAAGCCAAGGTTGATGTTGAACAGCGCATCGACCTGGCCGTTGATTTCAACGTGGCCATCCGTCGGTTCGTAGATGCCGTAAAGCACCTTGAGCAATGTGCTTTTCCCGGAGCCATTGACGCCCACCAGCGCCAGCCGGTCGCCGGCGGTGAGTTCGAAGTTGACGCCTTCCAGCGCCCGTACGAGCCGCTTGCCGAGCTTCTCGTCGATATGGCCGCCGGTCGCAGCCATGCGCCGGTCGCGCGATGCCAGCGTCAGCTTTTCGCGCACGATGTAGGTCAGGCCCAGGTTTTTCGCAACGATTGAAACCATCAGAGGACGAACACGATTTGTCGGCGGTACTTGCCCAGCAACAGGAGGGCAATGGCCCAAAGGATGAGGCCGGTAATGATGCAGATCATGAATGCCCGCACCGGTACGGTTCCCGTAAGAATGGGGACTCGAACGATCTCGAGGAAGTACGTGAAAGGGTCCCAGACATAGAAGAGATGGCGAATGCCTCGGGTGCTGTCCGGCTTCCACAGAACGGGTGTCATGAACAGGCCGACACGCATGAGGTTCGAGACGATGAATTGGCTGTCCGGGAAGAATGCGCCCAGGAAAGCGCAGGAGGTGATGGCCGCCGGCGTCACTGCCAGCAGGAGCGCGATGCCAACGCCGGACCATGCCCAGGCAATGGTCGGTGTGACGCCGTTCAACCACAGAAGGGCAAGACAACCGACGAGTGCGTAGGCCGAGCGGATGACCGATTGCGTCCCGAGCCGCATGACATAGGTGGTCAACGGCAACTTGGTGCCCTTGATGAAGCTCTCTTCACGCACGAATAGGGTCACGCTAAGCGTGATGGCTTCCATCATGTAGAACCATGTCAGAAGCCCGATCGACACATAGGCAGCGTAGTTGCTTGCCCGGGCTCCACCGCCCTGGAAGAGGAAGATGATCGTGCCGGCGAAGATGAGGTAGTTGATGAGCAGCCAGATCGGCCCCAGCCGCGTGCGCTTGTGCTGGTCCCCGATGTCTTCCCGGGCGAGCGCCATCCAGACGCGCCACATCCGGGGAATGGCCCGCAGCTCGGTGAGCGCTTCAGACAAGACCCTGCGCATTGTCACGTCCTTTACAGAAGGTGGACGCAGTCACGTACGCTACGGGAAAGCTCCAAGCTACTCCCGGCCAATCCTCTTTCTTGCAAGTCATGGTCGATGCATTCCTGCTTTGAAGCCATCGGGTCGGGAAGCGGCCCGTCCGGATGGAATTCTGGTCTCACGAAAGTGGTGATGATGGCGATATTGAACATTGCGTGCAAGTGTCCGCGGCAACCGGCAAGCGCCCGGTCTTTGCATGCTGCACAGCAGCATGGGTCCGGGCAACAAGGCCTGGATGAACCCCGGAACGCACGCCGGGTTTCGATAGATGGTTACGGTGAATGGGGCGGAACAAGCGCAGGTCGGGCAGGGCCTGAACACCGTATGACTATTGCGGAGGGTGGTCGGGGTGGAGTCGGTTGGAGCGCTGGAATCTCGCGGAAAACACATTCAATTTGTGCGATTCCAGGAGTTCAATCAGCTCGGCCCGCTTCCTGGCCGGATATCTGCAGACCACCAGTTGCGGCAGGCAATGCGCCGGAACCACCGCCGGGTTGCGTGCCAGCTGGCCGATCTGCCATGCCATCCTCTGCTGGTAAGCCTTGATGTAGGGCCCGGTTTGCCAGGCACTCTTGACGAGCGGGGCCTGCCAGCAAGCGAAGAGGGCAATGGTGGCGACCAGCGGAACAGACGCAACCTTGCCCGTTCGCTTCTCGTCCCAGTTGCAAGCGGCACTCATCAAAAACAGCGCGACAAGATTGAAGCTGTAGAGAAGGACGTATCTTGGTTGGTGGAGATAGTTGTTGCCGAAGGTCGAAACACGTCCGTAGACAATGCCTGCGAGCATGGCATAGAAAACCAGCATGACCACGATCGCAGCGAAGGCCGGCGCGGTCATGGCGGGCCGTTTCCAAAGTACGCGCCACCAGAACCAGGCATGGAAGGCAAGCAGGATCAGGCCGATCGCTACCTGCACGGAGCCGGCATGATGGCCGACGAAGGTCCGCAGGGAATGAATCTGGGCCACGGATGAGGCCAGCGGAATGATTGGCCATTTCCACCACCCCCCGTCGGTGAACGCGGACCAGAGATGTGCCAGACGCGTTCCGAATGGCATCAATGAGCGAACGGGTGGCGTGAAAAGAAGGCCATAGCTGATACGAACGATGATCAGGCTGGCAATGAGCATGCCCGCCCCTGCCAGGGCTCTTTTCCTCCACGTGCGGTGTTGCCATGCAACGATCGCGAGTGCCAGCAAGCACGCGATATTTGCGAGGATCGCGGTGTCGTCGGCTGCAAAATCAAATGCGATGGCACTGATGATCAACCATGCCGGGCGTCCGAGTGCGAGCCACTGCCAAAGGCACAGGATGGTCGCGAACATGAGCACGAAAGAGGTAAAACTCCCCGTCATCAAGGGCCATGTCCAGACCGTGTAGCTGTTCATCGAGAAGAGTGCCAGGCACAGGGCGGCCAGGATCCATACGCGCACGCCCCTTGCAGTGCGATCGGGTGATTCGTGCCAGAAGACCAGGCGTCGCAGGATCATGATGATTCCTATGGCGCCGATCCAGCCTGCGACAGCTTCAAATCGGAAATCGAGATCGAAGTGATTCAGTTCGATCAGGAGGATCAATTTGCGAAGCGGTTGCGCGTGATCCATGCCGCCACGCTGGACAAAGAAGTCCCCCAGGTGCAGCTGCCGTCCAATGCCTTGCGAACGAACGCATCCAGGAAAAACCATGCATCGGACTGTATGACGGGATTGCTGAACGCGACGATGAAAGCCAGCGCATTGGCTGCCAGGACCATGAGCACCAGCCAGGCCAGGGTATCGGGCACTTCAATGAGTCCATCCAGGCCGTGTCGGGCCTTCGCGACAGCTCGCCGCAGGACCCATTCGCGATTGAAGACGAGGGCCATGGGTTCTTACCGTTGATCACAGGGCGGTGTTGGATGTCATCGGTTCTTCCGGAAAAACGAGTCAGCGGTCTCGAGGATACGCGGGAGATGCTCGTCGAGTCCGATCCACAGAGGCATTCGCACGAGTCGCCCACTGACGTCGTCGGTGACCTGCATGGATCCGTGTGTCCGGCAATGGCGCTGACCTGCCGGCGAAGCATGAAGCGGGACATAATGGAACACGGTAAGGATGTCATGCTGCCTCAGCGAACCGATGAACCGCGTTCGGCTCTCGAGGCCGGGGAGGACCAGGTAGAACATGTGCGCGTTGTGTACACAATGCTTGGGGACGAACGGACGCTGCACGATACCCGCTTGCACGTGGACCTGCCCACTCGTAGTAGCGCTCCCACAGTGCGAGTCGGCGATCAGTGATGGAGCGGGCCTCTTCCAGCTGAGCGGCCAGGAAGGCGGCGGTCAGCTCGCTGGGCAGGTACGATGATCCAGCATCGACCCACGTGTACTTGTCGATCTGACCGCGGAAGAATTTGCTCCGATTCGTACCTTTTTCGCGAATAATCTCGGCACGCTCGATGTACGTTCATCGTTGACGAGGAGCGCGCCACCCTCTCCAGAGATGACGTTCTTCGTCTCGTGGAAACTCAGCGTGCCAAATACACCGAAACTGCCAAGCGGCTTGCCTCGATAGGAGGACATGATGCCCTGCGCCGCGTCCTCGACGACTGCAAGACCATGCCGTTTTGCGACCTCGAGGATGGTGTCCATCTCGCACCCTACGCCAGCGTAATGCACGACGCAGATGGCCTTGGTTCGCGACGTGATTGCCTCCTCGACGTGTCTCGTCGATGTTCATGGTGTCCTTGCGGATGTCCACGAATACCGGTGTCGCTCCGCGTAGAACAAAGGCGTTGGCGGTGGAGACGAAGGTGAACGAAGGCATGATGACTTCGTCGCCCGGTTTAAGGTCCAGCAGCAGCGCGGACATTTCCAGTGCTGCGGTACAGGAATGCGTCAGCAGGCCTTCTCGCATCCGGTTGCTGCTCCAGCCATTCGTGGCAGCGTCGCGTGAACATGCCATCGCCGGCAAGATGGCCTTGATCATGGGCTTCTTCGATGAAGCTCAGTTCTTTTCCGGTCATGTAGGGTTTGTTGAAGGGGATTTTCATGGGCACCGTGGTTGCCAACACGTTGTAGACAATCACGCCGGCCGTGATCAGCGCCAGGGCGCCCCATTGGCGCGTGCCAATATGTTCCCGGAAAATGCTAGTGCCGAGGATGGGCGTCAGTACGTAGGACGCGGCGGAGCCGATGTAGACGCGACCGATGCCCAGCTGGCGCACGGCAAAAAAGTAAACGGCACTGCCATGCAGAACAGCGATACGCCACCAGATGGAAGATTCGATGGTGCGAGACGTAGAACTGCTTGTAGCTCAGCTGACCGAAGGTGGTGAGCAAACGCTCAGGGCGAGAAAAAGATAGCCAGTCACGTTCCCGTGCCCCGGACAGCCCGAGGGGCTCAGAAGAAGGAGTACGCCCAGGGAAACAGCGACTGCTCCCATGCCTGCGGCGCGGATACGGGTTCGCCGTATATGTAGGCAAGCGTCACCACGCAGGGAAAAACAGGGCCGTGGCCGGATAGGCGACGCTGACCGGAAATCGCTTGTGCATGGCGCCCCAGACGACAAACCGTCCGAAACTGAGCGCGATCAGACAGACAGGAGCAGGACGACGAGGCCGCGGTGGTCATGAAGCAGACGGCGGCGTATTTGATCATGGAAGCGTTGACCAGCTGCATGGCGATATTGATCGGACCAGAGCCAGCAGCAGTCCGCTTCGTAGAGGTTGTTGTCGTGGATCGATGCATGGGGCGAGCGAGAACGGTTGCGGTGTCGGAGGCGTCCACATGGCCGGGGGCCGATCGATTCACGCGAGGCCCCGGTTCGTATGGATGGCCGGAGAGCCTACGGTCGCCGAACAGCTCCTGGGCCTTGGCGTAGAACTTGTCGATGGTGTTCACTTCGGCGGGATCCAGCTCGCCGAAATCGAGGCCGGTTTGGGATTCGACCTGAAGGACAAGGTCCATGCTGTCGAGCGAGTCGAGTCCGGCGTTGGAAAAGTCCTCGTCATTGGCGATATCGACTTCCTCGACATCCTTTACCTGCTTGATGCTCTCGATGCAGGCGTTGCGGAATTCTTCTTTGCTGATCATTTCAGTCCTCTGAACTTTCAGTTTTCTCGATGACCATTGTCGCCCACGAGAGGCCGACTCCGAAGCCGCTCATCAGGATGCGCGGTGGAGGGGATTGCAGGCGTCGTTGCAGCATCAACGGCAAAGAGGATGATACGGTGTTGCCGGTGTTTCCCGCCTCGAACGGGGCCTTGTCAGCGGGCAGTTTCATGCGCTTGGCCAGGTTTTCGACGATGAACCGACTTCCCTGGTGGAACAGGAATTCGTCGATGTCTCCGATGTCCAGGGATTCCCGCGCCAGATACCGGTCGATCTGTGCCGGCACCGCCGTCATGCTGAACTTGAAGACGTTGCTTCCCAGCATGCGCAGCGAACCGCCGCGTTCGGCGACCTCGATCGAATGTCCCAGGGATCCGTTGGTTCCGAACATGGCCGGACGGCACCGGTACAGGGGGTCCGTGCCCAGCCAGGTGACTGTTGCGGCATCCCCGAACAGGAGTTCGGTATCCCAGTCTTCCGGGTCGATGATCTTGGAGTAGGGGTCGGCCGTGAACAGAAGGCCATTCTGCAGGTTCTGGGCCTGCATGAAGGCGGTGATGGTCGCCAGGCCGTAGACGTATCCGGAGCATCCGAGAGAGATGTCGAAGCAGGCGACGTCGTGACCGAGCCCGAGCTTCTTGTGCACGACCGCCGAGGTATGCGGGAGGCCGTGCGCATCGGGATTCTGGGTGCAGACGATCAGGCAGTCGACGGCAGACGGGTCGAATCCGGGCTGCCCGGCAAGGTCTTCATAGGCGGCGACGCACAGGTCGGAGGTCTCCATGTCCGCCGACTTCCTGGCGACGGACTCGAACCCGATCTTGTCGCGGATGAACGACTCGTCCTTGCCGGCCCGCTCGCTGCGGTCGAGGTTCGACATCTGCCCGGGAGCGACGAACGTGCCTATCGCCTTGATGCCGATCATTTCCACACTCCGAAGAAGATCTGTCCGAGCGGCTCGTTCCCGGAGCGGATATCGCCTTGGAAAAACTCGCCGATGTCCCTGCTGTAGCGGATGGTCAAACCTTCCTGGGGAAGCTTCTTGAGCCGGATACGTACGAATACATATTTTTGCACTACATCTGGGTAGACCGATTGAAGCAGGTTCTTGAATCCGGCCACCAAGGATTCCATGCGCGAAAAAGAGCCGATATCGGCGGGGATATCGATTTCGCGTGCTTGAAGGTCGAGAGCAAATCGACTCACCAGAGCCGGTTCATCGTATGGAAGTGCGCTGGTGATCGGTTTATCGCTTTCGATGATGAAGATGCGCTCACTTGCATCCTTCCATTCGGCGACGAGAGCTTGCTCATCTTCAGGCCGGTCAGTCGCGTAGATGACCTGATTGCCTGTCTTGCGATGGAACTTGAAATCGATGTTCTCGGCCTGACGGCCTCGCAACACGATCAAGTCGTCGAAGAGCGATGCACTCTGGAGATACTTGCGGTCTCCACGGAACTGGAAATGGCGCTCAATGTTCACAGCGGACCTCATTCATGTATTTGCGCATGACTTTCTTGTGATCGAGAGCCAGATTTCCCGACACGTCTGAACCTGCAGGTACATCCCGGACGACGACGGCTCCGATGCGGACCTTTGAGTCTTCGCCAATCGCGATCGAGTTTGAAATCGTTGCCGAGGCGCCTATCCATGCCCTGGCCCCAATACGGGCCCTCCCGGCGACCAGCACGTTGCTGGATATGGTGACCTCGTCATCGATCATCGCGTCATGTCCTATGGTGCTCCGTATGCCGATATGGGCGCGCTTTCCGATCCGTGTGCATTCGCTACGGATCGCGGAGCGGACAAGGATCGCTCCGGCATAGATATACGCGTTTTCGCCGATTTCGATGCCGCCGAAATGCGGAATGTGACATCGCTTGCCCAGAACGGTCTTGGCGTACAGCCCTTCACAACCGACGATCGCGCCAGATTCGATGACGACGCCGCGTGCGATGTGGATCGGTCCGTCGATCACGGCACGGGGGCCGATGTGGACGCCTTCCTCCACCGTGACCTGGCCGCACAATACGGCCGAGTCATGAATCTCGGCAGTGTCGTGGATTCGGGGTCCGGTGCTGGCGTCTTCGAACGCCTGCGCCATGTGCAGGTAGTGGTATAGCCCTTCCGGATCGGTCGTGGCGACGACCGCCTTGTCCTGTTCGGCTTCGCGCTCGACGACCTCCGGCGGGGCGATGATCACGGCCACATCCGGGTTGCCGCTTGCAAGGCGGAAGTAGTGGCGATTGACCGCCAGGCACACGACACCCGGCCGGCGGGTCCACACGAAACCGGTCTGGCAGGCTTCCTCCAGCCTGTCGCTGTTGCGGATGCCCACGACCCGGAGCCGGTCTTCGAGTTCGTTCAGCATGCCGGCGATACCGGACGCCCAGCCTGGATTCATCGTCTTTCCATCCCGTTTGCGACCATGGTTTTCCATGTCTTCGTTAAATCTTCCTTGTCGTCCATGTAGCAGCACGTCTACACATCGAGAGGTTCCCCTGCCGGAATTACGAATCAGTCATGCGCCTCGAAGATGGGGAATTGGCGTGGACGTGACTGTTCTTCGACAAGTCTTCCCACATATTCGCCGACGATACCCATGAACAGCAGGATGTTGCCGCAAAGGAAGGAAATGAGCACGGCCAATGAAGGCCAGCCCGTGACCAGATGACCGCCCAGCAGCACATAGGCGACTGTTCCTGCGGCATACATCAGGGACGCCAAGCTCAATACCATGCCCCAGCCGACCATGAAGCGCAGCGGCAGATAGGAGTGGTTGATCAGCAGAAAGGATGCCAACTTGATCATGCGCCTCAGTGTATAGGTACTGCGTCCGTGGGCACGCTCGTCGTGGGTGACATCGAGATTGGCAATGCGATCGATGGGTACGGAGGAAAATATGAGCGCCGGAAGGTAAGCGTGAACACCCTTGAAGGTACCCATGCTCTGGGCCACCCTCCGGCTCATGCATCGATAGCTCGAAAGATAAAGATCTCTTGGTTTTCCGAGGATCCTGGAAACCAGCCACTGGACGATCCTGCTGGACAGATTTCGAGGTGCGCTGTGCTTCTTCGTGGTGACGATCTTGCCGATGACGAGGTCGTAGCCTTCGTTCATCTTCTCGATGAAACGGGGGATCTCCTCGGGGGGGTTCTGCAGGTCGTCGTCCAGGGTGAACACATAACGACCCTTTGCGCGTTGCAGGCCGCATAGTGTGGCCTGATGCTGTCCCATGTTGCAGGCGAAGCGAACCACCTTGACCCGGGGATCCCGTTCATGGAGTCCGAGCATGTGCTGGAAGGTGCCGTCGTTGCTCGCATCGTCGACGAGGACGATTTCCCATTCCGCGGCATTCTCGTCCAGGACGTGCCGGATGCGTTCGTACAGGGTGTCCAGCGTCGCCTTGCTGCGGTAGACCGGAATCACCACGCTGATATCGGGCCTGGATGTCATGTTCGTGTCCCGTGGTCGAATGAGCGCCTTGCCCCGTATGCAAGGCCCATGGCATCGATCAGGGCGGTGACCGGGTATGTCGGTCCCGCCCTCAAGATCCATGCCCGGAAAGTCCCCATGATCGCACAGCATGCCGTTTCACGCGGTACCGCTTGCGGATTTTGATACCGGTTCCCGGATGTGCCGCATGCGTCCGCTCGGGGCGGACACATGGTCGATCCAGCCGGCGCGACAGTTTGACGGCGAGGGGCCGGGTCCGTCTTTCCCGGCAGTCTGACTTTTCCGGAGCCAGGACTTTAGGCCCGCGCACGCCTCGCGGTCTCGGGCGCGCCGGTCGACGAGTGCCTGCATGAGGGGAACAAGTGCCATACACGCCTCGACAGGGAGCCTGGCGAGTCAATCTTCCCCGAGTTCGGCCCGGTTTCGGAACAATTTCAGCGCTTCGGGATTGGCCAGCGCGTCGGTGTTCTTGACGTTCTTGCCATGGATCACTGCGCGTACGGCCAGTTCCGAGATCTTTCCCGAGATGGTACGCGGGATGTCGCCGACCTGGAGGATCTTCGCCGGCACGTGCCGCGGCGTGGTGTTGGCGCGGATCTGCTTGCGGATGCGATCGCGCAGCGCATCGTCCAGTTCGACGCCCTCGCGCAGTTTCACGAACAGGATCACGCGCTCGTCGTCGTCCCATTGCTGGCCCACGGCGACGCAGTCGAGCACTTCCTCGACCTGCTCGACCTGGCGGTAGATCTCGGCCGTGCCGATGCGCACGCCGCCGGGGTTCAGGGTGGCGTCGGAGCGGCCGTAGATGATCACGCCGCCGTGCTCGGTGATCTCGCACGTAGTCGCCGTGGCTCCAGACGTTGGGCACCTTGTCGAAGTAGGCCTTGCGGTATTTCTCGCCGTCCGGGTCGTTCCAGAAGCCGACCGGCATCGACGGGAAGGGCTGCAGGCAGACAGCTCGCCCGGTTCGCCGCGCACCGGCTTGCCGTCGTCGTCCAGCGCCTCGACCGCCATGCCCAGGCCGCGGCACTGCAGCTCGCCGCGGTAGACCGGCAGCAGCGGGTTGCCCAGCGCAAAGCAGGAGATGATGTCGGTGCCGCCGGAGATCGAGGCCAGCAGCACGCGTTCCTTCACGTCGCGGTAGACGTAGTCGAAGCTTTCCGGCGGCCAGCGGCGAGCCGGTGGAGAGGATGGTCTTGAGCGCGGTCAGCTTGTGCGTCTCGCGCGGCTTGACGCCGGCCTTCTCGATGGCCGCGATCCACTTGGCGCTGGTGCCGAAGATGCTGATGCCGACCTCGTCGGCCAGGTCCCACAGTGCGTTGCCGTCCGGGATGGAAGGGCGAGCCGTCGTACAGCACCACGGCCGCGCCCACGGCCAGGCTGGAGACCAGCCAGTTCCACATCATCCAGCCGCAGGTGGTGTAGTAGAAGATCCGGTCCTCGCGCTTGAGGTCGGTGTGCAGGACCAGTTCCTTCAGGTGCTGCAGCAGCGTGCCGCCGGCGCCGTGCACGATGCACTTGGGCACGCCGGTGGTGCCGGACGAATACATCACGTACAGCGGGTGGTTGAAGTCGGTGGGCACGAACTCCAGCGCATGCTCGTCGCTCGCCGGCGAACTCCGGCCAGGTCACGGCATTGCGCAGGCCGGACAGGTCCGGCGTCTCGCCGGAGTAGGGGATGACCACCAGCTTTTCGATCGAGTCGATCTTGTCGAGCACGCCGCGGACCTTGTCCAGGCAGTCGAAGCGTCTTGCCGCCGTAGGGGTAGGCATCGGCGCAGAAAAGCACCTTGGGCTCGATCTGGCCGAAGCGGTCGACCACGCCGTCGATGCCGAAGTCGGGGGAGCACGAGGACCAGGTGGCGCCCAGCGAAGTGGCCGCCAGCATGGCGATCACGGTCTCGGGCAGGTTGGGCAGGAAGCCGGCAACGCGGTCGCCGAGCCGTGACCCCCGCCTGCTTGAGCGCATGCGCCATGCGGCCGACCTCGGCGTGCAGCTCGGCATAGCTGTACTGGCGCTGGTGGCCCCACTCGTTGCGGAAGATCAGCGCCGGCTTGTCGTCGCGAAAGCGCAGCAGGTTCTGCGCGAAGTTCAGCTTGACGTTGGGATAGAAGCGCGCGCCCGGCATCTGCTCCGGGTTTTCGATCACCGGTTCGAACTGCCCGCTGGCGCGGATGCCGCAGAATTCCCACACCAGCGGCCAGAACTTCTCCGGCGAACGGATCGAGAAGTCGTACAGCGGCGCGTAGCGCTGGATGTCCTCGTTGCCCGTTTCCTCACGCACGAACCGGACGAAACGGTTCATGTTGGCGCGGTCGATGCGTTCCTGGCTGGGTTCCCAGATCGGCAGATTCATCAGGTGGACGTCCTCGTTCACGCGCGAGCTCCCCGAGCCGCAACGATAGCAGCAGGGGCTTCGGGCATCGATAACCCATAAGTCCCAAATACGGAAGGGTCACGCACAAGACATTGATTAAAATGAAAAGACCGCCGTCCCCGGCGGTCTTCGCTGGCGGGTGTTGGCGAATCAGCCCAGCGCCGCCTCGATCTCCGGGATCACCTTGAACAGGTCGCCGACCAGGCCGATGTCGGCGATCTCGAAGATCGGCGCGTCGGCGTCCTTGTTGATGGCGACGATGGTGCCGGCGTCCTTGATGCCGGTCAGGTGCTGGATGGCGCCGGAGATGCCGAAGGCCATGTACAGCTCCGGCGCGATGATCTTGCCGGTCTGGCCGACCTGCATGTCGTTGGGCACGTAGCCGGCGTCGACCGCGGCGCGCGAGGCGCCGACGGCGGCGTTCATCTTCTCGGCCAGCTTGTAGACGATCTGGAAATTCTCCTTCGAGCCGACGCCGCGGCCGCCGGAGATCACGCGCGGGGCGCTCTGCAGGTCGGGGCGGTCGCTCTTGTCCTGCTTCAGTTCCACGAAGCGGGTGTGCGTGGGCAATTCCACGTCCAGCGCCAGCGCCTCGACCGGCGCGGTGCTGTCGCCGCTGACGGCGGCCTTCCACGAGGCCGAGCGGATGGTCGCGACCACGGTGCGGTCGGCCGGGGCCTCGACGGTGACGATGGCGTTACCGGCGTAGATCGGGCGGGTGAAGGTGTGCGGGCCTTCCACCGTCATCACGTCGCTGACCTGGGCCACGCCCAGCAGCGCGGCCACGCGCGGCATGAGGTCCTTGCCGGTGGTGGTGGAGGCGGCGAACACGTGGCTGTAGCCCTCGGCCGCCTTGGCGATCTGCGGCGCCGCGGTGGCGGCCAGGGTGTGGGCGTTCTCCGCGCGGGCCACGGTCAGCACGCGGCTGACGCCCTCGATCTTGGCGGCCTCGGCGGCGATGGCGTCGGGCGTGTCGGCCAGGACCAGCACGTCGACGGCCTCGGCGCCGACCGCGCTCGCGGCAGAGACGGCGCGCGCAGTGGCGCCGTTGAGCTTGCCTTGCAGATGTTCGGCGATGACCAGGATCTTGCTCATGTTGGATGTCCTCGGTTCTGTCTTGGTTCGCCCGGGCGAGCGGCGCGATGCGCGGCCGGCGGCCGGGGCGGGATGCGATGGATTACAGCAGACCCTTCTGCTTCAGGGCGGCGACCAGCGCGGCGGCGTCCTCGACCATCTCGCCCTTCTCGCGCTTGGGCGGCGGGGCGAAGTTCGTGGTCGTCAGGTGATCGCCGCTGTCCACGCCCAGGCTGTCGAAATCGATGACATCGATGGGCTTGGACTTGGCCTTCATGATGTCCGGCAGCTTGATGAAGCGCGGCTCGTTCAGGCGCAGGTCGGTGGTGACCACGGCCGGCAATTCGGCCTCGATGGTTTCCAGGCCGGCGTCGACCTCGCGGGTCACGGTGGCCTTGCCGTCGACGATGGCCAGCTCGCTGGCGAAGGTGGCCTGCGGGCGGTCCCACAGCGCGGCCAGCATCTGGCCGGTCTGGTTGGCGTCGTCGTCGATGGCCTGCTTGCCCAGGATCACCAGGTCCGGCGACTCGGTCTCGATCAGCTTCAGGAAGGTGCGCGCGGCGGTCAGCGGCTGCGGCGCGCCGTCGGTGGTGACGTGGATGGCGCGGTTGGCGCCCATGGCCAGGCCGTTGCGCAGGTGCGCAGTCAGGTCCGACGGGCCGATGCCGACGATGACCACTTCCTCGGCCACGCCCTGCTCGCGCAGGCGCAGGGCCTCTTCCAGGGCGATGTCGTCGAACGGGTTGGCCGACAGCTTCACGCCGTCGGTGGCGACGCCGGAGCCGTCCGGCTTGACCTGCACGCGCACGTTGTAGTCCACGACGCGCTTGTAACCGACCAGGATCTTCATCAGCGGTTCCTATTCCAGTGTCTGCGGGCGCCACGGTGCCGTGGTCGCCATGAATCAAACGCTTATTCTAACCCGAGCGCGGGGTCCGGGCCGAGTCGGTTCGGGGCGGCTTGCGGTATAAGCCGTGCGTGGCCATGATCGAAAGCTGGTCCGCTTGCGGGACCGGCGGCACGGGAGGCATAGGCATTGGTGGATCGCGACAAGGAAACTGACAACAAGGAAGGGGCCCGAACGGGTCGCCCGAGCCGATTGCAGATGACCGACCTGGCCCGGCTGGCCGGAGTGTCCACCTCCACGGTTTCGCGGGCCCTGCAGGGCAGCGACCTGGTATCGGCGCGGACCCGCGAGCGAATCCAGGCGCTGGCCCGGGAACACAACTACACGGTCAACAGTGCGGCCACCAGCCTGCGTTCGGGCATCAACCGGACCATCGCCGTGGTGGTGCCCTACGAACCGGATGCCCGGCAGAGCTTCGCCGATCCGTTCTTCCACGGCATGATCGGCAGCCTGGCCGACGCCTTGACCGAGCGCGGCTACGAGATGCTGCTGGTGCGCCTGGATGCCGGCCACCTGGACGACGCGGCCACGCTGGTCGATGCCGGTCGCGTGGGCGGGGTGATCCTGATCGGCCAGTGGCGCCATCACGACCAGCTCAATGCCATGGCTGCGCGCCAGGTGCCGCTGGTGGTCTGGGGCGCGAAACTGCCGCATCAGCGATATGCCGTGGTCGGTGGCGACAACGTGCATGGCGGCGAGCTGGTCGGGGAGCACCTGCTGACGCAGGGCTGCCGGCGCATCCTGTTCCTGGGCGATCGCGACATGCCCGAGGTGGCGCAACGCTACCGGGGCTTCCTGACCGCCCATCGCCGACATGGCGTGAAGCGCCCCGCGGCGCTCGACATCGGCGTGCCGTTCCTGCCCGGAGCCGGCGGCGAGGCCGTGCGCTCGGCCCTGGCCAGGGGGGTGGACTTCGATGCCGTGTTCGCGACCAGCGACCTGCTGGCCATGTCGGCCATTGCCGCCCTGCGCGAGAACGGCCGCAGCGTGCCCGGCGAGGTGCCGGTCGTCGGCTACGACGACGTCGAACTGGCCGCCCATTTCAGTCCGCCGCTCAGCAGCGTGAGCCAGCCCTTGAACGAAGGCGGGCGACTGCTGGTGAAGGCACTGATCGACCAGCTCCAGGGCGGGACCCCGGACATGCACATCCTGCCTGCGCGCCTTGTCGTGCGGGCCAGCAGCCGTCGCGATCGCTGAAAATTCTGCCGTAGACGCACGGGTTTTGTCCTTTCGGTCGAGTTCCCGAGCCTTTGATGATAACGATTGCATTTATATAACCCGATGAAAGTATGGGTTAAATGTGGCTAGCATGAAAAATGTTGCAGTGCAATTTGCAATCGATTGCATTGCCACCTAGGGTAAATGCACTTTCTCGCCGGCAGCTCGCGAGACGCCACGAAACTGGCGCCCCCGCGGATCCGGTGCGTACCGACAACACCCGGCACGATGCTTTCGTGCCGCCACGAATGATTCGGGGGATACACCATGAAACAGCACACGTTGCGCATGAGCTTGATCGCGATGGCCGTCAGCCTGGGGCTGGCCGGCATGGCCACGGCCGCACAGCCGGTACACGCGGCACATGGTCAGGCACAGGACGGGTCGTCCGCCCAGGCATCTTCCGCCAGTCAGGGTCAGAAGAAGGGCGAAAAGTCCAATCCGGTGAACCTGCAGGCGACCGTGGTCACGGCCACGCCCGGGGCCACCACGAAGATGAACACCAGCATCTCGGTAAGCTCGCTCGATGGTGACCAGATCCGGAACACCGGCGCCCGCGACACCGCCGACCTCCTGCGCAACATCCCCGGTATTCGCGCCGAAGCTTCCGGCGGTGCCGGTAACGCCAACATCTCGGTGCGCGGCCTGCCCGAGGCCTCGGGCGGAGCGAAATTCGTGCAGTACCAGATCGACGGCATGCCGGTGCTGGAGTTCGGCGATATCGCCTTCGCCACGCCGGACACCTTCATGGCCCCGGACAACAACATCAAGCGTGTCGAGGTGGTGCGCGGCGGTGCGTCCTCGATCTACGCCAGCAATGCGCCCGGTGCGGTCATCAACTTCATCACCAAGACCGGCCGCTACAAGGAGGGCAGCATCCGTCTGACCACCGGGTTCGGCTACGACCTCAAGCGCCTGGATTTCGATTACGGACAGCCCATCTCGTCCACCACGCGCTTCCACGTGGGCGGATTCTGGCATTCGGGCGAAAGCGCCAAGCGGCTCGGCTACACGGCGGTGTCCGGTGGCCAGATCATGGGCAACCTGACCCATGACATCGACGGCGGCTTCGTGCGCGCCAGCTTCCAGTACATGGACAACCGCAACCCGGCGTTCCTGCCGGTGCCGGTGTCGATCACCGGCAGCAATTCCAATCCCACCGTGCGCTCGCTTCCCGGTTTCAACGTCCAGCATGGCGCCCTGCAGTCGCCGTACTTCCTGCGCGATCTTGCGGTCAATGCCTCGGGCAACCCGATGGTGACCAACATTGCCGACGGCTACCACTCGAAGGTCCGCGCCTTCGGTGGCGAAGGCAAGTTCACCCTGGCCGGCGACTGGAAGCTGCACGAGCAGTTCCGCGTGGCGTCCAACTCGGGCACTTTCACCGGCCAGTATCCGGCCGAGGTCAACACCGCCTCGGCGCTGGCCCAGGAGATCGGCGGTGCCGGCGCGACGCTGGCCTATGCGACGGGCCCGATGGCCGGCCAGGCGGTGAGCGCCAGCCAGGTGGGCGGCAATGGCCTGGCCGTGCGCACGCACCTGTTCAACGTCAGTCTGCCGAACATGGACAACATGACCAACAAGCTGACCCTGAGCAAGAAATTCGATACCAGTAGCGGCAGCTTCGACCTGCTGTTCGGCTTCTACCACTCCAAGCAGAACATCGTCCAGGACTGGCACTGGAACACCTACCTGCAGACGGCCCAGGGGCACAATTCAGCCCTGCTGGATGTCTACAACGCCAGTGGCCAGCCGGTGACCGAGCAGGGACTGGTGGCCTACGGCACGCCCTACTGGGGCAACTGCTGCGTGCGTTCGTATGACGTCAAGTACGTCACGAACTCGCCCTACGTGACGGGCAGCTGGCATGTGGGCAACTGGCGCTTCGATGGCGGCTTGCGTTTCGACCACATGCGTGCGAACGGCACCTATGCCGGTCACACGGCCACCACCGCGATGGATGTCAATCGTGACGGCGTGATCGAGGTGCCCGAGCAGACGGTGCCGGTGGTCAACAACAACGCGTCCATGCCGGTCAACTACACGCAGAGCAACCTGGAGTATTCGCTGGGCGCCAACTACAGCTTCTCGCCCTCCCTGGCCGCGTTTGCACGTGCCAGCAAGGGCGCGCGCTTCAACGCCGACCGCCTGCTGTTCGGCGGCGGGATCGAGGCCAGCGGAAACGCCGTCAAGGGCGTGGCCGTCAACGTGGTCAAGCAGTACGAAGGCGGTATCAAGTGGAGCACCGACCACTACAGCCTGTTTGCCACCGGCTTCTACGCCACCACGCAGGAACAGAACCAGGATGTCACCTCCACGGTGTCCACGCTGATCAGCCGTCAATACAAGGCGCACGGCCTGGAACTGGAAGGCGGCATGTACGAGGGGCCGTTCTCGCTGCGCGCCGGTGCCACCTACACCCATTCGCGCATTACCTCCGATGCCATCACGCCGGCCAACGTGGGCAACGTGCCGCAGCGTCAGGCGACCTGGGTCTATCAGGTGAGCCCGAGCTTCAATTGGGCCTCGTTCGGCATCGGCGCCAACATCATCGGTACTACCAAGTCCTATGCGTCCAATCCCAACGGTCTGGTGATGCCCGGCTACACCCAGGTCAACCTGTTCGCCAACTACTACATGGGTGACAAGCAGAGCCTCTCGCTGCACGTGATCAACCTGTTCAACACCATCGGTCTGACCGAGATCGACCAGAGCCCGGTCAGCGTCACGTCCAACGGCCTCAATTCGGCGCGCTCGATCATCGGGCGTACGGTGTACGCGAGCTGGCAGTACCAGCTCTGAGTCCGGGTCACGGGATACGAGTACAGGACGTGACCGAAAGTTTGGAGTTTGAACGGGCCAGCCATGCGTTCCAGCGCGGCTGGCCCGCTTCCGAGAGGGAGCGGGCCCGGATCCGCTTCGCGAAGTCGGGTGCCCGGCTCGAGGCCTGCCTGCGGCGGCTCTACGGCGAGCATCCGGATTTCGAAGGCTGGTTCATCGGTTTCTGCCGCAGCCTCGGTCACCGCGGCGGGCAGCGCCCGGACGACCTGAAGGCACTCGACCGCCGACGGGAACGCCAGCCGGACTGGTTCCTGCGTGATCGCCTGGTCGGCTATAGCGCCTACGTGGACCGGTTCGGCGGCACGCTGCGCGGAGTACGCGAGCGCATCGGCTACCTGTCCACGCTGGGCGTGGGCTACCTGCACCTGTTGCCGTTCCTGCGCAGCCGCGAAGGCGAGAACGATGGCGGTTTCGCGGTCTCGCGGTTCGACCAGGTCGAGCCGGCGCTGGGTGACATCGACGACCTGCGGGCGCTCACTGCCCGCCTGCGCGAGGCCGGCATCAGCCTGTGTGCGGATTTCGTGCTCAACCACGTCGCCGACGACCACCCGTGGGCCGTGGCGGCACGGCAGGGGGATCCGGAAGCCCGTCGCTGCTTCCATGTCCTGAACTCGCGCGAGGAGGTTCAGGCGTACGAGGCGTCGCTGGGACAGGTGTTCCCGGAAGTGGCCCCGGGGAATTTCACCCATGTCGACGCCATGCAGGCCTGGGTCTGGACCACGTTCTATCCCTTCCAGTGGGACCTCAACTACGCCGAACCGCGCGTGTTCGCGTCGATGGCCGATGTGCTGCTGGAGCTGGCCAATCACGGGGTGGAGGTGTTTCGTCTCGATTCGGTGCCCTACCTGTGGAAGCGCATGGGATCCGCATGCGTCAACGAGCCGGAAGTGCACCAGGTGGTCGGTGCGCTGCGCGCCGTGACCGAGCTGGTGGCGCCGGCGTGCCTGCTCAAGGCCGAGGCCATCACGCCGACCGAAAAGCTGGTCCCGTACTTCGGCCAGGACGAACTTGCACGGACGCGAATGCCACCTGGCCTACCAGAGCAGCCTCATGGCCTCGGCCTGGGCCAGCCTGGCCGAGGGTTCGGCCGAACTGGTGCGCGAGGTGCTGGCGAGCGTGCGCGACCTGCCGCCGGACACGGGCTGGATGACCTACGTGCGCTGCCACGACGACATCGTCTGGGGCGTGCTGCGGGCGGACATTGAAAAGTCGGGCGGTGACTATGCAAGCCGCATCGGTACGGTGGCCCGCACCATCGAGGGACGCGCGCCGGACAGTTTCGGCCGTGGCGCGCCGTTCCAGTATGCCGAGGGCGAGGTGGTACACGGCAGCAACGGGATGACCGCGACGCTGCTCGGCCTGCCGGAGGATCCGTTGCGCGAACCGGATCCGGATGCCCTGTCGCGCCTGGCCCTGATGTACGGTCTGTCCTTCTGGATGGGCGCGGTGCCGATGATCTACATGGGCGACGAACTGGGACAGGGCAACAACACCGATCCCCGCGATGCCGCGCTGGTGGCCGCGGACGGCCGCTGGTTGCAGCGACCGCGGCTGGACCCGTTGCGGGTGGAACTGCACGAACAGATGCGTGGCGTTCCAGGTGCGCTGCGTGCACTGTTCGATGCCTTGCGCGAGGCGCGTGCAGGGCTCTCCCTGCGCGATTCGGCCGCGCCGCGCGTGGAACCGGCCGCGGATCCTGCCCTGCTGGTGCTCGCGCGCGGCGACAGCGAGAAAGCCTGGTTCAATTTCAGTGGCCGGGAAGTACAGGCCGAAGTCTCGGATCCGGGCTGGCGCACGATCCACGCCGGCCTGCGCGGGGACGGCACGCTGCCTGGCTGGGGCATGCACTGGAGCCGTCGCACATGAGTGCGCCGGGGTTGGGCGTCTGTGCGCGGGCCGCGACGGACGGGATGGGGGATAAGGCATGAAGAAGCCGCGCATGAGCTTCTGGCAGATCGTGAACATGAATGTCGGCTTCCTCGGCATCCAGTTCAGCTTTGGCCTGCAGCAGAGCAACATGAGCCCGATCTACAAGTACCTGGGCGCACACGATGCCACGCTGCCGCTGCTGTGGCTGGCCGGCCCCATGACCGGCCTGATCGTGCAGCCGATCATCGGTGCCATGAGCGACCGCACGGTCAGCCGGTTCGGTCGGCGCACGCCGTACTTTTTGATCGGCGCCATCGTGTGCAGCCTGTGCCTGCTGGCCATGCCCTACAGCCCGGCGCTGTGGGTGGCGGCGAGCCTGCTGTGGATCCTCGATGCCGGCAACAACATCACCATGGAGCCCTACCGTGCCTTCGTCAGCGACCGGCTGGACGAGAGCCAGCACGCGCTGGGTTTTCTCACCCAGAGCGCCTTCACCGGCCTGGCGCAGACGCTGGCCTACCTGACGCCCTCGCTGCTGGTCGTGCTGGGCATGCAGACCAGCCAGACCAACGCGCACGGCATTCCCGATGCGGTGGTCACCGCCTTCGTCATCGGCAGCGTGCTGTCGATCGCGACCGTGGGCTGGTCGGCGAAGACCACGCCCGAACTGCCGCTGGAGCCGGAGGAAGAGGCGCGCATGCGCGCCGCGCCGCGTTCGCTTCGCGCCACGCTGGGGGAGGTCTTCGCGGCGATCCGCGAGATGCCGCCGGCCATGCGTCGCCTGGCCCTGATGATGCTGTTCCAGTGGTACGCAATGTTCTGCTACTGGGAATACATCACCCTGTCGCTGTCGCGCACGCTGTACGGCACGACCGACGCGCATGCGCCCGGCTTCAGCCAGGCGGTGCTGATCACCGGCCAGATCGGCGGTTACTACAACCTGCTGGCCTTCCTCAGCGCGCTGGCCATGGTGCCTATCGCTCGTCGCATGGGCGTGCGCAAGCTGCATGCGCTGAGCCTGATCGCCGGCGGCGTCGGCTTGCTGTGGCTGCCGATGATCCACAGCCGCTGGCTGATGCTGCTGCCGATGACCGGCCTCGGCATCGCCTGGGCCAGCATGATGGGCAACCCCTACGCGATGCTGGCCAGTTCCATCCCGCCCGAGCGGTCGGGCGTGTACATGGGGCTGTTCAACATGTTCATCGTGCTTCCGATGATCGCGCAGATCTTCACCGTGCCGTTGCTCTATAACCACGGACTGGACGGCAACCCGCAGAACGTGATCCGCCTGGCCGGCACGATGCTGATCATCGCCGCGGGGCTGGTATTGCGCGTGCGCATGCCGCGTGATCCCGGCCACGCCCACCTGTACGGCACCAGCTAGCGTCAATGGCGGTCGCGGCGGGCGTAGGGATACGGTGTGTCGGTGTCCGGTTCCGGTTCGCCGCACAAGCTGGCGGCACTGGAAAGTCGGAAGCCGGCGTCCTGAGCAACCAGCAAGAACAAGCGTTCGATCGCATGGGCCAGTGTTCCGTCAACCTGCCCTTGCTCGGCTTCGAATGCATCCGGTTCAAGGTGGGCATCCAGCAAGGGACGAAGCGCAGGAAGGCGTAGCCAGAACATGCTGCCGGCGATGAATCGGTCACGCGTGTCGTTGGGCTCGGATATGCCCAAGCGGATGGCCAGGGTCTGCACGGCGGTGCGGTTGGCGCCCCAGTGATCGCGTAGCGGCCGGATGTGGCCTTCCGCGGCGACCAGTCCCAGGTCGGGATCCTTGCCGAAGGCGTCGAGGATGACCCGGGCGCGGGCGGGATCCAGCAGTCGATCGAGCAGTTCTCGACGCCAGCGCTCGCCGTCGTGGCGGTGTGTGGAGCGCTTGGTGTGCAATTTCAGGACTGTCTCCACGCCTTCGTCGAGCAGGCTGTCGGCGATGTGCAGGAACGGCAGGATGTCGCGGCCGTGGTTGGGGAAGGCGCGTACCTCGGCGTCCTGGCGCAGGCGGGCCAGGCGTTCATGCACAGCCGGCGCGCATTCGTACGCCGTGGTGATGACGATTCGCCAGTCGAGACCGCTGGCGCGCAGGGCCTCGATGATTTCGTCGAGCAGTTCGGGATACCAGGCGTGGATGACCGCGCACGGGCGTGGATCGGAGGCAGGACGGTCGCCGGTCGCCGAATGCAATGCCCGGCGCGTGGCGTCCAGCCAGGCGAAGCCCAGGCGCGCATCCGGTTCCAGCACCGCGCCTTCGGCCCATTCGTTCCAGGCGTTGATGAATACCAGACGCTGGGACGGCTGAAGCTTCGATGCGCGCTGCGTGACCGTCCGCTCGAGCCAGTCGCGGTAGCCGCGCGGCGAGGCGTGGGCATAGACGCGGCCGCGGCCGCTGCGACGCGGTTCGTTGTCCCAGCCCGGGTTCACGCCGGGGAACAGGGGGTAGTCCGGCATTGGCCGCGCGCCGACTTCGTGCGCCATCTTGCGCCAATCCAGGACCTGGCCGTGGTAATCGGGGTTGATCAGTTTCTGGTGTGCGGTGATGTTGGGCGGCGTGGCCAGGTTGGGCGGAAATTCGACCGCGGCGTCAAAGCCGATCGTGCGTGGGTCGGGGCGCTCGAAGCCGTGCACGCAGGCGAGCATGATCTCGCCAACGCCGTGCTCGCGGCACCATGTGCGCCAGCGTTCCGCCGTGGCTGCCGCATCGGGCAGCAGGCCGGTGCGGTAGACCAGCAACAGCGGCTTGCCGTCCACGCGCAGGAAGCGCGGATCGCGCAGGTAGGGCGCGATCGAGGCGATGAACGCCAGGTCGTCCTCGGGGCTGTGTCGCTGGGCGATGAGGATGTCGTCGGCGCGACCATCCCAACGGCGCGACCAGTTCTCGTTGGCCCAGCAAAGGCAGATCGGGAAATCCAGAGACGGATCGTCCAGCCACTGTCTGGCCGGGGTTTCCAGCAGGGTCTTGCCGGCGAACCAGTAGTGATAGAAGCAGAAGGCGCCGATGCCGTATTCGCGCGCCAGCTGCATCTGCCGGCGCATCGTGTCCTTCACCCGCAGGTCGTAGAAGCCCAGGGCACCGGGCAGGCGCGGCTGCACGTGCCCCTCGAACTGTGGCAGGGCGCGTGTGACGTTGGTCCACTCGGTAAAGCCTTCTCCCCACCAGGCATCGTTTTCCGGGATCGGATGGAACTGCGGCAGGTAGAACGCGACCAGGGTCGCCGGGAGCGGCTCGGGCAGCGCACCGGGCCGATGCGGTACATGGCCGATGGCCGGGTCGCCGCGGCGGACCGGAACCGCACGCATGCGCGGTTGCGTAGAATCGGGGGGGCGCCCTCGCGGTCCGTCCGGCACCAGATCGCCGTGGCGGTCGAGGAAGAGCTGACGCCAGCGGTCGCGCGTACCCTGACGCAGAGGCAGCAGGCGAAAGCCCAGGCGCAGGGTCCGGAAGACGACAGCACGGATCCGTGGGGTGAAGCGGTTATTCATCGCACCAGTGTACCGCTCAAGCGGAGCCCGCCTGCGCTGCCGGATGGCGGCCGAAGAAACGCACGTACAGGATAAGGTACAGGCCCTGCAGCGCCGCGCCGGCGAGGAAGGGCAGGGCCAGGTAGCCGGCGTGGAACAGCGCGCCGCCGACCACCGGTCCGATGGCGCGCGGAATCTGCAGCGAGATGTTCTGCACGCTGCTGGTCAGGCCGCGGCGTTCGGCGCCGGTCAGGCTCATGGCCAGCGCCTGGCGTACGCCGATGGTGCCGCGGTTGCAGGCGCCGCGAACGATGTACAGCCCCATGGCGACCCAGAACCAGGGCACCAGCGGCATCGCGACGAGCAGCAGCAGGCCGGTGCCGCGCAGCGTCAGCACGGTGCGGATGATGCCGCTGCGCCGGGCCATGCGGCTGGCCAGGATGGCGCCGAAGGTGCCGAGCACGAAGCCCAGCGCCAGTCCGGGGCCGATGGCGGCCAGGTCACGATGGAACTTCAGGGCGAACCAGTAGGCGATCAGCGGGCCGGTCAGGCCGATGGCCAGGCCGTTGAGGGCGTTGACCAGCGACAGCCGTACCAGCAGGCGGTTTTCCTGCTGCCGCTGCTCGCCGGGTCGGGTCGAGGGCGGCGTTTCCGGTGCGGGAAGTTGTGGCTCGCGCGCGGCCAGCAGCAAGGCCAGGCTGGCCAGCGAGCCCAGCAGCGGCAACACGAACAGCAGCCGGTAGCCGTGCACGGAAAGCGCGTGGCCCATGATCCAGGACGGCAGCGCGGCCAGCACCGCGCCGGCGGCCATGCCGCCGAAGCCGAACGCCATGTTGCGGCTGAACACGCTGCTGCGGCGCTCCACGGGCAGTTCGATCGACATCCACGCGTGCTCGATCGGCGAAAACGGGCCGGCGGCGCCGTTGGCGCCGCGGCCGAAGCCGCCGGCGATGGCGGCCGCCACCAGCAGCCACGGCGTGGCGGTGATCATGGCGACGAGTGCCGGCGGCCGCGATCTGCAGCAGGTCGTAGCACGACCAGGAAGGCGCGGCGATGGCCGCGGTCGCTGAGCGGACCGACCGCCATGGTCAGCACGCTGCCGACCAGCAGTCCGCCCATCAGCACCGCGCCGATGGCGGTGCCGGTCCAGCCCAGCGCGTGCAGGTACAGCGCGAAGGCGGCGACCATGGCGCCCTGGCCGATGCTGCGCGCCACGCGCATGCCGATCAGCAGGCGCACGTTGCGCGGCAGCGGGGCGGCTTGCGTGCTCACCGTGGACGGTGTCCCCCGTGGGCACCCGGTCGGCGCCGGTCACAGGTTGTTGTAGCTGGGTCCGGAGCCGCCTTCCGGCGTGACCCAGTCGATGATCTGGTATGGGTCCTTGATGTCGCAGGTCTTGCAGTGCACGCAGTTGGCGGCGTTGATCTGCAGCCGCTTGCCGGCCTCGTCCTCGACGATCTCGTAGACGTTGGCCGGGCAGAAGCGCGTGCACGGGTTGTCGTACTCCTCGGCGCACGTGGTGATGCACACGTTGGTGTCGGCCACCTTCAGGTGCACCGGCTGGTCCTCGTCGTGCTCGGTGGCGGCGAAGTACACGCTGGCCAGGCGGTCGCGCGGCGGCAGGTCGCGCTGGACGTAGTCGCGCTTCGGACGTTCGTACTCGCCCACCTTCTTCAGCGAGGACCAGTCGGCACGGTTGGTCAGCGTCCACGGCGACAGGCCGGCGGTGACGGTTTCCCAGGCCGCGTTGGCCAGGCCGAACCACAGGCCCTTGTGGAAGCCGGGACGCACGTTGCGCACCTTCTTCAGCTCGGCCATCACGGCCGAATCGCGCAGGACCCGGTCGAAGCCTTCGGACGCGCCATGCGCGGCCACGTGCTCGGCCGCCAGCATGCCCGAGCGGATCGCCTGGTGGGTGCCCTTGATCTTGGGCACGTTGAGCAGGCCGGCAGCGTCGCCGATCAGCAGGGCACCGGGCATGTCCACCTTGGGCAGCGACTGGTAGCCGCCCTCGACCAGGGCGCGCGCGCCGCCGGACAGGATCTGCCCGCCCTCGAGCAGGGCCTTCACCTTCGGGTGGTGCTTGAGTTGCTGGAAGGCCTCGAACGGCGAGAATTCCGGGTCCTCGTAGTCGAGGCCGGCGACGAAGCCGATCGCCACGCGGTTGTCGTCCAGGTGGTAGATGAAGCTGCCGCCGTAGGTTTTCGGATCCAGCGGCCAGCCGACCGTGTGCACCACCTTGCCCGGCGTGACCCGGCCCTCGGGCACCTGCCACAGTTCCTTCATGCCGATGCCGTAGGTCTGCGGGTCGGCGTCCCTGTCCAGTTCGAACTTCCTGATGAGTTGCTTGGACAGGTGGCCGCGGCAGCCCTCGGCCAGGACCGTGACCTTGGCCAGGATGTCGATGCCCTGGGTGTAGCCGGGCTTGTGCGAGCCGTCGCGGGCCACGCCCATGTCGCCGATGCGCACGCCGGCGACCGCGCCTTCCTCGCTGTACACGGGCTCGGCGGCGGCAAAGCCCGGGAAGATGTCCACGCCCAGCGCCTCGGCCTGCGGTGCCAGCCACGCGCACAGCGCGCCCAGGCTGACGATGTAGTTGCCCGTGTTGTGCATCTGCGGCGGCGTCGGCAGCTTGCGGGCCTTTTCGTGATCCTTGAGCATCCACAGCTCGTCGCCGCTGACCGGCACGCAGACCGGCGGCGGGTTCTTGCCCCAGTCGGGCAACAGCGCATTCAGCGGTTCGGGCTCGATCACCGCACCGGACAGGATCTGCGCGCCGATCGTCGAGGCCTTCTCGATCACGCATACCGACAGGTCGGGCTTGAGCTGCTTGAGGCGGATGGCGAACGCCAGTCCCGCCGGGCCCGCGCCCACGGTGATGACGTCGTATTCCATCGTTTCGCGTTCGCTCATGTCTGGCTCCATTGGGACACGTTGGGGCATGCGGGTGTGCGCAGTGCCGCAAGGCGCACGTCGGGATGCACGATTGTCCGCATTCGGAGGGCGAGCGGCAAATTCCGGGAATGGCTTGCGTCGCGCACGGATTTGCGCGTACATGAAAAGATTGAAGGGAATTCGAATCCCGGGAGCCGCATGAACACATCCGCCTCACCCGTCGCCCGCGACCTGCGTCGCGCCAGCATGTGCCAGCAACTGCACTGGCTGGCCATCGGCCGTACCAGTCCGCAGCAGCTGGCCGACGCCTGCATGGAAGCCATCGGGAGGCTCAATCCCGTGCTCAATGCATTTATCGATGTGCGCCCGGCCCTGGTGCAGGACCAGGTGGTCGGTGCCGGCAAGCGGCGCGAGAAGGGCGTGATCGGTCGGCTGGACGGCATTCCGGTGGCGATCAAGGACAACATCGACATGGCCGGCTGGCCCACCCGTGCGGGCATGCCCGGTCGCGACGACAGCGAGGCCATGCACGATGCGCACGTCGTGTCGCGACTGCGCGCCGCCGGAGCGGTATTGCTGGGCAAGACCAATATGGACGAGGGCGCGCTGGGCGCGGTGACCGACAACCCGCACACCGGCGCCACGCACAACCCGTTCCGCGTCGATTGCTCTGCGGGAGGATCCTCCGGCGGTGCGGCTGCGGCCGTGGCCTCGGGGATGGCCAGCGTGGCGATTGGTACCGACAGCCTCGGTTCGATCCGCATCCCGGCCAGCTATTGCGGGCTGTTCGCGCTCAAGCCCACGCATGGCGAAATTTCCACCCGCGGCGTGGTTCCGGCGGCGCGCCGGCTGGATGCCATCGGCCTTCTGGCGCGCGGCGTGGACGACCTGACCGTGCTGCTGCAGGTGCTGGCCGGCTACGATGCCGACGATCCGCGTTCGCGGCATCGCCGCGTGGCGTTCTCCCTGCCGGACTGGGAGCCGGGCAACCTGCGCACCGGACTGTTGCCGGACCTGCGCGCCCTGGGCGTGGAGCCGGAAGTGGCGGACATCTTCGAAAAGGCGCTGGACTGTCTTCCATTCGAGCTTGGAAAACGTCGCCCGGTGGATTTCAGCGACTGGGATTTCGCCCGTACCCGCCGCGCTGGCCTGCTGCTCATGGAATCGGAGATGCTGGGCACCTTCGCCGCGGACCTGGAGGACGCGAGGCATCCGGTCTCGGACGCATTCCGGGCCATGCTCGAGCATGCGAGCCGGTGCAGTGCCGCCGACTATGCCAACGCCGACCGCGTGCTGGATGCGGCGGCGTTGAAGATGCGGCGCCTGTTCGCCCAGGTCGATGTCCTGGTCCTGCCGACCACGCCGCAGTCCGCGTTCGCCCTGGATGCGCCAGTGCCCGCCAACCAAGCCGACCTGACAAGCTTTGCCAGTCTGGCCGCCTGTCCGGCGGTCAGCATCCCGATGGGTCGGACCTCGGAAGGGCTTCCGGTGGGCCTGCAATTCGTCGGGCCGCGCGGCTCGGACCTGCGCCTGCTGGAACTGGCCCAGGTCTGTGCAGCCAGCCTCGACGCCGCGCCCGAGTATCCGGTCGAGCCGCCGGCGGACGGCTGAGGCAGGGCAATGATGCACAGCGCGTTGTTCGATGACCGCGACGCCTGCATCCAGCCGGAACTGCCCGGCGCGGAGCTGACCCTGTGGCCACGCTGGCTGGCGACGGAGGAAGCCGATGCGTTGCTGGCGAAGCTGATGGCCGAGATCGATTTCGAGCAGCATCGGCTACGCCTGTTCGGGCGCAGCGTGGATGCGCCGCGGCTCAGTTGCTGGATCGGCGATCCGCATGCGGTGTACGGCTACTCGGGCACGCGTTTCGCGCCGCACCCGTGGACGCCGGCGCTGGAGTGGCTGCGTGGACGCGTCGAGGCCGCATGCGGGGCGAGGTTCGACAGCGTGCTGGCCAATCTCTATCGCGACGGCAACGATGCCATGGGCTGGCACAGCGACGACGAGCCGGAGCTGGGCGCGCAGCCGGTCATCGCCAGCATCAGCCTTGGTGCGTCGAGGCGTTTTCGCCTTCGCAGTCGCGATGCGCAGCGGAGGACGCTGGATATGGAGCTGCCGCACGGCAGCCTGTTGCGCATGGCCGGCGACACCCAGCGCAACTACCGGCATGCGCTGCCGCGCAGCCGCCGCGTGCACGATGCGCGTCTGAACCTGACCTTCCGCCGCATCATCCGGGCCGCAGCGGTTGGAATTGGCGGCGGTGGGCGGTGATAATGCGCACCCCCTGACCCGTTTCCCGAGCCGAGCATGACTGCAAAGACCGTACTCAACGAGACACATCGCGCGCTGGGCGCACGCATGGTCGACTTCGGTGGCTGGGACATGCCGCTCAACTACGGTTCGCAGATCGAGGAGCACCATGCCGTGCGCAAGGATGCCGGCATGTTCGACGTCTCGCACATGACCGTGGTCGACCTGCATGGCGAGCGCGTGCGCGAGTTCCTGCGTCACCTCCTGGCCAACAGCGTGGACAAGCTGACCGAGCACGGCAAGGCGCTGTATACCTGCATGCTCAACGAACGCGGCGGCGTGATCGACGACCTGATCGTCTACTACCTGGGCGAGACCTTCTTCCGCGTCGTGGTCAACGCCGCCACGCGCGAGAAGGACCTGGCCTGGATCCGCCGCCAGGCCGAAGCCTTCGACGTCGAGGTCCGCGAGCGCACCGATTTCGCCATGATCGCGGTGCAGGGCCCGCAGGCGCGCGAGAAGCTGATCGGCCTGCTGGCCGAGGTCGACCGCGAGCGCATCCGTGACATGGGCAAGTTCCACGCCGCCGCCGCCCAGGCGTTGCACGGGGTGCCGCTGTTCGTGGCACGGACCGGCTACACCGGCGAAGACGGATTCGAAATCCTGGTCGACCCGGACCATGCCGTCCAGCTGTGGCAGGCGCTGCTCGAAGCGGGGGTGAAGCCGGCAGGCCTGGGCGCGCGCGACACGCTGCGCCTGGAGGCGGGCATGAACCTGTACGGCCAGGACATGGACGAGGACGTGACGCCCTGGGAAGCGGCCCTGGGCTGGACCGTGGCGCTGGACGAGGGTCGCGATTTCATCGGTCGGGCCGCGTTGGAAGCACAGAAGGCCGAAGGCGTGAAGCGGCGCATGATCGGGCTGGTACTGGATGAAAAGGGCGTGCTGCGCCACGGACAGACGGTGCGGACCGAGGCCGGCGAAGGCGAAATCCTCTCGGGCATCTTCTCGCCCACGCTGGGAAAGGCCATCGCCTTTGCACGGGTGCCGACCGGCGAACTCGGCGAGCCTCGCGTGATCATCCGCAATCGCGAACTTCCGGTGCGCGTGGTGAAGTATCCATTCGTGCGTGACGGCAAGCCTCGCGAAGGCATCTGAACTCGAAAACGTGCCGTGGCTGGCACTAGAATCCCCTACACATCCAACCAAGCGACAGGACCCACCCATGAGCGAGATTCCCGGCGACCTGAAATTCATGAAGTCCCACGAGTGGGCGCGTCTGGAAGACGACGGCCTGGTACGTGTCGGCATTTCCGACCATGCACAGGCACAGCTCGGAGACCTCGTCTATGTCGAACTTCCGGAAGTCGGTTCGCGCGTCGGGCCGGACAACGGATGTGCCGTGGTCGAATCCGTGAAAGCGGCATCCGACGTTTATTCGCCGGTCAACGGCGAGGTGGTGCAGGTCAACGAAGCTCTCGATGACAGTCCCGAGACCATCAACGACGATGCGTTCGGCGAAGGATGGATCTTCGTGGTGCGTCCCGACGACAAGTCCGAACTTGACGAACTGCTGGACCCGGATGCATACGCCGAGTTGATCGAGAGCGAAAACGACTGATACCGGCGACGGCGACCGTGCGGGCAGGCTGCTTCATTCTGTCCGAGCGCGGCGGTCTCAGTTGGATGCGTGAAATCAGCGTCTTGCAGGCGCCGCCCGTGTATTTCGGGCGGCGCTTTTTCATGCGGGCATTGGTGTTTTCAGGCGTCTCCGACCCTTCGCCCGCTGCATTCACGGGGTCGGTGCGGCCGAAGTATTTCCCGTCCGAAAATACGTATAGATGGATAGACGTCTATATGTTTCGTGATCCAATGTCGTGGCAATCCGGGACGGTGTGCATTTGGATGCGCGAACAGGCAGCACGTCGGCTTTGATTTTGCCGTGCAAATTTTATTGACACCGCGTTTATACGGGTCTAGTTTTTGCGCCCAATGGCGGAATGGTTTCGAAGATGGCAGCAACGAAGTACATCAAGCCTTACATCGATCATGGAAAGAAGGCGGGGGCGGTACGGAAGGTCACCGTCTCGATTCCACTTCATGTACTCCGACTGCTTTCCGACGAACGGACTCGCCGCCAGGTGAGCAACCTCAGGCACGCGACCAACAGCGACCTGCTGGTTGAAGCTTTTCTGCATGCCTTTACCGGGCAACCACTGCCAACTGATGAGGAGCTGAGACGAACCATGGCTACGACGAAGAAAGCCGCGAAGAAACCGGCCGCACGCAAGGCCGCCAAGAAAACCGCAACCAAGAAACCGGCCGCGAAGAAGGCCGTGAAGAAGGCTGCCGCCAAGAAGCGTGTGGTGAAGAAGGCCGTTCGCAAGGTCGCCAAGAAGACCACCAAGAAGGCAGCCGCCACCCGCAAGTCCACCTCCAAGCGCGCCGCTGCCAAGAAGACCGTGAAGCGGGCTGCGAAGAAGACCACGGCCAAGAAGGCCACCAAGAAGGCCGCGAAGAAGACCACGGCCAAGAAGGCCACCAAGAAGGCCGCGAAGAAGACCACGGCCAAGAAGGCCACCAAGAAGGCCGCGAAGAAGACCACGGCCAAGAAGGCCACCAAGAAGGCTGCGAAGAAGACCACGGCCAAGAAGGCCACCAAGAAAGCAGCCAGGAAGGCTCCGGCGAAGAAGGCGGCCAAGAAGACCGCTCGCAAGTCGGCGGCCCGCAAGGCGCCGGCCAAGAAGGCCTCCACCGCGCGTGTTTCGCGGGCCTCCCGCAGCAAGCGCAGGTAAGCGACCAGGGCGTGCACGACGCGCCACGGCTCCCTGCGGCCAACCAGCTCAGGGAGCCTGCATCCTTGCAAGCATTAGCCCCGGATTTCCGGGGCTTTTCGTTTGTCCGGCGCGCGCATTCCCGGCAGCCTCCTTGCCAAATAGCCACTTAGCTATTGGCAGTCGCCACCGATAAGGGTACCTTGTGCATGAATCCGCGCTGCAACAGGCCGCAGGGTCTGGGTTCTTCAACCAGGGGAACTACAGGGGGCGCGGGTATCTGGTAGCAATCTAGCGAACGACCATGGATACCCGAATGTCTATAAGCAACCGCTGCCGCGCGCGAGGCGCGGTTTCGTCCAGTCTGCTTTTCACGATCCTGATCATCGTCGTCATCGGTCTGGCTGGCTGGTTCCTCGTGATCAAGCCGCACATGGACGCGATCCAGAGCGAGCAGGCGCCCAAGGCCGTGGCGACCAAGTCGGCCGCCGTCAAAACGGCCCCGGTCCCGGCCAATGTCTCGGCCATGAGTACCGACCAGTTGCTTGCCGAGGCGGGAAAGGCCGTCAAGGACGAGCGCCTGCTGTCTCCGGCCGGCAACAACGCCTTCGAGTTCTACCTCAAGGTGCTTGATCGTCAGCCGAACAACGCGGTGGCCAAGGAGGCTTTGCGCGAAACCTTCCCGTTCGGTGCCAACGAGGCCGAGCAGGAAATCAACAACCGCAACTTCGCGGAGGCGCAGCGCGAAATCGACCTGCTGGCCAAGGCTTCTCCGGACAACTACACGCTGACGATCCTGCGCTCGAAGCTCGACGCCCAGCGCAAGACCGCGACCCAGGAGCAGCAGAAGGCCCAGGCCGCGCTTCTGGCCAAGCAGCAGGCGGCGGCAAAGCGTCAGCAGCAGGCGGAGGCCGAGAGGAAACAACGAGATCAGCAACAGCAGTCGCAGGTGGCGAAGGCAACGTCGACGCCATCCGGGTCCGGTAACAATGGCGCGGAGGCTTCGAAGCAGAATAGCCAGTCGTCCGCGTCCGCGCCCGCCACGCCGGCCCAGGTGCAGATCCAGGATGCCGTTCTGGTCAAGAGTGTCCAGGCGCGCTTCCCGGCTGTGGCGCGCATGCGTCGACAGCACGGTTGGGTCGATGTGCAGTTCACCGTCGACACCGACGGCAATGTCACCAACGCCAAGGTGATCGATGCGCAGCCCAATCACGTGTTCAACCGCGCTGCCCTGCGTGCGGTGGATCGCTGGAAGTACCGACCCGCGCTACGGAACGGCCAGCCGTTCCCGGTGACGATGCGTCGACGCATCAACTTCAACCTCGGGGGACAGTAACCACCCGACGTGCTCCAGGACTCCGGTCGACACAAGGGCGATGCGCTTGCATCGCCCTTTTTCGTGGTGGATGGATTCAGCGAGTGGCTGCCGGCTGCATGATGCCCGCCCAGTCCTTCGGCGACAGCCCGAGCAGGCGATCCAGGAACATCGGGAACAACCCGGCCGGGCGGGCATTGCCGCTGTTCCACATCATCAGCAGGCCAACGCGTCGGTCGGGCAGGAAGCCGATCATGGCCCGGTAGCCGCGCACGGCGCCGGCATGGAACACGAGGGTGTGCCCGGCATAATCGTAGATTCGCCAGCCCAGCGCATAATGGGCGTCGTCGATGCGGGCGCGACGCCAGGGCGTGGCGTATTTTTCTCCCGGTGTTTCCACGCCGGGCGTGTGCAGCACCGCGAGCAGTTGCCTGGACAGGATGTCGGGCCGGCCGCCCATCTGCGCGATCAACCATTGCTCCATGTCCCGCAGGCTGGCATTGACGCCGGCGGCGGGGGCCACGCGGTAGTAGGCCTCGCGCGGGGAGAAGGGAATCCAGCCATGGCGCGTGTGCCGGTGTGGACGGGCCCAGCGCTTGCTGTGTTCGAGTCCTTGCAGCCCGTAGGTGGCGGTGGTCATGCCCAGCGGCAGGAACAGGCGGCGCTCGACAGCGTGGCCGTAGAAATCCCCGGTGCGTGCGTGGACGACATCCCCGATCAGGCTGAATGCGACGTTCTGGTAGCTGTAGCAGTGGCCGACCGCACAGCGCAGGTTGACCTGGTCCAGCTCGCGCGCCAGCGTGGTGTAGGGCACGTCCGCTTCCAGCAGCGAATCGTAGGTGTTGCGTGGAAGTCCCAGGCGCTGGCCGAGGATATCGGCCACGGTGGCCTGCTCGGTCGCGCCACTGCTGTTGAGTTCGAAGAAGGGCAGGACCTGCTTCAGCCGTGTGTCCCAGTGCAGGCGTCCGTTCTGGACCAGCAGGCCGACCAGTGCCGAGGCAAAAGCCTTGGAGAGCGAGGCGATGCGGAACACCGTGTTGGGCGTGATCTTCTGCCGGCGTTCGGCATCGGCATAGCCGATCGTGCGTTCATGCATCACGTGCCCGTCGACGATGACCGCGGTGGCCAGTCCGGCGACCTCATGATGCTGCTCGAGCACGTCCAGCCAGCGGTCATAATCCTTGATGGCGGTTGCCAGCCGTGCCGCGGAAACGGACTTGTGCGCGGGCGGTGCGGGCAGTTCCTGGGCGGCGTGAAGCGGGCCTGCAAGCGCGCTGAGAAGGGCGGTCATGAAGGCTACGCGCAGGCGGTAGGTCAGGCTGGATGTCATGCTATGCTGATTCGAACATGTACCGCATTGCGCGGGTAGGGGTACGACCGATGACTGCCATCATCCTTCTGATCATCGCCGTGCTGATTGTCGTGTACCTGGTCGGCATCTACAACGGCCTCGTGCGGGCACGCAACGGATACAAGAATGCCTTCGCCCAGATCGACGTGCAGCTGACCCGGCGTCACGACCTGATTCCGAACCTGGTCGAGACCGCCAAGGGCTACCTCAAGCACGAGCGCGAAACCCTGGAGGCGGTCATCCAGGCGCGAAACTCGGCCATGTCGGGGCTGGCCGGCGCCAAGGCCCATCCGGGCGATCCGGAGGCGATGAAAAAGCTTTCCGGGGCCGAGAATGCCCTGAGCCAGACCCTGGGCCGGCTGTTCGCGCTGTCCGAATCCTACCCGGACCTGAAGGCGAACCAGAACATGATGCAGCTGTCGGAGGAACTGACCTCGACGGAGAACCGCATCGCCTTCGCCCGGCAGGCCTACAACGACGCGGTGATGACCTTCAACAACCGCCGCGAGGTGTTTCCCAACACCCTGATTGCGGGAAATTTCGGCTTCAACGCGGCCGAACCCCTGCAACTGGAGGATCCGGCCGCGAAACAGGCGCCGCAGGTGTCGTTCACCTGATGCCTTGCGTAACCGGCCCGCTCCTGTTCGGGCGGTAACGGGTCATGGACTTCTTTGCCCAGCAGGCCAAGGTGCGACAGAACAGCCGCTGGCTGGTGCTGCTGTTCGTGCTGGCCGTCCTGGCCGTGGTCGCCGCCGTGGACGTGGTGGTGCTGGTGGTGGCCGGCTTCGGCCGGGCTGAGCAGGGCGGCAGCCTGGGTGTGGATCCGGGCACCTTGGCACTGATCAGCTTCGGCGTGCTACTACTGATCGGCCTGGCCTCGACGGTTCGCACGCTGAGTCTGCGCGGCGGTGGCGCGGCAGTGGCCCAGCACATGGGTGCGACGGCGGTGCCGCCGGATACCAGCAATCCGGCCTGGCGCAAGCTGCGCAATGTCATCGAGGAGATTGCCATTGCCTCGTCGGTGCCGGTGCCGGACATCTTCGTGCTCGAATCCGAGCCGGGAATCAACGCCTTTGCCGCCGGGTTCACGCCCTCCGATGCCGCCATTTGCGTGACCCAGGGGTGTCTGGACCGGCTCACGCGCGACGAGTTGCAGGGCGTGATCGCCCACGAGTTCAGCCATGTCCTCAATGGAGACATGCGCCTGAACATCCGCCTGATGGGACTGCTGTTCGGCATCCTGGTAATCGGCATTATCGGTCGCATCCTGATGTATTCGGGCGGTCGCGTGCGTTCCCGCAAGGGCAACACGGCCTACGTGGCGCTGGTGGGCCTGGGCCTGCTGGTGGTCGGATACGTCGGTTTCTTCTTCGGGCGCCTGATCCAGGCCGCGGTGGCGCGTTCGCGCGAAGCGCTGGCCGATGCGTCGGCGGTGCAGTTCACCCGCCAGACCCGCGGCATTGCCGGTGCGCTCAAGAAGATCGCGGCCATGCAAGAAGGCTCGCAACTGTCGGCGGCCAACAGCCAGGAAGTGGCGCACATGCTGTTCGGCGAACCGGGGGCCTTCTCCCGTCTGTTTGCTACGCATCCGCCGCTGCCCGAACGAATCCGTGCGTTGGGCGGCTACTACGACGAGAAGGAAATCGAGCAGCTGGCACGTGCCTGGATGCAGCCGCAGCGTGCGCGCCACGGCGAGGACAGTACGGCCTCGATCTCCGGTTTCGTGCCGGCATTCGCCACAGCCGGTTCATCGGCAACCCCGCATGTTCCGCTGCCGCGCACCGATCGCCCGCTTCAGGTGGATGCGCACGAGGTCAGCAAGCGGGTCGGGCGCCCGCAGGCGCACGACATGCACGCTGCCGGACAGCTGCAGCGCCAGTTGCCCGATGCCTTGCGCCAGGCGGCGCACGACACCTCCGGTGCACTCGAGCTGGTGCTGGCGTTGGCGGTGTCCGACAACGCACATGTACGCGATGCGCAACTGCTGCAGGTCGACAGCGGATTCGGCAGCGGAACGGCCGAGGGCGTGGAAGCGCTGTTGCCGCCCTTGTCGATCCTGCATCCGATGCTTCACCTGCCGCTGGTGGCCCTGGCGTTCCCCCAGCTCAAGCGCCAGCCACGGCCGAAATTGCAGAGCCTGCAGGACACGCTTCAGGCCATGATCCATGCCGACCAGCGCGTGGACCTGCACGAGTACAGCCTGGTCAAGCTGCTGCGTCTGATGTTGGCCGATGCCCTCGATCCCTCGGGCGGCTTCGTACCCGGTTCGAAACGGTTGCGCCAAGTGCAGGCCGACTACGCCATGCTGTGCGTGATCGTCGCCAGCCAAGGGCACTCGGACAGCGAAGCCGCCCGCAGGGCATGGGCGCGGGGCATGCACGAGGCGCTGCCCAATGCGCAGGCCGAATTCGTGGTCCCGGGAGACTGGCAGGCGTCGCTGGACCAGGCGCTGGAGCGCATCGACCGTATCCGCCCGCTCGACAAGCAGCTGGTGGTGCGTGGCCTGACCCAGGTGGTGGTCGAGGACCAGGAAGTGAACGTGGCCGAAGCCGAACTGTTGCGGGTGATCTGCGCATCGCTGCATTGCCCGCTGCCGCCCATGCTGCATCACCTGACATCCTTCGACACTGCGGACGAGCGGGCGCAGGACGCCTGAGATCCGGGCAACGGTCATGAATGCAATCGACGTTCGCAAGGGGGAGTGGCGCGCGCTGCTGATGTCGGCGCTGGTGTTCTTCTGCATCCTCACCGCCTATTACATCATCCGTCCGGTGCGCGACCAGCTCAGCGGGGCCGTGGGTTCGATCTCCCTGCCGCTGTTCTACGGCGCCACCTTCCTCGCCATGCTCGCGCTCACGCCCGTGTTCGGCATGCTGGTGTCGCGTTTCCCGCGCCGGCAGCTGATGCTGTGGAGCTACAGCTTCTTCATCGTGTGCCTGATCGCCTTCGTGCCGGCCTTCGTGTACCAGCAGCAGATCGGTGCGCGGGTGCTGGGTACGGTGTTCTTCGTCTGGGTGAGCGTGTTCAACCTGTTCGTGGTATCGCTGTTCTGGAGCCTGATGGCCGACATCTGGTCGAGCCGGCAGGCGCGACGGCTGTTCCCGCTGATCGGCATCGGAGGCACCGTGGGCGCCCTGGCCGGTCCCACGCTCACCTCGCTGCTGGTCGGTGTGACCGGCGATGCCCCGCTGCTGCTGATCTCGGCATTCCTGATCGCCCTGGCACTGGGCCTCCTTCTGTGGCTGGCCGTGTCCATGGACGCCGGCCGCGCGCCGGCGCCGGCCATCGGCGGTTCGCTGCTGGCCGGCGCCCGCCAGGTCTTCACCCAGCCGTTCCTGCGCTACATGGCGCTGCTGATGCTGCTGTCGGACGGCGCGGGCACGTTCGCCTATGCGCTGATGGCCGATTACGTGAAGGGGCACCTGCATACCGCGGTGGCACGGACGGCGTTCTACGGCCACCTGGACCTGGCCGCGAACCTGCTGGTCATCGCCTTGCAGGTCGGGCCCGCGCGCTGGCTCTTGAGCCGGGTCGGTCCCGGCGCCTGCCTGGTGCTGGTGGCCGGCGTCAACCTGCTGCTGTTCGGCGGCCTGGCGGTGTTCGGCGACATCGACGTGTACCTGCCCTGGATGCACGGCCCTTCCATGGGCCTGGCGCTGGTCGCGGTGCCGCTGCTGGCGTTGGTCATGGTGGCCAACCGGGGCTTCCTCTACGGCATGGTGTCGCCGGCGAGCAACGCGCTGTACACGCGAGCGGCGCGCGAGGCCCGCTACAAGGGCAAGAACTTCGTCGAGACGGTGATCTGGCGCTTTGGCGACCTGTTCATCACCAGCGGACTGAGCCTGCTCAAGTCCGCCGGGACCACCTTGGGCACGCTGGCGGCCATCAGCGCTTCGCTCGCACTGGGCATGGGCTGGATCGGGGCCCGTGTGGGTGCCGCGGCCGGCCTGCGGCCGGAAAGGACCGAGGACGGGACCTAGGCACTCAGCCGGCGATATAGCGCTGCAGGTGTTCGATTTCCTGGGCCTGGTCGTCGATCACGGCCTTGACCAGATCGCCGATCGAGACCACGCCCACCACGCGTTGATCGTCGGTGACGGGCAGGTGGCGCACGCGGCTGTCGGTGCACAGGCGCATGCATTCGGCGACGCTCGAATCCAGTCCGACGGTCAGGACGTTGGCACTCATGATCTCGCTGACCGGGGTGCTGGCCGAGGCGCGGCCCTGCAGCACGACCTTGCGCGCGTAGTCGCGTTCGGAGATCACGCCGACGAGCGTGTCGCCGCGCATCACCAACAACGCGCCGATGCCGAGTTCGGCCATCTTCTTGATGGCCTCGAGCACGGGCATGTCCGGTGGCACGCGATGAACCTCGTTGCCCTTGTCTTCCAGCAGGTGGCTGACTAGCTGCATGAGCTGCTCCTGTGGCGGCCGGTGGTGGGTCCGAGTCTAGCGCGAACTGTCCGGGTCAGGAATGCCATGGAGGGATGCCGGCCCGTCCAGGCGATCCTGGACGAAATACAGCGGGCGCTGCTTGCTTTCGGCATACATGCGGCCCAGGTACTCGCCGATCACGCCCAGGGCCAGCAGTTGCACGCCGCCCAGGAACAGGATCACCAGGATCAGGGTCGGGTAGCCGCGTACCGGGTCGCCCCAGATCAGTGCCTTGACGAACACCCACACGCCGTAGCTGAAGGCCATCAGGGAGGATCCGAAGCCGATCCAGGTGGCCAGGCGCAAGGGTGCCACGGAGAACGAGGTGATGCCCTCGACCGCCAGGTTGAGCAAACGCCAGAAGCTCCATTTGCTGGTGCCCTCGTGGCGCGGCTTGCGGCGATAGGTCACCCCGGTCTGGCGGTAGCCGATCCAGGCGAACAGCCCCTTCATGAAGCGCTGGCGCTCGCGCAGTTCGCGCAGGGCCAGCACGGCGCGGCGAGAGAGCAGCCGGAAGTCGCCGGTATCGCGCGGCAGCGGAGTGTCCGAGAGCTGCTCCATGACCCGGTAGAAGGCGGCGGCCGTGAAGCGCTTGAAGCGGCTTTCGCCCTCGCGTTCGACGCGCGTGGCGTAGACCACGTCGTAGCCCTCGCGCCACTGTTCGAGCAGATCGGGGATCAGTTCGGGCGGGTCCTGAAGGTCGGCATCGATGACCACCACCGCGTCGGCATCGGCGTGGTCGAGCCCGGCGCTGAGCGCGGCTTCCTTGCCGAAATTGCGCGACAGCCGCAGGGCGTCGGCACGTCCATCGTCCGTGGCGATCGCATGCAGCGTGGCCCAGGTGTCGTCGCGGCTTCCGTCGTCCACGTACAGCACCCGCCATGTCAGGTCCAGCGTATCCAGCACCGCCACCAGTCGCTGGTGGAAGGCGGGCAGGCCTCGGGCCTCGTTGTAGGCGGGGACGACGATGGTCAGGGTGGACATGGACGGGATTCCCTTGATTGCCCCGATTCTGCCATGTCGGCGATGTTTTCGCGCTCAGCGGCGTCGCGGGCGCGGCGGGTTCTTCTCGGTGACGTAGGCGATGCCGCCCAGTTGCTGCATCTGATGCTCGATCCAGGCCACGCGCCGCAGCACGTAGTCCGACGGCCGGTCCACATGCAGGCGACGCGGGTTGGGCAGCACGGCCGCCATCAGTGCGGCCTGGTGCGCGTCCAGCATCGACGGGCCGGTATGGAAGTAGGCGTGGCTGGCGGCGTCCACGCCATAGATGCCGTTGCCCAACTGGGCAATGTTGACGTAGACCTCCAGGATGCGCCGCTTGGGCCAGGTGGCCTCCAGCAGGACCGTGAAATAGGCTTCCAGGCCCTTGCGCACGAAGCTGCGGCCGCCCCACAGGAACAGGTTCTTGGCGGTCTGCTGGCTGATGGTGCTGGCGCCGCGCAGGCGCCCGCCGTCCTCGGCGGTGTCGATGGCCTTGCGGATCGATCCGAAGTCGAAGCCGTGATGGAAGGGGAAGTTCTGGTCCTCGGAGGCCACCATCGCCAGCGGCACCTGCTTGCTGATGCGCGACCACGGGACCCAGCGGTAGTGCAGGTGGAATCGCGCCTCGCCGTGGTGCCAGGCCTCGATCCGGCGCTCGATCATGAAGGCGCTGGTCCAGGGCGGCACGAAGCGAAGCACGATCACCATCGACTCGGTGACCACGAGCCAGGAGGCCAGGCCCCACAGCAGGGCGCGGAGCAGGCGTTTGCGCAGCGGTCGTTTGGCAGCGGTCATGCCGGGCAGTGTAAAACACGCCCCGGCGGGTGCAGGACTTGCGATCATCCGCCCACGGCCCCACATCGACGTTCTTTGGAGGACCCATCGTGCAACCCGAATTCGACGTACTGCATCGCTTCATGCTCGAACGCGCCGGCGTGCGCGGCGTGCTGGTGCGCCTGGCCGACAGCTGGCACGAGGTCGCCGCGCGTGCCGACTACCCGCCCGCGGTGCGCGACCTGCTGGGCCAGAGCCTGACCGCCAGCGCGCTGCTGACCGGGCAGATCAAGTTCGACGGTGCGCTGTCGCTGGAGCTGAAAAGCCGCGGCGACCTGCGCCTGCTGTTCACCGAGTGCACCGACAGCGGCCGGCTGCGCGGCCTGGCGCGACACGACGAGGACGCCGACTTCGACGCCGGCATCGACCTGTCCGCCCAGCCCGGCGCCACGCTGGCGATCACCATCGGCAACGTCGAGACCGGGCGTCGCTACCAGGGCCTGGTGGACCTGGACCGGCCGGACCTGGCCTCGGCGCTGGAAGGCTATTTCGAGCGCTCCGAGCAGCTTCCCGCGCACCTGGTGCTGGCCGTGGGCTCGCAGGGCACCGCCGGCTTGCTGCTGCAGAAGCTGCCCGGCGAGGGCGGTACCGAACTGAAGGGCGATGCCGATGGCTGGGACCGCGTGCAGCACCTGACCGCGACCCTGAGCGAGCGTGAACTGCTCGAACTGCCGGTACAGGACCTGCTGTACCGCCTGTACCACGAGGAGCGGGTGCGATTGTTCGAATCCAGCGAACTGGCCTTCGGCTGCAGCTGCTCGGCGCAGCGGGTGGAGGCGATGCTGCGTGCGCTGGGCGAGGACGAGGCGCAGGCCGCGCTGGACGCCAACCAGGGCGTGGTCGAGGTGACCTGCGAGTTCTGTGCCTCGCAGTACCGCTACGACAAGGTGGACATCGAGCGCGTGTTCAGCGAAGTGCCGGCGGCACCGGCCTCATCGAGCAGCCACTAGAGGGCGTCATCGGCCGGCTCGATGGTGCGCCGGTCCTTCCAGTGGTCGGCCGGCTTGGCGCTGCTGTACAGGAACCCCTGGCCGAAGCGGCAGCCCAGTTGCAGCAGCATTTCGCGCTGGGTCGTCGTTTCCACGCCCTCGGCGATCACCTGCATCTGCATCGAGTCGGCCAGTGCCTGGATGGCGCGGAAGATGGCGTGGCCCTGCCGGTCGCTGCTCGCGGCATCGTCGATGCGGGCCGTGAAGGACCGGTCGATCTTCAGGACCTCGATCGGGTACTGGTGCAGGTAGCTCAGTGACGAATATCCGGTGCCGAAGTCGTCCAGCGAGATGGCGATGCCGTGTTCGCGCAGGCGGTCCAGGGTCAGCTTGATTTTCTCCGGGTTCTCCAGCAGCGAGCGCTCGGTGACCTCGATGCGCAGGTTGCGCGGCGAGACGCCGTGCGCGCGGAGCAGTTCCAGCAGGCGCTGGTCGATGTCCCGGGCCCGCAGGTGTCGCCCGGAGACGTTGATGCTCACGAAGGTATCCTCGCGCACCAGCTCGGACGCGCGGGCAAAAACCTGCTCGAAGATCTGCCAGTCGATGGATTCGATGCAGCCGCTGTCCTCGGCCACGTTCAGGAAGGCGCCGGGAAGCAGCAGGCCGCGTTCGGGATGGTGCCAGCGCATCAGCGCCTCGTAGCCGAGGATGGCGCCGTCCTCCAGTCGTACCACGGGCTGGAAATAGGGCTCGAATTCGTTGCGGGTGAGCGCGCGCCGGAGGTCGCTCTCGATTTCCAGCACCGACAGCGCCGTGCGACGCAGGCGGTCGTCGAACACCGCGGCGCGGTGACGGCCCGAGGCCTTGGCGCTGTACATGGCCGCGTCGGCGTCGCGCAGCAGTTCCTCGGCATGCTGGTAGTGCGGCGCGCACATGGCGATGCCGATCGAGGCCGAGGTGAACATTTCCTTGCCGCCGACCCGTATGGGGCTGTTCATCTCGTCGATGATGCGTTGCGCCACCAGCCGCACGTCGTCTGCCTCGGCCGCGCCTTCCAGCAGCACGGCGAATTCGTCGCCGCCCAGCCGGGCGACGATGTCGTCGCTCTTGACGCAGGCGCGGATGCGCCCGCCGACCTGGAACAGCAGGTCGTCGCCGATCAGGTGGCCGACCGAGTCGTTGATGACCTTGAATCGGTCCAGGTCGATGAACAGCACCGCAAAGCGCATGGAGGCATCCTGCTGGTAGCGGCGCAGCGAATGTTTCAGGCGCTGCAGCAGCAGTTCGCGGTTGGGCAGACCGGTCAGGGCATCGTGCAGGGTCTGGTATTTCAGGCGCCGCTCGATGCGCTCGCGTTCGGCGATCTGTTCGCGCAGGTCGCGATTGGCCAGGGCCAGGGCACGGGTGCGTTCGGTCACCCGTCGCTCCAGGCCCGAATAGGCCTTCTTCAACGATTCCGCGCTGCGCTTGCGCTGCAGTGCATTGGCCACGTGGTAGCCGACGAAGGTCAGCAGCTCCTGGTCCATTTTCCCGTAGACGAATTCGGGCGTGTAGCTTTGCACCACCAGTACGCCGACGGTCTTTTCGTCGCACACCAGCGGGACGCCCAGCCAGCAGCGTGCGGTACCGCCGCTGGGGATCAGTTCGCGCTCGTCGATCATCTGCTGCATGCGCTCGTGGTCGGCCAGCAGGGCTTGTCCGTGGCGCAGCACGTATTCGGTCAGGCCGCGGCCCAGCGAGCGCTGGCGGCGTTCGAGATCGATTTCGTCGACCGAATAAGGGAAGTCGAGCTTGCGGCCGTCGTCGCTGAGCAGGGCGATGTAGAAGTTGCGTGCATACAGCAGGTCGCCGACGATGCGGTGCACCGCGGCGTAGAAATCGTCGAGACTGTCGGTGGTATTGGCCAGCTCGGCGATGCGGAACAGGGCAGCCTGCAGTCGCTCTCCGCGCTGGCGTTCGATGACCTGTTTCTGCAGCACGCGATTGGCGTCGCGCAGGGCCTCGGTGCGTTCGGCCACGCGCCGTTCCAGGTCGACACGCGCCTCGCGTCGCTCCAGCGCCGTCTGTACGTGCTGGGCGACGTAGGTCAGCAGCTCGCGATCCTGCTCGGTGTAGCGGGCGTGCTCGTGGTAGCTCTGCACCACGAGGCAGCCCACGACTTCACGGCCGTGCATCAGCGGAACACCCAGCCAGTCGACGGGTGCGGGGCCGGACGGCTTCAGCTGTCCGGACACCTGCGCCTGGATCTGCTCCAGATTGCCGTACAAAGCATGTCCGGCTCGGATCAGATGCCAGGTCACGCTCTCGCGGATGCTGTCCATGGACAGGTACGTGTCCGGCGGCGGTGGGTCGGTATCGCTGGAATCGGCGTAGTAGGCGAAGCGGATGGCGTCGCGGTCGCGGTCATAGAGCGCGATGTAGAAGTTCTCGGCATACATCAGGCCGCCGACGATGTCCTGGATGGTGCGCATCGTGTGGTTCATGTCGTGACCGATGCTGGACTCGCTGGCGATCGCGAACAGGGCGCGTTGCAGGCGTTCGGCCTGGGCCAGCCGCGAAACCGCGTCGTACAGATGCTTCATTTCCGCCTGCTGGTGCAGGCGCACGTCGACCAGCTTGGCCAGCCATTCCAGCTGTGCCCGGTCCCGCGGATGCAGATGGTCCGGCAGGCCCAGCATCAGGCTCTGCTGGCGATGCGGGTCGTGACCCAGGCGCAGGACGTGCGCCGGGTCGTCGGCGCTGTCGGACGCGGCGTCGGCCCCCGGGGGCGACCAGAACAGCCGGAAGGCCTGCGTCGGGGCGAGGGCTGCCTCGATCACCCGTTCCAGCGCCTGGACATCCTTGCACTCGAACATCCGTTCGATGGTGCGATGCAGTGCATCGGCGTCGAAGAGAGCCGGTTCGGCCGGTTCGGCGTTGGCTGCTGGTGTCATGTCCACACGGTGACAGGAATCGGCTTGGTGAGTGTATACCGCAGGGGGTAGCGGCAGCGTTTCGACGAGGAATGTGCGCCAAGTCTCGCCATGCGTGATACGCGTCGTTCAGGAGAGCGAACTGCGAACCGGATCAACTGTTAGCAAAAGGTAAAGGAGCGTATAATGACCTGCAAGTGACCCGGCGGGAACCGTATCTGCCGTTCGTGGTCAATGTATTGAATGTTCCGGGGGCGCCCATGCGCAGATTGCTGACCAGCCTGATCCTGCTTGTGCCGTTCATGGCGGCAGGCCAGACGCTGGACGGCGTTTCGCCGTCGCCGGTAACGCCCGCTGTCAATCACGTGGCGGCCTATCGCGGCCTGCAATCGCTGGATTCCCACAACGTGGGCAGCATGGTGGTGCCGCTGTGGCGCGACGCCGACGGGCGCATGCTGGCCCTGGTGGGCGCGGCCTCGTCCGGGGATGACAGCGGGACGGCCGCACTGGATTTCCGGGTGGTCGACGTCAGCCAGGGCTACAGCTCCGGCTTGCGCTACGACATCGGCCCGCACGTGGCGGCGTACGCCAAGCTGGTCGATCGCGGCTGGCCGGCGCTGGCTCAGACACCGACCTGCATGCCCAGCAACGGCATCGGTTGCCCCGACGCGAGCACCCTGCAGGCGGTGCGGCTGCTGAGCGGCGAGGTCGGGGCCAGTTACAGCGGTCACGGCTACCGGTTCGACCTGCTGTTCGACAGCAGCCGGCCGCGTAGTCCCTCCAATGCGCTGTTGCCGCAGGTGCTGCCTCAGTCACCGACCACGATCCTGCCGCTGTGGTCGCTCGATCACAGCACCCATTTTTCTGCACGCGGACGTCTGGCCCTGGGGAGCCGGACCGGCATCGACGTGGGCGCGAGCGTGGGTCGCGTGCGGCTGCTGCCGGGCAACCTTCTGGGTCTCAATGCCCTGGATCAGCATTCCCTCAGCCTGGGCATGGACAGCGGTTCGCTCAGCGGCCGCATCACCGGGCGGGTGCTGCAGCCCATGACCGGTAACGCGAATGGCAACCTGATGACGACCGGCCAGCGATGGACGACCATCGATCTGGGCGTCACCTGGCGCCTTCCCTGGCAGGGTGAATTGCGCTTCGGCGCACAGAACCTGTGGTCTTCGGGTCAGGCGCCGGCCCCGGTCCAGGGTCCGGAGCCGGACCAGTCGCGTATCCCCTACGTCCAGTACCATCAGGACCTGTGACCGCGGCCGTCCGATCCGGACGGATCCTTGCCCGGTTCAATCCTTCCGCTGCAGGCGCACGTCGCCGCTGAAGGTCTGCACCTCGATGCGCCCGTTCCCGCCGCCGACCGTGCTGTCCAGCGACGAGCCCGGGCCGTGGCGCTTCTCGACCACCGTACCGAAGGCCGAATGGATCGAGCCGCTGAAGGTGGACACGCGCATCTGCGCCGACAGCGAGGCGGGCAGGTCCATGGAAACATCGCCGCTGACCGAGTCGATCTCGATACGGCCGTTGCCTGCGAGTCCGCCCTTGACGTCGATGTCCCCGGATACCGTGTTCATGGTGACGCTGGCGTAGGGTCCGCCGCTCAGCCGGATCTGACCGGACACGGTTTCCAGGTCGCCGCCCTCGCGCACTTGCGGCGCAACGATGTCGCCGCTGACCGTCTGCACATTGGCCTTGCGCATCGTGCCGGACAGCTGCACGCGGCCGCTGACCGCGTTCACGTCGACCTTCGGGCTGTCGGCGTCGATGCGCACGTCGCCGCTGACGCTGTTGGACTCGACGGTGCCGCCGGACAGTCCGTGGATATCGGTGCTGGCACTGACGGTGTCGACGGCCAGTGAAGCGCCGCGCGGCACCTGCACGTTCAGCGTGGTCGGCTCCATGTTGCTGTCGCCGTGCCAGTTGAACCAGCCCTTGTGGTCGGGGCCCTTCACCTGGATGCTGAGGGTGTTGCCGTTCTGCTCGATCTCGAGCGGCTTGGCGCCCTGGCCGAGCGTGCCGGTGACGTGCACCTGGTTGCGATTCCAGGCGGTGACGTGCACGGCGCCCTTGACGTTGCCGATCTTGACCGTGACATTGGCGTTCACGTTGCGAGTCTGGTCGATCGGGGTGCCGGCGAAGGCGGTGGCGCTGGTCACCAGCAGGCTGAATGCAAGCAAGCGTTTCATGTCGGTTCTCCTGTGAAGCGGGGATGACGGATGGTGGAATCAGGGCGCGCGCCGGGCGTAGTGCTGCAGTTGCCATTGCTGGGCCCGTGTGCGCTGCTGGATGCGTTTCAGGAAGGCCGCGTCGGGCGCCTGGTCCATCGCCAGCCGGATTTCGCTGTCGGCGGCCTGGAACTCGACGGCGGCACCGGCCAGGCGCGGGTCGTCGGGTTTCCAATGTGAGGACTGCGCCAGTACGCCCGCCTCCTTGCGGAAAGGCCTGTGGCGTACGCCACGCGGTGACGCCGAGCGCGACGCTGAGCAGCACCACGGCGGCGGTAGCCGCCATGGGCAGCCAGGCGTTCGGGCATCGCGCCGCCTGGTGTGGTTCCAGGGCGGTGGCGATGCCGGGCCACAGGTCGCGGGCAGGGTGCTGATCGCCGCGCAGGGCTCGGGTCTGCCGGAGCCATTCAAACTCGTTCATGAGGTCTCTCCCAGCGCGGCGCGGAGCAGTCCGCGCGCGCGATGCAGTTGGGCCTTGGAGGTGCCGGATGCAATGCCCAGTTCTGCGGCAATGTCCTGGTGCCGCCATCCTTCCACGTCGTGCAGCACCAGCACCGCGCGGGCGCGCGGTGGCAGGGTGGCGATGGCGCGCTCCAGTTCCTCGCGTTCGGCCGGACAGAACGGCTCCTCGCCGTTCTCGGGCAGCTGTTCGCTGTCGATATCGGTGACGGGGTCGGCCTTTCGCGAGCGCAGGGCCATCAACGCGGTGTTGACGGCCAGTCGGTACATCCAGGTGCCAAAGCTGCTCTGGTGCCGGAAGCCTTCGAGCTTGCGCCAGGCGGTTACGAAGGCTTCCTGGGTCAGTTCCTCGGCACGGCCGTGGTCATGGCCGCACAGACGCAGCACGGTGCCGAACACGCGCGGCACGTGCCGCCGGTACAGCGACTCGAAAGCCGTGGTGTCGCCGGCAACGGCAGCACGCACCAGGGCGGCGTCGGAGCGCTCGGGGTCGAGGGCTGCAGGCATGCTCGCGGGTTGGACAAGGCAACTGGCATTCATCGTGCCAGCTTTGATGCGCCGCGGGCGAATGGGGTTTGCATCGCCGCCGGAATCCGGCGGCGATGCGGTCGATCAGGAGGCGGCCTTGCGTTGCAGAGCGTTGCCGGTGTCGTCGTCGCCGGCCAGCGCATCGGCCACGCGCTGCCGTTCGGCCTTCAAGGCCTCGGGCATGCGCTCGCCGTAGCTGTCGAGGTACTCCCCGATGGCCTCGATCTCGTCTTGCCAGGCCTCGCGATCGACGGCGAACAGCGCCTCGAGGGCCTCGTCGCCGATGGTCAGTCCGTTCAGGTTGAGCTCGTTGCCGACCGGCAGGACCCCGATCGGCGTCTCGCGTCCCGAGGCCTGGCCGTTGACGCGCTTGAGCATCCACTCCAGCACGCGCATGTTCTCGCCGAAGCCGGGCCACAGGAAGCGGCCCTGGTCATCCTTGCGGAACCAGTTGACGTGGAAGATCTTCGGCAGTTGCGCATCGGGGGTGTCGAAGGACAGCCAGTGTGCGAAGTAGTCGGCGAAGTTGTAGCCGCAGAACGGCTTCATGGCCATCGGGTCGCGTCGGATGTTGGCGCCCACGTCGACCGCAGCGGCCGTGGTTTCCGAGGCCATGGCCGCACCCACCAGCACGCCGTGGGTCCAGTCGCGGGCCTCGAACACCAGCGGTACCAGCGACTCCCGGCGTCCGCCGAAGACGATGGCCGAGATCGGCACGCCCTGTGGCGCCTCGGCTTCCGGCGACCAACTCGGGCACTGGCTGGCCGAGACCGTGAACCGGGAATTGGGATGCGCCGCCGCACCGTTGTCCGGGTCGACGTCGCGGCCCTGCCAGTCCTGGACCGGCGTGCCCTCGGGCAGGCCTTCCCACCACGGCTGCATGTCCTCGGTCACTGCCACGTTGGTGAAGATGGCGTCGTGGCCGAGCATGGCCAGGGCGTTGGGGTTGGTCTTGCTGCTGGTACCAGGGGCCACGCCGAAAAAGCCGGCCTCCGGGTTGATGGCCCACAGGCGGCCGTCCTCGCCGGGCGTCATCCAGCAGATGTCGTCGCCCACGGTCCAGATCTTCCAGCCGTTGTTGCGGTAGCCCTCGGGCGGGATCAGCATGGCCAGGTTGGTCTTGCCGCAGGCCGAGGGGAAGGCTGCCGCGATGTAGTGGACCTCGCCCTGTGGGTTCTCGATGCCGACGATCAGCATGTGCTCGGCCAGCCAGCCTTCCTTGCGTGCCTGGTGGCTGGCGATGCGCAGGGCGTGGCACTTCTTGCCCAGCAGTGCGTTGCCGCCATAGCCCGAGCCGTAGGACTTGATGGTCAGCTCTTCGGGGAAGTGCATGATCCAGCGGCGCTCGGGATCGAGCTCGCCGGTCGAGTGCAGGCCCTTGACGAAGTGGCCCTCGCGCTCGATGCGCTCCAGCGCGGCCTGGCCCATGCGCGTCATGATCCGCATGTTGGCGACCACGTACGGACTGTCGGTGATTTCCACGCCGCAGCGGGCGATCGGCGAGCCGATCGGGCCCATGCAGTAGGGCACCACGTACAGGGTGCGCCCCTTCATGCAGCCTTCGAACAGCGCGTCGATCTTCGCGTGCGCCTCGGCCGGGTCCATCCACTGGTTGTTGGGACCGGCGTGTTCGCGGTCGGGATGGCACACCAGGGTCAGCTTCTCCACGCGCGCCACGTCCTTCGGGTCGGAGCGGTGCAGGTAGCAGCCGGGGTGGGTGTCCTGGTTGAGCTCGATCAGGTCGCCGCGCTCGAGCATCTGCTCGATCAGCGCGCGATATTCGGTTTCCGAACCGTCGCACCAGTGCACGTGGTCGGGGGTGGTCAGCCGGGTGACCTCGTCCACCCAGCGGTTCAGGGATTCCAGCTTGCTCGTCATGACAATTCGATCCGCGTGGCCATAACCCGATCGCATAAGAGCGGCAGGGAAAAGCGGAACGGTAGTCGGGCGGTCAGCGCATTGCAACACGCATGGGGGTAGACGGCGTGCCCGGTCCTTTCATTTCAAGTGCTTGTCGGCATGCTTGCGGGGAATAAGCGTGGCCGCGACGTGCTCGACATAGGCGTCGAACTCCTCGTGGCTCAGGCGCGGCATGCCCAGTGCCAGGTTCAGCTGCAGGAAGCCGACGAAGGCGGCGTAGGCCAGGCGGGCGCGGTGCGCGGCGGCGGCCGGCGGCATGCCGACCTGCAGGTAGGCCTCGGTCAGAAACTCCATGCGACGCTTGGAAACGCGTGTCATCAGCGGCAGCACCACCGGGTGGTCCAGGGCCTTGAGCAGGGCCGCGTAGATGCGGTGCGAGGGCGCCTCGTGGGCGACGCGATGGAACACCTCGCGCAGGCGCTCGCGCGGTTCGTCAATGGTCTCGATGCCGGCCAGGACCTCGGCCTCGTCGTTGTGCTCCCAGCGTTCCAGCGCGGACTGCAGCAGAGCCTCGCGGTTGCGGAAGTGCCAGTAGAAGCTGCCCTTGGTCACGCCCAGGCGCCGGGCCAGGGCCTCCACGGCCAGGGCGTTGACGCCTTGCTCTGCGATCAGTTCCAGGGCGCCCAGTTCCCAGTCCTCGGCGGACAGGCGCGCGCGTTCGTTCTTCGGTCGGGCATTCATCGCATTCATGCTAGCCGCTCCGGGGCCGGATGCAATCCAATCGACGCCCCGGGGCCGGGGCGATACCGGTTCTTACCATACGCCAGCGCATTGACAGCGGGAAATCGCGCTTACATACTCATGCGTATGGTAAGCGCTTCCGACCCATCCGAATCGCACGAGATCGTTCGCCTGGCCGCGGCCGACGGCGTCGAGCTGGCCTGCGAGGTCCTGCATCCGCAGGGCCGTCCCGGCGTGCTGTTCGCGCACGGGTTCGGGCAGACCCGGCAGGCCTGGACGGCCACGGCCCGGACCATGGCCGCGTCCGGCTGCCGTTGCGTCAGTTTCGACGCGCGTGGCCACGGCGAAAGCGGCCGACCGTCCGACGGCTACCACATGCAGCAATTCTTCGACGACCTGCGGCTGGTGGCCGATGCGCAGCCGCAAAAGCCGATCCTGGTGGGTGCCTCGATGGGCGGATTGCTGGGGCTGGCCGTGGCCGGGGAGTCCGACGAGCCGCCGTTCTCGGCGCTGGTGCTGGTGGACATCACGCCGCGCTGGGAAACTTCGGGCGTGGAACGCATTCTCCAGTTCATGCGTGCCTGGCCGGACGGCTTTGCCGACCATGGCGAGGCCGCGCGGGCCGTCGCCGAGTACCTGCCGCACCGAAGCCGGCGCAAGAGTGAGGAGCGCCTGGCGCCGCTGCTGCGCCGCGACCGCGACGGTCGCCTGCGCTGGCACTGGGATCCGGCCATGCTCGAACCCATCGCCGTGGAAGGCGAGCGCCACCAACCGCGCCTGATCGAGGCCGCCCGGCGCGTGCATCTGCCGGTGCTGCTGCTGTCGGGTGGGCGAAGCGACGTGGTGTCCGACGCCACCATCGAGGAATTCCTGGACCTGGTGCCGCATGCCGAGCACCGGGAATTGCCGCGCGCCACGCACATGGTCGCCGGCGACGCCAACGACGCATTCACCCGCGCCATCGCCGCATTCATCGGCGTGGAAGCGAACGACGACCACGCGCGACCCGCCGACGCGGGCGCGGCATGAACCGACGCGCGGGCATGACCGCCCGCGCGACCGACCCACCCGTGGCCACGGCCACGGCATACGACCCAAGGTGATATCGAGATGTCCGCCCTGATTCCCATCCTGGCCGCCCTGATCGCCTCCGGCGCCTGTGCCTACTTCCGCGTGGGCCTGCGCATGTGGACCGTGGTCACCGCAGCGGCGACCCTCATCCTCGGCCTCATGGCGCAGGCGCCGCTGGCCACGGTCATCGTGCTGGTCCTGTTCGGGCTGGTCGCGGTACCCCTGAACCTCGACGGCCTGCGCCGCAAGCAGATCAGCGCCCCGCTGCTGAAGATGTTCGCGAAGGTCACCCCGAAGCTGTCCGACACCGAGCAGACCGCGCTGGAAGCGGGCACGGTCGGCTTCGAGGGCGAGCTGTTCTCCGGCAAGCCGGACTGGTCGCAGTTGCACGGCCAGCCGAAACCGGAACTGTCGGCCGACGAGCAGGCCTTCCTCGACGGGCCGGTCGAGGAGCTGTGCGCCATGCTCGACGACTGGCAGATCACCCACGAGCTGGCCGACCTGCCGCCGGAGGTCTGGGATTTCATCAAGAAGAACAAGTTCTTCGGCATGATCATCCCGAAGAAATACGGCGGCCTGGAGTTCTCGGCGCTGGCGCACTCGGCGGTGCTGCAGAAGGTGGCGAGCATCTCGGCGACCGCGGCGTCGACCATCGCCGTGCCCAACTCATTGGGTCCGGCCGAGCTGCTGCTGCACTACGGCAGCGAGGAGCAGAAGGATCACTACCTGCCGCGCCTGGCCGACGGTCGCGAGGTGCCCTGTTTCGCGCTGACCGGACCGCAGGCCGGATCCGACGCGACCTCGCTGCCCGACTACGGCATCGTCTGCAAGCAGAAAGTCGACGGCGAGGACGTGCTGGGCATCCGCCTGACCTTCGACAAGCGCTACATCACCCTGGCGCCGGTCGCCAGCGTGGTCGGCCTGGCCTTCCGCATGTACGACCCGGACGGCCTGATCGGCGACAAAGCAGGATCTGGGCATCACCCTGGCGCTGATCCCGCGCGAGACCGAGGGCCTGGACATCGGCCGTCGCCACCTGCCGCTGAACATCCCGTTCCAGAACGGCCCGGTGCGCGGCAAGGACGTGTTCGTGCCCATCTCGACCCTGATCGGCGGCCCGCACATGGCCGGCCAGGGCTGGCGCATGCTGGTCGAGTGCCTGTCGGTCGGCCGCGCCATCTCGCTGCCGTCCAACGCCACCGGCTTCGTGCGCACGGCCAGCGCGGCGACCGGCGCCTACGCGCGCATCCGCAAGCAGTTCGGCCTGTCCATCGGCCGCTTCGAGGGCGTGGAGGAGGCGCTGGCGCGCATCGGCGGCTACACCTACGCCACCGCCGCGCTGTCGCGCGCCACCGCCGCCGCGGTCGACCGCGGCGAGAAGCCGGCCGTGCCCTCGGCGATCGCCAAGTACCACGCCACCGAACGCGGCCGCGAGGTGGTGCGCGACGCCATGGACGTGCACGGCGGCAAGGGCGTGATCCTGGGCCCGTCCAACTACCTGGGCCGCAGCTGGCAGGGTGCGCCGATCAGCATCACGGTCGAGGGCGCCAACATCATGACGCGCAGCCTGATGATCTTCGGCCAGGGCGCGATCCGCTGCCATCCGTTCGTGCTCAAGGAAATGCACGCGCTGCTGGAAGAGGACTACGGCAAGCGCCTGAAGGACTTCGACCGTGCGCTGTTCGGCCACATCGGCTTCGGCTTCTCCAACGCCGTGCGCGCCTTCGTGCTGGGCCTGACCCACGCGAAAATCGGTGCCGCGCCCGGCGATCCCTACACCCGCCGCTATTACCGCAAGCTCAACCGCTACTCGGCCGCGCTGGCGTTGGTCGCCGACGTGTCGATGGGCGTGCTCGGCGGCAAGCTGAAGTTCAAGGAGAAGCTGTCGGCGCGCCTGGGCGACGTGCTCAGCCACCTGTACATCGCCAGCGCCATGCTCAAGCGCTACGAGGACAGTGGCCGCCCCGAGGTCGACCGTCCGCTGCTGGCCTGGGCCTTCCACGACAGCGTGTGGAACATGCAGATGGCGCTGGACGGCGTGATCCGCAACTTCCCGGTGCGTCCGGTGGCCTGGTTGCTGCGCGCGCTGGTGTTCCCGTTCGGTCGCCGCGAGGTGCCGCCGTCGGATCGCCTGGGCCACCGCGTGGCCGCGCTGCTGATGAGTCCCAACGAGGCGCGCACGCGGCTGCTGGAATGGTCGTTCATGTCGCCCACGGCGAACAATCCGGTGGGTCGCATGAACGCGCTGCTGCCGGACGTGATCGCCGCCGAGCCGATCGAGCGCAAGTTCCTCAAGGCGGTCAAGGCCGGCCAGGTCACCGCCCACGAGTACGCCGACCAGCTGCGCCAGGCCGAGCAGGCCGGCGCCATCAGCGAGGCCGAGCGCGGCCTGCTGGAGAAGGTGCACGCGGCCACGGCCGAGTTCATCAACGTCGACGACTTCGATCCGTCGGAGCTGGTCGCGGCCAAGGTGCGCGAGGGCAAGTCCGGCAAGGCGGACAAGGGCAAGCGCGCCGCCTGACCGAAGAAAAGCGCCCCTCCCGATTCGCTTCGGGAGGGGCTTGGCCTTGGCTCAAGGAGCGCTGTCGAAAGATGAAGCGATGAGGACGCTGCGGGGTCGAGGGAGCAAAGCAGCAATCGGGCGGTGAACATGGGGCATCTACATGGCCGGGACGGCATGTTTGCTGCAGGGTTGCATCACCCGATCAATGCACGATCTGTGCGCAGTAGCGCTCGAAGCGGGAAACCTGCTTTGCTGTCGCCAGTTTCGCCTGGTTGGCGGAAATTTCATTGAGCCTTTGGTTGGCACGTATGCTTCCGTCCGCGGACGTATGGGCGATACGCACGTTTTTGACCCATTGCGGAGCAAAGAGTACGCCTTTGTCGAAGGCGCGTTTTCCAGGGATCCGAACACATCCCGGTCCACGCACAATCCGAAAAATGAGGCTTTCTGCTCCTCGGAAAGCTTGTCGGAAGAGGATGCGTCCCGGGTCCGGCGCAGGATGTATCGAGCCAGGTGGAACAGCTCGTCGCGCCGCATCCAGGACGGCGGCACGATGCGGCCGCGCCTGATCGCGATGGTCAGGAAGATGCCCGAAAGCACCAGGCAGCAGAAGACGGTGACAGCCGAAGCCTCGGGGCCGAAGCTGCCGCCGCTGACCCAGTCCGGGCCGCTCAGGCTCGACCGCAGCCAGCCGTGCGAGGCGATGCCCGACACCGGGGTGCCGAACACCGGTCCTTCCATGATGTTCCAGGCGGCGTGCAGGCCCATGCACAGCCACAGCGAGCGCGTGGCCATATAGGCCGTGCCGAGCAAAAGGCCGGCCTCGATGGCGATGGCCGTGCCGCCCCACAGCGTGGCATTGGGATTGCCCAGATGGATCAGGCCGAACAGCAGGGCCGAGAACAGCAGGGCGATCCAGCTGCCCAGGCCCTCCTCGACGATGCGCAACAATACGCCGCGGAACACGATTTCCTCGCTGATGCCGGCGCCCAGGCCGACCATCAAGATCATCGGAAGCCAGGGCACGTCGGCGTTGGTGCCGTCCACGTGGTAGCTGCCCGCCAGCCAGATCATGCCGATCACCACGCACAGCAGCAGCACGCCGATGGCGAATCCGGCCGGTGCCTGGGTCGGCAGCTTGCGCAAGGCCATCTCGGCGGGCCGACGCCGCTCGAGGGCCAGCGTGAGCACCAGGTAGGCGGTCAGCGTGGGTACGGCGCGGATGAGCAGTTGTCCCCATCCGCTGCGCTGCATCGGCACGCCTTTTCCGAGAAGTCCCGCCTGGTGCAGCAGGAAACCGAGCGGGAAGGCCACGGCGATCATCAATGCGGCGAAAACAATGATGCGCGCCAGTGGCGAGAGCAGCAGCCAGCGTTTCCACCCCGGCGTACCGGGCGGCGTGGTGTAGGCGAGTGCGAGACGATCCATGTATGGCTCCACCAATAGGTTGCAGCCAAGGTAGCAGCCGATTCGGTTATTGCGGAAGTGACCGCCTTAGCCGGCCACTTCGACCGAACTGGCGTGCTCGCGGGTGGCGGCGAAGGTCACGTCGGGCCAGCGTTCCTGCGCCAGCTGCAGGTTCACGCGGGTCGGCGCCAGGTAGACCAGGGCGCCGGCGGCATCGATGGCCAGGTGCTGGGCGTTCTTCTCGCGGAACTGCTCGAGCATCTTCGCGTCGTCGCAGTAGATCCAGCGCGCGGTGGCCACGCCGACGTTGTCGAAGCCGGCCTCCACGCCGTACTCGTCCTTCAGGCGATAGGCGACCACGTCGAACTGCAGCACGCCGACCGCGCCCAGGATCAGGTCGTTGGACATCAGCGGGCGGAAGAACTGCGTGGCGCCTTCCTCGGACAGCTGCGCCAGGCCCTTGGACAGGGCCTTCATCTTCAGCGGGTCGCGCAGTCGCGCGCGGCGGAACAGTTCCGGCGCGAAGTTGGGAATGCCGGTGAAGTTGAGCGCCTCGCCCTCGCTGAAGGTGTCGCCGATGGAGATGGTGCCGTGGTTGTGCAGGCCGATCACGTCGCCGGGATAGGCGGTTTCCACGTGCTCGCGGTCGGAGGCCATGAAGGTCAGCGCGTTGGCGATGCGCACGTCCTTGCCGGTGCGCGTCTGCAGCATCTTCATGCCGGCGGTGTAGGTGCCCGAGCACACGCGCATGAAGGCCACGCGGTCGCGGTGCGCCGGGTCCATGTTGGCCTGGATCTTGAACACGAAGCCGGACAGCTTGTCCTCGTAGGGATCGACCTCGCGGGTGGTGGTGGCGCGCGGCTGCGGGCCGGGCGCGTGCTCGACGAAGAAATCCAGCAGCAGCTGCACGCCGAAGTTGTTCACCGCCGAGCCGAAGAACACCGGGGTCTGCGTGCCGGCCAGGTACTGGTCCGGATCGAACGGCTCGACCGCGCCGGTGACCAGTTCCAGCTCCTCGCGCAGCTCGGCCAACGCATCGGCGCCGATCGCGGCTTCCAGATCCGGATGGTCCAGGCCCTTGAGCACCCTCGCTTCCTGGCGCTCGTAGTTCTTGCCGGCCTCGTACAGGTGCACCTCGTCGCGCACCAGGTGGTAGACGCCCTTCAGGCGCTTGCCCATGCCGATCGGCCAGGTGATCGGCGCGCACTGGATGCCCAGCACCGACTCGACCTCGTCGAACAGCTCCAGCGGCGAGCGGCCCTCGCGGTCGAGCTTGTTGATGAAGGTCATGATCGGCGTGGTGCGCAGGCGGCACACCTCCATCAGCTTGATGGTGCGCGCCTCCACGCCCTTGGCGCAGTCGATCACCATCAGTGCCGAATCCACCGCGGTCAGCACGCGGTAGGTGTCCTCGGAGAAGTCGGCATGGCCCGGGGTGTCGAGCAGGTTGACGATGGTGCCGCCATACGGGAACTGCATCACCGATGAGGTGACCGAGATGCCGCGCTCCTTCTCCAGCGCCATCCAGTCGGAGGTGGCGTGGCGTGCGGCCTTGCGGCTCTTCACCGAGCCGGCCATCTGGATCGCACCGCCGAACAGCAGCAATTTTTCGGTCAGCGTGGTCTTGCCGGCGTCGGGATGGCTGACGATGGCGAAGGTGCGCCGGCGCGCGGTTTCGGTGCGGTGGGTGGACATGATCGTGGGCCGCGACGTTAAACCATTCATGATACCGCGCCGAAGGTCCCGGCCGCATCCGCCCCTGCAGCCTGGGTCCCGGATCAGGTAGGGTGCGGCAAGGGTGCCGCGGGAGCAGTGTCCGGTCGCATGCTCATCGTGCGAAGCCAGCGGTAGTGCGAGGCAATGCTTGCGGCGAATGACGGGCTGACATGGTAGGGCAGGCCATATTCTCGGCAAGCGCGTTCGACCACGCGCGCCACGGCCGGATAGTGCACGTGCGAGATCCGCGGAAACAGGTGGTGCTCGATCTGGAAGTTGAGCCCGCCGATCATCCACGAGAGCACGCGGTTGCCGGGTGCGAAATCCACCGTGGTCCGCAATTGGTGCACGGCCCAGGGCGTGTCGAGACAGGGCTGCTCTCCCTGCGGTTCCGGGAAGTCCGCCTGTTCCACCACGTGCGCCATCTGGAACACCAGGGCCAGCAGCAGTCCGGTCACGGCAGCCACCAGCGCATAGCCCGACACGACCACGAGCCAGGAGTGGAAGAGCAACGGCAAGCCGAAGGCAAGCGCGAGGAACACCAGTTTGCCGCCGACGAACACGGCCAGGTCCGCGCCCCGGGGCCGCGTGAACGGGCGTGTGCCGATGGTGCCCGTGAGCATGTCGCGGAAGTCGCCGTACAGGTGCCAGCGCAGTGCCGTCACGGCGTACAGCGGCCACAGGTACACATGCTGGAAGCGATGCCAGGCACGCCACCGCTGCTGCGGTGAAAGCCGGGCCAGCACGCCCAGGTCGATGTCGCTGTCATGGCCGTCGACATTGACCCACGTGTGGTGGAAACGCGCATGCTTCCACTGCCAGATGTAGGAGCTTCCGCCGACCAGGTCCAGCGTCATGGCCATGACGCGATTGATGCGGCGATTCCTCGAATAGGCGTGGTGGCCGCCGTCGTGCATGACGTTGAATCCGATCCCGGCCGTGGCCACGCCGAGCGCCACGGCCAGGGGCAGCGCCTGCCACCAGGTCGTGGCGAAAAAGACCAGGGCGACGTAGGTCAGGATGAAGGCGGCCAGGATGATCGAGGTCTTGAGGTACATCCGGGGGCTGTCGCGCGGACCGCGGCCACGATCGGCGAAATCCGCGTCCACCCGGCGCCTGAGTTCGCGATGGAAGTCATTGTCCCCGCTGAAGCGAAGTCGTTCGGCATGACTGCCCGTTGGCTGCGCGTCCGTCGGGGCGTCGTGTTGCCTTGCTGTGCATGGGGGCATGAAAGCTCGGATCGGTTTCAGTTCCTCATGATAGTTCATCCCCTGTCGCGCGAATGTTACGGGCAGTGCACGCGGGAGGAAGGCCCGCCGTGAAGCAATCAACACCCGCGTTCCATGATTCGGTCCCCCGATCAGTTGGTCTCGTCATCTTCGTGCAAATAGGCGTATAGACGTCTATTGACAGATCTCGTTCGCACGTATAACTTGGCCTCGAAACTCATCGAGACCGGCTGAGGGACAGGCCCTTTGACGCCGGGGCAACCACGGAACCGCAAGGTGACGCACGGTGCCAACTCCTGCGGTGATGCCACGGCATCCACCGAGAGATGGGTCGAAACGTCCACGCGTCCGCGTGGTCGCGCCGACACCCTCCGGTACCCGCAGGCCGATGCCCGGACCGGAGAGAACGATGTCACTGCAAACCGTCCCCACGCTCGACCCGACCGACCGGGAATCCCGGCCGGCCGGATCGGTGCATGAACGGCTGGGCTGCCAGCGCTGCCGGCGGAGCGTGGCCTTCGTGCCGCGACACGGCGACGGATCGGCCTGCCGCGTGGACATTCAATACCTGTGGACCGGTCGTCCGGGCGCGCCCACCGTGGTGGTGCAGGGCGGGATTTCCGCCGACCGCGACGTGTGCGCCAGCGAGGCGGGTGCGGGCCAGGGCTGGTGGGACGCATTGGTCGGACCCGGTCGCGCCATCGACCTGGAACGCCATCGCGTGCTGGCCATCAACTGGCTGGCGGCAGACGATCTGGGCGCCGCCGCGGTATCCACCGCCGACCAGGCCGATGCCGTCGCCGCCTTGCTCGATGCCCTGCGCGTCGGCCGCGTGCAGGCCTGGATCGGTGCCTCCTACGGCGCCATGGCCGGGCTGGCCTTCGCTGCACGCCACGGCCACCGCCTGGGGCACCTGGTGGCCCTGGCCGGTGCGCACCGGCCGCACCCACTGGCCACGGCGCAGCGCTCGATACAGCGCGAGATCGTGCGACTCGGGCTGCGCACGGGGGAAATCGACCAGGCCCTGGCGCTGGCCCGCCAGCTGGCCATGACCACCTATCGCGGCAGCGAGGAATTGGCCACCCGTTTTGCCGGCGAGGCGCGTTTCGAGGACGGACGCTACCGCCTGCCGGTGGAAAGCTGGCTCGAACACGCCGGGCGCAGGTTCGCCGGGCGCTTCGACCCGCGCCGTTACCTGTCGTTGTCCGAATCGATCGACCTGCACGCGATCGATCCCGCCGCGGTGCGCGTGCCGGCGACGTTGATCGGCTTCTCCACCGATCGGTTGGTGCCGCTGGCCGACCTGTGCGCGCTGCAGCGCGACCTGGGGGCGCCGGCCGCCCTGGAAGTGATCGACTCGCCCTACGGGCACGACGCCTTCCTCAAGGAAACCTCCCGTATCGCGCCCCTGTTGCGCGAGACCCTGAACGACTGTCGCGGAGACTGACATGAGCATTTCCACCGCCACCCGCGCCGTGCGCGCCGGCATCGAGAGCGACACCCAGCATGGTGCCGTGGTACCGCCGCTGCACCTGTCCACCAACTACAGCTTCGCCGGCTTTGGCCAAAAGCGCGCCTACGACTATTCGCGCAGCGGCAATCCGACCCGCGACCTGCTGGGCGAGGCGCTGGCCGAGCTCGAGCAGGGCGCCGGTGCGGTGGTCACCGCCAGCGGCATGGCCGCCGTGTCGGCGGCGCTGGAACTGGTGCCCGCCGGTGGCCGCGTGCTGGCCGCCCACGACTGCTACGGCGGCACCTGGCGGTTGCTGGATGCGTGGGCGAAGAAGGGTCGATTCACGGTCGAATTCGTCGACCTCACCGATCCCGTGGCACTGGCTGCCGGACTCGCCGGCAAGCCCGACCTGGTGTGGGTGGAGACACCGTCCAACCCGCTGCTGCGCATCACCGACATCCGCCACGTGGCGCAGGCCGCGCACGCAGCCGGCGCGCTGTGCGTGGTCGACAACACCTTCCTGTCGCCGGCGCTGCAGCAACCGCTGACGCTCGGGGCGGACGTGGTGGTGCACTCGACCACCAAGTACATCAACGGGCACAGCGACGTGGTCGGCGGCGCGGTGATCGCGCGCACGCCCGAGCGGGCCGATCAGCTCAAGTGGTGGGCCAACTGCCTGGGCCTGACCGGCGCGCCGTTCGACAGCTACCTGACCCTGCGCGGCCTGCGCACGCTGGGCGCGCGGCTGCGCGTGCACCAGGAGAACGCGGATCGCGTGGTTTCCCTGCTCGACCGTCACCCGGCGGTCCGGGCCGTGTACTACCCGGGCCTGGCCGCGCACCCGCAGCATGCCCTGGCGGCCCGCCAGCAGCGCGGGTTCGGCGCCATGGTCAGCTTCGAGCTGGACGGCGGCGAGGAGGCGATCCGCGCGTTCCTCGACGGACTGGACTACTTTTCCCTGGCCGAATCGCTGGGCGGCGTGGAGAGCCTGGTGGCGCATCCGGCCAGCATGACCCACGCGGCGATGGCGCCCGAGGCGCGGCGCACGGCGGGCATCGCCGACTGCCTGCTGCGCCTGTCGGTCGGCATCGAGGATGCTGACGACCTGGTGCGCGACCTCGAAGCCGGCCTGCGGCGCGCACAGGCGGTGGCGGCGCGAAAACCGGCGGTGACCGCATGAACGCCGTGCTCGCTCCAGAAGCACGGACCGCGCAAAGCGTGTCTGAAGGCATGATCGCGGTGGTGCTGCTGGGCACCGGCGTGGTCGGCGGCGCCTGGTTGCGCCTGCTCGACACCCCCGCCGGTCGTCGGCTGCACCTGGTCGGCGCGGCCAATTCGCGCTGGCAGCAGACCGAACCCGAAGCGCTGGCGGACCGGCGCGTGCGCGAACGGCTCCATCGCGGTGGACAGCCGCGTGACGACGCGGCCCTGCTGGCCGCGCTCGATGCCAGCGGCGCCGCGGTGAAGGTGATCGTCGACGCCACCGCCAGCGATGCGCTGGCCGGGGCGCATGCCGGCTGGCTGGCGCGTGGCTACCACGTGGTCACCGCCAACAAGGCGGCCAACGGTGGTTCGCTGGCGGCCTGGCAATCGCTGCAGGACGGGCGCGAGCGCGGCGCCAGCCGGTACGGCGATGCGGCCACGGTCGGCGCCGGCCTGCCGGTGATCTCCACGTTGCGCCGTCTGCGCGCCTGCGGAGACGAGTTGCGGGTGCTGGAAGGGGTGTTTTCCGGCTCGCTGTCCTGGCTGTTCAGCCGCTACGACGGGCGCGCGCCGTTTTCCGAACTGCTGCGCCATGCACGCGAGCTGGGCTACAGCGAACCCGATCCGCGCGCCGACCTGTCCGGCCAGGACGTCGCGCGCAAGCTGCTGATCCTGGCGCGCAGCGCCGGTTTCGAGCTGGAGCCGGGCGATGTCGAGGTCGAGAATCTCGTGCCACCGGCGCTGCGGGAACTGTCGCCGGAGGCCTTCCTGGAGCGGGCCGACGAACTGGATGCGGACCTGGCGGCACGCCATGCGGCGGCCGCGGCGGACGGTCGCGTGCTGCGCTACCTGGCCCGGCTGGACCGCGACGGCACCGCCCGTGTCGGCCTGCACGCCGTGGATGGCGACCATCCGGCCTGCGGGCTGCGCGGCACCGACAATCTGTTCGCCCTCACCACCACTCGATACCACGCCCGCCCGCTGGTGATCCAGGGGCCGGGCGCAGGGGCCGACGTCACCGCGCAGGCGCTGCTGGGGGACATCCTGGCGCTGGGCTGACTCAGTGCAGCGGACGGGTCTTCACGCCGCCTGCCCGAGCATCGGCCACCAGGTGCGTGCCCTTGCGCCGCTCGATCTGATGGACGTAGCCGTCGGTGCGCGCACCGTGGCTCAGCAGTGCCTCGACCATGGCCGGGTCCCTACAGAACACCGCGCCTGCCAGCGCGCTGTTGCCACCCGGGGTGTGCAGGGTCGGATCGGCGCCCAGGCGCAGCAGCGCACGCAGGCTGGCCGGGCGATCGTTCCAGGCCGCGAGCATCAGCGGGGTGAACCGGCCCCGTGCGTGGCTGTCCGGAACCACACCGAGCTTGGCCAGCGCATCGAGCATGGGCGGTCCGTCCGAAGCCGCGGCGATGTGCATGGCCAGGTGCCGCAGGTCCGGGGTGGCCAGCTTGCCGCCGCGCGCGACCAGTTTGCGCAGCAGTCTGACATCGTCGGCCAGCACCGCGAGGACCAGCGCATTGGCATGGCCGGTACCAAAGGCGAATGACCGGTTCGGATCCTTCATCCGCGCGACCAGTCGCGCCAGCCGGATGCGGTCCGGCCGCTGTGGATCGTCCTGGGCGCGACCGCAGTTCTCAGACTGGAAATCGGTGTTGTGGGCGGCCACCACGTAGGCGGCCGTGAGCGCCGGGGGTGGCGAGGCGGCGAGGCTGGCTGTGGTCCAGGCCAGGCCGCAGAGGCCGGCGAGCAGAATCATGGTGCGGGGCATGGGCGTTCTCCTTGCGGGCGGGCTCCCTGTGGTCCGGAGTCTGCCTTTGCCAGCTTGAACGGCATGCACGAAAACGCGCCGATATACGCTCGGGTGCCCGCTGGTGTGACCTGGTGCACAAGCTGCGGGCGCGGAAACGAAAACGCACCGCCGGAGCGGTGCGTTTTCGGGAGAAGGATCGTGATGCGCTCGGCGCATCGCGGTGCTCCTCAGTGCGGATGATGGCTCTCGACGATATCTTCCGCTTCGTCCTCCTCGGGCGGAATGATCGGCTGTTCGAGGTCGATGGTGCCTTCGGCTTCCTCGATCTGGATGGCCTCGATGGACGGCGTGCGCCAGCCGGACATCGAGCCCCACACGAAGAACACCAGGCCGATCACGCCGACCACCACCAGATCCCAGCCGTAGGGGATGTAGCCGTGGCCGCCGAACTCGGCGCTGCCCAGGTAGGACACCGCGGCCAGCGTGAACATGTAGGCGATCAGCCACCAGGCGCCCTTCATCTGGCGGCCGAAGTCGTGCCAGTCGTGCTTGAACTGGTAGTAGAAGTACAGCGGCAGTGCGGCCACGACCAGCAGGATGATCTGGCCGGTCAGCGGCCACTTGGCCCAGTACAGCAGCTCGGCGGACATGATGAAGGCGATCGCGGCGATCACCTTCAGCCCGTGCAGGCGGAACGGGCGCGGCAGTTCCGGCGCGGTGCGGCGCAGGGTCATCACGCTGACCGGGCCGGTCAGGTAGGAAATGATGGTGGCCACCGAGATCACCGCCGCCAGTGAGTCCCAGCCGCGGAAGAAGAACAGGAAGATGAAGGCCACCACCAGGTTCAGCCACATCGCCGGGCGCGGCACGCCCCATTTCGGGTGGATCTGGCCGAAGATCTTCGGCAACGTGCCGTTGCGCTCCATGCCGTAGATCATGCGCGCGGTGGAGGCGGTGTAGGTCATGCCGGTGCCGCTGGGGCTGATGAAGGCGTCGGTGAACAGCATCGTGGCCAGCCACTGCAGTCCCAGGACCTTGGCCAAGTCGGCGAACGGCGAGCTGAGGTTGATGCCGTGCCAGCCGGCCTTGGCCAGCAGCGCTGAGGGCACTGCGCCGAGGTAGGCGATCTGCAGCAGCACGTAGATGATCGTGGCCAGCACGATCGCGCCGACGATGGCGAAGGGAATGCTGCGCCCCGGGTTGCGCGCCTCGCCGGCCAGGTTCACCGGGCTCTGGAAGCCGTTGAAGCTGAACACGATGCCGGCCGTGGCCACGGCGGTGAGGATGGCGGCGAAGTCGTTGGTGTGCGTGCCGCCGTGCACGCCGACGCTGAAGTTGGCCTTGTCGAAGCCGCTGGCGATCAGCGCGATGCCGGTGACCGCGGGAATGATCATCTTGACGATGGTGATGGCGGTGTTGGAGCGCGCGAACAGCTTCACGCTCCAGTAGTTGAGCAGGAAGTACGCCACCACCAGGATCGCGGTGAAGGTCAGCCCCAGGTGGCTGAGCGAATCGGTGTGCGCGTTGTACAGGCCGTGCACCCAGTTGCCGACCCAGTCGCCGTCCCAGCCGGACATGTACTGGATCGAGGCCTCGGCCTCGACCGGGATCACCGAGACGATGGCGATCCAGTTGGCCCAGGCGGCGATGAAGCCGACCAGCGAGCCGTGCGAATAGTGGCCGTAGCGCACCATGCCGCCGGTTTCCGGGAACATCGCGCCCAGCTCGGCGTAGGTCAGGGCGATGCTCATGATGATCCCCGCGCCCAGGATCCAGGCCCAGACGGCGCCCGGGCCGGCCAGCCGCGCCGCATTCCAGGCTCCGAACAGCCAGCCCGAGCCGATGATCGAACCCAGGCCGGTGTACATCAGCGCCCACGGGCCGACGTCGCGGCGGATGGAAGTTTCGTGACTCATGCAGATTCCCCTGTACCGCGCATGGGCGGTGGATTGAACAAATCCGTCCGTTCTATCACCTGGAAACCGGTTTGTCGCCTGCCGCAGGTCATGGGTGGAGGGTTCGGGAGCGGCGCGAGGTGCGCGCGGATGCCTGGCATCGGGCACAATGCATCGCCTAGGGCCGGGCCCGGTCGGATGGCCGCCGGGTGGGGTCGCATGGGCAGGGTGCGGGCTTGCTGGATTCAGTTCGGGAAAGGCAAGAGCGCGATGCGCAAACGGGCGCCGTGACGGGCGGTTGGCCCCATGCGCGGTGGGCCGTGGTCCTGCTGCTCGGCATGTTTCTGGCGCTGCCCGTGCGGGCGGCGGACCGCGTCGTGTCGATGCAGGCATTTCATCGCGACCAGGGGCTGGGAAGCCTGGCGGCCAATGTGCTGCTGCGCGATCGGAGCGGCGTGCTTTGGGTCGGCACCGATCGCGGCCTGTACCGGTTCGACGGACGCGAATTCATCGCCCTTGCCGGAGAAGAAGATCCCGCCTCCCGCTTGCGCGTCAACGACTTGTACCTTGGAACCGCGGGGCAGGTCTGGGTTGGAGCCGCGCAGGGGCTGTACCTGTGGCACAACGGGAAGCTTCGCGCCGTCGCCACCGTGCCGGTGAGCGACCTGCGTCGCATGGCCGGGGATGGCAAGGGAGGCGTCTACGTGCGTCACCAGCACCGACTTGTGCACGTGGATGCACAGGGCCGGTCGCGCGCGGTGGCCTGGCCGAGGGCGCTGTCCGTCGGTGCACTGACCGACGGGCCGGTGCAGTGGTACCGCGACCGCCTGTGGACCAGTTGCGGACCACGGCTGTGCACGCGCGGGGCACGGGGCGAAGTCGCATGGGGTGCGGAGCGCGGCGTCCCACCCGACCACTGGATCACCTTCCATGTCGACGGCGACGGCGGCCTTTGGGTCGGCGGCGAGCACCACCTGTTGCATCTGCCGCCGCAGGCGGGCCGGTTCCGCGCGATTGCGGTTGCCGATCCGATCGAGATGATCGACACCGATGCGCGCGGTCGCGTGCTGGCGGCCACCGCCGGGCACATCAGTCGTTGGGACGGCGTCCGCTGGCAGACCTTCGCCGCCCCCCGTGCGCTGCATTCGGCGCAGATCCGCGACCTTCGCTTCGATCCGGCCGGTGCGGTGTGGGTGGCTACCGGCGGACGTGGCGTGCTGCGCTGGCGCGGCTACGGACAGTTCGTGAACTGGCACGATGCGCAGGGGCTGGACAGCGCACCGACCTGGGCCATCGCGCGGGACGCGGACGGTCGACTGTGGCTGGGCAACCAGCGCCAAGGCAACCTGCTCGTTCCCGGCGCCGGGCATCTCGGTCCCTGGCCGGCGGCGTTGCGCCGCAAGGAATGGACCAATACCACGGCGTTGCTCGCACACGGACGGGCGATGTGGGTGATCTTCAATGCCGGCACCCTGGTGCGGTATGACCTGGATACCCGCAAGGCGCGAGTGGTGGCCGAACACCTGGGCTGGACCAAGTTCGCGCTGTTCGACCACCACGGCCGGCTCTGGATCGGTACCCACGGCGCGCTCTGGCGAATCGGGGATGTCGACACCGCGAGGGCGCGCGTGCAACGGATGACCACCGGGTTGCCGTCCGACACCAATTTCCTTGGCGGTGACCTGGGGCCCGGCGGCATGCTTTGGTTGGCCACCAGTCACGGATTGCTGTGCTTTGACGGCACACGGTTCACGCCCATGCGCTTGCCGGACGCCATGCCGCCAGGCGGGTTGGCCGATGTGGCGGCCGGCCCGCGCGGTCGACTGTGGCTGGCGCCGGTCGAGGGCGGGCTGTGGCATGCCCGGGCATTGGATGCAGGCACACTGACTGCCAAGCCGGTGGGCGATGCTTTGATCGGCGAAACCCGCATCCAGACGCTTGAACTGGATCGGGCCGGGCGCCTGTGGGCCGGCAGCGATGCGGGTATCGACGTGCGCGTGAAGGGCGCATGGCGGCGACTCGACCAGGGCGATGGCCTGGCCTGGGCCGACATGGCCGCCGGTGCCTTCTTCGAGGATGAAGACGGTTCGATCTGGCTGGGCACCAGCGGGGGCGTGTCGCACCTGCTGCATCCGCAGCGCCAGTTTCCGGTGCCGGCGCCGGCACGTCCGGTGGTCCTGAAGGCGCGCTATGGATCCCGTCCGCTGGATGTGAACGGGAAGCGCCATCTGGAGTGGAGTGGCAAGGCGCTGGCCGTGACCCTGGCCACGCCCGGGAATCCGCATGGCGGCGGTCTGGCCATCGAATATCGGCTGGAGGCGGCGGGGCATCGCGGCGATGCCTGGGAAACCGAGGACTCGCGGCGCCTGCGTTATGCGTCACTGGCGCCGGGCAGCTACCGTTTCCAGGCGCGCGTGTACGACCCGATGCTGCGCAAGCGTTCGCCAGCGCTGGCATTCGATTTCATGGTGGCGCCCCCGTGGTGGCGGACCGGCTGGGCCCGTATCGGCTATGCGCTCGCCGTATTGGCCCTGCTGTTGCTGGCCTGGCGCTGGCGCAGCGCCGGCTTGTTGCGCAGGCAGGCACGACTGGAGGCCACGGTGGCTGATCGCACGCGCGAGCTGGAAGCCGACAAGCGCGAGCTCGAGGCGGCCCATCGGGCACTGGAATACGAAGCCACCCACGACGCCCTGACCGGACTGCTCAATCGAGGCGCCGCGGTCGAGTTCCTGATCCGGGCGCTGGCCGATGGAGGCGACGATGCGCGGCCGCTGGCCCTGGTGCTGATCGACCTGGATCACTTCAAGCTGGTCAACGACACCTACGGACACCTGACCGGTGACGCGGTGCTGGTGCAATGCGCGCAGCGTCTGCGGCAGCTGGCGCCGGACGGTGCGGCACTGGGACGTTTCGGCGGCGAGGAGCTGATGGCCGTCTGGCCGGGGTTGGCCGGCGACGTCGATCTCGGGCGCGTCTTGGCCCCCCTGCTCGAGGGGGACTACCGCGATGGTGATCACGTGTTGCGCGTGACGTGCTCGATCGGCGTGGCCTGGGCGCGCAGTGGCGAAGACGTGGACGGCCTGTTGCGGCGCGCGGACGCCGCGCTGTATCGCGCCAAGCAGGCCGGGCGCGCGCGGGTCGAGCGCGCCGACTCGGTGCCTTGATTCAGCACTCGATGACGTTGACGGCCAGGCCGCCGCGCGAGGTTTCCTTGTACTTGTCCTTCATGTCGCGGCCGGTGTCGCGCATGGTGCGGATCACCTTGTCCAGCGAGACGCGGTGCTTGCCGTCGCTCTTCATCGCCATGCGGCTGGCGTTGATGGCCTTGATCGCGCCCATGGCGTTGCGCTCGATGCAGGGAATCTGCACCAGCCCGCCGATCGGGTCGCAGGTCAGGCCGAGGTTGTGTTCCATGCCGATCTCGGCGGCGTTCTCGACCTGGCCCGGCGTGGCGCCCAGCGCCGCGGCCAGGCCGCCGGCGGCCATCGAGCAGGCCACGCCGACCTCGCCCTGGCAGCCGACCTCGGCGCCGGAAATCGAGGCGTTTTCCTTGTACAGGATGCCGATGGCACCGGCGGTAAGCAGGAATTCGAATACGCCGTCCTCGTCCGAGCGCGGCTGGAAGCGGTCGTAATAGTGCAGGACTGCCGGGATGATGCCGGCGGCGCCGTTGGTCGGCGCGGTCACCACGCGTCCGCCGGCGGCGTTCTCCTCGTTGACCGCCAGGGCATACAGGTTGACCCAGTCGAGGATGCTCAGCGGGTCCTTCAGCGCGGCTTCGGGACGGTCGCGCAGCTCGGCGTACATGGCCGGCGCGCGGCGAGTCACGTGCAGGCCGCCGGGCAGCTCGCCGGGCGAGCGGACCCCGCGGGACACACAGTCCTGCATGGCCTGCCAGATGGTCAGCAGCCCTGCGCGGATTTCGTCCTCGTCGCGCCAGACCTTCTCGTTCTCGAGCATGATCTGGGCGATGCTCATTTCGTAGCGGGCGCAGTGCGCCAGCAGTTCGTCGCCGCTGGAGAACTCGTAGGGCTGCGGCGTGGTGTCGGCGACGATACGGTCCTCGGCGGCCTCGTCGGGATTGACCACGAAGCCGCCGCCGACCGAGTAGTACTCGCGGCAGGCCAGTTCCTTGCCGTCGGCGTCGTAGGCGCGGTAGCGCATGCCGTTGGTGTGATACGGCAGCTTCTGGCGCTTGTTGAACACGAGGTCGCGCTTTTCGTTGAAGTCGATCTCGTGGCGTCCCAGCAGGCGGATGCGTCCGTTTTCGCGGATGCGGGCCAGGATGTCGGGAATGGCGTCGGGATCGACCCGGTCGGGCCAATGGCCCTCGAACCCCAGCAGCACGGCCTTGTCGGTGCCGTGGCCGCGACCGGTCAGGGCCAGCGAGCCGTGCAGCTCGCACTGCACCCGGGCGACCTGGTCGAGGATGCCCTTGCCTTCCAGCCAGTGTTCGGTGAAGCGTGCCGCGGCGCGCATGGGCCCCACCGTGTGCGAGGAGGAAGGTCCGATGCCGATCTTGAACAGATCGAAGATGCTGACTGCCATGGGTGTGGGTTCTTGGGTCGGTCGCTAGAATGGGCATTGTACGAGCACCCCGGGCCGCGAATGAACCACTTGACCTGCCTGATCCTGTACCAGCGCGATGACTGTCACCTGTGCGACCAGGCGCTTGAGGTCATGGCCGCGGCGCGCGCACCCGATTTCACCAGCCTGTGGGTGGACGACGATCCGGACCTGGAGGCGCGCTACGGCAGCCGCGTCCCGGTGCTGCGCGACACCCGCAGCGGGCGCGAGCTGGACTGGCCGTTCGATGCTGCGGCGGTCGAGGCGATGTTGGCGGCGCGGGACTGAATGCCGACCGCGATGAGCCCGGGTCGAGGGCAGGACGCGGAACGCTGCCGGCCCACCTGTCCCGTGGTGCGATGGCGTGCGAATGAATCCGGCCTTAAGACCGACTCCTTGCCGCGCAACCGATCGCGCCTCACGGCGCTCCCACAGGTGACATGCGGCGCGGATCCGTCCCAAGCCCCTGGATCTTCGGCTACACTGCGCCCCGGAGTCGGCCGGACAGTCGCGTCGCGCCTTGCGCGCCGAGGAAAGTCCGGGCTCCATAGGGCAGGGTGCCAGGTAACGCCTGGGCGGCGCGAGCCGACGGAAAGTGCAGCAGAGAGCAGACCGCCGATGGCCCCGCAAGGGGATCAGGCAAGGGTGAAAGGGTGCGGTAAGAGCGCACCGCGCGCGGGGACAACGCCGCGTGGCACGGCAAACCCCACCCGGAGCAAGACCGAATAGGGGAACGATGGCGTGGCCCGCGCCGTTCCCGGGTAGGTTGCTAGAGCCCGGCGGCGACGCCGGGCCCAGAGGAATGACTGTCGCGCCGCAAGGCGAACAGAACCCGGCTTACAGGCCGACTCCATCATTCCATGGGTCGCGCGAAGCGCGACCCGGCGGTCCCCTCGCCCCGTCGGGGTGAGGGGACGTACGCTGGCACAAGCTCCCGCGTCCCCGGGCGCGGCCCGCTCCCGCGCACCTGTCCGAGCGCCGCCGCCCGGGCGGTGGGCGCCTGCGCGCTCCCCGGAGGTCCCTGCGTCCGGGACCGGCGGCAGCGGCCGGTGGCCGCTGCCCGCGCCAAGCGGAGGCCGTCCGGCGCCGCAGTGCGTCCGGGATGACTGCAGACCGGGCCTCTCCGGGACAAAAAACGTACCGTTTTCAACGGCCTCAAACAGATTCCTCAGAAACTGCATAAAAATTCAGCAAGCGTTGTCTTTGTCCTTGATCTGCAAGCAAAAATTCCTTGACAGTCTCAGGGGCTGAGACTATTGTGGGTTCGCGTGTAATTCCGTGGGAATTCGTGGAAGACCACAATCATGTTCCAGGGCGAAACCGCCATCACCGTTGACGACAAGGGCCGGCTGGCCATCCCGACCGCGTATCGGGAGCTGGTCGCGCGCGAGTGTGGAAATCGCCTGGTGGTGGCCTACAACCCGTTCGAATCGGGCTGCCTGTGGATCTATCCGCACAACGAATGGGAGCGGGTGCGAGACCAGGTCAACGCCCTGCCCAGTGTGAAGGCGGTGCACCGCGACCTGCAGCGACGACTGGTCGGTGCGGCGGCGATGGTGGAGCCCGACAGCGCGTCGCGCATCCTGCTGCCGGCCACCCAGCGCGCTTCGGCCGGAATCGAGAAAAAAGCGGTGCTGCTGGGCATGGACACCAAGTTCGAGTTGTGGAGCGAACAGGCTCACCTGGGCCGGATACGCCAGACCATCGGCGAGGACCAGATCAGTGACGACATGGCGGAGTTGATGTTCTAGGCAGGATACGAACGGTAAACGAATCGAAACGGGATGGCGCGATGGGATCTCAGCAGTACAAGCACATCCCGGTGATGTTGGAGGAGGCGCTGGAGGGGCTCGCCGTGAAGCCAAGCGGGCGATATCTGGATGGCACGTTCGGTCGCGGAGGTCATGCGCGGGCAGTGCTCGATCGCCTGGGGCCCGACGGCCGCCTTCTGCTCATGGATCGCGATCCACAAGCGGTGGCCGCCGCCGAGCAGGCCTTTGTCGGCGATGCGCGCGTGCGTATCCGGCGCGGGAACTATGCCGAACTGGCGTCCTGGTCGGAGACCGAAGACGGTCTGGACGGCGTGCTGCTGGATATCGGCGTGTCCTCGCCGCAGCTGGACGAGGCCGAGCGCGGCTTCAGCTTCATGGCCGATGCGCCGCTGGACATGCGCATGGACCCGGACAGCGGCGAGAGCGCGGCCGACTTTCTGGCCCGCGCGGAAGAAAAGGAGATCGCCGACGTGCTGTGGCGCTACGGCGAGGAGCGGTTCAGCCGCCGCATTGCGCGCGCGATCGTCGCGCAGCGCGAAGCGCAGCCGATCCGCCGCACCGGCGAACTGGCGCAGCTGCTCGAGCGCCTCGTGGGCCGGCGCGAGAAGGGCAAGCACCCGGCCACGCGTACGTTCCAGGCACTGCGCATCCGGGTCAATGGCGAGCTCGAGGCACTGGAACAGGGGTTGGAGGGGGCGCTCGAACGGCTCGTGCCGGGCGGGCGCCTGGTGGTGATCAGTTTCCATTCTCTGGAGGACCGGGTGGTCAAGCAGTTCATTCGCAGCCAGTCCGGCAAGCGTCCGGCCGGTCCGCGCAACCTGCCGCCGCCGGAAGCGCCGCCGGCGCACCTGCGCGCCGTAGGCAAGGCGCACTTCCCGGGCGAGGCCGAACTGGCTGCCAATCCGCGGGCTCGTTCGGCGGTGCTGCGCGTGGCGGAGCGACTGCCATGACCCTGCGCGTCGCCGTGATGATGCCGGTCCTGCTGGCGCTGGTGATCGCCAGCGCCATTGCCGTGGTGTGGGCCCGACATGAAAACCGCGTGCTGTTCGTGCACCTGGCCCGGCTGCAGGCGCAGCGCGACGCCCTCAATGTGGAGTTCGGCCGCCTGGAGCTGGAAAAGGCGACCTGGGCCGAACCCAGCCGTATCGAGACCATCGCCCGCAAGCAGATGGGCATGGTCAACCCGACCCCCGCCGATACCCGACTGATCCGTCAATGAGCCGCACACGCGCCAAGCCGGAACTGCAGGTGCCCGAGCGCACGCCCGGACCCAGCGTGCGTCGTCGGCTGCTGCTGGTGGTGGTGTTGCTGGGCCTGGCCTCGGCGGGCCTGCTGGCACAGGCGGTGGATCTGCAGGTGGTGCACAAGCGCTTCTACCAGGAGCAAGGCAACGCGCGCTTTTTGCGCGAGGTGCCGATCCCGGTGTCGCGCGGCAGCATCTTCGACCGCAACGGCGTGCCGCTGGCGGTGTCCACGCCGGTCGAGTCGGTCTGGGCCAATCCCGGCGAACTGCTCAATCACAGCGACCGTCTGCCGAAACTGGCTCGCCACCTGGGCATCGACCCGGACGACCTGGAGCAGTATCTGGAGCAACGCTCCGGGCGCGAATTCGTCTATCTCAAGCGGCGCATGAGTCCGGAAGCGGCCCATGCGATCCTTGCGCTGAAGATTCCCGGCGTCAACGAACAGCGCGAATACCGTCGCTACTACCCGCTGAGTGCGGTGACCGCGCACGTGCTGGGTTTCACCAACATCGACGACCACGGTCAGGAAGGGCTGGAGCGCGCCTACGACAAGTGGCTCAGCGGCACGGCCGGCATCAAGAGGGTCATCCGCGACCGCCTCGGGCATACCGTGGAAAACGTGGACCTGGTGCGCGCACCCAAGCCGGGGCACGACCTGACCCTGAGCATCGACCGCCGGATCCAGTACCTGGCCTATCGCCAGCTCGAGGAGACGGTGCGCAAATTCAAGGCGGCCTCGGCCTCGATGGTGATCATGAACCCGCGCAACGGCGAGGTGCTGGCCATGGTCAACCTGCCCTCGTACAACCCCAATGCCGTGGGCAACAGCACCGCCTCGCAGCGGCGCAACCGCGCGGTGACCGACGTGGTCGAGCCCGGCTCCACCGCCAAGGCCTTCACCGTGGCGGCGGCGCTGGAAAGCGGCCAGTGGACGCCGACCACCAAGATCAACACCGCGCCGGGCTACATCGACCTGTACGGCCACACCATTCGCGACGACAGCGACAACGGCGTGCTCGACGTCACCGGCGTGATCACCAAGTCCAGCAACATCGGCGCGGCCAAGATGGCACTGAGCCTGAAGCCGGAGAACATGTACGAGGTATTTCGTTCCTTCGGCTTCGGCCAGAGCACCGAGAGCGGCCTGCCCGGCGAATCGGCGGGGCTGCTGCCGATCGGCACCGACTGGCGCCCAATCCGTCAGGCCACCATCGGCTACGGCTACGGCTTCAGCGTGACCGCCCTGCAACTGGCGCAGGCCTACAGCGTGATCGCCGACGGCGGCGTGCTGCATGAGCCGACCTTCATCAAGGGCGGGGACAGCGAAAGTCATCGGGTCCTGTCGCCGCGCGTGGCCCAAGAGGTGACGAACATGCTCAAGACGGTGGTCGAGCCGGGCGGCACCGCCTACCACACGGCCGCGATCGCCAATTACACCGTGGCCGGCAAGACCGGCACCTCCCATATCGCCGAGGATGGTGGCTATTCCGATTCGAACTACAACTCGCTGTTTGCAGGCATGGTGCCGGCCAGCCATCCGCGCCTGGTCGGCGTGGTCATCGTGCGCGGCGCGCGGGGCGGGTATTTCGGTACCACGGTGGCCGCACCGGTCTTCAGCGCAGTCATGAAGGGCGCGTTGCGGCTGCTCGACATCCCGCCGGACAACGTGCCGCAGCTGTACGCATCCCGCGACGGCGTGGCGGGCGAGGCCGGTGCCGGCACGGCGACAAGGAGTGCCCCATGAGTGCCTCCATGCGCCTGAAGGACCTGCTGGCCGGCTTGGCCGACGTGCCGGGCAACGACGACATCGTCGTGTCGGGCCTGGAGATCGACTCGCGTCGCGTGCGCCCCGGAAACGCCTTCGTGGCGCTGTCCGGCAGTCGCGCACACGGCATCACGTTTGCCCCTGCGGCCGTCGCACGGGGTGCCTCGGTGATCCTCGCCGAAGCCCCCGTGCGCGCCGCTCCCGAGGTCGACACGCCCGTGGTCTGGGTCGACGATCTGCGCGCCAGGGCCGGGACCCTGGCGGCGCGTTTCTTCGGCGATCCCTCGCGGGACATGACGCTGATCGGCGTGACCGGCACCAATGGCAAGACGTCCTGCGTGCAGATGCTGGCGCAGGCGCTCACGCTGCTGGGCCATCGCACGGCCACCATCGGTACCCTGGGCCATGGCGTGTATGGCCAGCTGGAGCCGGGCGAACGCACCACCCCCGACGCCCTGACCCTGCAGGCGCTGCTGGCCGGTTTCCGCGACGACGGAACCAGCCACGTGGCCATGGAAGTGTCCTCGCACGCGCTCGACCAGAGGCGCGTGGACGGGGTGCGTTTCGACCTGGCCGCCTTCACCAACCTGACGCGCGACCACCTGGATTACCACGGCACCATGCAGGCCTACGGCGAAGCCAAGGCACGACTGTTCGAGTGGCCGGGCCTGCGCGCGGCGGTGGTCAACGTCGACGATGCCTTCGGGCGCGCACTGGCCGAGCGACTGCCCGAAACCTGCGCGCGCCTGCGCGTGAGCGTGGGCGGCACGCAGGCCGAAGTCACCGCCGCTGCCGTCCGGGCGCAGGGCGACGGACTGCGCTTCGAACTGCATTCCCCCTGGGGATCGGCGCCGGTGCGCAGCCCGCTGCTGGGCCGGTTCAATGTCTCCAACCTGTTGCTGGTGGCTGCCTGTCTGGGCGCACTGGGCGAGTCCTTCGAGTCCATGGTCGAGGTGCTCGGGCAACTGCAGCCGGTGCATGGCCGCATGAATCGCCTGGGCGGCGATGCACGGCAGCCATTGCTGGTGGTCGACTACGCGCACACGCCGGACGCACTCGAGCAGGCGCTGCAGAACCTGCGCGCGCACACGGACGGTGTGCTGGTGTGCGTGTTCGGCTGCGGCGGCGAACGCGATGCCGGCAAGCGCCCGCAGATGGGTGCCATCGCCGAGCGCCTGGCCGACCGCGTGATCGTCACCGACGACAACCCGCGCGGCGAGGACGGCGATGCCATCGTCGCGCAGATCCTGGCCGGCATGGACCGACCCGACGCCGTCGTCGTGCAGCGCGACCGCGCACGCGCCATCGGCCTCGCACTGTCCGGCGCCGCCCCGGGCGACGTGGTGCTGGTGGCCGGCAAGGGGCACGAAAACTACCAGGAAGCCGGCGGCGAGCGCCGTCCCTTCGATGACCTCGATGTGGCGCGCGCGGCGATGGAGGAACGATCATGCTGAGCCTCCGGCTGCAACAGGTTGCCGAGTGGACCGGCGGGCGCGCGCACGGTGCCGACGCCGTCGTCCATGGCGTGAGCACCGACAGCCGTCGCATCGAGCCGGGCCAGCTGTTCGTGGCGCTGGTCGGCGAACATCACGACGGCCACGACCACGTGGCCGCCGCCGCCAGGGCCGGCGCCGGAGCGGCGCTGGTGGCGCGTGCCATGCCGGTGGACATCCCGCAGGTGGTGGTCGGCGACACCCTCCACGCGCTGGGACGTCTGGCGGCCGGTCGGCGCGGCCAGCTCGCCGCGAAGGTGGTCGGCATCACCGGCTCCAACGGCAAGACCACGGTCAAGACGCTGACCGCGGCGATCCTGGCGCGGCACGGGCGCACGCACGTCAACGCCGGCAATTTCAACAACGAGATCGGCATGCCGCTGACGGTCCTGCAGATCGCCGACGACTGCCAGTACGCGGTGCTGGAGATGGGCGCGGGCAAGCCCGGCGACATCGCCTACCTGGCCGACATCGGGCGGCCCGATGTCGGCCTCGTGACCACCATCGCGCCGGCGCACATTGAACGCATGGGAAGCCTGGACGGCATCGCCGAGACCAAGGGGGCCATGTACAGCGCGCTGCCCGAGGACGGGGTGGCCGTGATCAATGCCGATTGCGACTATGCCGACTATTTCGCGAAGCGGGCGGGCCGGCGGCGCATCCTGCGCTTCGGGCTCGACCACGGCGCCGACATCGGCGCCCAGATCGTGGAGATGGGGGCGACCGGCTCGCGCTTCGTGCTCAGCTCGCCCTGCGGCGATGCCGAGATCGACCTGCCGCTGCCCGGCCGCCACAACATCGCCAACGCGCTGGCGGCGGCCTCGATTGCCTGCGCGCTGGGCGTGCCCAACGAATGCATCGTGCACGGCCTGCATCATGCCGGCAGCGTGCCCGGCCGCCTGCGCAGCCGCACCATGGCCGCCGGCTGGACGCTGATCGACGACAGCTACAACGCCAACCCGGGATCCGCGCGGGCGGCCATCGACACCCTGGTGCTGGCGGGCGGAGAGACCTGGCTGGTGCTCGGGGACATGGCCGAGCTGGGTCCGCGGGCCGCCGACATGCATGCCGACATCGGCGCCTACGCGCAGGCGCAAGGGCGTGACGCGGCTGTTCGGTACGGGGTCGCTGGCGGCGGCGGCCTGCCGCGCCTTCGGCAACGGAAAGGGGGAACACTTCGAGGATCAGGCCGCGCTGGTGGCCACCCTGCGCGAGGGGCTGCACGAGGGTGTCACCTGTCTGGTCAAGGGTTCACGCAGCGCGGGCATGGATCGCGTGGTCGCCGCACTGGAAGCGGACACGCAGGAGGGGGGATCGCATGCTTCTTGAACTGGCTCGCTGGCTGTCGGCGTACATCGGTGCGTTGCGCCTGTTCGAATACATCACGTTCCGCACCATCATGAGTGCGCTGACCGCCCTGGCCGTGTGCCTGCTGGCCGGCCCGGGCATGATCCGCCGGCTGGCGGCGATGAAGGCCGGCCAGGTGGTGCGCGACGACGGTCCGCAGACGCACCTGACCAAGGCCGGAACGCCGACCATGGGCGGCGCGTTGATCCTGGCCGCGATCGCGGTGTCGACGCTGTTGTGGGCGGACCTGCACAACCGCTACGTGTGGGTGGTGCTGGTGGTCACGCTGGCCTTCGGCGGCATCGGCTTCTACGACGACTACCGCAAGCTGGTGCTCAAGGACAGCAAGGGCCTGCCGGCGCGCTGGAAGTACCTGCTGCAGTCGCTGGTCGGCCTGGCCGCCTCGCTGTTCCTGTACCACACCGCCAAGACGCCGGCCGAGACGGCGCTGTTCGTGCCCTTGTTCAAGCACGTGGCGATTCCGCTGGGCCTGGTGTTCGTGCTGATCGGCTACCTGATGGTGGTGGGCTTTTCCAACGCCGTGAACCTGACCGACGGCCTGGACGGCCTGGCCATCATGCCCAGCGTGCTGGTCGCCGGGGCGCTGGGGATCTTCGCCTACCTGGCGGGCAACGTGGTGTTCTCGCAGTACCTGGGCATCCCGTCGATTCCGGGGGCCGGCGAACTGGCGATCTTCTGCGGCGCGCTGGGTGGCGCGGGGCTCGGGTTCCTGTGGTTCAACACCTATCCGGCGCAGGTGTTCATGGGCGACATCGGCGCGTTGTCGATTGGCGCCGCACTGGGCCTGATCGCGGTGATCGTGCGCCAGGAAATCGTGCTGCTGGTGATGGGCGGCGTGTTCGTGGTCGAGACCGCCTCGGTGATGCTGCAGGTGGCCAGCTTCAAGCTGACCGGCAAGCGGCTGTTCCGCATGGCGCCGATCCACCACCACTTCGAACTCAAGGGCTGGCCGGAACCACGCGTGATCGTGCGTTTCTGGATCATCTCCGTGGTGCTGGTCCTGATCGGGCTGGCGACGTTGAAGGTGCGCTGATGATGACCGGGAATCGGGAATCGGGAATCGGGAATCGGCAGCTTGCCGTGACGGCGGTGCATTCGGCACCGGGCCGTTGCGTTGCAGCACGCCGATGCCTTCCCGCTTTTCCCCATTCCCCACTCCCGATTCTCCATTCCCGGACCCAACAAGGAGGGCGCCATGCTGGTGTTTGACGCTTTCCAGCCCTCGCAGGCGCGGCGCCGGGACGGGCCGCGTGGGCGTTACGACCCGGTGCTTGTACTGGCCATCCTTGCGCTGGTCAGCATTGGCATCGTGATGGTCGCCTCGGCCTCGATCGCGGTGGCCGACGGTCGGCACTTCGGCGCCTTCTACTACCTGAAGCGGCACCTGCTGTTTCTCGGCCTGGGTGCAGTACTGGCGATCATCGCCATGCGCGTGGAGCTGAAGGTGGTGGAGAAATTCTCCATGCCGCTGATGGTGCTGGGCATGGCCGCGATGCTGGCGGTGTTCATCCCCGGCCTGGGCATGCGCATCAATGGCGCGCGGCGCTGGCTCAACCTGGGGGCCAGTTTCCAGCCGGTCGAGGCGGTCAAGCTGATCCTGATCGTGTACCTGGCCAGCTACCTGGTACGGCACAAGCAGGCGGTCGAGCAGAAACTGTTCGGCACCGTGAATCCGCTGGTGGTTGCCGGGTTGCTGGTGATCAGCCTGCTGTTGCAGCCGGACTTCGGTTCCTCCGCGCTGATCGTCGCCGTGACCGTGGGCATGATCTGGCTGGGTGGCGGACGCATGCGCTATCTATTCGGCATGGCCGGGGTGGCCAGTCTCCTGATGTCGGCCGCGGCGTTCAGCGAGCGCTATCGCGTGCGCCGGCTGATGACCTTCCTCGATCCGTGGAAGGACCCGTACAAGGACGGCTTCCAGCTGACCCAGGCGCTGATCGCGATCGGTCGCGGCGAGTGGACCGGCGTGGGCCTGGGCGAAAGCGTGCAGAAGCTGTTCTACCTGCCCGAGGCGCATACCGACTTCATCCTGGCCGTGATCGGCGAGGAGCTGGGGCTGGTCGGCATACTGCTGGTGCTGGGCCTGTTCGCGGTACTGGTCGGCCGCGGCCTGTGGCTGGGCCTGCGCGGAGTCGAGCTGGGGCAGCATTTCGCCGGCTACGTGGCCTTCGGCATTTCCCTGATGATCGGCCTGCAGGCGCTGGTCTCGGCCGGGGTGAACCTGGGCGTGCTGCCGACCAAGGGCCTGACCCTGCCGCTGATCAGTTCCGGCGGGTCCAGCGTGATGATGACCTGCGCCATGCTCGGCGTGCTGTTGCGCGCCGGCTACGAAATCCATCGTGCCGCCGACACGCGAAACATGGCCGTGCGCAGCGACAAGGCACGGGTGACCGAGGAGGTGGGCGCATGAGCGGCCCGGCTCCCGTGCTGATCATGGCCGGCGGTACCGGCGGCCACATCTTCCCCGGCCTGGCCGTGGCCGAGGCGCTGCGGGCGCGTGGCGTGCCGGTGCTGTGGCTGGGTGCGGCCGGCGGACTGGAGACCCGGCTGGTGCCCGCGCGCGGCATCGAAATGCATACCGTGAAGGTCGGCGGCGTGCGCGGCAAGGGCTGGGGTACGCGACTGGCCGCACCGTTCATGCTGATGCGTTCGGTGCTGGCGGCCTTGCGCGTGGTGCGCCGGGTGCAGCCGCGCAGCGTGCTGTCGATGGGTGGCTACGTGGCCGGGCCGGGCGGCCTCGCGGCCTGGCTGCTGCGAAAGCCGCTGCTGGTCCACGAGCAGAACCGCGTACCCGGCGTGACCAACCGCGTGCTGGCCCGACTCGCCCGCAAGGTACTGGTCGGATTTGCCGACGCATTTCCGGTCGCCACCGGTGCCGAATGGGTTGGCAATCCGGTGCGGGCGGACATCGCCGCACTCCCGGAGCCGGGCGCGCGCATGGCCGGACGGACCGGCGCGGCGCATTTGCTGGTGCTGGGCGGGAGCCAGGGCGCGCGCACGCTCAATCGCGTGTTGCCCGCAGCCCTGGCGCATCTTGCGGACGGGGATCGACCGGAGGTGCTGCACCAGTGCGGCAGCCGCGACCTCGAAGCGGCGCGCCGGGCCTATGCAGATGCCGGCGTCGAGGCGCGCGTGGAGCCGTTCATCGAGGACATGGCCGAAGCCTACGGCTGGGCCGATATGGCCGTGTGCCGGGCCGGTGCACTGACCCTGGCCGAGCTGGCCGCGGCCGGTCTGGGCGCCATGCTGGTGCCGTACCCGCATGCCGTGGACGACCACCAGACACGCAACGCGCAGGCCCTTTGCGAAGCCGGCGCCGCCGAATTGATCCAGGAGCGCGATTTGCACGACAAGGGACTTTCCATTCAGCTCGGGGCCCTGCTGGGGGACCGGGTGAAACTGCAGGCGATGGCCGCGGCTGCGCGCCAACTGGCGCGGGGCGACGCCGCCGAGCGCATCGCCGACCGATGCCTGGAGGTGGCCGCATGAATATCCGCAGGCTTCGCGCCCACGACGACATCATGACCCTGTTCCGGCGCGTGCATTTCATCGGTATCGGCGGTGTGGGCATGAGCGGCATTGCCGAGGTGCTGCACAACCTGGGCTACAGCGTGTCCGGGTCCGATCGCGCAAGCACGCCGGTGACCGAACGGCTGGCTCAGCTGGGTGTGAAGGTGTTCCAGGGGCACGATGCCGACAACATCGTCGACGCCGACGTGGTGGTGACTTCCAGCGCTATCGGCGAGGACAACGTCGAGCTGAAGGCCGCCCGCGAACGCCGTATCCCGGTGGTGCCGCGCGCCGAGATGCTGGGCGAGCTGATGCGCTTCCGTCGCGGGATCGCCATCGCCGGCACCCATGGCAAGACCACCACTACCAGCCTCACCGCCAGTGTGCTGGGCGAGGCCGGCTACGACCCGACGTTCGTGATCGGCGGGCAGCTCAATTCGGCCGGTGCCAACGCCCGCCTGGGCACAGGCGAATACCTGGTCGCCGAGGCCGACGAGTCCGACGGCTCGTTCCTGATGCTGTCGCCGATCATGGCCGTGGTCACCAACATCGATGTCGATCACCTGGAAAACTACGGCGGCGACTTCGACCGTGTCCGGCAGGCCTTTGCCGATTTCCTGCACCGGCTGCCGTTCTACGGCATGGCGGTGCTGTGCATCGACGACCCCGAGGTGGCGCAACTGTCGCGCGAGGTCGCGCGTAGCGTGATCACCTACGGCATCGACAACGACGAAGCCGACGTGCGCGCGCTGAACGTACGCCAGGAGGGCTTCGAGATGCATTTCGACCTCCAGCTTCCCGGTCGTGCCAAGCCGTTGCCGATGCGTCTGAACCTGCCAGGCCGGCACAACGTGCTCAACGCCATGGCCGCCGCCGCGATCGGCTGGCAGCTGGGCGTGGACGAGACCGCGCTGGTGGGCGCGCTGGCCAGCTTCCAGGGCGTGGGCCGGCGCTTCCATCGCCGCGGTGAACTGGCGCTGGACGAGGGCTCGGTGTTGTTGATCGACGACTACGGACACCATCCAAGCGAGATCCAGGCGGTGTTCGAGGCCGTGCGCGGTGGCTGGTCCGAGCGCCGCATGGTGGTGGCCTTCCAGCCGCATCGCTACAGCCGTACACGCGACCTGATGGACGATTTTGCACGGGTGCTCTGCGAAGCCGACGTGCTGGTGCTCACCGAGGTCTACCCTGCCGGCGAGAAGCCGATCCCGGGCGCCGACGGACGTGCACTGGCGCGTGCCGTGCGGGCGCGCGGGAAGGTGGATCCGGTGCTGGTCGAGCATCCACGCGAATTCGCCAAGGCATTGCCGGCGTTGTTGCGCGACGGAGACCTGTTGCTGCTGCTCGGCGCCGGAGACATCGGCAGCACGGCGGAGGCACTGGCCGAAGTGGGTGCGCTCAAGAGCGGGGACGACGCATGACGGGTTCGACGGACAACATGCCGATGCGGACCCCGGGCGAATACGGTCGCGTAGCGGTGGTCATGGGTGGCAGCTCCGCCGAGCGCGAGATCTCGCTGGACTCGGGCCGCAACGTGCTGGCCGCGCTCAAGGCACGCGGCATCGACGCGCATGCCATCGACGGCATCCCGGCCCTGCTCGATGCCCTGCGTGCCGGACACTTCGCGCGGGTGTTCAACATCCTGCATGGAGGCGGCGGGGAAAACGGGCAGTTGCAGGGCGCGCTGGACGCGCTGGGCGTGCCCTACACCGGATCGGGCATCCTCGGCGCGGCGCTGTCGCTGGACAAGATTCGCGCCAAGCAGGTGTGGCTGGCGCGCGGCCTGCCCACGCCGCGTTTCGAGGCACTGCCGCGCGGAGGCGATGTACATGCGGTTTCCGCGCGCATGGGGCTTCCGGTGATCGTGAAACCGGCCTGGGAAGGTTCCAGTGTCGGCATCACGCGCGTGTTCGAGGACGCCGATCTCGACGCGGCAGTCGAACTGGCCGCCCGCTATCCGGGCGAACTGATGGTCGAGCAGCTGATCGAGGGCGACGAGCTGACCGTGTCGGTGCTCGGCGACCGGGTGCTGCCTTCGATCCGCATCGTGCCCAGGGGCGGGTACTACGACTACCACGCCAAGTACGTGGCCGAGGACACGAAATACATTTGCCCGGGACTGGAGGATGCGGCTGCCGAGAACGAGCTGCGCGCGCTGGCACGTACCGCGTTCGATGCGCTGGGCTGCGCCGGCTGGGGGCGCGTGGACGTGATGCGCGACCGCCAGGGCGGGTTCTGGCTGCTGGAGGTCAATACCGCGCCGGGCATGACCGCGCATTCGCTGGTGCCCAAGGCGGCGGCGACCGTCGGCATCGACTTCCAGTCGTTGTGCCTGCAGATCCTGGATAGCAGTTTCCTGAGCACGCCGGCGCGTGCGGGAGGCAGCGCATGAAGAATCTGGTCTCCCTGCGCGGAGCGGCCTGGCTGGTGGCGGTGGCGCTGGTGGTACTGCCGCTGGTCGGCCTGGTGCGTGGTTGGTTCGCCTCCGAGCGCTGGCCGATCCGCTACCTCAAGGTGGAAGCGCCCTACCGGCACGTCAGCGCCGAACGCCTGCGAGCCACGGTGGCGCCGTTCCTGCACAAGGGCTTCTTCGCCACGCGCCTGGGCCGCGTGCAGCAGGCGGTCCAGGCGCTGCCCTGGGTGGCCTCGGCCGAGGCGCGCAAGGTCTGGCCCGACACGCTGGTGTTGCGCGTGTACGAGCGCGAGCCGATCGCGCACTGGAACGGCAGCGAGCTGGTCGGACGCGACGGCCGGGTATTCGACGCGCCGGGCGGCACGGCCATGAACGGGCTGCCGGAGCTGAGCGGCCCGGATGCCCGCGAACCGGACGTACTGGCGTTCTACCGCAAGGTGCGCACGCAGTTTGCCGCCGTGGGCCTGAAGGTGGCCGGGGTGGACCTGAGCGGGCGCGACAGCTGGCGGTTGCAGCTGGGCGGAGGCGCCGAGCTGGTGATCGGCAACGTGGACCCCGAACAGCGCCTGAAGCGTTTTCTCGAAACCTACCCGCGCCTGGTCCAGGACGGCGGCGGAGAAACCTTTTCGCGGGTGGACCTGCGCTATGCGAACGGCTACGCCGTGCGCTGGAAGCAGCCGGACACTGGCGGTGGAGTGCCCAAGACATGAACCGCAAGAACGAAAAGCAGCTGGTCGTGGGTCTGGACATCGGCACCTCCAAGGTGGTGGCGATCGTCGGCGAATACGAACCGGGCGAGCCGGTCGAGGTGATCGGCGTGGGATCGCACGTCTCGCGCGGACTCAAGCGCGGTTCGGTGGTGGATATCGAATCGACGGTGCATTCGATCCAGCGCGCGGTCGAGGAAGCCGAGCTGATGGCCGGCTGCGACATCCGCTCGGTGTATGCGTCGATTTCCGGCAGCCATCTGGAGACCAAGAATTCGCACGGTACCGCGGCCATCCGCGACCGCGAGGTCACCGCGGCCGATCTCGAGCAGGTGCTGGAGGCGGCGCGTGCCGTGGCCATTCCCGCCGATCGCAAGCTGCTCTACAAAGAGCCGCAGGAATACCGCATCGACGGACAGGACGGGATCCGCCACCCGGTCGGCATGAGCGGCGTGCGGCTGGAGGCCAGCGTGCACCTGGTCACCGGCGCGGCACCGGCGGTGCACAACATCACCAAGTGCATCAACCGCTGCGGCCTGTCGGTGGACGAACTGGTGCCCTCGGCGGTGGCCAGCGCCAAGGCGGTGCTGACCGACGACGAGCGCGAACTGGGCGTGTGCCTGGTCGACATCGGCGCCGGGACCACCGACATCGCCATCTACACGCAGGGCGCCATCCGCTACACCAAGGCGCTCCCGGTGGGCGGCGACCAGGTCACCAACGACATCGCCTACGGCGTGCACACGCCGACCACGCATGCCGAGGAAATCAAGATCAAGTACGCCTGCGCGCTGGCACAACTGGCACGGGCCGAGGAAACCATCCAGGTGCCGAGTGTCGGCGATCGCCCGCCGCGCCGGCTGGCACGCCAGGCGCTGGCGCAGTCGGTGCAGGCCCGCTACGAGGAGATTTTCGAGATGGTGCAGGACGAGCTGCGCCGTTCCGGCTTCGAGAGCATGGTCGCGGCCGGCGTGGTGCTGACCGGCGGCGCCTCGCGCATGGAGGGAGCACTGGAGCTGGCCGAGGAGATCTTCCACAAGATGGTCCGCCTGGGCCAGCCGACCCGCGTGGAAGGCTTCGGCGACGTGATCGGCAATCCGCTGCACGCCAGCGGCGTGGGCCTGTTGCTGCACGGTGCGCGCAGCGGTGGATCCGGCGTGTCTGGCCCGATCGGCGGAAGCGTGGGCGGCATGTTCGGAAAGGTGCGCGACTGGGTGACCAAGAATTTCTAGCCACGCCGCGGCGTGGCGAACGAATCGGGGTGCGCACGGAGGCGCGTCCAGGCGGGGAAGCCCGCCAACCCGGACCCTGGCGAGGAAGCCGCGGCCGGGCAACAACGACAAGCGTGAAACACTGACGGAGGACGGGAAATGTTTGAACTAGTCGAAAAACTGGCACCGAATGCGGTGATCAAGGTGATCGGCGTGGGCGGAGGCGGCGGCAACGCCGTGGCCCACATGGTCAATGCCAACATCGAGGGCGTGGAGTTCATCTGCGCCAATACCGATGCCCAGGCGATGAAGAACTGTGGCGCCAAGCTGGCCCTGCAGCTGGGCGAGAACGTCACCAAGGGCCTGGGCGCGGGCGCCAATCCGGAGGTCGGCCGGCAGGCCGCGCTGGAGGACCGCGAGCGCCTGGAGGAAATCCTGGAGGGCACCGACATGGTGTTCATCACCGCCGGCATGGGCGGCGGCACCGGCACCGGCGCCGCTCCGGTGGTGGCGCAGCTGGCCAAGGAGAAGGGCATCCTGACGGTGGCCGTGGTCACCAAGCCGTTCCCGTTCGAGGGCAGTCGGCGCATGCAGGTGGCGCTGAAGGGCATCGAGGATCTGCAGCAGCACGTCGATTCGCTGATCACGGTGCCCAACGAGAAGCTGCTCACCGTGCTGGGCCGCGAGGTCACGCTGCTGAGCGCCTTCAAGGCGGCCAACGAAGTGCTGCAGGGTGCGGTGCAGGGCATCGCCGACCTGATCACGGCCCCGGGCCTGATCAACGTCGACTTCGCCGACGTGCGTACCGTGATGAGCGAGATGGGCATGGCCATGATGGGTTCGGGCACCGCCAAGGGTGATGACCGGGCGCAGGCCGCGGCCGAGGCGGCGATCAACAACCCGCTGCTGGAGGACGTGAACCTGTCCGGTGCCTGCGGCATCCTGGTCAACGTCACCGCCGGTCCCAACCTGACCATGCGCGAGTTCGACGAAATCGGTCGCATCGTGCACGACTTCGCCAGCGAGGACGCCACCGTGGTGCTGGGCACCTCGCTGGACCCGGAGCTGAAGGACGAGGTGCGGGTGACCGTGGTCGCCACGGGCCTGAACCGCTCGGCCGCGGTGCGCCAGCCGCTGCGCCAGGGCATGAAGGACGACGGTGGAAGCAAGGTCGCGCGGCAGCCGCCGCGACCGGTGGTGCTGCGCACGGGCACCGGCAACGAGGTGGTCGACTATGCCGAGCCGCAGCCGCGGGCCCAGCCCAAGGCCAAGGCCGAGCCGGAACAGGAGAACGATCCGGGCATGAACTACCTGGACATCCCGGCGTTCCTGCGACGCCAGGCCGACTGATCGCGATCGCGCCCTGCCGCATGCGGCAGGCGCCAGCGCGTATCCATCCACCCGTGCCGGAACTCCCGTCCTCCGGCGCGGGTCCAAATCTTCCGTGCGGGTCCTTCGGCGGGGTTTTGCGCCGAAGGTCCGCGCGGTGTTTTTTTTGGCGCCCGGCTCCCGGGCAGGGTCGATTCACGGGAGCGGCCGGAAGGCCGCGGGAATGCCGGCATTGCGCATGGGCCGCGTAGTGCGTTGTGTGTCACAGTTGAACGCACCGGTACACTTTCTCGCTAGTTAAAACTGTGTTAGCATTTTTGGAACTTTGGGCTGCTGCCCCTAATACAAGGTTGCAGGCATGATCAAGCAGCGCACTCTCAAAAACGTGATCCGCGCCACCGGCGTGGGCCTGCACACGGGCGACAAGGTGTACATGACCCTGCGTCCGGCCCCGGTCAACACGGGCATCGTCTTCCGGCGCACCGACCTTGCCGAGCCGGTCGAGATTCCCTCGCGCTGCGAGCATGTGGGCGACACCCGACTCTCGAGCACCCTGGTCAAGGACGGTGTGCGCGTGGGCACGGTCGAGCACCTGATGTCGGCGATGGCCGGCCTGGGCATCGACAATGCCTATGTCGACCTGTCGGCACCGGAAGTGCCGATCATGGACGGCAGCGCCGGCCCCTTCGTGTTCCTGCTGCAGTCGGCCGGGATCGAGGAGCAGGAGGCACCCAAGCGCTTCATCCGCATCAAGAAGCCGGTCAAGGTCGAGGACGGCGAAAAGTGGGCCCGCTTCGAGCCGTTCGATGGTTTCAAGGTTGGCTTCTCGATCGATTTCAACCACCCCATCTTCACCGACCGGACGTCCAGCGCCGAGATCGATTTCTCCACGACGTCGTTCGTGAAGGAAGTCTCGCGGGCGCGCACGTTCGGTTTCATGCGCGACATCGAGATGCTGCGCGAGCGCAACCTGGGCCTCGGCGGCTCCATGGACAACGCCGTGGTGCTCGATGACTACCGTGTCCTCAACGAGGACGGCCTGCGTTACGAGGACGAGTTCGTCAAGCACAAGATCCTCGACGCCATCGGCGACCTGTACATGCTCGGCCACAGCCTGATCGGCGCGTTCTATGGCCACAAGTCCGGACACGAGCTCAACAACAAGCTGTTGCGCGCGCTGGAAGCCGACGCCGAAGCGTGGGAAGAAGTGATCTTCGACGATCCGGAACTGGCACCGATTTCCTACGTGCATCCAGCACAGGCCGTCTAGCCGATTCGGCAGGTGCAGACGCACCTCCCGCATGGTCTCGTACGCACGAACGGACGCCTCCGCATGACGGAGGCGTTTTCGTATCCGCGCCCGGTAGACCGAAATCCGTCTCAGGCGTCACTGAGACTTAATTCTTTGCATCTAGGCTGAACGTGATATAAAACCCTGAGACACGGGTCGCAGATGCGATTCGTGAAATAAAAAACAATCGGATACGTCGTAATGGGGGCACTTCGGCGTGGTCACGAGGGATCAACGCGGCTCCCGCGTTGAGGACGTACCGTCGGCGAGGGACGCCAGGTTCAGGAACAGGGCCTTCAATTCATGGTCCGAAAGGGACTGCGCCGCTTTGCGGAGATGATCCGCGGCAGCGCCGGGGAGTGGTTTTGCCCTGGCCGGTTGATACGTATCGGTCGGGATCGGAGCCACTTTCACGACCACGGTGTCGGCTTGTGCACCCAGCACGTGTGCGGTGGCCAGCAGGTCTTCGCGGCACGTGCGCAAGCGGGCTGCCATGGCCGGGGTCGGTGCCAGGAAGACGATGCGCCCGTCGCGCAGGTCGGCCAGGCGCACCTGGTCCTGCAGCGGCTCCGGCAGCGTCCGGCGCAGGCGCAGATCCAGCGCGGCCAGTGCACATGCACGGTCGCGCAGTGAAGCCACGGGCTTGCAGTCGCCCACGGCCTTCGCGGTGGCAGGGAGCTTTCGCAAGGGTGGATGCGGGCGACGGTACGGCATAACTCGAACCTACACATAGAAGTCGATCAAGCAATGCAGATCATACTGGTTCCACGCAACAGGAAGTCACCCAAGACCTATGACACCGGCGACCGCAGGCTGCGTGCGCGCTTGATCGGGTGGGCTTCGGCTGTCCTGCTCGTGACGGCAAGCCTGGGTGCGGCGGTGGCACTAGCCGTGGTGCAGCCCCGCGAGACCGCGGTGCACGAGATCCAGGCGATGCGCCAGCAACTGCAGCAACAGCAGGAGCAGCTGTCGCGTGTGCATGGCGATGCCCAGCGCGACATCAATGCCCTGGCCGTGAAGCTGGGTGACCTGCAGGCCCAGTCGGTACGGCTGGATGCCCTGGGCGAGCGCCTGACCAAGGCCGGCAAGCTCAAGGACGGGGAATTCGACTTCGACCAGCCGCCTGCCGTGGGCGGGCCCGAGACCACGAACGAGGCGTCCTACGCCCTGCCGCTGACGCTCAACAGCAGCATCCACAATCTATCCACGCGCTTCGATCGCCAACAGGCCCAGCTCAAGGCGCTGGAGGACCTGCTGCTGGATCGCAAGGTGGCCTCCAGCCTGCGTCCCGCCGGCATGCCGGTCAACGGCTACATCTCCTCGTATTTCGGCGAGCGGACCGATCCCTTCAACGGACACCGCGAGTTCCACACCGGCCTGGACATCGCCACGCCGGTGGGTACCAAGGTGCATGCCGTGGCCGAAGGCATCGTGACCTACGCCGGTGTGCGCCGTGGCTACGGCAACGTGGTGGAAATCGACCACGGCAATGGCTACATGACGCGATTCGCCCACAACAGCAAGCTGCTGGTGCATGTCGGCGAGCGGGTGCGCGTGGGACAGGTGATCTCGCTGTCCGGCGATACCGGGCGTTCGACCGGCCCGCACCTGCATTTCGAGGTCTGGTACAAGGGGCGGGTGATCAATCCCCTGGCGTTCGTGCGCAGCCACCGCTGAGGGCCCCGGTACCGCTGGTCAGGCCGGCATGCCCGGCTTGAAACCGGGCCGCGCCGCCACCATTGGCAGGGGCAGGCGGGCGGCGCGCGTAGTATGATGTCGGATTCGACCGCGGCCCCCGCGGCCATTCGTTCATGAAACCGGATCTTCGATGTTCAATCGCCTACTGACGAGCGTTTTCGGCAGCCGCAACGAGCGCGTGCTGCGACAGCTTTCCAGGGTCGTGGACCGCATCAATGCGCTCGAGCCCGACTACGAGAAGCTCTCCGATGCGGAGTTGCGCGCCAAGACCGACGAATTCCGCAAACGGCTGGCCGACGGCCAGACCCTCGACGACATCCTGCCCGAGGCCTTCGCCGTCGTGCGCGAAACGTCCAAGCGCGTGCTCGGCATGCGCCACTACGACGTCCAGCTGATCGGCGGCATGGTGCTGCACCAGGGCAAGATCGCCGAGATGCGTACCGGCGAGGGCAAGACCCTGGTGGCGACGCTGCCGGTCTACCTCAATGCCCTGGAAGGCAAGGGCGTGCACGTGGTCACCGTCAACGATTATCTGGCCCGCCGTGACGCGGCGCAGATGGGCCGGGTCTACGGGTTCCTGGGCCTGACCACCGGCGTGGTGTGGCCGGAGATGGAGCACGAGGACAAGCACGAAGCCTATGGCTGCGACATCACCTACGGCACCAACAACGAATTCGGTTTCGACTACCTGCGCGACAACATGGCGCTGGCGGCCGACCAGCGCTATCAGCGCGGGCTGCATTTCGCCATCGTCGACGAGGTCGACTCGATCCTGATCGACGAGGCACGCACCCCGCTGATCATTTCCGGGCCGGCCGAGGATTCGCCGCAGCTGTATCTGGCGGTGGACAAGGTCGTGCCGCACATGACCCGGCAGGAAAACGAGGAAGCCGAGGGCGACTACTGGGCCGACGAGAAGCAGAAGCAGGTGCACATGTCCGAGGAAGGCATGGAGCACGCCGAGCAGCTGCTGATCAAGGCCGGCGTGATCGAGCAGGGCACCAGCCTGTACGACTCGGTCAACCTGGCCGTGGTGCATCACCTCAATGCCGCCCTGCGGGCCCATGCGCTGTACCAGCGCGACACCGACTACATCGTGCGCGACGGCGAGGTGATCATCGTCGACGAGTTCACCGGCCGTACCCTGGCCGGTCGACGCTGGTCCGACGGGCTGCACCAGGCGGTGGAGGCCAAGGAGGGCGTGCCGATCCAGCGTGAGAACCAGACGCTGGCCACGGTCACCTTCCAGAACCTTTTCCGCATGTACGACAAGCTGTCGGGCATGACCGGCACGGCGGATACCGAAGCCTACGAATTCCAGTCGATCTACGGGCTGGAAGTGGTGGTGATCCCGACCAACGAACCGATGATCCGAAAGGATCACTCGGACGTGATCTTCCTGGGCCAGCAATACAAGTTCAAGGCCATCATCGAGGATATCCGCGACTGCAAGAAGCGCGGACAGCCTGCGCTGGTGGGCACCACCTCGATTGAGGTTTCCGAACTGCTATCGAGTGAATTGCGCAAGCAAGGCATCACCCACGAAGTGCTCAACGCCAAGCAGCACGAGCGCGAGGCCCACATCGTCGCCCAGGCCGGCGCGCCTGGTTCGGTGACCATCGCCACCAACATGGCCGGCCGCGGTACCGATATCGTGCTGGGCGGAAGTCTGGAGGTCGATCTGGCGGCACTGCCGGAGGATGCTTCCGATGCCGATCGCGCCCGCGTGAAAGCCGAGTGGCAAAAGCGCCACAACCAGGTGTTGGAAGCCGGCGGACTGCACATCATCGGCACCGAACGGCACGAGTCGCGCCGTATCGACAACCAGCTGCGTGGCCGTTCCGGTCGCCAGGGCGATCCGGGTTCCTCGCGGTTCTACCTGTCGCTGGAGGACAACCTGGTGCGCATCTTCGCCGGCGAACGCGTCGGCCGATGGATGCGCATGTTCGGCATGAAGGAAGAGGATGCGCTGGAAGACCGCATGATCAGCCGCCAGATCGAGAAGGCGCAGCGCAAGGTCGAGCAGCACAACTTCGACATCCGCAAGCACCTGCTGGAGTTCGACGACACCGCCAACGACCAGCGCAAGGTGATCTACAAGCAGCGCCGCGAGCTGCTGGAGCAGGACGACGTCTCCGATACCATTCGCGACATTCGCGATGATGTCTTCACCTCTCAGGTTCACGCATTCGTGCCGCCCGAGAGCATCGACGACCAGTGGAGCCTGCCCGCGCTGGATCGTGCGCTGGAAAGCGATTTCGGCCTGCAGCTGGACCTTCCGCACTGGGTCGAGGGGCACGAGGAGATCGACGCCGAGGGCATTCTCGAGCATGTTCGCGAGGAAGCCGACAAGCTGTTTGCCGAAAAGGAATCCCAGGTCGGTGCCGAGACCATGCGCCAGCTGGAGAAGCACATCATGCTTTCGGTGCTCGACAATGCCTGGAAGGAGCACCTGGCCAGCATGGATTACCTGCGACAGAGCATCAACCTGCGCAGCTACGCCCAGCAGGATCCCAAGCAGGAGTTCAAGCGCGAATCGTTCAAGCTGTTCTCGCAGATGCTCGACCGCATCAAGAGCGAAGTCACCCAGATGCTGGCGCGGATCCGTATCCGCAGCGAGGAGGAAGTGGCCGCGCTCGAGGCCGAGCAGCGTCGCCAGGCGCAATCCAAGCCGCTGCAATTCCAGCATGCCGAAGCCAGTGCGATCGGTGACGAGGAAGACGGTGGCGAGGGCGGTCCCCTTCCGGAGTCGCCGATCGTGCGCGAAGGACCGAAGGTTGGCCGCAACGAACCTTGCCCTTGCGGCTCGGGACGCAAGTACAAGCATTGCCACGGTCGCCTGTCCTGAGTCGACCGGAGCGCAACTAGAAAAACCCCGCTTCGGCGGGGTTTTTTTGGTTCAGCTCCTGCCTGGAGCGCGTGATCGGTGCGGTTCCGCCGCGACGCTGATGACGCGCGGTTCCGCTTCATCGAGCTTCAGGGCGGTCAGTCGCCCGCCCCATACACAACCGGTGTCGATGGCGTGAACACCCAGGCCGGAGAACAGGCCCAGTGCCGACCAGTGTCCGCAAACAATGCGTGTGTTGCGCATGCGCATGCCGGGTACGGCGAACCAGGGGTACAGCCCGGGCTTTTGGGTGCCGGGCCGTTCTTTGTCCTGGAAGTCGATGCGACCGCGAACGTCGCAGTAGCGCATGCGGGTGAATACGTTGATGGCCGCACGCATGCGGTCCTCGCTGCCCTGCTTGGGGGACCAGAAGGCCGGGGTATTGCCGAACATCTTGTTCAGCAATCGTCGATACTTCTTGCCGTGCAGTTCGCGCTCGACCTCGTGCGCGGCGCGTCGCGCCTGGCGCATGGTCCAGCGAGGTGAAAGACCGGCGTGGACCATGGCCCAGTCCAGTTCCCTGTCTTCGTGCAGCAGTGGTTGCATGCGCAGCCAGTCCAGCAGTTCGGGCCCGTCCTCGGCGAACAGCACCTCGCGCAGGTCGGGGTTGACCTTGCGCTGGGCATCCGGCTTGCGCTGGGCAATGGCCAGCAGGCTGAGGTCATGATTGCCGAGGGTGATCACGGCATGTTCGCTGATCCCGTGGATCAGGCGCAGCGTAGCCAGGGACTCGCCGCCCCGGTTGACCAGGTCGCCGCAGAACCAGAGCCGGTCGGCTGCCGGGTCGAACGCCAGCTTCTCGAGCAGGCGTTGCAGCTCCGGGTAGCATCCCTGTACGTCGCCGATTGCATAGACGGCCATCAGGCGTGTCGTCCCATGATCAGTGTCCGATCCTCAATGCAGTGTACGCGGGATGGACAGCGTGAATTGGGGGATATCGGCCTCGAAATGCGTGCCATCGTCCGCAACCAGCTGATAACTGCCGCTCATGGTGCCGACGTCGGTCTTCAGGATGGCGCCCGAGGTGTACTCGAAATCATCGCCGGGACGCATCCAGGGTTGTTCCCCGACCACGCCTTCGCCGTGCACTTCCTCGGTGCTGCCATGGGCATCGGTGATCAGCCAGTGGCGCTTGAGGAGCTGCACCGGAATGCGGCCGGTGTTGTGCAGCTTGACGGTGTAGGTGAAGACGAAGTGGTCGTCCTCGGGCCGGGATTTGTCGGTGTCGAAGCAGGTTCGAATCTCGACACTCAGGGCATACGGGTTCGGATCAGTCATGACTGGATTTTCCGGTACCTCCGCAAAACGGGCAAGTCCGGCGGTTCTCACGCCGCGGACGGATCGCCGAGGATGCGGGCAAGACGCACGAAATCGGCAGGAGGGAGTGTCTCGGCGCGGGCGCGCGGGTCGATCCCGCAGGCTGCAATGCGGTCAGCAGGCAGCAGCGCCTTGAGTGCGTTGGACAGGGTCTTGCGGCGTTGCGCGAAGGCCGCTCGCACCACGCCGGCCAGAAGCTTCGGGTCGACGTCGGGCCGCTGCTCGGGCAGCCTCGGCCGCAGCCGCACCACGGCGGAATCGACTTTCGGTGGCGGCCGGAAGGCTCCGGGTGGCACGGTGAACAGGGAAGTGACCTCGCAGGACAGCTGCAGCATCACGCTCAGGCGACCATAGATCTTGCTTCCCGGTGTCGCCGCCATGCGGTCGACCACTTCCTTCTGCAGCATGAAGTGCATGTCGGCGATGGCATCCAGATGTGCCATGCAGTGAAACAGGATCGGGCTGGAGATGTAGTAGGGAAGGTTGCCGACGATACGCAACGGTTGGCGGTCGGCCAGCGCGGTCAGGTCCACCGTGAGCACGTCCGCCTGGATGATCTCCAGTTCGCCCAATGCCGCGGCACGCTGTTGCAACGTGGGAATGAGGTCGGTATCCAGTTCGATTGCGGTCAGGCGGCCGGCGGCGGCGAGCAGCGGGAGGGTCAACGCGCCTTCGCCGGGACCGATTTCGACCAGCCGGTCGCCGGTACGAGGCGCCACGGCCGCAACGATGCGGTCCAGGTAGGTGCGGTCGTGCAGGAAATGCTGGCCGAAATGCTTCTTGGCACGGGTCATGGGCGCGGCGCCGCGGTGGTCGAGACAAGCCGCAGAGCCAGGCGCGCGGCTGCCGTCATGCTGGAAGGGTCGGCACGTCCGGTTCCGGCGAGATCGAGCGCGGTGCCGTGGTCGACCGAAGTGCGCACGAACGGAAGGCCCAGGGTGACGTTGACGGTACGCTCGAATGCCTCGCTCTTGAGAACCGGCAAGGCCTGGTCGTGGTACATGGCCAGGACGGCGTCGTAGCGCTCGCGCATGGCCGGCACGAAGGCGGTATCGGCCGGCAGCGGGCCCAGCAGTTGCAGGCCTTCGTCGCGAAGCGCATCCAGCGTCGGTTCGATGATCTCGATTTCCTCGCGGCCCAGGTGTCCACCTTCGCCGGCGTGCGGATTGAGGCCCAGTACGGCGATCCGTGGTGCCTCGATGCCGAAAGGATGTTTCAGGGAGGCAGCGACGATGCGCAATGTGTCGGTCAGCAGTCCGGCATCGATGACGTCGGGGACCTGGCGAAGCGGAAGGTGCGTGGTGGCCAGCGCCACGCGTAGCGGGGCGTGTCCGGCATGGCCCTCGCTGGCAAGCATCATCACAACCCGGGCCCCGGCACGCTGGGCAAAGAACTCGGTGTGGCCGGTGAAGGCCTCGCCGGCATCGTTGATGACCGACTTCTGGACAGGTGCCGTGACCACCGCATCGAATCGGCCTTCCAAACAGCCGTCGGCGGCATCGGCCAGCGTGGCCAGGACCTGGTAGGCGTTGCGCGGATCAGGCTGCCCGGGGCGCTCGGTCTCGCGCAGCCGATGTTGCACGATCCGTACATGTCCGGGAGGACGCTGCGCGATGCGCGTGCCGTCGTCGTCCGTGATCGAAAGTTCGATGCCGCAGGTCCGTGCGGCGCGCTGCAGCTGGTCTGCGTCGCCCAGCACCACCAGGTCTGCGGCCAGCGGCTGCATGGCCAGGCGCGCCACCAGTTCGGCGCCGATGCCGGCCGGCTCGCCGGCGGTGACGGCGAGCCGCGGCAGTGTGGCCGCGGCATCCTGTTGCATCAGCTCTTTCCGCTATTGTCCGGCTTGCGCAGGGACGGCACGCGGATGTTCACGTAGGCTTGTGCGCGCAGCTGGCGCAGGAAGTTCTCGTAGGCTTCCCGGGCCTTGCGGTTGCCGATGGCCTGGCGGGCCTGGTTGCGGCGCATCTGGTCGGTGCGGTCCTTGTGGCGCACGCCCAGGCGCTGCACGATGTCCCAGGCGCCCTGGACCTGGAACGGCTTGGACACCTGGCCGTCCTTGAGCGATTCCAGCTGCTTCTGGATGGCGCTGCCCCAGGCATTGGCCGCGAACCAGTCCATGTCGCCGCCGTTGTTGGCGGTGGTGTCGTCGTCGGAGTTTTTCTTGGCCAGCTTGGCGAAGTCCTCGTGCTTGTCGACGATGCGGCGGTAGAGGTCGTTGATCTTCTTTTCCGCCTGTTTCTCGCTGACCAGCTGGGTCGGTCGGACAAGGATCTGGCGCGCGTGGTACTCGGTCACGATCTTGGCCGGCGGCGCTCGGCGCCCGATCAGCTTGAGGATCTGGAAGCCGTTCGGGCCGCGCATCGGCGGCGTGATCTGGCCCGGCTTCATCTTGCCGATGATATCGACGAAGGCCGACGGGACCTCGTCGAGGCTACGCCATCCCAGGTCGCCCCCCTTCAGGGCATCGTCGGCGTCCGAGTACTGGATTGCCGCGGAGCTGAAGCTGGTGCCGGCCTGGATGGCCTTGATGGCGGCCTCGGCCTTGTTCTGGGCGGCCTGGATGTCGCTTGCACTGGCGCCGCTGGGCGTGGTGATGCTGATATGCGCCAGATGCACCTGGGCGCCGGAATAGACCGGATTCTTGAGCAGGTTGTCGACCTCGGCATCGGTGATGTTCACATCTTTCTTGATCACCGAATCGCGCAGGCGTTGCACCATCACCTGTTGCGCCAGCTTCTGCTGGAACTCGCTGAAACTGCCGCCCTGTTGCTGGATGGCCGCACGCAACTGGTCCACGCTCATGTGGTTCTGCTTGGCGACGTTGGCGGTGGCCTGGTTGACCTCGTCGTTGGACACGCGAACGCCCTGTTCGGCCGCCTTCTGCACCTGCAGCTTCATCAGGATCAGACGCTGCAGCACCTGGCGCTCGAGCACAGTGCGCGGCGGCAGCTCGCTCTCGTGTCCCGCGTACTGCTGCATCACGGTCTGCATCGCCTGGTCCAGGTCACTCTGCAGAATCACGCCGTCGTTCACCACGGCGACGATGCGGTCGATCATCTGCGGACTGTTCGGGTTGGCCTTCTGCGGCAGCATCTGCGCCTGGAGCGGCGCGGCGGCAAGCGCGAGAAGGAACAGGAGGGACGTGAAAATTTGCTTCATCGTGAATCGTGCCCCGGGGGCTGCATGCAACACCGCGTGGGTGTCGGAATGGGTCGGGCGCCGCGTATGCCGGGCCCGGGCTCTTGAAGTGTCGGTCTTGGCGGCCGGATCGGGCCGGGGCCCGTGCAGCCGTTACTGATAGCCAAGAATAGCACGCTGCAGGAAGGCTTCGGTCTGGGGGGTACTGCTGCCCAGGCCCTTGAACTCGATCTCCAACATGACGGCATTGTCGGTATTGCCCTGGTTGTCGCGCACGTAGTGGCGGCCCACCAGGCGGATCGCGGTGCAGCAATTGTCGTACTCGACACCGGCCAGCGCTTCGATGGTTTTCGGGTGACCGCGGTTCCAGCCGGGATTGGTGGTCGCGTTGTAGGTGTCACGCAGTGCAACGTTCCAGCGTCCCAGCAGTCGCCAACGGGGCGATACCGGATAGACCGCGGAAATGTCCAACTGTTCCAGGAAACGATCGCGATAGCGGTAGGTGAAGTTGAACACCCCGTCCGTGCCCAGGCGCCGCTGCAGGCCCAGGGTGGCCACCTGGTTGTGCCGGGTGTTGGGACTCCACTGGTAGGCGCTGTGCAAACGCCAGCGCTCGGACAGGGTCAGCGAGAATTGGCTGATATAGGCCGAGCCGCTGTAGTCGGTGACCGGCATGTTCGGTGACAGCTGGACCCGCTGGGGGGCGAAGTAGCGGATCTGCCCCAAGCTGAACGAGGCACGTTCGTTGCCATTCTCGTCCAGCAGGCGCGTGGTCACGGCGCCGGTCAGGTCGTTGGCGTTCATCTGCCGGTCGGCGCCGGAAAATCGGTTGCTGGTGAACATTTGCCAGAAGTCGAAGGTCAGCAGTCGGGTATCGAACACCGGCTGGTCGTTCTGGTCGCGGTAGGGCACGTACAGGTAATACAGGCGCGGCTCCAGCGTCTGCGTGTACTTGTGGCCGAACCACTTCACGTCGCGGTCGAAGTACAGGCCGCTGTCGACGCTGTAGATCGGCAGTTTCCGCGATGGCGTCGAGCTCGGGTAGGTGACGCCACTGGCGTACTGGTTGTAGTTGCCCAGCAGCTTGTAGCTCGTGTATCGATAGGCCACGCGTGGCTTGACGAACCAGGCCGTGCCGCCCAGCGACCAGGCCAGGTACGGCTCCATGTCCAGGCGGTTGGCCTCGACCGAGCGCACGCGCCTGAACGCGACCGCTTCGCTGTCGAGACCGAGATCGAGATTCCGCGTGAGCGGGACATCCAGGCGCAGCACGCCACGCGGCCAGCGCCGGTACTGGAGGGACGTGTCGGGCAGCTGCGGGTCCACGCTCTGGTAGCTGTTCACGCCCAGTGCCGCGCTCCACCACTGCCCGTGTCCATACAGGTAGGCCTGGGAGGGCAGCACGTTGATCGCGCTGCGCTGCAGGTCGGTACTGAAGTCCTTGAAGTAATAGACATCCGAGGCGCGGCGGTAGATGGCATCGAAGCTCCAATGCGGTCCCAGCGAGGTGCGGTTGCGGAAGTCGATGTAGTAGCGCTTGTCGCCGTCCGCGATATCGCTGCGCGGTTGTCCTGTATGGTCTTGCCCGGCTTTGCGGTCGTTGGCCATGTAGTCGGTTTCCAGCTGCCCTCTGCCGAGGCCGGTCAGGTAGCGGAACTGGGTACCAAGCATGGTGCCGCGCTGGCTGTACAGTTGCGGGGTCAGGGTCGCGTCGTAGTTGGGGGCCAGGTTCAGGTAGTACGGCTGGCTGTAGGTGAAGCCGGAGCCGGAGCTGTTGCCGAAGGTCGGATAGAGAAACCCGCTCTTGCGCCGGTGGTCGATGGGAAAGCTCACCCAGGGCAGGTACAGGAACGGCACGCCGTGATAGCGCAGGGTGGCGTTGCGGGCCACACCGACACCGGTCTGCTTGTTCAGCCGGATCTGGCTGGCACGAAATTCCCACACGCGATCACCGGGGTCGCAGGTGGAATAGCTGGCCTGGTCGAGCAGGCTGTGCTGCGGATCGACCAGCGTGACCTGCCCGGCCGTGCCGTTGCCGCGCGATTGCAGCAGTTGGTAGTGCGCCTGGTCGGCCTGGCCCCGGTCGGGGCGGGTGGTTCCATGGATGCGCTGCGCCGAGAGCAGCAGCGCACTGTCCTGGTAGCGCACGTGGCCGCGGGCCTCGTAGGCGGTGGTCAGGTCGTCGTAGCGCAGGTGGTCGGCGCGCAGCAACTGGTCATAGCGCTGCAGGCGGACGCGGCCGTCCAGGACATAGATGCTGCGGTTGGAGCTGTCCACCCGGGTCGCCAGGATGTCGGTGTCGGCGAGCTCGCGACCGCTGTCGTCCGCGGGCAGGCCCGGCACGTAGAAGTCCAGCAGCGCATTGCGTCGGCACAGGGCGTAGCTGACCGGGCGTTTCGGGCAGATCAACGAACCCAGCGCGCAGGTCTTCCGGGGGGCGTCCTTGACGTCCGTGTGCGCCGTGGTGCCGTCGGCGGCATGCGCGGGAATGGCCAGGCTGCCGATGGACAGCGCCAGTGCCAGGGTCAGAACGCTTCTGCGGGGCGGGGCTGGCTGGCAGCTCGGCAAGGCCCGGTCTCCTCGTCTCGATGATGGTGCGTACAGCCGCAAGGCGGTCGCGGATGGTGAAGCGGAGGATCCACAGGGGTGTCGTCCGGCATGCACCCCGCATCCGGGCGGCCACGTAACGCGCCTAAGCTAGCAGAAAGCGTCTGGTGAGGGCAGCGTCGAGGTGCCTGATCACCCGTCGCAAAGAGCCTGCACGTGTGCAGCGGTACCGGCCGCCAGCGCTGCCAGGTCGTAGCCGCCTTCCAGGGTCGAAACCAGCCGGTCCCCGGCGTGGGCGCGCGCCAGTTGCACCAGTCGCGAAGTGATCCAGGCGTAGTCCTCGGTTTCCAGGTGCATCTGCGCCAGCGGGTCCAGACGATGGGCGTCGAAGCCGGCCGAGACCAGCACCAACTGGGGACGGAAATCGTGCAGCCGGGGCAACAGCAGGCCGTCCCAGATCTGGCGGAATTCCTGCGAGGAGGTTTCCGGTGGCAGCGGCGCGTTGACGATGTTGCCCACGCCGCATTCGGTGGCTGCGCCGGTGCCGGGATACAGCGGTGCCTGGTGGCTGGATACGTACAGCACCCGCGATTCGTGGGCGAAGATGTCCTGGGTGCCGTTGCCGTGGTGGACGTCGAAATCGACGATGGCCACCCGCTTCAGACGGTGCTCCATCAGGGCGTGTGCTGCGGCCACGGCCACGCTGTTGAACAGGCAGAAGCCCATTGCCTGGTCGGCGGTGGCGTGGTGGCCGGGTGGACGCACCGCACAGAAGGCGCGTTCGCAGGCATGGGCCATGACGGCGTCCACGGCCGCGACCACGGCGCCCGCCGCGTGCAGCGCGGCCTGGGCCGAGCCGGGCGACATCACCGTGTCCTCGTCCAGACGCAGACCGGAAGCATCCGGATGCGCATCCAGGATCCGGGCGACATGCTCGGGGGTGTGCACGCGCAACAGCTGGTGACGCGTGGCGGGCGGCGCCTCGACGCGGTCCAGGGCGGCGAAATGGTCGCGGTCCAGGGCCTCGAGCACGGCCTTGAGCCGGGCCGGGGATTCGGGATGACCAGGGCCGGGATCGTGCCCGAGACAAGCCGGGTGGGTATAGAGACGGATCAAGGGATCAGGACGCCGGTTTCTTGCGTCGCTCGTGCTGCCACAGCACCTCGCCGTGTCCGCCGGTACGGGCCAGCACGCGGGCCAGTACGAACAGCAGGTCCGACAGGCGGTTGAGATAGCGGATCGCCTCCGGGCGCACGTCCTCGGTGCCGGCCAGGGTCACGGTCTCGCGTTCGGCGCGGCGGCACACGGTGCGTGCCAGGTGGCAGTGCGCGGCGGCCATGCCGCCGCCGGGCAGGATGAACTCCTTCAGCGCCGGCAGTTCGGCGTTGAAGGTGTCCAGCTGGCGCTCCAGGCGTTCGATGTCGGCATCCTCGATCATGGCCATGCCGGGGATGCACAGTTCGCCGCCCAGGTCGAACAAGGCGTGCTGGACCTGGTCCAGCACCTCGCGCACGGGCTCGGGCACGCCTTCGCAGGCCAGCACCAGGCCGATCGTGCAGTTGAGCTCGTCGGTGGTGCCGTAGGCGGTGACGCGGGCGGAATCCTTGGGTACGCGCGAACCGTCGCCGAGGCCGGTGCTGCCGTCGTCGCCGGTACGCGTGTAGATCTTCGACAGGCGCTTGCCCATGGAAACGAGGCTCAGCGGGCCGGCTGCGTTTCGGGAGCAAGGATGCGGAAGCGACGACCCAGCAGCGCGAATGCGCCGAACAGGATGCCGCTCCACAGCAGCGTTCCGGGCAACGAGCCGTACTGGTAGAACGGCAGGCCGGCGGCATAGCAGGCCGCCAGGCCGGCCCCGCTCATGGCGTACATGCCCGAGGTCAGCCAGACGAAGAAGTTGGTGATCAGGTAGAAACCGGTGGCGCCGCCGGCGGCCGCGACGAACACGCGCAGCGGGCTGCGGCGACGGCGCAGCAGGCCCGACCCGAGCAGCACGCCTAGCGCCATGCAGCCGTAGACCACCGGGATCAGCGCATGCAGGCCAATCACCAGGTCCGACGCGAACATCGCCGTCAGTGGCACCAGCAGGGCCATGCGGCGGTCGCTGAACAGGGCGCCACCGAAGATCGCGATGGCCATGACCGGCGAGAAGTTGAACGGCAGCGAGCCGGGCAGGAAGTGCGTGAGCAGGCGCACGGCCACGGCCACGGCGACCAGGCCGGTCAGGACGAGGCTGCGGGGCGTGATCAGGCGGGACGGATTGGGCTGCATCGGTTGGACACCATGATCGGGTGGAAATCAACCACGCAAGGATACTGCATCCGCGACATTTCCACAGTCGACCGCGGGCGCGGGTATCATCGCGGCATGAACGAACGCACCGACATCCTCATCGTCGGCGGCGGCCTGGTCGGCGCCAGCCTGGCGATCGCGCTGGACAGGGCCGGTCTGGACGCCACCCTGGTCGAATCGGCTGCCCCATCGCGCGAGGCGCCGCCCAGCTACAGCGAGCGCAACCTGGCCCTGGCGCGGGCCACGGTCAACGGCCTGCGCCACCTGGGGGTGTGGCCGCATGCGGCGCTGGCGGCCACGCCGATCCGGCGCATCCACGTCAGTCGCGCGGGCGAATTCGGCAGCGCGCGCATCCATGCCGCCGATGCAGGGCTGGACGCCGTGGGCTGGACCATGCCGGCACGCCAGCTCGGGCATGCCTTGCAGCAGCGCCTGGACGCCTGCCGGGGCCTGAAGCGCCTTGCGCCCGCCACCGTGCGTGATCTTGAGCCGTACCCGGATGGCTGGCTGGCACGCATCGATACCCCGGATGCGGGCACGCGCGAGATTCATGCCCGCCTGCTTGTCGGCGCCGACGGCACCGGATCGACGGTGCGCAGCCGGCTCGGGATCGGCGTGGATCGCTTCGACTACGACCAGACCCTCCTCGTGTGCACCGTCACGCTTTCGCGGCCGCTGGACGGGCAGGCCTACGAGCGTTTCAGCGACGCCGGGCCGGTGGCGCTGCTGCCGCTGGGCAGGGATCGGGCGGGCCTGGTGCTGACGGTCGACGCCGCCGAGGCCGAGGCCGTGGCGGCGCTCGAGGACGAGGATTTCCTGACTCTTGCGCAGCGACGCTTCGGTTGGCGCGTGGGTCGGTTGTGCCGTCCCGGCAAACGCTTCGCCCATCCCATCCGCCGGGTGGCTTCGCGAGCCATCACCGGTCCGCGCGCGGTGCTGGTCGGCAATGCCGCACAGACCGTGCATCCGATCGGTGCGCAGGGCTTCAACCTGGGCCTGCGCGATGCCCTGACCGTAGCCGAGATGGTGGTCGATGCCACCGACCCCGGCGATGCCGATCTGCTGCAACGCTACGCCGCACGCCGCGCACCGGATCGCGAGGGGGTGATGGCGATGAGCCACGGCCTGGTGCGCCTGGCCTGCCTGCCGCAGCCGATGCTGGCGCCGCTGCGCACCCTGGGCCTGCTGGCCAGCACCGGCCTGCCGCCGTTGCGCGAGACACTGGTCCGCCACGGCATGGGCTTCCGCGGCCAGCCGCCGCGCGCGGTGCTCGAGGTTTCGCCATGACGGTTTCCGGCGAACGCACGCGCCGCCGCCGCGGAGACACCCTGGATGCGATCGTCGCCGGCGGCGGCATGGTCGGAGCAGCCACCGCGCTGGCGCTGGCGCGCCAGGGACTGCAGGTCGCGGTCGTGGAGGCGCGCGAACCGGCGCCATGGGATGCCGATGACGAGGTCGATCTGCGCGTGGTCGCGCTGGCACCGTCCTCGGTGCGTCTGCTCGATGCCCTGGACGCCTGGGCGCCGATCGCTGCGCGGCGCATCGGCCCGTACCGACGCATGCATGTGTGGGACGCCGCCAACGGTACGGCGCTGGACTTCGATGCCGCGGACCTGGACCGCGAGAATCTGGGCTGGATCGTCGAGAACCGGCTGATCCAGCACCAGTTGTGGCTGGCCCTGGACACGGCCGGCGTGTGTCGCGAATGCCCCGCGCGCGTGACCGACTACGCCGCGACCGAGGACGGCGTGCGCGTCACACTGGAGGACGCTCGCATCCTGGATGCCCGCCTGCTGGTGGCCGCCGACGGTGCGGCCTCGCCGCTGCGTGCCATGGCTGGCATTGCCACGCACGGACGCGATTACCACCAGCGCGGCGTGGTCGCCCACGTGAGATTCGAGCGCGACCACCAGGCCACCGCCTGGCAGCGCTTCCTGCCGGGCGGGCCGCTGGCACTGCTGCCGCTGGCCGACGGGCGCTGCTCGATCGTGTGGACCCTGCCGGAAGCCCGCGCCGACGAGGTCCTGGCGATGGACGAGGACGGCCTTCCTCGAGGCGCTGGGCGTGGCCAGCGATTTCCGCCTGGGCCGGGCGCTCGGGAGCACGTCGCGCGCGGCCTTTCCTCTGCAGCTTCAGTTGGCCGAGCGCTACCAGGACGAACGCCTGGTGCTGATCGGCGATGCCGCACACCGCGTACATCCGCTGGCCGGGCAGGGCGTGAACCTGGGCCTGCGCGACGTGGCCGAGTTGAGCGATGCCGTGGCCGATGCCCTCCGCGCCGGACGCGATATCGGCTCGACGCCGGTCCTGCGCCGCTATGCGCGCCGCCGCCGCAGCGCCGATTCGTTCGATGCCTGGTCGTTCGACCTGCTCGGTCGCCTGTACGACGTGCAGCATCCGGCCGTGGCCGCGCTGCGTGGCGTGGGTGTGCGCGCACTGGATCGCATCGGGCCGCTCAAGCGCCATCTTGCGATGCACGCCGCCGGGCTCTGAAAGGGCCGGCGAGCGGCTGTCGCGCCACCGCAGCGTCCGGGGGCGGCATGCCTGGTGGCCATGGGGTGCATCAGGGTCTGGCGCAGGCTTCGGTGAAACGCGACGCATTGTCGCGAGCGGTGCGGATGGCAGCATTGTTGCCGTCTGCACCGGACCGGTATGCTTGCCCGATGAATGATCCGTCCGCCGATGCATCACAGGCCCGACGTCTACGCGAGCAGGCCATCGAACACATCCGTTCGAACCGCACGCAGGCCGCCGAGGAGATGCTGGCGGCCCTGGTCCGACTCCAGCCGCAGGATGTTTCGGCCTGTCTGGAACTGGCCCGGCTGATGGCCGGCCATGGACGATTCCGCGCCTCGAGCGGCCCGCTTCTGACGGCCATGCAGCACCTTCCCCGGCACGCACCGATGTTGTTGCAACTGGCCGCGGAACTGATCGTGCGAGGGGAAGTTGTCGCGGCTCGCGCATGTCTGGATTTCCTGGCGCAGGCACCGGATCCCCCCGCGGATGTGCTCGTCCGTCACGCGCAACTGCGATATGAGCTGCGTGAGATCGAGCCTGCCTGCGAGCTCATGCACAGAGCGGTCGCCGCCGGGGCGGACGCTCCCCATCACCATCAGTTGCATGCCTTGCTGCTGGAATACTCCGGGCACTCGGAGGCGGCGCGTGAAGTGCTGCGGGCATGCTTGCGGCGTTGGCCCGCCTTCGGCGATGCGGCGGTCTCGTTGATCAGGATATGCAGTCAGACCCCGCAGGACAACCGGCTCGCGTATGTCGAGGAACAGCTGCGCACGCTAGCTCCGCACGACGATGACCCGTCCGTGCGCGCCAATCTCGCCTGTTTCGAATACGCGCGTTTCAAGGTGCTGGACGATCTCGGGCGTCATGACGAGGCTTGGCCATCCCTGGTGCGCGGCAATGAACTGATGCATGTACTGAATCCCTATGACGCCGATGCCGTGCGTAACCTGACCGGCGCACTGGTCGGCATGCCGGCCTTGCGCCCGGGGCCGCATCAGCCGGCGGTGCACGACGAGGACGGCCCGGTGCCGATCTTCATCGTCGGCCTGCCGCGGTCCGGCACGACGCTGCTCGACCGCATGCTTTCCGGGCATTCCCAGGTTGCCTCGGCGGGCGAGCTGGTCGAGTTCTGGCGCCAGCTCTCCTGGGTGGCCGACGAGCCCCCGGAGGGTGTGTACATCCAAGGGCTGCATCGGATCGCCGATCGCATCGGGGATGTGGACTTGGATGAAGTCGGGCGGCGCTATCTCGAGCAGACACGCTGGCGTGCTTCCGGGTGTCGCTTTTTCATCGACAAGATGCCCGCGAACTTCCAGATGGTTGCGCTGATTCGTCGTGCCCTGCCGCAGGCCCGGATCATGAACGTGATGCGCGATCCGATGGACGTGTGCTTTTCCAGCTTCAAGCTGTTCGGAGGCCAATCCAGGTACATCCACGACCTCGATTCGATCGCGTCCTACCACCGGCAATACGAGCGCTTGTGCAGGCGCTGGCACGAACTGTCCGCGGACATGATGCTGGACGTGCCCTACGAGTCGCTGGTGCGCGATCCGCGATCAACCATGCAGCGCGTGCTCGACTATTGCGGGCTGGCGATGGAGGATGCCTGCCTGCATCCGGAATGCAACCGGTTGCCTGTGGCGACGCCGAGCAGCAACCAGGTCCGCGAACCGATCCATACACGCGGCATCGGCCAATGGAAGGCCTATGCGGCACGGCTCGAGCCGTTGCGCACTGCGCTGGGCTGAGCTCCGTGGCGCCGTGAGTCGGTCACGGCCGAAACCCCTCTCGCGTGAACCGAGCCGCCCTTTGGGGGGGGCGATTCAGTAGGTGCGCTCGACTGCGTAGTCGGCCAGCGTGGTCAGGGCGTCGCGATAGTCCGATGCGGGCAGGATCTCGAGGGACTGGCGCGCGGCGGCGGCATGCTGCCGGGCGCGCTCGCGTGTCCGCTCCAGGGCCCCGGAGTCGCGGATCGCGGCGACGATGCGCTCGAGCGAGTCCAGGCCGCCGTGCTCGATGGCACGGCGCAGCGAGTCGGCCTGCTCCGGCGTGGCGCGCTGCAGGGCGTAGATCAGCGGCAGGGTCGGCTTGCCCTCGGCCAGGTCGTCGCCGATGTTCTTGCCGATGGTGTCGGCGTCGGAGACGTAATCGAGCAGGTCGTCGGCGATCTGGAAGGCATAGCCCAGCTCCATGCCGTAACGGCGCAGCGAGGCCACCTGGTCGGCATCCAGCCCGCCGAGCACACCGGCCAGCTCGGTAGCGGCGGCGAACAGCACCGCGGTCTTGCGTTCGATCACCTTCAGGTAGTCGTCCTCGGCCAGGTCCGCGCGGCCGATGTTGAGCAGCTGCATGACCTCGCCCGCGGCGATGGTGTTGGTGGTGTCGGCGAGGATGCGCAGCACCTCCATGCGGTCCAGTTCGACCATCAGCTGGAACGAGCGCGAATACAGGAAGTCGCCGACCAGCACGCTGGCGGCGTTGCCCCACACCGCGTTGGCGGTGGAGCGGCCGCGGCGCAGGTCCGACTCGTCGACCACGTCGTCGTGCAGCAGGGTGGAGGTGTGGATGAACTCGATCACCGCCGCCAGCTTGACGTGCTCGTCGCCCTCGTAGCCGCAGGCACGGGCGGCCAGGGCATGCAGCATCGGGCGTAGGCGCTTGCCGCCGCTGCCGATGATGTGTTCGGCGACCTGGTTGATCAGCACCACGTCCGAGCTCAGGCGATCGCGGATCAGCGCATCGATGGCGTCCATGTCGGGCGCGGCGAGCGCACGCACGGACGCGAAGTCGGCGGAACGCGAGCGGGCGTCGGCGGGTACGGACATGGGTGCAGCAAACCTCGGGAATGGACAGCTTGCCGGCAATTATAGGGGTGCGACGGCGTGTCGGGGGGCGAATGGCGTCGATTGGGTCCTATAATGGTCCCTTTCATGCAAACGATACGGACGGACCAACGGTGAGCAAGCTCAGCAGGCAGGAGATTCGTAGCGCCTCGGCCCTGGCCAGTGTGGTCGGGCTGCGCATGTTCGGCTTGTTCCTGATCATGCCGGTGCTCAGTGTCTACGCGCGGCACCTGCCGGGTTCGACGGCGCTCCTGGTGGGGCTGGCCATCGGTATCTACGGCATCTTCCAGGCCGTGCTGCAGGTGCCCATGGGCATGCTCTCGGACCGCATCGGCCGACGTGTCACGATCACCCTGGGACTGCTGGTGTTTGTCGCCGGCAGCCTGATCGCGGCGTTCGCCCACGGCATCTACGGCATCATCCTCGGTCGTGCGCTGCAGGGCGTGGGCGCGGTCTCCGGGGCCAGCCAGGCGCTGGCCGCGGACCTGTCCGATCCGGACAACCGCAGCAAGGTCATGGCCATCATCGGCGTCAGCGTCGGCCTGGCTTTCATCCTTGCGATCGTCCTCAGCGCACCGCTGGCCGCGGCCGGTGGGTTGGAAGGGCTGTTCGGCACCACCGCGGCCCTGGCCGTGGGCGCCATGATCCTGTTGTGGGTGCTGGTGCCGAAACCGCAGCAGCATCGGGCACCGGCATCGGCGGGCTTCGGCGACGTGATGCGCATGCTGGCGGTGCCGCGTCTGCTGGTGCTCAATGCCTCGGTGTTCGTGATGCACACCATGCTCACCGCCAGCTTCGTGGTGTTGCCGCTGGTGCTGATGCACGAGACCGGCATGCCGCTGACCCACCAGTGGGAGCTGTATCTGCCGGTGATGCTGTTCTCGGTGGTGGTGATGGGCGGCGTACTGCGTCGCGTGCACAGCGTGTCGGGCAGCATGAAGCTGATCCTGGCCAGCGCCGTGGGCCTGGGCATTTCGCTGTGCGGCTTCGCCGCGGTCGGCGAGAGCCACCTGTGGCTGTGGGCCGGGGCCTGCCTGTTCTTCAGCTGCTTCAACCTGCTCGAGGCCACCCTGCCGAGCCTGGTCTCGCGCCTGGCGCCGGACCACATGCGTGGCGCGGCACTGGGCGCCTACGCCACCTGCCAGTTCCTGGGTGCGTTCGTCGGCGGCATGCTGGGCGGCATCGGCATGGGCCAGCTGGGCAACATCACCGACGTGTTCCTGATCGCGGCCGTGCTGACGCTTCCATGGGCCGGGCTGTTGCTGTGGGGCCGGCACAAGGTCGCTCCGGCGATCCACACGGACTCCCAGCCAGCCTGAAGCCTGCGGCACGGCAGTTGACCCAGGTCATCCCGACGACGCACCGGCCGTGATGCAATGCGGGCATGTCCCGCCTGTCGTTCCCGAACTGCGCCCGTGCCCGGAAGCCGGCGACGCGATCGATCGCGCCCGGCCCCGGGGACGGCTGCGCGTGCTGCGGATGGGGCCAGGCCACGAGAGCATGGCGGAACGTCGATGCGTCCTGAACGACTGGCCCTGATGCAGGCGCGTGGCCTGATCGATGCCGTCGACGACGGCATGGTGGCCCTGCTGGCCGCACGCCACCGTCTGGTCGGTCTGGTCGGCGGACTGAAGCAGCGCCTGGGTGCCCCGGTCAGGGATGCCCGGCGCGAAGGCCGGGTGCATGAACGCGCCGCGCGCCTGTCGCGCCGCCTGGGACTGCCGGAAGAGCATGCACGCCACCTGTTCGACCTGGTGATCGGCGACGCCTGTCGCCAGCAATCGGCCGGGACCACGGCCGGACCGCCGTATCTGGAGACCTCCCCGATGAACCTCGACACCGTCCCCGCCTCGACGTCCTTCGGACGCGGTACCCGCTGGCTGCGGCTGTTGCCACCGCCGCAGCGCCTGGCTCCCCTGTTTCAGGCCGTGCCGTCGCGCTGGCAGGCCCGCCTGCTGGAGGCCGCGATGTCGCGCGTGCTGGGTGCGGCGGCGGACGACGGCTCGCTGGATTTCATGCGCGGGCGGCGCATCGCCATCGAGGTCAGCGACCTGCGCCTGCGCTGGGTGCTGGAGATGCGCGAGGACGGCTTGCGCGTAGTGCAGGACGCTCCCGAAGCCAGCGTGCGCGGCAGCGCCACCGACCTGCTGTTGCTGGCCGGGCGCCTGGAGGATGCCGACACGCTGTTCTTCCAGCGCGCACTGGTGATGACCGGCGATACCGAACTCGGCCTGACCGCGCGCAACCTGCTCGACCGCCTTCCGTGGGAATCCATCCCGCTCGGCCTGCGCATCGTGCTCAATCGCGGCGCACGACTGGCGCAGGCCGCACGCGACGCCTACCGCGCCACGCCATCCTGAATCGCTCGCGGGCGTATCCAGCCGCTAGGCGGGCCGGCATCTACGACGAAGCGGCAGCGGACGAGGCCGATAGGGGCATGCCCGGTTCGCCGTGCCAGTAACCGTTGCGCACGCCGATCGCCGACGGCGTCTGCGTGTCCCGACAGGCCTGGTGGAAATGCGCGACGACATCGGCCATGCCGTCCGGCTGCGGGTACAGGCGCAGCAGGTCCACGCCCAGCTCGCGCAACCGCGGTAGTTCGGGGCTGAGGTCGGTGACCGCCTCGCCCTGGACCTGGATGCCGTTGATGCGCAGGAACGGTGTGCCTTCGCGCGTCGCCAGCGGCAGCCCCTCGGGATGTTCCAGGCAGCGGAAGCCGCACTGGTCCTTGGCCACGTCCATGGCGCGCGCGGTGAAGCAGCGCGCGGACCAGGCCAGCGGAAGGCGCCCGTAGGCGATCACCTCCAGCTCGGGCATGGCCCGGCCTTCGGCCTGCATGGCCGCACGCAACTCGCGCAGCAGTTCAGCGCCCTGTTCCACGCCGGGGACCCAGCGGGCCAGGCCGTCTTCCATCAGCAGGGCCAGCGCGCGGTGGTTGTACACGTTCAGCGACGGTCCGGCGACGAACGGCATGCGGCGTTCGCGGCACAGCTGGACGGCCGACAGGTCGTTGGCCTCGATGCGGAACCGACCGTCCTCGACCAGGCGCCGCAGTGCGCCGAGTTCGGATTCGGCCTCGATCAGCGCCAGCGAGGACAGCACCACTTCCTTGCCGCTTTCGGCCAGTTCCGCGGCCAGCCCGATCCAGTCGCGGGTGGCCAGTTCGCGGCGCTTGCTGCAGACGGTTTCGCCCAGGTAGATCACGTCCAGCGGCCAGGCCGCGGCCCGGCGGTAGAAGTCGAGGGTGTGTTGGCGCGGCCAGAAATACTGCAGCGGAGCGAGGCTCAGTTTCATGTTCCTGATATCCCTTGCCGGTTCAGTGCCAGCGGCGGTGGTAGGGGCCCAGGGTGGTCTGGCGGCCCTCGGCGCGTCGCGCCAGCGATTCCTGCCATTCCCTGCGCGGGGACCAGTCGCCGGGCGAGTCGCGATAGCTGTCCAGTGCCTGGCGCCAGCTGGCAGCCACCGCCGACACGTAGGCGGCGCCGCGCTGGCGGCCCTCGATCTTCAGCGCCGCCACGCCGGCCTGCGCCAACCGCGGGATCAGCTCCAGGGTATTGAGACTGGTCGGTTCCTCCAGCGCGTGGAAGGTGTCCCCGCCGACCTGGAAGCGACCCTTGCAGACCGTTGGGTAGCCCGCGGGCTCGTCGGCACCGAAGCGGTCGATCAGCACGTCGTTCAGGCGCACGCTGCGGCTCCCGTCGTCATGTTCGATCCAGCGCACGAAGCTGGCCGGGGAGCACACGCCGTGGCGGTTGGGCGAGGCGCCGGTCACGTAGCTGGACAGCTGGCAGCGACCCTCGACCATGATGCACAGGCTGCCGAAGGCAAAGACCTCCAGCGGTACGGGGGAGTGCTCGCACAGGCGCTCGACCTGGCGTACCGAGAGCACGCGTGGCAGCACGGCACGCGCGATGCCGAAGCGCTCGTGCATGTAGCGCAGGGCCGGCGCGGTGGTGGCCGAACCCTGCACGGACAGGTGGCGCGGAAGCTGTGGCCAGGTGCGTGCGGCATAGTCGAGCACCGCCATCTCGGCGACGATGATGGCGTCGCAGCCGCTGGCGGCGGCCTTGTCGACCGCCTCCTGCCACTGCGGCAGGCGCGCGCTGTCCGGGTAGGTATTGAGGGCCAGGAAGACCTTGCGCCCTCGCGCATGGGCATAGGCGATGCCGCTGCGCAGCTCCTCGTCGCTGAAGTTCAGCCCGGGGAAGGCGCGCGCGTTGGTCTGGTCACGGAATCCGGCATAGACGGCATCGGCGCCGGCATCGATGGCAGCGCGCAGGGCCGGCAGGTTGCCGGCCGGGCAGACCAGTTGCATGGGTGGCCTCCGGTTGGGGAATTCGCCGCCCATGGTGGCGCCTGCAGGCCAGTTGCGTGCTGACCTGAGTCAAATGTCCGCCGAACGGCTCAGTTCGGGCCGCCCGGCTGTGCCGTGGCCGGCGTGGCCGAAACAAGCGAGTTCCACAGGTCATCCACGCGCCCTGCGACCGCCTGATCGGGCACGATCGGTCGGCTCCAGGTGCGCCGGGTCTCGCCGGGCCACTTGTGGGTGGCGTCCAGCCCCATCTTGGAGCCGATGCCGGGTTCCGGACTGGCGAAATCCAGGTAGTCGATGGGCGTGTTCTCGATGATCAGGCTGTCGCGCGCCGGATCGACGCGCGTGGCCACCGCCCAGATCACCTGCTTCCAGTCGCGCACGTCGATGTCCTCGTCGGTGACGATGACGAACTTGGTGTAGGTGAACTGGCGAAGGTACGACCACACGCCCATCATGATGCGCCGCGCGTGACCGGCGTACTGCTTGCGGATCGACACCACGGCCACCCGGTACGAGCACGCTTCCGGCGGCAGGTGGAAGTCGACGATCTCCGGGAACACCTTCTGCAGGATCGGCACGAAGATCTCGTTCAGGGCCATGGCCAGCACCGAGGGCTCGTCCTCGGGCGCGCGGCCCATGTAGCTGCCGTGGTAGATGGCATCCCTGCGCAGGTGCATGCGCTCGATGGTCATGACGGGAAAATGGTCCTGCGCGTTGTAGTAGCCGGTATGGTCGCCGAACGGGCCTTCCAGCGCGGTGTCGCCGGGATGGATGAAGCCCTCGAGCACGATCTCCGCCCCGGCGGGGGCATCCAGTCCGGTGCGGTCGCTGTGCCACAGTCGCGTGCGCTGGCCGCGCAGCAGGCCGGCGAATTCGTATTCGGACAGGGTGTCGGGCACCGGCGCCACCGCCGCCAGCAGGGTGGCGGGGTCGGCGCCGATCGCCACCAGCACGGGGAAGGGCGAATCCGGATACGCGGCCTGCCACGAGGCAAAGTCGAGCGCCCCGCCGCGATGCGGCAGCCAGCGCATGATCACCCGGTTGGGGCCGATCACCTGCTGGCGGTAGATGGCCACGTTCTGGCGCGGCTGGCGGGTGCCGCGGGTGACCACCAGGCCGAAGGTGACCAGTTTCCCGGCATCGCCGGGCCAGCAGTGCTGGATCGGCAGGCGCGCGAGGTCGATGTCGCTGCCTTCCAGCGTCTCGTGCTCGAAGGCGGCCTCGCCGACGATGCGCGGCGCCACGTGCGCCAGCTGGGCCAGTTCCGGCCACGTCTGCGAGCATCTGCCGCAGGTTGGCCGGCCAGCGCGGCTCCTTCAGGGAGGCCAGCAGGGCGCCCAGTTCGCGCAGGCTGGCCAGGGGGCGGCCGGCCAGGGCCATCTCGATCCGGCGCCGGTGGCCGAACAGGTTGCCGAGCAGGGGGTGGGACGATCCCGTCGGGCGTTCCATCAGCAGCGCCGGTCCCTGCTCGCGCAGAGCACGATGGCTGAGCGCCGTCGATTCGAGATACGGATCGACCGTGGCCTGGACGCGCAGCAGTTGCTGTTCGCGCTCCAGCGCGCCGATAAATCCGCGCAGATCGTGATGGATCATGGCGAGGTGCGCCCGGCCGACACGCGGGCGCGCGTTCGTGGATCAGGTTCGTTGGTGTGCATGGCCAGGCTCCCGGATATCCGGTCCATGCTCGCGCCAGGGCCGCGTCGGCGTACTGATGCAGGTCAACTCCCGGGGCGAATTGCGCTGCAAATGGCGTGCGTGCGGGCGTGACGGCATCCGCCCACCGGAAAGGACGGTCCGGGATGACGGAGACTCGCGACTTCGGCCTCTCGGCGGCGTGCACGGCTGTGCTAGCATCGCTGATCACTGCGCTCCACCACGAATTTCGAGGGAATCTCCATGGCACGCGGCATCAACAAGGTCATCGTCGTCGGCAATCTGGGTGCGGATCCGGAAACGCGCTATACCGCCAGCGGCACGCCCATCACCTCGCTCAGCGTGGCCACGTCCGACCAGTGGACGGACAAGCAGTCCGGCCAGAAGCAGGAGCGCACCGAGTGGCACCGGGTGAAGATGTTCGGCCGCCTGGCCGAGATCGCCGGCGAGTACCTGAAGAAGGGCCGCCAGGTCTACATCGAGGGTTCGCTGCGCACCGACAAGTACACCGGCAAGGACGGCATCGAGCGCTATTCCACCGAGATCATCGCCAACGAGATGCAGATGCTCGGTGGTGGCGGCGAGATGGGTGGCGGAGCCGGCGGTGGCGGTGGCGGATACCGCAACCGGCCGCAGCAGCCGCAGCAGCGTTCCGGTGGCGGCCAGCCACAACAGTACGGTGGTGGTGGCGGTGCGCCGGCGCCCTCCCAGCCCAGTGGCGGCGACTTCGTCGACGACGATGTGCCGTTCTGACGCATCCGTTCGCACCGGATGACCGGTGTGCGCACGTGAAAACGCCGCCTGGGTGCTGCCCGGCGGCGTTTTTTTGTGTCGTCCCGCGATCGTGGCGGCCGCGGCGCTAGTCGATGTTGAGCTTCTTCAGCTTGTAGCGCAGCGCGCGGAAGGTGATGCCGAGCTTGCGAGCCGCCGCGGTCTTGTTGAAGCGCGTCTCCTCCAGTGCCTTCATGATCGCCTCGCGCTCGAGGTTGGAGATGTAGTCGTCCAGCGGCTGGTCGCTGTTGTGCGGCAACGGCGAAGCGGCCGCGCCGGCATCGCCGTTGGCGTCTGCGGCCGGATCGTTGCGCGTCGGCCGGGGGGTGTGCTCGGGCAGCATCAGGTCGTCCGGCTGCACGGTGTCGCCCTCGCACATCGCCAGGGCGCGCTCGAGGATATTCTCCAGCTCGCGCACGTTGCCCGGGAAACTGTAGTTGCGCAGGGCCTCCAGGGCCTGGTCGTCCAGGGTCACCCGGTCGCCGCTGCCTTCCTGGGCCAGGCGGTCCAGGACCACCTCGGTCAGTTCGCGCACGTCCTCGCCACGTTCGCGCAGCGGCGGGATCTGCAGTTCGATCACGTTGATGCGGTAGAACAGGTCCTGGCGAAAATGGCCCTGTTCGACCAGCTCGGCCAGGTTCTTGTGGGTGGCCGAGAGGATGCGCACGTCGACCGGGATCTCGCCGCGACCGCCGATCGGGCGCACCGCCTTCTCCTGGATCACGCGCAGCAGCTTGACCTGCATGTGCAGCGGCAGTTCGGCCACCTCGTCCAGGAACAGGGTGCCGCCGTTGGCGCTCTGGAACAGGCCTTCCTTGTCCGCGTGGGCGCCGGTGAAGCTGCCCTTCTTGTGACCGAAGAATTCGCTTTCCATCAGCTCGGACGGGATCGCGCCGCAGTTGACCGGCACGAACGGCGCGCCGGCGCGCGGGCTCTGTTCGTGGATCAGACGCGCGGCCAGTTCCTTGCCGGTGCCCGACTCGCCGCTGATGTAGACCGGGGCCTGGCTGCGCGCCAGCTTGGTGATGGTGTTGCGCACCTGCTGCATGGCCGCGGACGATCCGATCAGACGGTTGCCGATCGGCGGCCCCTGGTCGCTCTCGCTGTTGCGGCGCTCCTCCGACAGCCGCAGCGCGGTCTGCACCAGGCCGCGCAGCATCTTGATGTCGACCGGCTTGGAGACGAAATCGAAGGCGCCGGCCTTGAGCGCGTTCACGGCCGCGTCGACGTTGCCGTAGGCGGTGATCATCGCCACCGGCATGTCCGGGTAGTTCTCGGCGATCAGTTCGATCAGTTCCTGTCCCGATCCGTCGGGCAGGCGCATGTCGGTGAAGCACAGGTCGTAGGTGTGCTCGCCGAGCAGCTGGCGGGCCTCGGCCACATTGCTGGCCGCATCCACGTCCAGGTCCATGCGCCCGAGGGTGATGGTCAGCAGTTCACGGATGTCGCGCTCGTCATCGACGATCAGGACGCTCTGTTTGCTCATGGCATCTGCGGGGAAGGAAGCCGTTGGCAAGCATACCCGCAGTATTCCTCGCCGGCAAAGGCGCCTTGCCCGGTCGCGACCGCCGTCACCGGTTGCTTCGCTGCGTGCCGTCGATCCGCGATCCACGCACCCCGGGTGGCAGGCCATCGAGGTACACGCGCCCCTTCGGCCCGCGCCGGATGACCACGTCGTAGCGCTTTCCGTGCCAGTCCAGGCCGCGCAGGGTGACCTTGTGCCAGGCAGGCGGCAGCACCGGGGGGTAGGCGGCGGCCAGACCGCCGTGCTCGATCCGCAGGCCGCTGAGGCCGTAGATCATGCTCTGCAGGAAGCCGGCCGAAGTGGCCAGGATGTAGCCGGCGTTGTTGTCGCGGGTCTCGGTGCGCACGTTGAACGGCGGTTTGAGAAAGCCGGTGAGGTTGTGGTCGATCCAGTAGCCGGTGCGACCGGCGTGGCCCAGCTCGGCCTCGGCCACCGACAGCATCGACATCATCATCTCGTTGGGATCGTCGCCATGGGTCTTCAGCTGCTCGAGCTGCCAGGCCAGGTCGTTGCGGCGCACGTGCTGCGTCATCTCCAGGTCCAGGTTCGGATACATCAGCCAGGCCAGCGACGAGCCCATCCAGGTGACCTTGTCGTGCGGCACGTTGGGATCGAAATCGCGGTGCCGTTGCTGCTTGCGCGAGAAGGGGATGACCAGGCCGCGGGCGATGCGGGTCCAGGCCGGGTCGGGGTTCGCACCGACCACGCGGGCGGCCTTCGCCGCGATGCGCAGGGCCTTGCGCGCGGCGGCGTTGGTGAAGCTGTCATCGTCGACGTCGGCATAGGCCTCGTCCGGCGAGGTCACGTGCAGGATGTGGTACCGGCCGTCCTTGCCGCGGCTCGCCCGGCTGGCCCAGAAGCGTGCCACGTCGCGGATCACCGGCCAGCCGGTGCGGCGCAGCCAGGCGGCGTTGCCGGTGGCCAGGTAGTACTGCCACTGGGCGATGGCCACGTCGGCGTTGACGTGGATCTCGCGCCAGGCCTCGTGGGCGAAGTGCGGGGTCACGTCGGTGCCTTTCTGCGGATCGGCCTCCCACGGGTACATGGCGCCCTTGACGCCGTAGGACCGGGCGCGCGCCAGGGCCTGCTCCAGGGTCCGGTGCCGGAACATCACGATCGGCTTGGCGCGTTCGGGATGCATCAGCAGCAGGGCGGGGAAGACCCACGAATCGCTGTCCCAGAAGGCGTGGCCGGCGTAGTTGGGCGTGAGGGCGCAGGCGCCCATCGGCCAGGCCGTGCCCACGGTGGTGTTGGACAGCAGGTAATACAGGTCCGAGTGCACCGCCTTCTGGGCCTTCGGATCGCCGTCGATCACGATGTCGCTGCGCCACAGCCGGTGCCAGGCCGCGCGGTGGGCGGCGAGCAGGGCGTCGAAGCCGCGCTTGCGGGCGGCACGCGCCAGCGCGCGGTCGGCCGCGGCGTTGCCGCCCCAGCCCTGGCGTGAGACGGCGACATAGCGGGTGAATTCATAGGTCGTGCCCGCGCGGACCCGCGCCACCAGGTCGAGCGAAAGGCGGTAGGGGCCCTTGTGCACCTTCAGCGAGCGCACCTCGAGCCCGGCCGGGAGGGCCAGGGCGCTGGCCATGGCCATGCGCAGGCCGTGCACGGCGCGTCCGTCCAGCGACAGCATGCGATGGGCGGCATTGCCGTGGGCGTCGAGGATGCGCACGTGGCCGGGATACCAGATCGGTGCGCGGTCGGCGGTCGGCACCGGCTTGTCGCCCAGGTTCTGGCCGCTGGCGATCACCGCGTCGGTCAGCTGCGCGTAGTCGAGCTTGCCGATCGCGAAGCGCGGCGCGTGGTTCGACCACAGGCGCAACGGGAAGCGCAGCTTCACGCGGCCGGAGAAATGCGGGGTGATGGCAAAGCGCATCGCGGCCAGGTGCGGCGAGGCCTGGCTGACGAACGTGGTCACGTGCACGTCGGTGGCGTGGCCGCCGTAGGCAAAGCGATAGCGCGTGTCCAGGGTGCCGTCGCGCATGTCCAGCGTCTGCGCGTAGCCGGCGAAGTTCTTCGGGTTCAGTCGCACGGCGTTGAGCCAGCCGGCGCCGGGGTCGTAGTCGATCTCGTTCCAGCCGGGAATGGCGGCCGGTCGCGAGATGTCGCCCGGGGTGTAGTCCATGAATGCAACCATGTAGGCGCGTGCCGGTGCAGTACCGCGCGGCGTGCTCATGGTGCTGAAGTAGCCGTTGGCCAGGTAGGTCGGGAAATAGTGGCCGAAATTGCGTGCAGTGGCGGTCAGCCGGAAGCTGTCCGGCGTGTGGGCGGCCTGTGCAGACAGGCAGCAGGCGAGCAGGGCCAGCGGGATCAGGCGGGCGGGCGCGGAAATACGCATCGAAACTCCGGGCAGTGGTCGGTGCATGTGCCGGATCGGAGGTGAGGGCCCCGGTCCGGGGCGACGATGCGATGGGAAAGAAGCCCCGGGCGTGCCAGGCACGCCCGGGGGGTGCGGGGGAGACCGCGATCAGAGCTTGTACTTGACCTGTGCGAACACTTCGCGACCGAAGATCGGACGGGCCATTTCCAGACCGTTGATCACGCCCGAGTTGGTGACGCGGGCATTGCCCTCGGTCAGGCCGATCTGGTTGGTCAGGTTGCTGCCCTGCAGGCGCAGCTCCAGGTGCTTGCCGACATTGGCCACCACGCCGGCACCCAGCGTGTAGTAGGCCGGCAGCGGCTGGCTGTTGCCGATGTCCGAATAGCGGAAGCCCACGTGGGTGTAGGTGACGAACATGTTCAGGTCGCCCCAGCTGGTGGGCATGTCGTAGTCCGGCGTGAAGCGGAACTGCAGCTTCGGCTGGCGTTGCAGGATGTTGCCGTTGTAGTTGAAGCCCGGCGAGCTTCCGACGGCGGCCGAGGAGTAGTGCGCGTACACGCTGTGCTGCCAGTTGCCGGTCAGGTCGAACGACAGGTTGCGGACCGGGCTGTAGCGCGCGGTGAAGTTCAGGCCGTGCGAGCTGGCGCCGTAGATGCTGGTGATGTTCTGGCCGTTGGCGGTGAACTGCTGGAACGGCACGCCGTTGAAGATGCGCCGGAACGCGGTCAGGCTGGTGTAGAAGATCGGGCTCTGGTACTTGAATCCGAGCTGGTAGTTCTTGATCGTCTGCACGTTGGTCTGGCCGCTGCGCAGGTCGTCGAAGCCGGGGAAGTGCGGGCCTTCGTTGACGCGCGCATACACGCTCATGTCGGGCGAGATCTGGTAGTTGGCGCCGACCGTCCACGAGCCGTGCCAGTGCGCATAGCTGATCGGCGTGAACGAACCGTTCGCCACCGCGGTGTTGTTGTTGTAGACCGTCAGCGGATTGCCATCCAGGTTCACGCTCGAGTCATTGGCCACCGAGCCGTTGGCGCGCTGGTGCTCCATGCGCCAGCCGGCGTCCAGGGTCCAGGGACCGATGATCCACTGGTCGGACAGGAAGCCGGCAATGTTGCGGCCGCTCCAGTTCTCGGTGATGGCGTAGAACGGTCCGCTCAGGAAGCCGTTGCGGGTCAGCTGGGCGCCGTTATCCAGCGTGGCGTTGATCAGCTTCGCGTGCGGCTGGGCGGTGACCAGCATGTTGTTGCCCAGGTACCACGAGTCGTCGGCGGAGTAGCTGGCCAGGTAGGTGCCCATGGTCAGCGTGTTGCCGTCGAACAGGTCCTTGCTCAGGCGCACTTCGTCGGTGAACGACTGGATCTTCTTGTCGACGATCCAGAAACCCAGCGAGGCCACGGCCTGGTTCGGGCTGACCGCGCCGCCGCCGTTGACGTAGGTTCCGCTGCCGCTGGTGGCCATGCCGCCGGCGCTGACGATGTCGGGGTTGCTGTTGGCGCTGGCGATCTGGCCGTTGATGAAGGTGCCGAACGAGACCGGCGAGAAGTTGTTGAACAGCGCATTGGTCGGCATGTGGCCGCTGGTCAGGTTGAACTTGTTGCCCAGCGTCCAGCCGTTGTCGAAGTACAGGTTCAGGTTCGAACCGAACATGTGGATGTGGCTGCCGCGGCCGTTGGCCAGGTTGCCGTTGATGGTGCCGGGCGGGTTGCCGGGCGAGACCTGGATGTTGACCGAGCGCAGCTCGTTGCCGGCGAAGGTGCCGGTCAGCGGGTCGAAACCGGGGAAGCCCGAGACGCTCTTGCCGTTGGCACTGACCTGCAGCGGCACGTCGGTGATGAACAGGTTCTTGTCGTCCAGCACGCGGCCGTAGAACATGATGTCGCCGTTGTCGAAATCACGCGACAGGGTGGCGGTCAGCTGACCGCCCTCGTTGGCCGGGAACTGCGGATCGCGGATGCCGTTGTCGGTGCGGTAGAACCCGCCGATGCTGAAGAACCAGTTCTGCGAGAGCTTGCCGCCGTAGAAGCCGTCCACACGGTAGCGGCCTTCCGAGCCGACGGTCAGGCCGATGTCGCCGCTGGGCTTGGCCGTGCCCTGGCGCAGGATGAAGTTGGCGGTGGCGCCGATCTGGCCGTTGCTGAACACGGTGGCCGGGCCGCCCTGCAGCACCTCCACGCGCTCGACCGAGTCGTCGATGCGGAACAGCGATCCGTTGGCCATGAACGACAGCGTGGGGGTCGGATACACCGGCGAGCCGTTGAGCGAGAAGGTCACGTACGGCGCGTCGCCGCCGCCCGGGAAGCCGGCCAGTTCGATGTTGGCGCCGGTCTGGCCGCCGCTGGTCTCGGCCCACACGCCGGGCACGATCTTGAGGATGTCGGCGGCGCTGGACGGGTTGGCCTTCTTGATCTCGGTCTGGTTGGCGGTGGTGATCGAGAAACTGGCGTTCAGGCGCTTGACGCCGGCGAAGGTCGGGGCACCGGTGACCACGACCTGCTGCAGGGTCTGGGTGGTCCTGGCGTCGGGGTTCTGCTGCTGGGCCTTCTTGCTGGTCGAGGTGCCGTTCTGTGCGGCCTGGCCACTGCCCTTGGCCAGGGCCGGCGTGGACAGCAGCGCGGCGACGATGGCGGCCGAGAGGGCCAGTCGGGTCAATCGAATCGTGTGTTGCATGGTGTACCTCCCCGGTACTTCTGGTTTTCGCGTGGTTGTCGTTACAGGTAAGGCTCTGGGTCTTGCGTTCACTGCGGCGCCGTGAAGTCGGCGATGTCGAAGTCGGCGATGGCCGAAAGCACGATGTCGGCTTCGTCGAGTACCTCGGCGGATCCGATGCCGACCGCCGCCATGCCGGCGGCACGAATGCCGGCGATGCCGGCCGCGGCATCCTCGACGCCGAGGCAGGCCGCCGGTTCGATCTCCAGGCCCGCGGCGGCGGCCAGGAAGATTTCCGGATCCGGCTTGGAGCGGCGGATGCCGTTGGCGTCGACCACGTAATCGAACAGTTCGGCGATGCCCAGGCGCGAAAGCAGCAGCGGGGCATTGCGGCTGGCCGACGCCAGTGCGGTCTTGAGGCCCGCCGCGCGCGCTGCCTGGACGGCCTCGCGTGCGCCGGGAAGCAGGTCCTGCGGGCCGCAGGTTGCGATGCGTTCGCGGTAATAGCCGTTCTTGCGCGCGGCCAGTTCCTCGCGTTCGGTTTCGCCGTAGTCGCGCGGGGCGTTTTCCAGCACGATGTCCAGCGAGGCGCGGCGGTCCACGCCCTTGAGTCGCTCGCCGATGTCGTCGGCCAGCGGCACGTCGATCTCCGCGGCCAGGCGGCGCCAGGCCGCTTCGTGCACGCTGGCGGTATCGGCCAGCACGCCGTCGAGGTCGAAGATCACGGCTTGGAGGGGGCGGGGCGACCTGGTGGCCATGCGCGTGGCATCGGACGCCAAGGGACGGGTCACGGTCTCGCCCGCGGTCAGGTCGAGCGGGTGACCGTCATGTTCGATGCGCATCGACTCGCCTTCCATGAGGGTGTAGCGCGCAACCGTGGCATCCACTTCGACGCGGATACGCGCCTCGCGCCAGCGCAGGCCGAAGCGGTAGCCGTTCCAGGCGTGCGGCAGGCGCGGGGCGAAGACCGGATGCGGCCCCCCCAGTCGCAGCCCGCCGAAGCCCCAGGCCAGGGCCATCCAGCTTCCGGCCATGGCCGCCAGGTGCACCCCGTGGTCGGCATTGCCGTGCAGGTCGTCCAGGTCCACGCGCAGGGTGTCGCGGAAATAGCGCAGGGCCTTGTCCGTGTCGCCGATGTCGGCCGCGAGGATGCCGAAGGTGGATGCCGACAGGGTCGAGTCGTGCACGGTCACGGCCTCGTAGTAGTCCAGGTTGCGGCGTCGTGCGTCACGGTCGACGCCGTCTCCGGCCAGGACCAGGCCAAGCAGCACGTCGGCCTGCTTGCATACCTGGTGGCGGTACAGCGTCAGGGGATGCATGCGCAGCAGCAGCGGGTGCTTGCCGTCGACCGGTTCGTCGATCGGCAGGCGCGGCTTGTCCAGGAAGGTGTCGTCCTGCGGGAACACCCCGGTCAGGGGATCGACCGGCAGGTACATGGCATCGGCTGCCGCCTGCCAGCGACCGGGCTCGTCGCCGGTCAGGCCGATGCGTGCGGAAAGGTCCGCGAAGGCTTCGGGATGCGATGCGGCCATCCAGCGGGCGACCTCGGCCGCGTGGCGAAGGTGTCGCTGCGCCATGCGATTGGTGTAGTGGTTGTTGTCGACCAGGGCGGTGTATTCGTCCGGGCCGGTGACCGCGCAGATGCAGAACGCATCGTGGCGGCGCGGGTCGTAGTGGCCCACCTCCAGCCACAGGCGCGCGGTCTCGAACAGGATTTCGCCGCCCTTGTCGACGAGGAAGGTCTCGTCGCCGCTGGTCTCGACGTAGGCGCGGATGGCCCAGGCGATGGCGGCGTTGATGTGGTACTGGGCCGAGCCGCTGGGGAAATAGGCCGAGCACTCGTCGCCGCTGATGGTGCGCCATGCGTACAGGGCGCCGCGGGCATGGTTCATTTCGCGGGCGTGATGCCGGGCGGCGTCGAGGATGCGATAGCGGTATTCGAGCATGCTGCGCGCCAGCGCCGGGGCGGTGCCCACCAGCGCCGGCAGCATGAAGACCTCGGCGTCCCAGAAATAGTGACCTTCGTAGCCTTCGCCGGTCAGGCCCTTGGCGGCGGCGCTGCCGCTGCCGTCGCGACAGGTCGACTGCATCACGTGGAACAGGTTCAGGCGCAGGGCCTGCTCGGTGGCGGGATCGCCCTCGATGCCCAGGTCGGCGGTCTGCCAGAAACGGCCGAGAGTGGCGGACTGGATTTCGCACAGGACCTGGAAACCGTCCTCGCAGGCGGCGTTCACGCGGGCCATGGCCTGGCGGGGCAGGCTCGGGTCCTCCTGTGCACCCGGCTGTGACCACGCATAGGCCACGTACTTTTCCAATTGCAGTGTCTGGCCGGGCTCGATGTCCTGTTCGAAGCACTGCGCGATGGCGGATGCGTCCTGCTCGGTGCGGGGCGTGTCGCCAAGACCTGCATGGCGCTGGGCGCAGGCCAGGGCGATCCCGCTGTGCCGCGTGGCCTGGGCCAGCCAGGCGCAATCGTCGTGTGTACCGATGCCGGTGATGTCCAGGCCGCCGGCCATGCGTGCGCCGATGCGCGGGTCATCGCCCTGGGTGGCGGCGTGGCGGGTGCTGTCCAGGCGCGAGGACAGCGTGATGCGTCCCGCGAAATCAACCGAGGTCACGCGATAGCGGATGGCGAGCACGCCGGTACGGTCCAGCGGCACCAGGCGTTCGGAATCGATCTGGAGGGTGGCGCCCCTGGGGGAGCGCCAGCGCAGTGTCCGGTGATAACGGCCGTGGCGCAGGTCCAGGCGACGCTCGAAAGCCAGCCACTCGCCAGCGTCCAGGTCCACGGGCTGGCCGTCCAGCTGCAGTCCGATGCCGACGCCGTCGGCCACGGGCAGCCGCGTGTCGCTGTGGCGCGCGAAGCCCGGGAAACGTTCGTGATACTCGATCGGGGTACGTTCCCACACGGCGCCGAGAAAGCTGCCGTGGCTGGGGCTGTGGCCTTCCTCGAGGCCGGCGCGGACGCCCAGTTGGCCGTTGGCCAGGGCGAACAGGCTCTCGTCGCGTGCGAATCCGCGGCGATCACGGCCGATACGTACGAATTGCCAAGGATCGATCGTGGTCCCGGAGTCGGCCGCCACGGACTCTTCGACTGGCATCTCGGCTTCTTGCATGAACCGCCTGCTCCCCTCGCTGCATGATGGTGACGACCGGCACGATGACCGATCGATGCGATGGGCGGCGAGCATACGACCGAATGTTACCGATATCAAGTTATCGATAACAATTTTACCCGGCGGGCGCCGGAATCATCCCGTTGCCGTGGAATGCAGCCATGGACGGAGCCCGCCCGAGCGGACATACTGGAAAGGGCCGTCTGGCCCGTTGCTGGGAACCCGGGAACCGCTTGCCTTGACTCGAAGCAGGAAGAAACAGCCCAAACCGCCGCGTGCGGGGCTGACCATGGCCGACCTTGCGGAGCTGGCCGGGGTTTCGAAGATCACCGTCTCGCGGGCGCTGGCCGACAGCGCCCTGGTCAGCCCGCGGACCCGCGAGCGCATCCAGCAACTGGCGCGCGAGCACGGCTACAAGCTCAACGTCAATGCGCGCAACCTGCGCTTGCGCCGCAGCCACACCGTGGCCGTGATCGTCGAGATGCAGCCCAGCAGCGACCGCACCATGTGGGATCCGTACCCGCTGACCCTGCTTGGCGGTATCTCGCAGGAATTGACTTCCTCCGGCTACAGCGTGCTGCTGACCACCCGCGAGGGCGCGGCCTCGGCCGCGGTGCGCGGCGCCGACGGCGTGATCCTGCTGGGCCAGGGCGAGCGCCAGGACGCGGTGCGGCTGTTCGACAAGCTGGGTCTGCCGATGGTGGTGTGGGGCGCGCAGTCGGCCAGCGACGCGCACGTGGTGGTGGGCAGCAACAACCGCCAGGGCGGGGCCTCGGTGGCCGAGCGATTCGTGTCCATCGGCCGGCGCCACCCGGTGTTCATCGGCAACCCCGACCATCCCGAGATCGCCGAACGCCTGCATGGCTTCGTCGACGAGCTGGCGCGCCACGACATCAAGCCGCTGCTGATGCGGCGCGACGAATTCACCCTGGCCTCGGGCGTGGATGCCGTGCATTCGCTGGCCCGCCGCAAGGTGCGCTTCGACAGCATCTTCGCCTGCAGCGACCTGCTCGCCATGGGCGCGATCCGCGCCCTGGTCGAACTGGGGCACCAGGTTCCCAGCGACGTCTCGGTGGTCGGCTACGACGACACGCCGCTGGGGGCCAGCTTCCTGCCGCCGCTCAGCTCGGTGCGCCAGAACTGGCAGGAAGGCGGCATGCTGCTGGCGCGCAAGGTGCTGGCCCTGGTGGACGGCAAGCCGGCGGCCTCGGAAATGCTCTCGACCACGCTGGTGCTGCGCGCGACCTGAGCGGGCGGAGGGCTAGGCGGCGCCGGAGGATGTCGGCGCCTGGGCCATCGGCGCCAGGGTGATGCGGAAACAGCTCCCGCCGCCGGCCACCGGCACATATTCCAGTTCGGCCTGGTTGGCCTCGCACATCTGCTTGCACAGGTACAGGCCCAGGCCCGTGCCGTATTCGTGCGTGGTGTAGAAGGGTTCGAAGATCTGTGCGGCGACCTTGGTGGGAATGCCGGGCCCGCGATCGACGACCTCCAGCAGCGGTGGTCCGGCATCACTGGCGGACCGCGAGATCAGCATCACCCGCGCCGCCTCGCCGGGCATGCGGCCGTAGCGCAGGGCATTCTGGACCAGGTTCCAGATCACCTGCTGCAGGTGCTGCGGGTCGACCACCGCCTGGACCGCGTTGGACTGCACGATGGCGCGCAGCGAGTCCTTGCCCAGGTCGTTGCTCTCGGCGTATTCGTCGACGAAATCCAGGGACCAGGCGTTGAGATCCAGGGTTTCCGGGCGCGAGCGTTCGCGGCGCGACAGCTGCAGGATGTTCTCGATGATCTCGTTGAGGCGGCTGCAGTGGTTGTTGATGATCTCGACCATGCGCTGGTCGGCCTGGACCAGGTCCTCCGATTCGGCCAGCAATTGGGCCGAATAGCGGATCGCGGCCAGCGGGTTGCGAATCTCGTGGGCGATCGAGGCCGACAGCCGACCCAGCGAGGCCAGGGTCAGTTCCTCGGCGCGGCGCGAGACCAGCGAGGTGTCGTCGAGAAAAATCAGGATATTGGAGTCGTCGTTGGCCGCCAGGCGGGTAAAGCGCGGCACCACTTCGGGGACGCCCTCGGCCAGCGCGATCGCGGTCTCGTCCAGCTTGTCGTAGTGCCGCCAGTGGAACAGCCGGCGCGACAGTTCCGGCGCGATGGTGCCCAGGTCGCGCTGGTTCATGGGCGGGTTGCCCAGCAGGATCCAGGCCGATTCGTTGAACTGGTGCACCTGGTTGCCGTCGTCGACCAGCAGCACGCCGGTCTTCATGCGGCGGATGATGAGCTCGTTGACCTGGGACAGGTTGGCCAGGTCCAGGCCGCGGCGCTGGGCCAGCTCCTCCGAGGCGCGCATCTGGCGTCCGAGGATGTTGCACAGGGCGGCCGAGGCCAGGTAGACGATGCCGAACAGCGCGCTTTCCAGCAGTTCCCCGCCGATATCGTTCCTGGGATGGCTGACGAATACCTGGCCCAGCAGGCCGAGGGCGCCCAGGGCGGCGAAGAACAGCGACAGGCGCATGGGCAGGACCAGCGCCGCACCGCCCAGGTTGACCACCAGCATCATGGCGATGCCCAGGCGCGCGCTGTGCATCGAGATCACCGCGGCCATGGCAATGGCGATATCCAGCAGGATCGCGGCGGCGGTGTAGGCTGCCGGTCGCTGCATCCAGGCCGGCGTGCGCAGCAGGGCGATCACGGCGTAGACGATGGCGATGACCGCGACGGCACGGGCAAGGGTGGGGTGATCGGGGATCAGCAGGTGGTTGTCGCGGGTGCCGAAGGCCAGCAGGCAGTAGACCAGTGCCTGGGCCAGCCGGAACCAGTTCAGGAAATACAGTTCGCGACGGGCCACGCTGGCGTTGGGCATGGGATTTCCTGTTCCGGAAGCGGGTTTGGAGTGCGGCTTGGCCGCAGGCCCGAGTATAGCCATGCGCGTGCTCCTTCTGGCGCGCACGTATCCCGGCAAGCAGGGTGCGTTGGGTGCGCCCCTTTCCATCGGGCGGCGGTTCTTGGACAATAGCGGGCTGTCGCGTGCGGATTCTTCCGGGCCCCCTGCCCGCGTCCCGCCGCCGTGCATCCATCGCCGTCGTTGTGCCCGCGCATCCCGCGCCCGCCGCCCGACTGCGCGTTTCACGTACGTTCGAGGTATCGAATGAACTTTCACGAGTATCAGGCAAAAGAGCTGTTCGCGCAGTACGGGATCACCGTGCCGCCGGGCAAGGTGGCCGATTCGGCCGACGCCGCCGTGGAGGCCGCCAAGGCCCTGGGCGGCAGCCAGTGGATGGTCAAGGCGCAGATCCACGCGGGCGGTCGAGGCAAGGCCGGCGGCGTGAAGTTCTGCAGGAGCCTGGACGAGGTCAAGGCCGCCGCGACCGGCATGCTCGGCACCAACATGGCCACCTACCAGTCCGGTGGCCGCGCGTTGCCGGTGAACCTGGTGCTGGTCACCGACGCCACCGACATTGCCCGCGAGTTGTACCTGTCGATTCTGGTCGACCGCGACACCAAGTCGATCTCCTTCATCGCCTCCAAGCACGGCGGCGTGGACATCGAGCAAGTCGCCAAGGACACCCCCGAGGACATCCACACCATCGCCATCGACTACGTCGAGGACCTGCAGCCCTACCAGTGCCGCCAGATCGGCTTCGCGATGGACCTGGACGCCAAGCAGGTGCGCCAGCTGACCAAGATCATGCTGGGCCTGTACACGCTGTTCAACGAGAAGGACCTGTCGCTGGTCGAGCTGAACCCGCTGGCGGTGCTCGAGGACGGCAGCCTGGCCGCATTGGACGGCAAGGTGAACTCCGACGACAACGCCGAGTTCCGCCACCCCGACCTGGCCGCCATGCGCGACCTGACCCAGGAAGACGCCGCCGAGGCGGCCGCGGTCGAGCACAACCTGAACTACGTGACCATGGACGGCACCATCGGCTGCATGGTCAACGGCGCGGGTCTGGCCATGGCCACCATGGACGTGATCAAGCTGGCGGGTGGCGAGCCGGCCAACTTCCTCGACGTCGGCGGCGGCGCCACCAAGGAGCGCGTGACCGAGGCCTTCAAGCTGATCCTGTCCTCGGACAAGGTCAAGGCGATCCTGGTCAACATCTTCGGCGGCATCGTGCGCTGCGACCTGATCGCCGAGGGCATCATCGCCGCGGTCAAGGAAGTGGGCCTGAAGATCCCCGTGATCGTTCGCCTGCAGGGCACCAACGTCGAGAAGGGCCGCGAGCTGCTGGCCAACTCCGGCCTGGCGATCACGCCGGCCGACGATCTCAACGACGCGGCGCGCAAGGCCGTGGCTGCCGCGAAGTGAGGAGCAAAGCATGAGCGTACTGGTCAACAAGAACACCAAGGTGATCGTGCAGGGCTTCACCGGCCAGCAGGGCACCTTCCACGCCGAGCAGGCGATCGACTACGGCACCCAGATCGTGGGTGGCGTGACCCCGGGCAAGGGCGGCTCGCAGCACCTGGAGCGTCCGGTCTTCAACAGCGTGGCCGAGGCGGTCGACGAGACCGGCGCCAATGCGTCGGTGATCTTCGTGCCGCCGCCGTTCGCAGCCGACTCGATCCTGGAAGCCATCGATGCCGGCATCGAAGTCATCGTGGCCATCACCGAGGGCATCCCGGTGCTGGACATGCTGCGCGTTCGCAACGTGCTGGACGGGCATCCGGAGACCGTGCTGATCGGCCCCAACTGCCCCGGCATCATCACCCCGGGCGAGTGCAAGATCGGCATCATGCCGGGCCATATCCACACCCCGGGCAACGTCGGCATCGTGTCGCGTTCGGGCACCCTGACCTACGAGGCCGTGTTCCAGACCACCAACGAGGGCCTGGGCCAGTCGACCTGCATCGGCATCGGCGGCGATCCGATCCAGGGCATGAACTTCATCGACTGCCTCAAGCGCTTCCAGGACGACCCGCAGACCGAGGGCATCATCATGGTCGGCGAGATCGGCGGCAGCGCCGAGGAAGATGCGGCGGAATTCATCTCCGAGTACGTGACCAAGCCGGTGGTGTCGTTCATCGCCGGTGCGTCCGCGCCTCCGGGCAAGCGCATGGGCCATGCAGGCGCCATCATCTCCGGGGGCAAGGGCACGGCCGAGGCCAAGTTCGCCGCGCTGGAGAAGGCGGGCGTGACCACGGTCAAGTCGCCGGCCGACCTGGGCAAGGCCCTGGCCGAGCGCATGAAGTAGGCTGATCATCCGGCCTGCGGATGAAGTCGAAGGCCGCGGCATGTCCGCGGCCTTCGCGTATCGAGGAAATTCCGAGCATGGCAGTTTTGCGGTTCGCCCTGGCGCAGCACGATTTCACCGTCGGTGCCGTCGACGCCAACGCCGCGCGCGCCACGCGGCTGGCCGCTCAGGCCCGGGCCGAAGGCGCGCAGTTGGTGGTGTTTCCGGAACTGGCGCTGTGCGGCTACCCGCCCGATGACCTGTTGCGTCGCTCCAGCTTCATCGCGGCCTGCGGCCAGGCCCTGTCCCGCGTGGCCGATGATGTCCGCGGCATCGACGTGCTGGTCGGCCATCCCGCGCCGGCCCACGCGATTGCCCACACGGCCGACGAGCACGCTTTCCAGGAGCCGTTGCTGAACGCGTTGAGCCTGTTGCGCGATGGCACCGAGCACACCCGCTACGCCAAGCACGCGCTGCCCAACTACGGGGTGTTCGACGAGAAGCGCTATTTCACCCCGGGGACCGACCCGCATGTGGTCGAGATCGGCGGCGTGCGCGTGGGGCTGCTGGTGTGCGAGGACGTATGGGTCGATGCACCGGTGGACGCGGCCTGTGACGCCGGTGCCGAACTGCTGGTGGTGCCCAATGCCTCGCCCTACGACACCGCCAAGCAGGCGGTGCGGCTCGAGGTGCTGCAGCGCCAGGCCCGGCGGCGCGGCGTGGGGATCGCCTACGTCAACGTGGTCGGGGGCCAGGACGACGTGCTGTTCGACGGTGCTTCGCTGCTGATCAACGCCGATGGCGAACTCGCCGCACGCGCGCCCTCGTTCCGCGAATGCCTGCTGCAGGCATCCTATGATTCCTCCAGCGGGTGCTTCGGTGCCCAGGGCTGGGACTCCATCGAGGACGAGACCGCCGACAGCGTGCTGTACGCCGGCCTGGCCTGCGGCATCCGCGATTACGTCACCAAGAATGGCTTCCCCGGCGTGCTGCTGGGCCTGTCCGGCGGCATCGATTCGGCCCTGACCCTGGCCCTGGCGGTCGATGCACTGGGTGCGGAACGCGTCCGGGCCGTGATGCTGCCCTCGCGCCACACTTCGCAGTTGTCGCTGGATGGCGCAAGGGCGCAGGCCGAGGCCCTGGACGTCACCTACGAGACGGTGGTCATCGAACCCGCCTTCGAGGCCATGACCGGGGCGCTGGAGGCGTCGTTTGCCGGCAAGGGCGCCGACCTGACCGAAGAAAACCTGCAGGCGCGGATCCGCGGCACCCTGCTGATGGCGTTGTCCAACAAGCACGGGCAGCTGTTGTTGGCGACCGGGAACAAGAGCGAGATGGCGGTCGGCTACTGCACCCTGTACGGCGACATGTGCGGGGCTTATGCCCCGATCAAGGATGTCTACAAGACCCAGGTCTACCGCCTGGCGCGCTGGCGCAACACGCAGGGCGCGACCATTCCCGAGGCCGTCATCGAGCGCGCGCCGTCGGCCGAGCTGCGTGCCGACCAGACCGACCAGGATTCATTGCCCGAGTACGCCGAGCTCGATGCCATCCTGGAGCGGTTCATCGAGGGCGAGCAGTCGCGCGAGACGATTGCGGCCGCCGGGTACGATGCCGGGACGGTCGACCGGGTCGCCACGCTGGTGCTGCGCAACGAGTTCAAGCGCCGCCAGTCGGCCCCTGGGCCGAAGGTCACCACCCGTGCCTTCGGCCGCGAACGCCGCTATCCGATCACGTCCGGCTGGCGCTGATTGGGCGGGGAATAGGGAATCGGGAATGGGCTGCGCCGATCGTGCACGGCATGGCCATGCACCCCGATTCACGATTCCCCATTCCCGATTCCCGGCAATCAGTGGTGATTGGAGAACGGGATCATCCGGTGCAGCACGCCGACGAAGTGCGGCCAGTCCGGATCCTTCAGGTAGGGGTGGTGCGGGTAGTTGAGTTTGAGCACCTGCATGGTTTGCGCCGACAGCTTGTCCAGGCCCATCGACTGGTAGCAACGGGACAGGATGGCCAGTGCATCGCCGGTCTGCGGTGCGCGCTGGTAGTGCTCGATCACGTACTTGGCACGATCGGCGGCAGCCACGTACATCTTGCGCTGCAGGTAGAACTCGGCGACGTTGATCTCGAACTGGGCCAGGCCGTTGCGCAGGGAGATCATGCGCTGGCGTGCGTCGGCCGCGTACTGGCTGCCCGGGAAGCGACGCGTGAGCTGGCTGAAATCGTCGAACGACTGCAGTCGGTAGCCCTGGTCGCGCCGGGACTGGTCCAGTCCGAAAACGCGGCCGATGAACGTGTTGCTGCGATTGAAATTGATCAATCCGCGCAGGTAGTAGGCATAGTCGATATGCTTGTGCGCCGGAAAGGTCTTGATGAACCGGTTGATCGTCGAGTACGCGTCGTCGGGCTTGTTGTCCTTGTATTGTGCATAGGCAAGATCGACCTGCGACTGCTGGTTGTACTTGCCGGACGGGAAGCGGGCGATGAGACGCTTGTAGTCCTTCTCGGCCTCGTTGTAGTGGCCGAACTTCAGCGCGTCGTGCGCAGTCTTGTAGAGCTGGGCGACCGGCATCGTCTCGATGTTGTTTTTGTTTTGGAACAGCGAGCAGGACGCTACGGCAAGTGCCAGGAACAGGATGCTAATCAGCTTGAAAACGCGCATAAAAGACAGTCGTCGGGTGCTTGGGCGAAAAGCCATCATAACGGAAACCGGGGGTTTGCCGGTGACACGGGCATGAGCAGGGTTCGTCATGCGGCCGCCGTGCCCCTGGAAGCGGCAGGACGTCGCTTGGACCAGGCATTGGCGGCAATGTTCCCGCAGTACTCGCGTTCGCGCCTGTGCGCCTGGGTGCGCGAGGGTGCCGTGACGGTCGATGGCGGGGTTCGGGCGCCGAAGGACCGCGTGCAGGGCGGTGAACATGTCGAGATCGATGCCCGCCTCGAGGACGAGGTGCCCATGGTGCCGCAGCCTATCGGGCTGGATGTCGTGTACGAGGATGAGGACCTGCTGGTCATCAACAAGCCGGCCGGACTGGTGGTGCATCCCGGGGCAGGCAACCCCGACGGCACCCTGCAGAACGCGCTCCTGCACCATGACGGCCGCCTGGCCGAGTTGCCGCGTGCCGGCATCGTGCACCGCCTGGACAAGGACACCTCCGGCCTGATGGTGGTGGCCCGCTCGCTGCCGGCGCACACGGCACTGGTGGCGATGCTGGCCGGGCACCGGGTGCAGCGGCAGTACGTGGCGGTGGTGCGTGGCGCGCTGGTGGCGGGCGGCACGGTGGACGCACCGCTGGGCCGGCATCCGGTCGATCGCCTGCGCCGGGCCGTGCGCGAGGGTACCGGCAGCAAGCGGGCCGTGACCCATTACCGTGTGCGCGAGCGCTATCGCGCGCACAGCCTGGTGCAGTGCAATCTCGAGACCGGCCGCACCCACCAGATCCGCGTGCACATGGCGCACATCCAGCATCCGCTGGTCGGCGATCCGGTCTACGGCGGGCACGTGGCCCTGCCCAAGGGCGCGTCCCGGGAACTTGTGGCTGCCCTGCAGGGTTTCCGTCGCCAGGCGCTGCATGCCGAGCGACTGGCTTTCGAGCACCCGTCGGACGGTCGCGAGCGGGTGTTCGAGGCGGCCATGCCCGGGGACATGCAGGACCTGCTCGAGGCCCTGCGCCGGGACCGCGAGGAGCATCCGGAGTGAGTGCATGAACCCGGCCATCGGCGACGAGCCCTGGATCTTTCCCGAATGGGCGGCACCGGTGCGTGCGGCCGTGACCACGCGCTGGGGACCCGGACTGTCCGAGCCGCCGTTCGAGCGCATGAACCTGGGGTTCGGCGGCGAGTCGCCCGAGATCGTCGAAGGCAACCGTCTGGCGCTGGTGCAGGCGCTGGGACTGCCACATGCACCGCGCTGGCTGCGCCAGGTGCACGGCACGCGGGTGGCGACCCTGGGCCCGCTGGCCCAGGAGGATCCGCCCAGTGCCGATGCCGCGGTATCGAGCATTCCGGGCACGGTGCTGGCCATCCTGACGGCGGACTGCCTGCCGGTGCTGCTGGCCGCCGTGGACGGCAGCGAGATCGGTGCCGCGCATGCCGGCTGGCGCGGCCTGGCCGCGGGTGTGCTGGAGACCACCGTGGCGTCGATGACTTGCCAGGCGCCGCACCTGCTGGCATGGCTGGGGCCGTGCATCGGTGCGGCATCCTATGAAGTCGATGCGCCGGTCCGTGATGCCTTCCTGCAACACGACACCGGTGCCGAGGCCGCCTTCCGGGCTACCCGTCCCGGCCACTGGCAGTGCGACCTGGCCGCGCTGGCACGGCGCCGCCTGCATGCGGCAGGCGTGACCCGCATCCATGGCGGCGGCTTCGATACCTTCGTCGATCCGCGGTTCTACTCCTACCGGCGGCAGGGCGCGCGCAGCGGACGTTTCGCCTCGCTGATCTGGATACCGCCGTCCGAGCGCCGATCCGGCTGACCCTGGAACCCTGATGGACGAGACAGCGAATCACCCCACTTTGACGCGGGGCCTGCTGGCGGCCATGGCCACAGCCACGGGCCTGGCCGTGGCCAGCCTGTACTACGCCCAGCCCATGCTGGACACCATGGCCCGCGCGTTCGGCCTGTCCGGGACCCGTGCCGGACTGCTGGTGACGGTGGCTCAGGTCGGCTACGCCGCCGGACTGGTCCTGCTGGTGCCGCTGGGCGATCGCTTCGAGAAGCGCCGGTTGATCGTCGGCATGACCGTGCTGTCGGCGCTGGGCCTGGCCGTGACCGGGGCTGCGGTCAACACGCCGATGCTGTTTGCCGGCACGGCGATCACCGGCCTGTTCGTGGTCGTGGCGCAATTGCTGGTGCCATTCGCGGCGACCCTGGCCACGCCCTCGCAACGCGGCCGGGCGGTCGGCATCGTCATGAGCGGCCTGCTGATCGGCATCCTGCTGGCGCGCACGGTCGCCGGTGGCCTGGTGCTGGCGGGCGGCTGGCGCACGGTGTACTTCGTGGCCGCGGGCCTGATGCTGGTCTGTGCCGCGGTGCTGGCGCGCATGCTGCCGCGACATCACGTGCACGCCGGGCTGCGCTATCCGCAGCTGCTGGGCTCGCTGCTGGGGTTGTTCCGCGACGAGCCGCTGCTGCGCGTGCGCGCCGCCATCGGCGGGCTGATCTTCGGTGCCTTCAGCGTGCTGTGGACCTCGCTGGCGTTCCTGCTGTCGCGCCCGCCCTACCACTACCACGACAGCGTGATCGGCCTGTTCGGCCTGGTCGGCGCGGCCGGGGCGCTTGCCGCGGCCGCGGCGGGACGGCAGGGCGATCGGGGCCATGCGGCGCGCAACACCGTATTGGGGTTGTCGATCCTGCTGGCCTCGTGGGGCCTGATTGCGTGGGGCGCCCATGTGCTGGCTGCGCTGATTGCCGGCATCGTCCTGCTGGACCTGGCGGTGCAGGGCGTGCACGTGACCAATCAGGGACTGATCTACCGATTGCAGGGGGAAGCGCGAAACCGTCTGACCGCGGCCTACATGACGGTGTACTTCATCGGCGGAGCGCTGGGTTCGTTGGCCTCGGGCCTTGCCTTCGATGCCGACGGATGGGCGGGAGTGTGCCTGGCCGGCGCCGCCTTCAGTGCGGCGGCCCTGCTGTTGGCATCGGCCTGGCGCGGCGCGGCCGAACGTGCCTTTGGGCTCGATTGAGGCCTGCCAGGGACCATCAACGCCGGCATGCCGCTTGAATGCGCGCGTTGGCGTCCGCATCTGAACCTGCATGAGACGGCCCGGCCGTCAACCACCTAAGGCAGGGGAGATCCCTTCGATGCGCATGGACAAATTGACCTCACGTTTCCAGCAGGCGCTGGCCGATGCCCAGTCGCTGGCGGTCGGTCGCGACCACAACATGCTCGAGCCGGTGCACGTGATGATCGCGCTGCTGGACCAGCAGGGTGGTTCGACCACGCCGCTGCTGTCGCAGGCCGGCATCAATGTGCCGCTGTTGCGCGAGCGCCTGGGCGAAATGCTCAACGGCTTGCCGCAAGTCAGCGGTCAGGCCGGCGACATCAACGTCGGCAATGCCCTGGGGCGTGTCCTCAACCTGACCGACAAGCTGGCCCAGCAGCGCGGCGACCAGTTCATCGCCAGCGAGCTGTTCGTGCTGGCGGCGCTGGAAGGCGGCGGCGAGCTGGGCAAGGCGCTCAAGGCCGCCGGAGCCGACAAGGCACGTATCGAGGCGGCGATCGACAAGATCCGCGGCGGCGAGAAGGTCGCCAGCGAGAATGCCGAGGACCAGCGCCAGGCTCTGCAGAAGTACACCATCGACCTGACTGCGCGCGCCGAGTCCGGCAAGCTGGACCCGGTGATCGGCCGCGACGAGGAGATCCGCCGCGTGATCCAGGTGCTGCAGCGGCGCACCAAGAACAACCCGGTGCTGATCGGCGAGCCCGGCGTGGGCAAGACCGCCATCGTCGAAGGGCTGGCCCAGCGCATCATCAAGGACGAGGTGCCCGAGGGCCTGCGCGGCAAGCGTGTGCTGAGCCTGGACATGGGCGCGCTGATCGCCGGCGCCAAGTTCCGCGGCGAGTTCGAGGAGCGCCTCAAGGCCGTGCTCAACGACCTGGCCAAGAACGAGGGCCAGATCATCCTGTTCATCGACGAGCTGCACACCATGGTCGGCGCCGGCAAGGCCGATGGCGCCATGGATGCCGGCAACATGTTGAAACCGGCGCTGGCGCGGGGCGAACTGCACTGCGTTGGCGCCACCACGCTGGACGAGTACCGCCAGTACATCGAGAAGGACGCCGCGCTCGAGCGCCGCTTCCAGAAGGTCTTCGTGGGCGAGCCGACGGTCGAGGACACCATCGCCATCCTGCGCGGCCTGAAGGAGCGCTACGCGGTGCATCACGGCGTGGAGATCACCGACCCGGCGATCGTGGCCGCGGCCACGCTGTCCAATCGCTACATCACCGATCGCCAGCTGCCGGACAAGGCCATCGACCTGATGGACGAGGCGGCCAGCCGCATCCGCATGGAGATCGACTCCAAGCCGGAGGAGCTGGACCGCCTGGAGCGCCGCCTGGTGCAGCTGAAGATCCAGCGCGAGATGCTGAAGAAGGAAACCGACGAGGCCTCCAGGCAGCGCCTGGCCGACCTGGAGGCCGAGATCGACGGTCTGGAGCGCGAGTTCTCCGACCTCAACGAGATCTGGAAATCCGAGAAGGCCGCGCTGCAGGGCGCGACCAAGGTCAAGGAGCAGATCGAGGCCGCGCGCGTGGAACTGGAAGCCGCCCAGCGCCATCAGGACTACACCAAGATGAGCGAGATCCAGTACGGCACCCTGCCGGAACTGGAGAAGCAGCTGGCCGCGGCGCAGGCCGCCGAGCAGCAGGACTTCAAGCTGGTGCAGGACCGCGTCACCGAGGAGGAAATCGCCGAGGTGGTCAGCCGCTGGACCGGCATCCCGGTGTCCAAGATGCTCGAGGGCGAGCGCGAGAAACTGCTGAAGATGGAAAGCGCGCTGCACGAGCGCGTGGTTGGCCAGGACGAGGCGGTCACCGCCGTGTCCGACGCCATCCGCCGCGCCCGCGCCGGCCTGTCCGATCCCCACCGCCCGTACGGATCGTTCCTGTTCCTGGGTCCGACCGGCGTGGGCAAGACCGAGCTGTGCAAGGCCCTGGCCGGGTTCCTGTTCGACACCCAGGAGGCGATGATCCGCATCGACATGAGCGAGTTCATGGAGAAGCACTCCGTGGCCCGCCTGATCGGCGCGCCGCCGGGCTATGTCGGCTACGAGGAAGGCGGGTATCTGACCGAGGCCGTGCGCCGGCGCCCGTACAGCGTGATCCTGATGGACGAGGTGGAGAAGGCGCATCCGGATGTCTTCAACATCCTGCTGCAGGTACTCGACGACGGCCGTCTGACCGACGGCCAGGGTCGCACGGTGGACTTCCGCAACACGGTCATCGTGATGACCTCCAACCTCGGCAGCCAGATGATCCAGGAGATGGACGGCGGCGACGCGGAGGAGAGCTATACCAAGATGAAGGCCGCGGTGATGGGCGTGGTGCAGGGCCACTTCCGCCCCGAGTTCATCAACCGCCTGGACGAGATCGTGGTGTTCCGGCCGCTGGAGAAGGACCAGATCCGCGCTATTGCGAAGATCCAGCTCGCGCAGCTGGAAAAGCGCCTGGCCGAGCGCCAGCTCAAGCTGGAGATCGGCGACAAGGCGCTGGACCTGCTGGGCAATGTCGGTTTCGACCCGGTGTACGGAGCGCGTCCGCTCAAGCGGGCGATCCAGCAGCAGCTGGAAAACCCGCTGGCGCAAAAGCTCCTTGGTGGCGAATTCCCGCCCGGCAGCACGATCCGGGTCGATGCCGAGGGCGGACATCTGGTGTTCCGGACGTCCTGAGTCCGGCAGGGTGAACCGACGCCGGATCCGTCCAGGCCCATGCCGCGGCCAGGCTTGAAATCCTGGCCGCGGCATGGGCGGATACGAACTCGGAAGATTCCGGTGCTCCGGCCCATGGAGGTATATTCCGATGGTACGTTTTCCGGTGATCCGGGCGCGTTCCTGGCCGGCCTGAGGCGGCAACCGCGTAGGTTGATCGATGATCGGTGCGATCCCCGTTGGCGTCGACGCAGCGGTGCCGTTTCATCCAGTGCCGTTGCGCCATGACAACGGTCCCGGTTTCACCGCCGTTCCATGCTTCGGCGTTTGCCTGTTCTTGCCGACGTCCTCGGCCGGGCGGGCCCGGGCCCGCCATCCATGCAGGAAACACGAGGACACGCGAACATGCATGCGAACGAGCTTTTCGACCTCGGTGGCAAGGTCGCCCTGGTCACCGGCGCCAGCCGCGGCATCGGTGCCGAGATCGCGGCGCTGCTGGCTGCCTGCGGCGCGCACGTGATCGTCTCCAGCCGCAAGCAGGATGGTTGCCAGGCGGTGGTCGACGCCATCGTCGCCGACGGTGGCTCGGCACAGGCACACGCCTGCCATATCGGCGAGATGGAGCAGATCGAGACCCTGTATGCGGCCATCGACCAGCAGCACGGTCGCCTCGACATCCTGGTCAACAACGCCGCCACCAACCCGTACTTCGGGCCGATCGTCGACACCGAGCCCTCGGTGTTCGCCAAGACCGTGGACGTGAACATTCGCGGTTACTTCTACATGTCCACCCACGGTGCCAGGCTGATGGCGCGCAACGGCGGCGGCGCCATCGTCAACGTGGCATCGGTCAATGGCGTGGTGCCGGGCTACCAGCAGGGCATCTACTCGATCACCAAGGCGGCGGTGATCTCCATGACCAAGGCCTTCGCGGTGGAGTGCGCGGCACAGGGTGTGCGCTGCAACGCGCTGCTGCCGGGCCTGACCGACACCCGGTTCGCCTCGGTGCTGGTCAACACGCCCGACATCCTCAAGCAGGCGCTGGCCCACGTGCCGATGCGACGCGTGGCGCAGCCGTCGGAGATGGCCGGCGCGGCGCTGTACCTGGCCTCCGGCGCGGCCTCCTACACCACCGGCGCGATCCTCAACGTCGACGGTGGCTACCTGTCCGTGTGATTCCCCGATCGCCGGTCCATGCGACGTGAAGGGTCCGCCGGTGATCCTGGCCGCGCGCGCCGGGGCGATACGGGTCCGGTCCGGCGTTGCGCGTGAATCGTGCTTGAATCGAAACCCATCCCGTGACGGATCCCGCGTGAACCAGCCCCTGCCGCGTTACCTGCTTGCCTGGACCATCGTGATCGCGAGTATCGCCCTCGCGGCGTGGCTGCGACTGGGCTGGATTGAATCGGCCGCCGTCGCGCACCGCTGCATGGCCGGACTCGACAGCGCCGGCTGCGTTGCCCGGCATCTGGCGATCATCGCCTTCGGAAGCGGCAGCCTGCGCCTGGCGGCCGTGGGCAGCGCGGTACTGGCTCTGGCGTGGAAACATCCGTTCAGCGCCTGGCTGGCAGCTCTGGCCGGCGGCCTCGCGCTAGTGTTGTACAGCCCCGAGACCGGGGCCGCCGCGCTACTGGTCGGCAGCCTGCTCGGGGTGCATCGGGCCGCCCGCTCGCGCTCGCAGCCAGGCGAACAGGACCGGCGTGGCGAGCAGGACGTTGCACAGGAGCCATGACCACACGGCCGCGTTGGCCGCCCATGCATGGACGACCAGGATCAGCGCGGCCACCATCGTCCAGGTTGCCAGCAGCCGGTGCTCGGGCCAGGCGCGGGCGCGCCGCGGCCGGGCCACGGCCAGCCACAGGGCCAGGGCCACGGCCGGCACCAGGAAGGCTGCGTCGGGGTAATCCCGGTAGCGACCGTCGAACACCAGCAGCAGGTCGATCCAGGATGCGGCCACCAGCCACGCCAGGTGCGCGCGCGGACCCGTGAATCCCTCCAGCATGCGTTGCAACCGGTTCGCCGGTCGCCCGGCATCCGGTGCGGGCGTGTCCAGCCATCGGGCCAGTCCGCGGGCGCAGGCCAGGGCGGTCAGCAGCGCCGCCGCGCAGGCCAGGGACCCGATCGCCCACGCCCACGGACTCATCAGCGCCTGCACCATCTGGCGCACGGTTTCGGCCAGCGCGGCGCCGGTGGCGGCGCCGGCCAGTCCCGCGGCCAGGCGCGGCCGGAAGCCGCATCCGGCCAGGGCGGCGAACAGCAGGCCCATGCCGGCCATGGGCAGCAGGCCCAGCCACCATCGGGGCATCTCCACCACCGGTCCGGCGAGGGCAAACTTGGCTCGGCCGTGCGCGTCGTACAGGCCCCAGTAGCCGCCGGCCGTGCCCTCCAGGCGACGTTTCCACGGCTGATCGTAGGATTCGATCAGGTTGTAGGGCAGATGCCGCTCATGGGCGTCGCGCAGGAAGGCGCGCACGTAGCGCGCCTCGTTGACGCGGCTGGGCACCGCGCCCCGGCGCGGCTTGCCCGCGCTGGGCCAGCCGGTCTCGCCGATCAGGACCCGTTGGCCGGGGAAGGCCGCGCGCACGCGGTCGTAGACCCGGTTCACGTGCGCGATGGCATGGTCGATCGAGACCGGATCGTCCTCCCAGTACGGCAGGATGTGTACGGTGACGAAGGACACCGCGCGGGCCAGGCCGGCGCGGTGCGCGTAGCGCAGCCAGAAGGTCCACACGTCGGCGTAGGTCACCGGCTGTTGCGTGGCCGAGCGCACCTGCCGGATGTAGGCCACCAGCTGCGCGGGCGGAAGATCGCCGCGCAACAGCACCTCGTTGCCGACCACGATGGCGCGCACCGTGTGCGGGTGGGCCCGCGCGGTGCGGATGCCCAGCGCGATCTCGTGGTCGTCGGCCGTGCGGTCGGCGGACAGCCAGATGCCCATCAGCACCTGCATGCCGTACTTCTTCGCGATCCCGGGCACGGCGCTCAGGCCCAGCGATTGCGAATACGTGCGCACGCAGTCGAAACGCTTCGAAAGCCGGGCCAGGTCGCGGTCGATCCGCGCCGGGGAGACGAATGCGCCGGGCTCCAGTGGCGAGGTGCCCGCTTCGCGGAACGGGGCGTAGGACACGCAGGCGATGCGCGCCGAGGGGGCCGGCGGCATCGACACGGGAACGCCCAGGCGTGACCAGTGGAGCAGCCCGGCCAGCACGGCCAGGCCGAGCACAAGCCAGGCCAGTCCACGGCGACGAACAGGGGCAACGGAGGGAGCGCGCATGCCGATGTCAGGTTTCCGGAGCGGGTCGAGGTCCATCTTCCCGTAACGTTGCACGTGCGTCGATCCCGCCTGGGTTCAGGCCGGGTCGGATGCGCACATCGGGCCGTTCCGCCCCACGGAACGTTCAGTCGGTGTCGAACAGTCCCTTCAGCTCGTGCGGTTCGCAGCGCAGGTATTGCGGCGGGGCGTGCACTTTCGCGCCCAGCCTGGCCGCGGCGTGCCAGGGCCAGCGCGGGTCGTAGAGCATGCCGCGGGCCAGGGCCACGGCATCGGCCCGGCCCTCGGCGAGGATGGACTCGGCCTGTTCCGGCTCGGTGATCTGTCCCACGGCGATCACCGGCATGGCGACCGCGGCCTTGATGGCCTCGGCGAAATGCACCTGGTAGCCGGGTCCGAGCTCGATCTTCTGCGCCGGGTCCAGGCCGCCGCTGGAGACGTGGATGAAGTGGCAGCCGCGCGCATCCAGGGCCTTGGCCAGCGCGATGCTCTGCTCGATCTCCCAGCCGCCCTCGACCCAGTCGCTGGCGGATATGCGGATGCCCACGCTCATGCTGTCGGGCACCGCCTCGCGCACCGTGTCGAAGATCTCCACGGTCAGGCGCATGCGGTTCTCCAGGGAACCGCCGTAGGCGTCCTCGCGCGTATTGCTCAGCGGCGACAGGAACTGGTGCAGCAGGTAGCCGTGCGCGGCGTGGATCTCGATCAGGTCCAGGCCCAGCCGGTGCGCGCGGCGTGCGGACGCGGCAAATGCCTGCTTGACCGTCTCGATGTCCTGCACCGTCATGGCATGCGGGATCGGGGTGCCCTCTTGGAACGGGCGCGCGGATGCGCTGACCGGGCGCCAGCCGTCCGGGCTTTCCGGGTCGATCGACTGGCCGCCGGCCCACGGGCGCGCGGTGGAGGCCTTGCGGCCGGCGTGCGCGAGCTGGATACCCAGCGGCATCGGCGAGAAGCGACGCACGGCGCCCAGCACCTTGCCCAGGGCCTGCTCATTGGCGTCGCTGTACAGGCCCAGGTCGGCGTGGGTGATGCGCCCGCGCGATTCCACCGCGGTGGCTTCGAGCAGCAGCAGACCGGCGCCGGACAGTGCCAGTTGGCCGAGGTGGATCAGGTGCCAGTCGCTGGCGCTGCCGTCGTCGGCCGAGTACTGGCACATGGGTGCGACGACGATACGGTTGGCAAGGTGCAGCGGGCCGAGCTTCAGCGGCGAGAACAAATGGCTCACGAAGGGTTCCTTGGCGGGTCGGAAGGAGGCAGATGATCAGGATGGTGGTGGCAGGGCGGCGACTCAAGTCCCGCTGCCCGCATCCGGCTCGCTGGCAGCCGGGTGCGCGAATGCCTCCTGTTCGGCCTCCACGGCCGGATGCATCTCCATGGCCGCGGGGGTGGTGCGCAGCATCGGAACGAATTCGCTGGTTTCCTCCAGTTCGCGGCTGAAGGTCAGCAAGCGGTAGCCGACATAGGCCGCGGTCGCGGCCATGCACAAGGCGCACCATGCAAACAGCGAGGAGGGACCGAAGCGGGTCATCAGCAGGCCGGCCAGGACGGGGCCGACGGCCGCGCCCAGGCCGTTGACCAGCAGTACGCTGCTGCTGGCAGGCAGCAGTTCTTCGCCGGACACGAAGTCGAGCAGGTGCGCGACGACGATGGGGTAGATGGCGAAGGCCATGCCGCCGAACACAAACAGCAATACATCCTGCATGAACGGTGCATGCGGGAACATCGGCAACAGGGCGGCGGCGATGGCGCCGGCGGCGCTGGCCGCGATCAGCATGATGCGGCGGTCGTGCCGGTCCGAGAAACGCCCCATCGGCCACTGCAGGGCCACGCCGCCGAGGATCAGCAGGGTCATCCAGTTGCCGATGCCGTCCGCACCCAGGCCGGTGGAAGCGGCATAGACCGGTGCCAGGCCCCAGATGGCTCCCATGGTCAGCCCCGAGAGCAGGGCGCCCGCCGCCGCACTCGGGGCGATCTGGTACAGCCGGCGCAGGCGCAGCCGGGGCATCGACGCCACCTCCGGCTGGCGCATGCGCGTGGCCAGTACCGGCAGCGTGGACGCGCACACCAGCAGCGCCACCAGCACGAAGAACATCGCCTGGCTCGTCACGTGGACATGCAGGAACTGCTGGCCCAGCGCCAGGGAACCCAGGTTCACCACCATGTAGACGGCAAAGATCCGGCTGCGCTGTGCGGCCTCGGCCTGGCTGTTGAGCCAGCTCTCGATCACCGTGTACAAGCCGACCACGGCGGTACCGATGCCCAGGCGCAGCGCAAACCAGGCCCAGGGGTGCGTGGTCAGTGACAGCAGCAGCACCAGGCAGGCGTAGGACGTGGCGCAGAAGGCAAAGGCACGGATATGGCCGATGCGCCGTACCAGCGAGGCGATCACGAAGGTGCCGGCCAGGAAACCGGCGAAATAGGCCGACGTCATGGCGCCCAGCATCGCGCTGGAAAAACCCAGCGTGCCGCCGATCACCGGGATCACGGTGCCCAGCAGCCCGGTGCCGAGCAGCAGAAGCCCGACACCGCCGAGGAGGGATGCCAGTTGACGGGCCGTACGCATCATCGGCGGGATGAGTCCTTACGTGGGAATGGAGGGTCCGGTCAGACTGGAGCGGGCAAAGGGGTGGCGCTGTCCTCGCCGGTTTCCAGGACGGCGTCGAGAAAACCCTGTCCCCAGTCGTCGACATCGTAATGCTTGACGATGTCGAACAGGCCCTGCAAACGGCTGTGGGCCTCCTGCGGATCCATATGCAGTGCACGTTCGCACACTTCGGCAAGGTCGTCGATATCGTGCGGATTGGTGAGCAGGGCGCCCTTGAGTTCGGCGGCCGCACCGGCGAATTCGGAAAGCACCAGCACGCCCGCGTGCGGATGCTCGACGGTGCCCTGCACGGCGACATATTCCTTGGCAACCAGGTTGAGTCCATCGCGCAGCGGCGTGATCCACATGACGTCGGCCACGCCGTAATAGGAGAGCAGTTCCTCGAACGGCAGGGCGCGGAAGAAAAATTGCACCGGGGTCCAGCCCAAGCGCGAGAAGCGGCCGTTGATCCGTCCCACCGCTTGCTCGATCTGAGACTGCAACTGGCGATAGACGGTCATTTCCTTGGCTGCCGGCACGCACACGCAAAACAGGGTGACCTTGTCGCTCAGGTCCGGGTTGCGCTCCAGCATGCGTTCGTAGGCCTGCAGTTTCTGCAGCGTGCCCTTGGTGTAGTCCAGGCGCTCGACCGAAAGGATCAACTTGCGTCCGGCGAGTTCGCGGCTCAGGTGGTTGCGTCGCTGACGCGAATCCTCGGAGTCCAGCAGGCGGCGTACCCGGTTGACGTCCAGGCCCACCGGGTGGGCCCCCAGGTGCACGCGCCGCCGCCCGACGTCGATGACCCGGCTGACACGGTCCAGGCCCGCGGCGCAGCCGTAGGTGAGGAAGCGTGGCGCGCAATTTTCGCGGTGGATCACCTTCACGGGCGCCACGCCGCGCACCACGTCGACGAAATTCTCGACCTGGCGGGGGATATGGAAGCCCACGTAATCGCATTGCAGCAGGCTGCCGATGATGTCGCGGCGCCACGGCACCACGTTGAACACGTCCGCCGAGGGGAAGTGCGTATGGTGGAAGAACGCGATACGCAGGTCCGGCCGCAGTTCGCGCAGGTAGGCCGGCACCATCCACAGGTTGTAGTCGTGGATCCAGACGATGGCGTTGGGCGCAGCCTCGGCTGCGGTGCGCTCAGCGAACTGGCGATTGACGCGGCAGAACACCTTCCAGTGCTTTTCGCGGAAGCGGGCGCGCTCCCAGAAGGTGTGCAGAAGCGGCCAGAAGGCCTCCTTGGAGAAGGACTTGTAGAAGATGTCCACGTCCTTCTTGGTCAGAGCGACGCGCGAGGCGACCAGATTGGGATAGCGCGAGGCATCGACCGTGGTGTGGACCTCGAAATCCTCGACCGACGACTTGCCGTGGATCGACCAGGCCACCCACGAACCCTGGCGACCGTCGGCGAAGAACGACAGCAGGGTGGGGATGATGCCGTTGGGTGAGCGCGGCCGGCGGCGGTGGATCTTGCCATCCTCGAGGACTTCCTCGTAGGGCAGGCGGTGATAGACCATCACCAGATCGGCCTTGCCGGTGTCGGGTGTGCTGCCTTCATCGTCGAGGTGCTCGGCATCGAGCATGTCGAAATGCGCCATGGCCTCAAGGATGCCGCCGCAGCCAGGATGCTCGGCATGCAGGGTGCGGTCCAGCTCCCTGGTCCTGCCCAGCAGAGTCGATTCGGACTTGCCCACGCAGACCCCGGCGTATCCCAGCCCGTACATGGAAAGGTCGTTGAGCGTATCGCCGGCAACCAGCACGCGATCCTCCTCGATGCCCAGATGATCGACCAGGGCGTTCAGCGTCGAACCCTTGTTGACGCCGGACGGCAGGATATCGAGGTAGCGATCGGCCGAATGCAGGAGCTCACAACCCAGTGCCTGCACCTGATGAATCAGCGTGTCGCTGATGGCGTCGCCGGAGCAGAAATAGGACACGCGCCGTTCCTGCGGAACGTCCTGGCGAACCAGTCCCTCGTGTTCGCCGATGGCGCGGGCCACCGTCTGTTCACCCGGCCAGCGTTCGGCGATATTGCGCTGGATCGGTTCGACCGGATGGATTTCCTGGCCATCGACCACGGTCGCCCCGACGTCGCAGATGATGTAGTCCGGCTGCGGAAGCGTGGGATCGGCCAGCAGCGGCAGCACGGCCTCGAGCCCGCGCCCGGTGACGTAGACGAGCATCAGGTCCGGGCGGCGCGACAATAGTTGATACAGCTTGAGCCGGTGCCCGGGCGAGCCGGCCAGGAAGGTGCCGTCCAGGTCGGTGGCGAGCAAGCAGCGCACCGAACCGGTGACGGCACGTTCGGGTTTGGTGGTCGCCTTGGCACTTGAATCTGGATTCACGCGGTCTCCTGGGGAAGGATCCCTCGCGGGTGCGTACGGTGGATGCGTCTGCTGCGTCGGTGTTCCCGGTCCGGGACTGAGGGTGCCGGCCCTGCGTATTCGGCCAATCGATGCGTGTCGAAGGGAGCGACGCGAGCGACCCGCGAAGGGTGCTCAAATGTATTCATACCCTAACACGAGGCCATCCGGTTCCCTTGAACCGTCATGCAACGACACATTTCCGATCATTCGTGGTTGTTTGGATGGATGGACGTCCACAAAAAAAAAGGCCCCGCAGTAACGCGGGGCCTCAAGTTTCGCTTGTGGACGTTTATTACCAGTCGTAGGCGACGGTGCCGTAGTAGTACGCGCCGCTGAAGCCGATCGGCGAGGTTTCCGGGTACGGCAGGATGATGTTGTAGGTACCCGTGGTCGGCTGGCTCTTGTCGGGATACTCGTTGGTCAGGTTCTTGCCACCCAGCGTGAGCCTCCAGTGGTTGAGCGAGTAGGTGAGCGAGGCATCCAGAATCGTCTTGGCGCCGAAGTTCTGCTCGGTGCTGTAGATGGTCAGGCCCGTGAACTTGCCGAAACGGGTGGCCTGGGCATGCGCAGACCAGTGCCCCATGCTCCAGTCCGCGCCGACGAACGCCTTGGTGCGCGGCGAGCTCTTGGTCAGGAACAGCTTCTCCTCCGAGTTGACGATCGGCAGGGTCAGGCCGGCCAGGCCCAGCTGCGGCGGGTTCGGCGCGATGCTGAGGATGGTGGTCTTGTTGTAGTTCATGCCGCCGGTCAGCTTCAGCGTGGAGCTGGAGAAGTCCACCGGGTAGGTCACCACCAGGTCCGCACCGCGGGTCCGGGTATCAACCGCGTTGTTGAAGAACGAACCGCCGTTGACGAACGGGATGCCCACCGAGGTGAGGTAGTCCTGCACCGCCTGTCCCTTGAGGCTACCGCTCAGGATGATGCGGTCGTTGATGCGCACGTTGTAGAAGTCGAGGGTCGCGTACAGGCCGTTGGACGGCGTCAGGACCAGGCCCACGCTGTAGCTGTGCGACTTCTCCGCCTTCAGCGGCTGTGCACCGAGCGCCACGGCTGCCGGATCGCTGACCGGGAAGTTGCGGACCAGGAAGGGCACGCCGTTGGTGAACAGGATCGAGGTGTTGGAGTAGTACTCCTGCTGCAGCGACGGGGCGCGGAAGCCATTGGACACCGTGCCGCGAAGGGCCACCGTCTCGTTGAAGGCGTAGCGCCCGGACAGCTTGCCGGAGGTGGTGCCGCCGAAGTCGCTGTAGTTCTCGTGCCGCACGGCCAGGCCGGCCGTGAAATTGTTGGTCAGGTCGCTTTCCAGGTCGACGTACTCGGCCGTGTTGTGGCGCGAATGGGACCCGGCGTCGCCAGGACGGTAACCCGGATAGACCTGCGCGCCCGCTCCCGCGTACGAGGCCGCGTCACCCTGCTTGATCTCGAACTTCTGGTGGCGATATTCCAGGCCCCATGCCAGCGTGAACCCATTGGGCAGGCCGGGGAAGTCGAATTCGCGATTGAAGTCCGCGTTGATGGTGTTGTCGCGATTGCTCAGGGTGCCGATGTAGAAACCCGTCGGCGAGTTGGGATCGAGCGAATAGTTGTAGGTGTTGCTGGTGTGCAGCTTCCAGTGGTTGCCGCCGGTGGTGTAGCTGACGTCGTAGTTCCACTTGCCGACCATGCCGCGCACGCCGATGACTTCCTGGTCGTCGCGGATGGAGCTGTTCTCCATCGGCAGGAAGCCATTGGGATAGGTCGCGACGGCGCCCGGGTAGCTGGAATACTGCGACAGCGAGCGGAAGAAGCCGCCGGCCGAGACGTTGCGCTTGTTGAACAGGCTGTAGGCGTACAGCTGCGCATTGGGCGTCAGGTCGTACTGTGCGTTGATCGCCGCCTGCTTGGACTTGGTCAACGGCAGGCCGTAATGGAAGGTGACCGTGTTGTAGGTGGGGTCGGTCGGGTGGCGCGTGTCCGGTCCGGCACGGTTGGTCGGATCCTGGTGCATGAAGTTCGCACTCAGGTGCACCCAGCCCTTGCTACCCAGCTTGAAGCCGCCGTCGGCGCCGCCGTGGACGGTCTGGCCGTCGCCCTTGCTGTACTCGCCGTAGGTGACGTTGGCCGAGCCGTGTTCGGCACCACCCTTGAGGATGATGTTGATCACGCCGGCGATGGCGTCGGAGCCGTACTGCGCCGCCGCGCCGTCACGCAGCACCTCGATGTGGTCGATCGCGTTCATCGGGATGGCGTTCAGATCAACCGGCGAGGAACCGCGGCCCAGGGAGCCGTTGATGTTGACCACGGAAGTGGTATGCATGCGCTTGCCGTTGACAAGCACCAGCGTCTCGTCGGGGCTCAGACCGCGAAGCTGTGCCGGCTGGGTCGCATCGGTGGCATCGGTAATGGAGGGCTGTGGGAAGTTGAAGGAAGGCAGCAGCGTGCGCAGTGCCGTGGAAAGGTCGGTGGCTCCGGTGCTCTTGAGGTCCTGGGGCGAGAGCACGTCGACCGGCGACATGGAGTCCGCCTCGGTGCGCGGCAGGCCTCGGGTGCCGGTCACGACCACGGTCTTGAGCTGTGTTGCCTTCTTGTTCGCGTCCTTGCTCGAATCAGCATTCTGCGCCGATGCCACGGGCATCCCGACGGTGAAAGCCACGCAACCGGCAAGCAATCCGGCTGCCAGAGTTCTGGTATTGAGCATGTTGTCTCCCCTACTTATGGATGTAATCTCAATGGATTCATTTAGTTACAGGAACGTCAGGACGCGACCAAGCTTGACGGTTTCAAGAGCGATCGATATGACGCCTGTCTGAACGAAGCTAGGCTCCAAGTTGAGGAGTGTCAACAGCAAATTCCTCACAAAAAGTTATATGTGCGTTAATAATTGCTTTCGCAGGCCCGGGAAGTACATCCTGCGGACCTGCTTGCCGGGCCCGGCTGCCATGCACGGGCCCCTGACGTCCTGAGGAACGGATCCACGACATGCCCATCTACGCTTTCCGGTGCAAGGCCTGCGGCCACGCCTTCGACCGCCTGCAGAAACTGTCCGACCCCGATCCCGCCACCTGTCCCGCCTGCGGCGAGGCGCAGGTGCAGCGGCAAGTGACGGCGCCATCGTTCCGTCTGGCCGGCAGTGGCTGGTACGAGACCGACTTCAAGAAGGACGGCGATCGCAAGCGCAACCTGGCCGACCGGGGCGAGTCCGGAAACGCTTCGGAGTCCAAGCCCAAGGCCGATGCGCCGGCGGCCTCCGCACCCAGTCCGGCGCCGCCGTCCGCCGACACCTGAACCCGTCGTCGCCCAGGGCCGCGGTTACCAGAACACCGCGATGATGGCGGCGGTCGCGGCGAGAACCCCGCCGGCGGCCCACAGCACGTCGTCGGGGACCCGGCCCAGCCCCTCGCGGGCGATCAGCGCGATGCGCCGGTCGTCCGGGGCGGGCCGGTCGCGTGCGTCCAGGACCCGCATCCAGATCCAGGTGAACAGCCCGGTCGCCGCGAACACCACGCCGGCGATGATGGTGAAGTGGATGGGAATCCAGTCGGCCACGTAGGCGATGAAAAACAGCGCGCTGAACACATGGCCGCTGACCAGGCCGCGCAGCGCCGCCGACGGCCCCAGCCGTTTCGACCACAGGCCGAACAGGAACGTCGCCACCAGCGGCGAGGCGACGAAGGCGAATACCTGCTGCAGGTAGGCCCACAGGCCCTGGAAGTGCCGGATCATCGGCGCCCACAGCGCGGCCAGCAGGGTGATGACCACGGTGACGATGCGGCCGGCCCGGGCCAGGCGCTCCTGGCTCATGCCGGGCCGGCGCGGCTGGATGAAATCCATGGTCACCAGGGTGGCGGCCGAGTTGAGGGTGGCCGAGCAGGTCGACATCAGCGCCGCGATCAGGCCGGCCAGGATCAGGCCGGTGAGGCCGGTCGGGATGAATTTCTCGACCATGGTCGGGAACACCTGGTCGGGATGGGACAGGCCCGGCAGCAGCGCGCTGGCCATGGCGCCCGGCAGGGTCATCAGGAACAGCGGAAGCAATTTCAGCGAGGCGGCGATGATCGAGGCGCGCCCGGCCGAGCGGATGTCGCGCGCGCCGAGGATGCGCTGCACCACGTACTGGTTCATGGTCCAGTAGTAGAACCCCACGATCGGCAGCCCAGTGACCAGGCCCAGCCAGGGCACGCCGGGGTCGTCGATCGGGCGGATCAGCGAGAGCTTGTCCGGATGCACGGCGGCGACCACGTTGTGCCAGGAATAGTCGAACTTGCCGAACACGATGGTGGCCAGCACCGCCGCGCCGACCAGCAGCACGATCGCCTGCATGACGTCGGTGTAGACCACCGCGCGCAGGCCGCCGGCGGCGGTGTAGATGCCGGTGAACACCGCCACCATCAGGGTGGTCTCCCACAACGTCAGGCCGGGAATGAAGGTGGTGATGATCAGCGCGCCGGCATACAGGCTGCCCGCGGTGTCGAGCACGATCGACAGGAACAGCGTCACCGCCGACAGGTACTTGCGCATGCGCGTGTCGAAGCGCCGCTCCATCAGCTCCGGCATGGTGGTCACGCGGGCGCGCATCAGCACCGGCAGCACGAACAGCGCGGCGAAGATCAGCACCACCCCGGCCATCCATTCGTAGTTGGCCGCCGAGATGCCGGTCCGGTACGCCGCGCCGGGCAGGCCGATCAGGGTATCGGAGGAGACGTTGGCGGCGAACAGCGAGAAGCCCACGGCCAGCGGCCCCAGGGTGCGTCCGGCCAGGAACAGGTCCTCGGAGGTGGTCTTGCCGCGCGCGACCCACACGCCGATCAGCGCGGTGATCGAGAAATACACGGCGATGGCCACGTAGTCGAGCGTGCCCAGATGGACCATGGTGCATGCGTTCGTGCGGACCCATGTTCAGGGAAACACGGGTCCCGGAGGCGATGCAAATGACCGCGGGGACCGTGTGCGGGGCCGTTTGCGGCGTATGTGCGTGGTAGAATCGCGGGCCTTTGTCCCGGGTTTTTCGCCCTACGCGGCGGTCAGGAGCTTCACCCATGCGCACCCATTACTGCGGCCTCGTCGACGAGGCGCTGAACGACCAGACCATCACCCTGTGCGGCTGGGTGGACGGCCGCCGCGATCATGGCGGCGTGGTCTTCCTGGACCTGCGCGACCACGAGGGCATCGTCCAGGTGGTGGTGGATCCGGACACCGCCGAGGCCTTCGCCACCGCCAGCGCGGTCGGCTACGAGTACTGCCTGCGCGTGAAGGGCCGGGTGCGTGCGCGCGAGTCGGTCAACGACCGCATGAAGACCGGCCGCGTGGAAGTGCTGGCCGGCGAGGTCGAGGTGCTCAATGCCGCGCGCGACCTGCCGTACGCGCTGCACGAGAATCCCAACGAGGACATGCGCCTGACCTATCGCTACCTGGACCTCCGGCGTCCGGAGATGCAGCGCATGATGCGCACGCGCATCCGTCTGGTGCAGGCCCTGCGCCGGCATCTGGACCGGGACGGCTTCCAGGACATCGAGACCCCGATCCTGACCAAGGCCACGCCGGAGGGCGCGCGCGACTACCTGGTGCCCAGCCGCGTGCACGACGGCGAGTTCTATGCCCTGCCGCAGTCGCCGCAGCTGTTCAAGCAGCTGCTGATGATGGCCGGCTTCGACCGCTACTACCAGATCGCCCGCTGTTTCCGCGACGAGGACCTGCGCGCCGACCGCCAGCCCGAGTTCACCCAGCTGGACATGGAGTTCGCCTTCGTCGAGGAGTCCGACGTGCAGGACTACGTCGAGCGCCTGGTCCGCGAGGTGTTCGCCGAGGTGGTGGAGGCGGAGCTTCCGACGCCGTTCCCGCGCATGACCTGGCACGAGGCCATGCGCCGCTTCGGTTCGGACAAGCCCGACCTGCGCATCGACCTGGAGCTGGTCGACGTGGCCGAGGCGGTCCGGCACGTCGAATTCAAGGTCTTCGCCGGCCCGGCCAACGACGACAACGGGCGCGTGGCCGCGCTGCGCGTGCCCGGCGGTGCGGAGCTTTCGCGCAAGCAGATCGACGAGCTGGCCGCGCATGCCGCCAAGTACGGCGCCAAGGGCCTGGCCTGGATGAAGGTCGACAACGCGGGCGCGGGTCTGGAAGGCATCAGTTCGCCGGTCGCCAAGTTCCTCGACGACCCGGCCCTGGCCGGCATCCTCGAGGCCACGCGGGCAACGGACGGCGACCTGCTGCTGTTCGGTGCCGGTCCGTGGGGCACGGTCAGCGAGTTCATGGGCGCGGTGCGGCTGAAGGTCGGCAAGGACCGCGGCCGGGTGGAAAACAGCTGGAAGCCGCTGTGGGTGACCGATTTCCCGATGTTCGAGTACGACGCCGAGGCGCAGCGCTTCGTGGCCCTGCATCATCCGTTCACCGCGCCCAAGGTGGACGACATCGCCGCGCTCAACGCCGATCCCCACGGCGCGGTCAGCCGCGGCTACGACATGGTGCTCAACGGTGCCGAGATCGGCGGCGGCTCGATCCGTATCCATCGCCCGGACATGCAGAGTGCGGTGTTCGAGCTGCTGGGCATCGGTGCCGCCGAGGCCCAGGCCAAATTCGGCTTCCTGCTCAAGGCGCTGAAGATGGGCGCCCCGCCGCATGGCGGCATCGCCTTCGGCATCGACCGCATCGCCGCGCTGATGGCCGGGACCGATTCGATCCGCGACGTCATCGCCTTCCCCAAGACCACCAGCGCGCAGTGCCTGATGACCGACGCGCCGTCGCCGGTCGCGGCCGGCCAGCTGGCCGAGCTGCACGTGCGGGTGGTTTCGGAGGAGGGCTCCGGAGGGTGATGTGCCGGGTTTCGTCGTTTGCGCTCCGTAGGCCTTGACCCCACCCCGGCCCTCCCCTTGAAGGGGAGGGTGATGTCGGCTCGACCGGGAGCCTCGTGAGCGCAGCTCCTCCCCCTGCTTGTGACCGAAGGGAATGCCCGTGGTACAGGGGGAGGCCGGGAGGGGGTCAAGGCCTACGGAGCCATGAAGCCCGATCCTGCGCAGGGCGTGATCGGGCAATCCTGCCGCGCCCACTTCAGCCCATGTTCCCCGCCAGCCGGTAAGCTACCGGCGTCCCCCGCGAGCCAGACCCCATTATTCATGTCCGAACAAGTCCTCCTGCTGCACGGCCTGTGGATGCGCGGCATCGCGCTGGCCATGCTGCGACGCCGCTTCGAGCACGAGGACTTCGATGTCGACGTGTTCGAGTACATGAGCGTGGCGGCGCCGCTGGACCGGACGCTTGCCCGCCTGCGCAGCCGGCTGTGCGCGGCGCCGGGCACCGTGCACGTGGTCGGGCACAGTCTCGGCGGCCTGCTGGCGCTGCGCGCCTGTCGCACCGACGAGGAGCTGCCGCCCGGGCGCATCGTGTGCATGGGTTCGCCGCTCAACGGCAGTGCGTCCGCGCAGCGTCTGGCCGAGAACGGCGGCGCCTGGATGCTCGGGCACAGCAAGGGACTGCTGGAGCAGGGCCTGGACCGCTGGGACGGCCCGCGCGAGGTGGGCGTGATCGCCGGCAGCAAGCCGGTCGGGCTGGGCGCGGCGCTGGGCTCCATCCAGGGCGACCACGACGGCAGCGTGGCGGTCGCCGAAACCCGGCTTCCGGGCATTACCGACCATTGCGTGGTCACGGCCAGCCACAGCGGCCTGCTGTTCTCCGCCGAGGCCGCCGCGCAGGCGGTGCATTTCCTGCACCAGGGACGTTTTCGGCACGCGCAGGTCGCGACGGCTTCATGATCGGCCCGGCCGTGCATTAGAATTGCGCCTTTCGATCATCCGACGGAACAGCACATGGCCGGACATTCCAAATGGGCCAACATCCAGCACCGCAAGGGCAAGCAGGACGCCGCACGCGGCAAGATCTTCACCAAGCTGGTGCGCGAGATCATGGTCGCCGCACGCATGGGCGGCGGTGACATCGACGGCAACCCACGACTGCGCCTGGCCGTGGACAAGGCCATGGCCGTGTCCATGCCCAAGGACAACATCGAGCGCGCCATCAAGAAGGCCACCGGCGAGCTGGAGGGCGTCGAATACGAGGAAATCCGCTACGAGGGCTACGCCCCGCACGGCGTGGCGGTGCTGGTCGAGTGCATGACCGACAACCGCAATCGCACCGTGGCCGAGGTGCGCCACGCGTTCGCCAAGTTCGGCGGCAACCTGGGCACGGAGGGCTCGGTGGCCTACATGTTCAAGCGCCTGGGCGTGCTGTCGTTCGCGCCGGGTGCCGACGAGGAGAAGATCACCGAGATCGCCATCGTGGCCGGCGCCGAGGACGTGGTTTCGTTCGACGACGGCGCGCTGGAAGTGCTCACCGAGCCGGACAACTTCCAGGCGGTCAAGGACGCCATGGTCGCCGCCGGCCTGGAGCCGGACGATGCCGAGATCACCCAGCGCGCGGATGTCGAGGTATCGCTGGAAGGCGAGGAGGCACAGACTGTCGCCAAACTGCTCGATTTCCTCGAGGACCTCGATGACAGCCAGAACGTGTATTCCAACGCCGACCTGCCGGCCGAGGCGTATGCCTGATTGCGGGACTCGGGACTCGGCGACCGTGAGGAAGTCCCCTTGTGGGAGACTCGGGACTCGGCATGATCCCGTGTATCGTTGCCGTACTGCTCTCAGCACACGCTGCACATGAGCAAACGCATTTCCGTCATGGCGCACACCCGCTCTTACGAGTCCCGAGTCCCGAGTCCCGAGTCCCGATCCGTACGCATCCTCGGCATCGACCCGGGCAGCCAGCGCACCGGCGTGGGCATCATCGACGTGGATGCGAAAGGCAAGGCCGTGCACGTGTTCCACGACACGCTCAAGGTCCTCGGCGAGGGCGGCTTCGCCCTGCGCCTGAAACGGATTTATGACGGCCTGTGTGCCATCATCGCCGAATACGAACCCGGCGAGGTGTCGATCGAGCGCGTGTTCATGGCGCGCAACCCCGATTCGGCGCTGAAGCTGGGCCAGGCACGCGGCGCGGCGATTTGCGCCGTGGTGAGCAGGGGGATCGAAGTGCACGAATACGCGCCGTCGGAAGTCAAGCAGGCCGTGGTCGGCGGCGGCCGCGCCGACAAGACCCAGGTGCAACACATGGTCGGCGTGCTGCTCGGGCTCAAGGGGCCGATCCAGGAAGATGCCGGCGATGCGCTGGCCATTGCCCTGACTCACGCGCACACGCGCGCCAGTATCGGCCGCGTGGGCATCCCGCGCAGCGCCTGGAGGCGACGCCGGTGATCGGGCGCCTGCGCGGTATCCTGGTGTCCAAGCAGCCGCCGTGGCTGCTGGTGGACGTGGGCGGCGTCGGCTACGACGTCGAGTCGCCGATGTCGACCATCTACGACCTGCCGGCCACCGGCCAGGAAGTCGTCTTGCTGACCCACCATGCGGTCAAGGACGACAGCGTGGTCCTGTACGGGTTCCTCACCACGTCCGAGCGCGAGCTGTTCCGCAACCTGCTCAAGGTCAGTGGCATCGGCGCGAAAATCGCCCTGGCGGTGCTTTCGGGCGTGTCCAGCGACGACTTCGCGCGCCTGGTGCAGGCCGGCGACGTGGTCGCACTGACCAAGATCCCCGGCATTGGAAAGAAAACCGCCGAACGCATGGTGGTGGAGCTGCGCGACCGCGTGGACGGCCTGGCCGCCGGCGGCGGCGCGAGCCTGCCCGGCGGCGGCTCCGCGGCCCCGCAGGACGCCAAGTCCGAGGCGGTCGTCGCCCTGCAGCAGCTCGGCTACAAGCCGGCCGAGGCCACGCGCCTGGCGCAGAAGGCCGCCGCCGAGGGCGACGACGCCGAAACCATCATTCGCAAGGCATTGCGCGCCGCCCTCGGCGGCTGAGCAACGGAATCGACATGAGCGATCAGATCCAGCAATCCCATCCGCAATCCGGCGAGCAACTGCACGGCAGCGTGCCGGCGCTGGTCCTCGGCGCCATCGGCGTGGTATTCGGCGACATCGGCACCAGTCCGCTGTACACCATGCAGGAAGTGTTCCTGCCCGAGTACGGCCTCCGGCCCATGCACAGCACCGTACTGGGCGTGCTGTCGCTGGTGACCTGGGCCCTGATCACGGTGGTGGCGGTCAAGTACGTCAGCCTGATGATGCGCGCGGACAACAAGGGCGAGGGTGGCATCATGGCCCTGATGACCATGGCCCAGCGTGCCGTCGGCAGCGGCGGGCGCAAGCGCAAGCTGGTCATGTTGATGGCGTTGCTCGGCGCGGCGCTGTTCTTCGGTGACGGCGTGATCACGCCGTCCATCTCGGTGCTGTCGGCGGTCGAGGGCCTGGAGGTGGTGGCACCGCACCTGGAGCACTGGGTGGTACCGCTGGCGGTTCTGGTACTGCTGTTCCTGTTCTGGCTGCAGCGACACGGCACGGCCAAGGTGGGCGCCCTTTTCGGACCGATCTGCGTCCTGTGGTTCTCCGCGCTGGCGGTGATCGGCGTATGGAACATCCTCCAGGCACCGGAAGTGCTGTGGGCGTTGGACCCGATCTACGCCATCGACTTCTTCAAGGTGCACGGCGTGGCGGCATTCATCGCCCTGGGCGCGGTGGTGTTGTGCGTGACCGGCGCCGAGGCGCTGTACACCGACATGGGCCACTTCGGCCGCAAGCCGATCCGCGTGGCCTGGTTCTTCTTCGTGATGCCGGCGCTGCTGCTCAACTACTACGGCCAGGGCGGCCTGCTGCTGCACAACCCGGATGCGATCAGCAATCCGTTCTACCATGCGGTGCCGGACTGGGCTCGCTATCCGATGATCGGCCTGGCCACGGCGGCGGCGGTGATCGCCTCGCAGGCGGTGATCTCCGGTGCGTTCTCGGTGACTCGCCAGGCCATCCAGCTGGGTTTCGTGCCGCGCATGAAGGTGGTGCACACCTCGCGCGAGGCCATCGGACACATCTTCCTGCCGTTCGTGAACCGCATGCTGATGGTGGCCGTGATCCTCACGGTCGTGCTGTTCGGTTCGTCCAAGGCGCTGGGCGGCGCGTATGGCATCGCGGTGACCGGCACCATGGCCATCGACACGCTGCTGGTAATGACCGTGGCCAAGCGGCTGTGGAACTGGAGCTGGCTGGTGGTGCTGCCGGTCGGCCTGGTCCTGTTGACCGTGGACCTTGGCTTCTTCGGCGCCAACACGCTGAAGATTCCCGACGGCGGCTGGTTCCCGCTGGCCATGGGCCTGTGCCTGTTCACCATCATGGCGACCTGGCGGCGCGGCCGCGAGCTGGTGGTGCGCGAGATCAAGCAGGGCGGGCTGGCGCTGCAGCCGTTCATCGAGAACATCGCCGAGCACCCGCCGACCCGCGTGCCCGGCACGGCGATCTTCCTGACCGCCAACCAGACCGCGGTGCCGCACGCGCTGTTGCACAACCTCAAGCACAACAAGGTGCTGCACGAGCGCAACGTGCTGCTCACGGCCGAAACCCTGGAAACGCCGATCGCCGAAGCCGACGAGCGCATCGAGATCACGCCGGTGGGCGGCGACTTCTATCTGCTGACGCTGCGCTTCGGCTTCGCCGAGGACCCCAACATCCCGCTGGCCCTGTCACAGTGCGGCCGGCGCGGCCTCGAGTTCGACATGATGGACACCACGTTCTTCCTGTCGCGCGAAACCATCGTGGCCGGCGAACGTCGCCCCGGCATGGCGCTTTGGCGTGACAAGCTGTTCGCCTTCCTGTCGCGCAATGCGCTGCCGGCCACCGCCTTCTTCCAGATCCCGGGCAACCGGCTGATCGAGCTGGGGGCGCAGGTGGAGATCTGAAGGGCCGGGAATCGGGAGTGGGGAATAGGGAATGGGAAAGGCAAGAGCATCGCGATAGGCGGTTATGCCGACTCCCCATTCCCCACTCCCCATTCCCGGCGCCGCAGGCGCCATAATGGCGGCATGACCGACCCCCGCGTAATCGCCACCGATGCCACCCCCGAGGACGCCGCCATCGAGGCCTCGATCCGGCCGCAGCGGCTGGACGAGTACCTGGGCCAGGCGGCCGTGCGCGAGCAGATGGCCATCTACATCGAGGCCGCGCGGCGGCGCAGCGAGGCGCTGGACCATGTGCTGATCTTCGGCCCGCCGGGCCTGGGCAAGACCACGCTCTCGCACGTGATCGCCAACGAGCTGGGCGTGAACGTGCGCTCGACCTCCGGGCCGGTGCTCGAGCGCGCCGGCGACCTGGCCGCGCTGCTGACCAACCTGGAGCGCGGCGACGTGCTGTTCGTCGACGAGATCCATCGCCTTTCGCCGGTGGTCGAGGAAGTGCTGTATCCGGCGATGGAGGACTTCCAGATCGACATCATGATCGGCGAGGGGCCCGCCGCGCGTTCGATCAAGCTGGACCTGCCGCCGTTCACCCTGATCGGCGCCACCACCCGTGCCGGTCTGCTCACCGGGCCGCTGCGCGATCGCTTCGGCATCATCCAGCGGCTGGAGTTCTACAGTCCTGAGGAACTGCTGGCGATCGTGCGCCGCGCATCGCGCATTCTCGACATCGACTGCGACGTCGACGGTGCGCGCGAGATCGCCAAGCGTGCGCGAGGCACCCCGCGCATCGCCAACCGCCTGCTGCGCCGCGTGCGCGATTTCGCCCAGGTGCGCGGCGCGGGCCGCATCACGCAGGAGGCCGCGGCGGCGGCCATGGACATGCTGCGCGTGGACGCGCAGGGGCTGGACGACATCGACCGGCGCCTGATGCGCACCATCATCGAGAACTTCGACGGCGGCCCGGTCGGCGTGGAATCGCTGGCCGCGGCGCTCAGCGAGGACCGCGGCACGCTGGAGGACGTGGTCGAGCCGTTCCTGATCCAGCAGGGCTTCCTGGTGCGCACCGCGCGCGGGCGCATGGCCAGTGCGCGCGCCTGGCGCCACCTGGGCCTGCAGCCGCCGCCGCGGGCGTCGCAGGCGGCCGACCTGTTCGGCGGGGATGCCGACGGCGATCAGGGGTAGGGGGTTTGCCGGGTGCCTGAGCTTGCCAGGGTACCCCGCTCCGCCCGAGACTTGCCGCAAGCCTTGTGCCCGGCAAGCTCCAGCCTCTCGGCAAGCCCAGGCACGGCGGGAAGCCTGGTCCGCGAAATCCCCGTCCGTGGCGCCCGCCCGCCGATGTCGTACCCAGGCACCTATCCTCGCCCCTCGCCCCTCGCCCCTCGCCCCTCGCCCCTCGCCCCTCGCCCCGCAGTCCCGAGTCCCGAGTCCCGAGCCTCGGAAACCGTCACGAAGGTCGGGTAGGATGGAACGAACCCACACATTCGTACCGTCCGCATGCACGACACCACCGGGGGCGAAGCCCCGTTCAGCTGGCCGATAAGGGTCTACTGGGAAGATACCGATGCGGGCGGGGTGGTTTACCACGCCGGTTACCTGCGGTTCCTCGAGCGCGCCCGCAGCGAATGGCTGCGTGCACGCGGAGTCGACCAGCAGCGCTTGCGCGACGACACCGGCATCGGCTTCGTGGTGCGCGACATGCAGATCGGCTTTGTCGCGCCGGCGCGGCTGGACGATGAACTGGAGGCGACCGTGGCGGTCGAACGGATGCGCGCGGCCAGCATGGCCTTTGCGCAGACGATCCGGCGCCGGGATGGTGCCGTGCTGGTGAACGCATCGCTGCGTGTCGCCTGTGTGGACCTCGGCAGGATGCGCCCGTGCCCCATTCCCGACGACCTGATGGCAAGGATTTCCTGAAACGATGAACGGCGATCTCAATATTCTCCACCTGGTCTGGCAGGCGAGCGTGCCGGTGAAGCTGGTGCTCGGCGTGCTGCTGGCGTTCTCGTTCCTGTCCTGGGTGATCATCGTGCGCAAGTACACGCTGATGAACCAGGCCGACGGCAAGGCCGACGCATTCGAGGAACGCTTCTGGTCCGGTGGTGACCTGGCCGCGCTGTACCGCGAGGTGGGCGCCGAGGACGAACCGGGGCGCGGACTGTCCAACGTGTTCGGCGCCGGATTCCGCGAGTTCGCCCGCCAGCGCCAGCGCAAGGGTCGCGATCCGCGCACCATGCTGGAGGCTTCCGAACGCGCCATGCGCGTGGCCGGCACCCGCGAGATCGAGCGCCTGGAGCAGAACCTGGAGTTCCTCGCCAACGTCGGTTCGATCAGTCCCTACGTGGGCCTGTTCGGCACGGTGTGGGGCATCATGGCCGCCTTCCAGGGCCTGGCCAACGTCAAGGAGGCGACCATCGCCATGGTCGCGCCGGGCATTTCCGAAGCGCTGGTGGCCACGGCCATGGGTCTGTTTGCGGCGATCCCGGCCGTATGGGCCTACAACCGCTACGCCAACCGCGTCGAGCGCATCGCCACCCGTTACGAGACGTTCCAGGAGGAATTCTCCTCGATCCTGCAGCGCCAGACTCTCGGCGACGAGGGCGCGTAAGCCATGCGTCCGTCGATGCGACGCCACAAGCGTCACAAGCTCAAGGCCGAAATCAACGTCGTGCCCTACATCGACGTGATGCTGGTGCTGCTGATCATCTTCATGGTCACCGCGCCGCTGATGCACCTGGGCGTGGACATCAAGCTGCCGCAGGCCGCCGCCAAGTCGATGAACGACGAACACAAGCAGCCGGTGCTGGTCAGCGTGGACCGGGACGGCAACCTGTACCTGACCCTGGGCGCGGCCAAGCGCGAGCAGGTGGACGCGCAGACCCTGGTCGCCAAGGTCGGCGCCTTCGTGCGCAACAACCCGAACGTCACGGTGATGTTCGGCGGCGACAAGCGCGTGGACTACGGCCGCATCATGCAGGCCATGGTCTTGCTGCAGCAGGCCGGGGTGCCCAACATCGGCCTGATGACGCAGCCGCCCGTGGCGCCGGATGCCCGCCATGGACGCCGCTGAACGCCAGGCCACGTTCTGGGGCATCGGCTTTGCGGCCCTGCTGCATCTGGGCCTGCTGGTGTTCCTGCTGATGGCGACGATCTCGTGCAACACCTGGGAGCGCGCCATCGACGCCATCGGCCTGCCCAAGGCCTGGAACCCGGTGACCTGCAACAAGCCCCTGGACCTGGCCGGCCCGGTGATCGAGGCGACCCTGATGGGTCCGGCCGGCGCGCCGCTGCCGCCGCCGAAGAAATTCCGCGCAACCAGGCCCAAGGCACCACCGCCCAAGGTCGACGTGACCAGGCCCAAACCGGTGCCCGTCAAGACCCTGCCGTCGCCCCCCAAGCATCCGGACACCCATGACCAGGCCAAGGTCGTGGCGATTTCCAGCGACAAGGCCGAGCAGGCGCAGCACGAACAGCGCCAGCGCGAGCAACAGCACATGTCCGAGCTGGACGCGCAGTCCAATGACAATATCGACAAGCTGTTCAAGCAGATGGATGCCGCAGGCCAGCAAAGCCAGCGGGCGGACCGCCAGGCCCAGAAACTCGCACAACTGGACGACCTGAAAGACAGCAAGGCCGCGCCGGTCCCCACCACCGCCCCCAAGGCCGACCAGGCACGCAGTGGTGGCGGCGGCAAGGACAACAGCCTGGAAGCGCAATACAAGGCGGCGATCACCTCCAAGATGATCCAGAGCTGGCATCGCCCGGCCGACCTGCAATCGGTGGTGTGCCACCTGCATGCCGTGCAGATCCCGGGCGGCACCGTCATTTCGGCCGCGGTCGACCCCGCCGTGCAACGCCGACGCGCAGACCCGCAAATCGATCGAGAATGCGGCGATGCGCGCCTCGCCCCTTCCGTATGAACATTATGAGAAGGTGTTCAAGCGGGACGTCTACGTCGAATTCTGTTACCCCAAAGAGGTGTGTTCGCAATGAAGCACTCCCTGAAAACCCTGCTGCTGTTGTTCCTGGCCCTGTGCGTGGCACATCCGGCGATGGCACAGCAGGATTCGCTGCACATCACCGTGAGCAACGGCGTGGTCACGGCCACGCCGATCACGGTCGTGCCGTTCCATCAGGAGACCGTGGGGCCACCGCCGTCGACCAACGTCGGCGACGTGGTGCGCATGGACCTGGCTCGCTCGGGGCGCTTCCGCCCGCTGGACAAGGGCGACATCGTCGAATTTCCCTCGCGCGGGAACCAGATCAAGTTCCCCACCTGGAAGCTGCTCAACCAGGACTACATCGTGGTCGGCCACATCAAGGACGCCGGCAACGGGCAGTACGAGGTCGGCTTCGAGCTGTGGAACGTCAACACCAAGCAGCAGATGACCACCGGCACCTACACCGCACCGGCCGGCAAGCTGCGTGGCGTGGCGCACCAGATCGCCGACCAGATCTTCCAGAAGATCACCGGCGTGCCGGGTGCGTTCTATACCCGTATTGCCTACATCACTCTGGTCGGGACCGGCAAGAGCGCCCGCTATTCGCTGGTGGTGGCCGATTCGGATGGCTACAACCCGCAGGTGGTGGTGCGCTCGCACGAGACCCTGATGTCGCCGGCCTGGTCGCCCGACGGCAAGGAAATCGCCTATGTCTCCTTCGAGAGCGGCGATTCGGCCATCTACATCCAGAACCTGGCCACCGGCGCTCGCCGGCTGGTCTCGGCCCGCAAGGGCATCAACGGTGCACCGGCGTTCTCCCCGGATGGCACCAAGCTGGCCATGTCCCTGTCCTACCCGGGCAATCCGGAAATCTTCGTCGAAGACCTGGCCAGCGGGAAAATGACCCGCCTCACCCACAATTACGCGATCGACACCGAGCCGGCCTGGATGCCGGACGGCAAGCATCTCGTGTTCACCTCCGACCGTTCCGGCAATCCGCAGTTGTATGAAATCGCGGCGGACGGCGGAACCCCAACCCGCGTCACCTTCCAGGGCAACTGGAACGGCGATGCCTCGATCAGTTCAGATGCCAGCAAAATCGCCATGGTGCGGGGCAATGGGAACGTGTATCGTATTGCTGTCATGGACCACAGCCTCGGCGATCAGGAGCATTTTGTGTCCCCTGGCGATTTCGACGAGTCGCCGAGTTTTGCTCCCAATGGAAGCATGCTGCTGTATGCCGCTACGGAAGGATTGCGCGGCGTGTTGTATGCGGTGTCCGAGGACGGCAAGGTGAGGCAGCGGCTCGTGCTTGCCAACGGCGAGGTTCGGGAACCTGCCTGGGGGCCGTATCGAAAACCGTGACCACACCAACAAGCCGGATCATCGGCATGTAGTAAAAAAACTGTCGGAAACCCTGAGTAGAAGGAAATTGCCATGAACAAGAGCGTTCGCTCCACCCTGATAGCACTGATGTGCGTGGCGGGCATTGCGGCCTGCGCCAAGAAGGAGGTCAAGCCCACGCCGCCGCCTCCGCCGCCGCCGCCGCCGGCCCAGCCGACCCCGCCGCCGAAGCCGACCGGTTTCATGCCGGCCGACCTGGACACCAATGCCTGCCTGATGCAGCGCAAGGTCTACTTCGACTTCGACAAGAGCGACATCAAGCCGCAGTTCGAGGAGATCATGGCGTGCCACGCCAAGTATCTGCAGGATCGTCCGAGCGCCCATATCCGCCTGGAAGGCAATGCCGACGAGCGTGGAACCCGCGAGTACAACCTCGGACTGGGTGAGCGTCGTGGCAACGCCGTGGCGGCCGCGCTGGAGGCCGACGGTGCCTCGGCAGACCAGATCACCGTGGTCAGCTACGGTGAGGAGCACCCGGTGTGCCGCGAGCACAACGAGGCCTGCTGGTCCAAGAACCGTCGCGTCGACATCGTCTACACCGCCAAGTGATGACGGCACGATCGACCCGGACCTTTCGAGTCGATCAGGGCAGGGCGGCTGCGTTTGCAGCCGCCCTGCTGCTGGCCGTGTGCGTAGCGATGCCGGCACAGGCCCAGCGGTTGAGCCTCGCCCAGCGCGTGACGCGCCTTGAGCAGGCCCAGCAGCAAAACGGCAAGGGCAACAACCAGGGCGTGGTCCTGGTCAACCAGGTGCAGGCCCTTCAGCAACAGGTCCAGCAGCTGCAGGGGCAGGTCGAGGAACTGCAACACCGCCTCAAGCAGATGCAGCAGACCAGCAAGGACCAGTACATCGATCTCGATTCGCGTGTGCGCAGGCTCGAGGGTGGTGGGGCCGCGTCGGCCGCTTCCGGCAGCAGCGCATCCGCACCCGCGAAGGCGGCCAGCGCCGCAAAACGGGCCGTGACGGCCTCGCCTGTTCAAGGCGCCAGCGCTCCGGCCGCGTCGGCCAGCACGGCGGCCAATCCGCAAGCGGCCCAGGATGCATACAGCCAGGCCTTCACGGCGCTGCGAAACGGGCAGTTCGTGCAGTCCGCGCGCCAGTTCCGCACCTTCATCCAACAGTATCCGGACAGTCCGCTCACGCCCAACGCCTATTACTGGCTGGGCGAGTCGTACTACACGGTGCAGAACTACGAAGTGGCCCTGGAGACCTTCCAGCATCTGGTGCAGCAGTTCCCGGACAGCGACAAGACCGCGGGTGCCATGCTCAAGGCCGGATACTGCCAGGACGCGCTCAACAAGGAAGGCGAGGCGCAGAAGACGCTGCAGGCCGTGGTGACGAAATACCCGGGCAGCAGCGTGGCCCAGCTGGCGCAGCAGCGCCTGAAGGACATCGCGCTGCGACAGGCGAACTGAACGTCGTGAACGAAACCGATTCCGGAACCGACCGGACCGAAGCCCGTGCCGCCGAGCGGCTGAGGGTATGCGAGATCTTCCATTCCATCCAGGGCGAGGCCGATGCCGCCGGCTGGCCGACCGTGTTCGTGCGCCTGACCGGCTGCCCGCTGCGATGCGTGTGGTGCGACACCGAATACTCGTTCCATGGCGGGCAGTGGCAGGACATCGACGCCATCGTGGAACAGGTGGCCGCGCATGGCGCGCGCCACGTGTGCGTGACCGGCGGCGAACCGCTGGCGCAGAAGCGTTGCCTGATCCTGCTCGAACGCCTGTGCGATGCGGGCCACGAGGTGTCGCTGGAAACCTCCGGGGCCCTGGATGTCTCCGGCGTCGATCCGCGCGTGCGCAAGGTCATGGACCTCAAGGCACCGGGCTCGGGCGAGGCTTCGCGCAATCTTTGGTCCAATCTCGATCACCTGCTGGCGCACGACCAGGTCAAGATCGTGATCGCCGATCGCGCCGACTACGACTGGGCCGTGGCGGCCGTGCGCGAGCACGACCTGGCGCGCCGTTGCATGGTGCTGTTCTCGCCGGTGCACGGCAAGCTGCACCCGCGCGAGCTGGCCGAATGGATCCTGGCCGACCGCCTGCCGGTGCGCCTGCAGATGCAGCTGCACAAGCAGCTTTGGGGCGACAGCCCCGGGCATTGACCGGCACGGACGTGCAGCCGCCGGCCGGAACGCGGATAATGGCGCGCTTTCGGACCGTTCCAATTGTTCCATGAGTGATTCTCGCAACAACTCCCGCAAGGCCGTCGCGCTGGTGTCCGGCGGCATGGATTCGGCCGTGGTGCTGGCCATGGCGCGCGTGCAGGGCTTTGCCGTGCACGCACTGAGCGTCGCCTACGGCCAGCGTCACGATTCGGAGCTGCGCGCGGCCGAACGGGTCAGTGCCATGCTGGGCGCGGCCGAACACAAGGTGGTCACGGTGGACCTGCGCAGCATCGGCGGCTCGGCCTTGACCGACGACATCGAGGTGCCGGAGAACGGCGGCGAGGGCATTCCGGTGACCTACGTACCGGCGCGCAACACCATCATGTTGTCGATTGCCCTGGGCTGGGCCGAGGTGCTGGGCGCCAGCGACATCTTCTGCGGTGTCAACGCCGTGGACTATTCGGGCTACCCCGACTGTCGTCCGGCCTTCATCGAACAGTTCCAGGCGCTGGCCCAGGTTGCCACGCGCGCTGGCGTCGAGGGCACGCCGATGCGCGTGCATGCCCCGCTCATGGCCATGGGCAAGGCCGACATCGTGCGCGCCGGGATGGAACTCGGGGTGGATTTTGCCCAGACCGTCAGCTGCTACCGGGCGGATGCCGAGGGTCGCGCCTGCGGCCACTGCGATGCCTGTCGCCTACGGGCCCAGGGCTTCGCCGAGGCGCGCGTGGACGACCCCACGCACTACCGTTGAAGGCGTCGAGCGGGTAGAATCGCCGGTTCCATCGCGAGTCCCTTCGCGAACCGATGCACAAGATACGGGCCGTTAGCTCAGCTGGTAGAGCACCGGACTTTTAATCCGATGGTCGTGAGTTCGAGTCTCACACGGCCCACCATCGACTCCCGATCCGTTTGCTTGCGCCGTTCACGCCGGCGTGCCGCCCATGGCTGGGCGAGGGTTTTCCGGTGGGGGCGCTTGTGCCAATCGCAGGCGGGCCAGTTGCAGGTGCTTGCGCGCCAGCATGCGCGCATCGCGCTCCAGGTCGCGATCGCCGCAGCGGCGGCACTGATCGGCCAGGCGTCGCCACATGGCGGCTTGGCGCATGGAGTATTCGGGGGAATCGGGGAGGCACATGCGGGGTTTCCGGAGCGGCGACGACGCGCAGTATCCGGCCGGCCGGTTGCAGGCCCTTTCCCGTGCCATGACATGGATGTGAACTCCCGGTCGGCGTGAATGCCGCCGGGGACGATCGCCCACCAGTGGATCTCAGTGGTGCCCCAGTTGCTGGGAAGCCACCACGGCCTCGACGCGATTGCGCACGTTGAGCGCGCGAAAGATGGCCGCGAGGTGAATCTTGACCGTGCCCTCGCTGATACCCAGTTCGCGCGCGATGACCTTGTTGGGGCTGCCGCGCGAAAGCAGCTTGAGCACGTCGATCTGGCGGTCGGTGAGCAGTTCGGCCAGTTGCTCCTCGTGGCTGTCGCCCGATCCGTTGTCGTCCAGGGCACCGTGGAGCTTTCCGTTGCCGCCATTGCGCAACGCCATGGGCGGGATGTAGATGCCGCCGGACAGGACCAGGCGAATGGCCGAGAGCATCACGTCCGGCGAATACGACTTGGGGATGTAGCCGTGCGCACCGCTGTCGATGAGCTTGTGCATCAGGCTCCCGTCCTCGTTTCCGGACAGGATGAGCACCCGCATCCTGGGCTGCATGCGCAGGGCTTCGGTGATGTGCTGGTAGCCGTTGGCACCCGGCATGGCGAGGTCGATGAGGGCAAGGTCGGGTGCTGGCGATTCGCGCAGCACCTTGTACATTTCGTCGACGGTGGTGGCGACCACGAAATCGAGGTCCGGTCCCAGTTCGGCGAGCTTGAGCCTGACGCCCTCGATTACCAGATGGTGGTCATCCGCGATCAGTACACGCATCACGGTTCTCCGTGTGATTGAACTTGATTCTGCGGCAATGCCGGTTGGGCGGCAAGCTTTCACGGATAGGGCTTTTGATATAGGGCATTGTCCGCTCTTGAATTTTCACGCCTCCGAGGCCTGTTCGCGGTGGGCGAACAGCAGCGCGACGATGGTCTCGCGCAATGGTTCGGCCGGCACCGGCTTGAACAGGATCGGAAGGTTCGATGCCAGTGCGGGTTGCAGGCGCCTGCGCTCGGTTTCGCCGGTGATGAGCAGACGTGCAAAAGGCGGTAGGTCATCGGTTCCGCAGCCGAAGTGCTCCGCCAGCTTTTCGAGGAGCTCCACGCCATCACAGTCGCTGCCCAGGTGCAGGTCGGAGATGACCATGTCCGGAGGAGAGCCATCTGTCGCGACCTCGCGCATGGCCGATTCGCAATCGGTGGCCATACGTACGCGGCAGCCCCATTTGCAGAGCAGGTCGTGCATGCCGGCCAGGATGGCCGGGTCGTCGTCGATCACCAGGACCTGCACGCTCTCCAGGTCCCCGTTGGGCAGTGCAGGTCGATGGCCCGGCTTGAGGCTCACAGGGACCTCGATCGGCGTTTGGCCGGCAGGCACCATCAACGTGAACAGGCTGCCGTGCTCCGGCTTGGAGGTGAGCTTGCAGTCGGCCTTGAGCAGTTCGGAAAGCCGCTTGACCGTGGACAGGCCCAGTCCGAGACCGCGCTGTCCGCCACGTTTGGCGGCATCGCTTTGCTTGTGCTGCGGATCGTCGATCCGGTAGAACTCCTCGAAGATGTGCGCCTGGTGTTCCTCGGGGATCCCCACGCCGGTGTCACGCACGTCGATGCGCACGTGATCGCCACGGTTCCGGGCGCCAACCAGGACCCCGCCTTCGTTGGTGTAGCGCAAGGCGTTGCTGACCAGGTTGTTGAGAATGCGCGCCAGCATGGTGCGGTCGCTGTGCACCCACAGCCGCGTGGGGCGGGTTACCAGCCGGAGATGCTGGCTCTCGGCCTGCATGCGGAAATTGCGGCTGACTTCCTGGAACACCTCGTCGAGCGGGAAATCGCGCAGTTCCGGCTGCATCGCGCCGGCTTCCAGGCGCGAAAGGTCCAGCAGCTCGCCGAACAGGCGATCCAGCGACTCGATGCACTGCTGCACGTGGGAGATGCGGTCGATCCGCTCGGGATCGGTCTCGTTGTCTGCCAGAGCCGAGGAAAACAGGGTCAGTGCGTACAGCGGCTGGCGCAGATCGTGGGTGGCTCCGGCCAGGAAGCGCGCCTTGGCCTTGCTGGCCTGCTCGAGCGCGGTGTTCTTGTGTTCCAGTTCCTGCGTGGCCTCCTCGATGCGTTGTTCCATGCTGCGATGCAGTTCATACAGCGTGGAGGCAGCGGTGTTGAAGCCGCGCTGCAGATCGCCGATCTCCGATTCGTCGGTGACTTCCACCGAAACCGGGTGGTTGGTATTTCCCAGACCGCGCATGGCGACCGAAAGTCGACGCAGCGGCGCACTGATCCAGCGTGCCTGCTGCCAGCTCAGTACGATCGCGAGCAGGATCGCGACACTCAGCCAGAGCAGGGTGTCGATGATGTTGGTGTGTTGCGCGAGAAGGGATGTCTCGGAGTCGATGTCGATCTGCAGGGAGCCGAGCAGGCTGTTGTCCCCATGGTGGTCGACGATGTCCTGGCGCAGGCGCACCGGTTTTCCGTTGTCCAGTTTGGGGTTGTGTGCCTGCGCGACAACGGACCCGCTGGCGTCGCGAATGGTGACCCGACTGACGTGGGGAAGGTTGCCGATGGCGTGAGCCAGCTTTTGCAGCGCATCCTGGTCGGATTCTCGCATCGGGTCGGAGGCTACCGAGGCGGCCTGGGCGACATAGGCGGCTGCCGTCGAGCGGATCATCGAGCGCATGGAATGCACCTGATGGCGGGTCAGGAGGATCGCCAGCAGGACCGTCGACACGGCCGAAGGCAGCAGGGCGACCAGCACCAGCCGCTGGATCAGCGACGCCCGGCGCCACCATGTTCTGATGCGTGAAATGACGCGACCAGGCACTATCGCCCCCTCAACCGGTGGCGTTTCGACGGGCCGATTGTAGCGGGTCCGGCGCAGACATGGGATGCCTCAGCAATCGCCCGCATCGTCTGCGCTGCGTTTTCCGGCCGGCTTCCGGAACTGCCGGATCATCACCGGTAGCAGGGCCAGGAGTGCCAGCGCGCCAAGCGGCAACAGCAGTTGCGGGTCCAGAAGCAGTTGCCAGCCGAAGGCTCTTCCGCTCTGCAGGTTGCGCTTCAGGTCGGCGCCGATCGCGGTCTCGAAGATCAGCATCAAGGTGCCGCCCATGTAGGTCGCGCTCACGAACAGCCAGAGCGGGCAGCGCAACCAGGCCAGCGCCACGCTTACCCCGCCGAACGGAAAGACCGGCACGAATCGAAGAAACAATGTGTAGTTGACGGGATGCCTGGCGTATCCGTGGCGCAGGCGTCCGGCCAGGCCCGGAGCCGTGCGGCTGCCGGATGCGAAGGCGTAGCGGCTGGCCAGGAACAGCAGCAGCGATCCCAGCAGCAGTCCGATCGAGGACAGCAGGGTGCCCTGCAGTTCTCCGAACACCAGTCCACCCCCGATGATTACCAGGATGCTGATGGGAAAGCCGGTCGCGGTGACCACGGTCAGCAGGCCGATGTAGGCCAGTCGCGACATCCACGGATCAGCGTCGACGGCTTGCAGCAGTGCGGCGTGTTCGGCGGCCAGGTGGGCAGGCGCAAGGTACCGGCCCATGCCACCTGCCAGCAGCACCACGCCGGTGCTCAGCAGCATCAGCAGGGGGAGCAGGGCGCGCAGGCGTCTCACGGCAAGGCATTCCATGGCGGGCAACGGGTGGATGTGCATCGTACCCAATCCCGTTGCCGGTACCCGAGGCGGTGTGTTCTGCGACGTTCACGCACGGCGGGCGAACACCGTGATTTCCTCGCGGTCGTGGTACAGCTGGCGGGCGCGAAGATCCAGCGGCTGGGCGGCCTCCCCGCGCACCCGGTCCAGGCACAGCCGAACCTCCTCGTAGCGTTTCTTCATCGGCAGCTTGAGGTTGAACACGGCCTGCCGGCACCAGCCCTCGCGCAGCCAAAGGCCAATGCGCGCGGCCACGCGGCGAGGTTGCTCGACCATGTCGCATACCAGCCAGTCGACGGGCTTTCCGGGTCGGAAACGGAAGCCGTCCTCCCGGCGATGCTCGACCAGGCCGCTCTGCATGAGTGCATGGTCCATCGGACCGTTGTCCACGGCTGAAACGTGGATCGAGCGCTGCACCAGTTGCCATGTCCAGCCGCCTGGCGCAGCACCCAGGTCGACTGCGGTCATGCCCGGCTTCAGCCAGGCCTCGCGTTCGGATGCATCGAGCAGGGTCAGGAAGGCCTCTTCCAGCTTCAGCGTGGATCGGCTGGGTGCCTCACGTGGGAAGCGCAGGCGCGGGATGCCGCCGGGCCAGGGCGCGCTGCGTTCGACGTGGGTCGCCGCCACCAGGGCGCGAGTCGGCGACAGCAGGGCCACGTGCAGTCGCCAAGGCGAGGCGCGGTCGATCAGTTTCTCGCGCTTCATGCGCGCGATAAGGGCGGCATTGAGCGCGCGGCACAGTGCGCGCAGCTCGCGGCCGGCGTCGCCGTCGGCGGACTCGACCCAGGCGTCGCACCAGCGTCGCGGATCGGCCTGGATGATCGGCAGCAGCTGGGCCAGGCGGTCCTGGCGGTCCAGTTCCTCCACGCCGCCGATGCCGTGCAGCAACTGGCGCGCGAAGATCGGGCCGTGCGGCCCGGCCTGTTCGAGCAATCGCGCGGCGGCATCGGGGTCCAGACTGACGAATTGGACGAAACCGTCGCCACGGACCGCGCGCGGATATCCGCCTCCGCCCGCCCGGCCGTCCAGCTCGGACAGCTCCTGCGCGCATTCGGGCTCGAAACCCGGACGGCACCAGGCCAGCAGGCGATGGCGCGCGTCTTCGCTCACCGCGTCTTGCGGGCCCAGGTGTCGCGCAGGCTGACGGTACGGTTGAACACCGGGCAGTCGGGCGCGTGGTCGTGGCGGTCGGCGACGAAATAACCGGTGCGCTCGAACTGCCAGTGCGCTTCCGGCTCGGCGTCGGCGGCAGCCGGTTCCACGAATCCTCGCACGACGCGCTTGGCCTCGGGATTGAGGTCATCCTTGAAGCTTCGTCCGTCCCGCTCGTCACCCGGGTTCTCGACCTCGAACAGGCGGTCGTAGAGGCGGATCTCGGCTTCCACCGCATGTGCGGCGCTGACCCAGTGGATGGTGCCCTTGACCTTGCGCTTGACGTCGCTTCCGCCGGGGCGCGTTTGCGGGTCCAGAGTGCACCGCAGTTCGGTCACTTCGCCGGCCTCGTCCTTCACCACCTGGTCGCAGCGGATGATGCCGACGCCGCGCAGGCGGACTTCGCCTTCCGGGACCAGGCGCTTGAAGCCCTTGGGTGGCTCTTCGGCGAAATCGCCGCGCTCGATCCACACCTGGCGCGAGAACGGAAGTTCGCGCGTGCCGAAGCGCTCGTCCTTGGGATGGTTGGGAAACTCGATGGTTTCCTCGTGGCCCTCGGGCAGGTTGGTCAGCACCAGCTTGAGCGGATCGAGCACCGCCATGCGGCGTGGCGCACGGGCGTCCAGCTCCTCGCGCACGCAGGCCTCGAGCACGCCGAAGTCGATGTTGCTGTTCTGCTTGCTCACGCCCATGCGTTCCCAGAACGCGCGCAGGGCCTGCGCCGGGAAGCCGCGGCGGCGTGCGCCGGACAGCGTGGGCATGCGCGGATCGTCCCAGCCGTCGACCAGGCCCTCGCGCACCAGTTCGGTGAGCTTGCGCTTGCTCATCACGGTGTAGGTCAGGTTGCCGCGCGCAAACTCGATCTGGCGCGGCTTGCTGGGCGCAGTGGGAATGCCGGCCTCGACCAGCGGCTGCCAAAGCTCCGGATGGCCGGCCAGGTCGACCTGGTCGACGAACCAGTCGTACAGCGGCCGGTGGTCCTCGAACTCCAGCGTGCAGAACGAATGGGTGATGCCCTCCAGCGCATCGGAAAGACAATGCGCGAAGTCGTACATCGGGTAGATCGGCCAGGCATCGCCGGTGTTCTGGTGGGCCAGCTTGCGGATTCGGTAGATCGCCGGATCGCGCAGGTTCATGTTGCCGGCGGCCATGTCGATCTTCGCGCGAAGGGTCTTGGAGCCGTCGGCGAACTCGCCCGCGCGCATGCGCCGGAACAGGTCCAGGTTCTCCTCCACCGAGCGCTCGCGGAAGGGCGAGTTGCGGCCCGGCTCGGTCAGCGTGCCGCGATATTCACGCACCTTCTCGGCGTCCAGGTCGTCGACGTAGGCCTTGCCGTCGGCGATCAGCTTCTCGGCGGCGCGGTAGAACACCTCGAAGTAGTCCGAGGCGTGGCGCAGCTCGGCCCAGTCGAAGCCCAGCCAGTGCACGTCGTCCTGGATGCCCTGCACGTACTCGGGCAGTTCCTTGCCGGGATTGGTGTCGTCCAGGCGCAGGTTGCAGCGGCCGCCGAATTCCTCGGCGATGCCGAAGTCCAGGCAGATCGCCTTGGCGTGGCCGATGTGCAGGTGGCCGTTGGGCTCGGGCGGGAAGCGCGTGCGGACGTTCGGCTGGCGGCCGGACTCGACATCCTCGCGGACGATCTGGCGGATGAAGTGCTGTACGGGTGCGGTTTCGCTCGCCATCGGGCGCTCTCAAATTCGGGTGCGGCAAAGCAGCCAAGTGTAGCGCAGCCGGGCCCTGCGGGGTCGATTCCGGCGTGCATGCAGGCCCTTGCAGGTCCGTCGCCACGCGAGTAGCTTGAACCCATGCGTATCGTCTACCGCGCCGAATCCGTGATCGACGCGCATCTGGTCAAGGATGCGCTCGAGCACGAGGAAATTCCCGCCTTCATCGCCGGCGAGCAGCTGATCGGCGGCGTCGGGCAGTTGCCCGCGCGCGACTTCATCCACGTCTCGGTGCCCGATTCGTGCGTGGAGGCGGCGCTGCCGGTCGTGCGGCAGGTCGAAGCACGCCTGGTCCAGGCCCGCGAAGTCGCGGCCGAGGATCCGGACTGGGGCGACCACACGTTGCCTGCCACATCCTGACCCCGTTTCCTTTCTTGGCTTGTGCCGCCAGGTGCGCCATGGAGCCTGCTTCACGATGCACGCACTGCACGAGCTGATCCGCGACATCCCCGACTTTCCGCAACCGGGCATCCGGTTCAAGGACATCACCCCGCTGCTGGCCGATGCCGGTGCCATGCGCCAATGCATCGGGGCCATGGCCGAACCCTGGCGCCAGGCCGGCATCGGTGCAGTGTGCGGCATCGAGGCGCGCGGCTTCATCTTCGGTGCCGCGCTGGCGCAGTCCCTGGGCGCCGGCTTCGTGCCGGTGCGCAAGCCCGGCAAGCTGCCCGCCGAGACGGTGGGCGTCGATTACGCCCTTGAGTACGGCAGCGACCGGCTGGAAGTGCACCGCGATGCCGTGCGCGAAGGCGAGCGCGTGCTGCTGATCGACGACGTGCTGGCCACCGGCGGCACACTGGCCGCGGCGGCCGAGCTCATGCGAATGCTGGGAGCTGACCTTTGCGGGGCGTCTGTCGTGATCGAGCTGGAGTCCTTGGCGGGTCGCAAGCGCTGGCTCGCCGATGCGCCGCTGCATGCCTTGCTGAGGTACGGCTGACAACGGGCGCCTTGTACGGTGCGTTGATGCTCAAGCGATGTCACGGGCACTGCGCAGCGCTTCGCCGATGGACGCCGCGCACGTGCGGGAATAGCCAAGAACCATGCCCGGACGGGTCCTGGCCTCGGCCAGGGTGGCCAGGATCAGCAGGCCGCCAATCCCGGGAATTTTAGAGACCACCAGCTTGCCGCGGCTGCCGTCGACCAGGACATGATCCAGGGTGCCGGCTTCAAGCTCGCGCAACATGGTGTCGCCCAGGGCGACCAGCGAACTGCTCATGGCCGCGAACTTGTCCATGTCCATCGAACTGGATGCCAGGTGGGCGAAGGAGCGCCCGTCCCGCAGGGCCAGCATCGTGGCCTGCACCCCCCGGCAACGCTCCCGGAGCTGTTTCAGTTCCTGCATGCATGCATCGCGGTCGGCGGGGCTCAGTTTCATGCTTGCTCGGCCTCCCCGGCATGCTGGCCGGCGTACTTGCGGATGGTCAGCAGCAGTCCGGTAATGCGTACGATGTCCGCCTTGCGCCGGGCATCGATGACGTTCACCGGGGCGGGCACATGATGATCGCGCAACAGCTGCAGACAGCGCTCCCGCAATGCCTGGGGTGCTTCGTCGAGCTTGTTGATGGCGACCACGCAAGGATGGCTTCGCAACTCCCGGACATAGGTTTGCAGGGTTTCCTCAAGTCCCTCGGCGGCCCTTGGTGATGTGCCGTCGACCAGCACGATGATGCCCAGAAGCCCCTCGCGGATGACATCGAACATGAAATGGAAACGCGCCTGGCCCGGCAAGCCGTACAACAGCAATCGGGAGCCGTCATCCAGTGGCAGCTCGCCGTAATCGAGAGCCACCGTGGTGGTCTCCTTGATCGCGGCCAGTTCATCGGTACAGCCGACGTCGGTGCTGACCGGGGGGATTTCGCTGAGAGCCCCGATGCAGGTGGTCTTGCCGGATCCCGGCTCACCGATGAAGGCGATTTTGGCGGTCTGACTGTTCAAGCCTTGAATCCCAGTTTTCGTCCGATGCCCGCAATGAGATGCCGCCATCGGGCCGGTGGCAGTTCGCAGGGCGTGGTGGAGGAGGACTCCGTCAGCGCATCGCATGCCTGCAGTACCTGCATGCAGCGGTCGATTTCGGAGCGGTGGATGCCGGTGCAGCGGGTCAGCTCCTGCAGCGACATGCTGCGGGCCGAGAGGGCGGCCATCATCTGCTGCCATGCCGGCGGATAGGTCTCGAAATCCAGTGGCCAGAACCGGAGCCGCCATGCCTGCACGGTCGTCGAATCGCTGCCGGACCGCGGAGGAACCGGCATCGTTGCGACATCGTCAGCGGCTACTTCGAATTCGTTCAGTACGGCCAGGATTTCCGATGCGCGCAGCGGTCGGTGGATGGCCGGCCCGTCGTGTTGTCGGGGACGGCGTACGCATGCGATGACCGGTGTACCCGCGGATACATCGAGCTTCAGGTCGGTGGTGTCCATGCGCGCAAGGACAAGGTGGGCCTGCTCGGGCGCCACGACTGTCCATTCCTGCTTGAGGTAGGGGTCGAGCAGGCCGAGCAGGGACCGCAGTGCGTTGGCATCGTCTTCGGAGAAGTGGAGGCACGCAATGCGCCGCCGCAGGCGGTTCTGACGTGAAATTGGCGCCCTCATCGTCATGAATTCCGAGACGATGAGGGTGCCGGGATGGACGGGTCCGCGCCAAGCTCATGGGCACTGCGCATCGGGACGGTTCGCCACCCGTGCATGGTTCAGACCGCCGCTTCGACCGACGTCATGGCCGCACGCGCCTTCACCAGGACCATGCCGATGTTGGCGGAGACCCTGGACACGAACACCGCGGCGTGATCCGGGTTGCGCTTGGAGCGGATGAAGACATGGATCAGGTTGGTCGAGAACACCACAATTTCATTGAAGTAGTGGTGGTTGCTGTCCGGCAGCCCACGCGTTTTGTTGAACATCTGCTCGATGGCGACGACGTTCTTTCCCTGGAACAGGTCGCCGGTTGTGGCGGCGACCAGGTCCAGCACTTCACTGGGGTGGGAGTCGACGGTTTTCACCCCGAGCAGCATGCCGCTGACCATGTCTACGTAGCCGGCGGCGACACATTCGGGAATCTGGTTTTGGGCTTCATTTAGAGCTTTATCAAGCGACATCTTCAATTACCTATGGTTTGGGGGGTCAATGCCAGTCGCGGATGCGATCGGCGAAATCGTGGATGAATCCGAGCTGGACCTCGGTCTGGATGGCGTGTGGTCTTATTGCACGAACCCTGTCGATCGCAGCATCGGGGGCATGGCCCTGCCACACTCCGATCGCGGCGAGCATGGTGCCGGTACGCCCCAGGCCGCCGCGGCAGTGCAGGGCGACGCCCCTGCCGGCATCGATTTCCGGCGAGGTCAGCCGGCAGATGTCCACGGCCTGGGAAAACGTCGGTACGCCCATGTCGGCGATGGGGAAGTGGTAGTGGGCAATGTCCAGCGCGCGTAGGCGCTCGACGGGGTATTGGCACTTTTCCTCCAGGCAGAAAAGCTGCGTCACCCCCTTGTCGGCGAGTTCCTGGAATTGTGTTTCCAGGTCGTCCATCAGTCCCGGGCGACTCATCCCGCAGAGCGGGGTCTTGTCCAGCCACCACAACCCCTCGACCGACGTTTGCACATCGTCTTTCGGGGTACCGACGATGCAGTTGCCGGTAGCGACGTAGGTTCGGGCAAGTGGCGTGGACGGGTGGCGAAAGAAGCGATCCGAAGGTGCGGTCTCCCAGATACGGCCTCCGGCAAGCAGTGCGGTATACCCGCCCAGCGTCAGGCAGTCGCGACGGTTGTGGGTGGCCACCACCAGCGTGGCGCGCAGTACAAGTGCGGCAAGGCGCGCACGCACGGCGTCCAGCTCGACGCCATCGATACCGGCCGTGGGTTCATCGACCAGATACAACGCACCTTCCTGTTCAAGCAGGGCGAGCACGCCCAGTGCGCGCCGCTGGCTGCGTGAAATCGAATAGGCAGGACGACGCAGCGCGGAAGGCGAGATGTCGAGGTTGTGACGTGCAACCCATGCCCAGACATAATCAGGCGGGCACGCGAGCAGGTCGGACAATTGCAATTCCGGCGGAGCTTGCTCATCGAGTGCGAAATGCTGGGGAACGTGCACGATGCTGCACGGTGGTCCGGAACGACCGCTTGAGCCGAGGGCGATGTTTCCCCGGACCCGGATGTGTTCCGGTCGTTGCTCGCCGCGCAGGGCATGCAGCAGCGAAGACTTGCCGCTACCGCCGGGTCCGACCAGGAACAGCAGCCCCGGAAACTGGACATGCAGGTTGACGTCATGCAGGACGGGCCGATGCTCTCGCCAGATGGCAAGTTGGGAAATGTCCAACACCTCAAGAATCCCCTGTGGAACAGCACGGCGTCTTGCTTCGGTGCGCCGCTCGCACCATCATGCGGCAAGCTGACGCATGGTCCTATCGGGGAATCCCCTATGTGAGGTTGACCAGGAGTTGGCAGATAATGAGCTGCCCAGGATGGCTGTCAGGTCGCACACGAGCACTGGGCATCTATGGGAAGCATTCGCTTGTATCCAACACGTCGCCCGGGTGCCGACAAGGCTCCGGTGCCTGGCAAGAGCGGCGGGAACACCCGTTTCCTGCTGGTCACGTCCAGCCTGCTGCTGCAGGAAGGTCTATGCGGGATGCTCGGCCGCATGGAGCATAGTGAGCTGGCCTGCGTGCAGGGGCCGGATGCATTCCTGGTCCATGGCGAGCAGCACGGGCCGCCCGATGTCCTCATCGTCGAGCCCGGCTTCGTGGATGCCATCCGGACATGCCTGCGGGAACGTGGATGGCGCTGCCGTATCCTGGTGCTGTGGGCACGCGCCCATACCAGTCATGCCCAGGCGAGGCACGCGTTCGGGCTTTGCGGCCTGTTGCGTATCTGCCTGAACGGCCCCGAGCTGGTCACGCTGCTTGAGGATGTGGCGCACTGCCGCCACAGTTGTGCATGCGATTGCGGCAACTGGCAACGATGCGGGGTCAAGAAGACCATTGAAAGTCCCTCCCTGCCATTGTCGAGACGCGAGCTCGATGTATTCCAGCTGGTCGGGGGTGGACTGGGCACGAAGGACGTCGCCCGGCAGCTTTCCGTCAGCGTGAAAACGGTCGAGAGCCACCGCGAGAACATCAAGCGAAAGCTGGAACTGGACAACGGGGTCGAACTGCTCGAGGCCGCGATCCTGTGGCGCCGAGGGGAGTTCATGGGTGCGGCAGTTCGCCCCCGCGATTCCGCGAACGATCCGCTGAGCGGGGATGGCTGCCTGGATGACGACGACAGGTTGCAACCCGGGCGCGGCATCTAGGCGCGACGCTGCGCGCACGATTGCGGCGACGGGACGCGGGAAACTGTCGACAAGGGGGATGGCGATGACCGGTCGGGGGCTTGGCCGGGTGTACCCGGGCTAGTCGAAGTCGGCTTCCAGCGCCTGGCGCTGCTTCTCTTCCAGGACCACGCTGGCGACGTAGTGCTCGTGGTCGCAGGACAGCCGGACCGTGGCGCCGTTCTTCCAGGCCGCGATCATGTCCGGGTCCAGTTCCAAGCGCAGGAAATGCACGGCCGAGGTCTTGTCCTCGTTGCTGCGTTCCAGGTCTTCGTCGGCGATCGCCGTGGTGCGGCCGGCGCCTTCCACTTCCAGGTGGATGCAATCCTCGATGTTGCGCAGTTTCGCCAGTTCGCGCTTGCGCACCTCGGGGTCGCCGTACTCGATCAGCATGGTGGCCTTGAGGTTGGCGCCGTCCGGGATCAGCGGGTTGTAGGCGCCCAATTCGTCGGCGATGCCTTCGGATTCGAAGATGCGCTCCACGCGCAGCATCTCCTGGACCTGGTACTGGATGGTCAAACGGTCCTCGAACAGCAGCGTGACGTGCTCGCCCAGGTGCACCTTGCGCGCTTGCTTGTGCGCCAGGACGCGCTCGCGGAATGCAGCGCGTTCGCGGGCATAGGCTTCGAGGGTGTAGAGGTCGTCTTGGGTGAGTGGTTTCATGGCGATACGGGATTGGGGATGGGGGATTCGGGATTCGGGTCGTAGACCGGACTGGACAGGGGCTTCGGAACCGCCCTTTGTCTTACGAAGTTCCTGCCTTGTTCAGATGCCGTAGGCCTTGCGCAGCAGGCTCACCGGGTGCTCGTTGCCGGGCTTGTCGTCCAGTCCGTGGGCGATGTGGTTGCCGGCCATCGGGCAGTCGCTGGTGAAGTGTCGGGGTTCGGCCTGCCGGACGCGTTTCTCCACCGGACGGGCGATCTTGCGCGAGATGGCATAGGTCTCGCGCTTGACGCCGTAGGTACCGTCGTGACCGGAGCAGCGTTCGATGGTGACGATTTCGGTGTCCGGCACCAGCTGCAGGATCTCGCGCGTCTTCGGGCCGATCTTCTGCACGCGTTGGTGGCAGGCCACTTGCCAGGCCACCTTGCCGAGCGGCTGCGTGAAATCGGTGGAAAGCTTCTCGTCCTTGTGGCGTTCGGCCAGGTATTCGAACGGGTCGAAGAAGTGGTCGCGCACCAGCGCCACGTCGGCGTCGTCGGGGAACATCAGCGGCAGCTCCTGCTTGAACATCAGCACGCAGGAGGGGATGGCGGCGGTGAAGTCCCAGCCTTCGCGGGCCATCCTGGCCAGCACCGGGATGTTCTCCTCCTTGTACTTTTTCACGGTCTCCAGGTCGCCCAGTTCCAGCTTGGGCATGCCGCAGCAGCTCTCGCGCTCGACCATGCGCACCGGGACCTTGTTGTGCTCGAGCACCTTGGCCAGGTCCTCGACGGCCTCGGGCATGGAATGATCGCAGTAGCAGGTGGCGAAGATGGCGACCTTGCCGGTGGTGCGGCCGGCCGGCACGGCTTCGCCGGCACCGTCCAGGTGTTTCATGCGCTTGCGTGCGCTCGGCGTGTGGTACTCGGGCACGCGTGCCTCGTGATGCACGCCCAGGGTCTTCTCCAGCAGCTTGCGAGCAGACTTGGACTTGTTGGCGGCGTTGACGGTCTGCACCACCACCGGAATCGAGGCCAGCTTGCCCACGGTACGGGTGTTGGACAGCACCCGGGCCTTGAACGGCGCGCCGTCGCGGCGGAACTGCACGGCCTTGGCGCGCAGCATCAGGTGCGGGAAGTCCACGTTCCATTCGTGCGGCGGCACGTACGGGCACTTGGTCTGGTAGCACAGGTCGCACAGGTAGCAGTGCTCGGTGACCTTGGCGTAGTCGGCCTTGTCGACGCCGTCGATCTCCATGGTCTCGGACTCGTCGATCAGGTCGAACAGGGTCGGGAAGGCATGGCACAGGCTCACGCAGCGGCGGCAGCCGTGGCAGATGTCGAACACGCGCTCGAGTTCGGCGTCCAGGGCCTCCTGGTCCCAGAAGTCTTCGCTCATCCAGTCCAGCGGATGGCGCGTGGGTGCTTCCAGGTTGCCTTCGCGGGTGCTGCGGGTTTCCTCGGCCATGTGGATCTCCCTGCGTGTCGACGATGCGCGCCGGCCGCACGGCCGGCAGGAACAAGGAACGCCGCACGCGGCCGGAGCCGCGTGCGGGTTGCCGGATTTACTGCAGCTCGTCCAACGCCTTCTGGAAGCGGTTGGCGTGCGAGCGCTCGGCCTTGGCCAGGGTCTCGAACCAGTCGGCGATCTCGTCGTGACCTTCCTCGCGGGCGTCCTTGGCCATGCCCGGGTACATGTCGGTGTACTCGTGGGTCTCGCCGGCGATGGCGGACTTCAGGTTGGCCTCGGTGCCGCCGAACGGCAGACCGGTGGCCGGATCGCCGACTTCCTCCAGATACTCCAGGTGGCCGTGCGCGTGGCCGGTCTCGCCTTCCGCGGTGGAGCGGAACACGGCCGAGACGTCGTTGAAGCCTTCCACGTCGGCCTTGGATGCGAAATACAGGTAGCGGCGGTTGGCCATGGATTCGCCGGCAAAGGCGTCCTTCAGGTTCTGCTCGGTCTTGGAGCCTTTCAGATTGCTCATGATGCACCTCGTGGTAGGACTTGGGTGGATGAAACCCGGCGACGCGCTGGGCGTGCCGCCGCTTGCGGAAAGCTTAACGTGCGCGGGGCTCACGGAAAAATTGATTGTCTTGATGAAGTAGATAGACCAAGCCTATCCATGTTCCGTTCCTCGTCGCCGCGCCGTCGTCGGGGTCATGCGGATTCACCCGGGGAAGGGCTTCGGGTGCGGGCAAGGCGGGCCGTGGTGTGGGCATCCAGCAACGCCGGAGGGAGCTGGCGGAACACATCGGCCAGGCGCAGCAGGAACCCGTGCATGGCCGAACTCTTGCGCCAGACCATGGCCACGCGCCGGTGCGGCGGGTGGCCGGTGAATTCGATCAGGTTCAGGTGTTCCACGCGCGCCACGGGCGGGTTGACGGCCAGGGTCGGCAGCAACGTGATGCCGACACCGGCGGCCACCATCTGCCGCAGCGTTTCCAGGCTGGTGGCGCGGAAGCCCGCGCGCTCGCCGGCGCCGGCCAGCTGGCACACTTCCAGCGCCTGGTCGCGCAGGCAGTGGCCGTCCTCGAGCAGCAGCAGGTGCTCCTCGGCCAGGTCGTCCATGCGCAGGCGCTTTCGCTTGGCCAGTGGATGGGTGTCGGGAACGGCCAGCAGGAACGGTTCCTCGAACAGGAACTCCACGTGCAGGCTGTCCTCGTGCAGGGGCAGGGCCAGGATGCCGGCATCCAGCTTGCCCTCGCGCAGGCGTTGCAACACCACCTCGGTCTTTTCCTCGACCAGCAGCAGTTCCAGCCGCGGAAAGGTCTCGCGCACGATCGGCAGCACGTGCGCCAGCAGATAGGGGCCAAGCGTGGGGAAGATGCCCAGGCGCACCGTGCCCGATTCGGGGTCGCGGGTACGCCGCGCGATGGCGCGGATCTGGTCGGCTTCGTGCAGCACGTCGCGGGCGCGGTCGGCGATCTCGCGGCCGACATCGGTCAGCAGGACCTTGCGCGGGGCGCGTTCGACCAGGGTCACGCCGAGCTCGTCCTCCAGTTTGCGGATCTGGGTCGAGAGCGTGGGCTGGCTGACGAAGCAGGCTTCGGCGGCGCGGCCGAAATGGCGATGCTCGGCCAGGGCCACCAGATAGCGGAGGTCTCGCAAATTCATCCCAATTATAATAGCTTGAAACTATGAAAAAGATGTAATCAATTATTTTGTGAGATGTGTAATCCGGGAGCGGGATGGCTCGATGCAGCGCCGGGCGGTCGACGCGGTTCGGTGCTGTGCGCGTCGATGAAGGCCAGCACGTCGCGCAGGGCCGGCGCCTGGGAACGGAACGGCCGCGAAAGCGACAGCAGGAGGCCGGCATGGCTGACTCCGGGGTAGACATGGTCGACCACGGTCTCATCGCGCCTGCGCAGCGCAGCAGCCAGGGACAGGGCATTGTCCGGCGCCACCAGCGAATCGTCTCCCCCCTGCAACAGCAGCATCGGCGGCTCGTTGCCGTTCACGAAGGCCACCGGTTGCGATTGTTCCTGGCGGGCATGGGTGGCGCCGAACATGTTGATGTAGACCGGCTTGCGCAGGGGCAGGAAATCGTAGGGACCGGCCAGGCCGATGAAGCCGCGCAGGTGGTCCGGCCGCATGCCGACCTGCTCGAGCCACCGGGCATCGGTGCTCAACAAGGCGCCGATGTGCGCGCCGGCGGAATGCCCCATCAGGAACAGGTCCGCGGGATCGCCGCCGAATTGTGCGGCGTGGGCATGGATCCAGGCCACGGCGCGGGCGGCATCGCGCATGAAACCGTCCAGTTTCACCTGCGGATACTTGCGGTAGTCGGGCACCACCGCCACCAGTCCGTGTTCGGCCAGCACCTTGCCGGCCCAGCGGTACCACTGGCGCTTGCCGTCCTGCCAGGCGCCGCCGTAGAAGAACACCACCACCGGTGCGTGCCGGGCATGGCGGGGGGCATACACGTCCAGCGCAAGATCCTGTTGCGGTGCATATTCGATGCCGGTGCGCACCTGCAGCCCGCGGTCGCGTGCGGTGGCGTTGACGGCGCTGAAGAAGACGGCCTCGCATCCGGTCAGCGCCAGCGTGACCAGGCCGGCGGCCAGTAGGCGCAGGAAGGTGGGGATGCGGGATGGCATGCGGGTGGGCCTCGGGGATGGACGGCAAGTACACTGCGGTACGCGCCGGCTCGCGGTACGGATGCATGGCTGCCCTATCGTTCAAACCAGGCCCTTGAGCATGAGCCCCAATCCCACTGTCCGCGACGTGCTGGCCGATGCCGCCCGCCGTCTGGCATCGCGCATCGATGCCGAGCGGCTGCTCATGCATGCGCTCGACGTGGATCGCGCCTGGCTGTTCGCGCATGCGCTCGATCCGGTTCCCCCGGACCGGGTGGGGCGATTCCAGGCGCTGGTCGAGCGCCGGTCAGGGGGCGAGCCGGTGGCCTACATCCTGGGGCGCCAGGGTTTCTGGAGCCTGGACCTGGTGGTCACGCCGGCCACACTCATCCCGCGTCCGGAGACCGAGCTCCTGGTCGAGCTTGCGCTGGAGCGTCTGCCCGACGATGCCCCGTGCGCCGTGGCCGACCTGGGTACGGGCAGCGGGGCCATCGCCCTGGCCCTGGCACGCGAGCGGCCGCGAGCCCGGGTGCTGGCCACCGACCGGTCTGGCGAGGCGCTTGACGTGGCGAGAGCCAACGCTGCCCGTCTGGGGATCGCCAATGTCGAGTTCGCACAGGGGTCTTGGTGCGCGCCGTTGCTCGGTCACCGTTTCGACATGGTCGTTTCCAATCCTCCCTATATCGAAGCGGGCGACGTCCACCTGCAGCAGGGCGACTTGCGCCACGAGCCGCCCGCAGCGCTGGCATCCGGGGAAGACGGGCTGGAGGCCATCCGCGTGATCACGGCACAGGCAGGAGTTCACCTGCTCGACCGGGGTTGGCTGCTTCTCGAGCATGGCTGGAATCAGGGGCCGGCGGTGCGTCGACTGCTGGAGCACAGTGGCTGGACGGAGATCTTCACGGCCCGCGATCTCGAGATGCGCGACCGGGTGACCGGGGGGCGGTACCGAATGCCGGATTGCCCGTAAAGGAAGTGTGAACAAATGCAAAATTCGCGTTAGACTTCTCAAGCGCACCGTGATGGGGTTCTCGGAATTTCATTACGGAGGGGGTCGCATCGGCTGCTGGCCGCATGCACGGCCGCATCGGAAGTGAAACGGGGGGAACATGCCGCAATTCCATTTTATCTCGGGCCTGCCGCGCTCGGGTTCCACGCTGCTTTCCGCAATTCTGCGGCAGAACCCGCGTTTCGAGGCCGGGATGAGCGGTCCGGTCGCCGGACTGGTCGGCACGCTGCTGGCCGAAATGAGCGGTCGCAACGAATTCTCCGTGTTCATCGATGACGACAAGCGCCGTCGCGTGCTGGCGGGCGTGGTCGACAACTACTACGCCGATTGCTCCGAGGACGTGGTGTTCGACACCAGTCGCGCCTGGTGCGCGCGCATGAACGTTGTTTCCGAGCTGTTTCCCGAATCGAAGGTGATCGCCTGCGTGCGGCACATGCCGTGGGTGATCGACAGCATCGAGCGCCTGATCCAGAAGAATGTATTCCAGCCGTCCTCGATCTTTGGTTACACGGTCGGCGGCACGGTGTACACGCGTGCCGACGGCGTGGCCAAGGGCGACGGCATGGTCGGCTATGCCTACAACGCACTGAAGGAAGCCTTCTTCGGCGCGCATGCCGACAAGCTGATGCTGGTGCAGTACGAGACGCTGGTGAGCGCACCGGCCAAGGCCGTGAAGGCCATCTACGATTTCATCGGCGAGCCGGCCTACGAGCACGACTTCGAGCACATCGAATACGACGCGGAAGCCTTCGACAAGAAGGCGGGCACGCCGGGGCTGCACACGGTGCGGTCGAAGATCGCCGCGGTGGAGCGCAAGACGGTACTGCCGCCGGACGTGTTCAAGCGTTTCGAGAGCGACGCGTTCTGGCGCAATCCGCAGGCCAACGTGAACAAGGTTCGCATCGTCTAGACACCGACACTTTCTGGCGCCCGTGCCGGATGGCTGGGGCGCAGCACCATATTTGATTTCAATACTGGGGGCAGTACATGAACAAGATCTATCGATTGGTGTGGAACCGCGCGCTGGGCATGGTGCAGGTGGCCACGGAATTCGCCAAGGCGCCGCGCGGCGGCGTGGCGGGTTCGTCCAACGTGGGTGGATCGCCGCGACGCAGCCGCCTGGCGCAGGCCTGCGCCGCCGCGCTGCTGATCGGCCTGGGTGCAACGGCACTGCCGGCCTGGGCCGGCACCTTCACGGTGACCCAGAGCACCGATGACGGCACAGGGACTGTAAATGGCAGCCTGAGCTGGGCGATCAACAGCGCCAACAACAGTTCCGGAAGCACCATCGAGTTCAACCTTTCCGGCGGCACCACGATCAGCGAAACCGGCACATTGCCGGCGTTGGCCTATGCCACCATCTTCACTTCCACCGGCGATGTCACCATCGACGGAACCCTGAACGGCAGTGCCAGCCTGATCTGGACCGGTGTGGGCACCCTGACCCTTGCCGGAGACGGATCGTCCCTGTCGGGTGGAGCCCGCTTCAATGGCGGTGGACTTCAGCTGGGCAGCAGCACGGCCGGCGTGCAGGTCACGGGCAACAATGCCGCTAAACTGGGTGTCGGGATGTTCGGCAGCGGCGCGAATACGCCCAGCTACCTTGGTGTTTCAGCGGGCAGCGCCGTCCGGGGCGGCAGTGGCTATGCCTCGCAGGGAGGAGGCCCGGCCCAGAACGGCGGATACGGTGTCGCCGTCATCAATGCAGGCAATAACTACATCAGCAACGACGGCAGCATCGCCGGTGGTGACGGCGGCGCAGGTTATGCCGGGTCGGGCAATGGCTCCGGCAATGGCGCCAATGGCGGCCGTGCCGGGTCCGGCGGGGCAGGCATCTACGGATATGCCTATGCCCTGACCAACAGCGGCTCCATCACTGGTGGTGACGGCAGCCAGGGTGGTGCCGGTGGCAACGGCAGCGGCAATGGCAATGTCCACGGCGGCTCCGGTGCCTATGGCGGCATGGGCGGCTTCGGCTTCTCGGGCGATGCCTACACCCTGGACAACAGCGGCACCATCGGCGGCGGTGCAGGCGGTCAGGGCGGTGCCGGCGGCAACGGTACCGGCAGCCCCGGCACGTATGGGTACGGTGGCCATGGCGGCTCCGGCAACATGGGCGGTTTCGGCGTCTACGGATCGGTGCACGCACTGACCAATACCGGAACCATCAGCGGCGGCACAGGCGGCCAAGGCAGTGCCGGCGGCAACGCTTACGGTTACTACGCCTACGGCAGCTATGGAGGTTCGGGCGGCTCGGGTGGCAGGGCCGTCTACGGCCATTTCGACTCGTTGTCCAACAGCGGCACCATCAGCGGCGGCGCAGGCGGCCTGGGCGCTGCTGGTGGCTATGCAAACGGTGATACCTACGCATCGGGCGGCCGGAGTGGTGACGGCGGTTATGGCGGCACGGGATTGTACGGGTACGTCTTTACCCTGACCAACAGCGGCACCATCGCGGGTGGCGCGGGAGGTCAGGGCGGCGTCGGTGGTTACGCCAAGGGGCCCTTAGCAATCGCCGGCAGCGGTTCCTCGGGCGGCTCCGGCGGCTTTGGCTTGAACGGATTCTTCTACACCTTGACCAACAGCAGCACCATCAGCGGCGGTGCGGGAGGCCAGGGCGGTGCCGGCGGATATGCCAAGGGCAATTCCGCACATGGTGGCCAAGGTGCCAGGGGTGGCGGCGGCGGCACGGGCGTGAGCGGGTACGCCTACACCCTGAGCAACAGTGGCACCATCAGCGGCGGCACGGGCGGCCAGGGTGGTGCGGGCGGCAATGCCAATGGCAACACCCAGGGAACCAGTGGCGGTTATGGCGGCTACGGTGGCTACGGTGGCGGCGGTTTCACCGGGTATGTCTATTCCTTGACCAATACCGGTTCCATTGCCGGTGGCGCCGGCGGCAACGGCGGTCAGGGCGGAAGCAGCCAGGGCGGTAGCGTGCCCCATACTGCCAATGGCGGGTATGGAGGGTCCGGAGGGCATGGCGGTGTCGGCGTGGCCGGTCGTCTCAACATGCTGGACAACCAGGGTTCGATCCAGGGCGGCGCCGGCGGGGCCGCCGGCGACAGCGGCATGAACGGGACCTCCCCGATTGGCTATGGCGGCCTGGGTGGCTATGGCGCTTCGGGCGTTTCGGGCGGTTATTTCACGATGACCAACACCGGCTCGGTGCAGGGCGGCAACGGCGGCAGCGGCGGCAACGGCTATGGCGGCAACTGGTCTGGCCACTTCGGATCCGGCGGTAATGGCGGCATGGGTATTGCCGGCCCCGGGTTCAGCCTGGACAACAGCGGTCTGATCACCGGCGGCAATGGCGGCAATGCCGGCATGGCCTCGGGCAACCATTACTCGGCACAGTTTGCGTTCGGTGGCTTCGGCGGCGCCGGTATCAGCGGGAATTACAGCGGCCGGGGAGGTCCGAATTACGGTCTGGTTCCGAGTGCCATCAACAACAGCAACGGTTTCTACGTCAACAACAGCGGCACCATCCGGGGTGGTGCTGGTGGCAATGGCGGTGATGCGGCCGACAGCTTGAACAATCTCCATGGCGGCTATGGTGGTTATGGTGGGGCCGGCGTTCTGGGCGGCCATGGTGCCGGTTTCACCCTGATCAACAGCGGCACCATCACCGGCGGCATGGGCGGCAATGGCGGCAATGCGGCCAGCACGGCCGTCGAAGGCTACGGATCCAACACCGGTGGCATGGGCGGCAACGGAGGCTCGGGCGTCGATGGAAGCAATATCGCGGTGGTCAACACCGGAACGATCACCGGCGGCAACGGCGGCGATGGCGGTAGCGCGACCGGATACAACGCGAGCCAGGGCTACGCCGGCATGGGTGGTGTCGGTGTGGCTGCATACGGCGGTTCGACGGTGGTCAACGCCGGCACCATTGCCGGCGGCTACCAGGGTGCGGGCCACATCCAGATAGCGTTTGCCCTCCCCGATCCGCAGGCCGACGCGGTGGAATTCTATAACGGCGGCAACACGCTGGAGTTGCAGCCAGGCTTCAGTTTCGTCGGAAACGTGGTCAGCCTGAGCGGCACGAACAATGGTGGCGATACGCTGATCCTGGGCGGGAGCGGCAAGGACAGCTTCGACCTGTCGCAGATGGTCACGGCGATGCCGACCACCTACACGGGCACGCCGGTGTACTACGGCTTCAATAGCTTTGCCAAGACCGGCACCAGCACCTGGACGCTCAACGGTGCCAATCCGGACACCGAAGCGTGGTCGGTGACGGGCGGCAAGCTGGAAGTGGGCGATGCGGCGCATCCGGGAACCGTGCTGACCGGCAGCGTGACGGTGAACGGCGGTGCACTGGGCGGCCATGGCACCATCACGGGTGATGTCGATGTGACCTCCGGCATGGTCATGCCGGGCGGCAGCGTGGGCATGCTGACGGTGGGCGGCAACTTCTCGCAGGACGCCAGCAGCACGCTGGTACTCGAGATCACCTCCGACCCGACGCCAGGTACCGGTTCGAGCCAGTTGATGGTCGGCGGAACGGCCAGCCTGGCCGGCACGCTGGACGTGGTCTTCGGCCTGAGCAACCTGGCCAACAAGACCTACAACCTGGTCCACGCCAATGGCGGGGTCAGCGGCAGCTTCTCCACGGTCACGATCCCGACGGTCCTGACCGGCTACCTGACGCCGAACGTGACCTACAAGGCCAACGACGTGCTGCTGAACTTCAGCCCGACGGACAAGGCCTACACGCCGGGCTTCCCGAACTACGCGGCCACCGTCGGCCTGGGTGCAGAGCGCACCTTCGACGCGGTGCTGGGCCGCCTGGGTCCGCAGGCGAATGGCCGCCAGGGCGCCTGGGGTCAGTTCCTGGCTGGCACCGGCGGCATGGGCCAGGGCTCGCGCTTCCAGTACAACGTCACGGCGGCCGGTTACGGTCACGAGGTCACGGATCGCTTCGTGCTGGGCCTGGCGGTGTCGGGCGGTACGGCAGCGACCACGCTGACGCCGATGCAGGTACGCGCCAAGCCGCTGGGCGGCTTCGTGTACGGCATCTGGCGCAACGGCGGCTGGCGCGTGTCGGGCAGCCTGGGTACGGGCTGGCTGACCCAGCGCACGGACCGTTACCTGAGCACCGTGGGTCGGCGCGAAGAGGCCTTCAGTCACGGCCATTACACCGGTGCGGCGCTGCGCCTGGAGTACTCGGCCAGGCTGGGCGACTTCTCATTGTCGCCGTATGCCGGGCTGGACACGCTCAACGCACGCTACGGCGCCTCGACCGAACAGGGCATGGGCGCACTGGCACTCGACTACAGCAAGGTCAGCCAGCATCTGACGCACTACCAGGCCGGCTTGCAGCTTGCCGCTACCTGGGGTGCCTGGCGTCCGTGGGTGAAGGCGGGCACCGAGGGCTGGAACGGCGATCGTTCGACCCAGGTGACCGAGAGCTTCTACGGCTTCTCTCGCACGGTCTCGAGCAGTCTGCTTCCGGCCCATTCGCTGAACGGCGGTGCCGGCGTCACCTACCACCGCGGCGCCTGGGACACCAGCGTGTCCTGGAACGGATCGTGGGGCAGCAACTTCCACGCCAACGACGCCACGCTGCAGGTGCGTTACAGCTGGTAAGTGACAGGGTAGTCATGCCAGGAGGCGCAGGCCGACCTCGATGACGGCCTGCGCGTTCAAGGAATTTCGAGACATTGGGAAAACAGTTCGAGGGAGTAGGGCAATGAACAAGGTCTACCGGCTGGTGTGGAACCGCGCGCTGGGCGTGGTACAGGTGGCAACGGAATTTGCCAAGGCGCCGCGTGGCGGAGTGCAGGGCACCGCCAGCGTCAGACGAACTCCAGGGCACAGCCGACTGGCACAGGCCTGTGCGGCGGCATTGCTGATCGGGCTGGGTGCTTCGGCCCTGCCGGCCTGGGCCGGCACCTACACCGTGACCTCGACCACTGACAGCGGTGACATCACGGCCAGTGGCACCTTGAGCCATGCGATCGACCAGGCCAACAACAACCCGGGAAGCACGATCCAATTCAACCTTTCCGGTGGAACGACCGTCAGCGAGAGCGGCACGCTGCCGGCGTTGACGCAGAGCACCACATTGACCTCGACCGGCGATGTGACCATCGATGCGTCGCTGACCGGCGCCGGCAGCCTGAACTGGGCGGGTACGGGCACGCTGACCCTGGCCGGTGACGGCACGTCCATGACCGGCGGCGCCTACTTCAACGGCGGCACGCTGGACGTGGGTACGGGCACGGGCAGCGTGGACATCGCGGGAAGCGATGGTTCGTTCGGCATCCAGGCGGGCGGCTATGGCGCGACGTCCACCAGCTATCTCAATATCGCTTCGGGCAGTGTGGTCCAGGGTTCTTCGACGGGGGCGGGCGGATCGGTTCTCTCCGGAGGCGTGGCTGCTTACAAGGCCGCGATCGACAACGCGGGCGCGATCTACTCGGGTACGGGTTTCCTCGGCGTACTCGGTTTTCATTTCAAGCTGACCAACAGCGGCACGATCGGCGGTGGAACCGGCATGGCCGGTTTCAACGGCGCGGATGATCCTACTTCCGGTTCAGGTACCAATGGCGGTATGGGCAGTAGCGGTGCCTTTGCGGTCGCGGGCGTGGACTTCACCCTGGACAACAGTGGAACGGTCAGTGCCGGCACGGGCGGTGCCGGCGGCAAGGGAGGGTACGCAGCCAATTCCACGGGAGGTTCCGCGCATGGCGGTGCCGGTGCCGGTGGCGGTTCCGGTGGTGCGGGTGTCACGGGAGCGCCCTACAACTTTTTCAACCCGTCCGGAAGTGGCTCAGGGGTCTATCCATTTTACGTCACCAACAGTGGCGCCATCAGCGGCGGTGACGGCGGAACCGGCGGTGCCGGCGGTGCTTCCGGTTACGCCCAATTCGGCAGCCACGCGGGTTCGGGTGGTAGCGGCGGCTCGGGTGGCTGGGGCGTCGGTAGTCTCGGCGCCGATTTCACCCTGACCAACAGCGGCACGATCAGTGGCGGTGTTGGCGGTGATGGTGGTTACGGAGCTTATGCGGAGTCTGTAGGGGGAGCCTACGGCGGTGATGGCGGTTACGGCGGTAGCGGCGGTGCCGGTGTCTACGGTCTTGCCGGCGGCGGCAGTTCTGCAAGTTACGTCTTCACCGTAACCAACAGCGGCACGGTCAGCGCCGGTGCGGGCGGTACTGGCGGTAACGGTGGCAATGCCAGAAACCTCTACAGTACTCAATGGGCAGGCGGCTACGGCGGTGATGGCGGCCATGGCGGCGATGGCGGCGATGGCATGTCCGGCCATTCATTCACCTTGGACAACAGCGGATCGGTCAGCGCCGGTGCCGGTGGTAACGGCGGTGCGGGTGGTAGCGTTTCGAATAGCTACAGCTACGGCTGGAGCGGCATCAGCGGCGGCAATGGCGGCATGGCGGCTCGGGTGGCTACGGTGTTTCCGGCTATTCATTCACCCTGACCAACAGCGGTACGATCCGTGCGGGCGCCGGTGGAGTCGGCGGCGCGGGCGGTGACGATTCCTATAGCTCCGCGTCCTTTGCTAATGCTGGAGGCTCTGGCGGTGATGGCGGTCATGGTGGTGCCGGTGTTTATGGCACCTCCTTCACCCTGACGAACAGTGGCACGATCAGCGCGGGTGCCGGTGGCGCTGGCGGTGCCGGTGGTAATGTCAACGAGACTGGTTATGGCTTTGCAAGCGATACCGGCGACGGTGGCCATGGTGGTGATGGTGGTGCCGGCGTCTATGCGTGGGGTGGTGAAGGTGGCTCCGCATACAGCTTTACCCTGACCAACAGCGGCACCATCAATGCGGGCGCGGGTGGCGCCGGTGGTGCGGGTGGCAGTGTTTCCAACGCCGCTAGCTATTACGAAAATTTAGCCGGCAATGGTGGTTATGGCGGCGGTGGCGGCAACGGCGTTTCCGGCTACGATTTCACTCTGACCAACAGCAGCACGATCAGCGCTGGCGCGGGTGGTGCCGGCGGTGCGGGCGGCAGCGTCTCGGACAGCCACACGAACGGCAACTCCCGCGGTAACCATGCCGGCAGTGGCGGCATGGGTGGTGCCGGCGGCGACGGCGTCAGTAGCCATTACAGCCTTACTGTGACCAACAGCGGCACGATCACCGGCGGCAATGGCGGCAATGGTGGAGCGGGCGGCAATGTCACCAACAGCACGGGCGGAAACGCGACCTACGGCGGCAATGGCGGCAATGGCGGTCGTGGTGGTGCCGGTGTCAATGGCTACTACGTGAACCTGACCAATACCGGCACGATCACCGGCGGCAACGGTGGCGATGGCGGCGCAGGCGGTACGGCAGCCGGTGGCTACGCCGGTGTGCAGGGTGCTCGTGGATACGGTGGCGCTGGCGTGGTGGCCTATGGCGACAATGCCATGATCATCAACGGCGGCACGATCGCCGGTGGTTACGCAGGTGCGGGGACTGCCGACGGTCCGGGACCGGGCCGGTCCCAGTGCCGTGGGCAATCCGCAGGCCGATGCCATCCGCTTCTACGGCAGCAACAACACGCTGGAGCTGTGGGGTGGCTACAACTTCGTCGGCAACGTGGTCAATTACGGCGGCGGCAACAACTCGCTGATCCTGGGAGGCGACGTCAACGACAGCTTCGACCTGTCGCAGATCGTCATGGCGATGCCGACCACCTACAGCGGCACGCCGGTGTACTACGGCTTCAATAGCTTCGCCAAGACCGGCTCCAGCACCTGGACGCTCAGCGGTGCCAACCCGGACACCGAAGCGTGGTCGGTGACGGGCGGCAAGCTGGAAGTGGGCGATGCGGCCCACCCCGGAACGGTGCTCAACGGCAGCGTGACGGTGAACGGCGCCGAGCTGGGCGGCCACGGCACGATCACCGGCGACGTGACCGTCACGTCCGGCCTGGTGATGCCGGGTGGCAGTGTCGGCATACTGACTGTTGGTGGCAATTTCTCGCAGGATGCCAGCAGCGTCCTGGTGATGCAGATCACCTCCGACCCGACGCCGGGTACCGGTTCGAGCCAGCTGATGGTCGGCGGCACGGCCAGCCTGGCCGGCACGCTGGACGTGGTCTTCGGCCCGAGCAACCTGGCCAACAAAACCTACAACCTGGTCCACGCCAATGGCGGGGTCAGCGGCACCTTCTCCACGGTCACGATCCCGACGGTCCTGACCGGCTACCTGACGCCGAACGTGACCTACAAGGCCAACGACGTGCTGCTGAACTTCAGCCCGACGGACAAGGCCTACACGCCGGGCTTCCCGAACTACGCGGCCACCGTCGGCCTGGGTGCAGAGCGCACCTTCGACGCGGTGCTGGGCCGCCTGGGTCCGCAGGCGAATGGCCGCCAGGGCGCCTGGGGTCAGTTCCTGGCTGGCACCGGCGGCATGGGCCAGGGCTCGCGCTTCCAGTACAACGTCACGGCGGCCGGTTACGGTCACGAGGTCACGGATCGCTTCGTGCTGGGCCTGGCGGTGTCGGGCGGTACGGCAGCGACCACGCTGACGCCGATGCAGGTACGCGCCAAGCCGCTGGGCGGCTTCGTGTACGGCATCTGGCGCAACGGCGGCTGGCGCGTGTCGGGCAGCCTGGGTACGGGCTGGCTGACCCAGCGCACGGACCGTTACCTGAGCACCGTGGGTCGGCGCGAAGAGGCCTTCAGTCACGGCCATTACACCGGTGCGGCGCTGCGCCTGGAGTACTCGGCCAGGCTGGGCGACTTCTCATTGTCGCCGTATGCCGGGCTGGACACGCTCAACGCACGCTACGGCGCCTCGACCGAACAGGGCATGGGCGCACTGGCACTCGACTACAGCAAGGTCAGCCAGCATCTGACGCACTACCAGGCCGGCTTGCAGCTTGCCGCTACCTGGGGTGCCTGGCGTCCGTGGGTGAAGGCGGGCACCGAGGGCTGGAACGGCGATCGTTCGACCCAGGTGACCGAGAGCTTCTACGGCTTCTCTCGCACGGTCTCGAGCAGTCTGCTTCCGGCCCATTCGCTGAACGGCGGTGCCGGCGTCACCTACCACCGCGGCGCCTGGGACACCAGCGTGTCCTGGAACGGATCGTGGGGCAGCAACTTCCACGCCAACGATGCCATGGTGCAGCTGCGGTATCGCTGGTAACACAAATCCGGCTAGCGGCGGGTCGGCCTTGGGTCGGCACGCCGCTGACCGAATCCGGGTCCCCAACGGGGCTCTTGCAGTACATACAACACGACAACGTCGTACAGGGGCGACCACATGAACAAGATCTATCGATTGGTCTGGAACCGCGCACTCGGTGCGGTCCAGGTGGCGGCTGAGTTCGCCAAGGCAACGGGGGGCGCGCAGGGTGCGCGGAATGTCGGCGGATCGCCGCGACACAACCGGCTGGCGCAGGCATGCGCGGCGGCGCTGCTGATTGGACTGGGCGCCACGGCCTTGCCGGCCTGGGCAGGCACCTACACCGTGACCTCGACCACCGACACCGGCAACACATCGGCCACGGGCACGTTGAGCTGGGCCATCTACAATGCCAACAACGTCCCGTTCAGCACCATCGATTTCGGCAGCGGTGGCACGATCACCGAAACGGGCACGCTGCCGCAGCTGACCACCCCCACCACGTTGACCTCGACCGGTGACGTGACCATCGACGGCGCCTTGACCAGCTCGTTCGCCTGGGCCTGGACGGGGACGGGCACTCTGACCTTGGCTGGTGACGGCACGTCCCTCAATGGCACGGGCTATGTATTCGGGGGCACACTGCAGGTGGGTTCCGGTTCGGCTCACGCCCAGATCGCGGGCAACTACAACATGGGCGGGCCCTTGGTCGGTGTCTACATGCGCGGCAATTCCGCCACCACCAACACCAGCGGCCTGAATGTTGCCGCAGGCGGTGTGGTTCAGGGCGGATACGGCTACAACGGTGGCAACGGCGTGGGCGTGTACGGCGGTACCGCGACGATCAACAACGCCGGCACGATTTCCGGCGGCGTGGGCGGGTACAACGGAAATGCCTCCCCGGGCGGATACGGCGGTATCGGTATAAAGGGCGGTGGTGTGATCGACCTTTCCAACAGCGGCACGATTACCGGCGGTGCCGGTGGCCGTGGTGGAGATGGATACAGTTCCACTTCCTCAGGCGCGAACGGCGGCAATGGCGGCGCGGGCGTGAATGCCGGCGCCTACAGCAGCATCACCAACACCGGTACGGTCAGCGGCGGCGCGGGTGGCCATGGCGGAAACGGTTACGGCGGTTTCTACTACGACGGTACTGGCGGCAACGGCGGTACTGGCGGCAATGCTCTGTACGCAAACAACGCCACCGTCACCAACAGCGACACGATCAGCGGCGGTGCCGGCGGTGCCGGTGGAGATGGCGGCAGCGGATATGGCGCCATGTGGGCTTATGGCGGTGGTGCCGGCGATGGCGGCAATGGCGGCAATGGCGTTGCCGGCTACAACACCACCGTAACCAACACCAGCACGATCAGCGGCGGTGTCGGCGGTGCCGGCGGTGCTGGCGGTTTCGCCGGTTCCTCTAGCAACTACTACTTCTACGGCACCCGTGGAGGTGTTGGCGGTGCGGGCGGCGATGGCGGATTCGGTGTGGGTTCTTACTACTCCACCGTGACCAACGGAGGCGTGATCCATGGTGGCGCTGGTGGAGTTGGTGGTGCCGGCGGTTCCACGTATGGATATGACGAAGGTGGCTATTACTATGGCTCCAACGCCGGCGACGGCGGTACGGGCGGCGCTGGCGGCGCTGGCGTAGTCGCTTACGGTTCCACCGTGAGCAACACGGGCACGATTGCCGGTGGTGACGGTGGCGCCGGAGGTGCCGCTGGTTACGCCTACGTGGGCGGCGAATCCGGCTACGCCTATGGCGGCAACGGCGGCAATGCTGGAGATGGTGGCGCAGGCCTGACCGGATACGGTTTCACGCTGACCAATGACGGCACGATCAGTGGCGGTACGGCCGGTGCCGGTGGTGCCGGCGGTGACGCATATTCAGTCGATCGATACGCCTATGGCGGCAATGGAGGCGCTGGCGGCAACGGCGGCGCGGGCGTAGAGGGCCAGGGTTTCACCCTGACCAACAACAGCATGATTGCCGGTGGCGACGGTGGTGCTGGCGGTAAGGGTGGATACGGCCATGGCTCGGGCGGCATTTACGACGGTGCCGGTGGACGGGGCGGAGCTGGTGGCGCCGGCGTCCAGGGTGGCTTGTTTACCCTCGCCAACACCGGATCGATTGCCGGCGGCAGTGGTGGTGTGGGCGGCTATGCCTATGAAAACTCGAGTAGTTATGGCCTATTGGGTGGGTACGGTGCTACGGGCGTTGCGGGTTACATGTTTACCGCGACCAATGATGGTGCGATCACCGGTGGTGCGGGTGGCAAGGGCGGTGACACGTACGGCTTGGGCTGGGTCGTCGGCGGCCTTGGCGGCCATGGAGGCTATGGCGTCCGTGGCACGCTCTTCACCCTGACCAATACCGGGACGATTTCCGGTGGCCGCGGAGGTGACGGCGGCTCGGCTAACAGCAGTGCCGCTGGGGGTTATGGCTATACGACCGGCGGTACGGGTGGATCCGGCGCTGCAGGCGTCGTCGGATATGGTTTCGGGCTGACCAATAGCGGCACGATCACCGGCGGAAACGGTGGTGACGGCGGCTACGCAGCCGGCTACAACCCCATCCAGGGCGCCGGTGGCTACGGCGGTGCCGGCGTGGTGTCCTATGGCAACTCCACGGTGATCAACAGCGGCACGATCGCCGGCGGCTATGCCGGCGCAGGGTACGGCAATGCTGGATTGGGTCCCGCGGCTCTGGGCAATCTGCAGGCTGACGCGATCGACTTCTTCGGTAGCGGCAACACGCTGGAACTGCAGGCCGGTTACAAATTCGTCGGCAACGTGATCAGTTTCAACAGTGGAAATACGCTGATCCTGGGTGGCGACAGCGACGCCACGTTCAACCTCTCGCAGGTGGTCAGTGCGATGCCGACCACCTACAGCGGCACACCGGTGTATTTCGGCTTCAGCACCTATGAGAAGACCGGCGCTAGCACCTGGACCCTGAACGGCAGCAATGCCGACACGGAGGCCTGGACGGTTACCGCCGGCAAGCTTGAAGTCGGCGATGCGGCCCACTCGAACACGGTGCTCAACGGCAGCGTGACGGTGAACGGCGGCGGCGTGGGCGGCCACGGCACGATCACCGGCGACGTGATGGTGACGGGTGGCCTGGTGCAGCCGGGCGGCAGCGTGGGCATCCTGACGGTGGGCGGCAACTTCTCGCAGGACGCCAACAGCACGCTGATGCTCGAGATCACTTCCGACCCGACGCCGGGCACCGGTTCGAGCCAGTTGCTGGTGGGCGGCACGGCGACGCTGGACGGCACGCTCGCTCTCCAGGTTGATTCGCTGGGCAGCAACACCTATGACCTGGTGCATGCCGACGGCGGCGTGAGCGGCACTTTTGCGACGGTGACGATTCCCGGACCGCTGAGCACGTACGTAAATGCAAAGCTGACCTACGCGGCCAACGACGTGCTGCTGAACTTCAGTCCGACAGGCAAGGCGTTCTCGACCGGCTATGCGAACAGCGTCAATGTGGTGAGTCTGAGCGTCGAGCACGACTTTGACACGGTGCTCGGCACCCAGGGCTCGCTGGCACAGGGTCGCCAGGGCGCGTGGGGCCAGTTCACGGCCAGCTACGGTGGACTTGGCCTGGGTACGCGCTACCAGAGCAACGGCACGGCAGCCGGTTACGGCGCCGCGGTCTCGGATCAGTTCGTGCTGGGTCTGGCGGTGTCGGGCAGCTCGGTGACGACGCGGGCCACGCCCATGAAGGTCGTTTCGCGACCGGTTGGTGGCTTCGTGTATGGCATCTGGCACCCGGGCAACCTGCGCTTCTCGTTCAGCCTGGCCAAGGGCCGGCTGAGCCAGGACACAAAGCGCTTCCTGGGTGATGTGGGCACCGTGCAAAGCACATTCGGCCATGGCAGCTACAGCGGCGGGGCCCTGCACCTGTCGTACATGGCGGACATGGGCGGCTGGCAGCTGACGCCGTACGCGGGGCTGGACCTGCTGGACTCGCACTACGACGCCGTGCACGAGCAGGGCATGCAGATGCTGGCACTGGACTACGGCAAGATGCGCCAGCACCTGTCGCATTACCAGGCGGGTCTTCGGATTTCGGCCACGCGTGGCCCGTGGCATCCGTGGGCCCAACTGGGCTCGGAAGGCTGGACCGGTGATCGCGCCGTGTCGGTGAACGAGTCACTGGGCATGTTCGAAGCGGTGCACAAGAGCAGTGTGCTGCCCAGCAATGCACTCAACGGTGGTCTGGGCATGCGCTACCAGCGCGGCGCCTGGGACACCAGCGTGTCGTGGAACGGATCGTGGGGGAGCAGCTACCACGCCAACGACGCCACGCTGCAGGTGCGCTACAGCTGGTAATTGAAGTCCGGAAAGAACGAAGAGGCCCGCCATCGTGCGGGCCTTTTCTTTGCCCGGTGGCTCGGTATAAAGGCGATGAGAATGGGGTGAACAGGGCAGTATTTGTGATCCTGTTCACTTTACATGGTGCTGATGGAAGAGCGGCGCTAACATTGCAGGCATGCCCGGTCCAGGGCATGCGGGGGAGAAGTTCATCGGAAGAACCGCGGAAGTCTGGCCGGACTTCTGCGTCCACGGTGGCATGCATTAGCCTGTTCGGTATGCCGCTTGAACGTGAAGCATGGGTGATTCCGTCATCGTGACGGTGCGATCCGCTGCAGCGTAACGTGGACGGGCTTGGCTGCGCACAGACGCAGCACAGGGGACATCACAAATGAATACGATCTACCGACTGGTCTGGAATCGTGCGCTGGGCATCGTGCAGGTGGCGACGGAATATGCGAAGGCGCCGCGCGGAGGGCAGGTTTCAAGCAACGTCGGTGGATCGCCGCGCCGCAGTCGCCTGGCGCAGGCCTGTGCGGCGGCATTGCTGATCGGTGTGGGCGCGGCGGTCATCCCGGCGGCCAGCGCAAACGCGGGCGCGACCTACCAGGTGACCTCGCCCACCGACAGTGGCGATACGACGGCTTCCGGCACCTTGAGTTGGGCGATCTACAACGTCAACACCAACCCGGGCAGCACGATCGATTTCAATCTCACCAGCGGCACGACGATCACCGAGACCGGCACGCTGCCCTCGCTGGACCAGGACACCATCTTCACCTCGCTCAGTGACGTGACGATCACCGGCGCCATGACCGGCAGCGGGCACCTGACCTGGAGCGGGGCAGGCACCCTGACCCTGGATGGCAACGGCACGGTCCTGACCGGAGGCGCCGACGTGATCGGCGGCAAGCTGGTGGTGGGATCGACCACCTACAACGAGATCACCGGAAGCTCGAGCAGCGGCGACGGTGGCACCGGTGTCGGCATGTCTGCCGGTTACGGCTCGACCACCAGTGCGCTGGATGTCGGCGAAGGCAGTACCGTCCGAGGAGGCGATGGCCTGACGGGTTTCCATTCCGGTGTGGGCGGTGCCGGCGGCGTGGGCGTCGATGTCCAGCAGCAGCACGGCCACGATCCACAACTACGCCGGCATGATCTACGGCGGCGGCGGCGGGCCGGGTAGTGCGGGCGGGGCGAATTATGGTGCCGGTGGTGCCGGCGGTGCCGGCATTTATGCGTCCTCGACGGCCTATATCGTCACCGGCAACAAGATCGGCGGTGGTGTGGGCGGTGCCGGAGCCGGTGGCACCAGTCCGTCAACCGGCGGTGCCGGAGGCCAAGGTGGGCGCGCCGTGGACTTGCGGAGTTCAGGATCCTCGCTCGACGTCACCGCAGGCACCGTTGCCGGTGGCGCTGGCGGTATTGGCGGTGCCGGTGGTTCGGCTTCGGGCACGACCTCGGCACAGGGCGGTGCCGGCGGCAATGGCGGCAACGGCGGTGACGGTATCTACGGCTACTACGCGACCCTGACCAATGCAGGCTCGATGCTGGGTGGTGATGGTGCGGTCGGCGGAAGCGGCGGCAATGCCACGATTTCCGCTCAATCGGGCACGGCGCAGGCCGGGGCCGGTGGCCAGGGCGGCGTCGCGGGAACCGGCGTCAGAGGTCAGGGCTTCAGTCTGTACAACAGCGGAACGATCAGCGGCGGCGCCGGCGGAACGGGTGGCGCTGGCGGATACGGCAATGCGCCGAACTATAACCCCGGCGTCAGTTACGGAACCGGCGTCGGCGGTGCAGGAGGTGACGGCGCTGCGGGTGGTGATGGCGTTGCCGCCAGCCACTTCAGTCTGAGCAACAGTGGCGTCATCACGGGTGGTGCCGGTGGAGACGGCGGTGCGGGTGGCAAAGGTGGCGGGTGGAGTTCCGTTGGCGGCGATGGTGGTCAAGCTGGAGAGGGTGGTGCGGGCGTGAGTGGCACCTATTTCACCCTGAGCAATGATGGTTCAATTACCGGTGGTGCGGGCGGCCATGGTGGTCTGCCGGCGTTTTTTGGACATGGAACCGACGGCGGCATCGGTGGTGCCGGCATCATTGGCTACGGCATGAACGTGTCCAATGCCGGGACGATTACCGGTGGGGTGGGCGGCACGGGTGGCCTTGGCATCTTGGGCACGTTCAGCAGCGGTGATGGTGGCGCCGGCATCGACTCGTTGGGCGGCGCATCGTATCTGTCCAACGACGGCACGGTCACCGGGGGTACCGGTGGGCATGGTATCGACACTAGCTTCGGCGGCAGCTCTCTTACCGCTGCCAACAAGGGCAGGTATGCCGGTGGCAATGGCGGCATGGGTGTCGGCGCAGGAACGTCCGGCTTCCATGTGAACAACCGCAACACGATTGCCGGCGGTGACGGTGGCGCTGGCGGCGATTCGAAGAGCGGTGGATACAACTATGCCGGTGATGGCGGTATTGGCGGGGCAGGCATAGGCGGTTCCGGTTTCGTCGTCAGCAATGGCGGCTCCATCACCGGTGGTGGTGGCGGTCTCGGCGGTTTCGCGGCCAGTTACGACACGGGCGAAGCTTTCGGCTATGAAAACGGCGGTGATGGCGGCACCGGTGGTGCCGGTGTCAGTGGCAGTGGCTTCACGTTGACCAATACCGGCACGGTTCGTGGTGGCAGCGGTGGTGACGGGGGAAGCGCCTACAGCGCGTACGCCGCCTATCGGGCCATCGACGGTATCGGCGGTGTCGGCGGTGCGGGTGTGGTTTCCACGGGTGGCTCGACGGTCGTCACCTCGGGCCTGATCGCCGGCGGAGTGAGCGGCAAGAACGGCGACGGCACGGGCGGCGGCGTGCAGGCCGACGCGGTCGACTTCTCCGGTGGCGGAAACACGCTGGAACTACAGGCCGGCTACAGCTTCACGGGCAACGTCATCAGCACCAGCGGCACCACCAGTGGCGGCGACACGCTGACCCTGGGCGGGGCCGGCAACGCTACCTTCAACCTGTCCCAGGTGGTCGGCGCGATGCCGACGACCTACGGCGCATCGCCGGTGTTCTTCGGCTTCAACCAGTACGCCAAGACCGGCACCAGCACCTGGACGCTGACCGGCACGAACGCCGATACCGAAAGCTGGACCGTCAGCGCCGGCAAGCTGGAAGTGGGCGATGCGGCCCATCCTGGCACCACGCTCAACGGCAGCGTGACACTGGCCGGCGGCACGCTCGGCGGGCACGGCAGCATTACAGGCGATGTGACCAACGATGCCGGCACGGTGCAGCCGGGTGGCACGGTCGGCATCCTGACGGTGTCGGGCAACTACGTGCAGGGTGCCAACGGCACGCTGGTGATCGAAATCACCCCCGACCCGACGCCGGGCACCGGGTCGAGCGAGCTGCTGGTGGGCGGCACGGCGACGCTGGACGGTGCGCTGGGCATCCTGATGGACCCGGGCACCTACCTCAAGAACACCTACACGCTGGTGCATGCCGGCGGCGGGGTAAGCGGCACCTTCGCCAACGTCTCCTTCACGCCGGGCCTGAACCAGTACATCACCGGCACGGTGACCTACACGGCCAGCGACGTGCTGCTGGACCTGAACCCGACGGCACGGGCGTACACCAGCGGCGTGCCCAACGCTGCCAGCGCGGTGAGTCTGGGTGCCGAGCAGACCTTCGCCACGGTGCTGGGCCACCTGGGCCCGACGGCGCAGGGTCGCCAGGGCGTGTGGGGCCAGTTCACCGCCGGTCGCGGCGGCCTGGGCCAGGGCTCGCGCTACCAGTACAACGGCACGGCGGCCGGTTACGGCCGCTCGATCACGGACCGCTTCGTGCTGGGCCTGGCCGTCGCGGGCGGCACGGCGACGACCACGCTCTCGCCGACCAAGGTGGTGGCCAAGCCGATCGGCGGTTTCGTGTACGGCATCTGGCGCAGCGGCAGATGGCGCATGGCCGGCAGCCTGGGTACGGGCCGGATGAGCCAGGACACCCAGCGCTTCCTGGGTGGCGTGGACAGCATGCAGAGCGCGTTCGGCCATGGCCGCTACACCGGCGCGGCGCTGCGCCTGGATTACACGGCGAAGCTGGGCGGCTGGCAGCTGACCCCGTATGCCGGCGCGGACGTCCTCAACGCCCGTTACGACGGAGCGACCGAGCAGGGCATGGGTCTGCTGGCGCTGACCTACGGCAAGGTGAGCCAGCATCTGGGCCATTACCAGGCGGGCCTGAAGCTGGGCGCGCAGTGGGGCGGCTGGCATCCGTGGATCAGGGCCGGCACGGAAGGCTGGCGTGGGGATCGCGCGATCGCGGTGACCGAGACGCTGGGCGGTTTCAGCAGCACGCTGCAGAGCAGCCCGTTGCCGGGCAACGCATTCAGCGGCGGCGCAGGCGTGAATTATCACCGCGGACGCTGGGACACGAGCGTGTCCTGGCATGGCGCCTGGGGCAGCAACTTCCACGCCAACGACGCTACGCTGCAGGTGCGCTACCGCTGGTAAGTGCAGTCCAGCAAGGTACGAAAAGGCCCGCCGATGTGCGGGCCTTTTCGTGTCCCGTGATGCCATTTCACGGCGACGGGCACGGCTCGGGCCATGAAAACATTGTGAAATGAATCACTTTTATTAATACTTGCCCCGAGGGATGAGGGTTGTATTTGGGCATGGCCATGCATGGCGTGCCTGGGGTCTTTCATCAGTAGATCCGCAGAAGTCCGGTTGGGTCTTTGCAGGTGGCGCATGGCCTGCCATCGCCGTTGGGCATGGCCAACGGGTCGTGAATCGTGGGGTATCCGTCGTCGTGACGAAGCAGTCCACAGCGACACATCGTGGACGTGCATGGCTGCGCACGGACGCAGCAACAGGGGAAAACACAAATGAACAGGATCTACCGGCTGGTCTGGAACCGCGCGCTGGGCGTGGTGCAGGTGGCGACCGAATTGGCCCGCGGGCCACGCGGCGGTCAAGGGTCGAAGCAAGCCGGTGGATCGCCGCGACGCAGCCGTCTGGCGCAAGCCTGTGCGACGGTGCTGCTGATCGGGCTGGGCGCTGCGGCGTGGCCGGCCTGGGCGGGCACGTACACGGTCACCTCGGCAAGTGATTCGGGCGACACCTCGGTCACCGGTACCTTCAGCTGGGCCGTCGCCCAGGCCAATGCGAACCCGTACAGCACGATCCAGCTCGACATGGGCTCGCCGACGATCACCGAGACCGGCACGCCGCCGTATCTGATCCAGCCGGTCACCTTCACCTCGACGACCTTCACCTCGTCCACGGACGTGTTGACCATACCGGCAAACTTCAGCGCGGGTCTCCCCCTGAACTGGACCGGTGCGGGCACGCTCTCTCTGTCCACTGACAGCTCCAATAGCCTGTTCTACGGCTCCGTGTCGCTGCACACCCATGGAATGTTGAATCTCGATGGCACCTCTGGCCTCGACGGCGGGATCGGGTTGCCCGGGCGCGATGGAACCAACGGCGGCCCGGGCACCACGGGTAGCTACGGGAAGGCCCTTACCGGTAGCGGTAGCAATGGCGGTGCCGGCAGTGCCGGCGGGAACGGTACGGACGGGTCCGGCGGCGGCGCTGGCGTTGCCGGAAGCTCGGGCAATGCGGGCATGTTCGGCCAATACATGTCCGTCACCAACGAAGGATTGATCCAGGCGGGATCCGGTGGTGCGGGTGGCGTGGGTGGCGCCGGAGGCAATGGCGGCTTTGGTGGTGACGGTGGAACGGGAGGGGCAGGCCATAAACCAACCACCGGCTCGACCACATATCACCAGTTACGCGGGAGGCACCGGAGGCACTGGCGGCAAGGGCGGCAATGGCGGTGCAGGCGGCGCGGGCGGCACGGGCGGCGCGGGTGGCGCGGGCGGGACGGGCGCTCTCGGCAGCAACATCGATTGGATCAATCATGGAACCATCCAGGGCGGTACCGGCAGCACGGGCGGTGCTGGCGGGGCGGGCGGCGCCGGACGTCTTGCGGGTAACGGCGGTGACGGCGGATATGGTGGCGCCGGTGGCGGTAACGGAGGCAACGGTGGCACCGGCGGCAAAGGGGGGGCTGGCGGTACTGGCGGCGCTGGCGGGAATGGTGGCGACGGCCTGATCGCCGGTACGGGTTCCAGCCTGCTCAATGACGGTGCATCCAGTGCCATCCAGGGTGGCAGCGGTGGTGGCGGTGGTGCCGGCGGCACCGGTGGTCTGGGCAATTGGGGTGGCTTCGGAGGCAGTGCCGGTTATGGTGCGGGCGTCGCCCCTAAAGGGACCAATGGCAATGGCGGCAACGGCGGCACGGGGGGCGCGGGCGGCGTTGGCGGTCAAGGCGGTGCCGGAGGCAACGGTGCCACCAGCGTGGGCGTCACTTTCACGATAACGAACACGAATTCGGCCACCATCGAGGGCGGCGCGGGCGGCGCCGGCGGCCAGGGTGGTGCAGGTAGCAACGGCGGTCAGGGCGGTTCTCCCGGTCAGGTTGCTGGTGCGGGGGGAGCGGGTGGCAGTGGCGGCTCCGGTGGCGCCGGCGGCGCGGGCGGCACCGGTGGTACCGGTGGCTTCGGTGTCTTCGGCGACAGCGGTCTCACCCTGGACAATCAGGCGTCCATCATCGGCGGCACCGGTGGAACCGGGGGTGCCGGCAATGATGGCGGCAAGGGTGGTACGGGTGCCTTGAATCTGCTGTCCAACCCGAGCGGCAACGGCGGCAACGGTGGCAACGGCGGTGCGGGTGGCGCTGGCGGCGCCGGTGGCGCGGGCCTTGCCGGCATCGGATTGACGGTGACCAATGGTGGCTCAATCACCGGTGGCACCGGCGGCACCGGTGGCGTGGGTGGCGCGGGAGGTTCCGGAGGCACGGGCAATCATGCAGGTCGGCACGGCGCTGCCGGACTGGGCGGTGCCGGCGGCACGGGCGGTGCCGGCGTTTATGTCAGCGGCGCGACGATCACCAACACGGGCAGCATCACCGGCGGCAACGGTGGCGACGGCGGCGCGGGTACGACCACCACGGCAGGATCTGGCGGGGCTGGAGGTGCCGGCGTGCTGTCTGTCGGCAACTCCACGATCATCACCTCCGGGGTCATCTCGGGCGGTGTGGCCGGACAGAAGAAAGACGGTGGAATCCACTTTGGCGTGGTCCGTGCCGATGCCGTGGACTTTTCCGGCGGCGGCAACACGCTGGTGCTTCAGAGCGGCTACAGCCTGGTCGGCAATGTGGTCAGCACCAGCGGTACGACCAACGGTGGCGACACGCTGTCCATGGGCGGCGCGACCGATGCCACGTTCGATGTATCGAAGGTCATGTCGACGCAGCCGACGAGCTACAGCGGCAGCACGGAGTACTACGGTTTCAACCAGTACGAAAAGACCGGTGCCGGCACCTTGACCCTCACCGGCATCACCAGCGCGGGCATGAACTGGACGATCACCGACGGCACGCTGGTGGGCAGCGTCTCCGGGGGTAGGGTGGGCAGCGCCTCCACGATCACCGGAAACATCGTATTTGCGCCATCTGGTAATGCCACGCCGGTGATGGATTTCGAGCAGAACTATAACTCCGGGTCCGGGGTCTATTACGGCACGATCAGCGGCGACGGCCAGGTGGTCGTCAACCAATCCGGCAGTGGCACCTTGATCCTCACCGGGAACAACACATACACAGGCGGTACGATCCTTGGTTCGGGCGTGCTGCAAGTGGGCCTGGGCGCTACCAGCGGTTCGATCACGGGGGATGTCGTGGACAACGGCACACTGATGTTCTCCCGCTCCGACACCGTCACCTTCGGTGGCGTGATCAGCGGAAGCGGCGGTCTTACGCAGCAGGGAGGCGTCGTCTATGCCGGTCTCATCCCGAACTTCACCGGCGGCACGCTGATTCTCACGGGCGACAACACGTATACCGGCGGCACCGTAATCTACGATCCGGCCACATTGCAGGTGGGCAATGGCGGCACCAGTGGTTCGATCGTCGGCAATGTGAGCGATGGCGGCACGTTGGTCTTCGACCGCTCGGACACCCTGACGTTCAGCGGGAACATCAGCGATTATGCGCCCGTGGGCCGTTATTTCCCCGGCCAGGTGGTCCAACAGGGCAGCGGCACCACGGTCCTGACCGGTACCAGCACCTACACGGGCGGCACCATCATCAGCGCGGGTACCCTGCAGCTGGGCGACGGCGGCACGACCGGTTCCATCGTCGGCAACGTGACCGACAACGGCACGCTGGCCTTCGACCGTTCCGACAGCATGACGTTCGGCGGTATCGTCAGCGGCACGGGCGCCCTGGTGCAGAAGGGCACGGGCACCACGGCCCTGACCGGCGCCAATACCTACACGGGCGGCACCACGATCAGCGCCGGCACGCTGCAGCTGGGCAACGGCGGCACGAGCGGTTCCATCGTCGGCGACGTGACCGACAACGGCACGCTGGCCTTCGCCCATTCCGACAACGTGACGTTCGGCAACATCATCAGCGGCAGTGGCGGGCTGAGCCAGCTGGGCACGGGTACGCTGACGCTGACGGGGGGCAACACCTATACCGGTGTGACCCTTATCAACAGCGGCGCCACGCTGGCCCTGGGCGGTTCGGGGAATATCTCCGCTTCCTCGGGCGTGGTCGACAACGGAACCTTCGACATCGCCGGCTCGACCGGCAACCAGTGGATCATCTCGCTGTCGGGCAGCGGCACCGTGAACCTGGGAGGCAACACCCTCACGCTGACGCACTCCAGCGGCACCTTCGCCGGTGTCATCCGTGGCAGCGGCGGACTTTCCGTCGGCACCGGACTGGGCAACGGCGGCACCGCCACGCTGTCGGGCGTCAACACCTACACCGGTGCGACCACCATCTACGGACTCGCCACGCTCGCCCTGAGCGGCTCGGGCAGCATCGCCGGTTCGTCGGGTGTGACGGTGTACGGGAGCGGTATCTTCGACATCTCCGGTTCGAGCGCGGGCCAGAACATCGTCACGCTGTCGGGCACCGGCAACGTGAACCTGGGCGCCAACAGCCTGACCTTGACCCACGCCAGCAGTACCTTTGCCGGCATCATCGATGGCAGCGGCGGGTTGGCGATCGGTGGCGGCAGCGAGGTGCTGACCGGCGCCAACACCTACACCGGCGGCACCACGATCAGCGCCGGCACCTTGCAGGTCGGCGACGGCGGCACGACCGGTTCCATCACCGGCGACGTGACCGACAACGGCATCCTGGCCTTTGATCATTCCGACAACGTGACGTTCGGCAACATCATCAGCGGCAGCGGCGGGCTGAGCCAGCTCGGCACGGGCACGCTGACGCTGACGGGAGCCAACACCTATGCGGGCGTGACGACCATTTCCGCCGGCATGCTGCAGGTCGGCATCGGCGGTACCGGCGCCAGGCTGGGTCGTGGTGCGGTGCTCGACAATGGTGTCCTGGTGTTCGACAACGCCGATGCCGCGACCTATGCCGGTGCGATCAGCGGCAGCGGCAGCCTGGTGCAGCAGGGTTCGGGCACCATCATCCTCAATGGTGTGAACACCTATACCGGCGGCACCACGGTCGCCGCGGGCACGCTGCAGATCGGCGATGCCGCACATCCGGGTGCGTCGGTGTCCGGTGACGTCATGGTGCTGGGCGGCATGCTGGCCGGCCACGGCAGCATCGGCGGCAGCGTGACCAACCAGGGCGCGGTGGTGCGTCCGGGCGGCAGCCCCGGCATCCTCGCCGTCGCCGGCAATTACACGCAGGACGCGGCCGGCACCCTGGCCATCGAGATCACGCCGAGCACCCAGGCGGGCACCGGCTACAGCCAGCTGAACGTGGCCGGCACCGCGACCCTGGACGGTACCCTGGCGTTCCTGGTCGACCCGGGCACCTACCTGCCGACCTCGCAATACGACGTGGTGCACGCTGACGGCGGCATCAGCGGCACGTTCTCGTCGGTGACGTTTACGCCGAACATGGCGCTCTACATCACCCCGGAAGTGAACTACGCGGCCAACGACGTGTACCTGTACCTGAAGCCGAACGGCATCGTCTTCACCGGCTCCTACGTGAACTACGCCAACACGGTGAGCCTGGGCGTGGAGAACGACATGCAGGCGGTGCTGGGCCCGGTGACCGCGACCGCCGAGGGCCGGCGCGGGGCCTGGGGCCAGTACGTCAACGGCCGGGCCGGCATCGGCGCGGCGCACCTGATGCAGCAGGGCGTGGCCGCGGGCGTGGGCACGGCGGTGGGCGAAGGCGGCACCATCGGCGTGGCGCTGACCGGCGACACCGCGCATACCCGCATCGCGGACATGAACGTGCAGTCCAAGCCGATCGGCGGCTTCGCCTACGGCATCTGGCGCAATGGCGGCTGGCGTCTGGCGGTGAGCTTCGGCGTGGGCCGCATCAACGCGCACACGAAACGCTCGATCCCGCTGCTGGGCCTGTTGGCGACCTCCACCACCCACGGCATGTACAACGCCACGGCGGTCCGCGCGTCCTACACCCTGGGCTGGGGCCGCTACGGCATCACGCCGTACGTCGGCTATGACCAGGTCAACAGCCGCTACGACGCCGCGCAGGAAACCGGCGCGGGCTTCCTGTCGCTGGCGCTGGGCAAGTGGAGTCAGCACCAGGGCCACTACACGACCGGTATCCGTTTGGATACGGACGCCGGCGCATGGCGTCCGTGGGTGCAGGCGGGCGTGGAAGGCTGGCGCGGCGCCGGTGCGGGGCAGATGGACCAGACGGTCCTGGGCTACACGCAGACGGTGACCGGCCAGCGCATGCCGTCGCATGCCATGAATGCGGGTGCGGGCGTGAACTACCACCACGGACGCTGGGACACCAGCGTGTCCTGGAATGGCGCTTGGGGCAGCAGTTTCCACGACAACGACGGCACATTGCAGGTGCGCTATCGCTGGTGATCCACCTCTCGGCAACCACGAAAAAGGCCCGCCATGCGCAGGCCTTTTTCAGTTCGGTCACTGTGGTCCTCGACAGGCTGCCGCGATCAGCGCGGACGACTATTGTGATGTGAGTGACATTAACTATACTCATCGCAGGGAATGGTTCTTCACCCCGGCAGGGTTGTGCCGGGTGTGACAGGGGAAAGCAACGATTCGATCCGCGGAAGTCCGGCCGGGCCTCCGCTGGGCCCATGACGGGCCTGATTTCGTCGGCAAGGCAATGAGGTACTGACTGGGCGAAAGCCTGGTCAGCGCAGGTGCGGCTGCATCTGCCTCGTGGATGGAATGGGGCATGGGGTGCTGACGCATCCACAGGGGGCAACTTGGATGAACACGACCTGCCGACGGGCTAGGAGTCGCGTATCCGGCACCGTGCACGTGCACAGCGCATGGACCGGATTGCCGAACTCGGCCCCTTCACTTGCCCGGACGACTGTCACGTCGGCCGCCGTGGCCATCGGCAGCCTCCTGCAGTGCGTTCACCCGGAACCTTGCGCTGCCTGCGCCTGCAACAAACCGAGCCCGATACCGGCAAGAACAACCCGCCGCTTGACTCGTCCAGATCTTCGATGACAACCACCTTCCAGCAGGAGTCACGCCCGCGGGTCGGCGCTTGGTGGGGTGACGAAACTTTCTGGCAGACGGCCCACGGGCCTTCATGCCTGCACATGGGATTTCAGGGGGAACAAGCAATGAATCACGCCTACCGACTGGTGTTCAATCGCGACAAACGGGTTGTCCAGGTGGCCTCCGAGCTGGGCAGCGCCGCGGGCAAAGCCTCAAGTGCGGGCGAGACACGGCTCGCGCGGCGCAGGCCGACCTCCCTGACCACGGTCGCCGCGGCGATCGCCCTGGCACTGGCGCTTCCGTTGTTGCCGGCCGCCCCCGCGGGGGCGGCGCAAACGCTTGCATCCTCCACGGGCAGCAACGGCCTCAATGGTCCATCTGGTGCCGCGGGCGCCGGTGGCGTGTTGGCTGCCGGTGGCAACGGTGCGGTTGGGTTCAGTGGTGTCGGGGGGGCTTTTGGCTACCAGCTATCGGGAGTGAATGGCGCATACCAGCTATTGAGCAGTGACTCGATTATCGGCGGCCAGGGCGGGCTGGGGGGTTCGGGTGGCTCGGGCGGCCTCGGCAGCAAGGGGAGTACCGGTGGCAACGGTGCTGTCGGCATCGGTGTAAGCACTGGAAGTACCGGAAGCTCCGGTTTTGGCACGGTGACCGAAGTGGGCGGCATCGGCGGCAGCGGTGGACTCGGCAGCGTCGGTGGTGCCGGCAGCGCCGGCGGCGACGGCTTCGATGGTGGTTCCGGTGCCGCGGGCGGCCAGGCCGGGAATGGAGGCACGGGTCTGCTGGGCGGTTACTTCAGCCTGGCCAATGCCGGCACGATTACCGGTGGCGATGGCGGCACGGGTGGTCAAGGGGGAGACAGTGGCCAGGGCGGAACGGGTGGCATCGGAGGCGTCGGCGGTGCGGGTGGCACCGGTGGTACCGGTGGTACCGGTGGCCAAGGCTATGCCATTTATACCTCCAACAACGTTTTCGGCGGCAAATCCTATGGCCAATCGGGCGGTCAGGGCGGGATTGGCGGTACCGGGGGTTTCGGCGGTACCGGCGGCGCTGGCGGCGCCGGAGGCAATGCGGGCGCGGGATCCACCGGCGCTTCCGGCGGCAGTGGCGGTTACGGGGTCGATGCAAGTTTCTTCACCCTGACCAACACCGGGATGATTTCCGGTGGTACGGGTGGTGGTGGTGGCGACGGTGGTGACGGTCGTGCCGGCGGCACCGGCGGCGCGGGCGCTACGGCCGCCGCCGGCGGCAAAGGCGGCAGCGGTGGCACCGGCGGAGCGGGTGGTGACGGCAGCCTGCTGGGCGGCGACGGCGGCAAGGGCGGCACGGGCGGCACCGGCGGTCACGGAGGTACCGGCGGTCTGGGTGGCACCGGCGGCACGGGCGGTCATGGCGGCAATGCCGGCATCGGAGGCTCCGGGGGCGTCGGCGTGGGAGGCGCCCATTTCACGCTGATCAACAATGCCGGGATTGCCGGAGGTGCCGGCGGTACCGGTGGCCACGGTGGACTCGGAGGCCAAGGTGGACTCGGAGGCTCTGGCGGTAAAGGCGGCACGGGCGGTACGGGCGGCACGGGCGGCACGGGCGGCGCGGGTGGTACTGCAGGTGGCAACGGCGGCACTGACGGCGATGGCGGCCAGGCCGGTGACGGCGGCAACGGCGGCACCGGGGGCACCGGCGGCAAGGGTGGCCAGGGTGGCAAAGGCAGCGCTGGCGGAAATGGCAGCACGGGTGGCGATGGTGGCTATGGGGTATCGGGCAGTTACTTTGACCTGACCAATTCAGGCACGATTTCAGGCGGTGCCGGTGGCAGTGGCGGGTATGGCAGCACCGGTGGTGCCGGTGGTGCCGGCGGCAGCGGCGGTGCAGCCGGCGGCCGGGGTCGCTATGGCAACGCGGGCAGTGTCGGCGCCCCCGCGCCGGGAGGGAGGATCTACTCGGTAGGCTCATCCGGTGCAGGCGGTAGCGGCGGCGCCGGTGGTGCGGGTGGCAACGGCGGTAACGGCGGCAACGGTGGCAACGGCGGCAACGGTGCCGCTGGCGTGGTGGGCAGCGATGCCACCCTGGCCAATGCCGGCAAGATCTACGGTGGCGCCGGCGGTAACGGTGGCCACGGTGGTGATGGCGGCGCCGGTGTCAACGGCGGGCAGGGAGGCAGCGGCGGCATCGGTGGCAACGCCGGCAACGGCGCTGCAGGCGTGGTGGGAACGGGCGTCACCTTGACCAACACCGGCACGATCGCCGCCGGCGATGGCGGTACTGGCGGCGATGTCGGCAATCCCGGCGTTGGTGCCGGTCTCAGCATCAGCGGCGCCAGTGGTGGCAACGGCGGCCGTGGCGGCACGGGTGTGCTGATCCGGAACGACGTGACGACCACCAGCACTTTGTCCAACAGCGGCACGATCACCGGTGGCGATGGGGGCCAGGGTGGCACCGGTATATTCAGGGGAGTGGCTGGCGCGGGTGGTGTCGGCGTCATTGCCCAGGGCAACACGAAGATCTACAACAGCGGCACCATTGCCGGCGGCTATGCGGCTTGCAGCAGTGCCTGTTCCCAGGGCGCACAGGCCGATGCGATCAAGCTGTCCGGTGGCGGGAACGCCTTGACCCTTGAGGCCGGATCGATCATCAGCGGCAATGTCGTCAGCACCAGCGGGACCACCAACGGCGGCGATACGCTGGCCCTGGGGGGTGCCACCGATAGCAGTTTCAATATCGGCACTGTCGGTACGGGGGCGCAATACCAGGGCTTCGGCACACTCGAGGAAACGGGCAGCGCCACCTGGACCGTCAGCGGCAACAATGCCAGTGGCATGGGCTGGAATTTGAATGGCGGCACCCTGGCGATTTCTGCCACCGCGCCTACCAGCTTCATCGTCACCATCGATCCCGTCACCGGGCAGCAGGTCACCACGCCTGTCCCGAAAACCGGCGGCGAACTCGGCTTCTACGCGGTCAACTTCAATGGCGGCACGTTGCTGACCATCTATACGACCTATCTCACCCAGGACATGAACTTGGTCGGCAACGGCACTTTCGACAACGGCGGCAACCTGGACACGCTGACCGGAGTCATTGGTGGGGTTGGCGGCATGAATTTCAAAGGCACCGGCACCACGGTCCTGAAAGGCGCCAATACCTATACCGGCGGTACCACGATCAGTGCGGGCACGCTGCAGCTGGGCAACGGCGGCACGGGCGGCTCCATTGTCGGCAACGTGACCGACAATGGCACGCTGGCTTTCGATCGTTCCGACAGCATGACATTCGGCAACATCATCAGCGGCAGCGGCGGCCTGAGCCAGCTTGGCACGGGCACGCTGACGCTGACGGGGGTCAACACCTATACCGGCGTGACCGGTATCAACAGTGGCGCCACGCTGGCCCTGAGCGGCTCGGGAAGCATCGCCCGTTCCTCGGGCGTGAACGACGACGGGTCCTTCGATATTTCCGGCTCGAACGGCAACCAGAGCATCGTGTCGCTGTCGGGCAGCGGCACTGTGAACCTGGGAGGCAACACCCTCACGCTGACGCACTCCAGCGGCACCTTCGCCGGTGTCATCCGTGGCAGCGGCGGACTTTCCGTCGGCACCGGACTGGGCAACGGCGGCACCGCCACGCTGTCGGGCGTCAACACCTACACCGGTGCGACCACCATCTACGGACTCGCCACGCTCGCCCTGAGCGGCTCGGGCAGCATCGCCGGTTCGTCGGGTGTGACGGTGTACGGGAGCGGTATCTTCGACATCTCCGGTTCGAGCGCGGGCCAGAACATCGTCACGCTGTCGGGCACCGGCAACGTGAACCTGGGCGCCAACAGCCTGACCTTGACCCACGCCAGCAGTACCTTTGCCGGCATCATCGGTGGCAGCGGCGGGTTGGCGATCGGTGGCGGCAGCGAGGTGCTGACCGGCGCCAACACCTACACCGGCGGCACCACGATCAGCGCCGGCACCTTGCAGGTCGGCGACGGCGGCACGACCGGTTCCATCACCGGCGACGTGACCGACAACGGCATCCTGGCCTTCGATCATTCCGACAACGTGACGTTCGGCAACATCATCAGCGGCAGCGGCGGGCTGAGCCAGCTCGGCACGGGCACGCTGACGCTGACGGGAGCCAACACCTATGCGGGCGTGACGACCATTTCCGCCGGCATGCTGCAGGTCGGCATCGGCGGTACCGGCGCCAGGCTGGGTCGTGGTGCGGTGCTCGACAATGGTGTCCTGGTCTTCGACAACGCCGATGCCGCGACCTATGCCGGTGCGATCAGCGGCAGCGGCAGCCTGGTGCAGCAGGGTTCGGGCACCATCATCCTCAATGGCATGAACACCTACACCGGTGGCACCACGGTGACTGCGGGCATGCTCGAGATCGGTGATGCCGCGCATCCGGGCGCTTCAGTGGCCGGCGACGTGACGGTGACCGGCGGCATGCTGCGCGGCCACGGCACGATCGGCGGCAACGTGAGCAATACGACCGGCACCGTGATGCCGGGCGGCAGCATCGGCATCCTGACGGTGGCCGGCAACTACGCCCAGGGGGCCGGCGGCACGCTGGCGCTGGAGATCACGCCGAGCACCCAGGCGGGCATCGGCTACAGCCAGCTGAACGTGAGCGGCACCGCGACCCTGGACGGCACCCTGGCGTTCCTGGTCGATCCGGGCATCTACCTGCCGACCTCGCAATACGACGTGGTGCACGCTGACGGCGGCATCAGCGGCACGTTCTCGTCGGTGACGTTTACGCCGAACATGGCGCTCTACATCACCCCGAAGGTAACGTACGCGGCCAACGACGTGTATCTGAAGCTGACGCCCAATGCGATCGTCTTCACCGGTTCGTTCGTCAACTTCGCCAACACCGTGAGCCTGAGCGTGGAGCACGACATGCGGGCGGTGCTGGGTCCGGTGGCCGCGGCGGGCGAGGGCCGGCGCGGGGCATGGGGCCAGTACATCAACGGACGCGCCGGCATCGGCGCGGCCAATGTGCTGCAGCAGGGCGTGGCCGCGGGCGTGGGTGTGCCGGTGGGCGCCGAAGGCGTGGTCGGCGTGGCCCTGACCGGGGACACCGCCAACACCCGTATCCAGGACATGAACGTGCAGTCCCGGCCGATCGGCGGCTTCGCCTACGGCATCTGGAACCGTGGCGGCTGGCGCCTGGCGGCCAGCTTCGGCCTCGGGCGCACCCACTGGAGTTCGCGCCGGTCGATGCCGCTACTGGGCCTGACGGCCCACGCCAGCGGCCACGGCGTGTACAACGCCGCGGCGCTGCGCCTGTCCTACAGCGCCCACTGGGGCCGCACACGCCTCACGCCGTATGCCGGCTACGACCAGGCCAACAGCCGCTACGACGCCGCGCAGGAAACCGGTGCCGGCTTCCTGTCGCTGGCGCTGGGCAAGTGGAGCCAGCACCAGGGCCATTACACGGCCGGCGTGCGTCTGGACCGATCCGCCGGCCATTGGCGCCCGTGGGTGCAGCTGGGCGTGGAAGGCTGGCGTGGCGCGGGTCCCGGCCACATGGACCAGACGGTGCTGAACTACACCCAGACGGTGGCCGGCCAGCGCATGCCCGCGAACGCGATGAACGGCGGTGTGGGCGTGAATTACCACCGTGGTTCCTGGGACACCAGCGTGTCGTGGAACGGCGCCTGGGGTACCGGTTTCCACGCCAACGACGCCACGCTGCAGGTGCGCTACAGCTGGTAAGCGTGGTCATCCGTGCAATGAAAAAGGCCCGCCGATGTGCGGGCCTTTTTCATGTCCAGTGCAAACGCGTCAGCCGTTGGCGGCGTTGTCCTGGGCCAGCTGCGGGAAACGCGTGCGGATGGCGTGGCGCATGGAGGGCAGGTCCAGGCCGGCCATGCTGAGCACTTGTTCGCGGCTGCCGTGTTCCAGGAAGGCATCGGGCAGGCCCAGGTGCAGGATCGGCATCTCGATGCCGTGCGCGGCCAGGCACTCGGCCACGCCGGAACCGGCGCCACCGGCGACCACATTGTCTTCCAGGGTGACCAGGCCTTCGTGCTCGCGCGCCATCTGCACGATCATGGCCTCGTCCAGCGGCTTGACGAAGCGCATGTTGACCAGGGTCGCGTCCAGTTCGGCGGCCAGCTCGGCGGCCGGGTCCAGCATGGCGCCGAACGACAGCAGGGCCAGGCCGTGGCCGCGGCGGCGCAGCTCGGCCTTGCCGATGGGCAGGACTTCGAGCTCTTCGTGAATGGCCACGCCCGGGCCGGTGCCGCGCGGGTAGCGCACCGCCGCCGGACCCTGGTGGCGGAAGCCGGTGGTCAGCATGGCGCGGCACTCGTTCTCGTCGGCCGGGGCCATCACCACCATGTTGGGCAGGCAACGCAGGTAGGTCAGGTCGAAGCTGCCGGCATGGGTGGCGCCGTCGGGGCCGACCACGCCGGCGCGGTCGATGGCGAACAGCACGTCCAGGTTCTGCAGTGCGACGTCGTGGATGGCCTGGTCGTAGGCGCGTTGCAGGAAGGTGGAGTAGATGGCCACCACCGGCTTGGCGCCCTCGCAGGCCATGCCCGCGGCCAGGGTTACCGCGTGCTGCTCGGCGATGGCGACGTCGAAGTAGCGTTCCGGGAATGCGCGCGAGAAACGCACCAGGCCGGAGCCTTCGCGCATGGCCGGGGTGATGCCGTACAGCGCCTCGTCGGCGGCGGCCATGTCGCACAGCCAGTCGCCGAACACCTGGGTGTAGGTCACCTTCCCCGGGCCCTTCTTGACCACGCCGGCCTGGGGATCGAACGGGCCAACCGCGTGGTAGTCGATCTGCGCTTCCTCCGCCGGGGCGTAGCCCTTGCCCTTGGTGGTGATCACGTGCAGCAGCTGCGGTCCGGGCAGGTTCTTGACCGTGCGCAGCGCGGCGACCAGCTGATCCATGTCGTGGCCGTCGATCGGTCCGGTGTAGTGGAAGCCCAGTTCCTCGAACAGCGTGGAAGGGACGAACATGCCCTTGGCGTGCTCCTCCCAGCGCTTGAAGAAGCGCCCGGCCAGCGACTGCTTGGGAATGGCGCGCTTGGCGCGTTCGCGCCAGCTGTTGAGCGTGCGGCTGGCCAGCAGGCGGGCCAGCATCTTGGTCAACGCGCCGACGTTCTCGCTGATCGACATGCCGTTGTCGTTGAGGATCACCAGCATGTCCGGCTCGATGTCGCCGCCGTGGTTCATGGCCTCGAAGGCCATGCCGGCGGTCATCGCGCCGTCGCCGATCACCGACACGATCTTGCGCTTGTCGCCGCGTCGCTGGTTGGCGATGGCCATGCCCAGCGCGGCCGAGATCGAGGTCGAGGAATGGCCCACGCCGAAGGTGTCGTACTCGCTTTCCTCGCGGCGCGGGAACGGCGCCAGGCCGTCCTTCTTCTTGATCGTGGTGATGCGGTCGCGGCGGCCGGTGAGGATCTTGTGCGGGTAGCACTGGTGGCCGACGTCCCAGACCAGGCGGTCCTCGGGGGTGTCGTACAGGTAGTGCAGGGCCACGGTCAGCTCGACCACGCCCAGGCCCGCGCCGAAATGACCGCCCGAGCTGGCCACCGACTCGATCAGGTAGTCGCGCAACTCGTCGGCGACGGCCTTCAGCTCGTGCTGCGGCAGTTCGCGCAGTTGCGCCGGGCGGTCGATACGGGCCAGGTGAGGGTAGCGTGATGCGTCGATCATCGGTTCATTTTCGCACTTTCTGCCGGCTTCCGTACGGCCTCGCATCCATGCTGCGCGCCGATCATGGACAGCCAGAGCCGAAAGTATGGCATCGCCGGGGCGTTGCTGTCGCGTGCGCGTTGTCGCAGGCCGTTCAGGCAGGCCGGCGCTTGCGCGGCAGGTGGCTGACCAGGAATTGCATCTGGTCGGCCAGGATGTTGCGGTTGGACAGGATCAGGTGCTCGACCCAGCTGGGTCGGTAGGGCACCGCCAGCAGCGGCATGTGCGCCTGCTGCGGGGTGCGGTTGCCCTTGCGCAGGTTGCAGTGGGTGCAGGCGCTGACCACGTTTTCCCAGATGTCGCGGCCACCGCGGGAGACCGGCATCACGTGGTCGCGGGTCAGGGCGCTGCGCGGAAAATGTTCGCCGCAGTACATGCACAGGTGCTTGTCGCGCGCGAACAGGGCGGTGTTGGTCAGGGCCGGCGAGGGCGCCACCGCGTGGCTGCGGCAATGCCCGGTGCTGGCCACGATCGGGTGCAGCTGAAGGGTGGTCTGGGTGCCGGTCAGGCGGCTGGTGCCTCCGTGGATCGTCAGGCAGGGGTCGCCCAGGGTCCAGGCCACGGCCTCGCGCACATACAGGCAAACCGCGTCCTGCCAGCTGATCCAGTCGAGGATCCGTCCGCTGGCGTCCAGCGACAGCACCCGCGTGGAGTGCAGGTCGTGGGTGGTCTTCGTCGTTTCCGTCAGCATCTGCGTTCGATCCCTGTGGTCGGGGCGAGACAAGCATTCCTGTCGGCGGGGGCCTGGACCCCACGAATTCCATTTGCCTCGAGCATAGCCCAAAAATGGCTGGATTTGGCGGCTCTGCTGCTCTTGGGCCGTTCCAGCCTGCCACGGGATTGTGTCGATGGTCTTACCGGGGGCCGCAACTGCTGGTATCATCAAAGGTTCACCCAGAACCCGTCGTCGCGTTCCCGTGGGCCCCGAGGGGGTGGCCCGGCCCGGCGGCAGCGAGGAATGACCAACGTGAGCGAAGTTCTATTCTACGAGCGCCCCGTGCCGCTCAATCGCGAGGCCCACAAGGACCTGCGAATCAAGCAGAATCTCAACCTGGCGTTCAGTGCCAAGGCCCATTCCACTCCACTGGCTGCTGTCGAGTTCCCTCTGGCGGCCCACAGCTTCCCGATCCTGTTCGCCGGGGACAACCCCGACGACCTGAATCCGATCGTGCTGTTGGGCATTCGCCAGAACGAGAACCTGATGGTCGACGAGGAGGGGCGATGGACGCCCGGGGCCTATATCCCCGCGTTCATCCGCCGTTATCCGTTCGTGCTGGCCGAGCGTGAGGAAGGCAGCGAGGACGGCGACAATTTTGCCGTGTTCCTGGATGAGGCTTACGAAGGCTTCAGCACCGAGGAAGGCAATCGCCTGTTCAACGAAGACGGTTCGGACACCGCGGTGCTCCAGCAGGCCGTCGGCTTCCTGGGCGAGTTCCAGCAGCACATCACGCGCACGCGCGAATTCATGAAGAGGCTCAAGGATCTCGACCTCCTCATCGAACGCAACATCGAATTGCGCATGCCGGGCAAGGACACCGTCATCAACGGCTTGTACGTGGTCGACGAACAGAAGCTGTACGGCCTCGATTCGGACACCCTGTACGCATTGATGCAGGACGGCATGCTGGTCTGGATCTTTGCCCATCTGTTCTCCCTGACGCAGCTCGAGCAGCTTGTCCAGAGGATGCACGAACGCTTCACGCCGGAAGAGCGTGCCCAGTTCGAGGCGAAGAGGAAGGCCGCTGTCGAGGCAGGAGAGTCAGGCGCCAGCGCCTGAACTTGCCCCAGCGTGAGTTGAAAAACGCCTGCCCGCGAGGGCGGGCGTTTTTGTTTGCGTACTCAGGAAAGGGGGAGGGTCATGCGCACCAGGTCGACGCCGAAACCGGCGGCTTCGTACATCCTGCGGGCGCGCTCGTTGCCCGGGAAGACCGCCAGCGTGACGCTGTGGCAATGATGCTCCTGGGCCCACTCCCGGCTGTGCTCGAGCAGTGCGCGTCCGATGCCGCGACCCTCCTGGCCCTTGGCCACGGCCAGGTCGGAGATGTGGCAGTTGGTGCGCCCGTTGAAGAAGTCGGTCACCTTCTGCAGGTGCACGAAGCCCAGGCGGCGGCCATCGTCGCGATCCTCGGCCACGAACATGAAGCTGTTGGCGGGCGAGTCCTCCAGGTGGCTGGTCAGGTCCCTGCGGATGCCTTCGATGCATTCGTTGCGTCGACGCCACGCGGGTAGCGGGAAGTCCACGAAGCGGGGCACCAGGCCGACGATGAAATCGTCGTCGTCGGCATGGGCCAGGCGGATCTGGAACGGCGAATCGCTCATGATCGGTCCGTGCAGTGTGGCCGGGTGCCTTTTGTACACCCAGTGCATGCGCCATTGCACCTGCCGACATGGCGGCAGGTGCATGTCATTCAATCCACGGCCGGCAGTCCGGCCAGGCCGCTGCGCATGGCTGCCAGGTGCGCGTGGGTGCGCGGCAGGATGCGCTGGAAGTAGAAACGCGCGGTATCGCGCTTGGCCTGGCGCGCGTCCTCGCCCAGCGAGCTGTCGGGCAGGGCGGCCACGCTGCGCGCCCACATCCAGGCCAGCACGATGTAGCCGGAGTAGAACAGGTAATCGGTCGCCGCGGCGCCGATTTCGTCCGGATTGCCGGCGACCAGCTTGCCCAGTTCCTGGGTCAGGTCGCTCCAGGCCTTGGCGTGCACGGCCAGCGGGCCGACGAATTCGCCCAGCGCCTCGTCGCCGGCATGCTGCTGGCAGAACGCGGCGATGTCGCCCAGCACGTGCTTGAGGCCGGCGCCCTGCAGCTGCATCACCTTGCGCCCCAGAAGGTCCAGGGCCTGGATCCCGGTGGTGCCCTCGTACAGCGTGGTGATGCGTGCGTCGCGGGCGAACTGCTCGATGCCGTGCTCGGCGATGTAGCCGTGGCCGCCGTAGGTCTGCAGCGCGTGGTAGGTGCACTCGACCGCGGCCTCGGTCAGCAACGCCTTGCAGATCGGGATCAGGAAGCCGAGCACCTCGCCGGTGCGCTTGCGCTCTTCTTCATCAGTGGTGCGATCGGCGATGTCGCTCTGCAGGGCCGCGTACAGTGCCAGTGCGCGGCCACCCTCGGCGAAGGCGCGCTGGGTCAGCAGCATGCGGCGCACGTCCGGATGCACGATGATCGGGTCGGCGGCCTTGTCCGGCTGCACCGGTCCCGACAGGGCGCGCATCTGCAGCCGCTCGCGGCAGTAGGCCAGGCTGTTCTGCAGCGCGCGCTCGATCAGCGCCAGGCCCTGCACGCCGACCGCCAGGCGTGCGGCGTTCATCATGGTGAACATGGCCGTCAGGCCCTTGTGCGGCTGGCCGATGAGATACCCTTCCGCGCCGTCGAAGTTCATTACGCAGGTGGCCGAGCCCTTCAGGCCCATCTTGTGCTCGATGGCGCCGGCGGCCACGGCGTTGCGCTCGCCCATGCTGCCGTCGCGCGCGACCTTGAACTTGGGCACGATGAACATCGAGATGCCGCGGCTGCCGGCCGGGGCGTCGGGCAGGCGGGCCAGCACCAAGTGGACAATGTTCCCGGTGAAGTCATGCTCGCCGGCGGTGATGAAGATCTTGGTGCCGGTGATGCGGTAGAGATCGTCCCCGGCCGGTTCGGCACGCGTCTTGAGCAGGCCCAGGTCGGAGCCGGCCTGCGGTTCGGTCAGGCACATGGTGCCGGTCCAGCGGCCTTCGACGATGGGCTTGAGGAACACCTCGCGTTGCCAGTCCTCGCCGTGCACCAGCAGCGCGTCGGTGGCGCCCTGCGAGAGCAGCGGATAGGTGCCCCAGGCCAGGTTGGCCGAGTCGATCATTTCCTTGACCAGCAGGCCGATGCTGTGCGGCAGGTCCTGGCCGCCATAGGCCTCCGGCGCGGTCAGGCCGGCCCAGCCGCCCTCGACATACTGGGCGTAGGCTTCCTTGAAGCCCTTGGGCGTGGTGACCGAGGCGGTGTCCTTGTCGTAGTGGCAGCCTTCGGCGTCGCCGCTCTGGTTGAGCGGCGCCAGCACCTGTTCGTTGAAGCGCGCAGCCTCGTTGAGCACGGCATCGATCAGCTCCCGGCCCAGGGCCTCGCCACCGGGCAGTGCGGCCAGCCTGGCATCGCCGCCGAGCAGGTCGTAGAAGGCAAAGCGCATGTCATCGAGCGGAGCGGCATAAAGGGTCATGGGTCAATCCTTGGGGTGCGGGGGAGGGGCGAATCAGCGCCAGGTGTTGGCGATGCCGGGCGTGGGGGAAAGAGCATGGGACGGGCCACTGTCGACCTTGAAGTTGCGGCTCTTGGTTTCCTGGTCGGGAACGACGGTGACCGAGCCAGTCAGCCGGTAGGGCACGCTGTCCCCGCCGTTGGCGAGCTGCCGGGCCGCGGCCGTGGAAGGGGCCATCTGCACGTCGGCGATATCGACCGAAAGCGCGGGAATATCCAGGTCGAGCGGCGCGTCGATGTGCCCGGCGGGCGTGCCGTGGATCCTCATGTCCAGCTGTACGCCGGTGAACTTCACACTCTGGTAGCTGTTGTTCTGGATGCGCAGTTGCATGTGCCATTGCCCCCGGGCATCGACATGCAGCTGCTGCACCGTCACCAGCGGCGGGAACACGCTTTTGCGCACCGGGCCGCAGGCGGCAAGGAACCCCGTCACCACGACCAGCAGCCAAGCGCCGAGAACTCGTTTCATGCCCGTCTCCAAACGAATGTTCGAATCTCGATTCTAACGCCGGGCGACCACGATGCCACCCGCCTTTTGTCGCACGCCTTGCAATTGCCCGCGGTCCGGGCATGATGCCCCTTTTGTCGCCAAGAACACTGTCATGCCCCGACGCATCGCCGCCCGCCGCTCGCCCATCCACGGCAACGGCGTCTTCGCCCTCGCGCCCATCGCCAGGGGCGAGACCGTCATCCAGTACAGGGGGCGCCTGATCACCCACAAGCAGGCCGACCGCGAATATGGCGATGGCGCCGATACCGGCCATACCTTCCTGTTCACGTTGAACGATTCCTACATCATCGACGCCAACGTCGGCGGCAACACCGCGCGCTGGATCAACCACAGCTGCGAGCCCAATTGCGAGGCGGTGATCGAGGAAGACGACGACGGCGATCCACGCCACGACAAGGTCCTGATCCAGGCCACGCGCAACATCAAGGCGGGCGAGGAGCTGACCTACAACTACGGCATCGTGCTGGACGTGCCGCACACGGCGAAGATGAAGAAGCTGTGGGCCTGCCGCTGCGGATCGCCCAAGTGCACCGGGACGTTGTTGCAGCCCAAGCGCTGACGGTCCGCGAGCGAAAACCGACCGAATTCCCAGGATTCATGCCAAGCGGTGCAGACCGGTCCCGGGCAAGGTGCTTCAGCCTCCGGGCTTGAATCGCTCCGACCGGGTGCCCATTTCTTTCAATGTCTTACGTGAAAGAGGCGCCCTCATGAGCCGCGCATTCGTCAAGGAATCGGACACGCCGGCCGGCAGCGAGCTGCCGGATCGTCCGATCAGTCCGCATACCAACTACGTCACTCCGGCGGGGCTGGCGCAACTGCGTGCGCGCCTGGACGCGGCGCGTGCGCGCAAGCAGGCGCTGGAGGCCGAGGGCGAGGACATCGAGGCGGCCGAGGAACTGCGTGCGCTCAAGCGCGACCTGCGTTGGCTGGAATCGCGCGTGGGCAGTGCGCGCGTGGTCGATCCGGACGGCCAACCGCGCGACCGGGTGGCTTTCGGCGCTGCGGTGAAGGTAGCCGATGACCACGGCGAGCGCGTCTACCGCATCGTCGGCGAGGACGAGGCCGAGGCCGACCAGGGCAAGGTCAGCTACGTCTCTCCGCTGGCCAAGGCCCTGCTGGGGGCACGAATCGGCGACGAAGTGGTCTGGCAGCGCCCCGCGGGCGATCTATGCATCGAGGTGATCGGGATCGGTTACGAGGAAGCCATGGACGGCTGAAGCGTTCCGGCGGGTCCCGGGTCAGGCAACCGGCGGATGCGGGGTTTGCATCCGCCGGTCTCGTTTCAGCTCTTGTTGTAGATGCTCGCGTTCTGCAGGTTACGCTTGATGTCCTGTTCCAGGAATCCGACCCAGCCGTTGTAGTTGCGGTGGATGTAGCGCGTGTTTCCGTGCTGGCTGTACTCCAGGTTGGAGCTGCTCACGTAGGTGATGTGCACCATCTTCGTGTCGTAGGAGATGCGCACGGTGGCCGCGTGGTCACGCAGGTGCAACGTGGTGAGGATCTTGCCGTCCTGCGCTTTGTCGACAGACCAGCCGCGTCCGTCCAGGGCGCTGATGATGGACTGCTTGACCTGCGGTTGCGTCACGCCATGCGGAACCCGGATCGGCTGTGCCGGCAGCAGTACGGCCCGTGTGCAGGCTCCGAGAGCGATAACGGCCAGTACGACCAGAGTGAATATCGTGTAACGCTTCATCATGAATCCCCCAATCCTTGTCAATGGAAGCGCCGATCGGCGCCGGGGCATTCTAGGACGTAGCGTGCTCGGGCGTCAGGCCAAGGCGCTGCAACGTGGATTGCAGCGCCTTGTGCGGTTTGCCTGATTCACCGGGGCGGATCCGTCAACGCTCGTTCATGCGATAGCCCAGCAGCAGGCTGATCTTGTCGCCGACCTTGAGGTCCTTGATGGTCGGCGGCGGAAAATGCACCACCAGGCCCATGCCCAGCGACTCGAGTTTGACGATGCCGGTTCCGTGGTCGACCGACTCCACCGTGGCGGGCATGTAGTGACGGCCCTTGATGGTGCGATGGATGCGCATGCGGTCCTTCTTCTGCATGGCCTGGCCCGGCACCGGTTTCATGCCGGTGGTCGGCGTGTCCTGGGTGTGCGGGGTCGTGGCCAGGGCCAGCGCGGGGAGTGCCAGCAGCGCGCCGGCGAGGAGGGAAAGTCGAATGCGTCGTGCGTTCATGGGAAACCTCCATGGTTTGGTATGCGGCCCCGGTGCGGGGCCGCCGGGTGGGTTCAGACCGCTTCGGCCTGGGGGTGCCAGGCGTCGGCGAGTTTCTTCTGCACCGGTGAGGGCACCGGTTCGTAGTGGCTCATCTCCAGGGTGTAGCGGCCCTGGCCGCCGGTCATGGACTTGAGCTCGGTCTGGTAGTCGGTCAGTTCGGCCAGCGGCACCTGGGCCTTGATCACCAGGTCGCCGTTGCGCAGCGCGTCGGTGCCGAGGATGCGCGCCCGTCGCGAAGCCAGCGAACCGGTGACGTCGCCGACGCTGGCTTCGGGAAGAGTCACCTCGATGTCGACGATGGGTTCGAGCACCAGCGGTTTGGCCTTGGCCACCGCATCCAGGAAGGACTTGCGGCCGGCGGTGACGAAGGCGATTTCCTTGGAATCGACCGGGTGGTGCTTGCCGTCGTGCACGATCACGCGCACGTCCTGCATCGGGTAGCCGGCCACGGCGCCGGTCTCCATGGCCTGCAGCACGCCTTTTTCCACGGCCGGAAGGAACTGGCCCGGGATGGTGCCGCCCTTGACCTGGTCGACGAATTCGAAGCCGGCCCCACGCTCGAGCGGCTCCACGCGCAGCGACACTTCGCCGAACTGGCCGGCGCCGCCGGTCTGCTTCTTGTGCCGGTAGTGGCCTTCGGCTGGGGTGCTGACGGTCTCGCGGTAGGCGATGCGCGGCGGGTGCGTGGTCACGTCCACGCCATAGCGTTGCTTCATCCTCGCGATGGCGGTCTTCAGGTGGATGTCGCCCAATCCACGCAGTACCGTCTCGTTGAGTTCCTTGTGGTGCTCCACGCGCAGGCAGGGGTCCTCCTCGCACAGGCGCTGCAACGCTTGCGAGAGCTTCTGTTCCTGGCCCTTGTGCGCCGGCTCCAGGGCCAGGGCGAACATCGGTTGCGGCAGGTCCAGCGGAGCCAGGTGGATGTGCTGGTCGGCGTGGGCATCGTGCAGCACGGCGTCGAAATGGATGTCCTCGACCTTGGCCACCGCAGCGATTTCTCCGGGGCCGGCCTCGTCCACCTCGACGTGCTCCTTGCCCTGCAGCCGGAACAGGTGCCCGACCTTGAACGGCTTGCGGCCGTCGTCGATGAACAGCTGCGAGTCGCGGCGCACCGTGCCCTGGTGCACGCGGAACACGCCGAGCTTGCCCACGAACGGATCGTTGACGATCTTGAACACGTCGGCCAGCACGTGCCGGTCCGGGTCCGGGCGCGTCGGCACCGGCTCGTTGCGGCCGTCCTCGCGGCGCATGAAGGGCGGCGGGTTGCCTTCGGCGGGGCTGGGCAGCAGGCGTGTGGCCAGTTCCAGCAGCTCTTGCACGCCGGTGCCGGTGCGCGCGGAGACAAAGCAGATCGGCACCAGGTGCGCCTCGCGCAGGCACTGCTCGAAGGCATCGTGCAGTTCCTCGCGGCCAAGTTCGGACTCGCCGGTGTCCAGGTAATGCTCCATCACGTTCTCGTTGATCTCCACCACCTGGTCCAGAATCTGCCGGTGTGCTTCGGCCAGCGAGGAGAAATCGGTCTCGCCGGCATCGTGGAAGAAGCAGTCGAGGACTTTCGAGCCGCCATCGGCGGGAAGATTGACCGGCAGGCACTCGCCGCCGAACTGCTCGCGCAATTCGTCCACCAGTGCCCCCAAGGCTGGGCCGTCGACCTTGTCGATGCCGTTGACCACGATCAGGCGCGCCAGCCTGCGTTGCCCGGCGTGGTCCATCATGCGCCGCGTGCCGTGCTCGATGCCGGCCGCGGCGTCGATCACCACGGCCATGGTCTCGACCGCGTTCATGGCCGACAGGGTGGGTCCGCGGAAATCGGCGTAGCCGGGGGTGTCGATCAGCTGGATGCGGCAGTCGCCGGCCTCGACGCTGGCCAGGGCGGTGTCGATGGAATGGTGCTGCTCGCGCTCGAGCGGGTCGAAGTCGGACACGGTATCGCCGCGTTCGACGGTGCCTGCCGTGGGAATTGCCGCGCCGGCCAGTAGCAGGGCTTCGATGAGGGTGGTTTTGCCGGCGCCGGCATGACCGGCAAGGGCGATGTTGCGGATGCGATCCTGGGATGTGGACATGACCTGCCTCCCTTCGGTTGAAGTCGGTGCCCTGAAAGCTCCAGGACACTCGGAGAGGCCGTCATGGTCGTCCGCTGGGGAACGCAGGCCGCCGGGCGCGGGTGCGCGGGCGGGCGGTCATGGCGGGGACGACAAGCCTTGCGGTTTTGCGCCGTCAGGTCAAGGGGTTCCGGCTTCGCCAACGCATGAGTCCGGGATCGGTTGACCGGCCGGATTTCGCGGTTAACAGCCAATTCAATCGGTCCCTGCAGAATTGGTATCGAACCACCGAGAAGGAGCCGGACCATGAAACGACTCGCCATCACCCTCGCCATTGCCGCCACGCTGGCCGTCAGCAGCACGGCCTTTGCCGGCCACCGCTGGCACCACGGCGGTCGCGACGGCCATGCCGCCTATGCGCGGGTCACCTGGGTGCGTCCGGTCCTGCGGCCCGCCTGGGAGGATCGCCGCGTGTGCCAAACCCGTCGCGTCGACGAGCGCGTTGAACGCGGCCCGGATCGCGCCGCCGGCACGCTGCTCGGCGCCGTGATCGGCGGTGCGCTGGGCCACACCCTGGGCCGGGGCGACGGCCGTGCCGCGGCCACCGTGGCCGGCGCGGTGATCGGCGGGGCCATCGGCAACCACGCCGCGCGTTCGGATGATGGCTATCGCGACGCAGGCGCGGTCTACCAGCGTCGCTGCCACGTGCGCACGGTGCGCGACGGGCGCCGGGTGGTCGGCTACGTGGTCGCCTATCGCTTCCACGGACGTCACTTCCGCACCCGCATGGATCATGACCCGGGCCGGTTCATGCGCGTGTGGGTCGACGACGGACGCATCCGTCCGGCCGGGTAGGCGCCGTGCGGCGCGGGAACTTGCCGCGCTCCCGGTACTCGAAAAACGGGTAACGATCGCGACCGGACACGCGTCCGGTCGCGATTTTTTGTCGGCCGACGTGCCGATCCGCGGGGCAGGTCGTCATCCGGAACAGCGGGTATCATGAGCCCGGGAGATGGCCACGGCGCGCCGGCACGCCCCGACGACGGATGACGAGCATGCATGCCTATGATGCACCGATCATGAAGCACACTTGTGGCGCAACACGCGCAGGAGCCGGTACGCGCGCATGAAGTCGCTCGGGTACGTGCATACGCCGACGGCCGATCACCATCGCTGGTCGCCGTATTCGCAGCGTTCGATTTCCACCGGCAAGGGCACCTTCAGCCGCACCACGCGCCTGATGCTGCACCAGATGCGCTGGCGCAAGCCGCCACGCCAGTACGGGCTGATGGTGGTGGCTTGGGTGCTGTCGATCCTGGTCCATCTGGTGGCGGCGGCCGGCATGCTTCTGGTGCGCACCCCGCAGGCGCCCGAACCGCCGCCCGAAGGGCAGGCCAACGCCATCCAGGTGCGCTTTATCGATGCACATCCCGCTCCCCCGCCGCCCCCGCCGCCCCCGCCGGTGGCGCCGCGTCCCGTCGAGACACCCCCTCGCAGGGCGCCGCGCACGGCAGTGCGGCGACCGGCGGCGCGCCCGTCGCAGGCGCCACGTCTGGCGCCGGTCCCGGTGCCGGCGCCGGCACGGCCCGTGACCCGGGTGCGCGCGGACAAGCCCGAGGTGAAGGCCGTGCCGACGACGAAGCTGGCGAAGGTCGCCCCGGTCGTGCCCGCCACGCCGGTGAAGACCTCGCCCCCGGTCACGCCGCCCGCGCCCAGGCCGGCCTCGCCGCCGGTGCCGAAAGCACCGGCGGACATCGCGCCCCCGCCACCGCCGAAGCTGGTGCTGGAGCCTTCGAAGATGGCGTTGCCGCCGCCCAAGGTGACGTTGCAGGAACCGCCGAAAGTGTCGGTGCCGTCCTCGCCGTCGACCTTCGACCAGCCCATTCCGGTCGAGCGCCCGCGCGTGGAGATCGGTGCGCCCAAACTCGAGGTCCAGTCCGAACAGCCCGTGGCGCCGCAGGTCGCCGCCGTGCAGGCGCCGTCACAGGCTCCGATGCCGGTGATCGATACGGGTGCCCCGGTGGCCCCGCAGACGCAGGTGACGGCGCCGAAGATCGAGGTGCCGGCCCAGACCACGGCCACCATCGCGCCGGCTGCCGAGGTGTCGGTCAGCATGCCGGCCCGCGCTGCGTCGCAGGCGCTGCCGGCCGCGCCGGTGCTGGCGCCGCAGGTGCACATCGAACCGGCTCCGGCAGCGTCCGCGCCGAAGATCGACGCCACGCCGCCGCAGCTGGCCTCCGTGCCCGACCGTGTCGCGGTGGCAGCCCCGGCCACGGTGCCGGCGCCGGCAAAGGCGCAGTCGGTTCCCGCCCCGGTCCGGGTGGCTGAGGTGGCGCCCCCGGCCCCGGCCGCCAGCACGTCCTGGGTGCAGCAATCGGACACCTTCGGCAAGAAGCCGATTCGCCAGCCGGGCCACGGAACCGCCGACCAGCGCCAGGCCGGCCAGGGAAGCCCGAATGGGGTGCCCGACTACATTCAGCGCCAGCCGCAGGGCAATACCGACGTGATGACGCGGCACTACAAGGGGCTGCAGTACAAGCGCACGATCTTCGACCAGTACTGGGCGCCGGACAACCGGGACCTGTTGTCCTCGATGCTGCAGCGCCTGGTCGACGCGCTGAGCTTCCACAAGACCTTCAATCTCGGCCACGGCGTGCGCGTCCATTGCGGCGGTTGGCTGCTGGGCTTCGGCTGCGGCGGTGATCCGCCCCCGCCGCCTTCGGCGCTGAGCAACGATCCGCGCCTGAACATGGCGCCGGCCAAGCCGCTGGTGCCGGGCCTGGGGGCTTCGACGGCACCCCCGCCGAAGCTTCCGCCGCCGGGTTCTTCGGAGCAGTCGGTGCAGTGCGAGACTGCGCGGGTCTCGGGCGGTCCGCTGCCGCCGGGTTGTCGTCCGGCCAAGGGCGCGCAGGGCGACTGGAAGTAGCGGGTCGTGGCCGCGGTGCGCGCGAGTGGCTAGAGCTTGCGCAGCAGTTCGGGCATCAGAGGGAGGCGCCGGACCCGGATCGTGGTGGCCGCTTCCACTGCGCTGGCCAGGGCTGGCGCCGCCGAGGGCATGGCCACCGTGCTGGCGCCGCTGGGCGCATGGTCGGAAGGCACGCTGATCACCTCCACCTCGTGCGGCAGTTGCGCCATGCGCGCCAGCGGATAGCCGCGCAGGTCCTTTTCCTCCACGCGCCCGTCCACCAGGTGGATGGCCTGGCCCAGGGCCGTGGAAATGCCGTCCAGCGTGGCGCCCTCGGCCTGCGCGCGCAGGCCCTGCGGATTGACCACGCGGCCGACATCGATCGCGCATACGGCGCGGTGGATGCGCAGCCTGGCACGGCGGACGGAAACCTCGAAGGCGTGTGCGCAGTAGGCACCGTCCAGATGGTGGAAGGCGATGCCCAGGCCGTGCCCGTTGGTGCGCCGGCGAGACCAATCAATGCGCACGGCTGCCTGCTGAAGCACGTTGGCCAGGCGTGCGGAGTCCAGGGGGCCGTGGCGGTCCGAGCCCGGCAAGATGCGCGGCGTGCCCAGCAGTTCCATGCGCAGGTCCAGGCGGTCGCGGCGCATCTGGCGGGCGATCTCGTCGAGGAACATCTGCGTGGCGAAGGCGTCGACCACGTCGGCGCCGCCGCGGCTGGGGCCGCGTGGCAGCGGGCAGTCCAGTTCGTACCAGGCTGAGCGGTAGTTGGGCACCATCCCCGCCGGGGGGGCATCGGGATCGGCTTCGGAGGTCCACAGCCGGTCGGCGGGCACGTCACGCCCGGCCAGGGCCGAGGCGCTGGCTTTGCGCACCGCCCATCCGATGATGCGCCGACGGCGGTCCAGCAACGCCTGCATGCGGTGCACGGCACCGGGGCGGTAGAAATCGTGCTGCAGGTCCTGCTGGCGGGTCCACACCAGTTTCACCGGCGCGCCCGCGGCCTTGGCCAGGAGCACGGCCTCGGCCAGGAAGTCGTGTTCGAGGCGACGGCCGAAGCCGCCGCCGGCACGCGGCACCTCGATGTCGATGCGCGAGGCATCCATGCCGGTCAGACGCTGCACCACGGTCAGGGCCTCCTGCGGGGACTGCGTGGGCACCACCACTTGCACGCGGTCGGCATCGATGCGCACCAGGCAATTCATGGCCTCGGCGGTGGCGTGGGCCACGAACGGCTGCGAGAAGGTTGCTTCGACATGGTGCACGGCCTGTTTGGCGGCTGCCTCGAAATCGCCATCCTCGCGTACCAGCCGGGTCGGCACGGCCTGGCTTTGCAGCAAGGCGAGGGCGCCCTGTTCCAGGGCGTCGGTGGAGGCGTGTGCCGACGAACCCTGGGTCCAGGAGATCTTCAGCGCATCGCGCCCGCGCAGGGCCGACCAGGTGTCGTCGGCCAGCACCGCCACGCCGTGCGCGATCGGCGTGACGCCGAACGGTTGGTCCGCTTCGGGTTGCAGCTGCAGCACCTTGCGCACGCCGGGGATGGCCAGTGCGGCGCTGGTGTCGATGCTCTCGAGCGTCCCGTCCGGCCACGGGCAGTGCAGTACCACAGCGGTCAGCGCTTCGGCCATGTGCCGGTCGAGGGCGAACCGCTGCGCGCCGGTGACCATGGCGCGGGCGTCGACGTCGCCGGCCGGCAAGCCGATGAGACGGAACCGGGCAGGGTCCTTCAGCGGTGGCGGGGATTGCGGTGGCGCCAGCTTCAGCGCGGGGGCGACCAGGTCGCCGTAGGCGAATTCGCGGCCGTCCGGTGTATGCACCACGCCGTCGCGGCAGGTCAGCCGGGCGGCACCGATGCCGCTGCGCTGGGCGGCGGCCTGCAGCAGCAGCCAGCGTGCCAGTGCGCCGGCCTGGCGAAGATCCCGCCAGGCAGCCGGGATGCTGCTGCCGTCTCCGCTGCGCTGGTGGCCATAGCGCCAGTGCGCCACGCCGTCACGACGGCTGAGGTCCGGCCCCAGCTGTAGGACCTCGACATGCTGCCAGTCGGCATCCAGTTCCTCGGCGATGATGCGTGGCAGCGAGGTGCGCGTGCCCTCGCCGCAATCGGGGTCGCGTGCGCCGATGATGGTGCGCCCGTCCGGCTCGATGCGCACATACGGACCCAGCGCAGTCACCTCGTCGCCGAGCAGGGGCAGCGGAGTGCCGTCGACCTCCTGGGCTCGCGCGTACCTCACGCCGACGATCAGGGCGCCGGTGGCTCCGGCCATGACCTGCAGGAAGCGGCGCCGCGTCAGGGGCAGGCGATCGCTCATGGCGATGCCTTGTCCTTGCGCAGCAGCGCTGCGGCGCGGTGGATGGCGCGGCGGATGCGCGGCTGGCTGCCGCAGCGGCACAGGTTGGGCAGGGCGTCGATGTCCGCGTCCGTCGGCACGCGCTGGCGGCGCAGCAGGTCGGCGGCGGCCATCAGCCAGCCCGGCTGGCAGAAGCCGCACAGGATGGCGTCCTCGTCGACCCAGGCCTGCTGCAGCGCGTGCAGGCTTGCGTCAGGTCCCGCCAGGCCCTCGACCGTGGTCACGTGCAGGCCGGCCAGGGTGTCCATGCTGCGCTCGCAGGCCAGCGCACGCTTGCCGTCGACCAGCACGGTGCAGGCGCCGCAGGTGCCGCTGTCGCAGCCGTACTTGCAGCCGGTCAGTCGCAGCGTGTCGCGCAGGTACCACAGCAGCGGCATGCCGGGATCACCGACATGGGTGAACGACTCGCCGTTGATGAGGAGGGTGATCCCCTGGCGCGGCGGGACCGGGGCGATGTCATCGTTGGAAGGGGGCGGGACGGGTTGCGCTTGCACGGTGGGATGCGTTCGGGTCCAGGTGGGTTGATTCTTGCAGAGCCGGGCCGATCAGTGCCTGAACCGGTGATTCCAGACCAGGTAGACCGGAATCCCGGCGGCGATGATCAGCAGCCCGATGCCCACGTGCCCGGGGCGCGTGAACACCAGGATGCCCACGATCACCGCCACCGTGGCGATGAAGGCCAGCGGCGTGAGCGGATACAGCGGCGTGCGGTAGGCGCTGTCCACGCCGGCGCGGTGCCGGCGGTACCAGAACAGCGCCGCCACCGCGGCGGCATAGCCCAGCCAGTCGCCGACCGTGGAATAGTCCAGCAACTGGTTGTAGGTGCCCGACAGGCTCAAGGTCACGGCCCAGGCGGCGACCAGCAGCAGGGCGCGTCGCGGCACGTGCCAGCGCGGGTCGATGCGCGCCACGGCGTGGAAGAACGCGCCATCCGCGCCCATGGCCTGGAACACGCGCGCGCTGCCGATCAGGGCGATGTTGCAGTAGCCGAAGGTGGAGATGGCGATGCCCGCGGCGATCAGGCGCCGGCCGTCCTCGCCGAGCACGCGCGCCATGACGTCGGCGGCCGGGGTCGCGCTGGCGCCCAGTCCGGCATGGCCCAGGGCGCTCATGTAGGCGATGTTGACCAGCACGTAGACGACCAGCACCAGGCCCATGCCCAGGCCTAGCGCACGCGGCAGGTTGCGCGCCGGGTCGCGGACCTCGCCGGCAATGGTGTTGACGTAGGCGAAGCCGCCGTAGGAGAACAGCACCGGCAACAGGGCGCCCGCGATGGCCCAGCGCGGCAACGCGGTCTTGGTGGTGTCGGCGGCGAAGGCCGCGCCCAGGTGGCCGTGGCCGGCCCAGGCGATGCCCACCGCCACCAGGATCGCGACTGCCAGCAGCTTGAGCAGCGTGAACAGGTTCTGCACGATCGCGCCGGCACGGATGCCGAACACGTTGATGCCGGTCAGCAGCACGATGGCGCCGATGCCCACCGGGCGAGACAGGTTTTCGGGCAGGCCCGTCGCCACGCAGGCGTAGCGGCCGAAGATCATGCCGACCGCGGCGATGCTGCCGGAGAAATTGACCATCAGCATGGTCCAGCCGAACAGGAACGCCGGCAGCGGGCCGAACGCCTCGCGCAGGTACACGTAGCTGCCGCCCGCCTGCGGCCGCCGGGCGCCCAGCTCGGCAAAGCACAGCGCGCCGGCCAGGGTCAGCAAGCCACCGACGATCCACAGCACCAGCACTTGCGTGCCCGAGTGCGTGCGCTGGGCCACCGTGGACGGATTGACGAAGATGCCGCCGCCGATGACGCCGCCGATGACCATCGCCGCCGCGGATGCGGCGCCGAGTCGGCGCAGGTAGCCGGTGCCGCGTGCTGGATCGGACATGGACGGGTGCTCTCCCGGACGTTCGCCCCAGCATGCGGTGCCGCGCACTGCGCGGCAACCGTGCCGTGCCCTGCCGTCCCGGTTCAGAAGTGGAAGCGGCCCTCGGCCACGACCACGCAGCGCCCGCCGATGGCCACGCGTCCTTCGGCGTCCACGACGACCTCGACACGGCCGTCGCGGCCCACTTCGCGGCCCTGGCTGGCGGTGTAGTGCAGCGGGCAGGTCTCGCGTCCGTCCAGTTCATGCAGGTAGGCGCCGATGGCGGCGTTGGCGCTTCCGGTGACCGGATCCTCGGGAATGCCGTCGGCGGGACAGAACGCTCGCACCGCCATGTCCATGCCGGTGCCGGCCCCTTCCCCACGACCGAACACGCACGCGCCGACCGCGTCCAGCTCCAGGCACAGCGCGGCCACCGTCGCCATGTCCGGCTGCAGCGCACGCACCGCGGCGGCATCGGCGAGTTCGCCGGTCAGCCAGGTCGGACCGTTGCAGATCGAGCGCGGATCGCGCACGAAGGATGCGCCGAGCGCGGCACCCAGGGCATCCATATCGGCGGCGTCCAGATGCTCGATGCGCGCCGGTGGCGCCTGCACGCGGATCACGCGGGTGTCGCCTACGCCTTCCACCTGCACCGGCAGCCGCCCGGCGGCGCATTCCTGCACCAGGGCGGTTTTCGCCGCGTCCACCAGGCCGCAGGCCTGCGCCACGTACGCGCTGCCGACGCTGGGATGGCCGGCGAAGGGCAGTTCCTGGCGCGGTGTGAAGATGCGCACGCGGTAGTCGGCCTGCGCGTCCGTCGGCGGCAGCAGGAAGGTGGTCTCGGAAAAGTTGGTCCAGGTGGCGATGCGCTGCATGGTCGCCGCGTCCAGGTCGGCGGCGTCGGCGATCACCGCCAGCGGGTTGCCCAGCAGCGGCGTGTCGGTGAAGACGTCGATCTCGTAGTAGCGTCGTGCGGTCATGGCGGGCAGGGGTGTGGGATGGGCATACAATACACGCCGTCGCCCACGGTCAGGACATGGCCCGCGTTCGGCCACCTGCGCGTCATGTGCAACCGCCATATGTGAAGCGATTGCGTTTTGCCCGTCAGCGGGCACACTGGCCTGATCCTCCATTCCCGATCCGATCGACGAATATCCGTGAACCCATCCGTTTCCACGCTGCCTGCCGACGCCCCCTGGGTGGTCATGAAGTTCGGCGGCACCAGCGTCGCCCGCGTCGAGGGCTGGCGCAACATCCGCGAGCTGGCTGCCTCGCGCCGCGCCGAGGGCGCGCGCGTGCTGCTGGTGGTGTCCGCCCTGGCCGGGGTGACCGATGCACTCAAATCGCTGTGCGCGGAAACGGACGCGGTGGCGCGCGAGGCGGCCGCGCAGGCGATCGCCGAACGCCATCACGAGCTGGCGGCGAAGATGGGAATCGATCTTCCCGATCGCGTGTCCACGCACCTGGACCGCCTGCGCGCGCTGGCGCGCGAAGGCGCCGAGGGCGAGGCGCTGCTGGGCTGGAAGGCCCAGGTGCAATCGCACGGCGAACTGCTGTCCAGTGCCCTGGGCGCGGCGTTCCTCAGCGCGCAGGATCTGGCCACGCAGTGGGTCGATTCGCGCGCCTGCCTGCACGCGGTCACGCTGCCCAACCAGAACGCGCGCACGCGCATGCTCTCGGCGACCGTGGATGCCGCGCCGGATGCGACCCTGGCCGCCGAACTGGCCGCGCAGGGCGAGGTGCTGATCGCGCAGGGTTTCATCGCGCGCGACGGGGAGGGCCGCTGCGTGCTGCTGGGCCGCGGCGGTTCGGACACCTCGGCGGCCTACTACGGCGCGCTGCTGAATGCTTCGCGGGTGGAGATCTGGACCGATGTCGCCGGCATGTTCAGCGCCAACCCGCGTCAGGTGCCGGGCGCGCGCCTGCTGCGCCGGCTCGACTACGAGGAAGCGCAGGAAATCGCCACCACCGGGGCCAAGGTGCTGCACCCGCGATGCCTGTCGCCGTTGCGCACCCCGCGCGTGCCGCTGTGGATCAAGGACACCCACCAGCCGCAGCTGGAGGGCACCGAAATCGGCCCGCAGGCGCGCGAGAGTGCACCCAGCGTCAAGGCGATCTCCACCCGCTCGGGCATCACCCTGGTGTCGATGGAATCGGTGGGCATGTGGCAGCAGGTCGGCTTCCTGGCCGAGGTGTTCGACGCCTTTCGCCGCCACGGCCTCTCGGTGGACCTGATCGGTTCGGCCGAGACCAACGTCACCGTGTCGCTGGACCCGACCGAGAACCTGCTCGATTCCGATGCCGTCGCGGCGCTGGCCACCGACCTGGCGAAGATCTGCCGAGTCAAGGTGATCGCACCGTGCGCGGCGGTGACCCTGGTCGGGCGCGGCATGCGCTCGATGCTGCACCAGCTCTCGCCGGTGCTGGCCGAGTTCGGCCAGTTGCGCGTGCACCTGATCTCGCAGTCGTCCAACAACCTCAACCTGACCTTCGTGGTCGACGAGGACGTGGTCGATTCGCTGCTGCCGCGCCTGCACGAACTGCTGGTACGTGCCGGCAGCCTGCGCTCCGACGACGCGCAGCTGTTCGGCCCCAGCTGGCAGGCGCTGTACGGTGGCGGCGAGCAGGGCGTGGCGCCGGACTGGTGGCGCGGCGAGCGCGATCGCCTGCTGCAGCTGGCCGCCGAGCGCAGCCCGCGCTACGTCTATCACCTGCCCACGGTGCGCGAACGCATTGCGGGGCTGGTCGGTCTGGAGTCGGTCGACCGGCTGTATTACGCGGTCAAGGCCAACACCCATCCGCGCATCCTGCAGGTGGCCGCCGAGGCGGGGTTCGGCCTGGAGTGCGTCTCGCCGGGCGAGCTGGCGGCCGCGCGCGCGGCCGCGCCCGCCGCGCCGCGTCTGTTCACGCCCAACTTCGCCCGACGCGAGGACTATGTCGTCGCGCTGGAAGACGGCGCCATGGTCACGCTGGACGGTCTGCATCCGCTCGAACACTGGGGCGTCCTGTTCGCTGGGCGCGACATCATGCTGCGCGTGGACCTGGGCCGCGGCCTGGGCCACCACCAGAAGGTGCGCACCGGCGGCAGCGGTTCCAAGTTCGGCCTGCCGCTGGACCAGCTCGACGCCTTCCTGGAACTGGCCCGCACGCACGACGTGCGCGTGCGCGGCCTGCACGCGCACCTGGGCTCGGGCATCCTCGACGCCGGCCACTGGAGCGAAGTCCTCGGACAGCTGGCCTCGCTGGCCGAGCGCATCGGCAGCATCGAGGTCCTCAACATCGGCGGCGGCCTGGGCGTGCCTTCGCATCCGGGCGAGCGGCCGCTGGACCTGGGGGCGCTGGATGCCGCGCTGGCCACGGTGCGGGCCGCCTATCCGCAGTTCCAGCTGTGGATGGAGCCGGGACGCTACCTGGTGGCCGAGGCCGGCGTCTTGCTGGCGCGGGTGACCCAGGACAAGCGCAAGGGCGCGCACCACTACCTGGGCCTGGACGCCGGCATGCACAACCTGATCCGCCCGGCGCTGTACGAGGCCTGGCACGACATCGCCAATCTCACGCGCCTGGACGCCGAGCCCACCACGCTGTACCAGGTGGTCGGCCCGATCTGCGAGACCGGCGATATCCTCGGCAACGACCGCCGCCTGCCCGAATCGCACGAAGGCGACGTGATGCTGATCGCCCAGGCCGGGGCCTACGGCGCGGTGATGGCTTCCCATTACAATCTGCGCGAACGTGCCGACGAGATCGTGATCGAATGAGTACCCCTGCCGACCCGCGCCAGGCTTCGGCCTTCCGCTTCGTCCGCTGCGGCTATGCCGACGGTGTGGCGGAACTGGTCTATGCCTTCGACGATGGCCCGGAACTCATCGAGCGCATCCGCTTTCCCGATGCGCCGGCGCTGGACCCTGCTCGCCGCGGTGCCTTCGACGCCGCGCTGCGCCTGCTGCATTTCATCGCCGGCATCAGCTACTTCAAGGCCGGCGTGCCCGAACGCATCGAGGTCGACGGCCAGGCGCCCGACGCCGACACCGCCGACCTGCTGGACACGCTGTACCTGCACGGCCTGGCCGAGTTCGCCTACCGCAACGGCCTGGACCTGCGCGGGCGCATCGCCTTCCCGCGCGGCGGAGAAGCGTCGAAGCCGGCCGCCTCGCTGGGCCTGCCGCGCCGCACCCTGATCCCGATCGGCGGCGGCAAGGATTCGCTGGTCGCGATCGAGTCGGTCAAGGCCGCCGGCGCGGGCGAGGCCGGCGTGGCCTGGGTCGGCCACTCGCCGCTGATCGCGCATTGCGCCGAGCGCACCGGCCTGCCCATGCACAACATCGGCCGCGAGCTGTCGCCGGTGCTGTTCGAATACAACCGCATGGGTGCGTGGAACGGCCACATCCCGGTCACCGCGGTGAACTCGGCGATCCTGGTGCTGGCCGCGCTGCTGTACGGTTTCGACGCCATCGCCTTCGCCAACGAGCGCTCGGCCTCGGCGGCGACGCTGGAATACGAGGGCCAGGAGGTCAACCACCAGTGGAGCAAGGGTTACGACTTCGAACGCCGGCTGCACGACTGGCTGCACGCGCACGTGGCCGCGGACCTGGACTACTTCTCGCTGCTGCGACCGTTCGCCGAACTGGCCGTGACCCGAACCTTCGCGCGCACCGGCGCGGCGTACTTCGATGCCTTCTCCAGCTGCAACCGCAACTTCCGCATCCTCGGTCCCAAGCCGGCCGACCGCTGGTGCGGGCAGTGTCCGAAGTGCCACTTCGTGTTCCTGGCGCTGGCGCCGTTCCTGCCCAAGCCGCGGCTGCTGGCCATCTTCGGCCGCAACCTGCTGGACGACGAGTCGCAGCGTGCCGGCTTCGACGCGCTGATGGAATACCACGACCACAAGCCCTTCGAGTGCGTGGGCGAGGGCGCCGAGGCACGCGCGGCGATGCACGTGCTCGGGCAGCGCCCGGAGTGGCGAGAGGACGCCCTGGTGGCGCGTTTCGTCGAGGAGATCGAGCCGCAGCTGGACGCCGGCGGACTGGACATCGAACCCTGGCTGGAAGCCGCCGACGCGCACCGCATCCCGGAGCGCCTGACGGGAGCACTGGATGCGATTCGCCGAGCTTGAGGGGCGGCGCGTCGCCGTCTGGGGCGCTGGCCGCGAAGGGCATGCGACGCTTCGCGTGCTGCGTGAACGCCTGCCGGGCCAGCCGTTGACCCTGTTCTGCCGCGAGGGCGAGGCGGACGACATCGTTGCCGATGAAGCCTTGACGATCCGTTACCAGGCGCCCGACGCCGGCGCGTTGATCGCGTTCGACGTGGTGGTGAAATCGCCGGGCATTTCACCTTATGTACCTGAGATCCGGGCCGCCCGCATGCGCGGCACCGAGTTCACCTCCGGCACCTCGTTGTGGTTCGGCGAGCGCCCCGACGCGCGCGTGATCGGCATCACCGGCACCAAGGGCAAGAGCACCGCCTCGGCCATCACCGCGCACCTGGCGCGCGCGCTCGGCGTGCGCACCGCGCTGGCCGGCAACATCGGCCTGCCGCTGCTGGAGTTGCTGGATGTGCAGGCCGACCTGTGGGTGGTGGAACTGTCCAGCTTCCAGACCGGCGAGGCCGGGCCGCTGGAGATCGGCGTGGTCACCAGCCTTTTCCAGGATCACCTGGACTGGCACGGCACGCTGGCGCACTACGTCGCCGACAAGCTCAAGCTGGCCGATGCCGCGCGCACGCTGCTGGTCAATGCCACCCAGCCCGACCTGCTGGCGCGCACCGAGGCGCATCCGCAGCGCATCGGCTTCGGCGCGGCCGAAGGCTGGCACGTGGCCGACGGCGCCATCCACCGCGGCACGCAGCGCCTGTTCGAACTTGCCGAGCTGCCGGCCCCGGGCATGCACAACGCCCTCAACGCCTGCGCCGCGCTGGCCGCGCTGGAGCAGGCCGGGCTGGACGCCGTGGCCGCGGCGCCCGCGCTGGCGTCGTTCCGACCCTTGCCGCATCGCCTGCAGACGCTGGGCGAGCAGGGCGGCATCACCTGGATCAACGATTCCATCAGCACCACCCCGTCCGCCGCCCTTGCGGCGCTGCGCAGCCTGGACGGGCGTCGCGTGGTCCCGATCCTGGGTGGCCACGAGCGCGGCGTGGACTGGTCGGTGGTGGCCGGCGCGCTGGCCGAACGGCCGCCGCATGCGCTGGTGGTGCAGGGCGCCAATCGTGCGCGCATCCTCGATGCGCTGCGCACGGCCGGCGTCGGCTGCCCGCTGCTCGAAACGGACGACCTGGAGTCTGCCGTGGCCTGCGCGCGCCAGGCGCTGCCCGACGGCGGCACGGTGCTGCTCTCGCCCGGCGCGCCCAGCTTCGACCAGTTCCGCGACTACACCGAACGCGGCCGCCGCTTCGCCGAACTGGCCGGCTTCGACCCCGCGCGCATCGCCAGTATCGAAGGCCTGGGCGTGGCTTGACGTCCATTTCTCCGGCGTAGCCCGGACAAGGCCGAAGGCCGCCTCCGGGGTCCGGGCCATGTTGCCCGGCGGTGCGACGGGATGCATCGCCGCGCATGCCCCGGATGCGCTTCGCTTATCCGGGCTGCGGGAAGCCTACGGAAATGCATGATGGTCCCGGGTCCGAGCCCGAGTCCCGAGTCCCGAAAAAAAACGGGCGGCCCGTCGCCGGACCGCCCGTTGGCGTTACGCCACGTGCGCAGGTCTTACCAGATCTGCACGCGCTGGTCCGGCTTCAGGTACAGCTTCTGGCCCGGCTTGACGTCGAAGGCCTTGTACCAGGCGTCCAGGTTGCGCACGGTCTCGGCGCGGAACTGCGGCGGCGCGTGCACGTCGGTGTTCACGCGTCCACGCAGGGCCGCATCGCGCATCTTGCTGCGCCAGGCCTGGCCGAAGGACAGGAAGAAGCGCTGGTCGCCGGTCAGGCCGTCGATCACCGGTGCCGGCTTGCCGTCCAGCGACTTGTGATAAGCCGCGTAGGCCACCGTCAGGCCGGACAGGTCGGCGATGTCCTCGCCCAGGGTCTGCTGGCCGTTCACGTGCAGGCCCGGCAGCGCCACGTACTGGTTGAACTGCTCGACCAGCTTGTGGGTGGCGGCCTCGAAGTGCTTCTTGTCGGCCGGCGTCCACCAGTTGTGCATGCGGCCGTGGGCGTCGAACTGCGAGCCCATGTTGTCGAAGCTGTGGCTGATCTCGTGGCCGATGATGGCGCCGATCGCGCCGTAGTTGTGCGCCGGGTCCGCCTTGGGGTCGAAGAACGGCGGCTGCAGGATCGCGGCCGGGAAGTTCAACGCATTCTCCAGCGGGATGTTCAGCGCGTTGACGGTCTGCGGACGCATCCACCAGTCGGCACGGTCGACCGGCTTGCCCAGCTTGGACAGCGCGTACTCGTAGCGGAACTTCGACACCGCCATGGCGTTGGCCAGCGGGTTGTCGGTGCTCACCTTCAGGTTGGCGTAGCTGCGCCAGTGGCCGGCGTCTGGATAGCCGACGAAGACCTTCAGCGTGTCCAGCTTCTCCTTGGCCTTGGCGCGCGTGGCCGGCGTCATCCATTCCAGATGGTCCAGGCGCGAGCCGAATGCGGCGATCAGGTTGTGCACCAGGCTCTCGACCTGCTTTTTGGCCTCGGGCGGGAAGTACTGCTTGACGTAGATCTTGCCGACCGCGTCGCCCAGCGCACCGCTGGTGGCGGCGATGGCGCGCTTGGCGCGCGGCTGCTGCTGCGGCACGCCGCTCAGGGTCTTGCCGTGGAAATCGAAGGCCAGGTCGGCGTAGGTCTTGGGCAGCAGCGAGGCGGCGTCATCCAGGGTGTGGAAGCGCAGCAGCGCGCGCCAGTCGGCGAGCGGTTCGCTGGCGACCAGCTTCGACAGCTTGGTGAAGGCCGGCGGCTGCCACACGTCGATGACCTTCTGGCCGGACAGGCCGGCGGCCTTGAAATACGCGGTCCAGTCCAGGCCCGGCGCCTTCTTCGCGAAGTCGTGCATCGTCCACAGGTTGTTGGCCTTGTGCACGTCCTGGCTCTCGACCAGGCTCTCCTGCGCCTTGGCGATCTTCATCTCCAGGTCGAACACGCGCCGGGCTTCGGCCTCGGCGTGCGGGGTGCCGGCCTGCTTGAGCAGTTCGGTGATGTAGGTCTTGTACTTGGTCCGGTACCCGGCCATGGTCTTGTCGCTGGACAGGTAGTAGTTGCGGCTGGGCAGGGTCAGTCCGCCCTGCAGCAGGTAGGCGATGTTGTGCGAGGGGTCGGTCAGGCCCTGGGCCACGAACAGGCCGAACAGGTGGTCGGTGTGGAAGTCGGTGTTGTTGACCGGATCCTCGTCCTGGCGCAGGCGGCTGCCCAGCACGCGGGCCAGGTCGCGGCGCGACTTGATGCCCTTGATGGCATCGAGCTCGGACTGGATCGGCTTCAGGCCGTTGCGCTCGATCGCCTTGGTGTCCATGAACGCGGCGTAGTAGTCGGCGATCTTGGCCTGCTCGCTGCCCGCGGACGCATGACTGTCGGCGGCATGCTGGACGATCGTGGCGATGCGCTTCTGGGTGCGCTCGTAGATGGTCAGGAAGTTGCCGATGCTGGAGCGGTCGTTGGGGATGGTGGCCTTCTTGTACCAGTCGCCGTTGGCGTACATGAAGAAGTTGTCGCCCGGCTTGACGGCGTGGTCGATGCCCGAAAGGTCGATGCCGATGTTCGGCTTGGCGGCGGCCGTTGCGGTCGCGGTGGCTTTCGCGGAGCTGGCCGATGCGGCCGCCTTGGTCTTGGAAGCGTGTCCGCCCGGAGACGACGACGAGCAGGCGCCCAGCGTCAGGGTGATGGCGGCGGCCAGGATGATCGACTTGCGTTGCATGCAGGTGTCCCCTCGAACGGATGAAACCGACACCTTAGTACGAGCGGGCGGGTTCCGGCACGCCTCCGTGCCATTGGTCATGGGTGCCGGTTCAGTGTTCGTACCGGTAGTTGAAGCTGGCGCGGCTGGAGTTGGTCGACTGCTGGGCCTCGAAGTTCCAGCGCCGGCTGAGGATGTAGCGCAGCGTGATCACCTGGCCGGGCTCGAACAGGCCCACGCCGTAGCTCAGGTACAGACGCGGCGACAGGTACTTGCCCACGGTGAAGGCGGTGGTGCCCAGGGTGTCGCTGCTGGACACGCCGATGTCGCTGATGCCCAGGCGCGAGCCGACGTTCTTGGCCAGCAAGTCGCCGGTGGCCGAGCCCAGCGCCTGCGCCGCCGAATTGACCATGTTGCCCTCGCCGCCCTTGACCTGCGACAGCGGCTTGCCAGTGATCAGATAGGACAACGCGTCCGACTGTGACATCACCGGGTTGGAGAACACCGTCAGCACCGGCCGACGTGCGGTGCCGCGCACCTGCAGGCCCACCTGCTGGCCCTCGTCGATGGTGGCGTTGGGGTTGAGCTTGCGGATCGCTTGGATGTCCAGGCCCGGGTCCTGAAGCGGCGTGGAGGCGAACAGCAGCCGGCCCTGCTCGATGCGCAGGTCCTGGCCGTAGGCGCGGAAGGTGCCGTCGATGCGGATCTGGCCCTGACCCAGGGTGCCCTTGCCGGGCCGGCCCAGCACCAGCAGGTCGCCGCGCAGGTCGCCGTCCAGGCCATAGCCGTTCACGTGCGTGTGCTCGCCCAGCTCCACGCGCAGGTTGGTGGTTACCGGCATGGCCGCGGCGCGTTTCGCGGGTGGGGAGCCGGCATCGACCACGACCACGTCCGGCGAGGCCTGGGTGGCGCCGGCACCGGGCAGCTTCTCCAGCTGCACGTCGGCCTTGTCCACGCCCACCACGCCGGCGATATGCAGGCCGTCCGCGTCGTGCTGGAGGCCGACGTCGGGCGACAGGTTCACCGAGGCCGAGGGCAGGTTGGCCACCTGCACGTTCTTGCCGCGGACGGACAGCACGGTGTCCTGGCCCTTGCCGATGCCCAGGGTGCCGCTGATGTTCAGTGTCCCCGGACCCGAGCGCACCTGGCCATCCACGCGCAGTGCCTGTGCATTGTCGCCGCGCAGGCGTAGTTGCCCGCCGGTCAGCTTCAGGCCCAGCGCCGGGATCTCGCCGGCCACGTCCTTGACGCTGGCCTGGCCCTGCAGGGACGGTGCGGCCAGGGTTCCGGAAAGGTCCAGGTCGGCGTCCATGGAGCCGGCGAGGTTGGCCACTTCGGGGGTGAACAGTTCGACGAAGCGCAGGTTGTCCAGCTGCATGTGCAGGTGACCGCCGAGCGCGTGCTGCGGCCCGCTGGCCTGCAGGTCGCCGTCGAGACGGCCGTGTTCCTGTAGCTGCGCACCGATACGCAGCCGCTGCTGTTGCGGCGCCAGGTCCAGCCGTGCATCGAGCTGACGGAAACCCAGTAGCGGCTGGTTGGGGCGGTCGACGTAGAAGATCGTGCCCTGGTCCGAGGTCAGGCTGGCCTGTCCCGACAGCGCGCCGACGGCATCGCGGCGCACCTCGCCCGATCCGTCCAGGGTGCCGCGGGCGCGCATCGGCAGGTCGTTGCCGACCAGCGCCAGCACCAGCTCCAGCGGCAGCTGGCGCATGCGGTAGCGGGCCTGCAACGCGCCGTTGCCCGTGCGCTGGCCGGATATGCACAGCTGCGGCTGCCCGGCTTCCAGGCAGGTCGGTGCCAGCGAGGCCTTGCCGCCGTCCCAAGCCAGCGCCGCCGGGGCCCTCAGGTGCCAGGTCGGCTGGTCCTTCAGGCCCAGGTCCAGGCGTTGGAGCGTGCCGTTCCAGGCCGAGCCCTGCATGCCGCCGCGCAGGGCCAGTCGCAGCGACAGCGGGTCGCCCCTGGCGTCGATGTCCAACTGGTGATGGCTTTGCGTGCCGTGGCCGTCGAGGGTGAGCTTGTCGAAGGCGAATCCGGCGGCATGCAGGTCATCGGCGGTGAGCTTGAGCGTGCCGCCCGGATGGCGAATGTCGGGGATGTCGAACGAACTCGCCAGGCGGCCGGCGCGCTGCCGTTTCCAGGCCAGCTTCTTGCCTTCCACGGTGCCGCTGGCGGACAGTTTCGGCCAGGCGCCGCGCACGCGCAGGCGGGCCGTGAGGGTGCCGGCGGCGTCCGGCAGCCAGTCGCCCAGCGCACCCACGTGCAGGTGCACGTCCAGGTCGTTGCGCGTGCCGTCGGCGCCGGTCAGGGCGATTCGGCCGGCGCCGTAGCGCAGGTCCAGCTGGCCGCTCAGCACCTTCTTCGGCGACAGCGCCAGGGTGCCGTGGCCGTCCACGCGCTTGCCGCGCAGCGTGCCCGAGAGTGCGTCCAGCTTCAGTTGCGCGTGCACGTTCTTGCCGGCCATGCGGCCCTGGCTCGACAGCTTCGCGTCCAGCGCGCCGTTCCAGCCGGCCAGCAGGAGGCCGGGGTCGAAGGCCCTGGCGGTGGCCGATGCCTGCCAGTCGAGCCCCTTCGCGCCGAAGTCCAGGTGGCCGGTGGTGTCCAGGCGCCCCTTGGGCTGCACCACGGCCAGCGAGCGGATGTCCAGCGCGTCCGGCGTGCCCTCCAGCGCGGCCTGCAGTTTCGACAGCGACCCGGGCGGGCCGGCCTCGGCATCCAGCACGGCGCGGTAGTGCTGCAGTGTGCCGTCCAGTTGCAGCGTGCCGTGCGTGGCCAGTGGTCGGCCGGCCAGCGCGGCGGGAAGGGTGACGTCCTGCCAGCCCAGATGCAGCTGTGCCGTCGGCGTGGCCGCGGACAGGTCGATGCGGCCACTGGCGTCCAGCGACCCCGGATGCTGGGGCGAGCGCAGCTGCAGGTGTTCGAGCCGCAGCGCCTTGCCGTCCGGCGTGCGCCGGGCATCGAGCGCGACCAGCTGCACGCGCTGGTCGTCCAGGTCGATCGTGCCGGACACGTGCGCCTGCTGTATGTCGCCGTGCGCCTGGAGTGCCAGCGCCAGCTGGCGGATCGCCGTGCGGCCGAGCCAGGGCGCCGCGGCGCCCCTGGGCACGCTGAGCCGGGCTTTCCAGTCGTGCGCGGCGCGCGTGGACAGGGTCCCTTGCACGTGTGCGGTGGAAGGGCGGGTCAGGTCGACGCTGGCGCTGGCGCTGCGTCCGTTGCTGCTTGCCTTGAGCCGGCCGCTCCAGCGCCGCCCCCCGGCCCGCCAGTCGAACTGCACGGTGGCGCGGCCGCGATAGCCGATGACGAACGCCGTCTGGCCCTCCAGGTCGATGCGCCCGTCCGGCGCGCGCAGGTGCAGCGTACGCACGGCCAGGCCGCGCCTGGTCCAGGCGGCGGCCAGGTCGAGCCGGTCGGCGAGGAACAGGTTGTCGGCACCGCGGTGCACGCGCACGCCTTCCACCCGGGCGTCCTGCAGCACCAGGTCGATCGGCGCGCGCAGGTCGAGCGGTTTGGAGGCGGCCGGTTTCGCCGTGGCCGGGGAGGCCGGCAGCGCCACGTCCACCTGGTGCACGCGCAGTTCCTTCAGCTGCACGCGCCCGCGCAGCAGGGCGGTGACGGTCGGGTCCGCCTCGACCCGGCCCACGTCCACCACCAGGCCGCTGGCGCGCACGCGATAGCGCACGCCGGTCAGCGTCAGCGGCCCGGCCAGGCGACCCTGCGCCTGCTGCACGACCAGCGCCCCGCCGGTCAGGCCCTGCGCCCGCGCCAGTGCGAAGCGCAATCCGGCCGTGGTGCCCAGCAGCCAGCCCAGCCCGACCGCCACCAGGGCGACCAGTGCGAGCAGGGCGGTGCCGATGCGCTTGAACCACTTCATCCCGTCAACCGTCCAGAAAATCTCGATGTCTTACATCCAATTCCGAATCCCATTTCTTGCATTCCGGCCCTCACAGATCCGGCCCGATCACCAGGTGCAGCTCCACCCCGTGCGCGTACTGGTCGCGGATGGGGACGCCGAAATCGACGCGGATCATGCCCACCGGCGAGCGCCAGCGCAGGCCCAGCCCGGTGCCGATGCGCGGGCTGTAGCTGACATTGTCGAAGGCGTTGCCGGCATCGACGAAGGCCGCCATGCCCCAGGTGCGGGTGAAGTAGTGCTCGGCGGTGACGCTGCCGACCAGCAGGTTGCGCCCGCCGATCACGCGGCCGTAGCTGTTGCGCGGGCCGATCGACTCGTAGCCGAAGCCGCGCACCGACTGGTCGCCGCCGGCGAAGAAGCGCAACTGCGGCGGGAGCTGGCTGAAATCGCCGACCATCGTGGTGCCGGCGCTGCCGCGCACGATCAGGCGATTGCGGCGACCGAAGGCGTGGATCCACTTGGCGTGCGCCAGCACCTGGGAAAAGCGCGTGTCCGACAGCAACGTGCCCAGCGTGCTGCGTGCGGTCAGGCTCAGCAGCCAGCCGTTGCGCACGAAATCCGGATTGGCGCCCTGTTTTTTCATCAGCGTCAGTTCCGGGTACACCAGCGTGCTCTGGCCGCGCTCGATACCCGGAATGTCGGCGCTGGTGCCGCCGCGCGCGCCCACGGTGAAGGTGCCCGACAGTGCGTGCAGACCGACGGTACGCAACCAGCCGTGCCACAACCGGCTGTCGCTGGCGGCCAGCTCCAGCGTGCGCGAGACGGACGTGGTGGTGGTGGCCTGGCGATAGGTGGCGCCGAAATCCAGGCTGTGCTGGTCGTGTCCCGGCAGCGGGATGTGGTACAGCGTGCCCAGCGTCTTCAATCGCTGCGCGATCACCAGCTGGTTCTTCCACGAATGGCCGCGGTTGTTGACCCAGCGCCGGTCCAGCCCCAGGCGCACGCCCACGCCGGTGTCGGTGCCGATGAACGGGCCGCCGGTGTACACGCTGCGCGGCGCCGGCTTGAGCTGCACGCCCACGGCAACCTTGCCGTCGGTCGGATGCTGCAGGTCCGGCTGCACGTTGACCACCGAGAAATAGTCCGCCCCGGTCAGCGCCTGCTGCAGGTCCAGCAGCTGGTTCTGCGAGTAGAAGTCACCCTGCTTGAATGGCACGTAGCGCTGCAGGAACCCCTCACGGAATTGCGAACCCTGGAACTGCACCGCGCCGAAGCGATAGCGCCGGCCCACGTCCCAGGCCAGCTTCACCGCGGCGCTGTGGCTGGCGCGGGTGACCTCCACGCGGTGCTCGGTCATGCGCGCATCGAGGTAGCCGTCGGCAGTCAGCGCGGACTGGATGGCATCGCGCGACTTGGTGTACAGGCCGTCGTTCATCCGCTGCCCCTCGCGCGGCGCGAACTGCCGCACGGCCTTGTGCACGTCCGGCAGCTGGCGTGCCTTGGGGTCCATGCGGATGTCCACCGAGCGCACGATCACCGGCGCGCCGGGCGTGATCTTCAGCGTCACGGTCCAGTCGGTGCCGTGCGGCTCGAGGTTCGCGTCGACCTTCGCATCGTAGTAGCCGTAGGGCTGCAGCGCCTTGCGCGCCTCGCCAGGCGCCATCGCGTACAGGCGGCGCACCTGCGCCGCGCTCACTTCGCGCTTGGCGTACTGGCTCAGGCGCACCGCGGCGGTCACCGCCTGGCGCAGGTCCTCGTCCACGCCCTCGACCTTCAGTGTCACGCCGGCCCGGACCAGTGCGGGCGCCAGCAGCACGGCCAGTGCGATCGGCATCAGGGCATGTCGGAAAAACCTGCGCATGAAATGGGGACCACCGGTTCCTTGGCGAGTTCGGACAGACTTCGCCGGTGAGCGTAGTGCGCCCCCGGCGTCGTGGCGACCGTCAGGCGCTGCGATGCGCGACCCAGGCGCCGGCCAGGGCCGACAGATAGGGTATCGCCTGCGCGCCCAGGATGATCATCCACAGCACGCCCTCGATGTACGAGCCACCGAAGCGCCAGGCCATGCCGGCCACCGCCAGGGCCAGCGCGATGGCCATGAAGCCTTCCTCGCGCACCGGGGCGAACGCGGCCAGGCTCGATTCGCCGATGCGCCGGCTCTTGGCGGTGACCACGAAGGCGGTCTTCTCGCGCGTCAGCCCGTGCAGGATGCCGCGCGCGATGGCGTGCGACAGCCCCATGCTGGCCACCGAGGCGGTCAGCGTGTCGCGCCAGCCGCACGGCACGCGCGCACGGTACAGCACCACGCCGAACACCGCCTTGGCCACGAAGAAGCCGATCACCGGGATCAGGAACAGCTGCATCGGCAGGCTGAAGTACTGCGGCAGGCCGATCATGCCGGCGGTCCAGAACAGCGCCATCAGCGTGAACAGCAGGTGCAGTGCGTCGGCGAACCAGCTGAACCAGCCGGTCAGGAAGTGGAAGCGCTGGCCGGCGCTGAGCGGACCCTTGCCCACCATCCAGTCCCAGCGGCCCTTGAGGATCTGCATGGCGCCGAACGCCCAGCGATAGCGCTGGCTCTTGTAGGCCTTGAAGTCGGCCGGGGTCAGGCCCTTGCCCATCAGCTCGTCCACGTACACCAGCTGGTAGCCGGCGTGCATCAGGCGCAGGCCCAGCTCGGCGTCCTCGCAGATGGTCCACTCCGACCAGCCGCCGGTGCCCTCCAGCGCGCTGCGCCGGACCATGGTCATGGTGCCGTGCTGGATGATCGCGTTGCGCTCGTTGCGGTGGTGCATGCCGATGCGGAAGAAGCCGTCGTATTCCCACGCGGTCCAGCGGCGGAAACGGTTGTGCTCGAAATCGCGGTGCGCCTGCGGGCACTGCACCACGGCCACGTCGGCATCGTGGAAGTGGCCGGTCAGGCGCGAGAGCCAGTCTTCGCGCACCACGTAGTCGGCATCGACCACCGCCACCACCTCGGCGCGCGGGTCGGTCTGCTTGAGGCCGTAGTTGAGCGCGCCGGCCTTGTAGCCCGGCCACGGCTCCAGGTGGAAGAAGCGGAAGCGTGGGCCGAGCTTTTCGCAGTACGCGCGCACCGGCTCCCAGATGGCCGGGTCCTTGGTGTTGTTGTCGATCACCAGGACTTCGTAGTGGGCGTAATCCAGCGCCGCCAGCGAATCGAGCGTGACCTGGACCATCTCCGGCGGCTCGTTGTAGCAGGCCAGGTGGATGGACACGAACGGCTGCCGTTCGGGCGGGTCCGGCTCCAGCAGCCCGCTGTGGCGCAGCCAGCGTTGGCGCCACAGCACCTCGGTGAACTCGAAGCCGTTGATCAGCAAGATCGCGATGATGGCGATCTGCGCCGGGAACAGCAGCACCAGCATGGCCCAGTCGAACGGGCTCAGGTAGAAATTGAACGGCAGCGTGACCGCCCACACGATCACGCCCGCGGTCAGCTGCAGCAGCAACATGAAGAAGAAGCGCCCGGCCAGCTTGTAGCGCCTAAAGCGCACGCCGAACCACATCATCGGCAGCAGCGCCAGCAGGCTGGCGGCCAGCGCCTTGCCCAGCCAGGACGAATCCTCGATGACCGGCCCGGTGAACGGGAACTTGGGCTTGCGGTCGGCGTTGAACAGGCCCCAGTAGGCGCCGGTGCGGCCCTCGCCCAGGTTTTCCTTCCACGGCTGGTCGAAGGCCTCCATCACGTAGTAGTCCACGTGGTTCGCGCGCGCCCAGGCGAACCAGCTGCGCAGGAAGATCGCCTCGCCGGCCACCGACGGCTTGGCGTAGCGGAAGCGGTCGCCGTTGGACGGCCAGCCGATCTCGCCGACCACGATCGGCTTGTTCGGGAACATCTGCTGCAGGTGCCGGTAGCGGCGGATCGCGTCGGGCAGGGCATCGTGCAGCGGCACGCCTTCCCAGTACGGCAGCAGGTGCACGGTGATGAAGTCCACGTGCTGCGCCAGCTCCGGGTACTTCTCCCAGATGTGCCAGGGCTCGGCGGTGGACACCGGCTGGCGGATCAGCGCGCGGGCGCGGTCCAGGTAGGCCATCAGCCGGGACGGCTTGATGTCGCCGCGTAGCAGTACCTCGTTGCCGACCAGCACGCGCGAGACGGTCTTCGGGTAGCGCCGCGCCTGGGCCACGACGGCGTCGATCTCCTGATCGTTGTGTACCAGGCGGCGGTCGATCCAGGCGCCGGCCATCACGTCCAGGCCCTGCGCCTTGGCCAGGCGGATCACCTGCGGGGTCTGGATGGTGTCGTAGGTGCGGATGCGGTGGGTGTAGCGCGACAGCAGCTTCAGGTCCGAGGCGATCTGCTTGCGGGACGGAAAGTCGTTGTCGAACGGGCTCTGGTAGCGCTGGAACGGGCTGTAGGCGAACCCGCTGATCGGCAGCACCACGTTGGCCGGGCCGTTGGGCCGGTTGCTCCACCACCACAGCCCCACGTTCAGCGCCGCCAGCAGCAGCGCCAGGATCACGGCGGCAACGAGGGGGTGCCGGCTCTCGGCGGGGTGGGTGTCGACGGTCAAGGGCGGTCCTGATGGGCACGGCGCAGGCGCATTTCGTCGCGCGACAGGCCGCTTGCGAGCTTACCCAAGCCCCGCAAGCCCCTCAACGCGTGCGTGCCCGCGCAGTCAGGCGCCGCTCAGCCGCAACGCACGCGGGCCACCCGGACCCGGCGTGCGTGGGGCACCGGCGTGACCCGCGCAGGAACGCGGGCCGGACCGGGTTCAGGCCACCAGCGGCAGGAACGACAGGGCCTGGTTCACCAGGTCCATCGCGCCCAGCGCGCAGTCGTTCAGACCGGTCACGTCGATCACGCCCTGGGCCATGGCCTCGCCGCCGCTGCCCACGAACAGGGCAATCGCTGACAGCGACACGCCCAGCCGGCTGGCCATGCGCTTCCAGACCATCACGTTGTCCGGGTCATGGGCCTGCTCGGCCTGCGCGCGCAGCAGCCAGGGGGTCGGGTCCTGGTCCAGCTTGCGGCACATCGTCTCGATCAGCTTCGGTTCGGCCTGGCTGCCACGCGTGCGCCAGTTGCTGATGGTCTGCGGCTTCACGCCCAGCACCTGGCCCGCAGCATGGTCGGACCGCACCTGCAGGCGCTCCTTGAATTTCTCGAACAGTTCGATCGTGGTGCTCATGGCTCTCGATACGTGGCTGACAGAAGTGTCCTCAGGGAAAGGAGTATGCCCAGCAGGGGTGGGATGGGCAACAAAATCAGGGGCTTCTATAACGAATGGCCGTGCCTGGCAGGCCATCAGGCCGAGGCGTTCCGCCGCAGGGGCTCGGACGGGGCACACTGAGTCGACATGGGGCTCGCGCCACACGAGCAAACCGCACTGGAGCATAGGCCGGCGGATGGTTGTCGAAGCTCAGGAAGCGTCCGCATTACTGAGCGCACGCGGCGTATGGCGCCGGACAGCACCGGTCCCGCGCCGAAGGCGAAAACCCGTGCGAATCAGCCGTTCACGCACAGAAAAACAGTCTGGCTACCAGCGTGGGGCGGGCGAGGGCGAGCTGCAGACCTGTTTGCATGCGGAAAGTGTACTGCTCTGCCAGGCAGTCCTATGGATGTCGATCTACATGCTTGCCTAGCCTATTGTCAGTTTCTCCCGGCTCCGGTGTGGTCCTGCACCTACATTCAATGAGGAGATATCCGAATAGTCCATCCGTCGGATCAAGTCATAACTAGTGTCTACTGACGCTTATGCGCATAAGCAAAACCCTTCAGAAAATCTCTTAAGAAATCCTCGTATTCAAGTTCCGCTTCAGCTTGTTTAACGTGTATTACGAACAGTGTGCTTTTCTCTCTCGAGAGGAATGAAACGGATTTCGCAAGCATCGAACGGAGATCGTGATTCTTGAGTCATGGGTTGTTCCGAAAGCAGGTCATCAATGCTCGCCGTGGAGCATGGTTAGGGTCGATCCGGGTGGCAACGCCGCTACCCCGCTGGTGCCTGACGCTTCTGGTTGCAACGCTGGCTGCGCTCATCGTGGCCTTTCTGGTCTTCGGCCATTACACCCGCCGCTCGCGGGTATCTGGTGAGCTTGTTCCCACGGAAGGATTGTTGGCCGTCAATGCCAACATCCAGGGAACCGTCGGCAAGGTCATGGTGCGGGAAGGTCAGCATGTGAGTCAGGGCGAGGCCTTGCTCGAGATCGATGCGAATGCCGACAGCATCCGGCTTGGGGATCTGCATGCCGAAATCAGCAGGCGGTTGTCAGCCCAGCGGAAGGGTCTGCAGTCGGACCTTCTGACGCAGCGTCAGACCATCCGTCACCAGGCGGATGAATTGCGACATCGCATAGCCTTGTTGCGTGCGCAGCAAGACCAGATTCGTGGCCAGCATTTGCTGCAGCAACATCGCGTTTCCAGCGATCGCAGGCTTCTGCAACGTATCCGTCCGCTGGGAAAGAAGGGATATGTGTCCGCTTTCCGGATCGAACAGCAGCAGTCGCAGCTGCTACAGGATCAGACTCGGGCCAGGGAACTGGTGCGTCAGCAACTGAGTATCGAACAGCAGATAACGGGCGCCCGGCACAAACTCTCTGAATTGCCGCTGGTCTTCAGGACAAAGCGCAATGCGACCGAGAGGCAGGTCAGCACCATCGACCAGCAACTGGCAAAGAACGAGGCGCAACGATCATTGGTTCTCCGGGCGCCCCGGGATGGCGTGGTCACCACCCTCGTGGCCAAGCCGGGGCAGGCGGTTTCCGTAGGTCAATCACTGATATCCATTCTGCCGCATGGGTCCCGTCTACTCGCACGTTTGCTGGTGCCGAGCCGGGCGATCGGCTTTGTCGCGCCTGGCAATCGGGTCGTGCTGCGCTACCGTGCCTATCCCTACCAGAAGTTCGGACAGCAATACGGCGAAATTGGCAGCATTTCGCGCAGCGCGCTCAGCCCGGCTGAAATTGCCGAGATGACCGGTCGGCGAGTCAGGCAGCCACTTTATCGTGTAGACGTAAAACTCGACCGTCAGGACATGCCCGCTTACGGCAAGTTGCAACCACTCATGCCGGGCATGGCCTTGAACGCGGACATCCTGATGGAGCGCCGCACACTGTTGGAGTGGGTGTTCGAACCGCTTTACGGCCTGGGGCGCCACATCCTTGCTACCGAGGTGCATCATGGCGGACGGTAGCTCTCTCCATCATGAAGACCGATCCCCGAGTCCGCTGGCCGGATTGAAGTTCGGCTGGGGGCGGCGGTTGCCGATGATCCTGCAGACCGAGGCTGCTGAATGCGGTCTTGCCTGCCTGGCCATGATTGCGCGTTATCACGGTCATGACGTGGATCTGCCAGCGCTAAGGCGTCGATTCACGACATCCCTCAAGGGTGCGAATCTGGCGCGCGTCATCGACATCGCCAACCACCTCGGTTTCGTCACCCGTCCGCTGCGTCTGGAACTGGATGAACTGGTCCAGCTGAAGGTGCCCTGCATCCTGCACTGGGACATGAATCACTTTGTCGTGCTCAAGCGCGCCACTGCTCGTCATGTCTTTGTCCATGATCCTGCGCATGGTGAGCGCAAGATGCGGATTGACGCGGTATCCGAACATTTCACGGGTGTGGCGCTGGAAATGAATCCCGGTGCCGAATTCAGGCCAGTCAAGGACAGGCAGCGCATATCATTGCGCGCCCTGACAGGCAACATACACGGATTGTTGCCCTCCATGGCCCAGATCCTGGTGCTGGCACTGGCGCTGGAAGTCTTTGCCCTGGTTGGACCCTTCTACATGCAATGGGTGCTGGATCAGGCACTTGTATCTGCCGACCGTGACCTGTTGACCATGCTAGGCATCGGATTTCTTGGCATCGTCGTATTCCGGGCCCTGATCTCGGCAGCTCGCAGTTGGGCCGTGACCTGGCTGAGCGCCACGCTCAGCGTTCAGTGGATCAACAACCTTTTCGGGCACATGTTGCGTTTGCCACTGAAATGGTTCGAAACCCGTCACGTCGGTGACGTGGTTTCGCGTTTCGGTTCCATGCAGACCATCCAGCGAACGCTAACCACCCAGTTCATTGGTTCGCTGCTTGATGGGTTGATGTCTGATGGTGACGTCATGGTCATGTACTTGTACAGCGTCCCATTGATCCTTCTGGTGTCAGGCGCCTTTGCTATTTATGGCCTGCTGCGATGGACGTTCTATCGCCCGCTATACCGGGCCAACGAAGATCACATCGTCTATGCGGCACGCCAGCAAAGCGAACTGCTGGAATCCATCCGCGGCGTAATGCCGATCAAGCTGGCAGGGAAGCAATCCGAGCGTCAGTCGCGATACGCCAATGCGACGGTGGAAACCGTTAACCGTCACGTCGGGATCCAGCGACTGAATATCGCGTTCAGTGCGTTCAATCAGCTGATCTTCGGCATCGGCCGCGTGGCCCTGGTCTGGATCGCGGCCGTCATGGTGCTCGATGGCAAGTTCACCGTCGGCATGCTGGTGGCCTTCATCGCTTATGCCGATCAGTTCCATACCCGCGCGGCCAGCTTGATTGATAAGCTGATCGAGTTCCGCATGCTCCGATTGCATGCCGAACGCTTGGCGGACATTGCGATGCATGAGCCCGAACAGCATCTTGACGTTACCTATGAAGGGCCGCTTGCCGATACAAGCATTGAAGTGCGTCATCTGAGCTTCCGATATGCCGAAGGTGAACCGTGGATTCTCAAGGACTGCTCCTTCCGCATCGAGGCGGGCGAATCAGTCGCCATCATCGGTCCTTCCGGCTGCGGTAAGACGACTTTGGCAAAATTAATTCTGGGGTTGTTGGAGCCAGATGAAGGGCGAAATCCTGTTCGGTGGCGTCGATATCCGCAAGCTCGGCACGCAAACCTATCGCGGCAAGATCGGCACAGTAATGCAGGACGATCAGCTTTTTGCCGGTTCCGTTGCCGACAACATCGCGTTCTTCGATCCGACGGGTTACTAGCGCCAAGGTAGAGGCTGCGGCCCGTCTGGCTGCCGTGCACGAGGAAATCGCCGCCATGCCGATGGGATATCAGACCTTGGTCGGTGACATGGGTTCGAGTCTTTCTGGTGGGCAGAAGCAGCGCGTGATTCTAGCGCGCGCGCTGTATCGGCCGACCAAAGCTTCTGGTGTTGGACGAGGCGACCAGCCATCTGGATACGGATCGTGAGCGGCAGGTCACTGCAGCGGTGCAGCGATTCAAGTTCACGCGCATTGTGATTGCGCATCGGCCGGAGACCGTGGCGGGCGCGAGCAGGATTCTTGCCCTGAAAGATGGGCAGAGCCAGTTTGTCGAGCTGCGGACGCGGTGATTGGCAGATGCCGAAGCCGGGGCGGCATAAATCCTTGGCATGTCAAAAGGAGTTAAATCATGTATGCATTGAACATGTGTGAAGCGGATATGGTTTCCGGAGGCTCAATTTGGGCCGATATCGGAGGTGGTTTGGAAATAGTTGCTGGCGGGGCACTAGTTGTTGTCGGCGTCGCATCAGCTTTGGCGACGGATGGTCTGGATGCACCAGCTGCCGCAGCGGCAGTCAGGACCGGGGTGGGAATGGCTGCTGGTGGAGTCGCCACCATCGGTGGAGGGGTGGCTACCATAGGCGGCTAATTACAAAAAACGACGAGGCACCTGAGTTTTCTTGGGTGTCTCGTTGATATGCCGGGATGAAATAATTAATAGAGCCTCGCATTCGTAATCTCAAGAGGGCGTGTAACAATGTTGGAATTTTTGCAGATGTCGTCAAAAAAAATTTTGTCGATTATGTGGATGGCCGGGTCATTGGCATTAGGGTTTGGGTTGGCCTGGTTTCCATGGCAGTCAAAAGGTACGCCATTTGTATTTATGGTCATATCATCCGTTTTATTTGGAGTCTCGATGCTCAATTTGCTTGTTTTTAATAATGAACCAGAGCGAGTTCTATCTGAGCCATGGTCTCGATTGATAGTCGTTTACTTTTCCTGGGGGGGTACATTGTTCTTGATGCAATTTCTCCCGCTTTGGCTCGGTGGCGTGATGTTTGTCTTAATGATCAGTGTCATGATATGCGTAAGTGTTCCTATTATTCGTCGCGCATACTACAAAACTCGTCGTTAAAGAACGAGGGCTTGCCAGGGTTGGGTAGAGGGCGGTGGCGGGATCTATTTATTCATCGGGTAGTTTAATATTTCAGATGCATAAATATTGCTTAGAAAATGATTTTCTAAAAAATATGAAATATGAAATTAGGTTCTTTTACTTGAGTCGGTCTCCTTAACCCGGGGTAGCGTCCGTACTGGAAGGCGGCCGGTCAGTGCGATGTGTGCTAAACGAAATGGTGTCAGAAACGAAATGGTGTCAGGGACAATTTCAGGAATCAACGAAATGGTGTCAGGGACAATTTCAGGATTCCATTCGCGGCGTGCTGCCAATCAAGCTGGCCAACAAGCAGTCCGAGCGCCAGTCGCGTTACGCCAATGCCATGGTGGAAACCGTTAACAGTCACGTTGGCATCTAACGCCTGAATATCGCGTTCAGTGCGTTCAATCAGCTTCTGTTCGGCATCGGCCGCGTGGCCCTGGTCTGGATCGCGGCCGTCATGGTGCTCGATGGCAAGTTCACCGTCGGCATGCTGGTGGCCTTCATCGCTTATGCCGACCAGTTCCACACCCGTGCGGCCAGCTTGATCGATAAGCTGATCGAGTTCCGCATGCTGAGATTGCATGCCGAACGCCTGGCAGACATAGCGCTGCACGAGCCCGAAAAGCAGCTGGATATTGCCTATGATGAGTCGTTCATCGATACCAGCATTGAAGTACGAAACCTGAGCTTTCGATACGCCGAAGGTGAACCCTGGATTCTCAAGAATTGCTCTTTCCGCATCGAGGCGGGTGAATCTGTCGCCATAGTCGACCCTTCCGGCTGTGGTAAGACAACCTTAGCCAAACTAATGCTGGGCCTGCTGGAGCCTGTTGAAGGTGACATCCACCTCGGCGGCGTCGACATCCGCTACTTCGGCACGCAGGCTTATCGCAGCAAGGTCGGAGCAGTGATGCAGGACGACCAGCTTTTTACCGGATCCATTGCCGACAACATTGCCTTCTTCGATCCGAAGGCTACTAGCACCAGAGTGGAGGCCGTGGCCAATTTGGCCGCCGTGCACGATGAAATCGTCGCCATGCCGATGGGCTACCAGACATTGGTGGGTGACATGGGGTCAAGTCTTTCGGGCGGACAGAGGCAGCGTGTAATCCTTGCGCGCGCGCTATATCGCCGACCAAAAATCTTGGTGCTCGACGAAGCAACTAGTCATCTTGATATTGAACATGAGCAATGGATTACTGCAGCGGTCCAGCGCCTTAAGCTTACGCGCATCCTAATTGCACATCGACCTGAAACAGTGGCTAGTTCACACAGGGCTTTGGTGATCTCTGACGGAGTGGTGCAAGCATTTTCTACCAAGGGGTCACAGTACTGAATCCTAGGGACAGCCGAATCCGAGACGGCCTGATTATCTCGGCAACTAGAAAGGAGTAAAAAATGCATACATTGTCCATCGATCAGATGGAACGTGTTTCGGGCGGGGTGGTCAATGCTTGGGGGAAAGGTTTTGAAACCGTGAAGAAAGTGTCTCGATTGGGGCTGCTAGTGCTGTTGGTGGAGTCGTTGGAGGACTTCCAGGTGCACTTATTGCGGGTGCTGTAGTAGACGCTGCAGATAACTACGTCATCTCTGAAGCAAACAAGATGATGCAGTAGGCTCAGGCATTTCTGTATTTCTCTCCCGGCTTTTCTGTTGATTTGTCGGGAGAGATCTATTATCGGGAATAATTCCATATTTGGGTGAAATGTGCCGTGATTAGGTTTAAAAAGAAACAAGTTAATCAAGTCAAATACATTACATTTTTGTCCACAATATGAGTATATATTTTGCTGTCTTTAATAACCTATTATATTCTAGGTGATAACTTCATGTCATCTATTGTGTCAATTGTAATATATTCAATTGTTGTGAGTTTAGTATTTCTATACAGAATTGAATTTGGTTCGAATGGTAGGAAAAATAATAAGTGATAATTCTATTGGTGATAAGGATGTTGCCATTCTCCGCTACCATCAATAGGCCTATAAACGCCCGTCTCCCCGCTACCAAGTAGGCCAGTGTCACTAAGACTCAACTTCCAAGTGCAATGCTCATCACCGAGAGTGTTGCCATGACCACCGGCCATACCTACGCGCATCTGAGCTCCGTCGAGCGCCCTTTGATCATGCTGAATCTTCAGGAATCTCAATCGATCCGGTCGATCGCCCGCAGAAAGGGTTACTCAGCATTGACTGTCTGCCGAGGGCTCATGCGCTTTGCCGGGCCTTCGCCTAACAATGATGCTACGGTCGCCGCCGTAACATCACCGTAAAGTGGACATTTGAAATGGAAATAAAGGGTAAGGTCGAGCTGCCCTTCTGAACCTTGGATGGCGTCCGGCCTGGAAGGCGACCAGTCAGTGCGATGTGTGCAAAAAGATACATCCGTAGGCTGCAAGCAGTTTCGCGTGCTGTGCGGTCCAGGGATTCCGGCACTCCGGTCAGGAGGCTTTGATGCAGCAGCGCTATGGTCGCGGCGCTGAGCAAGGCGTGGAATGCGTTGCCAAACAGGTGCTTTCCTTCCGGGTCTTCATGTCGCCTCCTGCGAAATTTGCCTATGGGGCCGTTGCGGCCCGTGTGATACACCTGATCCTCGGAGAACACGGCGGCATGGTCAAGGCATCGCTTGACCTATCGGGCAGGGTTGTTCCGTTTCTTCGTCCATTCTGGCCGCTTCTGTTCCCGCATGCCGGTTCGCGGCCCTGGCGATGGCGTTCCCCTGTGCCGAAAGTCACGGCCCCGGAACTTGGGCCTGCCGCTGTGTTCCCACGTACGACCTCATATCTGAGGCGTTTCACTGATGTACACCATGGAGACTTTGATGAAAGGGACGATCCGAACTCTTGCCACCTGCGCCTTGCTGGCCGCGGGAGCGGTCGGGACGGCGGTGGCCAAGCCGGCCACGCTGGACGTGACCCGCGCCACGCTGCACAACGGGCTGCGGGTGGTGATCGTGCGCGACACGCTGGCGCCGGTGGTGACCACGCAGGTCAACTACCTGGTCGGCTCCAACGAGGTGCCCAAGGGCTTTCCCGGCACCGCGCACGCGGTCGAGCACATGATGTTCCGCGGCAGCCCGGGGCTGACCAAGGACCAGCTGTCGGCGCTGTCGGCCAACATGGGCGGCGACTTCAACGCCGACACCCATGAGGGCGTGACGCGCTACTTCTTCACCGTGCCGTCGCAGGACCTGGACGTGGCGCTGCGCATCCACGCCATCCGCATGCGCGGCGTGGACATGCATGCCAAGGACTGGGCCAAGGAACGCGGCGCGATCGAGCAGGAAGTCTCGCGCGACATGTCCAACCCGGGCTTCAAGTTCCAGACCCAGCTGCGCGCGCGCATGTTCGCCGGCTCGCCGTATGCGCACACGCCGCTGGGCACGCGCCCGTCGTTCAACAAGACCACCGCGGCGGCGCTGAAGACGTTCCACGACACCTGGTACGCGCCCAACAACGCGATCCTGATCATTGCCGGTGACGTGAACCCGCAGGCCACCCTGAAGAAGGTACGCACGCTGTTCGGCTCGATCCCGGCCAAGAAGCTGCCGGCGCGTCCGTCGTTCCACTTCAAGCCGGTCCAGGCGCACACCGTGAAGCTGCCGACCGACAGCCCCTACGGCACCGTGGCGCTGACCTGGCGCATGCCGGGCATGCGCGACAAGGACTACGCCACCGCCATGGTGCTGGCCTCGGCGCTGGGCTCCAAGCGTGCGCCGCTGTACGAGATGGGCCTGACCGGCCAGGCGCTGTTCGGCGGATTCAGCGCCAACTTCCTGCCGCACGGCGGCGTTGGTTATGCCATCGGCGTGTTCCGCCGCGGCGGGAAGCCGGATGCGGTGCAGCACACCATGCAGCAGATCATGGCCCAGGTGGCGGCCAAGGGCGTGCCGGCCGATCTGGTCAAGGCGGCCAAGGCCCGCGCCATCGCCGACCTGGAATACAAGAAGAACTCGGTGTCCGGCCTGGCCAACGCCTGGTCGCAGGCGCTGGCCTTCCAGCACCAGCATTCGCCCGACTCGATGCGCGCGGCCATCGCCGCGGTCACGCCGGCGCAGGTGAACGCGCTGGCCAAACGCGTCTTCCAGCCGGCGCATGCGATCACCGCGGTGCTGACCCCGACCTCGTCGGGCAAGCCGGTCTCGCGCAAGGGCTTCGGCGGTGCCGAGAGCTTCGGCGGCAAGCCCAGCGGCCCGGTGACGCTGCCGGCGTGGGCCAAGGCCGATTTCTCCACGCTGAAGATGCCCGGCACCTCGGTGCATCCGACCCAGTTCACGCTCAAGAACGGCCTGCACGTGATCGTGCAGCCGGAGAAGGTCAGCAAGACGGTGGAAGTGTTCGGTTCCATCAAGACCAACCCGGACATGCAGGCGCCCAAGGGCAAGCGCGGGGTCTCGGGCGTGCTTGACGGCATGTTCGCCTTTGGCTCGCAGCACCTGAACCGGGTGCAGTTCCAGCAGGCGCTGGACGCGATCAGCGCGCACGAGAGCGCCGGTACCAGCTTCAGCCTGGCGGTGCCCGCCAAGCACTTTGCCAAGGGCGTGCAGCTGCTGGCCGACAACGAGCTGCATCCGGCCATGCCGGCGCAGGCGTTCATGATCATGCAGCGGCGCCAGGAAGGCATGGTAGCCGGCATGCTGCGTTCGCCGGGCTTCCTCAACACCATCCACATGAACCGCGCGCTGTATCCGAAGGGTGATCCGGACCTGCGCCATCCGACCCTCAAATCGGTGGCCGGACTGAAGCTGGCGGACGTGAAGAGCTTCTACGACGCCACCTTCCGCCCCGACATGACCACCATCGTGGTGATCGGCGACGTGACCCCGGCGCAGGCGCGCAAGGTGGTCGAGGCCTCCTTCGGCGGCTGGGCCGCCAAGGGTCCCAAGCCCGATGCGGACTATCCGGCCGTACCCATGAACGAGCCCAGCCAGATCCACACGCCCGATTCCTCGGCCGTGCAGGATTCGGTGACCCTGGCGCACACGGTCAAGCTGACCCAGGACAGCACCGACCGCTACGCGGTGTACCTGGGCAACGAGGTGCTCAGCGGCGGCGTGTTCGCCTCGCGCCTGTGGCGTGACCTGCGCGTCAAGGCCGGGCTGGTCTACGGCGTGCGCAGCGGCCTGAACCTGGACAAGCACCGCGGCCTGTTCAAGGTCAGCTACGGCTGCGATCCGGACAAGGTGGGCCAGGCCCGCGCCATGATCGTGCGCGACATCAAGCAGATGCAGGATGCACCGGTGACGGCCACCGAGCTGCACACCGCCAAGGGCATGCTGCTGCGGCAGTTCGCGCTGGGCGAGTCCAGCTTCGGGTCCATCGCCGGCCAGCTGCTGAGCCTGTCGCAGCAGGGCAAGCCGCTGGACACGCCGCTCAAGGCACAGCGCGCCTACATGCACCTGACCGCGGGCCAGGTGCAGGCGGCCCTGCGCAAGTACCTGCGTCCGGACGACTTCGTCACGGCGGTCAAGGGACCTGCGCCGAAGGGCTGATCCGCCGGGCCCCGGTCGCAGGGTGCGGCCGGGGCCCGCATCACCGGACACGGCGCGGAGCCGGTCCGGTCACGACACGGTCGGATATGCCGGGGAAGGGAACCATGCGATGACAAATGCCGTTCAACGCACCGGTTCGGTGCTGACGTGGATCGTGGTGTCAACGGCGATGGGCTGCCTGATCGCTGCGCTGATGCGCGGCGGCCTGGAGACTCCGTCGTTGTGGCCAGCCATCGTCGCTGCAGTCCGGCACGAAGGGGTGTTCATCCTGGCCGTGGTCGACCCTGTCCACGCTGGTGGGCGCGGTGCTGGGCGACCTGCCCGGACTGCGGCATCCGCAAGCGTATGCCACCTCTGCAGAGGCCGGGGAAGGCGATGAAGGTGCCCGGGGCTGGATGAGCCGCGAAAGCCTGGCGCTGGTCGCGGGCTGGATCTCCCTGAGTCTGCTGATGCGCTGGGCGTGGCCGTTGCCGGAGGGTGTGTGGTACCTGTTCAGCCTGTTCGGCCTGGCGCGTTGCGTTCAGCTGGGCAACCACCTGGAGTTGCGCCGGTTGGCCCGGCAGGCCAGATAGCACGCCGATCCCGATCCTGAAATGCACGAGGCGGCGCCGATCCGATCGACGCCGCCTCGTTTTATGCGAACCCGGCAGCGGGTGCCGGATGGACCGGTTCACTGCAGCATGGAGCGCAGCATCCAGGCAGTCTTCTCGTGGTCGCGCAGGCGCTGGGTGGCCAGGTCCGCGGTGCCTTCGTCGCCGGCCGTTTCGGCGTCCTTGACCACCTTGCGCGCGGTGGCGGCGGCGATCTCGTGGCCCTCGCGCAGCTGGTCGACCATGTCCAGCCAGGCCGGCACGCCCGGTTCCTCGGGAATGGAGGTCAGCCGCGCGAACTGGGTGTAGGAGCCGGGCGCGACCACGTCCAGGGTGCGGATGCGCTCGGCGACCTCGTCGGCCGCGGTCCACAGCGCGTTGTACTGCTGCTCGAACATTGGGAAGCTCTGAACAAGTCTACGCAGGCGACACCGTTCTGTCTGCGCGCAGATGCGTGGTGCGTCGGTGAAGGCAGGCTGGTGGCCTGTCGAGACGGCGCGCCGCGGAGCTGTGGGCAGACAGAACGGCCCCAAGCGTTTGAATAAAAAGGTCGGGGTGATGTCCAGAAGGCCCGCATGGCGGCGCGCGCGGCTTGCCCAGGCAGCCAGCCTGCGCGGCGCCACGCCCACCACCCTGCGATCCTTCTGGACATCATGCCGCCTACGTAGACTTGTTCAGAGCTTCCCTAGAGCAGGCTGTTGAACTGCGGCCCGGTGACGTTCCAGTGGAAGCTGTGGGTCTTCAGGTACAGCGAATAGGTGTCGGCGAGCAGGCGGGAAAGATCCGCGGCAATGGTTTCGCGGTCCTGCTGGGCAATACCGATGTCGATGGCCATGTCACGTTCTCCTTTGCAGCTTCGAAGGATGGCGGTGCCGTCCGGCCACGCGCGTCAAGCGCATCCGTGGCGGGTGCAACGTCTTACACAATCAAGTACTTGGGGGCGCGAAGTACCCAACCGAAATGGAATCTTCCTATCCCGCCGATAGGAGCCGGCTATCATGCGCGGCTGCGATGAATGCCAAGACTTCCCACGCCGAGAACCCGCCGGGCCTGCCTGCGCTGCGCAAGCGCATGGGGCATGCCTGCACGCGTGATTTCGGCCGGCTGCTGGGGCGCTGGCTGCGCCTGAAGCGCGAGCGCGGGGACGATGCGAACAAGCGGGCGGCGCTGGCGCGCGACATCGAGGCCTCGGTCGCGCGGCGCGAGGCCCGTGCGGCGATGGTGCCGAAGGTGGGACTCGACGAGAGCCTGCCGATCAGCGAGCGCGCCGACGACATCATCAAGCGCCATTCGCGGACACCAGGTGGTGGTCATCGCCGGTGAGACCGGCTCGGGCAAGACCACCCAGCTGCCCAAGCTGTGCCTGGCGGCCGGCCGTGGCGCGGCGGGCCTGATCGGCTGCACCCAGCCGCGCCGGCTGGCGGCGCGCTCGGTGGCGCGGCGCGTGGCCGAGGAGCTGGGCACGCGCGTTGGCGAGATGGTCGGCTTCCAGGTGCGCTTCACCGAGCAGGTGAGCGAGGACAGCCTGGTCAAGTTCATGACCGACGGCATTTTGCTGGCCGAGTCGCAGGGCGATCCGTGGCTGAGCGCCTACGACACGCTGATCATCGACGAGGCGCACGAGCGCAGCCTGAACATCGATTTCCTGCTCGGGTACTTGAAGCGCCTGGCGACCAAGCGCCCCGATCTCAAGATCATCGTCACCTCGGCCACCATCGACACCGCGCGCTTCGCCGCGCACTTCGACGGTGCGCCGGTGATCGAGGTCGAGGGCCGCGCCTATCCGGTCGAGGTGCGCTGGCGGCCGGTGGAGGCCATGACCGGCGCGCGCGAGAACGTGCAGCAGGGCAGCGCCGAGCACATCGCCCTGGCGCTGGACGAGATCACCGCCGAGGACCCGCGCGGCGACGTGCTGGTGTTCCTGCCCGGTGAGCGCGAGATCCGCGATGCGCACCGCATCCTGTCGCGCCGCAACTACCGCCACACCGAAGTGATGGCGTTGTACGCGCGGCTGTCGGCCAAGGAGCAGGACCGCGTGTTCCATCCCGGCCCGGCGCGGCGCGTGGTACTGGCCACCAACGTGGCCGAGACCTCGCTGACCGTGCCGCGCATCCGCTACGTGATCGACACCGGCGTGGCGCGCGTGAATCGCTACAGCCAGCGCAGCCAGCTCGAGCGCCTGCACGTGGAGCGAATCTCGCGCGCCGCCGCCGACCAGCGCAAGGGACGCTGCGGCCGCGTGGGGCCAGGCATCTGCGTGCGCTTGTATGACGAGACCGATTTCGACGGCCGGCCGCGCTTCACCGATCCGGAACTGCTGCGCTCCTCGCTGGCCAACGTGATCCTGCGCATGCTGAGTCTGCGACTCGGCGAAGTGGAGGATTTCCCGTTCCTGGAGGCCCCCGAGCCCAGCGCCCTGGCCGACGGCTACCGCCGCCTGGCCGAGCTGCAGGCGATCGACGAGGACCGCACGCTGACCGATATCGGCCGCGAACTGGCGCGGTTGCCCATCGACGTGCAGCTGGCGCGCATGCTCATCGAGGCCCGGCGACTCGATGCGCTCGACCCGCTGCTGGCCATCGTGTCCTTCCTCAGCGTGCAGGACCCTCGCGAACGCCCCGCCGACAAGCGCGGCCAGGCCGATGCCGCGCACAAGGTGTTCGCCGACCCCAAGTCCGACTTCGTCGGCGTGCTCAACCTGTGGCGCGCCTACACCCAAGCGCACGAGGAACTGACCCAGTCGAAACTGCGCGACTGGTGCAGCAAGCACTTCCTCAGCTACCTGCGCATGCGCGAGTGGCGCGAACTTCACCGGCAGGTGAAGTTGGGAGTGCGGGAATGGGGAATGGGGAATCGGGTCGGCTCCGGGCAAGTCCGCGGCAAGGGGCCGATCCGCAAAACCCACAAGATCGCGCGAGAGCGCTACAGCGCGCCCCATTCCCCATTCCCCACTCCCCATTCCCGTCGAAGGCGAAGCCTTCGAAGCCATCCACCGCTGCCTCCTGTCCGGCCTGCCCACCCAGGTCGCGCGCCAGGACGAGAAGGGCCTCTTCCGCGGCACGCGCAATCGCAGCTTCAAGGTGTTTCCCGGCTCGGCGCTGGCCAAGTCGCCGCCGAACTGGATCTTCGCCGCACAGATCCTGGACGTGGGCGGGCGCGTGTGGGGTATGGGGTGCGCGCGCATCGAACCGCGCTGGGCCGAGGAGCAGGCCGCGCACCTGGTCAAGCGCACGCACAGCGACCCGCATTTCTCGCCCAAGCGCGGCAAGGTGGTGGCCTACGAGCAGGTTACGCTGTTCGGCCTGCACCTGGCCGAGCGCCGCATCGTCACCTTCGACCAGCAGGATCCGGCGAAGGCGCATGCGATCTTCCTGGAGCAGGCGCTGGCGACCTGCGAACTGGACACCCGCGCCGACTTCGTGCGCGCCAACCAGCGCGTGCTGGAGAAGGCGCGCGAGCTGGAGGCCAAGCAGCGCCGCGAGGGCCTGATCAAGGAACCGGTCGATTTGGCCGCGTTCTTCGCGGGCAAGCTGCCCGGCGATATCAGCTCGCGCAGCGCGCTGGAGAAGTGGTACGGGCGCGCCGCGCCGGCCAAGCAGGCGGCGCTGCGCTGGTCGCTGGAGGACGTGCTGGACGTCTCGCCGGACCTGGACGCCAACGCCTTTCCCGCGCGGCTGGAGCTGGACGGCCAGCGCTACCGCCTGGAATACCGCTTCGTGCCCGGCGACGAGGCCGACGGCGTCACCCTGCACCTGCCGCTGGCGCTGCTCAACGCCGTGCCCGACGTGCGCTGCCAGTGGCTGGTGCCGGGCCTGCTGGTGGACAAGGTGGCCGCGCTGATCCGCGGCCTGCCCAAGAGCCTGCGGCGCAACTTCGTGCCGGCGCCGGACTTCGCGCGCGCCTTCTGCGAGGCCGAGGCCGCGCGCGACGAGCCGCTGCATGCGGTGCTGGCGGCCTACCTGGCGCGCGTGACCGGCGTGGAGGTGGGCCCGGGCGACTTCGCCGGCATCGAGCTGCCGGCGCATTTCGCCATGCGCTTTCGCCTGCACGACGAGCACGGCAAGACCCTGGCCACTTCGCGCAGCCTGAAGGCCTTGCGCGGGGCGTGGATGGCCGATGCGCGCGACGCCTTCTCGCGTCGCGCCGACGCCGACCTCACCCGCGAGGACGTGGACACCTGGGACTTCGAGGACCTGCCCGAGGTGGTGCGCTCGGAGGGCGACCTGGATGCGTATCCGGCCCTGGTCGACCAGGGCACCTCGGTGGCGCTGCGCGTGTTCGAGCGCCGCGAGGAGGCGCGGGCCGAACACGTGCAGGGCGTCGAGCGCCTGCTGCGCCTGGCGCTGGCGCCGGCCATCAAGCAGGCGCGGCGCAAGCTGCCGATCGACCACGTGTCGGCGTTGAAATTCGCCCCGCTGGGCAGCGTCGACGGCCTGCGCGAGGACCTGGTCGAGGGCGGCCTGGCCGACCTGCTGGCCGAGGCGGAACGGAACGTGCGCTCCCGCGCCGATTTCGAGGCACTGAAGGAATCGTTCAGCCGCGGCCTGTTCGCCGCCGCGGTCGAACGCCTGACATGCGCCGAGCCGATCATCGCCGAGCAGGCCGAGCTCAAGCCGTGGCTGGAGCCGCCGATGATGGGCTTTGCCGCGGCCAGCTACGAGGACCTGCAAGAGCAGCTGGATGCGCTGCTGGCGCCGGGTTTCCTGCGCGAGTTGCCCCTTGCGCGCCTGCAGGAGATTCCGCGCTACCTCAAGGCCATGCGCCTGCGCGCCGAACGCCTGCAGCAGGACCCGAAGAAGGACACCCAACGCCTGCTGCAGGTGCTGCCGTACTGGCGCGCCTGGCTGGAACTGCGCGCGGCCGGGGAGGGCGGCGAGGATGTCGCGGACCTGCGCTGGATGACCGAGGAATACCGCGTCTCGCTGTTCGCCCAGGAGCTGGGCACCGCGGTCACGGTCTCGCCCAAGCGCATGGCGCGTGCCCTGCACAAGGCCCGGCGCGACGGCGATGCCTGAGCGCATGAGCTTCTGAGTGGCGGCCATTTCGCCGCGTGCATGCTTCGTACTACGCTGACCCCATGGCACGTTCGCAGCCCACGCCCGAGCAGGTCCCCACCGTGCCGCCGCAGCTGCGCGCGGCACGGGACGCGTGCGCGGGGCTGCCGGACGAGCGGCGCGAGCGGCTGGAGCTGACGCTGCAGATGCTCAAGGAGCTGGGCTGCGACGCGGAAACCCGGGCGTCGGCCGCGTGGTTTGCGCTGGCCAGTCATGACGAGGCCGCGTGGGCGGCGGCGCGCAAGGACCTGCCCGAGCCCCTGGTCCGGCTGGTCGAGGGCCAGTTCGCCGCCGAGAAGGTCTGGGCGCTGCATGCCGAACGCAGCGGTGCCAGCGAGGGCCTGCGCCGCCTGCTGCTGGCGATCATCCGAGACGTGCGCGTGGTGTTCGTGCTGCTGGTGCGCCAGCTGCTTCGCATGCGCCGGGCATCGAAGCTGCCGGCCGAGGACGCCCGCCGCCTGGCGAACCTGACCGCCGACATCCACGCTCCGCTGGCCAACCGTCTGGGCATCTGGCAGCTGAAATGGGAACTGGAGGACCTGGCGTTCCGCTTCCAGCAGCCACAGCTGTACAAGCGCATCGCCAAACTGCTCGACGAACGCCGCGTGGACCGCGAGCGCTTCATCGGCGAGTGCATCGACACCCTGGGCACCGCCCTGCGCGAGGCCGGCATCGAGGCGGAGATCGCCGGTCGGCCCAAGCACATCTACTCGATCTGGAAGAAGATGCAGAAAAAGCATCTGGACTTCAGCGAGCTCTATGACATCCGCGCGCTGCGCGTGCTGGTCGAGAACGTGTCCGACTGCTACGCCGCACTGGGCGTGGTGCATGGCCTGTGGCCGCACATCCCCAAGGAGTTCGACGACTACATCGCGCGCCCCAAGCAGAACGGCTACCAGTCGCTGCACACCGCGGTGCTCGGCCCCGGCGGGCGCACCCTGGAGGTGCAGATCCGCACCCACGCCATGCATCACGACAACGAGCTGGGCGTGGCCGCGCACTGGCGCTACAAGGAAGGCGGCTCGGCCGATGCGCAGTTCGAGAAGCGCGTGGCCTGGCTGCGTTCGCTGCTGGAGTCGCGCAGCGACGACGATGCCGGCCTGATGGACGACTTCGAGACCGCGCTGGAGGAAGACCGCGTCTACGTGCTGACCCCGCGCGGCGAGGTGGTGGACATGTCGCGCGGCGCCACGGTGCTGGACTTCGCCTACCACATCCATACCGACGTCGGGCACCGCTGCCGTGGCGCCAAGGTCAACGGCCGCATCGTGCCGCTGACCTTCCAGCCGCGCAGCGGCGACCGCGTGGAGATCCTCACCTCCAAGGCGGCCGAGCCCAGCCGCGACTGGCTGTCGCCGCACACCGGCTACCTGCACACCGGACGCGCCCGCGACAAGGTGCGCGCGTGGTTCCGCCGCCGCGAGCATGCCGCCAACCTGCAGGCCGGCAAGCAGGTCCTGGAGCGCGAGCTCAAGCGCCTGGCACTGAGCCACGTGGAACCGGAGCAACTGGCGCCGAAGCTGGGCCTGCAGCATGCCGAGGAATTGCTGGTGGCGCTGGCGCTGGGTGAGATCTCTCCCGGGCAGGTCGCACGCGTGCTGACCGAGCCGGAAGCGCCCGAACCCGCGCCGAAGCCGCCGCCCCCGCACCGGCGCGGCCGCGTCGATCCCGGCGCCATGCGCGTGCAGGGCGTGGGCGACCTGATGACCACCCTGGCGCGCTGCTGCCAGCCGCTGCCGGGCGATCCGGTGCGCGGCTACATCACCAAGGGCCGCGGGGTGACGGTGCACCGCGCCGATTGCCCGGGCCTGGCGCGCCTGGCCCGGCGTGATCCCAAGCGCGTGATCGAGGTGACCTGGGGGCACGCGTCCGAGCGCGCCTACGAGGTCGACATCCGCATCAGCGGCTATGATCGCAAGGGCCTGCAGAAGGATGTCACCGGCCTGATCACCAACGCCGGCACGCCCATCGTCGCCTCGTCCAGCCGCGTGTTCGCGCGTACCGGCGAGGCGCAGATGAACTACACCCTGCGGGTGCACGACTACGAGCAGCTTTCGGCCCTGCTGACGCGCCTGGAAGCGCTGCCCAACGTGATCGAGGTGCAGCGTCTGGCTGGTGGCTGAACACGCCCGGCCGGGGTGCGAAGATGTTGCGGATGCGGTGCTAAGCTGCCCGGGTTACCGGTTCTGAGTTCCGCCATGGGCGAGCGACGCCAACCCGAATCCCGCCGACGTGCCGAACCGAGCCTCGGCAATCTCGACCAGGTCCAGGGCGAAGCGCCCGCCAAGTCGCCTGCACCCGCCTCCGCCAAGGCGGCCGCGTCCGCCGCGCCGAGCTTGCCCGGCGAAAAGCGTGCGCGTCCGGGCAGGCCCCCCGCCAAGCCCGGGCGGCGCTGGAAGTGGCCGCTGCTGGCGGCCATCGTGGTGATGCTGGCCAGCCTGGTCCTGATCTTCCACAAGCCCCTGCGCAGCCGCTTCATGGCCTATTTTCCGCGCACCCAGCTCAACACCCTGCTGGTGCGGGCCGACAAGGCGCTGGCTGCCGGCAAGCTGGAAGGTAACGACGGCAATAGCGCGCGCGAGCTGTACGGTGCCGTGCGCGCCCTGGAGCCGGACAACGAACACGCCATCGAGGGCCTGCGCAAGGTCGGCAACGCCGAACTCGAACGCGCCCGCAAGGCCATTGCCGCGCACGATTACGCCACCGCGCAAACCTCGCTGGAGGATGCGCGCAGCCTGCTGGGCGGCGGCGATGCGGTGCGCACCCTGGCGCAGCAGCTGATCCAGGCACGGCAGTCGCAGGCGCAGACGGCGGGACTGATTGCCCAGGCGCGCAAGGCCCTTGCGCAGGGCCAGCTGGACGGCGACGAGGGGGCGGCGGCGCTGTACCGACAGGCGCTGCAGGCCGAACCCGACAATGCGGTCGCCCGCCACGGGCTGGACAAGGTCGGTGACGCACTGGCCGCGCAGGCGCGCACCGCGCTTTCCGACGGGAAACTCGATCACGCCGACGACCTGATCGGCCGGATCGCCTCGTTGATGCCCACCTATGGTGACCTGCCCGCGTTGCGTGCCGCACTCTCGCAGGCGCGCCAGAAAACCCGGGCCGCGGTCGACGGCCACCTGAGCAAGGCCGACGAAGCCCTGCGCGCCGGCAAGGTCAGCGGTCCGGGCGACGACAACGCCCTGGCGCAGTACCAGGCCGTGCTGCAGATCGATCCCGGCAACGTCAAGGCGAAGGCCGGCCTGGGACAGGTGGCGCAGGCACTGTTGCTGCGCGCCAGTGCCTCGATCGACGCCACCGACTTCGGCGATGCCTCGCAACTGATCGACCAGGCGGCGAAGCTGGCGCCGCACTCGGCCGACCTGGCCGCGGCGCGATCGCGGTTGCAGGCGGCCCAGGCGCAGGCCGCCCAGGCTGCTGCCTCGCACCTGGATCCGCAGCAGAAGGCGCGCGTGGCCAAGCTGCTGACGCGTGCGCAGGCCGCGCTCAAGGCCGGTGACATCCTGACCCCGCCGGGTGCCAGTGCCTACGACCTGTACAGCGAGGTGCTGAACATCGACGGCAGCAACCCGGACGCGCTGCAGGGCCTGCAGGGCCTGGCCGCGCACGCGACGGCCCGATTCAACCGCGCTCTGGGCGCGGGCGACCTGCCCGAGGCCGGAAAGATGCTCGACGTGCTCGGCCAGCTGGTGCCGGGCGATGCCTCGCACCAGGCACTGCGCCGACGCCTGGCCGATGCCTGGCTGGACCGCGCCGAGAAGAGCCTGGGGGCCGGTGACCGCGAAGCCGCGCGCCAGGCCCTGGACGCGGCCAGCAAGCTGCGTCCGGACGCACCGCGCGTCCAGTCGCTGCGTACGCGGATCAACGGCAATAGCTGAACCCGGGCTTACGGATACCCCTGGCAGTCTAACTTTGGTTGCACAGACAGCCATCGTCCGTTCTGGAATTCTTGAAGTCGATCATCAAGAGGTGACGGATCGTGACACTGTTCGGGGTGGAAATCATGGCAGTGCTGGCGGCCGCCGGATCCAGTTTCGTGCTGGGCAGTCTCTGGTACGGTTTCGTGTTCCAGAAGGTGTGGTGCCGGGAAGCCGGCATCGACCCGGCCCGGCCACCACCCTTCCTGCGTACCTTCGGCGGGGCCTTCGTCCTGAGTTTGCTGGCCGCGTTCGTGTTTTCCAAGTTTCTCGGTCCGCGGCCGGAACTGCCGTTGGCGGTGGGCGCGGGCTTCTTGGCCGGCCTGGCCTGGGTCGCCGCCAGCTTCGGCATCAACTACCTGTTCTCGCAGCGCAGCCTGAAGCTGTTCCTGCTCGATGGCGGCTACCACACGCTGCAGTTCACCGCCTACGGGCTGGTGCTGGGCATCTGGCCGCTGGTGTGAGCACGGGCGGCGACGCGGCGCCGCATCAGGCGACCGCGCGCTCGATGCCCTCGATGGCCACGTCGACCAGATGGTCGATCTCGCCTTCGGTGACCACGTAGGGCGGCATGAAGTAGACCACGTTGCCCAGCGGGCGCAGCAGGCACTCGCGGGTCAGTCCGTGCAGGTACACGCGCATGCCGCGGCGTTCGGCGGACGGGAACGGCGCGCGCGTGGCCTTGTCGCGGACCAGCTCGACGGCCGCGATCATGCCGGTCTGGCGCACGGCGGCCACATTCGGATGATCGCGCAGCGGCGCCAGGCGCGCGGCCAGGTGCGCGGCCAGGCGGCGGTTGTTCTCCAGCACCGGCTCGTCGGCGAAGATCGCCAGCGTCTCCAGCGCTACGCGGCAGGCCAGCGGGTTACCGGTGTAGCTGTGCGAATGCAGGAAGGCCTTGCCGCTGGCGTATTCGTCGTAGAAGGCCGCGTAGACCTCGTCGGTGGTGAGCACCGCCGACAGCGCCATGGTGCCCGCGGTCAGCCCCTTGGACAGGCACATGAAATCGGGTGCCACGTCGGCCTGCTCGCAGGCGAACATGGTGCCGGTGCGGCCGAAGCCCACGGCGATCTCGTCGGCGATGAAATGCACATTGAACTCGTCGCACAGGGTGCGCAGGCCGGCCAGGTAGTCGGGGTGGTACATGCGCATGCCGCCGGCGCACTGCACCAGCGGCTCGACGATCACCGCGCAGACCTCGCCGGCGTTGCGTTCCAGCACCGCGCGCAGGTCCTCGAGTCGTCGCGCGGCGACATCGGCCGGCGTCTCGCCGGGTGCGGCGTCCCAGGTGTCGGGCGAGGGCACCAGGATCGGTTCCAGCAGCAGCGGCGCGTAGGTGGCGCGGTACAGCGCCACGTCGCTGACCGACAGCGCGCCCAGGGTTTCGCCGTGGTAGCTTCCGGTCAGCGCGATGAAGCGGGTCTTCTCGCCGTGGCCGGTATTGCGCCAGTAGTGGAAGCTCATCTTCAGCGCCACCTCGATCGCGGAGGAGCCGTTGTCGCCGTAGAACACGCGGTTGAGGCCCTCGGGCGTCACCCGCACCAGTTCCTCGGCCAGCTTCAGCGCCGGTTCGTGGGTCATGCCGGCGAAGATCACGTGTTCCAGGGTGCGCGCCTGGTCGGCCAGGGCCTCGGCGATGCGCGGATTGGCATGGCCGAACAGGTTCACCCACCAGGAACTGACGCCGTCGATATAACGATTGCCGTCGGCGTCGAAAAGCCACGCCCCTTCGCCGCGCACGATGGGTACCATGGGGATGGTTTCATGGTCGTGCATCTGGGTGCACGGGTGCCACACGTGACGCAGGTCGCGCGCCGCCAGGGCGGCATTGCCGGAGAGTCTCTTGGAGTCGTTCATGCCTGACATCATCCTCGCCCCGCGCGCTTGTACTCAAGCGGCTGACTATGGCAAGGAGGCCGGCCGATGAAGCGGGTCGTGACCGCCGTGCTGCTGGTCCTGCTGCTGGCCCTGGTGCTGCTGGCCGGCTTCTTTCCCGCAGCCTGGGCCTGGGACCTGGTGCAGGGCCGGGTCTCGGGCGTGCATGTGGACAGCGTGCACGGCAGCGTGTGGAACGGTCGTGCCGATGGCGTGGTCTATGCCGGCCTGCCGCTGGGTCGTGTGCACTGGTCCCTCTCGCGCGCTGCGTTGCTCGGTCGCCCGGACCTGCACCTGAACGTGCAGGGCCAACTGGTGCACGGCAGCGGGCAGTTCCTCCGCCAAGGCGACGCGTTGACCGGCCGGCACCTGAATTTCACGGTCGACGCCGGGCGCGTGCCGGTCTCGGTGGGCTCGCCGGGCCTGCGGCCGCGCGGCGAATTGGTGTTCGACATCGATCGCCTGGAGATCCGGGGCAACTGGCCGCGGCGGTTGATTGGCGAGGTCGTCTGGCACCATGCCGCGCTCGACGGAAGTCGGGGCCTGGTGCCGCTGGGCGAACTGCATGCGCAGCTGCACGAACATGCCGGAGCCGTCCTGGAAGCGAAGCTTTCCGATGCCGGCGGCCCGCTGTCCCTGTCCGGTACCGTGCAGGCATCGACGCTGGGCTGGCGCGTGGATGCGGACCTGCGCGCGCGCAACGGCGACCCGGTACTGCGCCGCACGCTGGCGCAGCTGGGCCGGCCGGAGGCGGACGGCACCTTGCACCTGAAACGACAGGGCGGACTGATGATGGGAGCGCAACCTTGAACGAGAACATGTCCCTGGATGCGGCGATGGCCGCCGCGCGCGAGGCCGCGCAGGCCGCCGCCGAGGTGATCGTGCATTACTGGCGCCACGGTGCGGACGTCGAGCGCAAGAGCGACGACACCCCGGTGACCGTGGCTGACCGCGAGGCCGAGAAGGCCATCCGCAACATCATCGCGACGCGCTTCCCGGACCACGCCTTCTTCGGCGAGGAGTTCGGGCGCCAGGGCGACGCCGACAGTGAGTTCCTGTGGCTGGTCGACCCGCTGGACGGCACCAAGAGCTTCGTGCGGCGCACGCCGTTCCTGTCCACCCAGATCGCCCTGATGCACCAGGGCCGGCTGGTGCTGGGCGTGTCCTCGGCGCCGATCTTCGGCGAGACCATGTGGGCCTGCGTGGGCGGCGGCGCCTTCGTCGACGGCGAGCCGGTGCACGTGGCCGCCACCGAAGAGCTTTCGCAGGCGTCGGTGTCCACCGGCAACATCGCCAGCCTGACCGCCGACGCGCGCTGGGACGCGCTGGGTGCCCTGATCCGCGACAGCAATCGCATCCGCGGCTACGGCGATTTCTGCCACTACCACCTGCTGGCGCGCGGCGGCCTGGACGTGGTGATCGAATCGGACGTGAACATCCTCGACATCGCCGCGCTGGCGGTCATCGTGCGCGAGGCCGGCGGCGTGTTCAGCGACCTGGAAGGCCACGAGATCGGCCTGGACACCACCAGCGTGCTGGCCGCGGTGCCGGCGCTGCACGGCGAAGTGCTGGAGCGGATGGCCAGGGCGAGGGGCTAGGGGCGAAACCAGGAGGCACCGCGCGGACCGAGGGGATCCGGCTTCGATACGGGTGCGCCGTGGGATGCCTGAAGAGGTCGACCCTCGTCCCCGGCCCCCATCACTTCACCTGCAACGTGCACCGCGTACAATGCCCCGATGGCCCGCAAGTACCCGATCATCCACGACACCCGCAAGGTCGAACACAGCCGCTTCCTGCACATCGAGGAGGTGGACCTGGAATTCTCCAACGGCGAACGGCGCACCCACGAGCGGCTGCTGAGCTCCGGCCTGGGCGCGGTGATCATCGTGCCCATGCGCGACGACGAGACCGTGTTGCTGGTGCGCGAGTACGGGGTCGGCCTGGACCACTACGAGCTGGGCCTGCCCAAGGGCCGCATGGACCGCGACGAGGGCGTGGAACAGGCGGCCAACCGCGAGCTCAAGGAGGAAGCCGGCTACGGTGCGCGCAAGCTCAAGCACATCGGCTCGCTGTCGCTGTCGCCGGCCTACATGACCCACGTGACCAACGTGGTGCTGGCGCGCGACCTGTATCCCGAGTCGCTGCCCGGCGATGAACCCGAGCCGCTGGAAGTGGTGCCGTGGAAGATGTCCGAGCTGCACCTGCTGCTGGCCCGCGAGGACGTGACCGAAGGCCGCACCATCGCCGCCCTGTTCATGGCCCGCGAATACCTGGCCGGTCGCTACCATCCCTGAAGGAACAAGCATGATCGATGACACGTGCCCGGAACCGGGCGATGCCATGGCCCGCGAGGTCGAACGGCTGCAGGGCACTTGGCAGCAGACCCATTGCGAGGCCGGGGGCGTGGTGGCACCGGAGGAAGACTACGGCAGCCATCCCTTTACCCGCTTCGAAGGCCACCGCTTCGTGGTCACGCGCGAAGACGGTGACGTCGTGATCGAGGGCACCTTCGTGCTCGATCCCACGGTCACGCCCAAGACCATCGACTGGACCGACACCGCAGGCGCCGATGCCGGCAAGACGTTCCCGGCCATCTACGAGCTCGAGGGCGATCGCCTGGTCTTCTGCGCTGCCGACGAGAACCTGCCACGTCCGGCGCGCCTGGATCGGACCGCGAAGGGCCAGGTGATCCGTGTGCATGAACGCGTGGACACGGAGGTGGCGGCATGAATGCCGACGAGCTGACCCGCGAGGTCATCGACATCGCGCGCCGCGCGGGTGACGCCATCCTCGATGTCTACGAGCGTGATTTCGCGGTCGAACACAAGGATGACAATTCACCCCTGACCGCCGCCGACATGGCCGCGCACCGCATCATCGTCGAGCGCCTGCGCGCCCTGACGCCGGACATCCCGGTGCTGTCGGAGGAGTCGGCCGACATCGACTGGGAAACGCGTCGTGCCTGGGACCGCTACTGGCTGGTCGATCCGCTGGACGGCACCCGCGAATTCGTCAAGCGCAACGGCGAGTTCACCGTCAACATCGCCCTGATCGAGGGTGATCGCAGTGTGATGGGCGTGGTCCAGACGCCGGTGACCGGCGACCTCTACTACGGACGCGCCGGCGAGGGCGCCTTTCGCCAGGAAACACCCGAAAGCGAGCCGCAGCGCATCCGCGTGCGCCGTGCCGCCGACCCGCTGATCGTCGCCGGCAGCCGCTCGCATGCCAGCGAGCGCCAGCAGGGACTTTTGGCGAAACTGGGCGCGCACGAGCTGGTGCCGCGCGGCTCGTCGCTGAAGTTCTGCCTGATCGCGCGCGGCGATGCCGACCTGTACCTGCGCGCCGGCCCGACCTCCGAATGGGACACCGCCGCCGCGCACTGCGTGCTGGCCGCGGCCGGCGGCGACGTGACCCTGCTCGACGGCGAGCCGCTGCGCTACAACACCAAGGCCTCGCTACTCAATCCCGAGTTCATCGCCGTCGGCGACACCGGCGTCGACTGGGCCGGCAAGCTGGCGTCCTGAGGCGGGCTTCGGCATGACCGACAAGCGCCCGATCGACGAACTGCTGGCCATCATGGCGCGCCTGCGCGATCCCGAGCACGGCTGCCCGTGGGACGTGCAGCAGGACTTCGACTCCATCGCCGCCTACACCATCGAGGAAGCCTACGAGGTGGCCGACGCCATCGACCGACGCGACATGGGCGACCTCAGGGACGAGCTGGGCGACCTGCTGCTGCAGGTGGTGTTCCACGCCCGCATGGCCGAGGAAGCCGGGCAGTTCGACTTTGCCGACGTGGTTGGCGCGATCAGCGACAAGATGGTGCGCCGGCATCCGCACGTGTTCGCCGATGCCAGCTACGCCGACGCCGAGGAACAGACCCGTGCCTGGGAGGCCATCAAGGCCGCCGAGCGCAAGGACAAGGGCGAGGACGACACCAGCGCCCTGGCCGGGATCGCGCGCGGCCTGCCGGACTACAAGCGCGCGACCAAGCTGCAGAAGCGCGCCGCCGCGGTCGGTTTCGACTGGCCCGATCACCGCCCGGTGCTGGACAAGCTGGACGAAGAGCTGGACGAGGTACGTGCCGAGTTCGAGCAGGGTGGCAGCACGGAACGCCTGGAAGACGAGATCGGCGATGTGTTGTTCGTGATGGTCAACCTGGCGCGCCATGCCAAGGTGGATTTCTCGCGCGCGCTACGTCGCGCCAACCTGAAGTTCGAACGCCGCTTCCGGCGGATGGAGGCGATCGCCCAAGCCGAGGGACGGCCGATGGCCGATCGCGACCTGGCCGACCAGGAAGGCCTGTGGCAGCAGGTCAAGCGCGAGGAGCGCGAACACTGACACGGCGAAGGCCACGGCATCGCCTGATGCCGCGGCCTTCGCATTCCGCAACGAGCCTTAGCGGTTCGGGCCCGGCCCGCGACCCATGCCCCGCGCCGGCATTGCGTTCAGGCGCTTGAGGTTCTCGTCCAGGCTCTTGCGCAGCGTGGCGATGGCCGCGCCGGTATCGCGCGGACGCGCCTGCAGGCGGGCCAGTTCCCGGTACACGTAGTTGCGCACCATCGGGTTCTGGGTCTTGCCCAGGACTTCCTTGTACAGGCCCTCCAGCGGGCGGATCTTGCCGTCCATGATGTACAGGCGCGAGATCTGGCGCAGGTCACCGATGACCGCGCCGGCGGGACCGTGGTGGCGGCCCATTCCGTGATACTTGCCGCCGTGCATGCCGCTACGCATGCCCTGGCGGGCATCCATCCGCTGCATGCGGCCGGCACCGCGCATCGGCATCGGGGCGGACTGGGTGGAGGGCATCGGCGCGGGCGTGGACGGGGCGTTCTGGGCCAGGGCCAGGCCACCGCCAGCGATCAGGGTGGCGGCGAGGGCGGAAAGCAGGAGCTTGCGTTGCATGGCGCGTACCTCGTTCGGGGGTGTGCCCATGGAAACGCGCACACCCGGCATTGGTTGACAGCGGTTGGTCTCAGCCGCGCCGCAGCAGGGCCAGCGGCGAGGTGCGGATCACCCGCCGGGTGCCGGCCAGGCCCACCAGCATCACGCCCAGCGCGGCCAGCCCCGAGGTGACCAGCAGCGGTACCAGCGGCGGCAGGTAGCCGTCGATATGGAACACCTGCCTTGCCAGTCCGATGCCGGCGCCGGCAGCGCCCAGCGCGGCGGTGGCGCCCGCGATCAGGCCCAGCAGCGCGAATTCGCAGGCGGCAGCCACGCGCAATTGCGACTTGTGTGCGCCCAGGGTGCGCAGCAATGCGGCCTCGTTCTCGCGTTCGCGGGCGCTGGAGGCCAGTGCCGCGATGAGCACCAGGACCCCGGCCAGCAAGCTGAAGCCGAGCACCCAGCGCACCGCGGTGCTGACCCGGTCGATGATGCCGCGCACGCGGTCGAGCAGGGCGTTGACGTCGATCAGGCTGAGATTGGGGTAGTCGCGCGAGAGCTTTGCCAGGCGGTCGGACTGCGCGCGCGGCAGGTAGAAGCTGGAAATCCAGGTGTGCGGCAGGGCGCCGGCATGCGCGGCATCCAGCAGCAGGAAGAAGTTGACCTTGAACGAGCTCCAGTCGACCTTGCGCACGCTCGACACCGTGGTCTTCAGCGTGGCCTGGCCGACCTGGAAGGTCATGTGATCACCGGGGTGAAGGTCGAACATGCGGCTCCAGCGCTCGTCGATCGAGACCATCGGCTTGTCCGGCTTGGCGCCTTGCCAGGTGCCGGCCACCACCGCATTGGCCGGCGGCAGGTCCGCGGTCCAGGACAGGCGCAGCTGGCGGTCGGCCCAGCGCTTGGCGTCCGGGTCCTGGAGGGTCTGCTGGTCCACCGGCGTGCCCTTGATCGACACCAGCTTGCCCACGGCCAGGGGCAGCATGTTCAGTCCCTGGGCATGCAGCGAGTTGAGGTCATGCTCGAACCCGGCGCGCTGGTCGGTCTGCAGGTTGAGCACGAACCAGTTGGGCGTGTCGGCGGGTAGTTCGTTGCGCCAGCCCTGCAGCAGCGAGGGCGCGATCACGCCCAGCAGCAGCAGCGCGGTCAGACCCAGCGACAGCGCCGTGGCCTGGATCAGGCTCAGGCTGCGGCGGCGCGCCAGCGCGGCCAGTCCCAGGCGCAGGCCCGGGTGCGCGCCCGGCGCGATGCGCCGTGCCAGCCACAGCAGCGCCAGCGCCAGCAGCACCGCGACCGCGACCACCCCGAACAGGCTGGCGGCCAGGATCGACGCCCATGCGCGCGCTGCCGCTCTGCAGGGCGATCAGCGCCACCGCGACCAGCACGGGCAGCAGGTACAGCACGTCGAAGCGACGCGCGCGTCGCGTCACGCTGCGGCGGAACACCGCCACCGGCGCCACCTCGGCCAGCCGCGCCAGCGGCGGCAGGGCGAACCCGGCCAGCACCGCCAGGCCCATGGCCGCGGCGGCCGCCACCGGCATCAGGGGCAGGGCGGTCGGCACGCGCGTGAGCAGGTCGCCGGCCAGGTGCCAGGCCAGCTGCGCCAGGCCCAGCGCCAGGGCCGCGCCGGCCAGCAGCGCCGGCACGGCCAGGGCCAGCAGGGTGCTCGCCAGCAGGCCGAGCACGCGTCGTCGCGGCGTGCCCAGCGCGCGCATCAGGGCGACCTCGTCGGTCTTGCGGCGCGCGTAGCGCTGGGCGGCCAGGGCGATGGCCACGCCGGCCAGCAGCGCGGCGAGCAGCGCGGTCAGGTTGAGGAACGCACTGGCGCGATCGAAGGCCTGGCGCATGCGCTGGCGCGTGGTTTCGGGGGTGATCAGGCGCTGGCCCTTGCCCAGTTGCGGGCGGATCTTCTTCACGAACGCCTGTACCGCGGTTGGTGCGCCGGCGACCAGCAGGTCGTGGCCGGCGCGGCTGCCCACGCCGAGCAGGCCGGCGGCGCGCGCGTCGGCCAGGTTCATCACCGCGCGCGGCGCGATGGTCACCAGCTGGCCGCCGTCGGGCAGGGCGTCCAGCTGCCCGGCCACGCGCAGGTCCTGGCCGCCCAGCTGCACGCCCTGCCCGATGGCCAGGTGCATGTCGATCAGTGCGCGGTGGTCGAGGTAGACCGTGCCGCGGGCCGGCCCGTGTACGTTGCGCACCGTGCCCTGCGCATCGCGAACCTTCAGGCTGCCACGCAGCGGATAGGCCCCGTCGACGGCGGTGACGTCAAGTAGCTGGTTGTGGCTGCCGGCGAAGGCGACGCTGGGGAAAGTGGCATCGCGGCTGATGGCCAGGCCCAGCGATTGCGCCGTGGAGGCCCAGGCTTCGGGCAGCGGCGAGGAGGCGTGGATGCCGACATCGCCGCCGATCAGTTCGGCGGCGCTGGCGCTGATGCCGTGCTCGACGCGCGTGGACAGCGTGGCCACCACGCCCAGCGCGGCCACCGCCAGCACCAGGGCTGCGCCCAGGGTGCGCAACTCCGGCAGCCGCCATTCGCGGCGCAGGGTGCGCAGGGCCAGCCGCAGCAGGTTCATGCCGGCGCCCTCAGCCGTCCGGCCTCCAGTTCGGTCACGTGCATGCAGTGCCCGGCCAGGCTGGTGTCGTGGGTGACCAGCACCAGGGTGGTGGCGTGGCTGCGGTTGAGTTCGAACAGCAGCTCGCAAACCTTGTCGCCGGTGTTTCGGTCGAGGTTGCCGGTAGGCTCGTCGGCGAACAGGATGCGCGGCCCGTGCACGAAGGCGCGCGCCAGCGCCACGCGCTGCTGCTCGCCGCCCGACAGCTGGTGCGGGTAGTGGCCGCGGCGGTCGGCCAGGCCCACGGCCTCCAGCGCCTGGCGGGCCCGCGGGCGGGCATCGCCGGCACCTTCCAGCTCCAGCGGCAGCATGACGTTCTCTTCGGCGGTCAGCGCCGGCATCAGGTGGAAGGACTGGAACACGAAGCCGACCAGCCGCCGGCGCAGCGCGGCACGGGTCTCCTCGTCGCTGTCGTGCAGGGGATGCCCGTCGAGGTAGATTTCCCCGCCGCTGGGGGTGTCCAGGCCGGCCAGCAGGCCCAGCAGGGTGGTTTTGCCCGAGCCCGAGGCACCGACGATCGCCAGGCTGTCGCCGTGGGCCACGCGCAGGCTGACGCTTTGGAGAATGTCGATGCGCCCGGCCGGACCGATCACATGCTTGCTAACATCGCGGGCATCGAGCGCCACCGAATCGGATTGCGTCATGCGTCGTGTTCCCGTGTTGTTGTTGCTGTGGATGGTGTTGTACGCGGCCGCCGGGCCGTCGGTTGCACGTGCGCCGAGTGCACGCACGGTGCTGGTGCTGGGCGATTCATTGTCCGCCGCCCACAATATCGCCACCGACCAGGGCTGGGTCCACCTGCTCGAGGGGCGCTTGAAGGATATGCGGCCACCCTGGCGCGTCGTCAATGCCAGCATCAGCGGCGAGACCAGCCTGACCGGGCGCAATCGCCTGCCGGACCTGCTCAAGCAGTATCGTCCCTGCATCGTGGTCCTGGAACTGGGCGCCAACGACGGCCTGCAGGGCCTGTCCATCGAGCATATGAAGGCCAACCTGGCGGCCATGATTCAAGTCAGTCAGCAGTCCGGCGCCCGCGTGCTGCTGCTGGGCATCGAGCTGCCGGTCAACTACGGGCCGCGCTACCGTGACGCGTTGCGCCAGGTCTACGTGGACCTGGCCGCGCACTACCACACCGCGCTGGTGCCGTTCCTGCTCGAGGGCGTGGCGCTCCAGCCCGAGCTGATGCAGGCCGACGGCCTGCACCCGACCGCCGCGGGCGAGCCACGCGTGCTCGAGAACGTGTGGGACAAGCTGCATCCGCTGCTGGCGCCCAGCCCGCGTCGCACCGGCAAGACCGCGGCACGCTGATCCGGGGGGTGTCAGGTGGGGTTGACGGCGAACCGTTTACGTGTGTAAATGAACATATCGTTTACACGCGTAAATGGAACTGTGTATGAGTATCAGCGAAGCCGAAGCGGCGGTGATGGAAGTGCTGTGGCGCTCCGCTCCACGCAGCGCGGAGGAGATCGTCGAGGCGGTCGGCACCGAGCGCGACTGGCGCGAAGGCACCGTCAAGTCCCTGCTCAACCGACTGCTGAAAAAGCAGGCGATCCGCGCCGAAAAGGACGGGCGGCGCTACCTGTATTCGCCGCTGGTGGCGCGCGAGGCCTATGTATCGCAGGAAAGCGAGGGCCTGCTCGATCGCCTGTTCGACGGTCGCGTGGCGCCGCTGGTGGCGCATTTCAGCGCCCAGCAAAAGCTCAGCAAGCGCGATGTCGAGGAACTCAAGCGCCTGATCGGGGAGCTCGACGATGACCGCGGTTGACCTGCTGCAGCGCCTGTGGATGGCGACGCTGGCAGCCACCGCCGCGCTGGCCGTGGTCGGTCTGCTGCGACGGTCCTGGCGGCGCGCGTTCGGTGCCGAGCAGGCGTGCCGTCTGTGGTGGCTTCCGGTGCTGGCACTGCTGGCCAGCCAGCTTCCCCATCCTTCCAGCCTGCCGGTGCTGGGCCCGGTCCTGGCTACTGTGCACTGGCAGCACGTGCCGGCTGTCGCCACGTCACCGGCCACAGGTGTATGGATCCCCACGGCCTTGTTGTCGTCCTGGCTGGTCGGTGTCCTACTCCTGCTGACCTGGGAGGCCGCATGCCAATGGCGTTTTATGCGGAGTCTTGCAGGGCCGCAGGTCCGTCGCTCCGATTACATGGGCATCAGCCTGTTGCATCATCCGCATGCCGGGCAAAGCCCCGCGCTTGTCGGCTGCTGGCGGCCACGGATCGTGCTTCCTTCGGATTTCCGGGAACGATACGACGATGCTGAGCGGGCCTTGATCCTGGCGCATGAGTGCATGCATGCGCAGCGGCGGGATCTGCCGGCCCTGCTGCTGGGGGTCTGCCTGCGCGCCGTGCTGTGGTTCCACCCGCTGGTTTGGTGGGGCGTGACCAGCCTGCGCGAGGATCAGGAATTAGCCTGCGATGCCGCGTTACTGAGTCGACGCCTGGCCAGCCCCCGCCAGTACGCCCAAGCCCTGCTTAACACACATGTTTCATCCCCACGTCACGCAGTCATTGGATGTGCGTGGCACCATCATCCCGTCAAGGAGCGCATCACCATGTTGAAATACGCCCGCCCTTCACTTGTACGTCGCGGCAGCGGTACGTTGCTGGTCAGCGTATTGGGCTTCGCGCTGGTCGGCACCGTCTATGCCAACACAGCACACCAGGCCTCGACTGCGACATCGGCGGCATCGGCCAGCCACGGCGTGATCCGGTCAGTCATGAAGAATGTCTCCGTGCGCGACGCCGCGACCAAGGTTGCCACAGCCGCCGGCTTCGTGCTGGACAATCCCGAAGCGCTGAGCACCCGTGCCGTCACATTCAAGTTCAAGGACATGGATGGAAGGAAAGCGCTCAAGCTGTTGGCCCAGGTCGATGGCAAGCAGGCGGTATTCAACGGCAACCACGTGCGCATCCAGCCGCACTGAGCCGGGTTAGACTGGGCGGCGATCCGGCCGCCCAGGCATTCTCCTGCATGTCTTCGACTGCACAACCCGTACTGCTCATCCATGGTGGCGCCGGCGAGATCCGGCGCGACATGGATCCCAACACCCGCCGCGCCATCGGAGCCAGCCTGCGAGAGGCGCTGGCACGGGGATACGAACAACTGCTTTCCGGGCGGTCCGCCGTGGACGCGGTTGCGGCGGCCGTGCATGTTCTCGAGGATGCGCCGCACTTCAACGCCGGGCGTGGCTCGGTGTTCACCCATGACGGTCGCAACGAGATGGACGCGGCCATCATGGAAGGCTCGACCCGGCGCGCCGGGGCCGTGGCCGGCATCGAGTGCATCCGCAACCCGGTGCTTCTGGCCCGGGCGGTGATGGAGCATTCGCCGCACGTCATGCTGGCCGGGCGCGGCGCCGAGGCCTTCGCCCGCGAGCAGGGCATCGAGCGGGCCGATCCGGACTGGTTCCGCACCGAACGCCGCTGGCAGCAACTGCAGGAAGCCCAGCGCAGGGATGCGTCCGGCAGCGAGGACGAGCGCGCCGGTGGCTACTACGGCACCGTGGGCGCGGTGGCCCTGGATGCGCGCGGGCACCTGGCCGCCGCCACCTCCACCGGCGGCATGACCGACAAGCGCTGGGGCCGCATCGGCGACTCACCGGTGATCGGCGGCGGCACCTATGCCGATACCGCCTGCGCGGTGTCCGGCACCGGCTGGGGCGAGTACTACATCCGCAGCGCGGCCGCCCACGCGATCTGCATGCGCGTGGGGACCCTGGGGCAATCGCCGGAGCAGGCCGCCGCAGCGCTCATCCACGAGGAGATTCCCGCCATGGGCGGCGACGGCGGCGCCATCGTGCTCGGTGCCGACGGGCGCTTCGCGCTGCCGTTCGGCACGGCGGGCATGTACCGCGGCTGGGTCGGCGCCGACGGCCAGCCGCACGTGGCGATCTTTGACGACGAGGAGCCTGCCGCGAGCTGAATCGAAGCGCCGCCCCGATTGACGACCGGGTCGCGCATGCGCAGGCTGGGTGCTCCACAGGCAGCTCCGGAGCACACCATGGAACGTCGCAGATTGGGCCGCTCGCCCCTCGAGGTCGCGCCGCTGGCGCTGGGTGGCAACGTGTTCGGCTGGACCGCCGACGAGAAGGCCTCGTTCGCCGTGCTTGACGCCTTCGTCGACGCCGGTTTCCAGCTGGTCGACACCGCCGACTGCTACTCGCAATGGGTGGACGGAAACGACGGCGGCGAGTCGGAAGCCATGATCGGCAAGTGGCTGCGCGCCAGCGGCAAGCGCGACCGGGTGCTGATCGCCACCAAGGTGGCCAAGTGGCGCCATCGCCGCGGGCTGGCGCCGGACAACATCCACGCCGCGGTCGACGATTCGCTGCGCCGCCTGGGCGTGGACACCATCGACCTGTACCAGTCCCACGAATTCGACCCCGACGTTCCGCAGGCGGAGACCCTGGGCGCCTACGCGCGGCTGATCGAGCAGGGCAAGGTGCGGGTGATCGGATCCTCCAACTTCACGGCCGCACAGATGCGCGAGTCGCTTCGAATCAGTGCTGAACACGGCCTGCCGCGCTACGAGACCATGCAGCCGGAGTACAACCTGATGCAGCGGGAAAGCTACGAGGACGAGCTACAGGCCCTGGCCGTGGACCAGGACATCGGCGTGATCAGCTACTACGCCCTGGCCAGCGGCTTCCTCAGCGGAAAGTACCGCAGCCGCGCGGACCTGGGCCAGAGTGCGCGCGGCGGTTCGGTGGCCAAGTATCTGGATGCGCGCGGCATGGGCGTGCTGGAGGCCATGGATACGGTCGCCGAACGCCACGGCGCCAGCCCCGTGCAGGTGGCGCTGGCCTGGTTGATGGCCAAGCGCGGCATCAGCGCGCCGATCGCCAGCGCCACCGGCGTGACGCAGCTGCAGGAACTGGTCGGGGCGGTGCGGCTGCGGCTGGAAACGGACGACCTCGAATGCCTGGACCGGGCCAGCGCGCGCGATTGAGCGCTATTCGTCGTGGTGGTTGTCCGGGCGCTCGCGCACCGGATGCTTGGCCAGCTTGCGCTGCAGCGTGCGGCGGTGCATGCCCAGGCGGCGGGCGGTTTCGGAGATGTTGCCTTCGCATTCGGTGAGCACGCGCTGGATGTGCTCCCATTCCAGGCGGCGCAGGGGCAGCGGGCCGTTGGGCGCCTCCGGCCCACTGTCTTCCGGAACCTTTTCGTGTTCGCCGGTCAGTGCCCGCACCACGGCATCGGCGTCGACCGGCTTGGCCAGGTAGTCGTGCGCGCCGCGCTTGATCGCTTCCACGGCGGTGGCGATGGAGGCGTAGCCGGTCAGCAGCAGGATGCGCATGCCGGGCGCAAGCCGGCGCAGCTCGCCGATCAGCTGCAGGCCGTTGTGCTCGCCCAGTTTCAGGTCCAGCACGCAATATTCGGGCTGCATGCGGCGTGTCTGCGACAGGGCGGTGTCGGCGTCGTGGGCCACTTCGACCTGGAAGCCGCGTGAACCCAGGGCCCGCGACAGCACCATGGTGAAGGTCACGTCGTCGTCGACGACCAGAAGCTTGGCGTGGGAATCGTTCATGTCGCCGGGAAGTGTACCGGATGAAGGTCGCTTGCGGCCTCAGACCACCGACAGCGGCAGGCGCAGGCGGATTTCCCCGCCGCCGTCCACGTTGCGGGCCACCAGTTCGCCATCCATGCGGTCGGCGGTGGCTTCGGCCAGCGCCAGGCCCAGGCCCAGGCCGGTCTGCTTGCGGGTGAAGCCCAGGCCGGTGAGCGTGTCCAGGTCGGAGAATCCGGGGCCGCGGTCGCGCACGGCCAGTTCCAGCCAGTCGTCGTCGGTGCTGGCTGCCAGGAAAATTTCGTCTTGATCCTGGCTGGCGGAGGCGTCGGCGGCATTGTTGAGCAGGTTCAGCAGCGCATGTCGCAGGCCGGGCTGTATGTGCACGACCAGGTCCGGCTGCGCCGGCAGGGTCACGTGCACCGTGGTTTCCGGACGCAGCAGGCGGAAGCGCTCCAGGCACACGTGCACGAAAGACTCCACGCTCATCGTCTCCGGGGCCTGCGAGAGCTGCGCCTTGCCGAAGCTGACCATCTCGCGAAGGCTGTCGCGGCAGCGCTCGATCTGCGCCTGCAGCAGCTCCAGATCCTGGTCCAGCTGGCTGTCGTCGGCATGCTCGCGGCGTATTTCCGGCAGCAGCGTGCGCATGGTCGACAGCGGCGTGTTCATCTCGTGCGCGGCGCTGGCCGCCTGGGTGGCGATGGCCAGGATGCCCTCGTCGCGCAGGGCACGCTCGCGGATGCGCTGGATCTCGGCCTGCTGCTCGCGCAGGGCGGTCGCCAGGCGCAGGATGAACACGCCCAGCAGGATCGCGGTGATGATGAAGTTCACCACCATGCCGACCACGTGCAGACGGAAATCGGTCAGGCCGTAGACGTGGATTTCGGGCAGAGCCAGCGACCAGCGCAGCAGGCCCAGGTAGACCAGGCCACTCAGGATCGCCACCGCCAGCACCGCCGCCGTCGACAGCGCGGCCGCGCTCAGCGCGATCGGCACCAGCATCAGCGTGACGAAGGGATTGCTGGCGCCGCCGGTCAGGTACAGCAGGTAACCCAGCACCAGGATGTCGACCAGGGTGTGGCCGATCGACTCCAGTTCGGTGACCGGCCAGGAACGGCGCAGGCGCCAGGCCGCGAATACCGCGAACACCGCCAGTGCGCCGACGCCGACCAGCAGGCGCAGCACCGGGATGGCCATGTCCAGCCAGGTGGTGACGGCGAGGATGGCGATGCATTGGCCGGCGATCGCGGACACCCGCAACCAGGCCAGGGACTGGGCCAGCGCGCGCGGGCCGGTACGCAGGGAGTGGCTATCGGAATTCACGGGTCATGGGGTATCCGGGATCGCACAAGGGTAGCGCAAAACAAAGGGCCGCCGGAGGTTCCGGCGGCCCTTTGCATCGCGCGTGGGGCGTGGGCTTACTCTTCCGATCCGATGGTCGGCACGCCCGATTCCATGGCCGCTTCCATGGAGGCGTTGTGCTCGTGGTGCTGCTTGTCGAGCTTGCGCATCATCGGCAGGACGGCAATGGCGATGAGGGTGCAGATCACGCCGGCCACGCCCAGCCAGAAGAACAGCGTGGTGTAGATCGGCATGGTGATGCCGTACAGCTGCTGGTTGAACTGGTGCAGCAGGTCCTGGGTCGGCTGCGGCAGCGAGGAGAAAGCGGGTAGGTTGGCTTGCTTGGCAAAGTCGGCCGCCTTGTCCGCGTGCTGGATCCACTGACGGAAGTTATCCAGGTTCAGCGACATCACCGCGGGGATCTTCGCCTGCACCTGGCTGACGATCGGCGTCGATGCATGGGCCACGATGTTCTTGATGGTGTCGGGCACGCTGGAGATGGTTGCCACCTTGGCGCCCAGGTACTGCGACACGCCCGAGGCCACGAAGTAGGCACCCATCATGAAGCCGCCCATGCGCGCCGGCACGTAGCGGGCGATCATGGCCAGGCCCAGGCCGCTGACCAGCAGCTCGCCCAGCGAGGAGAAACCGTAGCCCCAGACCATGATCCAGGACGTGGTGCGGTGGTCGACGGCGAAGTGGTCGGCTGCGCTGTAGATGAAAAAGCCAATGGCCACCATGGCGAAGCCGAGCGCGAACTTGCCGGCGACCGACAGGTCCTTGCCCTTGCTGCCAGCCTTGGTGTAGATCATCGCCAGCGGCACGCTGAGGATCATGATCCAGATCGGGTTGAAGGACTGGAACTGCGCCGGCGACCAGGTCCACAGGTGGAAGCCGAACAGGTCGAAGCTCCAGTTCACGTTGCGCAACGCGAACAGGTTCAGCGAGGTCGACATCTGCTGGTAGAAGATGAAGAAGAACACCGTCTGGATGGTCAGCACCAGGGCCGCGGCCAGGCCCGCGCGTTCCTTCTGGTGGCTCTGGTTGATCAGGTAGACGAAGATGCCCAGCACCACCGCGCCGGCAATGTAGACGAAGGCCTTGGCGATCTCCTCGTTCTGCAGGATCAGCGCCGAGGCGAACACCGCGAGTACGCCGAGACCGAGCACCGCGCCCAGGCGGGCGAAGTTGACCGGCTTTTCATCCGGCTCCGAACCGATGTGGTCCAGCGTGTGGCGCATGGAGGCGTAGTTGAGCATGCCGAGCACCAGGCCGAAGGCGCACACGGCGAAGGCAGCGTGCCAGCCCAGCTCGTTGCCGTAGTGCAAGTTGACGTAGTCCTTGATCTTGGGCGTCAGCAGCATGGAGACCGTGGAACCGACGTTCACGGCCATGTAGTAAATGGTGAAGGCGCTGTCGATCTTCGAATCGTCGCCCTCGTAGATCTTGCGCACCAGGTTGCCCGCGTTGGCCTTGAACAGGCCGTTGCCGACCACCACCACGCCCAGCGCGCAGAACAGGAACCAGGTGCTCTGGCCGGGTACCGACATGAAGGCGTAGCCCACGGCCAGGATGAAGGCGCCCAGCAGCATGGTGCGCCGCGTGCCCAGGATCTTGTCGCCGATCCAGCCACCGATGGCAGGCGCCACGTAGATCAGCGCGGCAGCCGCTCCCCAGGTCAGCTGCGCGCGGGTGTCGGGAAAGTCCAGGCGCTGGACCATGAAGTAGACGATCAGCGCCTGCATGCCGTAGTAGCCGAACCGCTCCCACAGCTCGATCAGGAAGACGGTCGTGAATGACCGTGTTTGCGAAACGGGTGCTTGTGTGGTGCTCATGTAGGAGTCCGTTTTGACGTTGGAATTTCCTGACGGCGCTCGGCCGCCCCCCAGGTAGGCCCTCTGCGGGGCACAATTGCCCAAGGGTACCCGATTGCGTGGGCCGTTCTTGCTGCAATGCAACATGGTGGGGCGGGCTTTGCAGGAGCCGATTGCGGGAGGTGCTATGGCATCATGAGCGGAGCACGGGGCGGCCGCGTCCGGCGGTTTGCGACATGCGCGATGCAGGCCCCGGCAACCGGTGGACTGCCGGAACAGACACAGCAGGAGCCGGGGGCATGGCCAGTACCGAACCGCGCGGACCGCGGCAAATCTGGAAGGCGTTCATCTGGTCGATGAAGGGGCTGGGCGCGGCCTGGCGCCACGAGGCCTCGTTCCGCCTGGAGCTGTATTTGGCCGTGGTGCTGGTGCCGCTCGGACTGTGGCTGGGGCAGGGCGGGGTGGAGAAGGCCCTGCTGGCCGGCACGCCGCTGCTGGTGATGAGCGCCGAGTTGCTCAATTCGGGCATCGAGGCGGTGGTCGACAAGATCAGCCCGGAGTTCGACGAACTGGCCGGGCGGGCCAAGGACATGGGTTCGGCCGCGGTGTTCCTGCTGATGATGCTGGTGCTGCTGACCTGGGGTCTGCTGCTGGGGCCGCGGCTGTGGGCGTAGCCGGGTAACGGGTTTCCGGTGGCGCATGAAAAAGCCCGGCGCGTGCCGGGCTTTTTCGTTGCCGAAAGCGAGAAACATGCGTCAGCGCGAGGCCTGCGCGTTGTTTACCACCGGGGCGCCGGGTCCGATGTTCTTCTTCAGGAAGGCCAGGACCTTCGTGTACATCTCGATGTTGTTGTCCACGTTGTAGAAACCGTGACCCTCGCCGGACTTGGCCAGCCACTGGTACGGCTTGCCGGCCTTCTCCAGCGCATCGCGCATTTCCTTGGCCTCGGCGTAGGGCACGCGCTTGTCGTCCTTGCCGTGGATCAGGAACACCGGAACGTGGATCTTGTCGACCAGGTTCACCGGCGAATTGGCAGCGCGCGTCTTGCGGTCGCCCAGGACCATGCGGAAATAGTTCCGGCCGCTCTGGGTCTGGACGGTATCGCTCTTGGACACTTCCATGTTGAGGTCGGTCACGCCGTCGTAGCTGATTGCGCATTTGTACATCTTGGGCGCGCGAATCACCTGCATCAGCGCCGCATAGCCGCCGTAGCTGCCGCCGAACGTGCACATGCGATCGGGATCGGCAAAGTGATGGGCGATGGCCCATTTCACGCCGTCGATCAGGTCGTTCTGCATGCCCGTGCCCCACTGCTTGTAGCCGGCCTGCATGAAGGCCGGACCGCGATCGTCGGAGCCGCGGAAATTGACCTGCAGCACCAGGTAGCCGCGGCTGGCGACCATCTGTGCCAAGTCGTCGTAGAACCAGGTGTCGCTGACGTAATACGGGCCGCCATGTGGCATGAGCACCATCGGCAGATGGGTCTGGCGCCGGCCCTTGGGCAGGGTCAGGATGCCTTCCAGTTCCATGCCGTCGCGGGCCTTGAAACGGAACGGACGGCGTTCGGACATCTGCGCCGGAGGAATGGACGGCTGGGCGTCGAACAGCTTGCGCACCTTGTTGTCGTGCCGGTCGATCAGGTAGTAGGTTCCGGGATTGCGGTCGCTGCTGGTCGAGAACAGCAGCTCCATGCCGTCCTGGCTGAAGTTGATGAAATCGACGAACTGTCCCTTGAACGCCTTGCTCAGGGCCATGTACAGCTTGGCCGAGGGCAGGGTGGGGTTGATGTAGTCCGGTTGTGGAATCCCGGTGTCGCTGGCCACCGCGAAGATCTTGTGCGGCCGCGGCGATTCCTGGACGTAGCCGAAGTCGGAGAACGGATCGGCCATCAGGGTCTGCGGATGGCTTGCATCGGCATGGGTGGCGATCAGCTGATACGGTGCGCCGTCATGACTGGACCAGGCGTAGATCTTCTTCTCGTCCGGGGAATACTGGAGCGGCGAGAAGTAGGAACCGACGATGCTGTCCGGGAGGCTTTCCCAGCGTCCCTGGATCTTGCGGTAGGCCTTGTAGTCCATGTCCGTGTTCAAGCCGAAGGCATAGGTGGTCTGGCCTTCCTTGTTGATCAGGAAGCTCATGCCGCCCTGATCGATGTCGCCCACCAGGTGACGCGTGTTGTGCACCGAATCGATGTTGTACAGCGTGGTGATGTTCTCGTTGCCCCACGGCTGCACGTCCACGTAGACATGGCCGTCGTACTGGTGCGGAACACCGGCGAGGAAGCCGTCGCCCTCATCCCTTGCGCGCGTGCGTGCCCGGCGGCCCTTGGCGTTGTATCCGTACAGGTAGCGCTGGTTCTTGCCGTTGAAATCCGCCGACAGGATCTGGCCCGTCAAGCCGGGGATATCCAGTGAACCCTGGGCCTTGGCCTGGGCGATGACCAGCCGGGTGGGGCTGACCCATTCAATATCGCCCGGCAGCTGGTAGATCGGCATCTTCAGCACGCCCACGATCTTCATGTCGCTGATGCGGTAGGTGACGACGGCATGGTGGACGCCGTCGATGTCGTCCATCCGCAGGGCGACGTACTTGCCGTCCGGCGAAAGTGCCGGGTCGCTGATGTGGGCGTGGACGGCGAAGTCCTTGAGCGGAACCGGTGCCTGAGCCGTGGCAGCCTGCGCGCTCGTCAGCAGACAGGACGCCGCAGCGAGCGCGCCGAGCAGCGTCGAGCGCAGCGTGGACATCTTCATGATCTATTCCCCTTCCCTAGTGTCGTACGAGTGAAAACCCCTCACCTTGAGTATAGACAAGCGTAACGGGGCCTGTCGAAAGCCCCGGCTCCCGATGCAGGCCGCTTCCCCGGTACACTTGCCGTTTGCCCATCACGGTGTCCCGTCATGATCCAGCCGTTTGTCGACCGCCTCGATCCGGTGGCCCTGCACCTGGGGCCGTTGCAGGTGCACTGGTACGGACTGATGTACCTGCTCGGCTTCGTCGCGGCCTGGGTCCTGGGCGAGCGCCGGCGGCGCAGGGGCTACCTTCCGGTCAGTGCCAACGCCTTCAGCGACCTGCTGTTCTACGTGATGATGGGCGTCATCGTCGGCGGCCGGGTCTGGTACATGGCCACCTATTACCGGCCTGCCGACTGGCTGTGGACCGACCCGCTGGCGCTGTTCCGGATCTGGGACGGCGGCATGTCCTTCCACGGCGGCCTGCTCGGCGTGCTGCTGGCCGGCTGGTGGTGGTCGCGGCGCCAGAAGGTGCACTTCTTCGACGCAGTCGACTTCGTCGCGCCGCTGGTGCCGATCGGCCTGGGGCTGGGGCGCATCGGCAACTTCATCAACGGCGAGCTGTGGGGCAAGCCCACGCGCATGCCCTGGGGCGTGATGTTCCCGGGCTCGCGCAACGAGGACCTGGAATTCCTCGCCAACCATCCCGGCTGGCACGACCTGTGGCAGCGCTACGGCATGCTGCCGCGCCAGCCCTCGCAGCTGTACGAGATGTTCCTGGAAGGCATCGTGATGTTCACGGTGCTGTACCTGTACTCGCGCAAGCCGCGGCCGCGCTACCGGATTTCCGGCCTGTTCGCGCTGATGTACGGGTGCTTCCGCATCGCCGTGGAATTCGTGCGCATGCCCGATCCGCAATTTGGCCACCACGGCCAGCCCGGCTACCTGTTCGGGACCCACTGGGTCACCATGGGGCAGGTGCAATCGGTGCCGCTGGTGCTGCTCGGGATCTGGTTGCTGTGGATTTCGCGCAAGGCACCGGTGCCTGCACGCGAGCCGCCTCCGGATGCCGGGCCGGCGAAGGAAAGCTGACAGGCCCGGATCGTGTCGCGGGCAAGGTTCGACTCGGGCCTGGCATCGGCTATTCTTGAGGCATGCAAACCTACCTCGACCTGCTGCGTCACGTACTCGAACACGGCACGCCCAAGGACGACCGTACCGGGACCGGTACGCGCAGCGTGTTCGGCTGGCAGATGCGCTTCGACCTGCGCCAGGGATTCCCGCTGGTCACCACCAAGAAGCTGCACCTGCGCTCGATCATCCACGAGCTGATCTGGTTCCTGCGCGGCGACACCAACATCGCCTACCTGAAGGAAAACGGGGTCCGCATCTGGGACGAGTGGGCCGACGAGAACGGCGACCTGGGCCCGATCTACGGCAAGCAGTGGCGGGCCTGGACGACGGCGCGCGGGGACACCATCGACCAGATCGACTGGGTGGTGAACGAGATCAAGCGCAATCCGGACTCGCGGCGGCTGCTGGTCTCGGCATGGAACGTCGGCGACCTGCCGGAGATGGCGCTGATGCCGTGCCATACGATGTTCCAGTTCTACGTGGCGCAGGGGCGGCTGTCGTGCCAGCTGTACCAGCGCTCGGGCGATATCTTCCTGGGCGTGCCGTTCAACATCGCCAGTTACGCCCTGCTCACCCACATGGTGGCGCAGGTGACCGGGCTGGAAGTGGGCGATTTCGTGCATACCCTGGGCGATGCCCACCTGTACGCCAACCACGTCGAGCAGGCGCGCGAGCAGCTCGGGCGCCCCCCGCGTCGCCTGCCGACGCTGCGGCTCGATCCCGATGTGCGCGCGCTGGAGGATTTCCGCTTCGAGCACATCGCCATCGAGGGCTATGACCCGCATCCGGCCATCAAGGCGCCGGTGGCGGTCTGAATCGAAACGCGCATGACCTCAGGCGGTAGGCGCCATGCGCATTCGGACGTAGACTTGAGCTGCGGTCATGCACCGTGGCCAACCATCCATTGCAGGAGAACCCATGTCCATTTCCCTGATTGCAGCGCTGGATAATGACGGCGTCCTCGGCAAGGACGGCAAGATGCCCTGGCATCTGCCCGACGACCTGAAGCGATTCAAGGAATTGACCGTCGGCAAGTACGTGCTGATGGGCTACAACACGGCCATGTCGATCGGACGCACCCTGCCGGACCGCACCAACCTGGTGCTCTCGCGTCGCCACAAGGCGCCATTCCCGGGCCAGGAGACGGTGCGCTCGCTGCCCGAGGCGCAGGCGCTGGCCGGCGGCACGCCGCTGATGGTGATCGGCGGGGGCGAGGTCTACCGTGAGACGCTGCCGTTCGCCATGCGCATGTACCTGACCTGGGTCGATACCCACGTCGAGGGCGGTGATGTGTACTTCCCCCGGATCAACTTCCGCGACTGGGTCGAGGTCTCTCGCGAGCATCATGCCAAGGACGACCGGCACGCCTTTGCCTTCGACGTGGTCGAGTACGTGCGTGAGTGATACGGATACGGGTACGACCGCCGTCCAGGTGGCCCTCATCCATGTCGTGGCAGGTGTCCTGATCGACTCCGAGGGCCGGGTGCTGCTGGCGCAGCGGCCGGCCGGAAAGAACCTGGAAGGGATGTGGGAATTTCCCGGCGGCAAGTGCGAACCGGGCGAGAGCCTGGGGCAGGCGCTGGTGCGCGAACTGCGCGAGGAGCTGGGCATCGAGGCCGAGCCGGCCGCAGACCCGTTGATCCGGGTGCCCTGGCAATACGGCGACAAGCACCTGCAGCTGGATGCCCTGCACGTGGTGCGCTGGCAGGGCACGCCGTCCTCGTGCGAGGGGCAGGCCCTGCAGTGGGCGCACCCGCACCGCTTCGACCACGATGAACTGACGCCTGCCGATCGCCCGATTCTCGAACTCGTGCACCGGACGATGCGCTAGTGGCGTGCTTGCGCGGCCAGGTCCAGGTAGGTTTCGTGCAGGTTGCGGACGACTGAATCGAGCCGTTCGGGACCACCGCTGTTGTCGATCACGTCGTCGGCCAGCTCCAGCCGTCGTTGACGCGACACCTGCGAGGCCAGCATGCGCCCGGCCAGCGTCGCGTCGATGTCGTCACGGCGCATCAGGCGCGCCAGTCGCACTTCGTCCGGGGCGTCGACCACCAGCACCCGGTCGACCCAGTCGTACTGCGGCCAGGTTTCGGCCAGCAGGGGAATGGCCAGAATGCTGTAGGGGCCGCGTGTGTCGTGCACCTGCTGGCGCAGGAGGTCGCGTACCGCCGGGTGCACGATACCCTCGAGCCGGCGCCGGGCGTCGGCGTCGTCGAAGACCCGGCGGCGCATCGCCTTGCGGTCCAGGGAACCGTCTGCATCCAGTACTTCGGGACCGAACGACGCGACGATGGCCTCGAGGCCCGACGAACCCGCTGCCACCGCTTCGCGTGCCGCATCATCTGCGTCGTAAACCGCCACGTCCAAGGCCCTGAAACGCCCGGCCACGGCGCTCTTGCCCGCGGCCACGCCCCCCGTCAGTGCGACGACCCAGGGATCGTGCGTTCCTGACTTCCTTTCGCGGGAGTGATGTGCGGCCATGCTGCGTCAGTGCAATCCGAAGAACTGCATGTAGGCGTGCTGCAGCCAGGGACCGGCGATGAACCAGACCCAGCCGGCCGCGGCGATGAACGGGCCGAAAGGCATCGGCACATCGCGCTCGTGGCGACGGGTGGCGATCAGCGTGACGCCGACGAGGGCGCCGATCAGCGAGGACAGCAGCATGATCGGCAGCAGTGCGACGGGCCCCATCCAGGCGCCCAGCGCGGCCAGCAGCTTGAAATCGCCGTAGCCCATGCCTTCCTTGCCGGTGATCAGCTTGAACAGCCAGTACAGGCTCCACAGGCTCATGTAGCCGATCACCGCGCCGATGATCGCGGTATGCGGCAGCACGAACATCGGCAGCAGGCTCAGCAGCAGGCCCAGCCACAGCAGCGGGAAGACCAGCTGGTCGGGCAGCAGCTGGGTGCGAAAATCGATGCCGGAAGCGGCCACCAGGATCCAGGTGAAGACCAGGCCGGCCAGGCCGACCCAGCCCGGACCGAACCGCAGCACCACGACCGCGCTGAGCAGCGCGGTGAGCAACTCGACCAGCGGGTACTGGATGGAAATGCGCGCCTTGCAGTAGCGGCAGCGCCCGCCCAGCAGCAGCCAGCTGACCAGCGGGATGTTGTCCATGCGCCGACAGGCGATGCTTGCAGTGCGGGCAGTGGGATGGCTGGCGCACCAGGTCCGGCGGAGCCGTTTCCCCGGCCGATTCCAGCTCGAGGATCTCGCGCGCTTCACCGCGCCAGGCGTGCATCATGCGCTCGGGCATGCGCAGGATCACGACATTGAGGAAGCTTCCCACCAGCAAGCCGAGGATGCCGGCGACGGCGATCCAGGCCCACAGTGGCAGCAAGTCTAGAAGGTGCGGCATCAGCATGATGTGGATATTCCCCCTGTACGGCGCGGATGCAAGAAGGGGCGAGTCACGGCTCGCCCCTTGTGGAATGGTGCTGTTGGAAAGCGTAACGCCTTTGCGTCAGACGGTGCCGGCGAGCTTGAAGATCGGCAGGTACAGCGAGATGACCATGCCGCCGACGATGACGCCGAGGATCACCATGATCAACGGCTCGAGCAGGGTGCTCAGCGTGTCCACGGCGTTCTCGACTTCTTCCTCGTAGAACTCGGCGACCTTGAACAGCATGCTGTCCAGCGCGCCCGATTCCTCGCCGATGGCGGTCATCTGGATCACCATGTTCGGGAACAGGCCGGTCTGGCGCATGGCCAGCTGCATCTGGTGGCCGGTGGCCACGTCATCGCGCATCTGGCGCACCGCGTTGCCGTACACGATGCTGCCGGTGGCGCCGGCCACGGCATCCATGGCCTCGACCAGCGGCACGCCGGCCTGGAAGGTCACGCCCAGCGTGCGCGCGAAACGCGCCAGCGCCGACTGGCGCAGGATGTTGCCAATGATCGGCAGTCGCAGCATCAGGCGATCCAGGAAATGAGCAAACTTGCGCGAGCGCTTCTTGACCATCACCAATGCCACGATGCTGCCGACGATCACGCCGATGAGCGCCCACCAGTAGGCCTGCACGAACTTGGACGCGTTGATCACCACCTGGGTCGGTGCGGGCAGGGCCGCACCGGCATTCTTGAACACGTCCTGGAACACCGGAACCACGAACAGCAGGATGACCAGGCTCACCACGAAGGCCACGGCCAGCACCATCATCGGGTAGAACAGGGCCTTCTTGATCTTGGCCTTGATGCCCTCCATGCGCTCCTTGTAGGTGGCCACCGTGTCCAACACGGTGTCCAGCACGCCGGCCGATTCGCCGGCCTGGACCAGGTTGCAGAAAAGCTCATCGAACTGGACCGGATACTTGCCCAGCGCTTCATGCAGCGAGGCACCGCCCTCGATGGTCTGCTTGATGTCGGTGAGCATGTTCTTGAAGCGGGGGTTGCGCTGGCCGCCGGCAATGATCTCGAAGGCCTGCACCATGGGCACGCCCGAAGCCATCATGGTGGCGATCTGGCGGCTGAAGATGGCCACGTCGCGCGGCTTGACCCGGCTGCCCGTGGAGCCGAACAGGGGCTTGGGCTTCTCCCGCACCGTCTGCGGGTTCATGCCCTGGCGGCGCAGCTCGGCCTTGACGAGGGAGGCGTTCTTGGACTGAATCTCGCCCTTCATCTTCTTGCCGCGCTTGTCCAGCGCGACCCACTCGTACACGGTCATCTTGCTGACGGCGGAACGCGAGGATCCAGGGGTCTTGGTCGCGGTTGCAGTGGCGGTAGCCATAAGCGCGTTCTTCCACGTTGGTTGTGCGGTATTTCCCGGGCCGGGGACGCAAGCGCTCGGCCGGGAGGGACTAGTCCTTGGTCACACGATTGATTTCGGCCAGGCTGGTCACGCCTTGCTTGACCTTCATCAGGGCCGAGCCGTACAGGTCCCGGATGCCCGCTTCCCGGGCGACGGCGCCGATCTGCAGGGCATTGCCACCCTCGAGGATGATCTTCTGGATGTCCTCGAGCATCGGCATCACCTGGTAGATGCCCACGCGGCCCTTGTAGCCCTCGTTGCAGCCGTCACAGCCGGCGGCGTCGTACAGGTGCAGGCCCTCGTTGACCTCTTCCTCGCTGAAGCCCTCGGCCAGCAGGGCGGTGGAGGGCAGGTCCAGGTGGGTCTTGCACTCGTGCAGGCGCCGGGCCAGTCGCTGGGCGATGATCAGGGTCACCGACGAGGTGATGTTGTAGGGCGCGATGCCCATGTTCATCAGGCGCGCCACGGTCTGCGCGGCGTCGTTGGTGTGCAGGGTCGACAGCACCATGTGGCCGGTCTGCGCGGCCTTGATGGCGATCTCGGCGGTTTCCAGGTCGCGGATCTCGCCGACCATGATGATGTCCGGATCCTGGCGCAGGAACGAACGCAGGGCCGCGGCGAAGGTCATGCCGCGCTTGACGTTCTGCTGCACCTGGTTGATGCCGTCGACACGGATTTCGACCGGGTCCTCGACCGTGGAGATGTTGCGGCCCTCGGTGTTGAGGATGTTCAGCGCCGTGTACAGCGACACGGTCTTGCCCGAACCGGTCGGGCCGGTCACCAGCACCATGCCGTAGGGCTTGTGGATGGACTCCAGGAAGGATTGCTTCTGGTCGTCCTCGTAGCCGAGCTTGTCGATGCCCATCTTCGCCGCCGAGGCATCGAGGATACGCAGCACGATCTTCTCGCCGAACAGGGTCGGCAGGGTGCTGACGCGGAAGTCGATGGCCTTGGTCTTGGACAGGTTCAGCTTGATGCGGCCGTCCTGCGGCACGCGGCGTTCGGCGATGTCCAGGCCGCTCATCACCTTCAGGCGCGAGGAGATGCGGCTGCTCAGCGCCATCGGCGCCTTGGCCGCGGTGCGCAGGATGCCGTCCATGCGCAGGCGCACGCGGTACTGGGTCTCGTAGGGCTCGAAATGGATGTCCGAGGCGCCGCGGCGAATCGCGTCCAGCAGCACCTTGTTGACGAATTTCACCACCGGCGTGTCGTCGCCGCCGGCATCCACGCCGCCGGAATCGGCCGGTTCGGCATCGCCGGACTCGGTGACCAGGTCTTCCAGCCCTTCCTCGTCGTCGATCCCGTCCATCGATGTCGACATCGACGCCAACGCCTGGTCGATCATGCGCGCCAGCTGCTGGCTCTCGATCAGGATCGGCTCGACGATGCAGCTGGAATGGAACTGCACCTCGTCCAGGGCATGCGACTGGGTCGGATCGGAGACCCCCAGGAACAGGCGCTTGCCGCGCTTGTACAGCGGCAGCACCTTGTGCTTGGTCATCAGCGCTTCGCTGACGCTCGACAGCGGCATCTGCTTGACCGGGATCGACGTGGCGTCGATCAGGGGAATGCCGAACTCGGCACTGGTCACACGCGCGATCTTCGCGCTCTCGACCATGCCTTTCTCGATCAGCCATTGCGACAGCGGAATTTTCTTCTCTGCTGCATTCTTGGCAGCAGTGCGCGCGTCGGCCTCCTTGAGGACGCCGTCGAGAACCAGCCGCCGGGCCATGCCAGTCAGGCCCGTGAGCGGAGGGGGCTGCATCTGAGTTGCCATAAGGAATGTGTCGTAATCCCCCGAATATGGTAGGAATCTACCGCAAATTCGGTCGTATGGGCAGCCCGTATGGCTATATCTTTGTGCCGAAGGGCGTACCGTGTCGCGTTTCCGGGCACCGATCGGGTAGCCGATCGTCTCGCCGGGGCGTGAAACCGTACCTACACGCTATCATTCCCGAGCCTGCATCGGGTGGAACAAGGGGACCAGCCTGTTGATCAGCATCATTCTCCCAGCCAAGAACGAAGCAGCGGCCCTGGCCGGCCTGTTGCCGCGGCTTCGCGAGCTGCATCCTGAGGCCCAGATCATCGTCGTCGACGATGGATCCACCGACACGACCCCGGCCCTGTGCGAGCAGCACCAGGTGCGCTGCCTGTCCTCGCCGTACTCGATGGGCAACGGCGCCGCCATCAAGCGCGGCGCACGCGAGGCGACCGGCGACCTATTGGTGTTCATGGATGCCGACGGCCAGCACGATCCGGTCGACGTGGAACGCATGCTGGCCAAGCTCGAGGAAGGCTACGACATGGTCGTGGGCGCACGCGACTGGGAAGGGCAGGCCGGCGTCGGACGTGGCCTGGCCAACACCTTCTACAACCGCCTGGCCAGCCTGATGACCGGGCACCGGGTGGCCGACCTGACCTCCGGCTTCCGCGCCGTGCGCGCGGACAAGTTCCGCCAATTCCTGTACTTGCTGCCCAACGGTTTCAGCTACCCCACCACCAGCACCATGGCCTTCTTCCGCAGCGCCTATGCCGTGGCCTACCTGCCGATCAAGGTGGCCCAGCGCGACGGCACCGAAAGCCACATCCGGCCCCTGCGCGACGGCCTGCGCTTCTTGCTGATCATCTTCAAGATCGCCACGCTGTTCTCGCCGCTGAAGCTGTTCGCGCCGACCAGCGCCACGTTCTTCGTGCTGGGCTGCCTCAACTACGCGCACACCTTCCTGACCGAAGGGCGCCTGACCAACATGAGCACGCTGTTGTGGAGTGCCGCGGTGATCGTGTTCCTGATCGGGCTGGTGTCCGAGCAGATCACGGCATTGATGTATCGACAGGGTTCATGATCCGGTGCGTCCGCGCGTGCTCCTGGTGACTAGGAATCTGCCTCCGTTGACCGGCGGCATGGAGCGGTTGAACTGGCACATGGCCAGGACGCTTTCCGAAACCGTGGATGTCCGGATCATCGGTCCCCGGGGTGCGGCTGCGCATGCCCCGGATGGCGTTTCCGTGCGGGAAGTGCCCTTGCGTCCGTTGTGGCGATTCTTGTCCGGTTCGCTATGGCGCGCCCTGCGCGAGGCCAGGCGCTGGAAGCCCGATGTCGTGCTCGCCGGGAGCGGCCTGACGGCACCGGCTGCGTGGGTGGCGGCCAGGGCAACCCGGGCGCGCGCGGCGGCCTATGTCCATGGGCTCGACCTGACGGTCTCGCACCCGCTGTATCGCCTCGCCTGGCTTCCTGCCCTGCGACGCATGGATGGCGTTTTCGCCAACAGCCGATCCACCGCGACACTGGCCGAGAACATCGGCGTGGCAGCAGATCGCGTCAGCGTGGTGCATCCGGGTGTCGAAATGCCCGCGGTCCAGGGCGATGCCCACGGAATAGCTGCGTTTCGCCAGCAACACGACCTCGGAGAGGGAGCGCTGTTGCTCTCGGTCGGCCGCCTGAGCCGGCGCAAGGGGTTGCTCGAGTTCGTCACCGGCGCCATGCCGCGGATCGTCGAGGCATGCCCGGACGCCCTGCTGGTGATCGTGGGCGACACACCGAACGATGCGTTGCTGGCCAGCGCCCAGTCGCCGCAGAGCATCCGTGCCGCGGCCGAGCGCGCCGGTGTCGCCGGACACGTCCGCTTTCTCGGTTCGCTCACGGATGCACAGCTGGAGCAGGCCTACCGGGCCGCCCGCGTGCACGTGTTCCCGATCCGTGACATTCCCGGGGATCCGGAGGGTTTCGGCATGGTCGCGGTGGAGGCGGCCGCGCACGGCCTGCCGACCGTGGCCTTTGCCAGCGGCGGGGTGGTCGACGCCGTGGAAGAAGGCGTCTCCGGGCATCTGGTGGCCGCCGGGGAATACGCGGCCTTTGCCGATCGCGTGCTGAGCATCCTGGACGATGCAGGGGGGTGCATGCGTGAGCGCTGCGTCGGATTTGCCTCGCGCTTCGCCTGGCCCGCGTTCGGCGAACAGATGCTGCATGGCCTGCGCCGGGTCATTGCCAGGACCGGGCATGGAGAAAGGCCACCACATGACGCATGATCGCCAGCCCCACGCCGTGCTCGACCTGCCATCGCGTCGCTGGAAGGGCCTGAAGATCGAGCGCCTGCTCCACCTGGAAAAGCGTCCCCGCCCGATCCGCCTGCTGGAGATCGGCACCGGCTCCGGCGGCATCGCCCACTACTTTGCCACGCATCCGCAGCTCGATTGCGAGGTGCACGCGGTCGACGTGGTCGACAACCGGCAGGTGACCGACGGCTACCATTTCCGCCTGGTCACCGACACCCACCTGCCCTACGAGAACGATGCGTTCGATGTCGTGCTCACCAACCACGTGATCGAGCACGTCGGCGACGAGATGGCCCAGCTCGACCACCTGCGCGAGGTGCACCGCGTGATGGCGCCGTCAGGCGTCGGCTACCTGGCGGTCCCGAACCGCTGGATGCTGGTCGAGCCCCATTTCCGCCTGGCGTTCCTCAGCTGGTGGCCGCATGCCTGGCGCACCCCGTACCTGCGACTGATGCGAAAGGGCGACCACTACGACTGCGAGCCGCTGCAGATGAGGCAGCTCGAGCGCATGCTGGCAGCACGCCGGGTTTGCCTACCGCAACCTGTGTATCGAGGCCTGGCGGGCGACCTTCCAGATCGAGCGGCCGGATACGACCGCGAATCGACTGCTGCAGGTCACGCCCGATAGCTTCCTCAGCCCACTCAAGCGCATCATTCCGACGTTGATCTATCGCATTGAACCGAAATGACGATGAATGCCAGTCCTGAACCGGCTGTCTGGTTTCCCACGGTTCGCGCGGGTTCGGGCACCGATGTGTTCACCATACGGCTGGCTGCTGAGCTGCGCGCCCGGGGCCTACGTACCGAAATCACCTGGCTCCCGCTGCGGGCCGAGTTTGCGCCTTGGAGTGTGTCCAGGCCGAAGCCGCCAGCATGGGCGAACATCGTTCATATCAATCCTGGCTGCATCCGCGGTTCCTGCCTGATGGTCTCCCTGTCATCGCGACTCTGCACCATTCCATGCACCATCCGGAAGTGGAAATCTATAAAAGTCGTGCACGCGCCCTGTACCACAAATACTGGATCAAGCCGGCCGAGCGCCGGACCTTGCAGCGGGCGCATCATGTGGTCGCGGTCAGTCGTTTTGCGGCAGACACGAGCCGGGAGAATGTGCTTGATCGTTCGATCCAAGTCATCCAGACAGGTGTGGACACCATGCATTTCCGCCCACCGGATCGACGTGATGTGCATGAACCCTTCCGCTTGCTGTACGTCGGCAAATGGAGCCCTTTGAAGGGGGTCGGCATGCTCGCGCCGATCATGCGCGAGCTGGGGCAAGGGTTCGAGCTCCAGTACACCGGAGGTGCTAACGCCCAGAAAGATCGACCGGGCATGCCCTCCAATATGCGAGACATCGGGCGATTGGGCGGGAGTGATGCAGTGATCGCCGCCATGCAGGATGCTGATGCATTCCTGTTTCCGTCACGAAGCGAGGGGTTGCCGCTCTCGGTACTGGAAGCAATGGCCTGCGGTTTGCCTGTCGTGGCTGCGCGCGGATCGTCCCTGGGGGAAGTAGTCGATGACGGCGTGACGGGAATCCTTTGCGACAAGGACAGTGCGAGCGAGTTCGCCGGCGCAGTGCAGCGATTGGCCGGGCATCCGATGGTCAGGAACCGCATGGGTGATGAATCGCGCAGGCGTGCAGTCGCAAGCCATTCTCTCGAGAACATGGTCACCGATTGGGTTGATTGTTATCAATCGGTGATTCTTCAGCACGCTGAAGATGCCACGCAAAAGTAGCGCTTATCAAGAATGCGAAGTCCATGCGTCATCCTGCGAACTGCAGGGCGCAGATAATGCCAACTGCGATGCATCTGTTCTATTGATGTCATGCACTCAGGCCCAACTTGCGTAGAGTGGCAAATGCTTTTGATGCGTAATCCAGTTTGCACACGGAAAGAATACGCAGGTCGATGGCTGTCGCAAGGTGTTTTCCGAGATGCTCCCGGAGAGACGAAGATCGGAACACATTCCACATGGCACTGCCTAAGGGAGCTGCACGTATGCAGGCGCGGACCCATTCCGATGCGATGATCTTCCGGGCTTCGGCATCGTCGAAGTGGCCAAGTAGTTTCATCAGCCAGGTTTCGATGTTTTTGAGTTGGCCGATGCTTCGTATGGAGCGGGGAGCATGAATGAGATTGTGGATTTCCTGTTCCATTTCGGTCGGGTGGATGCCCTGGGCGTGCAATGCCTCCAAGCGTATTCGCCCGGCAACCACTTCCACTTCGTCTCGCCTGGATTGCGTAATCTGTGCATGATGCTGCCGATACCGCAGCAGTGCTTCGGGTACATTTGCGGCCCTGAATTCGCCGCATGCCCGGGCCCATAGATCGTAATCCTCGGCGTGCCGGTACTCATGGCGATAGTGGAACTTCTCGAAGACTTCGCGTCTTGCCATGACTGTTGGATGGCAGAACGGGTTCTGGAACAGCAGGGCTGCTCGCACGCTCTGTTCGCTGTGGGGGCGGCGCACCGTACGTGCCAGTCCCTGGCCGAACTCGATGTACCAGCTCCCGCATAGATCGAGACCTGATGCACGGAGAAATCCGAGTTGGCGGGAGAGGCGTCGAGGGTGACAGATATCGTCAGCATCCATGCGCGCAATGAATGATCCACGGGCTGCATCGATGCCCTTGTTCAGGCAGTGCACGATGCCTTGGTTCGAGGCGTTGCGCAGCATGATGATCCGTGGGTCGTGCTTCGCTGCGCGTTCCACGATGTCGGTGCCGGAATCGGTTGATCCGTCGTCTACAGCAATGATCTCGTAGTCGCGGAAATCCTGTCGCAGCAGACTCTCCAATGCTTGTCCTATCCATGCCTCCGCATTTAGGAAGGGCATGATGACCGAGATGGTCGGCATTGCTGTCATGACACTGATCGACCAGTTGCAGTCATGCGTTTCGTGAGACCAGGGTCAGTTCGGCGCTGGTTGCACGCAGACTGAATTTGCGGGTGACATCTTCGAACAGTGACGTACAGCCCGGTCGTAGGTCTTCATGGAGTTCGATAACAATGTTGTCCACAAGATCGATCCAGGAATCAGCATCACCCAGTACTTCCTGCTCTGCACCTTCGATGTCCATTTTTAGCAGAGAAACACGGGTTTCTCCATGCTGATGGAGCAGTGTACGAACACGGTATCCGGTTACAGTCTGTTGATTGTTGAATTGTGCCCGATCCACCTGGAATGCCCAGTCTTCAACGTCACGGGCGCGGATGGTCAAGGGTTCATCCCGATGCCAAAGTGCTCCCTGAATGCAATGGATCCGTTCGTACCCCCGAGTGTTGGCACAGAGCAGCTCGTAGTTTTTCGAATCGGGCTCGAGCGAATAGATCGCAGCGTTCGGATGCTGTGTGGCGATATAAACACTGGTCAGCCCGATGTTGGCGCCGGCATCCACGACGATGGAGAGATCTCCGGCGCTCTCGCTAATGATCGCATACTCTTCCTCAATGAAAACCTGTCGAAAGACTTCAAGGTCGCTGGAGTTGAGCCGCACATATAGTGGGTGTTTCGACCATCGCCCATGAACACGCACGAGTTTTTTTCTTCCGGTTAGAAATGCATAACCCGCATACAGGAAACCGATGGGCCCGAAAATGCGCATATAAAGTGCGAGTGCGCGGAAAGCATGTCGAGGTTTGCGAAAAGGCTTGGAGTCCATCTGAATCAATCGTTGCTCAAGGTCTGCAGGGTGCCATTAAATTTCATACAGGAACACTTCGAATCCGTAGTCGAGAGGCTGCATGGCGCACCATCAAGCATCCGGTGCAGGCCATCGCCCACTCCGAGGATGCAAGGGCCACAGTCATGCCGTTTATACCGTAATTCCGGGTTAATAGTATCGCTGCAAGTACCAGAACAAATAAGCCACATGCTTCGAAACCAACTCGCATCCATGGCTTTCCCATCGCCATGAGGATGTCCCCGGCGCATATGCGAAACGCCATGCCGGGTATTGCCAGGCAAAGCATGCGAATCACTTGGTCGATACTTTGGTAACTAGCGCCGAAAATCCAGTTGAATGCAGGCGCCAGACACCAAAGTATGATGACCAGGAACAGGCTGTAGGCTCCAGCAGAACCAAATATCCATCGCAAGAGGCGACCCGTGTCTTGTAACGGATTGTCACTTTCACGGAACAGTCGCGGCAGGGCCGAGACCATCAATGCGATCACCGGCAGTGTGGTAGCCCCGATCACCCTCGCGCCAGCGGCATAAACGCCTGCTGCACCCAGTGGAAGCAACCTGGTGGCCAACGTCTTGTCCAGTTCCGCAGGGCCTGCCTGTGTGATGTTCAGAACGGCATATCCTGCCGCTTCTTGGAGTCGTGACTTGTCGGCCAGTTGCCACGATCGCATCCGCGGCCAAGATGAAGGTAAGAGGGAGGCCCCCAACGCCAGCGACAAGATGGTTGCAAGAAAATAGCCAACTGCATACCCGGCCAATGGGTGTCCCCAATGAAGCATGTATATGGTCAAGGCGGCTACAAATCGCAGGAATAATGGGAAGACCTGCATCAGTTTCGCTTGGGCGACGTGGCCGAGGCCATGATGCTCTGAGGTCATCAGGCCAAAGAGCGGTTGCAGCAGTATCTCGGCAAGACCTATGGCCAGCAACGTGAACCAACTGATTCCGGCCGAAGGAAGCAGCCAAGTACTTGCGGCAAGAAAAATCAACAGCATGCTGCCGCCACAGACTAGAGTGGTCGGTATCGCGTAGGGCAGAACACGGGCACGTCTTTCCGGCTCCTTTGATACCTCCCCAAGCAATACCAAATGCGTGCCAAACGTGGAGAGGGTTCCCAGGATCATCGCCAATGCGGCTACACCAGCGAATGCGCCGAAAAGGTTTGCTCCGAGCATGCGCGCAACCACAAGAAGCGTGCCCGCTTGAACCGCCAGACGAAGCCCGAGTACGACGCTGGTACGTATGGTGGCGCGGGTGATAGGACCGGTCATTAGATCGAGCAAGCTATCGACGGCGCGCTGCGCGTAATGGGTGTTTCGGGAGCTTCCCCAATGTTGTACGGAAGATGGCGTTCATTCCATCGTAAATTTTTACATGGCTCTAGGCTCGCTTGGGTGGATTCGGCCTTGAGGTGCGAGCGAATTATCTGCTTCAGTAATCGCGACGCACACGCCCGTGCATGCTGATTCTTCTCTACGCATATCATTCGTATGACTTCTAGCATTTCAATGAATCACAGACGGCGTGGGTAATGCGTTCAAGGTCAGCTTTCTCAAGACTTGGGGACAGGGGTAGGCTTACGGTGCATCTTCCCGTTTGCATGGCTTGCGGCCACTGTTCAGGTCGCCAACCGAAACGCTCTCGATAGTATGAATGCTCAGGAATCGTCATGTAATGCACCCCGGTGCCGATTCCGCGCAGTTGCATGGCCTGAAGGAATGCATCGCGATCAATGCCGCATCGTGTCTTGTCGACCATGCATGGTGAAAAGGTGATAGGGCATGACGAGTGCCAGCTTCCGGCTCGGCGGGAAGCTCGACGGGTAGAGAGGCGAAAGCTTCCATGTACCGGTTCCAGATGTGTTCGCGGCGATGCAGGTTTTGTTCGATGCGGCCGAGCTGATGGATGCCCAGGGCCGCCTGGATATCCATCATGTTGTACTTGAAGCCGGCCTCGACGACTTGGTAGTGCTTGTAGCCGCTGTCGCTGAACCGGTGCCAGGCGTCCTTGCTCATGCCATGCAGTGCGAGCATGCGCGCGCGATCGATGCGGTCCTGGTCGCGCCCGATGATCATCCCGCCTTCGCCGGTGACCACGTTCTTGGTCGCGTAGAAGCTGAAGCAGCCGAAGTCGCCGAAGGTGCCGGCCTTGCGGCCGTGGTATTCGGTCTCGATGGCGTGCGCGCAGTCCTCGATCACGACCAGGTCATGCTTGCGCGCGATGGCCATGATGGCGTCCATGTCGCAGGGCCGGCCGGCGAAATGCACGGGCAGGATGGCGCGCGTGCGCGGCGTGATGGCGTCCTCGATCGCGGCCGGATCGATGTTCATCGTGCGCGGATCGATGTCGGCCAGCACGGGTGTCAGGCCGGCGTGGATGATGGCGTTGATCGTGGCGCAGAAGGTCAGCGGCGTGGTGATGACCTCGCTGCCCGGCTCCAGGTCGGCCGCGATCATGCTCACGTGCAGCGCGGCGGTGCAGGAGTTGACCGCCGCGACCTGTTCCGGGCCGACGCCCTTGTAGGCGGCGAAATCGCGTTCGAAGCGCGCGACCCGCGGTCCCGTGCCCAGCCAGCCCGAGCGCAGGCAGGCTTCCACTTCGGCGATTTCCTCTTCGCCGATGTGCGGGGCGCCGAAGACGATGTACGGCAGTGTTTCTTCTGGCATTTAGTGCATGTCCGATTTCAGTGCGGAGACCTGGAGGCAGTGTGGCTTGGCCTGCGGTTTTGTGGCGTTGAGGGTAGCTTGATTTTTGCAGCCAGTTGCGGTCCCAGCGAGCGGGCGAATGAAGCGGTCATGTGCTGGTCGTCGCGAAAGACCACTTGTCCGTCGCGCTCGGCCATGCAAATGCCATCAGGGCACACGGACGAAGTCATGTCGATGGTCGAGACGTTGGGAAAAGCCTTTGCCGCCTTGCGTCGCCACGCGTACACCCGGTCGAATTGCTGGTTGTGCGCGGCAAAAGTGCAGGAAGGATACTGGGAAAGCCACCGGTACAGGTCGCTGTGCGGAGCCAGGCAGTCCGGCCCGTTGAAGGGCAGGGACGGCGTGGAGCGGAGTAGGTAGACCTTGCCGGAGTACCGACTCGCGATGGAGAGGACCTTGCGGGTGCCCTCGATCCACTGCTTGCGGCTGAATGGATAGGTGTAGGTGGAACCGAGGATCGTGATGTCCGGGCGGTAGTCCGACAGCTTGGCCAGGGCATGTTCGCGCCAGGTGGAACATCGGACGAACATGCGCTTGATGCGGGTGTAATAGAACGGCACTTCGACCATCGGGCACGACGACTTGGTCATCACGATCAGGCGCCAGCTCCGCTTCTTCATGATCTTGCGCACGGCCGGAAACCACTGCATGGCGATGCTGTCGCCGATGAAGACGGCCGTGTGGCGGGCATCCGAGGCGCCGTACACACAGGGCTTGACCGAGGATTTCATGTACCAGGAATCACACCCTTGCAGGTAGATCAGCGGGGTGTCGTTCTTGGCCACCTTCAGCCGTTGCAGTGCCGGCGCGTGCAGCCGTGCGGCGGCCGAGTGATCCCAGAACCGTCCCCCCAGCATGGCCAGGAACACGATGCCGGCCGCCGCAGCCAGACTGAAGCGCGGCCGTTGCAATGTCCAGCGCGCATGGCGGATGGGCCGTTCCACCAGACCATGGCTGGCGGCGGCCATGACCAGGGACAGGCCGGCGAGCAGGAGCCGGTCGAGCGGCGAGGAGAAACCCAGCGTGACGGTGCCCAGCAGAAGAATCGGCCAGTGCCACAGGTACCAGGAGTACGAAACCTGTCCGATCCAGCGCATCGGTTGTATCGATAGCAATCGCGCAAAGCTCGCACGCGGCTTGTTCACGCCGGCCGCGATCATCATGGCTGCGCCGGTCGACGGAACGAGTGCCCAGAATCCGGGGTAGGTGGTGGCGCCATCGAGCACCAGGGCGCTGCCCAGGATCAACGCCAGTCCGATCCACCCCCAGGCGGCAGGAAGTTGGAAGCGCGACGGGTTGTCCCGCGCGGACGGGTCGCGGGAAACGCCATACAGCATGTAGACCAGCGCACCCAAAGCAAACTGCCAGGCTCGGGCGGGCATCATGTAGAAGGCCAGTTCCGGCGTGTGGTAGCTCCAGTACAGGCACAGCGCCAGGCTGCCGATGCCCACCAGTACGAGTGCCCACAGCATGCGACTCGGGGATGACGTGTCGCATCCCTTCTTCAGGCCGGTCAGTGCGAGTACGGCGAGCATCGGCCACACCAGGTAGAACTGCTCCTCCACGCCCAGCGACCAGGTGTGCAGGAAAAGGTTGGACGCGGACGTGGGACTGAAATAGCCCACCTGCAGCAGGGCGAAATAGATGTTGCTGATCCATCCCGCGGCATTGGTCGCGGAGGCCGATTGCCTGGATTGGTCCAGTGCCGGCACAAGCAGCCAGGCCAGGAGTGCCACCGTCGCCAGCATCAGGAACAGGCCGGGCAGCAGGCGACGCAGTCGGCGAACGTAGAACCGGGCGAAGGCCAGCTGGCCGGTACTGCGGATTTCCTCGACCAGCAGGGCCGTGATCAGGTATCCGGACAGCACGAAGAAGACATCCACGCCGACGAAGCCGCCGGCCCATCCCTGGAGTCTGGCATGTGCCGCGACCACGAGCAGGATGGCCACGGCTCGCAGGCCCTGGATATCCGCGCGGAAGGTGAGCCGATGGTCCTGGATGCGGCGTCATGCGCGTGGTTCCGTGGCAGGGTTCGGTACCGCGACGGTGCCGGGACCGGCCGGTTTGATCGTGCATCCATGCTAACTTTCCTCCTTTGACGATCGTGCGTCGTCGATCCGCGTTTCCAGGTTCTTGATGCTGCCATCCAGCCGGCCGCCGATGTTCAGGTTGCGCAGGGCCCGAACCTGGGACCGGGCCTTGTCCAGCTCGCCGAGCACGATGTACATGCGCGCCAGCGTGATGTGGTAGGCCGGCTCGCCCGGGTCGACGGAGACGGCGCGTTCGGTCAGGGCCAATCCCTTCTTCTGGTCGCCCAGCACGTTCCAGGTGTAGTCCCCGTAGTTTGCCCACACGCGGGCATCGGTGTCCGGATGGGAGACCGCGGCCTCGAAGGCTTCCTGCATGCGCTTGCCCGGCAGCGGGCACAGTTGCTCGCGCGCGCACTGGGTCAATGCGGCCAGCGAGCTTTCATCCTGCACGCCGGGCTTGCGGCGCTTGAGGCTGGCGATGAGGCTGTCCCACCAGGCCGCCTTGATCGGCCGGTGCATGCGCGCGTTGAAGAAGATCAGCGCCTGCTGCGGCAGGATCGAGGAGTCGGGCAGTTCCGCGGCGCGTTCCAGGGGCGGGTAGACCAGGGGCGTGTAGGGCGAGTCCGGGTTGTATTTGGAGGCAATGATGTAGCTGCGGCCCAGCTCGTACTGCGCGCGCGGCGAATCGGGCGCACGTGCGGCCAGGTCGCGGGCAAGCCGCAGGGAATTTCCCCAGGCGTAGGCGGTGCTGGCGGTGAGGATCGTCCAGGTCAGCACGGCAAGGCCGAGCACGCTCCAGCGCACGCGCGCCAGCCGAGCCGACAGCGGTACGGCGAACAGCGGCACCAGGGCCAGCATCAGCCCGAAACTGGCGAAGTAGTTGCGGTGCTCGTAGATGAGTTCGAGCGGCAGGATGGTGGCCGTCAGCAGGTGGCATCCAAGGAACAGGGCAATGCCCGAGCGCGACCAGCGGGGCAGCGTCGGCGCAGACGGAAGACGGCCACCACCAGTGCGGCCAGCACGAGGATGCTGGCCAGCGTGGTCCAGGGGTGCAGCAGGCCCGTCGAGACGTGGAAGTCGTCGTGGTAGAAGCTCAGCCAGTGCGGCAGTGCCAGCAGTGTCCAGGCGATGTAGTCGACCACGATGCGCGCCTCGCTGAGCAGGCGGGTGTGCAGCGTGAAATCGCGCGTGGCCCAGCTTTCGGGCGACAGGACCTGCGGCAGCAGCCAGGCCAGGCCGATCGCCAGGGGGAGCGCGAGCACCAGCGCGAACAGGGCCAGCACCCGGCGGTCGCGGCGGGGGCTGCGCCGCGTCGGGTTGCGGCGGTGCGGAATCCGAGGACGATCCATTCGACCAGGAAGGCATACAGCGGCAGCATCACCGCGGTTTCCTTCGCGGTGATGCCGATCGCCGTGCCCAGCACCAGGCTGATGGCGCACTGCGCCAGGCCGATGCGCTGGTTGCGCACGGTGACGCCGCCATTGCCCGCGGTCGTCGCGCCCAGCATGCGCCGGCGTCCGGCCAGGTAGCCGAGCAGCCCGAGCAGCACGAAGACGTTGGCCAGGCTCTCCATGCGCTGCACCACGTAGAGCACGCCGGTCAGGTTGATGGGCAGCAGCATCCAGGCGCCGGCGATGCAGGCCGCCACGATGCCATGGTGGGACTTCGCGTGCCCGGTCCGCGGAAAAGTCGGGCGGCGCGCGCACCAGCTCCAGCAGGCCCCGGGCCAGAAAATAGACCAGCAGCCCGTTCAGCAGGTGGATCAGCAGGTTGACGACCTTCCAGCCGAACGGGTGCAGCCCCTCCGCGCAGGTAGTTGGCCGCGAAGGTCAGGGAAGTCAGCGGCCGCTTGAACACGCTGGACGGGGAGGAAAGGGCCGCGCGCGTGATGCTGGCGACATCCACGTGCGTCATGCGCACGCCGGGATTCTCGACGATGTTGGGATAGTCGTCGAACAGCCAGCCGCCCCACAGCCCGGGCCAGTAGACGAAGGTGGTCAACGCCAGGGCGGCAAGCAGGAGCCAGTTGCCGGCGTGTCGGGATGCGGGGCGGCGAGGTCATCCGGCGCAGCCTATGACGGCTTCATGGGCTGCGCAACAGACGGGCCTCGCCGAGCACAGCGTCGATTCCATCAGGGCTGTGCCGTGCTTGCGGCGGGTGCCGGTCGGGCCGAAGCGCCGGCATGCTCCGATCTTGCGTTTCATCGCCTGGATCCGGCGGATGTCGGCCCGGTTGATGGCGCGGTCGTCCACCAGCAGGCGTCGCAGAAGGGGCAGGCGCTGGATAGTCGGTATCGCGAAGGGCGGCGATGGCCTGGTCGTACAGCCCCGCGCTGGCCAGGTACTTGGCTTCCAGTCGCGGGATCTCGGCATCCGGGTCGAACTGGTAGGTCTTGTCCAGCTCGCGGATGGCCATGTCCAGATTGCCCTTGCTGACGGCCCAGAAGTGCCGCTGGTAGTGCAGGAAGCCGGCGGCGATGCCGTTGTGTCCGTAGGCCGGGTTGGCCAGCAGGGTATCGGTCAGGTGCAGCCAGTTGTTCGGATTCAGCGCCGGACATTGCCCGCCGAAGGCCAGCTTGCGCAGGGTCTCCATGTTGTTGAAGCCGCCGCTGTCGAAGGGGGCCGCCCGCAGGATGGCATCCAGTCGCTGGATGTCGGCCGGCGTCAGTTTGCCTTCCATGCAGCGCAGGTAGACGCGGTTCTCGGCCAGCATCGAGTCCTCCGGATGGTGCCGGGCCGCGTCGTTGATGACGTCGAGCGCTTTTTGCAACTGGTGGTGCACGACCAGCCGCTGGGCCAGGTAGCTCTGGGCCCGGATGGAGTCCGGCTGCGCACTGGCCCAGGTCAGCGCCAGCCGGTCCTGCGAGGTGTAGATGCGCGCGCTGAGCGCGGTGGTGATGGCGCAGGCCACCAGCCACAGTCCCACCAGTCCGTACGCCAGGCGCTTGCGCTGGCCCGGTTCCATGCGCGCCAGGGCCAGGGCCACGGCCAGCACGATGCCGACCAGGGGGACGTAGTTGCGATGCTCGAAATACAGTTCCAGCATCACGCTGGAGCTCTCGATCAGCTGACCGCCCAGGTACCAGAGGACGGCCAGGGCGAACAGCGGCCAGCGCTGTCCGCTTGAACCAGGCCAGGAAAGCCAGGGAGAGGACGATCGCCAGCGAGGGCAGGGTGGTCCAGGGCGTAAGCAGGCCCTGCGAGGGCGGGTATCCGTCGTGGTACAGCCCGTAGATGCCAAAGTGCGGCAGGAAGATCTTGTCCAGGTAGTTCGAGCAGGACGCGCGGTTCGGTCAGCAGGCGCTCGCCGACCGTGAAATCGCGGATGCCGGGATGTCCCCAATGCGTCGGGAATCGATCCACAGCAGGTAGCCGAAGACGAACAGCACCACCGGCCAGATCAGGATGCGGCGCCACCACAGCAGTCGGGACGGGCAGGCGCTCCACGAAGGCGCGCAGCACCGTGGCGTCCAGCACCAGGGCATACAGCGGCAGCAGGATGCCGTTTTCCTTGCTCAGGAACGACAGCCCCATGCATACGCCCAGGCCCAGGAGCATCCAGCTGCCGCGCCGGGCCGGCGAGGCCTGCTCGTCCAGCAGGCCCTTGCAGGTAGGCCAGCAGGCCCAGCAGCAGGAACATCGCCATCAGCAGGTTCATGCGCTGGACCACCAGCACCACGCCGGCAAGCTGGATCGGATTGATCAGCCAGATCGCCGCGGCCAGTGTGGCCGGGACCCACAGGCGCGGATCGCGCGCGTCGTCGCGGCCCAGCCAGGCGCGCAGCACGCGCAGGACCAGCAGGTAGACCAGCACGCCGCACAGCAGGTGGATGCCCAGGTTGACCAGGTGGAACGGGAACGGGTGGTCCGGCCAGGAGGATTTCTGCAGCAGGAAGCTGAGCATGGCCACGGGGCGGCCGGGGAAGCTCCGGGGCTGCGAGAGGTAGATGCCCAGGTCGCGCCAGCTGGAGACGTGCGCGATGCTCGACAGCGCGCTCAGGTTCGGGATGTCGTCGAACAGGAAGGCCGCGTGCAACGAGGGCCAGTACAGCAGGGCGGTGGCTGCAAGCGCCAGCAGCAGCGCCGGGATACGGAACTTCATCGGATTGCGTTCTCTCGTGCCGGGCGGTGCGATGCGCCTGCGCCATGGCCGGGGCAACACCGGATCAGATTCACGTCGTGTGGAACACACGCACTATGCCTGATAGGTGGGTCACCGTCATGCGGTGAGGTGCGCCGGATGGCCTGTCCGACCGTGGAATTGCGCAGTGGCATGCAAGAGGTCGAATGGATCACCCGACATACTTGCGGCAGATAGACGGCCGGTATGTCGCTTCTGCAGGTCCATTGGATGGCGCCACGGTGTCCATCCAAGGTCAGCGGCGTGTGCGTGTTACGCAGCCGGGCGGGAGTAGGCACGTAAAAAAACAGCCCCTCCGGGGAGGGGCTGTCGATTGGCTCGGATTGCTGCGTGAACCTTACTGGGTCGCGCGGCAGACCTGCGGCAGGTACTTGTCGGCAATGCTGGACGCCTTGCAGGCCCAGGAGAACGTGCCGCCGTTGTTGGTGCCGGTGAAGATCGCACGTCTCGCCCTGCAGCGGCTTGGACACCGAAGCCGTGCTCTTGAAGGTCACGGTGATGGTGCACGGGCCGGTGCGTGCCGGCGGTGTCGGCGGTGGCGACGTACTTGCCCTTGTAGCTGGAGTTGCGTCTCGATGCCGGCGGTGCCGTTGGTCGGGCACTCGCCCGTCTGGTTGAAGTACTCGACGATCGGCGTCTTCAGGCCGTCGGCGACGGTCTGCGACTCGGAGAACTGCGACTTGGTGATGTAGTCCTGGTACTGCGGGATGGCGATGGCCGCCAGGATGGCGATGATCGCAACCACGATCATCAGCTCGATGAGAGTGAAGCCCTTCTGCATTTTCATGGTGATTCCTCTGTTTTAGCTAGCTATTGTGAATCTGGTGATGCCCCTGAGCTCCGGTCCCGGATCCCCCTAGGCGGGATCGGCCCGCACCAAAGTCAGGAATGACCAGATTGCTCACGGGAAAAGCAGCACAAAGCGTGCCACCTCTCCCGCGGCCCCTATTCCCGCACGTTTGAGGGCCTGGGATTGTGCCCGCGGTCACGAAATGCCACAAGTCTGTGTGTCGGCACGCTGCGCATGAGCATTCGTGGGACATTTTTCCACGGCCGGATAGCGACGTTGTGCGTCACACACTGACACACTGCGTCAGTGCAAGGTGCTGCTGTCGGTCGCACGCCGGAGAGTCGGGAACTCAGATCGGTCGGAGCGAGAGTGCATGGTTTCGGTGTACCCGGGGTCGGGCCTGGTGCATCCCCTGGCCGGTCTCGGTACCGGCGGTGCCACTTCCATGAAGTCATGGGCCATGAGACGGGACTGCCGGCGACAACGTGGCGGCACCGGTTCCTGTAGTCTTTCGTTCGCTGAACATCACTCAACCAATTGCTTACCGAGGCGACCGAGCTGCCGATGGACTTTCTCCTGCCCAGCCGCAAGTCATTTCCCTGGTTGTTCGCTGCCGTCCTGATCGCGGTCATTGCCTGGGTCTACTGGCCGGTGAACCACGCCGGATTCATCTGGATCGACAAATCGGATTTTGTCGAACACGGCTGGTTGCGCACGGGCGACCTGTGGAAGCACTTCATCCTGCGCGACTTCAATGGTTGGACGCAGTATTTCCGTCCGCTGGTGGTGGCGCTGTTCACCCTGCAGGTCCGCCTGTTCCACGACACTCCCGGGCCGATGCACACGGTCACGCTGGTTATGCATCTGGGCAACGTGTTGCTGGTGGGTTTGCTGACCCGACGTTGCTGCGGCGCGCAGGCGCGTACCGCTGCCTGGATGAGTCTTGCGGCCATGGTGATCTACGGCCTGCATCCCATGCTGATCGAGCCGGTGGCATGGATCGGCTGCCAGTTCGAGCAGGTGGTGAACCTGCTTACTCTTGGCGCACTCCTGGCCAGCCTGGGTATCGGCAGGACCTGGTTGCGCGCCGGAACGGTGACGGTGCTTTTCTTCCTGGCCGCCTGCGCCAAGGAGTCGGCCGTCGCCATCCCCCCGCTGGTGGTGCTGTTCGACTGGCTGCTCTACTCCGATCGTGCAAATCAGCCTCTGATGCCGGCCGTGCGGCAAGTGCTGCGGCGTAACTTCCCGACGTATGCGGGCATGGTGCTGGCTGGCGTCGTGTACCTGTTCCTGCGGCACTGGGCGCTTGGCGCGCTGATCAATACGGGCGACGTCGTTCACCACCAGAGTGGCTGGGCCCATTTCCAGCAAGTGTGCTTCCTGTACGTGCATTACTGGATATCGCTGTTCTCGCCGAACCACATGAGCATCATCCATCCGGTGGATGTAGCTCGCTTCCAGGCGTTCTCCTTGGCCAATGTCGCCACGGACGTCCTCGCGGTGACCATCCTGGGCATCGGTACCTGGTTGGCTGTGCGCCGCGCATCGGTGCTCGGTGTCATCGTGCTCGCCGTCACGGTGAGCCTGGTGCCGGTTCTGCACATCGTGGCGCTCAATTTCGATGCAAGCCTGTACCACGAGCGCTACGCGATGATGGCGCTGGCCATGGCGTGCGTGCTGGTCATGCGCATGCGACCGCCCAAGGCCCTTGCCGATGTGTTGCCCATGCAACGGGCCGGGAGCCTGTCGGCATTGCTGCTTCTGGGGTGGGCGCTACTGGCCATCATGAACATCCGAGCCACCCTGCCGTTCTGGGCCAACGACATGGCCCTGTGGCAATGGGCGGCGAAGGAGTACCCGCGATCGACCCTGGCGGCCAACAACCTGCTCAGCAGCTACGTCAATCACGGCAATTATGCGCAGGCGCACGAGCTGCTCAACAAAATCAAGCGCGAAAAGCTGCACTGCCCGCGGTGCATCCTCGACGAGGCGTTCCTGGCCCTGGCGGAAAACAAGCCTGGCGTGGCCGAACGCGCGCTGCAGGAAGTCCGGAAAGATTCTCTGTTGGTTCAGGATCCCACGTTCTACCGCTCCTATCTGGTGGCCACCGGACAGATGCTGGTGGCCAAGGGGCAATTTCATGACGCCGAGGGCGTGCTTCGCCAGGCGATTCGCATGAGCCCGACGGTTGCGGGCCCTCGCATCCTTCTGACCCTGGCCCTTGCCGGCCAGGGGCGCCTTACGCAGGCGCGTGCCATGGAACAGTCGGCGCTCGCTGCGTTGCCCCCGGCGAAGCGGCCCGACAAGAAACGCTTGATGGATGCCGCGATCGCGCATGGCGCGGAGGCATCTAAGGGGAATCCGGCATCTCCGGTTCCGGTGCCTGCGAGGAACTAGCCTCTTCGGCCGGAGATGTTCATGCCATGAAGGAGTCGTGGCGAACGTAATGCCGAGTAATCCACCATCTGCAATGTGCCCGCCGGGGTCGATCGGATCTTCCAAGGCATTGCGTTGGGCTTGCATGGGCGTGCCGTGCGGCATAGCTTTTCGATACTTGCATGAGGGAGGGGTTTGGAGATGACCAAGAGAGTGGGCGTAATCCTGTTGTTGCTGCTTGCCAGCACGCCGGCCTGGTCGGCCGGGGCCAAGCATCCGTTCAACGTGCACGACCTGGTGATGCTCAAGCGCGTCAGCGATCCGCACCTGTCGCCGGACGGCAACACGGTGGCCTTCACCGAACGTCGGACCGACTACGCGGCCAACAAGGGCGTGCATGCGATCTACCTGCTGCACCTGGACCGCAAGGGCGCCACGCCGGTGCGCCTGGTCGATCGGGCCTCCAGCCCGCGCTGGTCGCGCGACGGCAGCCAGATCTACTTCCTGTCCTCGCGTTCGGGCCGCAGCCAGCTGTGGCACGTACCCGCCAGTGGCGGCACGCCGGTGCAGGCCACGCATTTTCCGGTGGGTGTGGGCACCTACAAGCTCTCGCCCGACGGCATGCACGTGGCCCTGACCATGGACGTGTTCACCGATTGCACCACGCTCCAGTGCACGCGCAAGCGCCTGGATGCGCGCAAGGCCGACAAGGCCACCGGACGGCTGTACAAGAAGCTGTTCGTGCGCCACTGGGACACCTGGTCGGACGGGCGTCGGTCGCAGCTGTTCGTGGCCAGCCTGGATGGCAGCGGGAATGTCGGCGGCCAGCCGGTGCACGTCAGTCGCGGCATCGACGGCGACATTCCCTCCAAGCCGTTCGGCGACAACAGTGAGTACAGCTTCTCCCCGCACGGAGCCAAGCTCTATTTCGACGTGCGCATCGCCGGCACCACCGAACCGTGGTCGACCAACTTCGACATCTACAGCGTGCCGGTCAACGGCACGACCGCGCCGCGCAACCTGACGGCATCCAACAAGGCCTGGGACGGCTGGCCCGTGCCTTCGCCGGACGGTCGGTGGCTGTACTACCTGGCGCAGAGCAAGCCGGGCTTCGAGTCCGACCGTTTCGCGATCATGAAGATGGACCTGGCCAGCGGCAAGACCACGGAACTGGACAAGGACTGGGATCGCTCGCCCGGCAACCTGTCCATTTCCAGTGACGGCAAGACGCTCTACGCCACCGCCGACGACGAAGGCCAGCACCCGCTGTTCGCCATCGATACCGACAGCGGCAGCGTGGACAAGCTGGTTACCGACGGCAGCGTGGCCGGCTACGAGCGTGCCCTGGCCATCGACCGCATCGTGCTGGTGCGCGACAGCCTGACCCAGCCGGGCGATCTCTACACCGTGCACACCAACGGCGGCAGCCTGGAGCAGGTGACCCACGTCAACCGCGCCGCGCTGGCCGACGTCAGCATGGGCGAGCCGGACTGGTTCACCTTCGACGGCTGGCACAACGAGCGCGTGCAGGGCTACGTGGTGCGGCCGGCCGACTACGACAGCGACAAGACCTACCCGGTGGCCTTCATCATCCACGGCGGTCCGCAGGGCGCGATGACCAACAGCTGGAGCTACCGCTGGAACCCGCAGACCTATGCCGGGGCGGGCTTTGCCGTGGTCACCATCAACTTCCACGGCTCGACCGGCTACGGCCAGAAGTTCACCGACTCGATCTCGAAGGACTGGGGCGGCAAGCCGCTGGCCGACCTGAAGGCCGGCTGGAAATACGCGCTGGACAAGTACGACTACCTGGACGGGGATCGCGCCTGCGCGCTCGGCGCCAGCTATGGCGGCTACATGGTCTACTGGATGGCCGGGGTGTGGAACAAGCCGTTCAAATGCTTCGTCGACCACGACGGCGTGTTCGACATGCGCATGATGTACTACGCCACCGACGAGCTGTGGTTCGAGGAGCACGAGAACGGCGGGCCGCAGTACCTCCATCCCGCCGCCTACGAGAAGTTCAACCCGCTCGACCACGTCAAGGACTGGCGCGTGCCGATGCTGGTGGTGCATTCGGGCCACGACTACCGCATTCCGATCACCCAGGGCCTGGGCGCGTTCACCGCGCTGCAGCGCAAGGGGATCCCCAGCGAGTTCCTGACCTTCCCGGGCGAGAACCACTTCGTGCTCAAGCCGCACAACAGCGTGCAGTGGCACGAGACGGTCAACGCCTGGCTCAAGCGCTGGACGCCGGCCCCGGCCAAGCCGAAGAAGAAGAAGGGCTTCTTCAGCCGGTTGCGGTAAGGCCACGGGCGCGCCTCATGCTGGAGGCGCGCCCGTGGTCGGTCCCATCCCGACGATTTCCAGCAAAAAGCCCCTCGGCGAGGGGCTTTTCTTCGGATGCTGCAGCGAGCGGGAAGATCAGCTGCGGCAGACCAGGGGCTTGTACTTGGCCGGAATCGTGCTGGCGTCGTTCGGGTCGCAGGACCAGCTGAAGGTGCCGCCGTTGTCCTTGCCCAGGAAGTAGACGGTCTTGCCGGCCAGCGGCGTGGACACCGAACCCTGGCCCTTGAAGCGCACGGCGATGGCGCATTGGCCATTGACCTTGCCGGCGGCGGCCATCAACACGTACTTGCCCGCGTAGCTTGCCGGCGCGCTCAGGCCGTTGGCCGCGCCGCCGGTGTTGTCCGGGCAGTCCCCGTTGATGTTGTAGTACTCGGTGACCGGCTGTTTCAGTCCGTCGGCGATGACCTGCGACTCGGAAAACTGCGCCTTGGTGATGTAGTCCTGGTAGACCGGGATGGCGATCGCAGCCAGGATCGCGATGATCGCGACCACGATCATCAGCTCGATGAGGGTAAAGCCCTGTTGTCTGTTCAAGGTGAAACCCCGATTCGATGAAATGTGCATGGTCCATGCATCACGGCGGGCGTTCGCGTTGCCCCCTGGCAAACCGCAGTGAAGCGCCAAGCTGAACTCCCTGTCCCTGGCAGCAAATCCAGCACGATGCATGCCAAATGCCCGGCTCATGGGCTTGTGGCGTACCATCGAGGTGGCAAGGCGTTGACTTTCCTTGGGAATGCCCGAGCGAGCGGCGGTTGTCCATGTTTCAGTCTCGCGCATGTTGCGACGCGGCCGACCTTCCGCGTGCCGGTCAGGGGCACTAGTTGACTTCAGAGGAAGTTTCCTGCGCTACAGCTGCCCCATCAGCAGTTGCACGCCGAGGCTGCTGAAAGCCACCGCGGCCCATACCCCCAGGCCCAGCAGGATCGGCCGCACGCCGGTCGAGGCCATGCGGCGCAGGTCCGAGGACAGGCCGATGGCGGTCAGCGCCATGATGATCATGAAGCCGGCCACGTCGTGGATCGCCGGGGTCCAGGCGTTCGGGATCAAGCCGGTGCTGCGCAGGGCCGAGGCCGCCACGAACCAGGCGATGAACCAGGGGAAGATCCGGCGCAGGCTGAAATCGGCGCTCTGGTGCTTGCGATGGCGGCGGATCTCCAGGAAGGCCAGCACCAGGCACACCGGCACGATCAGCGTGGCGCGGGTCAGCTTGACGATGGTGGCGAAGTCGCCCGCCGCCTTGCCGTAGGTGTAGCCGGCCGCGACCACCGAGGAGGTGTCGTTGATGGCCGTGCCCGCCCACAGGCCGAAGCCGCGCGCGCTCAGGCCCATCAGATGGCCCAGGGCCGGGAAGGTCAGCACGGCGACCAGGTTGAACAGGAAGATGGTGGAGATCGCGAAGGCGGTCTCGTGCTCGTCCGGACGCACGATCGGCGTGGCGGCCGCGATGGCCGAGCCGCCGCAGATCGCGGTGCCGATGCCGATCAGCAGTTTCAGCTTCGGCGGGATGCCGAGCAGGCGGCCCAGCAGCGCGGCCGAGACGAAGGCGGCCGTGATGGTCACTGCGGTCACTTCCAGCGAGGAGGCGCCCGTGCGCAGCACCTGGGTCAGGCTCAGGTTCAGGCCCAGTGCCACGATCGACCATTGCAGGATCTGCTTGCCGGCCACGCGGATACCGGGCTGGAAACCGGCGCCGGGTGCGCGCAGGTTGCGTACGCCGATGCCCAGCACGATGCCGAACACCGGACCGCCGACCAGCGGCCAGAGACGGCCCATTCCCAGCGCCACGGTGGCGATCAGGGCCGTCAGGAGCAAGCCGGGCCAGATCGAGGAGTGGATGCGCTCGGGGGCGCTTGTGGCGTCGATTCGAAGCGTGTCGATGGCGCGGTTCATCGTCGTATCCAGAAGAGGAGAGCGATGATCTTGACGGCCGACGTACAAAAATTAAATTGATTAATATTTACTTATGCTATAAGTAAAACTGATGATCAACTACACCCCGCGCCAGTTGCAGGCTTTCACCTCCGTGGCGACCCACGGCAGCGTGCGTCGGGCGGCCGAGACCCTGCACCTGACCCAGCCGGCGCTGAGCATGGCGCTGGCCGAACTGGAGCGGCAGCTGGACACCCCGCTGTTCGACCGCGAGCGCGGCCGCCTGTACCTGAGCACCCGTGGACGCGAGCTGCTGCCGCTGGCGCAGGAGATCCTCGAGCGCATGCAGGATTTGCAGCAGCGTGCGGGCAGCGGGGCGGATGCGCTGGCCGGCGAACTGCGGCTGGGCGCCAGCAACACGGTGGGCAACTACCTGGTCCGGGACCTGCTGGGCGAATTCGTCGCCGCGCATGGCGAGGTCTCCGTGCAGCTGCGCGTGGCCAACACCCGAAGCATCGTCGACCAGGTGCTCAACCACGCCCTGGACCTGGGCTGCGTGGAGGGGCCGGTCGGGCACCGGCAGCTGGAGGCGCTGCCGTGGCGCGAGGACGCACTGGCGGTCTGCGCCCGCCCGGACCATCCGCTGGCGGCCCGACGTCGCCTGCGTGCGGCGGATTTCGAGGGGACACGCTGGATCCTGCGCGAGCCGGGCTCGGCCATGCGCGCGCAGAGCGAGCGCGCCCTGGCCGTCCTGCCCGCGGTGCGCGTGGTGCTGGAACTGGGCCAGGTGGAGGCCATCAAGCAGGCGGTGGCGGCCGGGCTGGGCCTGGCGCTGCTGCCGCGCATCGCGCTGGACGATGCGCTGGCGGCCGGGCGGCTGGCGGTCCTGTCGACGCCGTTCCTGGACCTGTCGCGTCCGCTGTCGCTGGTGATGCATCGCGACCGCTACCGCGGCCCGGTGATGCAGGCCTTTCTCAGCCAGGTCCTGGCACGGGATTGACCCGCTCCAGGAGCGCGGCCACTTCCTGGCTCGAGCGTGCTCGCAGCAGTTGCGGGGCGAGCCTGCGCAAGGGGGCGCGTTCAAAGCTGCCGATGCGGTCGCGCACTTCCAGCATCTGCCCGGGGTGCATGCTGAAGTCGGTCAGGCCCAGCGCCAGCAGCAGCGGGGTGAGCAACGGATCGCCGGCCATTTCCCCGCACAGGCTGACCGCCCGTCCGGCGCGTCGCCCGACCCCGATCACGCGTGCGATCAGGCGCAGCAGCGAAGGCTGCAGCGGGTCGTAGATCGTGCCCAGCGCGTCATTGTTGCGGTCCGCGGCCAGCACGTACTGCGTGAGGTCGTTGGTGCCGATGGCGAAGAAGTCGGCGTCGTCGACCAGGGTGTGCACGCCGATGGCCGCGGCCGGCACCTCGATCATGGCGCCGACCTCGGGGGTGTCGCCCAGCGAGTGGCCGTCATCGCGCAGCTCGTTGGCGCACATCTGCACCAGCGAGCGCACGGCGCGGATTTCGTCGATGTTGGTGACCATCGGCACCAGGATGCGCACCGGTCCGTAGCTGGAGGCGCGCAGGATGGCGCGAATCTGGGTCGCGAACACGGCCGGGTAGCGCAGCGACAGGCGCACGCCGCGCACGCCCAGGGCGGGGTTGTCCTCCTCGCGCAGGGCCAGTCCGGCGTTGTCGGCCTTGTCCGCGCCCAGGTCCAGGGTGCGGATCGTGCACGGCAGGCCCCCCATGCCCAGCACCAGGTCGCGGTAGGCCTGGAACTGCTCGTCCTCGCTGGGCAGGCCCTTGTGGCGCAGGAACAGGAACTCGGTGCGGTACAGGCCGATGCCGCTGGCGCCCAGTGCGCGCGCCTGGGCCACATCCGACGCCTGCTCGGCATTGGCGAACAGGCGGATGTCCACCCGGTCCAGGGTGCGCGTGGGCTGCTTGGCCAGGGCGGCCAGGCGGCGTCCCTCGCGCACCGCGTCACGCTGCCAGGTGCGGTAGCGGCTCAGGTCCTGCGCGGTGGGATGGACGACGGCTTCGCCGGACTCGGCATCGATCAACACCAGATCGTCGTCGCTGATGCTCGACAGCGCATCGCTGGCGGCGACCAGCATGGGCAGGTTGAGGCTGCGTGCCAGGATGGCGCTGTGCGAATACACGCTGCCGCCGGAGGCGAGCACGCCCAGCAGCCCGTGTCCGGCCAGGTGGGCCATGTCGCCGGGCGCAACGGTGTCGGCGATCAGGATCTCACCCACGCGCGAGGCGATCTTGCGTTCCTCACTGCTGGTCTGGCGCGAGAGCGCGGTCATGACGCGGCCGATGACCTGGTCCACGTCCTCCTTGCGGCTACGCAGGTAGGGATCGTCCATGTTCTCGAAGACGGCGCCCAGCGTGTCCGCCTGTGCCTTCAGCGCGGCGCTGGCGCGCAAGCGGTCGGTGCGGATCATTTCGTCCAGTCCGCGCAGCAGTTCCGGATCCTCCAGCAGCAGGCTGTGTGCGTCGATGAATTCGCCCACGTCGCGGGCCAGGGCGCCATGCAGCTTTTCGCGCAGTTCGACCAGTTCCCGGCGTGCGGTGTCGATGGCATCATGCAGCCGCTCGACCTCGGCCTCGACCTCGTGGTCCTCGAGCGGCCGGTGGTCGACGCTGAGCTTGCTGGGACGCACCAGGCGCGCGCGGCCCAGCGCCATGCCGCGCGATGCGGACGTGCCGGCAAGCACGGCCCTCATGCGCCTGCTTCCATGCGTGGGCGCGGCCGCAGGCCGTGCGGATGTTCGTCGTGGCCTTTCGCGTGCATGCTCATCCACCTTCGTCGAATTTGCGCTCGAACAGCTCGATCACGCCGTCGAGCGCCTCCTTTTCGTCGGGTCCGTCCGTTCGTACCGTCAAGCGGCTGCCGATGCCGGCCGCCAGCATCATCACGCCCATGATGGACTTGGCGTTCACCTCGCGCTGGTTGCCGACCAGCATCACCGTGGACTTGAAGCCGTTGGCCAGCTGCACCAGCTTGGCCGAGGCGCGGGCATGCAGGCCCAGCTGGTTGGTGACGACGATTTCCTGCTCAAGCATGGTCGATATAGATTCCACGGCGGCCGCCGCTGGCGGCGATTTCGGCCAGTTCGGCCAGTGGGGTGTCAGCGTAGTTCATCACCCGCAGGAGCATCGGCAGGTTGAGTCCGGAAACGCAGCGCACATGGGCTCCCAGGTCGCACATCGACAGGCCGATGTTGCAGGGCGTGGCGCCGTACAGGTCCGACAGCACCAGCACGCCGTCGCCGCGATCCAGGTCGCGCAGGTGGCGGCTGGCCGCCTCGCGCGTGGCGGACACGTCGGCATCGGCGGCCACTTCCATGGCGTCGATGTGCAAGGGGAGCTGCGGCATCACGTGGCGTGCGGCGGCGATCAGCGCCTCGCCCACGCCCTCGTGCGTCATCAGCAGGACACCTACGGTCATCAGTCGATTTCCCGGTGGAAGGTGAGCACATCCAGTTTGTCCTTGCGGAAATGCTCGCTCAGGCGTTCGGCCAGGTACACCGAACGATGTCGACCGCCGGTGCATCCGATCGACACGGTCACGTAGCTGCGGTCGGCGTGCTCCAAGCGCGGTATCCAGGTGTCAAGGAAGCGGGTGATGTCGTCGAGGAACTCGCCGACCATCGGTTGCGACTCGAGGAATTCGCGCACCGGCGCGTCCTTGCCCGAGAGCGGGCGCAGGGTACGGTCCCAGTGCGGGTTGGGCAGGCCGCGCGCATCGAACACGAAGTCCGCGTCCAGCGGCAGGCCGCGCTTGTAGGCGAACGATTCGAACAGCAGCGTCATGCCTTCGGCGGCCGCCGCGAATTCGGTGGCGATCATGCGCCGGAGCTGGTGCACGTTCATGTCGCTGGTGTCGATCACGTGCTCGGCGATCGAGACCAGCGGGCGCAGCAGCTTGCGTTCGCGGGCGATGGCGTCGGCCAGCGAGAGGCCGCCGGAGGACAGCGGATGGCGGCGGCGGGTCTCGGAGTAGCGCTTGAGCAGGACCTCGTCGCGGCTGTCCACGAACACCAGGTGCACGTGGACGCCGGCACCGGCCAGCTCCGACAGCATGCCCGGCATGCGGTCCAGGTCCTCGCTGCGCACGTCGATGCCCACCGCGATGCGCGCGCGCGGGGTGTCGTGGCCGCGGCCCACGGCCTGGACCAGCTCGGTCAGCAGCGGCGCGGGCAGGTTGTCCACGCAATAGAAGTTCAGGTCCTCCATGGCGCGCAGGGCCACGGTCCGGCCGCTGCCGGACATGCCGGTCAGCACGACCAGGTGGACGGCCTCTTCTTGCTTGTCGTCGGGCGCGTTCATGGGCGGGTCCTACCAGGGGGGCATCTGGCGCAGCTGATGGGCCTGGCGGTCCATGAAGGTCTGCGCCGGGTCGATGCCCTGGCTCTTGAGCATGTGGCTGCGTACCGCGGCCTCGACCAGCACCGAGAGGTTGCGGCCGGGGGCCACCGGGATGGTCAGCATCGGCACCTCGACGTCGAGCACATTGCGGTAGCTGGTGTCGCCGGTGATGCGCGTCATGGCATCGGCCTCCTCGCCCTCGCGCAGGGGCTTGAGGTTGATGATCAGGCGCAGGTACTTGGATTTCTTCACGGCCGTGTGGCCGAACATCTCGCGCACGTTCAGCACGCCCAGGCCGCGCACTTCCAGCAGGTCACGCAGCAGCGGCGGGCAGGCACCGTCGAGCACGTCGGGCGCGATCAGGGTGAAGTCGGTGGCATCGTCGGCGACCAGGCGGTGGCCGCGGGTGACCAGTTCCAGCGCCAGCTCGCTCTTGCCCGAGCCGGGTTCGCCGGTGATCATCACGCCGATCGAATAGACCTCCATGAACACCCCGTGCAAGGTCACCGAGCGTGCCAGGGCGCGGGCCAGGTGGTACTGCAGCCAGGTCAGCAGTTCGTGGCCGCGCTTGCTGCTCAGCCACAGCGGGGTGTCCGATTCCTCGGCGGCCTCGCGCAGGTCCGAGGGCACGCTCTGGTCCTTGCTGATGATCAGCGCGATGGGCGCATTGGCGATGATCTTCTGAAGGGTTTCCCAGCGCTGGCGCGACTCGAGGCTGTCGAGGTAGCGCAGTTCCTCGGTGCCGATGATCTGCACCTTGTTGGGATAGATGATGTTGAGGTAACCCACCAGCGAGGGGCGGCGCGACTGCGTACCGGCGATCTGCAGCGAACGCGACTCGCCACGCAGTCCGGCAACCCAGCGCAGTGCCAGGCGCTCCTGGACATCGTCGAACAGTTGTCGGGCCGTCAGCTGGTCCACGCGTGCCATCCGGTCTCGGGGGTGGCGGTCATTGTGCCAGTTTGCGCGGATGTCGTCGCCCGTGGGTTGTGGCCGGGTCCGGCCCGTGGGCGGGACCCGGCCGGGGCCGATTCAGACGGCGCGCTGCTGGCGCACCTCGGCGCGATGATGGTCGGTCAGTTTTTCCTTGTGCTTGCGCAACTGGGCCACGAGCTTGTCGATGAGTCCGTCGATCGAGGCGTACATGTCCGCGTCCGAGGCCTCGGCATGTACCGTGGCGCCGGCGGCGTTGACGGTGCCTTCGGCGCGTTGCTGGAGTTTCTCCACGCTCAGGACCACGTTGAGCGAGGTGATGTTGTCGAAATGTCGCGTGAGGCGATCGAGCTTGGCATGCAGGTGATCGCGCAATGCCGGGGTGACTTCGATCTGGTGGCCGCTGAGTTGGACTTGCATGGTCGCCTCCTGATGGGGTGATAACCACATGTGTTCGGTGGTGAGGCACCGACGGCGCCGGTGCGGTGCGTTCCCTGCTTCGGGTCATCCGGGGCTTCGTGCCGACCGCCTTTCCAGCAGGGGCGGGTGGATGGCCTGGGTGGTGTCTGCTTGTCTTGTCTGCCTCCTGTGTATTGAGACGTTTCGGATGCGCGCGGGTTCCCGTGCCGGTTCAGCCGACACGCTGGCGTTCATTCGAGCTCGGGATGCGAAGCAGTTCGCGATACTTGGCGACGGTCCGGCGCGCCACCTGGATGCCGCGTTCCTGCAGTTGTTCGGCCAGCGCCTTGTCCGACAGCGGGCGACGCGCGTCCTCCTCGTCGACCAGCTTGCGCAGCATGGCCTGGATGGCCGTGGCCGAGGCGCTGCCGCCGGTGTCGGTGGACACGCCCGAGGAGAAGAAGTACTTGAATTCGAAGGTGCCGCGCGGCGTGTGCAGGTACTTGCGCGTGGTCACGCGCGAAATGGTCGACTCGTGCATGCCGACCTGCTCGGCGACCTCGCGCAGCACCAGCGGGCGCATGGCCTCCGGGCCGTAGTCGAGGAAGGCACTCTGCCGGCGAACGATGGCCTCGGCCACCTTGAGGATGGTCTCGGCGCGCGACTGCAGGCTCTTGAGCAGCCAGCGCGCCTCCTGCATGCGACCGCGCAGGTAGGCGGCATCCTCGCGCGAGGCTTCCTTGATCAGGCTGCAGTAGTGCTGGTTCAGGCCCAGGCGCGGTTGCGAATCCGGGCTCAGGCTGACGCGCCAGCGCGCACCATCGCGCCAGGCGTAGGCGTCGGGGGTGACGTACTCGACCGGTGTCGGGTCGAGTGCGGCGCCGGGGCGCGGATCCAGGCTTCGGATCAGCGCGCTGGCGTCGGCCACGTCTTCGATCGAGGCCTTGAGCTTGGCCGACAGTCGCTTGAAATCATTCTTGGCCAGCAGATCCAGCCCGGCTTCGACGATGCTGCAGGCCAGCGACAGTTGCGGTGTTTCGCGTTCCAGTTGCTGCAACTGCACCAGCAGGCAGTCGCGCAGGTCCAGGCTGGCCACGCCGGTCGGATCGAACGTCTGCAGGCGCCTGCGCACGGTGTCGATCTCGGCCTCGTCGATGCCCAGCTCGACCGGTAGCGCGGCCAGCACGGGGTCCAGGCCCTCATGCAGGTAGCCGTCGTCGTCGATCGCGTCGATCAGGGCCAGGGCGATGGCATGCTCGCGCGGATGGAGCGTTTCCAGGTTCAGCTGCCAGAGCAGGTGCTCGTGCAGTCCTTCCGGTGCGGCGTTCTGCGGTTCGAAATCCTCGTCCTCGCCGCCGCTGCCGTTGACGCGGCTGCCGCTGCCACCGCCGATGTGGCTGTCGGCCAGGCGCGCGGGATCGCTTTCCCAGGTGTCGGTGTCGGGCTCGGGAGCGGATTCGGGTTCGGCGGCCGGCTCGGGTTCGCTGACCTTGCCGTCGACATCCAGCGTGGGTTCGTCGATTTCGTCGGCGAACTCGAGCAGCGGGTTGCTCTCGGTAATCTGGCGCAGCTCGGTTTCCAGTTCCAGCTGCGAAAGTTGCAGCAGGCGAATGGCCTGTTGCAGCTGGGGCGTCAGCGCGAGCTGCTGGTTGAGACGGAGCTGGAGACCGGGTTTCATCCGTCGGCAGGACTCTGGAGATACATCCTCATCCTAACCTCAAGCACCGATCCGGGCCAGCGGGTGCGCATGCATTTTGCGAAGCGGCCCCGCCTGTCCCGTTCAGAGCTTGAATTCGTGCCCCAGGTAGACCTCGCGCACCTTGGGATCGGCCAGGATATGGGCCGGGTTGCCGCGCGCCAGCACCTCACCGTCGTTGAGGATGTAGGCGCGGTCGCAGATGCCCAGGGTCTCGCGCACGTTGTGGTCGGTGATCAGCACGCCGATCCCGCGGTCCTTGAGATGGCGCACGATGCGTTGGATTTCGCCGACCGAGATCGGGTCGACGCCGGCAAACGGCTCGTCCAGCAGCATGAACCGTGGGTTCCCGGCCAGGGCGCGGGCAATCTCCACGCGACGGCGCTCGCCGCCGGACAGGCTGATGCCCTTCTGTTCGGCGATATGGGCGATCTTCAGTTCGTCCAGCAGCGACTCCAGGTGCTGACCGCGCTCGCGCGCGTCCAGGTCCCGGCGCAGTTCCAGCACGGCGAGGATGTTCTCGGCCACGCTCAGGCGCCGGAACACCGAGGGTTCCTGCGGCAGGTAACCGATGCCGCGGCGGGCACGTTCGTGCATGGGCAGGGCGGTGATGTCGGCCTTGTCCAGGCGGATCGAGCCGGCATCGGCCGGGATCAGCCCGACCACCATGTAGAAGCAGGTGGTCTTGCCGGCACCGTTGGGTCCGAGCAGGCCGACCACCTCGCCCTCGCGGATGGAGAAGCCGAAGTCGCGGACCACCTGGCGCTGGCGGAAGCGTTTTTGCAGGCCTTGCGCGGAGAGCATCGGTCGGTCAGTTCCCTTGCTTGGCCGGCGCCGGGGCGGAAGCCGCGGCGGCGGGTTGCTGCTGCGCCTTGAACGTCAGGTGCACGCGCTGGTCGCCCTGGCTCTGGCCGCTCATCGTGCTGTTGCGGGTGTCGTAGACCAGTTTCTCGGCACTGGCATGGCCGCGCCCGGCCTGTTTGACGCGCGCCGGATGGCCCTCGAGGATCGCGATCCCCTTGGGGATGTCGTAGTCGATGCGGTCGGCATCGCCGCTCATCAGGTTGCCGTTGTCGTCCATCTGCTGGATGTGCGCCTTGCCGGTGAGTACCACGCGCTTGACCTGCGACTGGGCGTCGAAGTGGATGGTGGCGTTCTCGCTGGTGATCTTCAGGGTGCCCTGGATGATGACCACGTCGCCCTTCAAGTGGCTGACGCCGTTGGGGGTGGCGGTGGCGTCTGCGGACTTCGCGGTGGCCTGGACCGGCTGGGAGCGGTCGCCCTGCTTGGCGGCGGCGCCGCCGCTCGCGGCCGCCAGCCCCAGGCAGGCGATGGCCAGCAAGACGGCGCGGCGCATGCTAGTGCCCGCCCGGGCTGGGCTGGTAGGTGCCTTGGAAGTCATGCAGAAGCTCCATGTGCTTGGTATCGAGGTCGGCGCGCATGCCGGTTCCGGTCATCGTAGCGGTTCCCTGGCGCATCGCCACGTGGGCATCGGTCTGCACCCGGTTGCGCCGGGGCCAGGCCGTCACGTCGCGGGTGACGATGCTGGCTGCGGCGGCGCCGGGGTAGGCCTTGCGGTGCATGTCGACCGCGCCCTGCAGCTTCAGTTCGTCGCCGCCAGCGCTGACCCAGCCGTAGTCGGACTGGCCGGTCCAGGGTTGGCCCGCTTGCCCGTTCTTCGGCGGCAGGAGGAACTGCGGCCGGACCAGGTACAGCGATTCGTCACCCTCGCGGCGTTCCAGGCGCGGCGCCTTCAGGCGATAGCCCAGCTTGCCGTCGTTGCCGTATCCGTACAGGGTGAAGTCATGCAGCGTGTAGCCCGAACGCGGCGGACCGGCCTGCATGCGTTCGGGGTGCTGCGGCGTGAGCCACCACACCAGCAGCTGCACCGTGCCGGCCGCCAGCGCCAGTGCCAGCGCGATCGCGATCAGCCGGCGCGTGCTCACGACCAGTGTCCGTATTCGTCTTCGGATTTGCCCTGGGCGGCCAGGATCAGGTCGCACACCTCGCGCGCCGCGCCGTCCCCGCCGCGCAGCCGGGTCTGCCAGTGCGATCGTTCGGCGACCCAGGGGTGGGCGTTGGCCACGGCCACGGCCAGGCCGACCATGCGCATGGGTGCCAGGTCGGGCAGGTCGTCGCCGACGAACGCGGTCTGTTCGGCGGTGAGCGAGAGCGCGTCCAGCAGCTCGTCCAGGCAGGCGCGCTTGTCCTTTTGCCCCTGGTAGACGTGGGCGATGCCCAGGTCCCCGGCGCGTTCGGACAGGGCGTGGCTGACGCGTGCGGTAATGAAGGCGACCTCGACGCCGTGGGCGTGCAGGCGCTTGATGCCGAGCCCGTCATGCGCGTGGAAGACCTTGGTCTCGCGACCGTCGGCGCCGTACCACAGGCGCCCGTCGGTCAGCGTTCCGTCGACGTCGAAGGCCACCAGCCGCACGCGCGCGGCGCGGGCACGGACAGCGTCGGGGACGTCGGTCAGGAAATCGAAGGGCATGGCAGAGGGCGGCTCGATAAAGATGGAATCCTATCAGAGCGGCGGCGCCGGACGATGGGTGTCCTGCGCGCTGCGGTGGTCATCCGGACGGCAACCGGATCCGGGGTGTTCCTGCCGCGTCGGCGCGACATTGGATTTCAGCGTCCGCAGGGGCGACGCGGTAGCAAGAGTACGCTTTCCCGAGTCCCGAGTCCCGAGTCCCGAGTCCCGAGTCCCGAGTCCCGAACCAGTCACACCACGCGGGCGCGCAGCAAATCGTGAATGTTCAGGGCGCCGACCACGCGCTGGTCCTCGTCGACCACCAGCAGGGCGTGGATCTGGTGCTTTTCCATCAGCTGGGCGGCCTCGACCGCCAGCTTGTCGGCGGTCACGGTCTTGGCACCGCACGTCATCAGCGATTCCACGCGGGCCTGGCGCAGGTCCACGTTGTCGTCGTCCAGTGCGCGGCGCAGGTCGCCGTCGGTGAATACGCCCAGCAGCCGGTCCTCGGCATCCACCACGGCGGTCATGCCCAGGCGTTTGCGGGTCATTTCCATCAGTGCAGCGGTGAGGGTGGCGTCCGGGGTGACCCGCGGGATGCCTTCGCCGGTATGCATGATGTCGGCAATGTGCAGGAGCAGGCGCCGCCCCAGGCTGCCGGCCGGGTGCGAGCGGGCGAAATCGTCGGCGGTGAATCCTCGAGCCTCCAGCAGCGCGATCGACAGCGCATCGCCCATCACCAGTGCCGCCGTGGTGCTGGCGGTGGGTGCCAGGCCCAGCGGGCAGGCCTCGGCCGGCACGCTCACGTCCAGGTGCACGTCGGCCTGGTTGGCCAGCGAGGACGCGGGGTTGCCGGTCATGGCGATCAGCGGGATCCCCTGGCGCTTGATCACCGGGAGGATGAACAGCAGCTCGTCGGTCTCGCCGGAATTGGACAGCGCCAGCACCACGTCCTGCGGCAGGATCATGCCCAGGTCGCCGTGGCTGGCTTCGCCGGGGTGCACGAAGAAGGCCGGCGTGCCGGTGGAAGCCAGGGTGGCGGCGATCTTGCGCGCGATGTGGCCGGACTTGCCCATGCCGGTGACCACCAGACGGCCTTCGCAGTCCAGGATGGTGCGGCAGGCGGCGCTGAAATCGCCGTCGATGCGGGCTTCCAGGGATTTGATGGCGGCCGCTTCCGTGGCGATCACGGTACGTGCGCTGCGGGTCAGGACCTCCGCGTTGGCCGGTTCCTTGTCCAGCGCCTGCGGTGCGGTGCGGGTGTTCATCGTGGTCTCCGTGTGGACAGCGTTGAGCATGCGGTCCGGATGGGCGGCGTCGTTCCTGTGCCGCGGTTTTTCCATTACCATGCCATGATTGCATTGTAGCTTTTGTCGATGGGCGAGTGCTGCGGCGCGCATTCAGCGTCGATTCCGCCAGCTGCCTGTCGAATACGTCTTCAGCGACCCCCGGAACCATGGATCCATCCAGCATCAAGCACCTGATCGAGAGCGGCCTGGACGACGCACATGCCGATGTGCGCGGCGAGGACGGCGTTCATTTCGAGGCCGACGTGGTCTGTGCCGCGTTCGCCGGCAAGCTGCCGCTGGCGCGCCATCGCATGGTCTATGCGACGCTGGGCGAGCGCATGGGTGGCGAAATCCATGCATTGAGCCTGAAAACCTGGACGCCGGAGGAAGCGCGCGAGCGCGGACTCGACGTCGCCGGGCACTCCTGACGGTTCGGCGTCGGCCACTCCCGGGCGTGCAGGATGCCGCCGACGGCCAAACCGCCGAACGTCTCTTGTAGGAACCACGAAACCCCATGGCCAAAATCGTCATTTCCGGCGGCGAACCGCTCTCCGGCGAAATCCAGATCTCCGGCGCCAAGAACGCCGTGCTGCCCATCCTCGCCGCCTGCCTGCTGGCCGACGAGCCGGTCAGCATCGGCAACGTGCCGCACCTGCACGATGTCACTACCACCATGGAGCTGCTCGGCCGCATGGGCGTGTCGCTGGTGCTGGACGACCGCATGACCATCGAAGTCGACCCGACCACCATCGACCGCTTCTTCGCGCCGTATGACCTGGTCAAGACCATGCGCGCGTCGATCCTGGTGCTGGGTCCGTTGGTGGCGCGCTACGGCCAGGCGGAAGTGTCGCTGCCAGGCGGCTGCCAGATCGGCTCGCGTCCGGTCGATCAGCACATCCGCGGCCTGCAGGCGCTGGGCGCCGACGTCACGGTCGAGAACGGCTACATCAAGGCCCGCGCCAAGCGCCTGAAGGGCGCACGCATCGTCATGGACATGGTCACCGTCACCGGCACCGAGAACATCATGATGGCGGCGACCCTGGCCGAGGGCACCACCGTCATCGAGAACGCCGCACAGGAGCCGGAAGTGGTCGACCTGGCCAACTGCCTCAACGCCATGGGCGCGCAGATCGAGGGCGCGGGCAGCGCCAACCTGGTCATCCACGGCGTCGAGCGGCTGCATGGCTGCCATTACGACGTGCTGCCGGACCGCATCGAGACCGGCACCTTCCTGATCGCCGGCGCCATCACTGGCGGCAAGGTGCGCACGCGCAACGCGCGCCCGGCCACGCTGGATTCGGTGCTGGCCAAGCTGGAGCAGACCGGCGCCCACATGAACGTCGGCGAGGACTGGATCGAGCTGGACATGCGCGGCAACCGCCCGCGCTCGGTCGATGTGAGCACGGCGCCGTACCCGGCGTTCCCGACCGACATGCAGGCGCAGTTCACCGCGCTCAACTGCGTGGCCGAGGGCGTGGGCGTGATCACCGAGACGGTGTTCGAGAACCGCTTCATGCACGTGCACGAACTGCAGCGCCTGGGCGCGGACATCCGCCTGGAGGGCAACACCGCCATCGTCAAGGGCGTCAAGCACATGAGCGGCGCGCCGATCATGGCCACCGACCTGCGCGCCTCGGCGTGCCTGGTGCTGGCCGGCCTGGTCGCCGGTGGCGACACCACGGTCGACCGCGTGTACCACATCGACCGCGGCTACGAGAATATCGAGGAAAAGCTGGGCACCCTGGGCGCGAAGATCCGCCGCCTGCCCAATTAAGAACCCGTGGCAAAACCCCTTCCCCGCTCCGGGGGGAAGGTGCCCGCAGGGCGGATGGGGACGCTCCGTCGAAGCGCAATCCCCAACAGCACCGACACACGCCCAACCCGCTCAGGGCTGGCGATAACTCTTGAGCACCAGCGTCAGATGCCCGCCCGAACGCTGGCTCAGCTTGACCGGCGTCTCGTACCGATGGCCGGTGTCGAACCAGGCCGTGAAGGCCTTGTCGTCGCCCACGCGGCTCACGCGCAGGGCCTGGAATTCACCGGCCGGCACCTTCAGCGCCACCGGTCCGGTCGCCTTGAACTGCTGGTGCTCGACCCGGTCCTTCACCGCCACCGGCAGGTCGATGGCACGTTCGCCGCGGCGCAGGGCGACCAGCAGCGCCAGCGGGATGGCGTGGCTTTCCACCATGCCCGGTTCGGCGCGATAGCTGTAGTCATGCTTCCCGTCGACCACGTTGCGCACGTGGCGGGTGCTCCAGTCGACGCGGATTTGGTCGCGCTTGTGCTTGAAGGCGGCATCGAAGCGGTAGTCGTAGTTGACCGTCTCGGGCCGGCCGTCGCGCCAGCGCAGCAGGGTGTCGGCGTGCATGTCGGCGCCGAACAGTGCAGCCAGACCATGCGTGGCGCGGATCGTCGAACGATAGTTCCAGTGCCCATCGGCGCCGGGAGCCAGGGTCAGGGTGGAGACCCCGACTGGCGAGCCGTTGCGCAGCACCTCGTAGGTGGCCGTGAAGGGCTTGATGGCCGGGGTGTCGCCCGCGGCGGCAGTCGGGAAGGCTGCCGCCGGGACGGCCAGCAACAGCATCAGGATCAGGGCGGGGATACGGTACATGCGGGAACAGTCTGGACAGGCCTCCCTGAACCGCAGGTTCACCGTGACAGCCGGCCTTGCCGGTTCAGCCGCAGCGGTCGCTGCAGCGGCTCGCCATCGAGCAGCACGCGGCCGTCCTGCATGCCGATGCGGTCGGCGGCGATATCCGCGACCACCGCCACCAGCAGGCGATGTTCGAGCGGCAGCAGGCGTGCGGCCAGGCTTTCCTCGGTGTCGTCCGGGTGCACCTCGATGTGCGCCTGGGCGATGACCGGACCGCCGTCCAGCTCCGGGGTCACGAAGTGCACGCTGGCGCCGTGCTCGGCATCGTCGGCTTCCAGGACGCGTCGGTGCGTGTGCAGGCCGCGGTACCTGGGCAGCAGCGAGGGGTGCACGTTGATCATGCGTCCGCGCCAGGGGTCGACCGCGTCCGCGTCGAGGATGCGCATGAACCCGGCCAGCACCAGCAGCTGCGCGCCGCTGGCCGCGACGCGCTCGAACAGGGCCAGGTCGTAGTCGCGCCGGGACGGGTAGTCGGCCGGATCCAGGTGCAGGGCCGGGATGCCGGCGTCCGTGGCATGGCTCAGTGCAGGCGCCGTGGCACGGTCGCTGGCGACCAGGGCAAAGCGCACCGGCAGTTCGCCGGCCTGTTGCGCGCGGATCAGGGCCTGAAGGTTGCTGCCGCGCCCGGAGGCCAGCACGGCGATGGACAGGGATGGATCGGGCACGGGAACGGTCGGTCCCGATTCAGGCGATGTGCACGCGCGGTGCATCGCCGGTCGCCTTCACGACCCGGCCGATGACCTGCGCGGCCAGGCCGTTCGCCTTCAGCGCCTCGATGGCGGCCGGGGCCTGCGCCGGATCCAGCAATACGGTGAAGCCGATGCCGCAGTTGAAGGTGCGCCACATCTCCTCGCGCGCCAGCTTGCCCTCGCGCTGCAGCCAGTCGAACACGGCGGGCAGGGTCCAGGTGCTGCTGTCGATCTCCAGCCCCAAGCCCTCGGGCACCACGCGGATGATGTTCTCCAGCAGGCCACCGCCGGTGATGTGGGCCATGCCGTGTACGTCGACCTGCTTTCGCAGGGCCAGCATCGGCTTGACGTACAGCGTGGTCGGCGCCATCAGGGCATCGGCCAGAGTCACGCCGTCCAGGTCGGTGTCCAGCGGGTTTCCGGCGCGATCGAGGATCCTGCGGATCAGCGAGTAGCCGTTCGAGTGCGGGCCGGACGAGGCCACGCCGACGATGGCGTCGCCCTCGGCGATCGCGCTGCCGTCGAGCAGCTCGGACTTTTCCACCGCGCCCACGCTGAAACCGGCCAGGTCGTACTCGCCGGGCGGGTACATGTCCGGCATCTCGGCGGTCTCGCCGCCGATCAGCGCGCAGCCGGCCAGCTCGCAGCCGCGGGCGATGCCGCTGACCACGGAGGCCGCCACGTCCACGTCCAGCTTGCCGGTGGCGAAATAGTCGAGGAAGAACAGCGGCTCGGCGCCCTGCACCAGGATGTCGTTGACGCACATGCCGACCAGGTCGATGCCGATGGTGTCGTGGCGGCCCAGCTGCTGGGCCAGCTTCAGCTTGGTGCCGACGCCGTCGGTGCCCGAGACCAGCACCGGCTCGCGGTAGCGGCCGGCCATGTCGAACAGCGCGCCGAAGCCGCCCAGCCCGCCCATGACCTCCGGACGCATGGTGCGCTTGACCATCGGCTTGATGCGTTCGACCAGGGCATTGCCGGCGTCAATGTCCACGCCGGCGGCGCGATAGGTGAGGGCGTCGTTTTCGGCGGACATGGCGGTCAAATCCGTGTTCGGTCTGGGTGTGGTAGGAGCGGGATCGGCGCGGTCGCAGGCGCGCGCACAGATGACAATGATAGACGTTGCAGCCCCGATTGGGCAGACTTTCAGCCATGGCCGTCTCCACGACGGCCCCGATTCGAGCCCTGCGAGTACTCCGATGCGCAACCGTTCCCTGCCGATCGTCGTCCTGGTTCTGCTGTTGTCCAGCCTGTCCGTGGCACATGCCCAGTCCGCGACGCAGGCCAGTGCGGCGGCCTATCACGCCACGGTCCCGGTCAGCGATACTTCCGATGCGCAGCGCAACCACGCCTTTGCCGTGGCGTTGGGCAGCATCCTGGCGCGCACCGCCGGCCCGCAGGTCACCCAGGCACCCGGTTACACCGATGCCCTGGGCTCGGCGGCCAACATGGTGCAGAACTACCAGTACGCGCGCGCATCTGGTGGTTCGTCCGAGCCCTTCCTGCTCAAGGTGCAATTCGATCCGGGCGCGGTGAAACTGCTGGCGGATGGCCTGCAAAAACAACTGGCGGCCGCGACCCCGGTCCCGGCCAGCGGCATTCCGGCCGCAGCCGCGGCCACGGTCTGGGTCGCGCCGATGCACTCGGCGATGGACCTGGCGCGCCTGCTGGCCACGGTGCGGTCGGACGCGCAGGTGACGTCCGCCGAACCGGTGGGTGCCGCCGGAAACGGGGTGCTGCTGCGGATCCGTTCGCAGGACGCGCTACCGGCCTTGCTGGATTCGCTGCAGTCCGGCGGACATCTGATGCCCGGCGGAGGGGGTCATCCCGGTGCCGACGCCAGCCTGCAATGGATGCAGTGAGGTCACACGGAGCGGCAGCCGACCATGGATACGGACGCACGCACGCCCTGGCGACACCTTCCCAACCTGATCTCGCTGCTGCGCATCGCGCTGGTGGTGCCGGTGGCCTGGATGATGACCGAGCACCGTTACGGCACGGCCTTGTGGCTGGCCCTGGTGGCCGGGCTGTCGGATGCGCTGGATGGCTGGATGGCGCGTCATTTCGGCTGGCGCAGCCGGCTTGGCGCCTTTCTCGATCCGGCCGCGGACAAGCTGCTGCTGATGACCAGTTACCTGGTACTGGCGATCATGCACCGGCTGCCGTGGTGGTTGGCCGCGCTGGTGCTGGGTCGCGATCTGGTGATCCTGGGCGGCGCGCTGGCCTACCGGTTGCTGATCGGGCCGTTCACCGCACAGCCGCGGCGTCTGGCCAAGTTCTGCACCATGGTGCAGATCCTGTGCATCCTGCTCGAACTGGTGCGCAGCAGCGCCTTTCCGGCGCTGCACGTGGAGGCGGTGCAATGGCTGGTCGCCGTGCTGACGGTCGCCAGCGGTCTCGATTATGTGCTGCACTGGTCCGCACGGGCACGTCGCGTCGGTCGTGCAGGGCACACCCAAGGATAAGTGAGGCGTACTTCGCATGACTCCGGAAGCTTCCCGTCGCTGGCAGGGTGCGGGCGTGATCGCCGCCATTGGTGTGGTCCTTTGGCTGCTCTCGCCGGTGTTGATGCCGTTCGCGGTGGCTGCGGGCTTTGCCTACCTGGGCGATCCCATTGCCGACCGCCTCGAACGCTTCAAGCTCAGTCGCACCCTGGCGGTCAGCGTGGTGTTCGCCTGCATGCTGCTGATCGTCACCGGCGCGCTGCTGCTGCTCATCCCCCTGCTGCAGCAGCAGATCCGCAACCTGATCGACAACGTGCCGCATTACGTGGAATGGGTGCGCCGGACCGCCATGCCCTGGCTGCAGGTGCACCTGCACCTGAATACCGACACCTTCGACAGCCAGCGCCTGGTCGACGCCCTCAAGCAGCACATCGGTTCGGTCGGCGGCATGGCCGCAACCGTGCTGGGCCAGGTGTCGCGCTCCGGGTTCGGCCTGATCGCGGGCCTGGCCAACCTGGTCCTGATCCCGGTGGTGACCTTCTACCTGCTGCGCGACTGGGACGTGATGGTTGCACGCATCGACGCCATGCTGCCGCGCCGCCAGGCGCCGATGATCCGCCGCCTGGCGCGCGAGACCAACCAGGTGCTGGGGGCCTTCGTGCGCGGGCAGATGCTGGTGATGCTGGGGCTGGGCGTGATCTACGGCGCCGGCCTGACCGCGATCGGACTGTCGGTGGGACCGCTGATCGGCATGATCGCCGGCCTGCTCAGCTTCGTGCCCTATCTGGGCTTCATCATCGGTCTGGCCGCCAGCCTGATCGCTGTGCTGGTGCAGTACGGCGACTGGCTGCACGTCGGCCTGGTGCTGGTGGTGTTCGCCATCGGCCAGCTGATGGAGGGCTATGTGCTGGTGCCGCGCCTGGTCGGCAACAAGATCGGCCTGCACCCGGTGGCGGTGATCTTCGCGGTGCTGGCCGGCGGCCAGCTGTTCGGCTTTCTCGGCGTGCTGCTGGCGTTGCCCGCCGCGGCCGTGATCATGGTGGTGCTGCGCTATGTCTACGAGCGCTACCAGGTCAGCGACCTGTACGGCCCTGACCATGACCTGCCCGTCATACCTGCGACGGACGGCGAGGGTTCGCCGCCGACACCTGCCGGCGAAGGCGACGGATCGGGAGCTTGACGTGAACCAGCTGCCGCTCGACCTGCGCTGGCCGCGTCGCCAGCGTTTCGAACATTTCCACGCCGGCGAGAATGCCGCCGCCGTGGCCGCCGTGCGCCGCGCGGTGGAACAGGGCGCCGATGCGCCCTGGGTGTTTCTCGCCGGTGCCGCCGGAAGCGGCAAGACGCACCTGCTGGCCGCGGCCTGCCAGGCGGCCAGCGAAGCCGGGCGGCGCGTGCAGTACCTGCCGCTGGGCCACCTGCGCGGTCCGGCGCAGGTGGCCATCCGCGGCAGCGGTGGCTGCGACCTGCTGGCGTTGGACGACCTCGATGCGCTGGTCGGCGAGCGTGAGGCCGAGCATGCGCTGTTCGATCTGTACAACCGCTGCAGGGCCGAGGGAACCACGCTGCTGTTCGCGGCTACCGCACCGCCGGCGCAACTGCCGCTGGTGCTGCCGGACCTGCGCTCGCGTCTGGGCATGTGCACGCTGGCGCTGCTGCGTCCGCTGACCGAGGCCGAACGCCGTCAGGTGCTGCGCACGCGGGCACAGGCGCGCGGCATCGATCTGGATGATGCGGTGCTGGACTGGCTGTTCGTGCACCACGCGCGCGACCTGGGCGCGCTGGGCGAGTTGCTGGAGGACATCGACCGCGCCTCGCTGGCGGCCAAGCGCCGGGTCACGGTGCCGTTCCTGCGCCAGCTGCTGAAGGATTCGGGCGAGGAGGGGTAGACCGGCGGGCGATTGCGGCTGTGCGCGTATCGTGGGTTCAATCTTCACGTTGCGCGTTTCGTAGGCTGGCGCCTTGCGATGCGTAGTTCTGCGGGACCCTCTCCCTGCCTCCCCCTGCTGTGCAGGGGGAGGTCGCCGGCTTGTAGGTCACTTTGCTACAAGGCGACGGGGGGGCGAAGGTGTCGCAGGGTGGCTTCGCGGAATCGTGGCCGCGCTAGCGCAACACCCTCCCCTTTTGGGGGAGGGAAGGGGTGGGGGGAACAGCGGAGTCGCAGACCTCAAGATTGCCGTACCCTTCAGGGTCGGCACCTTCCACCCGGTCCCCGTGATCTCGGACGCTCAGGCCTTGAGCAGCTTGGGCGGCAGCGTCCTGCCGGCGACCTCGACCATGGCCGGGACCAGGTGATGGTTGGCGGCGACGATGTGGCCGCTCTCGGGCAGGCCGTCGCGGCCGGCGAAATCGCAGAAGGTGCCACCGGCCTCGCGCACCAGCAGGCAGCCGGCGGCCAGGTCCCAGGGCTTGAGGCCCAGCTCGAAGTAGGCGTCGAAGCGGCCGCTGGCGGTGTAGGCCAGGTCCAGCGCGGCCGAACCGGTGCGGCGCAGGTCCTCGGCCTGCGTCAGCAGGGCGCGGGTGAACTCCCACTGCGCGTCCAGGTGCTCGCGCTGGCGGTACGGGAATCCGGTGGCCAGCATGGCGCCGTCCAGCGTCTCGCGCTTGCCGACGCGCATGCGGCGGTCGTTGAGATAGGCGCCATCGCCCTTGCTGGCGGTGAACAGTTCGTCGCGCAGCGGATCGTAGATCACGCCGTAGACCGGCTCGCCCTTGTCCAGCATGGCGATGGACACGCAAAAGTGCGGGATGCCGCGCAGGTAGTTGTGGGTGCCGTCGAGCGGGTCGATGACCCAGACCAGGTTGCCCTTGCCAGTGGGCCCCGATTCCTCGCCCAGGAAGGCGTGGCGCGGATAGGCGCGCCTGAGCTCGCGGATGATCTCGGCCTCGGCGGCGCGGTCGACCTCGGAGACGAAGTCCATGCGCTGCTTCTCGACCACGTTCACGCTGTCGAGACGGTTCATGTAGCGCAGGATGATGCTTCCTGCGGCGCGCGCGGCACGGGCCGCCACATTGACTGCGGGTCTGGGCATGGTCGTCGAGGCTTGAAAGAACGAAGTTCGCGTCGGGCGCGAGGCGCGCAAGCTTAGCAGAGCCGGGGCGCGTGTCCCAACCGCGGTAAACTCCCGTGCTGGCAAGCGACTTCGCGGAAACCGGGGACCATGACCGAAATCACCACGCCTGCACGCCTGCGCTACGTGCTGGTGCGCACCTCGCATCCGGGCAACATCGGCAGCGCCGCGCGCGCCATCCGCACCATGGGCTTCTCGCGCCTGGACCTGGTGCGCCCGCACCGCTACCCGGATCCGGAAGCCGATGCACTGGCTGCCGGCGCTCCCGGCGTGCTGGCGGCCGCGCAGGTGCACGAGCATCTTCCCGACGCCCTGGCCGGGTGCTCGCTGGCGCTGGGCATGAGCGCGCGCCGCCGCGGCGTGACGTTGCCGGAACTGAGTCCGCGCGAGGCCGCCGGGCGGGCCTGGCAGGCGGCGTGTGAAGGACGCGAGGTGGCGCTGGTGTTCGGCAACGAGCAGAGCGGCCTGGACAACGGGGAGCTGGCGCACTGCCACGCCATGGTGCGCATCCCCAGCGTGTCCGACTACAGCTCGCTGAACCTGGCCCAGGCGGTGCAGGTGATGGCCTACGAAATGCGCCTGGCCAGCCTGCAGGGCGAGGCACCGAGCGAGCCGGAGCCGGATCCCGAACCCAAGGACCCGCCGGCCGACCTGGAGCAGATGGAGCAGTTCTTCGTGCACCTGTCGCAGTCGTTGCACGACATCGATTTCCACAAGGGACGCTCGCCGCGCACCATCGAGCTGCGCCTGCGCAAGCTGTTCATGCGCGCGCAGCCGGACCAGCGCGAGCTGCGCATCCTGCACGGCATCCTGGCCGAGGCGCAGCGCGTGGCGCGCCGCGCCCGCGGGGAGACGGACTGATTCAGACAGCCGTCAGATCAGCTTCATCGCGGCGGCGAAGACCACGTTGCTGAACACGAAGGCCAGCACCAGCAGCAGTACGGTGACGGTCCACAGGCCCAGCAACAGGGCACCGTCGCGTTCGATCAGGGCGATGGCATAGGCCAGCATCATCACCCCGAACAGGTAGTTGGTGAACGGGATCGGCAGGGCCAGCAGCACGCCGAGCAGGGTCAGCAGCAGGCCGGTGACCAGGCTGGCCGGGCGGCGCGTGAGCGCTTCCAGGCGCGGACGGCACAGGCGTTCGAGCTTGTGCAGGATCGGCAGGGTGCGATCGAGGAACTTGCGCACCGAGTGTCGGTGCAGCGGGCGACGGCGGATGCGGCGCGGAATCCACGGTTGCTCCAGGCCGACCATCATCTGCAGCCCCAGCACCACGATCAGCGTGCCCATCACGCCGCCGATGCCGATCGGGACCGGGATGAAGTTGGGAATCGCCAGCAGCAGCAGCACGCAGCCGAAGGCACGATTGCGCAACGGGCGCAGCAGGGCATCCAGGTGGATGGTGTCCTCCGGATGCTCGGCCAGGGTGTCGGCCAGCAGCCGCGTGGCGCGGCGCTCGTGGTCGGGATTCATGCGGAGGCGGCTGGATCGTCGGCGGGTGCGGCGGCTTCGTGGCCGCGCTCGGCGACCACGCGCACGCGGTCGATGCGGGCACCGTCCACGCGTGCCACCTCGAAGCGCCAGCCGCGCCAGCTGAAGGCGTCGCCGACCTGCGGGATGCGCTCGAACGCGCGCACCACCATGCCGGCGACGGTGTTGAAGTCGTGGTCCTGCTCGTTGGGCAGGTGCTCCAGGTGCAGCAGCTCGCGCAGGTCCTCGGTGGCCAGGCTGCCGTCGAGCAGCCAGCTGCCGTCGGAGCGGCGCACGATCGGCGCGGTCTCGCCGTCCTCGCTGCCCTGGCTCTGGCCGACCACTGCCGAGAGTACGTCGTTGAGCGTGACCAGGCCTTCGATGTCGCCGTATTCGTCCACCACCAGCGCCATCTGCGTCTTCGCGTCGCGGAACGACTCGAGCAGGTCCAGCGCGCGCGCGGTCTCGGGCACGTACAGTGGCGGGACCATGTCGCGCAGCAGGTCGGTTTCGCCGCGCAGCATGCCATCGAGCACGCGCTTGACCTCGGCGATGCCGACCACCTCGCTTTCGTCGCCGCGGTAGACCGGGAAGCGCGAGAAGGTGTGCGACTGCAGCACGCGCAGGTTTTCCTCGCGCGAGGCGGCGGCATCGAGCCATTCGATGCGCGTGCGCGGCGTCATCACGCTGTCCACCGGGCGGTCGCCCAGGCGCAGCACGCGGTTGACCATGTTGCGCTCGTCGGCGTCGAGCACGCCCTGTTCGGCGCCCTCGGCGACCAGCAGGCGGATCTCCTCCTCGGTGACCGAGGATCGGCGCGCGCGGTGCAGGCGCAGCAGCCTGAGGATCAGCGTGCTGATGCCGTTGAGAACCCACACGAACGGCGAACTCAGTCGCGAGAGCACCAGCATCGGCATGGCGATGGTGGTGGCCAGGCGCTCGGGCGCGACCAGCGCGATCCGCTTGGGCACCAGTTCACCGATCACGATCTGCACCGTGGTCACGATGACGAAGCCGATCAGCCAGCCGATGACGGTGGCGTAGGGTGCCATCCAGTCCACGCCCATCGCGTGCACCAGGTTGGCGAAGCGCTCGCCCAGCGACGCGCCGGTCACCGCACCGGTAATCAGCATCACCAGGGTGATGCCGACCTGCACCGTGGACAGGAAACGGTCCGGGTGTTCGGCCAGTTCGGCGGCCACGCGCGCCCGGGCGCTGCTGCGCGCCATCTGCTTGAGGCGGCTCTTGCGCGAGGCCACGATGGCCATTTCGGACAGGGCGAAAAAGCCGTTGAGGAGGGACAACAGCAGGATCAGTCCCAGTTCGGTCAGCATGCGCGGGGCGGGAGCTCCAGTTCAGGTCTTTTGGCAGTGTAACCGGCTTTGCCGCTTTCCACAGGCCGGCCATACGTCCGTACCCAACGGGCGCATGGACCGTTCCGAAGCGAACCTCAGGCCGGCGGGTAGACCTTGGCCTCGGTGATCTGGCCGCGCGGGCCGCGCGTGGCCAGATGAAGGGCGGTCGCGGCCAGTTCGCGCGGGTCGATCCAGGTCTGCGGATCGACGTCCGGCATGGCGGCGCGGTTGCCGGCGGTATCGACCGCGCCCATCGGGTACATCACGGCCACGTGCACGCCCTTGGGCGCGGTTTCCGCATGGACCGACTTCAGCCAGGCGATCAGTGCCGCCTTGGACGCCGCATACGGCCCCTTGCTTGCACCGCCGTACAGCGCGGCATCGGCGCCCACGCCCAGTACGAAGCCCTTGCCGGCCTCGAGCATGCCCGGCAGCACCGCGCGGGTGGCATTGAAGGCGGTACGGAAGTTGATGTCCAGCTGCGCCTCCAGCTGCTGCATGGAGGTTTCCGTGGCGCCGCTCATGTCGAAGCCGCCGGCGATGTTGAGCAGGGCATCGACATGGCCCAGCTTCTTGCCCAGGTCCTCGATGGCGCCGCGTGCGGCGTCTTCGTCGACCAGGTTGGCCACGGCGACGACCGCATCCGCGCAGCCATCCTGCGCGCGCCTGGCCTCGTCGGCGCTGTAGGCGACCAGACCGAGCTTCCAGCCGGCCTCGGCGAAGGCGGCGATGACGTGGGTGGCGATGGCGCCGCCGGCGCCGGTGATGATCGCGGTGGGCTGGGACATGGCGTGCTCCGTGTTCCGTGGATTTCTCGGAGGCGGATTATCCCATACCGGTCGGGGTGGCTTCGAATGGGGGAGGAAGTGTCCTGGATCGCGCGGGTGTTGGGCTTCGCAGGCTCAGCCCAACCTACGGGACAACGGGCTCGGGTGGGCGTCCATCGGTCGGTCGGATCCGAGGCGGCCACGGCACGTTCCCTTCAGAACGCATCCGCCTCGCTCGAGATCAGCTGCTCGAGATTGTCGCCCAGCGCCGCCAGTTCGGCGATCAGGCGCTCCAGCTCCTCGGCGGTCAGCAGTTCGTAGGGGCGGTTCTCGCACAGGTGGATGTAAGGCGAACCGTCCAGGTCGCTGACCGCCAGGTAGCCCACGCGCTGCTCCCAGTTGAAGCGCAGGCAGCGACGTGCGTCGACCCCGACCAGCGGACCGACGGGCGTGGACACGCGCAGGTACTTGCGGTCGTCCTCGTCTTCCAGCTCGGCCAGGTAGATGCCCTGGTTGCGCCCCTCGGGGAGGCGCACGTCGAAACTGATCAGGTAGGGGTCGTTGTGGCGCAGCTGGTACTGGCCGTTGAGCTGTGAGCGAATGGCTTCGAAGTGCTGCATGATCGGTCCCTTGTCGACGCCCCCCGCAATGGTAGCGTAGCAGCGATGAAGCCCGAATACCGACGCATATTCGACGCCGTGGCGGCGATTCCCCCGGGGCGCGTGGCCAGCTACGGCCAGATCGCCGCGCGGGCCGGGCTGCCGGGGCGTGCGCGCATGGTCGGCAAGGTGCTGGGCCAGGACAGCGAGGGCCTGGAACTGCCGTGGTTCCGGGTGCTGCGTGCCGACGGGCGCATCGCGTTCCCGCCCGGCAGTCGCGGTTTTCGCGAGCAGGTCGAGCGCCTGCGCGCGGAGGGTGTGCAGGTGCAAGGCGGGCGTATCCGGATGCAGGAGTTCGGTCTGGATGCCGATCTGGATCGAGCGCTGTGGGGCATGCCCGACTGAGCGGGTCGGCATCGGCCCGCGCTCCTGTCTCCAGTAATCGCATGCCCGGCCGGATCGCGCTTTGCTAGCATGCCGTGCGTCGCCGGGCGTTTGCGCCCGGGGCCACCCATCCCCGTTTCACGCTTTGACCGGACTCCCACACGACCATGACCGCACCTTCCGAAGCCGCCGTTCACGACACCGCTTCGGAGATCGGCAACGAGGCGCTGGGCGTGCTGCGCGAGGTGTTCGGCTACACCGCCTTCCGCGGGCGCCAGCAGGCCATCATCGAGCACATGGTCGGCGGCGGCGACGCGCTGGTGCTGATGCCGACCGGCGGCGGCAAGTCGCTGTGCTACCAGTTGCCGGCCCTGCTGCGCCCGGGCACCGCGATCGTGGTCTCGCCGCTGATCGCGCTGATGCAGGACCAGGTCGAGGCGCTGCGCCAGCTCGGCGTGGAGGCTGCGTTCCTCAATTCCAGCCTGGACGGCCCGGCCCAGGCCGAAGTCGAGCGGCGCTTCGTCGACGGCGACCTGAAGCTGCTCTATGTCGCGCCCGAGCGCTTGCTGACCGGTCGCTTCCTGGACCTGCTGGGGCGCGTGGAGCCGTCGCTGTTCGCCATCGACGAGGCGCACTGCGTGTCGCAGTGGGGGCACGACTTCCGTCCCGAATACCGTCAGCTCACGGTGCTGCACGAACGCTTCCCCGGCGTGCCGCGCATCGCCCTGACCGCCACCGCCGACGACGCCGACCCGGCGCGAGATCGTCGAGCGCCTGGCGCTGGACGCGGCCGAGCAGTTCGTGGCCAGCTTCGACCGCCCCAACATCCGCTACGCGGTGGTGCACAAGGACCAGCCCAAGCAGCAACTGAAGGCGTTTCTGAAACATCACCAGGGCGATTCGGGCATCGTCTACTGCCTGTCGCGGCGCAAGGTCGAGGAGACCGCCGGCTGGCTGGCCGGGCAGGGCGTCCACGCGCTGCCCTATCACGCCGGGCTGGATGCCGCCACGCGCGCCGACCACCAGCAGCGCTTCCTGCGCGAGGACGGCGTGGTGATGTGCGCGACCATTGCCTTCGGCATGGGCATCGACAAGCCGGACGTGCGCTTCGTCGCGCACCTGGACCTGCCCAAGAGCCTGGAGGGCTATTACCAGGAAACCGGTCGCGCCGGCCGCGACGGACTGCCGGCCGAGGCGTGGATGGCCTACGGCCTGGGCGACCTGGTGACCCTGGCGCAGTTCATCCAGCGCTCCGAAGCCAGCGAGGAGCGCAAGCGCCTGGAGCGCGCCAAGCTCGATGCGCTGCTGGCGTATGCCGAGACCACCCGCTGCCGCCGGCAGCAGCTGCTGGGCTACTTCGGCGAAACCCTGGCCGAGCCCTGCGGCAACTGCGACAACTGCCTCGAGCCGCCGCCGACCTGGGACGCCACCGAGGCCGCGCAGAAGGCACTTTCATGCGTGTACCGCACCGGCCAGCGCTACGGCGTGGGCTACCTGGTCGATGTCCTGCTGGGCAAGGACAGCGACCGCATCCAGGCCCAGGGCCACGACACGCTCAGCGTGCACGGCATCGGCCACGACATGGACGCGCGGCAGTGGCGTGGCGTGTTCCGCCAGCTGGTCGCCCACGGCATGCTGGTCCCGGATGCGGAGGGCTACGGCACCCTGCGCCTGACCGAGGCCGCGCGTCCGGTGCTGCGCGGCGAGCAACGCCTCGAGCTTCGCCGCGAACCCGACCGCGCCCAGCGCCGCGCCCGCCGAGCGTCCTCCGCTTCCGGCGAACGCGGCAGCCTGGACATCGCCCCGCACGAGGAGGCGCTGTGGCAGGCGCTGCGCGAGACCCGCGCGCGGCTGGCGAAGGAGCAGGGCGTGCCGGCCTACGTGATCTTCCACGATGCCACCCTGTACGCGATGCTGCGCGAGCATCCTTCCGACCGCGATTCGCTGGCCGCCATCAGCGGCGTCGGCGCGCGCAAGCTCGAGCGCTACGGCGCCGATTTCCTGCGCGTCCTGATGGACGACTGATATCGAATGCGGCGCGTCGTGCCGGATCCGTGCATTCGATTTTTCCTAGGAAAAAATCCCGTCACGAAATCGACTTCGTACACCCATAGTGTGCCCCCGGGGGGAAGACATTCACTATGGGAGGGAGTACCCATGCGTCGATTGGCACGCATTCTTTTCGTCCTGGCCGCCTTGGCCTGGATCGCGCCGGCGTTCGCCGACTCGCCGGTCTTCATCAACGAGATCCACTACGACAACAGCGGCAGCGACACCGGCGAGGCGGTGGAACTGGCCGGGCCGGCCGGCACCGACCTGACCGGCTGGCAGGTGGTGCTGTACAACGGCAGCAACGGTTCGGTCTACGCCACCTACACGCTGTCGGGCACGCTGTCCGACCAGTGCAGCGGCTACGGCGTCAAGGCGATCACCACGCCGGGCATCCAGAACGGCGCGCCCGACGGCCTGGCCCTGATCGACGCCAGCGGCATCGTGCGCCAGTTCCTCAGCTACGAGGGCACGTTCACCGCCAGCAGCGGACCGGCCGCGGGGGTGACCAGTACCGACATCGGCGTCAACGAGGGCAGCGCCACACCGGTCGGCCAGTCGCTGCAGCTGGCCGGCAACGGTTCCTATGCCAGCGACTTCACCTGGCTGGCGCCGGGCACCGCCAGCTTCGGCCAGTGCAACCCGGGCCAGACCTTCGTCGCGCTCGGCGGCGGTGGCGGCACCGGCGGCGGCAGCAGCCTGGCCAACGGGACGCCGGTGACGGTGTCGGGCGCGCAGGGCGCGTTCGGCGACACCTACACCGTCGACATCCCGGCTGGCGCGAGCAACCTGAGCATTGCCATCTCCGGGGGATCCGGCGATGCCGACCTGTACGTGAAGTCCGGCGCCGAACCGACATCGAGCAGTTACGACTGCCGCCCGTACATTGCCGGAAACGACGAGACCTGCACCTTCGCCACACCCCAGGCCGGGACGTACTACGTGAAGCTGTACGGCTGGAGCAGCTATGCCGGCGTGTCCCTGGAAGCGGACTGGACCGCGTCCACCACGGGCGGTGGCGGTGGTGGAGGCGGCGGCAGCGGCTACTACGCCAGCGTCGACACCAGCAGCCCGACCGCGCTGCGCAACTCGCTGCACACCCTGCTCGAGCAGGTGACGAAGATCCCGTACACCGCCTCGACCACCGACACCTGGGACGTGCTGGCCAAGGCCGACGAGGATCCGCTCAACAGCAACGACGTGATCGAGGTCTACACCAACAAGAGCGTGCCCAGGGAGACGGGCGGCAATACCGAATACAACCGCGAGCACACCTGGCCCAATTCGTACGGCTTCCCGGTCAACGACAACACCAACTATGCCTACACCGACCTGCACATGCTGATGGTCGCCAACATCGGCTACAACAAGGACCGCGGCAACGAGCCCTACGGCACCTGCAGCGCCGCATGCACGGAGTACCCGACCACCGCCACCGACGGCAGCGGCGGCGGCTCCGGCACCTATCCGGGCAACTCCAACTGGTCCGACGGCGTGATCTGGGAAGTATGGATGGGCAAGCGCGGCGACGTGGCCCGCGCGTTGCTGTACATGGACGTGCGCTTCGAGGGCGGCACCAATCCGTACACCGGCGATCCCGAGCCGGACCTTGTGCTGACCGACGACATGAGCAAGATCGTCACCAGCGGCGGCATGAACACCACCGGCAAGGCCTACATGGGGCAGCTGTCGGTGCTGCTGCAGTGGGCGCAGGAGGACCCGGTGTCCGACGTCGAGCGCCTGCGCAACGACACTGTCGAGCAGTACCAGGGCAACCGCAACCCGTTCGTGGACCACCCCGAGTGGATCGCCTGCGTGTTCCAGAACCAGTGCCCGCAGTAGGGGCCTGACGGGTCCGTGACCCGCCACGGGCGGGCGGATCCGGGTCATGCGTGGCCAGGGTCGCCGGGCAACCGGCGGCCCTTTTTGCGTTCCACTGTGCGTCCCCGTGCGGGCCGTTCCCGGAGCCCTGCGGCACCGGGCATGGTCCATTCGCCGCGATACGATTCGGTGCTACACTCGGCCAGAATGATATCGATAACATAAGGGTGCAAAAACGATGGGGGACATGCAGCAAACCGCAACCGCGGCCAGCGTCGAGACCGACATCCCGGCACGCCTGGACCGCCTGCGCTGGAGCCGTTTCCACACCCTGGTCATCGTGGCCCTGGGCATCACCTGGATCCTGGATGGCCTGGAAGTGACCCTGGCCGGCGCCCTGGCCGGTGCGCTCAAGGACAGCCCCGCGCTGCACATGAGCGAGGCGCAGGTGGGCCTGTCGGCCAGCCTGTACCTGGCCGGCGCGGTGCTCGGCGCGCTGTTCTTCGGCTGGCTGACCGACAAGCTGGGCCGCAAGAAACTGTTCACCGTCACCCTGGCGACCTACCTTGTCGCCACGTTGTTGACCGCCTTCAGCATGCATTTCTGGATGTATGGCCTGTTCCGCTTCTTCACCGGTGCCGGCATCGGCGGCGAGTACACCGCCATCAACTCGGCGATCCAGGAGCTGATCCCCGCGCGGTTCCGCGGCCACACCGACCTGGGCGTCAACGGCAGCTTCTGGGTCGGTGCCGCGCTGGGCGCGCTGGGCGTGCTGGTGCTGCTCAACCCGCACTGGTTTCCCATCGACCTGGGCTGGCGCCTGGCCTTCGGGCTGGGCGCCGTGCTGGGCATGATCATCCTGTTCCTGCGCCGCTTCATCCCGGAAAGCCCGCGCTGGCTGATGACCCATGGCCACTTCGACGAGGCCGAGCGCGTCATGTGCCACATCGAGGACCGGGCCGGTGCCGGGCGGGCACCGGCGGACCTGCCGCGCATTCGCATCCGCCAGCGCACCACGCACGTGGTCGACGTGGTGCGGTCTCTGTTCAAGCTGTATCCGAAACGAGCCCTGCTGGGCCTGGTGCTGATGCTGGCGCAGGCGTTCTTCTACAACTCCATCTTCTTCACCTACGCGCTGGTGCTGGGCACCTTCTACGGCGTACCCAACGACAGCATCGGCCTGTACATCCTTCCGTTCGCGGCCGGCAACGTGCTTGGGCCCCTGCTGCTGGGACGCCTGTTCGACACCCTGGGCCGGCGCATCATGATCACCTTCACCTACGCCGCCTCGGGCATCCTGCTGCTGGTGACGGCGTGGATGTTCGTGCAGGGCTGGCTGGACGCGACCACCCAGACCCTGTGCTGGAGCGTGGTGTTCTTCTTCGCCTCGGCGGCGGCCAGTTCGGCCTACCTGACGGTCAGCGAGAGCTTCCCGCTGGAAGTGCGCGCGCTGGCCATCGCGGTGTTCTACGCGCTGGGCACCGGCCTGGGCGGCGTGGCCGGCCCGTGGCTGTTCGGCATCCTCATCGGCACCGGTCATCGCGGCGCCGTGGCCGATGGTTACCTGCTGGGCGCGGGCCTGATGATCATCGCCGCCGGCTTTGCCTGGAAGCTCGGCATCAACGCCGAGCGGCGCAGCCTGGAACAGGTGGCCACGCCGCTGTCCAGCAGCGAGGACTGAACGCAGGCGGGGAGTCAGTCCCCGCCTGCGTTCACCGTCGCCTTGCGCTCGAGCTTGCCCCAGCCCACGGAGGGGCCGCGGATGGCCGTGCGCACCGAGCGCACCACCACGTAGTACATCAGCTGGCGGTAGCCGAAGCGCTGCAGCACCAGCCACCACAAAAGGCTCCAGCGCTCGCGCTTCTCCAGCGCGAAGGCCAGCACCGCGGCGGCCAGGTCCACGGCCATGAACACCGCGTAGAACACCAGCATCCGGTACAGGTTGTGCGGGTCGAAGTGGCCGCGGTGCTGCAGGTAGTCCAGCCACGAGGCGCCCAGCTGCCACAGCATGAGCAGGTCCACCAGCGGCGAAACCACGGTGAACAGGATCTGGAAGATCCAGACCTGCGGCATGGCCACCAGGCCCAGCGTGCCGAAGCGCGGGCGCAGCATCACGTCGCGGTGCTTCCACAGGCACTGCAGCGTGCCGTAGGCCCAGCGGAAGCGCTGGCGGGCCAGCCCGCGCGCGGTGTCGGGGGCCTCGGTCCAGGCCACGGCACTGCTGTCGAACAGCACCTTGTAGCCGGCCTTCTGCACCGCCAGAGTCAGGTCCTGGTCCTCGGCCAGGGTGTCGTACGGGAAACCGCCCAACTGCTCCAGCGCCGAGCGGCGCCAGGCGCCGACCGCGCCCGGCACCACGGTGATCGCGTCGAGCGCAGCCAGTGCACGGCGCTCCAGGTTCTGCGCGGTGATGTACTCCAGCGCCTGCCAGTAGGTGATCAGGTTGATGCGGTTGCCGACCTTGGCGTTGCCGGCGACCGCGCCCACGGCCGGGTCGGCGAACCAGCGCACCAGGCGGCCGATGGTTTCCGGCTCGAAGTGGGTATCGGCATCCAGCGCCACCACCACTTCGCCGTGGGCATGTTCCAGGCCGGCGTTGATGGCATGGGCCTTGCCGCCGTTGGTGGTGCGGATCAGCTGCACGCGGGCGTCGCCGGCCACCACTTCGACCACGCGCTGCGCGGTATCGTCGGTGGAGCCGTCGTCGACCACGATCACCTCCAGCGAGGGGTAGGTCGAGCGCAGGATCTGGCTCAGCGAGCGCGCGATCACCTTGTCCTCGTTGTGCGCCGGGATCACCACCGAGACCAGTGCCGGCTGCGGCGGCAGTTCGGGCGGCGTCCGGCGGCGATCGCGACGGCGGTTGAGCAGCGCCATGCCGCCCAGGAACACCAGCCGGCCGATGCCCAGCCAGATCGCCAGCACGAACAGGCCATGCAGGAAGTGCCCGGACCAGCCCAGCGTGTAGAACACCGAGCGGTCGGCCAGCCTCGACAGTGAGCCGGTCGGCAGCGGCGGCATGGCCTGGTCGCGGGTCAGCCCGGCCAGGGTCGACACCGGCACGAAGGTGTAGCCCTGCGCGCGCAGCTTGTCGATCAGCACCGGCAGCGCCTTGACCGTCTGCGAGCGGTCGCCGCCGCCGTCGTGCAGCAGCACGACCTGGCCGCGCTTGGCCGGGTCGGGGTTGTTCACGCCGGCCAGCACGCGCTGCACGATCAGGTTCGCGGGCGGGCGCTTCCAGTCGTCCGGGTCCACGTGAAGGCCGACGGCGATGTAGCCCATCTCCTGCGCCTGCTCGATCGGCACGATCTCGTCGGCGGTGGTCGGCTCGGCGTCGCCGAAGTAGGGCGCACGGAACAGGCGCATGGAACGACCGGTCAGCGCCTCCACCAGGCGCTGGGTGGCGTTGAGCTCCAGCGACACCACGCCGGGCGGGCTCTCGCCCAGGTTGGGGTGGGTGAAGGTGTGGTTGCCGATCTCGTCGCCCTGGGCCACCTCGCGCTGGATCAGCTGCGGCGAGGACTCGGCGTTCTCGCCGATGACGAAGAAGGTGGCCGGCACGTGCTTGTCGCGCAGGATGTCCAGGATCTTCGGCGTCCACTCCGGATCCGGCCCGTCGTCGAAGGTCAGCGCGATCTTGCGCCCGGTCTCGCCGTAGCGGCGGATCACGAAGGCGGTGGGCAGGGCCGTGTAGGTCTCGTCGTCGATGCCGCCGTCGTCCTTGTCCAGGCTGAACGTGCGCGCGCCGGGCGAGGGCTGGGCGTCGATGTGCAGCACTTCGCCGCGCCCCTCGATGTCGATGTCCTCGCCCATGGCGATGTGGTCCAGCGCCTTCGGCGCGGTGGCGCCGTAGGGGCGGCCCAGCACCGACCACACCGAGGGGTCCGACGAGCCCAGGCGCCACAGCGCGTAGCCGTACGGCTGGTAGTCGTCGGCCGCATGCACCTCGTTGTAGGCGGTCACCCCGTCCAGGAACCACACGTCGTGGCGGGTGCCGCCGTCGTCCTCGTAGGCAAAATGCGGGTTTTCGCTGTCCGGGTCGAACACGATGTCGGCACCGGCATCGTTGGCCTTCTGCATGGCTTCCTGGAAGGTCAGGTCGTCGGCGCTGTCGTGGCTGCCTTCGGTCCAGTCGTAGCCGTAGTTGCCCAGGGCGACGATGGTGCGGTCCGGATCGAGGTCCTTCATGCGCTTGTCCAGCGTGGACTCGAACCAGTCCTCGCCGGCGATGGAGCCGGGCTCGCCGGTCTCCCAGTGCTGGTCGTAGGCCATCAGCAGCATGAAGTCGACCTGCCTGGCATCGGCCGTGTAGTGCCAGTTGTCGTCGTCGAACGGCACCGACAGCACGATGCCCCAGCCGTGCGGCTGGAAGGCGTCCGACAACTCGCCGAGGAAGGTGGTCAGGTCGTCCTGGGCGCCGGCCGGTACGTTCTCGAAGTCGATGGTGATGCCCTGGAACCGATGAAGATCCAGGAACGCGACGATCTGCGCGATGCGCGCCTTGCGCGCCGCAGGGTCGGCCAGCATGCGGGCCAGGCCCGGGCCGTCCCACTTCCCGTCCACGCTGTTCTGCAGCAGCGGCAGGATCGGCATGGTCGGCTTCTCGCGGTGGACCAGGTCCATCACGCGCGGGTCGATGTGCGTATCCAGCGCCATGTCCGGGCCGGACAGCGACATCCACGCCGGGACCAGCCAGTCCAGGTGCGCCAGCGCGCGCTTGAGCGCCGGATAGCTGTTGTCATCCCAGTTGACGTAGAAGCCCAGCGTGACCGGCGCCCCCGGCGTCTTGCTCATCGCGATCGGCAAAGCGCGGGCGGAGGTCACGTGGATGCGACGCACGTGGTGGGCACGCGGAATGCCGCCCTGGCGTGCGCGCACCTCGGCGGCCAGTTTCTCGGCCGGCTTGAGCAGCTTGGGCGCGGCCAACTTCACGCCCTTCAACCCGCGCGGCGGATGGCCGTCGTGCATGCCCAGCGTCAGCGGGTGCATGTGCGGCGCCACCAGCAGGCTGGAGACGAACAGCGCCACCAGCAGCGTGCTGACCACCGCCGCGATCACGCCCAGCCGCGACATGCGCGCGGCGCGGCGACCGGTCGGGTCGAAGAACACCGGCTTGCGCGTCATGCCGCGAGCCTCGTGCGGACGGCGTCTGCAGCGACATGGAAAAGGCGGCCGATCGTGCAGCCGGGGACGTGCAGCATGCGGCTGCAGGAGAAGCGGACCATGGGCGGATGTCTCGGAACGCGGCCGGCGTCGGCGGTGCCTGCAGGCAGGCGATGCGCGGATTGTATCCCGCGCCATGCCTGCTGGTGCATGAACGGTCGTCACGTTCCCGGACCCCGGGTGGCAGGGCCCGTGGCGCCCCTTCCGGCACCGCCGGCGACAATCGCGCCTTGACGAATCGCCGGCCAGCCGATTTAATACGCGGCCTTGCGCAGCCTTCCACGGCCCCGCGCAACCCACCTTCCGGCCGGGTAGCTCAGTTGGTAGAGCAGGGGATTGAAAATCCCCGTGTCGGCGGTTCGATTCCGTCCCCGGCCACCAATGATTTCAACGAATTAGCCAACCTTGCAGGTTGGCTTTTTTGTTTATTCCTCTTGTGGTATCTATCGCGCCGATTCATGCTTTCCATCTGTTTTCAAGGGGTTGGGAGGCTTCGGTAAGCCGGTTGAGGAAGGTCTGAACAAAAGAGTCTCTCCTGAGTTTCCATGAGCTATCCAAGCGCCTTGGCCAAGCCAATGACGCAGATGTGCTTCTCCATTGCCGTGTAAGCCGGCAAACGCAAGCGCCCCCGCGGGAAAGGTTCGTAAATCAGATGGGTCAGGTGGCTCCTTGGGGTGCCTGGCTGGTGCTGAATGAGCGGTGCTATGCCAAGGTCGACTGCGGGTACCGCCTGTATGCGCTCAAGACCATGCCGCGGATCCACCTGATGCAGCACTGGTATGGCGACAGCGCCCGGCGAAGACGGAAACGTTTGTAAGAGGTTGCGCCGCTGCTCTGAGGCGTCGTTTTGACGGTTGGCCGCTGACGCACGGCAGCATGCCGGATGAGGCAACCATCCTGAACTTCCAGCGTTTGCTGAAAGAGCATGATCTTGCATCGAGACAGTCGGTTGCCGTGAACACGCAACTGGGCAAAAGGGCTTGTTGCTGCGCAAGGGCGCGATCATCGAAGCCACCATCATTCACGAGCCGCCCGAGGCCAAGAACGGAAACAAGACTCGTGATCCTGAGGTTGGCCAGACGAGTAAGGGCAACCAGTGGATCCCCGAGATGAAGGCGGGTAATGCGTAGACGCCGGATCAGGCCTGACAACCACGGCGGCCAATGTGGGCGATGATGTCGAGGAGGACAAACCGCTGTATGGCAATGATGGTGGTGTTTGTCGAAGTTGGTCGCCTCTGGGCGTAAAGTGCTAAAAAGGGGGCGGCTGCGCTGGTGCCTGAATGCCTATCGAAGCAAGCTTAGGTTGGTCGAGGATGACAGACAACGCGACCTGACCAAAGGTCGAGCGCATCAAGGCGTCGGTTTGGGCGGAAGTGGAACACCCATTCCGGATCATCAAGTGCCAGCTCGGCTACCCAAAAGTTCGCTCCGGAAAGGTTGCTTCAAGGGATTGGCCAAGAACGCCGAGCAGAGACAGGAATGGTTCGCCCTGGCCAATCTGTGGATGGCGCGAAGTCCGTTTCTTGCCGCAGGAGGTGGGCGCCCATGGTCCGCGGTGTTCAGCAATAAATGCAAAAACCGCACCGGAACGGCGCGCATATGGTCTGCAAGAAGGTTGCGAAGCAGGCGCAGGGCGTGCGTTAGAGTAAATTGGGCTGGGCAGTTATTTGCGACTTACTTGTTCAGGCATTTCTTAAAATGAGCCATGGTGTGGACTCATTGGGTAAGAGCAAATAAGCAATAGGTGATTAAAATGGAGCGCAACTTTAAGAGAAGTCTTGTAGCTTGGTTCACGTTTATGCTGCTGGTCGTTGCAAGTTTCAATTTTCTATATTCATTGCTGTATATACAAAAGAATAATCCAGACATAGATTCATTCCTCTATCTTGGCTCTCGACTTGTTCATGGGCAATTATTGTATGTTCATGATTTTGAGACGAAGTTACCTCTAGTTCAATATGTATTCGCCATAGCAAGTTATTTTGGCGGAATTGGGGCTTGGCGAATATTGGTTTTCATTTTTGTTGCAGTATTGGGATATTTTGGCTCAATTTTTATATCGCATAGTTTGGATGAGCCGGGTGCACGAAAAGTACTTTCACCAAGTCTATCTTCCTGGTGTTTGTTTGGGTTGTTCATGGCGTTCATATATACAATGAGTGGCTCGAGGTCTGCGCTTTTGTCAATGCCGGCAGCAGCCGCGGCATATGCATCCCTGTCATTGTTGTTGTTGGAAGAAAAACATGCACGTTTTCGGTCAACTTTATTGCTTGTTTCTGGATCCTTGTTGGCAATAGCCTCTCTTCTGCGCCCAAATTATTCGTTTGTTTTTGCCGCGTACGCAATTTATTTCATGATGAAGGAGGGGCGCAGCCGGACTTTTTATTTTTGTTTTGGCTATGTTCTTGCGGTAGCTTTTTGCTTTCTCCCATATTTCACCTCGTCACTACGGCTGCACGCTCTGCTTGATGGTCTCGTTGCGATTGTAAAATTCCCGCAGGCGGGCTTGTCGAGCATAATGTCTAGGCAGGGCGGTCATCTGGAGGCTAGCACGACCTATTTGATTATATTTCTTGCACTGATGATGATGCCATTTCTAACCGGGCGCGAAAATACCGCGGGTCGCAAACTATTGTATTTATCTTTGTTGGGGTCGGTGGCACTTGAGCTTTCTTTTTTGGTTACGCATTACTACTGGCATTATATTATAATGTTCGTCACATATATTGCTCCAGCAGCTTATATAAATGTACGCGCCATCATCAACAACGATGATGGGGTTGGTGTGATCAAGAAACTGTTTTCATGCTTGTTGATCTCGTTGATTGCTTATAAATTTTCGAGCTATTCTGTACCCTTTCTGAAAAAAACCATCATGAGGCCACGTATTAGCTTTAATATTAATGATCGAGAAATTGACCATTCGTTGCTTGATTTTCTTCGGAATGTGAAATCCAGTGGGCATTCTTTCCTGGTTGTCACGAAGCCCTATTATCATGCGTTGCTGGATGAATCGAGAATAGGTGATGGCAATTCCGTTATGATTTATTTTGTATTGAGGGGATACAAGTTACCGCAGGTATCAAACATTTATTTACTTTCAAAACAGGTCCAGCGCCAACCATGCCTTGCCCTATTGAATTCAAACAAGGATATATTTGTTATCAAGAAGAAAAACGGGATGTCAAAACTTCTTTCGCGTTGTTTTGCCAATAGTCGCATAACGTTGGACAAGCATGTGCCTCCTGATCTTGAGGAATACGATATTTATATCCGGCGCCCGTTGGCGATGAACTGAAGGTGTCAGCGCCATAGGTACATGCATTCCGGTGTCTCGCAGTCCAAGCTGGACGCCGTGGTCAGTCCATTGAACGATCGTCCCGGAACGATGTTAGGCTACGAGACGCCAGCAGAGCGATTGAGCAAACTGTTGCGTCGATCGGTTGATTCCAAGACGATTTCCTGCCGCTCTGTCGGTGGGTCCGTAAGCTTTCCCGTCAAACATTCACTTCAAAAGCAGCGCGCTTGACGGCGTGTCGTCGGTTTCAGCCGGGGCATTGCCGTAGCTGTAGCCACGTCGGACCATCGCGGGCGCCATCCCCGCTTCTCCAAAGCTTGGTGTAACTGATGGCGACATGTTGCGTGCCACTGTCTGGGTGTTCAATGAGCGTATCGGAGCCCGCAGGCTTCCGGGGTGTGAAGTGTTTCAAGCACCGCGAGGTTGAATCTGATCGGCCTGGCAAACGGTGATGCTTCACGTTCGCCAAAGCCATTGCTTCGAACCACCAACAGTGGCATGCGGTCTCTTCCGTTTTCCACGAAGTTTTAGGCCGCCAGACCTTGTCGACCTACTCGAACCGTTGGTGCTCCGGTGTCCCTGCGCCCGCTGATTCTGTAGCATCCTTGTGAGTGCATCGTTTTACCTGCCGCGGACGTTTGACAGGTTGCCTCTCACAGCAAGACATGCTTCACGGCGTGATGAATCGATATACGAGATGAGAAATATGCCTCCAGTTCGCCACGACACTCTAGCCGCACGCGCGACATTGGGCGATCTCGCCAGTCAGGTTTCGATCATCATCCCGGTCTACAACGGGGGAAAAGCGTTCCTTCACTGTATTCATGCTCTGGCTCGACTTGCCCCGGCGCCCCTTGAAATCCTGGTTGTCCTCGATGGCGTCGATGACGGCTCGGGTGAGGCGGCGCAAAAGCAGGGCGCGCGCGTGTTGTGTTTACCCGTACGCAGCGGTCCAGCCAGGGCACGTAACTTTGGAGCTCGCGCCGCCAGGGGGCAGTTGCTATTTTTCCTGGATGCCGATGTTCTGGTGCCAGCTTCGGTTGTGGGACAGGTTGCCACTGCATTCCAGAATGATCCGGCGCTGTCCGCCCTGATCGGCTCTTACGACGACGCCCCGGGGGCGCCATCCTTCCTGTCGCAGTATCGCAATTTGTTGCACCACTACGTACATCAACATTCCCCATCGCAGGTCCACACCTTCTGGGGTGCCTGTGGCGCAGTGCGAAGTGAGGTTTTTTTTGCGGTCGGTGGGTTTGACGAGTCGTATGAAATCCCCGCCATTGAAGACGTGGAACTGGGTTACCGGGTGTCTGGCGCGGGCTACCGCATCAAATTGGACAGACGACTCCAAGTCAAACATCTCAAGCATTGGTCAGTGGGCGGCATGTTGCGTGCGGATGTTTTCAGCGTGCAATCCCTTGGTCTGATTGTTGCTTAGGGGTGGTGGGATACACTGGGAACTCAACCTGGGTGCAAGTAGTCGAATCAGCGCCCTGTTGGCCTGGCTGTTGTCGGGATTCCTGCTGCTCAGCATTCTTCACCCAGTATTTTTACTCGGCGCCCTTGCCGGTGCTGTGGGGCTGACCGCGGTCAATTTCGGTTTGTACCGTTTTCTTTTCGACCGCAAGGGGTGGTGGTTTGCCGGCCGCGCCATGCCCTGGCACTGGCTGTATTACCTCTATGCCAGCGCTGCCTTTGCCTACGTATGGTTGTTCGAGCGTCATCGGGAACCTCGTTCACCTGGTCTCCTGGACCGAAAAGGCAAGGCAACGTGCATGAATGAACCGCGCAACGTCGTCATCGGTGCAGGCCGGGCCGGGCTGAGTGCGCCTACGAGCTGAGTCGGCTCGGCAGTTCGGCCCTGGTCGGAGGCCAGCGACGAGATGGGGGGGCTGGCGCGTACGGTCGACTACCGGGGCTATCGCTTTGATATCGGCGGTCACCTGTTTTTTTCCAAGCGCGAGGATATCAATGCGTTGTGGCGTGAGGTGCTGGGAGAGGCTTTTTTGAGCGCCCACGCCTGTCGCGCATCCACTACCGAGGTCATTTTTTCGATTATCCGCTGCGCCCGCTCAATGCGCTGCAGGGGCTGATTTATGGGAGGCGCTTCGGGTACTGGGAAGCTATGCCTGTGCACATCTTGCACCGGGTAGGCGCGAGGATCGCAGCTTCGAGGACTGGGTCAGCCGCCGGTTCGGAAAACGCCTGTTCGAAATATTCTTCAAGACCTACACCGAGAAGGTCTGGGGCATGCCCTGCAGCGAAATATCCGCCGACTGGGCGGCGCAGCGTATCCGCGACCTGTCCTGTCCAAGGCCGTGATCAACGCCTTTGGCGGGCATCGCGGCAGCAACGCGAAGGGCATCAGCACCACATCGATCGAGCGTTTCCACTATCCCCGTTTCGGTCCGGGGATGATGTGGGAACACATGGCACAAGACATCCGCGAGAGCGGCAACCAGGTTCGTGCCCAGGTGAGGGTTGGCAGCCTGCGCCCCATCGCGGCCGGGTCCAACAGGTGATCGGAAGGGATCCCGACGGCAATCGCGTGGAGATCGCTACCGATCACTGCATTTCCTCCATGGCCCTGCGCGATCTCGTCCTGTCCCTGGATCCACCACCTCCGGATGCGGTCTTGAGGGCGGCGCACTCGCTGCGATACCGGGATTTCCTCAGCGTGGTGCTGATCGTCAACCAGTCGGACATGTTCCCGGACAACTGGATCTACATCCACTCACCTGAGGTTAGGCTGGGGCGTATCCAGAACTACAAGAACTGGAGTCCACACATGGTGCCGGACCCGGCAACGACTGCGCTGGGACTGGAATATTTCCTCTGGGACCGTGATCCGGAGTGGAGCTGGTCCGATGAACGCCTGATTCAGATGGGCATACGTGAATGCGAGACGCTGGGGCTGGTCCGTCCCGAGGATGTCCTGGAAGGCACCGTGGTGCGGGCCGAAATGGCCTACCCCATCTATGACCATGAATACCAGCATCACGTGGTCGGATTCGCGACTACCTGTCGCAATTCACGAACCTGCAGACCATCGGCCGCAATGGCCTGCACCGCTACAACAACATGGACCACTCCATGCTGACCGGGTTGTATGCGGCGCGCAATGTCGTGGGGGAAGGAGAGCGGGGTGACGTCTGGTCGGTGAACGCCGACAAGTCATATCACGAAACCGGCGGGGATCAAGGCGACACCGATGCCTTGCCCGACCGCTCCGTGCCGATGCCCCGGGGAAGCACGAAATAGCCCGGGTTCGATGGGCCATCAGGCGTGCGTGCAGACCACCAGCATCGCCGGGTCCCAGTGCCAGCCGATGACCGAGCTGCTGATCCGGCTTGCCCAATAGCCCGCAAGCCGTTTTCTTCTTCGGGAAACATGGACGTCGTCGACACCGAACCTCAGCACCCTGAATCCGAACAACTTCTCCAGTGAGCGCTTGAGCGTGCCTGGAGTGAAATGGACCAGGTGTATTTCCTTGCCGGATGCAGCCTTGAAGGGATGGATGTGCTCGGCGAGGGTTTGAACAGCGGAGCTTCGTTCGGTACGCAATACGAGCAGGCATCGGGCTTGAGCAATTGCGAGTTGTTTCAGCACTCGCCGGATGGGGCATGTGCTAACACGTGCACAGGGTGATGACATCGAATTGCTGATGTTCAAACCGTTCATCGAAGATGCTTCCACGTGGACGGTATGTCGCGTTGAGGGCATAGGCAGCGCTAGTGTGCGCTATCTCGGTGCTCGACTCGAAGTCTGCTGGCGAAATCAAGAAAATATCTGTTCCGGTCCACATCAGCAGTGAGCGGACGTTCGGCAAGACCGTATCAGCTCATATCGCTTGGCCACAGGTGAGCGCGCAGATCCAGTTCTGCTGCAGCTCTGGAATGTCTCACCGATATAGCATGCCGATCTGTTGCTGGTGGGGCGGGGATTGCGGAAGGTGGTCGCATCGGTGGCACTGGCACAAGTCGGTTATGGAAACGCGTGAATTCTGTGTGGCACAGATGGGGCAATCATCGATCGTTCGTTGAGTGCTAAAGGTTCTGACATGACAAACTCCGCGACCACACTATCTTCGCACTGCAGCATGATCATCAGATGTCGGGCTGATTGGGCAAAGATCTGAATGCTAGGCTGTGCAAGTATAGAATCCCGTATCATCTGATGGGCTATCGAGGATTCCACTTGCGCAGCGAACGATACGGTTTTTGCGGCACCCGCGATTTGAAAAAGGCGGACTGCTGATTGTGGTTACACCGGACATTTTTTCGGCGATAGCTATGTTCAGCCTGGATCTGGATGAAACACTCGGTTGCCGTCACTGTATTTCACCTCTGACAGGTCGCTGTTGGAGCGGGCTGATGCTGTTGGTTTATGCGCTGTCGCTGCATCGATCCCGCTGGCTGCAAGAAAGCGCAAGGGGCAGAAGTGGATTGGCGAGCATGGAAAGCGATGTGAACTATCCGATCCTGCGCAACTGCTGCTTTTCGGAAGTTCGATTTGATCATGAGTTACTGGCTCGATTCGACATCCGGCGCCTATCTGATTGGCACGAATACGGCGACTTCTGAGCCCGCAGCTTTCGAGACAAGGTGCTCAGCGGCGCCCGTTGGCTTCATCGCATCAACCGGTCGGGAACGAAACTGCTACGTAAGGCATGATGCGCACATCCGATCCACAGCTACGGCTGTTGCTGAACAACTGCTCGCCGAGGACTTCGTGACGCGCGACAAGGGATGGGCCGCGGGGGCTGGGGATGGAGTTAGGGATACCATCCGGAACTACAAGTTCTACTGGCGTTGAGAATTCACGCACCACTGACTATGTGACTGAACGGGTCTTTCATGCTCTCGCTGAGGGGACGGTACTGGTTACTGTGGTGCGCAACATCTGCGAGTTCATGCTGGCGACGACGCAGTATCTGTGCTGATGACTTCGCGGGACTGGAGGAACTCGTTCGCATCTGCATCACCTGAGTGAAGCACCGGGAGAGTACAACTGACACCTGGCTGGAAGCGACGCCGCTGCTGGAGCGCTTAAGCGCTGGTAATGTCGCTAGCATCGATCCACGGCTCAGGATGGCGGTAAGCTTGCGCATGATTGTGGACTGGAATGTCATTGTGGCGGAAGGCTTCGAATGCGCTGGAACGCTGAGCCGGGGTAGTATCGGGCTGATGCTGCACGTCTACTGCGACTATTTCGGGAACACCGGCTGGGCCGCATGCACAGGGGTTCTTGGACAGCTACGCTGGCATGTGATATCGGACTGTTCTCATGGAACACGCTGCGGATGGCCCGGGGTTGAGCGACGAGGTCGGCGGGATGCAGGCGAGGGCGAGAGAGCATCCCGTTCGCGTCGCGCTGGGGATTGGCCCGATCGAGCGCATGGCGACCCTGGCGGGCGAGGTGCGGATCGCCTTCGTTGTCTGGGAGACCACGCGTTTGCCCGCGCGAAGCTGAAGATACTTCGCACCATGGACCAGGTATGGACGCCCTCGCGCTGGGGGCGTGAGCAGTTGATCGCCAACGGCCTTCCAGCGGAGCGGATCAGGGTGGTCCCGGAAGGGGTGGATGCCGACCGGTTCGCTCCGCAGCCCGCTGCGCGACCGGAAGACGATCACACCTTGGGGATGCTATGCGTAGGAAAATGGGAAAAGCGCAAGGGCATAGACGACTTGGTCAGCGCTTTCTGTCGGGCGTTTTCGAGCGGCGAGGACGTGGAGTTGGTGCTTGCCTGCCACAACCCCTATTTGAAGGACTTCGATGCACGTCAGGCGCTCGACAGGTTGTGCGGCCGGGATACGCCGCGCATCCGCCTGTGGGCTCCTGGCGACGATCGGGCACTGGTCCAGCTGTACAACCGGGCCGACGTGTTTGTCCTGCCGACCAGGGCGGAAGGCTGGGGCCTGCCGATCATCGAGGCGATGGCCTGCGGGCTTCCGGTGATCGTGACCGATTACAGCGCCCAGCGTGATTACGTGACGCCCGACTGCGGTTACCCGATACCGGTCAAGCGGATGGCTCGGGTCCACGATCCCGTGTTCTACCGCGGGCTGGGTCACGGCAGATGGGCGCAGCCCGACCGCAAGGAGCTGCAATTGCTCTTGCGCAAGGCCTACGAACAGCGCGATGAACTTCGGCGCAAAGGAGCCGCGGCGCGCCAGCAGGTTGTTGGCGGCTGGACCTGGCAGCATGCTGCCGCCAAGGCCGTCGCCATTCTGGACGAGGCGGGCTGGCTGCGTTGACCCGTGGCCAGCGGGACGACAAGTCCGTTGCCGGCGTGCGTCGCCGTGGCGCTTTGGGTCCGTCAGCGCCTGGCGCGCCTTGCCGAAAGCATGCCCCACTGGAACGCCAGCAGTCCTGTCGACAGGCTTGCCAGCAACGCCATCGATCGGATGGGGCCGTATTGCTGCCTACGCATGCAGGTGCGCATCACATCAAGCTTCATGCGCAAATCCAGGGTCCGGTAATCACTCACCGCCTGGTAATCGGCCGAGTAACGGCCACTCTCGAACAGCTTGCCCAGGCAGGCGCGGTATCGGGTGACCTCGCGATGGATCACCCGGGCGTCGGGTTGATGAACCACCCGGCTTTCCGGGAATGCCATGAGCAGCCGGTGGATGATTTCGGTATCCCCCACGATCGGCATGGCCTCGAACAGTCCAACCCGCTCGAACACGCTTGCCCGGATCAACATGTTTCCGGCATGGCCATACAGGTAGTGACGCGTGCCTGAAGCGAGCAACCAGGCCGTCTTGGCGTTGTAGTAGTCCTCATGGCAGCGCAGCAGCAGGGACACGTCTTCCGGATAGCACAGGTCGCCCAGCACGATGTCGGCCTGCTCGCGCTCTGCCGACAGGCACAGGTTCTCCAGCCAGGCGTCATCGGTCGGGATGCAGTCGGCATCGGTCAGTACGATCAAGTGTCCACGGGCCGCACGGATACCCCGGTTGCGAGCCAGGTAGGGATCCTTTTGCGGTTCATGCAGGAGGGTGACATCCGGACAGGCCTGGAGCAGTTCCAGCGAACCGTCGGTCGAGCCATTGTCGACAAAGATCAGCTCGACCTTGAGGTCGGCGCCGGTTTGCTGCGCCAACAGGGCCTCGACACATTTGCCGAGGTAAGTCCTTTCGTTGAGAACCGGCACCACCACCGACACCGTCAACATGATCTGATCCAACCGTCCCGAAAAGCTCATCCACCACGCATATTGCCGATTCCCCGGCCGATGAACCAGTGCATGTCATTGCCCCGGCGCGAGCCTGCAGTTATTTTGGAGCGGTCATCCGCCACGCGCCGTGTGCACGCTTTACATGAGCAGACCTTCCCTGCTGTTCATCAGTCCGATCACACCCGCTGCAAACGGCAATGGTCTTGCCATGCGTGCCGCAGCCTGCCTGAAGGCCCTGAGCGTGCATTGCGACATCCATCTGCTTGTGGTCCCGGTGGCCGACCCTGATGGTGAGCGACACCCCGACGACTGGGATGCACATTGCACGTCGGCGCGTCTGGTCGCGATGCCGCGGGTGGAACGTGCGCTGGCCGGTGCCAGGAGCCGCATGACGGCCTTTCGTGCCGACAGCGCAATGCGCCTTCCACTGGAGAAGGCGATGGCAAGCCGGCGGATGGTCGGCAAGGCTTTCCGGTGCTTCTCCAGCAGGACTTTCGACCGGATCTTCGTCTTTCGCGCCTACATGGTGCCGTTTGCCCAGCCGTACATCGACGCCAACCCACGGGCCGTCCGGCACCTCGACCTGGACGACATCGAGTCGCTGACACGACAGCGACTGGCCGATCTTCATGCCTCCAACGGCAACGCCGACCTGGCCCGGCGCCTCGAAGGCGAGGCGGCCCATTACCGGACATATGAGCGCGACATCACGCCGGAATTCGACAGTGTGTCGGTCTGTTCTCTTCGCGACAGAGACCGGTTGAGCGCCCGGCTGGGACTGGCGAACCTGGAGGTACTGCAGAACATCATCGGAGGCATCGGCGCATACCATCCGCCACCGGAGCGGCCACCCTTCAATTTCCTGTTTGTCGGCAACCTGGGATATTTCCCGAACCAGGATGCGATCCGATTCTTCATGGCGCAAATCCTGCCACGCATTCGCGCCGGCACCGACGTACCGGTCAGGTTCACACTCGTGGGTTCCGGTGACGCCACCTGGGCCAGGGAGATGGCCGCTGCCGGCTGCGACATCGTCGGCTGGGTGGAAGACCTTGCTGCATACTACCGGGCGGCTCACGCAGTGGTCGTGCCGTTGCGTGCCGGTGGTGGCACCCGGATCAAGATACTCGAGGCTTTCAGCCAACATCGCCCGGTGGTTTCAACCGGCATCGGTGCCGAAGGCCTGGATGTCAGGCAAGAACGCGAGCTGCTACTCGCCGATACCCCCGATGACTTTGCCGCACAGTGCCTGCGCCTGATCCATGACACCGAGCTGTCCGCAAGCCTGACGGGCCGCGCGGCAAGACTGCTGGACGAGCGCTACACCGGGGTGGCGCTCGATTCCGTTCTGGCCCGTGTATTGAGGATCCCCTGAGGCATGCCCGCAAAACGCATCCCCAACCAGTATCACTTCGTGTTCGGGCTCAAGCCCCAGCGCCGGCCGTTCCACCTTGCGCACTACCTGTGCCTATCCTCCTGCCTGGAGGTCAATCGGCCGGAACGGGTGTTTTTCCACTATGACAACGAGCCCCACGGGCGCCTGTGGGACCTGATCAAGGAGCGGCTCACCCTGGTCAAGGTCGAGCCGAACGACTTCGTCGCCGGATACGAGTACCAGGACGCCTTCATCGGCAAGTTCCGCTATGCACACCATTCGGACTTCATCCGGCTGGAGGCGCTGCGCACGCACGGCGGCGTCTACGCGGACATGGACACACTGTTCGTCAATCCCCTGCCTGATCATCTATGGCAGCAGCCCTGCGTCATGGGGCGCGAGGACGACGTCTATTGCCAGGAAACCGACAGTTTCAGGAAGTCGCTGTGCAACGCGGTCATCCTGTCCGAGCCGAACGGCCGCTTCGTCGACACCTGGCTGAACCGCTCCAGGGAAGCGTTCAACGGGACCTGGAGCAACCATTCGACGCTGCTGCCCTACGAATTGAGTATCCGGCATCCGGACTGGTTGCATGTTGAGCCGGTACGTTCCTTTTTCCATCATGGCCCGTCCCGGGAGGGCATTGAGACCTTGTTCCGCCGCCGTGACGATGACTTCGAGGGCATCTACAGCATGCACCTTTGGAGCCACCTGTGGTGGTCCTGGCGGCGCAGGGATTTTTCGCGTTTCAGCGCCCTGCAACTGACCGAACGCTATGTTCGCAAGGCCGAGACCACCTTTGCCCTGGCGGCCAGGCCTTTTCTTCCGCCAAAAAAGAAAACCTTGTTCGGGCCGCGCTGATGCACTTGCCGCTTGATGTACCCACCTGCTTGCTGGATCGAGCATGTCCGGAGCATCCGGATGCTGGGTGAACTTGTTGCCCGGCTGCTCGGGCGATTCGGTTATTCGCTGCAACGCCAGCCACAAGGGTGGTTGCCGGGGCGCACCTACTGGGATACCGCCTATCTGAAACGGCTCGGCTTCCATCCGGCGACACTTGTCGACGTCGGCGTGGCCTATGGGACACCGACCCGGGAATGCCACTCACTGTATGAAGCCTTTCCGGATGCCCGGTTGGTCCTGATGGAGCCGTTGCGGGAGTTCGACCCCCATGTCGAGACAATTCTGGCACGGCACCCGGGCATCCATGTTCCGGCCGCTGCAGGTGCCCGGGAAGGACATATCGACATCGATCTGCATCCGGTATGGCTGGAACGCAGTTCTCTTTACCCGCGTCACTCGATCGAGGACACCGGAGGGATTCCGGAGCAACGCCAGGTCCCGGTGACAACACTCGATCGCGTGATGGCCGAGCACGGTTTGCAGGGCCCCTTCGGCATCAAGATCGACGCCGAGGGTTGTGAAATCGATGTGCTTGAAGGGGCCGGGAGGATGCTTGAGGACACTGAGTTCGTGATCGCGGAGGTGGCGGTCACGAATCGATTCCGCGACGGCTATACGTTTGCCGAGTTTGTCGCCTACATGGACCGCCGCGGATTCGATCTGTGCGATCTGCTCGACATCGGCCGGGCCGACAATTCCATCGTCACCTTTGTCGACGGGGTGTTCAGGAAGCGTGCCTGAATGGAGGTCTGCGCACGTGTGCGGTGTGCGCAGCTTCTCAGGCGGTGATTTGTCCTGAGCCGAACAGCTGGGTGAACAATCCTTCCCTGGCCATCAGATCCTCGAATGAGCCCTGTTCGACGATCCGGCCGGCGTCCAGTACCACGATGTGATCGGCCTTCCTGATGCTGGACAATCGATGCGCGATCACCACCAGGGTCCGGTCCCGACCCAGTGCATCGATGGCCGACTGGATGTGCGCCTCCGACAGGGCATCCAGGGAGTTGGTGGCCTCGTCCAGGATCAGGATGTCGGGATCCCGCAGGATGGCCCGGGCAATGGACAGGCGCTGGCGTTGCCCGCCGGACAGCCGGACACCACGCTCGCCGACCCAGGTGTCGTAGCCCATGGGGAGTTCCATGATGAAGTCGTGCGCATGGGCGCGCATGGCCGCAGCCCGTATCGCCGCATCGTCGGCATCCAGGCGGCCGTAGCGGATGTTCTCGCGTACGCTGTCACTGAAGATATGCACGTCCTGGCTCACCAGCGCGATGCTTTCGCGCCAGGCTTTGAGGTCGAGCGCCCGCAGGTCCGTCCCGTCCACGCTGATGCATCCTTCGGTCGGGTCCCGGAAGCGACAAAGCAGATGGATCAGGCTGCTCTTGCCGGCACCGGACCTCCCGACCAGGGCCGTCGTTTTCCCGGCACGGAGCAACATGTCGATATCGCTCAAGGCACGTTTGCCTTCCGTATAGGAGTGGCTGACATGTTCAAACCGGACCCCTTGCGTCATCCGGGGCGGCGTCTGGCTGCCGGAGCGGATCGTTGACTCTTCGCTGGCTTTCATCAGATCCAGCACTTCGGCCACTTGTCGGTCCAGTGCAGCCAGCGTCGCCAGGTTGGCATTCGCGCTCTGAATCTGGGGCTGCAGGCGAAGCAAAATGAAAGCCATGGCTGCCAGCACCGCCAGTTCCACATCCGCATTCAACGCCAGGTAGACCAGCGTCACCAGCACTGCAGCCGCCAGGAATTCGGTCAGTGGATGCGCCAGTGCCAGCAATAGATCCCGATGCAGGTGCAGGCGACGCGCGCGCTCCGAGCGCTCCTCGAATCGCTGTTTTTCGTAGCTCTCGCGGCCGAAGGCGCGGATGGTGCTGCTGCCGAGCAGGGTTTCCTTTACCCGCTGAAGCAGCGCGTTGTTTTCGTCCAGGACCCGGCTGCCCAGCTGCGTCACGCGTCGGGTCGATACCCGGACCAGAAGCGACAGCAGCAACAGGGCGACTGCGATGAACAGGACCAGTTTCCAGGAGATGACCATGAGCAACACGGAAAACACCAGGACAGTGCTGATGTTCAGCGTCAACCAAAGCAGTGTGGCCACCGACTGGGATGCATCCCTGGGACCTTCACTGAGCGCTCGCAGCAGTCGCCCCTGTTCTTTCGACTCCAGGTGGTCCTGGGATACGTCCAGAATCTTGCCGTAGATCCTGTTGCGGGTGTTGAACTGGACCCGGTTCGAGATCCAATAAAGCAATGCCGTGTAGGCAAAGGACGTGATCCCCTTCAGGGTCATGGCTGCAAGAATCAGTCCGAGGATTACCAGGTTTTGCGAGTGTCCGTCGAAACGGCCGATCAGGAGGTCGAGCTAATGCAGCAGCCTTCCGTGCGACCCGTTCGTCGGAACCTGCCGTGCAAGAGGGGAATCATCAGGCCGATGCCGAGCCCTCCACCATGGTCGCGAACAGCCCGAGCAATACAAACAGGGCGCACTGTCTGGCGTAGTCGTGAACCAGCGCCCAGTTGCGGCGAAACAATGATGGGGTCAACCCGTCGAACCGGAACAAAGACATGGGATTGTGGCTGCTTGAGTATGGCGTGGTGGTGCCGGCGAGTGTAACCCAGCTCCGGCACCGGCCCGTCCCCGGCGGGATGCGTTGTGCACGGACCGGATCAAGGAAGGCCTTGTCCAGGATGACAGCCTCGGCAACAAGAAGGCCCGGTCGTATTGCCAGCTACATGCTCCTGCCTACCGCTTCCAGGAGCGCAAAATCGTCCTGCGCGTGCCCGCGAGCCTCCAGCGGACCTTCCCGATCACGGCGCGGATGGACGGTCGCCAGGGTCCCAGCGCCTCCTTTTCCCAGACCCGGCTCGGAAATTCCTCGGCGTGCACGACGACGCCTGGATCGATGCCATAGGAGACAAGCCGGGTGATGTCGACGCGTGCGGTCAGGTTGTCTGCCGGGAACCTGATGGGGAAAGCGCAGGCCAGGAGCTTCTGGGCGCCCTTCCGGCTCAGCAGGTAGGCACCGGTGCTACTGGCCCAGTAGTGGTGTTTCGCGGCCCGATAGTTGTCCGAGATCGCCTCGCCAAAGGGCGTTTGCCCTACAGGCGTGGTGAAGTTGATGAAGTCGTAGCCCGCGGGGAGCTTGTCCCTGTTTTCGATGATCCCCTTCAGCCCGGTCCCGGGCCGGACGTCATCCTCGAGAACCAGGACCTCGGCATGCCCTTCGGTGACGATTCGCTTCCAAATCCTTGCATGCGAGAGCGCGCATGCAATCTCGCCCTGCCCCAGTTCCCTGCCCATTTCCAAGAGCGCAGCAGTCGCGGAATAGTGTGTGAGATCCCGCTCCGTGAGCTCGCGCTTGTCGACAGCCGGCACAAAGGCGAAGTCGAGCCCGAGCCGTTGCATCTGCCCGGACATGAACCGCCGCCGCTCCTGGTCGCGCCTGAGATTCAATACCCAGATCGGTAGATCCTGTTTGCGGGTCATGACAAGCCTCCGGCTGTCGGCAAATCTCCCTTCACCCCGACTCGTTGGGCCATCGCCGGGGCTTTCCCACAGACTATAGCGACCGGGCCAAGAGGTGTAGGGGCGTATTTTTGCGGCCGGTTTTTTTCAAACGGGCGATCCGCAACACAACGCCTTGAAGGCGGGGTGTGGAAGCGAATAATCTTCCCGGAGGCCGCAAGAAGGTTTTCGTTGGCTGAGATACAGTTATTGCCCGCCGATCCCGGAGAGCCGAATGATCCTGATGTTCTTGGCTGAAAAGAACGCCAGGGAGCGCTGAGATTCTTTGCGTTGCCTTGCAAGGGGGGCTGGGGAACCAGCTCTTTCAATACGCTGCAGCCCGCTCCCTGGCTTGGCGGCACGCAACCGGCTTGAAGCTGGATATTGGCGAACTCATGGGTGCAGCTTCGGGCGAAGGCCACGGAGCGCAACCGCGTCGCTTCCTGCTGGGCCAGCTCAGGATCGAGGCAGAGCCTCTCGGCCCGATCTTTCAGAGAATACTGAACATGGCAAGCCGCCATCGTGTCCGGGGGGTGAGCCCGGCAGCACGGTCCAAGGGACGTTGGTGGCCGATCGCCTACCGGGAGCCGTACTTCCATTTCGACCGGCAGCTCGAGCGGTTGCCGGCCGAAAGACGGTTTGTCCACCTGAAGGGCTATTGGCAGTCCGAGCGTTACTTTTCCGACATCGCACTGCAGATCAGGGAGGAGACCCTCCCGGGCGATCCGGAGATCCTCGTCCGCTGTGAAGAGGCCATCCGGCGACTACGGAGAGGGCGGCCCCTGGTGTCTGTCCATGTCCGCAGGGGAGATTATCTCGACTCCAGGGTGCAGCAATTCCATATCCTCCTTTCCCGCCGCTACTACACCCGTGCGATGGAAGCCTTCGGGAAGGCGTGCGATTTCTTGGTGTTCTCCGATGACCTGCCCTGGTGCCGGGAGCACCTCAAGGCGGAGAACATTCGCTATTCCCCGGGTACGTCGGAAGTTGAAGACCTGACCCTGATGAGGCTCTGCGATCACCATGTCATTGCCAACAGCACCTTCAGTTGGTGGGGGGCCTGGCTGAATCCGAATCAGGGAAAGACGGTCATGGCGCCGAAACAATGGTTCGCAAGCGGATATCGACATCTGGACACGTCCGACCTGCTGCCTCCGGACTGGGTCCGGCTGTAGCCGGATGGCCGCTCGCAGGTCATGGTGGCCGCCGTGTCCCGTTCCACTGTTGCGGAGTAATGGGAGTGGTCGTTGGAAATGACGATGCGAGATATCCGGAAAGCCGTGGCCCGGCGTATCAGGTGGTGGTGGATTCGATTGCCCTGGGCCCGGCCCAGTCCTCTCGAGAAATTCTGGCTAAGCGGCGGGAATGAGCTTCTCTGGCGCGGGCTCCCCATTGAGAGCCGGGATGTCGTGCTTGATGCCGGGGGATTCGAGGGTGAATGGACTGCCCGGATACTGCACCGCTATGGTTGCCGGGCCATCGTCGTCGAGCCCCAGCCCGAGGCCCTTGGGCTACTCAGGAAGCGCTTCAACGGAAACGATCGCGTCAGGGTGGTCGAGGGCGCGCTGCACCAGGATGCCGGGCGCGGGAGACTTTCCCTGCAGGGTAACGCCTCGAGCCTGTTTCGTGACGGCGATTCCTCGCCGGATGTCATCGAGGTCGACCTCGTCCCCGTTTCGGACGTGCTCCCGCTGGCGGGCGAGCACGGGATCGGCTGTCTGAAGCTGAATATCGAGGGAGGGGAGTTCGGTATCCTGGAAGACCTGGTCGAATCGGGGCGCATCCGCGAGATTCGCTGCCTGCTGGTGCAGTTCCATCCCTGGGTCGAGAGGGCCGAGGAGCGTCGCCTGTCGCTCCATCGGGCGCTTGGCGAGTCCCACACTCGGGTGTTCTGCTTTCCCATGATCTGGGAGCGCTGGGATCTGAAGCCGCCCGGAGTCGAACCGTCCGGTCCGGTGCGTTCGCCACGTTGATGGGCCAATTCGGCGCGGAGAGGCCGGTTTCTCGAACCCGGCGCCACATGTCACCGCATCAGTGCCTCATGCAGCGCCTGCCATCCTAGCTTCTTGAGAACGAGCCGGGGCGCGAGAACGCCGAAGGATCGCCATCGGCTCCAAAGGGTCGTGGAGTCCAGGGGGAGGCGTTGTCCGACACGCCTGGAGTAGCGCGGCAAGCCGCGGATGTAGCGTTCCGCCGCCTGCTGTCCGGCGGGATCGGTATCGACGTCGTTCAGCGGGTTGATGCGGTTGTAGACATACAGGATGTCGTGGAGGTACTTGGTGGAATGTCCCGCCATTTCCAGCAGGGGATACATGATGGCCAGGTCCCAGGCCGTCTTGAAGTAGTTTCCCTGCTCGTCCCGCAGGGATGCATCGTGAATCTGTCGCCACAGGAAGCACTTGAATGTGCGCAGATGGGAGAAGGCGAAGGGAATGTCGCGAAAACGCAGCTCGTCGATGACCTGCGGGGGGACAGGACGACAGTTGCCCCTGATCAGATTTCGCTCGGTGCTGTACACCATGTGCTGACCGTAGGTGACCGACACCGGCTCCCGAAGATAGACCTTTGCGAGCCTGGAAAGGACATGGGGCCCGTACAGCCAGTCGTCGCCATCGACGAGGACGATCACGTCCTCGTCCCGGCAGGCAAGTCGATCGATGCCGGCCACGATGTTGGCCAGCGCCCCGAGGTTGGTCGGGTTGAGCAGGCAGGACCAGCCATGGCGGCGGCAGAAGCGCTCGATGAACTCCCTTTGCCCGGGCATCGTCGAGGCATCGTCGATCACGCAGACATCGTAGTTCTTGTAGGTCTGCCGAGCGATCGACTGCAGTGACCACTCCAGCCAGGGCAGCGCGTTGTAGCTTGGCACGATCAGCTTGAAGCGGATCGGGGAACGCCCCTTCGATGGTCCGGCATCCCTGGTAGACGGGGTCATCGTACGCATGTTAGCCGTCCCCCGGTGACTCCGTCCACATGGACGAATTGCGTATGGAGTCAGGCCCACTTCCAGGGATCTTTCACGACTTCGGCCATTTCGTTAGTGCCTGGTCATTGGCAATGTTATTTCAACTATGTTCCTAGTTCACTTCGACGCATGATGACTGTCGAGGTTTGGTCGTGCGTGCATTTGCACCTTTGTGCGCGGTGCGTTCAACTCGTGTCCTGAATTCTTCGGCGTGGGTGAAAGCCTGGCCGGTGGTTTCCATGTTCAGCCGCAAGGGATGGGGTCATGACCATGCATGAGAATGGTGCAAGGCGCTTTCGGCCACGATCGCTGATCTACCTGAGTGAATATCTGGACAAGCTGATCCAGGGGCGGCTGTGGCTGAAGGTGATCATCGGCATGGTGCTGGGTGTGGCTACGGGCGTCGTGCTCGGGCCCAGCGTGGGGCTGGTCAAGCCGGTCATGGCCTCGGCCATCGGCAACTGGCTGGCGCTGCCGGGGCGGCTGTTCCTGATCCTGATCCAGATGATCGTGATCCCGCTGGTGTTCGCCTCGGTGATCCGCGGGCTGACTTCGGGCGGCAGCCTGGCGCAGTTGCGCAGCCTGGGCCTGCGGGTGGCGATCTATTTCGTGTTCACCACCACCGTGGCCATCGGCATCGGGCTGGCGGTGGCCCTGCTGATCCAGCCGGGGCACTACATCGACAGCGCCATGGTGCAGCAGGCGGTCGGCAGCGGACAGGCAGCACTTCCGTCCACGGTGCCCGGCATGCCGACACTGGGCGACCTGCCGCAGAAACTGGTCACCATCCTGCCGTCCAATCCGCTGACCTCGATGGTCGAGGGGCAGATGCTGCAGGTGGTGCTGTTCGCCATCATCTTCGGCGTGGCGCTGGTGATGATGCCGCGCGAGAAGGCGCAGCCCATGCTCGACGTGCTCGGCTCGCTGCTGGAAGTGTGCATGACCGTGGTGCGCGTGGCCATGCGCCTGGCGCCCTACGCGGTGTTCGGCCTGATGACGCAGCTGACCACCAAGATCGGCCTGGACGCGCTGCTGGGCATGGCGGTGTACGTGGGCACGGTGCTGCTGGGCCTGGTCCTGCTGCTGTGCTTCTACCTGGTGGTGGTGCTGATTGTCGGGCGCACGCGCCCGATCCGGTTTCTTTCCGCCGCGCGCGAGGTGATGCTGCTGGCCTTTTCCACCTCCAGTTCCGCGGCGGTGCTGCCGGTGACTATGAAGACGGCGCAGGAAAAACTGCATATCCGTCCGTCCATCGCCCAGTTCGTGATTCCGCTCGGGGCCACCATCAACATGGACGGCACCGCGCTCTACCAGGGCGTGGCCGCGATCTTCCTGGCCCAGGTGTTCGGCGTGGACGTCGGTACCGGCGGCATGCTGCTGATCATCGTCACCGCCGTGGGTGCCTCCATCGGCGCTCCGGCGACGCCGGGCGTGGGCATCGTGATCCTGGCCATGGTGCTCGAGTCGGTCAACATCCCCGTCGCCGGCATTGCACTGATCCTCGGCGTGGACCGCGTGCTGGACATGAGCCGCACCGCGGTCAACGTGTGCGGGGATCTTGCGGCCAGTACGGTGATGGATCGATGGATTTCCCCCGTCGAACCGGAAGCTGCGGACGTCTCGACAACGGGCCATCAGGTTTCAACGAAGAGCTAGGTCCCACGCCAGGTAAGGGGCTTTCATGCGATCAGACCAGGGCAATGGCGCGGTGTTTGCCTGGATGTCGTGAAGTCGCTGGTTGGCTTCGGCCAATTTATGCCGGAAAGCCGTATTCAGCATGAGGATTCCTATGCCTTTTGGTGTATATTCCCTGTGATTTTCATCACAGATGTAGCCACTCAGGAACGGGGAATAAAACATGTCGGGCATGAAACCTGCGGCTTCCAACTGGAGGCGCAAGACCCTTGTGGTCGCCATTGGCGCGGCGATGGCAGTGACCGTGTCTTTGCCGGCGGTAGCGGCATCGACCACGGTAAGCACAGCGACGACGACGCCGGTGTCTTTGACCGGTACCGACACGCTCAACGTGACCAATACCGGTTCGATCACCTTGACCGGTTCGGCGCCCGCCGTGTCGATCAGCGGCGACACCGGTATCACGCTGACCAACGACGGTACGTTGAGCGCGAGCGGTTCTGGTCCTGGTTCGGTGTCGGTGATCAATGTCGGCGGAACGCTGGTGGGATCGATTTCCAATACGGGCACCGTGTCAGCCACAGAGCAGTTGACCTCGAGTAGTGCGCACGTCTATGACGTCTATCTGGGATCCGACCTGTCGTCCACGGGAAGCATCACCAACAGTGGCAGCATGACCGCTTCGGCCACCGTTTCGGGTTCCAGATCAGCCTACGCTACCGGCATGTACATGTATGACATGTACGGCGATGTGACCAATGCGCAGGGCGGCACGATCACGGTGTCGGCCACGTCCGCCAACGGATCTGCCAGCGCGGCCGGCATCATCATCGACACCTCGCTGGGTTCGACCGGACTCGGTGGCGCCTCGGCGCAGCCCACGCTGACCAATGCCGGCACGATCAGTGCCACCGCCCATTCGGGTTTCAATTCAACCGCCTACGGCATATGGATGCATGACGTGTACGGCGATGTGACCAATGCGCAGGGCGGCACGATCACGGCGTCGTCCACGTCCGCCAGCGGATTTGCCAGCGCGGCCGGCATCTACATCTCCAGCTCGCTGGGTTCGACAGGACTCGGTGGCGCCTCGGCGCAGCCCACGCTGACCAATGCCGGCACGATCAGTGCCACCGCCCAGGGCACGAGTGCCAGGGCCATCGCGATCTATGACTGGGCTTACAGTGGCAACTACCCCGACTTTGGAGCGATCAACAATTCGGGCACGCTGACGGCTACGGCCCAGGCGACATCGCGGGCGGCATCGGCCTACGGCGTCTATGTGGGATCCAGCCTGGAGGCCACCGGATCCATCACCAACAGCGGCAGCATCGCGGCCACGGCGACTTCGAATGATTATGCCTTTGCAGGTGGAGTGTATGTTTACCAGGGCTTGTATGGCGATGTGACCAATGCGCAGGGCGGCACGATCACGGCGTCGGCCACGTCCGCCAATGGATTTGCCAGCGCGGCCGGCATCTACCTCTCCAGCTCGCTGGGTTCGACCGGACTCGGTGGCGCCTCGGCGCAGCCCACGCTGACCAATGCCGGCACGATCAGTGCCACCGCCCAGGGCGTCTCGGAAGGCGATGCCTACGCGATCTATGACTCCGGCTCCGACTATGGAGCAATCAACAATTCGGGCACGCTGACGGCAACGGCCCAGGCGAAATCGGGGTCGGCATCGGCCTACGGCGTCTATGTGGGATACAACGTGGGGTCCGCCGGATCCATCATCAACAGCGGAAGCATATCCGCCACGGCCACATCCTCGGGTACGAGTTCCACTTCCTCGTCCGCCAGCGCCTACGGCATCTACGTTTACCAAAATGTGGAAGCCATGGGTTCGATCACCAACAGTGGCAGCATCAGCGCCACGGCCAGTACCGTGGACGGCGATGCCTCCGCAGAAGGCGTGTATGTCTATTACAGCCTGTACGGTGATGTACTCAACGACCAGGGCGGCACGATCAGTGTGACGGCATCGTCCGTGAACGGGAATGCCGGCGCGCAAGGCATATTGGCCTGGACCAGCCTGGGTGATTCGAGCACGTCTCCCGTGCAGGGCTCGGTGACCAATGCCGGAACCATCAGTGCCAAGGCCAGCGTGTCGGGCTCTGGAATCGTCCACGCGACCGGCATCTCCGTGCAAGACACGTTATACGGAACCATCGCCAACAGCGGTACGATCACGGCTGATGCTTCCGGTGCGGGCAGCAGAGTCTACGCGGCGGGTGTCGGCGCTTCGACCATTGACGGCAAGGTGATCAACAGCGGCACGATCAGTGCCACGGCGACCGACCCGCTCAACGGCTATTCGGTGAATGCAACTTCCGGTTCCGGAATGGTCAGCAACCTCGGCGGCGGCCTGCTGTCGGGTAACCTGAACCTGGGCGGCAGCATCACGCTGAGCAACGCGGGCACCATCGCGCTGCCGGAAGGCGCGGGCGCCATGGTCGGCGGCAACTTCACCCAGTCCAGCGGCGGTGTGCTCGAGATCGGCGCGTCCAGCACGTCCAGCTACAGCACGCTGACGGTGGGCGGCACGGCGACCATCGCCGGCACGGTGCAGGTGGATCTGGCGCAGGGCAACACGCTGGCGTTGGGCGACACGCTGAGCGGCGTGGTGACGTCCGGCACGCTGAAAGGCAACTTCAGCAGCGTGACCAGCAACAACCTGCTGTACGCCTTCACCAGCGCGGTCAACGGCAACGCCATCGACCTGACGATGGTGAAGGGCATCACGCCGACCATCGCCGCGCAGTCGACCGGCAACACGCCGGCGCTGGGCCTGGCGGGCCGCCTGGACACCATCGTGTACAACCCGGGAATGTACCCGCAGTTCTCGGGCATGACCGGCAAGTTCGCGCAGATGACCAGCGCCCATCAGTTGTCGAACGCCGAGTCGCAGCTGCTGCCGCTGTTCACCGGCGACAGTGCGCTGATGCAGTCGGACCTGGCCGACACCATGAACCATGTGGTGGGCCAGCGCAGCCACTGGGGCACGGGGCTTTCCTCGGGCGATGCGACAAAGGGCGGGACCTCGTTCTGGGTCAAGCCATTCGCTTCGCGCGCGACCCAGGACGCGAAGGGTCCGGTGCCCGGGTATCGCTCGAGCATGAGCGGCCTGATGGTGGGTTCGGACGGCCAGTTCAGCGACTCCACGCGCCTGGGTGGATCGATCGCCTACGCGCATGCGCGGCTGGACAGCAAGTCGGACGTGGCCCTCAACAGCGACCAGGTGTACCTGATGCAGCTGAGCGGCTATGGCAACACGCGGATGGGGCAGAACTCGGCGTTGAACTACGAGCTGTCCTACAGCAGCAACAAGAACAGCGGCGTGCGCAACATCACGTTCGCCAATCGCCACGCCATCGCGCGTTACACCAGCACGATGCTGCATGCGGGCCTCGGTTACGAGTATGCGATGCACCTTGGCGATGCGACGCGCCTGGTTCCGGACGTGCGGGTGGACTACACGCGCCTGAAGGATCCCTCGTACTACGAGCGTGGTGCGGGGAACCTGAACCTGGTCGTGGACGGTCAGACCTACAAGAAGCTGGAGCTTGGTGTGGGCGGTCGTCTGGAGCACGACATGAGTGCCTCCACGCGCCTGAGCATGGAGGTGGGTGCCGGCTACGACACCAACAACCAGCAGGCGCAGGTGACGGCGGCGCTGGCCGGGGCACAGGGCCTGAGCTTCGTGACCCGGGGCCTGAAGCCCTCGCGCGTGATGTTGCACGCGGGCGTGGGCGTGACCTCGAAGCTGTCGCAGGCCGTGGCCCTGACGGGCGCGTACAACTACGCCAAGCAGGGCGGGTTCCACACCCAGAGCCTGTCGCTGAAGGTCAACTGGATGTTCTGAGGGTGCTTGATAAGCAACCCGTGTCATTGCGCAAGGGTCACGGGCAACCGTGGCCCTTGCCGTTTGCAGCAAGCCTGATGCTGGCCGCGGCGGTGGTGATGCCGGGTTGCGCGAACATACCCACGCCTGCCGCTCGCGTGCGCAATGCCGATGCGCTGGCCTCGGCGGACGCCTGGAAGCCGTTGGACATCCCAGCCGGGGAATTCGTATTGCGGGCCTATGTGCCGCGTCACGCCTTGCGGCGAGGTTCGCTGGCGATCTACATCGGAGGAGATGGTTTTGCCTGGTTCAATCGCCAGACTCCGTCCAACGATCCGACCCCCGTCGACCCGCTGGCTCTGAAACTGGCGCTCGCGCAGCCTCGGGGGCAGGCCGTGTACCTGGCGCGTCCCTGCCAGTTCGTGGGGCCGGCATCCCGTGGCTGCAATGTGCGTGCGTGGACGAACCGGCGTTTCGGGCCGGACGCGGTGTCGGCCACGAACCGCGCCGTGCAGGTGCTCAAGCAGCGCTTTTCCGCTTCACGGCTGACCCTGGTCGGGTATTCGGGTGGCGCGGCCGTGGCGGCCCTGGTCGCCGCACGGCGCAAGGACGTGGTGCGGTTGGTGGCCGTGGCCGGCAACCTGGATACGCGTGCCTGGGCAGCCTTTCATCGGGTGTCCCGCTTGCGCGGATCGCTCGATCCCGTCGATGCGATCGACAGACTCGGTCACGTGCGAATCTGGTGTCTGGCCGGAGGTGACGATCGCGACGTCCCGCCGGCCCTGGTCCACGCCTTCGCCGGCAGGTTCCCCGCCAGCACTCGGCCGACCGTGCTGATCCTGCCGGGCGTGAATCATCACGAAGGTTGGGTACGGCGGTGGCCGGAGCTTTGGAACCGCATGGTGCCCACGATCCGGCCGATCCATCCTGAACGGACTGGTATTATCGAACGCCCGGAATCATCCCGGTAACAAGAATCTTCATGCCCAAGAACATCGAATCTGGCCATATGCCGAGTCCTTCTGACACCGTCTTCGGAGCAAGAGCCACTGTAGCGACGGGCCGTGTTTCGGTCGAGCAGGCTCTGCCGATTGCCGCCCAGCACATCGAGAAGGGCCAGTTGCCGCAGGCCGAATCCATCCTGCAACAGATTCTTGCGGCACAACCCGGGCATGCGCATGCGCAGCATCTGCTTGGCCTGGTCGCATTTCGTGCGGGGCAAGCGGACCAGGCGCTGGAACTGATCGAGAAGGCCATTGCCAATCGCCCCGCGGAGGCGCATTTCCACCGCAACATCGGTGAGATGTACCGGCTGCTCAAGCGCCACGACCAGGCGGTCGCGCACGGCAAGAAGGCGGTGGCGCTGACGCCCAACGATGCGACGGCGCACAGCAACCTCGGCATTGCCTTCTACGACCTCAAGCAATACGAGCAGGCCGAGGCGTGCCAGCAGCGCGCGTTGGAGATCGATCCCTCCCTGGCCCAGGCACTCAACAACCTGGGCAGCATTCGTCGCGAAATGAAGGATCGGGACGCAGCGCTGGAGCTGTATCGAAAGGCGCTGGAAAAGGCGCCGGAGTACCTGGAAGCGCGCAACAACCTGGCGGCCGTCCTGACCGAACAGGACAGTCCGGAGGAGGCACTCGTGGAGCTGCAGGCCGTGCTCCGCGATCGTCCGGGCTACGCCGATGCCCATTGCAATGTCGGCAATGCCCTGCTTCACATGGAAAAATATGAACAGGCGAGGCAGGCCTTCGACCAGGCACTGCGGCTCGATCCGTACTTGCGCGGTGCGCTTTGCGGCTTGGCGCGCGTGTCCATGGAGACCGACCAGTGCGAGGTGGCCTTGCAGCATGCCCGGCGTGCCCTCGACATCGATCCGGAAAATCCCGAGGTGCATGTGCTCCTGGCCGATATCCATGTCCACGAGGAACGCTACGAAGAGGCCGAAGCCGCGTATCGCAAGGCAAGCGAACTCGATCCCGATTCGGCTCGACCCTGTCTTGGCATGGGTCAGATGTGGCTCGAACTCGGCAAGATCCAGGAGGCCGAGCGCGTGCTGCAACGTGCCATCGAGCTGGAGGCGACGGAGCTGTCCCCTTACGTGTCCCTGGTCCAGGCCCGCAAGATGAAGCGCGATGACGATCCGTTGCTGGACCGGCTGGAGGAGAGTCTGGCCGAGATCGACGCGATGCCGACGAAACGCGCCACGGCGTTGCATTTCGCGCTGGGCAAGGCCTATGACGACCTGAAGCACCCCGACAAGGCCTTTCCGCATTTCGCCGAGGGCTGCCGGCTCAAGCGTTCGCAGATCCAGTACGACGCGGACAACCAGGACAAGATCTGCAGCAATATCCGGGAATTCTTCACCCGCGAGACCATCGATTCGCTGCGTGGCGGCGGGGATCCGTCGGAAATGCCGATCTTCGTTCTGGGCATGCCGCGCTCGGGCACGACCCTGACCGAGACCATCATCGCCAGTCATCCGGACGTCGAGGGAGGTGGCGAGATGAAGCATCTGCTGGGTATTGCCGCCAAGCCTCAGCCCGGCGGCCCGGACCTGGGCTTCCCGCTCAACATGCAGGGACTGAAGCAAGAGGGTCTGGTGCGCATGGGGGCCGAATACGTGCGTAGCGTCCGCGCGCGCCATCCGGACGCAAAACGCGTGACCGACAAGATGCCGGCCAATTTCCAGGCGCTGGGCCTGATCCCCCTCATGCTGCCCAACGCGAGGATCATCCACATCCGGCGCAACCCGGCCGATATCTGCCTGTCCAACCTGACCAAGCTGTTCAGCCGCAGCCAGTACCAGAGCTACGACCAGGTCGAGATGGGCCGCTACTACGTGGCCTATGCCCGGCTGATGGAGCATTGGCGCGAGGTCCTTCCCGACGGGGCCTTCCTCGAGGTGCAGTACGAGGAGCTGGTGGCCGACCGCGAGGCTCAGACGCGCCGCATCATCGATTTCTGCGGGCTGGAATGGAACGAGGCCTGCCTGGAACACCACAAGACCGAACGCAGCGTCAAGACGGCCAGCATCACCCAGGTGCGGCAACCGGTGTACACATCTTCGGTCGAGCGCTGGCGCAAGTACGAGGCGCACCTGCAGCCGCTGCTCGAGGCCCTGGGCGAATACGCTCCGACCGTCTGAAGCGCATGGCAGGAAAACCCTCGCGTTGCCGGTGGCGTGCGGTCAGCCGTTCTCCGGTGGCACGTAGCCTTCCGGCCGCTCCAGGTCGCCATCGCCGAACAGGAAGGCGCGCATCTGCTGTTCCAGGAACTTGCGCGCTTGCGGATCCAGTGGGTTGATGCGGTTCTCGTTGATCAGCATGGTCTGGTGGGCCAGCCATTGCTGCCAGGCCTGCTTGCTGATGTTCTCGTAGATGCGCTTGCCCAGTTCGCCGGGCCAGGGCGCGAAGTCCAGGCCTTCGGCGTCGATATCGAGCTTGGCGCAGTGCACGGTGCGGGTCATGGGATGATTCCGGTGGGTACGGGATGGCGGCATGATGCCTGCAAGACGTGGGCCCGGTCGACCACCCGGGCACACCGTCGAGGAACTGGCGCATATTCGCTCGCGAGGCGGACACACGTCCTACGTGTTCGCGATGGCTTGCAGCAGCTTGCGGACGGGGGCGGGAAGGCCCAGTGCATCGAGCCGGGCCGGCTCGCACCAGCGCAGGTTGTCCGCGTCCTCGATACGCCGGACCGGCCTGTGCGCCTCGAACAGCAGCGGCTGGATGTCCAGGCGGTAGTGGCTGAACACGTGGGTGAACGGGTCGAGTGGGCGCGGTCCGGCGCAGTCGGCGTGATGCCGGGCCAGTTCGCGTGCGTCGGCGCCGTCCCCGGCTTCGGGCAGGCTCCACAGGCCCGACCACACGCCGGTCGGTCCGCGGCGTTCCAGCAGGACGCGGCCTTGCACATCGCGCAGGACGAGCATGCAGGTGGCGCGCGTGGGGACGGCTTTCCTGGCACGCGGCGTGGGCAACGCGGCGGTCAGGCCGTCGCGCCGGGCGACGCAGGCATCGGCCAGCGGACAGGCCTCGCAGCGCGGTCCGCTGCGCACGCACACGGTGGCGCCCAGGTCCATGATGGCCTGGGTGTAGTCGGCCAGGCGCTGTTGCGGGGTGTGTTGTTCGGCCAGCGTCCACAGCTGCTTTTCCACTTTCGACTGGCCGGGATGTCCGTGGATGCCGTGCAGGCGCGTGAGCACGCGCTTGACGTTGCCGTCGAGGATCGGGAAGCGCAGGCCGTGGGCCTGGGCCAGGATCGCGCCCGCGGTGGAGCGGCCGATGCCGGGCAGGGAGGCCAGGTCATCGAAATCGCGCGGCAGCTCGCCATCGTGCCGGTCCATGCAGATGCGCGCGGCGCGATGCAGGAAACGCGCGCGGCGGTAGTAGCCCAGGCCCGACCACAATGCGAGTACCGTGTCCTCGTCGGCCGCAGCCAGGTCGGCCAGCGTCGGCAGTGCCTGCATGAAGCGGCCGAAATAGCCGATGACGGTCTCCACCCGGGTCTGCTGCAGCATGATTTCCGACAGCCACACGCGATAGGCGCTGCGTGGGTGCTGCCAGGGCAGGTCGTGCCGGCCGTGGCCGTCGAACCAGGCCAGCAGGGGGGCGGCGATGTGGTCGGTCACTTGCCGGCATCCTTCGACGGTGGCGATGCGGTGCCCGCGCTGGCCGGCGCATCGATGCCGCTGCGCAGTTTCAGGCCCTTGATATGGATGTCGCCCATATCCAGTTCGTCGGCATCGACGCTGCCCTTCAGGGGCGGAGGCGTCAGTGCGCCTGGGCGGTAGGTTCCGACAAGGCTCTGCCACCAGTCCGACAGTTGCTGCGGCGACAGGTGCATGTCCGCCCGACCGGATGGCCCGTCGATCTTCATGTGCAAGGTGCCGGTGACGGGGACATCCGATTGCAAGGAGACGCGGTATGGATTGCCTGCCTGCGCCTGCATGGTGCCGGCCAGGTTCAGCTGCAGCCGTTCTCCGCCCGACCATCTCGCCGTGCCTTGCAGTTGCGCTCCAGCCTGCTTGCCGGAGCGGATCCCCAAGCGCAGTTCATCCAGCACGATGCCGCCATCGGCAGCGGTGCGTGGCGTGAACTGGAGCTTCAGCAGGCCTTGCTTGCCGGAATCCAGTTGCGCCTGCGCATCCAGCGTGAAAGGGCGGCGGGGTGTCAGGGCACCAGTATGCAGGTCGATGTCCTGCAGCAGCAGCTGGTTGTCGCGCACCAGCGCGCCGTTGCGAATGGTGATGCCGGTATCGATGCGCGGCAGGGTCGGCGGCTGGCCGCTGGCGACTGGCAGGTTGGCCAACGCCCGCTGCAGCTGGCCCAGGTCCAGTCGCGGGGCATCCACTTCCAGCGTGGTGATGGCGGCATCGCCGCCGAGCACGGTACGCCAGGGCACCACGATGCGACCGCCATCGGCGACCAGCAACGGATTGGACTGGCCCTGTACGAACAGTTGCAGGCCCTCCAGGCGCACCCCGGGGCGGGGCCACAGCGTGGGGTGGGCGGGAGCGGTCAGGTTCAGTTCCAGTCCGGCTTCGCTTGCACTTGCACGCAGGCTTCGGGTGAAGCGTTCGGGGCGCAGCATCACGTAGGCCAGCACCAGCGCCGACGCCAGGACCACCAGGACGGTGGCGGATATGGCGATCAGCGTGATGCGCAGCCGGCGGCTCATGCGGTGCCGTCTTCCCCGGCGGGCAACAGGCCGTCGACGTAGGCCGCGGGATCGAAGGGTCGGAGATCGGCGATGCCCTCGCCCAGCCCGATGAAGCGGATCGGCAAGCCGAACTCGCGTGCCAGCGCGAACACCACGCCGCCACGGGCGGTGCCATCGAGCTTGGTCACGACCAGGCCGGTGACGCCGATGGCCTGGTGGAACTGGCGCACCTGGCTGACCGCGTTCTGGCCGGTGGTGCCGTCGATCACCATCAGCACCTCGTGGGGCGCGTCGGCGTCGATTTTCTTGAGCACGCGGGCGATCTTGCCCAGTTCGTCCATCAGGCCGCCCTGGGTGTGCAGGCGACCGGCGGTATCGGCGATGAGCAGGTCGGTGTTGCGCGCCCTTGCGCCCTGCAGGGCATCGAAGATGACACTGGCCGAGTCCGAGCCCTGGCCCTGCGCGATCACCGGCACGTCGTTGCGCTGGCCCCAGGTCTGGAGCTGCTCGACGGCGGCGGCGCGGAAGGTGTCGCCGGCCGCCAGCATCACCGAGCGGCCCTGGTTGCGGCAGTGATGGGCCAGTTTGCCGATGGTGGTGGTCTTGCCCACGCCGTTGACGCCGACCACCAGCAGCACGAACGGCTTGTGCGTATCCAGGTCGAGCGGTGCGGCCACCGGCTCGAGGATGTCCAGCAGGTCCTGGCGCAGCGCTCGACGCAGCGCCGCGGCATCGGCGAACTCGCGCTTGCGCATGCGTTGGCGCAGGTCCTCGACCAACGTGGTGCTGGCGGTGACGCCGACGTCGGAGGTCAGCAGGATGGTTTCCAGTTCGTCGAGCAGGGCATCGTCCAGCTGGGCGTGGCGACGAAACAGTCCGCCCAGGCCGCGCGCGATGCCGCTGCCGGACAAGCGCGCGCGCCACGACCGGGACGACGTGTCCGCGCCACTTTCCGGGGCATCCGCGGGAGCGGGCATCGTGGAATCGCGAGCGGCTTCGTCTGCGTCGGCCTCGGGGCGGTCGGCCTTGTCGGCGCCGGTGTCTTTCTTCTTCTTCAGGAACTTGAGCATGGGGGTGGGAATGACGACAATCCGGGGCGTCATGCTACCACCCGGAACCCTGATGAAAGCTGAGCGTCGCGGCCGCAGCACGGTGTGCGGGAACCAACGATGAAGCGGCCTGCAGCCCGCGGACCGGGCAAGGTGCGCATCCTCGGCGGCCGCCTGCGCGGTTCGCTGCTCGCGGTGGGCGACGCGCCGGGCCTGCGTCCCACGCCGGCGCGCGTGCGCGAGACCGTGTTCAACTGGCTGCAGCCGGTGCTGGACGGGGCGCGCTGCCTGGACCTGTTCGCCGGCACCGGGGCGCTCGGCATCGAGGCGCTCTCGCGCGGGGCGGCGGAGGCGCTGTTCATCGAGCAGGACCGGGACGCCGCGCGCCTGCTCGATGCCAACCTGGCGCGACTCAGGCAGGACCGGGGTCGGGTGCAGCGGGCCGACGTGCTGGCGTTTCTCGACGGCACCCCCGAGCCGTTCGACATCGTGTTCATGGATCCCCCGTTTGCCCGCGAGTGGTGGACCCCAGTGGCGCAGCGGCTGGAGGAGGGCGGCTGGCTGCGGCCGGGTGCCTGGATCTACGTCGAGTCCCCGGCCGGCCATGTCCCCGATGTTCCGGCATCGTGGAGACCGCATCGCGAACGCGTCGCCGGCGAGGTGCGGTATGCGCTTTATCGTCGCGCGAAAGGCGATGGGCTAGACTGATATGCATTGCGCCGGCGCGCGAAGCGCGTGCTTACCGGCAGGACATTGACATCGCGGCACGCTGCCGCAAGGTTCCCGTGACATGCCTACGACCGACGCCTCCGCGACCCGCGTGGCCGTCTATCCCGGAACATTCGACCCGATCACCAACGGTCATGCCGACCTGGTGGCGCGGGCCGCGCCGCTGTTCAACCGCGTGGTGGTCGCGGTTGCCGACAGTCGCGGGAAGGGGCCCTGCTTCAGTCTCCAGGAGCGCATCGATATGGCGCGCAAGGCATTGGAAGGGCTGGAAAATGTCGAGGTTCGCGGCTTCAATACCCTGCTCGCGAACCTGGTGCGGGACATCGGTGCCGGAGTGATCCTGCGCGGTCTGCGCGCGGTCTCCGATTTCGAATACGAGTTCCAGCTGGCGAGCATGAACCGCCACCTGATCCCCACGGCCGAGACCCTGTTCCTGACCCCGGCCGAGCAGTACAGCTTCATCTCCTCCTCGCTGGTGCGCGAGATTGCGCGTCTCGGCGGCGACGTCAGCAAATTCGTGCACCCGTTGGTACAGCAGGCATTGCAGGCACGCTGGAATACACCCGGCTGAGCAACCGCGCTATGCTTGCGTAATGTGTTCGACAACCAAGGTGACGACAATGCGCAAACTGGCAATCATCGCAATGCTGGCCCTGGCTGGAGTGTTCACCCTTTCGGCCTGCGGCAAGAAGGGCGGTGAGGCGCAACAGACCCAGCAGGCCGCGAAGCTGACCAAGCCGACCAACCCCGAGAACAAGCCGGCGTGGCAGGCCTACCTGGGCCAGGTGTTGCAGGACGGCAACTACATGAAGGGCATGACCGGCGACCAGCCCTACGTCTACTACGTCGCTCCGGGCGACAGCGACAAGGATGCCGCCGAGCGTCAGCGCCAGCTGAACAATGTCAGCGACACCATCGCCCGCGGCGTGCTGCCGGGCTACCTGATGGCTTTTGCCGGTCCGTCCTCGACGCAGACCGCGGACCTGGTCGAGCAGGCCTTCCAGGATGCCAAGCCGGGCTCGCTGAACAAGGTCATCGTGGTGTTCGTGGGCGACAAGGCCCAGGAGGACCAGGTGGCCAAGGTGGTCAAGCCGACCGGCGCAACCTTCCGTTTCGCCCAGATGTAAGACTTTCACGGGTCCTGCCCGCGGCCATGGTTGCCGCGGGCGGTCCCTTGACCGTTGTTCGACCCATGGCACTGAAGATTCTCGACACCTGCATCAATTGCGACGTGTGCGAGCCAGTATGTCCGAACCAGGCGATTTCGCTGGGCGAGGAGTACTACGAGATCGACCCGGACCGCTGTACCGAGTGCGTGGGGCATTTCGACGAGCCGCAGTGCGTCGAAGTGTGCCCGGTCGAGTGCATCCCCAAGGATCCCGGTCACGTCGAGACCGCCGAGCAGCTCCAGCGCAAGTACCGTGCGCTGATGAGCGAGGTCGGCTGAGGTCCAGGCCCGCGCCGCGCGCTCTCGCCCCTTATCAAGCGAGGTCACACATGCAACTGTGGTCGATGCCCGGAAATACCCAGCGTCTGGATGGCGGTGCGATGTTCGGAAATGCACCGAAGGCACTGTGGTCGCGCTGGGTCGAGCCGGACGAGCACAACCGCATCCCGCTGGCCTGCCGCTGCCTGCTGGTCAAGGACCTGGACGGCGCCACGGTGCTGTTCGAAACCGGCATCGGGGCCTTCTTCGAACCGAAACTGCGCGAGCGTTATGGCGTGGTCGAGTCGCGCCACGTGCTGCTCGAATCGCTGGCCGAGGCCGGCGTGTCGCACGAGGACATCGACGTGGTGGTGCTCTCGCACCTGCATTTCGACCACGCCGGGGGCCTGCTCGAGGCCTGGCAGGAAGGGTGCGAATCCGCGGCTGCTGTTCCCCAACGCGACGTTCCTGGTCAGTAGCGGACACTGGCAGCGTGCCCGCCATCCGCATCCACGCGACCGTGCCTCGTTCATTCCGGAGCTTCCCGGCCTGCTGCAGGACAGCGGACGGCTGGAGCTGGTCGATGGTGAACATTCCCGGCGCCTGGGCGACGCGGTGCGCTTCCACTATTCGCAGGGTCACACGCCCGGCCTGATGCTGTCGGAAATCGGCGGGGACGGCGGCCTGGTGTTCTGCGCCGACCTGATTCCCGGCCGACCCTGGGTGCACGTACCGATCACCATGGGTTACGACCGCTACCCGGAATGCCTGATCGACGAGAAGCGGGTGTTCCTCGAGGACATGCTCGAACGTGACGTGCGCCTGTACTTCACCCATGATGCCGAGTGCGCCATGGCGCGGCTGACGCGCGACGAGCGCGGTCGCTTTGCCTGTACCGAGGCGTGCCAGACGCTGGCCGGCGAGGTATGGTGAGCGCGGTCACCAGGGGGATGCACGGGCGGATTTTTCGATGAAGCGCGACGCCAGGCCGTTGTGGATGTTGCTCGGCGGCAGCACGCTGCTGCTGGTGGCCATGGCCATCCTGGCCGGCAACGAAAGCCGCGTGCTGACGTATCGCGCGGCCGCGATGCGACACGGCGGGGTGGTCGTTGATGCCACTCATACCGGGCCGGGCAGTGGCAACGACGGCGAGATGGTGCTGGTCTCGGGCAGGCCGCGCATCGTCAAGCCGGCGGTCGATCGCCAGTTCGGGGTGCGCGCCGACGTGCCGATCCTGTGGCGGGTCACCGAGATGTTCCAGTGGCGCCAGATCGAATATGCGGGCTCGACCTCCTACGAGCTGGAATGGGTCGACCATCCGGTCGATTCGAGCATTTTCGATCAACCCGCCCATCATCGGAATCCCGCGGCGATGCCGTTCGGCAGCGCTCGCTATCTGGCCGGCGAAGTGCGCCTGGACGGATTCCTGCTCAGCCGCAAGCTGGTCCTGGCCATGCCCGGCCGCAAGGACGTCACCCCCGATTTCAGCCAGCTGCATCCCAACCTGGCGGCCAGCTTCCGCACGTACAAGGGAGCGCTGATGACCAGCGAGGATCCGGATTCGCCGCAACTGGGCGACGTGCGGGTGAGCTGGCGCGGGGCGCCGGACCAGGTGGTGACCATCATCGCGCAGAACCAGGACGGCACGCTGGTGCCGGCCCAGGGCGTGAAGGATGGATCCGGTTTCCAGCTGCAGGTCGGCCGGCTCCAGGTCATGGACCTGCAACCGGACCTGCCGGACCCGCCGTTCCTGCCCTGGGTCTGGCGGGTGCTGGCGATGGTGCTGGCGGTGGTCGGAGCGAGGGTCCTGCTGGAGGGTGCGCCGGTGCGGCGAGCGGGCGTGCTGCCAGCGCTGGGCATGGCCGTCACCCTGGTCTGTGGCTTGAGCGGCGTGATGTGGCTGCCGGCCCGCATCGACATCGGCGTGCTGCTGGTCGGCGGCGCCCTGCTGTCGCTGGGTATCACCGCCTGGCGCATGTACGAGCGCCTGCCGGAGGGTTGAGGCTTCCGGCCCGCACGAGGGCGGATCAGCCGAACGCCTCCGGGTGTTCCAGGAACCACAGGCCGGCGAACAGCTTGGGATCGATGGAATAGCCCTTGCCGGCCATCTCCACCAGCCACGCACCGGCTTCGGTGCGCGCAATCTCGTGCACCGTGATGTCCTCGCTCTCGTCGCCGCCCCCCGGTCCGGTGCGGTGCAGTCCGGAGGCGCGCACGAACACCATCATCTCGGTGCTCATGCCGGCCGAGGACGGTCCGGCGTGGACGTATTCGACCTTCTCGCAGGCATAGCCGGTTTCTTCCTCCAGTTCGCGCCGGGCGGCCACCAGTGCGTCCTCGTCGGCCTGTTCGGCGAGGTCGCCGACCAGGCCGGCCGGCATCTCGATGGTCCTGCACGCGATCGGCACGCGGTACTGCTCGACGAACAGCACCTTGTCCTCCGGCGTGACCGCGATGATGATCGCCGCGCCGCCGGGGTTGTTGCGCTCGACGTACTCCCAGTGGCCGCGCCGGCGCAGGGTCAGCCAGCAGCCGCGGTACAGGGTCTCGGGCGTTTCCGGGTCGGCTTGCGAGGTCATGCGGAAGATCCATCCAGGGCGTGGAGGCGGGTACGGGTCAGCGGGCCGAATCGCAGCTGTTCGCACAGGTTTTCCAGTTGCGCGCGGTCGGTGGACCGGCGACGCAGCACGTCGGCCTGTTCGGGCACGGGCGCGTCCAGGGCGATGCGCGTGATGCGCGCGAACAGGCGTGCCATGTCGGCGTGTTCGCGCAGTCGCCGGGCGCAGGCCGCGGCGCCGCGGATGCGCAGGAACGGTACTTCCTCGACGCGATCGAGCAGCGACTCCAGGTCGCCGAAATGGGCCAGCAGCGCCGCGGCGGTCTTGGCGCCGACGCCGGGCACGCCGGGGATGTTGTCCACGGCATCGCCGGTCAGTGCCAGGTAGTCGGCCACCTGGTGCGGATGCACGCCGAGTTTTTCGTGCACGCCGCCCGGCCCCCAGCGACGGTTGCGGGCGAAATCCCACTGCCGGTCGTGCTCGCCGAGCAGCTGACCGAAATCCTTGTCAGCGGAGACGATCACGCTGTCGATGCCCTGGGCGCGCAGCGTCCACAGCATCGAGCCGATCAGGTCGTCGGCCTCGAAGGTGTGGTCGGCCAGCACGGTCACGCCCATGGCGGCGGTGACGGCCCGGCACAGCGCGAACTGGCGTTCCAGGTCGGGCGGCGGCAGGTCGCGATTGGCCTTGTAGGGCGGGTACAGGTTGTTGCGGAACGAGGTGGTCAGCGAGGCGTCGAAGGCCACCATGATGTGCTCGGGCCGCTCGCGTTCGATCAGTTCGCACAAGAAGCGTGTGTAGCCGTGCACGGCGTTGACCGGCTGGCCTTCGGTGTCGCGGAAATCGTCCGGCATCGAGTGCCAGGCGCGGAACACGTACAGGCTGCCGTCGACCAGGTAGGCCGGCTTGGGCGAGGGCGTGTCGCGGCCGCTCACGGCGTCCAGGTGCTCGCGATCCGTTCCAGCGGCGGGCGATCCCGGCTCGGGACCTCCAGCTGTGGGGTGCCGATGTGCACGAAGCCGATCACGCGTTCGTCGTCGGAAAGGCCCAGCAGGGCCGCGGCGTCGCGGTCGTAGGCGGCCCAGCCGGTGAGCCACTGCGCCCCGTAGCCCATGGCCTGCGCGCCCAGCAGCAGGTTGTAGGCCACGCAGCCGGCGGACAGGAGCTGTTCCTGCTCGGGGATGCGTCCTTCCTGCACGCGGGCGATGACCGCCACCACCAGCGGCGCGAAGGTGTAGCGCCGGCTTTCCTTGTCGCGGCGCGCGGGCGGCAGGTCGGGGTCCTTGCGCACCGCGATGTCCAGCAGCCGGCGGCCGAATGCCAGCTTGTCCTCGCCCTCGAGCGTGATCAGGCGCCAGGGCGTGAGCTTGCCGTGGTCGGGTACGCGGATGGCAGCGGCAAGCAGGCGTTCGAGTTCGTCGGCGTCGGGTCCGGGGGGCGCAAGCTGGCGCGAGGGGACCGAGCAGCGTTCGTTGAGCACGTGAAGCGGGTCGTTGTTCGGTGTTTCGTCGTTCATGTCGGGGTATGGGAGGAGGCGGGCAGTTGGAAGGCGTCGGGTATCAGGGCGCCGACGGTGGTCCTGCGCAGCGTGCCATGCAGGTTGCCCAGCAGCACCGGGATATCGGAGCCGATCAGTTCGGCCATGACCTGGCGACAGGAGCCGCAGGGGCTGACCGGTTGCTCGGTATCGCCGACCACGGCCAGGTGAACGATGTCACCGGGCCGGCAGCCGGCGGCGATGGCGCTGAACAGCGCCGTTCGTTCGGCGCAGTTGCACAGGCCGTAGGCGGCATTCTCCACGTTGCAGCCGTGGAACACCCGGCCGTCGCGGGTTTCCAGGGCGGCGCCGACCCGGAAGTTCGAGTACGGCGCATAGGCCCGCTCGCGCGCTTGCAATGCCTGCTGCATCAGTCGATCTGCATCCATCACTTCGATTGCGCTCCCAGGTTGCCGGACCATACGCCCGGGCAGTGTATCGGCAATGCGTCGAGCCTGCGTGCAGGCCCGTGCCATCGTGTACGATGCTCGCACAACGGCATGGGGAGGCGAGCATGACGGTCACAGTTGCGGCCCTTCGCGAAACCGCTCCCGGGGAGCGGCGCGTGGCCATCGTTCCGGAAGTGGCACAGAAGCTGCGCGCCACGGGCGTCGAGGTGATGCTCGAACGCGGTGCGGGCGAGGCGGCGGGATTCCCCGATGCGGCCTACGAAGGGGTGGGCTTCGATACGGCCGAGGCCGTCGCCTCGCGTGCGGACGTGCTGTGGTGCGTGCAGATGCCCTCGGCGCAGGCACTGCGTGGCCTGCGCACCGGGTGCGTGCTGGTCGGGCAGCTGCAACCGCAGCGTCATGCCGACGAACTCGAGCAACTGGCCGGGCAGGGCGTGCAGGCCTTTGCGCTGGAACGGCTGCCGCGCACGACCCGGGCCCAGGCCATGGACATCCTCAGTTCGCAGGCGGCGGTGGCCGGCTACCGGGCGATGCTGATCGCTGCCGAGCAGTGCCCGAAGTTCTTTCCCATGCTGACCACGGCTGCGGGCACCATCCGTCCTTCGAAGGTGCTGGTCATCGGCGCCGGCGTGGCCGGACTGCAGGCCATTGCCACGGCGCGGCGCCTGGGCGCGCAGGTGGAGGGCTACGACGTGCGCAGCGAGACCCGCGAGCAGGTGCAGTCGCTGGGTGCGAAATTCCTCGAGCTGGGCGTCAGTGCCGCCGGAGAGGGCGGCTATGCGCGCGAGCTGACCGCCGAGGAACGCGCGGCACAGCAGCAGGCCCTGGCCGATCACCTGGCGACCCTGGACGTGGTGGTCACCACCGCGGCGGTGCCGGGGCGCCCGGCGCCGAAGATCCTTTCCACGGCCATGGTCGATGGCATGAAGCCGGGCGCGCTGATCGTGGATCTAGCTGCCGAGAGCGGCGGCAACTGCGAGCTGACCGTGCCCGGAGAGCATGTCGACCACCAGGGGCGCACCGTGCTCGGCCCGCTGAACCTGGCCTCGGGTGCGGCCTTCCACGCCTCGCAGATGTTTTCCCGCAACCTGCAGCACTTCACCGCCCTGCTGGTCGGCGAGGACGGGCTGGCGCCCGATTTCGAGGACGAACTGGTGTCGCGCAGCTGCGTCGTGCGGGACGGCGAGGTGCGGTCTCCGGGTTGAGCCCGGAATGCCAATGCGCCTCAGTTGCCGCTCGATCCGCCCGGCGGATGCTCTCGCATCCACTGGCGCCGCTGCTCGGGCGTCATGTGCCGCCAGCGCCGCTTGAGTTCCTCGCGCTGGCGCGGGGGCAGCGACTGGAAGCGTTCGTAGGCGCGGTGCAGGGCGCGCCGCTCGCTCGGCGACATGTGCTCGAAACGGCGGTGGTTGCGACGCGCCTCGCGGCGCTGCTCGGGCGTCATGCGTTCCCAGCGCGCGATGCGCTCGCGGATGCGTGCCTGGCGCTGGGGCGGCAGCTTCGACCACTTGCGCGCCCGTTCCAGCATGCGTTGCTGGTGCTGGGGCGTCATGCGGTTCCAGCGCGGCCTCAGCGGCTCGAGCATGTGCCGGGTCTCGGGGTCGAGCCGCTGCCAGGGCACGCCCTGTCCCTGGTCGCGCATGGCCGCCGGGCGTTGCAGGGGCTGTCCGGTTGCGGAGGCAGCGGGAGCCAGTGCGTTCAGGACAAGCAGTGCGCCCAAAACGATCGTTGCACGCAGCATGGTCATCAGCCTCCGCGACGGGCGTGATGGGTGGTGGACGGCTGGTCGGCGAGCCAGGCGTAGAAGTCCAGGTCCTGGTACATCGCCGGATCGGCACCCTCCGGATCCGGGGGCAGACTGGTGTCGGTCGTGCTCACGCGGCTGCCGGTGCCGGTCGGCACGGCATGCCGTGAATTGGACGGCCAGATCACCACCACGGCCAGCAGGCAGGCGGCCACGGCGCCCATCGGCATCAGCCAGCGGAACAGGCGCGGCTGTCCGGCGGCTTCCAGGGCGCGCCGGCGGCTCTCGCGCAGGCGTGCGGCGGCCGCGGTGTCGACCTCGTCGGCGGTGCGCCGGTAGAGCGCCCGCAGACGGTCTTCGAAGTCGTGTTCGGTTTGCGGACTCATTGCCAGTCCTCCAGTACATCACGAAGGTTTCCCAGGGCGCGCGAGAGGTGGGTCTTCACGCTGCCCTCGGAGCAGCCCATGGCCGCGGCAGTCTCGGCCACGCTCAGTTGTTCCAGCGTGCGCAGCATGAACGCTTCGCGCTGGCGTTGCGGCAGGCCCTGCACAGCCTCGCCCACGGCCTCCCAGGCCTGCTGGTCGGACAGCGTGCGCTGCGGGCCCGGGCCATGGTCGGCCGGTTCCCAGGCCGGCATCTCCTCGCCGTCATCGTTGCGGCCGCCACCCAGCCAGCCCACCATGATCGAGCGCACCTTGCGGCGACGCTGCAGGTCGGTGATGCGGCGCCTGAGGATGCCCCAGAACAGCGGGGTCCATTCCTCGGCCGGCTTGTCGCGGTAACTGCGCACCAGTCGAAGCATGGCGTCCTGGACCGCATCGTGGGCCTCTTCCGCATCACCCAGGGCGAGCCGCGCCATGCGCCAGGCCCGGCGCTCGATCCGGGCCAGGAACAGGTCCAGGGTCGCCGGCACCTCGCGCACCCGTTCGCCGCTGTCGGCCAGGGAGGCGGTGCTGCTCATGTCCATGAATTCCTGGACCTGTTCGACATCATCACCCGGTTCCGTGTTCACATCTACCATCCGTAAACGCACGATCCGCCGATCGGTTGACAGACCCGGGGCGGCCGGGGGCTGGTGCCGGTCGCTGCATCCCGTATGATGGCCCGGCAGGCCTTTTCGCATCCACGCTCGGGGGCACCGATGATCGACGGGTTTCTTGCACTGTACATCTTCATGCTGGCGGCGTTCACCGGGTACGAGATCATCGCCCGGGTGCCGGTGATCCTGCATACGCCGCTGATGTCCGGTTCCAACTTCGTGCACGGCATCGTGCTGGTGGGAGCGATGGTGGCCCTGGGACACGCTGAGACGTCGCTGCAGACCGCCATCGGCTTCATCGCCGTGGTGCTGGCGGCGGGCAACGCCGTGGGCGGGTACGTGGTGACCGAGCGCATGCTGGAGATGTTCAAGACCAGCAAGCCCGGCGGCAAGGGCGGGGAGGGCAGCGAATGAACGCCGCATCGATCGCCCACTGGCTGCCTGATCTGATCCGCGCCTGCTATTTCCTGGCCGCATTGCTGTTCATCCTCGGGCTCAAGCGCATGAGTTCGCCGCGCACGGCTCGCGCAGGTGTGGTCTGGGCCGGCGTGGGCATGCTGATCGCGGTCGGCGCCACGTTCGCCTTGCCGGGCATGCAACATCGCTGGCTGATCCTGCTGGCCATCGCCGTGGCCGGCATCCCGGCCTGGTGGACCGGTCGCCGCGTGGCGATGACCGCCATGCCGCAGATGGTGGCCCTGTACAACGGCATGGGCGGCGGCGCGGCGGCCGCCATCGGCGTGGTCGAGCTGGTCGCCGCGGCCCGCATGGCCGTGCACGGCGCGGATGGCATGCAGCCGGCGGCGCAGACCCTGGCCGTGCTCGGCGTGCTGATCGGCGCGGTGTCGTTCTCCGGTTCGCTGATCGCCTTTGCCAAGCTGCAGGGCTGGATGGACAAGCGTTTCGTGTTCCCGGGCCAGCAGGTGTTCAACCTGCTGGTGCTGGCCGCCGCGCTGGTGCTCGGTGGCATGCTGGTGTTCGCGCCACCGGCCATGGTCGTGATCGGTACGTTCCTGGTCGCTGGCCCTGGTCTTCGGCCTGCTGATGACCCTGCCCATCGGCGGCGCCGACATGCCGGTGGTGATCTCGCTGTACAACGCGCTGACCGGACTGGCGGTGGCCTTCGAGGGCTTTGTGCTGCAGAACGAGGCCATGATCATCGCCGGTACGGTGGTGGGCGCGGCCGGTACGCTGCTGACCCAGCTGATGGCCAAGGCGATGAATCGCTCGCTGGGCAACGTGCTCTTTGGCAGCTTCGGCGCGTCCACCGGACCGGCGCAGGAAATCGGCGGTTCGCTGAAGGAGATCGAGGCTTCCGACGCGGCGGTGATGATGGCCTATGCCGAGCGCGTGGTGATCGTGCCCGGCTACGGCATGGCCGTGGCGCAGGCCCAGCACAAGGTGTGGGAGCTGGCGCGCCAGCTGATCGAGCGCGGGGTCAAGGTGCGTTTCGCCATCCATCCGGTGGCCGGGCGCATGCCCGGGCACATGAACGTGCTGCTGGCCGAGGCCGGCGTGCCCTACGATCTCATCGAGGACATGGAGGACGTCAATCCGGAGTTTCCCAGTACCGACGTGGCGCTGGTGATCGGCGCCAACGACGTGGTCAATCCGGTGGCCAAGACCGATCCATCCTCGCCGATCTACGGCATGCCGGTGCTGGACGTGGTTTCGGCCCGGCAGACCATCGTCATCAAGCGCGGTCGAGGCAAGGGCTTTGCCGGTATCGAGAATGCGCTGTTCTATGCCGACAATACGCGCATGCTGTACGGCGACGGCCAGGCCATGGCCTCCCAGCTGGTCAGCGAACTGAAGAGCCTGGACGGCTAGCCGCTACTACGGGAGCCTTTCGGGCGCGGGCGCATGCGCCAGGCCAGCGTGCCGGCGAGTGCTGCGGCCAGTGCGTACACAGCCATGTCGCCTGGGTCGAGCGACAGCCAGGACAGATGCATCAGCATGCCGGCACCTGCGTGTCGCAGGGCCTGCATGAAGCCCATGCCGAAACTACCCGCCAAGTCGCTGGCCACCAGCAGCACGCGCATGTAGGCGGCGGCCAGCAACATGGCCAGGGTCGCCAGCACCGCTGCCGGCCAGCGCGCATCGATGATCCAGCCGCGAATGAGCGGTCCCAGCAGCAGTCCCAACGGCAGCGCCAGCCAGGTTTCGGCATGCAGCCGCGGGAAGGCCAGGTACAGCACCAGCCACAGGGCGCCGATCGCCAGCGCGATCATGCATGTGCCGAATGCAGCCATCAGCAAGGCGCCGATCGACGTGGAGCGGGCGGGATCGAGTTCGGTCGGTTCGGATGCCTGTGCGTTCATGGAATTTTCCTTGGCCTGTCCGGGGCATGATAGCGCCACTTCAGCACCGTCCCTGTCCGGGTCGTCGTGTCGGTCCCGGGGGCACGCATGGCATAATGGACGGACTGGTATCGATCGAGGTAGGCATGTCCGGATTCAGTCTCAGCAGCGAGCCCTTCACCCTGCAGCGCGATTGCGAGGCGGTGATGGTTCCCGTGGGTGAGACGGTGACGCTGCCTGCCGGCCAGATCGGCTACATCACCCAGGCGCTGGGCGGCAGCTTCACGGTGTATGTGGAAGGCAACCTGTTCCGGATTGCCGGCCAGCATGCCGATGCCCTGGGCAAGGAGCCCCCGCCGCCGATCGAACTGGCCGAGGACGCCAGCGACGAGGACGTGGAAAAACTGGTCTGGTCGCAGTTGCGAACCTGCTTCGACCCGGAGATCCCGGTCAACGTAGTCGACCTCGGGCTGGTCTACGATGTCAGCCTGGACCACGGCGAAGACGAACGCGACGAGCGCCACGTCTACGTGAAGATGACCCTGACCGCACCGGGCTGCGGGATGGGCGACATCCTGGTCGACGACGTGCGCACCAAGCTGGAACTGATCCCCACCGTGGCCGAGGCCGATGTGGACCTGGTCTTTGATCCGCCCTGGAACCAGTCCATGATGTCGGACGCGGCCAAGCTGGAAACCGGCATGCTCTGAATCCCGGGGCCGGTCCGGTCGCCTTGACGGACCCCGGATCGACGTAGGTCGGGTGCAGGGATGGCCCGCACGCGCGATCCGATGCAAACCACAGCCAGGTTCCATGGAGTGACGAACGATGAAGCTGCGTTGGTACGGATGGTTGACGGTGCTGGCGGTTCTGGCCCTGCTGGTGAATTTCTACGCCTTTGCCGGATTGCGACGCGTGGGCGGCGTCGGCGTTGCCGTGGCCGCCCAGGCCCGTGCGGAATCACCCCTGACCCACACCTACCTGATCCTGGGCGGGCACATCCTGCATTACACCCCGTTCATGCAGGGCGTGGCCGACGACCTGGCGTCCTCGACGTGGGCGCAAGCCTATGTGTCGATCCGTCGCAACCCGGGGGTGGCGCTGCATCTGCTGGACAGCGCCTCGAACGGCGTGGTCCACACGATGATGGGGCTGGTGTACTGGGCACCGCCGATCCTGCTGATGCTGGCACTGATCGGCTGGCTGTTCCGCCCGCGCCAGGTGAGCCTGTTCAAACCGCGCGGCTGAAGCGCTTTCGCGCCCTGCGTTTCCCGTCCGTGCCCGCAGTGGCGTAGCTAGCCGTGGGGGCATACTTTTTCCTATTGCGGGCACCCCGCCGCGGTACTAGCGTGATTTTCGACGCTGGCGCCTCTTCTGGGGCGTCGGACGGGCGCATCTGTTCCAGGCTTGCACGCGCATGGATCGCGCGTGGGTGGAAAGGGAATCATGGCCTCCCCCAGGCCGGACAGGGATGTTGCTACCAAGGAGGGTTGAATGGTGCCCGGTCGTGATCTCGGCCGGGCACCTTCGTTCAGGATGCGGCCGGCGCGCCCACGGCCTCGAAACGGTTGGCATCGCGGTTCTTGCGCACCCGTTCGGGGTCCCAGATGCGTCCGTTCATGGCGATCCAGACCCCGTCGCCCAGGCTCTGCACGGCGCCGACGGCGCAGCCGATGTTGAACACCGCGTCCGAGCCCTGGAACCGGGCCGGATTCAGCGCGCCGGTCAGCACGATGGTCTTGCCCTCGATGTCCCCGAGCATGCGCGCGGTGTCGACCATCGAATCGGTGCCATGGGTGACCAGGACGTGGCGATGCGGTTGTGCCTCGATGGTGCTGCGGATCAGCCGGCGATCCTCGTCAGTGATGTCCAGGCTGTCCTTGCGCAGGATCGAGATCACCTCGAAGCGGAAGCCGACGCCCAGCTGGGTCAGGATCTCGCCGATCTGCGGGGCGCCGATCTGGTAATCCGACTTGGCGTCGAAATAGATCTTGTCGATGGTGCCGCCGGTGGTGACGATGGTCAGGTGCTGCATGTCGATACGGGTCCTGGTGGTTTCGTGGTTGCGTGTTGTGAGGAGCGTGCCGCGTCAGTCCAGCAGCGCGCCCGGATCGGGTGCATCCCCGCCCAGGCGATCCACGCCCAGCGCGAGGAAGGTCTCCAGCGCCGCACGTGGGCGCGGATCGCCCTGTCCGGCGGCCCAGGTGGACTGCTCGGCCAGCAGTGCCGCGGCGCTGCAGCGGGCCAGGGTCAGGGCCAGGCCGCGGGCGCCGGCCTGTAGGGCATCGCGGTCTTGCGCATGGCGTTGGAGGAAGGCCGCAGCGCGATCCATGGCGGCGCCGACCTGCTTGAGCGCCTGCGCGTGCGCCGCGGCGTGCAGCCAGCGGTCGATTTCATTGCGCAATGGCTCCAGTCCGCTGCCGGCCAGGGCGCGCAGGGTGTCCAGCGACAGCACGTTGGTGGTGCCTTCCCAGATCGGGTACACCTGTGCGTCGCGCAGCAGTTGCGGCAGGCCGGTGTCCTCGACGTAGCCGGCGCCGCCGAAGCATTCCAGCGTCTCCGAGGCCATGGCCACCGACAGCTTGCCGGTCCACAGCTTCGCCAGCGGCGTCAGCAGCCGCAGCGCGGCGGCCTCGTCGGCCGAGGCCTGGCCGTGCTCGACGCGGCCCAGCTGCGCGGCGACGTGGAAGGTGAGCGCGAAGGCGGCCTCGAAGCCGGCCTGCATGTCGGCCAGGGTGCGCGCGTGCAGCGGCTGCTCGATCAGCGGCTTGCCGAAGGCCCGGCGACGGGTGGCGTAGTCGCGCGCCAGGGCCACGCAGCGCGCCATGGTCGCCACGGCGCAGACCGCATTCCAGGTGCGGGTGATGTTGAGTACCGGCGCGATATGGCGCACGCCGTGCTCGAGTCCGGCCACCGGTTCGGCCGCCAGACCTTCCAGGTGCACTTCCGCGGTCGGCAGCTCGCGCGTGCCGAGCTTGTCCTTTATGCGGTCGATGCGCAGTTCGCGCCAGTGTCCATGCGTGTCCTTGGTCTCGACGTAGAACAGCGCCAGGTCCTCGCCACCCTCGGGACGGGCAAGCGCCAGCGCGGCCTCGCCGACGACCGCGGAGGAGAACCACTTGCGTCCGTACAGGCGCCAGCGGCCGTCCGCATCGCGGCGCGCCACGGTTTCGGTACCGCCAACGTCCGAGCCGCCTGCGGTCTCGGTCATCCACTGGCCGGAAAGCCAGAAATTGCCGGGATCGCGGCTGAGAAAATGCGGTAGCGCGCGCTTGGCCAGGGCCTCGTTGCCGGCCGCCTTGATCGCCGTGGCCGCGCCGTCGGTCATGGCCAGCGGGCAGGTGTAGAACTCGCTGGCCAGGTGGTAGACGTATACCCGTGCGAACTGCTCCAGGCGGCCATGTGCGCCGGCATCGGGATCGTGCCCGGAGACCAGGATCGCGTGCCGCGTGGTCAGTCCGGGACCTTCACGCCAGGCCGGGGTCAGTTCGATGCGGTCCAGGCGCTCGCCCCACGGTCCCCACTGCGTCAGCACCGGTTCGTGGCGCGGGCTGGCCTGGCGGCGCGCGTAGGTCATGCAGGCATAGTCGCCCAGGGAGGCCAGGTCGGCCTCCAGGCCCGGGCGCCGGTCTTGCGGGACCCGGCGGGCGACCAGCGCGCGCAGCAGGCGGTCCTCGCGGTAGGGGTGCGGCAGCCGGGGTGCTTCTTGCAGGAATTCCATGGTCGTTCCGGACGCGCGTTCAAGACGGCAATTATAGACCCGGGCCGGCATCACCCGGCCGGATCAGCGCCTGCCGCGGCGCTCCACGCCGGCGCCCAGCGCAAGGATCAGCAGCAGGCTGAGGACGATCTGGACGATCGCCGGGAAGCGTTCGGCCGGCACCGACCAGGCTTCGGCGACGCCGTGGGAGAAGTAGAACAGCGCCACGATGCCGGCCCACAGCAGGGCGCGCGGCGGACGACGGATGGCCAGCAGGGGCAGCAGCAGCGGCAGCAGCGAGAGCACCAGCATCGCGGCCAGCGGCACGTGCGGATCCGGGGCCAGCCACAGGTGCCAGACCGGTTGCAGCACGATCAGGCCGATCCATCCCGCGTACCCGGCGATGCGCGCGCGGCGCTGTCGCGGGCTCAGTTCGAGCGCGCTCATGCGCCGGCTTCCAGGCGGCGGGCCACGTCCGCCAGGCGTCTTCCCAGGGCGCGCGCCAGCTCGCGTTCGTGCTCGCTGATGGGTTGGTCGCCCTGCTTGCCGGCAAGGTGGCTGGCGCCATAGGGCGTGCCGCCGGTGCGGGTGGTATTGAGCGCGGACTCGGTGAAGGGCAGGCCGAGCATCAGCATGCCGTGGTGCAGCAGCGGGATCATCATCGACAGCAAGGTCGATTCCTGGCCGCCGTGCATGGTGGAGGTGGAGGTGAACACCGCCGCCGGCTTGCCGGACAGGGCGCCCGAGGCCCATTCGCTTCCGGTGGTGTCCAGGAAGTGCTTGAGCGGCGCGGCCATGTTGCCGAAGCGGGTCGGGCTGCCCAGGGCCAGTCCGCTGCAGGCGGCCAGATCCTCGTGGGTGACATAGGGTGCGCCGTCCTCCGGTTCCGGCGGCTGCGCCACCTCGGTGACCGGCGCGACCGGGGGCACCTGGCGCAGGCGTGCGTGCATGTCCGGAACTTCCTCGACGCCGCGCGCGATCAGGCGCGCCAGTTGTGCGGTGTGGCCGGTGCGGCTGTAGTAGAGCACCAGAATGTCCTTCGCCATGGGATCTCCTGCAACGTACGATGCGTACCCAAGGTCCGGTACGCTAGGACCATCCATGATATTGCAATGGGGTATCGCCATGTTCCGGCGTTTCGACAGGGACCGCCTCATCGCCTTCGCGCGCTTCGTCTGGCAGCGTTTCGTCGACGACAAGTGCTTCGAGACGGCCGGCGCGCTTTCCTACACCACGCTGTTCGCCCTGGTGCCGCTGACCGTTGCCGTGTTCAGCATCCTCGCAGCGATGCCGGTGTTCAGCGACTGGCGGGACGTGCTGACCGATTTCGTGTTCCGCAATTTCGTGCCTGCGGCCGGGGATGCGGTGCAGAAGTACGTGCTCGAATTCGCCGGCAACGCCAGCAAGCTGACCGGCATCGGGATCTTCGTGCTGCTTCTTTCGGCGCTGATGATGATGTCCAGCATCGAGGAGCGCTTCAATCGCATCTGGCGGGTGCAGACGCGGCGTTCGACGGTGTCGCGCTTCATGATGTACTGGGCGGCACTGACGCTCGGACCGATCCTCATCGTGGCCGGTTTGACGCTCACCTCCTACCTGGCGGCGTTGCCGCTGGTGGGCCGGGTGAGCCAGGGCATGGAGCTCAAGCGCCGGGTGCTGGAACTGCTACCTTTCATCGTCAGCGTGCTGGGTCTGTATGCGATCTACGTGATGGTGCCCAACCGCCGCGTGTCCAAGAGCGCGGCGGCGATCGGCGCGCTGCTGGCGGCGCTGCTGTTCGAACTGGCCAAGTGGGCCTTTGCCGCCTATGTGCGCAGCGTGCCGTCCTACCGCGAGATCTACGGTGCGCTGGCAGTGGTGCCGATCTTCCTGGTGTGGATCTACCTGTCCTGGGCGATCGTGCTGCTGGGGGCCTCGATCACCGCCTCGATGGGCGCGTTCGACTACCGCCGGCGCGAGGACCGCCTGCCCGAGGGCGCAGAGTTCCTCGGCCTGATGCATCTGCTCGAGCATTTCGTGGCTGCCCAGCGTCGCGGAGTCGCGCTGGACGAGCGTGGCCTGCTGGCGCGCGATTCGTTCATCTCCGACGACCTGCTGCAGCGCTATCTCGGCGACTTGCACGCGGCCGGCCTGATCCAGCGCACCGAGAACGACACCTGGGTCATGGTGCGCAGCCTGGACACCGCAACGCTGATGGAAATCTACGAGTCCGGGCGCTATCGTCTGCCGTTGGACGTGGCGGTGCTGGAACCGTTCTGCGAGGGACTTCCCGAGCCGCTGCGGGTCCGGCTCGACGAACTGGCGCGGATGCTGCGCGGCGAGCTGGGCACCCGTCTTTCGGACTTGTTCCGGATCCCCGATGCCGAAGCCGTCGCAGGTAGCGAACGCGGCCCAGGCCAAGCAAGCACGGAAACCCCATGAAACGTCTTTCCCCGATCTTCCTTGCCGGCCTGTGGCTCATGGCCGGCCTGATCCCCGCACCGCGCGCGGCGGCTTCCGACACGCCCGTGCTCAAGGTCCAGACCCTGTCCGGTGCCTCGTTCGACCTGGCCGCGCATCGCGGCAAGTGGGTCATCGTCAACTACTGGGCGACCTGGTGCCGTCCCTGCATCCACGAGATGCCGGCGATCTCCGGTTTCGTGAAAGACCATGCCGACGTCGACGCCATCGGCCTGGCCTTCCAGGATGCCGACGATGCTGACCTGAAGGCCTTCCTGAACAAGCATCCGGTGAGCTACCCGGTCGCCAAGGTCGATCCGGCCAACCCGCCCTCGGCTTTCGCCGCGCCGCTGGGCCTGCCCACCACCTATCTGATCGCGCCCGACGGCCGCGTGGCCAAGCGCTTCGTCGGCCCGATCACGCCGGCCGACCTGGACAAGGTCATCGGCCAGGGCAAATAGGCACGGCATGGCCTGCGCGCGCTTCCTGGTGTCGGGTCGGGTGCAGGGCGTGTTCTACCGCGCCTCGACCCGCGAGCAGGCCCAGCGCCTGGGCCTGGCCGGTTCGGCCGTGAACCTGCCCGACGGTCGCGTGGAAGTACGCGCGGAAGGCGAGGCGGCGGCACTGGACGCACTCGAGCGCTGGTTGCATCGCGGTCCCCCGGCGGCGCGCGTGGACGCGGTCGAGCGCTTGCCGGGCGTTCCCTCCGGACTTGCGGATTTCCGCACCGGCTGATCGCGATGCGTTCAGCGCGTGCGGTCGGCCTCGATCCAGAACGAGGGATCGGTCAGGCGCTCGCGATGCTTTTTCCCCGGTAACGGGGGCAGGTCGAAGGTGGTGTCGGGCACGGCGGTGTCCGGCAACTGGTCGATCAGGTGCCGGATCAGCTTCAGCCGCCCGTGGCGCTGGTTGTTGAAGTCGACCACGAACCAGGGCGCGTGCGCGGCATGGGTGCGCTCGAGCATGATGTCGCGCAGGCGCCCGATCTCGACGTACTTCTCGCGCGATGCCAGGTCCACCGGCGACAGTTTCCAGCGCTTGAGCGGGTCTTCGGCGCGCTCGGCAAAGCGCTTTTCCTGCTCGGCCTGGTCGACGGCCAGCCAGTACTTGAGCAGCACGATGCCGTCGTCGGCCAGCATGCGCTCGAAGGCCGGGCAGGTGTCCAGGAACTGCGCATACTGCGCCTGGGTGCAAAAGCCCATGGCCGGCTCCACCACGGCGCGGTTGTACCAGCTGCGGTCGAACAGCACGAGTTCGCCGGCGGCCGGCAGGTGGGCTGCGTAGCGCTGGAAATACCACTGCGAGGCTTCGTGGTCGCTGGGTTTGGGCAGGGCGACCACGCGGAAGCCGCGGGTGTCCAGGCGCTCGGTGATGGCCTTGATGGTGCCGCCCTTGCCGGCGGCGTCGCGGCCTTCGAGGATGACCATCAGTCGGTGTCCGCTGGCACGCAGCCAGTGGCTGACGCCGACCAGTTCCAGCTGCAGCGCGTGCAGTGCCTTCTCGTAGTGATCGCGATCCATGGCCGGTTTCCCTGCGCCGGTACGATGCCAGCCTAGCAGCCCCGGGGGCGCTTGTGATTCAGGCGCCCGCGGCCAGCTGCTGCATCTGCTCGGCCTGGTCCTCGCGGGCCAGCGCGTCGAGGATCTCGTCCAGCTGCCCGGACAGTACTTCCTCGAGCTTGTACAGGGTCAGGTTGATGCGATGGTCGGTGATGCGGCCCTGAGGGAAATTGTAGGTGCGGATGCGCTGGCTGCGGTCGCCGCTGCCGACCTGCAGCTTGCGCGAGGCCGCTTCCTCGGACACCTGTTTCTCGTGCTCGGCTTCCAGCAGCTGCGCCTGCAGGCGTTTCATGGCTTTGTCGCGGTTGGCGTGCTGGGAGCGTTCGGTCTGGCACTCGACCACCATGCCGCTGGGAAGATGGGTGATGCGGATGGCCGAGTCGGTCTTGTTCACGTGCTGGCCGCCGGCGCCCGAGGAGCGGAAGGTATCCACGCGCAGGTCCGCCGGGTTGATTCGGACCGCGTCGATGTCCGCGGCCTCGGGAATGATGGCGACGGTGGCGGCGGAGGTGTGGATGCGGCCCTGCGACTCGGTCTCCGGCACGCGCTGCACGCGGTGGGTGCCCGATTCGAACTTCAGTCGCGAGAACGCGCCGCGACCGACGATGCGCGCGACGATCTCCTTGTGTCCGCCGTGCTCGCCGGGATGGTCGGACTCGACCTCCACCTTCCAGCCGCGCTGCTCGGCGTAGCGCGCATACATGCGGAACAGGTCGCCAGCGAACAGCGCGGCCTCGTCGCCGCCGGTGCCAGCGCGGATTTCCAGGAACAGGTTGCCTTCGTCGCGCGGGTCGGACGGCAGCAGCAGGACCTGCAGCTCGGCGTCCAGCGTCTCCAGGCGTGCCTCCAGCGCTCGTACCTCCCGGGCCGCTTCCCGGCTCAGCTCGGGGTCGGGGTCGTCCTGCATGGCGCGCGTGTCCTGCAGCTCGCCCTCGGCCGCCTCATACGCATGCAGGGCGGCGGCGAGCGGCTCCAGGTGGGCGTATTCGCGCGACAGGTCGCGGAAACGCTCGGCATCGGCGGCCACGTCCGGCTGGGCCAGCAGTAGTCCGAGTTCCTCGTGGCGCTCGGCCAGTTCCTGGAGTTTGCGGCGGATCGATGGAGTCATGGGGCAGGGCGGTGCACGGATGAATGCGACAGGATAGCCGGTTCGCGCGGTATTGCCCGTAGCCGGAACCGGCGGTGCTAGGACGCGTCGGGATCGCTGTCGAGTCCGTACAGGCGGTCGGCCGCATGCAGCAGGTCCATGTCGCCGGACAGGGCCGCCTCGCGCAGGCTGGCGCTGGGGGCGTGCAGCAGCTTGTTGGTCAGCGTCCTGGCCAGGAAGTTGAGCGCCTGTTCCGGGTCCTTTCCGCTGGCGATCATGGCCCGGGCCCTGTCCAGGACCTCGTCGCGATGGCTCTCGGCGCTGGCGCGCAGTTCCAGCACCGGATTGCGCAGGGTCAGCGCACGGCGCCAGCCCATGTAGCGATCGACCTGCAGGTCGATGATGGCCGACGCCTCGCTGGCGGCGGCCTCGCGCGAGCGCATGTGCTCGTCGATGACCTGGCGCAGGTCGTCGATGCCGTACAGGTAGACGTCGCGCATCTCTCCGATGGCGGGGTCGATGTCGCGCGGTACGGCGATGTCGACCATGAACACCGGGCGCCGGCGGCGCTTGTCGATGGCCGCCTCGACCATGTCGGCGGTGATCACCGGTTCGCGCGCGGCGGTGGAGCTGATGACGATGTCGGCCTCGGAAAGGTGCTTGTCCAGGTCGGTCAGCGCCAGCGCGTAGCCGCCATGGCGGCCGGCCAGTTCCTGTGCGTTCTCCAGGGTGCGGTTGGCCACCAGCAGGCGCTTGACGTTCTTGCCCACCAGGTGGCGTGCGGCCAGCTCGATCGTGTCGCCGGCGCCCACCAGCAGCACGCAGGCCTCGCGCAGATCGGTGAATACCTGCTCGGCCAGCCGCACGGCGGTGAAGGCCACCGAGACCGAATGCGCGCCGATGTGGGTGTCGCTGCGCACGCGCTTGGCCACGGCGAAGGTGTTCTGCAGAAGCCGTTCCATGGGCGGGCCCAGGGCGTTGACGTCCCGCGCGATCTGGTAGGCGTCCTTGACCTGTCCGAGGATCTGCGGTTCGCCCAGCACCATCGAGTCCAGGCCGGTGGCGACGCGGAAGATGTGACGCACCGCATCGTCCTCTTCGTGCCGGTAGAGGAACTCGGTCAGCTTGTCCGAGGTCAGGTGATGGTGACGATGCAGCCACTGCACGGGTACGTGCTCGGCGCCGGCGCTGACACTGCAGTACAGCTCGGTACGGTTGCAGGTCGAGAGAATCATGGCCTCGTCGACGCCGGCCTGCTTGCGCAGTTCGGACACTGCGTCGCGGGCGGCGGCACCGTCGAACGCAACCTGTTCACGCAGGTTGACGGGCGCAGTGAGGTGGTTGAGCCCGAAGGCGACGAGGGTCATGACAGAACGCGTTGGCGTCAGCTCTTGCAAAGGCGGCGATAGGCTAAGCTGTCGCCGTGGCCGGACGCTGGCGTTACCGGCCCATTACGGAGGTGAATTGTGCGCAGCGGCATCGCCAAGTTCAAGCAAATGCGGCATTTTGCAACGATGACTTGTCTTGCAGGTCTGCTTCTCGGCTGCGCTTCGGCGCCGATGAACAAGCAGGGTAGCGGCTCGGCATCCATGCATTCGAGCGGAAACACCAGCACGGCTTCCCCGCAAAGGAGTCCCGAAGTGGCGTCTCTGGTCAAGCAGGCCGAGTCCGCCCTCAATCAGGGCGACCTGATGAGCGCGCAGTCCGATTATGCCCGGGCCAGCATGCTCTCCGACGATCCCCGGATCGCCGAGCGCGCAACCGGGGTCGCGCTGGCCCGGCACGACAGCGTGGCGGCGCAGAAGGCGCTGCAGCGCTGGCAGTCGCTGGGTGGCAACCCGATGGCGCTTACCCGCGCCCGGGCCCAGCTTGCGCTGGACCAGGGGCGAACCGATGACGCCCGCAAGCAGCTGATGCAGCTGACCGCCAGTGGCGACAAGCCGGCGTGGCAGGCCTTCGGCAAGGTCGTGCTCGGTGCGCGTGACGCCGCGCAGGCCGGCCGGGTGCTCGAGCAGGTGGCCACGCCCGAGCGCCTTCCCGATGACGTCTCCGCCTGGCTGGCCATGAGCGAGATCGGGCAGAAACTGGGCCGCTATGACTATGCCCAGCATATTGCCGAAGTGGCTGCCCGGCGCTTCCACAGCGGGGATGCCTATGCCTGGGCGGCGAACCTGTATGCCCAGCGCGGCGACGCCAAGGAGGCGCGCAACCTGTACGCCGAGGCCGTCCAGGCGGCGCCGGACGATGTCGACCTGCGCCTGGCCTATGCCGGCCTGCTGGCCAAGGAAGGGCGGACCGCGGAGGCCGAACGGGTCCTTGCCAGCGGTCCGCAGGACGAGCGCAGCTACGCCGCGCGGGCCGCGTTCGCCGCCCGCGCCAAGGACATGGGCGCGTTGCGCCGAACCTACGACGACCTGCGCAAGGCGCCCGAGGACGTGCGCAGCAAGAGCTATTACCTGCTGGGGCAGCTGGCCTCGCTGGTGGACAAGCCGCAAGCCGCCGTCGACTGGCTGTCCAGGGTGCCGATCGGTGGCGATCACGGGCTCGATGCGGGCATCCGCCGCGCCGCGATGCTGCAGCAACTGGGCAAGTCCGCCCAGGCGCATGCCCTGGTGGCCACCATGCGCAAGCATTTCTCCGGGCGCGACAAGACGGTGCGCAGGCTGGACCGGGTCGACGCCGAGCTGTACATGGGCAACGGCGAATTCGCACGGGCCGCCGCCGCGTACACCCGGGCGCTGAAGATCGACAGCGACAACACCGACCTGCTGTATGGCCGTGGCCTGGCGTATGCCGAGGCGGGCAAGACCGATGCCGCGATCGCCGACCTGCGCAAGGTGCTGAAGCTGGCGCCCGACAACATCAACGCGATCAACGCGCTGGGTTACACCCTGGCCGATGCCGGGCGCAACCTGGGCGAGGCCACGCGCCTGATCGAGCGCGCGCACAAGGCTCAGCCGGACGATCCGGCCATCACCGATTCGTGGGGCTGGCTGCAGTATCGGCTGGGCCACCTGGTGAAGGCCGAGAAAGCCCTGCGTGCGTCCTGGGACAAGCGCAAGGACCCCGAAGTCGGCGCACACCTGGCGCAGGTGCTGCTGGCCCGTGGCAAGAAGGCCGAGGCCGTGCGCATCTATCGTGCCGCCCTGCATCTGGATCCGCACAACCGCCATGTGCTGGCCTTGAAGGGGAAACTGCAGCCGTGAAGTTTCGACTGCTGTGGCCGGCCGCCGCGATCCTGGCGCTGGCGGCCTGCGCCCCGGTACGCATCAAGGGCGATGCGGCGATGCTCGCTGCCCAGCATGCGCGCGAGCAGGCGCTGTCGGCACGCGATCACTGGACCATCACCGCGCGCCTGGCGGTCAGCAACGGCCATCATGGCGGCAGCGGAAGCCTGACCTGGACCCAGGACGGCGACCACTACGACTTCATCTTGCGCGCGCCGGTTACCGGTCGCAGCTTCCAGTTGCGCGGCGGGCCGGACGGTGCGGTGCTGGAGGGCCTGGACAAAGGGCCGCTGTACGGCCGAAACGCGCAGCAACTGCTGGCGCGCGTGTTCGGCTGGCCGGTGCCGCTGGCCCGGCTTCGGTACTGGGTCAAGGGGCTTCGCGCCCCGGATGCGCCGGCAAGGTTGCGTTTCGGCGACGACCACCTGCCCTCGCTGCTGAAGCAGGATGGCTGGAAGGTGGAGTACCGGGGCTGGTTCGAAAATGCCCGTCCCCGCGTGCCCAGCAAGGTGTTTGCCTCGCGTGGTGAGTACCGCGTGCGCGTGGCCATCCAGCAGTGGACCTGGTCCGGGTCATGAACGAATGGAGCGCCTGGCCTGCACCGGCCAAGCTCAACCTGTTCCTGCGCATCGTCGGCCGTCGCGAGGATGGCTACCACCTGCTGCAGACCGTGTTCCAGCTGCTCGACTGGGGGGACACCGTGCGCCTTCGCGTGCTCGAGGACGGGCGCATCGAGCGCAGCGTCGGGCTTGCGGGGGTACCGCCCGAACAGGACCTGGCGGTGCGCGCGGCGCGCCTGCTGCAACAGCGGACCGGATGCCGGATGGGCGTCGAGATCGCCGTCGACAAGCGGATTCCGGCCGGAGGCGGATTGGGCGGTGGAAGTTCCGACGCGGCCAGCGTGCTGGTGGCGCTGAACCGTTTGTGGAGCACCGGCCTGCCGCTGGCGGAGCTGGCCGCGCTGGGCCTGGAGCTGGGGGCCGATGTCCCGGTGTTCGTGCATGGCCGCAGCGCCTGGGCCGAGGGCGTGGGCGAACGGTTGCAGCCGATGGACCTGCCGCCGGCCAGCTACGTGATCGTCGATCCCGGCGTGCAGGTGTCCACGCAGGCGTTTTTCCAATCGCCCGAATTGACACGCAATGCGGCCCCGGCGAGAATTTCCAGCTTCCTGGGAGGGGGTGTCACGGACAATGCGTTCGCGCCGCTGGCGCGTTCCAGGCATCCCGAGATCGCCCGGGCCATGGACTGGCTGGGACAATTCGGTACGGCGCGATTGTCCGGGAGCGGGGCGTGCGTGTTCGCGCAGGTCTCTTCAAGGCAGGCAGGCGCGGACATCGTCGCGCGCTGTCCGCAACCATTCAGGGCCTTTGTGGCCGAGGGCGTGAACATTTCGCCCTTGCTCACGAAAGCCGAAATTTCCAGCGTTGGGGCGTAGCCAAGCGGTTAAGGCACCGGGTTTTGATCCCGGCATGCGCAGGTTCGAATCCTGCCGCCCCAGCCAATTTCCAACATGGAAGCAGTGGTGTCCCGGTCCGGTCCGCGCAGCGGCGGCCCGGGGACCCTCCAACCATCGCCTAGCGGGGGACGATCTGTGGATACGGCTGGCCTGATGCTGTTTACCGGCAACGCTCATCACAAACTGGCCGAGGACGTCGCGCACCGTCTCTCGGTCCCCCTGGGCAAGGCCCTGGTCGGTCGTTTCAGCGACGGCGAGACCCAGGTCGAGATCGAGGAAAACGTACGCGGGCAGGATGTCTTCATCCTCCAGCCGACCGGCGCCCCGACGGCCGAGAACTTCATGGAGCTGCTGATCCTGGCCGACGCGCTCAAGCGGGCCTCGGCGAACACGGTCACCGCCGTGATGCCGTATTTCGGCTACGCGCGCCAGGATCGCCGCCCACGTTCCACGCGCGTGCCGATCACGGCCAAGCTGGCGGCCCGGATGGTCGGTGCGGCCGGCGTCGACCGCGTGCTGACGGTGGACCTGCATGCCGACCAGATCCAGGGCTTCTTCGACATCCCGGTCGACAACGTCTATGCCTCGCCGGTGCTGCTGGCCGACATCTGGCGCAACCACAACATGGACGACATCATCGTGGTCAGCCCGGACGTGGGCGGCGTGGTGCGTGCGCGGGCCATCGCCAAGCGCCTGGATGACGCCGACCTGGCGATCATCGACAAGCGCCGCCCGAAGGCCAACGTGGCCACCGTGATGAACATCATCGGCGACGTTGCCGGCAAGTCTTGCGTGCTGGTGGACGACATCGTCGATACCGCGGGCACGCTGTGCGCCGCCGCTGCGGCGCTCAAGGAGCAGGGTGCCAGCCGCGTGGAGGCCTACTGCGTGCATCCGGTGCTTTCCGGCGCGGCGATCGACAATATCAACGGTTCGCAGCTGGACCAGTTGATCGTCACCGACACCCTGCCGCTGTCGCCGGCCGCGGCCGCCTGCGACAAGATCCGCCAGCTGACCGTGGCCGAGCTGCTGGCCGAGACCATCCGGCGCATGGCCTTCGGCGAATCGGTCAGCTCGCTGTACGTGGACTGAGAGCCCCGGGGCGCCACCTTTCGGCGGGAATTTATCCTATAATCGCCGGTTCGCTGCCCGGTTCCGGGTGGCGCGTCGCTATTTCATCGGCACTCCTGGTCGCGGGAGGGCCACCCTGCCGCCCGCGGGCGGCGTTTCAACCGAGGCAACATCATGGCAACGATTCACGAAGTGAACGCCGAAGTTCGCGAGGATGCGGGGAAGGGTGCGAGCCGCCGCCTGCGCCACGCGGGCATGGTTCCGGCGATCGTCTACGGTGGCGACAAGCCGCCGCAGAGCATCCAGATCGAGCACCGCATCGTGCTGGCGCTGGCCAAGAACGAGTGGTTCTTCTCGTCCGTGCTCGACCTGAAGGTCGGCGGCAAGACCGAGAAGGTGCTGCTGCGCGACTGGCAGAAGCATCCCTACAAGCAGCTGATGATGCACATGGACTTCCAGCGCGTGCGCGCCGGCGAGAAGCTGCATACCGCCATCCCGCTGCACTTCATCGGCCAGGAGAAGTCCCCGGCCGGCAAGACCTCCGGCGTGGTGGTTTCGCACAACATCACCGAGGTCGAGGTGGCCTGCCTGCCCAAGGATCTGCCCGAGTACATCGAGGTCGACCTGTCGACCATCGACCAGGGCGACATGATCCATCTGTCGGAGCTGAACCTGCCCGCGGGCGTGGAGATTCCGGAGCTTCAGCACGGTCCCGAGCACGATCTGCCGGTGGTCACCGTGCATGCGGTGAAGATCGAGATCGAGCCGACGACCGAAGGTGAGGCGGCCGAGGGCGAAGAGCCTGCCGCACCGGGCGAGTCCGCCGAAGGCGAAGCCGCCGAAGGCGAGTCCGGCGAGGACAAGTAAGCGCATCCGCGTCGCGCCCCGCTTCGGGGCGCGACGCAGCGCCACGCGTCCATGGCCGGCCTGCGTCTCATTGTCGGTCTCGGCAATCCCGGGGCCGAATACCTCCGAACCCGGCACAACGCCGGGTTCTGGTTTGTCGATGCGCTGGCGAGCGGCGAGGGCGCGTCCTTTTCCGTCGACAGCAAGCTGCATGGCGCTTCCTGCCGCGTGAACCTGGCGGGGGAGCCGGTCTGGCTGCTCAAGCCGTCCACCTTCATGAACAAGAGCGGCATCGCCGTGGCTTCGGCGCTGCGCTACTACAAGATCGAGCCCGATCAGTGCCTGGTCGTGCATGACGACCTGGATCTGGAGCCGGGCACCGCGCGGCTGAAGTTCGATGGTGGCCACGGCGGCCAGAACGGCCTGCGCGACATCGTCTCCCACATCGGCCACGGCAAATTCCACCGCCTGCGCATCGGCATCGGCCACCCCGGGGTACGCGACCGCGTGACCGCCTGGGTGCTGGGCCGGCCCTCCGCGCAGGACGAGGACGCCATGCTCGACGCCATCGCCCGCGCCATGGATGTCCTTCCGCTGGCGGTCGAGGGCCGCTTCGAGGACGCCATGAAGCGCCTGCACACGAACGGGGCACGCTGAGTCGGCCATGCCTGACACGCGATTCCCCATTCCCCATTCCCCATTCCCGGATTTCAAACCATGGGCATCAAATGCGGCATCGTCGGACTGCCCAATGTCGGCAAGTCGACCCTGTTCAACGCGTTGACCAAGGCCGGCATCGCGGCGGCCAACTTCCCCTTCTGCACCATCGACCCGAACGTGGGCGTGGTGCCGGTGCCGGACCCTCGACTGAAGGCGCTGGCCGAGATCGTCAAGCCGGAGAAGGTGATCCCGACCTCGATCGAGTTCGTCGACATTGCCGGCCTGGTGGCCGGGGCGTCGAAGGGCGAGGGCCTGGGCAACAAGTTCCTGGCGCACATCCGCGAGGTCGACGCCATCGCCCACGTGGTGCGCTGCTTCGAGCATGACGACGTGGTGCACGTGGCCGGCAAGGTCGACCCGATCGCCGATATCGAGACCATCGACACCGAGCTGGCCCTGGCCGACCTGGAGTCGGTGGAGAAGGCGCTCAACCGCGCCGAGCGCGCAGCCAAGGCCAACGACAAGGACGCTCTGGCGCGACGCCCGGTGCTGGCCAGGCTGGCCGAGGCGCTGGGCGAGGGGCGTCCCGCGCGCTCGGTGGCACTGGACGAGGACGAGCGTGCGCTGGTGCGCGACCTGTTCCTGCTGACCATGAAGCCGCTGATGTACATCGCCAACGTGCGCGAGGACGGCTTCGAGAGCAATCCGCACCTGGACGCGGTGCGTGCCCGGGCCGCGGAGGAGGGCGCCGAGGTGGTGCCGGTGTGTGCCGCCATCGAGGAGGAAATGGCGCAGCTGGACGACGCCGACCGCGACGAGTTCCTGGCTGACCTGGGCCTGGACGAGCCGGGCCTGGACCGTGTCATCAACGCCGGATACCGGCTGCTCGGCCTGCAGACCTACTTCACCGCCGGCGTGAAGGAAGTGCGTGCCTGGACGGTGAAGAAAGGGTCCACGGCACCTCAGGCCGCGGGCGTGATCCATACCGATTTCGAGAAGGGTTTCATTCGCGCCGAGACCGTGGGCTACGACGACTTCATCCAGTACAAGGGCGAATCCGGGGCCAAGGAGGCCGGCCGCCTGCGCCTGGAGGGCAAGGACTACCTCGTCCGGGAGGGCGACGTCCTGCATTTCCGCTTCAACGTCTGAGTCTGTCCGGCAACGGGTCGGGGCGTGCGCGAGAGCACAGGCCCGGGCCGCCCGGGGCTGTCCCGGTAGCGCATAATGGCCCTTTACCCATGCCATCCAGGAGGGCATGCATGTCCGGCCAGCAGCGCGACGTCACATTCCGGTTCCTCGCCCAGCCCACCGATGTCAATTTCGGCGGCAAGGTGCACGGTGGCATGGTCATGAAATGGATCGACCAGGCCGGCTACGCCGGTGCCGTGGGCTGGAGCGGGGCCTATTGCGTGACCGTGGCGGTCGGCGGCATCCAGTTCGTCGAGCCGATCCTGATCGGCGACCTGGTGACCGTGCACGCCAAGCTGATCCACACCGGCACCTCAAGCATGCATTTCTCGGTCGACGTGCTGGCCCGTGACCTGACCCACGGCAAGCAGCGCCTGGCCACCAGCTGCGTGATCGTGTTCGTGGCGCTGGACAGCCCCGACGGCAAGCCCACGCCGGTGCCGCCCTGGCAGCCGAAGGACGACAGCGACCGCAAGCTGCAGGAATACGCGCATCGCCTGACCGAACTGTCCAAGCAGATGGAAAAGGAGGGCGAACATTACCGCCCGCCGGACGTGCGCCAATCGGAGGCGGACTGACATTTCGTCCCCGAGGCAGCCGGAAAGGAAAATTCGGGCTTGGCTTTGACGGCCCGATCGGCCAGAATACGCGCCCTCGCTTGCGCACCTTGTCGCGGGCTTCGCCGAATGACCGTTCGCGATGCCTGCAACGCCCCGGAAACTGTTGACACATTCGGGAGCGCTCGCGAAAATAGCCGGTCTTTGCTGGAGGGATACCCAAGCGGCCAACGGGGGCAGACTGTAAATCTGCTGGCTTACGCCTTCGGTGGTTCGAATCCACCTCCCTCCACCACCTTTTCTGCCGCCGGTGCAGAGCGGTGGGGCCCAGCAAGAACGGATTGCGCGATGGTCGGCCACGACGTTCGCGCAGGCCGAGAGATCGACCCGCCGGGCGGGAGTAGTTCAATGGTAGAACCTCAGCCTTCCAAGCTGATGGTGCGGGTTCGATTCCCGTCTCCCGCTCCATTGATCTCCTGGCTGGCGAAAACAACGCTCATGTAGCTCAGTCGGTAGAGCACTTCCTTGGTAAGGAAGAGGTCACAGGTTCGATTCCTGTCATGAGCACCATTTCCGCGGGGCGTGCATGCGCCCTGCTTTTTCGTTTTTCATCTGATTCCATCGGGGTTGGCAGTCATGTCCAAGGAAAAGTTCGAGCGAACCAAGCCGCACGTGAACGTGGGCACGATCGGTCACGTTGACCACGGCAAGACGACGCTGACGGCGGCGCTGACGAAGGTTGGTGCGGAGAAGTTCGGCGGCGACGTGAAGGCCTACGACCAGATCGACGGCGCGCCGGAAGAGAAGGCGCGCGGCATCACGATTTCGACCGCGCACGTGGAATACGAGTCCCCGAACCGCCATTACGCGCACGTGGACTGCCCGGGCCACGCCGACTACGTGAAGAACATGATCACGGGTGCGGCGCAGATGGACGGCGCGATCCTGGTGGTGTCGGCGGCCGACGGCCCGATGCCGCAGACGCGCGAGCACATCCTGCTGTCGCGCCAGGTGGGCGTGCCGTACATCGTGGTCTACCTGAACAAGGCGGACATGGTGGACGACGCCGAGCTGCTGGAGCTGGTGGAGATGGAAGTGCGCGAGTTGCTGAGCAACTACGACTTCCCGGGTGACGACACCCCGATCATCACCGGTTCGGCGCTGAAGGCGCTGGAAGGCGACGAGTCGGAGATCGGCGTGCCGTCGATCGTGAAGCTGGTCGAGGCGCTGGATTCGTGGATTCCGGAGCCCGAGCGCGACATCGACAAGCCGTTCCTGATGCCGGTCGAGGACGTGTTCTCGATCTCCGGTCGCGGCACGGTGGTGACCGGTCGCGTGGAGCGCGGCATCATCAAGGTGGGCGAGGAAGTCGAGATCGTGGGCATCCGCCCGACCACCAAGACCATCGTCACCGGCGTGGAGATGTTCCGCAAGCTGCTGGACCAGGGCCAGGCGGGCGACAACGTGGGCCTGCTGCTGCGCGGCACCAAGCGTGACGAAGTCGAGCGTGGCCAGGTGCTGGCCAAGCCGGGTTCGATCACGCCGCACACCAAGTTCGAAGCCGAGGTGTACGTGCTGTCCAAGGACGAGGGCGGTCGTCACACGCCGTTCTTCAAGGGCTACCGTCCGCAGTTCTACTTCCGCACGACCGACGTGACGGGTGCGTGCGAGCTGCCGGAAGGCGTCGAGATGGTGATGCCGGGCGACAACGTGAAGATGAAGGTCGAGCTGATTGCACCGATCGCCATGGACGAAGGCCTGCGTTTCGCGATTCGCGAAGGCGGCCGCACCGTCGGCGCCGGCGTCGTCGCCAAGATCTTCGAGTAACAAGGCGGGGAATGGGGAATACGAGAATAGGGAATCGCGGTGGCGCTTGCGCCACGGGCCATTCCCCATTCCCGACTCCCCATTCCCGTTCAACGCAGACGCGGTAGCATTGACACAACATACGGCAGTAGCTCAATTGGCAGAGCAGCGGTCTCCAAAACCGCAGGTTGGGGGTTCGATTCCCTCCTGCCGTGCCATCCAGGGTGCGCATGAACGCAAAGGCTGAACAAACCAACAAGTCGAGCGCCGGCGAGAAGCTGGTCCTGGCGCTGGCCGTGCTGGTGCTGGCGGCCGGCATCTTCGGCTTCTACTGGTACTCGAACGCGGCGCAGTCCCTACGCGTGGGTGGCCTGATCGGGTCCTTCGCCATCTCGATCGGACTTCTCATGGTGACCGGAATGGGGCGTCGCCTGCGCCATTTCCTTGCCGAATCGCAGTTCGAGATGCGCAAGGTGGTGTGGCCCACCCGTGACGAAACGGTCAAGACGACCCTGGTCATCATCGTGGTGGTGATCATCCTGGCCTTGCTGCTCGGCGCCATCGACATGATCCTGAAGAAGATCGTGCTCGAGTGGTTGCTCAATCTCGGTAAATGAGGGAATGGCCATGAGCAAGCGCTGGTATGTGGTGCACGCCTATTCGGGTTTCGAGAACCAGGTCAAGCGGTCGCTCGAGGAGCGCATCCGCCGCATGGAAATGGAGTCCAGATTCGGCGAGGTCCTGGTGCCGACCGAGGAAGTGGTGGAAATGCGCGCCGGCCAGAAGCGCCGCAGCGAGCGCAAGTTCTTCCCCGGATACGTGCTGGTGCAGATCGAGACCGAGACCGACGGCAAGGCGCCGCGCATCGACGACGAGTGCTGGCATCTGGTCAAGGATACGCCCAAGGTCATGGGGTTCATCGGCGGAACGGCTTCGCGGCCGCAGCCGATCAAGGACAGCGAGGCCGACGTCATCCTCAGCCGCGTGCGCGAGGGCGTCGAGAAGCCGCGTCCCAAGGTCCTGTTCGAGCCGGGCGAGATGGTCCGCGTCATCGACGGTCCGTTCAACGACTTCAACGGCGTGGTCGAGGAAGTCAACTACGAAAAGAGTCGCCTGCGCGTCGCGGTGCTCATCTTCGGCCGCTCGACGCCGGTGGAGCTGGAATTCGGGCAGGTCGAGAAGGCCTGAGTCCGGAAGCGGGGCGGTGCTTGTAAGGCGCCGCCTGATTGCCTATACTTGGCTGTTCACGCCGTACCTTCCGGGTCGGCGTGTACGCATTTGTGGCCCCGGCGGAGCCGGGACGTCCCGTCGTCAGGGATCGATGTGAAGCGAGGAGCCGCACGGCGATTGCACTCGCAAGGAAGAAAACATGGCAAAGAAAGTCATCGGTTACATCAAGTTGCAGGTGAAGGCTGGTCAGGCCAACCCGTCGCCGCCGGTCGGTCCGGCCCTGGGCCAGCGCGGCCTGAACATCATGGAATTCTGCAAGGCCTTCAATGCGGCCACGCAGAAGATGGAGCCGGGTCTTCCGATCCCGACCGTCATCACCGCGTATTCGGACCGCAGTTTCTCCTTCATCACCAAGACCCCCCCGGCCTCCGTGCTGTTGCGCAAGCTGACGGGCGTGAAGAAGGGTTCGGCCAAGCCGAACACCGAGAAAGTGGGCAAGGTCACCCGTGCCCAGCTGGAAGAGATCGCCAAGCAGAAGGAGCCGGATCTGACGGCGGCCGATCTCGACGCCGCGGTGCGCACCATTGCCGGTAGCGCGCGCAGCATGGGCCTGGTGGTGGAGGACTAAGTCATGGCGAAGCTCACGAAACGTTTCAAGGCAATGCAGGGCCTGGTCGAGCCGGGCAAGACCTATCCGCTCACCGATGCGCTGTCCATGATCAAGGACAACGCCAAGGCCAAGTTCGTCGAGTCGATCGACGTGTCCGTGCGCCTGGGCATCGATGCGCGCAAGTCCGACCAGGGCGTGCGCGGTTCCTCGCTGCTGCCGCACGGCACCGGCAAGACCATCAAGGTGGCGGTGTTCTGCCCGCCGGGCGAGAAGGCCGATGCCGCCAAGGCGGCCGGTGCCGACGCCGTCGGCATGGAAGATCTGGCCGAGCGCCTGCAGGGCGGCGACCTGGACTTCGGTCGCGTGATCGCCACGCCGGACGCCATGCGCGTGGTCGGCAAGCTGGGCCAGCTGCTGGGCCCCCGCGGCCTGATGCCGAACCCGAAGGACGGTTCGGTCACCGCCGACGTGGCCACCGCGGTCAACAACGCCAAGGCCGGCCAGGTGAAGTTCCGCAACGACAAGGCGGGCATCATCCACGCCAGCGTCGGCAAGGCGGATTTCGAGGTCGACAAGCTGGCCGACAACATCAATGCCCTGGTGGCCGACCTGCTCAAGGCCAAGCCGGCCACGGCCAAGGGCCAGTTTCTGCAGAAGGTGTCGGTGTCCAGCACGATGGGCATCGGCGTTCCGGTCGACACGTCCACGTTGTCGATCGGCAAGTGATCAAGTCCCATCCGGCCTGAACGGCCGGGTGGGCAGTTTTTGGGGGCATCGTCCGGATTCGTCCGGAGGAAGCCGTCAAAGACCGCAGGCGGCGGGAACGCACGCTCCGGAACGGCAGGGACGCGTCACTGGCGAGGGACATGTCTCCGGAACGATCGAAACCGCCTTAATCGGTTCCATCAGCCTGCGTAGATGGTGCAGCCCGAACAGGATTTTCCTGGAACGGCCACCACGTCGGTGCCGCGAAGGCACCGGGGGACCGCAAGGACGTGGTTTCCATAACCCGCAAGGGAGCGGTGGCGCGAAGGATGCGTCGCCGATCCGGTTCGGAGGAAGCAATGGCGCTCAATCTCGCGCAGAAGAAAGAGGTCGTTGCCGAACTGGCGAACGTGGCCGCCTCGGCTCATTCGCTGGTCGCCGCCGAGTATCTGGGTCTGACCGTTGAGCAGCTCACCGAGCTGCGCAAGAAGGCTCGCGAATCCGGGGTCTACCTGAAGGTAGCCAAGAACACCCTGGTTCGCCGTGCAGTGGAGGGTACCGATTACGAAGGTACCTCCGACCAGCTGGTCGGTCCGCTGCTGTACGCCTTCTCGGTCGAGGATCCGGGTGCCGCCGGTCGACTGGTCAAGGAGTTTGCCAAGGCCAACAACAACCTGAAGGCCAAGATCGTGGCCATCGGTGGGCAGGTGTATCCGGGCTCGCACGTCGACGTGCTGGCCTCGCTGCCGACCCGCGACGAAGCCCTCAGCATGCTGCTCAGCGTCCTGTCGCAGCCGGCCACACAGCTGGTCCGCCTGCTGTCGGAACCGGCCAGCCAGGTCACCCGCGTGATCAACCAGGCCGGGCAGCAGAAGGCCGCCTGACGTTCGCCCTACGGCAATCCATATCCAAACGTACAAGTCGTTTTTCCAGGAGTAATCAAGATGTCTCTCAGCAACGAACAGATCATCGACGCGATCGCCGAAAAGTCCCTCGTCGAGGTGATGGAGCTGGTCAAGGCGATGGAAGAGAAGTTCGGCGTGTCCGCCGCTGCTCCGGTCGCCGTGGCCGCCGGTCCGGCCGCCGGTGCCGACGCCGCCGCCGCCGAGGAGCAGACCGAGTTCGACGTGGTCCTCGCTGCCGCCGGTGCCAACAAGGTCTCCACCATCAAGGCCGTGCGTGCCATCACCGGCCTGGGCCTGAAGGAAGCCAAGGACATGGTCGAAGGCGCACCGCAGACCCTGAAGGAAGGCGTGAGCAAGGACGAGGCCGAGAAGTACAAGAAGGACCTCGAAGAAGCTGGCGCCAAGGTCGAGCTGAAGTAAGCGGCGCCTTGCGCGCTGCAGGCTCGACTTGAAGCACTGCAAGCCTGGGGGCGTAAGCCCCCGGGCTTTGCCTGTTATCTGAAACCGGGAATGGAGAATG
>CAWFPB010000003.1:0-1344664 GCA_963817755.1 uncultured Gammaproteobacteria bacterium
GCTGCGAGACGAAGGCCTCGTGGTCGCGGGTCGCGCAGACCGTGTTCTTCATGTAGGCCCCCAGCGCCAGCACCGGCGGTCCGGAATCGCCCAGGGTGATGGCATCGGGAGCGTGGCCGCGCGCGCGCCGCACGAAGCGGGTCCGGCCATGGTGACATTGCACCACGCTGTCGTCGCAACGCACGACGATGTCGCGGTCGTGCACCAGCAGCGCGTCGGCGATGCCGCCGAGGCGCGCCACGGCCTCGTCGTTGCCGGCCACGATGGGTTCACCGCCGGGGTTGGCGCTGGTCATCACCAGGGCCGGCGAATCGAACCGCTCGATCCAGTCCGTGCCGGCTGGACGACCGGCGTATTCGTGGAACAGCAGGACATGCAGCGGGGTGTAGGGCAGCATCACCCCCAGGTGCTGCATGCCGTCGGCCACGCCGGGCAGGGCGTGGCCGCTGTCCGTCTTGCGCGGGAGCAGCACGATGGGATGCGCGGGGGAGCACAGCAGCGCGCGCGATGCTTCGTCGATATGCGCCAGTTTCCCCACCGAACGCAGGTTGGCCAGCATCAGGGCAAAGGGCTTGGCCTCGCGCTGCTTGCGTCGGCGCAGGCGTTGCACGGTCGCGGCATGGCGCGCATCGCAGGCCAGGTGGAAGCCGCCCAGGCCCTTGATCGCGACGATGGCGCCGTCACGCAGCGCCGCCACGGCGGCGGCCAGCGGGTCGTCCGGACGCGGGTCGCGACCCGCGGCATCCAGCCAGCGCAGGCGCGGTCCGCAGTCGGGACAGGCGATGGGCTCGGCGTGGAATCGGCGATCGGCGGGGTCGCCGTATTCGCGGGCACACGCCGGGCACAGGGCAAAGCCGGCCATGCTGGTTCGCGCGCGGTCGTACGGCACGGCACGGGTGATGGTGTAGCGCGGGCCGCAGTGGGTGCAGTTGGTGAAGGCGTAGCGCCAGCGCCGGCTTGCCGGGTCGAGCATCTCGTCCAGGCAGGCCGCGCATACGCTGGTATCGGCGCCGATCATGGTATGCGCGGCGCCGTCCCGGCTGGGCAGGATCGCGAATCCCTCCTGCATGGATCCGGGGTGTTCGTCACGGATCTCCAGGGCATCGATACGCGCGCGTGGCGGGGCCTCCGCGCGCAGGCGTCCGGTGAAGCGGTCGATCGCGGCTGCCTGGCCCTGCAGCACGATCTCCACGCCCTCGGCATCGTTCCGGACCCAGCCATCCAGCCCCTCGTCACGGGCCAGCCGCCACACGTGGGGACGAAAGCCCACGCCCTGCACCACGCCGCGCACGCGCAGGTGGCGTCGGGTGGTGTCCGGCACGTGGTGGGCTGCGACGCTCATGCGGGTTCAGCCGCGGGCGGCCAGTTGCGCTTCGAGTTCCTCGATGCGCTGCTGCAAGGCATCGACGTTGTGCCGTTGCCGTTGCCGCGCGCGCTCGACGCCCTGGCGCAACCAGTCAAGCCAGGCGTCGAACCCTTCGCCGGTCTCGGCCGACACCTTGAGGATCCCGAGATCCGGATTGATCCGGTGGGCATGGGCGATGCACTGCTCGACATCGAACCGCAAGTGGGGAAGCAGGTCGACCTTGTTCAGCACCATCAGGTCGGCGGCGTTGAACATGTCCGGGTACTTGAGCGGCTTGTCCTCGCCCTCGGTCACCGAGAGCACCACCACCTTGTGCGCCTCGCCCAGGTCGAAGCCGGAGGGGCACACCAGGTTGCCGACGTTCTCGACCAGCAGCAGGCTGCCGTCGTCCGGGACCAGTTGCTGCAGGGCGTGGCCGAGCATGTGCGCATCCAGATGGCAGCCCTTGCCAGTATTGATCTGCAGCGCCCGTGCTCCGGTGGCGCGGATGCGGTCGGCGTCGCGGTGGGTCTGCTGGTCGCCCTCGATCACGGCCACCGGCATCTCCTCGCGCAATGCCTCGATCGTGCGCACCAGCAGGCTGGTCTTGCCGGCACCGGGACTGGAGACCAGGTTGAGCGCGAACACGCCGTGATGGTCGAACCAGCGGCGATTGTCCGCGGCATGCGCGTTGTTGACCGACAGGATGTCCTGCTCGATGCGCACCATGCGTTCCTGGCTCATGCCCGGTGCGTGGGCGTGGGCCGGGCCCTGGTCGAAGCGCAGATCGCTGGCCTGTCCGTCGTGCTCGCCGGTGTGCGCATGCCCGTGCTCATGCCCGTGCTCATGTCCGTGATCGTGATCGTGATGCCGATGGACACCCCGTCCGGCACCGGGCTCGATGCGTGTCTCGCCGGATCCACAGCCGCATACCTTGCACATGACTACACCTCTCAATGAACGGTCAGGTCCAGCACGCGCATGTCCAGCCCGCCGGTGGCCTGGACATGCGCGCCCGAACAACGCGGGCAATCCGCGTAAAGGGTCGCGATCGGGACGGTCTGTCCGCAATCGAGACAGAAGCCGCTTCCGGGCTTGATGTCGCACTCGATGGTCGCGTCGCACGCCACGCTCCGCTGCAGCACGATCTGCAGGCAATGACGCAGCGCCTCGATCTCGACTCCGGCCAGGGCGCCGATTTCCAGCCGCACCGTACGCACACGTTCGAAGCCCTGGCGCTGCTGTGTCGTCTCGATGATGCCGAGCACGCTCTCGGCCAGCGACATCTCATGCATGGCAAACCTCCACCGTGCATTCATCGCAGGGATCGAGAGCCAGCACCCAGGCCGCGAGGCCGGCCGTCCGGTTGTCACCGTCCATGGCCCCGGCGGCCCGTGCCAGCAGGCCACGCGGATGAAAATTCCATTCCGTGGGTGCCAGCACGCGGTAGTCCCGGATGCGGCCGCCACGCATCTGCACGAAGTGCAGCAGCGGCCCGCGTGCGGTCTCCACCGCGGCGATGCCTTGCCCCGCGTCCGGAGACCAGGCACGCAGGGCGTTGCCGACGGGCCGGCCGGCGGCTGCCGTGGCCAGTTCGATCAGCCGCGCCAGCATGCGTGCGGCCGGGTCGTTGCCGGACAACCGCAGCCAGGCCCGTAGCAACGGATGTGCGCGCTGGCGCGTGAAGGCACCGGTTTCCACGGTCCGCCCATGCCAGCACGGCTGCAGGCAGAAGTCCGGCTCGCCGCGCATGTGGGCGGCGAGGGTGGCTGCCGTGGTGTCGTCCCAGGCGTTGGTGTCGGGCAGCAGGGGCGGATGGTCGTCGAGGCGGAAGGGACCGCCGCGCCAGTCACGGAAGCGCGCCGCCGTGGCCGTTTCGGCGCTCGTGCACCAGTGGTCCAGTCCGGATGCGTCCAGGGCCAGGAAGGCTTCCGTGGGCATGCCCAGCACCTCGTCGCGCAGGCATGGTGCCAGTGCGTCCGGAAGCGCCCATGCGGGCCCGCCGACCTGCAGGAGTGCACGGGGCAGTGCCGGTTCCTCGGGCTGGCGCAGGAGCTTTGGCCAGGAGAGCATGAGGTTGCATGCATGTTCGCGCAGCCATTCCGCGAGCACCGGTGGTGCATGGGGGGCATCGGGTGCGTGGCATGCGCCGTCCGCGGCCCGCGTGGCCAGCCGGGAAGCGGCCTGCTGGGCACGGCGACAGATCGCATACACCGTGCCGGCGCGCGTGACGGCTTCCTCGGGCGTCGTTCCGCGCAGCCACTCGCCCACCTGGCGGTTGTCGCGGGGCGACGTAAAGCGTATGCGGAGTAGCGGCCGGTCGTCCCCGCGGCCGGGATGGATGCGTTCCGGGACGTGGGCGTTCATGGCGTTGCATCCCTTCTGGCGGCGGGATGCGTTCGCGGCGCAATACGGCCATGCGGGGACGCGAACCCACGGTGGCAGCACGGCAGGGACCTTCGAACACCGGCCATCTCAATGCTCCGGAGCGCGCGGTTTCGTGGTCCCCAGGTCACCGAAATACGGGGACAGGTCCGATTCGCCGCGCAGCGCTGCCGCAAGGCCCTGCAGGGCCTTGCGGATGCGGTTCGCCTCGTCCTCGCTCAGCACTTCGCGGGCTGTGTCCTTGTGCACCAGCAACCAGGTGCCGGCCTCCTGCGGACCGACCAGCGCCAGGCTCACTCGGCGTTGCACGCCATCGACCGCGCAGGCGGCGACCCATTCGCCGTCCTCGAGCACGCGCATGGGGATGCCGAGGCACATCAGACGGCTCCCGGGAATGCGGGTGGTGCGGGTCGAGCGCGCAGACAATTCAGTTCACCTCGATCTGCAGCAGCGGTTTGCCTTCCGGATCCTGCACGTGCACCGCGCAGGCCAGGCAGGGGTCGAAACTGTGGATGGTGCGCAGGATCTCCAGCGGCTGCTTGGGGTCGGCCAGTTGCGTGCCGCGCAAGGCGGCCTCGTACGGTCCGTCCTGCCCCAGCGTATCGCGCGGACCGGCGTTCCAGGTGGTGGGTACCACGGCCTGGTAGTTGTCGATCACGCCGTCCTTGATCACGATCCAGTGCGCCAGCGCGCCGCGCGGCGCCTCCATGAAACCGACGCCTCTGGCCTCGGCGGGCCAGCTGGAGGGCTCCCAGAGCGTGTCGTTGAATGTCTTCAGGTCACCGGCCTTGATGTTGGCCATCAGCTGGTCGTACCAACCCTGCATGCCGTCGACGATCAGCTTGGTCTCGAGCGTGCGTGCCATGGTGCGGCCCATGGTCGAATACATGGCCTGCATGGGCAGTTGCAGATGCGCCAGCGAGGAGTCGACCAGTTCGCGCGCGGCCTGGTTGCCCGTTGCGTACATCATCAGTACGCGGGCCAGCGGACCGACCTCCATGACCTTTCCCTTCCAGCGCGGCGACTTCAGCCAGGAATAGCTGGCCTCGGTATCCAGGTGCTGGTAGGGCGGCTTGGGTCCGGTGTAGTTGAGGTTGGTCTGGCCGTCGAACGGGTGCAGCCCGGACTTCTTTCCGGTGCTGTAGTCGTACCAGGAGTGCGAGACGTACTCCTGGATCTGTTCGGCCGAACGCAGGTCCACCTCGTGCACCTTGTCCAGGTTGCGGTCGGTGATGATGCCGCGCGGGATCATCAGACTGGACAGGTCGTCGATGCTCTTCCCTTCGGAAGGGAACTCGCCGTAGGTAAGGAAGTTGCCGACGCCTTCGCCCTTGCCGAACCAGTCCTTGTAGAAGCCGGCGATGGCCAGGGTGTCGGGAATGTAGACCTGCTCGACGAAGGCCCTCATCCTGGTGATGACGTCCTGCACGGTGGCCAGGCCGTTCATGTTGAGCGCGGTACCGCTGTTGCCGCCGTGCGTGCCGGGACCGATGCTGATGGCCGATGGCACGCCGCCCACCACGAAATTGGGGTGCGGGTTCTTGCCGCCGAAGATGGCATGCAGCTTCACGACCTCGCGCTGCCATTCCAGCGCGTCCAGGTAGTGCGCCACGGCCATCAGGTTGGCTTCCGGGGGCAGCTTGTAGAGCGGATTGCCCCAGTAGCCGTTGGCGAAGATGCCCAGCTGTCCCGACTCGACGAACCGCTTCAGCTTGGTCTGCACGTCCTTGAAGTAGCCGGGCGAGGACTGCGGATAGTTGCTCAGCGACTGCGCGAGTGCCGAGGTCTGCTTCGGATCGGCTTTCAGTGCCGACACCACATCGACCCAGTCCAGCGCATGCAGGTGGTAGAAATGCATGACGTGGTCGTGGACAAATTGCGCGGCGGTCATCAGGTTGCGGATCAGTTGCGCATTCGGCGGGATCGGATAATGCAGGGCATCCTCGACCGAGCGGATCGATGCCATGCCGTGCACCAGCGTGCACACGCCGCAGATGCGTTGCGCGAAGGCCCAGGCATCGCGCGGGTCGCGACCACGCAGGATGATTTCGATGCCGCGCACCATGGTGCCGGAACTCGACGCCTGGCGAATCATGCCGTTGTCCAGCACGGCCTCGATGCGAAGGTGGCCTTCGATACGTGTGATGGGATCAACTACGACGGTCTCAACCATGATCACGGCTCCAGAATTTGATCATCACGAAATGGCACATGAACGCCTTCATTCCCGACGGCGAGACTCATTTCCGTGCCTGTTCCAGTTCGGCCTTCTTGCGTGCCCTGCGGTGGTAGGGACGCCCGATCCAGAACCCGACAAGCATGGGAGGCAGGAACCACAGGGCCGCGTGGCTGTTGGTGACCAGCAATTGAAAGGCCGGTCCCGGGCAGATGCCCCCGATTCCCCATCCAATGCCGAACAGGATCGGTCCCAGGATCACATGGATGTCGACCTTCGTCATGGCCGGCCAATTCATCTTGTCGCCCAGGAACGGCCTGGTCATGCGGTGGGCGAACAGGAACAGGAGGAAGGTGACGACGACTGCGCACCCCATCAGCAGGATCAGGCTGGGATCCCAGTTGCCGGCCACATCGAGGAAGGCGAGAACCTTTTGCGGGTTGGTCATTCCGCCAATGGACAGACCCAGGCCGAACAGGGTGCCGATCAGGAGCGCTGCAAGGAATCGTTTCATTTCAGACTCCCAGGCCCAGGACATGCCGGACGGTGTAGGTGGTGAGCAATCCAAACAGCATGAACAGCCCGGTGGCGACGAACGACCGCAGGGAAAGCCGTGCGATGCCATTGACGCCATGGCCGGATGTGCACCCATGGCCAAAGGAGGTCCCGAGCCCGACCAGCAATCCCGCCAGGGCCATCAGCGGACCGGATATCTTCACCTCGGCGAGCGGCAGTGCGCCGTACAGGAGACCGTAGAGCAACGCCCCGCCAATCAGGCCGAGGATGAATCCCGATCGCCAGTCCAGCGATTCCGGTTCTTCCCAGGGCGGCAGCAATTCCTCCGCGATGCCACTGTTGCCGGCGATATGGCCGAGCACAATCATCATGGCGCCACAGGCAATGCCAATCAGTATTCCGCCGTATATGGCGAGGTATGGCGTAAATCCGAGCATGTGATCTGGTCTCCCGGTTTCAGTGCTTCGGTTCAATCACGGTTCGCGCCTACCGGCGCCGCTTGCATGGCTAGGCACTCGCCGGCCTGTCCGGCCCGACCAGATTCTGCGCGACCAGCACGACGAGGCTCTCGGGCATGCGGTCCCATCCGGCCGCCTTGGCCCCCTTCTGGAATGTCAGCGCGCATATGCCGCAGCTGGTCACGAAATGCTCGGCTCCGGTGTCCTCGACTTCCTGGCGCTTTATCGCGAAAACCTTCGCCCGCAAGGGCGCGGCCCGCTCGTTCGACACCACGCCACCGCCGCCGCCGCAGCAATAGCTGAAATCGCCCGAGGGCTTCATGTCGATCAGCTGCATCCCCAGTGCCGCCAGGATCCGGCGCGGGGCATCCTTGAGGCCGCCACGACGAAATTGCTGGCAGGGATAGTGAAAGGTTCCGGTGTCGCCCATCCTGTCCAGCTTGATGCGGCCGTCGGCGATCAGTTCATCGAGAAATTCGACGATATGCAGGACGTTCACGGGGACCGGGCCGTCATACCACTCGGCCGCTTCCCAGCGCGCCGCACCATAGGCGTGTCCACATTCGGGCAGGACCAGTGTCTGCGCACCAATTTTTGCCGCGTGGTCGATGATGCGCCGCGTCAAGTCGCGCTGGAGCGGGAGGTTGCCCGACAGGTAGCCGAAATTCGTGGCTTCGAATGCTTCGGAAGAGAGCGTCCAGTCCAGTCCTGCGCTGTCGAAAATCTTCTGCATCGCTGCGATCGCATCCTGCTGGTCCTCGAGCTCGCTCGGCGTCAGGGTCACCAGGATGTCCGCGTGTTCCTTGTCCAGCGGCAAGGCGATGCCGAACTTCCCTTCGATCTCGTGGATGGTGCGGATGAAGTCCGATTGCGTGCCGAAGGGACTGTGCTGCGTCTCGGCATTGCGTGCGATATGGGCAAGCCGGTCGGGAACCAGGCCGGCTTCGTACATGCCATGCCGCGCCTCCTCGACCAGCGAGGCGATATCGATCCCCATGGGACAGATCTGCGTGCAGCGGCCGCACATCGTGCAGCTGTCGTAGATGAGCTCCTCCCACTCTTCGAGTTCGGCCAGGTCGACCGGCTTGGCCAGGCCCAGAAGGCGGCGCAAAGGTGCAAAGGTGCCGACTTCGTTGCGATAGGCCCGTTTGAGCGGTTCGAGCTTGTGGATCGGCGTGTATTTGGCATCACCGGTCGCGACATAGAAATGGCACGCTTCGGCGCACAGGCCGCAGCGCACGCAGGCATCCAGTTGCGATGCGTTGGCGACGCCAAACTCCTTGACGAACGTATTGCGTGCATGGAGGACGCGTTCCTCATCCGGCAGATCGCCCTGAAGATCGAAACGTGCCCTCGCTTGAGTCTTTGCTTCAGTCATCGCTATCTCCTTCAGAACTTGACGCCGCGCATGGCGAGGCGAGCTCCGGTCGTGGCACGCGAGAACAGAAAAAGAAAGGTGTGCATGAGCTTGCCGAAGGGGAACCAGATCAACAGCAGGCAGACGCTGAGAATGTGGACGGCAAGCAGGGTGGAGTAGCTCGCTGCGAAATGGCCCACGAGAGCCAGGCCGGTGATCACGGGAAACATCGTGACGAACCAGCTGAAATAGTCGTCAAAGCCCGAGAGCAGTCGTTGAACCGGATGGACGATGCGATGAACCAGCGCGGCCAGCAGGGAAGCCAGGGTGATGGCGCCAACGATGTAGATGAACGGGCTGGGCAGGTTGGGCCAGGACAGGCCGACCAATCCGCTCAGGAAACGGATATGCGGGCCGAACCCGAACACGATCACGAAAAACCCGATGTGGAAGACATAGCCGTTGACGAAATGGAAGGCGCTGCTGCGCATGTATTCCCGGCGGGGGAACCAGTGCGAAACCAGGCCCCTGAGCGCACCGCCGACGACGCCGGGGCTGCCGGACCGCGGACGGGCACGATTGCGTCTCCAGGGAAGCAGAACGAGTGCGAAAAGACGCCAGGCGACGCCGAGCACGAAGATGCCCAGCGAAATCTGCAAGGCCGGGCCGCGCGCGAATTCGAGGAGGCTGCTCATGCCTGATCCTCCTTTTCCGCGGGATCGGGACGGCTCCGGTCAGGCGGGGCGCTTTCGCCAGCGACCCGCTTGTGGGCGCGCCGGTGGGCGAGCCATGCCGAACCGGCGCCCAGCGCGGCGCCCGCGCCGAGCGCGATCGCTGCCGTCTTGCCGACACTGCGAGTGGTTGCCGACAGCGGCGTATAGAAACTGCCGCCGTCCCAGAAATCGGGTTCCGAACAGCCAAGGCAGCCATGGCCCGACTCGATGGGAAAGCTGGTGCCCGCGTTCCACTTCATGGTGGCGCACGCATTGTGCGTCACGGGCCCCTTGCAGCCCAGTTCGAACAGGCACCAGCCGTTGCGGGCGCCTTCATCGTCGAAGCTCTTGGCGAAAAGGCCCTCGTCGTAGAACGGCCGCCGATAGCAGCGGTCATGGATGGACGTGCCGTAGAACATGATCGGGCGACGGTGCGCATCCAGCTCGGGCAGGCCGAAGCTGAGGTAATAGGTGATCGTTCCCGTGATGACCTCGGGAATGGGCGGGCAGCCGGACAGGTTGATCACCGGTTTGTCGCCGACCAGTTCCTGGACCGAGGTCGCATGGGTCGGATTGGGGGCCGCGTGAGGGATGCCGCCGAAGGACGAGCAGGTGCCGACGGCAATGACCGCAGCGGCACCCTTCGCCGCGTGGGTGAGGCTGTCGAGTGCGCTCTTGCCGCCGGCAACGCAGTAGATGCTGTCCTCGGCCCGCGGGATGGAGCCATCGACGATCAGCACGTATTTGCCCCAGGCCTTGCGCATGGCTTCCTCGCGTGCGGCTTCCGCAGCTTCTCCGGAAGCCGCCATGAGGGTGTCGTTGTAGGCCAGCGAAATCGTGTTGAAGATCAGGTTTTCCAGCGTGGGCTGGAACGAGCGTGTCAGCGACTCAAGGCATCCGGTGCATTCCTGGAACGACAGGTAGATGACCGTCGGCCGGGGTGTATGCGCGAGCCGCTCGGTCATTTCCGCAGCGCGTGCGGCGGGCAGTGCCATCATGGCGGCGGAAGTTGCACAGAATTTCAGGAAGGCACGCCGACTCATGCCGGCCTGCATGAAGGAATCCAGGATGGTGGGTTCGCGTTCCGGGCTCATCTCTCGCTCCCGCTTGTCAGCTGCTGGATGGTTTCGGCCAGTCGGGCTTGTCCCGATGCCACGTCGCAGGCGCTGGCCGGCACGATCTCTGGAATGTGTGCGACCTCGATCCGGTCGGCCAGGACCTTCCCGTCGGGATCCTCGTGCCGCACCCACCAGATGCCGGGGAATGCCGATTCCCTGATCCGCGAGTGGCCCAGCGTTTCCAGGTCCATGCGTATTTCGCCTTCGCCCAGCATCTTGTCGAGCAGGCGTCGGTCGGCTTTGCTCAAGGGCAGCGTGGAAAGATCCACCATGTGGCCGGTGCCCTGGGCCATCAGCGTCTGCAGCGCTTCGTCGAGTTCGCGCAGAAGGGCGGGAACCATGCCTGTGGGGACGTCGTCCGGTCCGACCAGCACCACCGGGATCTGTTCAAGCGTCTGCTTCATGCCAACCTCGCAACAGTTCGAGGACGATCCGCTGGACCTCGTCGAGTGAGCCGGCCAGTTCATCGCTCAGCGAGTCGCTCCAGCCGATATGTCCGGGCTCGATGCCCACCAGTGCCCGATGACGCGGAAGGCGGTCCCGCAGGCGGGCCAGGTCCAGCAATTCGCTCAGGCCGACTTCATGCACGCTGCTGGCCTTGCTGCGACGCATCCAGCGGTCCATGTCCTGGTCGGCGAAGCAGCGCACCGTGCCGGCAGGGCTGTCCATGCGCATGGCGTCGATGACAATCAGGTTGTCGGTTTCCTCGACCTCGATCAGCAAGGTCGTTCCCAGCGTGCCGGCGTCGTAAAGCCGAAGCTTCGGCCAGGCCGCAGCGTGCCGTTCGAGCGCACGGACGGCGTGGACGCCCACGCCGTCATCGCCTTGCAGGGTATTGCCGACCCCCATCACCAGGGTCGGGCGCATGGTGTGCCCGGAATCCGTTGCCCGGGGAGGTGCGCCGGGCGCAGTGTCCGCGCACGCGACGTCCCGGCACGGAAGGGGGGACTTCATGCCTGTTCCCGTACTGCCGGGACCGGGGAAGGGGCCGCGGATCCGGGGCCTCCAGGGAGAACGCCGACGCGTTCCGGCGGGCGGGTGAGCGGCATCTTCCTGTTTGTCGGATGCGCACCGCACCGACTGGTCATGCGGCGGCTGGCGCACGACGATGCCGTCACCGGCGCACCGGAGGATGCCACCCGTTTGCGCCTGCTGAAGAAGGCCATGGCGGGCCTGGCCCGGTCGTCCGTTTCGGCCTGCGGGCGTCTTGCGGACCAGTCGTGCCTGGCCGGTGGCTGGCCGAATCGGCGGAACGCGGTCATGTCGAACATGAGGATCCTTCCCGCTGTAGAAAATCAGAACGTGCAAGAACTCCAAACGCATCGTGCTTCAATACAGCACTTCATGACGTCCCAAAGACACTCATGCCCGGGCATGGCGTGTCTTTCGATCGGATTGGAGCTGAGAGCCGCCTGCAATGACCCACTTTCCACCATCCTAAGACCGGCGCGACACAGGGACGTTGACGAGGATCAATTTCGTTGCCGTCCCGGCGTGCACGGATATCGGGGGGCGATGGCGATCCGGTTTGACCGGACTTGTGTCCACCCCGGATGGCACGGTGTGCCGTGGTGCAAAGGCACCCATCGGGCCCGTGCTGTACGCGCAGCAGTTGCCGGCGCGTTAGCATGCATGCATCGACGGCTACCGGATTTTGCCATGCGGACCAAGTCGCTTTTCCTGATGACCCTTGCGCTGATGCTGGGCTGGCTTTCACGGCCCGCAAACGCATCCGCGCCGGAAAACCTCGTGCTGCACGCCGGGGATGGCGTGTCGGTGTACGGTACGTTCACGCCAGCGGCGACATCCAGTCGGAAGATCCTGCTGCTGTTCCACCAGGCCGGCGCCAGCCGGCACGAATACGACCCGCTGGTCCCGGCGTTCACGCAACACGGCTGGGACACGCTGGCGATCGACCAGCGGTCGGGCGGCAGCCTGTTCGGCGGCCACAACCGGACGGTGGCGAAACTGGGCCACTCGACGGGCTATCGGGCGGCGATGCCGGACCTTCAGGCCGCGCTGGCCTGGGCCAGGGCGCGCCACTATTCCACCATCGTCATGGTGGGCAGCTCGTACTCGTCCTCCTTGGTGCTGCTGCTCGCGGCGAAGCATCCGCAGGACATCGCGGCGGTGGCCAGTTTCTCGCCGGGCGAATACTTCGCGTCGGACCGGAACATGATCAAGCGCGCCGCGGCCAGGTTGCGCATGCCGCTGTACATCACCACCGACCCGAAGGAAGAGGGACGCGTGGATGATGTCCTGCGCAACGCACACGGCACCAACATCACCCGCTACAAGCCCTTCACGGGCGTTCACGGCGCCTCTACCCTGGTCTGCTCGCGCGACCCGGCCGGTTGCAAGGCCAATATGGCCAGCTTCATGGATTTCCTGGGCAGGCTGGGTGCCAAGCGCCATGAAGCGAAACCGGAGCACTGAACGCATGAAGTTGCTGCATCGATCCCTCGCCCTGACCGTCGCGCTGCTGCTGGTCGCCGGTTGCGGCAAGTCGCCGGCGCCGGGGCCGGGTGCTTCCGAGCCGGCGTCCGCGACCAGCACGTCGGGACCGAACGGCGTGCACGTGAACACCAAGCGCTACACCATCGACATCACCTACCCGCCGCTGTCGCCGCAGGCCGACGCCCTGACGCGGATCCTGCACCAGCGTGCGGCCGCTGCGCGGCGCGCGTTCATGAAGGCCGTGTCCGATGCCGGCCAGCATGCGGCGCTGGCCGATCGCAAGCTGCGCCTGATCCTCGAGTTCCAGGTGGCCTCGCGCACGCCCGGATTCCTCAGCGTGCGCGAGAAGGGCATGATGGATACCGGCGGCGCGCATCCGGTCCCGCTGATCGGTACGTTCGTGTTCGACCTCAAGGCGAAGCGGATGGTCGCCCTGGGCGACTTGTTCAAAGACCCGAAGGCCATGCGCGCCACGCTGGCCGACTACGCGCGAAAGGCGCTGTACGTGAAGCTGCTGGACAAGGTTCCGGGTGGCGACAAGACGCCGCCGAAGGTGCGCGCGCAGTGGCAGGCCAACATGCGCGGCATGATCGATCCGGGCACCGAGCCGACGGACAAGAACTTCAGTCGCTTCCTGATCGACAGCGGCGGACTGGATCAGCCAATGAGCCTGACGCTGGTGTTCCCGCCCTATCAGGTGGCGCCGTACGTGTACGGGGTGCAGACGGTGGACGTGCCGCTGAAGGTGTTCGCGGCTGGACTCAGGCCGGCATATCGGGCGGCCTTCGGGCTGGCGCCCTGAGGCACGCATGAAAGACAACGCGGCCGCCCCGTTGCGGGGCGGCCGCGCGTGCTTCAGTGCTTGTCGACCAGCGGAAGGTCGACGTAGCTGGCCTCGCCCGGCGCGTGGTAGACGCGCTGCGTGGCCTTGACGTAGTCCGAAGGCTTGGCGAAGAAGATGTTCTTCACGTAGGTCTGCGGATTACGGTCGTACAGCGGGAACCAGCTCGACTGCACCTGCACCATGATGCGGTGGCCCTTGCGGAACACGTGGTTGGCGGTGGGCAGGTCGAAGCGGTACGTGAGCGGCTTGTTCGGCGTCAGCGCATGCGGATGCACATAGCTGGTGCGGTAGCGGCCACGGAAGATGTCCATGGCCACGGCCAGCTGGTAGCCGCCCATGGTCGGTTCGGCGGCGACCTGGTCGGGGTACACGTCGATCAGCTTGACCACCCAGTCCGAATCGGTGCCGCTGGTGGAGGCCACCAGGTGCACCTTGGGCATGCCGGCAATGGTCACGTCATGATCCAGCACGCCGGTCTCGAAGGTGACCACGTCGGTGCGGCCGGAGAATTCGCGCTGGTCGTCGACCAGCCAGCGCGGCCAGGTCTGGAAGCCGGTATAGCCGACCGGCATGATCGGCCGGGTGCGGTATGGCACCGGCTTGGCCGGATCGGAGATGTAGCTGGTGTCCTTGGCCTCATGTGCGGTCGGCGCCTTGAAGCCGGCCTTGCCGCCCGCGTGCAGGTACAGCGGGGTGGGCTTGATCGTGCAGCCGCTGGGGCAGCCCTGCGGCCACGACTGCAGGCGTTCCCAGTGGTTGGTGCCGGTACGGAAGGCCGTCACCGGGGCCACCGGGTTCGGATGCTTGCCGTTCTTCAGGTAATGGGCCAGGAACGGCGCCAGGATGTGCTTCATGAAGTAGGTGCCGGTATCGCTGCCGAACCGGATCGCACCCAGGTGGTCGGCGGCCTCGATTTCCTGGCCGTGGTGCCACGGGCCCAGCACCAGGAACAACTTGTCGTGGTGGGTGTCCTTGGGCTTGAGCGCGCGGTAGACCGCCGGCGCGCCGTAGATGTCTTCCTGGTCCCATAGGCTGTGCACCAGCATCACCGGTACCGTCAGCGACTGCTTGGCCAGGATCCTGTCCATGGCCTGCTCCTGCCAGAAGCGGTCGTAGGCCGGGTGTTCGGTGAGCTTCTTCCAGAAGCCGATCTGGTCCATGCCGTAGGCCTTGCCCATGGCACCGGCCGATCCGTAGTGCATGTACAGGTCGTAGTCGTCCCAGTAGTTGCTCCACCACTTGGCGCTGTTGTCGCGGGTGGCTTCCTGCTCGTACACGTAGGGCAGGTTCTGCTGGCGGAAGGCGCCGTGGTGGAACCAGTCGTCGCCCATCCAGCCGTCGACCATCGGGTTCATCGGCACCACGACCTTGAGCGCCGGATGCGGATCCATCAGGGCGGCGAGCGGCTCGTAGCCGTCGTAGGAAATGCCCAGGATGCCGACCTTGCCGTTGCTCTGCCTGACGTGTTTCACCAGCCAGTCGATGGTGTCGTAGGTGTCGGTCGACTCATCCACCGGCGTGTGGTTGAGCGGGCCGCGGAGCGGCCGGTTCATGACGAAATCACCCTGCGAGCCGTACTTTCCGCGGACGTCCTGGATCACGCGGATGTAGCCGCCGCCGACGATCACCGGCACGGCATTGTCATAGCCCTGCAGCGCCACGCCCATGTCGCCGCTGAGCTGGCCGTTCTGGGCCTCGGTGACCATGCTGGTGGCGTTGTAGGGCGTGCGGGTAAGCAGGATCGGCGCGTCGTGCGCGCCCTTGGGAATCATGATCACGGTGTGCAGCTTCACGCCATCGCGCATCGGGACCATGACGTCGCGGATGGTGTAGCCGAAGCTGGAGTGGTTGGGCACGAAATGTGCCGGCGTCTCGCTGGGCAGCGAGGGGTACTTGGGTGGCGTTTGAGTGCCGGCATGGGCCGCGATGGCCACGCACAGGGTGGCAGCCAACGCCGCGAAAAGATGGCGGAACGGGTGTTTCATGCGTATTTCCCCTAGGTCAGGACGAACCTCCTCTGACCATAGCGCGATGCACCCTGGTCCGGCATATGCCATAGGTGGGGGGGTATCCGGTCCGGCTATGTGCCCGGCGCGTCCTCGAACACGGCGAACATGCCGGCGTACGGCTTGGTCATGAACACCGGTGGGCCGAAGTAGTCGCCGTGGTCGTAGAACTGCGAGATGGTACCGTCCAGGTACAGCGCGTCCCGGCAGCCGAGGCGATCGCGGAACAGGCGCGCGAAGGTGTGGAAATTGACCGGCGTCTCGCTGATCGCGAAGACCACTTCATTCGGCGTGCGCGCGCATACGCCGCTGCGCCATTTCAGGCTGGTCGAATCGGGCACGAAATTCGGGTTGATGGCGCCGTCGATGACCAGCATCGGCCCCGACTGCGTGGCCAGTTCCGGCTCCGGGTGCCGGCTGCGGAAGTCCGCCGTGGTCAGCACGCGGGCGTGATGGTTCTTGTCCACCATGAACACGCCGTTGGGGCGCAGCGAGAAATTGCCTGCGGCCGGATTGCCATGCGCGGTGTTGAGCGGCTCCAGCGTCCGGCCGTTTTCCACGTACAGGCCCAGCGGTGCACCCTTGCGGTCGTAGATGCCGGCATTGGCGGCAAAGCGCAGCACCTTGCCGTGGCGCGCGCCCCAGGCACGCAATGCCTCGATGCCGGCGAAGGGCTTGCCGGTTTCCGGATCGCGCCAGTGCAGGGTCAGTGCGCTATGGCGCAGGTCCACCCGCACCACGCGGTAGCTGGCGCCGTCGAATTGCACTTCGTGGCCGGCCGTGGTGGTCGCGCGGGAGCCGCAACCGGCCAGCAGCAGGGCCGCAAGCAGCGCCGGAAGCAGGGATCGACGGAGCAGGGTGAGGCGTCGGAGCATGCACTGATATTCGCGTCCGGCGGCGGGGCGTGCAAGCCTGCCGGTCGTCACCGTTCATGTTCGCGGTAGGGCCGCTCCGGGTGGTCTAGAATGGACCTTTTGGCGCGGTCCCACCCATGGCCTACACCCCCATCGTCGGCACCCTCGGCTACGTTCTCTCGCCCGATCGCCAGCGCGTGCTGATGATCCACCGCAACGCGCGCAAGGACGACCACCACCTGGGCAAGTACAACGGCCTGGGCGGCAAGCTGGAGGCGGACGAGGACGTCGCTGCCGGCATGCGCCGCGAGATCCGCGAGGAGGCGGGCATCGAGTGCCTGTCCATGCAGCTGCGCGGCACCATCAGCTGGCCGGGCTTCGGCAAGCACGGCGAGGACTGGCTGGGCTTCATCTTCCTGATCGACCGCTTCGAGGGCGAGCCGCACGGCGGCAACCACGAGGGCGAGCTCGAATGGGTCGACCGCGCGCGGATGATGGAACTGCCCATGTGGGAAGGCGACCGCCACTTCCTGCCGTTGGTGTTCGACGACGACCCGCGGCCGTTCCACGGCGTGATGCCGTATGCGGGCGGTCGGATGCAGTCGTGGATCGTCAGCCGGTACTAGTCCCGACCTCCCGAGCGCTCCCGCCGCGCAAGCCCGGCTTGCCGTGACGTGACGAAATGCGTACTTTCGTCCGGTAGCCAGGATCGGCTACATCTTCATGGGAGAGGGGGAAATCATGCGTAACCTGGGACTGGCAGTTCTCTGCCTGTTGCTGGGCGCGTGCGCGACCATCCACGCGCCGGCGTACCAGCCATCCGCCGAAAATCAGCTTGCACTGCACAACGGCGCCGCGGCGCAGGCCAACGTGGGGACCATCGACGCCGCCACGGCGCAGGTCAACAAGCCGACGCTTCGCGGCAACACGTTCGCCCCGCCGGTCAACACGGCCAGCTTCAACGGCTACCTGGCCGACGCCATCCGCAACGAGCTCAAGCAGGCCGACATGCTCGACACCACCGGCCATGTGGTGATCGGGGGCATGCTCGACCGCAACTACATCGACGGAGCCGGCATCTCCGTGGGCAAGGCCGCGCTGGCGGCCGACTTCTGGGTCAAGCGCGACGGCAAGACCGTCTACCGCGACCACAAGACGGTCAACTATCAGTGGAAGTCCTCGTTCGCCGGCATGACGGCCCTGCCGGCCGCCGCCGAGGGCTACATGCACGCCGTGCAGAAGCTGGTGCACGCGCTGCTCGCCGACCCGGCCTTCCGTTCGGCCATCCAGAAACAGGGGTAAGGAAAGATGCACATCAAGATTCACAGAGGGATTCGCGCGATCGCGGCCATGGCGCTGCTGGTGCTGGCCGGTTGCGCCCACCCGGTCACGCTGCGTGCCGATATCCACTATCCGCACCAGGACATGCGCACGCAGTCGGTCGGCTACCACATCAGCGACGCGAATCGCGCCCTGGAGGTCACGACCCCGGGCGGCGGCGGCGACATGATCAAGTACCACCCGTACCATGACCTGGAGCCGGCCCTGATCGAGACGCTCGGCAGCGTCTTCGCCAAGGTCTACAGCGTGCCGGACAAGGACAGCCAGGCCTTCATCGCCTCGCACGGCATCACCTTCGTGTTCGAGCCGGTCATCACCACCCACTCGGCAGGGCACAGCGCCTTCTTCTGGCCGGCCACCGACTTCGACCTGACGCTCCAGGTCAAGGCCGTGGACAAGCAGGGCAAGACCGTCTGGTCGGGCGATTTCACCGGCCACGGGCATGTCGACAAGGACCGCTCGATCACCGACGTTCCGCCGGCCAATCTCGCCGCCCAGGAAGCCTTCGGGAAACTGCGCAAGGCCTTACTCGCGGCGCCGGAGTTCGAGGCGGCGCCGGTCGCGCAAACCGGCCACTGAAGTGGTTCACGCAATACCTGCACCCGGAAAGCCCGCCGCACGGCGGGCTTTCCCCTTGCATGCCCCGGATCCGTCGCTTGACGTCCGGTGACGCCCGGGTCATCCCGTGGCACTATCGATCCGAGCCATCGTGCATCCGGGGTCCACAGGGGCGGTAGCGATGGCGACCACGCAATCCATAGGGACACCCATGAAGACTTTTCGGGCTGTGATCCGCCGCAAGGGCGGACGGGGGACGCCGTTGGCGTGGTGGATCCTTCTTCTCGCGGCCGGCCTTGCCGGCGCGACGTCTGCCGGGGCTGCCACCCTGGCGCCTTCCGAACTGCCGAAGGTAAAGGCCGCCACGTTCGAGGTGGTGCAGGCCAAGCCCACCGCCGACCCGTTGACCTACGCCAAGCCGCTGCCGCTGGACATGCTTCCGTACCAGCAGCGGACCGACAAGTACTACTCGATCGGCACCGCGTTCGCCATCGGCCCCAACCGCTACGTGACCGCGGGCCACGTGCTCATGGCGGGCCTGGACAGCCTGTGGGGGCCGATGGAGCTGCGTGATTCGCAGGGCCATGTATACGCCATCGACAAGATCGAGAAGTTCTCGCTGCGTCGGGATTTCGTGGTGTTCTCGCTGGCCAAGCCGCCTGCCGGCCCGGCGCTGTCCGTGGATACCCGCCCGGCCATGAACCAGGAGGTGTACGCCGTCGGTAACGCCCTGGGCACGGGCATCGTGATTCGCGACGGCCTGTATACCTCCGACACCCCCGAGCAGCAGGACGGCGCATGGAAGTGGATGCGCTTCTCCGCGGCCGCGTCGCCGGGAAACAGCGGCGGGCCGCTGCTGGACAGCCACGGCAAGGTCATCGGCGTGGTGCTGATGAAGTCGGCCAACGAGAACCTCAACTACGCGCTGCCCATTCGCGAGGTGTTGAATGCGCCCGCGAACAAGGCCGTCATCGACACGCGCTCGGCCTACCAACTGGACATCGTGCAGACCCTGCAGAACGGCACGTTCAAGTCCCGCTTCGACCTGCCGCTCAGCCTCGCCGGTTTCTACCGCGCCTTCGATGCCGCCTTCCACGCCAACTCGGAAAAGCAGTTCAAGGCCCTGCTGGCCCGGGAATCGGGCAAGCTGTTTCCCGAGGGCGAGGGGTCGCGCCAGCTGCTCTACCAGCAGACCATGATGAACGCGTTTCCTACGCTGATCGTGCGCGGCGACGACGGCGAATGGTCACGGGTCGGCCGCAGCGGCCGGCATTTCTCGCTGCGCGGCAACGGCTACGTCGAGGTGGGCGCAGCCGGCCATAACGGCCTGGTCCATCTGCGGCGCCCCGATGATGTCGATGCACGGACGTTCTACAACGATCCCGAGGTGCGCATGGACCTGATGGCACGCACCGGCATCTTCGAGCGCAATGTCGCGGGCGAGAAGATCAAGATCACCTCGCTGGGCAAGCCGACACTGGGAACCATGTACACGGACCGCTGGCAGCGTCCCTGGCACGTCGACGTGTGGCCGATGCCCTACGCCAACAAGCTGGTGATGGTGTACACGCTGCCGGTGCCGGACGGCGCCGTCATGATGATCCGGTTCGAGCCGCCGCAGAACCTGCATGACTCGCGGATGGACCTGGACGAAATGACCAGCTTCGTCTACGTGACCTACGAAGGCACGCTCGCGCAGTGGAAGGAATACCTCAAGGACGTCCGGCACCAGCCGGCCGCGTTCCGGGACATCCACATCCATGCAGACTACGGCCGGCGCTTCAGCTACGCCTCGAAGAGGGTGGCGTTTTCCTTCACTCCCGCCGTGCAGGCGATCACGTCGGATTCGCTGCTGTGGCTGGGCTTCCGGTTCTCGCTGAATAACGGCAAGCCGGTCTGGGGCGTGGACGACATCGATGTCTGGAAGGTGTCCGCCGGTGACGACCACAACAACGTCAACATCCAGCGCTACATCGAGCCGCCGGCCGGGCTGGACAACAACTTGAGCAGCCATTGGCAAAAGCTCTCGCAGCGCCGGTTCCCCTACAACGGTGTGGCCCGCCCCGAGGACGGCCTGATGAAGATCGACGACGTCATCCGCCCCAAGCGCCCCGACGGCAAGCCGGCCCCGCTGCTGTACACCGCCTTCTACGGTATCGAGGGCACCCACCCGCAGGCCATGATGAAGCGCAAGCTCGACCGGCTGATGAAGCACGTGCGGGTACTGGAGCACTGAACTCGCCGCCGTCGCGGCAAGCCACCGGGTGTCAGCGACACGACCGTCCTGACAGCCGGTTTCCTGATTCGGCAGTCGCGACCTGTCGGTCACGCTTGGCTTGGCCAACCTATAAGGGTAAGTCAGAAAATGAACCTCACCCCAAATTTCGCCGCTGGTGTTCGATGACGACCCGCGGCCGTTCCACGGCGTGATGCCGTATGCCGGGGGGCGCATGCAGTCCTGGGAATTCAGCCGATTCTGATCTTCGCTGCTTGGGCTTCTTGATCCGCGACATTCCTCCGCCGCTTCCGCAGGGGGAAGGGCCGTGAATTGGGGTTTTCCAGGAGCGTCAACCACCTCCGTCCCCTTCTACGGTTTGCCGTCCGTGGCCTCGAGGTGTGCCGCTGGAGCGAGGGTGGCCACGAGCTTCTCGAAGCGTGGATCCCCGCGCAGGGGGTCCCAGAGCGGGTTGAAGCGCAGGTCGCCGAAGCTCGGGCCTGCCGGCATCGCGGCGCTGGCCTCGAGCTGCTCGATGGCCCGGTCGTGTTCACCCACGATGGTGTGGACGAGGGCAAGGTTCAATGCCATGCGCTGATGGCTCATGGCCCTTGTGCGCGAAAGCTCGAACGCCTTGCGTGCCTCGACGATCGCTGTTGCCTTGAGGCCAAGCTCGGCATCCACCTGCGAGGCTTCGGAGAGTTCCCAGTAACGTGATCCCAGCACGTCGCTGGGTTGTCTGGCCTTCAGTTGCGCGCGAACGCTGGTGAATATCCGCTTCGCTTCCTGCCGGTCGCCCCGCAGGCGCGCGAGCACGCCGTTGGCCCAGCTTTCGGGTGGCTGGCCGGTGAACATCGTGCGCGCCATCCGCTTCGGCGCTGCCTCGACGATGCGGCGCGCCCGGCTGTAGTCGCGCAGGAAGAGGGCCGTGTGGAAACGCGCGATCCAGATTTCCCCCGTGGGGCTGAAGCCCATTGGCAAGTGCGACAGTGCTTCCCGGGCCGCGTCGAGACGCCCTTGATCGAGCCTGTATTCGGCCAGATAGAGCCATTTCCATGCGGGATACTGCTGGTCGCGGGCAAAGGCCTCGCGGATGAATCGCAGTCCTTCGTCATACCGATGCATCATGCGGTAGGTGAGCTGGAGGTGGTGCGTGTACTCACCGTTGCGTGGATCCAGTTCGACGGCCCTGCGCAGATGGGTGACGGCCATTTGCCAATGGCCCCGCGCGCGGTCCATTTCGCCCAGGAGCCGGAACGCCTCTGCGTCGTTCGGCCAGATGCGGCTGACGGCCAGCAGCTCGTCGTAGGCACGATCGAGTTCGCCGGCGAAATAGAAATAGCGGCCCAGCTCGCGATGGGCGTCGTCCAGGTTCGGTTGCAGGCGCAGCGCAGCGTCCACGGCATTCCTGGCGGCTTTCAGGTGCCTGCTCGATTCGGAGAAACCGGAAAGCTCATCCTGTGCCCTGGCCAACGCGCAATACGCGAGGGCAAATCCCGGATCGCGCGCGATGGCCTGTTCGAGCACCGCGACCTGCCGATCAAGACTCCTGTGGGCGCCATCGGGATCGTTGTAGATGAGGATGTTCCGGGCTTCGTCGTACAGTTCGTAGGCCTTGAGGTCCGTGGTCGGTGCGCGGCGGATGGCGGCCTTCTCGTGCGGCGAGAGCCGGGTGCGCAGGTGGTCGGCAATGTTCTGCGCGATCTCGCTCTGGATGGCAAAGACATCGGTGACATCGCGGTCGTAATGATCGGCCCACAGGTGCGCGTCGTGTCTGGCATCGATCAATTGCGCCGTGACCCGGATACGGTGTCCGACGCGTTGCACGCTGCCTTCGATGACGTACGTCACGCCCAGGTTCCTGGCGATCTCGCGCATGCTTCGCCTTGATACGTTCTGGTACTTCATGACGCTGGTACGGCTGATGACCTTGAGGTCGGCGATCCCGGCAAGATCGGAAAGGATCTCTTCCTGCATGCCGCGGGCGAAGAATGCGTTGCTCTTTTCCGCGCTGAGATTCGCGAACGGCAGTACGGCGACGCCCTGTCGTGCATGGACCGTCACCGTCCCGGGGTTCTCCGGCGGTGGCCGGTTCCGCCATGCGAACCATGTCCCCGCGGCGAGCATCAGGGGCACGGTGGCCAGCGTGGCCAGGAGTGCGGGAGTTCGCGGGATGTGCAGGCGCGATGTCCGGCCTGCGGCAGGCAGGGAGAGGGTGCCGGTCGAAGGGGCGGGTGGCCCGGGCGCAGCAGGGGACGCATCCGGCGGCTTGCGGGCATGCGTGCATGGCTGCACGAGCCGATAGCCGACCTTGGGCACCGTGGCGATGTAGCGGGGAGCATGGGCATGGTCGCCGAACGCCCTGCGCAACTGGGCCACGCAGCCGTTCAATGCATCGTCGGTGACGAAGCCTCGCGGCCACACGGCGCCGATGAGCACTTCGCGTGGCACGGTCCGGCCTTCGGCGGCAACCAGTTCCTGCAGCACCGCCATCGCCTTGGGTTCGAGTCGCTGTTCCCCGTCCGGACCGGTGATCCGATGCTGATCGGGCCAGATCTCGAACGGCCCCAGAAAGTAGCGATCCATGGCATGCATCGCACTCCGTCCCCGGGTGTCATGGCTAACCCCATGAAACACCTGGAAAGCAACAGGAATTCGTCAGCTTTTCGGCAGTACTTTAGCGCGCCATCGCGGCACGTTGTCAACGTGCCGAACGCACGAGCTCCCCGGGAGCCAGGCAGGCGGCGCAATGCGATGCCCTCGTGGCGTGCGGCGATGCCTGGGCCGTTGCCTGGACAGTGCCGGACGGGCAACCACGGCATGGCCAGCAAGCGGAGGCCTGCGGCGAAGTCGCCCGGATCCATTCGTTCTATCCCATGAGGGGCATGCACAACTGAATGAAGGCACCGAGGAGGAAACACCATGAAAAGTCGAATCAAGAGCTTGATACAGACATTGATCGTCGCTGCGCTGGTGCTGATGTTGCCGATCCATGGGTCGATGGCAGGCTCGGTGGAGGAACCGCTGCAGGGCACATTGCTGACCTCCGGGCTGCAGGGTTCCATTGGCGGCACGATCGGGCCCGATGGCGCGCTGTATGTACCGCAAGGCATGCTTGGCGAGATCACCCGGGTCGACGTGATGACCGGCGAGCAGACCCGGTTCGCGAGTGGCTTGCCTGCCGCTTTCCCCTTCGTGGGCATCGGAGGTCCGATGGATGTCGCCTTCGTGGGCGACACGGCGTATGTGCTGGTATCGCTGGTCGGCGAGCCACTGTTTGGCGGGAGCGAGAAGGACGGTATCTACCGGATCAACCGCGATGGCAGCGCGACGCTCATCGCGGATCTGGGCAAGTTCAACCGGGACAATCCGCCTCCGCTCGGTTCGCTCTTCAATCCGCCACCGGAAGGCAAGTTCAACTATTTTCTGGAGAACGGACTCTTGTATGCGTTGCAGCCCTACGGTGACGGGTTCCTGGTCAGCGACGGGCACCTGAACCGGTTGTTGCACGTCACGCGTCGCGGCAAGGTTTCCATCGTCCGGTCGTTCGGCGATGTGGTGCCCACCGGCATGGCGATCGCCGCCGGCCGGTTGCAGCTGGCTGAAACGGGGCCGATCGTCGGCAACGAGGAGATTGGTGGCATCGTGTCGTTCAGGCTGCGCCATGCGGGATCCGACGATACGGTTGCCTCCGGCATCAGCATGGCCGTGGACATCGAGTTCGGGCCCCGCCATCGGTTGTATGCGCTGTCGCAGGGCGATTTCGGCGGTGGCGATCCGGGTTCGCCCGCCTGGCCGAATACCGGGAGCCTGTTGCGCGTGAACGCCGACGGCAGCACAACCGTGCTTGCCAACGGCCTGAACCTGCCGACTTCGCTGCATTTCGTCGGGAGCACCGCGTTGATCGTCACGCTTGCCGGCGACGTGTGGAAGTTCGATGGCATCGTCGACGAATCGGCATGGAGGACGTGGACGTGCATACATCCGAGTGACGGCGTACGGGTGGATGCATTTGCGTGTTCGCATTCCCGTCGCTAGCCGTGATCGATCAGCAGGTTGTTCATCCGGGGCGAACCCGGAATGCTGGAAGTGCGAACATCGCACTGCGGGGCCAGCATGTCGCCGTCCCCGCCCACCCATGCATGGACACCGACCTCCCCGACATCGGGGAGGTCGGTGTCCATGCGTGATCCACAAGGGTTGCGATGGCGAGTCATGCGGGACCCCTGCATGACCGGAGCGAGGTCGGGTCAGCGCCCCGCCGCCGCAGGCTCCAATTTCAACGTGTACAACGTCGGCCCCGGCAGCAGGGGCGTCGGCCGCCCGTGCACCCAGTCCTCGTGCCCGGCCCCGAAGAACGGCGACAACGGATGGTCGCTCTGCCCGCCCGGCATGTGCAGGTAGCTGCGCTCCAGGTTGCCCGGCTGGATGGCGAAGCGCTCGGACGCGCCGAAGGAAGGCGTCTGCACGCGCGGCATGTCGTGATCACCCGGAAGCGGCTGGGCGGGCATGCACAGGTCCTTCGCCAGGAAGCGCGGCAAGGCGCGTGCCAGCGGGTGGCAGATGGCGGCGGTGTTGCGTTCGCCCCAGGTGCGTGCGGCCAGGCCGCCGGGCTGGCCGCCCAGCGAGGTGTTGACGTCGCGCGCGGCGTCCAGCAGCAGGGCGTCCCAGTTGGGGTAGCGCGCATCGAGCAGGTTCTTCGGGCGTTGCTGGACCATGGCCCAGACGGCGGCCTCGCTGTGCATGGGCAGCTGGAAGTGCGGGTAGCGCTTGCGCACGCGGGCGGCGAACGGGGCCAGCACGCGCTCGACCACGTGGGTGCGGAAGGCGCGCACCAGGCGGTAGTCGACGCTGCCGATGGCGGCGCGACCCTGCCAGTGGGCGGTGAGCTTGCGCAGCAGGCCCAGCTGGGCTTCCGGGTGCCGATCCAGTTCGTCCTGCAGCAGCTTGTGCCAGCGGGTCAGGAACAGCGCGCGGTCGTCGAGCTGGATCTGCAGCATGCTGTCGGGCGTGAAGCGGTTGCGCGCCATCAGGTCGTCGCGGATCTGCTGCGCGCGGGCGCCGCGGTCGTAGCCGCCGTCGCCGAGCAGGTCCAGCCAGTCGCCAGAGACCGTGCGGTTGTTGGCGCTCCACAGCCGGCCGTCGGCCGGATCCTCGATGCGCGGGACCTGCAGCGGCGAGGCGAAGCCGATCCAGCCGATGCCGCGGGTGGACCAGTCCGAGGGCACCTGCGGGTCGAAACCGGACCGCAGCGGCAAGGCGTTGCCGGTGATCGTCCAGCCGATGTGGCCGTCGGCGTCGCCGACCACGAAGTTCTGCGGCGGCATGCCGATGGTCGGCGCGATCAGCAGCGCCTGGTGCACGCTGTCGGCCTGCTCGAGCTGGATCAGGTTCAGGTTGTGGGTGCGTGGCAGGTGCGCGATCCACTTCAGCGCCAGCGGCGTGCCGTCCAGGTCCTTGCCCATGATCGGGCCCCAGATGGTGTCTTTCACCATCAGGGTGCGGTCGTCGCTGCCCTTCACGTGGATGACTTCGGCGTGGCGCTGGATGGGCGCCCAGCCGTCGGGCGTGCGATAGCGGTCGGGGTCCTTCGGGTCGAGGTCCACGCGGACCCAGTCCATCCAGTCGCCGTAGGTGTTGGTGTAGCCCCAGGCGATGTGGCCGTTGGTGCCGGCGATCAGCAGCGGGGTGCCGGGCAGGGTCAGGCCATCCAGTTCCACCGGCGTGCCGATGTCGTTGCGGTAGCGCAGGCGGGCGCGGAACCAGATGTCGGGGACTTCCAGGCCCAGGTGCATGTCGTTGGCGACGATGGCGCCGCCGCCGGTCAGGCGGCCGGCCACGGCGAACTGGTTGCTGCCGGGGAAGGACGGCTCGGGGCCGATGGCGGCTACGCTGGCGGCCGGGGCGGGCGCCGGGCCGCGCAGGTCGAACACGTCGGCACCGGGCAGGGTCGGCGGCGGCGTCGGCGATCCCTGCAGCGGGGCCTCCCAGCGCGGAGAACGCGCCATCAGCAGCGTGGCCACCGGCTCCGGAAGCGCCTTGCGCAGTTGCTCGATGGCCAGCTCGCGTCGGTCGCGGCCGTCGCGGTTGAGCTGCAGGAACATGGCATCGACCGTGAGCAGCGTGTCCTCCCGGCGCCAGGGTTTCGGCTTCACGCCCAGCAGCAGGTATTCCCAGGGGCGCACGGGAAGGGACTTCAGGCCGGCGTTGACGCCGTCGCGGTAGGCGGTCAGCTCCTTCAGCTGGCCGGGAGCGAGCGAGGCCAGCAGGGCGCGGTCGCGCTCGCGGAAGCGGTGGCGGCGGTGGTCCAGGTCCAGCTTGAGCGCGGCCGGGCCGACCAGCGCGGCCAGCTCGCCGGCGGCCATGCGTCGCTGCAGGTCCATCTCGAAGAAGCGTTCCTGGGCATGCACGAAGCCCAGGGCGTAGGCCAGGTCCAGGCGGTCGGCGGCGTTGATGGTGGCCACGCCGAGCCGGTCGCGGGTGATCGTCACCGGTGCGTGCAGGCCCTGCACCGTGAGCGTGCCGTCCAGTTTCGCCTCGCTGCCCGCGAACAGCAGGTAGCCGCCGGCGAGTGCCGACAGCACCAGCAACACGATCAGCAACAGTCCGCGCCGGATCCAACGCCTCATGGTTCGTCACGCTCCCCTTGCCCCGTTGGCGCAAGCGAGCCTTTCCCCCGGCGCCGCACGCGGGCGTGCATGCATGTGTGTCCCCGATGCCCGCATCATGGCGCAGATGCGGGCCCGGCGAAAGCGCGCGGCGTGCGGCCGCGCACGGTTCAGACCGTGGTGACCAGCGCGTCGACGCGGCGGAAGCCGCGCGGCAGCAAACCCCCGCGGGTGGCACGGTTGCCGCCGTACTCGACCAGATCGGCCCATTTCAGGATCAGCTTGCGCTGGCCCGCGAACAGGGTCACTTCGCCGCTGCCCTCGGCCACCACGGCGACACCGGCGACGCGTTCGTCCCCGGAGGCCAGCTTGGCCCTGGGAATGTCGATCAGCTTGTTGCCCTTGCCCTTGTCCAGCTCCGGCAGCTCGGCCACCGAGAACATCAGCAGGTGGCCGGCCGTGGTGGCGACCACGATGCGGTCGCGCGAGGGCTCGGCGGTGACCGGCGGCGCCAGCACGTGGGCACCGTCGGGCAGGTTGATCAGCTGCTTGCCGGCCTTCTTGTTCGAGAGCAGGTTCTCGAAACGGGTGACGAAGCCGTAGCCGTGGTCGCTGGCCAGCACCAGGCGGGTGTCGTTGGTGCCGCTGGCCACGGCGTCGAAAGCCGCGCCGGAGGGCGGGCTGAAGCGCCCGGTCAGCGGCTCGCCGTTGCCGCGCGCCGAGGGCAGGGTGTGGCCGGGCGTGGAGTAGCTGCGGCCGGTGGAGTCGACGAAGGCGACCTGCTGGTTGGTGCGTGCATGGGCGAAGGCGCCCAGCGCGTCGCCCTCGCGGTAGTTCAGGCCCTCGGCGTCGACGTCGTGGCCCTTGGCCGCACGCACCCAGCCCTTGGCCGAGAGCACCACGGTGATCGGCTCGGAGGCGACCAGGTCGCTCTCGTCCAGCGCCTGGGCAACCTCGCGCTCGATCAGCGGCGAGCGGCGCTCGTCGCCGAACTTCTCGGCGTCGGCGGTGAGCTCGTCGCGGATCAGGCGCTTGAGCTTGGTCGGCGACTTCAGCAGCACGTGGATGCGCGCGCGCTCTTCCTCGAGCTTGTCGCACTCGGCGTTGATCTTCATCTCCTCCAGGCGCGCCAGCTGGCGCAGCTTGGTCTCGAGGATGTACTCGGCCTGCTCGACGCTGAGCTTGAAGCGCTCGATCAGCACCGGCTTGGGCTCGTCCTCGGCGCGGATGATGCGGATCACCTCGTCGATGTTGAGGAAGGCGATGCGCAGGCCTTCCAGCAGGTGCAGACGACGCTCGACCTTGCCCAGGCGGTGCTCGAGGCGACGGGTGACCGTGTCGGTGCGGAAGGTCAGCCACTCGGACAGGATGGTCCTGAGGTTCTTCACCTGCGGCCGGCCGTCCAGGCCGATCATGTTGAGGTTGACGCGGTAGCTCTTCTCCAGGTCGGTGGTGGCGAACAGGTGCTGCATCATCTCGTCGGTGTCCACGCGGTTGGAGCGCGGCACCAGCACCAGGCGCACCGGGTTCTCGTGGTCGGACTCGTCGCGCAGGTCCTCCAGCATTGGCAGCTTCTTGGCGCGCATCTGCGCGGCGATCTGCTCGAGCACCTTGGAGGGGCTGACCTGGTGCGGCAGGTGGCGGATGACCACGTTGCCGTTCTCGACCTGGTACACGGCGCGCGCGCGCACCGAGCCGGTGCCCTTCTCGTAGATCTCCAGCAGCGCCTCGCGCGGGGTGATGATCTCCGCGGCGGTGCAGTAGTCCGGGCCCTGGATGTGCTCGCACAGCTCGGCGACCGTGGTTTTCGGGTGCTCGAGCAGGCGGATGGCGGCGGTGACGACCTCGCGCAGGTTGTGCGGCGGGATGTCGGTGGCCATGCCCACGGCGATGCCGGTGGATCCGTTCAGCAGCACGTGCGGCACGCGTGCGGGCAGCCAGGACGGCTCTTCCAGCGACCCGTCGAAGTTCGGCGTCCAGTCCACCGTGCCCTGGGCGATCTCGCCCAGCAGCAGTTCCGACGACCGGATGCAGCTTGGACTCGGTGTAGCGCATCGCCGCGAAGCTCTTGGGGTCGTCGGGCGAGCCGAAGTTGCCCTGGCCGTCGATCAGCGGGTAGCGGTAGGAGAACGGCTGCGCCATCAGCACCATGGCTTCGTAGCAGGCCGAGTCGCCGTGCGGGTGGAACTTGCCGATCACGTCGCCGACGGTGCGCGCGGACTTCTTCGGTTTGGCGCCGGCGGCCAGGCCCAGTTCGCTCATGGCGAAGATGATGCGCCGCTGCACGGGCTTGAGGCCGTCGCCGATGAAGGGCAGGGCGCGGTCGAGCACCACGTACATCGAGTAGTCGAGGTAGGCGCGCTCGGCGTATTCCTTGAGCGGGATCTGTTCGTGGTTGGCTTGCAGGTTCATGCGTCTCGATTCGATGGGTGTGTCGATGGCGGATACGCCCGCACGGCGGGCGGCGCGTTGCGGATCATTGCACGCGGCGGACCTGGATGCCGCGTGATCGGAGCTGTTTCTGCACGCTGTCGGGGCCGGCCAGGTGCGCGGCGCCGACGGCGACGAAATAGGTGCCCGGGGTTCTCATGATATCGGCCAGCTTGGTCCCCCAGCGCCGGTTGCGCTGGGCGATCAGGCGCTGGTAGATCGCCGGCGACGTCTTGCGCATCTTCAGGTCCGCGGTGCGGTCGATGGCGGCCACGTCGCCGCGGTCCCACTGTGCCACCAGTTGCCTGAGCTCGGTCATCTGTTGACCGTAGTCCTTGAGCACGCTGCGCAGGAAGGCCAGCTGTGTCTTCGGCTTCATGTCGGCGAAGAAGCGGATCTGCTCCTCGGAGGTCTCCAGGCCCCTGACCGGCTTGCCGGCGGCCTCGAATTGCGCCTTGAGCTGCTTGTCCACGCCGGACTTGGGGTCCAGGCCGGCCTTGAGCAGCGGCGCCATGCTCAGGGTCAGCGCGGCCAGCCACGGCTTCATCGGTTCCAGCAGGGCCTCTCCGCCGGGCAGGGCAGCGATGCGCACGGCCCGCTGCAGGCGGTTGCGGTCGCCGGGGTTCAGCCGGCTGGACAGGGGCTGCTGCAGGTCCGTGCCGTATTTCAGCACCAGCAGCTGCACGTGCACCGGATCGTCGTCGGTGATCTCGATGTACAGGGTGCCGCTGTCGGCCAGCGCCTTGTCCAGTACGGGCGAGCGCCAGCCGGTATGGCCGGGCAGCAGGTGCACGGTGCCGAACAGGTACATCGTGCTGTGCCCGCTGTGCGCTTCCCACAGGGCCGGTGTGGCCAGTGCGGGCAGCGCCAGCAGGGCAAGCGAGAGGAAGGCGGCGCGGGCCAGGCGTTGCAGCAGCTTCATGGGCAGGTGCGCGAGAACATATCCGCCTACTTTAGCCGATGCCCGGGCCGGCCGGTGCGTCGTCTCAGCGCGGTACGCGGTAGCCGCCGGGCACGCCGTCCGGGCTCAGGGTCAGCTGCCACAGCTGGTCGCGGCGCGAGCGGAACACGGCCGCGGACGTGGCCAGGTAGAAGTGCCACATGCGCCGGAAGGTCTCGTCATAGTCGCCCTTGAGCTTCGGCCAGGCGGCGTCGAAATTGGCCTTCCAGGCCATCAGCGTGCGGTCGTAGTCGGTCCCGAAGTTGTGCCAGTCCTCGACCACGAACAAATCCTCCAGCGCGGCGGTGACCTGGCTGGCCGCGGGGATCATGGAATTGGGGAAGATGTACTTCTCGATCCACGGGTCCGGCTGCGCCGGCGCCCCGTTGCTGCCGATGGTGTGCAGCACCGAAAGCCCGTCCGGCTTCAGGCAGCGGCGCACCATCTCGAAGTAGCTGCGGTAGTTCTTGCCGCCGACATGCTCGAACATGCCGATCGAGTAGACCGCGTCGAAGCTTTCGTCGATGTCGTGGTAGTCCTGCAGGCGGATCTCGATGGGCAGGCCCTTGCACAGCTCGCGGGCGAATTCGGCCTGCTCCCGCGAGACGGTGATGCCCACGCCCTCCACACCGTAGCGCTCGGCGGCGTACTTGAGCGCCTCGCCCCAGCCGCAGCCGACGTCGAGCACGCGCATGCCCGGCTCCAGCTTCAGCTTGCGGCAGACCAGGTCGAGCTTGGCCGCCTGGGCGTCGTCGAGGTTGTCGGCCTGGGCCCAGTAGCCGCACGAGTACACCAGGCGCTGGCCGAGCATGGCCTTGAACAGGCCGTTGCCCAGGTCGTAGTGGGCCTTGCCGATCTCGAACGCGTGCTCGCCGCGCTGCAGGTTGATGAAGCGCGCCTTCAGGTGCGCGATCAGGGTGTCCAGCGTCTTCAGCTCGAGGTCGATCTGCGCGCGCAGGACCCGGGTGAAGAAGCCGGGCAGGTCCTCGGCGTCCCACCAGCCTTCCATGTAGGCCTCGCCCAGGCCCAGCGAGCCGTGGGCGAACACGCGCGCGTACAGGCGCGGATCGTGGACCTGGATGTCGGTCGGCTCCGGACCACCGACCGTGATGCCGGCTTTCTCCAGCAGGTCGATCGCGCGTGCCTTGAGTGATTCGTCGTTCACGGCTTCCTCCTTGGTTTGCGGTATGACCGCGGCGTCCCGGGAGATGTTGCGTGAAGGCTTGCCGGGCGGTGTCAGCCGCCCGCTTTGCTCCCGAGGACGCCGATGTGCACCGGCGAGGTCGTGTACACCAGTTCCACGCCGGCTTCGCGCACGATGGCGAGCAGGCGCTCGGCCTCTTCCTCGCGCAGCACGAACTCGACCTGCACCGGCAGGTCGCCGGCCAGCTCGAAGAATCCTTCGTCGTGCAGCACGCCGTGGCGGCCGAAGCCGGCGATGGCGCGGAAGGCCGAACCGCCGGCCAGCTTCTCGTCGCGCGCCGTCTCCAGCAGCCATTCGTGCAGCAGCCGGCCCTTGTGCTTGGCATGGCTGTGCACGTAGAAGCGCAGGTTGATGCCGTGCAGGTCCATGGTCTGGTTCGAGGTCATGCGGAGGCTTCCATTCAAGCGCGCAGCAGGGCGCGGATCAAGGCCATGCCGGCGATGGTCATGGCCAGCGAGCCGATCACGTGGATGGCGACATGGCCGGCGAACCACCCGTATTGCTGGCGCAGCAGCAGGTGGGTGGCCTCGGCCGAGAAGGTGGAGAACGTGGTCAGGCCGCCCAGGAACCCGGTGCCGATCATCAGCTGGGTCTCGGTGGGCAGGGCGCGGAAATGCGAGGCCGCACCGACCACCAGGCCCATCAGCAGGCCGCCCAGCAGGTTGGCCGCCAGCGTGCCCAGCGGCAGGGTGGGAAAGATCGGGTTGAACAGCATGCCCAGCCACCAGCGCAGCACGGCGCCGACACCGGCACCGAAGGCAATGGCAAGAACGACGGTCAGGCCCATGGGGTCTCCTCGCGGTTGGTGATCCTGCAAACGGACACGATCCCGTGTCGCGGGCGACGCGGGATCGGCGAAGCAGACATCATCAGCCCGGGGGCGGTTCGTCCGGCGGGACGGGAGGCATGTCATCTCCCCGGGCCGGCAGGTGCCGGACCGTGGGAAGGATGGTAGCGATTCGGCGCGCACTCGTCACCTGCGGCCGGGCGCCGGGGCCACTACAATGCGCTGCCGGCTCCACGGACCTGCCCATGACCCGACTTCCCGCCCAGCGCTACGGCGTGCTGGCGGCACTGATCGCCGCGCTGTCGATGATCGGCCCGTTCTCGATCGACGCGATCTTTCCCGCCTTCGATCGCATCGCGACCGAGTTCGGCGTGGGCGCCGACGCCATGCAGCAGACCGTCAGCGTGTACCTGCTGGCCTACGCCGCGATGAGCCTGTTCCACGGCGCGGTGTCGGACGCGTTCGGGCGCAAGCCGGTGATCGTCGCGGGCATGATCTGCTATGGCCTGGCCTCGATGGGCGCGGCGCTGGCCGATTCGTTCACCATGCTGCTGGCGTTCCGCGCCGTGCAGGGGCTGTGCGGCGGCGCGGGCATGGTGGTCGGGCGCGCGGTGGTACGCGACCGGCTGGAGGGCGCCGCGGCGCAGCGCCTGCTGTCGCGCGCGCTGATGATCTTCAGCGTGTCCCCGGCGATCGCGCCGATGGTCGGCGCCGGGCTGCTGGGAGCGGCCGGCTGGCGCGGCATCTTCTGGTTCCTGGCCGGCTTCGCCTGGCTGCTGGCGCTGGCCTGCGCGCTGCTGCTGGCCGAGTCGCATCCGCACCACGCGCGCACCCGCTTCGCGCCGGCACCGCTGGTGGCCGGCTACCGGGCCATTGCCGGCGACGGCCGGTTCTGGCTGCTGACCCTGGCCGGCACGGTCAATTTCAGCAGCCTGTTCCTGTACATCGCCTCGGCGCCGGTGATCGTGCGCCAGCAGCTGGGCCTGGGGCCGGACGGCTTCCCGTGGCTGTTCGTGCCGGTGGTCGCCGGACTGATGGGCGGCAGCGCGCTGTCCGGGCGGCTGGCCGGCCGTTACAGCGCGGCGCAGACCGTGGGGCTGGGATACATGCTGATGTTTGCTGCCGGGCTGCTGCACGCGTTGCTGGCCGTGACGCTGCCGCATGCCATGGTGCCGTGGACCACGTTGCCACTGGCGCTGCAGGGCGTGGGCGTGCAGCTTGCGTTCCCGACCATCACGCTGCTGCTGCTGGACCGCTTCCCGCAGCGACGCGGCGCGGTGGCCTCGATGCAGGCCTTTGTCAGCCTGACGATCAATGCCGCCGTCGCCGGCCTGCTGTCGCCGTGGCTGTCCGGGCACATGGCGTGGCTGGCGATGGGGGCGGTTGCGCTGGTGCTGGCGGGCTTCGGTGCCTGGCGGGCGTACCGGAAGGTGGAGAAGCGCGCCGGTCCGAGTGAAGGCGAGGCACCGTCGCAGGACGCCTGAAGCGCGGACGTTGACAACCGGACGCGCTGGCGCACACGCTCGGCTGTCTGGCCGTCCATGCTGACGTCCTTTTTCCCGCATCGATCCAGGAAGCCTGCCATGTCCAACCAGGAAATAGCTGAAATCCAGCGCATCTTCACCACTCGTCTGGATGTACTTGCCCACATCCTCGACTGTGGGGAAAAGCATTTCGGAGACTTCGGTCCGGTCCTGGAAGAGCGCCTGGCTCCGGACATGTTCCCGTTCGGCACCCAGATTGCCGTCGCCTGCAACCAGCCCCGGGGATTCTCGCAATGGTGCGCGGGTCGGCCGGTGGAGAACCTGCCGCGGGAGGTCGAATCGCTCGATCTGGCGCGGTCCCACATCCGCGACACGAAGGCGCGGGTCGCGGCGATCGCGGTCGACGATGCAAAGCTGGACCAGACCAAGCGCATCGGCCTCGGTCCCGGCCGGTACTGCGAACTGCCGGGCCGGCAGTACGTGAACGATTACCTGATGCCGAATTTCTACTTCCACGTCACCACGGCCTACGCGATCCTGCGCAAGCTCGGCGTGCCGCTCGGCAAGGGCGACTTCATGACGTACCTGGGGGCTCATGTGCGGCAGGAAGAGGGTTGTTGATTACCCGGTTCGGTTGATGCGGCGAGGCGATAGCGCGTCGATGGGCCGGGGCGCGGCCCGTTCGGCATCAGCCGGGCAACAGGCCCCGTTCGGCCAGCCAGGCGCGGGCGTTCTCCGCGTCGCGCTCGAACCAGGCGCGGGTGGAGCCGAGGCGGAAGCTGTAGCCCCAGGCGTCCATGTCGCGCATCAGGCGAACGCGGCCGACGCCGGGCAGGGCGTCGGCGAGCACGATCTGCAGATAGCAGGTGGCGTCTTCTTCGTCGATCGAGTCGGTGGCGTTGGTGTGCACGGCTGCGCGGCGCTCGCGCGGCATCACGATCAGGTGGCAGGCCTCGTGCAGCATCGAGTGCACCGGGGTGTCGCCGCGCACGTAGACGCATTCGCCGATCAGGCCTGCTTCCGGAGCACCCCAGTAGCTGCCGGGGATCTCGTGGCCGTCGGCGACGTGCTCCAGGCGCAGGCCCTGGCCGGCCAGCAGGGCGTGGGCCGGCACCGGGTCGATCTCGCCGAACCGCAGGACCGAGTGCGTCGCTGCCGAGTCGCTCATGGGCCGATCAGGCGTCGTCGCGCTCGGATTCGGGCAGGGCGACCGACAGCTCCAGCACGTCGTGGCCGCTGTCGGACTCCAGGCTGACGTTGACCGCGTCCGGATCCACGTGCACGTACTTGCGGATCACCTCCAGCAGCTCGCTGCGCAGCAGCGGCAGGTAGTCCGGACCGCCGCGGGTGCTGCGTTCCTGCGCCACGATGATGCGCAGGCGCTCGCGGGCGATGTTGGCGGTGTTCTTCGGCTTGTTGCGCAGAAAATCCAGGATGCCCATGGTCAACCTCCGAACATGCGCTTGAGCAGGCCCTTGCGCTGGACGTCGAGGAAGCGCAACGGGCGTTCCTCGCCGAGCATGCGGGCGACGGTGTCGTCGTAGGCCAGGCCGGCCACGGACTCGTGGTCCAGGATCACCGGCACGCCGGCGTTGGAGGCGGCCAGGACCTGTTCGGACTCGGGGATCACGCCGACCACGGAAAGGCCCAGGATCTCTTCCACGTCCTGCACGCTGAGCATTTCGCCGGCGGCCACGCGGGCCGGGTGGTAGCGACTCAGCAGCAGGTGCTGGCGGACTTCGCCGTTTCCGTTCTCTGCATGGCGGGTCTTGCTGGCCAGCAGGCCCAGGATGCGATCCGAATCGCGCACCGAGGACACTTCCGGATTGACCACCACCACGGCCTGGTCGGCGAAGTACATGGCCAGGTGGGCACCTTTCTCGATACCTGCGGGCGAGTCGCAGACCACGTAGTCGAAGCCGTCCTCGGCCAGTCCGGTGAGCACCTTTTCCACGCCTTCCTGGGTCAGCGCGTCCTTGTCGCGGGTCTGCGAGGCAGCCAGCACGTACAGGTTCTCGTGCCGCTTGTCGCGGATCAGCGACTGCTTGAGCGAGGCCTCGCCCTGGATCACGTTGACGAAGTCGTACACCACGCGCCGCTCGCAGCCCATGATCAGGTCGAGGTTGCGCAGGCCGACGTCGAAATCGATCACGGCGACCTTCTTGCCGCGCTGTGCCAGGCCGGTCGCCAGCGAGGCGCTGGTGGTGGTCTTGCCGACGCCGCCCTTGCCGGAAGTGACAACGATGATTTCAGTCAAGTGGAGTTCTCCAGTCAGGTGGTGAGCCCTGTTTGTCCATCGTGTGTGCGAGGTTACAAGGGTTCGATGATCAGTTTGTCGCCATCCAGCCGGCATTGCACGGCCTTGCCGGCGATGTCCCGGGGCAGATCCTCGAATACGCGGTACTGGCCCGCGATCGAGACCAGCTCGGCGCGAAAGTCGCTGCAGAAGATGCGCGCGTCCTCGTCGCCCTGCGCGCCGGCCAGGGCGCGGCCGCGCAGGGTGCCGTAGATGTGGATGCTGCCGTCGGCGATGAGTTCGGCGGCGTTGGCGACCGCGCCGTGCACGACCAGGTCGCGGTCGCGGGCGTAGATCTGCTGGCCGGAACGGACGGGTCCGTCGTGGCACTGTGCCCGCGAGGCGGCCGGCTGCACGGGCGATTCCGCATCCGGTTTCGCATCCGGCCGGGTGGCGGCCGTGGGGCCATCGCTGCGCTCGTAGGCACCGCGGAACTTGGCGATCAACGGCACGTGCATGCGTTCGGCCAGGGCTTCGGTCTCGCGGGTTCCGTAGGCCAGCCCCACCGGCATCATGCCGGCGCTGCGCACGGCTTCCAGCAAGGCGTCGACCATGCCGTCCCCGGGCAGCTCCGGCAAGTGGCTCAGGTCCAGCACCACGGCGGTGCGCTCGAACATCTGCGGGGCGGCGCGCACGCGCTGTTCGAGGTTCTCGCAGACAGCGGCGGCGTCGGCCCGGCGCACCCGTACGCAGGCCATGCCGACCTGGCCGAAACGGAGATCGCAGGCGGCCTCCATGACCTGATTGGATTCGTTCATGCGATCGGCTTCCCGGAAACCTGCAGCGAGCGACCGTCCCGGAGTGTCTTTCGTTCGGTCAGCCAGGGCACGTCGGGAAGGCCGCCGTGCTCCAGGTAGCGCTCGCGCACGAAGCTGTAGCTGCACAGTTCCTTGCTGAGCAAGCTGACCGGCCGGTCGTTGCCCGGCATGCGCTGCTGGCCGACCTCGTGGAAGCCGAAGCTGCCGTGGAACAGCAGCGTGGCGGCGTCGCGTGGCTCCAGGAACACCTCGCAGGTCAGCTGCGGCACGCGCACCTCGGCGTAGCTCTGCACGTCGCTGTAGAACACCCGGCCCAGGCCGTGGCGGCGGTTGTTGCGCGCGATCACGATGCGGTCGACGTACAAGAAGCGTGGAAAGCGCTCGCGAAACCACAGGAAATTCGGGCTGTCGTGATCGGCGTTCTCGCGCAGCGCGATCAGGAAGCCGGCCAGGCGGCCGTCCACGTCGGCGACGCGGAAATAGTCGGCGATATCGAAGAAATGGCGCAGTTGCGCCTTGCTCATCGGGAGAATGCCTTCACCGGCGCCATTGTTGACCGCCAGCACGGCATCCAGGTCGTGCTCCTGCACGTCACGGATGGCCAGGACCATTGCTACTCCGCATGCATGTTCTTGTGTTCCGCAACGCGCCCGGCGTGGCGGGATGTGCCTGCACCGCTCCCCTGGGGCGGTGTCTGGGGTCCTGATGCGTCGATCGCACCCGGGCCGACGCGGATTATCGCATGGACGCGCCGGTCATGAGGCATCTTGTCCGATCAGCGTTCAGATTCCGTGGCCCGGGGTTGCATGACTTCGGACCGATGGCTTGCCCCTCGATCGCGTCTATGATGTAGGCCATGATCAGGCCCGATTTCAATCACAACCGCCTGCTGCGCTATGCCGGCCTTTTCACTTACTTGTCGGTCGGCATTCCCCTGGTGACCAACTGGGCCGACAAGCGCCTGGATGCCCTGCAGCGGCCCAACATGACGCTGCTGGTGTGGGCCGTCAGCTACCTGATCTTCGGACTCATCTACTGGTTGCTGACATCCAGAGCGGGTGTCCGGCTGAACTGGGCGCTGAAGCTGATCGGCCTGCTGGTGATGACGGTTGCCGGCATCGTTATCGGCTGGCTCAGCCAGAGCGGCCTGTCGGCCCTGTTCATCGTGGTCATGGCGGTGGTGTTACCTCAGCTGTTGCCGTTGTGGATGGGCATCGCGGTGATCGTGCTGCAGCATCTCAGCCTGGTGGGCATCTTCTGGAGTTACCAGGGTGTTCCCCTCGGCAAGGCCATCCTGCAATCGAGTCTGTATCTGGGCATTTCCGCACTGGCATTCGTGGTGGCCATGGTCGCCGTCCAGCAGGCCGAGGAGCGCGAACGGCAGCGCCAGCTCAATTCCGAGCTGCGGGCCACGCGTGCACTGCTGGCCGAATCCAGCCGCATCGCCGAGCGCATGCGCATCTCGCGTGACCTGCACGACCTGGTGGGACATCACCTGACCGCATTGACGCTGAACCTGGAAGTGGCCAGCCACCTGGCCCAGGCACCGGCGGCCGAACATATCCGCAAGGCACAGGCCACGGCCAAGCAGTTGCTCACCGATGTGCGCGACGTGGTCAGCGAGCTGCGCCAGGATGCCGAACTGGACCTGACCCGGGCGATCCACAGCCTGGTCGATGGCGTGCCCGGTTTGCGTGTGCACCTGACCATGCCGCCGCGCTTCGCGGTCGAGGATCCGCAGCGTGCCCAGGTGCTGCTGCGCTGGGTGCAGGAGGTCCTGACCAATACGGTACGGCATGCCCGTGCGCGCAACCTGTGGCTGCGCATCGAGCGGACGGCGGGAGGTGCCCTGGACCTGGATGCCCGCGATGACGGTCGCGGTGCACCGCACCTGAAGCCGGGCAACGGGTTGATCGGCATGGGCGAGCGCCTGGCCGAGGTCGGGGGAAGTCTCGAGATCCCCGAACGGCAGACCCAGGGTTTCCGTCTGCACGCGTGGCTGCCGGTGGAAACGGAAGTCGGGCTGGCCGGGTCCGGTCCGCGGGTAGCGCCGGACGCGGCCTGATGCGATTGTCCTTTCAAGGTACTGGCACAGAGGAGCCATCATGATTTCAGTCTGTCTGGTCGACGATCAGAACCTGGTGAGGCAGGGCATCCGCTCGCTGCTGGACCTGGCCGAGGACGTGCAGGTGGTGGCCGAGTGCGCCGATGGCGTCGAGGCGGTGGAGCAGATTCCCCGGCTCAAGCCCGACGTGGTGTTGCTGGACCTGCGCATGCCGAAGATGACCGGCATCGAGGTGCTGCAGAAGCTGTCGGCCAGCGACGAACTGCCGCCCACCGTGATCTTGACCACCTTCGACGACGACCAGCTGGTACTGGCCGGGCTCAAGGCCGGGGCCCGCGGCTATCTGCTCAAGGACGTGTCGCTGGAACAGCTGGTGGAGGCGGTGCGCACCGTGGCCGGCGGCGGGTCGCTGGTGGCTCCGGTGGTCACCCAGCGCCTCAAGTCCGGCATCGGGCGGATCCAGAACGAGTTCACCAGCCTCGAGCAGCCCGATCCTCTCACGGAGCGTGAGACGGAGATCCTGCGCCTGCTTGCTGGCGGCTACAGCAACAAGGAAATCGCCAATTCCCTGCGCGTGGCCGAGGGCACGGTGAAAAACCACGTCTCCAACATCCTGTCCAAGCTGGGCGTCCGCGACCGGACACGGGCCGTTCTCAAGGCCCTGGAGCTGGGGATCGTCTAGGCCCGGGGGGCTTTCGACAGGATTTTTCACCAGCCCCTAGCCCGGGGCTGCGCGAATTAGTACCATCGGTAACTTCGGTGTCGCACCTTGGGAACGGCGCGCCGCAAACATTTGGGTGTGCCTGTCGCGGTCCAGGCTGGATGGGTGCGCACCGGTACCACGTTCGGAGACTTGTCGAATGACGCGTGTTTTAGAGTTCATCACTGCCTTGATCATCGTGGCGCTGCTCGCCCTGGTGGTCGGCATCCTCATGCCCAGCAGCGGCCACGTGGACCGCAGCAGCATGGTCAGCAAGGACATTCGTGACGTTTACGATGTCTTCAACAATTTCGGTCGGTTCAAGGACTACGGCGTGCTTCGCGCCTACGATCCGAGTCTGACCTACGATCTTTCCGGCAAGTCCTACGGCCCCGGCGCCGTGATCAGCTGGGACAGCAAGGTGTCCAAGGTCGGCAAGGGCCGCATGGAGATCGTCTCGGCCAAGCCCGGCTACGAGGATGTTTCCTCGCAGGGTTCGGGAGAGATCGTGTGGAAGGTCCAGAACGGCTGGCCCGGCCACAACAAGCGGTTCACCATCGACATGGTCCGTGCCGGCCTCGGCAAGCGCCTGGTGAAGGTCACCTGGAACTACGACGTCGACTACGGCTGGAACCTGTTCGATCGCTACGCCAACCTGTTCATCCATGGCGAGCCGGACGCGATGGTCCACTACAGCCTGGCCAACGTGCAGACCATGCTGGCTTCGGTGCCGAACATCAATTACGACGGCCTGGATCCGAAGCTGGTCGATACCCAGCAGCAGCCGGTGCTGTTCGTGAGCATGCACTCGAAGGCGAACCAGACCGATATCGACGACGCCAAGGCCAACGCCATTTCCGAGCTTCATGACGCCATGAAGAAGCTTGGCGTGGAGCCGGCCGGTCCGCGCATCGTGTTCACGACCAGCTATGGCAGCGAGGGCTACGACTTCGATGTTGCCCTGCCGATCAACACCAGCACGCTGAAGATCGACGGCCAGGACTACGCACTGACGGTGCCGGTCCAGCCGTCGCTGGCGCCCGCTGAAGCCGGCAGCGCCCCTGCGGAGGCCGCCAGTGCCGCTTCCAGTGCCGAGCCGGCCTCCGCAGCCTCCGTGGCAGACCAGGGTGCCAGTGATGCCAAGCAGTCCGGCGACAGCAAGGACAGCAAGGACAGCAAGGACACAGGTCCGCAGCCGGGCAGCCGTGACAAGTACGGCCACCTGATTGTCGACAAGAATGTCCGCGGCATGCTGGCCTTCGGCGGCCGTGCCCTCGAGGCAAGCTGGCATGGCAGCCCGTCGGGCATCCGTCCGACCCGGATGGCGCTGGAGGCCTATGCGGCCACCCATGGCTACAGCACCGATACGGTGAACCATCGCCTGTACGACAAGCAGATGGTGGCCTACCAGTCGGCCAAGCCGGACGGCAGCGAGGTGCTGTACGACGAGCAGACCTTCGACGTGTTCCTGCCCGTCACCAACGCCCCGGCCCAGACGCCCGAGCAGGAAGCGGCGGCAACCGCCTCCAGCGCACCCGCGCCTGCGTCCAGCGCGCCGGCCGCCAGCGGTTCGGCGCCGGCACCGGCCAGCAGCGGCACGGTACCGGCGTCGGCCGGCAGCACTGCACCGGCGGCCGCCGCCAGCGCAGACTGATCGAGGCAGCATGAACGATCAGCGGGCCCTTCCTCCGGGAAGGGCCCGTTTTGTTTTCACGTGATCGCAAGGATGGACCCTGTCGTGTGCGGGGCCGGATGTGTTCAACGTACGGCATGGGGTACATTGCGAGTCCTGCACGCGCGCTTGCCGACATCGATGATCGAAGCCGAACACCTGACCCGACGATATGGCCGCCTGACGGCCGTGGACGACCTGAGCTTCCGCGCGGAGCCCGGGCAGGTCGTCGGGTTGCTGGGTCCGAACGGTGCCGGCAAATCCACCGTGATGCGCATGCTCAGCGGCTTTATCGCCCCGTCTTCGGGCACCGCCCGCATTTGCGGTTACGACGTGCGCAAGCAGCCGCTGGCGGCCAAGCGGGTGCTGGGCTATCTTCCCGAGGGCGCGCCCAGTTACGGTGAACTGACGGTGCGCGAGTTTCTGGTCTTCGTCGCGCGCGTGCGCGGCCTGCGCAACAGCGAGCTGGGCCGGCGCGTCGAGGCGGCGGTGGAACGGCTTGACCTGGCCGACGTGCTCGATGCACCCATCGATGCCCTGTCGAAGGGATTCCGGCGACGCGTGGGCCTGGCCCGCGCGATCCTGCACGAACCGCAGGTGCTGATGCTCGATGAACCAACCGACGGCCTGGATCCGAACCAGAAGCGCGATGTCCGCGCCCTGATCGATGCCATGGCGCGCAAGCGCACCATCCTCATCTCCACGCATCTTCTGGAGGAAGTGCATGCCCTGTGCAACCGGGTGCTGATCCTTTCCCGCGGCACGCTGCTGGCCGACGCCACGCCGGCCGAACTGGAAGCCCGGTCGCGCTATCACGGCGCGGTCTCGTTCAGCGCGTCCGGCTCGGGCGTGGCCCGGGCCATGCTGGAACGCATGCAGGGCGTGTCCTCGGTCGAGGTCGATCCGCTCGACGGGCGGGTCACGGTGCTGCCGCAGCCCGGTCACGCGATCCTCGGCCGGGTCCAGGACCTGTTGCGGGCCCAGGGCCTGAAAGTGACCGAGATCCAGCTCGAGCGCGGGCGCCTGGAGGAGGTGTTTCGCAGCATGACCACCAAACCCGGGCAGGAGGGAGCATGAGCGCGATTCTGGCCGTCATGCGCCGCGAACTGCGTAGCTACTTCGTCACGCCGCTGGCCTACGTGTTCCTGGTGATCTTCCTGTTCCTGGCCGGCGTGCTGACCTTCTACGTCGGCGATTTCTACGAACGCGGCCTGGCCGACCTGCAACCGTTCTTCGACTTCCACCCGTGGCTGTACCTGGTGTTCGCGCCGGCGCTGACCATGCGTCTGTGGGCCGAGGAGCGCAAGAGCGGGACCCTGGAACTGCTGTTCACGCTTCCGCTGAGCGTGACCCAGGCCATGCTGGGCAAGTTTTTGGCCGCCTGGGCCTTCGTGGCGCTGGCGCTGGCGCTGACCTTCCCGATGTGGCTGACCGTCAACTACCTGGGCAATCCGGACAACGGCGTGATCCTGGCCGGCTACCTCGGAAGCCTGCTGATGGCCGGCGGGTTTCTTGCCGTCGGTTGCTGCATCTCCGCGCTGACGCGCAGCCAGGTGGTGGCCTTCATCCTCACCGTGGCCGTGTGTTTCGTGCTGGTCATGGCCGGCATGCCGGCGATCCAGGACATGGTCAACGGATGGATCCCGACCGGCGTGGCCAGTGCGCTGTCGGAGCTGAGCATCCTGCGCCATTTCCGTGCCATTGCGCGCGGCGTGCTGGACCTGCGCGACCTGATCTATTTCACCCTCTCGATCATGACCTGGCTGACGGCCGGGATCGTGATCCTGCAGCTCAAGCGGGGCGAATGAGATGGCCAGGCTGGTTCGACGTTCGTTCCTGCTGCGCCTGGCGCTGTTCGCTCTGGCGGCATTGTTCATGACTCTGGTGCTGGTCAGCGGCATGTGGGTGCGTGGCGCGCGCGAGGACCTGACTTCCGATCACCTGTACAGCCTTTCGCCCGGCACCGTGCAGATTCTCGACAAGCTGCATCGGCCGGTGCGGTTGACGCTGTACTTCTCCCGCCATGCCACGCGCGACCTGCCGCAATTGCGCAGCTACGAGCAGCGGGTGCGCGAACTGCTGCAGGAAATGGTCATGCGTTCGCACGGGCACGTGCACCTGTCGGTGGTCGACCCGGTGCCGTATTCCGATGACGAGGACCGCGCATTGGGCGCCGGCCTGACCGCCATGCCGGGCGGCAGCAACGGGGAGCGCGTGTTCTTCGGCCTGGCCGGCCGTACCGCCAGCGGCTCGGAACTGTCGATCCCGTTCTTCGATCCGGGCCAGGAGGCCTTCCTGGAATACAACGTCGCACGCCTGATCTACGAACTGGATGCGCCGCGCAAGCCCAGGGTCGGCATCGTCAGCACGTTGCCCATCGACGGCAGCCCGATCGGAAACACCCCGCCATGGGCGGTCATGCGCCAGCTGCACCAGCTGTTCGACGTGCAGATGCTGGATCCGGACAATCCCTCGCTGATCAGCAACAAGCTCGACGTGCTGATGCTGGTGCATCCCAGGGGACTGAGTGACGACGAGCTCTACGCGATCGACCAGTACGTGATGCACGGCGGTCACCTGGTGGTGTTTGTCGACCCCGAGGCGGAGATGGATGCACTGCCGGTCGGCTCGATTACCGGTTCGGCCGCCGGGACCCGTTCGGACCTGCCGCGCCTGTTCAAGGCCTGGGGCGTGGTCTTCGATCCCGACCGCGTGCTGTTGGACCGGGCAAGGGCCATGTCCATCAGTCTTGGCGGTGACAGTTCGCCGGTACGCGACTTCGCCGTCCTGGGGCTGGGTCCGCAGGACCTGAACCACCACGACGTGATCACCGCCAGCCTGCAGAACATCGACGTCTCGACCAGCGGTTATTTCGAGCTGGCTCGCCACACCACGTCGCGTCTGGTCCCGTTGCTGCAGAGCAGCGGCGAGGCCATGCCGACCTCCGCGGAGCGGGTTCGCGATGCCGCCGATCCGACCGAGCTGTACAAGGACTACAAGCCCACTGGCGAGCATTACGTGATCGCGGCTCGGCTGCGTGGACGATTCCGCAGCGCGTTCCCGCAACGCCAGGGGCCGGGCCATCTCGACCGCATGGCCAAGCCCGGCGACGTGGTGCTGGTGGCCGACACCGACCTGCTTTCCGATCGCCTGTGGGTGCGGCGCACGCCGTTCCTGGGCGAGCACCTGCTCAGCGCGTTCGCCAACAACGGCGACTTCGTGGCCAACATCCTGGACAACCTGGGAGGTTCCTCGGCCCTGCTTTCCATTCGCGGACGCGCCATTTCGCAGCGCCCGTTCACGCGTGTGCAGGCCCTGCGCCGGGCGGCCGACGTGAAATTCCGCAACCGTGAGCAGGCCCTGGAAAACGAACTGGCCGCCACCGAACAGCAGTTGGCCAAGCTGCAGCCGGAAAAGGGCGCGGCCAGCGCTCCGGACACCCAGGTCAAGCAGGAACTGGAGAAGGCGCTCAAGCGCAAGCTGGCCATCCGTCGCCAGTTGCGCGACGTGCAGCACCAGCTCGATGCCGAGATCGATGCCCTGGGCATGCGCGTGAAGGCGGTGAACATCCTGCTGGTACCGCTGCTGGTGACGCTGTTCGGGCTGTTCTTCAGTTGGCGTCGCCAGCGCCGCAGCGGCCAGCGTGATGCGACATAAGGGCGCATGGCGGTTCGCCATGCCCCCTCCAGGTCCCTGATTCTGCTCTAATGGATCGAATGCGTTTCCTGTACTGGCTCGTTCCCTGGGAGTTCTCGCCGACGGTGGTCGTGTGCTGCACGATCGCCGCGCTGCTGTATTGGCGAGGCGCACGGCGCCGTCCGCCGGGCTTCTGGCGCCAACTGGCGTTCTGGTCCGGCCTGGTACTGATCTACGTCGCTCTGCACACCTATCTCGACTACTACGCCGAGCGCGAGTTCTTCATCCACCGCATCCAGCATCTGGTCCTGCACCATGTGGGCCCGTTCCTGATCGCGCTTTCGGCGCCGGGGCCGGTGATGCGCTCGGGGTTGCCGCTGCGCTGGCGCTCTCGGGGCCTGGCCCGCCTGGAGGCGACGCGAGCCTGGCAGGCCACCGCCGACGTGTTGTTCAATCCGTGGATCGCCTCGGTGCTGTTCTTCGGCGTGATCTACCTGTGGCTGTGGCCTTCGATTCACTTCGTGGCCATGCTCGACTGGCGGCTGTACCGGGTGATGAACTGGAGTGTCACCGTCGACGGGCTGATGTTCTGGTGGCTGGTGCTGGATCGACGTCCTTGCCCGCCGGCGCGGCTGGCCCCGGGCGTACGCGTGCTGGTGTCGCTGGCGGTGGCCGTGCCGCAGATCCTGATCGGCGCGCTGATCACCTTCGCCCGCCACGACCTGTACCCGATCTACGACATCTGCGGGCGCGCATTCCCCTCGATCAGCTTCCTGACCTCGCAGATGATCGGCGGACTGGTGCTGTGGGTCCCGAGCGCGATGATGAGCGTGATCGCCGCCCTGATCGCCCTGCGCAACTGGATGTCGCTGTCCCAGCGCGGGCGCTTGCCACAACGGGTACAGCGTCTCAGTCGCTGACGCCGGAAGCGTTGGCCGGACGGGCCAGGAACGGGCTGGACAGGGTGCTGCCGTCGGCAAAATGCAGACGGATGGTGACCTTCATGCCCGGCTTCACGGGCTGGCTGCGCTGCATCAGCATCAGGTGGTAGCCGCCCGGCGCAAGTGTGGCCTTGCCGTGGGCGGGGATGGCCAGCTTCCTGACCATGTGCATGCGCGAGACTCCACCGGTTTCGGTGCTCTGGTGCAGCATCACCCGGTCATAGGCAGGACTGTCGGCAGCCACCAGGTCGACCGCGTGGTCGCTGTCATTGTGCAGCACGGCGTAGCCGGCATTGGGCAGCGAACCCGGCAGGACCCGGATCCAGGCGCCGGTCACGCGCATGCCATCGGCCTGCTTGGCCTGTGCCAGGGGCGCGACGCTGAACAGGAAGGCGGCCGTGAAGGCGAGCAGGGTAGTCGAGCGCATGCTTCAGTCTCCCGATTGGATCAGCAGGTGCAGGTCGTGTTCCAGGTCGGCATTGGTGGTGGCCGGCGTGGCCAGCACGCGGGCGCGGCCCTTGCGGTCGAAGACATAGATCGCCGCGCTGTGGTTGACCTCGTAGCCGCCGTTCTTCTTCACCTTGCCGCGATCGAAGGCGGCACGGTAGCGCTTGGCCAGCGCGCGAATCTGGGCGCGGGTGCCGGTCAGCCCCACGTCGTGCTTGTCGAAGGCCGTCACGTACTGGTGCAGCACGGGTACGGTGTCGCGCGCCGGGTCCACGGTCACGAACAGGAACCGCACGTGGTCGGCCGCCTTGCCCAGGTTGTGCAGGACCACGTGCATTCGCGTCATGGTCAGCGGACACACGTCGGGGCAGTGCGTATAGCCGAAATACAGCATCACGATCTTTCCGCGGTAGTTCGCGGCGGTGACGGTGTTGCCGTTGTCGTTGGTCAGCTGGAACTTGAGGTCCGGCATGTGGCCGGTGACCCGGGTCAGCTTGAACGGAAGGCTGGAGGTGCCGCTGCAGGCGGCCAGCATGAACGCGGCCATGGTCGGCAAGAGCCACCTGTGTGCGATCCGCCTGGTCCGGGAGGGCGATGGTGAGGTATTCATGACGCCCCAGCATACGCCAAGATGCAGTTTGACCATCGAAGGAGACTCGGCAGTGCGACAATCTGTCCGGAAAGAACACGCCGTCCTCGTGGCCCTGGCCGGAGCCAGTGCCGTGTTGCTCGGTGCCTACGGAGCCCATGGCCTCGAGGGCGTGCTTGATGCCAGGCACCACCAGGTCTGGGAGACTGCGGTGCAGTACCAGTTCTGGCATGCGCTGGCCATGGCCCTTGCGGTCGTCATGGGGGGGCGCGGACGCGCCGGGACATGGGCGATCCGTTCCTTCGCCGCCGGCATCGTGCTTTTCAGCGGAAGCCTCTATGCGCTGGCGCTGGACGCACCGCGCTGGGTCGGATTCATCACTCCGTTCGGCGGCGTGGCGTTCGTCGTCGGCTGGATTTCGTTGGGCCTTGCCATGCGCCGGCACGCATGAAATGCACGTCGGTGCCAAAGCGGTTGCGCATCTTCAGCGCGATCCGTTTGAGCCGGTTCTGACGGGCGGAACGGAGGGAAGTTGCGGGCGATCTTCGCCGATGTTCGAGCTGGGGATCACGCCGATCAACTGCAGCCCACCCAGACTGTGGATGCCATTGAAGTATTTCCACGGGTCGCCGTTGCCGACCGCCATCGCCAGATGCGCATAGTCGTAGCGGGGCATGGCGGCATCGTATTCCTGCCATGCACCGTCGACCCAGGCCTGGACCCAGGTATGCGGGACCAGCACCCGGCTCTTGCCGGCATAGCGACCGGCATAGGCCAGGCCGGTCACCACCCGCGAGGGAATGCCGGTGGCGCGCGCCATGGCGGCCAGCAGCACGGCATGTTCGGTACAGTCGCCGCGTCGCGTGTGCACGGTCTCGAGGGCCGAGGCATACCCCACGCTCGGGCCTTCGTCCTTGACGTACCCGTGTACAAACCGGGTCAGTTCCTGCATGCGTTTCGCGTTGTTGGACGCCTTGCCTGCCGCCTTCTCGGCAAGCGTCCGGATCGCCGGAGCATCCGATTGCAGCCAGTCGCTGGACGCCAGGTCGGCAGGTTGGGGTGGGTTTTCCGAGCGGTTGTGGACAGGTGTCGTGCTGACCACCCAGATGTTGCGCCCGAACTTGCTGACAACCTGCCTGTCGGTGTCGATGAAGGGCTTGTCGGCCAGGTTCCTGCTCCTGAACACGAATTGCAGCGGCAGCTCCCGCATCGCGAGGGGCAGGGGCTTGGGGACGTTGATCGTGGCGTGTTCGAGGATATCGACGTTCTGGTCGGGCCGGGTGGCGCAGGAACGGCTGCAAGCGAGCAACTCCAGGCGAAATCCGAGCAGGGGCATACTGGTCTTGAGGATGTAGCCGCGATCATCGACCCACAGGTCGGTGACATTCGTGGCGCGGGCGTCCTTGCGGGTCTGTCGCAGGTGGTTCAGGCGTCGTGCGCCTTCGGGCAAGTCGACCATTTCCGGGCCGACCACGTCCATGTGAAGCCGTGAAACGGACTGGCTCGAACTGTTGAATCGGCGGAGGGTATAGCGTGTGCCCGGCCTGAAACCGTGTGCCAGGACGGCCAGGCGGATCCCGTTGTCCAGCAACGCGTGTTCCGGCCACTCGAAGGCGTAGTCGCGCAGACGATCGTCCACGCGGACCTGGACGCGGAACTGTCCGGCACCGCTGCGCTTCCCGCTGACATGGGTGGCCAACGAGGACATGGTGGTGCTCGAGGCGAAGGCCAGCGGCTGGCCAAGCACGGATTCCTCCTCGCGTACCGTGTTGCGGATATCCAGCGGCTTGCGGGTTCGTGCCAGGCGGATGTCCAGGGTGCTCTCGGTGGTCACCCTGCGGCCATCGACACTGCGCCGGTAGTGCAGGAAACCGACCTTGCGGCCGTCCATGGTGGCGGTCATCCAGATGACACGGTCGGGCGATCGGGCCAGGCAGGATGCGCTGGAGGCCAGGAAGGACAGGACGCTCAGGAAGAGCAACGCGGCATGCCGCAAGTGGCTCGGACACCGGTCATCCGTGCTGCCGAGGACATGCAGAGAACGCTTCACCTTCCATGGCTCGGTGAGGGTCAAGCGGCGATGCGGCATGCGGTGTCACGCAATCGGGAGATACGCACACAGTCTTTGCACAGCCCGTGGGTGGCGTCAATGTGCCGGCAGCCACGTCCCAGGAGCCATGTAGAATGCGGATTTTGCGGGTGGAAACGTTATGAATGCGTTGGGGACACCGTTGGGCAGACGTGCCACGCGCGTGCTCATGCTGGGTGCGGGGGAGCTGGGCAAGGAAGTGGCGATCGAGCTGCAACGCTTCGCGGTGGAGGTGATTGCGGTCGATCGCTATGCCAACGCGCCCGCGATGCAGATCGCACATCGCAGCCACGTCATCGACATGCTCGATGGCGAGGCCCTGCGCCGCGTGATCGAGCAGGAAAAACCCGACCTGGTGGTGCCCGAGATCGAGGCCATCCACACGCCGACACTGGAGGCGATGGAGGCCGAGGGCCTGCACGTGGTGCCCACGGCACGCGCCACGCGCCTGACCATGGACCGCGAGGGCATCCGCCGGCTGGCGGCCGAGGAGCTGGGCCTGCCGACGTCCCCGTATCGGTTCTGCGACAGCCGTGAGGCCTACGAGGAAGCGATTGCGGCACTGGGTCTTCCGTGCGTGGTCAAGCCGGTGATGAGCTCCTCGGGCAAGGGCCAGAGCGTGCTGCGCAGCGCACAGGACATCGGCCCGGCCTGGGACTACGCGCAGTCGGGCGGCCGTGCCGGTGCGGGCCGCGTGATCGTGGAGGGCTTCGTCGATTTCGACTACGAGATCACCCTGCTGACCGTGCGTCATGCGGGCGGCACGGTGTTCTGCGCCCCGGTCGGCCATGTGCAGGAAGACGGCGATTATCGCCAGTCCTGGCAGCCACAGCCGATGAGCGAAGCCGCACGTGCCGAGGCCGAGCGCCTGGCCGGCGCCATCACCGCGGCGCTGGGCGGTTACGGCGTGTTCGGCGTGGAGTGCTTCGTCAAGGGCGACTCGGTGATCTTTTCCGAGGTCAGCCCGCGACCGCACGATACCGGCCTGGTGACGCTGATCTCGCAGGACCTGTCCGAGTTTGCCCTGCATGCGCGCGCCATCCTCGGGCTGCCGATCCCGTCCATTCGCCAGCTCGGTCCGGCCGCCTCCTGCGCCGTGCTGGTCGAGGGCGAGGGGCGCGATCCGGTGTACCACGGCGTCGAGCGGGCGCTGGAGGAAGCCGATACCGCGCTGCGTATCTTCGGCAAGCCTGCGGTATCCGGACGTCGGCGCATGGCCGTGACCCTGGCGCGAGCGGACAGCATCGAGGAAGCCCGCGAGAAGGCTTCGCGTGCTGCCGCATGCCTGCATGTGGAGCTGGATGCCGATTGACCGCAGGCCGTTCCCTGCGCCGTTGAGCGCGCGCGTCCAGGGAGGATGCGCGTGTCCTCCTCAGCCTGAACTCTCCAGGGGCGACCAGCCGTTTTCCCCGAGCACCTCCAGACCGCCGAATCGGCGCTTGTAGTCCATTTTCGGGTGACCTTCGATCCAGTAGCCCAGGTACAGGTATTCCAGCCCGCGGCGGCGCGCCAGCTCGACCTGGCTGAGGATGCCGAAGGTGCCCAGGCTGCGCGCCTGCTGGTCGGGATCGAAGAAGGTGTAGACCGCCGACAGGCCGCTCACGCACACATCGGTGACGGCCACGCCGAGCAGCCGTCCCTCGCGGCGCATCTCCAGGAACAGGGTCGGGCTCCAGGGCGCGCTGAGGAACTGCTCGAAATCCTCCACGCCGGCATCGTCCATGCCGCCGCCCGGGTGGCGATGGCGCAGGTATCTCGAATACAGCGCGAAGCGCTCGTCGCTGAATCCGGGCGCGGTCTCGACGATATCCAGGTCCGCATTGCGCTTGCGGCAGCGTCGCTGGCTGCGGTTCATGCGGAAGTCGTTCACCGGAAGTCGGCACGGCACGCAGGCGTGGCAGCGTGCGCAGCGCGGCCGGTACAGGTGCCCGCCCGCGCGTCGGAAGCCCTGCGCCAGGGCGCCGGGATACAACCGATCCAGGTTCGGTGCGGACGGATCCAGCACCAGATTCTGCGCCGCGCGGTCGTGATAGTAGCCGCAGGCGTGGGGCAGGGTCAGGAACAGGCGTACACGTTCCGAGCGCATGCTTGCGATCCGGGTGGGACTGGCACCCAGTCTACGCTTTTCGCGGGATGAGCACGGCGCCGCCGCGCACGATGTTCACAGTGCGCCGCAGGAACGCAGGCCCACCAGGAGGATGGCGCCGGCGATCGCCGCGAACAGGATCATGCGCACGCGATTGACCGTATGGCGGCGTTTCTGCCGCAGGCGCTCGGCGCTGTCGTCGGCACGCGAAGCGGCCAGCACGTTGGCGTATCGGGTCATCGGCTCCAGACCCGCCTCGCGCAACAGTGCGCGAGCTCGCGGCAGGTCGTCGGCGAAACGCACCTCGACCTGCGGCCAGCGGCTGATGTCGCCGGGTTTGGTGTAGCTGAAGCGGTTGTAGCTGGGCCGCTGGTAGGCCGAGCGGTTGTTGACCTTGGTCTCGATGCCGTGCTCGGCGAGCAGGGCGACCACGCGGTCGACGTTTTCGTTGCGGGGGGAGGAGTAGATCTCGCGCATGTCGGCATTCTACCCCGGGCTCAGTCTTCGTCGCGCAGTCGGATCAGGCCTTCCTGCGCGGTCGAGGCCACCAGCGTGCCGTCGCGGGTGAAGATCTGCCCGCGCGCCAGGCCGCGTGCGCCCTGGGCCGTGGGGCTGTCGAACGAATACAGCAGCCATTCGTCGACGCGGAACGGGCGGTGGAACCACATCGCGTGGTCCAGGCTGGCCATCTGCACGTTGTGGCTGATGTAGGAGATGCCATGCGGCAGCGTGGCGGTGCCGATCAGGTGGAAGTCCGAGGCGTACGCCAGCAGTGCGCGTTGCTGTTCGGTCGTGGCGTCGGGAATCGGCGCGGTCAGGCGGAACCAGATGTGCTGGTAGGGCGGCCGCTTGGCCGGGTTCAGCTCGTCGCGCGGCCACACCTGGCGGAACTCGAACGGCCGGTCGCCGCCGAGCCAGCGCTGCAGCTTGACCGGCAGCTTGGCGAATTCCTCCGGCGGCAGCGGCGGCTGCTCCGGAATGTCTTCCGGCGCCGGTACTTCCGGCATCGAGGTCTGGTGGTCGAATCCGTCTTCGGGGATCTGGAACGACACCGCGCAATTGAGGATCGGCTTGCCGTGCTGGATGGCGACGATGCGGCGCGAGGAGAAACTGTGGCCGTCGCGGGCGCGCTCGACCGAGTACACGATCGGCGCCTCGACGTCGCCGGCACGCAGGAAGTAGCCGTGCAGGGAGTGTGCCTGGCGTGCCGGGTCGACGGTCTGCTGCGCCGCGGAAAGTGCCTGGCCCAGCACCTGGCCGCCGAACACGAAGCGGGTGCCGATGTCGCGGCTCTGGCCGCGGAACAGGTTGTCCTCCAGGCGTTCCAGGCGCAGCAGTTCGACCAGTTCGTGGACGAGTTCTTCGGTCATGCGGGGCGTATCCGTGGGGCGGCCGGCCATTATAGCGGCCGGTTCAGGGCTCCATGCGCTTCAGGCCGCTGTCCCGAAGGACTTCGGGCCAGGGAAACATCGGCCCCGGGTCGCGCTTGCGGTGCACCTCGATCGACGGGTCGTCGCTGGCCGGCACCATGGCGGTGTCCAGGTCCTCGTGGCCGGCGATGTAGTGCAGGTTCGGATAGTCGTGGTGCAGCTTGCCCAGCAGCACCTTCAGGCTGGCGATCTGCGCCGCGGTGTAGGGCTCGGTCATGACCTGGTGGCGGCTGTCCAGCCAATCCGGGTAGCGGCCGCGGTTGACCAGCTCGATGCCGATCGAGCGCTCGTTGTAGCCGCGCGTGTGGTTGGCCACGCGGGTGCCGGGCACATCGCGGTACACCGCGCCGTCGCGGTCGATATAGAAATGCCCGCTGTTGCCGGTGCCCGAGGCATACAGGATCTTCTCGCCGTACTGGCGGGCGGTGGCCAGGTCGGGCAGCTCGGTGCAGTGGATGACCACCAGGTCCACGGCCGTGGCCGGGCGCTGCTCGAGCTTGCGCACGTAGGGCAGGGGCGTGTCGTGGATGTGCAGGACGGGGATCGGCATGCGCGCAGTGTCGCACGCCGGTGCCAGGGCGTCATGACGCCCTGGGCGGCTACAATGGCGATTCCTTCTCGTGACCCGGAGACGCCATGCGCGGCCACGTCATTCTTTCCCACGGCACCGGCAGCGGCCCGCAGGCGACCAAGGTCGGCGTGCTGGCCGAGGCCGCCGAGTCCATGGGCTGCACCACCGAACGCCCGGACTACCGCGACTGCGACGCCCTGGGCGAGCAGGCCTCGGTGGCACCGCGCGTGGCGCGCCTGGTCGAACGCATGCGCGTGTGCGAGGAGCCGCCGATCCTGGTCGGGTCCAGCATGGGCGCCTTCGTGTCCGGCCTGGCCTCGCTCCAGGCGCCGTGCCGCGCGCTGTTCCTGCTGGCGCTGCCGGTCGGGATTCCGGGCGCGCAGCCGCAGTTCGACATGGCCCGCGACGTGCCCGCGATGCTGATCCACGGATTCGCCGACGAGCTGTGTCCGGCCGATGCCGCGCTGGCCTTTGCCGAACGTGTCGGCATGCCTGCCCTGCTGGTCGACGACGGCCACCGTCTGGCCAACCACGTGGATACGATCGAACAGCAGTTTCGGCTTTTCATGGAGCACCTGGTCGCGTGAACGAATTCTTTGTCAGCTGCCCGCGGGGACTGGAATACCTGCTTCGCGACGAATTGCTCGCCCTGGGCGCGGACGCCGCCCACGAGGCGCTGGCCGGGGTGCGCGTGGAGGGGAATCTCGAACTGGCGTATCGGGCCTGCCTGCATTCGCGCCTGGCCAGCCGCGTACTGTGGCCGCTGGCGCAGTTCGAGGCCGCCGACGAGGAGGCGCTGTATGCCGGCGTGAAGGCCATCGACTGGTCCGCCCACTTGACGGCCGAGGGCACCCTGGCCGTGGATGCGGTGGTTTCGCGCAGCAACGTGCGGCACAACCGGTTCGCCGCGCAGCGGGTCAAGGATGCCATCGTCGACCAGTTCCGCGAGCGCGAGGACGTGCGTCCCTCGGTGGATACCGAACGCCCCGACGTGCGCGTGAACCTGCGCCTGAAGCGCAACCGCGCCATGCTGTCGCTGGACCTGGCCGGCGCACCGCTGCACCGGCGCGGCTGGCGCAGCGGACAGGGCGAGGCGCCGCTGAAGGAAAACCTGGCCGCCGCCGTGTTGCTGCGCGCGGACTGGCCACGGATCTATGCCGAGGGCGGGGCCTTCGTCGACCCGATGTGTGGCTCCGGCACCTTGCTCATCGAGGCGGCGTGGATGGCCGCCGACATCGCGCCCGGCCTGCATCGCGAGTACTTCGGTTTCCTCGGCTGGCGCGGACATGACGCCGCGCTGTGGCAGCGCCTGCACGAGCAGGCACGGGCCCGGGCCGAGGACGGACTGCGTGCCCTGCGACCGTGCTTCTACGGTAGCGACCGCGACGAGCGCGTGCTGCGCATCGCGGTGCGCAACTGCCAGGCGGCCGGTGTGGCCGGCTTCGTGCAGCTGGAAACCCATGACGTCGCGCGCCTTCCCGCGGCCACCGCCGAACGCGGCCTGGTGGTGACCAATCCGCCCTACGGCGAACGCCTGGGCGATCGCCAGCACTTGCCGCAGCTGTACCGCCTACTGGGCCAGGTGCTGCGCGAGCGCTATCCGGGATGGCACGCGGCGGTGCTGTGCGGCGATGCCGAACTCGGCCACGCCCTGGGCGTTCGTGCCGACAAGCGCTACACGCTCTACAACGGCATGCTGGAAACCGCGCTGGTGATCTTCGACCTGCGCGCGGCAGGCGCGCCACCGCCGGCGCCGAAACCGCTGTCCGAACATGCGCAGATGCTGGCCAACCGGCTGCGCAAGAACCTGCGTCACCTGCGCAAGCGCCTGACGCGGGAGGGCATCACCTGTTTCCGCGCCTACGACCGCGACCTGCCCGAATACGCGCTGGCCATCGACGTCTACGAGGACTGGCTGCACCTGCAGGAATACCGTGCCCCGGCCGATGTGCCCGAGCACGTGGCCGCCGCGCGCGTCCGCGAGGCGGTGCGCGCGGCCTCGGAGGTGTTCGAGATGCCGCGCGAGCGCATCGCGGTCAAGCAGCGCCGACGCGGCAAGGGGGGGGCCAAGTATGGCCGCATGGATGAACGTGGCGAGATGATCGAGGTGGGCGAGGGCGGCCTGCGTTTCCTGGTCAACCTGACCGACTACCTGGACACCGGCCTGTTCCTCGACCATCGACTGGTGCGCGCGAAGCTGCGCGAGCTGGCTGAAGGCAAGCGTTTCCTGAACTTGTTCGCCTACACGGCCACGGCCTCGGTCTACGCCGCCGCGGGCGGCGCAAGCGAGACCATCAGCGTGGACCTGTCGGCCACCTACCTGGACTGGGCCTCGCGCAACCTTGCGCTGAACGGCTTCACCGGTCAGGCGCACCGCCTGGCGCAGGCCGACGCCATGGCCTGGCTGCGCGAGGACCGCACGCGCTACGGCCTGATCTACGTCGACCCGCCGACCTTCTCCAACTCCAAGCGCACCGAGGACGACTTCGACGTGCAGCGTGACCACGTAGCCTTGCTGTGCGCCTGCGCGGAGCGTCTCGAGCCCGATGGCGTCCTGGTTTTTTCGAACAATTTCAAGCGTTTCAAGATGGATGCGGATGCGCTTTCGGCGCATTTCCGCATCCAGGACTGGAGCGCGGCCTCAGTGCCCTTCGATTTCGCCCGGCATGCCGACATCCATGGCTGCTGGTTGCTGCAACCACGCGCGTGAAGTCGCTGAAGGCTTCAGTACCGATTCAGCGCCGCGGGGACACGCTTTGGCCGAAGACAGGAGAGCGGTCATGAATGCTGCGGTGAAACCCCTGGCCTGCGTGGTCGCTGCCGCGACCCTTGCGTTTGCGCCGAGTGCCTTTGCCGGACATTGGCGCCATCATGGCGGCTGGCACCACGGCCATGATCACGCCCGGGTCGTGCGGTATCACGACGGCTGGAGGCATCGCGATTTCGATCGCCGCCGCTACTACGGTCATGGCGACCATTTCGGGCGCTGGGTGGCCGGCGCCGTCGTGCTTGGTGCGCTGACCCAGATGGTGGTCGAGTCCTCGCAGCCGCGTGTCGTGTACGACCGTCCGCCGCCGGTGGTCTACTCGCGCACGCGAGTGATCGTTCGCAGCGCACCGCCGGTGCGCGTGTACGGGAACGGCGCCATGTACGGCGATCCGTACCAGACCCGCTACCTCGGCCATGTCGGCGACGACGACGATGGCGGCGGGGATTGATCCGCCCCCTGCAGGAATTCGGGAACCCGGCTGCGGCCGGGTTCTTCATGTGGACGGGTCGGCGACCGGCAGCGCGTAGTGGAAGTCGGTGTCCCGTTCGAACCCGAACGATTCGTAAAGTCCCTGTGCGTGTGCATTGTCGGCTGCCGTGGACAGGCTGACGCGGCCGGCGCCGGTGTCGCGGGCATGCCGGCGCGCCCGTTCCAGCAGGGCGCGGCCGACGCCGCGGTTGCGCGCCTGCGGCGTCACGAACAGGTCGTTGAGGATCCACAGCCGGCATGCCGCGACCGAGGAGAAACCCGGGTACAGCTGCATGAAACCGACGGCGTCGACCTTGTCGCCTGCACGATATTCGGCAAGGAAGATCACCGACTCGCGCAGGGCCAGGCGCTCGTGGATGAAGGCGCGGGCGAGCACCGGGTCCGGGGGCTGTTCGTAGAATGTGCGGTAGGCATCGAACAGCGAGGCCAGGGTGTTCAGGTCCTCCAGCACGCCCTGGCGGATATGCAATCGTGGTTCGGTCATGGGCAGGCAGTTCGGTCGTCCAGAGAGTCCGATCATAGCTTCCCCTGTATCGGCCATCTTGCCGATGGGGGAGTTTTTGTACCGCTCTGGCGGCTCTGGTAGGGTCGATGGACGCGCATCCGCCGGATGCACGCAGCGAGCGTATCGGATGAACGCCCAACACTCATCGGCACAAGCTGACATGCGTACGGAGACGCTGGAAGCCCGTTACCGGCGTGTTCGCGACGCCACTTTGTCGCTGGGTTCGAAACTCGCTCCCGAGGACACGGTCGCGCAGTCCATGCCCGATGCCAGCCCGGCCAAGTGGCACCTGGCGCACACGACCTGGTTCTTCGAACGTTTCGTGCTGGGTCGCGATGCCGCGTACGAGCCGTACGAGCCGTCCTGGCACTACCTGTTCAACTCCTACTACCAGACGGCCGGCCCGATGCACGCGCGGCCGCAGCGCGGGCGGATCACCCGGCCCACGCTGGAGCAGGTGCTTGCCTATCGTCGCCATGTCGATGCGCACATGCTCCGGCTGCTGCAGGCCGGCGTCGATGCCGAGGCGGAAACGATCGTCGTCATCGGCCTGAACCATGAACAGCAGCACCAGGAACTGTTGCTGACCGATATCAAGCACCTGTTCTCGTGCAATCCCCTGCTGCCGGCCTACGACGAGGCCCTGGCCGTGCCGCCGCGGGGCAGCGAACAGCCACTCCGCTACCTGGCCGGTCGCGAAGGGCCGGTGGATATCGGCGCGCCGGAACAGGGCTTCGCCTACGACAACGAGCGCCCGCGCCACCGCACCTGGCTGCACCCGCATGACATCGCGCAACGCCCGGTCAGCAACGCCGAATACCTCCAGTTCATCCATGACGGTGGCTACCACACGCCGACGCTGTGGATGTCCGAAGGCTGGGAGATCGTGCAGCGCGAAGGATGGGACCGCCCGTTGTACTGGTCGCGGGACCTGGACGGCGAATTCACCCTCGCGGGCCAGCGAGAGCTGGATCCGCACGCCCCGGTCGTGCACGTGAGTTTCTTCGAGGCCGACGCCTTCGCCCGCTGGGCCGGTGCACGACTGCCCACCGAGGCCGAATGGGAGTTGCTGGCCGAGGGGCGCGATGCGACCGACGGCAACCTGCGCGACCGCGGCCTGTTGCATCCGGCGGCCGCGGCGGGCGACGCACCCGCCGATGCGCCCTGGCAGCTGTTCGGCGACGTCTGGGAATGGACTTCCAGTCCCTACGTCAATTACCCCGGTTTCCGTCCGCTGCCCGGCACCCTGGGCGAATACAACGGCAAGTTCATGTGCGGGCAGTGGGTGCTGCGCGGCGGATCGTGCGTGACCCCATCCGATCACATCCGCACCACGTACCGCAATTTCTTCTATCCGGCCAGCCGCTGGCAGTTCAGCGGCATCCGACTGGGACGCGACACATGAATTCCACCGCCATGGACATCCAGCTCCATGACCTGCAACCGGTTGCCGACGACATGCTCGGCGACATCCTGCGCGGCCTGGCGCAGGATCCGCGCCGCCTGCCGTCCAAGTATTTCTACGATGCACGCGGTTCACGCCTGTTCGAGCGCATCTGCGAGCAGCCCGAGTACTACCTGACCCGTGCCGAACTGGCGCTGATGCAATCGCACCTGGCCGGCATCGCCGATCAACTCGGTCCCCGGGTGCTGCTGGTCGAGTACGGCAGCGGCAGCGGCATCAAGACCCGCCTGCTGCTGCGACACCTGCACGACCCGGTGGCGTACATGCCGGTGGAGATCTCGCGCAGCGCGCTGCTGGCCAGCGTCGAGCGCCTGGCGGGAGACTTCCCAGGCATCGAGATGCTGCCGGTCTGTGCGGATTTCACCCAGCCGATCCGCCTTCCGCAGCCGCACCGAGGGCAACGCCGAACGGTGATCTATTTCCCCGGGTCCACCATCGGCAACTTCGAGGCGGGCCGGGCGGTGCAACTGCTGCGCCAGATGCGCCAGGAGATGGGGCGCGACGGCGCCGCGCTGGTCGGCGTGGACCTGCTCAAGGATCCGGCGCGGATCGAGGCGGCCTACAACGACGCCGCGGGTGTCACCGCGGCCTTCACGCTGAACATGCTGGTGCACATCAACCACGTGCTCGATGCCGATTTCGAGATCGACGGATTCGCCCACCGCGCCACCTTCAACGCCGCGGCCGGCCGCATCGAGACCTGGATCGACAGCCAGCGCGACCAGGACGTGCACATCGGTAACCGCACGTTCCACTTCCGGCGCGGCGAGTCGATCCTGGTCGAGTACAGCTGCAAGTATTCGCGCGAGTCGTTCGCGCGCCTGGCCTCCGAGGCCGGCTTGCGGGTGGAACATGTCTGGACCGATCCGGACGACCTGTTCAGCCTGCAGTACCTGGTGCCCGCCTGAGCGAAGGCGGCCGGGTTGCTGGTCGGTCACGGGCCTGCAATCCGGATGCCGGAAAGGGGGTGGGGCCGGACATTGCGTCCATCCGGCCGTTTTCCCGCGACGGTGCCGTTCCTGCAATCTCGAGATATGCCGGTTTCGTGCATCCGGCCACTTGCCGAGATCGTCGCGGTCGTTTATCAATGACCCGGTCATCCACGATTTCATGCAATCAGGCGCGTTCGTTCGAGCGCTCCTCGTGCTGTACGGGAAAGTCCATGGATAAACTGGAACGTCTTGCGGTCGCGGCCAACGAGAAAGACGGTCATGCATTGCGTCGCGCGTTGGCCAGTATCGACATGGACGTTTCCTTCGCCCCGATCCTGGCGCACCTGCTGCTGGAGGACTGGCACGATGCGCACGAGGAGATCGTCGTGAAGCTGGGGCACATCGGCCACCACGGTGCGGTGGAAGCCATCGCGAAAGCGGCCAACAAACCGATTTCGCGGCTCGTGCAGCGCAACGTCCTGCACAGCTTCCAGCGCAAATGCGCCTATGCGTTGGCCCGCATCGGCACGGTGGAATCACGCGCCGCACTGGAGGATCTCGCCGCCAGCGAGGAACCGCATCTGCGCGAATTTGCCCGCGAGGGTCTGGCCATGTGGCCGCTGCCGTACACGGGGGACTGATCTCCCGGAGCGACTGCTCCCGCTGCGCCCGCAGGGCCGTGAAGAAAAGGGCCGGCATGAGCCGGCCCTTTTCATTGCACGATGTTGTCCGGCCTATTGGCAGCTCACTCCGACTCCGGCAAACGCCGCAGTGACGTCACCGGTACTGTAGCCGTAGTCTCCAGCTGCCTGCTCGACGCCACACGAGCCGCTGTTGAAGGTCGCCGAGGACGTCCAGTACAGCGCATTGGCCTGGCGGAACACCTCGAAGGCCATGCGCGTGTTCCAGCCCGGCGTCGTGGCAAGATTGCAGAACGCCTTGTTGTACACACCGCTGGAATAGTGCACGTCCAGGCCGCTGAAGTAGTCGGCCGCGTTGTCGATGGACGAGCCGTCCTGGGTCGGGTTGCACATGTAGCGCAGGGCGTTGCCCAGGCTGGTACCCGGCTTGACGATGTCCGCGCCGACCTCGAAGTCGTTGCTGCCGCGGTCGAAGTATTCGGCAGCCTCGCCGGCCATGTCCGAGAACGCCTCGTTCATGCCGCCCGATTCGCCGGAGTAGGCCAGGTTCGAATGTTGCTCGGTGAAGCCGTGGCTGATCTCGTGACTGGTCACGTCCAGCGACACCAGCGGGTAGAAGGTGCTGGCGCCATCGCCGAATACCATCTCGGTACCGTCCCAGTACGCGTTCTCGTAGTTGCGGCTGTAGTGCACGTACATCTTCAGCACCTGGTTGAGCGGTGGCGCGCCAAACCATGCGCTGTACATGTCGTGCACGACGCCACCGAAGTGGTGCGCATCGTTGATCGGCGAGTAGGCGCCGTTGATGGCGTCGCCGTCGCTGTAGGAACAGGTGAAGGTCCACAGCGTCACACGGTTGCGGCTCTGTGCCATGTCGTAGGTCTCGACGTTGGCGTTCTGCATGTAGCAGGTGCTGCCCGACTGCTGCACGTCCAGCGCTGCGTAATCGGTGCCGTAGAAGTACTGGCCGGTCTTCTGGTTGCCGCCGGGCCCGGTGGCCGTGGTCGCCGTGGTCGAACCCCCGCCACCGCCGCCACCGCCGGGCTTGCCGCCGCCACCGTTGCCGCCCTTGGCGGTGTTCTTGGTGGTCAGGCCGTCCCAGCTGGCGATGATGTCGCCGGTGTTGGCATCGATCAGTGCGGTCGGCCGCATCGGTGTGCCTGTGGAGTCGTTGAAGAAGGAAGTCAGGTAGGCCAGTCGTGGCTTGGCCCCCCGGGCGTAGACGAACAGCTCGGCCTTGGCATGGTGCAGGTCGGTGTCGCTGACGCCCTGTATGCCGATGCCGACCGGCAACAGGCCGGCGTGATTGCGCAGGATCTGCACCGCGTTGTTGGCACTCAGGCCCGGATGCACCGAAGCCAGGCCCTGACCGATGCCGCGATCGATGCGGCCGTCGACGCTGAGCACGGCGCCGCTGGCATCACGCTCGACGACCACGCTGTTGCCGTAGACCGGGACGCCGCGATAGGTGACCTGTTCACGCGTCTTGATCGTGCCGCGTACCGTTCGTGCCCGCTGCCTGGATACCAGCGAGGCATCCACTCCCAGGCCGATGCCCTGTGCAAGCGTGCCCGCATCGACATGACCCATGGCGCCCATGCGTACATGGTCCGAAGCCGCACTGGCCACGGTCACGCCCAATGCTCCCACCACGCCCATCACGGCGCATGCAATCTTCTTCTGCAACATGAGTATCTCCTCCCGATCCGTAAGTAACGGCCAGTCCCCCTGCTCCCCAGCATGGCCGTGGCTTGTCCGCTCGCGAACGCAGCATGGTCCCTGACACTGCGCGATGCGGACGCTGCACCTTTGCATGTCCGAAGGGGGTGGTCACGCTGCACTGCGTCTATTCAGGGTGAATAGAATAGTTTTATCTTTCAGTGCCTTACGTTAGGTTGCCTCGTGCCGTTCCAGGCGTGTTCCGGATCAGGCGAGAACCGTTGCGAAGGGCGGGTCGGGGGCGGAGAAGTCGACTCCGGGAGGCCGGTCAACAGATTCAGCGGTATTCGGGATTGGGGAAATCGAACCGGCATCCGGCGTCCCAGAGCGATCGCTGGTTGCCGTGCGCGGGGATGCCCCCGGCCTGCCTCAGAAGCCGGGCCATGTGCATGAGATTCCAGGCCATGAAGGTCGTATTGCGATTGGTGAAGTCGTTTTCCGGCCCCCCCGAGTCCGGATCGAGGTAGGACGGACCGGGTCCGGCCTCGCCCAGCCACGCAGCATCGGCCTGTGGCGGGATGGTGTAGCCCAGGTGCTGAAGGGAATACAGGATATTCATCGCGCAGTGCTTGGCGCCGTCCTCGTTGCCGGTCACCAGGCAGCCACCCACGCGGCCGTAGTAGGCGTACTGGCCGTGTTCGTTGAGTTGGCCGGAATATCCGTACAGGCGTTCGATCACGCGCGTGCACACCGAGGATTTCTCGCCCAGCCAGATCGGTGTGGTGACGACGAGCATGTCGGCTGCCATCACCTTCTCCTGGATGGCCGGCCAGGCATCGCTTGTCCAGCCGTGTTCGGTCATGTCCGGATACACGCCCGCGGCGATGTCGTGGTCGACCGGGCGCAGCACGTCCACGTGCACGCCCTGCTTTTCCATCACGCTGCGCGCGATGCGGATCAGGCCGTCGGTGTGCGACAGCTCGGGCGTGGGCTTGAGCGTGCAGTTGAGGTACAGGGCGCGCAGTCCCGAGTAGTCGCGGGCTGGTGTTTCGGACGAGGTTGGCGTTGCACTCATCGGGAAACTCTCCAGAGCGGATGGCGGTTTGCCAGGGAGTGGACCGTTTTCGTTGTCGAATACTTACGGTGTGACGGAAGCCTTTTCAGGTGTGTACGTACCCATGAACAGGGTTTTCCATGTCTTGCCGCCATCGCGAGAAACCTGCCAGTGCTGGCGCACGCGGTGTTTGTCGAGCGGTGTCCAGGCGATGCGATCGAGCACCTCGCCGCGCTTGTCCCGGCGGGTGCCTTTGAGCACCATTGATGACCCTTCGAGGCCGCCATGCAGGTGCAGCACCTGGCCACCGCTGCCGACCCAGTCCTGGTGCCACTGACGCGTGGCGTGGTCGTAGTAGTTGAGGCTGTTGCCGGTGGATCTGCGCCCCAACCATCGCTCATGCACGGCGCAGCCTTGCGAGATGCGCGTGATGTGGCTGTGGCCGACCACGGTGCCGGCCGGGTTGGTCACGATCCAACGGCCCAGCCAGAAATCGAACTGGCGAAACAGCGACGCGGTGCAGGTCTTGCCGATGGCAGCGTCGACCGAGGTCGGAAGTGGTTTCGGGGGGGCCGCGGCGAATGCGGTGAAGGATGCGAGCAGGCACAGGATCGCGAACGGACGTACGTGGTGCATGGCAACCTCGGCATGGTCCGGGTGTACCACTACCGTGCGCGCCGGGGCACGACCGTGCAAGTGCGGGAGTGTTCGATCCGGTCAGGCCGCCTTGCGTGCGCCCAGGGTGTCGAGCAGTTCGTTGGCGGTGCGCAGGCGCTCGGCCGCGCCGGGCAGTTCGAGCTGCACGCGCAGCTTTTCCTGGCCGTCGAGCTTGTACACGCGCGGCTGGCCCTGGATCAGGCGCAGGATGGCCATCGGGTCGATCTCGGGTTTCTCGCGGAACAGCACGCGGCCGCCGGCCGGTCCGAATTCCAGCTTGCGGATGCCCATCGGCGTGGCGCGCAGCTTGAGCAGCGTGACGTTGAACAGCTGCTTGACCGGTTCGGGCAGCAGGCCGAAGCGGTCGACCATCTCCACCTGCAGCTCGCGCAGGGCGTCGGCGTCGCGGGCGCTGGCGATGCGCTTGTACAGCGTCAGGCGGGTGTGCACGTCGGGCAGGTAGTCGTCGGGGATCAGCGCCGGCAGGTGCAGCTCGACCTCGGCCTCGTGGTCGGCGGTCAGGTCGAAGTCGGGCACCTTGCCGCTGCGCAGTGCCTTGACCGCGCGCTCGAGCAGCTCGGTGTACAGGCCGAAGCCGATCTGCTGGATCTGCCCGGACTGTTCGTCGCCGAGCAATTCGCCGGCGCCGCGGATCTCCAGGTCGTGGGTGGCCAGGGTGAAGCCGGCGCCCAGTTCCTCCAGCGAGGCCAGCGCCTCCAGGCGCTTTTGCGCGTCGGCGCTGATGGCCTTGCGGTCGGGTACGATCAGGTAGGCATAGGCGCGATGATGCGAGCGGCCCACGCGCCCGCGCAGCTGGTGCAGCTGGGCCAGGCCGAAGCGGTCGGCGCGGTCGATCACGATGGTGTTGGCCGTCGGGATGTCGATGCCGGTCTCGATGATCGTGGTGCACACCAGCACGTGGAAGCGCTGGCGGTGGAAGTCCAGCATCACCTGTTCCAGTTCGCGCTCGGGCATCTGGCCGTGGGCGATGCGCACGCGCGCGTCGGGCATCAGTTCCTCGAGCTCGCGCGCCGTGCGCTCGATGGATTCCACGTTGTTGTGCAGGAAGTAGACCTGGCCGCCGCGTGCCATCTCGCGCTGGATCGCCTCGCGCACCAGCGCGGTGTCGTACTCGCTGATCAGCGTCTTGACCGCCATGCGGTGCGCTGGCGGGGTGGCGATGATGGACAGGTCGCGCAGGCCGTTCATGGACATGTTCAGCGTGCGCGGGATCGGGGTGGCGGTCAGGGTCAGCAGGTCGACCTCGGCGCGCAGCTTCTTCAGCGCTTCCTTCTGGCGCACGCCGAAGCGCTGTTCCTCGTCGACGATGACCAGGCCCAGGTCCTTGAACTTCACGTCCTTCTGCAGCAGCTTGTGGGTGCCGATGATGATGTCGACCCGGCCGTCGGCGATGCCTTCCAGGGCCGCGTCGACGTCCTTTTTCGAACGGAAGCGCGAGAGCACCTCCACGCGCATCGGCCAGTCGGCGAAGCGGTCGGCGAAGTTCTGGTAGTGCTGCTGGGCGAGCAGGGTGGTGGGCACCAGCACGGCGACCTGGCGGCCGGCGGCGGCCGTCACGAAGGCCGCGCGCAGGGCCACTTCGGTCTTGCCGAAGCCGACGTCGCCGCAGACCACGCGGTCCATCGGCCGGGGCGCGGCCAGGTCGGCCAGCACGGCCTCGATGGCCTGCTGCTGGTCGGGGGTTTCCTCGAACGGGAAGCGCGCGGCGAATTCGGCGTACATGACCCGGTCGATGGGCAGCGCCGCGCCCTGGCGCGCCTCGCGCTGGGCGTAGATGGCCAGCAGTTCGGCGGCCACGTCGCGCACCTTCTCGGCGGCCTTCCTGCGCGCCTTCTCCCAAGCGTCGCCGCCCAGGGAATGCAGCGGCGCCAGTTCCGGCGCGGTGCCGGTGTAGCGGCTGACCAGGCCCAGCTGCGCCACCGGGACGTACAGCTTGGCTTCCTTGGCGTACTCGATGACCAGGAACTCGCTGGGCGTGTCGCCCACGTCCAGCGAGGTCAGACCGCGGTAGCGTCCCACGCCGTGGTCGAGATGCACGATGGGCGAGCCGATCTCCAGCTCGGTGAGGTCGCGGATGATGGTGTCGGGGTCGCGCGCGCTGGTGCGGCGGCCGCGGCGCTCCTGGCGCACGCGCTCGCCCAGCAGTTCGCGTTCGGTGAGCACCGTCAGCGCCGGCTTGTCGAGCGCAAAGCCCTGTTCCAGTTCGGCCACGGTGATGGCCAGCTTTGGTGCGGCCTCGCCGGTGCCTTCGATGAACGCCTGCCAGTCCGGCACCGGTTCGGGATGCACGCCCAGGCCGCCGAGCTGGTCGTACAGTGCTTCGCGGCGGCCGGCCGAGTCGGTGGCGATCAGCACCCGGCCGGGATAGGCACCGAGGAAACGCTTCAGGCCCTCGCCCGGTTCCTCGCCGCGCGCATTGAGCGGCAGCGCCGGCGCCGGCTGCGTGCCCAGGTTGCGGGCGTGCTCGTGACCGGCCTCGACCAGCTCCACGCGCAGGGTGCGGTTGAGTTGCTCGCGCAACTGGTCCGGCGCCAGGTACAGATCCTCCGGCGGCAGGATCGGGCGCTCGATGTCGTGGGCACGCTGCTCGTGGCGCTGGCCGATCTGGGTCCAGAAGGCCTCGGCCGATGCCAGGGCGCGCTCGCCGAGCACGAACAGGGCGTCGTCGGCGAGGTAGTCGAACAGGGTCTCGGTGGTCTCGAAGAACAGCGGCAGGTAGTACTCGATCCCGCCCGGCGCCACGCCGGCCTTGATGTCCTGGTAGACCGGGCAGCGGCGCACGTCGATGGGAAAACGTTCACGCAGGCGGTTGCGGAAATCGCGCGTGGCGTGGTCGGTCAGCGGGAATTCGCGCGCCGGCAGCAGTTGGACCGACTCGACCTTGTGCGCGGACAGCTGCGTTTCCGGGTCGAAGCTGCGGATCGATTCGATTTCCTCGTCGAACAGCTCGATGCGGTACGGCTCGGCCGCGCCCATCGGGAAGATGTCGATGAGCGCGCCGCGCACCGCGAATTCGCCCGGATCGCCGACCTGCGGCACGTGGCGGTAGCCGGCGGCTTCCATGCGCTGCTGCTCGTCGGCGATGCGCAGGGCCTGCCCGACGCCGATCGACAGGCCGCTGCCGGCCACGTAGCTGCGTGGCGCCAGGCGCTGCATCAGCGTGGACACCGGCACCACCAGCACGCCGCGGGTGACGGTGGGCAGGCGGTACAGCGTGGCGATGCGCCGCGAGACGATTTCCGGGTGCGGGCTGAACAAGTCGTAGGGCAGGGTTTCCCAGTCCGGGAAATGCAGCACCGGCAGGTCGCCGGCGAACACCTCCAGTTCCCGTTCCAGCTGGTGTGCGCGCAGGTTGTCGCGCGTGGCGACCACGACCAGGCCGTCGTGCTCACGCGCGGCGGCGACCACGGCCAGGGCCATGGCCGCGCCGTCGGGTGCGCGCCAGTAGCGGCGCTGCTTGGGCGTGGACGGCAGGGGGGGCTGGATCAGGGATGTGGGCATGTCGGACGGCGCATCGGGCACTCGGCCCATGCGGGCCGACGGAAAACCGCCATTGTAGCGCGAGGCCCGCGCGCGGCTCAGTCCAGCTTGAGGGTCAGGATCGCCGTGCCCGGTTCGTCAGGCATCAGGCGGCGCTGGAAGCCCAAGTCGCGGCACAGGTCCAGCATGGGGCGGTTCTCCACCAGCACCTGGCCGTACATCTCCCTGAGACCGCGACGCCGGCATTCGGCCACCAGCTGGCTCATCAGGAACGCGCCCAGGCCGCGCCCGGTCCAGCGGTGCTCGACCAGCACCGCATACTCGGCCGCGCACGAGGAGTCGTCCACGTAGATGCGACCGACACCGCGCATTTCCTCCGGCATGACGGAAAAGTCCATCAGCACGAAGGCCGCCTCGCAGGAAGGGTCGAGGGTGCACAGCCGCCGCGCCTCCTGATCCGGAAGCTCGTTGCGGGCGTACTGGAAGCGCATGCGGATCTCCTCCGGCGACAGGCGCTTGAACAGTCGCTGGATGGCGTCCACGTCGTGCGGGCGGATCGGCCGGAAGGCCAGTACGGTACCGCGTCGATCACGGAATGTATTGGGGCAATTCAATGGCTTGCCTTCGAGCTTTCCGCAGACCGGTGATCTGCTGGAGGCGGGCGTCTTGATGCATCTTGTCGCAGGACAATCGCGGGCATGCCCCGGATGGTATAACCTGCAGTCATCTGATACCGGGTTCGACCCCACGGGTCGTGATCCGGGCAGGGATAGCCCCATGGTCTCACCTTCGTTATGTTGCCGCCCTCTACACGGAACGGATAAGGTGGTCGAACGGTTCGCAAACCAGGGAGTTGGGCATGTCCTCGACCGTCATCGATTTCAACGCATTGCGCAAGTCCTGCGCCTCCTGCGCACTGGCGCAGCTGTGCCTTCCCGCCACCATCGGGGAAGAGGGACTGAGGCAACTGGACAGCCTGGTCCAGCAGCGCAAGCCCGTGGACCGAGGGTCCAACCTGTTCAGTGCCGGGTCCACGCAGGGCAAGCTCTACGTCGTGCGCGCGGGGTCGTTCAAGACCTACGTCGACCTGCCCGACGGCGAGAGCCAGGTCCTGGGTTTCCACCTCCCCGGTGAACTGCTGGGGCTCGATGCCCTGCCGTCCGATACCCATCGCTGCAACGCCGAGGCGCTGGAGCGCGCCAGCGTGTGCGAGGTGCCGTTCAACGACCTCGCGCAGGTGGCGGTGAAGCTTCCCGAACTGCAGCAACAGCTTTACCGCGTCATGAGTGCCGAATACGCACGCGAGCAGGAGCACATGGTGATGATGGGCCGGCGCCAGGCGCCGTCCCGCCTGGCGATCTTCCTGCGCAGCATTTCCGACCGCCGCAAGCGGCTGGGGCTGGATCCGCTGGAACTGACGTTGAGCATGTCGCGCCAGGACATCGCCAACTACCTGGGCCTGGTGATCGAGACCGTCAGCCGCCTGATGAGCCGCTTCCAGAGCCAGGGTATCCTGGATGTCGAGCGGCGCATCGTACGCATCCGCGACATGGATGCCCTGCATGCGATTGCCGAGGGCAGCAGCGACGAATCCCAGGGACATTCCAAGTCTTCCTCGGCCTGAAAATACCTCAGGCCGTATGTGCGGTGCAGCCGAACGGCGTCAGTGCCTGCGGCATGCCGAGCGGCGCCAGCCACGGTCCGGCCACGGTCATCAGCGCCATCACCAGCATGAGCACCGCCGCGCCGCGCCGCAGCCGGATTCCGGCGATGCGCGTCAGGGCGGTACTTCCCAGGGTGACCCCGAACACCGCCGGAAGGGTGCCCAGTCCGAAAGCGCCCATCACGGCCGCGCTGCTCCAGGGATCCATGCTGGTCCAGGCCAGCAGCAGCATGGTGTAGACGAAGCCGCACGGCATCCAGCCCCAGACCAGGCCGAACAGCCAGGCCTTGGGCAGCGAATCGACCGGCAGGAATCGTCGCATGCGTGGGGCCATGCGTGACCACAGCCGGGTGCCGGCAACGCGCTCGACCACGCCGCGCCCCGTCCACAGGCCGATCGCGACCACCGCGAAGGCGGCCGCCACCATCAGGCGCAGGACCAGGCGCAGCGTTGCGTTTTCCAGCACGCCGTACAGCGCCGCGCCGAGGGTGCCCAGCAGCAGGCCGGCCAGCACGTAGCCACTGATGCGGCCGAACTGGTAGCCCAGCAGCAGGCTCCTGCGCGGGCGTCCGTTGGCGCCGGGCTGCGTGACCATGCCCAGGGCATGCGAGATGCCCCCGCACATAAGCACGCAATGGCCGGAACCGGCCAGGCCCAGCAGTGCCGCGGCGGCGATGCTCAGGCTGCCGTTCATGGTGCCTCGTCCTCGTTCTTGTCCTCGTCTTCGTCCCTGTTGCCGGTATCGTCATCGACCAGCGGCATCAGGCCGGGTGTATCCAGGTCGTCGAACTGGGCGTGGTTGACCGCCCAGAAGAAGGCCCAGATGCCGAAGCCCAGCAGCACCATGCTGAGCGGGATCAGCAGCAGGATGATGTTCATGCGATCACCTCGCGCGCGGGATGCGCTGGATCCGGTGCAGTCGTCGGTGCCACTTCGTGGCGGCCGATGCGCAGCGAATTGAGCAGCACCAGCAGGGAGCTGGCGGACATGCCGATGGCCGCCAGCCACGGCGGCACCAGGCCCAGCGCCGCCAGCGGTACCGCGGCCAGGTTGTAGCCGATCGCCCAGCGCATGTTCTGGCGCGTGGCGCGCAGCATGGCCCGGGCGATCCGGCGGGCCCGCACCAGCTGCACCAACCGGTCGCCGGCCAGCAGGATGCCGCTGGTGGCCTGGGCCAGGGCGGCGCCGCTGCCCAGCGCCACGGCGACGTCGGCGCCGGCCAGCACCGGGGCGTCGTTGATGCCGTCGCCGACCATGGCGACCACGTGGCCCTGCGCGCGCAGCTCCTGCAGCCAGGCCAGTTTGTCCGCGGGCGCCGCCTCGGCGCGCCAGTGGTCGATGTCCAGCTCGGCGGCCATGCGCGCCACGCGCTCGCGGCGGTCGCCGCTGAACATGACCACGCGGGCCCCCGAAGCGCGCAGGGCCGCCAGGGTCTCGGCCGCATCGGCACGCGGACGTTCGTGGATGGCCAGTCGGGCCACGATGCCGTCCTCGTCGCACAGCAGCAGGTGGTCGCCGTGTTCCTCGCCGGCCCAGTCGGCGCGACCCAGGCGATAGCGCCGGCCGTCGATCATGCCGCCGACGCCGAGGCCGGGCAGGTCGCGGCGTTCGGTCACGGCGGGCAGCTGCATTCCATCGGCGGCCGCGCGCAGGGCGCGCGCCAGCGGGTGCGTGCTCGACTGCTCCAGGGCGGCGGCCACGGCCAGGACCCGGTCCATGTCTCCGCGCAGCACTTCGCTGTGCGCGCGGTCCAGCGCCGGTTCGGTCAGGGTGCCGGTCTTGTCGAACACCACCACGTCGGCGCCGGCCAGGCGCTCGAGCGCGTTGCCGTCCACCACCAGCACGCCGTGCCGGGCCAGCACCGCCACCGCGCGGGTCAGGGCCGCCGGCACCGCCAGCGCGAACGCGCACGGGCAGCTGATCACCAGCACCGCCACCGCCGCCTCGAAGGCGCGCGCGGGGTCGAAGGCGACCCAGGCCAGGGCGGTCAGCACGGTCAGGACCAGGGTGCGGCCGACGAAGCGCCGCGCATGGGCGTCGGCGGTGCGCGCCAGCGCCGGTTTGTCGCTGGCGGCGCGGGTGACCATGCGCACGATGCCAGCCAGCACCGTGTCGGCACCGACCTGGGCCACGCGCAGGCGCACCGGGCCGTCCAGCAGGAGGGTGCCAGCCATCAGCGTGTCGCCGACCCGGCGTGGTCGTGGCGTGGATTCCCCGGTCAGCAGCGATTCGTCGACGTGGCAGGCGCGGTCCAGCACGATGCCGTCGGCCGGCACGCCGCCGCCGGCTGCCACGCGGACGCGATCACCGGGTTGCAGCTCGTGCACGCCGACCGTCTCGGTGGCATCGCCGTCGCCGTGCAGGCGCTCGGCGGTGGCCGGCTGCAGGCGGGCCAGGGCATCCACCAGGTCACCGGCACGATGACGCGCGCGCATCTCCACGTAGCGCGCACCGAGCAGGAACAGCACGAACATGCTGACCGAGTCGAAGTAGATCTCGCCGCCGCGGGTCAGGGTGGCGTACCAGGCTGGCGGCGTAGATCAGGCCGATGGCCAGGGCCACCGGGGTGTCCATGGACAGCTGCCGGGTGCGCAACTCGCGCCAGGCGCCGGCGAAGAACGGCCGCGCCGAGTACAGCACCACCGGCGTGGCCACCAGGAAGCCCAGCCAGCGGAAGAAGTCGCGCGTGGCCGGGTCGATGCCGTCGAAATGCCCGGCATACAGCGCCACCGCGTACATCATCGCCTGCATGGTGCCCAAGCCGGCCACCACCAGGCGCTTGAGCGCGTCGCGGCTTTCGCGCTGGCGCAAGGCGTCGAGCGCGGCGATGTCCAGCGGATGCGGCGTGTAGCCGAGTTTCGCCAGCGATTCGAGCAGGTTCGACAGCGGTGTCTCGCGCGGGTCGAACACCAGCCGCACGCGGCGTGCGGGCGCGCTGACGCCGACCTCGCACACGCCGTTCGCGCTGCCCAGCGCGCGTTCGATCAACCAGGCGCAGGCCGAGCAGCGCATGTTGTCGACCAGCACCACCACTTCGGCGCGGCCGGGCGAGTGCACGCGCACGTGCATGCGGGTCAGGGCCGGGCGGTCCCAGGCGCTGAAGTCGCCGGCCGGTTCGGCGCGATCGGCGGACTCGGTGCGCAGGCGATAGTAGTCGCCCAGGCCCAGGCCCTGGATCCACGAAGCCGCGGCCTCGCAGCCGCGGCAGCAGACCGGCTTCTCGGTTCCGCCCACGCGCACCGTCAGGGTGCAGTCGGGTGGAACGGTCTCGCCGCAGTGGAAGCACGTGCGCGACATGTCAGTGGCCGTGCAGGTGTCCCTGGGTGTCGGCATGGACGATGTGAGCGTCGGGCAGGCGCTCGGCGATCACCAGCGTGGTGATGCCGGCAGCGACGGCCGAGCCGACCAGCACGATCATCAGCCAGACTTCGGGGACGCGGTACCAGGGAAGAGTCTTCATTTCGATTCCGGGGGGGCAAAGAAGGCGGTGGTGACGCTGGCCGCAGGACGTGCGTCGGGCAGGTTCTCGGGCACCAGGCGCAGGGTCACGCTGTGGCGTCCGTGCAGGGTTCCGGCCGGTGCGCGCAGCGTGACCGGCACGGACAGGACCTGTTCGCCGGCAACGGCGATATGGCGGCGGCCGACGATGAGCAACGGGCCCTCGCCATCCAGCCCGAGCACCAGCTTCAAGGGCTGGTCGCTCTTGTTGACCAGCTTGAGGGTGTAGCTGTTCTCCACGCTACCGGCCGGGCCGGCACGCCAGAGCGCATTGCGGTCGCGCAGGACCTCGGCCAGCAACATGCTGCGGTGGCCGATGCTCCAGGCGAACAGGCCCATCAGAGAGACCAGGACGGTGCCGTAGATCAGCGTGCGCGGGCGCAGCACGCGGCTGGGTTCGCCCTCCAGCGCGTTTTCGGTGGTGTAGCGGATCAGTCCGCGCGGGTAGTCCATCTTGTCCATGATGGCGTCGCAGGCATCGATGCAGGCGGCGCAGGCAATGCAACCCACCTGCAGGCCGTTGCGGATGTCGATGCCGGTGGGGCACACCTGCACGCAGGCCTGGCATTCGATGCAGTCGCCCAGCGGTGCGGTGTCGCCCTGCGCCAGGGCGAGCACGCTGGGCACATCGCGCTTGCGGTGCCCGCGCGGTTCGCCGCGCTCCTCGTCGTAGCTGATGATCAGCGTGTTGCGATCGAACATCGCACCCTGGAAACGTGCGTAGGGGCACATGTACTTGCACACCTGCTCGCGCAGGAAGCCGGCGTTGCCGTAGGTGGCAAAGCCGTAGAACGCGATCCAGAACAGGGCCCATCCGCCCAGCTCGAGGTGCGCGACATCGATCGCCAGTTCGCGGATCGGGGTGAAGAATCCGACGAAGGTGAAACCGGTCCACAGCGCGAAGGCGATCCACAGGAACTGCTTGAGCCCCTTGCGGGCCAGTTTCGCACCCGTCCACGGAGCCTTGTCCAGGCGCATGCGCTGGTTGCGGTCGCCCTCGACCTTGCGCTCGATCCAGAGGAACGCCTCGGTCCACACCGTCTGCGGACAGGCGAAACCGCACCACAGGCGGCCGGCCAGGGCGGTGAAGAAGAACAGCGAAAGCCCGGCCATGATCAGCAGCCAGGCCATGAAGAAGAAGTCTTGCGGCCAGAAGGTCAGGCCGAGGATGTAGAACTTGCGGTGCGGCAGGTCGAACAGCACGGCCTGGCGCCCGTCCCACTGGAACCACGGCACCAGGTAGTACATGCCCAGCAGCCACAGCACCGCGGCGTTGCGCAGACGCTGGAAGCGGCCCTTGATCTCGCGCGGGTAGACCTTGGGCTGGCGGGCGTACAGGTGGCCTTCGTCACCTTCGACCAGTTTCAGGGGGATGCGGTCGTTCATGCATCATTTCCGTCGATGGGGACATCCCCGCGCGGCTTGAGCAGCAGCGAGGTGAACAGGCTCGAGGCCAGGGTGCAGACCCAGAACATGAAGAAGCCCAGGGTGTAGCCGACTTCGCGACTGACGTGCAGGGACGGCCAGGTGATGGTGGACAGTTCGTTGGGGTCGACCACGGCGAAGAACACCATGGTCGCGACCCCGGCGGCAAAGAACGACGGCCACATCACCGCGCCGATACGCGCCGCGAGCGGCAGGCGTGATGCTTGCTCCTGTCGATCGCGGCGTGTGCTCATGGCGAGGCCTCCGCGGTATCGGCGGGCGCATTCTCGGACTGCGCCAGCACCCAGGCCGCGACCAGGCGGATCCGGTCCGGACCCAGCTTGTCGCCCCAGGCCGGCATGTGGCCGTTGCGGCCGTTGCGGATGGTCGCCTCGATGGTGGCCAGGTCGCCGCCGTACAGCCAGGTTCCGTCGGTCAGGTTGGGTGCGCCGAGCGCCTGGTTGCCGGTGCCGGTGGGACCGTGGCAGGCGATGCACAGCGTCATGTAGCGCGCCTTGCCGGCCGCGGCGAGCTTGGCGTCATGCGACTGCCCGGAAAGCTCGCGCACGTAGTTGGCCAGTTCGGTCACGCCCTGGTCGCCGACCACCGCACCCCACGCGGGCATCACGCCATTGCGGCCGTGCGTGATCGTCGTGATCACGGTCTGCGGCGCCTTGCCGTACAGCCAGTCGTCGTCGGCCAGGTTGGGGAAACCGACCGCGCCGCGCGCATCCGATCCATGGCACATCGCGCAGTTGTTGGCGAACACGTTGTGGCCGATGGACAGGGCCTTGGGGTCGGACACCAGTGCGCTCACCGGCTTGTCGCGGAACTGGGAGAACAGCTTCTCCAGGCGCGCGTTGGCCTTGGCGACGTCGGCATCGTGCTGGTGCACCGAACTCCAGTGCAGGACGCCCTTGGTGGCGCCGAAGCCCGGATACAGGACCAGGTAGCCGATGCCGAAGATGACCGACAGCACGAACATGCCGATCCACCACATCGGCAGCGGCTTGTTGTACTCGGTCAGGTCCTCGTCCCAGGTATGACCGGTGGTCTCGCCCGGATCGCTCTTGGCATTGCCGAACAGCAGCCACACGGCGCCGACCACGTTGATGGCCACCAGGACCATCACGAAAACACTCCAGAAGGTACTCATGCCTGGTCCTCCGACGCCTTTGTATCTTCGATCAGCGGCAGCATCTCGGCTTCGTGGAAGCGCTCTTTCTGTCGCGAGCTGTAGGCCCAGGCGGTGACCCCGAGGAACAGGATCATCAGCAGGCCGGTCAGGATTCCGGAGATCATCGGCTGGCCTCCTTCACGTCATCGGTGGGGGCATGCGTGCCCAGGCTCTGCAGGTAGGCGATCAGGGCGTCCATCTCGGTCTTGCCCTTGACCTCGGCGGGAATGGCCGCAATGTCCGCGTCGGTGTACGGGTCGCCGATCCTGCGCAATCCGCGCATGTGCGCGGCGATTTCCTTGGCGTCGAGCGGTCGGGTCGCCAGCCACGGGAATCCGGGCATGTTCGACTCGGGCACCACGTCGCGCGGGTTCATCAGGTGCACGCGGTGCCAGTCGTCGCTGTAGCGGCCGCCGACGCGGGCCAGGTCCGGGCCGGTGCGCTTGGAGCCCCACAGGAACGGATGGTCGTAGACCGACTCGCCGGCCACCGAATAGTGGCCGTAGCGCTGGGTCTCGAAACGCAAGGTGCGGATCATCTGCGAATGGCAGTTGTAGCAGCCCTCGCGCACGTAGATGTCGCGCCCGGCCAGTTGCAGGCCGTTGGGCGGCTTCAGACCGGGCACGGGCTGGGTGGCATTGGCCTGGAACATCAGCGGCACGATCTCGGCCAGTCCGCCGAAGCTGATCGCCACGGCGATCAGGACCGCCATCAGGCCGATGTTCTTCTCGATCTTGGAATGCAGCATGACAGGCTCCTCAGGCGTGCACGGCGGTGGGAATCAGCGCGGGTTCCGGCTCTTGCGAAGTGCGCCAGGTCATCCACGTGTTCCAGGCCATCATCAGCATGCCGCTGAAGTACAGCAGTCCGCCGAAGAAGCGCGCGTAGTAGAAGGGATAGGTCTGCTTGAGCGACTCGATGAAGGTGTAGGTCAGCGTGCCGTCGGCGTTGGTCGCGCGCCACATCAGGCCCTGCATCACGCCGGCCATCCACATCGAGGCGATGTAGATCACCACGCCGATGGTGGCGACCCAGAAGTGGGTCTCGATCAGTTTCGGCGAATACATTTCCTTGCGGCCGAACAGGCGCGGTATCAGGCAGTACAGCGAACCCATGGTGATGAAACCGACCCAGCCCAGCGCGCCCGAGTGCACATGGCCGATGGTCCAGTCGGTGTAGTGCGACAGCGAGTTCACCGTCTTGATCGCCATCATCGGACCCTCGAAGGTCGACATGCCGTAGAACGACAGCGACACGATCATGAACTTCAGGATCGGGTCGGTGCGCAGCTTGTGCCAGGCCCCGGACAGCGTGAGGATGCCGTTGAGCATGCCGCCCCAGGACGGCGCCAGCAGGATCAGCGAGAACACCATGCCCAGCGACTGCGCCCAGTCGGGCAGGGCGGTGTACATCAGGTGATGCGGGCCGGCCCACATGTAGATGGCGATCAGCGCCCAGAAGTGCACCACCGAAAGGCGGTAGGAGTAGATCGGCCGGCCGGCCTGCTTGGGCACGAAGTAGTACATCATCCCCAGGAAGCCCGCAGTCAGGAAGAAACCCACCGCGTTGTGGCCGTACCACCACTCCACCATCGCGTCGACCGAGCCGGAATAGACGCTGTAGGACTTGGTCCACGACACCGGAATCGCCAGGTTGTTGACGATGTGCAGCACCGCGATGGTGATGATGAACGCGCCGTAGAACCAGTTGGCCACGTAGATGTGCTTGACGCGGCGCTTGGCCAGCGTGCCGAAGAACACCACGGCGAAGACGATCCACACCACCGCGATGATGATGTCGATGAACCATTCCGGTTCGGCGTATTCCTTGTTCTGCTGGATGCCCAGCGGATAGGTGATCGCCACCAGCACGATGACCAGCTGCCAGCCCCAGAAGGTGAAGGCAGCCAGCTTGTCGCTGAACAGCCGCACCTGGCAGGTGCGTTGCACCACGTAGTAGGCCGTGGCGAACAGCGCACTGCCGCCGAAGGCGAAGATCACCGCGCTGGTATGCAGCGGCCGGATCCGGCTGTAGGTGATGTACGGGATGTCGAAGTTGAGGGCAGGCCAGGCCAGCTGGGCGGCGATGAACAGGCCGACCAGCATGCCGACGACGCCCCACACGATCGTGGCGACAGCGAATTGCCTCACGACCTTGTCGTTATAGGTCTGTGTTTGTTCCATGAGTTTCCCCGAGAGACGAAAGGCGCTCAAGGTGGGACTGTATTTGCGGGCGCGTGGCGGTTTCTTGATCCCGGTCAAGTGCGGATAAGCCTGCGTAAAATCCTCATCTTGAAGAGAATTTTGGATTCATGGCGAGTCTCGCGGGCCAGGCCTTACACTCATGGGCCGCTTGCCCGAATACAGGGAATCGATGTCCGGTCACGCCAATTCCGTCAAAGCCGTCCTGCTGGCGCTGGGCGCCAATTTCGCCATCTTCGTCGCCAAGTTGGCGGCGGCGCTGATCACCGGTTCCGGAGCCATGCTCGCCGAGGCCGTGCACTCGCTGGCCGATTGCGGCAACCAGGGACTGCTGCTGCTGGGCATGCGCCAGTCCAAACGCCCACCGTCGGAGGACTATCCGCTGGGCTGGGGGCGTGCGCTGTACTTCTGGTCCTTCCTGGTGGCGATCCTGCTGTTCAGCGTGGGCGGCATGTTCTCGGTCTACGAAGGCATCCACAAGCTGACCCACCACGAGCCGCTGAAATGGCCCTGGGTCGCCGTGGGCGTGCTGTTGTTCGGCATTTTCGCCGAAGGGATCTCCATGCGCGGCTGCCTGGCCGAGGTGCGCAAGGAGCAGGGCGATCGCAACCTGTGGCAGTGGTTTCGCGAGAGCCGTTCCAGCGAGCTGCTGGTGATCTTCGGCGAGGACTTCGCGGCCCTGGTCGGTCTGGTACTGGCCCTGCTGGCGGTCCTGGCCACCACGTTCACCGGCAACCTGCTGTTCGACGCCATGGGCACGATCGCCATCGGTGCCCTGCTGCTGGTGGTGGCGGTGCTGGTGGCGGTGCAGGTCCGGGGACTGCTGATCGGACGCGGCGTGGAGCCGGCCGAACGCCAGGACATGCTGCAGTTCCTTTGCGCGCGCAGCGAAATTGCCGAGGTCTACAACCTGCTGACCCTGCACATGGGGCCGGACGTGATGGTGGCGATCAAGGCGCGCATGCATCCGCAACCGGACACGCATGCGCTGGCCGAGGCGATCAATGCGGTCGAGCGTGATTTCCGCAGCGCGTTTCCCGCGGTCAGGTGGAGTTTCTTCGAGCCGGACGTGGCCGACTGAACGGCGCGCTCATTGCACGCCGACCCCGACCCCGACGCCGCTGCGCCCGCCGCTGCCCACGCCGATGCCCATGCCGAAACTGACGTGCGAGTGGCCGCTGCGCATTTCCGATGCGGTCCAAACGTGGTGCTGTCGGACCTTCACGCGCGCGAACACGTACGGCGCCTCGCCGACCTTGCCGGTATGCGTGCCGTCGAGCGTGCCCAGCACGGTGATCGGTGCACCGGGCGGGAAGTTCAGCGGCTCGACGAACCCCGGCAACACGGCGATGAAGCGCCCCTGGCTGTTGTTGCGGCCGATGACCGGGCGCTGCGAGCTGTCCAGCGGGTAGGACAGGACCTCGATCTCGCTGTGGTCGTCGTAGTTGGTCACCTGTACGACGGTGCCGGCCCAGACCACCGTGCGGCCCTGGTACTGCTCCGGCGTGTTTGCCACCTGGGCCGGCGAGATTGCCGGCGTGTCGGGCGCAACCTTGTACAGCGGCGCAGGTGCGCAGGCCGACAGCAGCCCGGCCAGGGCCAGGGCGACGAGCGCAACGATAGTCGTGCGGACGATGGGCTTCATGATGTCGGTTTTCCGGATACGACCGTGTGGCCCACAGCTTAGCCAAAGTCGACTGAACGGCAAGCGGTTTCAGCGCGTTGCGCCGTCCTCGGTCTTCAGCCAGCGCATGCGCCCGAGGCCGGTCTCGCCCGGTGCGGCCAGGTGCTGGGCCAGCAGCGGCAGCAGTGCATCCAGGCGCTCATCGAGCCGCCACGGCGGATTCAGGATGGCGACGCCGGCGCCGTTGAGGCGCTGGGGGACCGTGTCGGGCCGGACCAGCAGTTCGACGTCGAGCACGGTCGCGGCCGCGCATCGGCCCAGCCAGCGACGGAACGGTTGCAGGTCGCGGCCGAGCTTGATCGGGTACCACACCGCGTAGACGCCGTTCGGCCAGCGCCCGAGCGCGGCGTCGAGTGCGGACTGGATGCGGGCGAATTCGCCGGACTGCTCCTCGTACGGTGGATCGATCAGCACCAGGCCGCGCCGCGGGGCGGGCGGAAGCAACGCCTTCATGGCCGCGTAGCCGTCGCGCTGGTGCACGTGCACGCGCGCATCGTCCCGGAAAAGGGCACGCAGCGCGCGGGCCTCGTCCGGGTGCAGCTCGCACAGCTGCGCCTGGTCGTCCCCGCGCAGCATGCGCACGGCCAGCCGCGGCGAGCCGGGATAGCGGCGCGGCCCCTCGGCTGCCACCAGCGCCAGGTAGCGGTCCAGCAGCGGGTCGAGCCCGGTCAGGTCGGCCAGGCGCCCGATGCCCTGGTCGGCCTCGGCGGTTGCTCTCGCCGATGCACCTTCCAGGTCGTACACGCCAGCGCCGGCGTGCGTGTCCAGGTAGCACAGTGGCCGGGGCTTGGCCTGGAGGGCTTCCAGCAGCGCGATCAGCACGCAGTGCTTGAGCACGTCGGCGAAATTGCCTGCGTGGTAGGCGTGGCGGTAGTTCATGCGGTGGTTCGGCAAGACGGGATCGTCCGGGCCCGGTTCCGGGATTGAGAGGGCATGCACGGTGCAGTAGGCTTCGCCCATGCGCGCCCGTTCCTCCCGGCCATTGTCTCACGCCACGCCCCTGCGGGCGCTGGCCCTGTTCGCCTGGCTGGTGCTGGTCTGCGTTCCCGTGGTCGTCCATGCACGAGCACCTGCTGCCATGCAGCTCGCGCATGCGACGGCCGGACAGGTTGCCGGGACGGTCACCTCGAGCGACTGTTGCCATGGGCAGGGTGCCGGCCATTCCATGGGCCAGTGCGAGGCCTGTGCAGCGTCCCTGTCGGGCGTGGTCCTGCCGGTGATGCCGGCCATGCTGCCGGTACGCTTCGCGGCACTGCGCTGGCCGGCGCTTGCCATACCCCCGGTTGCGGGTACCTTCATTCCGCCATTGCGCCCCCCTCGCGCCTGAATCGCTTCGCATGCCCCGAGCGCGTACCTGCGGCATTGCCGCGTGCGCGCGTCCCGGCCATGGCCGGGTTCAAGCCTTCGAGGAGATTCAGCCACCATGTCCCATATCCCAAGGGGTCCGCTGGGCGCGGACCTTTCCCGTCGCCGTTTCGTGCAGGGCCTGGCCCTGGGCGGCGTCGCGGCCGGCCTCGGCCTGGCCCTTCCTGCAGGCGCGGCGAGCGCCACCGGGAACGGCCTGACGACCCTGAGCGGCCGCCGCTTCTCGCTCGACATCGGCGCCATGCCGGTTGATTTCACCGGCCGCACGCGCATGGCGACCGTCATCAACGGCAGTGTGCCCGGTCCGCTGCTGCGCTGGCGCCAGGGCGACACCGTCACCGTGCACGTGCGCAACCGCCTGGCGGTGCCGACCTCGATCCACTGGCACGGCATCCTGCTGCCCACGCACATGGATGGAGTGCCCGGCCTGAGCTTTCCCGGCATCGCGCCGGGCGAGACCTTCACCTACCGCTTCCGGGTGCGCCAGAGCGGCACCTACTGGTACCACAGCCATTCCGGGTTCCAGGAGCAGACCGGCCTGTACGGGCCGCTGGTCGTCGATCCCGCGGGAGACGAGCGCCATGCGGCCGACCGCGACTACGTGGTCATGCTCAACGACTGGACCGACGAGGATCCGGAGACGATCTTCGCCACGCTGAAGAAGCGCAGCGATTTCTACAACTTCCACGAGCCCACCGCGCCGGAATTCTTCCACGACGTACAGCGCATGGGCCTGCGCAAGGCCCTGGCCAAGCGCCGGATGTGGAACCGCATGCGCATGAGTCCGGCCGACCTGTCCGACGTCACCGGTTACACCTATACCTACCTGATGAACGGCCATGCGCCGAACGGCAACTGGACCGGCTTGTTCCAGCGCGGCGAGAAGGTGCGCCTGCGCTTCATCAACGGGTCGGCCATGACCTTCTTCGACGTGCGCATCCCGGGGTTGAAGATGACCGTGGTGGCCGCGGACGGGCAGGACGTCGATCCGGTGACCGTGGACGAGTTCCGCATTGCCGTGGCCGAGACCTACGACGTGATCGTCGAACCGTCGGACGATCGCGCCTACACCATCTTCGCGCAGTCGATGGACCGCACCGGCTACGCCCGCGGCACGCTGGCGCCGCATGCCGGCATGCGGGCCGAGGTGCCGGCGATGGATCCGCGCGCCCGCCTGGCCAGGGTCGACATGATGGGTGCCATGGCCATGGGCGGCATGCACAAGGGCACATCCATGGCCGGCATGGACGGCGGCCATGCGATGTCCGGCATGACGATGGCCTCGTCACCGGCCGCGCACCATGCGCGCACCGAGTACGGACCGGGCGTGGACATGCGCGTGGATCACCCGCGAGACAACATCGACGACCCCGGCATCGGCCTGCGCGACAACGCTCGCCGCGTGCTGACCTACGCCGACCTGCACACCCTCGGCGGGCCGATCGACGAGCGTGACCCGACGCGCGAGATCGAGCTGCACCTGACCGGCAACATGGAGCGCTACATGTGGTCGTTCGACGGGCAGAAATTCGCCGACGCCAAGCCGCTGCACTTCCCATACGGCGGGCACGTGCGCGTCACCCTGGTCAACGACACCATGATGACCCACCCGATTCACCTGCACGGCATGTGGAGCGAGCTGGAGGCGCCGGACGGAAGCTTCCAGGTGCGCAAGCACACCGTCAGCGTGCAGCCGGCACAGCGCGTGCACTATCGCGTGAAGGCCGACGCCCCCGGGCGCTGGGCCTACCACTGCCATCTGCTCTACCACATGGAGGCGGGCATGTTCCGCGAGGTGGTGGTGTCATGAGGCGGTCCTCCATGATGTTCCGCACCGCGACCTTCCTGGCTGGCCTGGCGATGGCGTGGATGCTGCAAGCGCAGGACGCGCCGGCGCCGGCCTCCAGCGCCGCCAGTCCGGCGCATGCCATGCACACGACGCAGGATTGGAAACCCGCCGGCCACGACGGGCACGCCATGGACATGCCGAAACCCGCCAAGACCGGCACGGCCGCAACGCCGGCCATGCCGATGGCGTCGAAGTCGTCCATGAACTCGATGACCTCCAAGTCCTCCATGCCCGGGATGGACATGGGCTCGATGCAGGGCGGCGGTCCGCCGCCTGGCGCACGCGATCCGGACTATTCGGACGGCATTGCCTTCCCGCCGGATCGCGATGCCCACATGCACGGCGACCAGCGCGTGGGCATGTTCCTGATCGACCGGCTGGAATACGTGCACACCGCCGACGGCCACAGCGGTGTTCTCGACGGTCAGGCCTGGTATGGCGGCGACCTGGACAAGGCGACGCTGAAATTCGAGGCCGACGCCAGCGGCGGGCGCGTCAACGATGCGCGCGTGGAGGCTCTGTGGAGCCACGCGGTCAGCGCGTTCTGGGACACCCAGCTGGGCGTGCGCCACGACGGCGGCGACGGGCCTGCCCGCGAGTGGGCGGCGTTCGGGGTGCAGGGGCTGGCCCCGTACTGGTTCGACGTGCAGGCCACGGCCTACGTTGGCGCGTCCGGGCGCACTGCGGCGCGGCTGGATGTCGAATACGAGGTGCTGTTTACCCAGCGCCTGATCCTGACGCCGAAGTTCGAGCTCAACGCCTACGGCAGGGACGACCCCCAACGCGGCATCGGTCGCGGCCTGTCCGATGCGTCGTTCGGCCTGCGCCTGCGTTACGAGATCCGGCGCCGCTTCGCGCCCTACCTGGGCGTGACCTGGTCGCGGCGCTTCAGTCGCAGCGCCGACCTGGCCCGCAGCCGCGGCGAGTCGAGTTCCGGACATGCATGGGTGGCCGGGGTACGCGTATGGTGGTAGTCCCCGTACTCAAGGAGTACCGATCATGAAGTGTCTGCGAAGCTTGATCGTCCTGATCATCCTCGCCCTCGTCGTCGGAGGCGCCTGGGTGTATTCGGGCAGCTACGACATCGGCGCGGACGTGCCGCACTGGAGCGTGACGCAAAAGGTGGTCTCGGAACTTCGCGACCGCTCGATCGCAGTGCGCGCCGAGCATGTCGGCAAGGTTCCCGACCTGAACGATCCGGCCCTGGTCAAGCTCGGTGCCCAGCACTACCACGAGATGTGCACCGGCTGTCACCTGGCGCCGGGCAAGACGTCCTCGGAGATGCGCCAGGGCCTCTATCCGAAGCCGCCGAACCTGACCCGCTTCGCGCCCGACCCGCGCAAGGCGTTCTGGGTCATCAAGCACGGCATCAAGATGAGCGCGATGCCGGCCTGGGGCAAGACCCACGACGATCACAAGATCTGGGCGATGGTGGCCTATCTGCAGGCGCAGCCGCACATGAGCGTGGAGCGGTACCAGAGACTTTCCGCCGGCGGCGAGGACGACGACCACGGCGGTGAGCAGGGTCCCGCGGTACCGGCTTCCGCGCCGGCCGCGGCGTCCTCGTCCGCGCTCGCGGTACCGGCCACGGCCGCGTCCTCGCCCTAGTCAGGGCGCCCGCAGCGGTTTCGCCGCGGTTTTCAGTGCGCGTGACCGTGGTCGAAACGGCACGGTCGCGCACTGTCCTCGCCGGGGGCGCAGTGGTCGGTCTGCAACGTGGTGTGGGTGATGCCGAAGCGCTCGCGCAGCATCGCCTCGATGTCGCGGCGGGTGTCGTGGCAGTCGATCTCGGGGCTGACCAGCACGTGCGCGGCCAGGGCCGGCATGTCCGAGGTCACTTCCCACACGTGCAGGTCGTCCAGGCGATTGACGTGCGGCATGGCCAGGATGGCCGCGGAAATGTCGTCCGGATGCAGGTCCGGCGGCGCGGCCTCCAGGAACACGCGCCCGGAGGCGCGCACCAGGCCGTACCCGGCGCGGAACATCAGCACCGCCACCAGCATTGCGGCCAGGGCGTCGGCGCGGTCCCAGCCGGTCCACCAGATGATGCCGCCGGCCACGGCGGTGGCGATGAACGCGTACAGGTCGGTGAGGATGTGCTGGAAGCTGCCCTCGACGTTGAGGCTGCGGCGGTTGGCCTTGCCCATCAGCCAGACCGCGGCCAGGTTCACCACGATCCCGGCCAGGGCGATGCCGGCGACCCAGCGGCCGTCGACCTGCGGCGGGGAGATCAGGCGCTGCACGGCTTCGACCGCGAACACCGCCGACAGCACCAGCAGGGTCAGGCCGTTGGCCTGCGCGCTGAGGATCTCGGCGCGCTTGTAGCCGAAGGTGAAGCGCCCGCGCGCAGGGCGCCGGGCCAGGCGCATGGCCACCAGCGCCAGGGCGATCGCGCCGGCGTCGGTCAGCATGTGGCCGGCATCGGTCAGCAGCGCCAGCGAGGAGGCGAGGATGCCCACCACCACCTCCAGCGCCATGTAGCCCAGCAGCAACAGCAGTGCCAGGGTCAGGTAGCGGCTGTCGGCGTCGACGGCCACGCCGTGGGCGTGGTGGTGGTCGTGTCCGTGGGCGTGCGGGGTGTTCATCGGTGCTCCGGTGCGATGGCGGGGCGAGCATACGACCACCGACCGGTGTTATGACATGACACGTTGGCCGGGCGGCGCGCTACGCTGGCGCGATGCGTTCCTCCGCGTTCTTCTTCCTGCCGGTGTTTCGTCGCCATGCCCTGCCGATGTCGCTGGCCGCGCTGACGGCGATCCTGGGCGTGCTCGACCCGCGGCCGTGGAAGGACTGGCTGGACTGGCTCGATCCGCGCGTGCTGGCCAGCCTGCTGGCGTTGCTGGCGGTGGCCCAGGGCATCCGCGAGAGCGGCTGGGTGCAGCGCATCGCCCGGCGCATGCTGACCCACGTGCATTCGCAGCGGGCGCTGGTGCTGTGGCTGCTGGCGCTGGCGGCGCTGTCGTCGATGCTGCTGACCAACGACGTCAGCCTGTTCCTGCTGCTGCCGCTGGTGCTGGCCCTGTGCGAGCGGGTCGCGCTGCCACGCCTGCGCGTGGTGGCACTGGTGGCGCTGGCGGTCAATGCCGGCTCGGCGCTGAGCCCGGTGGGCAATCCGCAGAACCTGCTGCTGTGGCATCACGCCGGCGTCGGCATGGGGCAGTTCGTGCGGGCCATGGCGCCGGTGGTGGCGCTGATGGCGGCCTGCCTGCTGCTGTTCGCCTGGGTCCTGGTGCCCGGGCGGGTGCTGGAGCACGTCGAGGCGCCGCCGCCGCACACGCCGCTGGACACACGACTGGGCACACTCTCGCTGTGGCTGTTGCTGGGCCTGCTGGTGGCGATGCAGACGAGGCACGCGTTCGCGGCCCTGGGCGTGGTCATGATGGTGTTTGCGATGGTCCGTCGCGGCATGCTGGCGCGCCTGGACTGGGGCCTGGTACTCACCATCGCGTTGATGTTCACCGGCCTGGGCCACCTGGCCGACCTGCCGGCCACGCACCGCCTGGTGGACCGCCTCGGTCTGGTCGATCCGCACACCGGGCTGCTGGCCGGCGTGTTGCTGTCGCAGGCGGTCAGCAACGTGCCCGCCACGGTGACGCTGTTGCACCACGTGCCCGACCTGTTGTGGCTGGCGGTGGCAGTGAACATCGGCGGCAGCGGCCTGGCGATCGGTTCGCTGGCCAACCTGATTGCGTTGCGCCTGGAAGGCAGCCGGGCAGCCTGGCGGGTGTTCCACGCCATCTCCCTGCCATACCTGGCACTGGTGTTCGCGCTGGCCTGGTGGTGGCTGCGTCCCTGAGTCCGTTCCCGAAACCCTTGACCCTGGACCATGGTCAAGGGTTTAAGCTTGGGGCATGAACCCACCCGCCACCCGTCACCTGCGCATCGGCGCGCTGGCCCGCGAGGCCGGCGTCGGCGTCGACACGATCCGCTACTACGAGCGCGAGGGACTGCTGCCCGAACCGCGTCGCCGTGCGTCCGGCTATCGCGATTACGACGCCGGTGCCGTCACGCAACTGCGCTTCATCCGCCGCGCCAAGGGCCTGGGCTTCAGCCTGGACGACATCCGCGAGCTGCTGGCGCTGTCGTCCGATCGCGACCAGGGCGTGTCCGGCGTCAAGGCGCGTGCCGAGACGCGCCTGGCCGACGTGGAACACCGTATTCGCGAATTGCGCCGCGTGCAGCGCGGCCTCAGGCAACTGATCGACGCCTGCCCCGGTCACGGCGACCTGGCGCAGTGCCCCATTCTCAAGGCCCTTTCGGGCAAGGAGGAAGCATGACTTCCCCGCGTATCGCCTTCCCGCTGGACGACGCCCACGCCGTCGACCCCAACTGCGGCATGTCCGTGAGCCTGGATTCACATCGCCACGCGGATCACGACGGCCGCCGCTACTTCTTCTGCGGCGACGGCTGCCTGGAGAAATTCCGCGCCGACCCCGAGGCGATCCGCGCCAAGGGCCGCCATCGCGAGATCGATAAGGGCCGCATGGACCCGGTCTGCGGCATGCGCACCGATCCGGAGCATCCAAAGCACAGCACCGAACACGAAGGGCACGCCTACCACTTCTGCTCGGCGGGCTGCCGCGAGAAGTTCCAGGCCGAGCCGGAACGCTGGCTGGGCGACGCGCCTGCCGCGGCGCCGGCACCGAAGAACGCGCTCTACACCTGCCCGATGGATCCGGAAATCCAGCAGGTCGGGCCGGGCGATTGCCCCATATGCGGCATGGCGCTGGAGCCGATGATGCCCAGCGCGGACGACGACGACGGCAGCGAGCTCAAGGTCATGTCGCGCAAGTTCTGGACCCTGGTGGCGCTGACCATACCGGTATTCGTGCTGGCGATGGCGCCGCACATGGGTGTTGGACGACTGCCCGCGCCCTGGGATGCGGTCGGCGGCTGGGTCGAGGCCGTGCTGGCCAGCGTCGTGGTGCTGTGGGGTGGCGCCAGCTTCTTCCAGCGGGGCTGGCGCTCGCTCCGGCCCTGGCATCCGAACATGTACACCCTGATCGCCCTGGGCACCGGCGTAAGCTGGTTGTACAGCGCCGTGGCCTTCCTGCTGCCGGGTCTGTTCCCGGCCGGCTTCCGCAATGCGCAGGGGCAGGTGGGCGTGTACTTCGAGTCGGCCGCGGTGATCGTCACCCTGGTCACGCTGGGCGATTTTCTCGAATTGCGCGCGCGCCGGCGCACCGGCGACGCGCTCAAAGCGCTGCTCAACCTGGCGCCGAAGACGGCGCGCCGCGTGGCCGGGGACGGCAGCGAAACGGATGTGCCGCTGGACAGCGTGAAGGTCGGCGACCGGCTGCGCGTGCGCCCGGGCGAGAAGGTGCCGGTGGACGGCGAGGTCGTGGAGGGATCCAGCCACGTCGACGAGTCCATGCTCACCGGCGAGCCGATCCCGGTGGCCAAGCAGGCCGGCGACACGGTCACCGGCGGCACCGTCAACCAGGATGGCAGCGTGGTGATGCGCGCGCAGAAGGTCGGTGGCGAGACCATGCTGGCGCAGATCGTGGCGCTGGTGGCACAGGCACAGCGCAGCAAGGCCCCGCTGCAACGCATTGCCGATCGCGTGTCGGCGGTGTTCGTGCCTACCGTGGTGGGGGTGGCGGCGCTGGCCTTCGTGGTCTGGACCTTCGTCGGACCCGAGCCGCGCCTGGCGCATGCGCTGATCGCCTCGGTGTCGGTGCTGGTGATCGCCTGTCCCTGCGCGCTGGGCCTGGCTACGCCGATCTCGATCATGGTCGCCAGCGGCCGCGGCGCGCAGCACGGCGTGCTGTTCCGCGATGCCGGCGCGATCGAGGCGCTGCGCGCGGTCGACACCCTGGTGGTGGACAAGACCGGCACCCTGACCGAGGGCAAGCCGTCGCTGCGCGAGGTGGTGGCGCTGGGCGGGGCCGAGCGTGCGCACGCGCTGGCGCTGGCCGCCGCGCTGGAGCGTTCCAGCGAACACCCGCTGGCGCGCGCCATCCTGGCCGCGGCCGAGGAGGCGTCGCTGCCGTTGCCGGCCGTGGAGGACTTCAAGGCGCCCACCGGCCGCGGCGTGCAGGGACGCATCGACGGCAAAACCGTGCTGCTGGGCAACGCGCAACTGCTGCGCGAGCACGCCATCGACATCGACGATGATGCCGCCGCGCGCGCCGAGCAGCTGCGCGGTGACGGCGCCACGGTGATGTTCCTGGCCGAGGACGGGCACATCCGGGCGCTGCTGGCCGTGGCCGACCGCATCCGCGCGGACGCGGCCGAAGCGGTGCGTGCGCTGCATGCCGAAGGCCTGCGCCTGCGCATGCTGACCGGCGACAACGCCACCACGGCGCAGGCCGTCGCCGACGCGCTGGGCATCGACGAGGTCGAGGCCGGGCTGTCCCCGCAGGACAAGGCCGCGGCGGTGGACAAGCTCAAGGCCGAGGGCCGCCGCGTGGCCATGGCCGGCGACGGCATCAACGATGCGCCCGCGCTGGCCGCGGCCGATGTCGGCATCGCCATGGGCAGCGGCACGGACGTGGCCATGGAGAGCGCGCAGGTGACCCTGGTCAAGGGCGAACTGGGCGGTCTGATCCGCGCGCGCCGGCTCTCGCGCGCCACGGTCGGCAACATCCACCAGAACCTGTTTTTCGCCTTCGTCTACAACGCGCTGGGCGTGCCGCTGGCGGCGGGCGTGCTGTATCCGGTGTTCGGCATCCTGCTGTCGCCGATGATCGCGGCCGCGGCGATGAGCCTGTCCTCGGTGTCGGTGGTGTCCAACGCGCTGCGCCTGCGCAAGGTGGACCTGGGGTAGGGTGGGCGTCGTCCGCCCTGGGTGCCGGGGTTATCCAGCAGAGTCCGTGCTCCGTCCGCATGCATGACCGGTTCGCGAACACCCGGGACCCCTTCCCCTGCCTGCAGGGGAAGGCCGGGATGGGGTGGCGCCGAAGGCGCCGGGGATGCGTGCGGCAGGTGCGCGGCAACCCCGCCTCGATCCTCCACTGGAAGGGGAGGTGACCGGCTTGCGCAGTGGCATCCGGACCGGGCCGGGCGGCTCGGCCGGTTTCAGGCGCCGATGTCCTCGTCCCACAGGGTCGGATGTTCGGCGATGAACGTGCGCATCAGCTCGATGCAGGTGGCATCGTCGAGCACGTCCACGCGCACCCCACGCGAGCGCAGCAGTTCTTCCTCGCCCATGAAGGTGTCGTGTTCGCCGACCACCACGTGGCCGATGCCGTAGAGCAGGATCGCGCCGCTGCACATCGCGCAGGGCGAGAGCGTGGTGTACAGCGTCGAGGCCCGGTAGACCGCGGCCGGCAGCCGCCCGGCGTGCTCCAGGGCATCCATCTCGCCGTGAAGGATCGCGCTGCCGCGTTGCACGCGACGGTTGTGGCCGCGGCCGAGGATGCGTCCCTCGTGGACCAGCGCCGAGCCGATCGGGATGCCACCCTCGTCGCGTCCCTTGCGGGCCTCCTCAATGGCCGCCTGCATACCTGCATCCATGATCCTGACTCCCGAATAAGCGATTCCGGCAAAAGGTAGCGCGAAGCGGTACGCGATTTGCATCCGCCGGGTACACTTCGTGCATGCAGCGATCGCTCGACCAGTGGCTCGATTACCAGCAGCGCGTGCATCCGCGCGAGATCGACCTTGGTCTCGACCGGGTGCGCGCGGTCTGGCAGCGCATGGGCGCCCCGCAGGCGCCGCGCAACCTGATCGTCGGTGGCACCAACGGCAAGGGCTCCACGGTGGCCTTCCTCGAGGCCATGCTGCGTGCCGCCGGATACCGGGTGGGCGCCTACACCTCGCCGCACCTGCTGCGTTACAACGAACGTGTGCGCATCGATGGCGAGGACGTCGAGGACGCCGACTTCTGCGCGGCCTTCGATCGCATCGAGCAGGCGCGCGGCGACATCGTGCTGACCTATTTCGAATTCGGCACCCTGGCTGCGCTGGACCTGTTCGCGCAGGCGGGTGTGGACGTGGCGGTGCTGGAAGTCGGCCTGGGCGGGCGCCTGGATGCCACCAACATCGTCGACGCCGATGCCGCCATCGTCACCACCGTGGACCTGGACCACCAGAGCTGGCTGGGTCCGGACCGCGATTCCATCGGTGCGGAGAAGGGCGGCATCGCGCGGAGGGACCGGCCGCTGGTGATCGGCGAGCCCGACCCGCCCGAGGGTTTGCTGAAGATGGTGCACGAGCGCGGTGCACGGTTGCTGCGAAGTCGAATGCACTACCACGTCCGGCACGGCACACGTGGCTGGATCTGGATGCACGAGGACGGCACCCGCCTGGAACTGCCCCTGCCGGCGGTGGATGCCAACGTACAGATTTACAATGCCGCCGCCGCGATCACGGCCCTGCACGGCGTCGAGGACATCCTGCCCTGTCCGACCGATGCGCTGGCGGCCGGCGTGGCGGAGGCGAGGGTGCCCGCGCGCCTGCAGGTGCTGCCCGGACGTCCCGAGATCGTGCTGGACGTGGCGCACAACCTGCAAGCGGCACGCGTGCTGGCGCGCTGGCTCGACCGGCATCCCGTGGACGGGCCCGTGCATGCCGTGTTCGGCGCACTCGACGACAAGGACGTGCCCGGCATCCTGGCCACGCTGGGCGAGCGGATTGCGCACTGGCACCTGGTCGGGCTGGAAGCGGAAAGTCCGCGCGGCCAGCCCGCCACCACGCTGTCCTACGCCCTCAAGCCCGGCGCATCGCGCGACCTGCACGACGATGTCGCGTCGGCCCTGCACGCGGCGCGTGCGGCACGGCCGGGCCGCATCGTCGCCTTCGGTTCGTTCTTCCTGGTCGCCGCGCTCCTGCGCAGCATGAACGCTCTTCAAGCGCCGATGCCGTAAACCTTGCACATGGCAGGTATAATTGCGCCATCGAGCCAACGGGACCCCCTCGATGGAGCCTGCCCTGAAAACACGACTGATCGGTGCCGCCGTCCTGGTGGCGCTGGCCGTCATCATCGTGCCCATGTTCTTCTCCGGCCAGTCGCCGAAGCCCGGCAACGGCAAATCGATGAGTCTGGCCCTGCCGCCGGCTCCCGACCAGGAGCTGACCACGCGCACCATGTCCGTAGCCTCACCGCCGGCCGCCGCCTCGGTGGCCACGGCGGCCTCCGCCCCGGCCGACAGCGGCCATCTGGCGACGGTGGACATTGCCTCGCGCAAGCCGCAGGAGGTGCATCCGGAAAACGATGCATCCACCACGCCCGCGGCGGCAAGGGCGACGCCCGCCGGCGACCAGGCGAAAGCGACGCCGTCCACCACGAAGCCGAACCCGGCGCCGGCTGCGAAGAAACCGGCAAGCAAGACGGCCCGCACCCAACCTGCCGCAAAACAGCCCGCACCCGCCCCCGCGCCCGGCAAGGCCGCCCATGGCGCCTACATGATCAGCCTGGGCGCCTATTCCAACAGCGCCAACGCGCGTGACCTGATGCGGCGCGTGCATGCGCTGCACTATCCGGTGCACGCCGACAAGGTCACCATCGGCGACAAGATCGGCGCGCGCATCAGCGTCGGTCCGTTTGCCACGCGCGCCGCGGCCGAGACCGCGCGGCTGCGCCTGAAGCAGTCCATTCCCAGCGCCCCGGCCAAGCTGGAGGCCGCCGCCAGCGACCAGCACGGCGATGCCCCGGCCAGTGCGCTGCCGGCCGGACGCGCCGGCGGCTGGGCCGTGCAGCTGGGTGCCTACAGCCACAAGGCCGATGCGCAGGCACTGGACCGGAAGCTTCACGCCTCCGGCTTCGACGGCTACATCGACAGCGTGCGCAGCGGCGAGCGCACCCTGTGGCGCGTGCGCGTGGGTCCGCAGACCCAGCGTGCCGACGCCGAGAAGCTGCGTGACGAGGTCAAGGCCAAACTGAAGATGGCCGGCGTCGTCGTCACCGTGCCCTGAGTCCGGATTCGATCGCGCATGAACTGGGCCGACTACACCGTGATTGGCGTGATCGCACTGTCCGTGCTGATCGGCCTGTTCCGCGGACTGGTCTCGGAGGTCATGGCCCTGGCCGTGTGGATTGCCGCGTTCTGGGTGGCCTGGCTGCTGGGCCCTGACGTGTCCGAGCGCTTCCGCGGCATCATCGAACTGCCTTCGGCACGGATCCTGGTCGGCTACGGATTGTGCTTCCTGGCCGTGCTGCTGCTCGGCGCGCTGCTGCGCTTTGTGGTCTCGAAGCTGGTCGAGAGCACCGGCCTGACCGGCACCGACCGCCTGCTGGGCATGGGCTTCGGCTTCGCCCGCGGCGTGCTGCTGGTCACCGTGGCAGTGTTCCTGCTCGGTTTCACCCCGTTCTCGCGCGACCCGTGGTGGCAGCAATCGGTGCTGTTGGGCCAGGCGCAGAAGGTGGCCGACTGGATGGGACACCACCTGCCCGACAAGGTGCGTCGTTACTTGCATCCGAAGCGCACGCCCACATTTCCGGTCGCAGGACTGCCGCAGGCGGTCACAACCCATCTTTCCGGCACGGATGCCTCGACATGGCCGTCCCGATCCGCCAGCATTGCGCCCCCCGTGCAGGCGGTCGACACGGCCGCCCGCCATCCGAATACGCGCTAGAGAACGTCAGCCCATGTGTGGAATCATCGGTATCGTCGGCACGTCCAACGTGGCCTCGGCCCTATACGACGGCTTGACCGTGCTGCAGCATCGCGGCCAGGACGCGGCCGGCATCGCCACGGTCGACGGCGCCAAGCTGCGCCTGCACAAACGCAGGGGTCTGGTGCGCGACGTGTTCGACCAGCAGTCCATGAACAAGCTGCACGGGCGCATCGGCATCGGTCATTGCCGCTACCCGACCGCGGGCAGCGAGGACGTCGACGAGGCGCAGCCGTTCTACGTCAACTCGCCCTACGGCATCGCCTTTGCGCACAACGGCAACCTGGTCAACACCGACACGCTGCGGCGCGAGATGTTCGAGCAGGACCGGCGCCACATCAACACCAATTCCGATTCGGAAATCCTGCTCAACATCCTGGCGCACGAGCTGCAGATCCAGGAGCGCATGGCGCTGACCCCGGACCACATCTTCAAGGCGGTCGCCGCCGTGCATGCGCGCGCCAGCGGCGGCTACGCCTGCGTCGGGCTGATCCTGGGCTACGGCCTGGTGGCCTTCCGCGACCCGCACGGCATCCGCCCGCTGGTGCTGGGCGAGCGCGAAACCCCGAACGGGCGCGAATACGCGGTGGCCTCCGAGTCGGTGGCGCTGGACATCCTGGGCTTCAAGTTCATGCGCGACGTGGCCCCGGGCGAGGCCGTCATCATCAGCGAGAACGGCCAGCTCAATTCGCGCCACTGCGCCGAGGGGACCTCGCACACGCCGTGCATCTTCGAATACGTGTACCTGGCACGACCGGACTCGATGATCGAGGACGTGTCGGTGTACAAGGCGCGCCTGCGCATGGGCGAGAAGCTGGGCGAGAAGATCCTGCGCGAATGGCCCGACCACGACATCGACACGGTGATCCCGATCCCCGACACCTCGCGCACCGCCGCCAGCACCCTGGCCATGGCCCTGGGCGTGCCGTTCCGCGAGGGCTTCGTCAAGAATCGCTACATCGGCCGCACCTTCATCATGCCGGGGCAGGGCGAACGGGTGAAGTCGGTACGCCGCAAGCTCAATGCCATCGACCTGGAATTCCGCAACAAGAACGTGCTGCTGGTGGACGACTCCATCGTGCGCGGCACCACTTCGCGACAGATCATCCAGATGGCGCGCGAGGCCGGAGCGAAGAAGGTCTACGTAGCCTCGGCCGCGCCGCCGGTACGCTTCCCCAACGTCTACGGCATCGACATGCCGGCCGCCGCTGAGTTGATCGCCGCCGGCCGCAGCGTGGACGAAATCCAGCGTCTGGTCGGCGCCGACCGCCTGATCTACCAGGACCTGGACGACCTGATCTGGGCCGTGGCCGACGGCAACGACACGCTGGACCAGTTCGACACCTCGTGCTTCTCCGGTGAGTATGTCACCGGCGTGGACGCGTCCTACCTGGCGCAGATCGAGATGCTGCGCTCGGACGAAGCCAAGGCCAAGCTGCGCAGCGCCTGAACAAAACACGGCACCGCGCATTGCCTGTGACCTTGTAGGAGCGGTGGAAGCCGCGACCGGAAACGCGGCAGGATTCGCTTGTCGCCTCCTGTCTGGTCGCACCCCACCGCACCCTGTCCGGCCTCCTGTCTACATTTCAGCTGCTCCAACAGGCCCCCTTCGCCTCACCGCATGAACGACCTCCACGCCGCCGCCAAAGCCTGCCTGGACTGCACCGACATCCAGGAAAAGCTGCGCCTCACCCATGCGACGTGGGCGGCGGTCGCGGCCGGCACCCTGACGGTCGATCCCGCCGCCCCGCCGCCCGAACCGATCGGCGATCCCGGCCGACCGACACGCCCGCGCCTGGTGCACCCGCGCGAACTGGCCCAGCGCGGCCTGGGCACCCGCGAGGGCCGCGTGGCCCTGGTCCACGCCGTCGCGCACATCGAGTTCAACGCCATCCACCTGGCCTGGGACGCCGTCTACCGCTTCCGCGGCATGCCGGCCGACTTCTACCGCGACTGGGCCAGCGTGGCGCACGACGAGGCGCGCCACTACGCGCTGCTGTCGACGCGACTGGCCGAGCTGGGCCACGCCTACGGCGACCTGGACGCCCACAACGGCCTGTGGGACATGGCCGAGAAAACCGCGCACAGCGACACCGCGCGCATGGCCCTGGTCCCGCGCGTGCTGGAAGCGCGCGGCCTGGACGTCACCCCCGGCATGATCGAGCGCCTGCACGCGCGTCGGCGACCAGGCCACAGTTGCGATGCTGGAAGTGATCCTGCGCGAGGAAGTCGCCCACGTGGCCTTCGGCAGCCGCTGGTTCCGCTAGTGCTGCCAGCGCGATGGCCTGGACCCGCGCGCCACCTTCCGTGCGTTGCTGGAGCAATACATGGGCGGCAACCTGCGCGGCCCGTTCAACCACGAAGCCCGGCGCGAGGCCGGCTTCGACGAGGCCGAACTGGAAGCGCTCGAAGCCGGGCTCTGACCCAGACGCGGGCTTCGTTGTCTCATTACCGATTGAGCACACACGTATACACGGTGTCGAGCAGCTTCAGCGGCTTACGGCCTGTTACACCCTCTGATTCGTCGGCGTAACTCATACACCCTGCATTCCGCCGCATAACAACAGGTGTGGCGGTGAGTGGGGCTCTTGTCGAAAAGAACCCAACGCAATGATTTCATGTAGGGTTTCGCTGATTGCCCTAGTGGGTGGCACGATGCATACTCGGTGCAACACCCCATTTAGGGGGTCGAATTTAAGTTAGATTTAGACTGGGCCATGGCACAACTCATACTTCGTCTGCTAAACCTTTTTGCCGTCCTTGCCGCCACGGTGTGGCTAGTTCGGGTGCCAAGCTACGCGGCGCTGGCAACGTTTTTTGGGTTATTGGCGGTTCTATTGGGTCAGGAATTCGCGGCGCAACCTAAGAATCGACAAGCACACGATCGGTCACTGTTCGAGGCATTTCTTAGCGCGTTGCCGTCAAACGGTCGGTTCGTATCATTTCTCAAAAATCAAGATATCGGAGCGACCTTTAGGCGTAACGTACTTGATGAAATGTATACGTTTCTACGGGAATGGGGCAACGCTGAGCACGAGTTCAAGAAAGGTCGTCTAGAAAAGCAAAGGGACAAGTTGTACCAGCAAACAGACCAGTTCAGCCGTGAGTTATCGCTTGCTATTTTTCCGGATGGGAGCGAGTTCTTTTCAATGGGTATAAACGACTGGGAGGATCGTCCGGACATCATAGAGAAGCGTGAACATCTAAACCGCATGGCAACGGATATATATAAAAGTCATCAAGAACTTGTTCGCATAGGCAAGAAATGCGTGTTGTAAATCTAACTGTTCGGTCTAACCGGACGCTCACCCGCTGCGCGGGTTCGCGCCGGTTACCTCAAGCGTTAGGCGTTGCATGGATCACGTAGCGGCAGTTCTAGCAAAGGCGATAAGTATCCGGTGCTCGTCCGTGGTACTGCGCGAAAGCTTGTCCGCGCTCGGCGCTACGGACTCAGACGGTTTCACTCTTATCCCCTACGGCTCCAAGCGCGAGCTGGCTGCGGCGCTCTCGTCACTTCAGCAACTTGATATCCCGTTCAGCAATGAGCCTGGTGGCTGGCCTCCTGCAGCCGTGTTCCAGCAGCTGCGCTCTGATGGGATGGTCACTGGTAGTATCAAAACAGTTTCTTGGCGCGCTCCACATGACCCAGTACTCGGGAGCGCCTAACAACTGCATTCAAGCCGACCGCCCACTGGCTACGCCAGCGGTCGGCGTCTTAATTCAAGCGTTAGAACCCAGCATCAAAAATCGAGGCACGTCATGTTCTGGAAGAAGCGTCCTCCGCAGTTTGACCCGGAGAAGCACATCGGGCAACTCTTACTCACGCTGCCAAAGTGCACCCGACGGGTCATCGCTATAGACGGCAATCTTGACCAGACTTTTACCTGTAAATATATCGTCTTGGCAGAAAGTCTCCTGAGCTGGTTGGAGGACTTCACCACCAAGGTATACACGTGCGGAGTTCGTGCTCAAGCAACGGAGGCTGCTTTCAAAATGTGGCTCGGAACCGCACACCGATCCGAAGGTGACCTTCTCGCCCGCATCCCGGACGTGTTCTTTGAAATCTACAGCAGCTACGCATCTGAACTTGTAGAGTCAACTGACGGGTACGTCTATTGCGATCAATGCCAAATCGGCTACGACGAAATCGAGGTGGATTTCGAGAATACCAAACAGGAGGGAGGTGGATGGCACTCAGGAGTGGAAGTTTGGCGATGCCCAGAGCAACATTTGCTAAGGCAAAAGAGCTTTCGCGGCCATCTACTGGTCAACGCGAATTAAAGACGAATTGACTGCCAGAGACTGGGGGCATCTGCTATGGGACTATTCGGTTTACTAGGGAATGCAACTGGGGACTTCGCCGGCACGAAGATGGTGCAGAAGGGTTCAGATTTCATCATCAACAAACACACAGCACTCAATGTGTTTAGTTTGAACTCTGGTCTGCGAAAGCATGCCGACGAGCTCGTGAAACAGTACTTCTTGAATCATAACGGTGGCGGGGAAATAACCGAGTACGATGCCGCCCTACTGAAGCTAGCTATTTTTTACGCCAGCGCAGATCAGGTATCAGACGAGCACTTAGCTGGCCTCGCCAGTGAGGCAATCACAACGATTCGTCAGGTTGGTGAGGGCAAGATTTGCGGTGAGGTATCTCTCCTGATCATGTCGCAAACTGGGTTCTAACTATTCCTTAGGAGACTCCCCGTCAACTCCGGGCGCATGATGCTTTTGCCCTGGGCTTTCGGGCCACTGCCGGTCCTTCTTGTTGCGTGATGCATGCCCGTGCTGCGCGGATTCAACGGATGCCAGACTGCATTTCCTTAGACGGTCTTGTTGCACCGATGCGGCCGGTGCGGACCAGGGTATAAACCGCACCCGGCGACCTCATTCATTCATCGGACTGTCCGGTGTGCGGGGATCGGCCGCAACACGGTTTGGACGTCCAGCTAGTTAGTCAGGTTCTCGCCGGGTCGGTCTGACCCGTTGTCTACCGCTTCGCACTGACGATGAATCGACATACTTTCCTCAAGCCGCCCGGTCTTCCTGATGCATGGGGTGCTGCAGACAGGCGTGCGGGTCGTAGTCCACCTCGCGTGCCAGCATCGCCCAGACCTGCCGCGCATGTTTGTTGGCAATGGCCACGAGCACTTTGCCAAAGGGCATGCGCGCATCGAGCGAACGTATCCACAACTGCTCGGGCGTGGCCTTGTCCGTGGCCACCGCCTTGGCCCGCTGCAGACTGCTGCGCGCGCCCTGGATCAGCAGGGTGCGCAGGTAGGCGTCGCCCCGGCAGCTGATGGTACCCAGTCGGGCATGCCCACCGCTGGAATGTTGCGTGGGCACCAGGCCCAGCCAGGCGGCCATCTGACGCCCCTGCTTGAACTCTCGGGCATCGCCCAGCGTGGCCACCGCGGCATCGGCCGTGACCGGACCGATGCCAGTGATGGCACGCAGCCGCACGCAGCGCGCATCCTTGCTTGCGTGGAGCTCGATGCGAGCGTCGCATGCATCGAGACGTTCGCGCAGTTGCGACCAGTGCCTGGCCAACTCGCAAATAAAGGGTCAGGTTCAATTTTTACGTGGCATGGATGCGTGAACAAGAACCTGTGCATGTTCAATAGCCCGCTTTGATGGCTCGTGGGACGCATGGGCCGCGGACACGCAGTCATTTGTCGAAGGGGACTATGCCGTGTCCGTGGGCTCGGCATCCGGATATATCGTCCTGTCTACAGCCAAAATCTTCCTTGACCACGCCGGGTGCCTTCACGGAGCATCCGGTCCATCGGCCCGGATGCCGTGGGTGCGTGCGCTCCGGGCAGTGTCGTGGAGAAGAGCGTGGACTATGCGACTGCGGTCCGGGAGACCTGGCGACACCATGAGCTCGGTGGTGCCGAGGGCATCCATGTTTCTCTCGTGCGCTATGCAACCCTGGCCGCGTCCAGCCACAACACGCAGCCGTGGGTGTTCGGCCACGAGCCCGGACGGATTCGGATTGCGCCCGATTTCTCGCGCCGCTGTCCCGCGGTCGACCCGGACGATCATCATCTGTATGCAAGCCTGGGGTGTGCGGCCGAGAACCTGTTGATCGCCGCACGGGCCGCCGGCCTGCAGGGGCATGCTTCCTTTGATGCGTCCTCGCCGGGGGTGCGGATCGACCTCGAGAAAGCGCCTCCCGACCGGTCGGAGCTTTTCGAGGCCATTCCCAGGCGCCAGTGCAGCCGCGCCGAATACGATGGACGCGAATTGCCGGTCGACGCGCTGGAACGGCTGGAAAAGGCCGGAAATGGCTGCGGCGTATCGATCCTGCTACTGACCGGCGACACGCGCAAAGAGGACATGGCCGAGTATGTGGCGGAGGGCAACACGGCGCAGTTCGCCGATTGCGTCTGGCGCCGGGAGCTGAGATCGTGGATCCGTTTCAGTGCGGCCGAGGCCCTGCGCACCCGTGACGGTCTGTATGGTCCCGTGATGGGCAACCCGGACGCGCCCCGCTGGCTGGGTGAGCTGTTCATGCGTCTGATGTTTTCGGCGAAGCGGCAGAACAGAAAAGACATCCAGCACATCCGCAGCTCCGGGGCCATCGCGGTGATTTTTTCCGAGGCGGATGACCCCGAGCACTGGATCGAGGCCGGCCGGTGCTACCAGCGCCTCGCGCTGCAGGCGGCCGCCCTGGACCTGCGCACGGCGTTCATCAACCAACCCGTCGAGGTGTCCGTACTTCGACCGCAATTGGCCGCGTATCTCGGTATCGGCAACCGCCGCCCGGACTTGGTCGTGCGGATCGGTCGAGGACCGGAGATGCCGCGCTCACTGCGTCGTCCGGTCGAAGACGTTCTCGGTGGCTCCGGCTAGGGCGCCCTCGTGTCCACGCTCGGCAAGTGGTCTGCATCGGCCCTGTTCCTCGTCGGCCTCGCCTATGCCGTCGCCATTGCGCTTGGCATGTGGACGTACGGCCTGGATCGTCCCATCGGCGGTGTCGTGCTGGTAGTCATGGAACTGCTCACGATGCTTTCCGCGATGCTCATCGTGCTCCTGATGGCGGCCGTGCATGGCGACGCATCCGAAGCATGCAAGACCCATGCGCTGATCGCGCTCGTGTTTGCCGGGTTGCTTGCGGGTGTCACGACAAGCGTCCATTTCGTGCACCTGACCGTTCTTCGTCCGCTCGGCCAGGTCGGGCTGGCCTGGCCATCGCCGTTGTATGCGGCGGAGTTGCTCGCGTGGGACGTGTTCTTCGGATGGGCGCTGCTTTTTGCGGCACCCGCGGTGCGAGGCAAGCGTTTCCGTCATGCGACGCGATGGACGATGAACATGTGTGGTGCCGCCTGTCTCATCGGGATATCGGGTCCGGCCACGGGCCATATGCGACTGCAGTTCGTGGCGGTGGCTGGATACGGGCTCGTGTTTCCCGTCGTGTGCCTGTTGCTTGCGTTGGACTGGAGGGACCAGCCTGACGCATCGCCATGGCCATGAAGTGTCCGGTTCCATTCCCGACGATGGTGAAGGGGAGAGCTTCGCTCGCCATGGCGGACGGTGCCCGTCCTACGTGGCGCAGTGTTCAGTTCGTCGCGGGCTTGTTTTCCGCGCTTGTCCTGGCGCGGGCCAGGAGCTGGTCGAGCTGGTTGGCGAAGGCTTGGCGGTCGCGCGGGCCGAGGGCGGCCTGGCCGCCGGTGTCGATGCCGGACGAGCGCAGGGTGTCCATGAAGTCGCGCAGGTTCAGGCGTTCTCGGATGTTGTTCTCGGTGTAGAGCTCGCCGCGCGGGTTCAGCGCCAGGGCGTCCTTTGCGATCACTTCGGCGGCCAGCGGGATGTCGCCGGTGACCACCAGGTCGCCGGGCTGCACGCGGCGGACGATCTCGTTGTCGGCCACGTCGAAGCCATGCTCGACCTGCAGCGCGCGGATGTTGCGCGCGGCCGGCACCTTGATCCAGCGGTTGGCGACCAGGGTGAGCTCGATACCGGTGCGCTCGGCGGCGCGGAACAGGATCTCCTTGATGACCACCGGGCAGGCGTCGGCGTCGACCCAGATATGCATGCGCGCGGTCGCCTCAGCCGGCCAGCGGCAGGCCGGCCAGGTCGATGCCGCCGGCGTCCACGCGCAACACCGAGCCCTGCTCGTACCAGTCGCCCAGCACGATGCGCTGCGCCTGGCGTCCGTCCAGTGCCAGGTCGTGCACGGCGGGGCGGTGCGTATGGCCATGGATCAGCTGCGTGACGCCGGCTTCGCGCATGGCGTTCTCCACGGCCCCCTGGTTGACGTCCATGATGGTCTCGCCGGTGTTTCCGGTGTGCGCCTGGCTCTCGGCGCGCGACTTGGCGGCGAAGGCACGGCGGGCGTCCAGCGGCATGGCCAGCACCTGCTGTTTCCATTCCGGACGGCGCACGTCGGCGCGGACCTTCTGGTAGACGGTGTCGTCGGTGCACAGCAGGTCGCCGTGCATCAGCAGGGTGGGGGTGCCGTACAGGTCATGCACGGTCGGGTCGTCCAGCAGCGTCATGCCTGCGCGCGTGGCGAAATCCTCGCCCAGCAGGAAATCGCGGTTGCCGTGCATGAAGTACACCGGCACGCCGGACTCGTGCACGGCGCGCGTGGCGCGGGCGATGCGTGCGGGCAGCTCGGCGTCGTCGTCGTCGCCGACCCAGGCCTCGACCAGGTCGCCGAGGATGTACAGCGCGTCGGCGCCGCGCACTTCATCGCTGGCCAGGAAGGCCTCGAACAGGTCGGTGATGTGCGGGCGGCTGTCGTCCAGGTGCAGGTCGGAAATGAACAGTGTGCTCATGAGTGCTTCTTGGCGGGCTTCTTTTTCGCGGACGCCGCGGCGGGTTTGGCCGGGGCCTTGGCAGTGGCGCTTGCCGCCGGGGCGGACCCTTCGCCGATCACATGGGCGCTTTCGATCACCACCAGCGGTTTGGGTACGTCGCCGGAGAACGGGCCCTGGGCATGGGTGGGCAGCCTGGCGATCTTGTCGACCACCTCCATGCCCTTGATCACCTTGCCGAAGACCGTGTAGCCCCAGGTCAGGCCGCTCTGGTCGCTGGTGAAGTCCAGGCGCCGGTTGTCGACCAGGTTGATGAAGAACTGCGAGGTGCCCGAGTTCGGGTCGGCGCCGCGCGCCACGGCGATGGTGCCGCGCAGGTTGGACAGGCCGTTGTCGGCCTCGGCCGGCACCGGTGCGCGGGTGCGCTTGGGGGTGAGCTGGCGCGTGTACAGCCCGCCCTGGATCAGGTAGCCGTCGATCACGCGGTGGAACACCGTGCCGTCGTAGAAACCGTCGCGTACGTACTTGAGGAAATTGGTCACGCTCTTGGGCGACTTGCCCGGATACAGCTCAAGAGTGATGTCGCCCTGGCTGGTGTGCAGCAGCACTTCCGGCGGCGGCGTCGGGGCGGCCGGCGTGGAGGCGGCCGGGGCCGGCGCATCCTGGGCGAGTACGGCGGCGGGCAGGACGAGCAGGGCGAGGGCGAGCAGTATTCTGTGCATGGCGTGTCGTGGGGCGCAGCGATGCCTCGGAAGCATCATGATACCCGCGTCGGGGTGCGGCGCGGCGCGGTTCGGGATATCGATTCAGGAATCCTCGGCGTGCAGCTCCAGATCGATGCCCAGTTCGGCCAAGTAGGGTGGTTCGCGGTCGAGATCGGTGGCGGTCAGGGGATGGCGTTCCAGCCACCGTGCGGGCAGGTGCAACTGGAGTTGCTTGTCCTGGGCGAGCAGTCGGACCACGGGCAGCTTTTGTTCGCGTCGGGCGCGGCGCAGCAATACCGCCAAACGCAGTAGCGCGGCCAGGCGCCGGGCCAGCAGCCGGTAGCGCCGGGGCAGGGTGTCGAACAGCCTGGCGTCGATCTTGCGGCGGTGGCTCTGCACGATGGCGGCCAGCAGTTCCTGCTCCTGGCGCGAGAAGCCGGCCAGGTCGGCGTTGCGCAGGATGTAGCCGGCGTGCACGTGGTGCTGGCTGTGCGCGATGGCCAGGCCGATCTCGTGCACGCGCGCGGCCCACACCAGCCACTCGCGCTGGCCCGGGGCGAAGGTCCACTGTGCGTCGGCCTGCTCGAATAGCATCAATGCAGTGTCTTCCACGCGCGCGGCCTGGGCCGTGTCAACCGCATGGCGGGTGGCCAGCGACTGGATGCTGGCGATGCGCGGGTCGCGGTCGCTGCTGCGACCGAGCAGGTCCCACAGCACGCCCTCGCGCATGGCGATCTCGCTGACCTTCATCGAGCGGATGCGCAGTTCGCGGAAGGCGGCCTCGAGCACGGCCACGCCGCCGGCGATGATCGGCGCGCGATCGGCGCTCAGGCCGGGCAGGTCGATGGCGTCGATGCTCCCCGCCTTGAGCATGCGCTTGCGCAGGGCGGCCAAGTGCTCGGGCTCGACGCCGTCGTCAGACAGCTTCAGTGCCTGCACGATGGTACCGATGGCCTTGGCCGTGCCGGACGAGCCGATGGTCTCATTCCAGCCGGTCTCTCGGTAGTCGGCGGCGAACTGCTGCAGCTGCAGGCCGATCTCGTCCTGGGCGCGCTGCCAGCGTTCGGCCGTGAGGCGGCCGTCGGGGAAGAAGCGCAACGTCGAGGCCACGCAGCCGACCTGCACGCTCTCGGTCTGCAGGGGCTCCAGCTCGCGGCCGATGATGAATTCGGTGCTGCCGCCGCCGACGTCGATCACCAGCCGGCGCTGGCGCGAGCGCGGCAGGCCATGGCTGACGCCGAGGAAGATCAGGCGCCCTTCCTCGCGCCCGGACACCACGTCCACGGGCTGGCCGAGGGCCTGCTCGGCCTGGTCGAGGAATCCCTCCGGGTCGGCCAGCTGGCGCACGGCGTTGGTGGCGATGGCGCGCACCCGTTGGGCGGGGATGCCGGCGATGCGCTGGCCGAATCGGGCCAGGCAATCCATTGCCCGCTGGAGGTAGGCGGGGTCGAGGCTGCCGTCCTCGTTCACGCCGGCGGCCAGGCGCACGCTCTCGCGCACGCGGTCGATCAGGCGCGGGGTGCCCTTGTCGTAGCGTGCCACCACCAGATGGAAGCTGTTCGACCCGAGGTCGGCGGCGGCGATCAGTTCGCCGTCGCGGATCGATTCGCCGGTTTCGCTCAATGGACTTTCCTCGCACTGCTGCGCCGATGATGGCACGAGCGGCGCGGGTGCTGCAGGCACCGGGATCTCAGGTCAGTTTCTCGAGCAGGAATTTCTGCGCGCCGTGCGCGGGATCGTCGCCGGGCGTGAGGCGCGTGTAGCGCCCGTCGGCACCCATGCTCCAGGCTTGGGTGTTGTCGCGCAGGTAGTTGTCCAGGGCCTCGTCGAAGACCCGTTGGGCCAGCTGCGGATCGAGGATGGGAAAGGCGACCTCGATGCGATGCTTGAGGTTGCGCTCCATCCAGTCGGCGCTGGCGCAATACAGCTCCGGTTCGCCGTCGTTGGCGAACCAGTAGACCCGGCTGTGTTCCAGGAACCGGCCGACCACCGAGCGCACGCGGATATTCTCCGACACCCCGGGCAGGCCGGGACGCAGGGTGCAGGCGCCGCGCACGATCAGGTCGATCTGCACACCGGCGATCGAGGCGCGGTAGAGCGCCTCGACCACGCTGGGCTCGTTGACCGCGTTCATGCGCGCGATGATGCGCGCCGGTCGGCCGGCCCGTGCGTGCCCGATCTCGCGATCGATCCGTGCCAGCACGGCCTGGTGCAGGCTGAACGGCGATTGCAGCAGTTGCTTGAGGGGCTCGATCTGGCCCAGCCCGGACAGTTGCTGGAAGATGGTGTTCATGTCCTCGGCGATCTCCGGCTGCGCGGTGATCAGCGACAGGTCGGTGTACACGCGCGAGGTGCCGGTGTGGTAGTTGCCGGTGCTCAGGTGCGCGTAGCGGCGCAGGCGGCCTTCCTCGCGGCGCACGATCAGCAGCATCTTGGCATGGGTCTTGTGTCCGACCACGCCGTACACGACCTGCACGCCGGTTTCCTGCAGGCGCGTGGCCAGCTCGATGTTGGCCGCCTCGTCAAAACGCGCGCGCAATTCCACCACCACGGTGACGTCCTTGCCGTTGCGCGCGGCCTGTACCAGCAATTCGGTCAGTGGCGACTCGATGCCCACGCGGTAGAAGGTCTGCTTGATGGCCAGCACCTGTGGGTCGTGCACGGCCTGGCGCAGTAGCTCGACCACGGTCTGGAAGGCATCGTAGGGCTGGTGCAGCAGGATGTCCCGGTGCGCCACCGCTTCGAACAGGTTTGGATACTGGGTCAGTTCGGCCGGCATGCGCGGGGTGAAAGCGGCGAATTTCAGGTCCGGGCGGTCGACCATGTCGTAGATGGCGATCACGCGGTTGATGTTCACCGGGCCGTCGCAGCGGTACACGTCGTGCTCGCCGAGGCCGAAGTTGGCCGTCAAAAGGTCGGTGATCGGCTTGGGGCAGTCGTTGGCGATCTCCAAGCGCACTGGCTTGGCGTAGCCACGACCGGCCAGCTCCTCCGACAGCGCCGAGGCCAGGTTCTCGACCTCGTCCTCGTCGACCACCAGCTCGCTGTTGCGGGTGACCCGGAACTGGAACGAGCCCTTGACCTGGAAGCCGGGGAACATGTCGTCGGCGAAATGGTGCAGCAGGCCGGACAGGAACACGAAGTCGTGGCCGTCCCCGGAGACCTCTTCGGGCAGCCGGATGATCCGCGGCAGCGAGCGCGGCGCGCGCACTAGCGCCATGTGTCCCTCGCGACCGAAGGCGTCGTGGCCCTCCAGGGTCACGGCCAGGTTCAGGCTCTTGTTGAGGATGCGCGGGAACGGATGCGCCGGGTCCAGGCCCAGCGGCGAAAGCACCGGCAGGATCTCGTTCTGGAAGTAGCCCTTCAGCCAGCGCTGCTGCTTGTCGTTCCACTCGCGGCGGCCGACAAAGCGGATGCCTTCGGCGGCCAGGGCCGGGAGCATTTCCTCATGCCACACGGCGTACTGTTCGGCGGTCAGCTCCAGGGCGCGCTGGCGGATGCGCTCGAGCACCTCGCCGACCGGCATGCGATCGGGGCCGGGTATGGCGTCGCCAAAGGCGTGATGGTGGCGCAGCACGGCCACGCGGACCTCGAAGAACTCGTCCAGGTTGGTGTTGGCGATGCACAGGAAACGCAGCCGTTCCAGCAGCGGTATGTCCGGATCGCGTGCCTGGGCCAGCACGCGGAAATTGAACTCCAGCGCGGCCAGCTCGCGATTGATGTACAGCTCCGGCCGCTGCAGGGCGGTGTCACGGGTGCTGTCGGTCGGATCGGGCGAGGCGTTCACGGGAGAGTCCTTGCTGTGCATGTTGATGATAGTCCCGTTGCGTGAACGTGCACGCGTGTGTTTCATCCGCCGTTGTGCTCCGGCGACATCAGGCGCATGGAGCCGAAGGCGCAGCTGAAACTGGAGCCGCGCCCGGGCTCGCTCTCGATATGCAGCTGTGCCTGGTGGCGATTGAGCACGTGCTTGACGATCGACAGGCCCAGGCCGGTGCCGCCGCTGTCGCGCGAGCGGCTGGAGGAGACGCGGTAGAAGCGTTCGGTCAGGCGCGCCAGGTGGTTGGCGGGGATGCCGTAGCCGGTGTCGTTGACCGTGAAGCGGGCGCCACCGTCGCCGGTGCGTTCCCAGATCAGCGTGATGCGGCCCTCGGTGGGCGTGTAGCGCACGGCGTTGGAGACCAGGTTGGAGAAGGCGCTGTGCAGTTCCTTGAGCGAACCGTACAGGTCGCAATCGGTGCGCTGTTCCAGCTCGATCCCGTGGCGGCCGTGGCTCAGCGCCAGGGCCTCCTTGCGCAACGTGGCCAGCAGCGGACGCATGGCCACGCGTTCCTCCTTCAGCGCCTGGTGGGTTTCCAGGCGCGAAAGCATCAGCAGGTCCTCGACGATCTGGCCCATGCGTTCGGACTGCACGCGCATCTCGGTGATCACCGGAGCCAGTTCCGGGTTGTCCTCCGGGTCGAGCAGTTCCAGGTAGCCGTGGATCACGGTCAGCGGCGTGCGCAGCTCGTGCGAGACGTTGGCGACGAAGTCCTGGCGCACCTGTTCCAGGCGCATCAGGTCGCTGATGTCGCGACTGAGCAGCAGCCGCTGGTGCTGGCCGAACGGCACCATGGCCACGCCCAGGCGTACCGAAGGGCGATTGGGGGCGGGGACGTCGTTGAGCGGCTTGCCGGCGCCGCTTTCCAGCCACGGGCCGAGTGTGCTCTCGCGCAGGCGCTGGCTGAGCACCACGCCGCGATCCTGCGGCCGGCGCAGGCCCAGCAGTTCCTCGCTGGCGCGGTTGAACCAGACCACCTGTCCGTTGCCGTCCAGCAGCACCGCGGCATCGTGCACCGAGTCGGCGGCATTGCGCAGGGCGTGCAGCTGACGAGATAGCTTGCGCGTGCGCCGCTGCAGGCGCCGATAGCGGGCGTCGGGGACGAAGCGGCTCTTCTCCACCTTGACCGAAAGCTGCCATACGCGCACCAGGAGCAGCACCAGTGCCGCCAGTGCTCCCAGCGCCAGGCTCAGGGTCGGGTGGCCGGCCAGGGCGCCGATGATCACGGCCACCACCAGCAAGGCCGTGACCAGCATCGCCAGGCGGGCGAATCCGGGGGCTTGGGCGGACGTCTTCACACGTTTCCAGAGAAGCGGTAGCCCGCGCCGCGTACGGTCTGCACCATGCCGTCCAGTTGCCACGGCTCGAGCGCCTTGCGCAGGCGCCGGATGTGCACGTCGACGGTACGTTCCTCGACGTAGACATTGCCGCCCCAGACGTGGTCGAGCAGCTGTGCGCGCGAGTAGACGCGCTCGGGGTGAGTCATGAAGAAGTACAGCAGGCGGTATTCGGTCGGCCCGATGCGCAGGGGCTCCCCGCCGGCATACACGCGATGCGCGGGACCGTCCAGGCGCAAGCCGCCGATTTCGATGATGCCGTCCGCGTCGTCGCCATGGCTGCGCCGCAGGACCGCCTTGACGCGCGCGATCAGCTCGCGGGTCGAGAACGGCTTGACCACGTAGTCGTCGACGCCGGCCTCCAGGCCGTGGACGCGGTCCATTTCCTCGCCGCGCGCGGTCAGCATGATCACCGGGATCTCCCGGGTCAGCTCCTCGCGGCGCAGGCGGCGGGCGAATTCCAGGCCGCTGGTGCCGGGCAGCATCCAGTCCAGCAGGATCAGGTCCGGGACGGTGTCGGCGATGGCCAGCTGTGCGGCCTGGGCGTCCTCGGCATGGATGGGCTCCATGTCCGCCTTGCGGATGGCAAAGGCGACCATGTCACGGATCGAGGCTTCATCTTCGACGATCAGGATGCGCTTGTGCACGCCGGGTATTCCTGTGTCAGGGCGGTGTCGGGAGCATTGCAGCGCCTCAGTATTACCACGCGATGACAGTCGGCCTCACGAACATGACAGGTTGAAACACCATTGCGAGGCCGATCCGTCGCCGCTGTGGTCGGGCAGGGCGTTGCCGTCGTTGTGGTCGGGGGTGTCGACGTGGCGCTTGCGCAGCTCCATCAGCAATGGCGTGAGCTGGGCGATCTGGGCGTTGATGCGCGCACGCTGGTAGTAGTTCAGGCCCGGGCGCTCGAGCAGCCGCCGGAATTGCTGCATGGCGTCGAACGGCCGCCCGGACAGGTAGCTGGCATAGGCATAGGCCTCGCCGGCACGCACCGGCAGGCCGGCCTTGTCGCTGGCACGGGCATAGTTGGTGTACAGGTCCGGATCGTCGCTGTCGTCCAGCAGCGGGCGCAACATGTCCTCGGCCTTGCGCGCCTGCTTGCGGGTGCCGGCCTGGATCAGCGCGCGAGCGTAGGCCATGGCCACGGCCTCGTCCTTGGGGGCATTCGACTCCATGGCGGCATAGCTGGCCAGCGCCGCCTTGCCTTGGCCGTCCTGCAGGCGGGCCTTGGCCAGGGCCAGGTGGATCGGCAGGTTGTCCGGCAAGCGCTTGTGCAGGGACTGGAGTTGGGCCATGGCGAGCGCGGGCTGGCCGCTGCGCAGCAGGGCCAATGCGTAGCCGTAGCGGTTCGACGGGGTGTCGAAGCCCTTGTTCTTGAAGTTGCCGGCGTAATAGTCGATCAGCTTGTTGGCATTGCCGGTCAGCACGCGCACCCGTTCGCGCATGAGCTTGAAGCGCAGCGTGGCGACATCGCCGTTGCCGGGATTTGGTGCAAGGCTGGCCGGGTCCTTGACGAACGGCACCGGCGCCGTGGTATTGGTCAGCTGGGCATTGCTGATACGAGGCAGTGCATCCTTTTTCTCCTGCTCCTCGAGCACGCGTGCCCGGGCCCGCGCGTCGCTGATGCGTTCGGCGGTGACCGGATGGGTCTGCAGCAGTTCGGGCACCGAGCCGCCGCCGCTGCCGGGTCGCAGCGTGTCTTCCATGCGCTGGAAGAAGTTGGCCATGGCCTCGGGGTCGTAGCCCGCGCTCGCCAGGGTCTGGATGCCGACCCGGTCGGCCTCGGCTTCGTCGGCACGGGTGAAGTTGAGCTGCCGCTGCGCCAGCAGGCCCTGTCCGCCGGCCAGCACCGCCATGCCGGCATCGCCGCTGTTGTGGCCGCTGGAGCCGGCGGCGATCGCGCCGAGCAGGATCAGCGCCATGAGCGGGGCATCCTTCTTGGAGGCTTCAAAGGCGCGCTCCAGGTGGTGCTGGGCGATATGGCCGATCTCGTGCGCCATGACCGCGGCCAGCTCGCTCTCGCTCTTGGTCAGTGTGATCAGGCCCGCATTCACGCCGATGTAGCCGCCCGGGGCGGCGAACGCGTTGACGCCCTGGTCGCGGACCACGAAGAAGGTGAATTTCTGCTTCGGGTCGGTGCTGGCGGCGACCAGTCGGTAGCCGACGTCGTTGAGGTACTGGTGCACCTGAGGGTCGTCCAGGACCAGGTGCATCGCGCGCATCTGATGCAGCATGGAGGCACCGTAATGCGAGGCTTCCTGCGGCGAGAGCAGGGCATCGGCCGAGCTGCCCAGGTCGGGCAGGCGAACGCGGTTCTGCGCACCGGCGGCAAACGTGATGCCGGCAAGCAGCAGGGCGAGGAGCGGAGAGCGAAGATGCATGGCGGCCTAAGGTGTTGAAAATCGGGCCGGAAATCGAATCCTGGTGTCCGGTCCGGAGGATTGGACCACGATACCCCAGCGTCGGTTCGGCGGCCAGCGCCGGCACCGTCCAGCAGCCCTTGTCATCCGGCCCGGGACGTCCCATCTTGAAAGAAATCACATGAACCGCGGAGAACCGTTGCACCATGCCTGACATCCAGATGTACACGACCGCCGTGTGCCCCTTCTGCATCGCGGCCAAGAACCTGTTCAAGTCCAGGGGGCTGGAGTGGCAGGAGATCCGCATCGACACCGATCCCGAGCGCATGCGCGAGATGCTCGAGCGCAGTTCGGGACGTCGTACCGTGCCGCAGATCTTCGTCAACGACATCCACGTGGGCGGATTCGACGACCTGGCCGCCGCCGACCGCAGCGGACGCCTGGCGGAAATCCTTGGGGACGATGCATGAGCGGTGGCAACGATGAATTCGCGTCCTTCCGCGAGCGCATGAACCAGCGCATCCTGGCCCAGGAAAACCAGGTGGTGCGGCGCTTCTTCTCGCTGGACTCGCAGACCTACCGCGACGGTGCGCTGGACGTGAGGACCAAGGAAATGCTGGGCCTGGTGGCCTCGCTGGTGCTGCGCTGCGACGACTGCATCCGCTACCACATCGACCAGGCCCATGCCGCCGGCGTGAGTCGCGAGGAAATGTTCGAGGTGTTCCAGGTCGGCCTGGTGGTCGGGGGGTCGATCGTGATCCCGCACCTGCGCCGCGCGGTCGACGCGCTGGACCGGCTCGAGGGCGAGAGCGGCAACGAGTGAGCCCCTGCGGGGCCGTGGGCGGGCAATCGCGCTATAATGGGCGGCTGATGCCGCGGCGCCGGACGCGGCGACCCCCACACCGCGCGCCCCGGGCGCGCCGCCCAAGGAGTTTTCCATGAGCAAGACCATTGCCGTGATTCGCGGGGACGGGATCGGCCCCGAGATCATGACCGCCACGCTGCGCGTACTCGATGCGCTGGACTGTGGCCTGGACTATGACTTCGTCGACGCCGGCATGGTGGCGCTGGACAAGCACGGCGAGCTGCTGCCGTCGGCCACGCTCGACGCCATCGCCCGCCACAGCGTGGCCCTGAAGGGCCCGCTGACCACACCGGTCGGGGGCGGCTTCTCCTCCATCAACGTGCAGCTGCGCCGTCATTTCGACCTGTACGCCAACGTGCGTCCGGCGATCAGCTTTCCGGGCACCAAGGCGCGCTTCGAGAACATCGACATCATCACCGTGCGCGAGAACACCGAGGGCGCGTACCTGGCCGAGGGTCAGACGCTGTCCGAGGACGGCGAGACCGCGACCTCGATGATCCGCACTTCCCGCCGCGGCTGCACGCGCATCGTGCGCTACGCCTTCGAGATGGCCCGCAGCAAGGGCCGCAAGAAGGTCACCGCGGTGCACAAGGCGAACATCATGAAGACCACGTCGGGCCTGTTCCTGAACGTGGCGCGCGAGATCGCCAAGGAATTCCCGGAGATCGAGTTCAACGAACTGATCGTCGACAACACCTGCATGCAGCTGGTGATGCGCCCCGAGCAGTTCGACGTGATCGTCACCACCAACCTGTTCGGCGACATCATCTCCGACCTGTGCGCCGGCCTGGTCGGCGGCCTGGGCCTGGCCCCGGGTTCGAACATCGGCGCCGAGGCGGCGATCTTCGAGGCCGTGCACGGCTCGGCCCCCGACATCGCCGGCAAGGGCGTGGCCAACCCCAGCGCGCTGCTGCTGGCCGCCGCCGACATGCTCGATCACCTGGGCATGGCCGAGAAGGGCACCCGCATCCGCACCGCCATCCGCGAGGTCATGGCCGCCGGCGACCGCACCACGCCGGACCTGGGCGGCAAGGGCAGCACCGAAACCTTCGCCGACGCGCTGGTCGAGCACGTCAAGGGCTGAGTTTTCCGTCCGCTTCGTCAGCAAAGGGCCGCGGTGTGAACCGCGGCCCTTTGCGTATCCGGCGATCGACGGGGCCGTCGAAGGCCTCGCGTGCGCTACAGCCGGCCGTCGCGCTTGATCTTCAGGTAGCGCTCGACCAGGGCGCCGGACAATTCCCGGCAGGTGACATCGAGCGTGGCCACGCCCTGCTCGCGCAGGGCCGCATGGACGCGTTCGCGGCGGCTCAGGTAATCCAGCGTGGACGCGGCGAGGATGGCGTCCTCCAGCTCGCCGTCGGCGGCGGCGAGCGACGCGTCCAGCGCATCCTCACGCAGGCTGGCCACCAGCACCAGGTGCCGGCGCGAGAGCATGGCCACTGCCGTGCGCAGTTCGGCATCGTCCTCGTCGCGCACGTTGGTCACCAGGATCACCAGTGCGCGGCGTTGTTGCGACTGCTGCAGCGCGCTCGCGGCCGCCAGGAAGTCGGTCACCACCGGCTCGGCCTTGAGGTCGTAGCCGGCACCGAGCAGGCGATCCATGCCGCCGGCGCCGCTGTACGGCGCCAGCCAGCGCCGGGTCTCGCCGGCACAGGCCAGCAGGCCCACCGCATCCCCCTGGCGCAGGGCAATGTAGGCCAGCGCCAGGGAGGCATCGAGCACCCGGTCGAAGTGCGCGCCGCGTTCGTCGCGCGCCAGCATGCGCCGGCCGCAGTCGAGCATCAGCACGATCTGCTGCGAGCGCTCGTCGCGGTATTCGCGCGAGATCAGCCGGCCGCAGCGCGCGGTCGCCTTCCAGTCGATCCGGCGCAGGCTGTCGCCGACGCGGTAGTCGCGCAGTTCCTGGAATTCGGTGCCTTCGCCACGGCGCCGCTGCAGGCGCGCGCCGACACGTTGCGATGCCAGCTCCACGCTGAGCCCGGCCATTTGCGCCAGCGGCGCGAAGTTCGGATACACGCGCACGGTCGAGGGCGCGCCGGCCACGCACTGCCGGTGCCAGAAGCGCCACGGCGACCACAGCCGGAGCTGGCAGCCGTCGAACCGGCACTGGCCGCGCGCGTCGGGGGTCGCGCGGTAGCGCAGGGTGGCTTCCGTGCCGGCGGACAGGTCCAGCCGGCGCGGAATTCCCTGCACGCTCCAGCCTCCGGGGTGCAGGTCGTGCACCCGCATCCGCATGCGGCCGCGCGGCGTTCCGCGCAGGTGCAGGGTGACGACCGTTTCCGGACCCATCGGTACCACCGCGGCCACGTCGCGCTGCACCTGCGGGCAGCCGCGCCGAACCAGGCGCGCGGCATCGATCGCCGCCAGCAGCCCGGTGGCGGCGGCGAACGCCAGCCACGCCGACAGCGGAAGGCCGCCCAAGGCGACGGCCACGCCCAGCGCGGTCCAGCCCGCCAGGGCCAGCAGCAACGAAGCGGCCGGTCGCATCATTGGCGCGGCGCCGCCACCTTGGCCAACAGTGCGCCCAGCACGTCGTCCGCGCTCTGGCGTTCGATCAGGGCTTCCGGCGCCAGCAGCAGGCGGTGGCGCAAGGCCGGAAGGGCCACCGCGCGCAGGTCGTCCGGGGTGATGAAGTCGCGACCCTCGAGCACGGCCTGGGCCCGTGCCAGACGCACCAGCGCCAGGCTGCCGCGTGGACCGGAGCCGGCCATCACGCCCGGCCACGATCGCGTGGCGCGCACGATGCGCACGGCGTACTCGACCACCGCCGCGTCGACATGCACCGCGGCGATGCCCTGCTGCAGCTGCACCAGTTCGTCCAGCGGCAGGAGCGGTTTGACCCGGGACACGTCGAGGTCGGCACCGATGCTGCCGGCCACGATGTCGGCGACCATCGTGGCTTCCTGCGATGCGGACGGATAGTCGATCAGCACCTTGACCAGGAACCGGTCGAGCTGGGCTTCGGGCAGGGGATAGGTGCCTTCCTGCTCGACCGGGTTCTGCGTGGCCACCACCATGAACGGCGACGGTAGGGGCACGCGGCGGCCCTCGATGGTGACCTGGCCTTCCTGCATCGCTTCCAGCAGTGCCGACTGCGTCTTTGCCGGTGCGCGGTTGATTTCGTCGGCCAGCAGCAAATTGACGAACACCGGGCCGCGGCGCAACTGGAAGCGCTCGTTGCGGTTGTCGTAGACCGCGTGGCCGGTCACGTCGCTGGGCATCAGGTCCGGGGTGAACTGCACGCGGCCGAACGCGCCGCCCACCGAGGCCGCAAGGGCCCGTACCAGCAGGGTCTTGCCCAGGCCCGGCACTCCCTCGATCAGCACGTGTCCGCCGGCCAGCAGGGCCAGCAGCACCTCGTCCAGCACGGCCGGCTGGCCGATGAAGATGCTTGCGATCTGATCGCGCAGAGCGCGGGCGCGGGCAACCAGGTCGGCCGTTGTCTTCGGTTCGGCCGCGGGCCTGGCCGCGGTTGGGGACTCCGGGTTCATCGACGAATCCATGGACATGCTCCGTTTGCGATGGCGCGCCGAAGCCCCCACGTGGGGTCCTCGGCGCAAGGAATGAAGTGGTCGGCGCGAGCGCCGGAAGCGGGCAGGCATGCAGGCGTCCGCACGATCAGGTCCTCGCCAGCCGGACCAGCACCGCAAGGGCCTGGCGGAAGGCTGCCGCATTGGCCGGGGGTGCCAGTGCCCGGGCGATCTGCGCGGCATCGATGCCGGTGCGATGCGCCAGGTGTTCGTGCAGGTCCGCCCCCTCGAGCTCGGCCAGTTGCGGGTCATGCCGCTGCCGGTGCTGCCAGACGGCGGCCACCGCGCGCGCATGCAGCGTGTGGCCGCTGTCACGCCGATACAGGAACTCGCCGGCGGCGCGCACGTGCTCGAGCAGCGCGCGCCGATCGCGTGGCGGCATGGGGCGCAGCGGTCCGAGGCGCTGGCTGCGCGAGACGGCCCAGGCCAGCAGCAGCGCGCTCAGCGCCAGCAGGGCCGGCCAGCCCTGGCGGAACAGGGCCAGCCAGAACGAGGTGCCGCCGATGGCGTACGCCAGCAGGACGTTCCCCTTGCCCAGATTGGGCTGCAACACGCCAACGTCGAAGCGCCGTGCCGCGGCCTTCAGCGGGGCATGCCCGGACAGCGGGCGCAGGTCGTCGAGCAGGCTCACATGGCCGCTGCCAATGCGCAGCCGGGCATAGGCAAAGCCCTTGTCGGCATCGCCCAGGGCCGGGGAAGGCGCGACGGGAAGGCCGTGGAAGCGCATGCCGCAAAGCTTGAGAGCGTCCTTGCGGTCGTGCTTGTCCGTATCCGCGGGGTCGTCGGCTTCGTCGCAGCCATGGTGGACGGCGGCCAGTCTGGAAAGCCCCAGCGCATGGAACAGCGGCGAGGCCGCGCTGGCCGCGACCGGGGAGGGATGCAGGACCAGGTGACCGCCGTGGCGGACCCACGAGGCGATCCGTCGCGACTGCGGCGGCGTGAGGCGGCCGGCGCCGGTGCCGATCACCAGCGTGTCGCCGGGTTGCAGCCGCAGGTCGATCCGGCTGATCGCGCGCGCCGGTTGCCCGGCGTGCTGCAGGAGTCGACGCAACACGTAGAAGCGGTCGTAGCTGGCTGCGCCGTGATCCGGCCGGGTCACGGTCACCGTGCGTCGCACGAAGTGGCTGCGGAACCAGATCGTGCCGAGGGCGGCGACGACCAGCAGCAACACGCCGGCGCCCAGCCAAAGCAGCATGCGGCGGCTCACGGACGCGTCTCCGCGGTGCGCAGCGGCCAGTTGGACAGCATCTCCTCAAGCGCGTTGGCGTCCGGCATGCGATCGGCATAGGCGGCGGCCTGCCAGGTTCGCACGATGGCCCGCGCCCGTTCGCCGTGCGCCGGCACCGGCAGTTGTCGGGCGCAGCGCATGCAATCGGCTTCGGTCGCCGACGCAGACCAGTCCATCTGCGCCGCGGCGTACACGGCCTCGGCGGTGCCACGGTAGAGCAGGGCGAGCGCGGCGCGCGGATGCCCGGCCTCCCACAACCCGCGCACGGCCCCGGCAAGGTCGTCGGGCACGCGGGACTCGGCCGCCTCCTGCAGTTGCAGGTCATCGACCGTGGCCGGCCGGGCGCCGCGTGCACGCGCGCCGCCGCCGGTGAAACGGATGCGCCGTGCCAGTGCCACCGCCAGGACAATCACGACGCCGCCGGCGAGCACGAACAGCAGCAGCCGCACGCCCGACCCGAACCACCCGACCCACGGGCCGAAACTGGACGGGGTGGACGTGCGGGTTTGCGGCCGGATCCGCCACTGCCACTGGCGGCGGGTCACCTTCCTGCCCAACAGCGGATCGTGCGACACCGCGGACGCGGCGGCGTCCAGGCGCATGCGCTGGTCGGACGGAACCGGTCGGAACAGCCGGCCTCCCGGTGCGGGACGGTGCACCGGCCCGGCAGCACGTGCGCCGGTGGGCACGAAGGCCAGGCATGCCAGCAGCAGCATCAGCGAGGCGGCGGCGCGCGCACCCAGGCGGCGGAAGGCCAGGTCCAGGTCCCAGCATTCCAGTTGCGTGCGGCGGTTGATGTACAGCGCGAAGCCGGCCGCCACGTACAGCGGCTCGATCACGCTCATGGCCAGGTAGGCGGCCAGGTTCGAGGCATAGACCAGCCCACCGGAGGACAGCGCGTGCAGCGAGCGCAGCAGCGAGGCCCTGGAGGCCGGCCAAAGCTCACTGGGCACCAGCATGGCCGCCAGCATCCAAAGGCCAGCGTAGAAGGCCAGTTCGAACAGCATGCAGCCATAGGTGAGAAACGCGGTCTGCCCGACCAGCGGGCCGCGCAGCACCCGCCAGCGATCGCGGGCCGCGCCGCCGCGCAGGCCTTCCAGGAACACCAGCGGCAGGCGCAGGGCGCGCGTGGAGTCCAGGCGCAGCCAGAGGATCTGGGCCAGCGTCGGTCCCCAGCGCCACGCCCGCTGCCCGCGCAGGGTCGCGCGCCATCCGGGCGTTTCCCCGAACAGCGTGCGCGAGAACACGTACAGCGGCAGGCGGTCGAACGCCGGCTTCAGCCACCACATGGCCAACAGCGCGAGCCAGGGCCGGCCCAGCAGGCCGAAGCCGACATTGAGCAGCACCCATGCCGGGGCGGTGACGACGAACCAGGCACTCCATACGGCCCTCGCATTCGCGCGCAGCAGTTTCGTGCCCAGGTCGATGGCCTCGCGCGGCGTGCGCGGCCGCAGTGCGATCGTGATCCGGTCAAGCTGCATGTCGTGCCCCGCGCCCGCCAAGCAGCAGCCAGCTCGCCACCAGCACCCACATCAACGCCGCGACTCCGAAGCGCAGCGGGTCCGGCATGTCCGGGATCGACGACCAGTAGGCCTCGATGAAGGCGGCGACAACCAGCATCACGAATGCCCCCAGCACCAGTTGCGCGCCGATCCAGCCGGCCGCGACCATGGCCGGCCCGCGCCGCTGCCGGCCGGGGGCCAGCAGGGTCAGGCCCAGCCGCAGGCCGGCACCGCCGGCAATCACGGTGGCCGTTAGCTCGAACGCCGAATGGGTGGCGACGAAACGCCAGAACGGGCCGCCAAAGCCGATCGCGGTCAGGTGGCCCGCCACGCCGCCGATGATCAGCCCGTTCGCCGCCATCACGTAGACCGCGCCGATGCCCAGCAGCAGGCCGGAGGCGAAGGTGCGGAAGGCGATGCCGACGTTGTGCATGACGTAGAACCCGAACATCATCAGGTCGGTGCCGCTGGTGCGCCCCAGATGCTTGGCCGCCGGGTTGTACATGTGCTCGAAGCTGGCCAGTCGCTGGTTGCTGAACAGCGTGTGCGCGAACGCGGGGTGCGCGACCACGGCCAGCAGCGTGGCCAGCAGCGGCACGTAGAGAAGGACCGAGGCCGCCAGCATGCAGCGCCACTCGGCGCGCACCAGTCGCGGGAAGTCCTCCACGACGAAGTGCAGCCCGCGCATCCAGCGCGGCCGCGGGGGGCGGTAGAGCACGCGATGCCCGGCCTGCACCAGGCGTTGCAGCAATTCGGTCACCTCGCGGCTGTAGCCGCGCGCGCGAGCCAGCGCCAGTTGCTGGCACAGGCGGCGGTAGGCCGCCGGGAACTGCTCCGCCTGCGGTTCGCGCATCGCCGGTCCCGGCTTCCTTTCCAGGCGGTGCAGCCAGGCGCGCCAGGACTCCCACTCCTGGCCATGCGCGGCAACGAATGCGGCCTGTTTCATGAGCGCCCCAGCAGCCAGTTGGCGTAGCCGCGCAGGCGCTGCACGCCGGCGGCGCCGCGAAATCCGGTCAATGGTTCCAGCAGGTCCGCCATCTCGCAGCGACGTGCCTCGGTCAGCTGCTCGCCGCGTTCGGCAAAGTCGACAATCGCCGCCGCCTCGTCGGGCGCCAGTGGCAGGGGCGGGGGCACCGCTTCGGTATCCGCCACCGGATGCGCACGGGCAAGTTCGCCGGCATGCACGACCAGGGTGCCGGCGACGATGTCGCCCAGTCGGCGCGCATCGCGGTCGATCAGGGTGCTGGCCAGGCCGGCGGCATAGAAACCAGGCAGCATGTCGACCGCGCGCAGCAGCGTGCGAAGTATCGAGGGAATCCAGGTCACCGGCCTTCCGTCGGCGCAGACCACGCGCAGGCCCAGGGCGCGTTTGCCGGGCGTCTGCCCGTTCCAGAGCACCTCGAAGGCCACCCAGTAGCCCCAGGTCAGGACGAAGAACACCAGCGCCAGCAGGCCCATGCCGGCCTGTCCCAGCATGCCCACCGGGATCGCCACCGCCATCCACAGGCCGACGCGGATCAGCAGGTCCAGCACCCAGGCTTGCGCCCGCGCCACGGCGCCGGCCGCGCGCAGCCGCAGGAAGACGCCTTCCGGCGTCTCCACCTCCGACAAGGTGTCCAGCATCAGTCTGCCCGGATGACGATGGTATCCGCGATCAGGTCATGCAAGCAGCGGCGCTCGGAACCGAAGATGAGCAATGCGTCGATCAGCCCGGACAGACGCCCGACGAAGGGTATGGCCCCAAGCAGCGTCACCGGCAAAAAGCGTAGCCCGAAGATGCGACCGAGGCCGATTCGGCTGCCGTCGGTGCGCACCACCTTGATGCCCAGCATGCGCTTGCCGATCGTCTGTGCGTTGCGATGCAGGAACACGCAATTGACGATGATCAGCGCCAGGGTGCCGACGATCATGAACAGGCCGACCAGCCCCATGGTCGTCTTGCTCGCAGTGCCTGCCTGTGCGCCCATGACCATGGCCGGGGCGATAAGCACCACGGTCATGAGCACGACATCGATCATCGCCGCCCCCAAGCGTGTCCCGCGCGGCGCCTTGCGCTCTTCAAGCTCGGCGCCGTCCAGCGTGGTTTCATCCTTGACCTCGGCGACAGGCGCCGCATATGGATTGGCTTCCATGATGTTCCCCCTTGTACTTTACGGACCTGGTCGGCCTCCCCCGACCAGTACACCCGAGTATAGGTCGGGCGGTGCGACCGGTACATACCCGGTCCCGACCGCGCTTGCACGAGGCCTGGCGCGGCTTTCGAACAGGCGATGCGGTGGTTTCGCAAGCGTTCCTAGTGAGGGATTCGACGCCGCTTGCCGGGCGGAGAATGGGACGGCTGGACTGCGTCGACGACGCGGTCCAGATGTGCGGCTCGGCGGCTCCGGTCAGCGCGCGAACAGCTGCCCGCGATCGGCGAAGGCCTTGAATTCGAGGGCGTTGCCGCAGGGATCGAGCAGGAACATGGTGGCCTGCTCGCCGGGCCGGCCGGCAAAGCGCACGTGCGGTTCGATGACGAAGTCGGTGCCGGCCGCGCGCAGGCGCTTGGCCAGGGCCCGCCAGGCATCCATGTCCAGCACCACGCCGAAGTGCGGCACCGGCACGGCATCGCCGTCGACGGCATTGTGGTGCACGCGCACGCTGGCCGGGGCCCGGTGCGCGACCAGCTGGTGGCCGAAGAAGTCGAAATCGACCCAGTCCTCGGCGGAGCGGCCTTCGGGGCAGCCCAGCAACTCGCCGTAGAAGGCGCGAGCGGCCTCCAGCGAGGTCACCGGGAAGGCCAGGTGGAAAGGGTTCAGTCCGGGCATGCGCGGGTCAGGCGAAAGGTCGCGGGGCGAGGAAGATCGCCCACAGCACGATCACGATCAAGGTGTACTTGATGGCGCGGAACGTGCGCGGCCAGCGTCTCTTGAAGGACTTGTTGCGCTGGCCGACGCGGTGGTTGAGCGCGTACAGGCGGTTGATGATGCCGGTGCTGTCGGTCTCCTCGTTGGGCGAGGCGGTGATGCGGCCCATGAAGGCGCTGACGCGGGCGTTGATGGCGGCCATGAGGCGCGTGCGCAGCGGGCGCACCACGTCGCAGAACAGGATCACGCGGGTCTGGTCGGTCTTGTTCTCGGCCCAGTGCACGTAGGTTTCGTCGAACACCACGTCCTCGCCGTCGCGCCAGGCGTGGACCTCGCCGTCGACGAAGATGCGGCAGTCCTCGGAGTTGGGCGTGATCAGGCCCAGGTGGTAGCGCAGCGAGCCGGCGAACGGGTCGCGGTGCGGATTGAGCTTGCTGCCCGGCGGCAGCAGGGCGAACATCGCCGCCTTCACGTCGGGCAGGCGGTTCAGCAGTTCCACCGTCCTCGGGCACAGCGCCTCGGCCGAAGGCAGCGCCTCGCCGTACCACTTCAGATAGAAGCGCTTCCAGCCCTGCTTGAAGAAGGAATTGAAGCTGGCGTCGTTCTTCTTTTCCGCGGCGCGGATGAAGCCCTGGTCGAACAGGTGCGCTGCTTCCTCGCGGATCTCGCGCCAGTGGTCCTTGAGCAGGTCCAGTTGCGGAAATCCCGCGCGGTCGAGGATCGGCGTGGCCGGCACCGCCGAGAACGCGTACATCAGCAGGTTGTAGGGCGCGAACACCGCCGAGTGGTCGACCAGCTGGCGGTCGAAGCGCAGCTTCGCGCGTCCACGCAGGTGTACGGCCAGCACGCACAGCACGAAGGCGGCGAACACGAGGAACAGGATCAGGCGCGGGGTGAGGGGCATGGTCGGTGGCCGGGCGAGGTTGACGTCATTTTACGACCAGTGCGGGGTGGCGGGTAGGAAGTGTGCGCGTCTCGTAGGGTGGCGCCTTGCTATGCGACGGCCTGCGGGACCCCCTCCCTGCCTCCCCCTGCAAGCAGGGGGAGGTCGTCGGTGCTTAGGGTTGCCTGCTGCAGGGTGTGTGGTAGGCGACTTGCGGGTGGACGGCGTGCGTAAGCGAAAAACCCTCCCCTTTCAGGGGAGGGCAGGGGTGGGGTCAACAACGGAGCCGAGCTCTTTGGTCCGCCGCGAGCGTCAGGGTCGACAGGTCCTCGCCTACAACGCCTCGGCCGCGAAGTCCGCCAGCCGTGAGCGCTCGCCGCGGCGCAGCGTGACGTGCGCCGAGTGCGGCCAGTCCTTGAAGCGGTCCACGGCGTAGGTCAGGCCCGAGGTGGTCTCGGTCAGGTACGGCGTGTCGATCTGCTCGACGTTGCCCAGGCACACGATCTTGGTGCCGGGGCCGGCGCGCGTGATCAGGGTCTTCATCTGCTTGGAGGTCAGGTTCTGCGCCTCGTCGATGATCAGGTACCGGTTGAGGAAGGTGCGCCCGCGCATGAAGTTCAGCGAGCGGATCTTGATGCGCGAGGCGAGCAGGTCGTTGGTCGCCGCGCGGCCCCAGCTGCCGCCTTCCTCGGCGTCGGTGAGCACTTCCAGGTTGTCGGTCAGCGCGCCCATCCAGGGGGTCATCTTCTCCTCCTCGGTGCCGGGCAGGAAGCCGATGTCCTCGCCCACCGAGACCGTGGCGCGGGTCATGATGATCTCGCGGTAGCGCTGCTGGTCCATGACCTGGGCCAGGCCGGCGGCCAGGGTCATCAGGGTCTTGCCGGTGCCGGCGTTGCCGAGCAGGGTGATGAAGTCGATCTCCGGGTCCATCAGCACGTTGAGGGCGAAGTTCTGCTCGCGGTTGCGCGCGGCGATGCCCCAGACGCTGTGGCTGGCTTGGGTGTGGTCGTCCATCAGCACCATCTTTGTGGTGTCCTGGCTGACCTCGATCACGCGCAGTTCCACGCTGTTGTCGCCGGGCAGGTACAGGCACTGGTTGGGATGCCAGGTCTCATCCTCGGCCGGTGTCACTTCGTACCAGGTGCGGCCCTTGTCGGTCCACGAGCGCAGTTCCGGGTGGCGGTCCCAGAAGTCGGCCGGCAGCTCGGTCGAGCCGGTGTACAGCAGTGCGAAATCGTCCAGCGCGCGGTCGTTCTCGTAGTCCTCCGCGGCGATGCCGAAGATGGTCGCCTTGATGCGCAGGTTGATGTCCTTGGTCACCAGCGCCACCGGCGTATCCGGATGCTGGTCGCGGATGTCGAGCACGGCGGCCAGGATCTGGTTGTCGGCCTTTCCAGTGGTGCGTTCGGCGCGCTGCTGGAAGTGCAGGCGACCCACTTTCTCGCTGCGCCGCAGGTTGAGCCCGTGCGGGTTGATCAGGTCCAGTCCCTCGGCGATGTCGCGGCCGTTGCCGCGCTCGAGCAGTTCGTTGAGGAAACGGCTGGCCTGGCGCGCGTTGCGTGCGACTTCCGAGCCGCCTTTCTTCTTTTCGTCCAATTCCTCCAGCACGGTCATGGGGATGAACACGTCGTGTTCCTCGAAGCGGAACAGCGCGGTCGGGTCATGCAGCAGCACGTTGGTGTCCAGTGCGTAGATGCGCTTGCCTCGGGTCATGCACGAACCTCGCAGGTGGTGGTAAACGGGCAGCACGAAGCGGCCCGCACGCGGCTCGGGCTGCGGCGGGCAGGTCGATGGCGAGTCGGGGTGTTCACTTCGTGGGAATTTCGTCCAGTACGGCCTGGGCGTGGCCGGCGACCTTCACCTTGCGCCACTCGTGTTTCAGTTTGCCGTCGGGGCCGATCAGGAAGGTGCTGCGCACCACGCCCATGTGGGTCTTGCCGTAGAGCTTCTTCTCGTGGATCACGTCGAAGGCCTTGCACCAGGTCTCGTCCGGGTCGGACACCAGCGGGAAGGGCAGCTCGTGCTTGGCGGCAAAGTTGGCGTGCGACTTCACCGAGTCGCGCGAGACGCCGACCACCTCGGCACCGCGGCGCTTGAAGGTGCGGTACAGGTCGCGGAAGTCGCCCGCCTCGTTGGTGCAGCCGGGAGTGTTGTCCTTGGGGTAGAAGTACACCACCACCCACTGGCCCTTCAGGTCCTTCAGCGAAAGCGTGCCGCCGTCTCCGGTGGATCCTTCCAGTTTCGGGGCGCTCTTGCCGACTTCGATCATGGTTTGTTCCTCTTGGGTCGTTCCTAGAATTTCACCGGGTCCATGATGGCATCGAGGTTCAGGCGGTCGCACAACTCCAGGAAATCGTCGCGCAGGGTGGCGATGTGGCTGTCGGCGGGAATGCCGATGGTGAGCTGGGCCTGGAACATGCCGGCACCGGTCTGCATGGCCTGGTAGCGCATGGAATTGAGCTGCTCGATGCTGATGCCGTTGCGCACGAAGAATTCGATCACCTCGGCCAGCACGCCGCTGCGGTCGGCGGCGACAATCTCGACCAGGTAGGGCAGCAGATGCGACTGCGCGCTGCGCGGCTGGGTGCGGTAGTGCATCAGGTGCAGTTCCGCGTCCTCGCGTGCGAGCTTGTCCAGCGCCGATTCCAGCTTGGCCACCGCGTCCCAGCTGCCCTGCGCCAGCAGGAGCACGCAGATGTCGCTGCCGAGCGTGGACACGCGGGTGTCGGCCAGGTTGCATCCGGCGTCGGCGATGCGCCGGACAAGGGTCATCAGGGGCGAGCGAGAGGCCGGCGAGAGCGTCTGCACGAGTAGCTGGTTTTCGCCCCCCGGGCGCTGCGTGATGCTGCGGTTCAAGACCATGGGCACCTGAATGATTGGGCGGGATCGAGAATGATCGCTCGCGATTCGAGCTTACTTGCCCGTGAGCGAAAGCCGCAAGTAACATCGCCGACGTTCTCCCACCGGGTGGTCGATTTGAAACTTCACGGAAGCATCTGTGCCCTGGCGACGCCTTTTCGCGCTGGCGGCGAACTCGATCTCGACGCGTTCGGACGCCTGATCGACCATCAGGTCGACGGCGGCACGCAGGCCCTGGTGGTGGCCGGCTCGACCGGCGAGGCGCATTTCCTCGAGGCGGACGAGTACGATCGCCTGCTTGCGTTTGCCGTCGAGCGGGTCGGCGGCCGGGTGCCGGTGATCGCCGGCACCGGCGAGGCCGGTACCGCCAAGACCGTGCGCCTGACCCGTCGGGCCGCTGCGCTGGGCGCCGATGCCGCGCTGGTGGTGACACCGTATTACGTGCGCCCGACCCAGCACGGCCTGGAGTCCCACTTCACCGAAGTGGCCGAGCAGGGCGGCCTGCCGGTGATCCTGTACAACGTGCCCACGCGCACCGCCTGCGACATGCAGCCGGAGACCGTGGCACGCTTGCGCGAGCATGAGCGCATCGTCGGCCTGAAGGAGGCCGTGGCCGATGCGGACCGCATCCGTGCCATCGCGGAACTTGCGCGCGAGGATTTCGTCTATCTATCCGGTGACGACGACAGCGCGGCCGATGCCATGCTGGCGGGTGCGGCGGGCACCATCTCGGTGGTGGTCAACCTGGTGCCCGGCTTGTTCCGCGCCCTGTGCGACGCGGCCACGGCCGGCAGCCGGGACGCGGTGCGCGAGCACACGCTGGCCCTGAAGCCGCTGCTGGACGTGCTCGGATGCGCGCCGAACCCGATCCCGGTCAAGGCCGGGCTGGCGCTGCAGGGTATCGGCGACGGCAGCCTGAGGCTTCCGCTGGAGGCGCTCGAGCATGGTTCGGCACGCGACGCCATCCGCGATACACTGGCTCGTCTTGCGCCTTCGTCGGCGGACTGAAACGAATTTCAACGGAACCCCACATGAAGAAAATCACTGTCGCCCTGATGCTGTGCACCGTCATGCTGTCCGGATGCGGCCTGTTCCATTCCGGCAAGCCCTGGAAGGATGCCAAGCAGGAGAATCCGCTGGAAATCCCCCCGAACATGGATCGCCCCAATGTCAGCAACGCCCTGACCATCCCGACCGTCAACGCCCAGCAGTCGCAGCCCGCGCCCGCCGCCAAGCCTGGCGTGCTGCACCTGGACAGTGACGTGGACACGGCCTACAAGCGCGTCGGCCTGATCCTCGGCAATGGCGATATCGGCAGCATCACCTCGCAGAGCGACAGCAGCCACACCTACCAGGTCGCCATGGCCTCGAAGATGCAGCTCGGTTCCAGCCAGGGGTTCCTCGAGCGCCATTTCAGCAATGCGCAGAACGCCGACAAGGCCGGCAACGGCTCCTCCGCTGCTGCCGGCGCAACCGCGCAGGCGCCTTCGGCGGTGACCGTGCAGGTTTCGGCCGCAGCGGGTGGCGGCAGTGATGTCAGCGCCTCGGGCGATCCGCAGCAGGTCGCGCGTCTGATGAGCGCACTGAAATCGCGCCTGGGCGGTTGATCCGCCCGGTGCCGCAAAGCAAAACGCCGCCCGAGGGCGGCGTTTTCGTATCCGTGTCGCGTTGCTGGCGCGGTCAGCGCTCCAGCAGGCGCAGCTTGTCGGGCTTGTTCTCCCACTCGGCCGCATCGTCCGGTGGATCCTTGCGCTCGGTGATCACCGGCCAGATTTCGCACAGCTCCGCGTTGAGCGGGGTGTAATGCTCCTGTCCGGCCGGTACGTCGTCTTCGGGATAGATCGCGTTGACCGGGCACTCCGGCTCGCACAGGGTGCAGTCGATGCACTCGTCCGGATTGATGGCCAGGAAGTTGGGCCCTTCGTGGAAGGCGTCGACCGGACACACCTCGACGCAGTCGGTGTACTTGCACTTGATGCAGTTTTCGACGACGACGAAGGTCATATGCAATGCCCTGAAAGCTGGCCAAGGCGACGCTGTTGGAAAAGCCCGTACGGCCGATCGCAGCGACGCTTTTCGAACCGTGCGGCCGGGTTTGGCCGCTGCGTCCGTTCCACGGATGCGGTCGTCAAGATGCTTGCCGTCATGTTTCCACTACGGCGATCATGGACGATCGCAAAAGTAAATGGCGCTCCCTACGAGACTCGAACTCGTGTTTTCGCCTTGAGAGGGCGACGTCCTGGACCGCTAGACGAAGGGAGCGCAAGAGCGCGAGGCGCGGTAGTATAACGGAAATATGCCTTCGGGCAATGCCCCCATCGAGCTTCGAGGAAGCCGTACGCTTGAATCAGGAATCACCGAACGTCCCCAACCACGACCCGCACGTCATTTCCCGCGATCGTCACTGCATTTCCCGCCGCAATATCAGCAAGGCCGCGCTGCGCGTGTTGTACGGCCTGCATGAGGGCGGTTACCGGGCGCTGCTGGTAGGCGGAGCGGTCCGCGACCTGCTGCTGGGTCGTCAGCCCAAGGATTTCGACATCGCCACGGACGCCACGCCCGAACAGGTGCGCAAGCTTTTCCGCAACTGTCGGCTGATCGGCCGTCGCTTTCGTCTGGCGCACGTGATGTTCGGGCGCGAGATCATCGAAGTGGCCACCTTCCGCGGCACGGGAGAGTCCGGCGATGGCGATCGCCACATCGTCGACGGGCGCATCGTGCGCGACAACATCTGGGGCACCATCGAGGAGGATGCGAAGCGTCGCGACTTCCGCGTCAACGCCATGTACTACGACATCGCCGATTTCAGCGTGCTCGACGATGTCGGCGGCATGCAGGACCTGCACGACCGCGTGCTGCGCCTGATCGGCGATCCGGAAACGCGCTATCGCGAGGATCCGGTCCGCATGCTGCGTGCAGCGCGCCTGGCCGCCAAACTGGATTTCGAGATCTCACCCTCGGCCTCGGCGCCGTTCGCCGAGCTGGCCCCGTTGCTGGGCCAGGCTGCACCGGCACGCCTGTTCGACGAATCGCTGAAGCTGTTCATGGCCGGCCATGCCCTGAAGAGTTTCCGCACGCTGCGCCGGCACGGCCTGCTGGCGCCGCTGTACCCGGCCACGGCACGCGCGCTCGATGCCGGCGACGAAACCCTGCTGGCCATGATCGAGCAGGGCATGGCCAACACCGACACGCGCGTGGCCGAGGACAAGCCGGTCACGCCCGCCTTCCTGTTCGCAGTGTTGCTCTGGGGCGAGGTGCGCGAACAGGCACAGGCCATGATCGAGGACGACATGGCTCCTTCGCTGGCCTGGCAGCGCGCCGCGCATCGCGTGGTGGCCGCCCAGGCGCAGCACGTGGCGATCCCGCGCCGGTTCACGCACATGATGGAGGAGATCTGGGAGCTGCAGCCGCGCTTCGTCCATCGCACGCGCAAGCGGGCGCTTCGCCTGCTCGAGCATCCGCGGTTCCGGGCCGCCTACGATTTCCTGCTGCTGCGCGCGGGCGAGGACGAATCGATCCGCGAGCTCGGCCAGTGGTGGACCCAGGCGCAGGAAGTGCCCAGCGACAAGCTGGCCGCCCAGTTGGGGTCGGCTCCGCGCAGCGGGGCACCGGGGCGCAAGCGCCGCCGCCGGCGCGGCGGACGCAACCGGTCCGGGTCCGAAACTTCGGAGTAGCGCATGCGCGCCTACGTGGCCCTGGGCAGCAACCAGGACGATCCGCAGCGCCAGGTCCTTGCCGCGTTTTCCGCGCTCGGCATGCTGCCCGATACGCGATGGGAACGAAGTTCCTCGCTGTACCGTACGCTGCCCTGGGGCGTGACCGACCAGCCCGACTTCATCAATGCCGTGGCCGAACTGGACACCGGGTTGGGGCCGAAGCCCTTGATGGAGGCCCTGCTGCGGATCGAAACGCAGGCCGGACGCACCCGCGAGGGCCGTCGCTGGGGACCGCGTATCCTGGACCTGGACCTGCTGATGTATGGTGACCTGCAACTGGATGAGCCGGGACTGAGCGTGCCGCATCCACGCATCGCCGAACGCGCCTTCGTGCTTCTGCCGCTGGCCGAGCTCGATGCGAAACTCGTCATCCCCGGGCAGGGCCGCGTGGATGCACTGCTGGATCGGGTCGATGCCGGATCCTGCAAGCGGCTGCCGCAGGCCACATGACTTCATCGCCGAACGGCCGGCCCGCGTGCGATGCTTGCATCCTGCAGGCCGCCCCCGGGTCGGTACTCGAACACTTTTCTGGACACAACGCACGTGTACAAGCAAACCGCCGAGCCACCACGCAAACCGGTCACCGTGCCGGGTCTTCGCGCCATGAAGGCCGAAGGCCGCAGGATCGTCATGCTGACGTCCTACGATGCCAGCTTCGCCGCCCGCGCCGAGGAAGCGGGCGTGGACGTGGTGCTGGTCGGCGATTCGCTGGGCATGGTGGTCCAGGGACACGCCAGCACGCTGCCGGTGACCCTGGACCAGGCCGTGTACCACACCGCGGCAGTCTCGCGCGGGCTTTCGCGCACGCTGCTGGTGGCGGACCTGCCGTTCATGACCGACCGCGACCCGGACCATGCCCTGGAGGCCGCGCGGCGGCTGATGGCCGAGGGCGGTGCGGCGATGGTCAAGCTGGAAGGGGCCGGACATGTGTGCGGCGTGATCGAGGCGCTGGCCGAACGCAACGTGCCGGTGTGCGCGCACCTGGGTCTGACCCCGCAGTCGGTCCACCGGCTGGGCGGCTACCGGGTGCAGGGACGCGATGAGGCAGTCGCCGAGCGCATCCTCGCCGATGCCCGGGCGGTGGCCGCGGCGGGTGCCGACCTGCTGGTGCTGGAGGCGATCCCGGCCGATCTGGCGCGTCGCATCACCGAGGAGCTGGAGATTCCGACCATCGGCATCGGCGCCGGCAGCGGCACCGACGGCCAGGTGCTGGTGGTCTACGACATGCTCGGCATCACGCCGGGCAAGCGGCCCAAGTTCAGCAAGGACTACCTGGACGGCCGCGGCTCCGTGGTCGAGGCCATGATCGCCTACGCCGAGGACGTGCGGGCCGGGCGCTTTCCCGCCGCCGAACACGAATACTGAGGACAGGGAAGCCCTTTCGCCATGCAGACCGTGACCGAAATCCAGGCCCTGCGCGCCACCGTGCGTGGCTGGCGCAGCAGCGGACAGGCCGTGGGCCTGGTGCCGACCATGGGCAATCTGCACGAGGGGCACTATTCGCTGCTCAGGCAGGCGCGCGCACGTTGCGACCGCGTGATTGCCAGCGTGTTCGTCAATCCCACCCAGTTCGGTCCCGGGGAGGACTACGACCGCTATCCGCGGACCCTGGCGCAGGACCAGGCCGGGCTGGCCGACCATGACTGCGACCTGCTGTTTGCGCCCAGCGTGGAGGTCATGTATCCGTTCGGCACCGAGGACTGCGTGCGCGTGCACGTGCCGCGCCTGACCGGCACCCTGGAAGGCGCGCATCGCCCCGGGCATTTCGACGGCATGGCCACGGTGGTGTGCAAGCTGTTCAACCTGGTGCAGCCGGACGTGGCGGTGTTCGGCCAGAAGGACTTCCAGCAGCTGCGCGTGATCGAGCGCGTGGTGCGCTGTCTCGGGTTGCCGGTGAGCGTGCTGGCCGCTCCGATCGTGCGCGAGAGCGACGGGCTGGCCTTGAGTTCGCGTAACCAGTACCTGTCCGTCGAAGAACGCCGGCGCGCCATCGGTATCCACGAGACCCTGCTGTGGATGCGCGAAGCCATGGGCGAGGGAAAGTCACCGAAGGCCGTGGAGAAAGCCGCCCGCAAGCGCCTGCGCGATGCCGGATTCGAACCCGACTACGCGGCGGTGCGGCGCAGTACCGACCTGGCCGAACCCGGCGAGGACGAACGCCAGGGCCTGGTGGCATTGATTGCCGCGCGCCTGGGCGACACCCGGCTGATCGACAACCTGCTGCTGGACTGAACGCAGCGGGCGCGCATGCGGCAGGGCCTGCTGCGTGACGCTATAATGGGCGTTTCCCCTCACCCGCATCCGTCGAGGCGACGTCATGCATCTGAACATGCTCAAGGCCAAGATCCACCGCGCGACCGTGACCCACGCGGAACTGCACTACGAGGGCTCGATCGCCATCGACGGCGACCTGCTGGACGCGTCCGGCATCCGCGAGTACGAGCAGATCCACGCCTGGAACATCAACAGCGGACAGCGCTTCACCACCTATGCGCTGCGCGCCGAGGAAGGCTCGGGCATCATCTCGGTCAACGGCAGCGCCGCGCGCAGCGCGCAGGCCGGCGACCTGATCATCATCGCCGCCTTCGTGGCCCTGGACGAGGCCGAGCTGGCCGACTACAAGCCGCAGCTGGTCTACGTCGACGCCGACAATCGCATCACCCGCACCAACACCGCCATTCCCAAGCAGGCGGCCTGAACGGGCCGTATGCCGATCCGCGCACCGTTTGCGTGCGCGGCGCTTGCAATCGACGCGGCGTCCCCGTGTACTAGGAGCCAGCCCGCATGGGGGAGGGCCTGCATGTCAGGCAGCCGCTTCATCCAGACATGGCGCGACGCTGCGCGCGCGCTCGAACTCAACGTCACGCCGTGGCGCGTGGTGCTGCTGCCGTCGGCCAAGTGCCTGGTCGCGGACCTGTGGATCGATGGGTTCGGTTCGCCACGCGGGATGCTGCTGTTCGGTCGTGCCGAGCAGATCGAGCAGCGCACGGCGGAGCTGGAACGCGAGTGTTGGGCCTACACGGTGTTCGGCAGCGAGCGTGACGTGTGCCATTCCCCGCAACAGATCATGCATCGCCTGCGCGACTGGGGCTGGCGCGGTGCTCCCGAGCGCATGCCGGGGTGGCTGATCGGCGTTTGAGGTCCTATTCGCAAGCCTTCTGACGGCGAAGGGCCCAGGCCACATGTTCGCGCACCAGTGCCGAGGGATGGTCGGCGCGTGCGTGCAATGCCGCAACCACCTCCGTCGCATGTGGCGCATTGCCCAGTGCCACCGCGATGTTGCGCAACCAGCCCTCGTAGCCGGTGCGTCGGATGGCCATGCCCTCGGTGCGCTTGAGGAATTGCTCCTCGTTCCAGGCGAACAGTTCCACCAGCCGCGCCCCGTCCAGGCCATGGCGCGGGGCGAAGTCGGGCTCCTCGGCCAGCTGCGCGAACTTGTTCCACGGGCACACCAGCTGGCAGTCGTCGCAACCGAAGATGCGGTTGCCCATCGGGGCACGCAGCGGCTCGGGGATCGAACCCTTCAGCTCGATCGTCAGGTAGGAAATGCAGCGCCGCGCGTCGAGCCGGTAGGGCGCGGTGATGGCCTGCGTGGGACACACGTCGATGCAGCGCCGGCAAGTGCCGCAGTGCGCACTGGCGGGCACGTCCAGCGGCAGCGGAAGGTCGGTGAACAACTCACCCAGCAGGAACCAGGAGCTGGCCCGGCGGTTGAGCAGCAGGGTGTGCTTGCCGATCCAGCCCAGCCCCGCGTCGCGCGCCAGCGCCTTCTCCAGCACCGGCGCCGAATCGACGAAGGCGCGGTAGCCGAACGGCCCCACCGTGGCGGCGATGCGGTCGGCCAGTTGCTGCAGGCGCCGGCGCATCAGCTTGTGGTAGTCGCGGCCCAGGGCGTAACGCGCCACGTAGCCGCGCTCGGGCGACTCGAGCACGCGCCAGGCGGCGTCCACGTCCTGCGGCAGGCAGTCCATGCGCACGCAGATCACCCGCTGCGTGCCCGGATGCAGCTCGGCGGGCCGGCTGCGCTTGCGGCCGTGCCGGGCCATGTAGGACATCTCGCCGTGCAGGCCCTGGTCGAGCCAGTCCTCCAGGTGCGCCTCGTCCTCGTGCAGCGAGGTGCCGGCCACGCCCACGGCGGCGAAGCCCAGTTCGCGCGCCCAGGTACGGATGTCGTTCATCAGCGCGTGCGGGTCGATGTGGTCGGGCAGGGCGGGCATGCCGTGCATTGTAGAGCCAGCGCGGCGGCACTCGCTGTACGCCGGGGTCGTTGTTACGCTTCGCCCATGACTGGAAAGGCCTGCCCCACATGAGCGCGGTATCCGAACACGCCCTGTACACCACCGCACAGGTCCGGGCGATGGACCGGCACGCCATCGACGTGCTCGGCGTGCCCGGGTTCGTCCTGATGCAGCGCGCGGCGCAGGCGGCGCTCGGGGAACTGCTCGCGCGCTGGCCGCAGGCGCGTTCCCTGCTGCTGCTGTGCGGGCCGGGCAACAACGGCGGCGACGCCTTCCTGCTGGGCGCGCAGGCCTTGCAGCAGGGCCTCGAGGTGCGGGCCGTCGCGCTGTCCGATGCTTCGGCCGGCGATGCCGGCCGGGCGCGGCAGGCGTTCGTCGATGCCGGGGGCGAGGTGGTGCCCGCGGCAGGCCTCACGTCGCTGCCGCACGCGGACGTGCTGCTCGACGGACTGTTCGGCACCGGCCTGAACCGTGCCCCCGGGGGGGACGCGGCGGCGCTGATCGACAGGGCCCATGCCGGCGGGTGCCCGATACTCGCCCTGGACGTGCCTTCGGGCCTGAATGCCGACACGGGCGAGGCCCGCGTGCCCAGCGTGCGCGCCGCGGCCACCGTGACCTTCGTGGCGCACAAGCGCGGCCTGTTCACGGCCGATGCCGCCGATCATTGCGGCACGATCCGTCTGGCCCGGCTGGATCTGCCCGCGCCCCCCGGAAAGCAGGCCGTGCCCGATGCGGTGCTGCTGGGCGCCGGTGGCCTGCCCCCGCGCCCGCGCAACAGCCACAAGGGCGCGAACGGCCACGTGCTGGCGCTGGGCGGTGACCTGGGCATGGGCGGTGCGATCCGTTTGTGCGCGGAAGCCGCGCTGCGCGGCGGCGCCGGCCTGGTCAGCGTGGCCACGCGCCAGGCGCATGTCGGCGCGCTGCATGCCGCGCGGCCGGAGCTGATGGCGCACGCGGTCGAGGACCATGCCGATCTCGAACCGCTGCTGCACCGTGCCGGGGTGCTGGCGCTGGGGCCGGGGCTTGGCCAAGGCGAATGGGGCCGTGCGATCTGGAAGGCCGCGCGTGCCAGCGCGCTGCCGCAGGTGATCGACGCCGACGCCCTGAACCTGCTGTCCGCCGATCCGCAGCCGCTGGGTGCGGACTGCGTGATCACGCCGCACCCCGGGGAGGCCGCGCGCCTGCTCGATTCCAGCATCGCTGCGGTCCAGGCCGACCGCTTTGCCGCGGTCCGGGCACTGGCCGCGCGCTACGAGGCGGTCGCCGTGCTCAAGGGCAGCGGCAGCCTGGTGGCTTCGCCGGACGGGCTGGTGGCGGTCTGTCCCTGGGGTAACCCGGGCATGGCCGGCGGCGGCATGGGCGACGTCCTCACCGGCGTGATCGCGGCGCTGCGGGCCCAGGGGCTGCCGGCCTGGGAGGCGGCCTGCCTGGGCACCGGGCTGCATGCACGTGCCGGCGACCGGGCCGCGGCCGCCGGCGGCGAGCGCGGGCTGCTGGCATCGGACCTGTTCCATCCCCTGCGCGAGTTGCTCAATGCCGTCGACTGAAACACCCACGCGGCACCTGGCCGGCCCCGAGGCGACCGAGGCCTTCGGCCGGCGCCTGGCCCGCGCCGTCGACGGCGGCGGACTGGTGGTCTACCTGCACGGCGAGCTGGGTGCCGGCAAGACCTCGCTGGCCCGCGCGGTGCTCAGTGCACTGGGCGCGGGCGAGCGCATCAAGAGCCCGACCTACAGCCTGGTCGAGCCCTATGCCCTGGCCGACGGTCGACCGGCCTGGCATCTGGACCTGTACCGCATTGCCGATCCCGGCGAGCTGGAGTGGCTGGGCCTGGACGCGCTGTCCGACCCGCGTGCCCTGGTGCTGGTGGAGTGGCCCGGGCGCGGTGCGGGGGCGCTACCCGATCCGGACCTGCATCTTCATCTAGCCTACGAGGGCGAAGACCGAAGTCTGCGGATGGAGGCGGTCAGTGACCGCGGTCGCGAAGTGGCTGGATTGTTAAATGATTGAAAAACAATAAGAAAAGTCTGTCCCGGCGGAGCCATCGCCGCGAGCCATCGAAGGTAACTTCTGACAAAGTTGGCGCAGGTTGCGGATTCGAAAGGGAAAAAGGGCTTGCATCCCGCTGCGGGTTGGGGTATCAAGCCCATCATGCGCGGAATCTGCCGGCCCCTGCTGTTTGTCCTGCTCGCCGTCACGGCGGGTTTCGTCGCGCAAGCGGCGCAGGCGGCGGCGCCCACGCGCGTGAAGACCCTGCGTCTGTCGGGTGATGCGCAACACGTGCGCGCGGTGTTCGACCTGTCCGGTCCGCTGCAGTACAAGCTGTTCCAGCTCAGCAAGCCGGACCGCGTGGTGCTGGACTTTTCCGATGCACGCCTGGGGTCCGGGTTCCGCGAACCGGGCTCGCGCGGCCTGTTGCAGGACGTACGCACCGGCCATCACGGCAAGGGTGGCCTGCGCGTGGTGCTGGACATGAAGGCCGGCGTGAAACCGAAGAGCTTCCTGCTCGAGCCGTCGGCGGGCCACGGTTATCGCCTGGTGCTGGACATGTATTCCGGGGACAAGACCGACCGCACCACCGCTTCGCGTACCGCCCCGGTGGGGGAACGCAAGGTACTGGTCGCCATCGATCCCGGTCACGGCGGCAAGGATTCGGGCGCACGCGGTCCGGACGGCCTGGACGAGAAGACCGCCACCCTGGCCATTGCCAAGCGTCTGGCGAAGCTGATCGACCGGCAGCCGGGCATGAAGGCCCTGCTGACCCGGACCGGCGACTACTACGTGCCGCTGGAGAAGCGCTTCGAGATCGCCCGCGAGCACAAGGCCGACCTGTTCGTGTCCATCCACGCCAATTCCTGCCCACACCATTGCACCGCGCGCGGCGCATCGGTGTGGGTGCTGTCCACGCACGGCAAGGAAAGCGAGGCGGGCAAGTGGCTGGCGCGTAGCGAGAATGCGTCGGACCTGGTTGGCGGTGTGTCGCTGGACGACAAGAGCCATACCCTGGCCGCGGTGCTGCTGGATCTTTCGCAGGGTGCCAGCATGCAGGCCAGCAAGCAGGTCGGGCACGACGTGCTGGGCGCGCTCAAGGGCATCATCCCGCTGTACAAGCCGAAGGTGCAGCATGCCAACTTCGTGGTGCTGCGCTCGCCGGACGTGCCGTCGATCCTGGTCGAGACCGCTTTCATCAGCAATCGCCATGACGAACGCCTGCTGCGCTCGCCGCGCTATCGCGGCAAGATGGCCGAGGCCATCCTGCAGGGCGTGGAGCGCTATTTCCGCACCACTCCGCCGCCGGGTACCTGGTACGCCGCGCAGTGGGCGAAGAAGCACGGCGTCCAGGTCGCTTCCACGTCGGCCGGCGATTCGCAGGGCAGCGCGGGCAGCGGTGCCGATATGCAGGACCTGCACCGGGTCAACAGCGGCGAGACGCTGTCGGGCATCGCCCACCACTACGGTGTCAGCATCGACGCCATCAAGAACGCCAACGACCTGAACACCAACATGGTCCGCGCTGGCAGCACGCTGGCCATCCCGGCCGGCTGAACCGGCCCGAATCTTCCATCTCGAATCCCGAATCCCGTTATCCTTGGCGACTCGAACCGCACGAGCCCGCCATGCCCGAGATCCGCCCGCTTCCGACCGAATTGATCAACCAGATCGCCGCCGGTGAGGTCATCGAGCGCCCGTCCTCGGTGGTCAAGGAGCTGGTCGAGAACAGCCTGGACGCCGGTGCGCGGCGCATCGAGGTGGAGATCGAGGCCGGCGGCGCACGGCGCATCGGCGTGCGCGACGACGGCAACGGCATCGATCCCGAACAGCTGCCGCTGGCGGTGGCCGCGCACGCCACCAGCAAGATCGGCAGCTTCGACGACCTCGAGCGCGTGGCGACCATGGGCTTTCGCGGTGAGGCCCTGGCCTCGATCGCCTCGGTCTCGCGCTTCACCCTGACCTCGCGACCGCGCGAGGCGGAGCACGCATTCCGCATCGAGGTCGACGGCGGCCAGATCGGCACGGCGCGGCCGGCCCCGCACCCGCCCGGCAGCAGCGTGGAGGTCCGCGACCTGTTCTACAACGTGCCGGCGCGGCGCAAGTTTTTGCGCACCGAACGCACCGAGTTCGGCCGCATCGACGAGTTGCTCAAGAACCTGGCGCTGGTGCATCCGCAGGTCGAGTTCCGGCTCGGCCACAACGGCCGCCAGCTGCGCCTGCTGCGCCCGGCCGACGACGAGGCCGCGGCCCTGGCGCGCGTGGGCGAGGTACTCGGCGAGGACTTCACCGGCGCTTGCCTGCGCATCGACCACCGCGCTGCCGGCATGCACCTGTCCGGCTGGGTGGGCCTGCCGACCGCGTCCCGCAACCAGGCCGACCAGCAGTACTTCTACGTCAATGGGCGCATGGTGCGCGACAAGGTGGTTGCCCACGCCGTGCGCCAGGCCTACCAGGACGTGCTGTTCCACGGCCGGCATCCGGTGTTCGTGCTGTTTTTGGCACTGGATCCGGCCGGCGTCGACGTCAACGTGCATCCGGCCAAGAGCGAGGTGCGCTTCCGCGAGCAGCGCCTGGTGCACGATTTCCTGTTCCGCACCCTGCACGAGGCGCTGGCGCAGACCCGTGCCGGCAGCATCGCCTCGCAGCCGGTGGCCCCGCTGGCGGGCACCGCGGCGCAAGCGTCGCCGGCCACCTATCCGCCGATGGCGTCGGGTGGCGGGGGCGGATCCGGCGGCGGCGCCTGGCGCAGCCAGGCCGGGCTGGCGCTGCGCACCGGCGAGGCGCCGCTGGACGACTACCGGACCCTGCTCGGCGAGGCACCCCGGCAGGGCCTGCCCGATACCGCCGACGATGCCGACATCCCGCCGCTGGGCTACGCCCTGGCGCAGCTCAAGAGCATCTTCGTGCTGGCGGAGAACGCCCACGGCCTGGTGCTGGTGGACATGCACGCCGCGCACGAGCGCATCACCTACGAGCGCATGAAGCAGGCGCGCAACGACAGCGGCCTGCGCACCCAGATGCTGCTGGTGCCACTGGCCCTGTCGGTGGCCGCCCGCGAGGCGGAGGCCGCCGAGGAACATGCCGAGGCGCTGGCCGGCTGGGGCCTGGAGCTCTCGCGCACCGGTCCGACCCAGGTCACCGTGCGCCGCATCCCGGCGCTGCTGGAGGGCGCCGACGTGGGCGAGCTGGCCCGCGACGTGCTGGCCGAGATGGCCCAGCACGGCAGTTCGCGCAAGCTGGAGGAACTGGAGAACGAGCTGCTCTCGACCATGGCCTGCCACGGCTCGGTGCGCGCGGGCCGTCGCTTGACCGTGGCCGAGATGAACGCGCTGCTGCGCGACATGGAGGCCACCGAGCGCTCCGGCCAGTGCAACCATGGCCGCCCGACCTGGGTGCAGCTGGGCATGCACGAGCTCGATCGCCTGTTCGACCGCGGTCGCTGAGTCCGATCCATGAGCCCGTGACACGGCCGGGACTTGCCGACCGGGCCGCATGGAGGCCTATACTCGAATCTTTTGCAGGGGACCGCCCATGTTCCGCGCCAGCCTCGTTCTCGCCACCGTCCTCGGCGTCACCGCCGTGCAAGCTGCCGCAGGGCCCGGTTACACGCAGCAGATCCAGCACTGGCGCGCGCAGCGCCTGAAGAGCCTGACCGCGCCCTACGGCTGGCTGAGCCTGGTTGGCCTGCCGTGGCTGCAAAAGGGCGCCAACACGGTGGGCAGCGCCAAGGACAACGACATCGTGCTCGACAAGGCCCCGGCGCACCTGGGGTCGATCGACTGGCACAAGGACGGCAAGGTGACGATCAAGCTGGCGGCCGGTGACGCGCACGTCACCATCAACGGCAGGCACGTGCGCGAGGCCGTGCTGCTCGACGACAGCCACGACAAGCCGACCACCGTGAAGTTCGCCACCACCGAGTTCTACCTGGTCTCGCGCAACGGCATGAAGGGCCTGCGCGTGAAGGACAGCCAGTCGCCGACCCGCGTGCACTTCGCCGGCCTGGACTATTTCCCGGTCAATCCGGCGCTGCGCATCACCGCGCACTGGGTGCCGTTCAAGCCGCATCATCACCTGAAGATGGGCAACGAGATCGGCGGCGTCGACACCTACCCGGTGCCGGGCAAAGCGGTGTTCACCTACCAGGGCCATCGCTACAGCGTGGAACCGGTGATCGAGGTGCCGGGCGACACCCAGTACTTCCTGGTCTTCTCCGACCGCACCAGCGGCCACGAGACCTACGGTGCCTCGCGATTCCTGTACCTCGATCCGCCCAAGCCGGGTTCGGACACGGTGACGATCGACTTCAACAAGGCCTACAACCCGCCGTGCGCCTTCACCCCGTTCGCCACCTGCCCGCTGCCGGCGCCGGTCAATCGTCTCGACTTCCGCGTCACCGCGGGCGAGAAGAAGTACGCCGGCGCGGGCGAGTAAAAGCGTCCCGGCTTGCGCCTGGCGCCCGCTTGTGCGGGCGCGAGAAGCGTTTCAGCAACCCTTGAACTCGGGCTTGCGGCGTTCCAGGAACGCCGTGGTGCCCTCGCGCATGTCCTCGGTGGCAAAGCACAGGGCGAAGGCCTGGCTTTCGTAGTCCAGGCCCTGCTCGATGGCGCATTCGCCGCCGCCGAGCACGGCGTCGAGGATGCCGGCCGCGGCGCGCGGCGCGCTGGCGGCCAGCTGCGAAGCCAGGTCGCCGACGGCCTCGTCCAGGGCCTCCGGTTCGACCACGTCGGTGATCACGCCCAGTTGCTGTGCCCGCTCGGCATCGACCTGCTTGCCGGTCAGGCACAGCTCCAGCGCCGCGGCGCGGCCGGCCAGGCGCAGCAGGCGCTGGGTACCGCCGAAACCGGGGATCAGGCCGAGATTGATTTCCGGCTGGCCGAACTTCGCCTTGTTCGAGGCGATGCGCAGGTGGCAGGCCATGGCCAGTTCCATCCCGCCGCCCAGGGCGTAGCCCTGGATGCGGGCGATGACCGGTTTGCCGAGGCGTTCGATGGTCAGCATCAGCGCCTGGCCCACGCGCGAGAAGGCCTGCGCCTGGACTGGCGTGTACTGGTTCATCTCGGCGATGTCGGCGCCGGCCACGAAGGCCTTGTCGCCCGCGCCGGCCAGCACCACCACGCGCACGTCCTCGTCCTGCCCGGCCTGGCCGAAGGCCAGCATCAGCTCGTTCAGGGTCTCGTGGTTGAGGGCGTTGAGCTTGTCGGGACGGTTGACGGTGATGGTGCGCACGGCACCGTCGTCATGGGTGGTCAGGTTGCGGTAGGCCATGGGCGAACTCCTGTACGTGCTGGACGCGCATGGTAGCAGCGCGGGGAACCAACCGGCGTCGTTCGCGTTCTCATGACCTGTATGTTCCATCGCCGTCCGCGGCGCGGATGGCATACCATGGAACGCTCCGGTCCTGTTCCCGAGGTCTCTGCATCGATGAAGGCTCGTTTCGTCCTGCCCATACTGCTTGCCGTGCCGGCCCTGGCCTGGGCGCAGGGCACTTCCGGTCATGCGCAGGACAAGTCCGGCAAAAACGCGACGCACGGACTGGACCGCGACAAGGCGTCCTACGCGGTCGGGTACCAGATCGGCTCGCGGGTGGCGCAGGGCAAGGACACCTTCGACATCGACATCCTGGTCAAGGCCCTGCGCGATGCCTACGCCGGGCGCAAGCCGAAGGTGCCCGTGGCGCAAATGCAGCAGCAGCTGGGCATTCTCGGTCAGCAGCTGCGCCAGCGCGCAGCGGCCAATTTCCGGCGGCAGGCGCGACGCAACGCCCTGGATTCCAGTCGTTTCATGGCCGAGAACAAGACTCGGGCCGGCGTGGTGACGTTGCCTTCCGGCGTGCAGTACAAGATCCTTCGGCACGGGCAGGGCGCCCATCCGACACTGGACAGCACGGTGGTCGCCAACTATCGCGGTTCGCTGATCAATGGCATGGAATTCGACAGCTCCTACGTCCACGGCCACCCGGTGACCTTCCCGGTCAGCCGCATGCTGCCGGGCTGGAAGGACGTGCTGCCGCGCATGCACGTGGGTGGCAAGTGGAAGGTCTGGATTCCCCCGCAGCAGGCGTACGGCAAGCATGGACAGCTACCGCGTATCGGGCCCAACGAAGTGCTGGTGTTCGAGATCGAGTTGCTGAAGGTCAAGTGATGCGCCGTGCGCACCGCGATGCCCACGGATGGGGCCGGCTGCGCTAGCATGAAGGGGATGGACATCGGCAAAGCGGCCGTCCACGGCCACGAACCCCTGACCCCGTGCGTGAAGATCTGCCGGCTTGATGCCGGCGGCCTGTGCGTCGGCTGCCGGCGCAGTGCCGAGGAGATCATGCGCTGGCGCGACATGAGCCGGGAGGAGCGCCTGCGACTGATGCGCGAGGAGCTGCCCGGACGCCAGGTCGACTGATGGCCGCGCACCGTGACGCCCTGCGCGCGGCGTTGCGTGCACTGGATGATCCGCCGGGTGCCCCGGGCTGGAACCACGCGATGATGCGTGACCTGCTCGGCGAGGTTCCGCTGGCACCTGCGGCCGTGCTGGTCCCGGTGGTCGAGGACGGATCGGAGGCGCGCGTCGTGCTGACCCGGCGCACCGAGCAACTGAGCCGGCATGCCGGCCAGGTGGCGTTTCCCGGCGGCCGCATCGACGTCACCGATACAGACGCCGTAGACGCCGCCCTGCGCGAGACCGAGGAGGAAATCGGACTGCCGCGTGCGCATGTCCAGCCAGCCGGCTACCTGGACTGCTTCGAGACCGTGAGCGGATTCGTGGTCACGCCGGTGGTCGCCTTCGTGGCGTCGCAACGGCCGCCGTGGCGGCCCGAGCCGGGCGAGGTCGACGAGGTGTTCGAGGTGCCGCTGTCGTTCCTGCTTGACCCCTCCAACCTGCAGCGCTACACCATGCACTTCCGCGGCAAGGCGCGCGAGATGGTGGAGTTCCGCTACGGCCCGCACCGCATCTGGGGTGCCACCGCCGCGATGCTGACCAACCTCCTCGAACGCATGGGAACCCTGCCATGAACCGTCCCCTGATCGATACCCGCACCCTCGCTGCGCGCGATCCGGCCGAAACGCTCGTCGTCGATTGCCGGTTCGACCTGTCCGACACCGACAAGGGGCGTCGCGATTATCTCGAGGGCCATCTTCCGGGGGCGGTCTATGCCAGCCTGGACGAGGAGCTGTCCGACCTGGGCAAGATCGCACAGGGGCTGGGGCGGCATCCGTTGCCGGATCCCGGGGCCTTTGCACGGACCCTGGGCCGCTGGGGCTGGCGGCCGGGCATGCTCGTGGTGGCCTACGACACCGCCGGCGGCGCCATCGCCGGACGCCTGTGGTGGATGATGCGTGCCATGGGCGCTTCTGCCTGCGTGCTGGACGGCGGCCTGAAGGCCTGGAAGGACGCGGGACTGGCGCTGGAGTCCGGCCCGGTCGAGCGCACGCCGACCACCGTCGAGCCCGGCATCGATCAAAGCTTCTTCGTGGATACGCCGGATCTGCGTGAAGCCCTGGATGCGGGAAACGTGCTGCTGGTCGATGCGCGTGCCGCAGAGCGCTATCGCGGCGAGACCGAGCCGCTGGATCCGGTGGCCGGACACGTGCCCGGCGCCGTCAACCGCCCGTTCGCCGGCAACCTGGACGGTGACGGCCGCTTCCGCGATGACGATGCGCTACGCGCCGAATTCGAGGCGCTGCTCGGCGGCCGCCCCGCCGACCAGATGGTGAGCATGTGCGGCTCGGGCGTGACCGCCTGCCACAACCTGCTGGCCATGGCGCATGCCGGCTTCTCCGGCATGCGCCTGTACGTGCCCTCGTGGAGCGGCTGGTGCAGCGACCCGCAGCGCCCGGTGGCAAGGACGAGCGGCTAGGGGCGGAACCCCGAATCGCCGAATCGCCGAGTCCCGAGTCCCGAGTCCCGTCTCCCGTCTCCCGTCTCCCGTCTCAGCCCTTCTTCGCCTTCAATTGCGCCACCAGCGCCTTCAGCGTGGACTGGGTCTCCTCGCCGAACCAGCCGTCGAGGAATTCCTCCACCGGTAGCGCGTCGAGGTCGGCAAAGGCGTCGGCCAGGTCGGCGCGGGCCATGGCGCGGGTGGTGCGCATGGCTCGCGGGGGCAGGGCCAGCAGTTCGTGCATCCAGTGCAGGGCGCGGGTGACGGTTTCCTCGACCGGCGCCAGTTCGTCGACGAAGCCGCAGGCCAGGGCCTCGTCGGCGGTCAGCATGCTTCCGGCCACCAGCAGGCGTTCGGCGCGGTAGGTGCCGACCACCCGGCGCAGGGCCCGCTGGATGCAATCGGGCACGGTCAGGCCGACCTGCACCTCGTTGAGGCCGATGCGGTAGGTCCCGCGTGCCATCACGCGGTAGTCGCAGAACAGCGCCAGCACGGCACCACCGGCCGGACTGTGGCCGGACACGGCGGCCACCGTCGGGATCGGCGAACGCGCCAGCGCCGCGCACAGGGCGAAGAAATCGCGCCAGAACGCGCGCATGCCGTCACGGTCCAGGGTCAGCAGGAGCGGCACGTCCAGGCCGGCCGAGAACATGCCCTGGTGGCCGGTCAGCACGATGCCGCGGGCACCCTCGTCCGGTGCGTGCTCGATGTGCGTGCGAAGGCGCTCGACCAGGGCCGGATCCAGCGCGTTCACCGGCGGGCGGTTCAGGCGCAGCTCGAGTATGCCGTCGTGCATGAAGGTGTCGATCATGGTCGGTCTCCCGAAAAGTTGTCTGCGTCGTTCACTGGTCGGCCGGGGTCCACTGGTAACGCAACGCATAGTCCAGCGTGGCGCTGCCGTGGGCGGGGACACGAACATGGAATTCCAGCGTGTCGGCGGTCTTGCGTGCCGGTGCCACGCTGGAGGACGTCAGGCTCCACTGGTTCCAACGGTTCGGGTGCTCGATGACGCTGACGGTGCGGTCGCTGTCCCCGGCGTTGCTCAGGGTGACGCGGAAGGCCTCGTCGATGCGGCGCGCGGACTTGTCGAACTGGAAGCTGGTGCGTTCGCGTTGCGCATGCAGGTCGAAGGCGGTGCCCAGCGAAAGCTCCACCGGATCATGCCGCGAGGTGTCCGACACGGTGTCCTCGCCGATGAACTGCAGCTTGCCGTCGCGATCGGCGGTGAGCACGCGCATGTGGCCCGCCGGCAGGGTTTCCGGCGCCTGGAAGCGCAGCACGCTGCGGATGCTGCCCTGGAGCGTGTTGGCGTTGGTCGAGGCGTTGGTCATCGGCCGCGGCGGCGTCCAGGCGTTGCCGTTCTCGTAGGTCCAGGCGCGCTCGCAGTCGAGGGTGCGCGGGCTGTACAGCGGGGTCAGCGTGATGCTGTTGTCGGGCAGGTTCACGTGCCCGGACAGGGTGTAGGTGCGGTAGGCGTCCAGGCTCTGCTGTTTGGGCATCGCCATGCGGCCGTTCGGAGCCGCGGCCGCCATCATTGGGCGTGGCCCGTTGTGCTGCGCATGGATGTTGGGCGCGCCGGCGAACAGCTTGATGCTGGCGCCCTGCCAGTCGCGTCCGCTGCGGTTGGCGATGCTGGCCATGGCCTGGAGCTGCATGCGGCAGCTGCCGCCCGGCTGCAGCGTGCCGGTGTAGGCGGCGCGCCATCCCAGGCCGTGGGTGGGATAGCTGAGCACGGCGTCGCTGTGGCCGCTGGCGTCGGCGTGCACGCGCAGTTGCAGGCGCGATCCGCTGCCGGCCTCGCCGCTGATCAGTTTCACCGCGCTGTAGCGCTGCACCACGGTGGGGCCGAACACGTCACCGCCGATCACCAGGCTGCCGTCGCGGCCGACGCGCTGCAGCTGGCCCTTGACCAGCACCTGGCCGTTGTCGCCGATCACGCTGACCTGCTTGCCGATCTGACCGAGCAGGGCATCGTTGCCGCCCGAGGCCAGCATCAGGCGCTGCGAGCGTACCTTCACCCGGTTGCTGTTGAAGTGCAGGCTGACCGCTTCCGGCTCCAGGAAGTCGGGCAGGTTGCCGATGACGATGTCCTGGCTGCCCTTGTCGAAACCGATGCGTCGCTGCTCGCGGATCACCGCATAGCCGCTGTCGATGGCGCTGTGTCCGGACTGGAACAGGGCATCGCCATCGGCGTGATAGATGGTCATGTCGGGCCCGTCGGCGGCCAGTGCGGCGCTGACAGGAGCGGCGATCATGACGGCGACGACGAGGGAAAGCAGGGCGCGGTGCATGGGACAACCTCCGGTGTTCGGTTCCGCGCCCATGATAGCCGCGAAGCCATGAACCGCGATTGTCGCCAGTTCAGCAGGTTCCGCTACCGGCACTGCATGCCGCGCTGCTGGAGGCGGCCGTGGCCGCGGTGATGGCGGCCATGGCGGCGGCCGTCGCGGCCGCGCTGACGGCCGCGCGGGTGGCGGCATCCACGCCTTCGGCGATCGGCAGGTCCTGAAGCTCCTTCTCGCGCACCTCGATGCGCTTGCGCTGGTCGCGCGGGTACATCGCGCGCAGCAGGCGGCAGGCGCCAGCCAGCTGGATCAGCATGGCGGTGCGCGGATCGGGCGCGTTGCCGTGCAGTAGCACGGCGTCGATGCGCGCGCGGATGTCACGCTCGGGCTGGCCGTCGCGTTCCGGATAGCGCTGCACGGGAAAGAGGAACAGCACCTTTGATTCGCGGTGTTCCAGGGTGCCGCGCGCGACCAGCGCGTCCAGCCATTGCTGGCGCAGGTCGCGCAGCTTGCGCGGCAGGCGCTGGACCCAGTCGCGCACCTTCTCGCCGGGTCGCTCGCGCAGCTGGGCACGGATGGCCTCGAACGGTGCGCCGTGGACCGGATCGACCTGTTCGTCCAGGTCCAGTTTGCCGTCCTCGATGCGCAGCTCGCCGGCCAGGGTCATTTCCATCAGGGCGGCGCCGGCCAGGCCGAAGGGCAGGCCGATGCGGGCCTCGGCAAGCACGCTGCCGCGGGTGTCGTCGAGCGCCAGCAGGAGCAGCTCCTCGGGCAGGGTCAGTTCATGGGTCCGTTCGGCGAACATGGCGCACCTCTCAATCAGTCGCCTGCACGGCCTCGCGCAGGACACCGGGCAAGGGTACCGTGGCGCCGGCCTCGGGATCGATCCACACCAGCGTCACGCTGCCGTCGCAGTACAGGCGCTCGTCGCCGCGGTCGACGATGCGGTGGCCGATGGTGATGGAGCGGTTGCCCAGGCGCTCGCAGTGCAGGCGCACCTCGACGCTGGCCGGCCAGTGGATCGGCGCGCGGTAATTGAGCTGGCAGGCGGCCATGACCGGCTTGCCGTGGGCCTTGTCCCAGATGCCCGGCACGTGGGCCAGCCAGTCCAGGCGGGCCTGTTCCAGGTAGGTCAGGTAGGTCGAGTTGTTGACGTGGTTGAACGCGTCCAGGTCGCGCCAGCGCACCTCGATGGGGGCGGTGAACAGGGGGGCGGGGCTTGCTTCGGTCATGCGCGTTTCCGTTTCTTGGATGCGGCCTTGCGCGCCGCGGGTTGCTTGGGCGCGGCCGCTTTGAGGTGCGATTTCAGGAATCGGCCGGTGTGCGAGTCCTTGCGCGCGGCGATGGCCTCCGGCGTGCCGGTGGCCAGGATGCGTCCGCCGCCGGCGCCGCCCTCGGGGCCCAGGTCGATGATCCAGTCGGCGGTCTTGATCACGTCCAGGTTATGCTCGATCACCACCACGGTGCTGCCGTTGTCGACCAGCTGGTGCAGCACGTCGAGCAGTTGCTCGATGTCGTGGAAGTGCAGGCCGGTGGTCGGCTCGTCGAGGATGTACAGGGTGCGCCCGGTGTCGCGCTTGGACAGCTCGCGCGAGAGCTTCACGCGCTGCGCCTCGCCACCCGACAGCGTGGTCGCGCTCTGGCCCAGCTTGATGTAGTCCAGGCCCACCGCGCGCAGGGTCTGCAGCTTGCGCGCGATCACCGGCACCGGTTCGAACAGCGCCAGCGCCTCCTCGACGGTCATCTCCAGCACGTCGGCGATGGTGTGTCCCTTGTACAGGATCTCCAGCGTCTCGCGGTTGTAGCGCTTGCCGTGGCACACGTCGCAGGGCACGTAGACGTCGGGCAGGAAGTGCATCTCGACCTTGATCAGGCCGTCGCCCTGGCAGGCCTCGCAGCGGCCCCCGCGCACGTTGAAGCTGAAGCGGCCCGGCTTGTAGCCGCGCGCACGGGCCTCGGGCACCTGCGCGAACAGCTCGCGCAGCGGGGTGAACAGGCCGGTGTAGGTGGCCGGGTTGGAGCGCGGCGTGCGGCCGATCGGCGACTGGTCAATGTCGACCACCTTGTCGAACAGCTCCAGGTTCTCCACCGACTCGTACGGCGCCGGCTCGGTGCCGGCGCCGTTGAGCTCGGCGGCGACCAGTCGGTACAGCGTGTCGTTGACCAGGGTGGACTTGCCCGAGCCGGACACGCCGGTCACGCAGGTGAACAGGCCGGCGGGAATCGACAGGTCGACATGCTGCAGGTTGTTGCCGTGCGCGCCGCGCACGTGCAGCCACAGGTCGTCCTCGGGCTCGCGGCGCTGCTCGGGCACCTCGATGCAACGCTTGCCGGAAAGGAACTGGCCGGTGACCGAGCGCTTGGACTTCAGCACGTCCTCGAGCTGGCCCTCGGCGACGATCTCGCCGCCGTGCACACCGGCGCCGGGACCGATGTCGAGGATGTGGTCGGCGGCGCGGATGGCGTCCTCGTCGTGCTCGACCACGATCACCGTGTTGCCCAGGTCGCGCAGGCGCGTGAGGGTGCCCAGCAGGCGCTCGTTGTCACGCTGGTGCAGGCCGATGGAGGGCTCATCGAGCACGTACATCACGCCGACCAGGCCGGCGCCGATCTGGCTGGCCAGGCGGATGCGCTGGGCCTCGCCGCCGGACAGCGAGTCGGCCTTGCGGTCCAGCGTCAGGTAGTCCAGGCCGACGTCGACCAGGAACTTCAGGCGCTCGCGGATCTCCTTGACGATCTTGGCCGCGATCTCGCCGCGCCAGCCGTCCAGGGTCAGCTGGTCGAAGAAGGCCTGCGCGGCGTCGATCGAGTCGCTGCCGATCTCGGGCAGGGTGCGCTCGGCCACGAACACGTTGCGCGCCGAGCGGTTCAGGCGCTGGCCGCCGCACTCGCTGCAGGGCTTGTCGGCGATGTAGCGCGACAGCTCCTCGCGCACCGCGGAGGATTCGGTCTCGCGGTAGCGCCGCTCCAGGTTGGGCAGGATGCCCTCGAAGGCGTGCTCGCGGGTGACCTTGCCGCCGCGCTCGGTGAGGTAGCGGAAGGCGATCGTCTCGCCGCCGGAGCCGTGCAGGACCGCGTCCTGGACCTTCTTGGGCAGCTCGTTCCAGGGCGTGTCCACGTCGAAGCCGTAGTGTTTGGCCAGCGACAGGATCAGCTGGAAGTAGTGCGCGTTGCGGCGGTCCCAGCCGCGCACCGCGCCGCCGGCCAGCGACAGTTCCGGGTGGCGCACCACGCGCGCGGGGTCGAACACCTGGGTCACGCCCAGGCCGTCGCAGGCCGGGCAGGCGCCGATCGGCGAGTTGAACGAGAACAGGCGCGGTTCCAGCTCGGGCAGGGCGTAGTCGCAGATCGGGCAGGCGTAGCGCGAGGAGAACAGGTGTTCGGTCGCCTTGGGATCATCCAGGTCGGCCACGATCGCCAGGCCCTCGCCCAGGCGCAGCGCGGTCTCGAACGATTCGGCCAGGCGCTGCTTGAGATCCGGGCGCGGGCGGAAGCGGTCGACCACCACCTCGATGGTGTGCTTCCTGCGCAGCTCCAGGGTCGGCACGGCGTCCAGCTCGTGCACGTGGCCGTCCACGCGCACGCGGATGAAGCCCTGCGCGCGCAGCTGCTCGAAGACCTGCGCGTGCTCGCCCTTGCGCTCGCGGATCACCGGCGCCAGCAGCATCCAGCGCTTGCCGGCATCCAGGGCGAGGGTGGCGTCGACCATCTCGCTGACCGTCTGCGCTTCCAGCGGCGCGCCGTGGTCCGGGCAGCGCGGGCTGCCCACGCGGGCGAACAGCAATCGCAGGTAGTCGTGCACCTCGGTGATGGTGCCCACGGTCGAGCGCGGGTTGTGCGAGGTGGCCTTCTGCTCGATGGAAATCGCCGGCGACAGGCCCTCGATGCTGTCCACGTCGGGCTTTTCCATGATCGACAGGAACTGGCGGGCGTAGGCCGACAGCGATTCGACGTAGCGGCGCTGGCCCTCCGCGTAGACGGTGTCGAAGGCCAGCGAGGACTTGCCCGAGCCGGACAGGCCGGTGATCACGATCAGCCGGTCGCGGGGCAGGTCCAGGTCCAGGTTCTTCAGGTTGTGCGTGCGCGCACCGCGGATGCGGATGGGGCTGCTCATGCGGCGTCCCGATGTGGTGTGGGGCTGTGTGGACAGCGTGAAATGCGGTCGATCCGCTACTATATCAACGCGCTGGCGTCGCACCGACTGCGACGGCCGCAACGTCCGGCCTGTCCCGATACGGTTCTTGGCTGTGTCCGGATCCTCGGCGCCCCGGGCCCGCGGCCGAATCCGCCCTGGATCAGCAGCTTGCGCTGGTGTGCACGATCCCGCTAAAATCGCGGGTTCGCGCATGTCGCGAAACACCGAACGGGCCCGCCTACGAGCGGATCACCCGGAATAAGAACGACAGAAGGGTCAACAACCATGTACGCAGTCATCAAGACCGGCGGCAAGCAGTACCGCGTGATGCAGGGCGAATACCTGCGCGTGGAGAAGCTGGAAGCCGACGTGGACAGCACCATCGAATTCGACCAGGTCCTGCTGGTCGGCGAGGGCGAGAACGTGACCGTCGGTGCGCCGACGGTGGACGGCGCCAAGGTCAGCGCGAAGATCCTTTCGCACGGCCGCGGCAAGAAGGTCCGCATCGTCAAGTTCCGCCGCCGTAAGCACCACATGAAGCAGCAGGGTCACCGTCAGTATTACACCGAGATCGAGATCACCGGCATCGCCGGCGGCTCGAAGTAACGGGAGTCAAACACCATGGCACATAAAAAGGCAGGCGGTTCCACCCGCAACGGTCGCGATTCGAACCCCAAATACCTGGGCGTGAAGATCTATGGCGGCCAGGCCGTCGAGGCCGGCAACATCATCGTGCGCCAGCGCGGCACCCGGTTCCATGCCGGCACCGGCGTCGGCCTGGGTCGCGACCACACGCTGTTCGCGCTGGTCGGTGGCACGGTCGAGTTCAAGACCCGCGGCGACAAGAACCGCAAGTTCGTGAGCGTGGTCCAGGGCTGACCGCCCGGACATCGCCAGCGTCGCGACAGAGCCCCGCCCCGTGCGGGGCTTTTGTTTGGCGCACGGGGATGGAGAATGGGGAGTGGGGAATCGGACATATGGTTCCTGCGCCCCGGCCATGGCCCGGTTCGTCCCGTTCGATGCGTTCGATGGCTTTCCACCCTATGATCAAAGCGCATGAACCGGGTCCAGCCGCAAGCCGGACCCGATTCCCCATTCCCGACTCCCCATTCCCGGCCTTCCAATGAAATTCGTCGACGAAGCAAAAATCAGGGTCAAGGCCGGCAACGGCGGCAACGGATGCGTGAGTTTCCGCCGCGAGAAGTACATCCCCTTCGGTGGCCCGGACGGTGGTGATGGAGGTCGTGGCGGTTCGGTGTGGCTGGAGGCCGACGAGGGCCTGAACACGCTGATCGATTTCCGACACCAGCGCGTGTTCAAGGCCCCGCGCGGCCAGGACGGCATGGGCAGCCAGATGTACGGCAAGGGCGGCGAGGACATCGTGGTGCGCGTGCCGATCGGCACCGTGGTCACCAATGTCGAGACCGATGAAGTGATCGGCGACCTGACCGAGCATGAACAGCGCCTGCTGGTGGCCCAGGGCGGCAAGGGCGGCCTGGGCAACATGCACTTCAAGAGTTCGACCAACCGCGCGCCACGCCAGTCCACGCAGGGCACGGCGGGCGAGGAGCGCGAGCTGAAGATGGAGCTCAAGCTGCTGGCCGACGTCGGCCTGCTGGGCTTTCCCAACGCCGGCAAGTCGACCTTCATCCGCGCCGTTTCCGCGGCCACCCCGCGGGTGGCCGACTATCCCTTCACCACGCTGCATCCGGGCCTGGGCGTGGTGCGCGTGGAGGCCGACCGCAGCTTCGTGGTGGCCGACATCCCCGGCCTGATCGAAGGTGCGGCCGAGGGCGCGGGCCTGGGCATGCAGTTCCTGCGCCACGTGGCGCGCACGAGCCTGCTGCTGCACGTGGTCGACATGGTGCCGGTCGACGGCAGCGACCCGGTCGAGCAGGTGCGTGCCATCGAGGCCGAACTGGAGCGCTACGACCCGGAGCTGCTCGAGCGCCCGCGCTGGCTGGTGCTGAACAAGGCCGACCTGCTGCCCGAGGACGAACGCCAGGCGCGTGCCCGGGAGATCGTCGAGGGGCTGGGCTGGACCCGGCCCTGGTTCGTGATTTCCGCCGTGGCGCGCGAGGGCACCCGCGAGGTGTGCCAGGCGGCGCAGCGGTACTTCGACCAGCAGCGCGAGGCGGAACTGGAAGGACGCATGGCGCGCGACGACGTGCGCCTGCGCGAGAGCGGCGAGGCCGACGCGGAGCCGCGTTCGTGAGCGCCGTGGGCCGGGGGGTGCTCACCGGCCCTGCGCGGCCGCGGGCCACAAAAAAGCCGGCGGCTGCCGGCTTTTTCGCACGCAATGTCCGGACCGGATCAGCCCAGCGCGTGGATCTTGGCGTTCAGGCGGCTCTTGTGGCGGGACGCCTTGTTCTTGTGGATCAGACCACGCGAAGCGAAACGGTCCAGCAGCGGTGTGGCGTGCTGCATGGCCTCGGTCGCGGCGGCCTTGTCGTTGGCTTCGATCGCCTTGACGACCTTCTTCAGGGCAGTGCGCATCATGGAGCGCGCGCTGGCGTTGCGCATGCGCGACTGTTCGGACTGACGCGCGCGCTTCTTTGCGGACTTGATGTTGGCCAAGGGATGACTCCGAATCTGTTGGCGTGGAAAAAGACGCTAATTATGGGGCGATCTTGGAGTTCCGTCAATGGGTTGCACAAAGGTGGGGCTCGGGACTCGGGCGAAGGAGCCCGGGACTCGGGACTCCGGAGCTGTGACGCGGGACTCGGGACTCGGGACTCGGAGTGTGCGCATGCTTGCTCGCGTACCGCTCGATTCGTCCGTCCCGCTTCACCGAGGCGGGGAAGTTGCCATTGTCGTCCGGACACCGACGAACCAGGTTCCCGGTCCCGGCGCGGAAACTGGGATGCCGGGTACTCTGGGAAGCATGACACACGCCCTCTCTCGGTGAAGCGGGAAAGATCCGCGTGCGATAACGCAGCACGCTAACGCACACCCCGAGTCCCGAGTCCCGAGTCCCGAGTCCCGGATCTACGCATGAAAAAGCCCAGCCTCCTGCGCGGCGTGCTGTCGTTCAGCAGCGTGACCATGCTGTCGCGCGTGTTCGGCCTGGTGCGCGACATCGCGATCAACACGGTGTTCGGCGCCAACGCGGCCACCGACGCCTTCTGGGTGGCCTTCCGCATCCCCAATTTCATGCGCCGGCTGTTTGCCGAAGGGTCCTTTTCCACCGCCTTCGTGCCGGTGTTCACCGAGTTCAAGGAAACCCGCAGCCACGCCGAGCTCAAGGAACTGACCGCGCGCGTGGCCGGCACCCTGGGCGGGGTGCTGCTGGTGGTCACCGCGCTGGGCATCTTCTTCGCCCCGCAGGTGGCGCTGCTGTTCGCGCCCGGCGCCGTGCACGATCCGCACAAGCTGGACCTGACCATCGAGCTGCTGCGGCTGACCTTCCCGTTCCTGTGGTTCGTCTCGCTGACGGCCTTGGTGGCCGGTGCACTGAACAGTTTCGACCGCTTCGCGCTGCCGGCCTTCGCGCCGGTGCTGCTCAACCTGTGCATGATCGCCGGCGCGCTGTGGCTGGCGCCGCGCCTCAACGTGCCGATCCTGGCCATGGGCTGGGCGGTGATGGCCGGCGGCCTGGTGCAGCTGGTGTTTCTGGCGCCCTCGCTGCGCCGCATCGGGCTGCTGTCGTGGCCGCGTTGGGGCTGGCGGCATCCGGGCGTGCGCAAGGTCATGCGGCTGATGCTGCCGACCCTGTTCAGTTCCTCGATCTACCAGGTCAACCTGCTGCTGGACACGGTCATCGCCTCGTTCCTGCTGACCGGCTCGCAGAGCTGGCTGGCGCTGTCCACGCGCTTCCTGGAGCTGCCGCTGGGCGTGTTCGGCGTGGCCCTGGGCACGGTGATCCTGCCGGCGCTGTCGCGGCATTTCGTCGACCGCGACGGCGACGGCTACTCGCGCGCGCTGGACTGGGGGCTGCGCTTCGCGCTGATGATCGCGCTGCCGGCGATGGTGGCGCTGCTGCTGCTGGCGCTGCCGCTGATCGCCACGCTGTTCCAGCACGGCAAGTTCGATGCCTTCGACACGCGGATGGCGACGCTGTCGATCCTGGCCTTCGTGTCCGGGCTGCCGGCCTTCGCGCTGGTCAAGGTGCTGCTGCCGGCGTTCTACTCGCGCCAGGACACGCGCACGCCGATGCGCATCAGCATCGTGGTGCTGGTCACCAACATGCTCTTCGCGGTGGCCTTCGTGGCGCTGCTGTTCGAGCTGTGGGCGCCGCCGGCGCTCAAGCAGGGCGGCTGGTTCGCGGGTATCGCCCGGGTGCCGGGCCTGCACATGGCGCTGGGCATTGCCAGCGCGCTGTCCAGCTACATCCAGTGCGGACTGCTGTGGCGCCACCTGCGCCGCGACGGCGTGTACCAGCGCCAGCCCGGCTGGCTGCGCCACCTGGCGCGCGTGGCGGTGGCCTGCGCGGTGATGGGCGTAGTGCTCTGGCTGGGCCGCGAGCACTGGGGCGGCTGGACCCACGAGCCGACCTGGACCCGCGTCTGGCGCCTCGGGTTGCTGGTGGCGGCGGGCGGCGCGGCCTACGTCGGCACCCTGCTGGCCGCCGGCATGCGCCCGCGCGACCTGCGTGCGCACTAGACCGCGTGTGCACGGGACGCGGCCGCTATACTTGCATGATGACTGAGCTTTACCGGGATGCGACCGGGCCCTGCGTGGCGCCGGAAGGTAGCGTCGTCACCGTGGGCGCCTTCGACGGGCTGCATCGCGGCCATCGCGCCCTGCTTGGGCGCGTGCGCGAGCGCGCCGACGCGCTGGGCCTGGCCGCGGTGGCGATCAGCTTCGAGCCGCTGCCGCGGGCCTTCTTCTCGCGCGAGCCGCTGCCGCGCCTGGCCAGCGTGCGCGAGAAGCTGGACGGCCTGCGCGAGGCCGGCATGGATGCCGTGCTGCTGCTGCGCTTCAACGCCGCGCTGACCGCCATGCCGGCGGAGGATTTCGTGCGCCGCGTGCTGGTCGAGCGCCTGGCCGTGCGCGAGGTCTGGGTCGGCGGCGACTTCCGTTTCGGCCACAAACGCGGCGGCGATTTCGCGCTGCTCGAGCGCATGGGCGCCGAACTGGGGTTCGCGGCGCGCGCCATGGAGCCGCAGCGCGTGGACGGCGTGCAGGCGTCCTCCAGCGCGGTGCGCGCGGCGCTGGCCGAGGGCGATTTCGCCCGGGCCGAGGTCCTGCTGGGCCGCCCGTTCTCGATGTCCGGCCGGGTGGTGGAGGGCGAAAAGCTCGGCCGCACCCTGGGCTACCCGACCGCCAACGTGCCGCTGGGCCGGCGGGTCACCCCGCTGACCGGCATCTTCGCCGTGCGCGTGGACCTGGACGACGGCCGCACCGGGCTGCCCGGCGTGGCCAGCCTGGGCGTGCGACCCACCGTCAACGAGGTGCCCGAACCGTTGCTGGAGGCGCACCTGTTCGATTTCGACGGCGACCTTTATGGAAGCCGCATCCGCGTGCATTTCGTGGCCAAGCTGCGTGACGAGGAGCGGTTCGATGACCTGGACGCGCTGGTTGCACAGATGGATCGCGATGCCGCCGGTGCGCGTGCCGTCCTCGGCCAGGCGATGCCCGGGGAGACCGAAAACGGCTGAGGGCTTGCCTTGAGCCGGCGCGTCGTCAAAGATGCCCATTCGTTGTCGCCGCGCGCGCAAGCACTCGCAGCGCGGCATATGAACGCACCACCACCGACCCCCCGCCCCGATCCGGACCCGATGTTTCGATGAGCAAGGACTACAAGAGCACCATCCACCTGCCGCAGACCGAATTCCCGATGCGCGGCAACTTGCCCAAGCGCGAGCCGGGCTGGCTCGAGGAATGGGCGCGCGTGGACCGCTATGCGCAGATCCAGCGGCGCACGGCGCATCGCGACCGCGTGTTCGTGCTGCACGACGGCCCGCCGTACGCCAACGGCGCCATCCACATCGGCCACGCGGTCAACAAGGTGCTCAAGGACATCGTGGTCAAGTCGCACCTGCTGGCCGGCTACCGCGCCCCGTACGTGCCGGGCTGGGACTGCCACGGCCTGCCGATCGAGATCGCGGTGGAGAAGAAGCACGGCAAGCCGGGCGACAAGCTCGATGCCGCCGCCTTCCGCCAGAAGTGCCGCGAGTACGCCGCCGAGCAGATCGACGTGCAGCGCGAGGGCTTCAAGCGCCTGGGCGTGCTGGGCGACTGGGACCGGCCCTACCGCAGCATGGACTTCCGCTACGAGGCCGACATGCTGCGCGCGCTGGCGCGCATCGTCGGCAATGATCACGTGATCCGCGGCTTCAAGCCGGTCCACTGGTGCTTCGATTGCGGCTCGGCGTTGGCCGAGGCGGAGATCGAATACGCCGACAAGCGCTCGCCGGCGGTGGACGTGGCCTATGACGCACTGGATCCGGTCGCGCTGGCCGCGCTGTTCGACGTCGATGCCGGCGATGCCATCGTCGCGGTGCCGATCTGGACCACCACGCCGTGGACGCTGCCGGCCAGCATCGCCGTGAGCGTGGGGCCCGATCTGGACTACGTGCTGGTCGAGGGCCCGTCGCGCGACGGCCACCGCGTGCTGCTGGTGGTGGCCGCGTCGCTGGCCGAGCCCGTGCTGGCGCGCTATGGCGTGGACGAAGTGCGCATCCTCGGCCGCACCCGCGGCGCGCGGCTGGAGAACCAGCTGCTGGCGCACCCGTTCTACGAGCGCGAGATCCCGATGATCCTCGGCGACCACGTGTCCGACGAGGACGGCACCGGCGCGGTGCACACCGCGGCCGGCCACGGCGCCGACGACTTTGCGGTCTCGCGCCGCTACGGCCTGGTCGACAAGTACCCGGCCAACGTGCTCAACCCGGTCGACGCGCGTGGCGTGTACCTGCCGGGCACGCCGCTGTTCGAGGGCCAGCACATCTGGAAGGCCAACGCGACCATCACCGAGCTGGTGAAAGAGCGCGGCAAGCTGCTGGCCTTTGCCGAGATCGAGCACAGCTATCCGCACTGCTGGCGGCACAAGACGCCGGTGGCGTTCCGCGCCACGCCGCAGTGGTTCATCAGCATGGAGAAGGAAGATCTTCGCGAGACCGCGCTGACCGCCATCAAGGCCGTGCGCTGGGTGCCGTCCTGGGGCCAGGAGCGCATCGCCGGCATGGTCGAGGGCCGCCCGGACTGGTGCATCTCGCGCCAGCGCACCTGGGGCGTGCCGATCGCGCTGTTCGTGCACAAGCAGACCCAGGAGCCGCACCCGGACAGCATCGAGCTGCTGGAGCAGGTCGCGCAGCGCGTGGAAAAGGACGGCATCGACATCTGGGACACGCTCGATCCGGCCGAGCTGCTGGGCGAGGACGCCGCCGACTACGACAAGGTCACCGACGTGCTCGACGTGTGGTTCGATTCGGGCGTCACCCACGCCTGCGTGATCGACCAGCGCACGGAACTGCAGGCCGACGGCGCGTCCGAATACCGCGTGATGTACCTGGAGGGCTCCGACCAGCACCGCGGTTGGTTCCAGTCGTCCCTGCTGACCTCGGCGGCCATGCACGGCCGCGCGCCGTACGACGCGGTGCTCACGCACGGCTTCGCGGTCGACCAGAACGGCCGCAAGATGTCCAAGTCGCTGGGCAACGTGGTCGCGCCGCAGAAGGTGTTCGATTCGCTGGGCGCCGACATCCTGCGCCTGTGGGTGGCCTCTGCCGACTATCGCCAGGAGATGGCCGTCTCCGACGAGATCCTCAAGCGCGTGGCCGACAGCTACCGCCGCATCCGCAACACCTGCCGCTTCCTGCTCGGCAACCTGGCCGGGTTCGACCCGAAGACCGACCTGCTGCCGGTGGAGCAGTGCCTGCCGCTGGACCAGTGGGCGGTGCAGGCCGCGCACGACGTGCAGCAAGCCGTGGTCGGCGCCTACGAGCGCTGCGACTTCCCGGAGATCGTGCAGCGCGTGCAGAACTTCTGCACCAACGAGATGGGCGCGCAGTACCTGGACATGACCAAGGACCGCATGTACACGATGCAGGCCGACAGCCTGGGCCGGCGCTCGGCGCAGAGCGCGATGTATCGCATCCTCGAGGCGCTGGTGCGCTGGCTGGCGCCGGTGCTCAGCTTCACCGCCGAGGAAGTGTGGCAGCACATGCCCGGCGAGCGCGGCGAGAGCGTGCTGTTCGAGACCTGGTACGAGGGCCTTTCGGCCGAGCAGGGCAGCGCACGCGAGCGCGCCTTCTGGAACGACCTGCTGACGATCCGCGAAACCGCCTCGCGCGTGCTCGAGGGCATGCGCAAGGCCGGCGACATCGGTGCCTCGCTGCAGGCCAGGGTGACGCTGTACCTGGACGGCGACCTGCTCGAGCGCTACGGCGACGTGGCCGGCGAGCTGCGTTTCTTCTTCATCACCTCCGACGTGCAGCTGGCCTCGCTGGACACGCGCGGCGAGGGCGCCGAGAAGGTGGCGCTGGAGTCGGGCGAGGCCTGGGTCGAGGCGGCGGCGAGCACGGACGCCAAGTGCGTGCGCTGCTGGCATCACCGCCCGGACGTGGGCAGCCACGCCGAGCATCCCGAGTTGTGCGGACGCTGCGTGCAGAACGTCGACGGCGGCGGCGAAGACCGGCGCTGGTTCTGAGCACGCCCACGGACACGGATCCCTCATGAACGCATCCCCCAAGCCCAACGCCCTGCGCTGGCTGTGGCTGACCGCCCTGATCATCGCCCTGGACCAGCTGACCAAGGCTTGGGTGCGGGCCGACATCCGGCCCGGCGAGCTGGTGCCGGTCATCGAGCACTTCTGGTACTGGACGCTGGCCTTCAACAAGGGCGCGGCCTTCAGCTTCCTGGCCGACGACGGCGGCTGGCAGCGCTGGCTGTTCACCGCCCTGGCCATCGTCATCAGCGCCGGCCTGGCCGTGTGGCTGGCGCGCACGCCGCGGCGCGAATGGCGCACCGCGCTGCCGCTGGCGCTGATCATCGGCGGCGCCCTGGGCAACCTGATCGACCGCCTGCTGGCGGGGCAGGTGACCGACTTCGTGCTGCTGTTCTTCGGCCGCTGGGCCTACCCGGCCTTCAACCTGGCCGATTCGGCTATCACCGTGGGCGCGGTGCTGCTGATCGCCTTCGGCCTGTTCGGTTCATCCTCCAGTCCCCGGGCGGACTGACGCCGCCCCCCAGCCAACGCAGACATGCCGGCTCCCTCCCCTGCGTGCAGGGGAGGGCTGGGGTGGGGTTGCCCCCGACTTGCAGTACACTGGGAGGGCTCGCAGGTGGCAGCGAAGCCGTGCAGGTCGAGACAAGAACCGCCTTCTCCACGCGAGAGCGGAGCCTTGCACTGGCGCGCGGCCCCTGACCCCCTCCATCTCCCCCTGCAGCCGGGGGAGGGACAAGGTCTTTCAGTCGTTCATTTATGCAGATCATTCTCGCCAATCCCCGTGGTTTCTGCGCCGGCGTGGACCGCGCCATCGCCATCGTCGAGCGCGCGCTGGAGTCCTACGGTGCGCCGATCTACGTGCGCCACGAGGTGGTGCACAACCGCTACGTGGTCGACAAGCTCAAGCGCCAGGGCGCGGTGTTCGTCGACGAGCTGCACGAGGTGCCCGACGACGCCACGGTGATCTTCAGCGCCCACGGCGTGTCCAAGGCGGTGCGTGCCGAAGCCGAGCAGCGCAGCCTGAAGGTGTTCGACGCCACCTGCCCGCTGGTCACCAAGGTGCACATGGAGGTCGCGCGCCTGGGCCGCCAGGGCCGCAGCGTGGTGCTGATCGGCCACGCCGGCCATCCCGAGGTCGAGGGCACCATGGGGCAGTGGAATCCGAAGAACACCGGCCGCATCCACCTGGTGGAATCGGTCGAGGACGTCCAGGCGCTGGCCACCGACACGCCCGACAACCTGGCCTACGTCACCCAGACCACGCTGTCGGTGGACGACACCAAGGCCATCATCGCCGCCCTGCGCGCGCGCTTCCCGGCCATCGAGGGCCCGCGCAAGGACGACATCTGCTACGCCACGCAGAACCGCCAGGACGCGGTGCGGCGCCTGGCCGAGTCCGTGGACGTGGTGCTGGTGGTCGGTTCGGTCAACAGCTCCAACTCCAACCGCCTGCGCGAGCTGGCGGCCAAGCAGGGCACGCCGTCCTACCTGATCGACGGCGCCGAGCACATCGACCAGGCCTGGCTCGAGGGCGCCACCCACGTGGGCCTGACCGCCGGCGCCTCGGCCCCGGAGACCCTGGTCCAGGACGTGATCGCCTGGCTGCGCGCCCACGGCGGCGACAGCGTGCGCGAACTGGACGGCGAGCCGGAAAGCATCACCTTCGCCCTGCCCAGGGAACTGCGCATCGCCGCCGGCTGACCCGCAAGCCCTTGCGTCAGCGCGCCCGCCTGCTAGAATTTCGCCTCTTTGCCGATGCCGTTGTAGCTCAGTTGGTAGAGCAACTGATTCGTAATCAGTAGGTCGGAGGTTCGACTCCTCTCAACGGCACCAGATCCGAGGGCCCGCAAGCGATTGCGGGCTTTTTCGTTCACGCCTGGCGTGAGGGGCCTGCGCAGGGTGGCGGGGCGCGCCCCGTGCATGTGCCGGGGTGGCCGGGTCGACGTGGCGTGCGGCGGACTTCATGCGGTGCGGGCAGGGGGATCACGGTGGCCGCTTGACTCACGTCATGGCCGTGTCATCGTGCCGCATTCAGACTTGTCCCTTTCTGGCAGTAGAGCACACCATGAACCGACCCTCTTCCCTCGATCACGAACAGCTGTTGGCCTGCGGGCACGGCGAGATGTTCGGCCCCGGCAACGCGCGGCTTCCGCTGCCGCCGATGCTGATGTTCGACCGCATCACCCACATCGACGAGGACGGCGGGGCGTACGGCAAGGGATCGATGAAGGCCGAGCTGGATATCCGGCCGGACCTGTGGTTCTTCCAGTGCCACTTCGAGGGCGATCCGGTCATGCCCGGGTGCCTGGGGCTGGACGCGATGTGGCAGCTGAGCGGGTTCTACCTGCCCTGGCTGGGCGAGCCCGGTCGCGGCCGCGCGCTGGGCGTGGGCCAGGTGAAGTTCAGCGGCCAGGTGCTGCCCAGCGCGAAGCTGGTGCGCTACGAGATCGACATCCGCCGGGTGGTGCGCGGCCGGCTGTCGCTGGTGGTGGCCGACGGCCGCACCTTTGTCGACGACCGCGAGATCTACGTGGCCAGCGACATGCGCGTGGGCCTGTTCCGTTCCACGGAGGGCATGTGATGCGTCGCGTGGTGGTGACCGGCATGGGCATCGTGTCCTGCCTCGGCAACACGGCCGCGGCCGTATCGCGTGCCTTGCGCGAGTCCGTCAGCGGCATCCGCGCGGTGCCCGAATACGCTGAGCTCGGCCTGCGCAGCCAGGTGGCGGGGGTGCCGCAGATCGACCTGGTCGAGTCCATCGATCGCAAGCGCAAGCGGTTCATGGGCGATGCCGCCGGCTACGCTTACGTGGCCATGCGCGACGCCCTGGCCGACGCCGGCCTGGACGAGGCGCAGGTGCGGCATCCGCGGGTCGGCGTGATCGCCGGCTCCGGCGGCGGCTCGGCACAATGGCAGATCGAGACCGGTGATCTGCTGCGCGCCAAGGGCGTGCGCCGCGTCGGTGCCTTCATGGTGCCGCGCACCATGTGCTCGACCGTGTCGGCGACGCTGGCCACGGCCTTCGGCATCCTCGGTGTGAGCTACTCGATCTCGGCCGCCTGCGCCACCTCGGCGCACTGTATCGGCGCCGGGGCCGACCTGATCCGGCACGGCGCGCAGGACGTGGTGTTCGCCGGTGGCGGCGAGGAGCTGCACTGGGGCATGACCGCGCAGTTCGACGCCATGGGCGCGCTGTCCAGCCATCGCAACGACCGGCCGGAAACCGCCTCGCGGCCCTACGATGCCGGGCGCGACGGCTTCGTCATCGGCGGCGGCGGCGGCATGCTGGTGCTGGAGGACTACGAACACGCCCGGGCTCGCGGCGCGCACATCCATGCCGAACTGGTCGGCTACGGCGTGACTTCCGACGGTGCCGACATGGTCACGCCGTCGGGCGAGGGCGCGGTGCGCTGCATGCACATGGCGATGCGCGACCTGGACGGTCCGATCGACTACCTCAACACGCACGGCACGGCTACGCCGGTGGGCGACGTGGTGGAACTGGACGCGGTGCGCGAGGCCTTCGGCCCGGACGTGCCGCCGCTGTCTTCCACCAAGGCCTTGACCGGTCATTCCCTGGGAGCCGCCAGCGTGCACGAGGCGATCTACAGCCTGCTCATGCTGCGCGACGGCTTCATCGCCGGCTCGGCCAACATCGAGCAGCTCGACGAGCGCGCGCAGGGCTTCCCGATCGAGCGCGAAAGCCGCCCGGCGAAGCTGGACCGCGTGATGTCCAACAGCTTCGGTTTCGGCGGCACCAACGCCTCGCTGGTGTTCGCCCGGGCGTAACGACCGCGCAGGGGCACGGGCCGGGGCGCATCGCCCGCAGCGTAGCGTCCCGCGCCTCAGTTTCCGCCCGGTGGTTCCAGCGGCCGGATGCGTGCGCCGTCGGCCATCTGGTCGTCGGGGTAGGCGACCACGGTGTCGCCGGCCTTCAGGCCCGACAGCACCTGTACCGCGCCGTCGCCGCGCAGGCCCAGGCTCACGTGCACGCGATGCACGCGGTGGCCGTCGACGCGGTAGGCGGCCCACTGCCGGCCGTCGCGGAACACCGCGCTGGAGGCCACCTGCAGTACGTCGGGCTTGCGCGCGACCTCGAACTCGACCTCGACGCGGTAGCCGTCGCCCAAGCGCGCCCACTGCGCTCGCGGGGCGGTGATCTGTAGCCACACCTCGGTGCGCTGCTCCTCCACGCCCAGGGCCGAGATCTTGGTGAAGCCGCCCGGCTCGATGCGCACCACGCGCGCCGGCAAGGGCGAGTCGCCGCCCCAGCGCAGGATCTTTGCGGTCGTGCCGAGTCGCAACGACAGGGCCTGTTGCGAGAGCGCCTGCACCATGACCTGCAAGCGCGCCAGGTCGCCCAGCTCCAGCAGCGGCTGGCCGGCCTGCACCGGCACCGCGCTCTGCTCGAAGCGACGCAGCACCACGCCGTCGATCGGCGAGATGACCGGCACGGCCGTGCCGCCGCCGCGCCCCTGGCCGTGCAGCACCGCCTGCAACGCGGCCACCTGGCGCAGTGCGGCGCGGTGCTCGGCTTCGGTCGCGGAGACCGTCGCTTTGGTCATGCTTCGCCGTGCCTCGGCCTGGTCCAGCACCGCCTTGCTGACCGCGCCGGTCTTCTCCAGTGCGTGCATGCGCTGCCATTCGCGGTCGGCCAGGTTGGCGTCGGCGCGCGCGGCGGACAGGCGCTGGGCCGCGGCCTGCACGTGGGCGCGCGCGGCCTGGGCCTCGGCCTCCAGGCGTTCGCGGTTGGCCGGGTCGAGCAGGGCGCCGTGCGCCGGCTCCACCGCCGCCAGTGCCTGGCCGCGGGTGACGGTGTCGCCCTGCAGCAGCTCGATGCGCCGCAGGGTGCCGGCGATCGGTGCGGCCAGGACCCAGCGTTTGGGTAATCTGGTGCGGCCTTCCTCCTCGAAGCGCTGCACCAGGTCGCCGCGATGCACCTGCGTGACGTCGACCGGGCGCGGCGCGGGCTGCAGGGCCCACAGGACCACCACCGCGGCGGCCACCCCCACGAGGCCGAGGACGATGCGTTTGCGCAGTTTCATGAACAGGCTCCGTGTTTCATTCGCGGGTCTTCAATACGCCGATCAGGTCCAGGCGGGCAATCCGCCGCCGCACCAGCAGCGCCGACAGGATGCTGGCGGCCAGCACCACCAGCGCGGCAAACGCATAGGTGACGGTCGAAAGGTCCACCGGCACGCGGAACAGTTCCGACTGGAAGCCCTGCGCCATCACCCAGCACAGCGACCAGCCGGCGATGAATCCGAATGGCAGCGACACCAGCACCAGCAGGCCGAGCTGGCCCAGCAGCAGGGCCCCGACCTCACCCTCGGTCATGCCCAGCACGCGCAGGCTGGCCAGTTCGCGCCCGCGCTCGGACAGGCTGATGCGCGCGGCGTTGTAGACCAGGCCGAAATTGATCACCGCGCCCAGCAGGGCCGCCACCAGCGAAAACACCAGCAGGCTCTCGGCCATGGTGTCCTGGAAACTGCGCATGGACGACAGGCGCGAGGACACGCCGGCGACCCAGGGGCGCCGGTCCAGGCGTGCATAGACGTCCGGGGCGGCGCCGGGCGCGACCGTCAGCAGCACGCCGGAGATCACGTCGCCGTCGCCGAGCAGGCGGTTGAGCGCATCCAGGCGCATGTAGCCTTGGGCGCCGACGTATTCGTGGACGAAGCCGGACACCCGAACTTCGCGCGTGCGCCGGTGGCCTTCCAGCGACTGCACTTGGAGCATGTCGCCGGGCTTCAGGTCCAGCATGCCGCGCAGGTAGTCGGTCAGCAGCAGTTCGTCGCCGGCCGGCGCGACCACGTGCAGGTGGGTGTCCAGGGTGCGGCGCAATTGCGCGTCCGGGGCCAGGCCCTGGATCACCGTGCGATAGCTGCGTGTGCCGTGCATCAGGCGCACCGGCACCATGCGCAGGGGTTCGGCGGTTCGCACGCCGGGCAGGGCGGCCAGTTCGTGCAGGGCCCGGTACGGTGCCGGCTCGATGAAACTGACCGCCAGGTCGTGGCGCTGGGCGATGCGCAGCTGGATGTCGATCATGCGGTCGACAGCGTCGCTCTGGAACCGCCCGACCATCATCACCGCGCAGGCCATGGCCAGGCCGGCCACGGTGATCACGGCGCGGCCGGGGCGCCGTTCCAGGTCGCGCAGCGCCATGCGCGCCGGTTGCGACAGGCGTCGCCCCAGACCCAGACGCTCGATCAGGGTCGGGCCGAAGCGCGGCGGCGCCGGCGCATGCATGGCCTCGGCTGGCGGCAGGCGCGCGGCCGCGTGCAGCGCCATCAGCGCGCCGCTGGCACCGGCGGCCAGGCTCACGCCGATGCCGGTGGCCACCGCGCGCGTGCTCAGGCGGTAGTCCAGGAACGGGAAGCGGTAGATGTCCTGGTACACCTGCGCCAGCCAGTGGCCCAGCGCGGTGCCGGCCGCGATGCCCAGCAGGGCCCCGGCCATGGCGATCCACGAGGACATGCCCAGGTAATGGCCGGCCAGGGTGCGGTCGCGGTAGCCGAAGGCCTTGAGCACCCCGATCTGTTCGCGCTGGGTGCCGATCAGGCGCATCAGCACCACGTGCATCAGGAACGCCGCCACGCCCAGGAAGATGGCCGGGAACAGGATTGCCATGGTGCGCAGTTGTCGCAGTTCTTCCTGCAGGTAGCGGGTCGAGGTCTGCTCGTGGCGACCGTACGCACCGATGCCGCCGTAACGCGCCAGCAGGCCGTCCACGTGCGCGATCACCGCCGACTCGCGTGCCCCGGGCAGCAGGCGCAGCACCACGTTGTTGAAGGCACCGTCCATGTTCAGTGCCTTCTCCATGGCGTGGCGGTTCATCCACACCACCGCGTAGCGCTTGAAGTCCGGGAACACCGCGCCGGGCGGGGCCTGGTAGACGTACTCGGGCGAGGTGCCCACGCCGACCACGCGCACCGTGCGCTGGCGTCCGTGCAGCGTCATCGACAGGCGATCGCCCACGCGCAGCGACTGCGCGCTGGCGAAGGCCTCGCCGATCACCACCTCGTTGTCGACGTCCGGCGAGGGCAGCCGCCCGCTGCGCAGCTGGATGCGGTTGAGCAGCGGCTGGCCGCCGTGGATCGGCAGCGAGACGACTTCGCTGCGCACCGGTTCGTCGAAATCCGGCACGCCCAGCGTGGCCAGCGCCAGCAAGCGCGCCTGCGCGGTCTGAACGCCTTCGATGGCTTGCAGGCGGGGCAGCAGCGTGTCGGGTGCACGCTTGAGCGGGGCCCACAGGTCGGCCAGGGCCTGCTCCCGGTAGAACTGCGTGCGGGTCGCGGTCAGCGATTCATAGGTCGACAGCGACATCACCAGGGTGGCGACGCCGCCGGCGATCACCAGCGCGATCGCCAGCGCCTGGCCGCGCAGGTGCCACAGGTCGCGCCTGCCCTTGCGCGTGAGCGCGCTCACCAGTGCAGCTCCCGCGCCGCAATGCGGTGCTCGGGGCGCTCCTCGCGGGCGATGCGGCCGTCGCCCATGTACAGCACGCGGTCGGCCATGCGCGCGATGTCGACGTTGTGGGTGATCACCACGGTGGTGGTGCCCAGTTCGGCGTTGACCTTCTCCAGCGCCTCGAGCACGCGCACGCCGGTGGCCGAATCCAGGGCGCCGGTCGGCTCGTCGCACAGCAGCACCGCCGGGCGCTTGGCGATGGCGCGCGCGATCGCCACGCGCTGCTGCTGGCCGCCGGACAGCTGGGCCGGGAAGTGGTCCATGCGGTCGGTGAGGTCCACGCGCGCCAGCGCCTCCTCGGGCGTCATCGGGTCGCGTGGCGATGTCGGTGACGATGGCCACGTTCTCGCGCGCGGTCAGGCTCGGGATCAGGTTGTAGAACTGGAACACGAAGCCCACGTGCTCGCGCCGGAAACGGGTCAGTGCATCCGCGTCGGCGCCGGTCAGCTGGTGGTCCTCGTACCAGACGTCGCCGCCGCTGGGCGCATCCAGGCCGCCGAGGATGTTGAGCAGGGTCGACTTGCCGCTGCCCGACGGCCCCAGCAGCACCACGAACTCGCCGCGGTACAGCTCAAGATCCACGCCGCGCAGGGCGTGCACCTCCACCTCGCCCATGCGGTAGACCTTGGTCAGCCCGCGCGCGCGGAACACGGCCTCGGGGCCGGCGGGGGACTGCGTCTGGGGAGAAGGCAGGGTCATGCAGGCGATGCCGATCGGGAAACCGTGATCACAGGCTAGCCGCATCCCCGCGGGCGTTTCATGACCTGGAGCAATTCGGGTCCCCGCAACGGCCCGATGCGGCGGCCGATGTCCGCCGCCGGCCGGTCCCGGCTGCGGTGCAGCTGTGCGCCAGTGCACGGATTTGATGCCCGAAACCGCCGCTGGTCGGACAAAAAGCGCCATTCGTCCGTTCGTTACTGGTAATCGCGCCCGCGCTGCCTATGCTGTATGCGGGGTTCAAGCATCAGGGGTTCCGGACCATGATCCGCCTATTTTCGTTCCGACGTGCCGGGCACGCACCGCAGCATCCATGCCGCGGGTTGGCCGCCTCGCCGTCAGCGACACGCCGCCACGAGCGCGGATTCACGCTGATCGAATTGATGATCACGCTGGCCGTGGCCGGCATTCTGATGGTGATCGCGATTCCCAGCTTCAAGAAAATCACCCTGAAGAACCGGTTGAGCACCACGGCCAACCAGTTCGTCGATGCGCTCAACACCGCGCGCATGGAGGCGGTCAAGCGCAACGACTATGCGCAGTTCTGCAGCGACGTGGCAGCCAACAACGGCGGCGACACGATGGGCGGCAAGTGCGCCGCACAGATGGGCGCGGTCATCCTGGAAGAGGATGCCACCAAAGGCACGTATTACCAGGCGCAAGCGCCCGTCACCAGCGTGACCACGCCGCTGAAGATTTCCGGCAGCATGCGGGGCGTTCGATTCGACGGCCAGGGCATCGCCTACGTGCCCGGCACCACGACACTCGTCGATGACACCACGCCCGTGGTGGACCTGTGCACCCCTGCGCTGAGCACGGACAACCACCGGATCATCACGATCACCACCGGCACCATCGTCAATACCACGACTAAATCGGGAGCATGCCAGTGAGCCCGTGCCGCCCCAACCCCGCGACCCTCCTGATGCGCCACCGGTCCTCGTGTACCGGGCAGTCCGGCGTCGGCCTGATCGAGGTCATGATCGCCGTGCTGGTGCTTTCCATCGGCTTCCTCGGCGTCGGTGCGATGCTGGCGATGTCGCTGTCGACCAACAACAGCGCCATGTACCGCAGTTACGCCACCATGGACAGCTACTCGATCCTCGACGCGATGCGCGCCGACCTGAGCAATGCCAAGGGCGGTGCCTACAACACCACCGTGACCGGCAACGCCTGCCCCACCGGCACCGGCACCCTGGCAGCCACGCAGCTATCGAAGTGGTGCGGTCAGCTGGCGCAGGATCTGGGGCTGGTGGCCACCACCACCGGCACCGTCAACTGCACGGCGCAGGGCGAATGCACCATCACCATCCAGTTCGATGACAGCCGTTCCGGCGTGCAGGGCGCCAAGCAGCAGCAGGTCATCACCAAGGCGATCCTATGAACATGCGCATTCCAGCCAGTCACCACGGGGCAGGGCGCCGCGCGCGCGGTTTCAGCCTGATCGAGCTGATGATCGCGATGGTGCTCGGCCTGATCGTCATCGCCGGCGCCGGCAGTGTGTTCCTGGCCAGCTCGCGGACCTACCAGACCAACAAGGCGCTGAGCGAGGTGCAGACCAACGCGCGCGTCGCCTTCGAACTGCTGGCGCGTGACATCCGCAACGCGGGGCAGAACCCGTGCTCGAACAACGGACGCGTCGCCAACGTGGTGAACAACCAGGCCGCCACCTGGTACCTGAACTGGGCCAACGCCCTGCACGGGTACGCGGGCAGCCAGGCCGATCCGGCCGTGACCACCGGTACCGGGGTCAAGCAACGGGTCGCCGGGACCTCCTCCGTGCAGCTCATTGGTGCGGGCAACGCGGTCCTCAGCGTGAACCACCACAATGCCAGTTCGGCCACCATTTTCCTCAACGGCTCGCAGACCAGCCTGAACAATGGCGACGTCGTCATCGTCTGCGACCCGGATCATTCCGCGATCGTCCAGGTTCAGATCAACAACAATGCGGCTAATCAGCTGGGCCACAACCCTGGCGTCGGTTCGCCCGGTGATTGCTCGAAGGGGCTGGGCTATCCGACTTCATGCGGTGGCAATGCCTTGGGCAATACCTACACGTTCCCGCCCAATTCCTCGGTGGTGAAGATGGTGGCCATGGATTGGTACATCGGCAACAACCCGGTCCAGGGGACATCGCTGTACCGCATCGGGCTGCAAAACATCGGCGGGACGCCCACGCCCGTGGCCCAGGAAATGGTGCGCAACGTGAAGTCCATGAAGCTGTATTACCACCAGGCGGGCAACAATGACTTTGTTACCGCCGACCAGGTGACCAACTGGCTCAACGTGGACGCGGTTCGCGCCGACCTTCAGATCTACAGTTCGGACCAGCGCGCAGGTTCGGGTTTCACCCCGATCACGCGCAGTTTCACGGCCACCACGACCATTCGCAATCGGGTGAAATGATCATGAACCTCTCCCGCAACCGGATCGCTCATTCCCCTCGCATGCCGGTGTACCGCCGGCGCGGCCAGGCGCCCGCGTTCATGGGTACCCGGCAGCGCGGTGTCGCCCTGGTGATCGCCCTGCTGCTGCTGGTGGTCATCACCCTGGTCGGCTTCTCGGCCGTGCGAAGCACCATCGTGCAGCAGAAGCTGTCCTCGAACATGTACGACCGCGAGGTGGCCTTCCAGAATGCCGAGGCGGCGATGCGTGCGGCGGCGGACCTGATCGCCTCCAACCCCGGCCTGATCGCGCGCAACTGCCAGGCGGGCGGCGTGGTCTGCTTGCCCAATCCATTCGACGATCCCAACCTGCCGAGTGGATCGATCCACACGATCTCTGCCGGAACGGCCACTGGCCAGTACACGGCAGGTGCCGCTGCCGCCGGGCAGCCCCAGTACGTCATCGAGAGCATGGGCAACTGGTCCGACTCCAGCACGGGCACCGGATTCAACCAGACCGCCAACGCGCACAACTACGGAGCGCAGGGCGTGTCATCCACGGCGGTGTTCTACCGCATCACGGCCCGCAGCGGCGATCCGTCCTCGCAGAACCTGAACAATCGCGCCGTGGTTACCCTCCAGTCCGTCGTCAAGCAGGGTTGAGGTCATCCCATGAACGCATTCCCGAACCGCACCGCGACTGATTGCAGCCGGAGTGAAAACATCATGAACGCTTTCCATCTCGGCATCCGCAGGGCGACGCGTTTCCTGCGTGGTCTGGCCCTGGGCGGTCTGACGGCCTGGCTCTTCGCGGCGCCGTTCGTGGCCCAGGCCACCGTCCCGGTCGACCAGTCGCCGCTGGTCATCCAGCAGCCCATCCCGCCCAACCTGGTGCTGATGCTCGATGATTCGGGTTCGATGGGTTCGGACTACATGCCGGACTGGGGCTACATCCCCGGCGGCACTTCGGCCGACAATCTGAGGTATTACGGCCACAACGGGACCTACTACAACCCGAACGTCATCTATTCGCCGCCGCCCACGGCCGACGGTGGATCGTATCCGGACTCGCCGGGTCTGGGTGATGCCTTCCGTGACGGTTTTACCGACCCGTCCAATACCGACGACGTCACCCGGTACTACGGCAGCTACCCGTACTACACCCAGCTCACCGCGAATGTGAATACGTCCTATGACCCCACGCTGGGTTGTGCGTCGGGCGATAGCCTGTCCACCGACCCCAACCACCTGGGGGAGTGCCAGCACGCGGAAAATCCAACCTATACCTACTATAAGCCGAATGGCAGTTACTACAACCTACACCTGCAACGGCAACGACAAACTGGTCCAGCAGTGGCAAAAGCAGGGACGCCACTGGAAACGCGTGTATCTGTGCCAGCACGTGACGTACACGTACACCTACTACACGCCGAACGTGGAGACCTGTCCCCAGGGCGGAACCTATGACTCCAGCCAGGGCAAGTGCGTCATCGACGGTTACGAGACGGCGTATCTGTTCACCTACACCACGCCCAATGGCAGTGGCGGCTTCGTGCGCCACTACGTCGGCAAGTCGCAGTCCGACTGTAACGTCGCCATTTCGCAGGGCGCAAGTTGCGATTACAGCGCCGCGACGCAACAGAACGTGGCCAACTGGTTCTCCTACTACCGTACGCGCATCGAAATGGCCAAGAGCGGCCTGATGAACTCGTTCATCGACATCGATTCGGATTTCCGCGTCGGTTTCGGTTCCATCAACGGGCGCAACAACAGCAACCTGCCGGCCGCGACCGCGTCCTACAACAACAAGACGATCGCCCAGGTACAGCCGTTCGGCGACGGCTCGGCGGGTACGCAGAAGGCGGCCTTCTGGCACTGGCTGGCAGGTATCTATCCGGGCAACTCCACGCCGCTGCGGCTCTCGCTGGACGCCGTGGGCAAGTACTACTCGTCCGCTCAGCCCTGGGAAACCTCGGGCACCGACTCGACCGAACTGGCCTGCCGCCAGTCCTACACCATCCTGACCACCGACGGTTTCTGGAACGGCAGCAATCCGAGTGTGGGCAACGTCGACGGCAGCAGCGGCAGCAAGGTCACCGGACCGAATGGGCAGAAGTACACCTACACGCCCGCGCCGCCGTACTCGGACAGCGACTCCAACACGCTGGCCGATGTGGCCATGAAATACTGGGTCAACGACCTTCGGCCCGGCGTCAACAATGAAGTGCCGCCCAGCAACGACGATCTGGCGTTCTGGCAGCACATGTCCACCTTCACCCTCGGCCTGGGCTTCACGCCGGTCAACCTCACGCCCTCGGGCACCAATGTGGCGCAGATTTTCGATTGGGCCCACGGCGGTGCGGCGGTCAGCAACTTCGCCTGGCCGCAGCCGTCTTCCAACAGCATCAACAACATTTCCGACCTGGCCCATGCCGCGGTGGACGGCCATGGCGGCTTCTATTCGGCCACCAGCCCGCAGGCCTTCACCAGCGGCCTGCAGGATGCGCTCAAGCGTGCCGCCGAGCGCGTGGGTACCGGCGCCAGCCTGGCCGCCAACTCCACCGAGCTGAAGACCGGCACGGTGGCCTACCAGGCCAACTACTACACCGTGAAATGGAAGGGCGACCTCAAGGCGCTGGCGGTCAACCCCAACACCGGAGCGCTGTCGCCCGACCCGACCTGGCAAGCGGCCAACCAGATGCCGGCCTGGAACAAGCGCAACATCTGGACCTATAACCCCACCGGGGCGACGGCGAGTGCGCAATACGTGCCGTTCGACACGACCTCCACGCTGTCCTCGGCCGAGCAGGCCGCATTGGGCGTCAACACCGCCGACCAGCAGGACATCATCGATTACCTGCGCGGCGACGCGGCCAAGGAACAGAGCCAGACCAACGGCGTCTATCGCACGCGCGACACGGCCTTGGGCGACATCGTCGATTCGCAGCCGGTCTTCGTGGGTTCCCCGATGGCCAACCAGTATTACGGGGAAACCTTCACCGGTTCAGATACCTACGCCCAGTTCGTTTCCAATAACCAGAGCCGCGAGGCGCTGGTCTGGGTGGCGGCCAACGACGGCATGCTGCATGCCTTCGATGCCGCGACCGGCAAGGAAACCTACGCCTATCTTCCCGGCGCCGTCATCACCAGCAGCCTGGCGTCGCTGGCCAATCCCAAGTATGGCACGGCGCTCGCGCCGCACCAGTACTTCAACGACGGCGAGCTGACCGTCGCGGACGTGTACCTGAACAGCGCCTGGCACACGGTGCTGGTCGGGACCACCGGACGCGGCCTGGCCGAATCGGTGTACGCCCTGGACATCACCGACCCGGCCAACATCAAGTTCCTGTGGGAGCGCTCGGCCGGCGACACCAAGACCAACAGCAACTACATCGGCCAGATGAACGGCAAGCCGGTGATCGCGCAGACCAGCGACGGCCAGTGGTCGGTGCTGATCGGCAACGGCTACAACAGCACCAATGGCCAGGCCGCGCTGTTGCAGTTCGATCTGGGTACGGGCGCGCTGTCCGTGCACACCACCACCGATACCAGCACCAGCAACGGCATGGGTGCGCCGGCCGTGTGGATCGGCAATTCCACTGACGGCATCAGCACGGTCGCCTATGCCGGCGATCGGGACGGCCATGTGTGGAAGTTCCCCCTGGTCAGCACCAACGGCAACAGCAGCAAGCCGACCCCGAGCAGCACCGGCGTGCTGATGTTCACGGCCAAGGACTCCAGTGGCAATATCCAGCCCATCACCGGCGGCATGCTGTTGGGCAAGGATCCCAACACCAGCAACCTGTGGCTGTTCTTCGGTACTGGCCAGTACCTGAGCACCAATGACCTGCTCGATACCTCCACGCAGACCTGGTACGGCATCATCGTCGATTCGTCCAACAGCACCCTGGTGAGCAACCTGTCCAATGGACGTTCGGCGCTGGTCCAGCGCTTTATCGTGGCGCAGACCGCCGGCGATACGACGACCAATCCGCCCACCCTTCCGGCGCGCGCGGTCACGCCGATGCCCTCGACCTCGGACATGACCGGGAAGTCCGGCTGGTACATGGACCTGCAGACACCCATCGTGTCCGGAACCACCACGTCCTACATCAACGAGGGCGAGCGCATGGTCACGCCCAACCAGTTCCAGGGCAACGTGCTGCTGGGCACCACGCGCATCCCGCAGGCCAAGGACCTGTGCAACCCGTCCGGCAGCGGTTGGGTCATGGCGGTCGATCCGTTCACCGGCACCAACCCGGTGCAGGACTTCTTCGACGTCAACGGCAACGGCCAGATCAACTCCAGTGACTCCATCACCGTGGGCGGCAAGACCTACGCCGCGGCCGGCGTCGGCTTCAGCTCGCTGCCCAACAATCCGATCTTCGTCGGTGGCACCATGCTGATCAGCTTCGACAACGGCACCACGGGCAGCCTGCAGACTTCCGGCAGCACCGGTGGCTTCGGGCGCGTGTCCTGGCGCGAGATGACCACCCAGTAAAGGATTCCAACATGCAACGGTCGATCCAGAAGCAACTTCCTCGCGCCGGCCGGACCGATTCGGTCCGGCCCCCGGCCCTGCGCATCCACGGCTTCACGCTGATCGAGCTGATGATCGTGGTGGCCATCATCGGGATCCTTTCCGCGATCGCCTATCCTTCCTACATCTCGCACGTCACCAAGACGCATCGCGTGGCGGCGGAAGGGTGCCTGTCGGAGTTTTCCAACTGGATGGAGCGCTACTACACGACCAATCTGCGCTACGACCAGGACACGGCCGGAACCAAAGTGGCCACCGTCATTCCGCTGAAGACCATGGACTGCGCCACGGCCAGCCAGACCGGCAACAACTACACCTACCAGTTCGCCGCCAACCAGCCGACCCGTTCGCAATACATCATCGAGGCGGTCCCGCAGAATGCGCAGGCGACCCGCGACACCAAGTGCGGCACCTTGAGCATCGACCAGACCGGCAAGCGTGACATCACCGGGACGGGAACCCTGGCCGAGTGCTGGTAGCAGCGGATTGCCGGAACCGGACAAGGCCACCCCGCGGGGTGGCCTTTTCTTTTCCGGGCAAGCAACTGCGCAAGGAGCAATCAACCCATCAGGGTGCCAGCAGGGTGCCGGAGTCCACGAAAGCTCCCGGATGCGTGCCGGACCTCATCCGGGGTGAGCATGGATGATCGAAGGAACGATCGTGTACATTCCGGTTGTCCGAAGTCAGGGCCTGTCGGCGCCCGGGATGCGCTTCTCAGTGCGGCCGAACGATTGAATCGTCGGGCAGGAGCGGGAGCCTTACAACGAACTCGCTGCCCTCCCGGGGCCGGGGCTGTGGGCTTCCACATGCCCCCCGTGGCTTTCCACCAAGGCGCGGACGACCGCCAGCCCGATGCCCAGTCCGCCGTGCGCATGCTCGAGCGCACGGTCATCCTGGGTGAAGAACTCGAAGATGGTCGGCAGGTTGCGCGGCAGCCCATGCCGTCGTCACGCACGCGGATGATGGCCGATCCATCCTCAAGCGTCAGGGTCAGCGCGATGTGGCCGCCCTCGGGGGTGTACTTGCGCGCATTGTCCAGCAGGTTGTCCATGATCTGGGCCAGTCGCACCGGGTCGCCGTTCAGCCACACCGGACCGGTCGGCAGCTGCGTGCTCAGGGTTTGTTTCCTGGCCTGCATCATGGGACGCGCCGTGTCCGCGGCCTGCTGGAGCACCGCGATCAAGTCGATGCGGCTGCACTCCAGGCGCAGCTTTCCACTCATCAGCAGGGAGCTGTCCAGGAGATCGTCGATCAGTCGGGTCATGCGCGTGACCTGGGCTTCGATCACGTTTCCCACCGTGTCGCTGGACGCGGGATGCCGGGGGTCCGGGGGATCCAGAAGACCGGCCGCCATGCGCAATGGCATCAGCGGATTGCGCAATTCATGGGCGACCATGGCGACGAACCGGAGCTGCATCTGTTGCGCCGCGAGCGTGTGTTCCTGAGCCTGTTGCGCCTCATGGCCGCGATGACCAGATGCTGGCGGCTTGACGCAGATCACCCAGTGGCACAGGCTCGGAAGATGCCGCGGAGTCGGATGCGTGCGCTTCGATTTGCGCAATCGGTTCGGAACGCATGCCTGGCGCGTTGGATTCCGGGTTCGACAGCAGGGGAGGCGCCCCGGACTCCCGGCGTGACTTGCGGCGGTACATTGCGGTGTCGGCATGGTCGATCAGGGCAATGGCATTGTCGCCGTCATCCGGGTAGACGCTGACACCGACGCTGATGGAGATGGTCAGCGCGTGCTTGCCCGAAATGTACCGTTCGGCAAGGGCATCGATCATCTGCCCAGCCATGCGGTCGGCATCCTCGGACTGGGCGATATCCGGCAGCAACACCAGAAACTCGTCGCCACCGTAGCGACCGATGGTGTCGGACTTGCGCAGCACCGATCGCAGGCGGCCGACCACCCAGCGCAGGACTTCATCGCCGACCAGATGTCCCAGGTTGTCATTGATCGCCTTGAACTGGTCGATATCGACAAACAGCAAGCCCAGCCGGTTCTCGTGCCGATCCGCCATGCGGATGGCATTGTTCAGGCGGTCCAGCACCAGCGCACGGTTGGGTACGCCGGTGACGTTGTCGTGCTGGGCGAGTCGCGCAAGTTCGGCCACCCTGGCCAGGTCCTTGCGCGCGGCCTCGGCGATGGTGTCGGCACGTATGGCCGCTGCCACCAGTTTTTCGTTGGCCTGCTGCAGCAAGCTCGCCCGGTCCTCGCCCAGGGCCTGCTTGAGACTGGCCAGTTCACGCCGAGCATCCAGCAGTTGCATGCGCAGCTCACGAGAATCCTGGTCGAGCTGCTCCAGGGCTTGCTCGGTCGTGGCCTGATGACGATCGCCCGGCGTATCGCTCATGACGAATCGACGATGGCAGTGTCAGCCGTCATCGTCGGCTCCAATCGCGGAAGGTGGGTCGTGTCGACGGCGCGTCGGGCGGCCACCCAGAAGGCCTTCGTAATCGGTCAGGGCGCCATCGATCTTGATGCCGTCATCATCGATATGGAAAAGGCGCAGGTCCGAAGCATGGGCGCTGCCGCGGATTTTCAGCACGGCCATCATGCGGCGCAGCTGGCTTTCGACCTCGATGTAGCGTTGCACGATGATGGCGTCGGTCAGGAACGCAGTGCCGTACGGGCTGAAACGCAGTTCGGTGTAGCGGTCTTCCAGCTCCGAGGTCATCAGGACCGTGACGCCGGTGGCGGCAAGCGCCGAGACCATCTGCGCCAGCGATTCGCGGAAATCCTCGCGGAATGCCGGTGCCAGTGCCAGTTCGAAGCCCGAGAGCGAGTCGATGACCACGCGGGTGGCGCCAAGGCGCGCCACTTCGTCGATCAGCAACGTGGCGATCTCGTCGACCGACAGGCCGGGCAGCTGGGTGTCGACCACGCCAATCTGACCGCTCTGGATCAGCTCGGCAATGCGCATGCCGCGGGAATGGTGCGGGCGCTGCTCGAAGGCCGCGATGACGCCGGTTTCGCCGTTCCGGGCGCCTTCGGCGAGGAACGCGCCGGCCAGGATGCTCTTGCCCGAGCCTGACGGGCCGGCCACCAGCAGCGAGTAGCCGCGCGGCAGGCCACCATGCATCATCCGGTCCAGCTCGGCCACGCCCATCGAAAGCCGCTCGGCGGTGGGCGAGGGCGACGGAACCCTGGCGGAGGCCGTCGGTGACGGGCGCGTGAATACACGCAGGCCGGCGTCGCTGATGCGGAACGTATGCAGACCCGGAGAAATCGGCTGGCCGCGCATCTTGGACACTTCCAGCTTGCGGACCACCGAATTGCGCTGGATGCTCTGGCGCAGCCAGATCAGGCCGTCGGCCACGGTGAAGATGGGGCTGGGGTTGCTCTCCTCGAAGTATTCGCCGATAAGGAACGTGGTGGCGTGCCAGCTGGTCATCAGCATGCCCAGATGCTGCACGAACTGCTGCAGGCTGATGGCGCCGGCGGTTTCGCCTTGGCTGGACAGGATCACCGAGCGGAACGAATCGACGAAGACCAGGGCCGGCCCGTGCTTCTTCACCTCGGCGACGATCCGGTCCATGACCTGGTTCAGGTCGCCGGTGGTGGTTTCGTCGGCGAGATTGATGAAATGGATCGAGCGATTGACCTTCGCGGTATCGAAGAAATCGAACTGCTGCTGGTAGCGAAGCATCTTCAGCGGCGGTTCGCCGAGCACCGTGAAATACAACGCCTTGCGCGTGTCGCTGGCCAGGGAAAACATCATCTGGTGGGCCAGCGTGGTCTTGCCGCAACCGGGTGGTCCGGCGATGACGTTGAATGAAAACTCCGGCAGGCCACCGGCCAGGGTCTCGTCCAGTCCGGGGACGCCGGTCGGAAGGCGATTGATGGTGGGTTTGGCCAGACTCATGGAGCAATATCCTTCATGACGTTGCCGCTCGATGGGTGGGTTCCCGACCGAGTGCAGCAGGCGATGGGTGAGCGTGGTACCGATCAGCGTGGCGAGCAGATCCTCGAAGGTCTGCAGCAATGCGGCATTGGCGGCAAGCGCATCGGCCGGGGTCGCCGTGCGAGCACGGCTTGCAGATGCGCCGGTTCGGCCGATTGCGGGGAATCGTCGAGCACCGCTTCAAGACACGGGTGCGCGCGCTGGGTGAGATGGATGCTGCGCTTGAACAGCGCCGCGACGCCCGACTGTCCGATGATCGGCGACAGCACGCGCCCACCTCGACCAGATCGAAGCGGCAGTCTCGGCGATCCGGTGGCGTCGTCGCAAGCTTTCGCACGGGACGTGAACGCCGCCTGGATACCTTGTGCGTGAGTCGGCATCGGTCGTCCATGATCTTGCGCAGGGCGTGTGGAGACCAGTGTACCCCCTATGGGCATGTTCCAGCGTGTTCAACGAAAGGATAAGCCGCGGTGACAACGCCCGCAATCCCGTTTACCGGCCACCGTAGTGGCAGCCGAAGAGCGCAAGCGTCGTCCGGGCGGATGGGGCGAGGTCCTGCCCGGACAAAGAAAAAGGCCCGGACGTGGATCCGGGCCTTTTCGCGAAACTGGTGGGCGGTACAAGGATCGAACTTGTGACACCTGCCGTGTGAAGGCAGTGCTCTACCGCTGAGCTAACCGCCCGATAGAGAGCGCGAGAGTGTACGCAGACCATTGGCCAAGGTCAATGCCCCGCCGGCGGTGCCCGTCGATCATGGCTGCCCGGGCATGCGCAAGCATTGGTACACTTGCGCGATTGTTCCCGCGGCCGGCCCATCATGGAAAGCCTTCACCAACACCTGGTCCATATCCTGCTGGCGCTGAAGGGGTTCGAGTTCACGACCTGGAAGGTGGTCGGCTACGTCGGCATGGCGCTGTTCACCAGTCGCTGGTTCGTGCAGATGTACTACACCCGCAAGCACCGGCGGGTGGTGATGCCGATGGCCTTCTGGTGGCTGTCGGTCAGCGGCAGCGTGGTGCTGCTGACGTATTTCATCTTCGGCAAGAACGACTCGGTCGGCATCCTCTCCAACCTGTTCCCGGTATTCGTGTCGACCTACAACCTGGTGGTGCACACCCGTGACCTGCGCGCGCGCCGCGCGGCCCTGGACGCGAATCCCCCTCAGTCGGGTTCGTAGGCCAGGTTGGCGGCCAGCCTGCGCTCGGCCTCGTCGGTGCTCCAGCCCTTGCGACGTGCGTAATCGGCGACCTGCTCGCGGGTCAGGTTGCCGACCACGAAGTACTGGCTGTCCGGGTGCGCGAAGTACCAGCCGGAGACCGCCGCGGCCGGGTACATGGCAAAGCCTTCGGTCAGCTCGATGCCGGTGTTGGCGGTGACGTCCAGCAGTTCGAACAGCGCGGTCTTCTCGCTGTGGTCCGGGCAGGCCGGATAGCCGGGGGCGGGGCGGATGCCGCGGTAGGACTCGGCGATCAGCGCCGCGTTGTCCAGCGCCTCGTCCGGCGCGTGGCCCCAGAACTCGGTGCGCACGCGCTGGTGCATGCGCTCGGCGAAGGCTTCGGCCAGGCGGTCGGCCAGGGCCTTGAGCAGGATCGCCGAGTAGTCGTCGTGCGCGGCCTCGAAGCGCGCCACGTGCGCTTCGATGCCGATGCCTGCGGTGACCGCGAAGGCGCCGATCCAGTCGGGCTTGCCGGCATCGGCGGGGGCGATGAAATCGGCCAGGCACAGGTTGGGCCGCTCGGCCGGCTTGTCCGCCTGCTGGCGCAGGAAGTGCAGGGTGACCGATTCACTTCCCCTGCCCGCAGGGGAAGTCGCCCGCAGGGCGGATGGGGTCCGCGCCGCAGGCGCAGTGGTGTCGGATTCCGTGGTAGCCGGCTCGCTGCGCTCGCTCAACCCCACCCCGGCCCTCCCCTTCGATGGAAGGGGAAGGGGCTGGGTTTCGGCCTGGATGCAGATTTCCACGTCATCGCCCACGCGCTTGGCCGGCCAGAAGCCGATCACGGCGCGGGCCGTGAGCCATTTTTCCTCGACGATGCGGTCGAGCATGGCCTGGGCGTCGGCGAACAGTTCGCGCGCCTGCGCCCCGACCACGTCGTCGTCGAGGATGGCCGGGTAGCGGCCGTGCAGCTCCCAGGCCTGGAAGAACGGCGTCCAGTCGATGTACCTGCGCAGTTCGGCCAGGTCGTAGTCGTCGAACACATGCAGGCCGGGCTGCTTCGGCGCGGGCGGGTCGTAGGCCGTCCAGTCGCCGGTCCAGGCGTTGGCGCGGGCCTGCTCGAGCGTGACCAGCTTCTTGGCCGTGGCGCGGCTGCGGTGACGTTCGCGCACGTCCGCATACTCGCTGCGGATCTTGTCCAGGAACGCCGCAACGATCTCCTTGCTGACCAGCGACTGCGCCACGCCCACGGCGCGCGAGGCATCCTTCACCCACACCGTGCCGGCCGCGTAGTGCGGTTCGATGCGCAGCGCGGTGTGCGCGCGCGAGGTGGTGGCGCCGCCGATCAGTAGCGGTACCTGGAAGCCCTGGCGCTGCATCTCCCTGGCCACCTGGCTCATTTCCTCCAGCGACGGGGTGATCAGCCCGGACAGGCCGATGATGTCGGCGTTGTGCTCGCGGGCCGCCTCCAGGATCTTCTGCGCCGGTACCATCACGCCCAGGTCGATGACCTCGAAGTTGTTGCAGCGCAGGACCACACCGACGATGTTCTTGCCGATGTCGTGCACGTCGCCCTTGACCGTGGCCATGACGATGGTGCCGTTGTTCTTCGCCGCGTCGCCGGTGCGCGCCTTTTCCTCCTCGATGTAGGGGATCAGGTGCGCCACGGCCTTCTTCATCACGCGCGCGGACTTGACCACCTGCGGCAGGAACATCTTGCCGGCGCCGAACAGGTCGCCGACCACGTTCATGCCGTCCATCAGCGGGCCCTCGATGACGTCCAGCGGGCGCGATGCGGCCTGGCGGGCCTCCTCGGTGTCCTCGATCACGAACTCGTCGATGCCGTGCACCAGGGCATGCGACAGGCGCTGTCCCACGGGCTTGTCGCGCCAGGCCAGCTTTTCCCGAGTCCCGAGTCCCGAGTCCCGAGTCCCGGCTGCAAAGCGCTCGGCGATGGCCAGCAACCGTTCGGTGCCGTCGCTGCGCCGGTTCAGCACCACGTCCTCGACCGCCTCGCGCAGTTCCGGGTCCAGCTCGTCGTAGATGGCCAGTGAACCGGCGTTGACGATGCCCATGTCCATGCCGGCGGCGATGGCGTGGTACAGGAACACCGAGTGGATGGCTTCGCGCACGGTGTCGTTGCCGCGGAAAGAGAACGACACGTTGGACAGGCCGCCGGAGACGTGGCTCTCGGGGAAGCGCTTCTTCAGCTCGCGTGCGGCCTCGATGAAATCCACGGCGTAATTGTCGTGTTCGGCGATGCCGGTGGCGATGGCGAAGATGTTGGGGTCGAAGATGATGTCCTCGGGCGGGAAGCCGAGTGTTTCCGTCAGCAGCGCGTGGGCCCGCGTGCAGATGGCGACCTTGCGCTCGAGGCTATCGGCCTGGCCCTGCTCGTCGAAGGCCATCACCACCACGGCGGCGCCGTAGCGCTGCACGGTGCGGGCGTGCTCGAGGAAGGTGTCCTCGCCTTCCTTGAGCGAGATCGAGTTGACCACGCCCTTGCCCTGCAGGCAGCGCAGGCCGGCCTCGATCACGCTCCACTTGGAAGAGTCGATCATGACCGGCACGCGGGCGATGTCCGGCTCGGCGGCGATCAGGTTCAGGAAGCGCACCATGGCCGCCTCCGAGTCGATCAGGCCCTCGTCCATGTTGACGTCGATGATCTGCGCACCGTTGGCGACCTGCTGGCGGGCGACCTCGACGGCGTCCTCGTAGCGGTCCTCCTTGATCAGGCGGCGGAACTTGGCCGAGCCGGTGACGTTGGTGCGCTCGCCGACGTTGACGAAGTTCAGGTCGGGCGTGAGGACCAGGGGTTCCAGGCCCGACAGGCGGGTATGGCGCCGGTTCATGCGGCCTCCTCCGGACGGACCGAGCGCGGCGCCTGGTCCTTCACGGCGGCGGCGATGGCCTCGATGTGCTCGGGCGAGGTGCCGCAGCAGCCGCCGACGATGTCCAGCAGGCCCTCTTCGGCGAAACCGCCAAGCGTGCGTGCCATGTGCGCCGGGGTCTCGTCGTATTCGCCGAAGGCGTTGGGCAGTCCGGCGTTGGGATGGGTGCTGATGCGGCACTCGGCCAGGTTCGCCAGGGCCTGGATGTGCGGGCGCAGTTCCTCCGCGCCCAGGGCGCAGTTGAAGCCGATCGACAGCGGCCGGGCGTGGGCCAGGGCGATGTAGAAGGCCTCCGGCGTCTGTCCGGACAGGGTGCGGCCGGACTTGTCGGTGATGGTGCCGGAGATCATCAGCGGCAGCCGTCCGCCACGGCGGCGGAACTCGGCGTCGACGGCAAACAGCGCGGCCTTGGCGTTGAGCGTGTCGAAGATGGTCTCGACCATGATCAGGTCGGCGCCGCCCTCGATCAGGCCGTCCACGGCCTCGGTGTAGTTGTCCACCAGCTCGGCGAAGTCGATGTTGCGGAATCCCGGGTCGTTGACGTCCGGCGAAATCGAGGCGGTGCGGCTGGTCGGGCCCAGCACGCCGACCGCGAAGCGCGGCCGGGACGGGTCCTTGCGCTCGGCGGCCGCGCAGGCGGCACGGGCCAGTCTCGCGCCCTCGACGTTGAGCTCGTGGACCAGCGCTTCCATGCGGTAGTCGGACTGGCTCGCGCGCGTGGCGTTGAAGGTGTTGGTCTCGACCAGGTCCGCGCCGGCGTCCAGGTAGGCGGCGTGTATGCCGCGGATGATGTCCGGCTGCGACAGGCTCAGCAGGTCGTTGTTGCCCTTCAGTTCGCGTGCACAGTGCTCGTCATGGACGTGGTCGTGGCGTCCGTCGCAGCCGTGCGCGAAGCGTTCGCCGCGGTAGCCGGACTCGTCCAGCTGGTGGCCCTGCAGCATGGTGCCCATGGCGCCGTCGAGCAGCAGGATGCGTTCGGCGAGCGCGGTTTCGAGCTTTTCTGCCCGTTCGGGGTGAAGCCAGGGGAGGAGATTCAGGGTCATGCGTCCAACAGTCGGATACGTGTTGCTTGGGGAAAGGCGGGGTCAGCCGGGTTTGCGTGCCAGCAGGCACAGCACCTCGAAATGCGGCGGCTTGCGCTCGCGCGAGATGCGTTCGCACTGCGCCACGTCCAGGCCTGCGCGTTCGGCCAGTCCGGCCAGTTCCTCGCTTTTGAAGCCGAGGTTGCGGTGGCCGAATGGCTCCACCGCGGTCTTGTGGCCGTGCCGGGCCAGGGTGACGGCCAGCAGGCGCCCGCCCGGGCGCAGGGCGCGGGCGGCCTCGATCACGGCATCGGCGGGGCGTTCGGCATAGGTCAGGGCGTGCAGCATCAGGACCAGGTCGAAGCGCTCGTTCATGCCCAGCTCGTGCATGTCGCCATGGCGGACCTCCACGTTCGCGAACGGCTTGAGCCGCTTGCGCGCGGCGGCGGTGACGCGTTCGCTGGCGTCGATGCAGGTGATCGAGCGCGCGTGTGGGGCCAGCAGTTCGGCGGTCACGCCGTCGCCGGAGGCGATGTCCAGCACGTCGCCGGTCTCCAGCAGCTGCAGCAGCGCGCGGGCCAGGGTTTCCCAGGTGCGGCCGGGCGAGTAGTGGCGTTCCATGTCGCCGGCCACGGTGTCGGCCCAACCCTGTTCGCGCGCGCGCTGAGCCAGCACCACCGGCAGGTTGCGCACATCGGTGTCGAGCAGGGCGTCGTCCACGCCCTCGCGCAGGGCGCCCAGCAGGCCGTGCAGGCCGTGGTCGGGGTCGTCGCTGGCACGATAATAGGCCGACACGCCGGCACGTCGGTCGCGTACCAGGCCGGCATCCTTGAGTTTGGCCAGGTGGGTGGATACGCGCGGCTGCGCCAACTGCAGGATCGCCGCCAGTTCGGCCACGGTGAGCTCCTCGCGCTCGAGCAACGCCAGCAGGCGCACGCGGGTCGGGTCCGCGAGCAGGCGCAACAGGCTCGATGCCGTGGACAGGTCCATCGACTACATCCTTTTATCGCGATATAAAGATAATGCAAGCGTATGCGGAGCTGCTGGGGGCGTCAAGCTGGCAGGGGGCAGCGCCGTGTCCGGACACGCTATAATGGTGCGCTGCAAAGCGTCTGCATCCGGCCGGACGCGCGAACCATACTCTCAGCCACACCACGGCGCCTTCGGGCGACGCAGGAGGATTCATGGATTTCCGCTTTACCGACGACCAGCTTTCGATCCAGTCCATCGCCCGCGATTTCGCGACCAAGCGCATCGCGCCGGTGGCCGCCGAGTTTGACGCGTCCGGCGAGTTCCCGCTGGAGAACATCCGCGAGATGGGCCAGATGGGCCTGATGGGCATCGAGGTACCGACCGAATACGGCGGGGCCGGCATGGATTCGGTGGCCTATTCGCTGGCGATGATGGAAATTGCCGCGGCCGATGCCGCGCATTCGACCATCATGTCGGTCAACAACTCGCTGTTCTGCAACGGCATCCTCACCCATGGCACCGAAGAGCAGAAGCACAAATACGTCCAGGCCATCGCCACCGGTGAGGCCATCGGCGCCTACGCGCTGACCGAGCCACAGTCCGGTTCCGATGCCTCCAACATGCACACCCGCGCGGTCAAGAGCGAGGACGGCAGCCACTTCGTCATCAACGGCAAGAAGAGCTGGATCACCTCCGGCCCGGTGGCGAAATACATCGTGCTGTTCGCCATCACCAAGCCGGGCATCGGGGCCAAGGGCGTGAGCGCCTTCATCATCGACACCGAAGTCGAAGGCTTCCACCGCGGCAAGACCGAGCCCAAGCTGGGCATCCGCGCCTCGGCTACCTGCGAGATCGAATTCGAGAACTACAAGTGCCCGGTCGAGAACCTGCTCGGCGAGGAAGGGCAGGGCTTCCGGATCGCCATGGGCGTGCTCGATGCCGGCCGCATCGGCATCGCCTCGCAGGCCGTGGGCATCGCCCGTGCCGCCTACGAGGCCACGCTGGACTGGTCGCGCGAGCGCAAGGCCTTCGGCCAGCCCATCGGCACCTTCCAGATGACCCAGTCCAAGATTGCCGACATGAAGTGCAAACTGGATGCGGCCACGCTGCTGACGCTGCGCGCGGCCTGGGCCAAGGACCAGACCAAGGTCAACGGCGGGCGTTTCGGCAACGAGGCCTCGATGGCCAAGCTGGTGGCCTCCGAGACGGCCATGTGGATCGCCCACCAGGCGGTGCAGATCCACGGTGGCATGGGCTATTCCAAGGAAATGCCGTTGGAGCGCTATTTCCGCGATGCCAAGATCACCGAGATCTACGAAGGCACCAGCGAAATCCAGCGCATGGTCATCGCCCGCAACGAGACCGGCTTGCGCTGAATCACGGAATTCGCGCCTCTGGCGGCTGCCGGGCAGTCGCCAGCGGCGTCGTTTTGCGCGACAATACCCCTTTCGTTCATCGCCGCCGCAAGGCGGATCCGTTCCAGTCCGGCCAAGCTGGCGGCGTGCCGCCTTTGCCACTACAATGCGCCGGATTCATTCCCTCGGGAGGTCATTAGCACATGAGCACCATTGAAGAGCGCGTCAAGAAGATCGTTGTGGAACAACTTGGCGTGAAGGAAGACGAGGTCACCTCGAGCGCATCGTTCGTGGACGACCTGGGTGCCGATTCCCTGGACACCGTCGAGCTGGTCATGGCGCTCGAGGAAGAGTTCGAGACGGAAATTCCCGACGAGGAAGCCGAGAAGATCACCACGGTGCAGCAGGCAGTCGACTACATCCAGGCGCACGTCAAGTCCTGATGCAGCCGATCCGGTGCAGGTGCGCCCCGATGGCGCGCCTCCCGGCTTCGAGCCGAAATACGTACTCAAACTGCGCCGTTCGGCGCAGTTTGTGTTTGCGACTCCGGTAACGTGCTTCGGCGTATGGTTGCGCCGGACGGCCCAATACGGAACACGAGCATGAGCAAGCGACGCGTGGTAGTTACAGGTCTGGGCATGGTCAGCCCCGTCGGCAACGACGTGGCCACGGCCTGGGCCAACATCACCGCCGGCAACAGCGGCATCGGCGAGATCACCCATTTCGACGCCAGTACCTTCCCGACCCGGATTTCCGGCGAGGTGCGCGATTTCGATCCCGCCGAATACATCGCGCCGAAAGACATCAAGAAGATGGACCCGTTCATCCACTATGGCGTGGCGGCGGGCAAGCAGGCCATGGCCGACGCCGGGTTCGAGGTGACTGAGGCCAACGCCGACCGCATCGGCGCAGCCGTGGGTGCGGGCATCGGCGGCCTGCACACCATCGAGAAGACCGCGATCGACTACCACGAGCGTGGCGTGCGCAAGATCTCGCCGTTCTTCGTGCCCAGCTCGATCATCAACATGGTCTCGGGCCAGCTGTCGATCATGCTGGGCCTGAAGGGTCCCAACATCGCCTGCGTCACCGCCTGCACCACGGCCACGCACAACATCGGCCTGGCCATGCGCATGATCCAGTACGGCGAGGCCGACGCCATGCTCGCCGGCGGCGCCGAATTCGCCACCACCGGCACCGCGGTGGGCGGTTTCTGCTCGGCCCGCGCCATGTCCACGCGCAACGACGCCCCGCAGCAGGCCAGCCGTCCCTGGGACGCCGGCCGCGACGGCTTCGTGCTGGCCGACGGCTCCGGCGTGCTGATGCTGGAGGAGTACGAATCGGCCAAGGCACGCGGCGCGAAGATCTACTGCGAGCTGGTCGGCTTCGGCATGAGCGGCGACGCCTACCACATGACCGCCCCCAGCGCGGGCGGCGAGGGCGCGGCGCGCTGCATGAAACACGCCATCGACGACGCCGGGCTGAACCCCGAGCAGGTCGAGTACATCAACGCCCACGGCACGTCCACGCCGCAGGGCGACCTGGCCGAGGTCGAGGCCGCCAAGACCGTGTTCGGCGACCATGCCCACAAGCTGATGATGAGCTCGACCAAGTCCATGACCGGCCACCTGCTGGGCGCGGCCGGCGGTGTCGAGGCGATCTTCTCGATCCTGGCCCTGCGCGACAACATCATCCCGCCGACCATCAACCTGGACGAACCGGGCGAAGGCTGCGACCTGGATTTCGTGCCGCACACCGCGCGCGAGGCCAAGGTCGACGTGGTGGTCTCCAACTCGTTCGGCTTCGGCGGCACCAACGGCTCGCTGGTATTCAAGCGTTTCTGACCGGATGCCGTGACCGTCTGACGATGCAACGCCCGTGCAGGTTCCTGTGCGGGCGTTTTTCTTCCCCCGGAGTGATGCTGTCCGCGCCCGGCGCCTGAGATAGGCTTGGATGCCGGCCGCCGCCTCCCGCCCTCCCGCCATCATGCATGCCGTGACCGCACCGTTCGAAACGACCGCCGCCCCGACCGTGCGCGAGCTGGCGGGCACGCGCGACCTGCTGGCCCTGGCCGCGGCCGCGCCCGCGCGCTACCCGTGCCTGCTGGAAAGCGTCGCCCATGGCCCGCCCCAGGCGCGCTGGGACCTGCTGCTGGGGTTCCCGCAGTCGCGCATCGAGTTGGGTGCCGAAGGCGTCACGCGCGTCGACGGCGAGGCGGTCACGGGCGACTTTCTCGACCTGCTCGATGCGGCCTGGCGGGCCGAACGAACGGAACCATGCAGCGACGGGCTGCCGTTTCATGGCGGCTGGGCCGTGTTGCTGGCCTACGAGCTGATTGCGCAGGTCGAGCCGAGCCTGCACCTGCCGCCCGCGCCCGGTCCGATGCCGGTGGCGTTGGCCCTGCGTTGCCCGGCCGCGGTCCTGGTCGACCACGCCATGCAGCGCACGTTGCTGCTGGCCGAGCCCGGTCACGCCGAGTGCATCGAACGCATGCAGGCCGACCTGGCCCACACGGCCGCGGCGCCGCGGCACGCGGCCCTGCCTGTGCGCGTGCAGGAGGATCCGCCGCAGCGGTTCCTCGACGGCGTCGCCCGTATCCACGAGCACCTGCGGGCCGGCGAGTCCTTCCAGGTCAATCTTTCGCGCGCCTGGCACGCGACGCTGCAGCAAGGCGTTTCGCCGGCGCAGGTGCATGCCGCCCTGCGCCACGCCAATCCGGCCCCGTTTGCCGGTTTGTGGCAGGACAAGTGCTGGTCCGTGTCCAGTTCCTCGCCCGAGCGCCTGGTCGAGGTGCGTGGATCGCGGGTACAGACGCGTCCCATCGCCGGCACGCGCCCGCGAATCCGTGGCGAGGACGAGGCCGTGCGCATCGGCGAGCTGATCGGCCACCCCAAGGAGCGTGCCGAGCACATCATGCTGATCGACCTGGAGCGCAACGACCTGGGCCGCGTGTGCGAGCCGGGCAGCGTGGAGGTCGACGAGCTGATGAGCGTGGAAAGCTACGCCCACGTGCACCACATCGTCTCCAACGTGCGCGGCACGCTGCGTGCGGGCGTCACGCCGGGGCAGGTGATCGGCGCCACGTTCCCCGGCGGGACCATCACCGGATGCCCCAAGGTACGCTGCATGCAGATCATCGCCGACCTGGAGGGGGTCGGCCGCGGCGCCTACACCGGGGCGATGGGCTACCTGGACCGCAACGGCGACATGGACCTGAACATCCTGATCCGCACGCTGGCCATCGACGCCGAGGGCATCGGCCTGCGCGCCGGCGCCGGCATCGTGGTCGATTCGATCCCGGAGGCGGAACTGCAGGAAACCCGGCACAAGGCCCGCGGGCTGCTGCGCGCATTGGGAGCGAAGGCATGAATCCACGCTGCCTGGTCGACGGCCGGCCGGAGGCGTCGGTGCGGGCGGACGATCGCGGCCTGCTGTACGGCGACGGCCTGTTCGAGACCGTGCGCATGGTGCGAGGCCGCGCTCCGCTGTGGGAAGGGCACATGCAGCGCCTGGGGGCCGGCTGCGCACGACTCGGCCTGCCGGTACCGGATGCGCAGGTCCTGCTGGACGAGTCCAGCCGGGTGGCCGCCGGCCTGGATGCGGCCGTGGTGCGCATCACCTGGACCCGCGGCCGCGGCCCGCGCGGCTACCGTCCGCCACCGGATGCGCAGGGCATGCGTGTGATCACGGCTGCACCGGCGCCGCGCATGGCGCCGGATTGGAGCATCGAGGGAATCCGGGTACGCTTCTGCGAGACGCGCCTGGCGCGGCAACCGATGCTGGCCGGGCTCAAGCACCTGAACCGGCTGGAACAGGTGCTGGCCCGCGCCGAATGGGACGACCCGGAGATCGCCGAGGGCCTGATGCGCGACATCGACGGGCGCGTGGTCTGCGCCACCGCGGCCAACCTGTTCGCGCGCATCGACGGCACCTGGTTCACGCCCGCGGTCGATTTCTGCGGAGTGGCCGGCGTGGCGCGCGCCCGGGTGCTGCAACAATGGCCCGACTGCCGGACCGCAACGATCGAGATGGATGCATTGATGCAAGCCGAAGAAATCTTCCTGAGTTCCAGCGTGCGCGGCATCCTGCCGGTGCGCGACCTGGCCGGCCGCCTGCTCGAGCCGGGCGCGGACACGCGCGCCATGCAGGCGCATTTCGATGCCCTGCTGGAGTTGCGCGCATGAGGCGGCAGCAGGGCGGGATTCGCTTGTGGATACTGCTGGGCGTGGTGGTGTTCGTGCTGCTGATGGCCGCCGGCGTGCTCTGGAAGGAAGTGAACCGCTTCGCCGATGCGCCGATGGCGATCCGTCCGGACAGCCCGTCGGTGGTCATTCCCCAGGGCGCCGGATTCAACCGCATCATCGACCAGCTCAAGGCGCGCAAGCTCAGCGCCGCGCCGCGCTGGTTCTGGCGCGCGCTGGCCGAGCGCATGCACGTCACCCGCGACCTGCACGCCGGCGAATACGCCCTGCGCCCGGGCATGACGCCGCGCCAGCTGCTCGAGGACATGGCCCACTCGCGCGTGGTGCAGCACCGCTTCACCATCGTCGACGGCTGGACCTTCAAGGAACTGCGCCAGGCGCTGGACCAGGCGCCGGTGCTCAGGCACGCCACCGCCTCGATGAACGACGCGCAGATCATGCACAAGCTGGGCCTGGGCGACGAGAAGCCCGAAGGCCGCTTCCTGCCCGAGACCTACGCCTTCGTGCGCGGCGACAGCGACCTGGACCTCCTTCGGCGCTCGCACGCCGCCATGCAGCGCCTGCTCAAGAAGCTGTGGCCCGAGCGTGCCCCGAACCTGCCGCTGGACACGCCCTACCAGGCGCTCATCCTGGCCTCGATCGTGGAAAAGGAGACCGCCCAGCCCAGCGAGCGGGCACGCATCGCCGGGGTCTTCGTGCGCCGGCTGCGCATGGGCATGCGCCTGCAGACCGATCCCGCGGTGATCTACGGCATGGGCGGCAAGTACCACGGCAACATCACCCGGCGCGACCTGGAAACCGACACCCCGTACAACACCTACATGCACGCGGGCCTGCCGCCGACCCCGATCGCCCTGCCGGGCAAGCCGGCGATCGTCGCCGCGCTGCACCCGGCACACGGCAAGGCGCTGTACTTCGTGGCGCGTGGCGACGGTACCCACGTGTTCTCCGACACCCTGGCCCAGCACGACCGCGCGGTACGCTGCTACCAGCTCAAGCACTGCAGCGGAGGCCAGCGATGAACGGGCGGCTGATCACCCTGGAAGGTGGCGAGGGCGCGGGCAAGAGCACGCTGCTCGAGGGGCTGCGCGCGCATCTGCTCGAGCGCGGCATCGACCCGCTGTTCACGCGCGAGCCCGGCGGCACCGCGCTGGGCGAGGGCGTGCGTGCGCTGGTGCTGGATCCGGAACTTCGCGGCATCTGCGCCGAATCCGAGCTGCTGCTGATGTTCGCCGCGCGCGCGCAGCTGGTGCGCGAGTGCATCCGTCCGGCGCTGGAGGCCGGGCGCTGGGTGGTGTGCGACCGTTTCACCGATGCCAGCTACGCCTACCAGGGCGGCGGTCGCGGCCAGCCGCGCGAGCGCATCGCCGAACTCGAGCGCTGGGCCGCACAGGACCTGCAGCCGGACCTGACCCTGCTGCTGGACCTGCCGGTGGCCACCGGACGCGAACGCGCCGCCGGGCGAGGCGGGGATGCGGACCGCATCGAACGCGAGCAAACCGGTTTCTTCGAACGCATCCGCGCGACCTACCTGGCGCGCGCGGCCGAACAGCCCCGCCGCTTCCGCGTGCTCGATGCCTCGCAGTCGCCGCAGCAGGTGCTGGCCGCGGCCATCGCCGCGATCGAACCGCTGCAGCACGGTACGCACGCATGAGCATGGCGCCCCCCTGGCACACCGAAGCCTGGCAGCGCCTGCAGCAACGCCGCGAACGCGGATCGCTGCCGCATGCGCTGCTGCTGAGCGGACCGTCCGGCCTGGACAAGCGCGGCTTCAGCGAACGCCTGCAGCGTGGGCTGCTGTGCCAGAGCCCCTCCGGCGGCGATGCCTGCGGACAGTGCCGTAGCTGCGCATTGCTGGACGCCGGCACGCATCCGGACCGCATCCGCGTCGGCCTGGAGGAGCGCAGCGACGGCGTGCTGCGCAAGGAGATCGTGGTGCAGCAGATCCGTGCGCTGTCCGAACGGCTGAGCAAGGCCAGCCAGTTCGGTGGCTGGCAGATCGCCTGCATCGATCCGGCCGACGTCATGAATGCTTCGGCGGCCAATGCGCTGCTGAAGACGCTGGAGGAACCCAATGCCTCCAGCCTGCTGATCCTGGTCGCCGACGCGCCCTGGCGCCTGCCGGCCACCATCCGCAGCCGCTGCCAGCGGATCGAGTTCCGCCTCCCCGATGCCGCCACCGCGCAGGCCTGGCTGCAGCAGGCCGGTGTCGCCGACGCCGCCTCCGCGCTGGAGGCGGCCGGCGGCAATCCGGGCCTGGCCCGGCGCTGGGCCGATCAGGGCCTGCTGGCCGAACGCGACAAGGTGCGCGCCGACCTGCGTGCCCTGGCCGAGGGGCGCGGCGAACCCGGCGCGATCGCCGCGGACTGGGTCGCCGGCGAGGCCGCGCAGCGCCTGTGGTTTGCCGCCCGGGCCATCGTGGAAGAGCTGCGCCGGCGTGCCGCCGGTCAGCCGGGTGCACTTGGATCGCAGCTGTCCGACGAGCAACTGGCCGACTGGTACCTGAAGGCCAACCAGGCCCGCGAGGCCCTGAACGGGCCGCTGCGCAAGGACCTGCTGATGCTCGAATTGCTCACAGCCTGGCGATGAGGGCCCGGCACGGCCTTGACCACGAAGCGGCGATGGCACAAGCTCAGCGCGAACCGGAGGTAGCGACATGAGCGTGGCAGGTGCAGCGCGACAGGGCATCCTGTCGCTGAAAATCAAGGATCGCGGGGCGTTGTACAACGCCTACATGCCCTACCTGAAGGGCGGCGGCCTGTTCGTGCCCACGGCGCAGCGCTACGACCTCGGCGACGAGGTGGTGCTGCTGCTGAGCCTGGTCGAGATCAACGAGCGCCTGTCGGTGGCCGGCAAGGTGGTGTGGATCACGCCCGTCGGCGCCCAGGGCAACCGCACCGCCGGCATCGGCATCCAGTTCAACGACAGTTCCGACGGCGAAACCGCGCGGACCAAGATCGAGTCGATCCTCGGTGGCCAGCTGGGGTCGGAAAAGCCCACGCAGACCATGTGAGCGGTGTCCTCGGGGGCGGTCAGGGCGGTCCGTGCGTGTCCCGGGTCTCTGCCGCGGGAAGCGTCCCCAGCAGGATGACCTCGATTTCCTCGGTAATGGCCTCCTGGCGCGCGCGCCGGCGATCCCTGGCCAGTCCGTCCTGGCGTTCGCGAAGGCGGTCGATGGCCGCGCTCATCTGGTCCAGGCGCTTGCGGTTCTCGGCCAGCAGCGAGGCGCGCAGGGCGACGTCCAGCGCGGTGAACACGTAGTGGTCGACCAGTGAGGCAAACAGCGTCCGCGGCTCGATGAGCCGGTCGGGCCTGCCGCGCCAGCGCGGTTCGGCGGGCAGGGCCGGCATCGGCCAAACCTGGCGAAGGCGCACCTCGCCGTCCCCATCCAGATGCAGCACGCGCAGGCCGGGGATGGCCTCGCGCCCGGACCGGGTCCGTTCCTCCACCGCCGCGACGATGCCGGCCAGTGCCTGCGGCACGTCCTCGTCCATGGCGGGGCCGGGCAGGGCGGCGTGCGCCACGCCGCGCTCGTCCAGGCGCTGTGCCAGCTGGGCGCCGACCGCCAGGAGTTCGTCGTCAGGTGCCCGTTCGGCCTGCTCCAGGGCCGTGGCGATGCGTTCGTTGTGGTCGCCGCACAGCCCGCGTTCGGATCCGAGCGCGACGGTCAGCTCGAAGGCCGGTCGCGCGGCCGGCCATACGTGGGGGAAATGGCCGGCCAGGTCGGCGACTGCGGTCTCGATGGCCTGGATGGTGTCGTGTCGCCGCTGTGCACCGTCGGCGAGCCGGCGCACCTCGATGAAGGCCAGGCTGCGCATGGCCGTGAGGATCTCGTCGATCTCGTCCAGGGCCTCGATGCGCCGGCCCAGTTCACGCCACTTCGCCATTGCCATCCTCCAGCCAGGCATGCACGCGCTCGCGCCAGCGTTCCAACGGATCGCCCAGGGCCACGGGCTCGCGCAGGCAGGCTTCGCGCAGGCGCTGCATTGCGGCCGGCACGTTCTCCGGGTCCAGGCGCTCGAGCAGGCCCTCGTTGTAGGCCACCAGCCAGGCCAGTTGCGCGCTGGCCGGCCACGGCTCGAAGCGCGGCTGGCGCAGCGCACGGCGCAGGACCTGGCCGCGGCGGATGCGTTCGGCCACCCCGGCTTCCAGTCGGGCGCCGAAGCGCGTGAACACCTCCAGTTCCAGGAACTGCAGGTAGTCGAGCTTGGTGCGTCCGGCCTGCTCGCGCAGGTTCGCCGGTTGTGCCTTGCCGCCGATGCGCGAGACCGAGCGCGCGACGTCGATGGCCGGCAGCTGGCCCTGGGCGAACAGCCGCTGGTCCAGGAACACCTGGCCGTCGGTGATCGAGATCAGGTTGGTGGGGATGTAGTCGGCGATCTCGCCCTGCTCGGTCTGCACGATGGGCAGCGCCGTCATGCTGCCGCCGCCCTGCTCGGCGGCCAGGGCGGTGGCGCGTTCGAGCAGGCGTGCATGCAGGTAGAAGATGTCGCCGGGATAGGCCTCGCGGCCCGGCGGTCGGCGCAGCAGCAAGGAAAGCTCGCGGTAGGCCTTGGCGTGCGTGCCGAGGTCGTCGTAGACCACCAGGGTGTCGCGCCCGGCTTCCATCCAGGCCTCGGCGATCGCGCAGCCCGCGAACGGCGCCAGGTACTTCATGCCCGGCAGGTCGTCGGCCGCGGCCACGACCACGGTGCTGTAGTCCATCGCGTCGTGTTCGCGCAGCGTGGCGATCACCGCGGCCACGTCCGAGCGTTTCTGGCCGATCAGCACGTACACGCAATGCACGTCCTCGCCCTGCTGCCGCAGCACGGTGTCCATGGCCAGTGCACTCTTGCCGGTGCCGTCGTCGCCGATGATCAGCTGGCGCTGGCCGCGGCCGATCGGGACCAGGGTGTCGAGGATCTTGTTGCCGGTGAACAGCGGCCGGTCCACGAACGTGCGTCGCAGCAGCGGTGGCGAGGGGCCTTCCAGGTCGCGGACCGCACCGGTGCGTGGCGTGTCGCCGCCGTCCAGCGGGCGACCGAGCGGATCGACCACGCGGCCCAGCAGGGCGTCCCCGGTCCCGATCTGCAGGCGCCTTCCGGACAGGGTCGCGCGCGCGCCGGCGCGGGGCGAACGGCCGGCATCGAGCAGGATCGCACCGATGCGGTCGGGCGCGAGGTGGTAGATCAGCGCGTCGCCGCCGTCCTCCAGGATCACGATGTCCTCCAGCGCCGCCGAGGGCAGCCCGCGGATCCAGACCACGCCGTCGCCGATCGAGACCACCGTGCCGCTCTCGCGCACGCGAAGTTCGAAGCGGTAATCGGTCGAGCCAGTGATCGCGGACCTGCAGCAGCGAGGGGGCGGAGGGCGCATCAGTCATGGTGCGCCGACTCCGCGAATGCATGCAGTTCCCCTGCCAGGCTGGCGTCCAGTTCCCAGGCGCCGATGCCGATGCGGATCCCGGACACCAGGTCGGCGGATTCCGCGTACGTCGGGGGAGGCAGGTGGTCCAGCCGCGCTTCCAGGGCCAGCTCGAGCCGCTGGCGATCGGCGGCCGACAGGGCCGTCGCGCTGGTGATCAGGGTCTGCCCGGCCGTGTCCGCGGCCGCGCGCAGGGCCTGGACGCGGTCGTCCGCCAGCGTGCCCAGGTCCTCCACCAGCAGGTCCAGGATCCTGCACTGCAGCGCGGGACCGCCCAGTCGTTCGAGCAACCGCGCGGCAAAGCGCGTGGCCTGTCCGGCCGCCTGGGCCTCAAGGACCTGCTCGTGGGCGGCACGCTCGCGCTGCTCGCGGGTGCGCTGGCGCTCGCGTTCGGTCTCCAGTTCGCTCGCCAGGGCCTGCATGCGTTTTTCCCGTTCGGCCTGCAGCATCCCGTCCAGGGCCTGCCGGCGCTGGGCCAGTTCCTGCTGCCACTGCGCGTCGCGTGCCTCGTAGCCTTGCTGCAGGCGGCGGGCCTCGTCGCGGGCGGCCTCGGCATCGCCGAGCGTCTTCTCGACCGATGCCCGGCGTCGCTCGACCATCTCCAGCACCGGCTTGTACAGGAAGCGCTTGAGCAGCCAGACCAGGATCAGGAAATTGACGATTTCCAGTACGAACGTGGACCAGTCGAATGTCACGGCGAGATCCCCCGCTCAGTGGACCAGGTAGGCCAGCAGCGGGTTGCGGAACAGCACGATCAGCACGATGACCAGCACGTAGATGGCCAGCGACTCGACCATGGCCAGTCCGATGAACAGTGCCCGCAGGATCGATTTTTCCGCTTCCGGCTGACGGGCCAGGGCGTCCAGCGCGCGGCTGATCGAACGCCCCATGGCCAACGCCGGGAACATCACGCCCAGGGCGATGGCGAGCAGGGCTCCCACGGTCGAGGCCAGGGCGAACACACTCATGTCGTTCATGTCGGTCAATCTCCTTCGTCGGGACGAAGTGCGGGTTGGGATTCGAGGCCGCCGGCGACGTACACCAACGCCAGCACGCCGAAGATGTAGGCCTGCACCAGGGCCTCGACCACGTGCAGCATCAGGATCGGTATCGGCACCAGCAGGCCGGCCACCAGCAGCACCAGCAGCGCCGCCATCTCCAGGCTCATGATGTTGCCGAACAGGCGCACGGCCAGCGCCAGGGTGCGCGACAGTTCGCTGATGACGTGGAACGGCAGCAGGATCGGATTGGGTTGCACGTAATGGCGCAGGTAGGGCACGAGGCCGGCGGCGCGGATGCCGAACCAGGGGGTGGCCAGGAACACCAGCAGGGACAGGCCCGCGGTGACCGACAGCTGTGCGGTCGGCGAATGCAGGCCCGGCACCAGGCCGGTCAGGTTGGCCAGGCCCAGGTACAGCCAGAGCGTGCCGATGAAGGGCAGCAGCATGCGCGCACGGCCCGGCGCCACCGCCTCGATGGCGTCCTGCATGGCCAGGACCGCCCCTTCCAGCACGCTCTGCCAGCGGCCGGGGTCGAGTCGAAGCCGGTGCGTGACCAGCCAGCTGGTACCAACCAGCAACGCCATCAGGGCCCAGGTGACCACCACCGTGCCGGTCAGCACCAGCGGTCCGAAACGCAGCAGGATGACGGGTGTTTCCATCATGTGTCCTCGCGCACGATCAGGTACACGTCGATGGCGCCGACCACCAGGCCGATGACGATGCCCGACAGGGTGCCGCGCACCGAATAGCCGGGCAGCTGCTGGTCGATCCACAGGCCCAGGTACGTGGCCGCCACGACCGGCAGCACGAACACGATGCCCAGGGTGCCCAGGTACAGCGACTGCCCGATCAGGCCGCGGCGCTCGCGCCGCGCCCGGGTGATGCGGCGGGCCTGGCGGTGCACCAGGTCGCGCCAGTCGCGGTCGGCCGGCGAGGTCATCGACGTGCCTCCTTCTGCAGTTGCCAAAGGCGACGCAACATTTCGCGTTCCAGTTGCTCCAGATGCGCGTGCGCCTCGCGCAGCACCTGTTCCTCGGCCGCCATGCGCTCCTCGAGCGCAACCCCCAGCGCCTGCGCGTCCGGCCCACGGATGTAGTCTCGGCAGGCCAGCACCAGGCCGTTGTCGGCAAAGTGTGCGACCGCGCCGGACTGGGCCAGGTATTCGGTGTGCCCGTCGGCATGACGCAGCCGCGACAGGCCCGGGACCAGCACCGTGATGAAACGCTCGTGGCGGGCACGCAGCCCGAATTGCCCGCTGGCGTCCTCGCCGACGAAGGCCTCGATGTCCTCCAGCCGTTCGCTGGCTCGCGGACTGAGCACGTGGACGGCGAAGCTGCTCATGCCGGTGCCTCCGCGAGTCGTCCGCGCATGTAGCACTGCGCCTCCGGGACCCGGTCGTAGCGTCCGTCGAGCAGGGCCTCGCAGTCGTCCAGCGTGCCCTCCAGCGGCACGCTGGCACCGTCGATGCCGCTGCTGGCGCGGGTCACGTGGAACGGCTGCGCGAGGTAGCGCTGCAGTCGCCGGGCGCGCAGCACCCGTTGCCGGTCCGAAGCGGACAGGGCCTCGATGCCGAGCATGGCGATGACGTCTTCCAGTTCCTGGTAGCGGGCCAGGTGTTCGCGCACGGCGGCGGCCACGCGGTAGTGCCGCTCGCCGACCACCGACGGATCCAGCAGGCGGCTGCGCGAGGCCAGCGGGTCGACCGCGGGATAGATGCCCCGGGCCGCCTGGTTGCGCGAAAGGATCACGCTGGTGTCCAGATGCGCCAGGATCGCGACCACGGCCGGATCGGTCATGTCGTCGGCGGGCACGTACACCGCCTGCACCGCGGTGATGCTGCCCTCGCGCGTGGAGAAGATGCGTTCCTCCAGCTCGGCGATCTCCGAGAGCAGCGTGGGCTGGTAGCCGACCGTCGCCGGCATCCGTCCGAGCAGCCCGGAGACTTCGCTTCCGGCCTGGGCGAAACGGAAGGCGTTGTCCATCAGGAACAGCACGTCGCCACCCATCGTGTCGCGCAGGTGCTCGGCGTAGGTGACGCCGGTCAGGCCGACGCGAAAGCGCACGCCGGGCGATTCGTCCATCTGCCCGAACACCATCAGGGTGTGCGGCATGACCCCGGCCTCGCGCATGTCGTGCCACAGCTCGTGCCCCTCGCGGATGCGCTCGCCGACGCCGGCGAACACGTTGGCGCCGCGGTGCAGGTGCACGATGGCGTGCATGAACTCCATGATCAGTACCGTCTTGCCCACGCCGGCGCCGCCGAACAGTCCGGTCTTGCCGCCGCGGGCGAACGGGCACAGCAGGTCGATGACCTTGATGCCGGTCTCCATGATGCCGCGCAACGGCATGCTGTCGGCCAGCGGGCGGCGGTGTCCGGTGACCGGCAGCCACTGCCCGCCCGCGAGCGGCGGCTGGCCGTCCAGCGGACGTCCGAACATGTCCAGCAGGCGGCCCAGCACCGCGTCGTCGACGGGCACGCGCAGCGGCGCGCCGGTATCGAAGACCGGCTGCCCGCGGCGGATGCCGGCGGTCCGGCCCAGGGCCAGGGTGCGCACGCGGCGGGGGTCCAGTTCGTGCTGCACTTCCAGCGTCAGCGTGGCATCGCCGACCTGTGTCTGCAGGGCACGGCGAAGCGGCGGCAGCCGGTCGCAGCGAACGTCGACGACCGAACCCTGCACCATTTCGACCTGTCCGGTCGGCGTGGTGGCCTCTGGTGCGCTCCACATCGTCATGGGGTCACGCTACGCCGGCGTGCGCCGCGGCAGCATGACGCAAATCAATTCCAGTGGCGGTGGCGCACGGGGCCGTGTCGGCCCGGTGCGATCCGGCAGACGTCAGCGCCCGGCCCGCGCGGCGAAGATTGCCGACGTGGCCCGCAGGCGCGCGTCGCCGGCCAGGGCATCGACGCCGACCGGCAGGCGTTGGCGCCAGTTGGGCGTCTCGTCGCCCAGTCCGGGCAGGTTGGCCTGCCGCTGCACGCCCAGCACATCCTCGATCTGCACGATCGCCAGGCGGCTGGTACAGGCAGCCAGATGGCGGTGCAGGGCCAGGGTGAAGCCGGTTTCGCTCAGGCCCGGTTCGTACGGCGCCAGTGCCGTGTGCAGGGCGGTCAGCGCCCGGTCGCGTGCGTGCCTGGCCGTGGCGGCCTGTTCGGCGGACAGGAACAGGCCGCGCCGGATGCGCTCGTCGATATCCAGGCCCTTGCGGAAGCCCGCCGCGGTCGGCAGGTCGTGGGTGGAGATCGAGGCCGCCGTCAGCGGCACATAGGAGTCGGGCGGACGGAACCGGCCCGCGCGGTCGCGTTCGAACCAGGTCACGCGAAAGCCCAGCACCTGCGCCTGTGCCAGGCGTTCGCGCAGGCCGTCGGGCACGTTGCCCAGGTCCTCGCCGATCACCGCGCAGCGGTGCCGCCGGCTGGCCTCGGCCACGCGTTCGAGCAGTGCCTCCAGTGGGTAGGCGACGTAGGCGCCCTGTTCCGGTCCGGCGCCGCGCGGAATCCAGAACTGGCGCAGCAGGCCGAGGATGTGGTCGATGCGGATGGCGCCGGCCTCGCGCATGTTCGCGTCCAGCAACGCATCGAAGGGGGCGAAGTCCGTTTCCGCCAGGCGCTGCGGACGCCACGGCGGCGCGCCCCAGCGCTGTCCCTGCGGGGCGAAATCGTCCGGCGGTGCGCCCAGTTCCGCGTCCAGGGCGACCAGGCCCGGCCACTGCCAGGCCTCGACGCTGTCCAGGTCGGCGCCCAGCGCGACATCGGCGATCAGGCCCAGGCCCATGCCGCGCGCACGCCCCCGCGCCGCCGCGGCCCGCCATTGCCTTCGCGCCAGCCATTGCAGATAGGCATGAAACTCCACCGAGCGCGCATGCCGGTGCTCGAAGTCTTCCGTTTCCGGCGAGCGCGGATCGCGCAGGGCGGCCGGCCACTGCGTCCAGGGCACCGGATGGCCCAGCTGTTCGGCGAAATGCGCGTGCAGGGCCTCGAACACGGCGTGGTCGCGCAGCATGCGGCCGCCGTCGCGGCGAAAGCGCTGGAAGGCTTCGCCCAGCGGAGTCGGTCCCGGGTCCAGGTGCCGCTGCCGGAAGGCGCCATGCAGGTGGCGCAGGGCGCGCATCTTCAATGCAGCCACGGCGGGGTAGTCGATGTGGTCGGCTTCGTTCAGGCGCAGGCGTTCCTGGCGTACATCCGGCCGGTCTGCGAACGTGCCTAGGGCCTCGGGGACATCCTCGCGCGCGGCTTCCTCGATCGAGATCAGCAGCGGGTGGAGCATCAGGCGGTTGACCGGGGCATACGGCGAGGCGCGCTGCGGCTGGCTGGGCGACAGCGCGTGCACCGGGCTGCACAGCACGCCGTCGGCGCCGGCGTCGGCGGCCACCTCCAGCACTTGCGCCAGGTCCTCGAAATCACCGATGCCCCAGCCTTGCGGCGAACGCAGGCTGTACACCTGCACCGAGAGCGCCCAGCGCCCTGGCGCCTGGGCCAGGCTTTCGGGCAGCCAGCATCGGGCGGGACGGGCAGGGGCCGACCCGGGCAGGGCGGGGGTCGCCGTTCGTGCCTCCGGCCTAGTGTCGCCGAGGGCCTCGAGGATCCGGGACAGCCCCTGTGCGGGGACCTGCAGGCGATGGCCGGCAATGTCGGTGTAGACCGCGGACACGCCGGCCGCACGGGCCCGTGCCCGCAGGGGTTCGGGTACGCCGAGGCCGTCAGCGTGTCGCGGCACCAGCGCCAGCAAGCCGCCTCCTGCCGTCTCCACCGTTTCGCCGGGGGCATGCAGCGCACCGGCGCGCGGATGCGGCGGCGCGCTGCTGTCGAGCACCACCAGCCAGTCGTCCACGCCGGGCGCGGACGGCAGGCGGAAGGACTGCATGGCGTCGGCGGCATTGAAGGCAAGGAACAGGTGCTCGCGCACGGGCGGGTTCCCGGAGACCGCTCCGCTGGCCCGCATGGCCAGGGCGCGCCGGCGGTCGTCGTGCCAGCCGCCGTCATCCACCTCGGCGCCGTCCGGCTCCAGCCAGGCCACGTCCTTCAGGTCCGGGGCATCGGCCAGTGCGCGACCGGTGAAGTGCCGGTCTCCGTGCAGCAGCCGCAACTGCCGTCGCAGCCGGGTCGCCTGTTCCAGGAAAGTGCATAGGTCGCGCCACGGGTCGCCGCGCGCGCTCCAGTCCAGCCAGCTCAGCGGATTGTCCTGGCAGTAGGCGTTGTTGTTGCCGTACTGGGTCTGCGACAGCTCGTCGCCGGCGCGCAGCATCGGCGTTCCGCGCGAGAGCAGCAGCGTGCCCAGCAGCGACTGGCGCACGCGCCGCCGCCAGCCCAGCACGTCCGGATCGTCGCTGTGACCTTCCACGCCGCCGTTGCGACTCCAGTTCTCGTCGCTGCCGTCGCGGTCGTCCTCGCCGTTGGCCAGGTTGTGCTTGTGCGCGTAGGCGGTCAGGTCGGCCAGGGTGAAGCCGTCGTGCGCGGTGACGAAATTGAGGCTGGCCCAGGAGGCACGGCTTTCGGATGCGAACACGTCGCTGGAGCCGGCCAGGCGCGTGACCAGTTCGCCGCGCAGGCCCGCGTCGCCCCGCCAGAATCGGCGGGTCGCGTCGCGATAGCGGTCGTTCCATTCGGCCAAGGGCGGCGGAAATGCGCCGAGGAAATATCCCGGCATGCCCAGGTCCCAGGGTTCGGCGATCCATTTCAGGTCGCGCAGGTCGGGGTCGCCGGCGATGCGTTGCAGCAGCGGTGCGGCGGGGTCGAAGCGACCGTCGCCGTCGCGCACGAGCGATGCGGCCAGGTCGAATCGGAACCCGTCCACGCCGATCTCGCAGGCCCAGTGGCGCAGCGCGGCGTGCACCAGGTCGACCACCACCGGCTGCGACAGGTCCAGCGTGTTGCCGCAGCCGGTGGTGTCGCGATAGCGCTGCGCATGGCCGGGCTCGAGCCGGTAGTAGACGGCGTTGTCGAGGCCGCGCAGGGACAGGGTCGGGCCGCGCGCATCGCCCTCGGCGGTGTGGTTGAAGACCACGTCCAGGATCACTTCCAGCCCGGCGCGGTGCAGGCGGTCGATCACGGCCACGAACGGCCCGATGCCACCGCTGCCGAGGTAGGGTGCATGCGGGGCCATGAAGGCGATGGGGTTGTAGCCCCAGTAGTTGCGCAGCCCGTGGCGCACCAGGTGCAGTTCGTCGAGGAAGGCGGCGGTCGGCAGCAGTTGCAGTGCGGTGATGCCCAGGCGCCGGTAGTGGTCGATGAGGGCCGGTTCGGCCAGGGCCGCGAGCGTGCCGCGCAGGGCCGGGTCGATGTCCGGATGCAGCTGGGTGAATCCGCGCGGGTGCACTTCGTAGATCACGGTGTCGTGCCACGGCGTGTGCGGTCGCGGTGGCCGCTCGCCGTTCGCCGGCAGTTGGACGACTCGACATCTCGGCACGTAGGGGGCGCTGTCGCGGGTGTCGAGTGCGTGCGGGGCGTCGGGGGTGCCGTCGCGATAGCCGTGGACCGCATCGTGCCATTCGTATCGACCGCTCAGCATGCGCGCGTAGGGATCGAGCAGCAGCTTGTGCGGGTTGAAGCGGTGTCCCTGCGACGGCGCGTAGGGACCATGCGCGCGGTAGCCGTAGGCCAGACCCGGTGCTGCACCCGGCAGGTAGCCGTGCCAGACGTCGCCGCTGCGCGCAGGCAGGGCCAGGCGCGCGGTCTCGCGGTGGCCGGCGCCATCGAACAGACACAGCTCGATCTTCTCTGCGTGACGCGAGAACACCGCGAAGTGGACGCCGTGGCCGTCCCAGGTCGCGCCCAGCGGCGTCGGGGTCCCGGGATCGAGGGTCGGCCGCTCCGGCATCATCGTGCGTGCATCAGGAGCCGGGCGGCACCAGCACCAGGGCGGCCAGCGGTGGCAGCGTCAACGTCAGCGATTGTGTCTGTCCGTGCCAGGGCACGGCGGCGGTTTCCACGCTGCCGGCATTGCCCATGCCGCTGCCGCCGTAGTCCGCGGCGTCGCTGTTGAACACCTCGCGGTAGCGGCCGGGGACCGGCACGCCGACGCGATAGCCGTGGCGCGGCACCGGGGTGAAGTTGCATGCGACCACGGCGAAGTCGCGCACATCGTCGCCGATCCGACGCCAGGCCAGCACGCTTTGCTCAGTGTCGTTGCAGTCGATCCAGTGAAAGCCGCGGCCGTCGGTATCGCGGCGATGCAGGCAGGGCCGTGAGCGATAGAGCCGGTTGAGGTCGCGCAGCATCCGCTGCATGCCGGCATGGGCCGGATCGTTCAGCAAGCGTCCAGTCCAGCCCGGCGTCGTGGTTCCACTCGCGTTCCTGGGCAAATTCCCCACCCATGAACAGCAGCTTCTTGCCGGGCTGGGTGTACTGGAAGGCCAGGTAGGTGCGCAGGTTGGCCAGCCGCTGCCAGCGGTCGCCGGGCATCTTGCCCAGCAGCGAGCCCTTGCCGTGCACCGCCTCGTCATGCGAGAGCGGCAGCACGAAGTGCTCGCTGAAGGCGTACAGCAGGCCGAAGGTCAGCAGGTCGTGGTGGTAGCGCCGGTGCACCGGATCGTGGCGCATGTAGGACAGGGTGTCGTTCATCCAGCCCATGTTCCATTTGAAGTCGAAGCCCAGGCCGCCCAGGTGCGTGGGCCGCGTGACCATCGGCCAGGAGGTCGATTCCTCGGCGAAGGTCATCACGCCGCCGGGCGCCTCGCGGTGGACGGTCTCGTTGAACAGGCGCAGGAATGCGACCGCTTCCAGGTTCTCGTTGCCGCCGTGTTCGTTGGGCAGCCACTGGCCGGGTTCGCGGTTGTAGTCCAGGTACAGCATCGAGGCGACCGCGTCCACGCGCAGGCCGTCCAGATGGAATGTGCGCAGCCAGTACAGCGCGTTGGCGATGAGGAAATTGGCGACCTCGCGGCGGCCGTAGTTGTAGACCAGGGTGTCCCACTCGCGATGGTGGCCGCGGCGCGGATCGGCGTGTTCGTACAGGCACGTGCCGTCGAAGCGGGCCAGGCCGTGGCCGTCGCGCGGAAAGTGGGCCGGGACCCAGTCCAGCAGCACGCCCAGGCCGGCGGCGTGGCAGCGGTCGATGAAGTACCGCAGGTCGTTCGGCGTGCCCCAGCGGGCCGTGGGCGCGAACAGCGCGGTGGGCTGGTAGCCCCAGGATCCGCCGAAGGGGTGCTCGTTGACCGGCAGCAGTTCCAGGTGGGTGAAGCCCATGTCCCGCGCATACGGGATCAGGTGCTCGGCCAGCTCCCGGTAGCTGTACGGGCGGCCGTCGGGATGGCGGCGCCAGGAACCCAGGTGCACTTCGTAGATCGAGACGGGACTCGATGGCGGATGGAGATCCGCACGTGCTGCCATCCATTCGGCATCGGTCCAGGCGAATTCAGGCGCGGCGGTGACGACCGAGGCGGTTTCCGGCGGCGTCTCGCTGCGGAAGGCATACGGATCGGCCTTGAGCACCCGTTCTCCGCCCCGGGTGCGCACCTCGTACTTGTACAGTTCGCCTGCGCCGATGCCGGGCAGGAACAGCTCCCACACACCGCATTCGATGCGTCGTCGCATCACGTGCACGCGTCCGTCCCAGCCGTTGAACGCACCGACCACGCTGACCCGCTGAGCATCCGGTGCCCACACCGCAAAGGCGGTGCCCTCGATGCCGTCGATCACCCGCGGGTGGGCGCCCAGGCAGTCATAGGCATTCCAGTGCCGGCCCTCGGCCAGCAGATGACAGTCCAGGTCGCCGAGCAGGGGCGGGAAGGCATACGGGTCGTCGCGTTCGTGCACCCCGTGTGCGTCGGTTACGCGCAGACGGTAGGCGAAGGGGCCGTGCGGCGCAGCCAGCGTGCCGGCAAACAGCCCGTCCCCGATCACGTCCAGTGCGCCGCCCTCGTTCCCGCCGTCGCGCGCGATCACCTGGACCTGCGCCGCGCCGGGGAGCAGGCAGCGCACCACGACCCGGTCCTTGCCGACCCTGTGCATGCCGAGGACCGCACAGGGGTCGTCCTGCACGCCGCGCAACAGCCGCTGGAGCGCAGCGTACTCGTGTGCGTCGCGGGCGCGTTCAGCTGTTCGGCTGGACATAGGGTCCGGTCCGTGCCACCGGCCGTTTCGGCAGGTAGGCTTCCGTGGCGTAGCGGCGCATCATGCGGTGCGCATTGAAGGTGCTGCCGATCTTGCTGATCGACTGGCGCATCATCCAGATCCAGCGCTTGCGGTCTTCGTAGTACAGCGGCAGCACCACGTGCTCGAGCTTGTCGTAGAGTCCGTCGGCGGAAGCACCGGCCAGCTCGTGACCGTCGCGGCCGATCGACCAGCCGGTCACGCCCTCGATGCAGGCCTCGATCCACCAGCCGTCCAGCACGCTCAGGTTCAGCACGCCGTTGATGGCAGCCTTCATGCCGCTGGTGCCGGAGGCCTCCAGCGGCGGTTCCGGATTGTTGAGCCAGATGTCCGGTCCGGCGATCACGGTCGAGGCAATGCCGTAGTCGTAGTTGGGCAGGAAGGCGATGCGTATCTTCGGCGCCAGTTCCCCGATCACCTCGTTGACCTGGCGGATCAGTTCCTTGGCCGGTTCGTCGCGTGGATGGGCCTTGCCCGCGATGATCATCTGGAAGGGGTGGTCGGCATGGATCTTCCGGAGCCGTTCGAGGTCGCTGAACAGCAGTCCGGGGCGCTTGTAGGCGGCCATGCGGCGTGCAAAACCGATCAACGGCTGTTCCGGATCCAGGCGCAGACCGGTCGTGCGCAGGACCAGTTCGATCAGGTCCTGCTTGGCGCACTGGTGCGCTTTCCACACGTCCTCGTCCGGAAGTTGCTGGTCGAAACGCACCATCACGGCGGGCTGGAAGCCCCATACGTGCGAATGGCGGTTGAACAGTTCCGCGAACGACGGGTGGGCCCAGGTCGGGGCGTGGATGCCGTTGGTGATGGCGCGGATGTCGTAGCCGGGGAACATGCGCGTGGTGACTTCGGCGTGGCGGATGGCGACGCCGTTGATGTAGCCGCTGAGGTTGAGCGCGAGACGGGTCATGTTCAGGCTTTCGCCGGCCAGGTGGCGCACCTGTCCCAGGTCGACGTAGCCCTGCATGAGGTGGCCGAACAGCTCGTAGGAAAACCGGTCGTGCCCGGCCTCGACCGGCGTGTGGGTGGTGAAGATGCACTGTTCGCGCACGCGTGCCACGTCGTATTTCAGCTCGCCCGGCGCGATCTGGTCCGGCGGGCGAGGAAAGCGGCGCAACAGGTCCAGCGCCAGCAGTGCGGCGTGGCCCTCGTTCATGTGGTAGGTCGATATCTGGAAGCCCAGCGCCAGCAGCACGCGCAGTCCGCCGATGCCGAGCACGATTTCCTGCTTGAGGCGATAGACCTCGTCGCCGCCGTAGAGGGTGTCGGTGATGCCGCGGTCCTCGGGGCTGTTCTCCGGCAGGTCGGTGTCGAGCAGCAGCACCGGGATGCTGTAGCCGACCGGGCTTTCCAGCGGATACAGCCAGGGCCGGACCCAGACTTCGCGATCCTCGATCAGCAGGGCCACCTTGGCACGCAGCGGGGTGGCGTAGTCCTGCGGCGACCAGGGGTCGGTCTGGTCGACCTGCCGGCCCTCGTCGTCGATGCCCTGGCGCAGGTAACCCTTGCGGCAAAGCAGGGTGACGAACACCATCGGCAGTTCGAGGTCCGCGCTGGCACGGGCGGTATCGCCCGCCAGCACGCCGAGGCCGCCGCTATAGGTATGGATCTCCGCGCGCAGCGCGATCTCCATGGAGAAGTAGGCAACACGGGTGTGGCCGAGGTAGGGACCGATGGTCGCCTCGAACTTCGTGCCTGCGCCCGTGTGGGCATGAACATCCGGGGACATCTGGCGGCTCCGGGAATGGCTCGAACGGCGTGGCCCGGACCAGCGTGCCGTGGACGGACGCAGGCCGGGTAGCTGGCGGTGCCAAATCTCGCGCGACACGCTGACACTGCCGACGCTGGCAGTGTACGCCCGGAGCCGGAAGCCGACACCGGCCATTCGTTAGATCGTGTTCATGGCTTGACCCTGGTCAAAATGGACACGTGTGCGACGAGTAGCCTTTGATCACTCCATACCCCTTACTCCCGGCGGGGAGAACGCCATGACACCCCCCCATCGAAAAGGCACGGAAGCGCCCGTTTCCGGCCGCGAACGAAACCGTGCCCTGCGCGTGATGTTCGTGGCCGCGGAAATCTACCCGCTGGCGAAGACTGGGGGGCTGGCCGATGTGTGCGGTGCTCTTCCGTTGGCACTTTCCCGGCAGGGCATGGACGTGCGCCTTATGCTTCCGGCCTATCCCGAAGCGCTGGATCGCCTGGCTGCGCCCGAGGCCGAATTCGATCTTGGCGAAGTGCTTCCCGGGTTGCACACGCGATTGATCCAGGGGCGTGTGCCGGGGACCGGATTGCCGGTCTGGCTGGTCGACTGCCCCGAGCTGTTCCGTCGCAGCGGCTCCCTGTACCAGGACCCTGGTGGACACGACTGGTCGGATAACGCGCGGCGTTTCGCCCTGCTCAATCATGTCGCCGCCCGGGTCGCGGTCGATCGTGCCGATCTCGACTGGAGGGCGGACATCGTGCATGCGCATGACTGGCACGTCGGTCTCGTGCCGCGTTTGCTCGGCGCGTACGGCAAGGATCGTCCGCGCACGGTCTTCACCATCCACAACATGGCCTTCCAGGGATTGTTCCCGCTCGGTCTCGCGCCGGACCTCGAACTGCCCGCGGACATGCTGACGGCCGATTGCGGCGAGTACTACGGACAGCTGTCGTTCCTCAAGGCCGGCATCGTGGGCGCCGACATGGTGACCACGGTCAGCCCGACCTATGCGCGTGAAATACGGACCACGGAGTTCGGCTTCGGTCTGGAAGGCGTGCTGCAGCATCGCGGCGAACGCCTGTGCGGCATCCTCAACGGTATCGATACGCAGACGTGGAATCCGGCGACCGACCGCTTCCTGCCGCATCGCTATTCGTCCGGGGACGTCTCGGGCAAGCGCGTGTGCAAGAGCCAATTGCAGAAGGAGTTGGGATTGCTGCAGGATCCCGATGCTCCGCTTGCCGTGTCGCTGAGCCGGCTCACCCAGCAGAAGATGATCGACGTGGTGCTGGAGCGGCTGCCTTCCATGCTGACGCGACACCCGCGTTTGCAGGTGGCCGTCCACGGTCGCGGCGAGCATGCGCTGGAGCAGGGGCTTGCTGCGCTGGTGAACGAATTTCCCGGCCGCCTGTCGGTGACCATCGGTTACCGGGAGGACCTCGAGCACCGCATGCATGCGGGCGCCGACGTGCTCCTGCATGGATCGCGCTTCGAACCGTGCGGTCTGGCCCAGCTGTATGCCATGCACTACGGCACCATTCCCATCGTCCGCCACGTCGGCGGGCTGGCCGACAGCGTCATCGATGCGGGCGAACCGCCGCATCGCACGATCGGGTCGACCGGATTCGTGTTCGAGCAGGCCAGCGGCGAAGCCATGGAGTCTGCGCTCGATCGCTGCCTGGAGGTTTATCGCGACTGGCCGCAGACGTGGTCAGACATGCGCAAGCTGGCCATGTCCGCCGACTTCGGCTGGTCGCGTTCGGCACACGAATATGCCGAGCTGTATGCCGGCCTCATGCCGGGCCGCGCCGTGGACCGAAAGAAGGAGTCCGCGCGGGAAGGCCGGCTCCTGCAGGCATCGGCCTGGACGGGGCAGAACGTTGCTGCACGCCAGCAGGCCCTGGCGCGGTTGTAGAACAGAGTAGGCTCGTGGGACCAGCGCGTCCCGGGGGGGCGATCCGTGGTACTGGACAAGCATTCCAGATAGGAGGTCACCTCCATGAACAAGCCGTCCACGACGCGTTCCGGCAAGGCCGGGAAGGTCGGCAAGTCCGGATCTGCCCCGGTGGCGCCGAAGGGAGGTGCCGGCCGGAAGACGACGGCCGCGAAGCGCGCCTCGAGCGGACGCAACCAGGCCCCGCCAAGGGTCGACAGCGACATCCGCCACGCCATGATCGCCCAGGCCGCGTACTTCCGGGCCGAGCGTCGAGGGTTCGAGGACGGCAGCCAGCTCGACGACTGGTTCGAGGCCGAACGCGAGATTTCGCGCATCCTGGATGAATGACGGATCCGGGGCGTTGCGCTTCCCGCCGGAAGCCGGGTCGCACGGACGGACAACACGATGCATGCCTTTCTCCCCCGCAACCTTCCGGCCCGCCTGCAAGGCCTGACCGACCTCGCGCTGGACCTGCGCTGGACCTGGAACCATGCGCTGGACACATTGTGGACGCGGATCGAACCCGAGCTCTGGGAGCGCACCCGAAACCCGTGGGTCGTGCTGCAGAACGCGCCGCAGTCGCATCTGGATGCCCTGGCGGACGATGCCGGATTTGCCAGTGAGCTGGAACAGGCCCTCGAGGACCGCAGGCGCTACCACGGCGAACCCGGTCATTGTGCGGCAAAGGCCGGTGGCAAGCTTCCGACCGTGGCCTACTTCACCATGGAAATCGGCCTCAGCGAGGCGTTCCCGCTGTACGCGGGCGGACTGGGTGTTCTCGCGGGTGACTACCTGAAGACGGCCAGCGACCTGGACATACCCCTGATCGGCGTCAGCCTGCTGTACCAGGAGGGCTATTTCCGCCAGACCATCGACACCGGTGGTCGCCAGCACGCCTTGTACCCGCACAACGATCCGACCAGCCTGCCGATCCAGCCGGTGATCGGCGCGGACGGCGCCTGGCTGGAGATCGAGCTGGAACTGCCCGGACGCACGCTCTACCTGCGGGTGTGGGAGGCGGTGGTCGGGCGCGCACGGCTGTACCTGCTCGACAGCAACGACGTGCGCAACGGGGCCGCGGACCGGGGCATTACGGCCAAGCTGTACGGCGGCGGCACGGAATTGCGCCTGCTGCAGGAGGTGGTGCTGGGCATCGGCGGCTGGATGATGCTGGACGCCCTGGAGATCGAGCCGGAGATCTGCCATCTCAACGAGGGCCATGCCGCGTTGGTGGTGGTCGAACGTGCCCGGCACTTCATGCTTCGCCACGGCACCTCGTTCCGGGAAGCCTGGTGGGCTACCCGCGCCGGCAACGTATTCACCACGCACACCCCGGTGGCGGCGGCCTTCGACGTATTCCCGCCTTCGCTGATCTTCAAGTATTCGCGCAACTACCTGGCGTATTTCGATCTGCCGCTGCGCGAATTGCTGGCCCTCGGGCGCCGTGATCCGGATGACGATGCCGAACCGTTCAACATGACCTACCTGGCGCTGCGCGGTTGCGCCCAGACCAACGCCGTGAGCCGCCTGCACGGCGAGGTGAGCCGGGAACTGTTCGAGGACCTGTATCCGCACTGGCCGCGGCCCGAGGTGCCGGTGCGCCACGTCACCAACGGCGTGCATGTGCCGTCCTGGGATTCGCAGTGGTCGGACCGGTTGTGGACCCGGGCCTGCGGCAAGTCGCGCTGGCTGGGCGACGTGCGCGAGCTGACCGGCACCATGGCGGCCTGCGATGACGAGACCCTGTGGGCGCTTGCGGCCAGCCAGCGCGCGGACCTGGTGCACTATGCGCGCGAACGCATGGCCTGGCAGCTTGGCCAACGCGGCGAATCGCGCCAGCGGGTGGAGGAGTCGGCGCAGGTCCTGGACCCGAATGTGCTGACCCTGGGCCTGGCCCGTCGTTTTGCCGAGTACAAGCGTCCCAACCTGTTGCTGGACGATCCCGAACGCCTGGCGCGGCTGCTCGTCCATCCGCAACACCCGGTACAGCTGATCGTGGCCGGCAAAGCGCATCCGGACGACGAGGAGGGCAAGCGGTTGTTGCAGGCCTGGCTGGAATTCATGCGCCGCCCCGACGTGCGCCGCCGCGCGGTATTCCTGGAAGACTACGACATGGCCCTGGCCCAGCAACTGGTGCAGGGCGTGGACGTCTGGATCAACACGCCGCGTCGGCCCTGGGAAGCCTGCGGCACCAGCGGCATGAAGACGCTGGTCAACGGCGGCCTCAATGTCTCCGAGCTGGATGGCTGGTGGGCCGAGGCGTACCAGCCCGATTGCGGCTGGGCGATCGCGGGCGACGGCGGCTACGCTGAGGACGCCCGTCGCCTGTACAGGATTCTGGAGCAGGAAGTCGTGCCCGCGTTCTACGAGCGCGATACCGGCGGCGTGCCGCGTGCGTGGGTGTCGCGCATGCGTGCCAGCATGTCGCAATTGGCCCCGCGATTCAGCTGCAATCGCATGCTTCTGGAATACCTGGACCATTTCTATGCGCCCGCCGCCGCCGCGTACCGTCGCCGGCGCGAGGACGGCGGCCGCCTCGCGCGCGAGCTGCACGACTGGGAACAGAACCTGTCCGGCGAATGGCACCAGGTGCACTTCGGCGCCATGGAGGTGAGCGGGCAGGGGCAGGGTTGCCGACTGCAGGTGCCGGTGTATCTGGGCGATATCGCCCCGGAGCATGTTCGCGTGGAACTGTACGCCGATGCCGACGCCACGCGACCGGCCGTCTGCCTGCCGATGACCATGGACATCAGCCTTCCCGGGGCGGCCCGCGGTTACATCTTCACCGCGATCGCGCCCGATGCGCGACCCTGCGACCGCTACACCCCCCGGGTTCGCGCCTGGCACGACGAGGCGTTCCTGCCGGCCGAGTCGGGCCTCATTGCCTGGCAGCGCTGAGGGCTGCTCCGGGCCGGTAGGCGGGCGCACAAAAAAGGCCCCGGATCCGCTTCAGGCGATTCCGGGGCCTTTCATGCAAAAGACTTGGTCGGGGTGACATGATTCGAACATGCGACTTCTACGTCCCGAACGTAGCGCTCTACCAGGCTGAGCTACACCCCGACTCGGGAGCCGCGCATGATAATGCGAGTGGACGCGGCTGGCAACAGCCTTGCACAGGCCGGCATGCCGAATCGGTACCTGGAGTCTGCTAACCTACGCGGCTGGCAGACCGGTGATACCAGCCCATCCGCACGCCGGCCGCTTCCCCTTCAACACAGTCCGCGATACGAGGATTCCATGGCGCAGACCCAGGCCCGTACCATGCCCGGCGTGCTCGAGTTGCTGCCGCGCGACCAGATCGCCTTCCAGCGCATGCTCGAGATCATCGAGCGCAACTACCGCCTGTTCGGATTCCTTCCCATCGAGACGCCGGTGATGGAGTTCAGCCAGGTACTGCTGACCAAGTCCGGCGGCGAGACCGAGCGCCAGGTCTACTTCGTGCAGTCGACCGGTGCGCTGGAGAAGGACGGCCAGCCGGAGCTGGCGCTGCGCTTCGACCTGACCGTGCCGTTGGCTCGCTACGTGGCCGAGCACGAGCGCGAGCTGAGCTTCCCGTTCCGGCGCTACCAGATCCAGCGGGTGTACCGCGGCGAGCGCGCCCAGCGCGGCCGCTTCCGCGAGTTCTACCAGTGCGACATCGACGTGATCGGCAAGGACCACCTGTCGATCCGCTACGACGCCGAGATCCCGGCCGTCATCCACGGCGTGTTCCGCGACCTGGGCATCGGTCCGTTCACCATCCAGCTCAACCACCGCAAGCTGATGCGCGGATTCTTCGAGGGCCTGGGCATCGCCGACGGCGAGCAGCAGATGCGGGTGCTGCGCGAGGTCGACAAGCTGGACAAGCGCGGTGCCGACTACGTGCGCGACACGCTGACCGGCAAGGATTTCGGCCTGTCGGCCGAGGTCGCCTCGAAGATCCTCGAGTTCGTGCAGGTGCGTTCGTGCTCGCTGCAGGATGCCTTCGCGAAACTGGACGGACTGGGCGAGGGAAGCGAGACGTTCGAGGAAGGGCGCGCGGAACTCAGGCAGGTGCTGGCCATGGTCCGCGACCTGGGCGTGCCCGAGGAACGTTTCGCCCTGAACCTGTCGATCGCGCGCGGCCTGGATTACTACACCGGCATGGTCTACGAGACCACGCTGGACGAGCATCCGCAGATCGGCTCGATCTGCTCGGGCGGTCGCTACGACAATCTGGCCGGCCAGTACACCAAGTCGCACCTGCCCGGCGTGGGCATCTCCATCGGCGCCACGCGCCTGTTCTGGCAGCTGCGCGAGGCCGGCCTGATCTCTACCGCCGACAGCACCGTGCAGGTGCTGGTCACGCAGATGGACGAGGACCACATGAGCGACTACCTGGCGCTGGCCGGAGAGCTTCGCGCCGGGGGCATCGCCACCGAGACGGTGATGGAGGCCGCCAAGCTGGGCAAGCAGTTCAAGCACGCCGACCGCGCCGGCATCCGCTTCGTGCTGGTGCTGGGCAGCGAGGAAATGAGCAAGGGCACCGTGACGGTCAAGGACATGCGCCGCAACGACCAGTTCGAGGTCAAGCGCGAGGAGCTGATCAAGACCCTGCGCGTGGAACTGGAACAAGCCGCGGTCATGCCCGTGGCCGGCGCCTGAACAACGGCAGGTACGCACATGAGCAAGCAAGATGCGATCGTTCTGGACGGTCACGGCCTGACCCGTGCACAGGTTGCGCAGGTGGCTGCCGGGACCGGAGTGGCGCTGGATGAGGGGCAACTTGGCAAGGTGCGCAGGGCGGCCGAATTCCTCGCCGACAAGGTCGACTGCGGCGAACCCATCTACGGCGTGACCACGGGTTTCGGCAGCAATGCCGACCGCCTGCTGGGCGCGCACCGTGCCCGCGACGAGCTGGCCGGCGGCCATCCCGACGCGCCGGACGGCACGTTGATGGAAGAACTCCAGCACAACCTCATCGTCACCCACGCGGTGTGCGTGGGCGAGCCGTTCTCCGTCGAGGTGGTGCGGGCCATGCTGGTGATCCGCATCAACACGTTGATGCGTGGCCATTCGGGCATCCGCGTGCAAACGCTCGAAGCGCTGGTGGCGTTGCTCAATCGCGGGGTGATCCCGGTGATTCCGCAAAAGGGCTCGGTGGGCGCTTCCGGCGACCTGGCGCCGCTGTCGCACCTTGCCATCGTGCTGCTGGGGGGCGGCGAGGCCTTTTTCGAGGGCGAGCGCCTGACCGGTGCCGAGGCGCTCGAGCGCGCCGGCCTGGCGCCGGTGCGGCTGTCGTTCAAGGAGGGCCTGGCGCTCAACAACGGCACCACGCAGATGCTGGCCACCGCGGTACTCGCATTGCAGCGCATGGAGCGGTTCCTGGCCACGGCCGACCTGGCCGCGGCGATGTCGCTGGATGCCTTCGCCGGACGCAGCGGCGCGCTGCGCGAGGAAGTGCACGCGTTGCGTCCACATCCGGGCCAGGTCGAGAGCGCACGACGTGTGCGCGAGCTGCTGGACGGTTCGACCCTGGTCGACATTCCCTACCACCTGGTGCCGAAATTCCGTCCGTGGACCGTGGATGCCTGGGACACGCCCGAGGCGCAGGCCCAGCGGTTCGATATCCACTGGGACTGGGTGCCGGCGAACCAGCGACACGGGCGTGAGGCGTTCTACAGCCGCTTCCTGCCGTTCAAGGGCGGCAAGAAGCACCAGCCGCAGGATGCCTACTGCCTGCGCTGCGCGCCGCAGGTGCACGGCGCGGTGCGCGATGCGGTGGCGCAGGCATGCCGCGTGATCGACATCGAGCTCAACGCGGTGACCGACAACCCGCTGGTGTTCCCGGATGCGGACAATCCGCGCCACATCGAGGACCAGGTCATTTCCGCCGGGCACTTCCACGGCATGCCCCTGGCGCTGGCCATGAGCTACGTGAAGGCCGCGATCCCGGTGCTGGCCTCGATCTCCGAGCGGCGCCTGAACAAGCTGGTGGACCCGGCCAACAACGACGGCCTGCCGGCCTTCCTGACCGGCAACGAGGACGCCACCGATTCGGGCTTCATGATCGTGCAGTACACCGCCGCAGCCCTGGTCAACGACCTGGCCACGCGCGCGCATCCGGCCTCGGTGTACTCGGTGCCGACCAGCGCCAATGCCGAGGACCACGTCTCCATGGGCGCCAACGAGGCGCGCCACGTGCTGGAGATGACCGAGGACCTGGGGCACACGCTGGCCCTGGAGATGTACACCGCCGCGCAGGCGCTGGAGTACCGCCAGGACATGCTCAACGCGGCGCGCGACCTGGCACGCCGGGGCGACTGGCAGGCGCTGGCCGCCAAGATCGTCGGTGCCCCGCGCGAGGACCATCCGCAGCATGCGCAGTTTGCCGACGAAGTGCGTGCGTTGATGCAGGCGCTGTCCGGGGCCGAGGAGTTCCACGCCGGCAAGCCGGTGCGCCGCGCCCTGCAGCGCCTGCGCGAGCACATCGCCTTCCTGCGCAGCGACCGCCCCATGGACGGCGACGTGCGCCGCGTATGCCAGCTGGTCGCCGAGGGCGTGCTGCTCGACTGAGCGCCCTGGTCAAGCATTGAGCAGGGTGGTGGGGCGCCCTGATCGCAAAGGGAAAATCCGGGTTGTCCACAGGCTTTTCCCAGGACTGCACACAGCTCGTGTGGACAACCCGTCGCGGCGAGCGTGCACCGCTCCGCCTCCGCTGCCGCAGGATGACGACGCGGAAGACCCTGCGAAGGGCGGACGATGTCCGTCTTATATCTGGATGACTGCATCTGCGATCATCCCCGACGGATCCTCGGAAAGAGCAGGCGAGGCCGTGTCTGCCCTGCGGACGTACGGTGAGCAACACGCCTCGTGCCGAGCCCCGAGTCCCGAGTCGCGTGGTCACGCATTGACCAGCAAGGTGCATGTGCTTGATCGGACAGGCCTGAGGTCCGGTTGTCCACAGCCCTGTACAGCGCTTTCCACAGACGATGTGCATAACCCCTACCGTGGCGTCCGGCATGGGTGGGCCACCGGACTTGCAGGCCCGTGGCACAGTCCCTAGAATGTCGGCCAACGTACTAACGCGTTAATACATTATGAAACGTCGAAACCTGGAACCCAGGCTCTCGCGCAAGGCGGCCGAAACCGGACTGTGCAAGGCGCTGCTGGCGCTGGACAGCGTCGAGCAGATGCGCGCCTTCATGCGCGATCTGTGCACGCCCGCAGAGCTGGAGGCGCTGACCGATCGCTGGAGCGTGGTCCCGCTGGTGCTGGAAGGCCGCACCTACCGAGATATCCACGAGCGCACCGCGGTCAGCATCACCACGATCGGCCGGGTGGCACGCTGCATCAGCGACGGCAATGGCGGCTACCTGGCGGCGGCCGAGGCCGCGTCGCGCGGCCGTGGCGGTGACGCGGCCGGAAAGAGGGCGCGCGCATGATGCCCCGTGACCGACTGCGCATCGCCGTGCAGAAATCCGGCCGGCTGGGCGATCCCTCGCGCGAGCTGTTGTCGCGCTGCGGATTGAAGTTCCGCTCCAGTCGCGACAAGCTTTTCTGCTTCGGCGAGAACATGGCCGTGGACCTGCTTCTGGTGCGCGACGATGACATTCCCGGCCTGATCGCCGACGGCGTGTGCGACCTGGGCGTGGTCGGGCGCAACGTGCTCGACGAGGCCGGACTTGGCATGGCCGACGGCGCGCCGTATCGCGCGTTGCGCTCGCTGGGTTTCGGCGGTTGCCGCCTGTCCATCGCCATCCCGCAGGACCAGGAATGGGAAGGCCCGCAGCAGCTGGCCGGCAAGCGCATCGCCACGACCTACCCGAACCTGCTGGGCGACTGGCTCAGGCGCAACGATGTCGAGGCCGAGATCGTCACCCTGTCCGGATCGGTCGAGATCGCGCCGCGCCTGGGTACCGCCGACCTGATCTGCGACCTGGTGTCCAGCGGCGCGACCCTGGTCGCCAACCAGCTGAAGGAGGCCGTGGTGATCATGCAGAGCGAGGCGGTACTGGCCGGTGCCGCCGTTCCGCCGCTCGACGAGCGTGGCGACCTGATCGAACTGCTGGTGCGGCGCATGGACGGTGTGCTTGACGTGCGCGAATCGCGCCTGCTCATGCTCAAGGCCCCGCGCGCGGCGCTGGATGCCATCGTCGACCTGTTGCCGGGTCGTCCCGTGCCCACGGTCACGCCGATCGAGGGTCGCCCCGACGACATCGCCCTGCAGTGCGTGTGCAGTGGCAACGTCAGCTGGCAGGACCTGGAGGCCATGAAACGGGTCGGCGCACAGGGCATGCTGGTGCTGCCGGTGGAGATGATGCTGGCATGAAGACCGTCGACTGGAACGCAATGAATGCTGCCGACCGGGAGGCAGTGCTGGCGCGGCCGGCGCAAGCGGCCAATGCCGAGCGCGCGCGGGCCGTGGCCGACATCATCGCGACCGTGCGCCGCGACGGCGATGCCGGCGTGCGCGCACTGACCGTGCGCCTGGACGGTTGCGAGCTGGCAGACGCCGCCGTCGAGGAATCGGATTTCGCGAAAGCCGAGGCGACACTCGACCCGGCCCTGAAGCAGGCCATCGTCGAAGCGCGGGTACGCATCGAAGCCTTCCATCGCGCGGCCATGCCGGCGCCGGTGCGCGTGGAGACGGCCCCCGGCGTGGTATGCGAACGCATCCAGCGCCCGGTGACCCGGGTCGGCCTGTATGTGCCGGCCGGCAGCGCGCCGCTGCCGTCCACGGCGCTGATGCTCGGCGTGCCTGCGCAGCTGGCCGGTTGCCCCGAGGTGGTGCTGTGCACGCCGCCGCGCGCCGACGGCAGCGCCGACCCGGCGGTGCTGTATGCCGCGCGACTGTGCGGTATCGACAAGGTGTACCGCATTGGCGGCGCGCAGGCCATTGCCGCCCTGGCGCTGGGCACCGAATCGGTGCCGCTCTGCGACAAGCTGTTCGGTCCCGGCAACAGCTGGGTGACCGAGGCCAAGCAGCAGGTCTCGGCCGTGCCCGGCGGCCCGGCCATCGACATGCCCGCCGGCCCGTCCGAGGTGCTGGTGATCGCCGACGGCGAGGCCGATGCACGCTTCGTCGCGGCCGACTTGCTGTCGCAGGCCGAGCACGGCCCGGATTCGCAGGTGCTTCTGGTCACCGACGACGAACAGTTGGCCGCTGCCGTAGCGGCCGAGGTCGAGCGCCAGGTCGCCGAGCTGCCGCGCGCGGATACCGCCCGCCGGGCGCTGGCCTCCAGCCGCGTCATTCTCGTCGCTTCGCTGGCGCAGGCGGCCGCGGTCAGCAATGCCTACGCGCCCGAGCACCTGATCCTCAACGTCGCCGAACCGCGTGAACTGCTCGCGCACATCGACAGCGCCGGCTCGGTCTTCCTGGGCCGCTGGTCGCCGGAATCGGTCGGCGACTACTGCAGCGGCACCAATCACGTGTTGCCCACCTACGGACATGCACGCGCCTGGAGCGGCGTGTCGGTTTCCAGCTTCCTCAAGCAGATCACCGTGCAGGAGCTTTCGACCGATGGCCTTCGTGGCATCGGCGCATGTGCCGTGACCCTGGCCGAAGCCGAGGGCCTTCACGCCCACGCCCGCGCCGTGAGTCTGCGCCTGGCTGCCATGGAGGAATCGGCATGAGCGTGCTCGACCTGGCGCGTGCGGACGTGCGCGCGATCCAGCCGTATTCCTCGGCGCGGATGGAAGCGGGAAGCGCAGCGGTGATGCTCAACGCCAACGAGTCGCCGTGGCCGCCTGCGGGCGACGGCGGGCGAACCCTGAACCGCTACCCCGAACCGCAGCCCGAGGCGCTGCGCGCTCGCCTGGCACAGCTGTACGGCGTGCGCGAGGAGCAGGTGCTGGTCGGGCGCGGAAGCGACGAGGCCATTGACCTGCTGGTGCGCGCCTTCTGCCGCCCCGGCATCGACGCCATCGCCATCAGTCCGCCGACCTTCGGCATGTATGCAGTGTGCGCGGGCGTGCAGGGCGCCACCGTGGAGTCGTTGCCGCTGGATGCTGACTTCGCGCTGGACGTGGATGCCGTACTCTCGAAGCTGTCCGGGGCGGTCAAGCTGGTGTTCGTGTGCTCGCCGAACAACCCGACCGGCGGCCTGGTGCCGCTGGATGCGATCGAGCGACTGGTGCAGGGCCTTGCCGATCGCGCGCTGGTGATCGTGGACGAGGCCTACGTGGAATTCGCCGAAGCCGACAGCGCCGCCACGCTGCTCGACCGTTACCCGAACCTGGGCGTGCTGCGCACGCTGTCCAAGGCCTGGGCGCTGGCCGGCGCACGCATCGGTACGCTGCTGGCCAATGCGGACGTGATCGCGTTGCTGCGCCGTATCATGGCGCCATACCCCCTGCCCACGCCGTGCGTGGACGCGGCCCTGGCGGCACTGGACGGGGAGGGCGAGCGCCGCACCCGCGAGCGCGTCGCCACGCTCATGGCCGAGCGCACGCGCATGGCGGACGGTCTGGCGAAGCTTTCCTGCGTGCGCACGGTGTATCCGTCGCGTGCCAATTTCCTGACCGTGGCGCTGGACGATGCCGAAGGCGCCTTCCGCGCGCTGGGGGCACAGGGCATCGTGGTGCGCGACGTGGGTCGCTACCCGGGCCTGGCCGGGTGCCTGCGTTTTTCCATCGGTACCCCGGACGAGAACGCGCGGTTGCTGGACGCCCTGAATCGATTCGCGGAGGCTGCATGAGCCGCAAGCTACTTTTCATCGATCGCGACGGCTGCCTGATCGAGGAGCCGGCCGACGAGCAGATCGACAGTTTCGCCAAGCTGGCGTTGCTGCCGGACGTGATCCCGGCGTTGCGTCGCTGCATCGCCGCCGGCTATGAGCTGGTGATGGTGACCAACCAGGACGGCCTGGGCACCGAGAGCTTCCCGCAGGAGGACTTCGAGGGCCCGCACGACCTGCTGATGCGCGTGCTGGACTCGCAGGGCGTCACGTTCCGCGAAGTCCTGATCGACCGAAGCTTCCCTGAAGACCGGGCCGACACGCGCAAGCCCGGCACCGGCCTGGTGCGCCACTACCTGGCCGACGACGGCTGGAGTCGCAGCGTATCGGCCATGGTCGGCGACCGCGAGACCGACATGCAGTTCGCCGCCAACCTGGGCGTGCGCGGGCTGCGCGTGGGACCGGACGGCATGCCCTGGATGCAGGTGGCGCGGACCCTGTGCGATGCGCCGCGCATCGCAGAGGTCGCGCGCGACACTCGCGAGACGCGCATCCGCGTGCGCGTGGATCTGGACGCCGCGGCCGATCCCGAGGTGTCCACCGGCATCGGCTATTTCGACCACATGCTCGAGCAGATCGGCAAGCACGGCGGTTTCTCGCTGCAACTGACCTGCCAGGGCGACCTGCACGTGGACGAGCACCACACGGTCGAGGACAGCGCGCTGGCCCTGGGCCAGGCCCTGCGCCAGGCGCTGGGCGACAAGCGCGGCATCGGCCGCTACGGATTCACGCTGCCCATGGACGAGACCCTGGTCAGCGCCGCGCTGGACCTGTCCGGTCGTCCCTGGTTCGAGTTTGACGGCATGTTCCCGCGCGAGAAGGTGGGCGAGCTGTCCACCGAGATGGTGCCGCACTTCTTCCGTTCGCTGTGCGAGACGTTGGGCGCCAATCTGCACCTGTCCGTGCGTGGGGACAACGCGCACCACATGGTGGAAGGCTGCTTCAAGGCCGTGGCGCGCACGCTGCGCCAAGCGGTTCGACGGGACGGCGATGCGCTGCCCAGCACGAAGGGGATGTTGTGATGGCCAAGGCGGTCGACGTGGTCCTGGTTGATGCCGGTGGCACCAACATCGGTTCGGTGCGCTACGCGCTGGAGCGCCTGGGCGTGGAGGCCGTCATGAGCCACGATGCGGCGCGCATCCGCGCCGCCAGCCATGTGATCCTGCCCGGCGTGGGCGCGGCCGGACCGGGCATGGCCCGACTGCGCGAGCGCGGTCTGGACACCGTGATCCGCGAGCTCGTGCAGCCGGTGCTGGGGGTGTGCCTGGGCATGCAGCTGCTGTTCGAACGTTCCGAAGAGGGTTCCACGCAGTGCCTGGGCGTGGTGCGCGGGCAGGTGCGTCGCTTCCCTGGCGGGGGCGGTCTGCGCGTGCCGCACATGGGCTGGAACACACTGGAGACCGAGCGCGACGATCCGCTGCTGGCCGGCCTGGAAGCGACCGACCGGCATGCCTATTTCGTGCACAGCTACGCGGCACCGGTCGGACCCGACACCCTGGCAAGCAGTACATACGGACGGTCGTTCAGCGCGGTGGTTCGTCATGGCAACTTCTGCGGCATGCAATTCCACCCGGAACGTTCGGCCGCGGTCGGCGCCCGGTTGCTGGCCAATTTTCTGGCCCTGGACGCAGCGACTGCACGCTCGAAAACAGAGGCCGCGACATGAGCACATTCACCGTCATTCCCGCCATCGACCTGCGCGAGGGTCATGTGGTCCGCCTGTACCAGGGCGATTACGCCAGACAGACGCGCTACCACGTCGATCCGCTGGCCCTGGCGCACGAGTACGCCGCAGCCGGCGCGACCTGGCTGCACGTGGTCGACCTGGACGGCGCACGCAGCGGGCAGCTGGACAACCTGAAGGTGCTGGCCGACCTGGCACGCGCCGGCATGAAGCTGCAGGCCGGGGGCGGGGTACGCAGCGCCGACGACGTGCAGCGCCTGCTCGATGCCGGCGTCCAGCGTGTGGTGGTCGGCAGCCTGGCCGTGCGCGAGCCCGAGCTGGTGAGCGGCTGGCTGGCGGACCTTGGCGCCGAACACCTGACCCTGGCCCTGGACACGCGCTGGCGCGACGGCGCCTGGCGCCTGCCCAGTGCCGGCTGGACCGAGGACGAGCATGCCACGCTGGACGACCTGGCTCCGCGATACGCGGCCGCAGGCGCCCGTCACCTGCTGTGCACGGACATCGACCGCGACGGCACGCTGTCCGGCCCCAACCTGGCGCTGCTGTCGCACCTGCGTGACATCGCCCCCGCGCTGGCCGTGCAGGTGTCCGGCGGCGCGCGCGTCGTCGACGACGTGCGCGCCGCCCGGGACGCGGGCGCCGCCGGCATCGTGCTGGGACGGGCGCTGCTGGAAGGCAAGTTCACCCTGGGCGAGGCACTGTCATGCTGAAGCGGCGGCTGATTCCGTGCCTGGACGTGCGCGACGGCAAGGTGGTCAAGGGCGTGCGCTTCCGCGACCACGTGGTCATGGGCGAGATCGTCGACCTGGCCCTGCGCTATCGCGACGCCGGCGCCGACGAGCTGGTGTTCTACGACATCACCGCCAGCCCCGAGGGCCGGCGCGTGGACCGCGCCTGGGTCGAGCGCGTGGCGCGCGCCATCGACATCCCGTTCTGCGTCGCCGGCGGCATTCGCAGTGTGGACGACGCGCGCGAAGTGCTGTTCGCCGGCGCCGACAAGGTCTCGGTCAACTCCCCAGCGCTGGAACGGCCGGCACTGATCGGCGAGCTGGCCGACGCCTTTGGCGTGCAGTGCGTGGTGGTCGGCGTGGACAGCCTGCGCGACGAGGATGGCGAGTGGCGCGTGCGCCAGTACACCGGTGATCCGGCGAAGACGCGCGCCCTGCGCCGCGCCACGCTGGATTGGGTGACCGAGGCACAGCAACGCGGCGCCGGCGAGATCGTGCTCAACTGCATGGGCACCGATGGCGTGCGTCGCGGCTACGACATCGAGCAGCTTTCCCGCGTGCGCGAAGTGTGCAAGGTGCCCCTGGTCGCTTCCGGCGGCGCCGGGACGGCGCAGCATTTCGTCCAGGTATTCCGCGAGGCCGGCGTGGACGCCGCACTGGCCGCCAGCGTGTTCCACTCCGGCGAGATCGCGATTCCCGAGCTCAAGCGCGAGCTGGCGGCGCAGGGCGTGCCGGTTCGTGAAGCGAGGGGCGAGGGGCTTGGGACCAGGGGCCAGGGACGAAACGCGGAACCCTCGCTCCAGGATCAAACTTGACGATTCCATGGGAAACGTCGAAAAGCATGCTTTGTCACATCCTCTCCGCATGTTGATACGTAAATCAAAGTGCCTTGGAGGAGAGACGCGAGATCAGGTTCTCCAACCTTGCGTCTGGACTCATTCTTCCGATGCCATGGGCGATGTGAAGATCGAACACAAGGGCTCCGGTACAGCGAAGCACGACCTGGATCCCGCTCCTCGTCCCTGGCCTTAACCCCCATAACCCGAAGATCCCAACCATGTCCCAGCAACCATCCGCATTGCCGTCCCCCGACCGCCTCGACTGGACCAAGGGCAACGGCCTGGTCCCCGTCATCGTGCAGCACTGGCGCGATGGTCGCGTGTTGATGCTCGGCTACATGAACCGCGAGGCGCTGGATGCCACCCTGGCCAGCGGCAAGGTGACCTTCTTCAGCCGCAGCAAGCAGCGCCTGTGGACCAAGGGCGAGACCTCGGGCAATACCCTGGAGCTCAAGGCCATCCACACCGATTGCGATGCCGACGCATTGCTGGTGCAGGCACAGCCGAATGGCCCGACCTGCCACCTGGGCACCGACAGCTGCTTCGGCGACGTCTCGGAACCGGAGCTGGCCTTCCTGGGCCGGCTCGACGCCCTGGTCGCGCGGCGCCATGCCGAGTTGCCCGAGGGCAGCTACACCACGCGCCTGTTCGATGCCGGAGTACGCCGGATTGCGCAGAAGGTCGGCGAGGAGGGCGTGGAAACCGCACTGGCCGCGGTGGCCGAGGAGAACGATGCGCTGGTGGGCGAAGCCGCGGACCTGGTGTATCACCTGCTGGTGCTGCTGCGCGCGCGCAACCTCGGGCTGGACGCGGTGTGCGAGCGCCTGCACGAACGTCATGCTTCATGATTGGGCATGGCAGACGCATCCGGATCGGATGACGGTTGTCACTGTCGACCACGACCGGGAAACTCCATAGTGGACGCGTCCAGCAGGAAGGTACGCCATGGATCCCTTCACTCTTTCATGGATGGTCTGGCTCGTGATCTGGCTTGCGGCCTGGCTCTGGTCCAAGCGCTCGCGGCGCCGTGAATCGTTCTCCACCGGCGCGTGGCATACACTGGCCTTCGTCGTCGCCTTCGTGCTGATCAGCGCGCATCACCTGACCCCGGGGATGCTGCTCTATCCGGTCGTGCCGTATCTGCGGCCCTTCTACGCCATCGGCCTGTTCCTGACCGTGGCGGGCCTGGTTTTCTCGGTCTGGGCACGCTTGTACCTGGGCAGCAACTGGAGCGCCTCGGTGCAGGTCAAGGAGCAGCACCAACTGGTGCGCAGCGGTCCCTACCACTTCGTGCGCCATCCGATCTACACCGGCATCCTCGCCGCTTTCCTGGGTACCGCGCTGGCGCAGGACCAGTGGCGCAGCGTGCTGGCCTTCGTCGTGCTGGTGGCGGGCGTGATCTACAAGTTGCGGCTGGAGGAGCGCTTCATGACCGAGACCTTCGGCGAGACGTACCGCGACTATCGCCGGCACGTGCGTGCGTTGGTTCCCTTCGTGTACTGAGCCGCGTGACGGACCGCTCTGCGGGCCGATCAGGATCCTTCGGGCGGCGCGCTGTGAATCATCGACGGGCGTTGCGCCGCCCAATCCAGCCATGTCGACAGGCCCGGTGCGTGGGCGCGCCAGTCCAGCTGCGGCTGGCGGAAATCGAGGTAGGCCAGGGCACAGGCCACGCCGATGCTGTCCAGGTTGAAATGGCCGGTGCTGGCGTGGAATCGCGCTTCCAGTGCCCGCACGCCGCGCAGGATCGCCTGCGTGCGGCGCTCGATCATGTGCTCGCTGCGCGCCGCTTCGGGGCGGCGCCCTTCCATCACCAGGAACACCGTGTACTCGATCAGGGTCTGCGCCAGGGCGGCGATGGCTTCGGCGCCGGTCAGGGCGCGTGGGTCGTGTGGCCACAGTGAAGGTTGTGGGAAGGCGCGCTCAAGCCAGGCAAGGATGGTGTCGCTGTCGGTGAGTACGCGTTGGTCTTCCAGTTCCAGGGCGGGCACCTGCATCATCGGATTGGCGCGGGCCAGGGCCTCGTCGTCGCTCCAGGGGTCGACGACCACCAGGCGGATCCGTTCCTTGAGCCCCTTTTCCTCCACGGCCACGCGTACCTTGCGGGCGAAGGGCGAGGTGAGGCTGACGTACAGTTTCATGCGGATGTCCTTCAGGGAAGTACGGCCACCAGCAGCACGATCAGCGCGATGCCGAAGGCGGCCAGGCCCAGCGAGAACCATGCCCCGACATGCAGGCTCGGGCCCAGTTCGGTGCTGTGTTCGCGATCATAGCCGATGGCGAAATGCAGATAGCGCACGCCGGCGGCCAGGGCCATCAGCACGCCCATGCCGACCAGCACCGAACCGGCCCAGGTCGAAAGGATGCGCGGATACAGCGGGTCAGCTCCGGCCTCGGAAGGCAGGCGATGAAGGATCAGGCCGAAGCGGTCGATCACGAAGCCCAGTGCCATCAGCGACAACGCCGAGCGTATCCACGATGCAAGCGTGCGTTCGGCGGCAAGCCGGACCAGCTTGCGCGACATCTCCAGGCTGGTGTCTTGGTGATCGGACGGCATCGGGGTCCCTCGGGTCGCGGTCAGAATCACGAAATGATAGCGCGTTGCCGCTGCGCGACCTTCAGGGTCCCGGCGCAGCCCTCCGCTGGGCGGCACGGAAGGGTATGGCCGGACCGGGGTGCAGCTGGGCACGCCAGGTTTCAAGACGTGCCCGTATGGCCTGTCCCGCGAAGATCTGCGGCCGGGAGGGCGTGAGCTTGTCACGCTGCTCCCAGCGAGCGATGCGTTTGCGTGCATCGGCGAAGGCTTCGATCAGATCGTCGGTGCGGTTGAGTGCGTGCGCCAGGAAGGCGTCGCCGAAATAGGTGATCCTCGATTCGCTGCCGCAGCCGAACGAGGTGCGGTCGCCGCGCGCCGAGGTCATGACCAGGGTATCGGGATGGCGCAACGGCGCGATGAAGCCACCCGAGTAGCAGGCATTGACGATCACCACCTTCCAGCGGAAGGCGTGCTCGGCGAGGATGCCGGCCAGGTCGTGCGCGCCGATCGGGTCCAGCGGCAGCGGGTCCATGTCGGTCAGCAGCTCGTGGTCGGGGCTGCCGTGGCTGGTCAGGTACAGCACCAGGATGTCCTGGCGCGGGTCCATGGTCCGGTGCACGGCGTCGAGCGCCATTTCCAGGTTGGTCCAGTCCGCCAGCGGCGTGGTGTCCAGGGTGGCCCGATTGTTCTCCAGCACCAGGGTGTGGCCGCGCGCGCCCAGCCGCCGGGCGAACAGGCGCGCGGCATATTCGGCCTCGTTGCGGAATACGTTCTCGCCGCCGTCGCCGGCAAAGGCCACCAGGTACAGGTCGATCCGTTTCGGGTCCTGCGGAGCGAGCCTGGCGATGGCCGCGCGCATCAGGCGCGGCTGCGCGTACATCACCTGTTCGGGGGTCGGCGCCTTCGCCGGCCAGCGGGACCAGGCGGCCGGGGTGTTGGTGTTGTACACGGCGACCGTCTTGGCCTTCTGGGCGCGTGCCGGGCCGGTCACGGCCAGCATCGCGATCGCGGCCATCCAGTACAGGATGCCCGTGCCCCGTGTCACGTCAGGCCTCGATCGGGTCGAAGTCGTGCACGCAGGGGTGCGTGCCTGCTTCGGGACAGGTGGACGGCGGACGGCACAGCAGCGTGGTTTGCATGCCGGCCTCGCGGGCCGCGTCGAGTTCGGCGGTCACGTCAGACAGGAACAGGATGTCCGCGGCAGGCAGGCCGATCCTTTCGGCGATCTTCCGATAGGAATCGGCCTCGCGCTTGGGGCCGGTCTCGGTGTCGAAGTAGCCGCTCAGCAGCGGTGTCAGGTCGCCGGCCTCGCTGTGCCCGAAGAACAGCTTCTGCGCAGGCACCGAGCCGGACGAGTACACGTACAGCGCCAGGCCCGCCTCGTGCCAGGCGCGCAGGCGGCCGGGAACCTCCGGATACACGTGCGCGCGGTAGGCGCCGTCGGCATAGCCCTGTTTCCAGATCATGCCCTGCAGCGCCTTCAGCGGGGTGGCCTTGCGATCGGCGTCGATCCAGCACACCAGCAGGTCGGCGATGGCGCCGAGATCGTCCTCCGGCACGTGGCCCTCGTTCGCCGCGGCCTGCAGCCACGGACGGACTTCGGGATCCTCGCCGTGGTCGCGGACAAAGCGCGTCATGTGGGCGCGGGCATAGGGGAAAAGCACCTCGTGCACGAAGCGGATCGAGCTGGTGGTGCCTTCGATGTCGGTGAGGATGGCGCGGATGGGCATGGGCGGGCGAGGGGCGAGGGGCGAGGGGCGAGGGGCGAGGATAGCGTTTCGCGGGGCTGGGCGCAGCGTCCTGTGACGGAGGGTCGCGAGGCGTCGTCCTGCGGACAGCATGGCGGACGCTGCCCCTACGCCGCTCCCGCGGTCGGCACGGTGTCTCGGCAAGTCACGGTCACACCATGCCGCTATGCGAGGGTCGGATGGAACGTGGACGAAGGTTCTCGATCTTCGCCCCTCGACCCTAGCCCCTCGTCCCTGCCGTTGCAGGCTGCATGCGCGGGAAGCGCCCGGCAATGTCCTCGCCGGTGAAGCTCGCCACCCAGCCTTCCGGGTTGGTGAACAGGCGGATGGCGACGAAGTACGGCGCCTCGCTCATGTCGAACCAGTGGCGGGTGCCGTCGGGCACGCCGATCAGGTCGCCGGCCTCGCACAGCACCTCGTAGACCTTCTCGCCGATGTGCAGGGTGAACTGGCCTGAGCCAGCGACGAAGAAGCGCACTTCGTCCTCGCTGTGGGTGTGTTCCTCGAGGAATTTCGCACGCAGGGTGGCGCGGTCGGGATGGTCGGGCTTGAGGCTGATCACGTCCACGGCCCGGTAGCCGCCGTCCTGCATCAGGCGGTCGATGTCGGCACGATAGGCGGCGATCACATCGTTGGGTGCGGCACCGGGTTCGACCGGCTGCGCCGCCTGCCAGCGTTCGAAGCGCACGCCAACGGCGGCCAGCTCGTGGGCGATGTCGGCGTGGTCGTCATGGCGCGACAGGCAGGTCGTGCCGTCGGATTCGCGGTAGATGCGCAGTCGGCTCATGGGGTCAGTCTCTTCAGGTCCAGTTCGCAGCCGAGCAGGAATTCCAGTGCTTCCAGATGGCGGCGGGCCTCGTTCATGTCACGTCCCCAGGTGTACAGGCCGTGACCGTCGATCAGGTAGGCGTGAAGCGGGTGGCCCGCATCCAGCCAGGCGTCGATGCGCGCGACCAACTCGGGCATGTGCTGGGTATTGGGGAACACCGGTACATCCAGCGTGCTCTCGTGCGTGTCATGGCCGCTGATGGCCTTCTGCAGTTCCCAGCCCTGCAGGCGCACCCGGCCTTCGCCACCGAACAGTCGCGAGGCCACGCTCTGCGTGCGCGAATGCGTGTGCAAAACCGCGCGGGCCTCGGGAAAGCGTCGGTAGATCTGTGTGTGCAGGGCGGTTTCCGCCGACGGCCTCAGATGGCTTCCGACCGGGCGGTCGTGCATGTCCACGACCATGATGTCGTCCTGGCCCAGGCGCCCCTTGTCGCGGCCCGAGACCGTGATGGCCACGTGCTCGCCGTCGCCCATGAGCATGGAGAAATTGCTGCTGGTGGCCGGCGTCCAGCCGAGCGCGGCGAACTCGCGCGTGGCTTCGGCGATGGAGCTCGCGCAACGCTTGAATTCGTCGGCGGAGTAGGCGGGGATGTCGTTCATCGATGGGATCGTTTGGACGTCCAAACAGGCGGAGATCATAGCATGCGGTCCAGGGGCTCGAGGACGGGAATGCAAGCCATTCTCACTATTCAGTTTTTACGCGGAATATGGGTAGTAGGATGCGTCACTAGCTGGCATTATCGTGACGGCTCTAGCCATACTGACGGAGGTATCCATCCATGAGCAACAAGGATTCCAAGATCGAATCCCGGCGTCGTTTCCTGAAGGCCGCTGCGGGCACGGCCGCCGTGGCCGCCGTGGCGGGTATCCTGCCGCGCGTGGCGCGTGCCGGCAGCCTGCCGCATCTTTCGCCTTCGGACCCGTCCGCGCAGGCACTGGGCTACGTCGAGGACAACACCAAGACGAGCAGCCCCAAGCACAAGGCCGGTGCCGACTGCAGCAACTGCATGTTCTTCGAGGGCAAGGCAGGCGATGCCTGGGGCCCGTGCAAGCTGTTCCCCGGCAAGGACGTCAACGCCAAGGGGTGGTGCACCGCGCACCAGCCGAAGACCGGTTGATCGTCGCGACGGGCCGTGGGCCTGTCGTTTCGACAACTTCCTGCTTGACGGAAAGGCCGGCATCGTCCGGCCTTTCTCGTGTTTGCGCACCAGGTCGAGGCCCTCGCGTGGTCCGCGAGAATCCGAATCGGGAGGGGATGGGGGGATCGTTCAGGTTGCTGCCCGAGCGCGCCTGGCTGAGGAGCTGACCCGCCAGACGCGCCCGAGCGGCATTCCGGGGCCCACTGCCAAGTGAAAAACCCGCGGACTGCGGATGATACTCCCACGCTCCGGCCGCAGCCAGTCGTGCGCACGAGAAATCCGGGCATCAAATACAAAACCTTTTTATTTCAAGAATATGGAAAGGTTTTGTAAGAAGGTTTCGAACTGCACTCTACATACGGCAGCGTATGTTCAAGCCGGGCCGGAGACGTCCGAATCGCGACGCAGAAGGCTGTGGTGGTAGCCGTACAGGAAGTAGATGGCCAGCCCGATCACCGTCCATGCGCCCATCAAGGCCCAGTTGAACCAGTTCATCCGCGACAGCAGGAACATGCAGCTGAGTACGCCGGCCACGCAGGTGAACACGGCCCACGGCACGCGGAAGGTGCGCGGCAGGTCCGGCTGGGTGTAGCGCAGGATCAGCACCCCCGCGCAGACCGCGGTGAAGGCGATCAGCGTACCCATCGAGGTCAGGTCGGCCAGCAGGTCCAGTGGGAAGATCGCCGCCAGAACGGCGATGGCGAAGCCGGTGATCAGGGTATTGATGTGCGGCGTGCGATAGCGCGGATGCACCTTGGCGAAGACCTTCGGCATCATGCCGTCGCGGGCCATGATCATGAAGATGCGCGGCTGCGCGATGATCATCACCAGGATCACCGAGGACAGGCCGATCAATGCACCGATCTCGACCAGCGGCCGCAGCCAGTCCAGGCCGGCGTGACCGCGGATGGCGGTGATCACGGGATCCGGCGTGTCGAGCTTGAAGTAGGGCACCATGCCGGTCATCACGGCGGCCATGCCCAGGTACAGGATCGTGCACAGCACCAGCGAGACGATGATGCCGAAGGGCAGGTCGCGTTGCGGATTCTTGCACTCCTGGGCCGCCGTGGACGTGGCCTCGAAGCCGATGTAGGCGAAGAACACCATCGCCGCGCCGCGGAAGATGCCCGGCCATCCGTACTTGTCGTGATGCTGCGCCGGCGGGATGAACGGGTGCCAGTTGGACGTGTCCACGTAGCGCACGCCGGCCGCGATGATGACCACGATCAGGCCGACCTTGAGCAGCACCATCAACGCGTTCATGCCCGAGGACTCGCGGATGCCGACGTAGCACAGCCAGGTCAGCAGCAGCACGATGGCCACCGCGGGCAGGTTGAACAGGGCGCCGGTGGTGACCAGGTGGCCGTCGGTGAAGGCCAGCGGCGCGTTGGTCAGTACGGCCGGGAGATGCACGCCGAAGATGTCTTTCAGCATACTGGTGAAGTAGCCGGTCCAGCTGGCCGCCACCGCCGAGGCGGAAATGCCGTATTCGAGCACCATGTTCCAGCCGATGAACCAGGCCACGATCTCGCCCAGAGTCGCGTAGGCGTAGGAATAGGAACTGCCCGAGACCGGGATGATGGTGGCGAATTCGGCGTAGCAAAGCGCTGAGAAGCCGCTGCAGATGGCTGCCAGCACGAACGAGATCAGCACCGCCGGGCCGGCGTACTGCGCCGCGGCCGTGCCGGTGACCACGAAGATGCCGGTGCCGATGACTGCGCCGATGCCCAGCGCGGTGATGCCCCACGGGCCCAGCGTGCGCTTGAGCCCGGGTCCGTGCGTGTCGTCGTCGTCGCGGAACGAGGTCTTGCGGGCGAAAAGCTGCTGCAGCATGGACATGGGGAATACCGGGAGTGCGTGAGTGCGGCGGGGCAAGGGAGCGGCGCCGGCAAGAAGGCCGGCGCCGTTCGCGTCAGGAGCGCTGAGCCAGGCGCAGCTTGCTGTGCTTGTATCCGTAGCTGAAGTAGACGATGAAACCGATGATCGTCCAGGCCAGCAGGATCAGCCAGTTGCGCACCGGCATGATCCAGATCAGCGCCAGGCAGGCCAGCACCCCCAGCGGGCAGACGATGATGGCCAGCGGCACGCGGAACGAGCGCTTCAGTTCCGGCTGCGTGTAACGCAGGATCAGCACGCCGGCCGACACCGTGGCGAAGGCCACCAGGGTGCCCATGGACACCACGTCGCCCAGCAGGCTGATGGGCAGGAAGGCGGCCATCACGGCGGCGATCACGGCAACGATGACTGTGGCACGGTGCGGGGTGCGGTACTTCGGATGCACCTTGCCCAGCATCGGCGGCATCAGGCCGTCGGTGGCCATGGCGTAGAAGATGCGCGGCTGGCCCATCATCATGACCAGGATCACCGTGCTCAGGCCGGCGATGGCGGCCAGTTCGGCGGCGGTCTTGAGCCAGCTCAGCGAGGGTACGGCGGCCAGGGCCGTGGCGACCGGTTCGGCGGTATCCAGCTTGGCAAACGGCAGCATGCCGGTCAGTACCGCGGCCATGGCGATGTACAGCAGCGTGCAGATGAACAGCGAACCGAGGATGCCGATGGGCATGTCGCGCTGCGGGTTCTTCACTTCCTGCGCTGCGGTGGAGACCGCGTCGAAGCCGATGTAGGCGAAGAACACGATCGAGGCGCCACGGAACACGCCCGACCAGCCGAAGATGCCCGGTCCCTGGTTGGGCGGGATGAACGGGTGCCAGTTGTTCGGTTCCACGTAGTGGGCGCCGAAGATCACCACCAGAAGCACCACGCCGACCTTCAGCGCCACGATGATGGCGTTGACGGTGGCCGATTCCTTGATGCCGCGGTAGCACAGCATGGCGATGGCGCCGATGATCAGCACCGCCGGCAGGTTGAACCAGGCGCCGGTCAGGACCAGGTGCTCGTGCTTGAAGGTGAATGGTGCCGAGCGCAGGACGGACGGGACGTGCAGGCCGAACTGGTCCAGGAAGCTCATGGTGTAGCCGGCCCAGCCGACCGCGACGGTGGAGGCGGCGAACAAGTATTCCAGCACCAGGCTCCAGCCGACGAACCAGGCCACGGCCTCGCCCAGGGTGGAGTAGGTGTAGCTGTAGGCGCTGCCCGAGACCGGGATCATGGCCGAGAATTCAGCGTAGCAAAGCGCCGCGAAGGCGCAGGCGATGCCGGCGAAGATGAAGCTGAGGATGATCGCCGGTCCGGCGTGCTCGGCGGCGGCGGTGCCGGTGATCACGAAGATGCCTGCACCGATGACGGCGCCGATGCCCAGCATGATGAGATGGCGCCAGTCGAGGCTCTTGGCCAGCGCGACTTCCTCGCCGGCAACCACGTGCGGCTCGGCATGCACCGGCTTGGTGATGAACAGGTTCTTCATGGAAAACGTTCTCCCCGGATGGTTTTCGCGCCGATGCCCGAGAGCTGCGCCGCGTCATTTATTGTTCTAGGCATGCGTTGCAGAGAAGCGTCGCAGCCGCCGTACCATGCCAAACTACCGGCACCCGTACAAGGACAAAAGTCACGGCCGCATGCGCTTGCCCCGCTCGGCTGATGGCGGCAGTCTGTATTCTTTTTACACGGTTGTGCCCACGATGTCCGAACCCCTCGACCAGCTGCGCGAGCAACTTGCCGCCTTCGGACGATCGCATGACGCGCCGGAGACTGCTGCGCCGTTCCTCGAGCTGGCTCAAGAGGGCCCTCATGCCTTCGAGCGTGCCCGGCTGGAAGGGCATTTCACGGCCTCGTGCTGGCTGGTCAGTGCCGACGGGCGTCGTGCGTTACTGACCCACCATCGCAAGCTTGACCGCTGGCTGCAGCCGGGCGGCCATGCCGACGGCGATACCGACCTGGCGCGGGTGGCGCTGCGCGAGGCGCGCGAGGAGACCGGTGTACCGCAACTGGCCGTCGAGGGCGGCATCTTCGACCTGGACCGTCACCGCATCCCGGCGCGTGGCGCCGAGCCCGAGCACTGGCACTACGACGTGCGCTACGTGATCCGCGCCGGTGCCGAGGAGCGCTTCGTGGTCAGCGAGGAATCGCACGCGCTGGCCTGGGTCGGGGTCGAGGCCATTGCCGAAGACCCGACCTACGATGCTTCGCTGCGGCGCATGGCGCGTCGCTGGCTGGAAGCCTGATACGGCCGGGCCTCAGGATGCGGGCTCCAGGCTTTCGCGCATGCGCGCGGCCTGTTGCCAGGCGCGCAGGCCCATGATCGCCAGGAACACGAACGCCGCATACAGCGCCGCGGTGATGCGCAGGTCCTTGTAGATGTATTCGCCGATGTAGATCGTGTCGACCACGATCCAAAGCCACCAGGCGGCGATGTGGCGACGGTCCTGCCAGAACTGCGCGACCAGGCTGAACGCGGTCAGAGTGGCATCGAGCCAGGGCAGGGCGGCGTCGGTGTAGCGGTGCATGGACCAGCCCAGCACCAGCGCGCCGGCCACGCCGAACGCACTGCTGACGATCGCCCGGCGCAGCGGCAGCGGCGCGATGTGCACGCGGCCGGACGTGTCCAGGTGGTGGATCCAGCGCATCCAGCCATAGGCGATGAAGCCGGCGAACAGGATCTGCAGCAGGGCGTCCGAATACAGCTTGGCCTGCACGAAGATCCAGCCGTAGACGACCACCGACAGCAGGCCGATGGGGAAATTGAGCATGCGCCGCCGGGCCGTCAGCCAGATGGCCCAGATGCTCAGCGCCGAACCGATGATCTCCTGCCAGGCCATGGTCTAGAAATCCCAGGTTGCGGTCAGGCGCGCCAGGCGCGGAGCACCTGGAAACAGGAACGCGTCGCCGTAGGCGGTGCCGGTGTCGCGCCAGTAGAAACGGTTGGTGAGGTTGTCGACGATCAGGCGCCAGGTCAGGGCGCGGCCGGCCATGCGGGTACGGTAGACCAGGCCGGCGTCGAACACGCTGTAGGCGCCCACGCGGGTCCGGCCGTCGGGCGTGGCGGACTTGGCGCTGCTGAAGCGCCAGCCGCCGAGCAGGCTCAGGCGCGGCAGCGCGGGCAGGCGGTATTCGGCGAACACCGAGCTGCGCCAGGCCGGCACGTTGACGACCTGGTGACCTTCGTAGGCAGGCGTGCCGGTGCCGCTGGCGCGGGCGCGCAGCCAGGCCATGCTGGCATCCAGGTGCAGGTCGTCGCCGAGCGGGCCGTGCACGGCCAGTTCCAGTCCCTGGTGCACCGCCTGGCCCTGCTGCACGAAGGTGTAGCCGGCCGGGCTCGCGTCGGGCATGGCGTACTGGTACGGCTGGCGGATGCGGAACAGCGCCGCGCTCAGGCTGGGGCCGTCGTCGAGGTCCATCTTGGCACCCAGTTCCAGCTGGCGCGAGAGCAGCGGCGACAGGATGGCGCCGCCGTTGCTGGCCCACCACGGCGCCTCCTGGCCCAGCGACAGGCTCTCGCCGTAGCTGAGGTAACCGGTCAGTGCATCGGTGGGCTGCCACAGCACCGCGGCCTGCGGCAACGTGCGTTGCAGGCGCGTGCGACGCTGCAGGAAGCCGGCATCGTCGAAGGCGCTCTCGTCCAGGTGCACCATGCGCGCGCCGGCCAGCACCTGCCAGTGGTCGCCCACGTGGATGCGGTCCTGTGCCAGCAGCGACCGTTGCCAGCTGTCCAGGCGCCGTGCGGACGGGCCGGGCTGGTTGGGCGAGGGCGGGAAGTAGGGCGGGTTGCGCTGGTCGATGTTGGCGCTGCCCACGTAGTCGTACACGTACGGGCGCTGGCTCACGGTGCGCCGGAACTGGTCCACGCCCAGGCTGAGCGTGTGGCGCAGCGGGCCGGTCGCGAAGCTGCCGACCAGGGTGACCTTGGCCTCGTCGTTGTCGCGGGTGTCGTCGGGACTGCGGTAGTCGTAGATGTCGTAGCTTCCGTCGGGCGCGAAGAAGTTGCCCGGCGTGCCGCTGCTGGCGCAGGCGACGGTGTAGTAGCAGCCGTAGGCATAGGCCACGTTGTCGTTGATCACGCTGCGGCTGTGGCCCACGGCGGTGCGCAGTTTCCAGCGCTGGGACAGCGCGACGTCCAGGCGCGCGCTGGTATTGCTCGAGCCGATGATGACCGGCAGCTGCCACGGCTCGTAGCCGAGCATCTGCGTGCGGCTGGCGTGCGCGGGCACGGTGGTGCCGCCCAGCAGCTGGTAGCCGGAGACCGAGCGCTGCGCGCTGGTCTGGTAGTCGCTGTCCAGGCGCAGCACCGCGCGGTCGCCGATCTTCCAGTCCGCGGCCAGGGCATAGAAGTTGCGCCGGCCGTTGGCGTGTTCGACGTAGCTGTGGGTCTTCTCCCAGGCACCGTTGAAACGCAGGCCGAAGTTCGGCGTCAGCCAGGCCCCGAGGTCGGCGGCGGCATAGCGCGAGCCGTGCGAGTCGGTGCCCACGGTGACACGGTGCACGTCGGCCGGGCGCTTGGTGACGAAATCGATCAGGCCACCGGGCGCGATCACGCCGGCCTGGAGGCCGGCCAGGCCCTTGAGGACCTCCACGCGCTGGACGTCCTCCAGCGCGAAGCGCTGCGCGCCGGCCACGCTCAGGTCGTTGATGCGGAATCCCGTGGCCAGGTCCAGGATGTAGCCGCGGATGGTGGTGTCCTGGTAGTAGCCGACCGGCGCGTAGTCGTCGCCCATCGAGGCGTCGGTCTTGGCCAGGTCGCTGATGCTGCGCGGCTGGCGCAGGTCGAGCTGGCGGCGCGAGATCACCGCGACGCTGGCCGGGCTGTCGTGCAGCGAGGCGCCGTCGACGCTGCCCAGTCCGGCTTCGCGGTCGTGGGCGTGCGCCTGCACGGTCACCGGTGCCAGTGGCGTGGCGCTGGTGCTGGCCTCGGCGGGCCCCTGCGCGCGCGCGGCGCCGGCCGTGGCGAAGGCCAGGAAGAACAGGACAGCGGGATGAATGCGGTGCATGGCGTGCTCGTCGTTTCGGAGGACCACGAAGCGACGGCGACCGGATCGCCCGGACGGAACGATCCTGTCGAAGCTCCCTACGCCGGTGCAAGCCGGATCAGGTTCCAAGGGACTCTCTCAGCCCGGCCTATGCCGGGCACCCCCGCTTCACGAAGACGTCTATTGGAACATGGATGGCGGCAGGCGACCAGCCGGCACGTTCAGGCCGCCTCGCGAATCGCCTGCAGCAGGGCGCGCGCCGGCGGCGTGTCGAACCATCGCGCATGGCCGATCAGGAACGTGTCGTAGGCGACGTTCGCATCGGCCCTGACCCCGGTGACGGCGTGGAAGTACTCGATCTCCGAAAGCGCGAAGTCCACGTGCACCAGGGGCAGCAGGTCGGCCAGGATCTGCCGTTGCTCCAACGAAAGCGGCCTTTCATCGTGGTATCCCGCGATCAGGGCCCGGGCCGTATCCAGGTGCACGGCCTGGGCCCCGCGTTGCAGCTGCAGCCAGGCCACGGCGTTGCGTTCGATGGCCGTGGCCAGGTCGAACAGCGCGCCGGTGGGCGAGGCCAGGCCGAAGTCGAGCACGTCCGACACAGAGCCGTCGTCGGTCCAGCACAGGTTGGAGACGTGCCAGTCGTTGTGCGCCCAGGTGCGCGGCTGTTGCGAGAGGCGTGGTTGCAGGCGGGTGTGTCGCGGCACGATCCAGCGCTCCAGGTCCCGCCGCCAGTCGCGGTCCCGAAGGTACCCGGCCAGTCCCGGGCGCCCGGGCAGCTGCTGTTCCAGCGCCGCCACGGGGTCGACGGCGCGCAGCAGGTCGTCGCGGGCGACCAGGATGTGGGTGTCGCGCTGGGGTGCACGGAAGCCGGCGGCGGCGCGGTGCAGCCGGGCCAGCATGGCGCCGGCGGCCCGGGCATGGTCGAGATTGCGCAGGGGTGTCCAGGACATTGCGTCGCGGTACAGGTCGCGGCCCCGGGCGCACGCGTGCACCTCGTAGGTCCAGTCGCCCAGCATGTGTGCGGTGGCGCCGTCGCGATCGGCCAGGATCTGCGGCACCGGGATGCCGTGATCGCGCAGGTGGGCCATGAAGTGGTGCTCTTCGGCCAGGGTGCGCGCATCGCGCACCGCACGGTGGTGGCGCTTGATGAACACGCACTCGTCGCCAGCCCTGACCATCACTGCGGCCGAAAGCGGGCGTGGGCTGCGCCAGGGTGCGCCGCGTGCCGCGTCCAGCGCATAGGCCTGCAATACGCAGCCGATCTCGTTTGCCGTCAGGGGCGGCCAGTCCGGATGGATGGCGTCGCCGGCGACGCCGTGCACGCGATGGCTCATGGTGTGGGTTTCGGGCGATGCATCCCGGGATTATCGCCGACCTTGCCTCTGTAGCGAGGGCGGGTTCGCGCGGGTCGGGTTTGCGGGTGCTCGTGCATGGTGTTCAATGTCCGGTTCCTGCGGGGAGCAAAAATCGATGGGTGCATTGCTGTTGCTGTTCGTCTGCCTGGTGCTGGGCATGGCGGTCGCGCGCCTGGCGCGGCCACCGGCGGGCATGGCGCAGGCACTGAACTGGTGGGTGCTGTACGTGGCCCTGCCGGCGATCGTGCTGGAACTGATCCCGACGCTGCACCTGCAGCCCTCGCTGTGGTTCCCGGTGGCGGCATGCTGGTTGTTGTTCTTCGGGGCCTGGGGGCTGTTCGAGGCCATCGGGCGCTGGCGCGGCTGGTCGCGTGCACGCATCGGCACGCTGGTGCTGGTGTGCGGGCTGGGCAATACCAGTTTCATGGGCTACCCGCTGGTGAAGGCCCTGCACGGCAGCGCGGGCCTGAAGCTGGCGGTGGTCGCGGACCAGTTGGGGGCCTTTCCGCTGCTGGCCTCGGCCGCGGTGGTGGTCGCGTCGCTGTATGCCGGACGCGAGGCGCGCGCGCACCACGTGCTGCGGCGGATCTTCACCTTTCCGGCCTTTCTCGCCCTGCTGCTGGGGCTGGTGGTGGGGAGGCTCGGTGGCTGGCCGCATGCGGTCGATGCGGTGCTGGCGCCGATCGGCGCGACGCTGACGCCGCTGGCGCTGTTCTCGGTGGGACTGCAGTTCCACCTGGGTGGCGTGCGCGGGCAGTCCGGCGTGATCGCCGGGGGACTGGGCTGGAAACTGCTGGTCGGTCCCGCGCTGTGCTGGATGCTGGGCGCGGCGCTGGGCGTGCACGGCCTGGTGCTGACCGTCGGCGTGCTGGAGGCGGCCATGGCGCCGATGGTCTCGGCGGCGATCCTGGTCGAGCAGTACGGGCTGGATACCGACCTGGCCAACGGCGTGCTGGGGATCGGCATCCTGCTGTCGCTGCTGACGGTGCCGCTGGGCAACCTGCTGCTGGTCGGCTGAAGGTCAGCGACCGGCCTGGCGCGCCCTGATCGCGTCGAAGTGCTGCTTGGCTTGCTGCAGACCGTAGCCGTACCGGGCGCGAATCGCCTTGATGGCCTCGATGGTGCGGCCGCGGTGCACCAGCTGCTCGATCTCGGTGTCGTTCGGTGCGCGGGCCGGCGGGCCGAGGGTGCGGTCGTTGTGGCTGCGCAGCCACTTGATCAGGGGCACGGCGAGCGGAATCGCGATGCCGATGAGCTTCCAGGTGTCGGGAAGTTCCATGTTCTTGTCCTGTCTCGTGCCGGGCCATCCTTGTGCGGATCGATCATAATCGATGCATGAGCCAGGAACATCCCGAATCGGTACGTGCGGACCAGTGGCTGTGGGCCGCGCGCTTGTTCAAGACCCGGCGGCTCAGCCGCGAGGCCATCGATGGCGGCAAGGTCGAGCACAACAGCACCTCGTGCAAGCCCTCGCGCGCAGTGAAGGTCGGCGATCGCCTGGTCGTGACGCGCGGCGAGGAGCGCTTCGAGATCGAGGTGCTGGGCCTGTCGGTCACGCGTGGGCCGGCGCCGGTGGCGCAGGCCCTGTACCGAGAGAGCGAGGCCAGCCGCAAGGCGCGCGAGCGCCAGCGCGAGCTGCGCCGCATGTCGGGCCCGCTGGCGCCGCGCCAGCGGCCTGACAAGCAGGCCCGGCGGCAGTTGCGGCGGATCAAGGGGCACACCGACTGATCCGCTGAATACATGGCCGACGGCATAGCCGGACTCGCCGGATTGCGCCGGGCGGCATCGCAACGCACACTTGAGGGCAACAAGGAGGGAGATCGGCACCATGGCATCGGTGAACATCCTGCGCCGCCTTCTGGGAGGGCAGCCGGAGCGTCGCCAGCGTCCGCGCGTGCAGGCGCCGGCCGGCGCCTGCGTGCTGGTGGTCGACGATTCGCCCACGATCCGGGCGGTGCTGGCCAAGATGCTGATCCAGGACGGCTACTCGGTGCTGCGCGCCGAGGACGGCGAAAAGGCGCTGGAGTTGGCGCGCGCGGAGCGGCCCGCGCTGATCTTCCTGGACATCGTGCTGCCCGGCACCAACGGTTTCATGGTGTTGCGTGCGCTGCGGCATGACGAGCGCACGCGCGATATCCCGATCGTCATGATCAGCGGCAACGTGCAGGCCACCGAACAGTTCTACGTACAGCGTTTCGGCGCCGACGATTTCATGAAGAAGCCGTTCGGGCGGGCCGAGGTGTTCGATCGCATCCGACGCCTGGTCGAGACCGGACGCCTGCGGCCCCGCGGCGGGGAACCGACGAGCGCAGAGGCGATCTCGGCCATGACCGAGGAGGAAATGGCCGCCATTCCCGACGTGGCCATGCCCGATCCCGAGCCGGCGGTGCCTCCCGGGGCCGGGATCCGTGGAAATTCCGACGCGGAGCCGCCACGCTCCTGATCCGGCCGGGCCGGCATCGTGAACATCGCCATGTCCGGTATACTTGGGCGTTTACGGACCGCTCCGACGTCTCATGTTCGAATCGCTTAGCCAACGCCTGTCCTCCACCGTCCAGCGCCTGCGCGGGCGCGGTCGCCTGACCGAGGAGAACATCCAGGAAAGCCTGCGCGAGGTGCGCATCGCGCTGCTGGAGGCCGATGTGGCCCTTCCGGTGGTGCAGGCGCTGATCGATCGCGTCAAGACGCGCGCGGTCGGCCAGGAGGTGCTCAAGAGCCTGACCCCGGGCCAGGCTCTGGTCAAGGTGGTCAGCGACGAGCTGACCGCGCTGATGGGCCAGACCAACCAGGCCCTGGACCTGGCCGCGCAGCCACCGGCGGTGGTGCTGATGGCCGGCCTGCAGGGCGCGGGCAAGACCACCACCGTGGCCAAGCTGGCTCGGTTGCTGACCGAACGCCAGAAGAAGAAGGTCATGGTGGTCAGCTGCGACGTGTACCGTCCGGCCGCCATCGAGCAGCTCAAGACCCTGGCCGGGCAAGTCGGGGTGGCGTTCTTCCCCTCCGAGGCCGGGCAGGACCCGGTGGCGATCGCGCGCGACGCCGTGGCCGCCGCCAAGCGCGAGCTGGCCGACGTGCTGATCGTCGATACCGCAGGCCGCCTGCACGTCGACCAGGACATGATGGACGAGATCCGGCGCCTGCATGCGGCGCTGGACCCGGTCGAGACGCTGTTCACGGTCGACGCCATGACCGGCCAGGACGCGGCCAACACCGCCAAGGCCTTTGCCGACGCGCTGCCGCTGACCGGCGTGGTGCTGACCAAGACCGACGGCGACGCCCGCGGCGGCGCGGCGCTGTCGGTGCGCTACATCACCGGCAAGCCGATCAAGTTCCTCGGCGCCGGTGAGAAGACCGACGCGCTGGAGCCGTTCCATCCCGACCGCGTGGCGCAGCGCATCCTGGGCATGGGCGACGTGCTCAGCCTGGTCGAGGAGGTCGAACGCAAGGTCGACCACGAGAAGGCCCAGAAGCTCGCCAAGAAGGTGATGAAGGGCAAGCGCTTCGACCTGGTGGACATGCGCGACCAGCTCGAGCAGATGATGAACATGGGAGGGCTGGCCGGCCTGATGGACAAGCTTCCCGGCATGGGCAAGTTGCCGGACGCGGTCAAGCAGAAGGCCGACGACGGCCAGATCCGCCGCATGATCGCCATCATCAATTCGATGACCCCGAAGGAGCGCCGCCATCCGGACCTGCTCAAGGGCTCGCGCAAGGCGCGCGTGGCGCGCGGCTCGGGCACCCAGCCGGCCGACGTCAACCGTCTGCTCAAGCAGTACCTGCAGATGTCCAAGATGATGGCCAAGTTCGGCAAGGGCGGCGGCAAGGGTATGATGCGCCAGATGCGCGCCATGAAGGGCATGGGCGGCGGTTTCCCGCCGATGCGGTGAGCAGCTGCAAGGGACGAGGGGCGTCATGGAGGCGCTTCTCGGCGCTTTGCCGGTTGTCCGTGCTTTTGGGGGCTTAGTGAACGAGCGCTCGGTCGGCGCCACGACGCAAGGCCAACGATGTTCGCCCTTGTCCCCGGTAGAGCCGAATGCGAGTGCCAAGGGCAGGGCGAAATGGGGCCCCACCCCATGGAACCACCCCCTTCGCGCTTTTCGCGCTGCCTCCAACAAGGCGCGTACCACCCGGGCGCACCATCGGTCCCACCTTCGTCCCTCGCCCCTCGTCCCCAGCCCCTTCCTTTTTCATCGTTTTCCGTTAAAATGTCGCGTTTACCACGCACGTCCCGCGTGCGCTGCCGGCCGTCCGGCATCTTTGGAGTTGAGATCACATGGTTAAGATTCGTCTTGCGCGCGGCGGCGCCAAGGGCCGTCCGTTCTATCACATCGTCGTGACTGACCAGCGCAACAAGCGCGATGGCCGCAACATCGAGCGTCTGGGTTACTACAACCCGGTGGCCTCCGGCGCCGACAAGCGCCTGGAACTGGACGTGGACAAGGCCAAGGCCTGGGTGGCCAAGGGTGCGCAGATGAGCGACAAGGTGCGTGCACTGGTCAAGGAAGCCGGCAAGCTGCAGGCCGCTGCCTGAGCATGACTGACACCGTTCGGCGCGTTCCGGTGGGGCGCATCGTCGGACTGTCGGGCGTGCACGGAGCGGTCAAGCTGGAATCCTGGACCGATCCGCGCATGCGGATCTTCGACTACCAGCCTTGGCTGCTTGTGCATGCGCCGGGCAGGGAAGTGGAGATGGAAGGGGTCACGGGGCGCGAGCAGGGCAAGGGCATGGTTGCCGTTCTGCCCGGCGTCGAGGGCCGTGACCAGGCCAGCGAATGGGTCGGCAGCGACATCCTCGTTCCACGCGAGGCGCTGCCGGAACCGGAAGCCGGCCACTACTACTGGTGCGATCTCGAAGGTCTCGAGGTGGTCACCAGGCAGGGTGTATCGCTGGGACGCGTGCATCACCTGTTCGCCACCGGTGCCAACGACGTGATGGTGGTGCGTGGCGGCGGCAGGGAATATCTGGTTCCGTTCGTGCCGGAAACCTACGTGGTTTCCGTCGACTTCGAGGGCGGTCGCATCGAGGTCGACTGGGATCCCGAGTTCTAGGTACGGCAAGGATTCGAGTGCACCGGCCGTGTTCGGCCGGGGCATGCGGTAGCAAGGCGGCAACGTGGCTGCTGGATGGGGTGGGCGACATGCGGATCGACGTCATCACGCTGTTTCCCGACTTCGTCAGGCAGTGCAGCGAGGTCGGCGTGGTCGGGCGTGCACAGCAGCGCGGCCTGTTGCAGGTGCAGACCTGGAACCCGCGCGACCATGCCCATGACAACTACCGCACCGTGGACGGACGCACCTTCGGTGGTGGTCCGGGCATGGTGATGATGATCGAACCGTTGCGCGAGCTGTTGGGCGCGCTGCGGCAAGCGTCGGATGAACCGGCGCACGTGGTCTACCTCAGCCCGCAGGGAGCGCGGCTGACGCAGAAGAAGGTGCAGGAGCTGGCCCGCAAGCCGCGCATTGCACTGCTCTGCGGGCGCTACGAGGGCGTGGACGAACGCCTGCTGGCGCACGAGGTGGACGAGGAGATTTCCGTCGGCGACTACGTGTTGTCCGGCGGCGAGCTGGCCGCGGCGATCGTGATCGATGCCGTGGGCCGGTTGCAGGACGGCGCATTGAACGATGCGCAGTCGGCGCAGCAGGACTCGTTCTCGGACGGCTTGCTGGACTGCCCCCACTACACGCGTCCGGAAACGGATGCCTGGGGGACAGTGCCGCCGGTGCTGCTGGGCGGGGACCACGCGGCCATACGCCGCTGGCGCCGCAAGCAGTCGCTGGGGCGGACCTGGCTGCGTCGGCCGGACCTGTTGGCGCAATGCGTGCTGGATGATGAATCCCGCGCATTGCTGGACGAATTTCGCCGCGAGTACTTCGCGGAACAACCATCTGGGGCCGTGACCGGGCCGCAGGACTGAAAACTCTGGTGGTGTGCCATGAACAAGATCATTGAACAGTTCGAATCCGAGCAGATGACCCGCAAGCTGCCGGACTTCGGTCCCGGCGACACCGTCGTGGTCAACGTGAAGGTGAAGGAAGGCAACCGCGAGCGCGTGCAGGCGTTCGAGGGCGTCGTCATCGCCAAGCGCAGCCGCGGCCTGCATTCGGCCTTCACCGTGCGCAAGATGTCGCACGGCACGGGTGTCGAGCGCGTGTTCCAGTCGCACAGCGCGCAGATCGACTCCGTCGAGGTCAAGCGCAAGGGCAAGGTGCGCGGCGCCAAGCTGTACCACCTGCGTGGGCTGGAAGGTAAGGCCGCCCGCATCAAGGAAGACATCGCCGCCGCCCAGGCCATCAAGGCCGCGGCCAAGGCCGAAGCTGCCGCCAAGGCCGCCGCTTCCGAGTAAGCTGCGCTCTGGTGCACAACAGAAAGGCCGCGCGGGTTCTCCCCGCGCGGCCTTTTCGTGCGCGTGATTCCTGCAGCGAAGTCCTATTTCTTGGTGCCCGAATCCTTGCCTAGCCTGAAATACACGGGGATCTTGGCCCAGCCGACCACCGGCTTCCCGTGTTTCGTGGCGGGATGGTAACGCCAGTTTTTCGCGGCAGTGATCGCGGCCTTGACCAGCGACGGGTCGGCCTTGCCGTGTTCGGGGATGACCTGCACGGGCTCGCCATGGGCATTGACCTTGACCCGTAGGATCACGGTGCCTTCGAGGTGATGCTTGATGGCATACGCCGGATAGGCCGGCGGTGCCTTCAGGCGGAACTTCATCGAGGCGGATGGCGGTTGTACGCCCGGCGGCGTGCCCAGCGAGCCCATGGCCTGGGCCGACAGGACACCGCCCGCGAACAGGACGGCGAGCACCGGCACGGCCATCCGGCGCAGCGGTTTGTGAGTCGAAAAACGGCGGATCATGGTCAGTCTCTCCTTCAGTTGCGGCGCTTCGCGCCAGGTGGCCAGGACCGGCGTGCCGGCGTGGCCGGTCCCGTGCATGAGCGTGTGGGCGTAGGGGCGCGCGACCCCGGGGAAGCGTCTGAGGACGGCCTCGTCGCAGGCCAGTTCCTGGTCCAGGCGGAAGCGCGAACGGGCAAACCAGGCCAGCGGGTGGAACCAGAGCACGGCCAGCATGACTTCGGCCAGCAGGTTCCAGTAGGCATCGCGTCGACGGATGTGCATCCACTCGTGAGCCAGCACGAGTCGACGTTCCCGCGCGACGAATCGTTCGGCGAAATCCTCCGGCAACAGAAGCAGGGTGCGGCCACTCCAGAGCACGGCCGGCCCGGATCCATGCAGGCGGATGGCCGACGCGGGATGCGCGGGCAAGTCGCCGCGAATGCAATCCAGCACGTGCCCGGGGCAGCGTTTCATTTCCCGGTGCAGGCGCAGTCGTCCGGTCACCAGTCTCCCGAGCTTCACGGACGTGCCGGCCATCCAGAGCATGGCCAGCAGAACGGACACGATCCGGTGTCCATGCATCGTTGCAGCGGCATTGTGGACCACCGCCACCATGGCGCGCGTTGCCTGCAGGTGGGGCGCTGGCGTTGCATGCCAGGCAGGAACCCAGGTGGCCAGCCCCATGGCCAGGGGCAGGATCCAGAGTGCATAGGCGGTGGCGGCCCCGCACATGCGTCGCACACCGCGACGGAGCAGCAGCACGAGGCACAGGCCGAGCGTGCATGCGAACAGTGTCGTGGTCAGGTTGGAGAGCATGTTCAGGACTCTCCGTGGTCGATGTCGTCGAGCAGCTTGCGCAGGGCCTCGATGTCCTCGCGCTGCAGCTGTTCGTGTTCCCTGAAGTGGGCAAGCATCGGCGCCACGCGGCCGCCGAACAGGCGTTTGATCAGCGTCCGGCTTTCCTGGCTTACATAGTCCTCGCGGCGGACGGTGGGGCTGTACAGGTAGCGCCTCCCGTCGCGCTCATGGTGAAGCGCCCCCTTGCGCAGCAATCGGTTGAGGAGAGTCTTGACGGTCTTCTCGTGCCAGTCGGTGCTGCCTGCGAGGGCGGCAACGACTTCGTCGGCGCTCAGCGGCGCGCGCGTCCACAGGACTTCCATGACGCGGCTTTCGGCTTCGGAAATGGTGATCTCAGGCATGAAATTACGCTCGTAATCCTTTGGACATAGATTACGCGCGTAATCGAACATGTCAAGCCTTCGTGCGGGTGGCTGCGGCGGTTGGGTCGCCGGGGGGAGCGGTGCTACGGGCTGTCGGCGGCGTGCGGCAAGGCCTGCGCGGGTCGCGTGTCAGGCCGCCGTGAGGCTTGGAGGCCAGGCAGGGAAAAGTGGATGGGAATCTCGATCCAGCACTCGGTCGGCTTCCGCATGCGGTCGAGGGCGGGCTTGAAGCGCCAGAGCCAGGCCGCCTCGACGGCCGCGGCCAGCAGGATCGGGGCGGTGGCCCCCTTCACGGGAGCGATCGCATGCACCCGACCATCGATGCCCACCTGGATGTGGAGGGACACGGTGCCCTGGATTTGCATCCTGCGCGCCATGGGGGGATAACGCGGCGCAGGTTCGCTGATGGGAGCGGGCCCACGAAGAAGGGGGCTCTGCGGTGTGGCCCAGGGCAGAAGCTGTTCGGCCATGGCGCATGCACAGGGCAGGATCGTTGCGAGCAGCCAGGCGACAACCGTGCATCGCGATGGTCCGGGTGCCGGGGCTGGCATGCGCATGCCGCTTGGTTCCTTCCCTGGAACAGCGTGGCCTGGCGTATCGTTCAGGCCAGGTCGTAGGCGATGATCTTTTCCGGCTCCTGCAGGAAGTTGCCCTGCACGAAGTCCACGCCGCAGGCGAACAGCAGCGGGGTGCTGGCGGCGTCTTCGACCCACTCGGCCACGGTCAGCTTGCCGGCCTTTTGCGCTTTCCTGCAGATGTCGGCGATCTTGTCGCGATTTTCCGGATTCTGCGTCAGCTTGTTCATGAAGCTGCGGTCGATCTTCAGGTAGTCGGCATCGACGTGCTGCAGGACCTGGAAGGAATTGAGACCCGACCCGAACTGTTCGAGGGCGAACATCGCGCCGGTCTTCTTCAGGGCATTGACGAACGTCTGGGCCGGCTTGAGCGTGGTCAGCACCTTGCTCTCGGGCATTTCCACGACCAGAGAGCCCGGGCGGATGCCGGCCTCGGCGATGCGCTTGGTCAGCCACGGCATCAGGGTTTCGTTCTGCAGCGATTGCGGGGTCAGCTTGACGAAATAGGTGACCAGCCGCTTCTCGCGTGCGCACTCGGCGAGCATGTCGATGACGTGGTTCAGCACCCAGCGGTCGATCTGCGGCATCAGCCCGGCGCGTTCGGCCACGGGCATGAAATAGCGGGGCAGGACCTCGCCGCTGGGGCCGTTCATGCGCAGCAGGATCTCCGAGAATTCGCCCTCGGCATCCTGCAGGCTGATGATCTGCTGGTGGTACAGGATGAACCCGTCGCTCTTGAGGGCCTTCTGCACCAGTTCCAGCCAGTGCTGCTGGCGCGCTGCTTCTTCCTTGTCGCCGGCGGCCGGATCGTGGATGTCGCTGCGGTTGCCGCCCTGGTTCTGTGCGCTCTGCAGGGCGCTGCTGGCCTGCTCGAGCAGTTCCCGGGTGTTGGCGTTCTTCTCGCCGATGAGAACGCCGCCGATGCTCAGGGTCAGCGAGATCGAATTGGTGCCGACCTCGAAGATGCCCTCGCTGATCGTCTTGAGCAGGGTATCGACGAATGCCTGCACCTGGGCGTCGTCGTGACCGCTGAGCAGGATGCCCAGCGTATGGTCTCCCAGGCGGCCGGCAAACGGGTCCTCGCCCAGGCACGTGCCGAGCTTCTCGGACATCGCCGACATCAGCACGTCGGTGTTGGCCAGGCCGATGCCCTCGACGATCGAATTCCAGTTGTCCGGCTCCAGCAGCAACAGGGCCTGGTGCGTGGTGCCCTTGGCGGCATCGCTGACCGCATCCTCGATCAGTTCGAGCATGCGCGAGCGGTTGTACATGCCCGTCGCGCTGTCGCGCTGCAGTTGCTCGACCAGTTCGGGGCTGACGGCCTTGCGGTGGAAGATGATCTGCAGGCAGGGCTCGCCCTCGAACGTGGCCTGGGCGAACTCGGCGGTGGCGTCGAAGCTCTCGCCGGTGCCGCTGACGGCCGTCAGTTCGACGCGCTTGGGCGGTTTCTCCCCGCGCGACAGGCGCTTGAGCAGGGCCTTGAAGTCATCGGCGTTCTCGCTGGCGACCATGTCCAGCAGGGTCAGCCCCTCCACTTCATCGAAGCTTTCGTAGCCGAACATTTCCAGGTAGGCGCGGTTGGCGCGCACGTGCATGCCTTCGTGCACGTAGGCGATGGCATCGCGCGAGGATTCCAGAAGCGCATCGCAGCGGCGCTCGGACTCGCGAAGCGCGGCCTCCAGGTAACGCACCGAGCGGCGCGTGCTCAGCGCCTGGTATTCGCGCTGGATGACCATCAGCACCTGCTCGGGCTCCGAACGCAGGGCGATGCTGCGGACCTTGGAAGCGAAAAGGGTACCGACCGTTTCGTTGGTGAATTCGTCGACGATGCCGGTCAGGGCGAAGTCCTTGCCCGTGGCTTCCATGTACCGGGAGATGTCGGCGGTCTTGATGTCGCGCACATTCGGATTGACCAGCACCACGTCGGGCACCAGTTCCTTGAGTGCAGCTTCCAGTTCGGCTTCGTTGGTGGCCTGCGCGGGGCGAACGGCGATGCCGTTGTTGCGCAAAAGGCTGATGACATGCTCGGCGTTCTCCGCCGAGTCCTCGATAAACAGGATGCGGATGACGTTATTCTGCTTCATGCGGGGGCAGTGGGGTCCGTGGGGCCGCCTTCGTGGCGAGCTGCGTCATGGTATCGGGTTGTACTCCATAACCAAGGGCATTGCCAGCGGTCGGGGTGGCGCAGGGCCTCTGCTCGTGAATGCACCTGCGAACTTGTTCACAATGTATCGATCGGACGCTTGCCCGTGTCACCAGCGACCTCGCGCACCAGGCGCGGCAGCAGGAACCCGGGCAGGCGTGCGCGAAGGGCATCGACCAGTTCCACGGCGCGTGCATCGGGCACTTCGAAATGCGCGGCGCCCTGGACGCGATCGAGCTGGTGCAGGTAATAAGGCAGCACGCCGCATTCGAACAGCCGCTGCGAAAGGTCGGCCAAGGCGTCGGCGTGATCGTTGATGCCGCGCAAGAGAACCGACTGGTTGAGCAGGGTAACACCGTGCGCACGCAGCCGTGCGCATGCCTGCTCCACGTTCATGTCCAGTTCCTGTGCGTGGTTGGCATGCAGCACCACGACCTTGGGCAGGTCGATGCAGTCGAGCCAGTCCAGCAACGCATCGTCGATGCGTTCGGGAATCACCACCGGCAGGCGGGTGTGCAGGCGCAGACGCCGCAGGTGCGGTAGATCGTGCAGGCGCGCGGCCAGTTCGGCCAGCTTGGTCGTGGACAGTGCAAGCGGGTCGCCGCCGGAAAGGATCAGCTCCTCGATGTCCGGATGCGCCTGGAGGTAGGCCAGCGCCTCGCGCCAGCCGTTCGCGGCGGCGATCTCCTCGCCGTAGGGGAAATGCCGGCGGAAGCAGTAGCGGCAATTGATGGCGCAGGCGCCGCTGGCGATCAGCAGCGCGCGGCCGTGGTACTTGTGCAGCACGCCATGCGCGGCGCGTGCCGGCAGGTCGCCGACCGCGTCGGTGTGGAATCCGGGGGCTTCGGCGCGTTCGGCCAGCTGCGGGAGCACCTGCAGCAGCAGCGGGTCGCGCGGATCGCCCGGGCGCATGCGGGCGACGAAGCCGCGCGGCACGCGCAGGGCGAAGCCGGCGTCGTCGTCGGGCAGGTTGCCGGCCAGTGCCTGCAGTCCCAGCATGTCCAGCAGCTCGCGGGCGTCGGTGACCGCCTCGCGCCAGTGCTGGCGCCAGTCGGCAGAGGTATGGGGAGGCTGCGCGGACACGGGGGTTGCGGTTATCATGGACGGTCTGGGGGCGGCGTTCTGCGCGTCGCTCGAATCAGTTTCCATTGTAGCCGCGACGCGCGGCTTTTTCGTATCGGAGCATCCGCATGGCCAGTTATGGTCTGAACGACGTCAAGAACGGCTTGAAGATCCTGGTCGATGGCGACCCCTATACCATCGTCGACGCCGATTTCATCAAGCCGGGCAAGGGCCAGGCCTTTACCCGCATCAAGATCCGCAACCTCAAGAACGGCCGCGTGGTCGAGAGGACTCTCAAGGCCAACGAGACGGTCGAGGGTGCGGACGTGATGGATACCGACATGCAGTTCCTGTACTCGGACGGCGAGTTCTGGCACTTCATGGAGCCGACCACCTTCGAGCAGCACCAGGCCGACAAGACCGCCGTCGGCGATGCCGCGCAGTGGCTGAAGGGCGAGGAGGACTGCGTGGTGACGCTGTTCAACGGCGTGCCGCTGTCGGTGACGCCGCCCAACTTCGTCGAGCTGAAGATCACCGAGACCGATCCGGGCGTGCGCGGCGACACCTCCGGCGGCGGCGGCAAGCCGGCCACGCTGGAGACCGGTGCCGTGGTGCGCGTGCCGCTGTTCGTCAACCAGGACGAGCTCATCAAGGTCGACACCCGCAGCGGCGAATACGTCAGCCGCGTGAAGTGATCGCACCGCTCGCGGCATCCGACCGCGGGCCTGTTACGCGCCCCGGCGGCCCGCGTGCCCCGGGGCAGGCATATCCTTTCGCCCCATGAGGTATCCGTGAACGAGACCGCCCCGAAACCCGCCGACCTGGTGATCGAGGCCCGCTGGGTGGTGCCTGTCGAGCCGCATGACGTCGTGCTCGAGCACCATGCGGTGATCGTCGCGGACGATCGCATCGTCGACCTGCTTCCCATCGACCGGGCGCGCACCGCCTACGCGGCGAAGGAAACGGTGCAACTGCCCGCGCATGCGCTGATCCCGGGCCTGGTCAACGCGCACACGCACAACCCGATGACGCTGCTGCGCGGCCTGGCCGACGACCTGCCGCTGATGACCTGGCTGGAGGAACACATCTGGCCGGTCGAGGGCAAGGTGATGGGGCCGGAGTTCATCCGCGACGGCGTGGAGCTTGCGATCGCCGAGATGCTGCGCGGCGGCACCACCTGCGCCAACGAAAACTATTTCTTCCCCGACGCCATCGGCGCCACCTACAAGCGTTACGGCTTCCGTGCCGTGGTCGGCCTGCCGGTGATCGAGTTTCCCAGCCCCTGGGCCAAGACCCGCGACGAGTACTTCGAGCGCGCATTGGCGGTGCACGACACGCTGCGCGGCGAGAAGCTGCTGACCACGGCCTTCGTGCCGCATGCGCCGTACACCGTGTCCGACGACAGCTTCGAGCGCATCCGCGTGCTGGCCGACCAGCTCGATATCCCGGTGCACCTGCACCTGCACGAGACGCGCAAGGAAGTCGAGGACGCCAAGCGCGAGAGCGGGCTGCGCCCGTTCCAGCGCCTGCAGAAGCTGGGGCTGGTCAACGACCGCCTGATTGCCGTGCACATGACCGCCGTCACCGACGCCGAGATCGACGCCTGCGCCGAGGCGGGCGTCTCGGTGGTGCACTGCCCGGAATCCAACCTCAAGCTGGCCTCGGGCTTCTGCCCGGCGGAGAAGTTCCGCAAGGCCGGGGTGAACTTCGCGCTCGGCACCGACGGTTGCGCGTCCAACAATGACCTGGACATGTTCGGCGAAATGCGCACGGCCGCGCAGCTGGCCAAGGCCGTCGCGCAGCAGGCCGATGCCTTCGATGCACCGTCCGTGCTGCGTTCGGCCACGCTCGCCGGCGCGCGCGCCATGGGCCTGGAGGAGCAGATCGGCTCGATCGAGGTCGGCAAGCAGGCGGACCTGGCCGCGGTGCGGCTCGATGCGCTGGAATCGCAGCCGCTCTACGACGTGGCCTCGCAGCTGGTCTACGCCACCGGGCGGCACCAGGTCAGCGACGTGTGGATCGCCGGCGTGCGCAAGCTGGCCGATCGCGATCCGGTCGGCATGGACATTCCCGACCTCCTCGAGCGTGTCCATGCCTGGCGCGGACGCATTGCCGCCATCTGAGCCACGACCGTTGCATCCCGCGAAGCCACCTCTCGCAGCCATGAAACGCTACCTTGTCACCGTGATGCGCACCCCGGACTTCGATGCCGGCCTGGTCGACGCGCACCGCGCCTTTCTCGACGACCTGCGCAGGCAGGACCGCCTGGAGCTGGCCGGACCGTTCACCGACCAGTCCGGTGGCGCCTACGTGCTGCGCGCGGAAAACCAGGACAAGGCGCGCGCCATCGCCCATGACGACCCCCTGCACGTGGCCGGCGCCTCGACCGTGCGCGTGCACGAGTGGTCGGCCGGGTAGAATGCACGCAAACCGCTCCGGAGTAACCCGCGCCATGCCTGCCGCCAATGTCCGTGCCGAGGAAATCGCCCGCTTCGACCAGCTGGCCGCGCGCTGGTGGGACCCGGACGGCGAATCGCGCCCGTTGCACGACCTCAATCCGGTGCGCAGTGCCTTCGTCGCCGATCGCGTGCGCCTGTCCGGTGCACGAGTGGCCGACGTCGGTTGCGGCGGCGGTCTGCTCAGCGAGGTCCTGGCAGCCGCCGGCGCCGAGGTGGTCGGCATCGATCTGGGCGAGCGCGTGATCGACGTGGCGCAGCTGCATCTGCACGAATCGGGGCTGCAGGTCGACTACCGCGTGCAGTCCTCGGCCGACCTGGCGCAGGCCGAACCGGCCAGCTTCGATGCGGTGTGCTGCATGGAGCTGATCGAGCACGTGCCCGATCCGGCAGCGCTGGTGGCCGACCTGGCGGCGATGCTCAAGCCCGGTGGACGGCTGTTCGTGTCCACCCTCAACCGCACCCCGGCAGCATTCGGGGCAGCCATCCTCGGCGCCGAATACGTGCTTCGGATGCTGCCGCGAGGCACCCACCACTACGCCCAGTTCCTGCGGCCTTCGGAAATCGCGCGGATGCTGCGCGCGGCCGGGCTGGAGCTCGACGAGGTGCGAGGGTTGAAATACAACCCGTTGACTCGAAAGGCTTCTCTTTCCACTTCGACGGCGGTGAACTACATCCTCGCGGCGCACAAGCCGGCATGAAGCACGCCCCGCAGAACCTGTCCGGCGTGCTGTTCGACCTCGACGGCACCCTGCTCGACAGCGCCCCCGACCTGTACGCCGCGTTGTGCGCGCTGTGCACCGAACTGGCCCTGCCGCATCCACCCTACACAGCGGTGCGCGAAGTGGTCTCGCGCGGTGCACGAGCGGTGCTGCGGCGAGGCATCGACGGTGTCGACGAGGCGCGCATCGAGTCCCTGGTGCCGCGCTTCCTGGAACTCTACGCCGACCTGATGGGTGGCGATTCGCATCCGTTCGACGGCGTTCCGGCCCTGCTCGAAGCCATCGAGGGCGCCCGACTGCCGTGGGGCATCGTCACCAACAAGGCCGGCTTCCTGGCCGAGCCGCTGCTCGAACGCCTGGGCCTGGCCGCGCGCTCGGCGGCGACCGTGTGCGGCGACACCCTTGCACAGCGCAAGCCCGATCCCGCACCGGTGTTGCTGGCCTGCGAGCGCGCGGGCATGGCGCCGGCGCACGCCGTGTTCGTCGGCGACGACATGCGCGACGTCGAGGCCGGCCGCGCCGCCGGCCTGTTCACGGTCGCGGTGCGCTGGGGCTACCTGGACGGCGGCGACCCGGACGATTGGGGCGCCGACGCCGTCGTCGACGATCCGCATGCACTGGCCGCACTGCTGCGCCTGGAGGCGGCCGCGTGAGCAAGGCGGCCCTGCACAGCTATGTCGAGAAGTGGCTGGCCGCGCAGCCTGCCCAGCGCCTGGCGTTGCCATTCGTCGAGGCTCCGGGCTACACCGGCCACCTGGCGCTGGCGGCGCTGGAGCAGGAGTGGGTCGACGCCGTCTACGGCATCCGCGAGCCGCAGGTGGCCCAGGTCAAGCTCAACTGGTGGGCCGAGGAACTGTCCGGTGCGCCCGCCGGCGGCGGCCGCCACCCGCTGACCCAGGCGCTGTTCGCCGCGCCGCAGGCCGAACATGTCGAGATGGCCCACTGGCTGGCGCCGATCCAGGCCGCCATGGCGCAACTGGACGCGCCCACGCCGGCCGACTTCACCGAGCAGCGCACGCGCGCGGAGGCGTTCCACGGCGCCATGGCGCAACTGGAAACGCGCTGGTGGTTCGGCGCCGACGCCGATCCTGCGTGCGCCATGGCCCATGCGGCGGCCGATCACCTGCTGCATGCCACGGCCCGGCTGGTGCAGCAGGACGCGCACGAATGCCTGCCGCTGCCGATGGCGCGGCTGGCGCGCCACGGCCTGGACCGCCAGTCCCTGGCCGGTGACAGCCCAGCGCGCCGGGATGCCGTACGCGAGCAATTGCAGGACATCGCCGACCTGATGCAGGCAGCCCGCGGCAGGCGCGGACCCTTGAGCCTGTTCCGCGGCCTGCAGATGCGCGAAAATAGGCGCCTGCTGCGGCAAGCCCGCCGTTCCGGCGATCCGCTGGCTCGCCTGCAATCGGGGCGCGCGAGACCGGCGCCGGCCAGCGTGTTCCGTGCCTGGTCGGCGGCGCGTGCGTGGCGGCGTCGGGCGGACGACTGAACACAGCGTTCGCTGCGCCGCCGCATTGCACGCATCCAATCGATCCCCATATGGCGTAAGGTGCTGCATGCAAACGATGTTTGGCAGCTCCTTCTCTTCCAGGAAACCCTACATGGCCACCGACGACAACACTGCACGCGCCTTGCCCGACGTCGCCCACCAGGCCCGGGCCCAGGTGGCCGGCGCGCTGGACTGGGTCGGCATGGACGGGATCCAGGCGCCGCTGCTGATCGCCGATGCGGACGGCCAGGTCCAGCGCGTGGCCGCACGCGTCGATGCGCACGTCAACCTGCGCCGGCCGGAGGCGCGTGGCATCCACATGTCGCGCCTGTACCTGCTGGTCGAGCAGGCCCTGACTGCCGAGCCGCTGGCGCCGTGCATGCTGCGCAAGCTGCTGCACGGGTTCCTGGACACGCACGCGGACCTGTCCGACCGCGCGCGCCTGCGCATACGCTTCGAGCACCTGCTGCGGCGCCCGGCACTGAAGAGCGAGCACAGCGGCTGGCGCAGCTATCCGGTCAGCGTCACCGCGACCATGCGCGAGGGCAGCATCGATGTGGAGCTGGCCACCGAGATCGTCTATTCCTCCACCTGTCCGGCCTCGGCGGCACTGTCGCGCCAGCTGATCCAGCAGCAGTTCGCGACCGACTTCGATCCCGAAGCGCCGCTGGACCGCAAGGCCGTGCACGACTGGCTGGGCCGCGAGCAGGGCATGGTCGCCACCCCGCACGCGCAGCGCAGCACCGCTGCCTTGCGCCTGCGCATGGCGCCGGCCTTCGGATTCGCCCTGGAGTCGGTCATCGATCGCGTCGAGGACGCACTCGGCACCCCGGTGCAGACCGCGGTCAAGCGCGCGGACGAGCAGGCCTTCGCCCTGGCCAACGGGCAGAACCTGATGTTCTGCGAGGACGCGGCGCGGCGCATCCAGGCCGCGCTGGACACCGACGAGCGCATCGCCGACTTCGCCGTGCGCGTGGCCCATCACGAGAGCCTGCATCCGCACGATGCGGTGGCCCACGCCAGCAAGGGCATCGAGGACGGCTACCGGGCGGACGCGTTCGACGCCTGAAAAGGGTGTGCGGCACGGCGTCGTTCTCGGCGCTACAATGGCGGTTTCACCGATCGCTTCCGGAGCCCGCATGGCCGCCGCACGCCTCAACCCGCTCGATCTGTACGACATCCGTTCCCAGCTCTCCGACGAGGAGCGCATGGTGCAGGACAGCGTCGCCCGCTTCACCGACGAGAAGGTCCTGCCGATCATCGGCGATTGCTTCGACCAGGGCCGCTTCCCGACCGAGCTGATTCCCGAGATCGCCGGCCTGGGCCTGCTCGGCGCGACCATCCCCGAGGAGTACGGCGGCGCCGGCATGAACGGCGTGTGCTACGGCCTGATCTGCCAGGAGCTGGAGCGCGGCGATTCGGGCCTGCGCAGCTTCGCCTCGGTACAGAGCTCGTTGTGCATGTACCCGATCTTCGCCTACGGCAGCGAGGAGCAGAAGAAAGCGTACCTGCCGAAGATGGCCGCTGGCGAGATCATCGGCTGCTTCGGCCTGACCGAGCCGCACGGCGGCTCCGACCCGGCCAACATGAAGACCGTGGCGAAGAAGCGACGGCGACGACTGGGTGCTCAACGGCGCCAAGATGTGGATCACCAACGGCAACCTGGCGCACATCGCCATCGTCTGGGCGCAGACCGACGACGGCATTCGCGGCTTCATCGTGCCGACCGACACCAAGGGCTTCACCGCCCAGGAAGTGCACAAGAAGATGAGCCTGCGCGCCTCGGTGACCTCGGCGCTGTTCCTCGACGACGTGCGCCTTCCGGCCGACGCCATCCTGCCCAACGTGAAGGGCCTGAAGGGTCCGCTGGGCTGCCTGACCCAGGCCCGCTACGGCATCACCTGGGGCCCGATCGGCGCCGCCCAGGCGTGCCTGAAGGAAGCGCTGGACTACACCGCCGAGCGCATCCTTTTCGGTCGCTCGGTCAATTCCAACCAGGCGGTCCAGCTCAAGCTTGCCGACATGGCGCGTCGCATCACCACCGCACAGCTGCTGTCGCTGCAACTGGGACGCCTCAAGGACGCCGGTGCGATGGCGCCCACGCAGGTCTCGCTGGCCAAGTGGAACAACGTGCGCATGGCCATCGACATCGCGCGCGAGTGCCGCGACGTGCTCGGCGGCGCCGGCATCACCACCGAGCACGCGGCCATCCGCCACGCGCTGAACCTGGAGTCGGTGATCACCTACGAGGGCACCGAGACCGTGCACCAACTGGTGGTCGGCCGCGAACTGACCGGCATCAACGCATTCTGATACGTCCATGTCCGGGCCATGCATCGAGACCGAACGCCTGATCCTGCGGCCGCCGCGGATCGAGGATTTCGACGCCCATGCCGCCAACATGGCCGATGAAGCGGCTTCGCACTTCATCGGCGGGCCGCAGAGCCGTGCGGTGGCCTGGCGCGGGTTCCTGCAGCTGGCCGGCGCCTGGTCCATCCAGGGCTTTGCGATGTTCTCGGTGATCGAGAAATCGACCGGACGCTGGATCGGCCGGCTGGGCCCCTGGAAACCCGAGGGCTGGCCCGGCAACGAGGTCGGCTGGGCGATGGCGCGCGAGGCCTGGGGCCGGGGCTATGCCACCGAGGGTGCCGCGGCCGCCATCGACTGGGCCTTCGAGCACCTGGGCTGGGACGACATCATCCACTGCATCGATCCCGAAAACACGGCCTCGCAGGACCTGGCGCGCCGGCTGGGTTCGTCCGTGCTGCGCACGGCGTCCCTGCCCGAGCCGTACCAGGGGCACACCGTCGATGTCTGGGGCCAGACCCGCCAGGCGTGGCAGCGGCAACGGGCGGGGCGGGACGCGTGATGCGGCCGCACCGGCCCGAGCCCGAAACGCTGCGCTTCCGCGGCGACGGCCGCGTGCCCAACCATCCCGATTTTCCGGTCCTGCTGTACCGCGGCGTCCTCGCGGGCGAGGGCGACCTCGCCGAGGCCTTCGAGGCGCTGTTCCACGAACACGGCTGGCCGCCCGCCTGGCGCGCCGGCGTCTATCCCTGGCACCACTACCACGCCAGTGCGCACGAGGCCTTCGGCATCGCCCGTGGACATGCGCGCCTGCGCTTGGGCGGTGCCGGTGGGCAGGATGTCGACATCGCCGCCGGCGACGTGCTGGTGCTGCCGGCCGGCACCGCGCACTGCGGCCTGCAGGCCAGCGACGACTTCGTCGCCGTGGGCGCCTATCCGGCCGGGTCCGAGGTCGACATGCAGCGTGACGCCGATTCGGTGCCCACCGCCATCCTCGATGCCATCCGCCGCGTGCCGCATCCGGGCCACGATCCCGTGGCCGGACCCGACGGCCCGCTGATGCGCCTGTGGCCGCGCGCGGACTGACACCCCTTCAACCATCCACCGTCGAACGATTGCACCGGATCCCGCATGACTGCCAGCAAACGCCCCATCCCCGCCCGCCACAAGGGCTTCAACCGCGCCGAGATCGTCGATCAGAACTTCACCGAGTTCGTCGGGCACTGGCAGGGTGAGGTGCATGCCCCGCCGGCCGATGATGCACCGGTGCTGCCCGGCAGCGAGCTGGCCGCGGGCGCGTTCCGCGAGCTGTTCGAATCGCAGCTGGTCAGCCGTCACCTGGACCTGATGGCGCGCGTGCTGCGCGTGAAGAACAAGGTCTTCTACACCATCGGCTCGTCCGGCCACGAGGGCAACGCCATGGTGGCGCGCCTGACGCGGCATACCGATCCGGCGTTCCTGCATTACCGTTCCGGCGCGTTCATGGCCGAGCGCTCGCGCAAGCTGCCGGGCATCGATCCGATACGCGATTCGGCGCTGTCGTTCGCCGCCAGCAAGGCCGACCCGGCCTCGGGCGGGCGTCACAAGGTGTGGGGCAGCAAGCCGCTGTGGGTGCTGCCGCAGACCTCGACCATCGCCTCGCACCTGCCCAAGGCCTTCGGCACCGCCATGGCCATCGACCAGGCCGTGCGCCTGGGCCATGACCTGCCGATCCCGGGCGACTCGATCGCGATCTGCTCGTTCGGCGATGCCTCGTCCAACCACGCCACCGCGCAGACCGCCTTCAATGCCGCCGCCTGGGCCGCCTACCAGAAGCTGCCGGGGCCGGTGCTGTTCGTGTGCGAGGACAACGGCATCGGCATCTCGGTGAAGACGCCGGGCGGCTGGATCGCCAGCAATTTCCAGCGCCGCTCCAACCTGGACTATTTCTATGCCGACGGCCTGGACCTGGCGCACGGCTACGGCGGCGTGGCGCGCGCGGTCGAGCATTGCCGGCGTACGCGGCGGCCGACCTTCCTGCACCTGAACACCACCCGCGTGATGGGGCATGCCGGGACCGACTTCGAGATCGAGTGGCGCTCGATCGAGGAACTGGTGGCGCTGGAGGCGAGTGATCCGCTGCTGCGCTCGGCGGCGATCGCACTGGAATCGGGTCTGTACACCCGCAAGGACATCCTGGACCTGTACGAGCGCACCCGCGCGCGCTGCTTCGAGGCAGCCGAACAGGCCGACGGCCTGCCCAAGCTGGACACGCTGGAAGAGATCGTGCGCCCGCTGGCGCCGTACACGCCCGACGCGGTGCGCGCCGAGGCCGAGCGTGCCGACTTCGACGCGCGACGTGCCGAGGTCCACGGCGGCGCCGACAAGCTGCCCGAGAAACTGCCGCCGCGGCATCTGGCCATCCAGATCAACCAGGCCCTGCACGAAATGATGGCCAAGTACGACCAGGCCCTGATCTTCGGCGAGGACGTGGCGCAGAAGGGCGGCGTGTACACGGTCACCAAGGGCCTGTACAAGGCTTTCCGCGGTGCGCGCGTGTTCAACACGCTGCTGGACGAGACCACCATCCTGGGCCTGGCCCAGGGCTATGCCAACCTGGGTTTCCTGCCGATCCCGGAGATCCAGTACCTGGCCTACCTGCACAACGCCATCGACCAGATCCGCGGCGAGGCTTCCAGCCTGCAGTTCTTCTCCAACGACCAGTTCCGCAACCCGATGGTCATGCGCGTGGCCAGCCTGGGCTACCAGAAGGGCTTCGGCGGGCATTTCCACAACGACAACTCGATCACCGCGCTGCGCGACATCCCCGGCCTGATCGTCGGCTGCCCCTCGCGCGGCGACGATGCGGTGACCATGCTGCGCACGCTGATGGCGCTGGCGAAGGTGGACGGTCGCGTGTGCGCGTTCCTGGAACCGATCGCCCTGTACATGACCAAGGACCTGCACGAGGCCGGCGACGGCGGCTGGCAGTTCGACTATCCCGCGCCGGGCCAGGCGATGGCCCTGGGCGAAGGACGCGTGTACGCGCCCGAGGCCGAGGACCTGGTGGTGTTCACCTACGGCAACGGCGTGCCGATGGCGTTGCGCGCCGCGAAGGCCATCGAGAAGGCGCACGGCTGGAAGTTGCGCGTGGTCGACCTGCGCTGGCTGGTGCCGCTCAACGAGGCCTTCATCGCCGAACAGGCGAAGGGCGCCCGGCGCATCCTGGTGCTGGACGAGGGCCGGCACAGCGCCGGGGTGGGCGAGGGTATCGTCACCGCGCTGGTGGAGGCCGGGTTCGGCGCCGTGCCGATGCGCCGGGTGACCGGTGCCGACACCTTCACGCCGCTGGCCGGCGCCGCGCTGCGCGTGCTGCCGGGCGAGCAGGACGTGATCGACGCGGCCGCCGCCATGGCCTGATGGCATCGCGGTGCTTTCGGAAACGGAAAAGGCCGGCCCCGCAGGGTCGGCCTTTTCGTTGGAGCGAAGCGCAGGCGGCTATTTCTTGAGCTTGCCCTTGCTCTGCTGGATCACGGTGGGCGCCAGGCGCGGGCGCGGGCTCACGTACACGGGCGGGGCGTAGTAGTAGGGGTAGTAGGCCGGTCCCCAATAGCCGGGGCCCCAGTACGGCCACGGACCCCACGGGTCGTACCACGGGTCGCGGTACATGATGTACTTGGGCCGCTTGGGCCACAGGTAGACGGTCTGCGCCTCGACCCGCGGATACGGGTAGTCGTAGTCGCCGACCTTCTTGGAAACGATCCCGTGCAGGGCGCCGGTGACGGTCACCTCGCGTCCGCGGGTGAAGATCTCCGGATCGTAGAACCCGCTGTGGCAGGCCACGAACCGACCTTCGCTGGGCTGGTCCACGCGCGGCCGTGCCTGGGTGTCGAGCGGGTGCGAAAGCACATAAAAGCAGGTTTCGCCCTGGCCGGGCTCGGTCTTGATGATCTGTCCGCCCCAGCGCACCTGGGAGGCATTGGAACTGCCGCTGCTCGCGGTCTGGGGCGAGACCGGCGCGTACGTGCCCTCCAGGGGCTTGGGAATGGTGGCGCAGGCGCCGAGCGCGAGCGCTCCGACGGCAACGAGAGCGAGTTTCCAGCTGGACATGATGATCTCCATGCGTGAGCGGGGGACGTGAATTCCCGCATTCATTGGACAATCCGGCGCGGCCTGAATTCCCGGACCCGGCGCCCGAACGTCCGGATGGATTCAGTTTCCGACTGCTTGCCGGCATAACGCAAGCGCAGGTAGGCCTGTTCGAGCGATTCCAGGTGCGTGCGTTCATGTGGGAGTTCGCTTGCGGCACGGCGCAGGAAGTCGCGCGGGCCTTCCGAGGATTCCCGCTCGATCCCCAGGCGCGCCAGTTTGCGCTGCAGCCGGAGCATTGCGCGGCGCAGGGGGTCCGGTTCGTGGCGCCGCCACAGCGCAAGGCCCAGGCCCAGTGCCAGCAGCGTGACGATGCCGACGGCGAAGGCGATGCCGAGGCGGGTCGGGTCGGCGTGCCTGATCCCGAACGGCTTCAGCAGGCCGCTCTGGCGCAGCGCGTCGAAGCCGGTCACGGCCTGGTTCCACCAGCGGTTGACGATGTCCCAGCGGTTGCGCAGGTCCTGCAGCCAGGCTGCCTGGTACCACTCCCGCGAGGTGCCGGCCGCGGCCGCGGCGCCTTCGTCGACGCGCTCCGGTCGCACCGCCGCGGTCGGATCCACGCGCTCCCAGCCGCGTCCCGCGATCCACACCTCGCTCCAGGCGTGCGCGTCGGACTGGCGGATCAGCAGGTAGTGCCCCATGGCGTTCCAGTAGCCGCCCTGGTAGCCGGTGACCACGCGCGCCGGGATGCCGGCCGCGCGCATCAGGAAGGTGAAGGCGGAGGCGTAGTGTTCGCAAAAACCCTGGCGGGTCGAGAACAGGAAGTCGTCGACGCTGTTGCGGCCCAGCGGGGGCGGGGTCAGGGTGTAGCTGAAGCCGCCGTCGTGGAACAGCTTCAGCGCCGCGTCGACGATGGCCCGGGGCTGTCCGCCGTGCTGCCGGCGCCATTGCGCGGCCAGGGCGCGGGCCTTCGGATCGAACCCCTCCGGCAGCTGCAGCGCGCGGGCACGGTCGCCCGGCGACAGGTTCGGCTCGAGCACGTGCTGCGTGCTCGAGCGCATGCGATAGCGCCGGATCGAGCGGATGCGCTGGTCGGAAAGCAGCGTGCGCGCCGGCGTGAAATGCGCGCCGTCCGGCGCGGCCAGCGGCGTGTCCAGGGCGAACAGCCAGTGCTGCTGCGTCGGCTCCAGCGTGACCTGGTAGGCATACATGCCGCCGTGCGGTACCAGGGACTCGACCGGTGGGCGCATGTGCTCGGGCAGGCGCGGCGAGGCATTGTGCGCCGTGGACCATGTGCGGCCGTCGAACCGCCACAGCACCGGCCCGCGGAAATAGCGCTGCATGCGCGGCGGCCGCGGCCCGTCGAAACTGACCCGGAAGGCGGGCGTGTCGTCGACCAGAAGCTGGGTGAAATCACCCGGCGCCATGCTGCCCGACACGCCGGTGCGGGTCGGACCGTTCGCGGGCGCACCCCACAGCGGCGCACTCAATCGGGGAATGAACAGGAAGCCGACCAGCGTCAGCGGTAGCGCCAGGGCCAGCATGCGCAGCACCGGCAGCCACGACCCCTTCCAGCTGAAGGCGGGACGTGCCGGTTGCAGCGCATTGAGCGCGGCCAGCGCCGGCAGCAGGCCCAGGGCGACCAGCCCCGTGGCCGCCAGGCCCTGGCCGAACAGCAGCGCGCTCATCAGGCCGAAGCAGGCGAAGGCCACGCCCACCCGGGCATCACGGGCGCGCTCGGTTTCCAGCAGCTTGAGCACCAGCATGCCGGCGACCAGGGCACTGCCCGGCTCTTCGCCGAACAGGGTGCCGTACTGGGCCACGATGGCCAGCGGCAGGCCCAGGGTCAGCGGCAGGCGCAGCCACCAGGCGATACGTCCGCCGCGAGTGTTGCGGTGCATCCATCGCACGACCAGCAGCAGTCCCAGCGCGACGGTCAGCCAGACCGGCAGGTGCGCGGCGTGCGCGGCCACGACTGCTGCCATGGTCAGGCTCAGCAGGTCGAAGGCGTGGCGGTCGAGCCGGGCGTCGTCCACCGTTCCGGTGCGAGCGCGGGTGCGTGGCAGGCCGATCATGGAAGCAATGCCAGGGCCGACATGCAGCGGTGGTAGTGCTCGCTGCCACGGGCCGGGCCCAGCGTGGTCTGCGGCAGCCGCAACGTCCAGCGTCGCCCCTCGGTATGGGCCTCGGCGACCCATCGAGCGAGGCGTGCAATGCGCGCCTCGTAGGCCAGCCCGCGCAGCTGTGCCCAGTCCAGCATGCGCGCCGGTCGGGTGGCGGGACGGTCGAGTTCGCGCACCAGCAGATCGTGGTGGCGAGCGGACAGTTTCCAGGCGATGTGCTTGATCGGGTCGCCGGCACGGTACTCGCGCAGGCCGGCCAGTTCGTCGCCGTCGCGCGGCTGGCGCTGGTGTTGGCTCTCCTCGACCCCGCGAGCCGGTGGCCCCCCGGTCTCGGGCGCGGGGTAGACCAGGATGGAGTGCTCGGGATGCAGCCAGCTCCAGGCGCGGAACAGGTCGTAGGGCCAGGTGGTGCTGATGCGGATGCGCGGCATCGGCATCCAGCCGCGCCTGCGGGTCGGCAACTGCAGGTCGATCCTGCTGTCGCGGTCGACGACGCGCGCAACGGTTGCATCGCCGTAGCCGTCCAGGCGCAGGGCCGGGCGGTCGCGGCCGGCGGCGTCCACGTGCAGCTGCACCCGCACCGGTTCGCCGGCGCACGCCGCCTCGGCACGCACCGCGCGCACCACCAGGCCGTCGAGGTTGCGGAAGGCGGCCAGCATGCTGTTGATGGCCACGCCGCCGAGCAGGCAGGTCAGCAGCAGGGCCGAGTTGTTGACGTAGTTGAGCGCGCCGACCAGCATCACCGTCAACACGAGGGCAAAGCCCAGGCCGAAACGCGTGGGCAGGATGTAGATGCGCCGGCGCGCCAGTTCGACCGGCAGGCGTTCGGGCGCCTTGAGCCGGGTCAGCGCCGGCAGCCGGCGTTCCAGCCGTTGCCGCAGGCGCAATCCGGCGGACGCCCGTGCGTCCGGGGCCTGGTCGCTCATTCCACCGCCACTTCGTCGACCAGGGTGCGTGCCAGCGTCTCGCGGCCGGCCCCCTTGCCGGGGATCAGGCGATGCGCGGCCACCGCCACGAACAGCGCCTGCACGTCCTCGGGGATGACGTACGCGCGGTCTTCCAGCAGGGCCCATGCGCGTGCACCGGACAGCAGTGCCAGGCCGGCGCGGGGCGAAAGGCCCACGCGGATGTCCGGATGCTCGCGGCTGGCGGCCAACAGGCGCTGCAGGTAGTCGAGCAGGGCCGGGCTGGCCGTCACCGCCTGCACGTTGCGGCGCAGCTCGCCGATGTCGGCGACATCCAGTTGCGGGTCCAGGCGCGCCAGCAGGTCGCCGCGATCCTCGCCGGCCAGCAGCTCGCGCTCGGCGCGGGCGTCGGGATAGTCCAGGCTCAGACGCAGCATGAAGCGGTCCAGTTGCGAGTCCGGCAGCGGGAAGGTGCCGGCCAGGTCCAGCGGATTCTGCGTCGCCACCACGTAGAACGGCTGCTTGAGCGCATGGGTGGTGCCGTCGATGGTCACCTGACCCTCGGCCATCGCCTCGAGCAGGGCGCTCTGGGTCTTCGGCGTGGCGCGGTTGATCTCGTCGGCCAGCAGCAGCTGGGTGAAGATCGGGCCGGGGTGGAAGCGGAAGGCGTCCTTCTCGCGTTCGTACACGCTGACCCCGATAATGTCCGACGGCAGCAGGTCGCTGGTGAACTGGATGCGCTGGAAGGCAAGATCGAAGGTCGCGGCCAGGGCGTGGGCCAGGGTGGTCTTGCCGACCCCCGGCACGTCCTCGATCAGCAGGTGACCGCCCGCGAGCATGGCGGCCACGGCCATGCGTACCTGCTGCGGCTTGCCCAGCAGCACGTGGTTGATCTGTTCCAGCGCGGCGTGCAGCGAGGCGGTGCGGGAGCGGGATGAAGTGGCATCCATCGGCGATTTCCGTTCGGGAGGTCGCGCCACCGGAAGGGAGAGATGTCGTGCGCGACCAAGCCAGTGTAACGAGCGATGCGCCGCGCTGGCGAGCCGGTTTCCTGATCGCCTTCACGTTCCTGCAGGCGCTCAAGCTGACACTCGCCGCCGGCCTGGCGCCGTTCGTCGACGAGGCCTTCTACTGGCAGGAAAGTCGCCACCTGGCCTGGGGCTACAGCGACCTGCCGCCGCTCACGGCGTGGTTGATCCGCGCCGGCGAAACCCTGGTCGGTTCGCATGGCGTACTGGCGATGCGCTGGCCGTTCCTGCTGCTCGGCGCGGCCCTTCCGTGGATGGTGGTCGGATTCGCGCGACGCTCGTTCGGTGCCCGCGCGGGCTGGCAGGCGGGCCTGTGGTGCCTGGCGCTGCCGCTGGCCGGATCGCTGGGCGTGCTGGCGCTGCCCGACGTGCCGCTGACGGTGGCCTTCATGGCGGCCCTGCTGGCGCTTTCCTCGGCGCTGGAGCGCGGCCGCTGGCGCGACTGGCTGGCGCTCGGCGTGGCGCTGGCACTGGCCTGGATGACGCATTACCGCACCGGCATGCTGATGCTGGCCGGCCTTGTTCTGCTGCTGGTCACGCCGCGCGGGCGGGCGCAATGGCGGCGGCCCGGGCTGTATGTGGCGCTGGCAGTGGCGTCGGCGGGTCTGGTGCCGCTCATCGTGTCCAACCTGCAGCAGGCCGGGGCGGGGCTGGACTTCCAGCTGCTGCAGCGCAATCCGTGGCGCTTCCATGCCGATGCCCTGGTGCAGCCGCTGGAACAGGCCCTGACCTGCACGCCGCTGCTGTATGCGCTGCTGCTGTGGGCGGCCTGGGCCAGCCTGCGCCGCATGCGCCGCGGCGATCCGGGCGACTGGGACCTGGTCGCGGTCGTGGCCTGGACCTTCCTGGGCGGCTATTTCCTGTTCGGCCTGTTTGCCGACGACACCCATTTTCGCGTGCACTGGCCGCTGCCGGGTTACCTGCCGCTGTTGGCGGTGCTGCCGGTGCTGCTGGCCTCCGACATGCCCCGGCGCGCCCGTATCTGGCTGGTGCGCGCGGCGGCCGTGCTGGCGGTACTCGGCCAGGCCGCCATGCTGACCTGGCTGGTCATGGCCGCGGTGCCCGGAGCCGCGACCTGGATGCACCGCGACAAGGCCTATCCCGGGCAATTCATCGGCTGGCGCGAAAGCGGGGCGATGGCGCGCCGGCTGCTGGCCAAGTCGCCGCCGGGTACGCTGCTGGTGGCCGACAACTTCGAACTGGCCGCGGAGCTGGATTTCCAGCTGGGCGGCCACCGCCCGGTCTACGTGCTGGACAGCCCGCTCAATGCCGAACACGGGCGCAAGGTGCAGCTGTACACCTGGCGCCTGGACGGCGCCGACCTGCGGCGCCGGCATGCCGGCGCACCCATGCTGCTGGCGGTCGAGGAAAGCGTGCTGGCCGAACGCGACCAGCCTGTGGTGTTGGGGTCGATGTGCCGGCGCATCCGCGATCCGGGGCGGGTGGGTTCATTGTCGCTGGATCGGGGGCGAAAGCGCATCGCTTTCTACGTCGGCCGGGTGCCGGCGCAAATGCTGCCGGCGAGGCCGCGCGACGACTGTCCGATCTGGATGCACGCCTACCGCACGCGCGAGGCCGCGCAGCGGGGCAGGGCGCAGTAGCTGTCTCGCCGTCTGCCGAGCCTCAGGGGACGTCCAGCCCGCTCTCGCGCAGGAACCGGGCCAGGGCGATCAGCGGCAGGCCGACCAGGGCGGTCGGGTCGCGGTTGTCGATGGCCTCGAACAGGCTGATGCCCAGGGCCTCGCACTGGAAGCTGCCGGCGCAGTCCAGCGGCTGCTCGCGTTCGATGTAGCGCGCGATTTCGGCCTCGCCCAGCTCGCGGAATCGCACCGTCGTGGCATCCGTGGCCACGTGTTCGGCGATCGGCTGCGCACGCGTGTCGATCACGCACAGGGCCGTATGAAAACGCACGCTGCGCCCGCTGCTGTCGGTCAGCTGTGCGCGTGCCGTGGCGACATCGCCGGGCTTGTCGAGTATGCGGCCGTCCAGTTCGGCGACCTGGTCGGAGCCGATGACCACCGCGTCCCGGAGGCCATCGGCCACCGCGCGGGCCTTGGATTGGGCCAGGCGCCGCGCGCGATCGCCGGGAGACTCGCCCTGCAGGCGGGCCTCGTCGACTCCCGGCGCGACCTGTTCGAACTGCACAAGCAATCGGCGCAGCAGTTCGGCGCGATATCGGGAGGTGGAGGCCAGGACGACGCGGGGGGCATTCATGCCGGTTTGTCGCGTTCGATGCGGTCGCGCACGGCCTGGTCCAGGTCGCGCTGCACGCGGCCCAGTGCAGCCAGTTGCGGTTCCATCTGCCGGCGCGCCTGACGTAGGGCCTCGACGGCCTCGTCGAGTTCGTGCTGGCTGGCGGTTTCCGCCTGGTCGCGGATCCACAGCCGGTGCTGCAGCAGGGATTTCAGCCCCGAATCCACGGCCAGTCGTGCCTCGGTCTCGGCATGCGCGGGGGTGCCCGTGGACGCGGTCATCACGGCATGGGCCTGGTTCAGGCGCTGCCTGCATTCCTTCAGGTCCTGCTCCAGCTGGTCGGCATTCTCCAGCAGGGCGCGCAGGGCATTGGTGCGGCGACGTTCGTGCAGCAACCGCCGGCCGTAGAATGCCAGTCCGGCGAAGATGACCAGCAGCAGAATGACGCCGAGAATCAGCGCGGGTCCGTTCAAGAGCATTCCCCCATACGTACGTCTTCCAGTGTGGTGCAGCGAGGCAGGGGCTGCAAGGCCGGGGGTGTCGCCACGCGAACGTTTGCGCAGGACAAGAAAGGTTTGACTGGGGGCGCCGCTGAACCTAGAATTGCTCGGATATGTCCGTGTCTTTGCCAGCTTTTGTCGACGCGTGGCGCATGGTCGAGGAGCGGCGCATTTTCGAAGGCGCGCTCCCGATCGCCGGATTCAAGCGCCTGCGGGACCTGCTGGCCAACGATGCCGGGGATGCCACCTACCGAATCGAGTTCGCCCGCAGCGAGCTCGGCGGGGCATCCCTGCTGCTGGATGTGTCGGCGCCGTTGACGCTGACCTGCCAGCGGACGCTGGAGCCTTTCGTGCATCCGGTGGACCTGCATGCCCGCCTGGGCCTGATCGTCCACGAGCGCGAGGAGGCGGCATTGGCACCGGGGTACGAGCCGCTGCTGGTGCCGACCGACGGCCACATCGATCCGGCGGCGGTGATCGAGGACGAGTTGGTGCTGGCGATACCGCTGGTGCCGGTGTCACCGGACAGCGAATGGCCCGAGGAGGGCCGCGGAACCGGCCCGGAGAACAAGCCGGGCGAAGAGAACAAACCCAACCCGTTCGCGGTGTTGCGCGAACTGAAGAAACACTGATTTTTCCGGAGATACTCCCATGGCAGTTCAGAAGAGCCGCAGAACCCCCTCCACCCGCGGCATGCGTCGTTCGCACGATTCGCTCAAGACCGTGCAGCTGTCGACCGATCCGACCAGTGGCGAGGTGCATCGTCGCCATCACGTGACCAAGGACGGCTACTACCGTGGTCGCAAGGTCATCGAGCGCGCCGAGCAGATCGTCGACGAAGAGTAAGTCCCTCGCTCCACATGGGACGATGTTTTGTGCAGGGCGGCGCGGAAACGCGCCGTTTTGCGTTGGTCGGAAGGTCCGCATCGTGCCTCATGTGCGCTAAAGTGCGGGGTCTGGCATTTCTGCAGCTTGACGCTGCAACACAGGCATAGGCATGGGGGATAGGACCCTGAAGTACGCACGCATCATCGCCACCGGCAGCGCGCTCCCCGAGCGCGTGGTGACCAACGCCGACCTGGAGAAGCTGGTCGATACCAGCGATGAGTGGATCCGCACCCGTACCGGCATCCGCGAACGTCGCGTGGCCAACGCCGAGGAAACCACCGGCGAACTGGGCTACCGCGCCGCATTGCAGGCGCTGGAGCGGGCCGGGGTCAAGCCGTCCGAGCTGGACCTGATCGTGGTCGGCACCACCACGCCGGACATCATCTTCCCGTCCACTGCCTGCCTGATCCAGCATCGCCTGGGGGCCAATGGCTGTGCGGCATTCGACGTCAACGCGGCCTGCTCGGGCTTTGTCTACGCCCTGGGCGTGGCCGACAAGTTCATCCGCAGCGGGCAGTCCAAGAAGGTGCTGGTGATCGGTGCCGAGACCCTGACCCGCATGGTCGACTGGAACGAACGCGAAACCTGCGTGCTGTTCGGCGACGGTGCCGGCGCGGTGGTGCTGGAGGCCGCCGACGAGCCGGGCATCCTGGCCACCTGCATGCACGCCGACGGCGGCTACAAGGAACTGCTGTACAACCCGGTCGGCGTGTCCGCCGGCTTCACCGACGAACCCAACCACGGCGTGCGCATCCACATGAGCGGACGCGAGGTGTTCAAGGTGGCGGTCAAGACGCTCGACTCGCTGGTCGGCGAGACCCTGGCCGCAGCCGGCATGCACGAGGACGACGTCGACTGGCTGATCCCGCATCAGGCCAACCTGCGCATCATCGAGGCCACGGCCAAGCGCCTGAAGATGTCCATGGACCGCGTCATCGTGACCGTCGACAAGCATGCCAACACGTCCTCCGGTTCGGTGCCGCTGGCGCTGGACGAGGCGGTGTGCTCGGGCAAGGTCCAGCGTGGCCAGAACCTGTTGCTGGAAGCCTTCGGCGGCGGATTCACCTGGGCCTCGGCGCTGCTTCGCTACTGAAGGCGCTCGTCCCGGGAAGGATTTCGACGCGGCCGCCGAATGGCGGCCGTTGTCGTTTCAGGTGTCCTGCGGCACCGTCCGGCCCGATTCAAACGCCCGACTGCTGAAGCGGGCGCGCAATACTGGCAACATTGGTGGTTTGTTTCCTTCAGGATCTTCAATCGACATGACCGAGACCGTCGCCAACCTCGCCTTCGTGTTCCCCGGACAGGGCTCGCAGTCGGTGGGCATGCTCGCCGAGCTGGCCGCCGCGCATCCGGAAGTCCGCCAGACCTTCGACGAAGCCTCGCAGGGCGCCGGTGCCGACCTGTGGACGCTGTCGCAGGAGGGGCCGGTCGAGGAGCTCAACAAGACCGAGTACACCCAGCCGGCGCTGCTGGCGGCCGGCGTGGCGGTCTGGCGCGTGTGGAACAAGCTGGGCGGTGCCCGGCCCGCGCGGCTGGCCGGCCACAGCCTCGGCGAATACACCGCGCTGGTGTGCGCCGGCACCCTCACGCTGCACGACGGCGCGGCCCTGGTGGCCGAACGCGGCCGGCTGATGCAGGCGGCGGTGCCGGTCGGCGTGGGCGGCATGGCCGCCGTGCTGGGTGGCGACGATGCGCGCATCGCGGCCATCTGCGAGGAGGAATCGGGCGAGCAGGTGGTGTCGCCGGCCAACTTCAATTCCCCGGGCCAGGTGGTCATTGCCGGCCATGCCGAGGCGGTCGACCGCGTCCTGGAACGCCTGGCCGGCGAGGGCGTGAAGAAGACCGTCAAGCTGGCCATGTCCGTGCCCTCGCACTGTGCGCTGATGCGCGATGCGGCCGAGAAGCTGGCCGAGCACATGCACGGCATCACCTGGCACGAATCCTCGCTCCCGGTGGTGCAGAACGCCGACGCCGCGGTGCAGGAGGACCTGGACGCGGTACGCGACGCGCTGCGACGCCAGCTGTTCATGCCGGTGCGTTGGACCGAGTGCGTGCAGGTGCTGGTTGCCGACGGCATCACCGCGCTGGGCGAATGCGGCCCGGGCAAGGTGCTGACCGGCCTGGCGCGGCGCATCGACCGCAGCCTGGAGGCGCGTGCCCTGGGCATGCCGGATGCCCTCGAGGCGGCCCGCGCCGAGTGGGCCTGAGCCCACTCCTTCATCCCATTCTTCATTCATTCAAGGACTTCCCGACATGAGCAAGCCACTCGAAGGCGAGATCGCCCTGGTCACCGGCGCCACGCGCGGCATCGGCGCGGCCATCGCCGACACCCTGGCCGCGCAGGGCGCGACCGTGATCGGCACCGCCACCAGCGAGGCCGGTGCCGGCCGCATCGACGAGCGCCTGAAGCCGCACGGCGGCGCGGGCCGCGTGCTCGACGTCACCGACGGCGCCGGCGTGGACGCCCTGATCGGCGCGATCGGCAAGGAATTCGGACCGGTCAGCATCCTGGTCAACAATGCCGGCATCACTCGCGACCAGTTGCTGATGCGCATGAAGGACGAGGACTGGAACGCCATCCTCGACACCAACCTGACCTCGGTCTACCGCACCTCCAAGGCGGTGATGCGCGGCATGATGAAGGCGCGCAAGGGCCGCATCGTCAACATCGCCTCGGTGGTCGGCGTCACCGGCAACCCGGGGCAGTCCAACTACGCAGCGGCCAAGGCGGGCATCATCGCCTTCTCCAAGTCGCTGGCGCGCGAGGTCGGCTCGCGCGGCATCACCGTCAACGTGGTGGCACCGGGCTTCATCGACACCGACATGACCCGCGCCCTCGACGAGGGCCAGCGCAGCATGCTGGAGACCCAGATCGCCCTGGGCCGCCTGGGCCAGCCCGAGGACATCGCCCATGCCGTGGCCTTCCTGGTCTCGCCGGCGGCGGCCTACGTCACCGGCGATACCCTGCACGTGAATGGCGGCATGTACATGCCCTGACGCCCAGTGCCAACGGCACCCATGAAAAAGGCCGCGGGGTACCCCGCGGCCTTTTCATTTGCGTGGCCGGGCCGGGGCGTCCGTCAGCGACTCGGGTCGGAATCGAACGGCTGCAGTTTGCCCGGCGTCGGTTCGTTCGGCTCGCCCGGATCCAGATGGTCGCCGAGCAGTCGACGCACGGCCACATAGAACACCGGGATCAGCATCAGACCGAGGATGGTGGCGAACAGCATGCCGCCGATCACGCCGGTACCGATGGCATGGCGCGAGTTGGCGCCGGGGCCGGTGGATACCGCCAGCGGCAGCACGCCGAGGATGAAGGCCAGCGAGGTCATCAGGATCGGACGCAGTCGCAGGCGCGCGGCCTCGATCACGCCCTCGCGCAGCGACCGGCCCATGCCTTGCTGCTCGACCGCGAACTCCACGATCAGGATCGCGTTCTTTGCCGCCAGGCCGATGATGGTGATCAGGCCGATCTTGAAGTACACGTCATTGGGCATGCCGCGCATCATGGTGGCCAGTACCGCGCCGAGCACGCCCAGCGGTACCACCAGCAGCACCGAGACCGGGATCGACCAGCTCTCGTACAGCGCGGCCAGGGCCAGGAACACCACCAGGATCGACAGCCCGAACAGCAACGGCGCCTGGTTGCCCGACACCACCTCCTGGTAGGACTGGCCGCTCCAGTCGAAGCCGAAGCCGTTGGGCAGGTCGCGGTCGACGATCTTCTGCATCGCGGTCATGGCCTGCCCCGAACTGTAGCCGGGCGCCGGGTCGCCGACGATCTCCACGGCTGAATAGCCGTTGTAGCGACTGCGCGCGGGCGGTCCCACGGTCCACTTCGCCTTGACCACGCCCGAAAGCGGGATCATGCCGTCCTTGCCGGCAACGCCCGGCTTGCTGCTGGGCGTGTAGAAGTGCGACAGGGCGGAAAGGTTCATGCGATAGGGGTCGTCCGCCTCCATGATCACGCGCTTGACGCGGCCCTGGTAGAAGAAATCGTTGACGTAGACCGGCGCCAGCATCAGCTGGATGGCGTTGTACACGTCGCTGACCGACAACCCCATCGACTGCGCCTTGACGCGGTCCACGGTCAGCTTGAGCTGGGGGGCGTCGGCCAGTGCGTTCAGGTGCACGTTGCTCAGGACCGGGCTCTTGGCGGCGGCGGCCAGCAACTGGTCACGGGCCTTGGCCAGGGCGGCATAGCCCTGGCCCGAGCGATCCTGCAGGTACATGTCGAAGCCGCCGAACTGGCCCAGTCCGCGGATGGTCGGCATGTTGGCCACGAACACCATGGCATCGTGGATCTGCATGAACAGGGCGCCGTTGGCACGCTGCACGAACTGCTCCGCGGTGGCCTTGCGTTTGGACCAGTCCTTGAGTCGCACGAACACCATGCCGGCATTCTCGCCCGAGCCCATGAAGCTGAAGCCGGTGACCTGGAACACGCCGTCGACCGCCGGATCCCGGCGCAGGATGGTGCGCACCTTGTCCAGCACCTTGTTGGTGCGCTGCATAGTGGCCCCGGGCGGCAGCTGCACCACCACGAAGGCGAAGCCCTGGTCCTCGGAGGGCAGGAAGCTTCCGGGCAGTCGCGTGAACAGGAACCCGGTCAGCAGGGCCAGCAGCACGAAGCCGATCATCCAGCGCGGCGCGTGCGTGATGGCCTTGCCCACATGATAGGTGTACCGGCGCGTGGTGGCGGCGAACAAGCGGTTGAAGCCGCGGAACACGCGATTCTTCGGCTTGTGGTGCTCGGGCTTGAGGATCGAGGCGCACAGGGCCGGCGTGAACGACAGCGCCAGGAAGGCCGAGAAGCCCATCGACAGGGCGATGGTCAGGGCGAACTGGCGATAGATCGCACCCACGCTGCCGCTCTGCAGCGCGCTGGGAATGAACACCGCCGCCAGCACCACCGAGATGGCCACCACGGCGCCGGTGATCTGGATCATGGCCTTGCGGGTGGCCTCCTTGGGCGGGAGGTTCTCCTCGGTCATGATGCGTTCGACGTTCTCGATCACCACGATCGCGTCGTCGACCACGATGCCGATCGCCAGCACCATGCCGAACAGGGTCAGCTGGTTGATGGTGAAGCCCAGCACCAGCATCCCCAGGAAGGTGCCCAGCAGGGCCACCGGGATGACCAGGGTCGGGATCAGCGTGGCGCGGAAATTCTGCAGGAACAGCAGCATCACCAGGAACACCAGGATCACGGCCTCGATCAGGGTGTGGACCACTTCGTTGATGGAGAGCTTGACGAACGTGGTCGAGTCGAACGGCACGAACCACGACACGTGCTGCGGGAAGGTGGTCTGCAGCTCGTCCATCTTGTCGCGCACTTCCTGGGCCACGGTCAGCGCGTTGGCACCGGGCTGCAGGATGATGGCGATACCGCCGGCCGGCTTGCCGTTGTACTGGCTGTCGAAGCCGTAGCTTTCCGGTCCGAAGGCGATGCGGGCCACGTCCTTGAGCCGCACGGTGGAGCCGTCGTTGTTGGCGCGCAGGATGATGTTGCGGAACTGCTGCGGCGAGGTGAAGCGGCTCTCGGCCGTGACCGTGGCGGTATAGCCCTGGCCCTTCACCGAGGGCGAGGCGCCGATCGAGCCGGCGGCGAACTGCACGTTCTGCGCGCGCACGGCGTCGAGTACCTCGGTGGCCGACAGCCCGTAGCCGTGCAGCTTGTCCGGATTGAGCCAGATGCGCATGGCGTATCCGGAACCGAACTGCTGGGTGCTGCCGACGCCCGGAAGGCGCGAGATCGGGTCGCGGATGCTGCTCGAGATGATGTTGTTCAGCGCATGGCGGTCCAGCGAACCATCATCGGAACGCAGGGCCACCACCATCAGGAAGCCGCTGTTGGCCTTGGCCACCACCACGCCCTGTTGCACCACTTCCGAAGGCAGGCGGGGCGTGGCCAGTGCGACCTTGTTCTGCACCTGCACCTGCGCCGTGTCCGGGTTGGTGCCGTCGGCGAAGGTCAGGGTGATGTTGACGTTGCCGGTGGAGCTGGACGAGGAGCTGAAGTAGAGCAGGTTGTCGATGCTGGTCAGCTGCTGCTCGATCACCTGGGTGACGTTCTTCTCGATCGTCTCGGCGTTGGCGCCAGGGTAGCTGGCGCTGATGGTGACCTGCGGCGGCGCGATGCTGGGATACGATTCCACGCCCAGGTTGGCGATGGCGATCACGCCTCCGATCGAGATCAGGATGGCGATCACCCAGGCGAAGATCGGGCGTTCGATGAAAAATCCGGGCATGGGGCGTCCTCAGTGCGAGCCGGCGGCGTGCGGGGAAGCCCCGGAGGGTTTCTTCCCGGCGGCCTGCTTTTTCGGCGCGCTTTCGATTCGTGCGGGCTGCCCGGGGCGGGCACGGGCCAGGCCGCCGACGATGATGCGGTCGCCCTTGTGCAGGCCCTGCGTGACGATCCAGTTCTCCTGGTAGATGCCGGAGGTCTTGACCCGGCGAAGCACGACCTTGTCGTTCTTGCCCAGCAGCAGCACGTAGGGTCCGGTGGCATCGCGCAGCAGCGCCGATTCGGGAACCAGGAAGGCCTTGTCGAGCGCGCCGAAATCCACCTTCAGGTGCACGTACATGCCCGGCATCAAGGTGTCATCCGGATTCGGGATCACGCCGCGCAGGTCCACCGCGCCGGTGTCGGGATCGACCGTGGTGCCGGAGAAGTCCAGCTTGCCCGACTTGTCGTACTCGCTGCCGTCGGGCAGGGTCAGGTCGATGCGCGCCTGGTTGGGGCCGAGCAGGGTGGCGCTGCCCTCGGTCTGTTCGCGACGCAGACGATCCAGTTCGTCATAGGCCATGGTGAAATTCACGTACAGCGGATCGATCTGGTCGACCGTGGTCAGCAACGTGGCGCTGCCCTGGCCGACCAGTGCCCCCTCGGTCACCTGCTGCTGGCCGGCACGGCCGTCGATGGGCGAGCGTACCGTGGCATAGCCGAGATTGATCTTCGCGCTCTCGACCTGCGCCCGGGCCTGCTGCACCGCGGCGGCGGCGGTGCGCTCGGCCGCTTCGGCATTGTCCAGGTCCGACTGCGAGACGAAGCCCTTCGGCGCCAGGTTGCGTGCGCGCCTGGCGGCCACGCGCTTGTTGGTGTAGTCGGCACGCGCCTGGGCCAGCGAGGCCCTGGCCGAGTCCAGCGTGGCCTTCAGTGGTGCGGGATCGATCTGGAACAGCACCTGCCCCTTCTTGACCACGCTGCCTTCCTTGAAATCGCGCTTGAGCAGCACACCGCTCACGCGTGCACGCACGTCCGCGCTGCGGTAGGCGGATAGCCGTCCCACCAGTTTGCGCACCAGGGGCACGGATCGCGGCGAGGCGACCTGCACGCCGACCTGGGCGGGTGGCATCTGCCGGTTTTGCTGGTTGCCTTTTCCGCAGGACGACAGCAGGGCGCAGGCGGCCAGGGCGAGGGCGGGTGCATACACGGTACGCAGGCGCGTGGCTAGCATCAGGGTTCCTTTGATCGGGACGCGCAATGGGGTCGTTTCGATAGCATGGGGACGGACCGGATTCGGGTCCAGAGACCGTGTCCTGGTCCGGTGGTCTCGTGTGCGATCGGGAGCGGCTCGCACGCGGCAGGACATTATGCCGTGTTGCGCAACCGGATTCCGGAACGGGGTGTACTGGCCAGTTTAATAATCGACTGAAAGTGCGTCAATCCGTGCCTTTCGGCATAGGTGTCGAGGATACGCCGACGCTGTGCCGGCAAGGTCGCGTGCGTGACTGGCAGAGCATGGACAAGCCCACGACATACACGACCCGAAGGCTCCCGGATGCATCGTGAGCACCCGCGATGTGCGTCCGGGCCTGTGCACACCGCGGCACCGGATGCCGATGTCCTGCCGTGGGGGGAAGCTCGCCGAAGCGAACAGCGGATGTCCGGTGTGCATGCAAAGGGCGCTTTGGTCCGCACTTGTGCACGCGAAAGGGTAGGTGGAACTGGAATAGCCGGTGCCTGCGGAGCTATCCTTCACATCCCGATCCGTCTCCGGCGCCGAATACGGCGGTGTTGACGGGAACATCCTGCACGTTTTGGGTTGACGACACCGATCATGCCCCCGAGCCAGCGGCTGACGCATCGAAAGGAAGCGCCGATGTTCCCGCTACCGCCGCCGGCCGCGTGCCGACGTGCCGGGGAGCGTCGAACCGACCTCAAGCCCATGTCCGACTTCTCCGGATTGCCTTCGCCGCGCTTTCCTGCCGGTGATGCCGTCTGCTGCCGTACGCAATCCCCACCCGTTTCGTAAAGCAGAGTCCATGATGAACCACGCAAAGCACGACGTTGACCACTTCCAGGGTCAGGTCCGCGAACACCTGGACCGTCTGGCCGCCGATGCCGACATCGGCGCCGAGGCTTCCGATGCATTGCTGCACGGCTTTTTCGACCGCATGCCCACGACCGATCGCGACCAGCATGAACCGCGCGAATGGGCGGCACTGCTGGTCGGCCTGTACCAGTTCATGAGCGAGCGCACGGCCGGTCGGGCGCGTCTGCGGGTGTTCAATCCCGAGTACGAGCACACGGGCTGGGGCGGCCTGCGTACCACGGTGCAGATCGTCACCGACGACATGCCGTTCCTGGTCGATACCCTGGCCATGGCGGTCGAGCGTGCCGGGCTGAGCGTGCACATGGTCACGCATCCGGTCTTCGCCGTGCGCCGGGACCGGGACGGAAGGCTTCTTGAGATGCATCGCGAGGGCTCGAAACTGGCCCACGAGTCGGTCATGCACCTGGAAATCGACCGGCTGGCCGACGGCGAGGACTGCGATCATATCTACAGTGACCTGGAGGATTCGCTGGCCGACGTGCGGATGGCCGTCGACGACTGGCAGTCCATACGCGGCCGGATGATGCAGGTTGCCGACGAACTGCCGCAGCGGGCACTGCCGCTGGACGAGCAGGGCGTGGCCGAGGCCCAGGCGTTCCTGCGCTGGGTCGCCGAGGACCACTTCACCTTCCTCGGCTACCGCGAATACGAGGTCACCGACGAGCAGGGCGACAAGGTGCTGCGCGCCGTCGCCGGTTCGGGAAAGGGCATCCTGCGCGACGACCGGCGCACCACCGCGCCGCGCTCGCTGCGCACGCTGGCTGCCTCCCAGCTGCCGCAGTCCGGCGCCATGGACGCGATCATCCTGACCAAGACCAACGCGCGCTCGCGGGTGCGCCGGCCGGGCTATATGGACTACATCGGCGTACTGAAATTCGATGCCGAGGGCCGGCCGGTGGCCGAGCAGCGCTTCCTGGGCCTGTTCACATCCACCGCCTACACCCGTCGCCCGCAGGAAATCCCGCTGGTGCGACTCAAGTACGAGTCGGTCATGCGCCGCTCCGGGCTGCGCCGCGATGCCTACTCGGGCAAGGCGCTGCGCCACATCCTCGAGACCCTGCCGCGCGAGGAACTGTTCCAGGCTTCGCCGGACGAGTTGTTCGACATCGCCAGCGGGGTGCTGGAACTGAAGGAACGCGCCCGACCGCGCCTGTTCGTGCGTCGCGACCAATACGGGCGTTTCTTCTCCTGCCTGGCCTACATCCCGCGCCAGCGCTTCAACACCACGGTGCGCCAGCGGGTGGAGCACATGCTTCGCGAACACCTGAATGGCGAGTCCATCGACTCCAGCGTGCTGATGGGCGAGTCGGCCCTGGCGCGCCTGCATGTGGTGGTGCGCCCGCTGCCCGGCGACACCTCGTCCTTCGATACCGCGCAGCTCGAGGAGGAGTTGATCGGCATCGTGCGCAACTGGCAGGACGACCTGCGCGACAGCCTGGTGCACGCCCTGGGCGAGACCGAGGGCATGGCGCTGGCCGGGCGCTACGGTGCGTCGCTGCCGGCCGGCTACATCGAGGAGGTCTCGGCCGACGTCGCCGCCGCCGACGTGCAGGCGCTGGCGCAGCTGGACGACGACCAGGCCGTGCGCATGTCCTTCTACCGGCCCGCGCACCAGCCGGACCAGTTGCGCTTCAAGGTCTACCGCCGGGGCGTGGACATCCCGTTGTCGGACATGCTGCCGCAGCTGGAGAACCTGGGCCTGCGCGTGCTGACCGAACACGTCTACGACATGCGCGTGGACGACGTGCGCCTGTTCATCCAGGACTTCGAGGTCCTGCCGGAAAGCGACATGGTGTTCGCCGTCGACCTGGTGGGCAGCCACTTCGAACAGGCCTTCGAGAACGTCTGGCGTGGTCATACCGAGAGCGACGGCTTCAACCGCCTGGTGCTGGGCGCGCTGCTGCACTGGCGCCAGGTGGCCATGCTGCGCGGATACTGCAAGTACCTGCAGCAGGTCGGCATCGCCTTCTCGCAGAGCTACATGGAGGAGACGCTGAACCGCTACCCGGCCATCGCCAACCTGCTGGTGGAACTGTTCAACGCCAAGTTCGACCCCGAGCGCGAGACGCGTTCCGGCGACGCCTTCGCCGCCCACGAGGCCGAACTGCTGCGCGAGATGAAGGCCCTGGTTCCGGAGATCACGCTGGCCCGGCATCCGGATTTCATCGGTGACGTGGTCGCGGCCATCAAGCAGCCGCGCCAGCAGCAGATCGACACCTTCTGGAACGCCATCAAGATCCTGCTCGACGATGTTGCCAGCCTCGACGACGAGCGCATCATCAAGAGCTACATGGACGTCATCAAGGCCACCCTCAGGACCAGCTACTTCCAGCGTCCGGGCGGGCAGTTGCGTCACTACATCAGTTTCAAGTTCGATTCCTCGCAGGTGCCCGACGCGCCCAAGCCGGTGCCGTACCGCGAGATCTTCGTCTACGGGCCGCGCGTGGAAGGCGTCCACCTGCGTTTCGGCGCGGTCGCCCGCGGCGGCCTGCGCTGGTCGGACCGGCGCGAGGACTTCCGTACCGAGGTGCTGGGCCTGGTCAAGGCGCAGATGGTCAAGAACACCGTGATCGTGCCGGTTGGTTCCAAGGGCGGTTTCTTCGTCAAGCAACCGCCGGCCAGCGGCGAGCGCGAGGAAGTGCTGGCCGAGGGCGTGGCCTGCTACCGCATGTTCATCGAGGGCCTGCTCGATATCACCGACAACCTGGTCGACGGCAAGATCGCCCCGCCGGTGGACGTGGTGCGCCACGACGAGGATGACCCCTACCTGGTGGTCGCCGCCGACAAGGGCACGGCGACCTTCTCCGACATCGCCAACGGCATCGCCATCGAGCACGGCTACTGGCTGGGCGACGCGTTCGCCTCCGGCGGCTCCAACGGCTACGACCACAAGGGCATGGGCATCACCGCCAAGGGCGCGTGGGAGTCGGTCAAGCGTCATTTCCGCGCCATGGGCCGCGACTCGCAGTCCGAGGACTTCACCTGCGTGGGCATCGGCGACATGTCCGGCGACGTGTTCGGCAACGGCATGCTGCTGTCGCGCCACATCCGCCTGCTGGCGGCCTTCGACCACCGCCACATCTTCCTCGATCCGGATCCGGATGCGGCCGCGTCCTACGCCGAGCGCGAGCGCATGTTCGGCCTGCCGCGCTCGACCTGGGAGGACTACGACACCGGACTGATCTCCGAAGGCGGCGGCGTGTGGCCGCGCACGGCCAAGTCCATCCCCGTTTCCGAACCGGTGCGCCAGGTGCTGGGCCTGCGCAAGGACGTCGAGCAGCTGTCCCCGAACGACCTGATGAGCGCGATCCTGCGCGCCCCGGTCGACCTGCTGTGGAACGGCGGCATCGGCACCTACGTGAAGGCCTCCAGCGAAAGCCATGCCGACGCGGGCGATCGCGCCAACAACGCGCTGCGCATCAACGGCGACGAGCTGCGCTGCAAGGTGGTGGGCGAGGGCGGCAACCTGGGCCTGACCCAGAAGGGTCGCATCGAGGCTGCCCTCAACGGCGTGCTGCTCAACACCGACTTCATCGACAACTCCGCCGGCGTGGATACCTCCGACCACGAGGTCAACATCAAGATCCTGCTCGGCGATGCCGTGCATCGCGGCGAGCTGGACCTGGACGGGCGCAACAAGCAACTGGCGGCGATGACCGACGAGGTCGAGCGCCTGGTGCTGTGGGACAACTACCGGCAGAACTACGCCATCACCCTGATGGAACACATGTCGGCCAAGCGCATCGGCTCGATGGCGCACTTCATCCGCACGCTGGAGGCCGAGGGCCTGCTGGACCGCCAGGTCGAGTCGCTGCCCAGCGACGCCGAGCTGACCGAGCGCAAGACCCGCGGTCTGGGCCTGACGCGGCCGGAGCTGTCGGTGCTGCTGTCCTACGACAAGCTCAAGTTGTTCCAGCAGCTGCTGGACTCGGACGTGCCCGAGGATCCGTACCTGTCGCGGGAGCTGGAGCGCTACTTCCCCGAACCGCTGCGCGGGCCCTACGTCGAGCATATGCGCCGGCACCGGCTGCGTCGCGAGATCATCGCCACCGCGGTGACCAATTCCACCATCAACCGCATGGGCGCGACCTTCATGATGCGCATGGCCGAGGATAGCGGCCAGTCGCCGGCATCCATCGCCAAGGCCTTTACCGCTGCACGCGAGATCCTCGACGCACGCGAACTGTGGGCCGACATCGAGGCCCTGGACGGCCAGGTCGCCGAGGACACCCAGATCGATGCCATGCTGCATGTCTGGAGCCTGCTGCGCCATCTCACGCGCTGGATGCTGAGCCGCCCTGGCGGCAGCCTGGATATCGCCGGCAACGTCGAGCGCTACCGGCCGGGCATGAGCGCCCTGCGCGACGCGCTGCCGGATGCCCTGACTCCCACCGGTCGGGCCGATTTCGAATCGGGTACCGAGAAATGGGAGGGCCTGGGCGCACCGGCCGAGCTGGCGCCGCGCCTGGCGCGGGTGCCGCTGTTGCGTTCCGGTCTGGACATGATCGAGGTGTCCATGCAGTCGGGCAAGCCGGTGGAGCAGGTCGCCGGGGTGTTCTTCCACCTGGCCGGGGCGCTGGACCTGGACTGGCTGCGCGGCCAGATCGAGGCCTTGCCGGTCGAGAGCAGCTGGCACGCCCAGGCGCGCGGTTCGCTGCTGGAGGAACTGAGCCAGCAGCATCGTGCGCTTTCGGCGCAGGTGTTGTCCTACGCCGGCGATCGTGTCGGCGAGCAGGCGGTGAATGCCTGGCTGGAACGCGACGACCCGACCCTGCGTCACACGCGGGCGATGCTGGCGGACATCCTGACCCAGAATGCGGACTATCCGATCGCATCGGTGGCGGTGCGCCGGCTGGCGCAACTGGCGCAGATGCCGCTCGACTGAGTAAGCTCGGGGCAGGTTTCGCTTTCCGGATCGTCGCCGATGCGCATTGCCATCGTGGCCAGCACCGCACCCGCCGCCCGCGAGGCGGCGCAGCGGATGGAACACACATACGTCTCGGTGTCGCCCGAGGAGGCCGATGTCATCGTCGCCCTGGGCGGCGACGGCTTCATGCTTCGCACGCTGCATCGTTACCTCGACCTGGGGAAGCCGTTCTACGGCATGAAGCTGGGCCGGGTCGGGTTCCTGATGAACCAGTTCCGCGAGAACGACCTGGCCGCACGCATCGGGCGGGCACACCCGGCCACGTTGCATCCGCTGCAGATGCGCGCCACCACCGCCGCGGGCGAGGAAGTGGTCGAACTGGCCTTCAACGAGGTCTCGCTGCTGCGACAGAGCAACCAGGCCGCGCACCTGCGGGTCACCCTCAACGGCGACGAAAAGCTCGACGAGTTGGTCTGCGACGGCATCCTGGTGTCCACGCCGGCCGGTTCGACCGCCTACAACCTGTCCGCGCATGGGCCGATCCTGCCGCTGGACGCCAACGTGCTGGCGCTGACGCCGATCAGCCCGTTCCGTCCGCGGCGCTGGCGCGGCGCGATCCTGCCGCATACCACGCGCGTGGGCCTGCGCAGCCTGGACCCGGACAAGCGGCCGATCAGCGCCACCGCCGACTACCACGAGGTGCGCGACGTACTCAGCGTCGAGGTGCGCCAGTCCGGCCAGCATGCGGTTCGGCTGCTGTTCGATCCCGAACACAACCTCGAACAGCGCATCCTCGACGAGCAGTTCCTGCTCTGAAGCTCGCGCCACTGCGCGTTACACTGGATGGGCGTCACCGCGGCGCAATCCGTGAGACGCAGGCGGCGTATTCATGCACGCAAACCGGTGGCAAAGGCAGGACTGGACCGTGAACGCAGCGCCCAATGCACATTCGGCCCTTTCGGTGGTCGACGACCGCCTGATGGTGGCGATCTCCTCACGCGCCCTGTTCGACCTGGGCGACAGCCACGCGCTGTTCGAGCGCGAGGGACTGGACGCCTACCGCAGTTTCCAGATCGACCACGAGGAGGACATCCTCGCCCCCGGCGTGGCCTTCCCGCTGGTGCAGAAGCTGCTGGGCCTGAACCGCCTGGCCGGCGACAAGCCGCCGGTGGAGGTGATCCTGCTCTCGCGCAATTCCGGCGACACCGGCTTGCGCATCTTCAATTCCATCCAGCACCACGGCCTGGACATCGCGCGCGCGGCCTTCACCAGCGGCGCGCCGACCTCCGACTACATCCGCCCGTTCGGCGCCGACCTGTTCCTTTCGGCCAACGCCGAGGACGTCGCGCGAGCGCTCCAGGCCGGCGTGGCGGCGGCCACCATCCTGCCCTCGACCGCGCCGCCGCGGGTCAGCGAGCAGTTGCGCATCGCCTTCGACGGCGATGCGGTGATCTTCGGCGACGAAGGCGAGCGGGTTTCGCGCGAGGAAGGCCTGGAGGCGTTCCATCGCAGCGAAACCGAACATGCCCTCGAACCGCTGTCGGTGGGGCCCTTCCGCGGTTTCCTGGCCGCGCTGCATCGCCTGCAGGCGGCATTCCCGGCCGAGGATTCGCCGATCCGCACGGCCCTGGTCACGGCCCGCTCGGCGCCCGCGCACAAGCGCGTGATCCTGACCCTGCGCAAGTGGGGCGTGCGCATCGACGAGGCGCTGTTCCTGGGCGGACGCGACAAGGGCCCGTTCCTGGATGCCTTCGGCGCCGACATCTTCTTCGACGATTCGCCGGTCAATGTGGAGTCCACGCGGCGCCATGTGGCGACCGGACACGTGCCCCACGGCGTCTCCAATGGGCCTGAGGACAAGGACTGACAAACCCTTTTAAATCATGGGCTTGAGGACGCTAGTTCGCGGCCTTTCCACGTGTCTTCGCGGGCCGGTACGGATGTTCGCGCGCGACCAGGCGAGGATCCATGCGCACGCCGAACCAGTTCATGCCCCAGTGCACGTGCGGCCCGGTGGCGCGGCCGGTCATGCCCGACAGGCCGACCACCTGGCCGGCGTGCACGTGCTCGCCGGGCTTCACCTCCAGGCGGCGCATGTGCAGCATCACCGAGCTGATGCCGGCGCCGTGGTCGATGATCACGGTGTTGCCGCTCAAGTACAGGCGTTTGGCCAGGGTCACGATACCGGCCGCGGGCGCGTGCACGGGCGTGCCGCCTGGCACGGCGATGTCCACGCCCGAATGCGGCGCGCGCGGCTTGCCGTTGTAGAAACGCTGGCTGCCGAACCGACCGCTGATGCGCCCGTGCACCGGCCAGCGGAAGCCGTGCTCGAAGTCCTCGCGTTCATCGTTGCGGGTGCGCACCTGCTTCACCAGCGCATGTTCCCTGGTGATGCGTGCCGCCACTGCCGGTGGCGGCGTCACGGTTTTCGGCGGCACGCCACGGATGCGTTCGACGGGCCAGTGGCGCTTGCGCACCTGGATCGTGCGCGAGGCCGGTGGCTGGCCGGGGCATCGTGCGGTCACCCGCAGCGGCCCCTGTGCGTTGCGGCCCACGCCGAAGGCGAAGGTGCCGTCCTTGCCCACATGCAGATCGCGTCCGGCATAGGCAACGCGACAGGCGGCATCGGCATGTCCGATCACCAGGCCGCCCTCGGGGATGCTTGCCGGCAGGCGCAATGAGGCAGCGCGTGCGCCGGATCCAGCCGACAGGACGGCCAGGGCGAAAAACAGCGTGGTCATGCGGCGGTTCCGGCCCACTTCAATGCTCCGAATCGTGCTCGCGGCAGCGCGCCAGGTGGAAGGTCTCGGGCACCGGGTCCAGTCCGCCGCTGCACAGCGGTTGGCAGCGCAGGATGCGCCAGCCGGCCATGATCGATCCGCGCAGGGGGCCGAAGCGGGCCACCGCGATGCGGGCGTAGTCCGAGCACGTGGGGTGGAATCGGCAGCGCTGGCCGAGCAGTGGGCTCAGGAGGCGCTTGTAGAGGCCGATCAGAAAAAGGATGATGCGAGTCAAGGCGTATCCGGGGTGCTGTCCGACGGTGGCCGGGGTTCGCGTGTACGGTGGTTGCTGGTGGGATCGATCTAGGCTATAACACCCCGCCGCCGACCTACAATGGTGAGGGAACATGGCGAAATCAACGCGTAGTGCCTCCAGCAAGGCACGCAAGACCCAGTCCACGGCCCGCAAGCAGGATACGGCAGGTCGTGCATCCACCACGACTGTCCGCGCCGCAAAGGCGGGCAAGACCCGGGTTTCTGCGAAGTCCGCTTCTGGCAAGTCCACGGCAAAGAAGGCCGTGAAGAAGTCGGCGACTCGCAAGCCTGCCGTGAAGAAGGCCGCGGCCGGAAAATCCACAGCCAGAAAGACGACTGCCAGGAAGAGCACCGTGAAAAAGGCCAGCGTGAAGAAGACGGCCGCAAAAAAGGCTGCCGGCAAGAAGACGGCGGCAAAGAAGGTGGCTGCAAGCAAGAGCGCACGCAGTCGCACTGCTGCCGGGAAAACCGCCGCCAAGAAGACGACGGCGAAAAAATCCGCAGCCAGGAAGCCGGTGGCAAAGAAGCCGGCTGCAGGGAAGGCATCGACAAAGAAGGCAGCTTCGAAGAAGGCCGCACCGAAGAAGGCCGCACCGAAGAAAGCTGCGCCGAAAAAGGCTGCGGCAAGCGCATCGGCCACGAAAAAGGCGGCCACGAAGAAAAAGGTGACCAAGAAGACAGTCACGAAGAAAACGGCCCCGAAGAAAACGGCCACAAAGAAAACGGCCACAAAGAAAACGGCCGTGAGCAAGAACACGGCCAGCAAGCGTTCCACCCGCAAGAGCACCCCTACACCGGCAGCTTCGAAGAAGACCGCCGCCACCAAGACCCCATCCCCTCGCGGCAAGACCGCGGCTTCGAAGACGGCCGGCAAGGCCGCGACGAAGGCCAAGGCTCCGGCTGCCAAGAAGGGCAAGGTCAGGAAATCCCAGAAAGAACGACACCGCATGTCCATTGTCGCACCCCACAACGAACCCAGCGTCACCAAGGAAGACGGCCGCTACGCGCTGCCGGCAACCGTGATCATCGACCTCCCCAAGGGCTACAAGCCCAAGTCGAACGAGGAGTACATGAACCCGAAGCAGCTTGCGTATTTTCGCGAAAAGCTGCGTACCTGGCGCGAACAGCTCGTGGAAGAGTCTCGCCAGACCATCGACAACCTGCGCGGCGAAGTCCGTGACGTCGGCGACGAGGCCGAGCGCGCCACGCGCGAGACCGAGAACTCGCTCGAGCTGCGTACCCGCGACCGCTACCGCAAGCTGATCTCCAAGATCGACAAGGCCCTGCGCCGCATCGAGGAAGGGCGCTACGGGTTCTGCGAGGAAACCGACGAGGAAATCGGCGTCGAGCGCCTGGAGGCGCGGCCGATCGCCACCCTGTCGCTGGACGCGCAGGAGCGTCGCGAGCACCTGCAGAAGCAGATGGGCGACTGAGCCACGCTGCGAACGTTCGAAGACGAAAAAGCCCCGCCTTTGCGCGGGGCTTTTTCATGGGGCGGGTTCAGGCCGTCTCGGCCAGCACCCGCGCCGCGTGCCCCTTGATCGTCTTCAGCATCGCCACCAGCCCGTTGGAACGTGTCGGCGACAGGTGCTTGGCCAGGCCGATGGACTGGATGTAGTCCGGCTCGGTGTCCAGGATCTCGCGCGCCGTGCGGCCCGAGTACACCCGCAGGATCAGGGCGATCAGGCCGGACACGATGGCCGAGTCGCTGATGGCCTTGAAGCGCATGCACGAGGCGTCGCCCTCGGGGACCAGCCATACCTGCGACTGGCAGCCGTGGACCTTGTACTCCTCGCGCTTGAGCTCCTCGGGGAATTCGGGAAGCTTGCGGCCCAGGTCGATCAGATACTGGTAGCGTTCGCTCCAGTCGCCGAAGAAGGCGAACTCGTCGATGATGTCCTGCTGGGCGTCGGCGGTGGTGGCGGCGTTGTCGTTCATGCGCCCATTATCGCGCAGCCGGCCGAATCCGGAAAATGCACGGGTTGCTGGGCTTGCACAAGGTCGTCGGGTGGGCTACGTGGCGCTCCAGCGGGTGCCGCCGGCACCGTCCTCGATGCTCACGCCCATGTCTGCCAGTTCGTCGCGGATGGCGTCGGCGCGTGCCCAGTCCTTGTTCGCGCGTGCCGCGTTGCGCTCGGCGATCAGGGCCTCGACCCGGGTCGCATCGATGTCCTCGCCGCCGCGGCGAAACCAGTCCTCCGGCGACTGCTGCAGCAGTCCCAGTGCCGCGCCGGCGCCGAGAAGGACGCTCTTGGCCATCTTGCGCGCCGCCTCATCGCCAGCCTTGCGTGCGTGGTCGGCCAGGGCCGAAAGTTCGGCCAGCGCGATCGGCGTGTTGAGGTCGTCGCACAGGGCCGTTTCGACGGATTCAGGTACGGCCTGCGTCGCCGGCACATCGACCGGCACGTCGGCCAGGTCGCGCAGCACGCCGTACCAGCCGTCCAGCGTGCGCACAGCCTGCTCCAGGGCCTCGTCGGTCCAGTCCAGCGGCTGGCGGTAATGGCCCTTCATCAGCAGCAGGCGCAGGGCCTCGGGCGGGTATTGGTCAAGCAGCGTGTGCAGCTCCAGCACGTTGCCCAGCGACTTGGACATCTTGCGCCCGCCGAAGGTCAGCATGCCGTTGTGCAGCCAGAAGCGCGCAAAGGTGTGGCCACCGTGGGCGCAGGTGCTCTGCGCGATCTCGTTCTCGTGGTGCGGGAAGGTCAGGTCCACGCCGCCGGCATGGATGTCGATGGTCTCGCCCAGGTGCGCGGCGCTCATCGCCGAGCACTCGATGTGCCAGCCCGGGCGGCCGCGGCCCCAGGGGCTGTCCCAGCCGGGCAGGTCGCCTTCGGACGGCTTCCACAGCACGAAGTCGGACGGATTGCGCTTGTACGGCGCCACCTCCACCCGCGCGCCGGCGATCATCTCGTCGGTGGAGCGGCCGGACAGGGCGCCGTATTCGGGGTACGAGCCCACGTCGAACAGCACGTGGCCCTCGGCCGCATAGGCATGGCCGGAGCCGACCAGGTCCTCGATCATGGCGATGATCTGCGGCATGTGCTCGGTGGCGTGCGGTTCCACGTCCGGCGGCGCCACGCCCAGCTTCACCATGTCCTCGCGATAGGCCGCGGCGTAGCGGTCGGTGATGGTCGTGATCGGCACGCCGGCCTCGCGCGCGGCGGCGTTGATCTTGTCGTCGACATCGGTGATGTTGCGCGCGAACACCACGCGCGGATAGTGGCGACGCAGCAACCGCACCAGCACGTCGAACACCACCGGGCCGCGCGCATTGCCGATGTGCACGTAGTTGTAGACCGTCGGTCCGCACAGGTACATGGTGACCTTCTGCGGATCGAGAGGCTGGAACGGCTCGACGCGCCGGGTCAGCGTGTTGTGCAGGCGGATGCTCATGGACGAGGGTGGATTGGTGAAGGTGGAAGCGCAGCATCTTAGCAACAGCGCCGCAGTGCGGCAGCATGCAGCGAAACTCTAAGCATTCGTTCAGCCGTGCTCTGTTGCAATGGGACCCGTCAAAGATCCGAGCGGTCCATCCCCGAGCCGCCTGTCCGAGGTGTTCATGAACAAGCTGTATTCCGTGCTGCTGCTGGCCGCCACGCTTTCCAGCGCCCCGGTCCTTGCCCAGGACGGTCCGCCGCCCCCGCCGCCGCAGTCGGTCAATGCCAATACCCACTTCGGCTGGGCGGACGTGCTGCGCGTGGATCCGATCTACCAGACCGTGCAGGTCGAGCACCCCGAGCAGCAGTGCTACCAGCAGCCGGTGGTGCACGAGGACACCCGCAGCCGCACTGCCGGCACCGTGATCGGCGCCATCGTCGGCGGCGTGCTGGGCAACACCATCGGCAAGGGCGACGGGCGCCGGGCGGCCACGGTGGCCGGTGCCGTGGCCGGCGGTGCCATCGGCAACCACGTAGGCGGCAAGTCCGACCCGACCTACGAGAGCACCCAGACCGAGTGCCAGAACGTGCGCACTGTGAGTCGCGAACGCCGGATCGTGGCCTACAGCGTCGAGTACCGCTACCGCGGCGACATCTACGTCTCGCGCCTGCCCTACGACCCGGGCGACCGCCTGCGCGTCCAGGTGAGCGTTTCGCCGGTCGAATAACCCGACCATCCCCGGATCGGACGCATGACCGCGTGTCCCGCGACACGCGGTCACCCGACGCGCTGCCACTGCCATGGCGCAAAGTCATATGCGAAGCCTGCCCCGGCGCTTGCGCCCCCTTGTCGCTTCGTGTACTTGTATGTACTTGCCCGCCCGGAATTGCACCCCGTGATGCCTGTATCCGCCGCCCCCGCGATCCTGACCAGCGCCCGCATGGCCGCCGGCATGACTTCGCGTGCGCGCCGACCGGAGTATTCGTTCCCGGCCGGGTAGGCTGTCGCGTGTCGTGCATGACCGATGACGAAAACCCGGCCCCGCGCCGGGTTTTCTTGTTTGTGTTCCAGTAAAACCCACAGTTTTCCTTCTGAACCGGATGTTCCATGAGCCTTCGCCACTTTCTCAACACCCAGGACTGGAGCCGCGGCGACCTTGACGCGCTGCTGGCGCAGGCCGTGCAGTTCAAGCAGTCGAAGATCGGCCAGCAGCTGGCCGGCAAGTCCATCGCACTGCTGTTTTTCAACCCGTCCATGCGTACCCGCACCAGTTTCGAGCTGGGCGCGCACCAGCTCGGCGGCAAGGCCATCGTGCTGGCGCCGGGCAAGGATGCCTGGCCGATCGAATTCGAGGTCGGTTCGGTGATGGACGGCGAGGCCGAGGAGCACATCGCCGAGGTGGCGCGCGTGCTCAGCCGCTACGTGGACATGATCGGCGTGCGCGCCTTCCCGAAGTTCCAGGACTGGTCGGTGGATCGCCAGGACAGGGCCCTGAAGGCCTTCGCGCGCTACGCCACGGTGCCGGTGATCAACATGGAGACCATCACCCATCCGTGCCAGGAACTGGCGCACATCATGGCGTTGCAGCAGCATTTCGGCACCACCGACCTCACCGGCAAGAAATACGTGCTGACCTGGACCTACCATCCCAGGCCGCTTGAACACCGCCGTGGCCAATTCGGCGCTGACCATCGCCACGCGCTTCGGCATGGACGTGACGCTGCTGTGCCCGACACCCGAGTACGCGCTGGACGAGCGCTACATGGCCATCGGCGCGAAGAACGCCGCCGAGACCGGCGGCAGCCTGCGCATGAGCCACGACATCGAGGAGGCCTACAGCGGTGCGCACGTGGTCTACGCCAAGAGCTGGGGCGCGATCCCGTACTTCGGTCGCTGGGACGCGGAGAAGCCCATCCGCGAGGCGCACAAGCACTTCATCGTCGACGAGGCCAAGATGGCGCGTACCGACCAGGGTGTGTTCAGCCACTGCCTGCCGTTGCGGCGCAACGTCAAGGCCACCGACGCGGTGATGGATTCACCGGCCTGCATCGCCATCGACGAGGCCGAGAACCGCCTGCACGTGCAGAAGGCGATCATGGCCATGTTGGCCGGTCGGGACTGACAGGGAGCACGCATGTACCAGCAACAGGCTTTTCGCGAGGCGCGCGCCGAGGCGCTGGCCGACCTGATCCTCAACTACCCCTTCGGCACCATGGTCTACGGCGCCGACGGCGACGCGCAGGCCGACGCCGTGCCCATGATCCCTGGCGCCAACGGTCACCTTCGCGGACATGTCGCGCGCGGCCATCCGCTGGTTGATGCCGACGGCAGCCGGGTGCTGGTGGTGTTCCGCGGGCCGGACGCCTACATCAGCCCGAACTGGTATCCGAGCAAGCATGAGACCGGCCGCGAGGTGCCCACCTGGAACTACACCATGGTGCAGGTGCACGGACGCCTGCGCGTGGTCCACGAGCGCGAGTGGCTGCTCGACCTGGTGCGCGATCTCACCGACCGCCACGAGGCGGACATGCCGATACCCTGGCAGGTCGACGACGCGCCGGCCGAGCACGTGCAGAAGATGCTCAACGCCATCGCCGGCCTGGACATCGAGGTGGAGCGCGTGGAGGGCAAGTTCAAGCTCAGCCAGAACCATCCAGCGCGCAACCGTGCCGGCGTGGTCGACGGCCTGCGCCAGCGCGGCGGCGAGCGCGACCAGGCACTGCTCGAACTGATGCTGCGCTACACCGCGACCGACGAGGCGGCCGAATGAACGCTGCGCGGGCGCATCGTTACGCCGTGTCCCTGGAGTGGACCGGCAACCGCGGGCAGGGTACGGCCGGCTACCGCAGCTACGGCCGCGAGCACGTGCTGCGCATCGACGGCAAGCCGGATCTCCCCGCTTCGGCCGACGCCACGTTCCACGGGGACGCCGACCGCCACAATCCCGAGGACCTGCTGGTCGCCGCACTGGCCAGTTGCCACATGCTGTCCTACCTGCATTTCGCCGCCGACGCCGGCATCGTGGTGACGGCCTATGCCGACCACGCTGAGGGCACCATGGAAACCGCGGGCAAGGGCGGACGCTTCACCGGGGTGGTGCTGCGTCCGCAGGTGACCCTGGCCGCCGGCAGCGATGCCGCGCGGGCCGAGGCCCTGCACGAGGACGCCCACCACGCCTGCTTCATCGCCAACTCCGTCCACTTCCCGGTGCGCTGCGAACCGCGCATCGTTGTCGGCGGGCGGCCGGGCGATGGAGTGCGCGATGCGTAGACGCCCGATTGCTCTCCTGCAAGACGCATTCCCCACGCCCCTCACTCGCATCTTCAACGGTAAACGAACATGTCCGACAACACCCCGAGTCCCGAGTCCCGAGTCCCGAGTCCCGGCACCACCGACATCGTCCTCGCCTTCTCCGGCGGCCTCGACACCAGCTTCTGCGTTCCCTATCTCGCCGAGCGCGGCTATGCCGTGCACACGGTGTTCGCCGACACCGGCGGCGTGGATGCCGAAGAACGCGCCTTCATCGAGCAGCGCGCCGCCGAGCTGGGCGTGGCCAGCCACGTCACCGTCGACGGTGGCCCGGCGATCTGGGACGGATTCGTCAAGTCGTTCGTGTGGGCGGGCGAGGGCTACCAGGGCCAGTACCCGCTGCTGGTCTCCGACCGCTACCTGATCGTCGAGGCGGCCATCAAGCGCGCCGCCGAGCTGGGCACGAAGTCCATCGCCCACGGCTGCACCGGCATGGGCAACGACCAGGTGCGTTTCGACCTGACGGTCAAGGCGCTGGGCGACTTCGACATCGTGGCGCCGATCCGCGAGATCCAGAAGGAGCACACCCAGACCCGCGCCTGGGAGCAGGCCTACCTGGAAGAGCGCGGCTTCGGCGTGCGTGCCAAACAGCAAAGCTACACCATCAACGAGAACCTGCTGGGCGTGACCCTGTCCGGCGGAGAGATCGACGAATGGCAGGCCCCGGGCGAGGGTGCGCGCGGCTGGTGCAAGCCGCGCGCCGAGTGGCCGGCGCAGGCGCTCGAAGTGAAGCTGGAGTTCCGCAACGGCGAGGCCGTGGCGCTGGACGGCAAGGCCATGCCCGGTCACCAGCTGCTGGCCCAACTCAACACGCTTTTCGCTGCGTACGGCGTCGGGCGCGGCCTGTACACCGGCGACACCACCATCGGCCTGAAGGGTCGCATCGTCTACGAGGCACCGGGCCTGATCGCACTGCTGGCCGCGCATCGCGCGCTGGAAGAGGCCGTGCTGTCCAAGGCGCAGAACCGCTTCAAGCCGCTGGTCGCCAAGCAGTGGGTGGAGCTGGTCTACGAGGGCTTCTTCCACGATCCGCTGAAGGCCGACCTGGAAGCCTTCCTCGCCGCCAGCCAGCGTTGCGTGAACGGCAGCGTGACGCTGCGCACCGAGGGCGGCACCGTGGATGCGGTGGCGGTGGAATCTCCGCACATCCTGCGCGCCAGGGGCGCCACCTACGCACAGACCGCCGACTGGGGCGTGGAAGAGGCCGAGGGCTTCATCAAGCTGTTCGGCATGAGTTCCTCGCTGTGGGCGGAAGTCAACCGGGATACCCGCTCATGAGCGATCTTCTCGATGCCACCCTGACGCACCTGCGCGCGCTGGTCGGTTTCGACACGCGCAATCCGCCGCGCGCCATCGATACCGGCGGCATCTTCGACTACCTCAAGGCGCAGCTGCCCGGCTTCGGGCACACGCTGACCGACCATGGCGCCGGTGCGGTCAGCCTGCTGGCCGTGCGCGGCACGCCGCGCTTGCTGTTCAACGTGCACCTGGACACCGTGCCGGACTCGCCGCACTGGAGCGACAGTCCGTTCGAGCTGCGCGTGGGCGACGATCGCGCGACCGGCCTGGGGGCGTGCGACATCAAGGGTGCGGCCGCGGCCATGCTGGCCGTGGCGCAGGCGGGCGAGGGCGATTGCGCATTCCTGTTTTCCACCGACGAGGAAGCCAACGACGCGCGCTGCGTGCCGTCCTTCGTCAAGCAGACGCACGACTACGAAGCGGTCATCGTCGCCGAACCGACGTGCGGCGAGGCGGTGCTGGCGCATCGCGGCATCAACTCCGTGCGCGTGCGCTTCGCCGGCCGCGCAGGCCATGCCTCGGCCGAACAGTCGGCCGCCGACAGCGCGCTGCACCAGGCGGTGCGCTGGGGCCACCGGGCGCTCGACTACGTCGACGACCAGGCGCACCACCGCTTCGGCGGCCTGACCGGCCTGCGCTTCAACCTGGGCCGTATCGAGGGCGGCATCAAGGCCAACGTGATCGCGCCTGAGGCCGAGGTGAAATTCGGCTTCCGTCCGCTGCCGTCGATGGACCCGGATGCGCTGCTGGCCACCTTCCACGACCTGGCCGATCCGCATCCGGCCGAGTTCGCCGAGACCTTCCGCGGCCCGTCGCTGCCGGCCGGCGACATCGCCGCCGCCGAATCGCGCCGCCTGGCCGCGCGCGACCTGGCCGACGAGCTGGGCCTGCCGATCGGCAACGCGGTGGACTTCTGGACCGAGGCCTCGCTGTTCTCGGCCGCCGGCTACACCACCATGGTGTTCGGCCCCGGCGACATCGCCCAGGCGCACAGCGCCGACGAATGGGTGGCGCTGGACCAGCTCGCCGGCTATGCCGGTCACCTTGCACGCATCATCCACGGGGGGCGCGCCTAGCATCGCCATGGACACGCACAAGAACACAAGACAGACGATCGTCCGGCTGCTCTCGTCCATGGGCAGCGCCAAGGAGATCCAGCAGTACCTCAAGCGCTTCTCGCGGCTGGACGCCAAGCGCTTCGCCGTGGTCAAGGTCGGCGGCGCGGTGCTGCGCGACGACCTGGACGCGCTGACCTCCTCGCTGTCGTTCCTGCAGCAGGTCGGCCTGACCCCGATCGTGCTGCACGGCGCCGGTCCGCAGCTGGATGAGGAGCTGACCGCCGCCGGCATCGCCAAGCAGACCGTGGACGGCCTGCGCGTGACCTCGCCCAGGGCGCTGGAGATCGTGCGCCGCGTGTTCCAGGCGCAGAACCTGCGCCTGGTCGAGGCGCTGCAGGAAGTGGACGTGCGCGCCACCTCGATCCTGTCCGGCGTGTTCGAGTCCAGCTACATGGACCGCGACCGCCTGGGCCTGGTCGGGCGCGTGGACAAGGTCAACGCGGCGCCGATCGAGGCCAGCCTGCGCATCGGGTCGATCCCGGTGATCGCCTCGCAGGGCGAGACCGTGGAAGGGCAGATCCTCAACGTCAATGCGGACTTCGCCGCCAACGAGCTGGTGCGCGTGCTGCAGCCGTACAAGATCGTGTTCCTCACCGGCACCGGCGGCCTGCTGGACGACAGCGGCAAGCTGATCGACTCGATCAACCTGCGCACCGAATACGACCACCTGATGGACCAGCCCTGGGTGCATTCGGGCATGCGCCTGAAGCTGGAGCAGATCAAGCACCTGCTCGACGACCTGCCGCTGACGTCCTCGGTGTCGATCACCAGGCCGGGCGAGCTGGCCAAGGAGCTGTTCACGCACAAGGGGTCGGGCACGCTGGTGCGCCGCGGCGAGCGCGTGCTGTCCTACCAGGGTTCCTGGGACGGCGTGGACATCGATCGCCTGCGCACGCTGATCGATTCGAGCTTCCGCCGCCGCCTGGTCGCGGACTATTTCGAGCGCACCCGTCCGTACCGGGTCTTCGTCAGCGAGAACTACCGCGCCGCGATGATCCTGACCGAGGACGAGGGCCTGCCGTACCTGGACAAGTTCGCCGTGCTCGACGAGGCCCAGGGCGAGGGCATCGGTCGCGCGGTGTGGCAGGTCATGCGCGAGGCCACCCCGCGCCTGTTCTGGCGCTCGCGCCACGGCAACAACGTCAATCCCTTCTACTACGCCGAATCGGACGGTTTCATCCGCCAGGAGCACTGGAAGGTGTTCTGGTACGGGCTGGACGATTTCGAGCAGATCCGTCGCTGCATCGCGCATGCCGCGACGCGTCCGGCGACCCTGGAGGACCCGGCATGAGCGACTGGATCGAGCCCGTCGTACTGGAGAACGCGCACGTGCGCCTGGAACCGCTGGCTGCCGCGCACGCGGACGACCTGGTGCAGGCCGCCACCGACGGCGAGCTGTGGCGGCTGTGGTTCACCAGCGTGCCCGAACCGGATGCCATGCCGGCCTGGATCGAGGCCGCGCTGGCGCAGGCCGGGAACGGGGAAGGGCAGGCCTTCGCGGTGCGCCGGCTCGCGGACGGACGCATCGTCGGCAGCACCCGCTACGGCCACGCCGACGCGGCCAACCGTCGCGTGGAGATCGGCTGGACCTGGTACGCCGCCGGCGCCCAGCGCAGCGCGGTCAACAGCGCCTGCAAGCGGCTGCTGCTGGGCCACGCCTTCGAGCAGTTGGGCTGCATCGCGGTGGAGCTGCGCACGCACCGGCTCAACCATCGCTCGCGCGCGGCCATCGAGCGCCTCGGCGCACGGCTGGACGGCGTGCTGCGCAACCACCGCATCCTGCCCGACGGCAGCATTCGCGATACCGTGGTGTATTCCATTCTCGATTCCGAATGGCCGGCACTACGCCGGCATCTCGATCATCAACTGGAGCGAACCTCATGAGCCGCACCGTGGGACTGGTCGGCGCGCGCGGGCACACCGGCGCCGAACTGATCCGCCTGATCCAGGCGCATCCGGACCTGGATTTGGGCTTTGTGTCCTCGCGCGAGCTGGCCGGGCAGCGCGTGGACGCCCATCAGCGCGATTTCGACGGCGAGCTTGTCTTCGAAAACCTGGACGCGGCGGCCGTGGCCGCGCGCGGCTGCGATGCGATCATCCTGGCGCTGCCCAACGAGGCCAGCACGCCCTTCATCGAGGCCATCGACGCCGCAGCGCCGGACACCGTGGTGGTCGACCTGTCCGCCGACCACCGGTTCGAGCGCGAGTGGTACTACGGCCTGCCGGAGCTGACCCGTGAGCGCTACCGCGGTGAGAAACGCATCAGCAATCCCGGCTGCTACGCCACCGCCATCCAGCTGGCCGTGGCGCCGTTCAAGGAATGGCTGGCCGCACCGCCGGTATGCTTCGGCGTGTCCGGCTATTCGGGTGCCGGCACCACCCCGTCCGAGCGCAACGACCCGGACAAGCTGCGCGACAACCTGATGCCGTACGGCCTCATCGACCACATGCACGAACGCGAATGCAGCTTCCAGCTGGGCATCCCCGTGGAGTTCATGCCGCACGTGGCGCCGCACTTCCGCGGCCTGACGGTGACCTGCAACCTGTACCTGGACCGCCCGCGCAGCGCCGACGAACTCACGCGTCGCTACCGCGCCCGCTACGACGACGAGCCGCTGGTGCACCTGACCGATGCCCCGCCGCAGGTGCGCGACGTGGCCCGGCAGCATCACGTCGAGATCGGCGGCCTGAGCGTGTCGAAGGACGGCAAGCGCGTGGTCGTCGTCGCCTGCCTGGACAACCTGCTCAAGGGTGCCGCCACCCAGGCCCTGCAGAACCTCAACCGCGCCCTGTCCCTGCCCGAACTGGAAGGCATCCCGACATGACGCAAACCCGCCTGTTTCTTGTAGGAGCGCCGGAAGGCGCGAAGGCGCGCGGCCACGATCTTCCGCAAGACACAAACCATTCCGCATCAACGATCGCGCCTTCCGGCGCTCCTGCAAAGACCGCACAGGCATCGGGTAACGACCATGGCTGACCTTGCTCTGGCAAAAAGACGGCGTCCGGGTCGACGCCCGCATCATGCAATTCCTGGCCGGCGACGACGTCGTGCTGGATCGCCAGTTCCTGCTCCACGACATCACCGCCAGCAAGGCGCACGTGCAGGGGCTGGGCCGCATCGGCGTGCTCGACGAGGCCGAGGTCGCCGACATTGAACGCGAACTCGACGCCCTGGCGGACGACTTCCGCAGCGGCGCGTTCGTGCTCGACGATCGCCACGAAGACGGCCATTCGGCCATCGAGGCACGCCTGGTCGAGCGTCTGGGCGACACCGGCCGCAAGGTCCACACCGGGCGCAGCCGCAACGACCAGGTCCTGGTGGCTACGCGTCTGTGGCTGAAAGAGCGCATGGACGAGCTGGCCGGGCTGTGCACGGCGATCGCCGGCGTGTGCCTGGACCGCGCCGAGGGCGAATCGCTGCCCATGCCCGGCTACACCCACCTGCAGCGCGCGGTGGTGTCCTCGACCACAATGTGGTTCGCCGGCTTCGCCGAAGCCTTCCTGGACAATGCGTACCGCGCCCGCGATACGCGCGCCTGGCTGGACGCCAACCCGCTGGGCACCGCCGCCGGCTACGGCGTGAACCTGCCGCTGGATCGCGACTACACCACGAAGGCGCTGGGCTTTGCGCGCATGCAGGTCAGCCCGGTCTATGCGCAGCTCTCGCGCGGCAAGTTCGAGCTGGGCGCGCTGGACGCGCTGGGCAGCGCCATGCTCGACCTGCGCCGCCTGGCCTGGGACCTGTCGCTGTTCACCACCGCCGAATTCGGCTTCGTCGCGCTGCCGGACGAATACACCACCGGCAGCTCGATCATGCCCAACAAGCGCAACCCCGACGTGATCGAGTTGCTGCGCGCCAGTTACGCGCCGATCGCCGCCGCACGCGTGGAGATCGAGCAGCTGCTGTCGCTGCCCAGCGGCTACCAGCGCGACCTGCAGCTGGGCAAGGGCTCGCTGGTGCACGGTTTCACGCACGGCCTGCGCGCGCTGCACCTGCTGCCCGACCTGCTGGCGCGTTTCGGCTGGCATGCCGAGGCCATGCAGGCGGCCATCGAGCCGTCGATGCACGCCACCGACGTGGCCATCGAGCAGGCCGCGGCGGGCGTGCCGTTCCGCATCGCCTACCGCGAGGCGGCCCGGGCGGGCAGCGACACAGGCAGTGGCCGCACCGCCGCATCCAGCCTGGCCGCGCGCGTGTCCCCGGGCGGCGCCGCGGCCCCGGGCCTTGAAATACTCAGGCAACGACTCCATGCCTTATTGGATATGCAAGGCGAAACAGAGCAAACCATTGATTGAAGGCACATGAGTTCAGAGAGGAAATTCAAGCAACAAGTCATCCCACCCTGGAACCGCGCGGTCCTGAAAGTCGGCAGCAGCCTGCTGGCCAGCCGCGAAGGAGGCCTGAGCACGCAGCACGTGCTGGGCCTGGCGCAATTCATCGCATCCAGCCATGCCGCCGGCCGCGAAGTGGTGCTGGTGTCGTCCGGCGCGGTGGCCGCGGGCCGCATGCTGCTGGCCGACCACTCCGACGAGGACACGTCCAATGCCGCCCGCCAGGCCATGGCCGCGCTGGGCCAGACGCAGACCATCGCCCTTTGGCAGCGGTTGTTCGACCGCCCGCTGGCGCAGGTGCTGCTGACCCATGACGACATGCGCGACCGCCGACGCTACCTCAATGCGCGCGCCACCATCGCGGAACTGCTCGAGCACCAGGTGCTTCCGGTGGTCAACGAGAACGACACCGTGGCGGTCGACGAGCTGACCCTGGGCGACAACGACAACCTGGCCGCCATCGTCGCCGGCCTGATCGACGCCGACCTGCTGTTGATCGCCACCGACATCGACGGCCTGTACAGCGCCGACCCACGCAACGACCCGTCCGCGCAGCCTGTCGACGAGGTCGACGAAGTTACCAACGAGGTCATGATCATGGCCGGCGCCGCCGGCAGTTCGGTCGGCACCGGCGGCATGCGCACCAAGCTGGAGGCGGCGCAGAAGGCCGCGGCCGCGGGCATCGAGACCATCCTGTTCAACGGTCGCGACGGCGAGGTGGTGCGCCACCTGGCTGGCGACCGCCTGTACGGCACCCGCCTGCGCAGCGGCTCCACGCGCATGCAGGCGCGCAAGTACTGGCTGCACCACACCCCGGCCGTGCCCGGCTATATCCGCGTCGATGCCGGCGCGGCCCGGGCGCTGAGCGAAGAGGGCGCCTCGCTGCTGCCCAAGGGCGTGCTGGGCGTACAAGGCGGCTTCCAGCGCGGCGACATGGTCGAGATCATCACCCACGACAGCTCGCGCTGCATCGCCCGCGGCATCACCCAGTACGGGGCTGCGGAACTGAACCGGATCCAGGGCTGCCATACCCGCGAGATCGAGGAACTGCTGGGCTACAGCTACGGCGATTCCGTGATCCATCGCGACGACCTGGCGGGCGTCGACCTCCTGGATGCAGACATGAAAGGAGTTTCCAACGCATGACCGATTCCGTGCGCGATCTCGCGCTCCAATGCAAGCAGGCCGCCGTGCAGGTGGCCGAACTTTCCGAACACGCCAAGAACGCGCTGCTGTGCGCCATGGCCGACGAGCTCGATGCACAGGCCGACACCGTCCTGGCCGCCAACGCCGAGGACATGGCCGCCGCGCGCGAAAAGGGCATCGGCGAGGCCATGCTCGACCGCCTGGCGCTGGACGAGAAGCGCCTGGCCGGTGTCGCCGACGCGCTGCGCTACGTCGCCAGCCTGCCGGACCCGGTGGGCGAGGTCACCGAGAGCCATACCTCCGACAAGGGCTTCGAGATCCAGCGCGTGCGCGTGCCGCTGGGCGTGGTCGGCATGATCTACGAGGCCCGCCCCAACGTCACCGCCGATGCCGCGGCGCTGTGCCTGAAGGCCGGCAACGGCGTGATCCTGCGTGGCGGCAAGGAAGCGGTGCGCTCCAACACCGCCATTGCGGCCTGCCTGCGCAAGGCCCTGCGCGATGCCGGGCTCGACGAGCACGCCGTGACGCTGATGCAAGACCTCAGCCGCGAAGCCATGATGGAGCTGATGCAGCTCAACGACATCCTCGACCTGCTCATCCCGCGCGGCGGCGAGGGCCTGATCCGCTTCGTCAACGAGAACGCCCGCGTGCCGGTGATCAAGCACTACAAGGGCGTGTGCCACCTGTACGTGGACGCCAGCGCGGACCTGGACAAGGCGCTGGACATCCTGATCGACGGCAAGACCACGCGCCCGGCGGCCTGCAATTCGCTGGAGAACCTGCTGGTCGCCAAGGACGTGGCCGAAACCTTCCTGCCGCGTGCCGCCAAGGCATTACGCGCGCGCAACGTCGAGCTGCTGGGCGACGAGGCATCGCGCATGATCGTCCCGGACATGGGCGAGGCCACTGACGAGGACTACGCCACCGAATTCCTGGCCCTGAAGCTGGCCATCCGCGTGGTCGACGACGTCGACGCCGCCATTGCCCATATTCGAAAGTATGGCTCCGACCACACCGAAGTCATCGCCGCCGAGGACGAGACCGCCATCAACCGCTTCGTGCACGCACTGCGCGCGGCCGTGGTCATGGTCAATACGTCCTCGCGCTTCTCCGACGGTGGCGAGTTGGGCCTGGGCGCCGAAATCGGCATCTCCACCACCCGCCTGCACGCCTATGGCCCGATGGGCGCCGAAGCGCTGACCATCGAGCGCTTCGTGCTGCGCGGCCACGGCGAGGTCCGCCACCCCGAAAGCCGAGAGGCGGCATAGGGCAGGAACCCGTCAACCGCAACCAGCAAAGCGAAACGCCCGCGCACCCGCGCGGGCGTTTTTTTATATGGAACCGGAGTGCCTAAGAGCGGTCCCGGCATCCGGGGACGCTTGCGCTCCCATGGACCCGGTGCAAGGATGGCAAAGCGAACCGGCGGGAAAGGCTGCATGATTAGGTCGACGATTTAGGTTGCAGGAACAACCATAAGTGGTCGATTTATGGGGGCTTTGCAGATGCCCGGCATCCTTGCCCTGCAATAGCTGGAAGAACTACACCACATTTTGCAATCGAATTTCAGTTAGTCCGCATGACAAAGCTCACCGCAGCTTGGCCCGATGACGCCGACGGCGACGTGTTTCGCCGTCTTGCAGAGGCTGGCTTTGATTTTGGCAAATCCTGGGTCGTTGACTTCAACGTTGACTTCGCAAGTTGGCCACCGCCTGAGGCGGCATTGGAGCTTCTGCGTTCAATGTACGGCAATCTGGCCGCTCATCCACCTGAGCAGGGAGGCCTTGGCTATGTTCTGTTCCAAGTCGTTGGTCCAGTTAGCTATGAGGGCGTAACATCCATTCAGCGTCACGCTAGTAGTGCAATGCAGCCGTTCGGCGGCGTGTGTGAGTCATGGGGAGTCATGCACTAATGCGGTCTAACAAATCATTCAAGCCGACCGCCCACTGGCTACGCCAGCGGACGGCGTCTTAACTCCAGCGCTAGGCGGCAAGTCAACAACGTAGATATCCGGCGAAGGGGTGTTAATTCACTTCTGGGCGGAAAGCTAGGTAGTCCGATGAAAACAAACTTCAAATCTTTCACAGAAAGCACTGGCGAAGACTGGCAAATAATCATCAGGGAGCAGAAGCAGTTCATGTCCGGCCTGCCAGATCGGAGTCTTGGCGCATATGCAGCTACTTAAGGGCGATTATGGTGGCTTTCCCATTGACAGGCTGCAGCACTGTCTTCAGACCGCTGAACGGGCTGCAGAATCTGGCGAAGATGACGAATACGTCGTTTGTGCTCTCCTGCACGACATCGGAGATACATTGGGTAGCTTCAACCATGCGGACGTGGCAGCAGCAATCTTGCAGCCCTTCATTTCGGAGGCCAACCATTGGATGATCAAGCATCATGCGATCTTCCAGGGCTACAACTTCTTCCATCACTTGGGCATGGATCGCAATATGCGGGACCGGTTCAAAGATTCAGAGCATTACGAGCGTACGGCGCGCTTCATTGCTGAGTACGACAACCTCGCATTTGATAGCTCGCATCCTGAATTGTCGCTCGACCTGTTTGCTCCGTTGGTCAGAAAGCTCATGACTGAGCCCAAACAGAGCCTCTATAAAGCAGCGCTGGATGCCAGTAGCTGAATTCAGTCGGGGTGTGGCGCCATTGCCGCCCAACAAATCGCTGCAGGTGGCGTTTGACCCGCCGCCCATTTTTGCTGCAGCAAAAATGGCCGTCGCCTCAACGCACCTGAGCTCAGGCGTTAGGAATCACGACCATGCTTGATGACCCCTTTGATAAAGCCATCTTCTTTATTTCTGCTGGTTGTGTGGGCACGATTGTCGCTGTATTCCGCCCGAAGTGGTTAAGCGGAATCCGCGGTTGGTTCTATGTATACAAAGCAAGCCGCTTCGGGTTAATCGTGGGATCAGTTGGCTGCATTCTCATTGGACTTCGTGAGCTTTCGATTATTCCGCAGCGCGTTTTCGCTTACCTCCTCATGGCATGGATCCTGGCGGTTGGGCTGGCTTTCCTACATGACATTGCGATGTCTAGCCACGATGATGAAACCTAACTATTCGTTCAAGCCGACCGCCCACCGGCTACGCCGGCGGTCGGCGCCATAACTCCAGCGTTGGCCAGCAGCGCCACCGAAGGTTGAAATCCATGGTGCACGAACAGCCCGCATTTTCGCTTCACGGATCCTGCCATTGCGGAGCCGTCCACCTCGTTCTTCCTTTTGCCCCCGTTGAGGCCACCCGGTGCAACTGCTCCCTGTGCCGTCGCACCGGAGGCATTTGGGCATACTACGAGCTGGGCACGGTGTCCATTGAAGGTCATCCGGAGAATACGGAAGACTATATCTGGGGAGACCGGACGCTGCGGAACGTGCGTTGCAGGACGTGCGGCATCGTGACCCACTGGGAACCGTTGGATCCGAAACCGGGCGCGCGGCACGGAGTCAACCTGCGCAACTTCGACCCGGGGCTCCTGGCGTCCGTGGTCGTCCGGCGCTTCGATGGCGCTGATACCTGGACCTTCCTCGATTGAACACGCCATGCGCGTGACGACGATCCATCCGTTCAGGCCCAACCACGCTTCCTGGATCGGTTCCACGGGGATGCCAGGCCCCTGATCACCCGGGTCGAAGCGGCTTACCCTTTTGCCGGCCCGTCCACTGGGTGGCCCGTCCACGGGTCCCGACAACACCGGACTCGGCGTTTGGGCCCATCAATGCGATCATGGCGCATGACCGCCTTCACCTCGCTTCCCCTCAAGCCCGCGCTGCTCGACAGCGTGGCCACCCACGGCTATGCCGACATGACGCCGGTACAGGCGCGCAGCCTGCCGCCGATCCTGGAGGGTCGCGACGTGATCGCGCAGGCGGTGACCGGCAGCGGCAAGACGGCCGCGTTCGGGCTGGGCCTGTTGCAGGCGCTGGAGGTGGACGCCATCCGGCTGCAGGCGTTGGTGCTGTGTCCGACGCGCGAACTGGCCGACCAGGTCAGCAAGGCCATCCGCAGGCTGGCGGCGGGTCTTCCCAACGTGAAACTGCTGACGTTGTGCGGCGGCATGCCGCTGGGACCGCAGCTGGCCTCGCTGACGCACGACCCGCATATCGTGGTGGGTACGCCGGGCCGCGTGCAGGAGCATCTGAAGCGCCAGAGCCTGCACGGCGGCGGCATCAAAGTGCTGGTGCTGGACGAGGCCGACCGCATGCTGGACATGGGCTTTGGCGAGGCCATCGACGACATCGTCGGGCGCATCGCAAAACATCACCAGACCCTGCTGTTCTCGGCCACCTATCCGGATGAAATCCGCGCCGCCAGCGCGCGCCTGCAACGCGATCCGGTGACGGTCACCGTGGACGCGCCCGCGGAGGAAAGGCCGGCCATCGAGCAGCGTTTCCACGAGGTGGATCCGGCGCGCAAGTCCGATGCGCTGGCGCAGATCCTGGCCGCGGCGCATGATCCGGGCGGCGAGGGCACGGGGGCGCTGGTGTTCTGCAACATGCGCCGCGACGTCGATGCAGTGGCGCAGGAACTGGACAGCCGCGGCTTTTCGGCGCTGGCCCTGCACGGCGACATGGACCAGCGCGACCGCGAGGAGGTGCTGGTGCGCTTCGCCAACCGCAGCTGCGCGGTGCTGGTGGCCACGGACGTGGCCGCGCGCGGTCTGGATATCGCCGGCTTGCCGCTGGTGGTCAGCTACGACGTGGCCCACGACCCGGACACCCACGTGCACCGCATCGGACGGACCGGGCGCGCCGGCGAAACCGGCCTGGCGATCACCTTGTGCACGCCGCGCGAGCGGCCCAAGGCAGGCAACATCGAGGACCTCCAGGGCACGCCGTTGCCGTGGCATCCGCTGAAGCTGGCGGCGCCGCGCGGCAAGACCCTGTATCTGGCGCCGATGAATACCGTGGTGATCGACGCCGGGCGCAAGGACAAGCTGCGCCCGGGGGACATCCTGGGCGCGCTGACCGGCGAGGCGGGACTGGCAGCCGATGCCATCGGCAAGATCGACGTCTATGCCACCCGCGCCTACGTGGCCATCCGTCGCGACCTGGCCGGCAAGGCGCTGCAGCGCCTGCGCGACGGACGCATCAAGGGACGCAAGTTCCGGGTGCGCGCGCTGGCCTGACGCGGCCGGGCGCGCTCGGCATCATGCCGCGCGCACGTCCGGATCTTCATCCGGCGCGGCTTCGGGCTCCTGAATGGCCCGGCAGTACGGCCCATCCATGACGAAGCGTCGGCACACGGACGGGCGGTCCGCGTAGATGCCGCAGTTCATGCGCGTTTCGTCCATGGCCACGCACCATCCGTTTTCGCCCCGGGCCATCACCCGCAGTCCATTGTCCAGGTGCGTGGTCAGGTGGTCCGGGATGTGGTCTTCCGGCTGCAATACCACGGTGAGCCGGCAGCACAGTGCGCGGCATGCATCGCAACGTGCCGGTTGGCCGGGACGATCGTCGGATGCGCTCATGTCGCTGCGCCAAGCGTGCGGATGTAATGCAGCAGGTGGCCACGGTACGGGGGCGGATCGGTATCGTTCATGGGGCAGCGCCGTTCGGTCAAGGTAAATCCCTGCGAGGCCATCTGCAGGCTGAAAGGAGCGCTGTGGTCGTGTCCCGGATCGGTGACCAGCACCTCCGCCTTGGGCCTGGCGTGTCGCTCGATCACGCCGGCCAGCAGCCGTGCCTGGCCTCTTTCGTGCAGGACATCGCTGGCGATGATCAGGTCGAAACGGCCCAGTCCGGGTTGCGGCACGTCCCAGCGCAACGGACGAAAGCGCACGGCCTTGATCTGGTTAAGCGCTGCATTGCGGACCAGGAACGGCTTGGCCAGCGGGTGCATGTCCGAAGCCACGATGTCCACGCCGCGGCGTTGCAGCACCAGGCTGGGTAGCCCGATGCCACAGCCCAGTTCCAGCACTCGTTTGCCATGGACATCGAAGCGCTGCATAGCCTGGGCCAGCAGCTGACCGGTGGGCCACAGCTGGCCGAACAGGCTCCACTGTGCCGCGGAGAGGCCCAGTCGCCCGGCTAGGCCGTCGGGATCGGAAAACTGGTGCTTGTCGCTGAGAACACGCAGTTGATACACGTGCCCGGCGATGGGCACGCGCACGCTGCGAATGGAATAGCCGGCCATGGACGCTCCGGTGCCGCATCCCGCCGAAAGGCGGGTCACACATGAAAGGGAAGCGCTGCGTGCGGCGGATGGATGGCCGTGCGGATCGCAAGAGTGGTGCAGGGAATTGCCCCTGCGATGCTACACCCTTCGCGCCCGGGCAACGTGAATGCGGCGCGGTTGCATCCTCGATGCCGCCCCGGGATCTGCCTGTGGGCACGAAGAGTGGACCGGCGACATCCGCCCCTGATTCCGGGCGGGATACGCGCGTTCGCGCCGTCGACGGTCCGTCTCACGTGGAGGGGGCAAATTGCCGTATGGTGATCGTGTCCGGCCGGAATACGGTCACGACAGGGAGCGATGGGATATGGATCGTCTGCTGGTTGCGTTGGCTTCGGATCTCGAAGGCTTCATGGCGCTGGGCATGTTCTGCGCCGGCATCCTGCTGTGGTGCTTCTGGGCCCTGAAGATGCCGAAGCGACGCCGGGTCCGGACGTTCGCGCTTTTCCTGGCGCTTCTGGGCGGCGAGCTGCTCCTCATCGGAACCCTGGCGGCCACGGTGCTGCAGGCCATGCACGGCACGGCCTGCGTGATGTACTGGCGCCTGCTGACCACCATCTGCAACTCGCACGAGACGAGTCCGGCCTGGTTCTGGATGTCCGTGCTCGTGCTTAGCGTAGGTGGCGTGGTGTTCATGCTCATGCTGTTGGTTCTGCTGGTGCGGCTGGTGACGCGCGGCAACATTGAGCCGGCGGCGCAACCGCAAGCATCGCGATACGAACGGCCGGTCGGAAAGGCGGGCGGTTCGGGCGATCCCTGGCGGATCCTGCTGATGTCCACGATCGTGATCGTGATCGCGCTGCTGGCATGGATCAGCGGTGGACTTCATCACCGGGACGACGCACGCAATCACCGGGGCGATGCACGCAGGCAGGTGGCGCAGGCTCTTGCTTCCACCGTCCCGGCGCAGCATGCCGTGGCCAACTACCTGCGTCGTCACCGCGCGCTGCCCGCGGACAATGCGGCGGCGGGCATGCAGACGCCGAGCGACATGCACGGCACCCATGTGCACGCCGTGCGAATCCGTAAGGGCGTCATCCTGGTGACCTTCGATGCCACCCGGGTCGCCGGGCCGATCCGGGGACGCACGCTCATGCTGGTCCCGGTGCGGCACCGTCTCGCCGTGACCTGGCGATGCACCAGCCTGGACATCGACGACCGTTACCTCCCGCGGTCATGTGGCGGTCCCTTCTGAACCCGGATCGGCGGGCGGTGGCGCCAATGCCTTGCCCCAATGGCTTGATATATATCCATCAAGTCATGGATATGTATATGGAATCGATGCGGTGGGTTCCTCGCTACCGGCATGCGCCCGGCAGCGGCATGAAAGATGTTCCCCGTCTGTCGGCCAGCGATCTCGATCCTGTCGATCCGGATGTCCCGGAGCCGGCGCGCGAGATGAACGGACATGCTGCACGGCCTGGCCTTGCGCCGCCGGCATCGTTACGGTGAAGGCACCGTTCGTTCAACCGGGAATCGCCGCATGCTCGTCACGCTGGCCGTCAGCAACATCGCCGTGTCGATCCTTCTGATGCTCTGGTCCATCGTGGACGTGCAGCGACGGCCGCCGCCGATGACGGTGATGCAGTGGGTCTGGCCGCTGACGTTCCTGTGGGGTGGGGTGTTCGCGCTGGTGCTCTACCTCTGGTTCGGCCGTGCGCCGCGACCGGGCAGTACGCAGAAACCGCGGCACGGAAGGCGGCCGATGTGGCAAAGCGTGGCGCTGGGAGCGACGCACTGCGGCGCCGGCTGCTCGCTGGCCGACCTGCTGGTAGAGGGCGGCCTGTTCGTGTTCGGCCTGGGCTTTGCGGTGTTCGGCCACCACGTGTTCGGCAACTGGATCGTGGACTACGTCGCCGCGCTGGTGATCGGCGTGGTGTTCCAGTACGCGGCCCTGGCGCCGATGACGGACGAGTCGCGCTCTCGCGTGGCCTGGAAGGCGTTCAAATCCGACGTCCTGTCGCTTTCAGCCTGGCAGGTCGGCATGTACGGCTGGATGGCGATCGCGATCTTCGTGCTGTTCGGTCCGCAGGCCATGTCGCCCGACCGCTGGCTGTTCTGGTGGATGATGCAGGCCGCGATGCTGCTGGGCTTTGCCACCGCCTATCCGGTGAACTGGTTCCTGATCCGCGCCGGGGTGAAGGAAGCCATGTAGTCGCGCCCACGCACATGGCAGCCGGAACGGATGCACGGACGGCGAAGAAAAGGCCACGGAGCGGAACTCCGTGGCCTTTGTGTGTCTTCGATCGAAGACGGAGGGTTCTGCCGGTCTCAGCCGTGGGTCAGTTCGTGCACCAGCGGCTTGGCGTGGTAGACGTGCTTGAGCGCGGCGAGGATCGCGGCACTGTCGACCGCGACCGCGCGGTTGCGCTTGACGTTGTACCAGAACGCGCCGCCCAGCGAGGGCCGATTGCCGTCGAAGATCAGACCCACCAGGTGGCCATCGCGATCGATGACCGGACTGCCGGAGTTGCCGCCGACGATGTCGTTGGTGGACACGAAGTTCATCGGCATCCCCGCATCGAGCCGACCCCTGGCATCCCGCCACGCCTTGGACAGCTTGAGCGGCGGGTAGCCCTTGGCGTGCTCGTACAGGCCGCCCACGGTGGTGAACGCCGGGATGTGCTTGCCGTGCTCGTTCCAGCCCTTGACCACGCCGTAGGAGACGCGCTCGGTGAAGGTGGCATCCGGCGCCACGCTGGTGCCGTAGACCGCGAAGCGGGCGTGGGCCACCTTGGCGGTGTTGGCCTGCATCGGCCCGCTGATCTCATCCTCGACCTGCTTGTGCATCTTCAGGTAGTACGGCAGCACCTTGCGTGCCAGCTCGATCATCGGATCGTGCGAGGCGGCTACGGCCTTCTCGCCACCCTTCCACAGCGCCTTGCGCACCTGGATGTCGGCCAGCCTGGTGCCGTTGACCGCATGACGTGCCACCATCTCCGGCGAGGCGTCGGCGAACAGCGTCTTGTTGATCGGCGCGTCGGCGCCCATCAGGTTGCGCATCATGGTCAGCGAAGACTCCAGGCGCAGCCGGTCGAATCCGGCATGCACGGGGGCCTTGGAGAACAGGCCCTGCTTCACGCGCGGCAGGTTGGCCGTGCGGAAGCCGCCCAGGCGCTTGTCCTGCGGCAGCGTGCGCTCATGCGCGCCGAGCACGATGGTGAAGGCGATGTGGTACAGCTTGGCGTCGAAGCCCTGCTGGCCCTCGATCATGCGCAGCGGAAGGAACATGGCCGTTTCCTTGTCCTGAATGGCCGCGATGTTGTCCCAGGCGTCGCCGTACTTCTTGCGCCACTGCGGATTGGCGTCGATCCGGGCGCGCAGGGCGGCCTGCGCCTTTTCCTTGCGCGCGAACTGCGCCTGGTTGTTGAGCGCCTGCAGCTGTCCGCTGATCGACTGGATGTCGTTGTTGGTGTAGAACAGCGAGCCGCGCGCGATGCGGGCGTTTTCCTTGCTCTGCGCACGGAACGCCTCGTACAGGCCCTGGTCGTGCGAGAAGTCGTTCAGCAGCACCGGGTAGATCGGATAGCGCAGGGCCTTGAGCTGGGCGATGGTGTCGCCGCGCTCGGTGGATCCGGGGTTGCCGGAGGTGAACACCAGCTGGCCCTTCTTCGGGCCCTTGGCCGAGAAGCGGAAATAGTCCGGCGTGTGCGCTGGCTTGCCGTGCACGTACACGCGCACGATCGCCACCGCGAAGTCGTAGCGCGGGTAGTTGAAGTTGTCCGGGTAGCCACCGAAGAACGACATCGGCTGGCTGGGCACGAACACCATGCGCACGTCCTGGTAGCGTCGGTACTTGTACATCCAGTACTGGCCGCCGTGGTACAGCGACACCAGCTGGCAGCGCCACTTGTCGGGTTGCCCGTGCACGCAGGCATCCTCGAGCGTGCTGGTGATGGCGCGCTTGGCCGCGACGTACGCCGCGCCGTTCTTGCCCGCCAGCGCCTTGTTCACGGTATGGGTGTCGTTGCTGCGCCGCACGATCTGCTCGATCTCCATCGACGGGCACTTCTTCTCCTTCTCGCGCGTGTCGGCGTAGAAGTAGTGCGCCATGTAGTCGTGTTTTGCGTCGGAGATGCCCTGCAGGCACTCGACCACGCAGTGGTGGTTGGTCAGCACCAGGCCGTCGGGCGAGACGAACGAACCCGAGCAGCCGCCGGCCAGCCGCACCGAGGCCAGCTGCACGTGCCGCACCCAGCCCTTGGTCGGCGTGAAGCCGAAGCGCTGCTGCAGGGTCTGGGTGGGCAGATTGGACAGCGGCCACATGCCGGCACCGGCGAACGCCATCGGGGCCACGAGCATCATGCCCAGAAACATGGCCAGTAGTTTCTTCATGGAAATCTCCCTGATCGAAAGTGGGTGCGCGAACGGCACGACGGACAGGACCGGCAGGGGTGCAGGCCATCGGATGTGCCGACGGCGTTCGGGCGGGGCAGGGCTTTGCCAGACATCGCCCCGATGCCCGTGAGCGCGCGGGCACCACCATACTCCCCAGCATGAGGACATCGCGAATGCCATCAGTCACGCCCGCCCGGATTGTCGGTTGATGGGGCAGGCGACGATGGGCCGGAAGGAGGGGGCGGGCAATGGAGGCGAAACGTCAGTGCCTTCGCGTGCGCCAGGGCAGGTCGGGCGGCACGCGCCACCACAGGACCACGACGTACAGCCACACCGCCACGTACAGCGCGGTGAACACCCATAGCGGCAGCGGCCAGTAGAGCAGGCGGTTGATGGTGTGCGCGATCAGCGGCGCGCGCGTGCCGTGGCCGGCAAGATCGAACTGCCAGATCGTGAGCAAGCAGGCGCGCCCGAGCAGGGCCTGCACGGCCACCACGGCCAGGATCAGCAGATGCGCCAGTCGCCAGCCGAACCGGCGCACCCAGCGCCAGCCGCGCCGGGCGCCCAGCGGGATCAGCACCAGTCCCGCCACGTTGAAGGCGATGATGGCCAGGTGGATGCCGAGCACGGTCCAGGCCAGCGGCTGCATGGGGTCACCTCGCGTGCATCAATCCCCGGGATGGTAGATGCGCGTAGTGTGGCCCTTGAGCTGGTCGGGGCGGAAGTACACGCTGCGCAGGTTGCCGGTGGTGTAGCGCTCGGCTTGGTCGGTGAAGTGCGGCGAATCCGGATGGCCGCTGGTGCCGCCCACGTGGATGGCGCGCGCGCGGACCTTCGGCCCGAAGTCGATCACCGCCACGAAGCTGTTGCCGTTGATGCCGTAATACTTCTTCGTGCCGGGCCAGGTGTGGGCGCCGAACGAGGCCAGCGAGCCGGTGCGCGAGGAAGTGAACGGCACCGGGATGCTGGGCCTGGCATCGCTGAAGTGCGGATGCACGGCGTCGTCCAGGCGCTGGTAGCGGTTGATCTCGCCCCACGGCACGCCCCAGGTGCCGAAGTCGGCATCGAGGCGCTGGACCGCGTCGGCGAGCGCCTGCAGGCGCAGCCTGGGCGCCGTATGGTCGGCGATGTAGTCGTACATGCGCATGTTGCGCCGGTGCGCATCGATGCCGCTGGCCCGCGCCGCGGGCGCGACCTTGCGGCCCAGGGTGTCCAGCCAGTACACCGCGACCGTGGTCGGGATCGAGGTCAGGCCCCAGCGATCGTCCCAGTGCCGCAGCACGCCGATCGGTCCGGCGAGTGTCGCGTGCAGCGGGTCGTGCGCGGGCAGGCCGTCGTAGTCGTGGACCAGGATCGGCACCAGCCGGGCGAACGCGGTCTGGTAGGAATCGAAGGCGTCGGCGATCAGCTTGGCCGGGGTGAACTCACGCGCGCCGACCAGCATGCGCAACGCGTGATGGCTGCGCGGATTGGGGCCGAACGAATCCATGTACTGCGGGTAGTCGGTGGCCTTCGGACTTTCCTTGCCGGCCGCCGTCCACGGCCAGTCGTTGGTATTGAACACCCAGCCGTTGGGCGGGTCGATCACGTTGGGCATGTCCTTGATGGGAGTCAGGCCCTTCCACGCTGTGGCCGGGTTGCTGCCGTCCACCGGGCGGGAGTAGTCGAAGCGGTTGTCGCGCAGCGGGATGAACTGCGGCATCAGGAACGCGATCTCGCCCTTGTCGTCGGCGAAGAGGGTGTTGTTGGAGGAGTTGGCCTTCAGTTCGGCGACCTTCATGTAGCTGGCCAGGTCGTGCGCCTTGGTCCGCAGCCAGCTCTGCTCCAGCGCCGGGATCGGCTTGTTCATCAGCGCCTCGGCGATCCACTTGCCGTTTTCCTTGGCCACGATCGGACCGTGCTGCGTGAAGTACGCCGTGAAAGTACGCGAGCGGATGCTGCCATCATCGGCACGATAGGGGATGGTGATATGGCGCGTCCGTACCGGCAGCAGCTTCCTGCCGAAGCGGTAGAAGACCTTGTCGCCGCGGTGCACGATGGTCTCGGCGAACTGGTCGACCGCATCCACGCCGGTTGAGGTGTGCATCCAGCCGATGTGCCGGTTGAAGCCCTGGTAGACGAAGAACTGGCCCCAGGTCGAGGCGCCGTAGGCGTCCAGCCCGGTGTCGCTGGACATCTGGGTCTCGTCGCGGAAGTTGAAGGTCACGTGCGGATTGATCAGCAGCAGCGCGTGGCCGTCGGCGGAAAGCCTGGGCGCGATGGCGATGCCGTTGGAGCCGAGCACGTCGTGCCAGGTGCGCCGAGTGACTTCGGCCAGGGCGACTTTCTCATGCTGCGGGTGCCCATAGAAGGCCGCCAGCTTGTCGAGCCGCACGCGGGTGATGTCGCCGCCGATGCTGCCCTCGGTGAACGACAGCGCCATCCAGGGCAGGTAGCGCTTGATGACGGTGGGGTGGGCCTTTGGGTGCGTGGCCAGGTACCAGTTCATGCCGTCGGCCCAGGCGGTCATCAGTTTCTTCAGCCAGGCGGGACTGCGGGCGTAGTCCCGCTTCAGCACCGCCGGATCGATGAACAGGCGCTCGCGCAGGTCCTGCCAGATGCGGCTCTCGCCCTTCAGCTGCGCGTTCCAGCCCAGCGCCAGCAAATAGTTGCGGCGCACGCGGTGGAAGTCGTCCTCGCACTGCGCGTAGATGTCGCCGAACACCGCGTCGGCGTCGGTCTTGCCGTGCACGTGGGCGATGCCCCAGTCGTCGCGGGTGATGGTGACACGACGGGCCTCGCGCGCCAGGCGGGCGTATTCGGCACTGTGGCGGGCGATCGGCACTTGCCAGGGCTTCGTCACGTGGCTGTCCCGCGCGACGGCGGCGGTGCAGGTGCCTGCAAGCAGCGCGGCGATAACCAGCGCACGGATGATCACCGGAATCGGTTTGTGGAATTGCAGCATCATGGAGCCCCTCCCGAAACGCACGATCCATGATCCTAGCCCAGAAGGGCGGCGGAAACAGGCGCCGGATGACGTGCATGCCGTTGCGGACGGGCCGCCGGGCCGTGCGTCGGTGGTCGCCGTATCCGATGCCGTCCGGCCGATTTCTGCCTGTTTTGTGTTCCTGATGGTTCCGGGTGTACAACCTCCGGTGCCTTTGCTCCGCAGACACGACGATGCATGCAGCCGCGCTGCCGACGATCCTACTGACCGGATTCGCGCCGTTCGACGGTGCGACGGTCAATGCCTCCTGGGAGGCCGTACGCCGGCTCGACGGCGCGACCCTGGGTGGTCTCCGCGTGCAGTCGCTGTGCCTGCCCACGGTATTCGACAAGGCGGGACCTGCGCTGGAGGCGGCCCTGGCCGAAACCGATCCGGCAGCGGTGATCGCGGTGGGCCAGGCGGACGGGCGCGGCAGGATCTCGCTCGAGCGTGTCGCCATCAATCTCGTCGATGCGCGTATTCCCGACAACCAAGGCGCACAGCCGATCGACCGGCCGGTGCTCGCGGACGGTCCGGCGGCCTACTTCAGCACGCTGCCGCTGAAGCCGATGCTGGTGGCATTGCATGCGGCAAACATCCCGGCCGAAATTTCCTGCACGGCCGGTACCTTCGTCTGCAATCACCTGTTTTACAGGCTTTGTCACGCATTGCGTGCCCGTCCCGATGTGCCGGCCGGATTCGTGCACCTGCCCCTTCTCGACAGCCAGGCGGCGGATCGGGATGTGCCGTCGATGTCGCGCGGGATGCTGGTCGAGGCGCTTGCGGTGCTGGTCCGGGCGGTCATCGATCCACCGGCGGTCCCGCCGGGCATGTCGGCCGGTCGCGAGAACTAGGGAAGCTCTGAACAAGTCTACGTAGGTGTCACCGTTGTGTTTGCGCGCAGATGCGTGGTGCGTCGGTGAAGGCAGGCTGGTGGCCTGTCGAGACGGCGCACCGCGGAGCTGCGGGCAGGCACAACGGCCCCAAGCGTCTGAATCAAAAGGCCGGGGTGATGCCCAGAAGGCCCACATGGCGGCGCGCACGGCTTGCCCAGGCAACCAGCCTGCGCGGCGCCACGCCCACCACCCTGCGAACCTTCTGGACATCATGCCGCCTGCGTAGACTTGTTCAGGGCTTCCCTAGCCGACGCTCAGCGGTTGATCTGCTTTTCCAGGTGTTCCGGATAGCGCTCGCCTTGCACGGAAAAACGATCCAGGGCCTGCTGGATGTGCTGCAGGTCCGCACGGGTCAGTTCGACATCGGCGGCGGCCAGGTTTTCCTCCAGACGGTGCAGCTTGGTGGTGCCGGGGATCGGCACGATCCAGGGCTTTTGCGCCAGCAGCCAGGCGAGGGCGATCTGCGCCGGGGTGACGCCCTTGTCCGCAGCCAGTGCCTTGACCGCATCCACGAGTCCCTGATTGGCCGCGCGTGCTTCGGCGCTGAAGCGCGGCAGGCCCTGGCGGAAGTCTTTGTCGTCGAAGGTGGTGTCGGCGTCGATGGCGCCGGTGAGGAAACCGCGGCCCAGCGGGCTGAAGGGCACGAAGCCGATGCCCAGTTCCTCCAGCACCGGCAGGATGTCGCGTTCCGGTTCGCGCCACCACAGCGAGTATTCGCTCTGCAGCGCGGCCACCGGCTGCACGGCATGCGCGCGGCGGATCGTGTCCACGCCGGCCTCGGACAGGCCGAAGTGCCTGACCTTGCCCTCGGCGATCAGCTCGCGCACCGTGCCGGCCACGTCCTCGATGGGTACGTCCGGGTCCACGCGGTGCTGGTAGAGCAGGTCGATATGGTCGGTCTTCAGGCGCTTCAGCGAGGCCTCGGTCACTTCGCGGATGTGCCGCGGCCGGCTGTCCATGCCGCGTGAACCACCGATGTCGAAGCCGAACTTGGTGGCGATGGCGACCTGGTCGCGCACGGGTGCCAGGGCCTCGCCGACCAGTTCCTCGTTGGTGTATGGGCCGTACACCTCGGCGGTGTCGAACAGCGTGACACCGCGATCCACGGCCGCGCGGATCAGGTGGATGCCGACCTCTTTCGTGACCGGCTGGCCGTAGGCGTGGGTCAGGCCCATGCAGCCCAGGCCGAGGGCGGAGACTTCCAGGCCGCCGGTGCCGAGTTTGCGAGATTTCATGGGGTGTTCCCTTCCAGTCGGTGCACACCAGAATAAGGGGTAGAACGCATGACATCCGAATGTTCGGCGCGCGGCGTTTTCAATGTTGCCAGCGGTGGTCGCCAAACTGCCCTTGTTCGACGCCGACGGTGATACTCATGTGGCCGGTGGGGTGCGCGCAACTGCCGAACGCCTGGGCGATGTGCACCGTGCCGCTCTGGTAGTTGCCGCTGGTGTGGTTGCCGGCGATCACACCCATGCCGACGCTGCCGTGTACCTGCGGCTTGTTATAGGAGGCATCGTCGCACGACAGTGTCGTGCCGGGTGCATCGGTGGCGGCGATGCGGCCGCTGGTATCACCGTAGTAGACCCCGGGCTGCGAGGCCGCGGAACGGGCCGAACTGGAGGCATGCGCCGGTTTCGAAACGGCATGCGCGCTGGTGGCCTGTGCGGGCACGCTTTCGGGGGGCAATTCCAGATTCAGCGGTTTGCCGGACGTCGATTGCGCCAGCGCAGGCCCGGCCAGCAGGACGGCGGCGTACGCGGCGAGTAACAGCTTGAGGGTCATGTCGGTTCCGCGGATGGCTCGATCGCAAGTGGCCGGAGCTTGTCTTTGTTGGTGCATGGCGCCGGGTGGAAGTTCCAGGCGACACGAGGAGCAGGGCATGTGAGCCATGGGCGAGCCACCATCCTGAACCGTTGTATCGCCGTGCTGCTGGGCATGCTGCCTTGCGGCGGATTCAGCGTGATGGGTCTGCATGCGCCTCGGAGGCGCGGACGAATTGCTCGAACTCGGCCAGGGGCATCGGCTTGCCGAACAGATAGCCCTGGAAGAACGGGCATTGGTGCGCGCGCAGGAACTCGAACTGCGCTGTGGTCTCCACGCCCTCGGCCACCACCTCCAGTTCCATGCCGCGCGCCATGCCCAGGATGCTCCGCGCCAGATGGGCATCTTCACGGACGTCGGGCAGCCGGTGGATGAAGGACTTGTCGATCTTGAGCTGGTCGATCGGCAGTCGGGTCAGGTAGGCAAGCGAGGAACTTCCGGTGCCGAAATCGTCCAGGGACAGCTTCAGGCCCAGGTGCTTGAGCGAGTGGAGCTTGGCGATGGAGTCGCCGATGTCCTGCATGGCCATGCTTTCGGTGATCTCCAGTTTCAGCTTCTGCACGTTCTGGCCACAAGCCGACACTGCGTCGGTCATCAGCTGGACGAAATCGGGCTGTTGGAACTGGCGCGGGCTGACGTTGACCGAAAGCGCGAGCTTGCACAGTTCCGGCAATGCCGACCAGGCGGCGAGGGCCAGGCAGGCCTGCTGGAGCACCAGCTGGCCCAACGGTTCGATCAATCCGGTCTGTTCGGCCACGTCGATGAACTGGGCCGGCGTCAGCAAGCCGCGATCCGGATGTCTCCATCGCAGCAGGGCCTCGGCGGCGACGATGCATCCGCCAGCATCGACCTGCGGCTGGAAGTGCAGCAGGAACTGGTTCGAAGGCAGGCCGAGACGTATGTCGCGGGCCATGGCGTTTCGGGCATCGATCTCCTTTTGCATCTGCGATTCGAACGGGCGCACGCGGTTCTTGCCGGCATCCTTGGCCTTGAACATGGCCAATTCGGCCTGGCCAAGCAGGGTGTCTGCCCGACGGGCCGGATAGCCGAGCATCGTCACGCCGATGCTTGCGGTGCAGATTACTTCGCCGATCTTGGCGAACCGGTAGGGCTTGGCGAGGGCATCGCGCAGGACACGGGCCAGATGCAACGCAGTTTCCCCGGCCGGTTCGCATGGTTGCGGCTCGAAGAGGGCCAGGAGAGCGAATTCGTCGCCGCTGAACCGTGCCAGCATGCAGTGCTCGGTGCGAAGATGCTGCATGCGTTGCGCGGCCAGCTGCAGGATCCGGTCGCCGAGCCTGTGGCCATGGGCATTGTTGGGGATGGCGAAGTCGTCCAGGCCGATCAGCATCAGGGCGCCGTGGCAAAGCGAAAAGTCGGCTGCCGATGCCGCGGCCTCGTTGGCGTCCCGGATGTGCTCCTCGAGTAGGCTGCGGTTGGGAAGCTCGGTCAGTGCATCGTACTTTTCCAGTTGCCGGACACGGGCCCGGGCTTCGGTCTCGGCCGTGAGGTCGTGCAGGGTGATGACCAGATGGCGCACGGATGCACTGTCGTCGCGGACCCCCGAGGCGGTGATGCGCACGAACCGGAGCACGCCCTGGCGCGGCTGGATCCAAACGTTTTCGCTCCACGGAATGCCCGTTTTGATCGATGCATGCATGCGTGCTTGGAGGTCGTCATCCTGAAGGCTGGAGCGAACCAGATCCATCAACCGGGTACCGAAGGCCTGTTCCCGGGCGTATCCAGTCAGGTCGGTGAAGGCTGTGTTGACGCGCTGTATGGTCCCGTCGGCTTCGGCGATCACGATGCCGTCCTGACTCTCGAAGGCGATGGCGGCGATACGCAGCTGCTCTTCGGCACGCCGCCGCATGCTGATGTCCCGAGCCACCCCCAGTATCCCGGTGATGTGGTTGTCGGCGGACCGGATCGGCGCCTTGACAAGTTCCATGTTGCGGGTGCGTCCCGAGGAGTCCGTGAACAGGAATTCGTCGCCCTGCGTCGTGCCCGTCGAGTGCACCTGCTCGTCGATCTGTCGCACCCGTTGCAGGATCTCGGACGGCATCTGAAGGACTTCATCGCTCTGCCCGATGATCCTTTCGCGTGGCATCCCGAGCAGCTGGCATGCCTGGGCGTTGCAGTCGATGTAGATGCCGGTTTCATCCTTGAGCCACATGGCATCCGGGCTGCTCTCGACCAGGGTACGCAGTCTCGCACGATCCTCGAGGAGTTCGAGCGACTGCTGCTCCAGCAATTCGTTCTTATCCCGAATCTCCGCGGTCCGCCTGCGCACTGCGCGACGCAGGTTCCAGATCCATGCCGAGGCGAGGAGCAGTATGCCCAGGACGATCAGCACCAGGGTCATAACATGGCGAGCTTCGGACTGCGCGGGGGGCGACGGGACCCATCCGGTCCACTTCGTGTCGGAATGCCACCGCGACGTGCCACGCAATGTCCAGGCGGACACGATTGCTCCGGCACGTTCGTGGCCGAAACCGATGCCGGCCAGCGGTCGGATGAACCGGCGGCCATGTCCGGAACGGTCGGAGTGGTGGTCGGTGGGGGCGTGGTCGAAGGAAACCGGCAGACCGGGCCGCTGTTCGCCGGACGGCATGCCCGGGACGCTGCCGCCTCCGAGCGGGGCGGTGATCCGGCTCGGGAGGGGATGGCGGCGGGCCGTCAGGCGCAGTCGGTACGGACCAGCCTGCGCGCAATGGCTCACCACTGCAAACCACGTCAGCAGTGCCAGCATGGGGGCGGCGTATCTTCCGTGCCCGGCCCTCAACATCCTGTCTTGTCCATGCGCTCGGGGGCCATGATCCCTCCGTGATCCTCGACTGCGCGTTACGCGATCCCGGAACATCCCCGAATCGGTGATGACTTCGGCAGAAGCCCGATTCCGTATGTATGGAATCTATCCTTATCGCAGTTCCTGCACAAAAGGCAATGGCCGGGCGCAGGGGAATGCTGAACGGGCCTGGCCGGGCACGCCGGCCAGCCGGCGCGTAGGCTCGAACATGAAAAACCCCGGCGGATACCCGCCGGGGTTTTTGGTGTTGCTCGCGGCTGGAACGGCGATCGGCTCAGAAACCGGCGGCCAGTCCCGAGGGACGACGGCGATCGTTGGCGCCTTCCAGCAGGTGGGTCTTCGGATTGACCAGGATGGCCTCGTCGGCGCCCCAGGACTTCACGCTCTTGAAGCTGTAACCCATCTTCTCCAGCGTGGCCTTGGCTTCCGGTGTCAGCAGGCCTGGCTCGTAGAAGATCTTGTCCGGATACCACTGGTTGTGCACGCGGGGGGCATCCACCGACTGCTGCATGTTCATGCCGAAGTCGATGACGTTGAGCATGCTCTCCAAGGTGGTGGAGATGATGGTCGAGCCGCCGGGACTGCCGGTGACCATGAACAGCTTGCCGTTCTTGAGCACGATGGAGGGCGACATCGAGCTGAGCGGACGCTTGCCGGGCTCGACCTGGTTGATCCTGCCCTGCACCAGGCCGAACGTGTTGGGCACGCCGGGCTTGGAGGTGAAGTCGTCCATCTCGTTGTTGAGGAAGAAGCCGGTGTTGCCGGCCATCTGCCCCACGCCGAACAGGTAGTTGATGGTGTAGGTGATGCTGACCGCGTCACCCTTGGGATCGACCACCGAGAAGTGCGTGGTGTGCATGCCCTCGGCCGCTCCCAGGCTGCCCTTGATCTCGCTGGACGGGGTGGCCTTGTCCGGGTGGATGGTCGAACGCAGCTTGGCGGCGTGGCTGGCCGAGAGCAGCTTGGCGATCGGGTTCTTCACGAAGGCCGGATCACCCAGGTAGGTGTTGCGGTCGGCGAAGGCGCGGCGCTCGGCCTCGACGAGGTAGTGGATGGCCTTGACCGAGCCGAATCCCCACTTGGAGAACGGGTAGGGCTTGATGATCTGCAGGATCTCGCAGATCGTCGTGCCTCCGGAGCTGGGCGGCGGCGAGGACATCACGGTGTAGCCGCGGTATTCGCACTCGGTCGGCTTGTCCCAATTGACCGTGTAGTCGGCAAAATCCTTCATGCTCAGCAGGCCGCCGTTGGCCTCGCTGGCCTTGACCACGGCCCGGGCGATCGAACCCTTGTAGAAGGCGCGCGTGCCCTTGCGGGCAATCAGCTCCAGCGTTTTCGCCAGCTCGGGTTGAACCAGACGGTCGCCGACTTCGTAGGGCTTGCCGTGGTTGAGGAAGGTTTTCGCCACGTTGGGATACTTGGCGAAGTCCTTGCTGCGGGTATGCAGAATGTTGACGTCGCCCTGCTGCAGCACGAAGCCGTCGCGGGCCAGCTTGATGGCCGGGGCCATGACCTGCTTGAGCGACATGGTGCCGTACTTTTTCAGGGCCGTGTTCAGGCCCATCACGGTGCCGGGCACGCCTACACCCAGGTAAGTATGGGTGCTGCGGCCCTTGACCACGTTGCCGTCGGCATCCTGGAAGATGGTCGGCGTGGCTTTCAGCGGGGCCTTCTCGCGGAAGTCCAGGAACACGGTCTTGCCGTGCGCCAGGTGCAGGACCATGAACCCGCCGCCACCGATGTTGCCGCAGCACGGGTGCACCACCGCCAGCGCGTAGCCCACGGCCACGGCGGCGTCGACGGCATTGCCGCCCTTCTTGAGGATGTTCACCCCGACTTTCGTCGCCAGGTGCTGTGCAGAGACCACCATGGCGTGCTTGGCCAGGACGGGCTTGGCGGCCGCCAGTTGGGCACGGGTGGTGGGGGGAGCGGTGGCATCCAGTGCCGATTGGGGAATGGACCCCTTGTCCTGTCGCGCCGCTCCAGCGTATGAGGCCGGTGTCGCCGCGAACGTGAGGAACGCAGCGAAAACAAGAACGATTGTGCGCATGACAGAGCTTCTTTCGGGTGGTTGAGGAAGTAAGAGAACCAACCATAGCATCGATGTGCGCTTTCGTGTCCCCGGGTAGGGGATGCCGGTGAAGCCGTACCCGGGCGCGGTGCATCCGCTGGCGTTATCATGGCGTACATACGACCGCAGACTGCATTTCGCGTCACGGAGATGACCCATGCGCCGCCGCATTGCCCTGGTGATTTTCCTGCTGATGGCCTTCACCGCCGGCTTCATCGGCAGCCGGTTCCTGCCCGGCGACTGGTACGCACAGCTGGACAAGCCGCCGTTCAATCCGCCGAACTGGATCTTCGCCCCGGTCTGGACCGCCCTCTACGCGATCATGGCAGTGGCCGCCTGGCGGGTGTGGCTGCGCACGAAAGTCGATGCCGCCATCGGGTTCTGGCTGGCGCAGCTGGTGCTGAACGCGGCCTGGTCGTGGCTGTTCTTCGGCCGCCACAGCCTGGGCGGGGCGCTGGTCGAGATCGTGGCCCTGCTGGCGCTGATCGTGGCGACCACGGTGGCTTTCTGGCGCCGCGATCGCACGGCCGGCTGGATGATGCTGCCCTACGTGGGCTGGGTGGCTTTCGCCAGCGTGCTCAACGCCTCGCTGTGGTACCTGAACGCGGGCGGTTGAGCGATCAGCCGGTCCAGGCCTGCACGGCCTGCACGAAGCCCAGGCAGTCGCGGAAGCGGTTGTACATCGGCACCGGCGAGATGCGGATCACGTCCGGTTCGCGCCAGTCGCCGATGATGCCGATCGACACCAGGTGCTCGAACAGCGCGCGTCCGCGCTCGCGACCGCCGATCACGCGGATCGAGAGCTGCGCGCCGCGGCGCTCGGGTTCGCGCGGGGTGACCACTTCCAGCACGCCGGGCAGCTGGGTGTCCACCAGCCATTCCAGGTAGCCGGTCAGGCGCTCGGACTTGGCGCGCAGGCGGTCCATGCCGGCCTCGTGGAACAGGTCCAGCGAGATGCGCAGCGGCACCAGCGCCAGGATCGGCGGATTGGACAGCTGCCAGCCCTCGGCGCCCGGCGTGGGGTCGAAATCGGGGCCCATCCGGAACCGGGTGTCCTTGTTGTGCCCCCACCAGCCGGCGAAGCGCGGGCGGTCCGTGCGCGCGTGGCGCTCGTGCACGAAGGCGCCGCCGACCGCGCCGGGGCCGCCGTTGAGGTACTTGTAGTGGCACCACACGGCGAAGTCCGCGCCGCTGTCGTGCAGGGCCAGCGGCAGGTTGCCCACGGCGTGGGCCAGGTCGAAGCCGACCAGGCAGCCGTGTGCGTGGCCCAGGCGCGTGATCGCGGCCAGGTCGAAGGCCTGGCCGGTGCGGTACTGGATGCCCGGCAGCATCACCAGGGCGGTGCTGGCGCCATGCTCGGCCAGGGCGCGCTCGATGGCGGCCATGGACAGCGTGCCGTTGGGCTCGTCCGGGGCCAGCTCGATGAGCGATTCGGCCGGATCGAAGCCGTGGAAGCGGATCTGCGACTCCACCGCGTAACGGTCGCTGGGAAAGGCGCCTTCCTCGATCACGATCTTGTGGCGCTCGTGGGTGGGCCGGTAGAAGCTCACCATCAGCAGGTGCAGGTTCACGCTGAGCGTGTTCATGGCCACCACCTCGGACATCGAGGCGCCGACCACCTCGGCCAGGTGCTCGCGCACGAACTCGTGGTAGTCCATCCAGGGAAGGCGGCCCTTGAAGTGGCCTTCCACGCCCAGCTCGCCCCAGTAGTCGAGCTCGTCGTTGATGGCCTGGCGCACGCCGCGCGCCTCCAGTCCCAGCGAGTTGCCGCAGAAATACAGCGTGTCGCCGTCGGCGTGGGGCGGGATCAGGAAGCGGTCGCGGAACCCGCGCAGCGGATCCTCGCAGTCGGCGCGTTCGGCCCAGGCTTCGGTGGCTTCGTAGGGTGCGGTCATGGATGTTCCGGTTGGCAACGCAATGGGTTCGGGCAGTGCCGTTCAGGCCTGCGTGGCGTCGTCGGGCGACTCGAAACGCGCCTTGGACAGGTCCAGCCACTCCAGCGCGGTACCGTGCATCAGGCGCGCGTTGGATGTCTCGTCCAGCCCCAGCGCCTCGATGCCCGAGCCCGGCTCCTGTTCGCCCAGCGGGAACGGGTAGTCGGTGCCCAGCATCACGCGGTCGTGGCCGACCACGTCGAGCAGGTAGGCCAGCGCCTGCGGGTCGTGCACGCACGAATCGAAGAACAGGCGCGGGAAGTACTCGCGCGGGTTGCGCGCGTTGTCCTTGGCCACCAGGTCCGGGCGCATGTTGAACCCGTGCTCGATGCGGCCGATGGTGAACGGGAAACTGCCGCCGCCGTGCGCGAACATCACGCGCAGCTTGGGCAGGCGTTCCAGCACGCCGCCGAAGATCAGGCTGCAGGCGGCACGCGACTGCTCGGCCGGCATGCCCACCAGCCACGGCAACCAGTAGTTGGGCATGGTGTCGCGGCCCATCATGTCCCACGGATGGACCATGATCGCCGCGCCCAGGTCGGCGGCGGCCTCGAAGAAACCGAACAGCTCCGGTGCGTCCAGGTTCCAGTCGTTGCAGTGCGAGCCGATCTGCACGCCGGCCAGGTTCAGCTGGTCCATGCAGCGTTCCATCTCGCGGATGGCCAGGTTCGGCGACTGCAGCGGCACGGTGCCGATGCCGACGATGTGGCGCGGATGCTCGCGGCACAGCCCGGCGCAGTGGTCGTTGAGGAAGGTGTGCAGTTCCAGCGCCTGGCTGCCGCGTGCCCAGTAGGAGAACAGCACCGGCACCGTCGAGACCACCTGCACGTTCACGCCGTGCGCGGCGTAGTCGGCGATGCGCGTGTCGATGTCGAAGGCCGAGTCCCACACCTGGCGGAAGAACTTGCCGCCCCGGTAGATGCGGTGGTGGCCGCCGGTGTGCGTCATCACCGGGAAGCGCGGCTCGCTGTACTTCTCCGAGAGGTTGGGCCAGTCGCGCGGCAGGATGTGGCTGTGGGTGTCGATTTTCAGCATGGCACGAGTGTAGAGGCTGCCCGCGGCGGCTGCATCCGGCCGCGGGTCGTGATTCAGGCGCGACCGGCGAATTCGCCGGTGAGGGTGTTGACCGTCACCTTCTCGCCCACGGTGATGTATTCGGGCACCTGGATCTCCAGCCCGGTCTCCAGCGTAGCCGGCTTGGCGCGCTTGGTGGCGCTGGCACCCTTCAGTTCCGGCGCGGTGTCGGTCACTTGGAGGGTGACCGTGGCCGGGACCTGCAGGCCCACCGGGGCGTCGTCGATCAGCTGCACGTAGCAGTGGTCCAGGCCGTCGACGATGTAGCCGGCATTGTCGCCGACCAGTTCCGGCGCCAGCAGGTACTGGGTGAAGTCCTCGGCGTCCATGAACACGTAGGCGTCGCCGTCCATGTAGGAGAAATTCGCCTGGCGGCGCAGCAGCTCGACTTCCTTCAGGTCGTCGTCGGCGCGCAGGCTGAGGTCGAACTTCTGTGCGCCGGGGATCGAGTACATGGTGAAGCGGAAGGTGACGTTGCCGCCACGCGCGGTCGGCGTGCTGCGCTCGATGTCGCGGATCTGGTAGACGCTGCCGTTGTGCTCGACGACGTTGCCGCGCTTGGTGTCGGAGGCTTTCATGGTGTGAGGCCGGGAATGGGGAGTTGGGAATCGGGAATGGGAAAAGCGTGTGGGGTACGAAAATGGCGCAGGTCTGCGTGACTCCAGGTTTTCCGCACATCCGAGACTGCGAAAGGGCACTCTGGAACGGGAAGTCCGGTGGAGTAAGGGAATGGGGCGACCGACGGCCACTCCCCATTCCCCATTCACGATTCCCCGCTATTTGGGCTGCAACCGCACCGCGCCGTCCAGGCGGATGGTCTCGCCGTTGATGTAGCGGTTGGTCAGGATGTACGCGGCCAGGCTGGCGTATTCCTCGGGCTGGCCCAGGCGCGAGGGGAAGGGGATCGAGGCCGACAGCGACTCCTGCACGGCCTCGGGCATGCCGTCGACCATCGGCGTCCAGAAGATGCCCGGGGCGATGGTGGCCACGCGGATGCCGAAGCGCGACAGTTCGCGCGCCATCGGCAGCGTCATGCCGACCACGCCGCCCTTGGAGGCGGAATACGCGGCCTGGCCGATCTGGCCCTCGTAGGCGGCCACCGAGGCAGTGTTGATGATCACGCCGCGCTCGCCGTCCTCGCCCGCTTCGTTGTGCTGCATCAGGTTGGCGGCGGACTTGGCGACGTTGAAGCTGCCGACCAGGTTCACCATCACCGTGGTGGAGAAGTTGCCCAGGGGCATCGGCGCCTCGCGGCCGAGCACGCGGCCGGCGCCGAGGATGCCGGCGCAGTTGATCACCGCGTTGATCCCGCCCATGGCCTCCTTGGCGGCCTCCAGGTTGGCGACCACGCCTTCTTCGGAGGTGACGTCGGTGCGATAGAAGCGGGCGGATTCGCCCAGTTCGGCGGCCGCGGCCTGGCCTTTTTCCTCGTTGACGTCGAACAGCGCGACGCTGCCGCCGTGGGCGACCAGGTGCTTGGCGACGGCGTGGCCGAGTCCGGAGGCGCCGCCGGTGATGACGGCCTTGATCTGGTTCAGTTGCATGGTCGGTTCCCAGCGATGGAAAACCGCCATGGTAACCGATCAACGGCTTCGCTCGGGCTCTTCGCGGTGCCGGTCCCAGGTCTCGAGGAAGCCGGGCATCTCGCCGGGCGGCATCGGCCGGGCGAACAGGAATCCCTGTGCATCGTCGGTGCCGATGCTGTCCAGGAAGGCGCGCTGGTCCTCGTTTTCCACGCCTTCGGCGACCACGGTCAGGCTCAGGCTGTTGGCAATGCGCACGATCGCCTCGCAGATGGCCGTGTCCGAACGGCGCGAAGGGATGCCCTGCATGAAGGTGTGACTGATCTTGACGCTGTCGATCGGCAGGTGACGCAGGTAGTTGAACGAGGAGTAGCCTTCGCCGAAGTCGTCGATGGACATGCGCACGCCCATGCGCTTGAGCGCGGTGAAGGTATCCAGCGTGTCGGGAGCCTCGTCGATCAGGATGCGTTCGGTCATCTCCAGCTCCAGCGCGCTGCCCGGCAGGTCGTGCGCCCTGAGCGCAGCCTCCACGCTGTCGATGAAGGTCCCGCTGAGCAACTGGCGGAACGACACGTTGACGGCCACATGGTCGAGGCCCAGGCCCTGGTCCTGCCAGCGGCGCAGCTGGCGACAGGCCTCGTGCACCACCCAGGCGCCGATACGCACGATTTCGCCGGAGATCTCGGCCTGGTGGATGAAGCCCGAGGGCGGTACGTCGCCGAACTGCGGACTGCGCCAGCGCAGCAGGGCCTCGGCACCGGTCACGCGATTGTCGCGCAGCGAGATCTTGGGCTGGTAGGCCAGCCACAGCTCGTCGTGGTCGAGCGCCAGGCGCAGCTGGGACTCGATCTGGTTGCTCATGCCGGACCGGTGCGACATGGCCTCGTCGAAGTCGCGGAAGGTGTGCCGTCCGCGACGCTTGGCCTCGTGCATGGCGATGTCGGCGTGGCGGATCAGGCTTTCCGCGCAGTCGCCGTGGTTCGGATGGCTGGCGATGCCGATCGAGGTGGTCAGCACGAAGGCTTCGCCCATCAGCTCGAAGGGGCGCTCGAAGGCGCGGATGATGTGCTGGGCCAGGGCGCGGGCCTCGGCATGGCGTGTGCAATGCGGGAGCAGGGCGATGAATTCGTCGTTGCCGTAGCGCCCGCACTCGGCCTTCCCCTCGCAGCACAGGCGCAGGCGCTCGGCGACCGCCTGCAGCAGCCGGTCGCCGGCGTTGTGGCCGAGCATGTCGTTGAGGATCTTGAAGCGGTCCACGTCGATGTAGAGCACTTCCGGCTGCGCGTTCGCGTGCGCATGGCCGATGGCCGTGTCGATGGCCTCGATCATGGAGTCGCGGTTGGGCAGCCGGGTCAAGGCATCGATGCGCGATTGCTGGCGCAGATGTTCGGCGGATGCGCGCAACTGGCGTTCGGCTTCCACGCGTGCGCTGATGTCGCGCGCCACGGCCATGATGCGGCGTTCGCCGGCGTCGATGAAGATGTTCGAATGCACTTCCACCGGGAACAGCGCACCGTCGGCGCGGCGGTTCACCCCGATGACGCTGAAGGTTTCGCCCACCTCGTGCTGCGCCACCACCGTTTTCATGTGGTCGCGCGGCAGCTCGGGGCTGATGTCGAACACGTTCAGGCGACACAACCCGTCCAGCGAATAGCCGAAGATGCGCTGGGCCGCGGCGTTGGCGTCGAGGATGTTGCCCTGCATGTCGAGCACGGTCACGGCATCGGGCAGGGCGTCGAGCAGGGTACGCAGGCGGGCCCTGGCGTCGATCGGCGTGGGCGGGAAGCCGGGTTCCGGGGCAACCTGGGGGGCGACACGATTCGCGGACGCGATCCCCGAGGCATCGCGATCAAAGGATGAAGCCGTATCGCTTGTCGACTTCTTGCGCATCCGGTTGTCCACTGCCGCGAACGGCCCCCTTGCCGGTCGCAGGCGGCCAGTTTAGCACCGTGGATGTGCGGAGTGAGACATTTCCAGGGTTCGATCAGTTGTTTGCGAGGGCGCGGGCGACCCGGCTGGTGGTCGGGTGTCCCAGCTGTGTGGATAGCCAGTGTCCGGTGAGGACCAGGGCATCGAGGTCCACCCCGGTGGCGATGCCCATGCCCTGGAGCATGTACACCACGTCCTCGGTGGCGACGTTGCCGGTGGCGCCCCTGGCGTATGGGCAGCCGCCGGCGCCGGACACCGAGCTGTCGATCACCGCGACGCCTTCCTCCAGGCAGGCGTGGAGATTGGCCAGCGCCTGGCCGTAGGTGTCGTGGAAATGCACGGCCAGGGCCTGCATCGGCACCTCCTCGGCTACCGCGCGCAGCATGGCGCGGGCCTTTTCCGGCGTGCCCACGCCGATGGTGTCGCCCAGGGAGACTTCGTAGCAGCCCATCTCGTGCAGGTGTGCGGCGACACGCACCACGTCGCTCAGGGGGACCTCGCCCTGGTAGGGGCAACCGAGCACGGTGGAGACGTAGCCACGCACCTTCACGCCGTCGGCGCGGGCACGCGCCATGACCGGCGCGAAACGCTCGATGGATTCATCGATGGAGGCATTGATGTTCTTGCGGTTGAAGGCCTCGCTGGCGGCGCTGAACACGGCAATTTCGGTCACGCCCACGGCGCGCGCGCGCTCGTAGCCCTTCAGGTTCGGCACCAGTACCGGGTAGCTCACGCCTTCGCGCTTGGCGATGCCGGCATAGACCTCGGCGGCATCGGCCAGCTGCGGCACCCATTTGGGCGAGACGAAGCTGGTGGCCTCGACGGTTTTCAACCCGCAGGCGGCGAGCCGTTCGATCAGCTCGATCTTCACCGCCGCGGGAACAATCGTCTTCTCGTTCTGCAGGCCATCACGCGGCCCGACTTCGACGATGCGCACGGATTCAGGAAAGTGGCTCATAGCTTCAACATGGCTCCATCAACAACGCTTTTCGAGGTGTCGGCTAGTGCGACGCTTCTCGAGCAGTGCGGCCATGGATGGCCGCTCCGGATGCCACCACGAAGCGCCGTGTCCAATCCGCGCCAGGGGGCTCGATCAGGGCGATCACGGACGATCGCACCCAATAAACACTCGAGACCCACCCGTACCCGCAGAATCCTCAATCTCGAACCCACCCGTACCGGCTAAACCAAAAACGGAATCAGTTTTCCTCCCCCACAAACTCCACCAACACCGCATCGGCGTCGACAAAGTCCCCCTCGGCCGCATCCAGCTTCTCGATCGTGCCCGCGCGCGGCGCCTTCAGCGACAGCTCCATCTTCATCGCTTCCATCACCAGCAGCTCGTCGCCCTCGGCCACTTCGTCGCCGGCCGCGGCCTTGACCAGCACGATGCGGCCCGGCATCGGCGCGAGCACGCGGTCGCCGCCGCCGGCCTCGTCGGCGCGGAAGTCGAATGCCGGCGCGTGCTCGAACACGTAGCGGCATCCGTCCAGGTGCACCACCGCGCGGTTGCCGCCGGTCAGCAGCGGCAGGCGATGTGCCATACCGTCCAGGTGCAGGCCGATCGCGTCGCCCTCGAAGCGGGCGTGATCGACTTCGACCCAGCCTGCGCCATGGCGCAGGCGATAGCACCCGTCATGGCCATGCGCTTCCACCTCGTGGCGTTCGCCGCGATGCACCAGTGCCACGATGCGCTTGCCGGCGTGGCCGATGCGCCATGCGTCGGCACGGGCCCAGGGCGAATGCGGGTCGGTGGGCTCGGCCCGCCCGGCTGCACGGCATTCGTCTTCCAGCAGCATGGCCGTGGCCGCCGCTTGCAGGGCCAGCGGCGGCAGCGGTTCCTCGCCGGGGACGAATTCGTCCAGGTGGCGGTCCAGGTAGCCGGTGTCGATGCTGCCCTCGACTACCGAAGGATGGCTCGCGAGGCGTTCGAGGAAGGCGATATTCGATTTGGGACCGACGATGTCGCTGGCGGCCAGTGCCGTGCGCAACCGTTGCAGCGCGCGCGGCCGGTCCGCGTCGTGCACGATCAGCTTGGCGATCATCGGGTCGTAGAAGATGGTCACCGTGTCGCCCTCGACCACGCCCGCGTCCAGGCGCACGTGCCCGGACACCGCAGGCAGGCGCAGCCGCTGCAGGCGGCCCGAGCCGGGCAGGAAGTTCTGTTCCGGATCCTCGGCGTACAGGCGCACCTCGATGGCGTGGCCGGAGGCTTGGATGGCGTCCTGGTCCAGCGGCAGCGGTTCACCGGCGGCCACGCGCAGCTGCCATTCGACCAGGTCCAGGCCCAGGGTCATTTCGGTGACCGGGTGCTCGACCTGCAGGCGCGTGTTCATTTCCATGAAGTAGAAGTCGCCTTCGGCGCCGACGATGAACTCCACGGTGCCGGCGCCCACGTAGTCCACCGCCCTGGCTGCGGCCACGGCGGCGGCGCCCATGGCCGCGCGTCGATCGGGATTCAGGAACGGCGAGGGCGTTTCCTCCAGCACCTTCTGGTAGCGGCGCTGCGCCGAGCACTCGCGTTCGTTGAGGTGGATGACGTGGCCGTGGGTGTCGCCGAAGACCTGGAACTCGATGTGCCGCGGGTGCTCGACATAGCGCTCCAGGATCACGCGCGTATCGCCGAACGAGGATTCGGCCTCGCGCTGCGCGGCGGCCAGTGCGTCGGCGAAGTCGGCTTCTTTGCGCACGATGCGCATGCCCTTGCCGCCGCCGCCGGCCGCGGCCTTGATCATCAGCGGGAAGCCGGTGGCACGGGCCTGTTCGGCCAGGGTGCCTGCATCCTGGTCCTCGCCGTGGTAGCCGGGCACCAGCGGCACCTCGTGGCGGCTCATCAGGGCCTTGGCCTCGGCCTTGGACCCCATCGCCTCGATGCTTTCCGGTTTCGGCCCGATGAAGACCAGGCCGGCCTTGCCGCAGGCACGGGCGAAGCCGGCGTTCTCGGACAGGAAGCCGTAGCCGGGGTGGATCGCCTGGGCGCCGGACTGCCTGGCGATCTCGATGATGGCGTCGCCGCGCAGGTAGGAATCGGCCGGGCGCGGTCCGCCCACGCGGTAGGCACGGTCGGCCAGGCGCACGTGCTGCGCATCGGCATCGGCGTCCGAGTACACCGCCACGGTCTCGATGCCGAGCCGGCGGCAGGTGCGGATGACGCGGCAGGCGATTTCGCCGCGGTTGGCGATCAGGATGCGTTCGAACATCTATTCATTTTCCCAGTAGTCGCGGGCGTCGCTGCTGCGGGTCAGGTGCCGCAGGCGCGCCGGTTCCGGTCCGGCGAAGGCGCCGATCTTTCCCGAATCGGGGTATTCGCACACTTCCACGTCGGCCATGGTACTGACGGCGAGGTAGCGCAGTTCGGTGGCGCCGGTATTGATGATCTGGTGTGCGGTCTCCGGTCCGCCGGTCGGGCAGGCGATCACGTCGCCCGCGCGCAGCCGATGGCGGGCATGGCCGTAGCGCAGTTCACCCTGGCCCTCGAGGATCAGGAACATCTCTTCCTCGGCGCGGTGGCTGTGGAACGGGCAGCCGCGCTTGCCGGGGGCGACCACGGCCAGGTTGTAGCCGAGCTTGCGCGCGCCGATGCGGCGGGAGATCTCGCCCCAGCGCAGGTCGTATTGCTCGGGCATCGTCGCGGCCTTGTCGCCCTCGGCGCGCTGGATGTCCACGGCGTCGAGATTCAGGATCGGAGGGTGCTCGCTCATGCGTCGTGTCCGTCCTCCAGCCAGGACGGCTTGCGCTTGTCGAGGAACGCGCCCAGACCTTCCTGGCCTTCCTCGCCCACGCGCACGCGGGCGATCAGTTCGGCATTGCGCGCGTCGATCCTGGCCGCCTCGCGCTCGTCCATGCCGGCCACGCGCAGGGCCAGGCGCTTGGCTTCGCGTCGTGCCTGCGGGCCGCCGCGATGCAAAGCCTTGAGCACGTCATCGACCGCGTCGTCGAGCCGGTCCTCGGGTACGCATTCGTGCAGCAGGCCCAGTTCGGCTGCGCGGCGGGCCTCGAACACCTCGCCGGTCACGAACAGGCGTCGGGCGTGGCGCAGGCCGATGGCGGCCACTACGTAGGGCGCGATGGTCGCGGGCACCAGGCCCAGCTTGACCTCGGACAGGGCGAATTTGGCGCTCTCCACGCCGATCGCGATGTCGCAGCACGCCACCAGGCCGATGCCGCCACCGAAGGCCGCGCCGTTCACGCGGGCGAGGGTCGGCTTGGACAGGAAATTCAGCAGCCGGAGCATGCGCGCCAGGCGCAGCGAATCCTCCTTGTTCTCCAGTTCGCTGGCCTCGGCCATGCCGCGCATCCAGCGGGTGTCGGCCCCGGCGCAAAAGCTCTTGCCCGCGCCGGTGATCAGCACCGCCTCGATGCCTTCGTCGTGCTCGGCTGCTTCCAGTGCATGGGTCAGGTCGCTGACCAGGGTGGCGTTGAAGGCGTTGTGCAGGTCCGGGCGGTTCAGCGTGATGCGGGCCAGTCCGTTGCTGCGGCTGGTGACGAGGGTCTCGTACATGCGTGGCTTCCTGACCAGTGCGAACAGAGCCCCATGATAGCGCCCATGGGCGTTGCGGCCCGAGCCGCGGCGTGTTGACACGGCCGCGTGCAGTTCAGGAAAAGAGAGTTATAATGCGAACCATTCCTATTTTGAAGGCATGCCCGTGCAGCTTTCCGATCTGCCCAAAGGTGCCCAGGCGGTGGTCGATGCCGTCCGCGACGCCCACGAAAACGATGCCATCGCGCGTCGCCTGCGCGACCTGGGTTTCGTGGCGGGCGAAACCGTGCGCGTGGTCGCGCGGGCGCCCATGGGCGGCGACCCGCTGCTGGTGCAGGTCGGCTTCACGCGGTTCGCGTTGCGCCGGGCCGAGGCCGACCGCGTGCAGCTGAGCGCAGGGACGGCGGCATGAGTGCACAGAGCCTGCGCATCGCCCTGGTCGGCAACCCCAACTGCGGCAAGACGGCGCTGTTCAACCAGCTCACCGGCAGCCGTCAGAAAGTGGCCAACTATGCCGGCGTCACGGTCGAGCGCAAGGAAGGGCGCCTGCAGGCGCCGTCGGGGCGCAGCTATCGCTTGCTCGACCTGCCAGGTACCTACAGCCTGGACGCCACCAGCCCGGACGAGGCCATCACCCGGGACATCTGCAGTGGCCGTCACGCCGAGGAGCCCGCGCCGGACCTGATCGTGTGCGTGGCCGACGCCACCAACCTGCGCCTGCACCTGCGCTTCGTGCTGGAGGTGGCGCGGCTGGGCCGGCCGATGGTGCTGGCGCTGAACATGATGGACGCGGCACGGCATCGCGGCATCGACATCGACGTGGCCGCGCTCGAACAGCAACTGGGCATGCCCGTGGTCGAGACCGTGGCCGTGCACCGCCGCGGCGCGGCGGCCCTGGTCGAGCGCATCGACCGCCTGCACGGACAAACCCTGTCGCCGCCCGGCGTGAATCCGGATGCGGACCTGCACCAGCAGGTGCGCGCCCTGATCGACGCCACCGTGCGCGTGCCGCCGCAGGCCTCGCGGATCGACGACGCCATCGACCGCTGGACCCTGCATCCGGTGTTCGGCCTGGCGATCCTGGCGGTGCTGATGTTCTTCATCTTCCAGGCCGTGTTCTCCTGGGCCGTGCCGCTGATGGACGGCATCGATACCGGGGTGACCTGGCTGGGCACGCAGGTGGCCGGCCTGCTGCCCGCGCACAGTGCCGTGCGCAGCCTGGTCACCGACGGCATCTTCGGCGGCCTGGGCACGGTGCTGGTGTTCCTGCCGCAGATCCTGATCCTGTTCCTGTTCATCCTGGTGCTGGAGGAGTCGGGCTACCTGCCGCGCGCGGCGTTCCTGCTCGACCGCCTGATGTTCAAGGCCGGCCTGACCGGACGCGCCTTCATCCCGCTGCTGTCCAGCTTCGCCTGCGCCATCCCCGGCATCATGGCCACGCGCAGCATCTCCGATCCGCGCGACCGCCTGACCACCATCCTGGTGGCGCCGCTGATGACCTGCTCGGCGCGCTTGCCGGTGTACACGCTGCTGATCGCCGCCTTCATCCCGCGCCACACGGTGCTGGGCGTGATGAACCTGCAGGGCCTGGTGCTGTTCGGGCTGTACGTGTTCGGCATCGTCAGCGCCATGACCGTGGCCTTCGTGATGAAGAAGCTGCGCCGCGACAAGAGCGAGCACGCGCTGCTGATGGAGCTGCCGTCCTACCGCATTCCGCACGTGCGCGACGTGGCCCTGGGCCTGTGGCAGCGGGTGAAGATCTTCATGCGCCGCGTCGGCGGCATCATCCTGGCGCTGACCGTGTTGCTGTGGGTGCTGTCCAGCTTCCCGGCACCGCCGCCGGGTGCCACCGGACCGGCCATCGACTACAGCCTGGCCGGCCGGCTGGGCCACGCCCTGCAGCACCTGTTCGCGCCGATCGGCTTCAACTGGCAGATCTCGGTGGCGCTGATTCCCGGACTGGCCGCGCGCGAGGTGGCCGTGTCGGCGCTGGGTACCGTGTATGCGATGTCCGGCAGCGACACCGCCGTGGCCTCGCACCTGGGGCCGCTGATCGCGCAGCAGTGGCCGCTGGCCACGGCGCTGTCGCTGCTGGTGTGGTACGTGTTCGCGCCGCAGTGCATGTCGACGCTGGCGGTGATCCGCCGCGAGACCAATTCCTGGCGCAACGTGGCGATTGCCGCCGGCTACCTGTTCGGCCTGGCCTACGTGGCCTCGCTGATCACCTTCCAGGTGGCGAGGCTGCTGACATGAGTGCGTTCGACATCGTCCAGGCCGTGGTGATCGCGCTGGTGGTGGCCTACAGCCTCCTGGTCAGCGCGCGCAAGCTGGCACCCGAGGCCACGCGGCGCCTGCTGGGTGCCTGCGCGTCGCGCCTGGACCGGCCGGTCCACGGCGCGCTCGTGCGCCGCATCGGGCGCTGGCTGCAGCCGGCCGAGGCGCGTGCCGGCGGCTGCGGCACCGGCGACGGCTGCGGCACCTGCGGCGGCTGCGCACCGCAACCGGAGATCCGCGACGAGGCCCCGGTGCCGGTGCATTTCCATCCGCGCCCGCGTTCCTGAACCCCGGCGCACCGTTCGTGTCCAAGTCCTGAGCGCGGTGCTTCGCCGCGCTTGAAAGTGTGCCTCACCGCCTAGAAATCCCATGAGCCGATTGCGGCTGGAATCGAGAACGAGCCATGCGTCGCATCCTTCTTTTCCTGGGTACCAATCTTGCCGTCCTGGTCCTGCTGACCATCGTCAGCCGCCTGCTGGGCATCGATGCCTGGGCGGCCGCGCGCGGCTACGGCGGCCTCGGGCCGCTGCTGGTCTTCGCCGCGGTCATCGGTATGGGCGGTTCGTTCATCTCGCTGGCCCTGTCCAAGTGGATGGCGAAGATGTCCACCGGCGCGCGCGTGATCGAGCAGCCATCCAGCGAGACCGAGCACTGGCTGCTGTCCACGGTGCGCCAGCACGCGCAGGCGGCCGGCATCGGCATGCCGGAGGTCGCCATCTACGAGGCGCCGGAAATGAACGCCTTTGCCACCGGCGCCAGCCGCAACCACGCGCTGGTTGCGGTCAGCACCGGGCTGCTGCAGGGCATGACCCGCGACGAGGTCTCGGCCGTGCTCGGCCACGAGATCGGCCACGTGGCCAACGGCGACATGGTCACGCTGGCCCTGCTGCAGGGCGTGCTCAACACCTTCGTGATCTTCCTGGCGCGGGTGGTCGGGCGGTTCGTCGACAGCTGGCTGAGCGGCGGGCGCGAGGATCGCGGCGGCGGCATCGGCTATTTCGTGGTGGTCATCGTGCTGGAAATCATTTTCGGCCTGTTCGCCTCGATGATCGTGATGGCCTTCTCGCGCTACCGCGAGTTCCGGGCCGACGCGGCCGGCGCGCGGCTGGCCGGAAAAGCGCGCATGATCGCGGCGCTGGAACGCCTGGGCGCCAGTTACGGCGAATCCACGCTGCCCCGCAACATGCAGGCGTTCGGCATTTCCGGGCACCTGGCCGGTGGCCTGCGCCGCCTGTTCATGAGTCACCCGCCGCTGGCCGAGCGCATCGCGGTGCTGCGCCGCGCCGCCTGATGGCGGTGGTCACGCCGCGATCCAGGTGCAACGGTAGGCTTCGCCTGTGCAGATGCGCCCGCGCATGGCACGATCACCGGCATGAGCGTACGCAACGGATGACGGCATGAAGCTGCTGCTGGTCGAGGACTCGCAACGCCTTCGCGAGACGGTGCACCGCGGCCTGGAGGCCGAGGGCTTCACGGTGGATGCGGTGGAGGACGGCGCCGAGGCGCGCGCGTATCTGGAGACCTACGACTACGACCTGCTGGTGCTGGACCTGATGCTGCCGAAGGTGGATGGCCTGACGTTGCTTCGCGAGATGGCCTGGTCCGCCCGTCGCCCCCGGGTGATCGTGCTTTCGGCCCGCGACCAGGTGCCGGACCGGATCGGTGCGCTGGACCTGGGCGCGGACGACTACCTGGTCAAGCCGTTTGCCTTCGACGAGCTGCTGGCACGCCTGCACGCGCTGGCCAGGAGACCGTCGCAGGCGCTGCTGCCCTGCATCCGGCTGGGCGAGCTCGAGGTCGACCTGCGGGCACACGAGGTGCGCGTGCGCGACGCGGCCCTTTCGCTGACGCCGCGCGAGTTCGCGCTGCTGAGCCTGCTGGTGCGCAATCGCGGGCGCGTGTTCAGCCGCGCCGAGATCCTCGAGCGGGTGGCCGGCAGCGATTCGACCGCCTCGGACCGCAGCATCGAGGTGCTGGTGTTCGGCCTGCGGCGCAAGCTCGACGACAGCCTCGGCCAGACCCTGGTCGAGACCCGCCGCGGTGCGGGTTACCTGATCCCGTGAACGTGCGTTCGCTGTCCTCGCGCATCGCCCTGATGCTGGGCGTGGCCGTGACCCTGATCCTGGGCGGCGCGGCCTTGCTGATGGACCACATGATCGATGCCGAGATGGCGCAGCGTTTCGACGCCAGCCTGTCGTCCCAGGCGCGTGCCATTGCCGCGCTGGTGGAGGCCGACACCCGCCATCCGAACCTGGAAGACCTGCGCAACACCTCGCCCCACCTGCTGCTCGGCGATGCCCAGGCCGCCTACGCCGTGCAGTGCTCGGGCGGATCGCTGTTCCGTAGTACGCCTCCGCCGGCAGCGATGCCGGCCCACTGGGACCGGCAGGCGACGAGCGTGCCCCGGTACGCCGACCTGACGCATGCAGGGCAATCCCTGCGCGCCGTGTGGTTCCGGTTCCGGCCCGTGATGGAGTCCGGGGGCCATGGTTCATCGTCCGGCAGGCCCGTGCCCGCGGAGGCCAGTTGCGCCGTGTTGTTGCTGCAGCCGCGTACCACCCTCGACGACATCCTCATCACCATCGACGGCATTTTGTGGATCATTCCGTTGCTGGCTCTCCTGGCGGTGATCGTGCTCACGCCCGCGCTGGTCCGCCGCGGCCTGCGTCCGCTGGCCATGCTCGGCGAGCGCATGCGCACGATCGGGCCGGCCGCGCCCGACCAGCGGCTGCCCTCGGGCGAGACGCGCGAGCTGGTGCCGCTGGTGGAACGCTTCAACGAGGTGCTCGAGCGCATGCAGGCCGGCATGTTGCGCGAGCGCAGGTTTGCCGGTGCGCTGGCGCACGAGACGCGTACCCGGCTGGCCGAATTGCGCGCCCTGGTGGATGTCGAGAGCCGCTACCCGAGCGATCGCCCGTTGCCGAAGGTGCTGGCGGAGGTCGGTGCCATCAGCGGCGAACTGGAGGACACGGTGACCGGGTTGCTTTTGCTCACGCGCCTGGAGGCCGGCATCGAGACGGTCCAGTGCGACCAGGTCGATGTCGAAGCGGTCATCGAGAAACAGGTTCACGCGGTGTCCGAGTTGGTCGCCCGTCGGGCACTGGACCTGCAGATCCGGGCGCCGCTGCAGCCGGTGTTCCTGACCGGTGACGCATCCGTGCTCGGCATCGTGCTGGGCAACCTGATGCGCAATGCGGCGGCCTATGCGCCGCATGGGTCGGACATCCAGCTGGCCTGGGATGCCGATTCGCTGCGCCTGGCCAATGCGGCGCCCGACCTGACGGTCGACGACGTGGCCCAGTTCGGCAGCCGCTACTGGCGCAAGCGGTCCGGGGAATCGGACGGCGCCCACGCCGGCCTGGGATTGAGCCTGGCGGCTGCGGCGGCTTCGGCCCTGGGGCTCGGGCTGGCGTTCCAGCTGGACGGTCGGCGGCTGCAGGCCACGCTGACCTGGCCGCAAGGGCGGGTCAGCAGCGGCGACTGAGCGTCACTTGAAGTGATGGATGAAGCCGACCTGGAAGCCGCCCGGTAGCCAGCTCAGGATCAGCGGGCTCTTGCGGCGTGCGGCCCAGATGCCGAATCCGGTGCCCAGCGCGGCGCCCGCCAGCACGTCGGTCTGCCAGTGGCCGTGGGTCTTCATGCGTGCCACGGCATCGTAGACGGGCAGCAGGGCCAGGGCATAGACGGCCGGGTGGTCGTGGCCGTAGCGCACCATGAACGGCGTCACCGCGGCGCTGATGGAGGTCACTTCGCCGCTGGGGAAACTCTGGTACTTGATGCCCTTGAAGAACTCGTTGGGGTTGTCGGTCTGCGAGGGCCGCTTGCGCTGGAAAGTCATCTTCAGCGCGGCCGAGCCCACGGCCGAGAACGCCACCGCGTCCATGGAGCGCCAGAAGGTGTCGCCCAGCTTGTTGTGGTCGCCGAGCGTGAACGAGCCGCCCAGGATCGTGGCGATCATGGCGTATTGCAGGTCCTTCTGGGTGCTGCGCTTCCAGATGCCGTGGTTGTCGTAGTGCAGCTTGTGGTCGATGCCGAGTGGACCGCCGCCGGCCCGGGCACAGGGCGACAGCAAGAGCGTCGCCAGCGTCAGGGCAAGGGAAAGATACATCGGTCGCATGGTGGGCCTCCGGTCGCCGGGAGTCTGCCGGCCAGCGTAATGCGGGATTCTTTCAGCCATCTTGGATCCGGGTCAGCGCCCGGGCACGTGCAGCAGCCGCGTGTGGCGCTTGAGCGAGCGCAGCACCAGCAGGATCAGCAGGCCGGCCACGAAGATGCCGTCCCAGGCGGGGTGCTGGCGCAGCCAGTGCTGCAGCGAATCGCCGTCCACCAGCGTGCCGCGCAGGACCTGCAGCACGAAGAAGGCGGTGGTCATCAGGCACAGGCTGTTGTATTCGCGTCGCAGGATGGTGCGCACGCTCCAGGTCAGGCCGGGGCTTCGCCACTTCAGGTGACGCGGGATGAACGCCGGGGTACGGGACGCCCAGTTCTCCCAGGCCTCGCCGTGGGTCCGGGCCAGGAAGCGGTCCTCGCAGGCCATGATGCGCTCGATGTACAGCGCATGGGCCAGCTGGAACACCACCATGAACCACAGCGAGCCGACCGCCAGCACGAATCCGGTCGCCACCACCAGGTTGGCCAGGTACAGCGGATGCCGGACGATGGCATACATGCCGTCGGTGTTCAGCGCCTCGGCCGAGAGCTGGCGCGTGCTGCGGCGCGAGGTGTCCGCCGGCACCGTGGCGACGGTGAAGGCGCGCAGCACGAGACCCGCGAACGCCAGGCACAGGCCGGCCAGGGCCAGCACGTCGATGCCGGCCGGCGACAGCGAGCTTGCAGGGAAGCCCGGTTGCCACAGGGCCAGCGCGAACATCGGCACCAGCGCGATGCCGATCACGCTGCGGCGGTGGAACAGCCATTGTCCCTGGCGTTCGATGACGCCGATGGCGCCCGAGCTCAGGTGCTTCATGCGCGGACCTCCGGTTCGACGGGATCGGAACCGAGTGCGCGCAGCCGGTCCAGCCAGTCGGCGGCCTGCCGGCCCGCATCGCGGGCACGGACGTCGCCGCGCGTGCTGAGCGCCGCGTTGTGCCCGCCGTACGGTTCGTACTTGTCCAGGTTGTCGCGCGAGAACAGGCCCAGGGTGGGCACGCCGGCGGCGCTGGCCAGGTGCATCACGCCGCAGTCGGCGCTGATGAAGCCGTCCATGCCGGCCAGCACCGAACCCAGCTTGCGCAGGTCGCGGGAATAGAACGGATGGCTGTCGCCAGGCAGCTGCGAGCGGCCGTGGTCGGCCAGCACGTCGACCACGCGGATCGCCGGATGGCGCTCGTGGATCGCCTGCATGAAGTCGCTCCACCAGTGGCCGGGATAGCGCTTGTCGGCGGTGGCGTTGGCGAACACGCCGAGCACGAACGGCGGTTCGTCCGCACGCGCCCCGGCACCGAGGATGGCCTCCAGCGCCTGCCGGCCGCGCACCAGCTCGGCCGGGGACAGGTTCACGTTCAGGCGCGGCCATTCGTGTTCACCGCCGCGACCGACGGCGGTGCGCAGCAGGTGCACGTTGCGCAGCGCGAAGTGGTCCGGGCAGGTGTCGCGGTAGACGGCCATGTCCGGATCGCTCTGGGTTTCCAGCGGAAAGCCGAGCTTGTGGGGGGCCTGGCAGCGCCCCAGGATCAGCCGCCCCATGATCGAATCCAGGCTGGCGTCGATGGCCAGGTCGTAGCGTTCGCCGGTCACCGTGCGCAGCAGGCGAAGGGTCTGCACCGGATGGCGCGGCATGCGGCGCGCCAGGGTCACGATGCGGTGGGTCTGGAAGCGGGTGGAGTACAGGATCTGTGCGGCGCCGCCCGAGGCCAGGATGTCGATCTCGGCGCCGGGGTAGAGCGTTTCCAGCTCGCGCAGCAGGGGACTGAGCAGCACGGTGTTGCCCAGGCGGTGGTTGGTGCGCAGGACCAGGATGCTGTGGATGCCGCGGTCGGGCAGAGCGCCGGGCTTGCACAACTGGGCCTCGACCTTGCGCAGGCGGCCGCCCAGGATGCTGTTGAGCGCATCGCGGCGATTTTTGTCCGCGCGGGCCATCAGTCCCGGGCCCTGGGGTTTGCTTGCCGGGTTCGATTCGGGTTCTTGCATGGAAGATGTGCCGGGTTTGCCTGGAAAGTTCATCGGAACGTGGCGCGGACGCTGCCGGCGCTCCCCGGCCCGTCCGGACGGCCCTGGACCGAAGCACGGATTCGGGAGCGCACGGGCAGGTTGCCGCGTGGGATCGTGGCGCACGCGGGCCATCGAAGTGCCAAGTTGTACATGCGCCTTGCCGGCCATGCAACGTCCGCGCACGGCTAAGCCGTGGCTAAGTGCGTGCGCGGATACTGGCATTGAACACGCCGGAGCTTGCGTGTTCCTTTCCACCCACCACGAAGGAGAATCCCACGATGGAGCACCCGACCCTGCGCGTCGTCGCATGCACCGCGCTGGCGGCCGCCCTGGCCGTGGCCGCGCATGTCCCTCTCGCGCGCGCCGGCACGCTCGACGGCGCCCGGTACCTGAAGCAGGCCAGGGTCACCCTTGCCCAGGCACGTCGCATCGCGCTGCACACCGTGCACGGCAAGATCGTGGCCGAGGAACTGGAAAAGGAATCCGGCGGCAGCGGCCTGCGCTATTCGTTCGATATCCGCAAGGGCAAGGCGGTCCATGAAGTCGGCGTCGATGCCCGCACCGGCAAGGTGCTGGAGAACTCCATCGAGGGCCCGAACCCGGATTGATCGCTGCCGCTTGCCGGCTCAGGGGCCCGCACGCCGCGCGTGCGGGCCTTTTGTTTGTCCGGTTCGGGCTCGCGCATCCGGCCGGGGCGGGCGATGGCGCGCATGGCCCGGTCCAGGCATGTGGCCGGCGCGGCCCGTGGCGTCGATAACGCGTCACGGATGCCCGCGCACGCAAAAGGCCCGCAGGTGATGCGGGCCTTTCGCGCGGGCGCGGCGAGGCCGCAGCCCGCGTCAGCGCTTGAGCAGGCGGTACAGCACCGGAAGCACCAGCAGTACCAGCGGAATCTGGATCAGCAGGCCGGAGATGATCGCGATCGCCAGCGGCTGCTGCATACCCGAACCCCGGCCCAGGTCCAGCGCCAGCGGCAGCAGGGCCAGGGCAAAGGCCAGGGCACTCATGACGATGGGGCGCATGCGGTTGCGGCCGGCCCGGATCAGCAGCTGCGGCAACGGCTGGCCATGGTCGATCAGGCGCAGCTCCGAGAAATAGAAGATGCCGATCTCGGTGACGATGCCGATCACCATGGTCATGCCCATCATCGCGGTGATGTCCAGTTCCGTGCCGGTCAGCCACAGGCCGATGAACACCGCGCCCGCCGCGAGCAGGGGCTGGATCAGGATCGCGATGGAGATGCGGAAGCTCTCGTACAGGAACAGCAGCAGCAGGAACACCAGCGCCACCGCCGCCACGAACACCGCCATCAGGCCGCGGAACGCCTTCTGCTGCTGCTTGTACAGGCCGCCCAGCTGGAAGTACACGCCCTTGGGGATGAGCCCCTTGCGGCCGAGTACCTGCTTGACGTCGGCGATGGTCTTGCCCAGCGAGCGTCCGCTGATGCGCGCGGTGACCGCGACGTCGCTCTTGAGGTTGTAGCGGGTCAGCTCCGGCTGTCCGGTGATGATCTTCACGCGTGCCACCCGGTGCACGGGCACCATGTGGCCATCCGGTGCGCGCAGCAGCAGCTTGCCGATCCGGTCGGTTTGATCGCGCATGGGTTTGGGGATCCATACGCGCACGCCGATGTACTTGACGCCCTTGCGTACCTGGGTCGTCACCATGCCGCCGAGATCGCCCTGCAGCTGCTGCGTGATGTCACGCGCCGACATGCCTTCCAGCGCGGCCTTTGCGCGGTCGACATGGATGGACAGCGAATCGCCGGCGATGACCACGCCGTTCTGGATGCTGACCACGCCCTTGACCGAGGCGATCGCCTTGGCCACGGATCGGGCGACCGTGCGCAACTGGTGGATGTCGTTGCCGAACAGACGGATGTCGATCGGCTGCGGCACGGCCGTGAGGTCGCCGATCTCGTCCTCGATCTGCTGCGCGGTGTCCACCTGCAGGCCGGGCACCTGCTGCTCCACCTCGCGCCGGATCTGGTTCATCACCACGCTCGTGGACGGGCGGTTGTTTGGCTTCAGGCGTACGAACAGGTCGCCGGAGTTGGGTTCGGTGATGCCGCCGCCCAGCTGCGCGCCGGTACGCCGCGACCAGGTGTCGACATAGGGGTTCTTGCGCAAGATCGCGGCGACCTGGTGCATCAGGCGGTCGGTTTCCGGCAGCGACGTGCCCGGCGGCGACAGGTAGTCGAGGATGAATCCGCCCTCGTCCATGGGCGGCATGAACCCGGAGCCGACGTGGCTGAAAGCCATCCAGGCGACCAGCAGCAGCGGGACCACGCCGGCCAGCAGCCAGGCCGGCTTGCGCAACAGTCGCACCATCATCCGCGTGTAGCCGCGGTTGACCGCGCGTCCGAAGCGCCCGTGCTTCTCGCGTTCGGTGTCCTCGCGTCCGATCAGGAAGTCGGCCAGCAGCGGCACCACCAGCAGCGCGACCAGGAACGAGATGAACAGGCTCACCGCCATGGTCAGCGACAGCGCCTTGAAGAAGGCGCCGGTCACCCCGGTGAGAAAGGCCAGCGGCACGAAGATGATGATGGTGGAGGCGGACGAGCCGATCTGCGGGTGGGTGAACTCGCGTGCGGCCGCCAGCACCCGTTCGGTGCCGTGTTCGCCGCTCTCCTGCACCTGGCGCATGATCTGCTCGATCATCACGATCACGTCGTCGATGATCAGGCCCACCGCGGCGGCCATGCCGCCCAGCGTCATGATGTTCAGGGTCATGCCGAACGCGTACAGCATCAGCATGGTCGCCGCGAGCACCGCGGGCACCGCGATGATCGCCACCAGGGTGATCTTCCAGCTGCGCAGGAACACCAGCAGCACCAGGCCGGCCAGGCCGATGCCGATCAGGATGGCGTCGATCACGCTGTTGCGCGACACGCGCACCAGGATGCTCTGGTTGTACCACTGGTGCAGCGACACGCCCTTGGGCATCTGCGGCTGGAACTGCTTGAGCCGGGCCTTCAGTCCATGGGACAGATCGATGATGTTGGCGCCGGGCTGCTGGTAGACGTTCAGCAGCACCGCGTGCTTGCCGTCGGCGGTGATGCGCGTGTAGTTGGGCGCGGTGGCCAGCGACACCTTGGCCACGTCGGACACCCGCACCACGCCGGACGCGCCGGTGCGCACCACGGTGTTGCGGATCTCGCGCAGGCTGTGGAAGCGGGTGTCGGACACTTCCAGGTACAGCTTGTAGTGGTCCTGCACGCGGCCCAGCGCGGTCAGCACGTTGGAGGCGGAAAGGGCCTTGGACACGTCGCGGATGGACAGCCCCAGCGCGTTGAGCCGGGCCGGGTCGACGGTGACGCGGTACTCGGCCTTCAGCCCGCCCTGCACGGTGATCTTGGCCACGCCGGGCACGCTGGAGAGGAACGGCACCATCTGGTACCGGGCCAGGTCGCGCAGCTGCACCTGGCTCTGGGTCCTGGAGGTCAGGCTGTAGGCCACGACTCCGGTGTAGTTGGCTGGGTACATGCGCTTGGCGGTGAAGCGCGTGCCCGGCGGCAGGTCCGGCTTGATGCGGTTGATCGCCGATTCGACCTGCAGCAGGGCATCGATCATGTTGTGCCCCCAGTCGAAATTGATGTTGATGTCGGTGCTGCCGCGACTGGTGTTGGAAAACACCGAGCGCACCCCGGGCACGGCGCGCACGGCTTGCTCGGCCGGCCGCGTGACCTGCAGCATCATCTCCCGGGCCGGTCGCGAACCGGCATCGATCGACAGGCGCACGCGCGGGAAGGAAACCTGCGGGAACAGCGCGGTCGGCAGCCCGAGCAGGCTGACGATGCCGCCCGCGGCCAGCAACGCCAGCAGGAACAGGACGGAGCGGCGGTGCGTCTGCAGCCAGCCGCCGATCCCTCGGGCCATCAGCGATGGCCTCCCGATGGATGCACCTTCATGCCGTCGGAAAGCTCGTAGTTGCCCGTGGTCACGACGGAGGCGCCGGCGTGCAGCCTGGGACTGGCCACCGCCGTCCAGTGCGCGGTACGCAGCACGACCTTCACCCGGACCTTGTGCGCCTGGCCGTGGTCGACGGTGAACAGGTAGCTGCCGCCGCCGTCCGAGAGCACCGCGGAGTGGGGCACGCTCAGCTGGTGGACCGTGCGCACCCGCACCTTGCCCTGCAGCCAGCTTCCGATGGTGAGGTTTCGGGCGTTCTTTCCGTCCAGGTCCACCAGGGCGTCGACCAGGTGGGTGGCGGGATCGACCATGCCCTGGATGCGGCTGATCCGAGCGACCAGGGTGTGTCCGCGGTCGCCGAACACGGTCGACAGGGAGACGGCGCTGCCGGGTTGGACGCGTGCGGCGTCTTCCGGCTCCAGACCCAGGCGGACCTGCAGGTGTTGCGCGTCGCCGAGCTCGAGCAGCGGCTGACCGGCCTGCACCACGGCGTCGGGCTGCACCTGGACGCGGGTCACGATGGCATCGTGCGGGGCCCGGATCTTCAGGGTGCGTCCGGCGGCGCCCTGCTGGCGCAGCGACTGCAGGTCCGCCCGGGCGTTGTCGTACTGCTGCCGCGCGGCGGCCAGGTCGGCACGGGTGGCCAGCTTCTGCTGGAACAGGTCCCGGGTCTGCACCCACTTGGCGCGTGCACTGGCCACGCCGTGACGGGCCTTCAGCCACGCGTTGTGGGCCTGCGGCGTGGGCGTGATCTGGAGCAGGACCTGGCCCTTGCGGACCTTGTCCCCGAGCGTCACGTCCAGGCGGGTCAGGCGCCCCATCTCCAGGGTGCTGACGGTGCGCACCTCGGCCGGGTCGGCGATGACCTTGCCGTAGGCCGTGAGCGTCTCATGCAGGGCTCGTGTACGGATCGTGCCGGTGACGACGGTGACCGTCGCCGCCTGCGCGAGGGTCGGCACGATCAGGCAAACGGCAAGGATCAGGCGGAAGCCGCGGTCTTTGCAATTCATCGGCGTTGGGAACTCTTGCTGTGGTGCACGTGGGAAGAAGTGCCCGCCGGGGCCCGGCCCAGCAGGGCGGCCAGCGCCACCTGGCCCCGGACCAGCGTGGCACGGGCCTGCAATGCCTCGATTTCACGGGCGATCAGGTTGGTTTGCACCGCGGACCATTCGGCGGCGCTGAAATGGCCGGCGCGGAAGGCGCGCGTCGCCTGCTCGCCCAGCTTGCGCAGGGGCCGGAGTTGCCGCTTCAGGGCACGCGAGCGGCGCTGGACCTCGCGCAGGCGGGCGTACAGCGCGCGGGCCTGGCTGTCGGCGCTGTCCAGGCGTGCCTGGTAGACCGCGTGCAGCTGGTCGCGGGTGGCCCGGGCGATGCGCGCCGTGTTCTGCGCGCGTCCGAACACCGGCAGGTTCAGGCTGATGCCGAAGCCGTCGGTCAGTACACCGCTGGTGTCCGAGGCGCGGTTGAGGTTGATGCTGATGCCGGGGAACTGGGCCAGCACCGCGGTCCGGAAATCGGCGTCGGCGGCGCGGTATCCGGCGGCCAGTGCCTGCAGGTCCGGGCGGGTGTCGGGCAGTCGCGCCAGCGCGCGTTCGACCACCGCCTTGCCCGGCAGTGCCCGCGCGCGCGGGGGCTGCAGGGTGTAGCGGACGGACGGGGCCAGGTCCAGGTCCAGGTTCAGGGCCAGCCGGGTCCGGGCGCGATCCTGCCGGGCCTGGCTCAGTTGCGCCTGGGCCTGGCTCAGGGTGGTCAGGGCGGCGGCCTGCTGCTGGCGGGTGATGTCGCCCTGGCGCAGTGCCCCGTCCAGGGCATGCTGCTGCTTTTCCAGCGACTGGACCTGCCTGGCGAGTAGCGAGGCGCGCTGGCGCGCGTCCCACAGGGCCACGTAGTCGGCCGCGGTCTTCTGGGCCAGGGTCCAGCCCTGCCAGAGAACCTCCAGGCGCCTTTGCACCAGGCGCTGTCGGGCGGCATCCACGCGGGCGCCATGGGTGAGCAGCGTGCTCAGGTCCTGGGTCCAGCCCACGCTCCAGCCGTTGACGAAGCCGGGGGATGTCGGCCGGTCCAGGCTTGCCCCGAACTGCGGGTCCGGCAGCAGGCCGGCCTGGCGCAGCTGCAGGGCACTGACATGGACCTGCAGGCGGGCCGCCTTGAAGGCCGGGTTGTCCCGCAGGGCCCGCAGCGTGGCCGAGCGCAGGCTCAGCGTTTCCGGCGCATGCCCCGTGGCGGCGCTTTCATGCGTGCGCCAGTCCGGTGCCCCGGGCAGCGGCCGGGCGTGATAGGCCACGCAGCCCGAGAGAAGGGCCAGCACAAGCCCTGCGATCAGGGCGCTTGGAAGAGGCTTTTTCATGGACATGCTGCGGCAATGGCATCGGCAATGGATGGGGCCGGCACGCGCCGGACGCGGTCGCGCCGCGGTGTCGTCCCATGGCCGGACGATGGCGTGCACGCGCGGTCCGGGACAACCGCGACGGCACGCCACCGGCGGCACGCGGGCGCGCCATGACGGCCGGTCATCGCCGGTTCGCGATGGGATCGGGTTTCCAGCATGCCGCTACGCTAATGCGAACCACTTAGTTTCGGCTTAGTCCGGGCTTGGCCGCCTGGGCAGGGACGGGATGCTGCGGCTGGTTCGGGGTGCGTCGCCCCCGGGAGGGTGCGCGCAGGTCGCGCATCTGCGTCGATCGTGTTTGGTCAGGGGCCGACGACGCGTCTGCGCACGCGCAGGACATGGCGATGCATCCACAGGTCCCAGGTCCAGAAGCCGACCGTGGACACCAGGCAAAGTCCGATCAGGATTTCCCGGCCGGTGCGTCCGGCGGACAGGCTGCCCAGGGCCAGGACCATGCTCCAGACCACGATGCCATGGACCGTTCGGGCGATGTTCGGTGGTTGGTGCAGGCGACGCGTCAAGCGCCGCAAGGACAGCATGAAGGCCAGCGTCAGCAACGGGACGCCCGTGAGGATCGGCACCGGCAGCATCAGGGTGCAGGCCACGCCGGCTCCGGCCAGCAGCGGGATGAAGGCCAGGCGCAGCCAGGACCGTCGGGAATGGGTTTGTTCGGGGGCGCTCTGCCAGGCATCGAGGGCCCGGTAACCCATCCACAGCCAGGCCATGCCGAGAGCGGCCAGCACCGTGACCGCCACACTCTTGGCCATGAAACCCGCCGTGCCCAGGACCGGATGGCCCGGAGGCAGCACGAACAGCGCGCTGCCCAGGGCCAGCGTCACCAGCACCAGGAGCGTCCTTATCAGGGTCAGCTGCAGTTGCGTGCGGGTGACTTGGGCCGGCTGGCCCGCCTGCAGCCAGAAGTCGAGCACCCGGCGGTCCATGTCGCCGGGCAGGACCTGCGGCTCGCCCCCGCTGACCGCGAGGATGAATTGGCGCATGCTGCGCGCATGCCCCGGCAGCAGGGCCATGCGCATCAGTTGCGCACGGCGGTAGGGCGCGCGCAGGCGCGCGATGCGGCGATCGACGAATTCCACGGAGGCCTTCACGCGGTCGGTGTAGCCCGTCATCTTGCGCAGCCGCATACTGATCTCGACCCGGTTCCCGGGCAACATTTCCCAGGCCAGGTGCATGGCCCGGCGCAACCGTTGCAGGGCCAGCGCGTCGTGTCCGGCCAGGGCATGGTCGAGGTCGAAGAAACGCAGCACGTTGTCCTGGTTCTTCCCGTGCACGGGTGGCACCGTGCGGTAGAGCGTGCGCATGACCTGGGCGCCGACGCGGGCCTTGGCCTGCAGCGACCACAGCGCCTGGCAGCCTTCGAGCCAGGCTTGCAGGTCGCTTGCGGTGTCCCCGCACGCGTGCTCGATGACGGCCTGGCAGAGCGCTTCCGGCTCCGGGACGGCCGGATGTGCGTGCGCCGCTTCGTCCGCCACGGCCGCGTCGACTTGCGCCGGCGCCGACGGGCCGGCGGTCGCGGTCGGTCGCGCATCGGCCGGATCCACGAACTCGCCGGGCTCGGCGGAGGGCACGGCGGGCTGTGCCTGGGGTGCCGATCCCCGGCGTTCGCGCTCCTCGCGTTGCCTGCATAGCCGAAGCGCGAGCGTGTAGGCCTGGTGGAGTGCCTGGAAGGCTTCCGGATCGTCGTCCGGCCGGGTCGTGCGCAGCTTCCGGGCGTAGGCGCGCTTGATGGTGGCGAGATCGGCTTCGGCACCCACCCCGAGGGTTTCGAACACCGTCATCCCCTGGACTCCAGTGCGGTCAGGGCGAGATCGAGCTGCTGTCGATGTTCGCGGATCAGCGATTCGTCCTGGGACTCCAGTGCGGCGCGGAAGTGCATGATCCAATCCTGCAGCTGCTCGCGCGCGTCCAGGTATTCTTCGTACAGGCGCTCGGCACGGGCCAGCAGGGCGATGTTCTCCTGCTTGCTGCGCGGATGGACCTTGATCGCGTCCAGGGCGGCCAGGCGGGTGCGGATTTCATCCGGGTCGAGCAGGCCGGGGTTCTGCTCGAGGATCAGTTCGTGGCGCTCGCCGGTCGCCGTCATGGTCGCTTCGACCTGCAGGATGCCGTTGACGTCGTAGGTGAAGCGCAGGGTCAACGCGTTCTCCTCCGCCGTGAGGCGCTGGTCGAGCTTGATCCGGAGCTGGCCCAGCTTGACGTTGTTCTCGACCATCGGGCTTTCGCCCTGGTACACCCCCATGTCCAGGGTTTCCTGATGGTCCTGCACGGGCCGGAAGGACTGCTCGCGACTGACCGGCACCACGCTGTTGCGATGGATGATGGGTGCGAAGAAGCCGTCCAGCACGCGCCCGCTCTCGTCGCGCCGGGACACGTCCGTGCCCAGCGTGTACGGGCACACGTCGGTGAGGATGACTTCCTCCAGGCGGTGGTCGCGGGCCTTCATTCCGGCGGCCACGCTGGCGCCCAGGGCGATGGTCCGGTCCGGACTGACGTGGCGCAGCGGCAGGCGACCGAACATGCGCGAAACCAGCCGCGCGACCAGCGGCATGCGGCTGGCGCCGCCCACCAGCACGATGTCGTCGAGCTGGTCCGGGCGCAGTTGGGCGTCGCGCATGGCGCGTTCGAGCGGCAAACGCATGCGCTGCACCAGACCCTCGCATTGCTGTTCGAAGGCGTCCCGGTCGATCGTCCAGGCCAGGCGGCGATCGCCCAGGTCCATGTCCAGCGTGGCCGCATCGGAGGTGCCCAGTGCGCGCTTGAGCGCCTCCAGCCGGCGGCGCAGCTGGCCGCGGCGGCCGGCCGGCATCGCGGCCAGGTCCAGGTCACGGTCGCGGGCGCATGCGCGTTCGAGTACGTCCAGGAAATCCTCGCCGCCGAGGAAATTGTCGCCGGCGCTGGCGTGCACCTCGACCACGCCCTCGAACATCTCCAGGACCGACACGTCGAAGGTGCCGCCGCCCAGGTCCAGCACCAGGAAGCGCGAACCGTCCGGTTTTTCCTGCAGGCCGTAGGCCAGTGCCGCGGCCGTGGGCTCGTTGATCAGGCGCTCGACCCGGATCCCGGCCAGTTCGCCGGCAGTGCGCGTGGCCTTGCGCTGGGCATCGGAGAAGTAGGCCGGTACGCTGATCACGGCCTGCTCGATCTTCTCGCCCAGGGCCGCCTCGGCGTCGCTTGTCAGCGAACGCAGGACCAGTGCCGACAGTTCCTCCGGCCGGAACACGCGATCGCCCAGTCGGACCTCACGCGCGCTGCCCATCCAGCGCTTGAAGCCGGTCACGCTCGATTGCGGATGGCTGACCAGGCGGTCGCGGGCGGCCATGCCGACCAGGATGTGGCCGTCCTCGTCGAGGCTGACGGCCGAGGGGGTCAGGTCGTCGCCCAGGGCATTGGGGAACAGGTAGGGTCCCTGGTCGCCGTAGCAACCGATCAGCGAATGGGTGGTGCCCAGGTCGATCCCGACGATCATGCCGCGTTCCCTGCCGTGAAAAATTCCAGTCTAGCGCTACATGCGGAACACGCCGTAGCGCTGCGGCTCGATCGGTGCGTTCATCGATGCGGAAATGGCCAGGCCCAGCACGCGGCGGGTGTCGGCCGGGTCGATCACGCCGTCGTCCCACAGCCGGGCGCTGGCGTAGTAGGGGTGACCCTGGCGTTCGTACTGCTCGCGGATCGGCGCCTTGAACTGCGCTTCCTCGTCGGCGCTCCAGTCGCCGCCGCGCGCCTCGATGCCGTCGCGCTTGACCGTGGCCAGCACGCTGGCGGCCTGCTCGCCGCCCATCACGCTGATGCGCGCGTTGGGCCAGGTCCACAAAAAGCGTGCGCCGTAGGCGCGGCCGCACATGGCGTAGTTGCCGGCGCCGAAGCTGCCACCGATGATCACGGTGAACTTGGGTACGTGCGAGCAGGCCACGGCGGTGACCATCTTGGCCCCGTCCTTGGCGATGCCGGCGTTCTCGTATTTCCTGCCGACCATGAAGCCGGTGATGTTCTGCAAAAACACCAGCGGCACGTTGCGCTGGTTGCACAGTTCGATGAAGTGCGCGCCCTTGAGCGCGCTCTCGGCGAACAGGATGCCGTTGTTGGCGACGATACCCACCGGGTAGCCGTGGATGTGCGCGAAGCCGGTGACCAGGGTCTTGCCGTAGCGCGCCTTGAACTCGTGGAATTCGGAGCCGTCGACGATGCGCGCGATCACCTCGCGGATGTCGAACGGGCGGCGCGTGTCCTGCGGGATCACGCCGTACAGTTCCTCGGGCGCGTACTTGGGCTCGAGCGGCTCGCGCAGCGCCAGCGGCATGGCCTTGGTGCGGTTCAGGCTGGCGACGATGTCGCGGGCGATGGACAGGGCGTGGGTGTCGTTCTCGGCGAAGTGGTCGGCCACGCCCGACTGCGCGGTGTGCACGTCGGCGCCGCCCAGCGCCTCGGCATCCACTTGTTCGCCGGTGGCGGCCTTCACCAGCGGCGGGCCGCCCAGGAAGATGGTGCCCTGTTCGCGCACGATGATGGTCTCGTCGCTCATCGCCGGCACGTAGGCACCGCCGGCGGTGCACGAGCCCATCACCACGGCGATCTGCGCGATGCCCAGCGAGGACAGCCGCGCCTGGTTGTAGAAGATGCGCCCGAAGTGCTCCTTGTCCGGGAACACCTCGTCCTGCAGCGGCAGGAAGGCGCCGCCCGAGTCGACCAGGTAGATGCAGGGCAGGCGATTTTCCAGCGCCACTTCCTGCGCGCGCAGGTGCTTTTTCACCGTCATCGGGAAATACGTGCCGCCCTTGACCGTGGCGTCGTTGGCCACGATCACCACTTCCTGGCCGGACACCCGGCCGATGCCGGTGAGCAGGCCGGCCGCGGGCGCGGCGTCGTCATACATGCCGTGCGCGGCCAGGGCGGAAAGCTCCAGGAACGGCGCGCCGGGGTCGAGCAGGGCGCGGATACGCTCGCGCGGAAGCAGCTTGCCGCGTGCCAGGTGCTTCTCGCGGGCGCGCTCGCCGCCACCCTCGCCGACGCGGCCCAACTGCTGCTTGAGATCCGAGACCAGGCCACCCAGGACCTCGGCGTTGGCACGGAAGTCGTCGGATCGGCTGTCGATGCGGGTATCGATGACGGGCATGGCGATGGGGCTCGATGAGGAGCGGGCATGATACGTCGCGCCGCACCCCGTCCCCAAATGGCCGGATGCATGCATGGCCTCGGCCGAACATAAAAAAACCGGCCGCATGCAGCGGCCGGTTCATGTCGTGCATAGGGACTCGAGCCTACTTGTTCGAGTCCATGGCGTCCTTGGCCTTGTCTTTCATGGTGTTCGCGGCGTCGGTGGCCTTGGCCTTCATGGCGTCCATCTTGTCGCCCGCCTTCTGCATCATCGCGCTGGCGGCGCTGGCCGGGGCGCTGGCGGCCTCGGCCGGGGCGCTGGATGCGGGGGCGGCACTGGTTCCGGAAGCCTCGGGCTTCATGTCAGCAGACTGGTCGGCGCTCTTGGCAGCGTTGTCTTGCGCCTGCTGCGCCGCCTGTTGCGGCTGGTCGGCCGCCTTCTGTGCCTGGTCGGCTCCATTGTGTCCGCCGTTGCTGCAGGCGGCCAGGAGCGCGACCAACGCGCCGGCGAGTAGGGTACGCGTGTACTTCATCGTGCTTCTCCTTGCAGTGCCTTGGAATGCCGGAATGGCCCGCTATTAATAACGCGTTCGCGCTGCGTACGCCATATGGCAGTCGACAACGCGCGGGCGATGGTGCTATGGCGTTGCGTGGAGATTCAGTTTTTCCCGAGGTTGCCCCGCCAGCGGAACGGCCGGCGGGGCGAGGCAATGACTGTGCTCAGGGACACTCGATGGCGATGGCCGTGGCCTCGCCGCCGCCGATGCACAGGGAGGCGATGCCACGCTTGACGCCGCGCTCACGCATGGCGCCAAGCAGGGTCACGATGATGCGCGCACCGCTGGCGCCAATCGGATGGCCCAGGGCGCAGGCACCGCCGTGCACGTTGACCTTCTCGTGAGGAATGTCCAGTTCCTTCATCGCCGCCATCGCGACCACGGCGAAGGCCTCGTTGATCTCGAACAGGTCCACGTCGGCGACCGACCAGCCGGCCTTGTCCAGTACCTTGCGCATGGCACCGACTGGAGCGGTGGTGAACCACTCCGGCTCCTGCGAATGGGTGGCGTGGGCGACGATACGCGCCAGCGGCTTGGCGCCGCGCTTGTCGGCGTCCTCGGCGCTCATCAGCACCATGGCCGCCGCGCCATCGGAAATACTCGAGGAGCTGGCGGCGGTAATGGTGCCGTTCTCTTTGCGGAAGGCCGGGCGCAGGGACGGGATCTTGTCGATGTTGCTGCGGCCGGGCTGCTCGTCGGTGCTGTGCTCGACTTCGCCCTTGCGGCTCTTGACGGTGACCGGGACGATCTCGCTGTCGAATCCGCCCGCTTCCTGCGCGGCGCGCGCGCGCTGGACCGACTCGATGGCGAAGGCGTCCTGGTCCTCGCGCGAGAAGTGGTACTTGTCCGCGCACGACTCGCCGAATACGCCCATGGCCTGGCCGTCGTAGGGGTTGGTCAGGCCGTCCCAGGCCATGTGGTCGACCAGGGTACCGTTGCCGTAGCGGATGCCGGCGCGAGCCTGCACCATGTGCGGCGCGTTGGTCATCGATTCCATGCCGCCGGCGACCACCATCGTGGCCGAACCGGCCTTGATCAGGTCGTGACCCAGCATCACCGCCTTCATGCCCGAGCCGCAGACCTTGTTGACCGTGGTGCAGCCGGCCGAGAGCGGCAGGCCCGCGCCGATGGCGGCCTGGCGAGCCGGTGCCTGGCCCAGGTTGGCCGGCAGCACGCAGCCCATGAACACTTCCGAGACTTCGCTCGCGTCCACGCCGGACTGCTCGACGGCGGCGGCGATGGCGGTCGCGCCCAGCGTCGGCGTCGGCACGCCGCTGAACTGGCCGAGGAAAGAGCCGATGGCGGTGCGCTTGGCACCCACGATGACGATGTCGGACATGGGGATCTCCGTGCGTTGCAGGACGGGAGCGGCCACGGGCCGCCGAGCCGCACATTATGACGGGCCTGGGCCACCCCGGGCAATTGCGAGGGGCCGCACGGAGCGATGCGGCTGCAGCGGCATGAGCATCTAGGAATTTGTCCAAATTGTTGATTGTGCTGTGTTGCACATACACTGATCGACGAACAGGGGAGCATGTTGCGGCGTCCGCCGCGGTTTTCACTCAGGTAATCTTGATGAATCACTTCAAATCCAAAGTGCGACCGCTGAGTGCGGCCGTGGCTATGGCTGTTGCCCTGAGCCTGACCGCCTGTGGCGGCGGTGGCGGTAATGTTCGTCCCACGGCATCGCCTGCACCGGCACCCGCGCCCGCCCCGGCCCCGACGCCCGCTCCGGCGCCCGCCCCAGCCCCTTCGCCGTCGCCATCGCCGGCCCCCGCGCCGCAACCTGCCTACGATGCCCAACTGGCGCTGACCGATACCTATGCCGCGCATCAGGCCGGTTTTACCGGCAAGGGCGTGACCATCGGCATCGTCGACTCGGGCGTGATCCACAACCACGCGGCACTGACTCCGCGCGTGGTCAAGAACCTGGTGTATGTAAGTTCCAAGAACAACGACCTGAGCGTGGACGCAGTCGACGGGCACGGCACCTGGGTGGCGCAGATCGCCGCCGGCACTCCCTTCGATCAGTTTCCCGGAGGAATTGCTCCGGGAGCCAATATCGTCTCCGCACGCATCATTGATGACAGCACCAGCAGTACCTCGGGCGGTCTGACCTGGGACCAGGAGATGACCCAGACCGTCCAGGTCAACAGGGATCTGGAGGCCAACGGTGTCAAGGTCCAGAACAATTCCTGGGGCGGCTTGTCTTGGAGCGGCACGACCGTCGGTGCGCAGCTGGCCAGTGCGTACAAGGATTTCGTCGTCAATTACGGTGGCCTGGTGGTGTTCTCCACCGGCAACGGCGACAGCAATGGCGTAGGCCTGCCGCAGCCCGAACAGACCGCTTCCCTGCCGCAGTACGGCTCGTACCTGGAGCAGGGCTGGATCGCCGCTGCGGCGCTGGACAGCAATCACCCCACGCAACTGGCCAGCTACTCCAATGCCTGCGGCGTGGCGATGAACTACTGCCTGGCCGCACCCGGCGACGTGATCGTGCTCGGCATGCACACCTACACCACGACGACCAACCCGACGTACTATAGTGTCGAAGGCACTTCCTTTTCCGCACCCGAGATCTCCGGCGCCGCGGCGCTGGTGTGGCAGGCCTTCCCGTATTTCAACAACGACATGGTGCGCCAGACCCTGCTGAGCACGGCCACCGACCTGGGCGCGCCGGGCGTGGATGCGGTGTTCGGCTGGGGCGCGCTGGACGTGGGCAAGGCGGTGAAGGGCCCGGCCAACTTCGCCTTCGGCGACGTGTCGGTGAGCTTCGACTCCATCAGCTCCGCATGGAGCAACGACATCGTCGGCGCCGGTGGCCTGAGCAAGAACGGCACCGGCACCCTGGTGCTGTCCGGGCAGGACAGCTACACCGGCGACACCCAGCTGCTCGGCGGCAACCTGCAGTTCGCCCACGCCATTCCCGGCAACGCCAGCGTGTCCAGCGGGGCCTGGCTGACCGGCATGTACGCGTCCGGCTCCACGCCGGTGGGCATTCCCGGCGTCAACGGCAACCTCAGCAATGCCGGCAACGTGCTGGTGGCCGGCGGCAACGCCACCGTGACGGGCAACTACGTCCAGGCCGGCAGCGGTTCGCTCAACATCAGCCTCGGCTCGGTGCTCAACGTCAACGGCTCGGCGTCGCTGGACGGCAACCTCAACCTGGTGGGCAAGGATGCCGGCTACGTCACCAACGTCCATCAGGACCTGCTGACCGCCGCGGGCGGCGTCTCCGGCACGTTCGCCACGTTCAGCCTGAGCAGCGGCGTGTTCCTCAGCTCCACGGTGCAGTACGACATCAACGACGTGTGGATCGACACCTCCAGCCTGAGCGTGACCGGCACCTTCACCACGCTCGGCTACAGCGCCAATCCGGTGGTGATGGGCACGGCGCAGCGCGTGGACGGCGCCTTCCAGCAGATCAACCCGTCGTCACAGACGAGCACGACATCCGGCGGCAGCACCTCCAAGGTTCCCGCCGGCTTCGTGCTCGCCGCGGGCGCGATCCAGCACACCCAGACGATCTCGGCGGCGGCGGTCTCGATGAAGAGCCTGTCCGGCCAGCTGCATGCGGCCAGCGCGGCGATGGCGCTGCAGGGCATCGAGGCCAGCAACCGCGGCGTGACCCGGCGGCTGGATGCGCTCGATGCCTACGGCAATTACGGCATGTGGACGCAGGACATGAAGCTCAACGGCTCGATGGCGCGCAGCGGCTTCGACGGCGTCGGCTTCCAGCTCGACGGCTGGATGTTCGGCGGCGACCACCGCCTGGGCCGCCACGGCGTGGTCGGCTTCGCGATGAGCCAGAGCCATGGCGACACGCGTCTGGACCAGAGCCTGAACCGCAACCGCAGCGACGGCCAGCAGACCCTGGCCTACGTCGGCTGGAGCCGCGGCCACTGGTACAGCCGCGGCCAGTTCGGCTTCGGCGAGTACCGCCAGGACATCAGCCGCCGGGTGCTGCTGGGGTATCAGTGGTTTCCGGTCTCGACCTGGTACAACGGCAGCTACCGCACGGCCTACGGCGAGAGCGGACTGCACTTCGGCCATGGTGCGGACCTGATCACGCCGTTCGTGAACGTGCAGTACGCGCGCCTGGACCGCAACGGGTTCGCCGAGCAGGGCGCCTACGGCTTCGGCCTGAAGGCGGGTGCGCAGACGCTGGATCGCTGGCAGGCCGGCGCCGGCCTGCGCGCCACGCACCGCCTGAATTTCGGCAGCGACCGCTGGGTGGACTTGAGTGCGCACGCACAGTGGCAGCACACGCTGGCCTCGCACGGCGGCGTGTTCGACGCCAGCTTCGTGGGCGTGAACGACTGGCGCCCGTTGGCCGGCGTGGGCCTGTCGCGCACCAGCGCGCTGGTCGGCGTGAACCTGGCCGCGCAGCTGGGCCGCAGGAGTTCGCTGAACTTCGGCTACGACGTGCAGATGGGCTCGCGCGTGCACGCCCGGCAGGTGATGGCGCGGTGGCGGCTGGCCTTCTGACGAAGGCCGGGATCGGGATGCGGGGATTCGGGATTCGGACATTTCGTGAGCGTGGGGTGAGGATTTCCAGTCCCGAGGCCCGCCCTGTGCCACACTTCAAGCGCAGGGACGGTGGCGCTGCCTGCGTGACGCGCCTGCCCGATCAAGGGGATGCATTGGTGACGGGGGTCGCATGATGAACAGTCTTCGATTGTCCGGGTGCCGCCATGCGGTGGTGTCGATTGGCGTACTGCTCGCATTGGGCGCCTGCAGCGGCGGCGGTGGCGTCAAGCCGACCTCCCAGCCGTCCGGCTCCTCACCTTCATCCAGCAACGTTCCCCAGCCCCCGCTGGATTCCCAGCTTTCCCTGACCGACACCTACGCCGCGCACAACCAGGGCTACACCGGAAAGGGCGTGACCATCGGTGTGGTCGACAGCGGCATCATGTCGAGCAACCCGGCGGTCTCCGGGAGGGTCCTGAAGGAACTGATCTACGTCGATCCGACCAAGAACAACACCAGCATCGGTGATGTCGTCGGTCATGGCACCTGGGTTTCGGAGATTGCTGCCGGTACACCCTTTGCCAGTTTCCCCGGTGGCATCGCTCCGGGCGCCGACCTGGTCTCGGCGCGCATCATCAGCGACAACGCGCCGTCCGACAACGGCTCCACGCCCCCGTCCACGGTGACCGCCAGCGATGCGCTGGGTTTCCAGCAGGTCAATACCGACCTGATCAATGCCGGCGTGAACGTGATGAACAACTCCTGGGGCGGCATCACCTGGAGCGCCAGCGCCACCAGCACCACCCAGGGTTTCGACCATGCCTACAGCGGCTTCGTCAACAATTGGGGCGGGCTGGTGGTATTCGCGGCCGGCAACGATTCCAATCCCGATCCCAGCACCATTGCGGCCCTGCCCAGCCTGGCTCCGGACCTGGAAAAGGGCTGGCTGGCCGTGGTGGCCCTCAACAGCAACCACCCCGACCAGTTGGAAAGCTATTCCAACCGCTGCGGCATCGCGATGAATTACTGCCTGGCCGCGCCCGGTGACGTGATCGTGCTCGACAAGGACACCACCAGCACCACGACCAACCCCAAGTACTACGTGGTCGAGGGCACTTCCTTCGCCGCACCGGAAGTGTCCGGCGCCGCGGCGCTGGTGTGGCAGGCCTTCCCGTATTTCAACAACGACATGGTGCGCCAGACCCTGCTGAGCACGGCCACCGACCTGGGCGCGCCGGGCGTGGATGCGGTGTTCGGCTGGGGCGCGCTGGACGTGGGCAAGGCGGTGAAGGGCCCGGCCAACTTCGCCTTCGGCGACGTGTCGGTGAGCTTCGACTCCATCAGCTCCGCATGGAGCAACGACATCGTCGGCGCCGGTGGCCTGAGCAAGAACGGCACCGGCACCCTGGTGCTGTCCGGGCAGGACAGCTACACCGGCGACACCCAGCTGCTCGGCGGCAACCTGCAGTTCGCCCACGCCATTCCCGGCAACGCCAGCGTGTCCAGCGGGGCCTGGCTGACCGGCATGTACGCGTCCGGCTCCACGCCGGTGGGCATTCCCGGCGTCAACGGCAACCTCAGCAATGCCGGCAACGTGCTGGTGGCCGGCGGCAACGCCACCGTGACGGGCAACTACGTCCAGGCCGGCAGCGGTTCGCTCAACATCAGCCTCGGTTCGGTGCTCAACGTCAACGGCACGGCGTCGCTGGCCGGCAACCTCGACCTGGTGGGCAAGGATGCCGGCTACGTCACCAACGTCCATCAGGACCTGCTGACCGCCGCGGGCGGCGTCTCCGGCACGTTCGCCACGTTCAGCCTGAGCAGCGGCGTGTTCCTCAGCTCCACGGTGCAGTACGGCATCAACGACGTGTGGATCGACACCTCCAGCCTGAGCGTGACCGGCACCTTCACCACGCTCGGCTACAGCGCCAATCCGGTGGTGATGGGCACGGCGCAGCGCGTGGACGGCGCCTTCCAGCAGATCAACCCGTCGTCACAGACGAGCACGGCATCCGGCGGCAGCACCTCCAAGGTTCCCGCCGGCTTCGTGCTCGCCGCGGGCGCGATCCAGCACACCCAGACGATCTCGGCGGCGGCGGTCTCGATGAAGAGCCTGTCCGGCCAGCTGCATGCGGCCAGCGCGGCGATGGCGCTGCAGGGCATCGAGGCCAGCAACCGCGGCGTGACCCGGCGGCTGGATGCGCTCGATGCCTACGGCAACTACGGCATGTGGACGCAGGACATGAAGCTCAACGGCTCGATGGCGCGCAGCGGCTTCGACGGCGTCGGCTTCCAGCTCGACGGCTGGATGTTCGGCGGCGACCACCGCCTGGGCCGCCACGGCGTGGTCGGCTTCGCGATGAGCCAGAGCCATGGCGACACGCGTCTGGACCAGAGCCTGAACCGCAACCGCAGCGACGGCCAGCAGACCCTGGCCTACGTCGGCTGGAGCCGCGGCCACTGGTACAGCCGCGGCCAGTTCGGCTTCGGCGAGTACCGCCAGGACATCAGCCGCCGGGTGCTGCTGGGGTATCAGTGGTTTCCGGTCTCGACCTGGTACAACGGCAGCTACCGCACGGCCTACGGCGAGAGCGGACTGCACTTCGGCCATGGTGCGGACCTGATCACGCCGTTCGTGAACGTGCAGTACGCGCGCCTGGACCGCAACGGGTTCGCCGAGCAGGGCGCCTACGGCTTCGGCCTGAAGGCGGGTGCGCAGACGCTGGATCGCTGGCAGGCCGGCGCCGGCCTGCGCGCCACGCACCGCCTGAATTTCGGCAGCGACCGCTGGGTGGACGTCAGCGCCCATGCGCAGTGGCAGCACACGCTGGCCTCGCACGGCGGCGTGTTCGACGCCAGCTTCGTGGGCGTGAACGACTGGCGCCCGTTGGCCGGCGTGGGCCTGTCGCGCACCAGCGCGCTGGTCGGCGTGAACCTGGCCGCGCAGCTGGGCCGCAGGAGTTCGCTGAACTTCGGCTACGACGTGCAGATGGGCTCGCGGGTACACGCCCGGCAGGTGATGGCGCGGTGGCGGCTGGCCTTCTGAGGAAGGCCGGGAATGGGGAGTGGGGAATGGGGAATCGTAGGTTTGGGGCCTGCGCAAAGCCTCACGCTCTTGCCATTCCCGATTCCCGATTCACCATTCCCGGGCCGGAGGCCTCCGGCCTCCGGCCTCAGGCCTTCCCGTGAAACAGCTCGCGCCCGATCAGCATGCGGCGGATCTCGTTGGTGCCGGCGCCGATCTCGTACAGCTTGGCGTCGCGCAGGATGCGCCCGGCCGGGTACTCGTTGATGTAGCCGTTGCCGCCCAGCGCCTGGATCGCCTCCAGCGCCACCTGCACCGCGCTGGCCGAGCACTTGAGCAGGCACGAGGCCGGGTCGATGCGTGATTTGACGTTGGCGTCGAACTGCTGGGCGACCATGTAGGCGTAGGCGCGCGAGGACTGCAGCGCGGTGTACATGTCGGCGACCTTGGCCTGCATGATCTCGAAGGTGCCGATCGGCGCGTTGAACTGCTTGCGCTCGCGCACGTAGGGCAGGGTGATGTCGAGCGCCGCCTGCATCAGGCCGATCGGGCCGCCCGAGAGCACCAGGCGCTCGGTGTCCAGGCCGCTCATCAGCACGCGCACGCCCTCGTTGACCTCGCCGACGATGTTCTCGGCGGGGATCTCGCAGTCCTCGAACACCAGCTCGCAGGTGTTGGAGCCGCGCATGCCCAGCTTGTCCAGCTTCTGCGCCGTGTGGAATCCCTTCATGCCCTTCTCGACGATGAAGGCGGTCATGCAGCGACTGCCGGCCTCGCGGCCGGCGGTGCGCATGTACACCAGCAGTACGTCGGCGTCGGGACCGTTGGTGATCCACATCTTGGTGCCATTGGCGACCCACACGTCGCCCTTCTTCTCGGCACGGCAGCTCATCGAGCCGACCACGTCCGAGCCGGCGCCGGGCTCGCTCATGGCCAGCGCGCCCACGTACTCGCCCGAGCACAGCTTGGGGATGTACTTCCTGCGCTGGGCCTCGTTGCCGTTGTGGAAAATGTTGTTCACGCACAGGTTCGAGTGCGCGCCGTAGGACAGGCCCACCGAGCCGGAGGCGCGGGAGATCTCCTCCATCGCCACCACGTGCGCCAGGTAGCCCAGGTCCGAGCCGCCGTAGTCGCCGCTGACGGTGACGCCGAGCAGGCCCATCTCGCCGAGCTTTTTCCACAGGTCGTCGGGGAAGGCATTCTCGCGGTCGATGCGGTCCGCGCGCGGGGCGATCTCCTTCTCCGCGAAGGCCGCCACGCTCTCGCGCAGCATGTCGAGGTCGTCACCGAGGGAAAAGGGGCGCATGGGCGGCTCGTATCCATTCGAAAGGGCCGCCCATGGTAACGCAGCGGCCCGGAACGGACATGTGCCGTCGGTCGGGTCAGCTCACGTCGAGCGCGCGCAGTTGCAGGGAAAGTCCTTTCAGGACCGGCTGTTGCGCGCGCAGGCAGTCGCACCTGGGTGGCGACCAGGTGGCGACCGGGATGCTCATCGGGCGCTTCCTCGCCGACCGGTTCGGGCACCACCTGCTCGACCGCGTCGTGACGCATCACGCCGGCGGTCTGCAGGGTCGCGGCCAGGGCCTCCAGTTCGTCGGCCAGGGCGTCGGCCTGGCCCAGGATACGGGCGCTGCGGCGGTCCATCGGCAACTGCTGGCGGTGTGCGCCCAGCGCGGACAGGTGGGCCAGCAGCTCCTGGCTGGCGCTGAGCATGCGCAGCACCAGTTCCGGGTCGGCACGCTGGCGCCGGGGCGCCTGCAGGGAATGCGCCAGGTGGCCACTCAGCTCGACATCGGCATCGTGCGCATCGCGACGCGCCAGGCGGTAGGGCAGGTCGTCGCGCTTGCCCGACACGTACTGTGCGGCGATCGCGCGCAGGTAGCGCGCGTGGGTCTCCAGCAGCGCGGCAAACAGCTGGCGCAGTTCACGCTCGCGCCAGTCCGGCAGCACCAGGAAGGTGATGGCCACGGCGATCAGGCTGCCCAGCAGGGTGTCCAGCAGGCGTGGGGCGATCAGCGCGTAGCTGTTGCCGATCTGGTTGAAGGCCAGCAGCACGAACACGGTCACCGCCGCGGTGGCGACCAGGTAGCGGCGGTAGCGGGTGACGAAGAACAGCACGCCGGCGGCCACGGCCAGCTCGATCTGTACATGCGGGCCGGGGAACAGCTTCAGGCAGGCCCAGCCGACCAGCAGGCCGGCCACGGTGCCGCCGACCCGCTGCAGCACTCGCGTACGGGTCGCATCGTGGCTGGGCTGGCACACCAGCATGATGGTCAGCAGCACCCAGTAGCCCTGGGCCGGGTGGATCTGCATCAGCACGATGTAGCCGATCAGCATGCCCAGGCTCAGGCGCAGGGCATGGCGGAAGCGCGCCGAGGTCGGCGTCAGGCGCAGACGCACGCGACGCCAGGCTTCCTGCGTGCTGGCCGGTGCCGGATCGTGCAGGCTATCGTCGCTGCCCACCGGCCCGGCGGCGTCGGCACAGCGGATGCGCACCAGCAGGCGACCCAGGTTGTCGGCCAGGCGTTCGACCGCGTGCTGCAGCTCGGCCGGTGCCGGCTGCGCCTGTTCGCGATGCCGGGCCAGGGCGTGGCGCAGGTCCTCGAGGGCCTCGTCCACCTGGGGCGAGGGGTGGAACGTCTCGCCCGTGCGAAGCGCATGGGCGCGGACGCGGGCAGCAGCGGCCAGTCCGCGCATCAGGCGCTGGCCACGGAACATCACGTCGCTGTGGAAGAAGGCGGCGGACAGTTCCTGGTAGGGGTAGTGCGAGGAGGCGGCGCGCTCGTGGATGTCCTGGGCGGTCAGGTACATGCGCAGCAGGCGTTCCATGGCGGCGTGGCGGCGACGCTGGTCGAGGCGGTCGACCAGGCTCAGGCGGCATGCGTTGAGCGCGTCCACCACCTGCGTGTTGGCCTGGGCCAGCTGGCCCTGCAGTGCCGACACCGGCACCTTGCGCACCGGCTCGAACAGGCGCGACTTCAGGTCGATGTAGTCGCCCAGCGCGTCGTAGACCCGGGCCAGCGACAAGCGCACCGCGCGGTGCACGAACAGCGCGCTCCAGCCGGTCGCCAGCAGTCCGTACCACAGCGCGCCGGCGCCCAGCAGCAGCGGCGCCTGCCACATGGGTTGGTGCGCGGCACCGGGCTGGTCCAGGCCGATCATGGTGTAGACCGCCAGCAGCAGCGTGGCGAAGGCGATGGTGGCGTAGCGCGGGCTGGCCGCGCCCAGCATCACCAGCACGAAGCTGCCGGCGCCCAGCGCGACGGCGAAGGCCCAGGGCACGTCGAACAGCGCTTCGACCACGAAGGCGGCGATCAGGAAGCAGGCCAGGGTGCCGGCCAGGGCGCGCAGGCGACGGCGCCAGCCGTCCTCGGTCTCGGCCAGGGCCGCGGCAATCACGCCCAGCAGCATCGCCACCATGGCGTGGGTGTGGCCGCCGTAAAGGCCGAACGCGGTCACGCCGAGCATCGCCAGCAATACGCGCAGCGAATCGGCGAAACTGTCCGGTGCACTCAGGCGCCGGAGAAGCGACAGGGTACGCGAGGGCACGGTGGCGGTTCCCGGGAAGTCTGCGTCAAGGGTACCCAAATTCGCGCTGCGCGCCTGCTCCGCGCCATGACGCAGCCCGCAGAATCGGCAATCGCAGCCGCTGTTTCAGTCCGGGTTGGTCCAGTAGTCCCGCATCAGCTCGCTGACCCATTCAGGCTGGGTGATCGCCTGGCGTGGCAGGAACTCGTGCATCACCGGCTTGATGTCGATGACGGGCGAGCCGTCGACGGCATCCAGTTCGGCCACGTACAGCCGCCGGCCTTCGCGCCGGAGCACGCGCACGATGGTGCTGCCGATGCGGTTGGGGCGGTTCTTGCCGCGCTGCGCGAAGATGCCGGTGAGGGGCCAGTCGGGGTTGTTGCGCGGGCGGCGTGCGTCGCGCACCACCCGCGCCGGGTCCACGCGGTCGAACACGAACAGGATCTCGGCGTGCGAAAAGGCCTCGATACCCTCCAGCGCTTCCGGCCCGAAGCTGCCATCCAGTTCGATGCAGGCCACGCTGCCTCCCCATGCGTCGTCGCGGACCTCGTTGCGGCTGCCGCGCACGTGGCCGATGGTCTCGATGGTGTACATGTTGCTCATTCGTGGTCACGGTTCCAGAAACGAAAGGGGCGCCATGAAGGCACCCCTTTCCGGTGATTTCATCCGCGGCCGCGGTCTTACTGGCCGCGCATGCGTCCCTGGAAACGCGGACCGCCGTTGCCCATCAGCGGCAGCTTGACCTTGCCGATGATCGCGATGCGCTCCTCGGCCATGCGGTCGGCCGCCTTGTAGGTCGGGATGTCGTCGCGCTCGGCGATCTCGAAGATGCGGCTGACGTTGAGGTACACGGTGCGCATCATGCGCATCGCGCGCTCGCGGTTGTAGCCGTCGATCTCCAGCGACACGTTCATCACGCCGCCGGCGTTGACCGCGTAGTCCGGTGCGTACAGCACGCCGCGCTTCTTGAGCTCGTCGCCGATCTCGTCGGTGGCCAGCTGGTTGTTGGCCGCGCCGCAGATGATCGGCGCCTTGATGCGGTCGATGGTGTCTTCGTTGACCGTGCCGCCCAGCGCGCACGGGCTGTACACGTCGGCGTCCACGTCGTAGATCTCGTCCAGGCCCACGGCCTCGCAGCCCAGCTCGTCCACGCAGCGCTGCACCGCTTCCTTGTTGATGTCGGTAACGAACACCTTGGCGCCCTGCTCGCGCAGCAGCTTGATGAACTCGAAGCCGACGTGGCCGCAGCCCTGCACCGCAAAGCTGTACTTGCCCACGTCCTCGTTGCCGTGCTTGTGGTTGAGCGAGGCCATCACGCCCTGCAGCGTGCCGAAGGCGGTGAACGGCGACGGGTCGCCCGAGCCACCGTGCACCTGGTGCACGCCGGTGACGTATTCGGTCTCGCGGAACACCCACTCCATGTCGTTGACGTCGATGCCGACGTCCTCGGCCGTGATGTAGCGGCCGTTGAGCGAGTTGACGAAGCGGCCGAAGGCGCGGAACAGGCCCTCGGACTTGTCGGTGGACGGGTCGCCGATGATGACCGCCTTGCCGCCACCCAGGTTCAGGCCGGCCACGGCGTTCTTGAAGGTCATGCCGCGCGACAGGCGCAACACGTCGTTGACCGCCTCTTGCTCGGTCTTGTACGGCCACATGCGCAGACCGCCCAGGGCCGGGCCCAGTACGGTGTTGTGAATGGCAATGATGGCCTTCAGGCCGACATCCCGGTTGTGGCAGAAAACCACTTCCTCATGACCGGTCTTGGAAATCGTTTCGAAAATCATCGGACTCAGGACTCCGTGGAAACAGGCGCGGCGAAGCGTGCAACGTGTGCGTCGACGCGGGAAAGGGTGTCAAGTTCAGATGCTAGGCACTTGATTTTCAATGAATTGACGGCCCGAAGCGTGTCGTGGGGCCGGCCTATGGGCGCGTAGTTTAGTACCTCGTCGACGCCAGCGACAGTTTGCGCACGCCCCGGGGTTGTGGCATACGCGTGCGCCCACGCGGCGCATGCAGACATGACGACGCCCGCGACGGGGCGCGGGCGTCGGTGACTGCGTGCCGGCAGCGTGCCGGCCGGGGGCTAGTCGCGATCGCGGCGGTCGCGACGATCGTCCCTGCGCGCGTGACGACGCTCTATACGACGGTCCACGCGACGGTCATGCCGGTAGGCCTCGCGACGCTCGTGGCGCACGTAGCGGCGATGCTCGCGACGCTCGTGACGCGCGTAGCGGCGATGTTCGAGGCGCTCGTGGTGGCGATAGGCGGCGCGGCGCCAGGCAGCTTCGCGGTAGACCCAGCGGTCGCGATCATGCACCCAGTACGGGTGATGGTAGACATAGCCCGGACGGTGGCGGTGCCAGCGACCCGGTACCCACACGTAGCGCGCATGGTTCCAGCGCCAGTAGCCGGTGCTCCAGAACAAGCCCACGCGGGCTCGCGGCACGCGCTCGTAGCGCGGCGGCGGCGGGGCGATGCCGACCGAGATGGACACGCCGACACCGGCGTGCGCCTGGGGGATGGCGGCGACCGTGCCCAGGCCCAGGGCCAGGGCGGCGAGCAGGGAAAACTTTCCGAAGATATGCATGATTGGGTTCCGTCATCACGCGGCCAACAGCCGCAGGCATGAAAACGGCCCGACCGCCGCGATCGTTGACGAACGCCAAAGTCGCGTTCAGCTACGCGCCAGATTCGCCCATCCAGCAAAAAGGCCTGTCCCCTTTGTAGGAGCGCCGGAAGGCGCGATGGCGCATGGTGTGCGCTTGCCGCAAAAAACGATCCCTGCCGCGTTACCGGATCGCGCCTTCCGGCGCTCCTACAAAGGGTAGGGGGCGTGCGGGTCACATCCGGCACTGCGGATCGTGCCCGCTGGCCCGAGCCTGGCGATACACCGGCATCAGCTGCTGCGCCTGCTGGCCCAGCTTCTTCGCGCGGTTGGCCGGCGCCGGATGCGTGGACAGGAACGCCGGCACCTTGCTGCCCTTGGCGCCCATCTTCTGCCACAGCGTCACCGCCGCGCGCGGGTCGAAGCCGGCCTGCGCCATGTAGCGCTGGCCCAGGGTGTCGGCCTCCGATTCCTGCGTGCGCGAGAACGGCAGCAGGATGCCGACTTCCGCGCCCAGGCCCAGCGCGGCCATGGTGCGCCCGGCGTCGTTGCCGCGCGAGGCGCCGTACAGCGTGCCGGCCAGCACCGCGCCCTGCACGGCCATGTTGTCCGACACCCGTTCGGCGCCGTGGCGCGAGACCACGTGGGCCAGCTCGTGGCCCAGCACCGTGGCCAGCTGGTCCTGGTTGGTGGCCACCTTGAACATGCCCTGGTTCACGCCGATGCGCCCGCCGGGCAGGGCGAAGGCGTTGGCGCTGTTGTCGTCGATGATGCGCACTTCCCACTGCTGGTTGCGCCACCTGGGCGGCAGCACGTCGATCAGCGCGTGCGCCACGCAGCTGGCGTAGGCCTGCTCGCGCGGGGCCTTCACGAATTTGCCCTTCTTGCCCATGGCGTTGAAGGCCTCGATGCCCAGCTTGTTCATCTGCGAATCGGACACCAGCATCAGCTGCTTGCGCCCGGTGGGCGAGGTCGCGCAGCCGGCCAGCAGCGCGCTCAGTGCAGCGGCAAGAATCAGGGTCGTCGCTTTCATGGCAGGGCTCCGTGCGTCCATGGATGGGCCTCACTCTAACGCAGTCGACGCCGTGCGGAACTCGGCCGTTGGCGGCATGGAGGCGGTTCGTTCCGCATGCCAACGCACCAAGGGCATGCCCTTCGGTCACGGCCTCCATCGCTCCCACCAAGGTAGGGAAGGTTGCGGGATTCTTGTGGGAGCGGTGGAAGCCGCGACCGGTGAAGCGGCAGGAACCGGTTTTCGCGGTCAGCCCCCACCGCGCGCCATCGCGCCTTCCGGCGCTCCTACAAAGGGTAGGAAGGCGTCCGGGTTCACTGTAGGAGCGCCGGAAGGCGCGAACCGGCAACGCGGCAAGCCCCGGTTTTCGCGGCAAGCACCCACCGCGCGCCATCGCGCCTTCCGGCGCTCCTACAAAGGGTAGGAAGGCTTCCGGATTCACTGTAGGAGCGCCGGAAGGCGCGAACGGCAACGCGGCAAGCCTCGGTTTTCGCGGCAAGCACCCACCGCGCGCCATCGCGCCTTCCGGCGCTCCTACAAAGGGTAGGAAGGCTCCGGGTTCACTGTAGGAGCGCCGGAAGGCGCGATCCGGCAACGCGGCAAGCCCCGGTTTTCGCGGCAAGCACCACATCGCGCGCCATCGCGCCTTCCGGCGCTCCTACAAAGGGTAGGCAGGCGTCCGGGTTCACTGTAGGAGCGCCGGAAGGCGCGAACCGGCAACGCGGCAAGGCTCGGTTTTCGCGGCAAGCACCCACCGCGCGCCATCGCACCAAGGCATTCCCTTCGGTCACGCCTTCCGGCGCTCCTACAAAGGCCAGGAAGGCGTTCGGACTAGGCGCGCGAACGCCAGGCTCAGAACCCGCGCCTCCGCATCCCGCGCCCGGGCCGCCCCATGCTCGCGCGCCCGTCCAGCTGGCGCTGCTGGCCCGGCAGGAAATCGGCGCGCACCGGGGTGCCGCGGAAGCAGCCGAGGGTGTACGGGTACTCCGGCGTGAGCACGTAGTGGTACATCACCACCGCCTTGCCGTTCCACATCACCGGGCCGGTGATGCCGTGGCAGGCGTCCAGGTCGGTGTCGTGCAGGATGCGCCCGGTGACCAGGTCGCGCTCGCCGTAGATGCCGAACCCGTCCAGCGCGTAGCCCACCAGCCCGGCGGTGGTCTCGTTGGGCATGCACGGCGAGGGCCCGTGGTAGTGGTACTGGCCGCGCCGCTGCGGGTGGCCGTTGCAGCGGTCCTGCACCTCGTGGGCGACGGCGTCGATGCCGCCGTTGTCGACCGCGTTGTAGATCGCCACGCCGTCGGTGGTGAAGCCGATCATGCCCATCGGCACGCAGCTGGGCGTGGCCGCCACCTGCGGATTGAGCGGCAGGCGCAGCAGGATGTCCTGCGGGCGGATGGCGTTGGGGTTGCGGTCGTAGCGGTAGGCCGGGTCGTCGGGCGAAATCGGGAAGCGGCCGGTGGCGTGGTCGGGCAGGTTGTTGGCCGAGATCACGCGCTCATCGCCCTGCACGGTGATCGCGATGCGGTGGGTCGGCCATGCCACGTGGCCCTGCACGTGCGGCTTGGCGTCCGGATTCCAGGCATCGCCCTCGATCCACGGCCCGCCGTGCACCGGCCCGCCGCGCCAGCGCTTCACGCACGACATCAGGTCGCCCACCTTCGGCACCGACGAGACATGCCCGTCGCCCAGCGGCAGCTCGTGGGCGCGCAGCCCCGGGGCGAGCCCCAGCAGGGCACAGGCGGCGGACAGCAGGACGATCAAGGCGCGACGCATGGCGATTCCCCGACAAGGCCCGCGCAAGCGGGCAATGTTCCTTTCAACGCACCAGCCGCCCAAAGGTGCACCGTCGCCCCGTAGCCGGTCCGTGCTGCATTGCACAAAGGGCGGTATCACGTCCCCGCGATACAATGACCGTCTGTCATAACGCCCCATTGGAGTACCCATGAGCACGCCCGCCAAGCACATCCCCGCGAGCGCCGCCCAGGCCGACGAGACCCCGCTGCGCTTCGTCACCGCCGCCAGCCTGTTCGACGGCCACGACGCTGCCATCAACATCATGCGCCGCATCATCCAGGCGCAGGGCGCGGAGGTGATCCACCTGGGCCACAACCGCTCGGTGGAGGACGTGGTGCGCGCCGCGCTGCAGGAGGACGCCGACGCCATCGCCATGTCGTCCTACCAGGGCGGGCACGTGGAGTACTTCAAGTACATGGTGGACATGCTGAAAGAACACGGTGCCGAGCACATCCGCGTGTTCGGCGGCGGCGGCGGCACCATCACGCCGGAGGAAATCGCCGAGCTGCAGGACTACGGCGTCGAGCGCATCTATCACCCCAACGATGGCATGCATCTGGGGCTGACGGCGATGATCGAGGACGTCATGCGCCGCACGCGGGCGGCGCGGGACTCGCGACGCGGGACCAGGGCACGTCGGACGCAGCACGCCACGCCGAACGTCGACAGACGAGATCAGCATCGGCGCCATGATGAGCGCCATCGAGAACGGCGCGCTGGCCGAGGCCGAGGCCTCGCGCCTGCGCAAGGAATGGCAGATCGGCCGGCCAGCACACCCCGGTGCTGGGCCTGACCGGCACCGGCGGCGCCGGCAAGTCCTCGGTGGTCGACGAACTGCTGCTGCGCTTCCTGCACGCCTTCCCCGAGATGCGCATCGCCGTGCTGGCGGTGGACCCCACGCGCCGGCGCTCCGGCGGCGCGCTGCTGGGCGACCGCATCCGCATGAACAGCCTGCGCAGCCACCGCGTATACATGCGCTCGATGGCCACGCGCCGCGCCCACGCGGCCACCAACACGGTGCTGACCGACTGCATCGCGTTCCTGAAGTCCCAGGCCTACGACCTGGTCATCGTCGAGACCGCCGGCATCGGCCAGTCCGACTCGGAGATCGTCGACCTGGTCGACTTCCCCATGTACGTGATGACCTCGGACTACGGCGCGGCCAGCCAGCTGGAGAAGATCGACATGATCGACTTCGCCGAGCTGATCGTGCTCAACAAGTTCGACCGCCGCGGCGCCGAGGACGCGCTGCGCGACGTGCGCAAGCAGTGGAAGCGCAACCGCACCGCAGTTCAACCTGACCGACGAGCAGGTGCCGGTCTACCCGACCATCGCCAGCCAGTTCAACGATCCGGGCGTGACCTGGATGTTCACCCAGCTGTGCCGCCTGCTGCGCGAGAAGCTCAGGCGGGATTCGGGCATCGGCTCGCGAACCACTGCGACTTCGATCCGGACCTGGACACCGCCATCAAGGAGCCGCGCGCCACGGTGCTGATCCCCGGCCAGCGCGTCCGGTACCTGGCCGAGATCGCCGAGCAGGGCCGGGGCATCAACGACGCCATCGACCGCCAGGCCGAGGCCGCCTCCAAGGCCCAGCGCATGCACCACGCGCTGGCCGAGCTGGGCGATCCCGCGCTGCCCGAGGAATTCGCCCTGTACGCGCCCGAGCACGTCGGCCCCAACGCCGGCGCGCACATGCACCGCGACAGCGACGCCGAGCCGTCCTACTGGGAAACCGAGAACGGCGAGAAGGGCAGCGTCGACCGCAGCCTGCTGCTGCTGCGCCAGCGCTACAACGAGGCGGTCAAGGACCTGTCCAGCGAGGCCGTGGACCTGCTGCGCGCCTGGCCGGCGCGCGCCAAGTCGGTCACCGACGAGGTCAACGAATACCAGGTCCGCGACAAGACCATCCGCGTGGAGAACTACCGCGAGTCGCTCAGCCACCAGAAGATCCCCAAGGTGGCCCCGCCCAAGTACCGCGACTGGGGCGACACCCTGCGCTTCCTGATGCGCGAGAACCTGCCCGGTTCCTACCCCTACACCGGCGGCGTGTACCCGTACCGCCGCACCGGCGAGGACCCCATCCGCATGTTCGCCGGCGAGGGCACGCCCGAGCGCACCAACCGCCGCTTCCACTACCTGTCGGTGGGCCAGCCCGCCGCGCGCCTGTCCACCGCGTTCGACTCGGTCACCCTGTACGGCGAGGACCCGGCCGAGCGCCCGGACATCTACGGCAAGATCGGCAACTCCGGCGTGTCCATCGCCACGCTGGACGACATGAAGAAGCTGTACTCCGGCTTCGACCTGTCCGCGCCCACCACCTCCGTGTCCATGACCATCAACGGCCCCGCGCCGATGATCCTGGCCATGTTCATGAACACCGCCATCGACCAGAACGTGGAGAAGTACCTGCGCGAGGACCCCAAGCGCTGGGAAGCCGCGCGCAACAAGGTCAATGAAATCTACGGCGACCACCGTCCGCACTACGCCGGCGACCTGCCGGACGGCAACGAGGGCCTGGGGCTGGGCCTGCTGGGCGTGTCCGGCGACGAAGTCGTCGACGCCGAGACCTACGCCAAGATCAAGGAAGACACCCTCAAGGTGGTGCGCGGCACCGTGCAGGCCGACATCCTCAAGGAGGACCAGGCGCAGAACACCTGCATCTTCAGCACCGAATTCGCCCTGCGCATGATGGGCGACATCCAGCAGTACTTCGTCGACCACGGCGTGCGCAACTTCTACTCGGTGTCGATCTCCGGCTACCACATCGCCGAAGCCGGCGCGAACCCGATCAGCCAGCTGGCCTTCACCCTGTCCAACGGCTTCACCATCGTCGAGTACTACCTGGCGCGCGGCATGGACATCGACAGCTTCGCGCCCAACCTGAGCTTCTTCTTCTCCAACGGCATGGACCCGGAGTACACGGTCATCGGCCGCGTCGCCCGCCGCATCTGGGCCCGCGCCATGCGCGAGCGCTACGGCGCCAACAAGCGCAGCCAGATGCTCAAGTACCACATCCAGACCTCCGGCCGCTCACTGCACGCCCAGGAGATCCAGTTCAACGACATCCGCACCACGCTGCAGGCCCTGTACGCGCTGTTCGACAACTGCAACTCCCTGCACACCAACGCCTACGACGAGGCCATCACCACGCCGACCGAGGAAAGCGTGCGGCGTGCGGTGGCGATCCAGATGATCATCAACAAGGAGCTGGGGCTGAACTTCAACGAGAACCCGTGGCAGGGCGTCATTCATCATCGACGAGCTGACGGATCTGGTGGAAGAGGCGGTGTACAAGGAGTTCGAGGCGATCAGCGAGCGTGGGGGCGTGCTGGGGGCGATGGACACCATGTACCAGCGTGGCAAGATTCAGGAAGAATCAATGTATTACGAGCACAAGAAGCATGATGGCTCGTTGCCGTTGATTGGCGTCAACACCTTCCTGCCGAAGGAGCATGCGGGGGAGGTGGCGACCGAGATTGAGTTGATTCGGTCGACGCCTGCCGAAAAGGCGCAGCAGATCGAGAACGTTAAGCGGTATGGTGAGGCGCGGAATCCGCTACGGGCGGAGAGTCTGGCGAGGTTGCAGAAGGCGGCTCGGGAGCGGAAGAATGTGTTTGAGGAGTTGATGGAGGCTGTTAAGTTCAACTCGCTTGGGGCAGATTTCTCATGCGCTTTATGAGGTGGGTGGGGAGTATCGTAGGAATATGTGATGTAAGTCTCTGGGATATATTGACTCATTAAAGGGTTTGGGGGCTGGAATGAGTATAAGAATCGATGGAACACCAGAAAAACGTCTATTTCTTTCGATTATTAGTGACTATGATTTAAAAACGAGTTTATGTGAACTTGTAGACAATGCAATTGATCAATGGATAGGGAATGGAAAGGTAGATGATTTAATTATAGAAATTGTATTAGATTCAGACCGACAGCTTATATTAGTGTCTGATAATTCTGGTGGAGTTCGCGAGGAACAATTGAGGCTACTCGTAGCGCCGGGAGCGAGTGGTCTAAAGCAAGCCGAAAACCATATTGGTATTTTTGGAGTTGGGGGAAAGCGCGCAGGAATAGCGCTTGGCGAACGAGTAGAAATACGCACTCGTTATAAAAGTGAAGCTACATATCAAATTGCTATTGATTCAGACTGGCTGAGTTCAGATAGCTGGGAAATTGATGCTGAAAAGGTTAATAATATTTCGCCTGGGTGCACAGTAGTTGACATATCTAAATTACGTCAATCATTCAACAGCGATGACATAAAAAATATATCTATACATCTATCTGAAACATATGCAAATTTTTTAAGCGATAAATGCAGAATCAAAGTAAATAGTGAATATCTAGAACCAAAAATTCAAGGAAAATGGTCATACCCGCCTGGGTACGAGCCTAAACGCGCAGTATTTAATTTAGATGAAATGTCAGAACGTGGTGATGTTGGCATCGAGATTGTTGTTGGCCTCATAGCCGATCGTGATCCTGAAAGTGAAAATTATGGAGTAGATTTTTACTGCAATGATAGATTAATAGTAAAAAATTTACGTACACGGGATGTTGGATATTATGTTTATGGTGAGGCTGGCGTTCCTCATCCAGATGCGTCACTTTGTAGGGCAATTGTTAAAATCACTGGTATGCCGAATTTAATGCCTTGGACTAGCAACAAGAGTGGTATTAATTTCAGCCATCCTGTATTTCTTGCTATTAGGAAAAATCTCATAGAATTAGTATCATACTACAGTTCACTATCTAGAAGACTTAAAGACACATGGCAAAAAAGTGTATTTGCATACGAAATTGGAAATGTGGATGAATTAAGACATGTAGATTTACAATCTAATATCAAATTAGTATTGCCTGAGCTGCCCAGAGTCAGAAAGCCTGCGCGCATTAAGTTATTAAAGAAAAATAACACAAATATATTGAAAAAAAAGCCGTGGACAATAGGTCTTATCGAGTCGCTCGGTGTGGTAGATATTGTCCTATCTCAAAACCTTGAAACTAAAAATCGAGTGGCATTGATACTTTTAGATAGTAACTTTGAAATTGCTCTTAAAGAATATATTGTAAGTAGGACGGATAAATTTCGTCCCGATAAATATAATGACACAAAAATTGCTGAGATATTTAAATCTAGACATAAGGTAATCACTGAGGTTACAGCTCACGTAAAATTTTCGAAAACATTGCTAAGGAAAGTTTCGCACTACTATCAGTTAAGAAATAAATTGGTTCATGAGCGCGCTACAGTAGGTATTACTGATGCTCAAATTGCCGATTATCAAGCTTTAGTTGAAAAAGTTCTTAGCACATTATTTGGTTTGAAATTAAAAGAAAATTAGTAAAACAGTAAATATACGGTGTCATAGTAAGAAAACAGGGGTAAGAGTGCACCTTTTGGGCCCTTGGAAATCAATGGGGTCAGATTCGTTGGTTTCTATAGTATGTGTTTAGCAAGGTTTTAAAATTCAATGGGGTCAGAGTCATTGGTTCGTGGCAGGACTAAAAAGGGGACGGATGTAGTTAATTCGCACCAAAAAGGCGACGGGGGTAATTAAGTCTTCTAATCCTGCCTGTTGATGCGCCGCGGTCTTCCGCGCGGTCTGGATGCGGCCGGTCAGCCGAGTGCCTTTTTAAAAAAAGGTGACTAAACAGGGTTTAGAGTGCACTTTTACGTGATTAGGTAGGATGAAAAGTCTACTCTAACCCCTGTTTCGTGGGGGGATTGGAGGAATAAATGCCCGAGCAAGAACATCCCATGTGCCGGAATGCGCTCAATGCGATTCAGGTGGGCGTTGAGGATTTTAATGACGGTTCGCCAGCTCGCATAGCCTCGGCAGTACGCAACCTGACCTCTGGGATACTTCTCCTTTGCAAGGAAAAGCTACGCCGTTTATCTCCTGAAGATGAGATTCTGATTTGGAAGAATCTCAAGCCGACCCTGGACGGCGATGGTGTGGTCTTTATTGAAAAGACTGGTCATACGACAGTTGATGTGCGAGATATCGTAGAACGCTTCAAAAGTTGCGACGTCGAGTGTGATACCAAGCTTCTTCAACGAGTGGCAGATGTACGAAACAAGGTGGAACACCACTATGTAGAGGATCAGGCACAGATTCGAGGTGCATTTGCAGATGGAGTGCGGTTTGTATCTCAGTTCATGCCTGAGCACTTGGGAATTAATCCAAGGGATGCGCTGGGCGCAGGAGTGTGGGAGAAGCTAGTTGAGTTGAAGGAAATTGAAGACGCTCTTCGTGCTGAATGCCGCCGTAGCTACGAAGGAATGAAGTGGCCTCCGCTCTTGCAAGAAGCTGTCGAGAACATAGGCTGTCCTGAGTGCGGATCGCCCCTGATTAAGCAGGCGGATGCCGCTAACACGAATGCGTTTACTGCGGAGTGGGAGTGTACCGCTTGTGGTCATGCGGAAGATGCTCAAGGTTGGGTTGGCAATGTTGTTCCGGAGCACTATGCAGCTGAGTGTTTTATCGCAGCCAAAGATGGGGATCGGCAGCCCATAGACACTTGCCCAGAATGTGGTGAGGAGGCTTTTGTTTATGAAATACTTCAGTGCTTGGCGTGTGGTTTTGAGTTCGAAGGTGGTGAGTGCGCTGTTTGCAGCGAGCCGCTCGGTTTAGAAGATTACGGTGAGATGCTTTGCTCTTATCACAGATATGTGATGGAAAAGGAACGGGATCGGTAAAACAAAAACAGGGGTCAGAGTGCGCTTTTTAAGTAAAAGGTGACGGAGGGGATTAAATCGGCATAATCCCCTCCGTCACCTTATCCTGTCCCTTGTGAAGATGCCTATCATCCTATCGCCAAGTGTCTACCTGACTAAAAAAGGTGTCAGGGACAATTTATGGCGGGAACTAACGGGGTCAGAGCCCCTTACAGTCGTTTGAATCTATGTCCAATTAAATGCAGTCACGGTCATTAATTTGTATCTCCGGTAGATCCGCCAATGTCGCAACAAAACTTTACTTTTCTGGCGATTACCGTGCTTTTAGTATGGAATCTGTTCCATGGGTTACGAACTGGAAATATCTTCCTTGGGAATCTTCTTCATAACAAAACTAGAGATCCTGTATTTTTCTGGATCGATGTAGTCATATCGGCTGCGCTGGGTTTCGGATCGCTTTATTTCCTTGTGGTCGGAATGATGCATTCTTGAAAAAGGTGTCAGGGACAATTTTCTAAAAATCAGCAAATAGGGTCGGAGTCCCTTAGTAGTCGCCAAGAATTCGAGGGAAAAACGGTTCCAGGTTCACTTACAGCCGTTTGAATCGGTCTCATGATTGGTTGACCGCTTGCGTGGCCGGTGAGCGGGACGGATACCGGCGAAACGCTGGGTCTTAGCTTCGACCATAGCCTGGAAGTCACTTCGGCCCAGGGCGCGTTGTTGCTGCAGGTAGAACTAACGGGGTCAGAGCCCCTTAGAAAATAACGGGCTCAGAGCCCCTTAAATACTTGACCCTTTTGTTGATCTGGCCTCGAGATCCGCCGGTGCTGTCGCGTGAAAGAGCGATCCCGTGCCAAAGCTAACTGGGTCAGAGCCCTTTATTTGTTCGATCATGGCCTGGGCCTGCCCGGCTTCGACGGATGCCCTTCATGAGTCCATGTTGATATCATCGGCGCAAGGTGTCAGGGAAGCGCTTGCATCATGCATACGGGATCATCAGCGCCCGAACTGTACGTGATCCGGCCGGAAAAGGTGTCGGGGACAATTTCGGTCCGGTAACGTGGGGGGTGCAGCATGAAATGACATATGTCGTACATGCCGTAAATTATCAGTTAACTCAAATACAAAACAGGGTTGGTTATAACAATGGCCAGTAGTTTCATGAAAATGAGGATTCTTTTCCTCAGTATACTTTGTGTCCTTGGAGCCGCCTCCCAGGTGGCGGGGTGTAGTGAAGTGAAGATTGGCAACTGGAAAGGTGACGCACGAGCGGTTTTTGGAGATTCGAAAGTGTCGGCGCTAGCTGAGGCTGGGTGCAGCGGGGACACGAAAAAAATGGAGCGGTTGGCTAAACAAGGGGTCGATGTGAATGCCACGAGTAAAGATGGAGGGTCAGTGCTCCTATGGGTAATGTATTGTAGAAATCATGACGGATTCGAGAAGCTTCTCGATTTGGGTGCTAATCCAAATTACAAGTACAATGGAGAGGACTCTGTAACGTTTATTGCTGCCGGGGCAGACTCTCCGGAATGGCTATCTATGGTTCTTGCGCACGGTGGAGATCCAAGCATATGGGGAAGTGGACCCAGAAGTGCGTTGATGGTTGCAGAGCAATATCGCCGTAGAGACAATATTAAATTATTACTAGATCACGGCGCTGACGTTAATGCTCATCGTTATGGTCTTGGAACCATAGCTGATTATCTAGTGATGGACGGTGAGTTTGGTTCACTAATTAATGTGATCAAGCATGGTTATAATCACAATTTAACAATATTGGCGCGTGAAATAACTATGAAAAAAACTGATGAAGGCTCTATTGAGTCGGTGCAGAAAAAGCAAATTCTTGAAATGCTCGATAAGCTAGGAGTAAAGTTTCCTTTACCACCGCTTCCAATGAAGCATTAATGACACAAAAAATAAAATTAAAATCGAACCGTACTAAGTAAAAAAATTCTAATAAATGTAAAAATGTTAACACGAAATAAGGATTCTGGTTTGGGAAATAAGGGGTCACCATTTCGCCGCCCTCGTCAATAGAACCATAAGCGCCCGTCTCCCCGCTGCCGGGGAGATCGGTTCCCGCCCCCAAAAAGGGGACGCCATTTCGCCGCCCCCGTCAATAGAACCATAAGTGCCCGTCTATAGGAGAACGCAAAAGTAGAGCTTTCTGGCATGGTTACCGACCAGGAGGTTCATGAAGAAGTCCGATTTACCGAGACCAGATCGTTCGATCTGAAAGAGGCGGAGCGGTGTGCCGGTCAAGGAAATGTGCCGGCAGGCCGGCATCAGGATGCCGACTTACTACAAGTGGAAATCGAAGTATGGCGGGATGGAGGCCTCGGACCTGAAGCGGGTCAAGGAACTGGAAGCGGAGAATGCCAAGCTCAAGCGTATGTTTGCCGAAATGGCGCTGGAGAATGCGGCGATGAAGGATCTGATCGCAAAAAAACTCTGAGGCCGGATGGGCGAGCGGGAAGCGGCCCGGTATCTGGTAGCGGCAGCACTGGCGTTCCGTGGTCAGGGCCTGACTTGCGTGGGTCTGGCTCGTTCGGCGGTATCGAGGAACCGGTGGGCTGGATGGTGCGGGATGCCAAGTTGGTGGCTGCATTGGCGCGGCCTGGTGGAGGAACGACCGAGCCGGGGGTTCTGGAAGTGCTGCCAGCGCCTGCGGTTGGAAGGGGCCAGCTGGAACCACAAGCGAATCTATCGGGTGTACAATGCATGAGATTGAACCTGCGACGGGCAGCTAGGCGGCGCCTGCCTAAACGGGAGCGGCGTGCCCTTGTATGTGCCCGCCTGAGCCTGATGCGGTCTGGTCAGCGGATTTCATGGCGGATGCCTTGGCCTGCGGGCGGCGTTTCCGGCATGTTCAACGTGGTGGATGACTTCAACCGGGAGGCGCTGCATATCGAGGTGGATACGTCGATACCTCGGAACGGCTGGTGCGGGTCTTCGAGCAGATCTGGAGTGACGCAAGGGCTGCCGCAAGTGCTGCGCACCGACAATGGACCTGAATTCCTGGGAGAGGCCTTCATGAGGTGGGCAAAGGAGGACGGCATGGCGATCCGGTACATCCAGCCTGGCAAGCCGAACCAGAACGCCTACATAGAGCGGTTCAACCGCACGCTTGCGCGATGAAGCTGCTCGAGCGCGTATCTGTTCTTGCGACGTCGGGAGGATGTCCGGAGAGGCCGTCTACTGGTGGATGATCGAATACAACGAGCAGCGACCTCATGACTCACTGGGCAGATCGACGCCCGCTCGAGTACCGTCAACGAAAGCACGCCGGAAACTCTACTTATGAACTGTCGCTTGACGGGGAAGCTTACGTCCCCGCTGCCGGGGAGATCGTTGCCACGTAGCCATCGGTCCGACTTCCGCTGCGTTTCTTCTCGGCGCGAGGATCGCGCCAGACCCCCAAAAAAGGGGGCGGGGGTAATTAAGTCTCTAAATCTTGACCAACGATCCAACTAGAAGCAAGGTCGCGCTATGTATATAGAATCCGAATTATCTGAATCAAAATGGTGGAGATGGCCAATTCTTCCTTTTGCCGCTATTGTAGGAGCTGCCATTGCCACGTTCTTAATTCAAGTGCTTATGTGGCTTGCAATGAAGTTTCAGGGAGGGTTTAGCGAGGATGGTTGGTATTTCCATTATATAATGCCACTTATATCATCTGCAATTTTTGGATATTTTTATACAATTATTTCTTGTATGGACGCGCCGCGCGGCAAAGTTCTAGCCGGGACTGTTATGGTCACCGTGCTTGGCCTTTTCTGTCTGGTAAGCGTTTTTCTTGCATGGTTCACAAAAACGGTTCCAGGTGCACATACGCTCGTTTGAAAAAACGGTTCCAGGTGCACATACGGGCAAAGCAGGGGTCAGAGTGCACTTTTACATGATGGGTAGGATAAAAGTCTACTCTGACCCCTTTTTCTTTTTTCTTTATGGGCTGCGTTTTAATTTTCAGGGCATGCCATGATTCAAACCAGGCGCAAGAGTTCAGGAAAACCATCCCCGCGCGTGCTGCTGCATGCGTTATTCTTGCTGTCTGCCTATCTTCTGCTTCTAATATATAGCTTCACTGAAAAAGGGTTCTTCGTGAGCCGGGCATGCTTGCATGCCTTTTTCTGGCCAGTCGTGGCGGCTTGTACATTACTCACGATGTCGTTATTGCTGCATATGCGACCAAGCAAAACAGAACGGGAATCGGAAAACCTTGTTACGACGGGAAAGCGCGTGCTGGTGAAAGGGATTCTTGTGCCGGTCGTTTCTTTTCTGGTTTTCTACGTTGCCTATGCAAGGAACCTTCCGCAAGCCATCAACGCTTTTATCGGCACGCCGTACAAGGCCAGGTTCCTGGTCGAGACTGCATACAGAGACCACGGCATGTACCGCTACCGCTGGCTGTGTCCCAACCACATCACGTTGTTCAAGTTTGATGACGTGCCCATGCACACGGTTTGTCTGGACGACGAAGAAGCGTCTGGCGTGGAAGTCGGCAGCTATTTGAGTGTCATCGGAAAACGGTCCTGGTTTGGGACCAGTATCGAACGCGTTGATACGCCCGCTCAGAAAAATGCGATGGAGGTAATCAATACTCCTGATCCTGTCGGACGCGAAGATCCATAAGTGCCAAAAAATAAGGGGTCACCATTTCGCCGCCGCCGTCAATAGAACCATAAGCGCCCGTCTCCCCATTGTCGGGGAGATCGGTGCCACGTAGCCATCGGCCCGACTTCCACTGCGTTGCCAAAAAGGGGACGGGGGTAATTAAGTCTCCTGCTCTTGCCCCTTGATCCGCCGAGGTCTCCCGCGCGGGCGGACTGCGGCGGGTCGGCCGAGTGCTTTTTCGATCATGGCCTGGAACGTCCGGTCGCCCAGTGCGCGTTCTTTCTGTAGATGGGTGCGGATGCGGTCGAGATCTTCGCTGTTCACGCCCTCGCGTAGCCAGGCCTGATAGGCGAGGGCGCGTTTGACCGGGTCTCGGTCCAGCGATAGGTACACGCTATGCGGTGTTACCAGAGGATCCGACAGCAGGCCTACGTTGGCATGAACACTCGACCAACGGTGCTGTTCTGCCCGGGTGACCATGGCTGCACGAACCGGATTGAGTTCGATGTAGCGATACACCGTCATCAGGTATCGTTCGGTATCCACGGGGCAGGATTTGAAGCGGCCCTGCCAGAGGGTTCCGACCCGCCGATGACGGCGGTTAAAGGCGCGGACATAACACTGGCCCACATGGCGCATGGCGCGTGAAAGGGCTTGGCGCTCGGGTGGTGTCACCAGCAGGTGGATGTGGTTGCCCATGAACACGTAGGCATGCACCGGGATCTCATGTTCGGACATGCCTTCACAAAGCAGGGCATGGAAATGCTCGCGGTCTGCATCATCCACGAAGATCGCGCATCGGTTCACGCCCCGCTGAGTGACATGCAGCGGTACGCCGGGCAGTTCGATGCGGGCTTGGCGTGGCATGCGGCAAGCGTTGCATGCCATTGGGCAGGAGTTCTGTCGGGCGCAGCCAACCATCCATGTAGGCTATCGCGTGGCTTAATTACCCCCGTCCCCTTTAAAGATGTAACACTGGCCCACATGGCGCATGGCTCGTGAAAGGGCTTGGCGCTCGGGTGGTGTCACCAGCAGGTGGATGTGGTTGCCCATGAACACGTAGGCATGCACCGGGATCTCATGTTCGGACATGCCTTCACAAAGCAGGGCATGGAAATGCTCGCGGTCTGCATCATCCACGAAGATCGCGCATCGGTTCACGCCCCGCTGAGTGACATGCAGCGGTACGCCGGGCAGTTCGATGCGGGCTTGGCGTGGCATGCGGCAAGCGTTGCATGCCATTGGGCAGGAGTTCTGTCGGGCGCAGCCAACCATCCATGTAGGCTATCGCATGGCTTAATTACCCCCGTCCCCTTTAAAGAGTCCCCTTTAAAGATGTAGGCTATCGCGTGGCTTAATTACCCCCGTCCCCTTTAAAGCAGTCCCCTTTAAAGCAGCGTTCCTTCTGTAGATGGATGCGTATGCGCTCGAGTTCTTCGTCATTCACGCCATCGCGAAGCCAGGCCTGGTAGGTCAGGGCGCGTTGGACTGGATCGCGGTCCAGTGCAAGGTACACCGGATGCGGTGTCACCAGTGGATCGATGAGCAAACCCAGATTTGCGTGGATGCTCGACCAGCGGTGTTGCTCTGCTCGCTCGACCATGGTGGCACGAACCGGATTGAGTTCGATGTAGCGATATACCGTCATTAGGTAGCGCTCTGTATCCACGGGGCAGGATTTGAAGCGTCCCTGCCAGAGCGTTCCGACGCGCCGATGGCGTCGGTTAAAGGTAAAAACGGTTCCAGGTACACATACACCCGTTTGAACTGATGAGAAAATTGCTCTGACCCCTTCGGGTTTCAATGCATACTAAATGAACTTGTAAAGATTAGAGTCAGGGGTGAATCGCATGAGCCGCCACAACAGTAAAATATGTTTTGCTGCTTTGTTTGTACTTGGCTTTACGTCATTTTCTGTTAACGCCAGGCAATGTAATCTCCATGATTTTCTCCATGTCTTGGGTAATCCAAAAAACTCTATGTTGTTTGAAAGTGAGTATACCCCTCACTATGTCCGATTTTTAATTGGGTATGACGCATCTAAGAATATTCTCATTGGTCGATACGCCCAGGGGAATCCAGAAAAATCCGTAGAAATGATCAGTCCTGTTATGAAGGATGGAGTGATCAGGTTCCGTGCACTTAACTCATTAGATTCACCTGTAAGAATTGATCTCAAGTTCAGGGATGTTAATGAAAAGGTGTATACAAGTAACGATAGTTGCGATACTCTTGATGGAGTCATCTATTTTAGTAAAACCATAACTCGTAAGATTATGTTTTCAGTCAACGGGCCTGCAATCTTCAGGCCCGAATACAGAGATGCGCAGATCAAAAATCAAAAGGCCGCAATAAAATTAAAAGAAATTGCTGCAACAAATTCGAAATTCGAATTCATGAAATTGCTATCCTATCCTTTCAATTTCTGTAAAGCGTATCCGCGGGGATTTTGGGTAATCATCAATACTCCCAAAGAGGCAGAGTCATTTTATTCTAAAATCATGACAAGTGGCGAGCGTAAAATCATTAAGAATGCTGTCCCCTATAACCTTTATACAGGCTCTGATTCATCTAGTTTGTTTGCTCGGCAAAGTATAAGTATCCATGATGGCCACATAATAACTATTTGTGTACAGTCAGACCCCGTTTATCTTATGAATATTGTCCCATGTTATGGGTGCCCTTGATGTCTCGGTAATAAAAACGGTTCCGGTACACATGCACCCGTTTGAACTGATGGGTGCTCAGGGCTCAGTATTCTTGCGCGGTCTGAAAAAAGGTGTCAGGGACAATTTTTAACTAACTGGGTCAGAGTTCCTTAGTAGTCGCCAAAAACTAACGGGGTCACCATTTCGCCGCCCCCGTCAATAGAACCATAAACGCCCGTCTCCCCGCTGCCGGGGAAATCGGTGCCACGTAGCCATCGAAATGCGCGACTTGCGCGATCACACTTTCCTTGCGAGCCCGCCTTGCCCGATGATGGCGGTCAGTCGACCCGGGGAGCCCCGTGATGAGAACCGCACGATTGGTTTCACGCCTGCGCGAACAGGACTGGCTGGCCGTATTCATCGAACTGGTGATCGTGGTCGCCGGCATCCTGATCGCGCTTCAGGTGAGCAACTGGAACCAGGAACGCCTGGACCATGCCCGCGCACAGTCGTATTACCGGCGCATCCAGGCCGACCTGGCCACCGATCGCCAGAATATCGGCCATGCCCTGACCTACTGGAAGAAGGTCGGGGTGTACGGTCGGCAGGCCATGGCCTACGGCGAGACCGGCAAGCGGCCCGGCGATTCGGATTGGCAAACGATCCTGGCCTATTACCAGGCCAGCCAGATCCTGCCGTTCGAGCTGAGCAGCACCACCTTCGACGAGCTGCGCAGTGACGGCGACATGTCGCTCATCACCGACGAGAACCTGAGGCGGCACATGTCGGACTACTACCGTCTTTCGGGCAACGGCATCACGTCCATGATCCTCCACCACAACCCGGTCTACCGCAAGCAGATCCGGGGACTGACGCCCTGGCCGGTGCAGATGTACATCTGGGACCACTGTTTCAACGAGACGAGCAGCCTCATGACCCAGCAGCTGCTCGCATGTCCGTCGCCGATCAGTGCCCAGGAAGCCGCCGCCATCCTGGCCGTCTACCGGCAATCACCCACCCTGCTGGACCACCTGCGCACCTGGATGTCCACGCTGCGCGTCAGCGCCATCGTGCTCGACAACCTACGCCTGGACAACCGGCACCTTGCCGCCGAAATCACCACGGCCCAGCAGGATCGTCACCCAAAAAGCCAAAAAGGGGACGGGGGTAATTAAGTCTCCTGATCCTGCCTCAAGCTGGACACCCAAAAGGGGACGACACCCATAAGGGGACGGGGGTAATTAAGTTTGCCGATTCTGCCTCGAGATGCGCCGTGGCCTCCCGCGTGTCCGGGCGGCCACGGGTCGACCGAGCGCATTTTCGATCATGGCCTGGGAAATAACGGAATCAGAGCCCCTTGCGGGTGCTCCTTTTAGGTGAATCAGCGCCTGCCTCACCAGCGATAGACGACCTTCAGGTCGACGCTGTGCATGCGGGTGTGGCGGGCGAACTGGCCGCGATAGGCCAGCTGGGCGGACCAGTTCCTGCTGCTCATCAGCGCCACGCCGGCATGGACCACGCCGGACACGTTGGGCGCGCCGTTGGCCTGCAGCACCTCGTTGTAGTTCCCCAGGGTCACCGACTGATGCTGCTGCGTGTCGCCGCCGTAGGTCATGGCGCCCAGTTCGATCCAGGGCGACAGGGTGAGGGTGTCGCGCAGCTGCAAGTGGCTTCCCAGTCGCGCGCCGACGCTGGCGATCGACAGACGCGTGGTCTGGCCCGCATAGACCAGATCCAGCAGGCCGGCGCCGGCTTCGCTGTAGCCGTTGCGTCGGGTCTGCTGGTAACCCAGCATCGCGTACGGCGTCAGGAACAGGCTGTCGCGGGTGATCCGGTAACCGGCCTTGGCCAGCATGCCGGCGTAGCTGCCGCCGGCGTGGCCGTTGGCGACCAGGCCGGTCGGATCCAGATGGCGGTGGCTGTCCGTGCTCAGGTGACCTGCACCCAGGGTGGCATCGATGAACCAGGGTCCGCGGTTGTACTGGCCATAGGCCGACACGCCCGTGACGGTGGTGCTGACGTTCTGGGCCGTGGTCCGGGTCTGGTCGCGTCCACGGTTCAGGGCGGCGCCAAGCACCAGGCCGTCACGCACTTCCGTGCCAAAGCCCAGCAGCAAACTCTGGTTGTCCAGATGGGCACCGTCCGCGCTGCCGCTGCCGTCGATATAGCGGGCCCAGACGCCCGGGTCGGGTTTCTGGTCGACCCGCAGGATGCCCTGTGCCGTGCCGCCCTGCGGATTGAGCAGGCCCTGCTGGATATCAAGCAGGCCCAGCTGCGTGCCCCAGCCGGCGATGTTGACGCCCTGGGCGGTCGTGTACGCCGGGCCGAGAGCGCCGCCCGATCCACCCGTGGCCGGGACCAAGACAAGCCGGGCCGTGGTGCCGGTGTAGTTGATCTGCGGCGTGATGTAGCCGCCAAACAGCCGGTTGTAGGCCACTGAACCGAAGGTGCCGTTCAGAGTGCCGGCCTGGACGATGGTGTACTGCGTGCCGACGGTGTAGGTGCCCGAGTTCACGTTGATGGTGAGCCCTTCGCCGTTGAGGTTGGCGGTGCCGCTCACCGACAGCTGTCCGTAGTCCGTACCGGCCACGGCCGTGGTGGTGGACGTGGGCCGCACGCCGATGCTCACCGTATCGGTGCTGGCGGGATTGAAGTTGCCGTTCAACTGCAGGATGCCGCCCTGGACGGACCAGTGAGCGATGACGTTGGGCGTGGAGCCGGAAGCGCCGGTGATCGTCCAGGTGCTGGTGCCGGTTTTGAGCAGGGTGTTGAAGCCAGCAAACACGGGCGTGCCGGAATAGCTGGACGGGGCGCTGGTCGACAGCGTGCCCGTCAGCGTGGTGTTGGTATTGCCGCCCAGCTCCAGGGTATCGCCACCGTTGGTGGTGCCACTGCCACTGACCGCATTGCCGGTGAAGATGGCGCCAGACAACAGCTCCAGGGTATTGCCGCCGCCGGAGAAATCCACCGCATCGGCCTGCACCGTGCCGCTGCCATCCAGCCCACCCGCGATCGTGCCGCTGTTGATCACGGTGGCGTTGCCCGTGGCCATCACCCCGGCACCGCCCAGGCCGCCGGAACCCTGGCTGCCAGCGGTGCCAGCGCTGCCGGAGGCGCCCGTGCTGCCGCCACCATAGCCGCCCGTGCCACCCGAGCCACCGGTGCCGCCCGAGCCGCCCGTACCAGCCGAGCCACCCGAGCCCCCCAAGATGGTCCCACTGTTCGTCAACGTAAAGCCGCTGCCGGACACCCCCGCGCCGCCCGAGCCGCCAGAACCGCCTGTACCGCCAGAGCCCCCCGATCCCCCCGAGCCGCCCGGGCCACCCGTGCCATAAACATAGCCGTTGTCAGAGCCGCCAGAGCCACCCGAACCCCCCGTGCCACCCGAGCTCCCCGTGCCACCCGAGCCCCCCGTGCCCCCCGAGATGGTCCCGCTGTTGGTCAGGCTAAAGCCACTGCCGGACACCCCCGCGCCGCCTGTACCGCCCGCGCCGCCGGTACCACCAAGGCCACCAGGGCCACCAGGGCCACCCGAGCCCCCCGGACCACCCGGGCCACCCACAGTGCCACCATAGCCGCCCGAGCCGCCCGAGCCGCCCGAGCCACCCGAGCCCCCCGAGCCACCGGCACCACCATCGCCACCCGTGATGGTAGAGCCGTTATCGTTAGTCAGCGTCAAGCCGTTGCCGGACACCCCTGCGCCGCCTGTACCGCCAGTGCCGCCGGTACCACCAAAGTCACCCGAGCCCCCCGCGCCCCCCGGGGCACCCGTGCCATTTGGGTTACCCACATGGACACCGGCGCCGCCCGAGGCTCCCGAGCCCCCCGAACCCCCCGAACCCCCTGTGCCACCGGTACCACCATGGCCGCCCGTGATGGTGCCGCCGTTACCATTGGTCAACGTCAGGCTGCTGCCGGACACCCCCGCGCCGCCCGCGCCGCCCGAGCCGCCTGTACCGCCAAAGTTCCCCGAGCCACCCGAGCCACCCGGGTGAACCGGTGCATACATATAAACGCCGCCATCGCCGCCAGAGCCCCCCGAGCCACCCGGGCCACCTGAGCCTCCAGAACCACCTGTGACGGTACCGCTGTTCGTCAGCGTCAAGCCGCTGCCGGACACCCCCGTGCCGCCAGAGCCGCCAGAGCCGCCTATACCGCCATAGCCACCCAGGCCACCATCGCGACCATAGCCAGAGCCATCGTTAGCACCATGCCCCCCCGGGCCGCCCAGGCCACCCGTGCCACCCGCGCCCCCCGTGATCGTGCCGCTGCTGGTCAGCGTGAAGCCGCTGCCGTATACCCCCGCGCCGCCGGTACCACCCGAGCTTCCCGTGCCACCCGTGCCACCTTGGTCAGAGCCATTGTCAGCACCACGCCCCCCCGGGCCGCCCAGGCCACCCGTGCCACCCGCGCCCCCCGTGATCGTGCCGCTGCTGGTCAGCGTGAAGCCGCTGCCGTATACCCCCGCGCCGCCGGTACCCCCCGAGCCGCCCGTGCCACCCGTGCCACCAATGTAGTCATAGTTATGGCTATAGCTTCCCGTGCCACCCGAGCCCCCCGGTCCGCCCGCGCCGCCCGTGAGGCCATCCCCACTGTTCAGGGAATATCCCCCCGTACCGGGCATCACGTATCCCGACCCACCGCCACCGCCACCGCCGCCGCCCGCGCCGCCGGTAGCGATAGTGGTTGGATTCCCGTAGCCGACCGGGCCGCCTGCGCCACCCGCGCCGCCCGCGCCGCCCGCGCCGTAACCACGGCCCCCGGCGCCACCCGCCGACCCTGCATGATCCGGGCTACCACCCGTGCCGCCGTTGTCGGTGCTGTTCGCCCCCGTTCCGCCGGTACCGCTGGACGTGCCCGCAGCATGGCCGCCGGGGCCACCTGCTGGGCCGGTGACATGGCCGGTGATCTGGGTGGTGGCCGCCAAGGCCGGTGCCGAGGGCACCACGGCCAGCACCAGCGCTATCGCAGTGACCAGCGACGCGGCATGCCGGGGCAGGCGGCGGCGTCCCTGCACGGGGCTCGCGCTTCGGCCCTGGACACTGCCCAGTTCGGAGGTGACCTGGACCACGCCGAGCGCGGCATTGAAAACGATGCGATAGATCCTGTTCATTAGCATTTCCCTGTCATTGAAGGCAGCGTGCGCGATATGCCGTCGCGCCGCAACACGGGAGCCTTCCGCTGGCGATTTCACCGAACGGGACGGAGGGAATTAATTCGATCCACCGTCCTGCGGCTGCAGCATGCGAGCCACCTGGTCGTCCTTTTCACGCCATAGCGTGTTCATCCATGCCTTGATCCGCCCGCGAAACGCAGGGTCCTGGTCGTAGTCGCCCAGCAGTTCGGGATCCAGTGGACGCTCGCGCACGTGGACGCGTATGTCATGCACGCGCCCGGCGATCAGGTCCATCATCGTGCAGGGGCCCCCCGGGTAGACGATCGTCACATCCACGACAGCGTGCAAGGCCTCACCCATGGCATCGAGCACGAAGGCCACGCCTCCGGCCTTCGGTTGCAGCAGGTAGCGAAACGGCGACGCCTGCGAAAAAGGGGACGGGGGTAATTAAGTCTCCTGCTCTTGCCCCTTGATCCACCGAGGTCTCCCGCGCGGGCGGACCTCGGCGGGTCGGCCGAGTGCTATTTCGATCATGGCATGGAACGTCCGGTCGCCCAGTGACCGTTGTTTCTGTAGATGGGTGCGAATGCGGTCGAGATCTTCGCTGTTAACGCCCTCAAGGAGCCAGGCCTGATAACTAACGGGGTCAGAGCCCCTTACAGTCGTTTGAATTCCGTTGTTCGAGGTTGGGTGGAACTGCGGGTTGTTGGCTGACCTGTCGCGTAGGCCTGGGCTGATGGCGCGCTTGGCTTGATTTGGGCAAGGTGAGGATTTCGCAGGGAGTCGCGGATGCCTCGTCAGCCCAGGCCGGATCTTGCCGGCATTGCGCAGCACGTTGTGCAGCGTGGCATTGACCGCCAGGCATGCTTCTTCTCCGAAGAGGACTACCGCTGCTACCTGACTGGTTTGCGGCAGGCTGCATCGCGCTATGCATGCCGGGTGCATGCCTACGTCTTGATGACCAACCATGTCCACCTTCTGGTGACTCCGGAATCGGTGGGTGCGGTTTCGCGGATGATGCAGTGGCTGGGTCGGCACTATGTCGGTCATGTGAATTCCCATTACCGGCGTACCGGTACGCTGTGGGAAGGGCGTTTCAAGTCCTGTCTGGTGGATTCGGAACGATATCTGCTCTTGTGCCATCGATATATCGAGTTGAACCCCGTGCGTGCGGGCATGGTGGAGCAGCTGCGTGACTATCGCTGGTCCAGCTATCACGGCAATGCGCTCGGTGAAGCCAATCCGATCCTTGCCCCGCATGCCTCGTATCTGGCGCTCGGCGCGAATCCTGCATCAAGGCAGCAGGCGTACCGGGACTTGTTCAGGGAAGGCATCGACGAGAGCCGGTTGGCTGAAATTCGGGCCTATGTGCAGCAGCAACGTGCACTGGGCGGGACGCGTTTCCAGGCACAGATCGAAGCGATGCTCGGTCGCTGTGCCCGTGTGCGGCCAGCGCACCGGCCTGCGTCCAGCGATGAGCTGACCCTTAAGGGGCTCTGACCCGGTTAGTAATCGAGGAAAGTAATTCTTCCTAATTTGACCGGTTAAAATGCGTGTACGGTCGCGGCGTCCAAAAGGGGGGTGGCTAATTCTCCCTGCTAATTTTTCGTCGACACAGAATGGAAATGCGAGGTCGGCTCACTTACGCGCGTTGAAGTCTGGATGCTTTGAAGGTTCAGTAGGACATGGAAAGTTACGCCATAAGAATTGAATCACTTTCCCGGCAGTTGTCGGATACACCCAAGCTGATGTTTTTCCTGGTTCTATGGGCGCTGATGGGGCTGGCATTCCTGAAGGGTGGTGGGGTCTGGCGCGCCGGGGCCATCGGAGGTTTCTTCGGCACCCTGCCTTCCCTGCGCCTTGGGCTGGCTGCAAGCATCGCCGTGCAGGGGAACGCCGACTGGTCCAGGGCGGAGCAGTGGCTTGAACGCACGGGTCATTGTCGAAAGGGGGCTGCATGGGCGCCTCCGCTGCCGCGCCTGTTGTATTTCAACACCCAGATCGTGCGTTATGCGGACGGTCGCATTCATGGCCCCCTGGTGTTGCTTCGGCGGTTGCGAAAAGTACTGCTCGATGATGTGTCCGGACATCCATGATAAAAAAGGTGACGGGGGTAATTACATCTCCTGCTCTTGCCCCTTGATCCTTCAAGGTCTCCCGCGCGGGCGGACTGCGGCGGGGCGGCCGAGTGCTTTTTCGATCATGGCCTGGAACGTCCGGTCGCCCAGTGCGCGTTCTTTCTGTAGATGGGTGCGGATGCGGTCGAGATCTTCGCTGTTCACGCCCTCGCGTAGCCAGGCCTGATAGGCGAGGGCGCGTTTGACCGGGTCACGGTCCAGCGATAAGTACACGCTATGCGGTGTTACCAGGGGATCCGACAGCAGGCTCACGTTGGCATGCACACTCGACCAACGGTGCTGTTCCGCCCGGGTGACCATGGCTGCCCGAACCGGATTGAGTTCGATGTAGCGATACACCGTCATCAGGTATCGCTCGGTATCCACGGGGCAGGATTTGAAGCGGCCCTGCCAGAGTGTTCCGACTCGCCGATGACGACGGTTGAAGGCGCGGACATAACACTGGCCCACATGGCGCATGGCGCGTGAAAGGGCTTGGCGCTCGGGTGGCGTCACCAGCAAGTGAATGTGGTTGCCCATGAACACGTAGGCATGCACCGGGATCTCGTGTTCAGACATGCCTTCACAAAGCAGGACATGGAAATGCTCGCGGTCTGCATCATCCACGAAGATCGCGCATCGGTTCACGCCGCGCTGGGTGACATGCAGCGGTACGCCGGGCAGTTCGATGCGGGCTTGGCGTGGCATGCGGCAAGCGTTGCATGCCATCGGGCAGGCGTTCTGTCGGGCGCAGCCTACCATCCATGTAGGCTATCGCGTGGCTTGATTTCCTCCGTCCTCTTTAAAGCCGCTAAAGCGCCCTTTCTTCAAAGCCGGCATTCCCCGGGAACCGGCCTGCACGGGTACGCGCTGGCGCCCGACGTCCTGCGTTGCGTCCAACCTTTTGCCGCGCTGGCGCATCCATAGGACACATCGCTTCTCCGCGACCCAGTCTCCTTTCGCCCGGGGTCCCGCCGGCGGAGTCCCTTTCGCGGCCATGCATCCCGCGTCCGGCTGGACCGGACGCCCGGCCCCTCGCAGCGAGATTCCCATGATCCGACACAGACTCGTGTCTCTTGCACTGCCCGCCCTGCTGTCCCTGTGCGGATGGACCGCGACCGCACGGGCGGCTCCCGAAGTCCCGGTCACCCGTTCCGGCACGCTGACGCTGGCCACCGAATACCGCATCGCCTCGAGCGCGCTGGGCGACGAGCGCACGATCGTGGTGTCCGTGCCCGCGGGCTATGCCGCATCGAAGGCGCGCTATCCGGTCATCTACCTGCTCGACGGCATGCAGAACATCCGCCACGCAGCCGGGACCCGCGACGTGCTGGTGCGCTCGGGCGACATGCCGCCGGTGATCCTGGTCGGTCTCGAGAGCGTCGATCGTTCCCTGGACATGACGCCCTCGCGCATGCGGGGCAACCCCAGGAGCGGCGGCGCATCGAAGCTGCTCGCGCACCTGCGCGACGAAGTGATCCCCTTCGTCGATGCGCACTACCGCACCAACGGTTTCCGCGTGCTCGCCGGCCACTCCTTCGGCGGGCTGTTCTGCGCCTGGGCCTGGATGCAGGATCCGAAGCTGTTCCAGGCCCAGATCATCATGTCGCCGGCTTTCTGGTGGAATCACGAGCAGATGCGCAAGGCGGTCGGTCCGTTTCTCGCCGCGCATCCGAAACTGAACACGTCCGTGTACTTCGGCATCGGCGCCGACGACGGCCTGGGCATGCGCCAGGAGCTGAAGCGGTTCGTCGACACCGTGAAGGCGAACCAGCCGAAGGGCATGCGCGTGGGCTATCGCGAGTTCGACGGCGAGGGCCACATGTCCGCGCCGCTGCGGACTTTCTATCGCGGCGTGAAATTCGTCTTCGCCGACCTTCGCCTTCCGGATGCGGTGATTCATCACTTCACCACCAGCGCCTTTCTTGCCCACGAGCGCATGATTCGGGACAAGTACGGCGCCTCGGCACGCCAGACCCAGGACCTGTACGTGCCGCTGGGACTGCACCTGCTCAAGATCGGCAACGCCGATGGCGCCATCGCGGTCTTGCGGCGCAACGCACAGGCCTATGCCGGCAACCGCTATCCGCAGAACCATGCCTGGCTGGCCAGCGCCTACGAGGCGGCCGGACGCAAGGCCGATGCCCTGGCCGAATACCGCCGCGCCTATCGTCTGGCCCTCGAGACCGGCTACGGCAAGGCCGATGCATATCGCCGCAAGATCCTCGCGCTGGGTGGCCGCGTGGACTGAGCCGGTCTCCCGGACGTGCTGGCGGCGGGCTTGCCCGCCGCTTGCGCCGCCCAAAGGGGGCGGGGGTGAACTAACCGGGTCAGAGCCCCTTACAGTCGTTTGAAACTCGTTCGCCCGGATGGCGCTGCTGCCCGGGTTCCGAGATGCAAAAAGCCCGGCATGAAGCCGCAAAAAAGGTGTCCAAAATAGGTGTCAGGGACAATTTCTGACGTCGGCTCGGGCGCTAGCGTAAGCTTCCCCGTCAAGCAGACATTTCAAATGTAGAGCTTTTGTGCACCCGGCGCGTGCCGGCAAGTCCTGCCGACCGGACTACAGCGTCCTCTCGCGACGCAGTCCATGAACGGAACATGGTGTCCGCTCATAAAGTCCCTGACACTGTTTTTTCCTCGACCCATCAAGGTTTGGGCCGCGGCGTGGAGGACACGCTGGGCGGCAGGATGGGGTAGATCACCCGTGGCTGCTGGCCGGTGAGCGTGTGCAGGAAGGCGACGATCTCGCTGATGTCCTTGTCGCTGAGCTTGATGCCGAGCTGGCTGCTGCCCATTACGCCGACGGCCTGGCGCAGGCTCCAGGACTTGCCGGAATGGAAATAGGGCGGCGTCAGGGCGATATTTCGCAGCGTGGGGACCTTGAAGACGTAGGCATCGCTGACGGTCTTGGTCACCGCGAACCGGCCCTTGTCGTCCGGCGGCAGGAGGTCGGCACCCGGCTTTTCGACGACGCCGAAGGGCGCGTACATGCCGCCGCCGAGGTTGATGCCGTTGTGGCAGGCCGCGCAACCCTTGTTGATGAACAGGGCCAGACCCCGCTTCTGTTCCGAATCCAGGGCGCTCTCATCGCCCTTGAGGTAGCGGTCGAAGGGCGCATTCGGGGTGATCAGGGTCGCTTCGAACAGCGCAATCGCGTCGCGCACGTTCTCGAACGTGATGGGCTGCTTCTGGCCGGGAAAGGCCTGGTCGAATGCGCGGACATAGCCCGGTATGCCCTTCAGTTGCTCGACCACGTGTGCCTGGGTCGTTGCCATCTCGATCGGATTGACCAGCGGTCCGCCGGCTTGCTCCTTGAGGTCCTTGGCGCGGCCATCCCAGAATTGCGCGGTGTTGAAGACCGCATTGAGAACAGTGGGCGCATTGCGGGGGCCGCGCTGCCAACGATGGCCGAGGGACGTTTCCTGCACGTCGACGCCGCCCAATCCGATGCGATGGCAGCTGTTGCAGCTGATGGCGTGGCTTTCGGACAGGCGCGGATCGAAATACAGCTGCTTGCCCAGCTCGACCCGCGCCGGCGTGCTCCGGATGCCCTTGATGTCGGGTGGTTCGTGGGTAGCGGCTTGAACAGGTTGCGCGACGATTGCATGAGGCTGTCCTGGGCGCGCGACCGGGTCGGGATGACGGCCGCCAGGAGGCAGAAAGCGAGCAGGTACGTGCACGATTTCATCTGCGTTCTCCCGCTGCGAGTGCATGGATGGAGTCCACCCACCAGTCTGTGCCGTTCTCGACATGCTGGGTATCGGCCAATCTCCGTAAGTCATTCGGGGGACGTGGCGATAGAGTCCGCGTGGCACGCCCGATTCGGGCCGGGGAGATCGGTGCCACGTAGCCTTCGGTCCGACTTTCACTGCGTTTCTTCATGGCGCGAGGATCGCGCCAGTCACCCTTCTGGTTGTCAGCCAATCACTCGTCGGTCAACGCGGTTTCCGTCCAGGTGTGCGCTTGCGGAAACAGTGGTCAGAGTGCACTTTCTCTCTAGTCAGTCCTGAAAAGTCTACTCTGACCCGTGTTTTCGAGAGGCTGCGAAGGTTGCCACCGGACGTGTTGGAGCAGGTGCAGGTGCCGGGATGAATTCTTGGGCAACCTCAGGTCCTGACCCGGTTCGTTCCGGTTCGTTCGTACCCCCTGGAGCACGTCCGCCCTGGATGGAGTGCGGCCTCGATGCTGCGACGGGATGGCTAGACGGGTTGCACTCTTGCTTTATCGCGCAACATCGCAATTCCCGCCCAAGCGAACCATGCAATCATGCCAGGCCCGAAAAGTATCACTGCATCGGACGACACCGGGATGATGGAAGCCATGCCGATGATGCCGACCAGCAGGCCGAGGTAATTGAGTGTCTTGGGAAGCCAGCCCGACTTCAGGGCAACCCAGCTGACTAGCAGTACCCACAAGCCCCCGATGAGTTCATTACCGCTGACCAGGCCGGTTTCCACGTTCATGAGCGCGAGCCAGACGGTATCGGCCTGATCTGGATTGCGGGCGTGAATCTTTGCGATTTCGCCGAAGTCATGAAGCATGAGGTTTCCGCTTGCGATGATCAGGCCCGCCCAGACAAGACCCAGAACGGTAGCGGTCTGAATCAAGAGAGGGCGGTTGGTTTTCAAGCGGTCATGGAACGCCAGCGCGGTCACGATCAAGCATATGGCGGAAGCCCAATAGGCGATCAGGATCCAGCCGTACATGAGGCCCTGATAATCGGAAACCATGCCCAGGTACTTGGCGGGATCTGCGTCAAGAACGGGTGACAGCACGGAAAGATATAAACCTATGGAGATGACATAGGATGCAGAGTGAAGCAGTGCCGCGATGCCGCCGGCTTTCCGGAAGTCATTCATTTCATGCCCTTGTCGCTGTTGTGCGGTGTAGGTATCAAAACCGGCGCTTGAATTGAATGACGCGCAGTTTCCGGATCACGCCATGGACCGTAGCATTGTCCCTGACATCGGAACACGTGCAGATAGTTACAGGCACAAAATAAGAAAAATGATGTCGGAGCGAGCACAACAACGGCGTCGGTACACATGCATCTGTTGGCCGCCTTCATTCCCTTCGGGGCCCACGGATGGACCCGCCCAGGAAGGAGTCATTACAAAGCAGCGCATCGATCGGTATTCGTCGATCTACCTACGGACGCCGGGCGCGTATCCCACTTCGCCACCGGCAAGTCGCGGATCGACCAGTCCTGGAAGGACCCGTCATAAAGTATCGCGTCGATGCCGGCCTGGCGCGCGGCGAACACCACCGCGGTGGCCTGCTGGCCGATGTGGCAGTAGCCCATGACATGGTCGCCGGGCTTGACCCCGGCAGCGGGGAGACGGGCGTTTTTGGTTCTATTGACGGGGGCGGCGAAATGGTGACCCGTTTGTGACCTTTGCGCTGGGCGCGCGGGGGGCTCAAATGGTCCCTGACGCCATGTGTTCGGCGACATGCGGTTTCGCCACTGCAGTTGACTGCGGTCAAGGGCGCACGGCGCGGAAATGCCATCCTGCGCATATCTTCCAGAGGGCATGCGCATGAAATCCAATGTAGGTGTTGTCGACAAGTGGCTTCGTATCGTCGTCGGTGCGCTGCTCATCGTGTGGGCGGTGACCGGCGGGCCCGTGTGGGCGTGGATCGGCGTCGTGCCGCTGGCCACGGGGCTGTTCAACTTCTGCCCCCTGTACCGGCTGATCGGCTTCAGTACCTGCAAACGCTGAACGGCGGTTTCGGCAAGCCCTTCGCCTGGGTGACCGTCGGTGGACGGCTCGCGTGGGTGGAGTATGCCGGGGAGGCGCGCGCTTGTTGCGTCCTTGACGGGGCGCGGCGAGTTGGCGTTTCCTACCTGGTGTTCGCCTTTGAGCGGGAGGGAGTCGATGAAGCGCCGATGGCTATGGCTGCTGGTATGTGTTCCATGCACGGTCTTGCAGGCAGGCGCACCGCAAGGATCGATCAAGGCGTTCATCGATCACCAGATGCCTGCGTCCGGGATGCCCGGTGTCGCGTACGCCGTGGTGGCCGATGGCCGGATCACGTCGATGGGCGCGCGTGGCGTGGCGCGGCTTGGAGGCGACCGCAGGATCACGCCGGACACGCCTTTTCTGCTGGGTTCGATCTCCAAGAGCTTCACCGCGCTTGCCGTGATGCAGCTGGTCGAGGCGGGCAAGGTGGACCTGGATGCCCGCCTGTCGGTCTATCTGCACGGCTTCGCCGGCCGGCCCGCCGGCGCCATCACCATCCGCCAGTTGCTCAGCCACACCAGCGGCTTTTCCACACGGCAGGGCAACACCGCGCCGGCCCGGCGCACCCATGGCATGGACGCGCTCGCCGAACGCGTCGAACAGTTGCACGCCGTGACGCCGGCCTATCGGCCCGGTGAACGCTGGGCCTATTCCAACATCAACTACCAGATCCTCGGGCGCTTGGTCGAAGTCCTGAGCGGACAGTCCTATCAGGCCTACGTGACCACCCATATCCTGCAGCCGCTCGGCATGAACCACAGCTTCGTCGCCGACGGCAGGGTCCATCCCGCCATGGCGACCGGGCATCGTCCGTGGTTCGGCACCGAGCAACCGTTGCCATCGAACCGCACCGACCGCGCCACGGCCCCGCAAGGCGGCATCGTCGCCAGTGCCAGCGACATGGCGCGCTATCTGCGCATGATGATGGATGGCAAGGACGACGTGCTGCGCGCCGCCGACAAGGCGCTGATGATGCGTCCGGCGAGCAAGGCGTCTCCGTTCTACGGTCTGGGCTGGTATGTGGATACCGCAAACGGAACGGTTTGGCACAGCGGCGCGAGCCCCGGGTTCGAGACACTCGCCACGATGATGCCCGCCGGGAACAAGGCGGTGGTCGTGCTGGTCAACGCGGGAAGCGGGCTTGGATTTTTGCAGACGGCGCCGCTGCGCGACGGCATCACCGCCAGGGCGCTGGGCCTGAAAGTCGATGGCGAGCGTTCCCAGTGGCCGCAGAAGGCGCTGTTCATCGGCTTCGTGCTGCTCCCGATCCTGTACGTGCTCAGCATGGTTTGGGCGTGGATTTTCCGTGGCAGGCTTCGCGCCAAGTCCCGGGCAGGGCGGTTCGGCCTGTTCAGCCTGTGGTTCCCGTTGCTGACTACGCTTGCCGCCGCGTGGGTCTGTGTTGGTCTGGTGCCGTCACTGAACGGGGCGCCGCTGGGCACGCTCATCGCGTTTCAGCCCGATTTCGGCTGGACGCTGATTGCCAATGCGGTGACCGGACCGCTGTGGGCCGTGTTCAGGCTGGGGCTGGCCTATGCCGGCCGGGCCGGCGCACCGAGGTGACGTCGGGCAAACCGGGGGCATGGCTGCGCCACAGCCGAGGTGGAAGCTCAAGCTGACCGCGTCGTGCGAGGTCGTGGCCTGTTGCAGCGTGCGGAAAGCGCCCCGATCCGGTTGGCCGGTATCTGCAATGGGCGGCGACGATCTATGGCCCGCACGCGGTGAAGGTGCGTTCGGTGAAGTCGCGAGCATGCAGCCAGTGCGCCATGTCCGGCCAATAATGACGGGTGTAGTGCACCGCGCCGGCGGCGTCCTTGACCAGGAACGAATGCGGTGCGTGCGGAATCGTCACCAGCGTGATGTCGGCATGCGTCTGGCGTTTTGCATGCTCTATGGCGCGACGGCTCCTGGCGTACGGCACGTTCTGGTCGTTCTCGGCCAGGAACCACAGCACCGGGATGTCCAGTGTGCCTGCCGTGCGTGCGGGGTCCAGCCTGGCGTTGATCTGCCGTCGCCGCCAGGCATCGGCATCGACGTGGCGCCAATGTTCACCGAATGTGGGTTTGAACCAGGGTTTGCCGGCGGCGGCATCGATCAGGCGCTGGGCCTGCGCGCGCGTGCCGCCGCGACGGGCCATGGCGTTCAGTCGCAGCCACAGCGCGGCGGCCGGGGCGATATCGACTTCGGGGATGCCCGCGGCGCGCCAGTCGCTGATGTTTTCATGCTGCGTCACCGGCCCGGTCCACAGGGCGGGACCGGCGCGCAGGATCAGGAAGTGCACGTGCCTGTCGCGCGCGGCGGCCAGCGGTGCGTACCAGCCGGACTGGCTGGTGGCATGGACCCCCACGCGTGCCGGGTCGACGTGCGGCTGGCGGGCCAGCCAATCGACCGCGGCATCGAGATCGCCGGCCAGGTCCACGTAGCTGGCCGTGTGCCAGTTGCCTTGCGATTCGCCGACGCCACGCTTGTCGTAGGAGAGCACGGCGAAACCGAGGTTGGTGAAGTAGGTGATCCAGGTGCCAGCGAAACGGTCCACCGGGCCGGAGCCGTGCGCCAGCACCACGGCCGGCAACCGGCCGGTGGCACCGTGCGGGGTGTACAGGGTGCCGGCCAGCTGCAACGTGCCGCTGGCAAAGTGCATGGCCCGTGCGTCGGGCCGATGCACGCGATGCGCGATGCGGGCATGACCATCCGGGCCGGTCAGCGTGAGCCGGTCACCGGCCGGATCCAGTCGGGCGGCCTGGCCAGGCGGAACGAGCGAGACCAGCTTGCCGTCACGCCATTGCAGGAGCAGGCCCTGGCGGTTGGTCCACACATCCATGTACAGCAAACGGATGCCGTCCTCGTCCATGCGCCCGCCGGTCACGCAGGTACCGTCGGCAAAACGGTAGGTACCCTGGGCGTGGGCGAGCAGGGCGGGTTTGAACTGCCCCGCGAATGCCGCTCCGGGCAGTATCAGAAGCCACAGGAAGGAATGCAGTGCGAAGCGCATCGACAACCTCAGGATCTTCATGCCTTTCGTCAGGATAGGCGGCGTCATCGCCGCGGACAAATCCGGCCTGCGCGAATGAAACATGGCGCCGGGGGCAGGTTCACTGGTCGGCGAAATGGCGTCCCATTTAAGCTGTGTTCCTGGAAGCGACATGGCAATGCCATGAAACCATGACCCTGTCCGTCGCCCGGACTCACCGACGCGCGTCCGCGGCACCTTTCCCAGTGTGCGCATTCGCAGCGCAACACGGATGCGAAGACATGACCTTTTCGATCCATCCGGCTTAGTGCGAGATCCGAACGTCATAGCTCACTTCGCCATAGAACCCGGTCTTCAGGCCATGGTCCGCACCCGGCTTGATCCATGAAGTCAGGCCTGCGAGTTCCTGTTCGCCCTTCACATCCAGGATGAGGGGGCCGCCGCTGTCTCCGGAACCGGAGATGCCCTCCAGCGGCAGCGCCGCGGGCGGTGCATCGAACGTGTACCGCAGCCCGTGGCCGTTTGCTCCCGTCACCACGTTGTAGGCGCGTAAAAACAGTGCCAGGTACACATTCATCCGTTTGAATGGGTGTTCGATCAGGGTTTCGTTGGCTTGCGTGTTCTGTGGTGTGGGTGCGCGCGGGCGAAGGAAAAAGGTGGGGCGGGGTAATCAAGTCTCCTGCTCTTGCCTCATGATCTGTCGAGATGGGGCGGAGGCAGTTACTTCCCCCTGATGGGGTGGTGCTGGGGCCTGTCATCTGTCCCTAGGCGGGTTGTGCAACAACGCAATTAACGGCCTTCGTCCCCGTGAAGCCTGTCCCCATCAAGCCAGTCTTGCTGTTGCATGCGTGCCATCTGGGCATCCTTCTCCTGCCATAGCGTCTGCATCCAGGTCTTGATCCGTCCGCGAAAGGCCGGGTCCTGGTCGTAGCTGCCGACCCATGCCGGATCCAGCGGGCGCTCGCGGACGTGGACGCGCACTTCGTGCACGCGCCCGGCCACCAGGTCCATCATCGAGCACGGGCCCTCGGGGTAGACGATCGTGACATCGAGCACCGCATGCAGTGCCTCGCCCATGGCATCGAGCACGAAGGCCACGCCGCCGGCCTTGGGCCGCAGCAGGTAGCGATAGGGCGATTTCTGGGTATCGTGCTTGGCCTGCGTGAAGCGGGTGCCTTCGGCGAAGTTCATCACCGACACCGGCATGTGCCTGAATTTCTCGCAGGCCTTCCGGGTCGTCTCGCGGTCCTTGCCCTGCAGCTCGGGACGACGCAGCAGGGTCTGCGCCGAATAGCGCTTCATGAACGGGAAATCCAGCGCCCACCACGCCATGCCCAGCAAGGGGACCCAGATCAGTTGCTGTTTCAGGAAGAAGCGCAGGAACGGGATGCGCCGATTGAACACTTTCTGCAGGACGGCAATGTCCACCCAGCTCTGGTGGTTGCATAGCACGAGGTAGTTGCCCTCGCGACGCAAGCCCTGCAGCCCCTCGACCTGCCAGTGGATGCGCGTGAACACCCGGGACAGGGCGTTGTTGACGCCGATCCAGCTTTCCGCGATCGCCACCATCACCCGCGAGAGTGGCTTGCGCACGGCCGGCACCGGCACGACGACCTTGATCAACGCAACGGCCATCAGCGGCACGATGTGCAGCACGCTGTTGAGCACGAGCAACAGCAGCGCCAGCGGGATACGCAGGAAGCGGGGAAGAGAGGTAAGCATGTCCGGGCGTTGTTGGGAGCAGTGACAAATGATGCCCAAAACCGCGCAAAAAAGGGACGGGGGGCAGCAAGGCGTCTTTCGGACAGGGCGGCTGTATCTGGATGACCACATGCAAAAAGCCCGGCGTGAAGCCGGGCTTTTCTTGTTCAGGCGAAGCCAGCCTTGGGTGGGCAAAAGGTGTCGAGGGCGATTCCCTGCGGCCCTTTCAGGCGCTAGCCGTGCCGCTTGCCGGTGGCGGCCAGGCCGGCGATCACCGTGCTTTGTGACTCCGCCTTCTTGGCGTGCTTGGCTGCGCGCTTTTCCTTGAGCGTCAGTGCCGGTTTCTTCATCGTATTCTTCTTTGCATTCAAGCCCTTGCTCATTTCGTTCCCCTTGGAGGATGTTCACACGCAAGCGGTCTGGATTCGGGTTGATTGCGCGCGCGGCCACCGGAAACACGTCGCAGGATCAGTCTACGCCGTTGCCTGGGCAACAGGGGAAAAAACCATAAACGTACGGGATCATGACGCCTGCTGATCTTGCCCCACGAGGAAGAAAAACGGTTCCAGGAACACATACGCCTGTTTGAATGGGGGCGCGTCCAGGATTCGGGTCGCTTGCACAATCTGTGGGTTGGGCGTGCTCGGAAGCCTCAGGGTCACAGTCCCTTACACAACTCTGGTCGGCTAACTGGGTCAGAGTCCCTTACACAACTCTTAAGCGTCTACGAAACCCTAGTCGATTCAGTGGGCTGAAATTCGGGTCCATGTGCAGCAGCAACGTGCACCGGGCGGGACGGGTTTCCAGGCACAAATCGAAGCGATGCTTGGCCGCAATGAGCGCGTGCGGCCAGCGCACCGGCCTGTGTCCCGCGATGAGCGGACCCTGAAGGGGCTCTGACCCGGTTCGTTCTCCCTGACACCCTGAGCTGCTGCAGGAAGCGTCCGCTGTCCGCGGCGAGTGTCCGTGGCACGTGTCCGCGGACGGGAGTCCATGACTCGAAGCAGGACGAAAACGGCTTGTGAATGAAGCTTTTCGCAGCATGCAGGCGATGGCACGGCTTTTGCGTTATCCATCATCGATGACTGTGATCCTCACTCAACGAAGAGCCGCCATGACATTGAACATCGAAGCCCTGAGGCTTCCACTTCTGTCGCGCACCTGTGCGCTGAACTGTGGGATGAGCATCGGCGGCATGTGGCTTCCGTAGTCGAACGAATTCTTGCCCATGTGGGCAAGAGCCGCAGGCTCCTGGCCTGCGCGTCGCGATCCGGCGGGCTCCCCCGCGCCGGACGAATGCGAATGATGCGTTCGAAGCATCCGGCCTCATGCCGGCATCGAGCGTATGGTTCGCGCACGTTGTGCGGATCCAGCCCATTCCCCGGGCGGCCCGCATTTACCCCATGAAAAACAAGGTAGTAACTCATGTACAACACTTCCTCGATACGCTCCCTCACGAAACGTCTAGCCCGTGGTATGGCCTTGGCCGGTGTCATCGGCACGTTGGCCATGGCCAGCGTCTCCACGGTCAGTGCGCAGACCACGATGGGCTCGATTTTCGGCAAGGCTCCTGCCGGGGACAGCATCACCGTGCACAGCGACACCGGAGCCGGTCGAACGGTCAAGGTGGACGCCACCGGTCGTTACAAGGCTCTCGGGATGCCGATGGGCAACTACACGGTCACTCTGAAGCGAGACGGCAAGGCCATTGCCGAGCACATCAATGTTCAGGTGGTTGCGTCCCGTGGCTCCGAGGTCGATTTCAAGTGCGGCACGATCAAGTGCGGCGAGAATGCCAACACGATGTAATTCCTGATGCCCGGATGCGCATTTCGCGCATGAAGGCAGGCCCGGCAAGGAAACTTGCCGGGCCTTTCTCTCACTTGTCCACCGGCAAGTCACGGATCGTCCAGTCCTGGAAGGATCCGTCGTAAAGCAGCGCATCGATTCCGGCCAGGCGCGCGGCGAACACCACCGCGGTCGCCTGTTGGCCGATGTGGCAATAGACCATCACGTGGTCGCCGGGCTTGACGCCGGCATGGCGGAACAGGGCAAGCAATTGATCCTTCGTCTTGAACGTCAGGTCGTGGTTGAAGACGCTGGTGAACGGCAGGTTGCGTGCGCCGGGAATGTGCCCGCGCCGAAGGTGCGTACGGTCGCCACTTTTTTTGGTGCCGTCGTAGTAGTCCGGTGTGCGCGCATCGATGAGGTCATAACCGGGTTTGTGCACGTGTGCTTGCACGAATGCAGCATCGATGATGGGCGCATGGATGCGCAGCGTTCCCAGTTTGCCCGGTGCCGGCGCGGCGGAGACCCGGTCGGTGACCGGATGGCCCTCGCGCCGCCACTTGGGCATGCCGCCGTCCAGCAGCCGGACACGTGCGCCGAGCCCGGCCGCCTGCAAGGTGAACATGATCCGTGTGGACGGCGACACCCAGTCGTTGCCGAAATACACGACCACTTGCGAATGTGCGCCGATGCCGAGTGCGGCCAGCCGCTTTTGCAGTGCTTGAGCCGAAGGCATTTCCAGCGACAGCTTGCCGTCGTGGGCATCGAAGTCGGACAGCTGCACAAAGCGGGCGCCGGGGATGTGTGCTGTTTTGTATGCCTTCGCATCGCCGACATGCAGCAGGACCATATCCGGATCATGCAGGTGCCTGGCCAGCGCATCGGTCGTGATCAGCAGGCTGCTGCGAGCAGTTGGCTTGTCGATCGTCGCGTGGTTCGTGCTGACTCGATTCGAGGCGGATGCGGCTCCGCCATGCAGTGCAGCGGCGAGGGCGATGCCTGCCAGGAGTAAGGTGCGCATGATGGCTCCGGTGATCGTGGGTGCAACAGAACAAATGGTGCCAGCGACACTTCCGCCCGTTTGAATGGATGTCGGAAAGTGCACCTGGAACATGTTTGCTACCGGATGGGATCGTGCACGAAATGTACGCCTATCTCCAGCTGAAGAAAGCGCAGGGGACGGATCACTTCCCCGTGCGGGTGCGAGCTCGGCCCCGGCGGTTCACCTGGATTCGAGCGCCTGGAAGGCCGCCGTATCCGTCGAATCGATCGAAAAGGCCCTGACTCCATTTGTGGCAGTCGGAAGCGTATCGATGGGATGGCTTGGCCTGGGCCTGTTTCTGCTGAATGGCAACCGATTTCGTCAGTTACAGCGTATTGCGAAGTCCGGGATCAAAATCCTACTTCCATCGTCCTTCGTGCATTCATCCGATATGCAATTTCGAATAGGCCGATTGCTTCATCCCATCGTGTCGCATTGCGAGTAGGGTGGTCGATTGCACAGGTTTTCTGTGCATCCCGCGAAGGCATGGGCCGAGTTTTCCGGTCCGGATGTCTGCAGGGGGCGCGATCACCCAATAATAAGTAGGGAGACTCGTGTTATGAATATTCGATTTCTTGTCGCGGTGGCGACCCTGGGGATGGCCACCTGCGCTTTCGGAGCGCCTCCGACAACGTTCACGATCCAGAAAGGTCAAACCACGGTTCCCACGACCACGCCGGTTGGAGGTGCAGCACTGACCCGCCTCGAACGGGACCCGGCGATGTTCCCCGGGGACGGCAGTTCCGGCGATGAAGAAGCGTTGCCACAGCAACAGCCCTTGGTGAACCGGAGCATTGCCCATGGGCATGTGGGCATCGACCGGATAGGGAATTCCGGGCGCGCCAAATCGAACCCGGAACTCCTGATGGGTTTCGATGGCCTGAACTTCCACGACCAGCGCTACGCCAATGGTGGAAACCAGTTTTCTGTGGAGCCTCCCGACCAGGGGCTGTGCGCAGGAAATGGGTTCGTGATGGAGAGCGTCAATGACGTGCTGGCCATCTATGACCAGTCCGGAAACAAGCTGGTCGGTCCGGTCGATCTCAATTCGTTTTACGGCTACCCCGCGGCGATCAATCGCAGCACGGGCGAGTTCGGTCCGTTCGTCACCGATCCGTCGTGCTATTACGATGCCGATACACAGCGCTGGTTCCAGGTCGTTCTGACGCTCGATCGCGTGGGGACCTCGTCGAGCCTGTCCGGCAACAACCATCTGGATATCGCGGTCAGCCAGACAAGCGACCCCACCGGATCCTGGACGATCTATCGGCTGCCGGTGCAGAACAACGGCACACAGGGCACGCCAAATCACGGTTGCAATGGCGGCTTCTGCCTGGGCGACTACCCCCACATCGGGGCCGATGCCCACGCGATCTTCCTGACCACCAACGAGTTCGCGGTGTTCGGTGGCGGTTTCTACGGTGCGCAGATCTACGCCATCTCCAAGAAGGCGCTTACTTCGGGCTCTACGTCCGTGAATGTTGCACTGTTCAACGGTGGCGATCCGAGTATTCCAGCACCCGCGTTCACGGTATGGCCGGCCACCTCGTCCGGTGGGGCGCATGCCGGTGCGCATGGCGGCACCGAATACCTGCTCAGTTCGGATGCCGTTTTCTACCCGTCAGGCACGTCCGACACGATCTGGTTGTGGTCGGTGTCGAACACCAAAGCCATCGACACTGCGCCCGGAGCGCTGGCACTGGACGTTTCGCCGTTGCCGGTGCAGGAGTACGCCGTGCCCAGCAGCCTGGCGCAACAAAAACCGGGTGACGCCCCCTTGCGCGATTGCTTCGCCACGCCCGGTTGTGCACCGACCTACCTGGGCTATCCGAACATTGTCTACTCGACGCCTCGCCCCCTGGCAGTGGACGACTCGCGCATGCAGCAGGTGTCCTATGCCAACGGCAAGGTCTGGGGCACGCTGGATACCGATGTCCTGCTGGCGGATGGCAGCCATGGCTCGGGTATCAGCTATTTCGTGATCAACCCCAAGTCGCATGGTGTCGTCGCCAACGGCACGCTGGCCTTGCCGGATGCGAATCTGACCTTTGGTTCGGCGGCCGTGACCAGCAGCGGTCGAGGCGTGATCGCCTTCACCGTCGTGGGTCCGAACGACTATCCCAGTGCCGGCTATGCGGGCCTGGATGCATTGGCCGGTGCCGGTGAGGTTCACATCGCCGCTCAAGGTGCCGCTCCCTGGGACGGCTTTACCGGCATCCCGTATCTGGGCGGCAATCGTCCACGCTGGGGCGACTACGGCGCAGCTGCGGCCGATGGCAATACGATCTGGATCGCATCGGAGTACATCGCCCATAGTTGCACCCTGGCCGAATACCTGACGGTACCGATGTTCACGTGTGGTGGCACACGCGGGGCCTTGAGCAATTGGGCAACAAGGATTACCGCAACGCATCCATGAGTGATCTGCCAGGGATGGAGGGCAGGCGTGGTGGGCATGCTCATCACGCCTGTTTCTTGCCTGATGAAAGTGCATTCGGCGAAAGCGCAAACCAACACTGGTTCAGGTTCACTTGCACTCGTTTGAATCTCCCCTCAAAGGAGGCGGCGACATCCCTCTGCAGGGTGGTCCAACCTGAGACCGTGCCTATTTTTTGTGTTTACATGGAGGGCACCCCGTACCGCTGGAGGACCGATGGCGAACGCGCTCGCCCATGCCCGCAGCCCGTACCTGCGCGCCCATGCGGACAATCCCGTCGCCTGGGAGCCGTGGGGCGAGGCCGCGCTCGCGCGCGCCAAGCGCGAGGACCGCCCGCTGTTCGTCTCCGTCGGCTACTCGGCCTGCCACTGGTGCCACGTGATGGCGCGCGAGGCCTTCAGCGACGCCGAGGTCGCGCGGCTCCTCAACGACGCATTTCGTCAGCATCAAGATCGACCGCGAGGAGCGGCCCGACCTGGACACCCAGTTCCAGGTCGCGCAGCAGGCGCTGAACGGTCGCGGCGGCGGCTGGCCGCTCTCCGTGTTCCTGGAACCGGAGGGCCGGACGCCGTTCTTCGCCGGCACCTACTTCCCGCTCGCGCCGCGCTACGGCATGCCCGGCTTCGCCGATGTCCTGCGCCGCATCCTGGAGGCGTATCGCGAGCATCGGGGCGAGCTGCGCGAGCAGGGCAACCGGCTCTCGAAGATGCTTGCCGAGCGCCTGGGCAGCGACGCCGAGGCCGCCGGCGAGCTCTCGCTCGCGCCCGCCGACCACGCCGCGGCCCGTCTTGCCCGCAGCGTCGATCCGGTGCACGGCGGTTTCGGCGACGCGCCCAAGTTCCCGCAGGCCCCGCAGCTTGCCTTCCTGCTGGCGCGCGGCGCCCGCGACGCCCTCGGGCCCACCTTCGAGGCGATGCTCCGCGGCGGCCTGTTCGACCACGTCGGTGGCGGCTTCTTCCGCTACACCGTCGACGCCGCCTGGCGCGTGCCGCACTTCGAGAAGATGCTCTACGACAACGCGCTGTTGCTCGGCCTCTACGCCGAGGCCGCCGTGCGCTTCGACGCGGACGCGTTCGGCCACGCCGCCCGCGCCACCGCGCGCTTCATGGACGCCGAGCTCGCGCTGCCCGGCGGCGGTTATGCCGCCAGCCTCAATGCCGAATCCGGCGGCGAGGAGGGCGCGTTTTATGTGTGGACCCGCGACGAGGTCCGCGCGGTGGTCGGCGACGATCGCTACCCGGCCTTCGCCCGGGCCTTCGGCCTCGAGGACGAGCCGCAGGTCGAGGGCCGCTGGCACCTGGCTCGCACCGACCACGGTCACGGCGGCTTCGAGGACGAGCTCGCGGCGCTGGCGCGCGAACGCGACCCGCGCCGCCGCCCCGAGCGCGACGACAAGCTGCTGACCGGCTGGAACGCGCTGGCCGTCACCGGACTGGCCCGTGCCGCCTTGTTCCTCGGGGACGATGCCCTGGCCACCCGCGCCTCGGAGGTCCTGGCCGCGCTCGAACGCACCGTCGTGCACGGCGATGAGGTGTTTGCCTGCGCGCTCGACGGCGAGGCCTACCAGCCGGGCTTTCTCGAGGACCATGCGTTCCTCGCCGAGGCCGCGCTCGCCGTCGCGGCCGTCACCGAGGGTGCCGCCGCCATCGCACTGGCCACGAAGCTTGCCGATGCACTGCTGAAGCGCTTTCGCACCGACGGCGGCGGCCTCGCCATGACGCCTTCCGGGGCCGAATCGGTGCTCTATCGCCCGCGCCGCTACGCCGACGATGCAGTGCCTTCCGGCGCCGGCGCGGCCGTGCGCGTTCTCACCGCCCTCGGCCATCTCCTGGCCGAGCCGACCTATCTGGATGCCGCCGAAGGCGTGCTGCGCGCGGCGCATGCCGACCTCGAACGCGCGCCCGAGGCGTATCCGACGCTGCTCACCGCGCTGGATGCGTTCCTCGACCCGCTGCCGCTGGTCGTGCTGCGCGGCGACGAACGCGTCGCCGAATGGGCCCGCCAGGTCGCACGCATCCAGCCGGGTGCCTACATCATCCGCCTCGGTCCGGAATCCACCGGTCCCGCGCTCGATCGCTACCGCGCACGCGGCCCCGCGGTCGCCTATGTCTGCCGGGGCGGCGCCTGCTCCGCACCCTTGTGCGAAGGGCAGGACCTGCTCGACGCGCTGCGCTGACCGCGCCCATGCCCGGGCCCGGGTGACACAGCGGTGGGCGGGGGAACCGGGACCAGGCTACATACACACGTCCGTACCGCAGGGCGCGGGGAACGGATCGGTTCCGTGCGGGGAAAGGCGCGCGCCTGTTTGGTTCGTCTCAGCGCTCGACCTTCATCATGACTTCGTTGCGTCGCATGAACCACGGCGTCCAGGGCGGGTTGTACTGCGCCAGCGAAACCGCCCCGATGGCGTGCAGGCCATGCGACTGGACCCACGCCCGCAGTTGCTCGGACTTGTCATGCACGACGTCGGGCCGGGCCACTCCGGAAAAACGCAGGACGGCGAAACGGGCGGGCCGGGTCTGGCGCAGGTGGACCCGGGCGTCGTCGGGCACCGGGAGCGTTTGCAGTGTCCATGCGCTCGGCATCGTGAAGCGGACCACCCACGCGCCGGTGGTGTCCCGGGTCTGCTCCACGGGGGCGGTCATCGCGATCTTCTCGCTGGACGCCTGCTGGGTCACGGGCGCCGTCATGGCCACTTTCCGCCGTTGCCTGTTGCCACCGAAGATGTAGCCGGCGAGGATGCGGAAGCCCTTTCGGGCGGCGTCCTTCTGGTCCCCTTCCACGGTGACCTCGGCCACCACCAGGGACGGGTAGTCACGCACTTCGAAGGCCCCGTCCTGCTGGACGACCTTGTAGTCCGGTGTTTCAACGGCCATCGCAGTGCTTCCCAGCAAGGTGGTGATCACAAGAACGGTCAGCAACCATCGTTTCACGGGCATCGGGCACTCCGGGCGGTTGCATCGCCGCCTTGTCTCGCCAATCCCTATCCGTTCGACCGGCCGGTCCCGGGCAAGTTCATGCTTGCGCCCGCCTCGATCCTCCGGACAGTCCGACGAAGTGGGTGCCGGCCGTGGCGTGCCGGTGCGTCCGAAGGCGGCACCGACGACATCGATGGACATGGACTTGCTCCCCGGGGGCCATTCAGGGTGACACAAAATCCAGCCTGGCCATGGATCCCCGGCAAGGGCACGTTCTGCAGGGCACGCCATGAAGCCGCCCGGCTCATGCAACCTTGTGCACCCGGGTACCGGATGCCGGCGATATCGCCCGCCTGCCACCGGCCCATGAACCGTGGTCCAGGGCATGCGACCACCGGGCTGGCGAACGGTTGATCTGCTGCACGGGCGACCTGCTTCCGGACGCGGACGGGATGGGGTAGATTCGGTTGCTGAAGCCGGTTTCTTCTTTCAACGTGGAACAGGAATCACGCCATGGACGACCCGTACGCCACCCCCCGATCCTTCGCTTCGTCCGACCGCGTGACGGCCCGCTGCCGGCGGGAAGGCAAGTACGTGTTCATTCCGGTCGGCTCGGACCTCCCGTGCCGGTGCATCGTGTGCAATGCCGAGGTATCGGACCCGGTCAAGACGCGCCGCGTGTACTGGTATACGCCCTGGCTGTACCTGCTGGTGCTTCTCAATCTGCTGTTGTTTGCCATCGTTGCGCTGGTGATCCGCAAGTCGGCGCAGGTCACGCCTGCCCTTTGTCCGGAGCACAAGGCTTCCCGGCGTTCGCGGATCCTCATGTTCCTGGGGGCGTTCCTGCTGCTGATGCTTGCCGGAGGCGTGGCGGCCTACGAGGGCTACACCCCGATCGTCATTCCTGCGTTCACGGTCGGCATGCTGCTCCTGATTCCGTTGTCCATGGTTTCCAACACGGTTCGTGCCCGACGCATCGACAAACTGGGCATCACGCTTTCCGGTTGCAAGGAAGCGTTCCTGATATCGCTGTCGGACTGAATCGACGCACCTCCCGTGCCGGCGTCAGCGAACGCGTGCCGGTGCGCGCGGATCCGGCGCCGATGCCATCGATGGACAGGGCCTGCCGCCACGTGGCGCTCGGCGTCATTTCAGCGCACCGTGGATCGGCACGAACGGATCGGTTCGGGCGCCGCGGTCCGGATCGCAGGGCAGGGATGCATGCGCACCTTCGGGTGCGGGAGGGGAGATGAACTCGTACGCGTTGTTCGAACTGCTGCATGTCCTGTGTGCCAGCGTCTGGGTGGGCGGCGGATTCACGCTGCTGTACGCGGCCGGGGTCGCGCGGCGCAAGCGCGGACCGTCCGGTGTCATGCCGGTCGTGGATATCGTCGCGCTGCTGGGGCCGCCGCTGTTCGTGCCCATCGCCCTGCTGACGGTCGTGTTCGGCGTGGCGGCCGCATGGATCGGCGGTCAGTTGCACCAGTTGTGGGCGATGCTCGGGCTGGCGGGTTTTGTCGCGACCTTCCTCAACGGGGTGCTCCTGATCAAGCCGCGCGCCGAGGCGCTCGCGTCCATGGCCCAGGCGAAGGGCGCCGAGCACCCGGCGCTGTTGCCCCATGCCGACAAGCTGCTGATGATCGCGCGCTTCGACTACGTGATGCTGCTGCTGGTGGTGGCTGTGATGGTGCTCAAGCCTGCGCCCGGCGATGTCTGGGAGCTGTCCGTATTGGCCGCCCTGCTGGTGGTCGGCACGGCGTTCACCCTGGTCCCGGGCATGAAACGGCAGCCAGCCGCCGCCTAGAGGGAACGCAGCACGTCCAGTACCTCCAGGCACTGCGTCCTGTTCGGCGAGTTGCTCGACCACTTGCGCATTTCCTCGACGAATTTCTCCAGGATGTCTTGCGCGTCGATGTCCCGGGCGCGCTGGATCTCGCGCCGGGCCGAGGCGGTGTCGCCCAGCCCGGTGTGGGCCCAGGCGCAGGTCAGGTGGGGTTGGTAGTACTGCGGCGTGCGTTCGACGGCCTGCCGCGCACCGTCCAGGCCGCGCGCGTAGTCGAGCATGAACAGGTGGCCGGTGGCGCGGTAGGTGGCCCACAGCCCGAAGCGCGGATGGTGCGGCGCACGTGCCTCGGCGGTTTCGATCAGGCCGATGCCGGCCGGGTCGGCATGGCGCAGGCAATGCTGCCAGCCGAGCACGGCCAGTGCATGCGCGTCGTTGGGGTTGCGCGCCGTGGCCAGTTCCAGGTGCCGGATCGCTTCGTCGGGCCGGTGGAACATGGTCGCCACGACGCCGGCGTCCGCGCGCACGTCCGGGTCGCTGGGCGCGGCCTCCAGGGCCTGCGCGATCAGCGCGTCGGCCTGCGCGATGGTCGCGGCGGGATCGTCCGCCCACTGGCTGACGACGTTCTGGCTCAGCTGCACCGCGAGCGCCGCGCGGGTGATCGGGTCGTCGGGCTCGATCTCCAGGGCTTCGCGCAGTATGGCCACGATCCGTCTTGCGCTCTCGGCCCCGTAGTTGACGCGCAGGGCTTCCGCCGCCAGGACCCGTTCATACGCCGACAGATTGAAGCGTCCGGTGCGGCGCACGCGCACGGGCTGGGTGGTGTTCACCTTGGTGGTGATGGCCGTGGTGATGCTGTGGACCACCTCTTCCTGCACGTCGAAGAAGCGGTCCACGCCGGTGTCGTATTTCTCCGCCCACAGCAGGGCGTTTTCGGTGACGTCGACCAGGTCGACGCGGATGCGGACGTTGCCCCCCGCGCGCACCAGGGTCGCGGTGACGATGAAGCGGGCATGCAGGGCCTCGCCGGTGGCGACAAGGTCCGATGTGTGGCTGCCATGCCTCACGGCAGAGCTGTAGGGCGTGACGCGATAGCGCGGCGTGCGCGACAGCAGCATGGTCAGGTCCCGGGTCAGGCCGTCGGCAAGCAGGGCCCCCTCGCCATCCGGGGACCTGTCCGACACGGGCAGGACCGCCACGGAAAAGGGCGGGAAGCGGGCCCTTCGCGAGGCCAGCACGGACGCTTCCGGGTCGGCCGCCCAGATTTCGGCATCCAGGCGGTAGCCGAGTTTGGACACGGTGCGCACGGCGCCGACGGCCACCGCGACGCGCTTCAACGCCTTGCGCAGCTGGTAGACGATGCGCGTCAGGCTCTCGTCGCTGGCCGAGGTGCCGGGCCAGAGGCGCGCGACCAGATCGTCGCGCGACCACAAGCGGCCCGGACGCTCGGAAAGCGCCACCAGCAACGCCATGACCTTGGGCTCGACCCGGCAGGCGGACTGCTTGCCGTGGATGCGCAATGCCCCCGGCTCGACCAGCGCGCCGTTCATGTAGAACGGCGCGCTGGGACCCACCGACGGGCGTTCCAACGTCTCCATGGGTCCGCAAGTTAGCACGATGGGCGGCAGGCCATCATAAAAAAATCATGTGGTCGTCAGGACTCCTGTCCGTGGTCGATCTAGTTTTGAAGACGTTGCAGCGGCTGGGCCGGCCCGGCCCGGGCGGGAAGGGGGCCACCTCCGTTGCACGCAGGGGGGGGCGTGATCGGACGTGCATGCACGCCGCGCACGCTCGGATCACGAGGGGCCGGCGGGAGGCACCGCATACGGAAGGCGCTCCAGCCACGCGGTCCGGGCCTGTGGATCGAAGGTTCCATGCGCCCCCAGGTTCATGCGGACAAGGCCGTCCCATCACGCCCCACGCACGGGAATCCACGACATGCAGACTGCAGATGTTCCAAGCCGCCGTTTGGCATCGCTGTTCAACATCAGGGCGAACGCCCGGCACCTGATCCACCGACCGGACCACCAGGAACCGGTCGTCGACGGCGTGCGCGCCATCGCCGTGCTCTGGGTCGTCGCGCTGCACATGTTCTGGTTCCAGTCCTGGCTGTTCCCGGACCAGGTCCACGCCATCTTTTCCAGTCCCGCCACGGGCTGGCTGGCCAACGGCGCGCTCGGCGTCGATCTGTTTTTCGTGATCAGCGGATTCCTGATCGGCTCCATCCTGTTCGGCGAATTCCGCACCACCGGCGGCATCGTCTTCAGCCGGTTCTATGTCCGCCGCTTCATGCGCCTGATCCCGGTCTATGGGGTGGTGATGCTGCTGGGCCTGTACTTCCTCGACGGCAAGCATTTTGGTCATGCATGGGCGAACGTCCTGTACATCAACAATTTCCTGCCCATCAAGGAACAGTACATGGGATGGTGCTGGTCGCTGGCCATCGAGGAGCAGTTCTACCTGATCTTCCCGGCCTTCATCGTGCTGTTCATGGCGTTGCGCAAGGGACGCTTGCGCTTGCTCGTCGGGCTGATGGGCCTGTCGCTGGTCATCCGTTTCAGCGTCACCCATGCCGCGGGTATCGCCCCGCCATTCCGGATCACGCCGGACAACCCGCACTTCGACATGCTGTTCGATGTCATCTACGACAAGCCATGGACGCGCTACGGGGGCCTTCTGGCCGGCGCCACCGGCGCCTACCTCGGCACCTTCCATGCCGGGCAGATCAAGCGCTTTTTCTCGCGGACCCGGCGGGTCACGGGCATCGCCGTCGTGTGCCTGGCGGTGGTGGCCCACATTGCCTACACGCCCAGCACCTCGGCGATGTTCAACCACATGCCGCACCTGGCGCGGGAACTGTGGTGGGCCGTGTTTCGCGACGTGTTCTCCCTGGCCACCATCTTCCTGATCCTGGCCGCCATCCACACGCCGCGCCTGTTCGGCGGCGTGCTGCGCCGCTTCCTCTCCTGGAAGGGTTTCTACCCCATCGCGCAGGTCTCGTATTCGCTGTACATGATCCACGAGATGATTTTCACGTGGCTGTTCCCGAAACTGGCCCCGATCCTCAAGCCGCGCATCGGCATCCCCGGGACCATCGCCGTCGATGCCGCGAGCGGGATCGTGATCGCCCTGGTCCTGGCCGGCACGCTGTACACCCTGGTCGAGCGACCCTGCATGCGCATGCGCTCGCACCCGATGACGCTGCGGTTCATCGAACGGCTGCGGCGCACCCGTGCTTCCGAAGAGGCCAGCCCATCCGCCGGGCGCACGCGCGCGGAGCCCTCCGCATGAGCTCGGGCCCGTGTCGGTCGGACGGATTGCATGTGACTGGATACAAGAGGATCGCAGCATGACCCAGGGCGTCGCGGAACAGGTAGCGGTGAGGGGCGCATCCAAGTCCATCGACTGGGCGCCGTCCGCCTTCGCACGCACGCACCGCTGGGACCGCAACTTCTACCTGGCGATGGTCGGCCTGGTGTGGCTGGGCATCCTCATGGGCTTCGGGCCCGAGGTCGTGCATCGCCTGCGCACCCATGCGCGGCCGTACCCCGCCGTCATCCATGTCCACGCCGCGCTGTTCGTCGCCTGGCTGGTCCTGCTGACCGCGCAGGTCGTGCTGGTGCGCACGCGGCGCACGCACCTGCACATGAAGCTGGGCAGGGCGGGCCTGGTCCTGGCTCCGCTGATGGTGGTGATCGGCGCGGCGGCCGTGGTCGTGAGCGATCGCCTGCACGCCGGTCGTCCCGGATCCAATTCCGCGTTCCTGAGCATCCAGCTTGCCGACCTTCTGAACTTCGCGGTGATGGCCGCCGCCGCCTTCGGGTGGCGCCGCATCCCCTCCGCGCACAAGCGGCTGATCCTGCTGGCGACGATCTTCATTGCCAATGCCGGGTTCACCCGCTGGTGGGCGGGGCCGATCATGCACTGGGTCACCCGGCACCACGGCGTGCCCGGCTACTGGGCGTATGCCGCGGCGATGTTCCTCAGCGACGTCCTGCTGGTGATGGCGATCGGCGCCTACGACCTGGTCACCCGCCGTCGCCTGCATCCGGCCTTCGTGGTCGGCGCCGCGTTCGGCCTGGTAGTGGAGGCGCTGGCGATCGAACTCTACGTCAGCCCGTGGTGGAAGCCCGTGGCCCGCCACCTGATCGGGCTGTGACGACGATGACCTGCCTGGGAGATCCGCCATGAACGTATCCATCCGGCCGCCCCGCGTGGTGGGCACGATCGGTGCGAGCCTGATGAGCATCAACGGGATGATCGGCGCAGGCATCTTCGCGCTGCCCGCGCTGCTGTATGAACGGACCGGCGCGTTCGCCCCGTGGATGTTCCTGATCTTCGGCGCGCTGTATGCCTGCGGCATACTGATGGCGGCGCAGCTGGCGACGATGTTCCGCGGGTCGGGCGGGGCGCAGCTGTATGCCCAGGCCGCGTTCGGTCCCATGGTGGGGTTCCAGGTCGGCTGGGTGGTGCTGATCGCGCAGGCGGCGGGGCGGGCCGCCACCCTGTATGTCCTGGTCTCCTACCTGGCCGTGTTCTTCCCCGCGCTGTCCGGACCGGTGGCGCGACCGCTGGCCATGCTGGCACTGCTGGCCATGCTGAGCGGCTTGACGTTGTCGGGGATGCGACGCGCGATGGGTGGGCTGCTGGTGGGCACGGTGCTCAAGGTCACGCCGATCGTGGTGCTGTGCATCGCCGCCTTTGCGGCCGGCGGGGTGTCGAACAGCTTCAAGCCACCCAGTCTCGGCACCTTCGAATCCGTCGCGCTGCTGATTTATTTCGCCTATTCGGGCACGACCAGTGCCGCCTTTGCCGCCGGCGAGGTGAAGCGTCCGCAGCGCACGATTCCGCGGTCCATGCTGCTGTCGCTGGCAATCATCGTGGCCTTCTACATGATCGTGCAGTGGGCCTACATCGCCGCGGGCGCGCCGGCCAGCCGCGACGGCACGCCGCTCGCCGCCGCGGCGGGCGTGGTGATGGGGCCGGCCGGCGTGTTCGCGCTCACGCTGGCGGCGGTGTTCTCGATCGCCTGCAATTCGCTGACCTTTTTCGTGGCCGGCCCCCGGGTGATCTTCGGCATGGCCGAGCGCGGCCTGTTGCCGGCCGGACTGGCGCATGTGTCGCCGCGCTTCCTGACCCCCGACCGGGCCATCGGGTTGTTCACGCTGATCGTGGCGGTCATTTCGATGAGCGGCACCTTCGCCTTCCTCGCCGAAGTCACCGCGCTGGGGGCGCAGCTCGCCGCCATGTGTCTGATCGTGGCATTTGTCCAGTTCCGGCTGCGCGGCTACCGCGGCCCGCCCCGGGGCCTTTCGACCGCCTGGTGGGCGGTGGTGGCCGTGACCAGTGTCTTCACCGTCTATGCCGCGTACCAGGCGCCGCTCAAGGCCTACGGGCTGGTCGCGGTGATGCTGGTCGCCGGGACCGCACTGGGCATGCTCGCGCGACGGCGCGCGGTGGCGCCGGTCGCGATCCCCGAATAGACCGCACGGGACCATGGACATGACAAAGCCCGAACGATTCCGGACCTGGCGCGTGTTCATGAAGGAATTCGGCATCATCGTGCTCGGCGTGCTCACCGCGCTTGGGCTCGGGAACGCCGCCGAGTGGGCCCACCACCGTTCGCAGGTCGGCGAGGCGATCCATCGCCTGCACGCCGAGAGCATCGCGAACCGCGCCATGCTGACCTTCAGCATGGCCAACATGCGAGCGCAGGTGAAGGCCGTCGACGCGCGCCTGGACGCGCTCGGGAACTGCACTTCGCCGGTCGACGGCGACAAACTGGCCGCCGTGACGCCCAGCACGACGTTGCTCCCATCCGACACCGCCTGGCTGGGCGTGCGCGACAGCGCCCTGCTGCCGTTGATGCCGAAGGAGATCGCGGACAACTACTGGAAGCTCAACACGGCTTACAGCCTGATGGTGCCCGACCTGGAAGATGTCATCGGCAAGACCGACGACGCCCGCGCCGCGGTGGACCTGGTGCGCCGCGGTGTCCGTGATCCGCAGGCATGCGCTGAAGCCGTACACAGTTTGCTGCGCATGCGGGCTTCGCTGAAAACCCTGTGGCGGCAACTGGCCTTCTACCAGTCTGGAAACGAACAGGTACTGCGCGGCGAACGCCTGGGCGTCGACACCGCGGTGCAAGCCGTCCGCGATGCCAGCAACTCGTTGAAAGGGAGCTGACCCCGTGTCCATCCACGGTTTCGAGCATCCATGACTGCGTCCGACCTCCTGGCGCCGCAGCCTCCTGCCGGGCGACCCACGCCGCCGTGGCTGTTTGCCATCGTCGGACAGGCGAGCGGCGTCACGATGGGCTTCGCCACCATCGTTTTGCCCTATGTCGCGGTGCACAAGGGGCTTTCGGTGGCGACGGCCGCCTTGTTCATCGGCGCCGCCAACCTGGCCACGCCCCTGAAGCTGGTGTGGTCGCCGGTGCTCGACATGTGGTGGACGCTCAAGGGCTGGCTGGTGGCGGGGGCCCTTTCGACCACCGTCCTGGTGGCGGTCCTGCTCCAGGTCCCCGTGAACGCCGAGGGCGTCTGGCTGCTCACCGCGCTGGTCTTCCTGACGGCTTCCGCGGCCCAGGTTGCCAGTGCATCCATGAGCGCCCTGCTGGTCCTGACCGTGGAAAAGCCGCGCCTCAGCGAAGCGTCGGGGTATCTGCAGTCCGGAGCGTTGGTCATGCAGGGCATCGGTGCCGCGGGGGGATTGTGGATCGCGACGCATGCGGGCATCACGGCGGCGACCATGTTCTTCGCCGCACTCCTGGTCCCGACATGGCTCGCGGTCGTGCCGATTGTCGAACCCGCGCGACGACTGACGAGGATCTCGCTCCCGCAGCGGTTGAAAACGATCGGCCGTGAAGTCGTCGATATGGCAAAACAACCCCGCCGGCGCTGGGTGATGGTGGCCTTCCTCACCCCGATCGGCGTCGGTGGCGCGTCGTTCCTGTGGGCCGCGGTTGCCTCGCAATGGCATGCCGGTGCCAATGCCGTGGCGTTGGCCACCGGCCTGGGCGCGGCAGCCGCCAGCGCGTTCGGGGCCTTCGTCTATGGCCGGTTCGTCGGCAACCGCGATCGCATGGCGTCGTTCCTTTTCACCGCGATCGTGCTGGTATGCGCCGCCGCGCTCCTGGCGGCGCTGCCGCGCAAGGCCACGTACTTCGTGGTCGGCACGCTGGTCTATTCGGTCGCCCTGGGGTTTTCATGGACCAGTTTCGCCGCGCTGCAGTTCGAGACGGTGGGCGAGGGCGCCGTGGCCAGCAAGACCGCGCTGCTCAATGCCTTCGGCAATGTGCCGCTGGTCTACATGCCGATCGTGCTCGGCCTCGTGAACGACCACGGGTCGGTGACCGCGATGCTGCTGTTCGAGGCCGTGCTGACCAGCGCGTGCATCGCCGTGTTCGCGGCGGTGCGGCCCGGACCAGACGCGGTACGCAATACGGGGTCGGCGACATATTCCCGAGGAAGTACGCATGCGCCCGACGCTCCTTTACTGAAGGAGCCGGCCGCATGATCCTGCATCGGTTCATCCGCCACATGAAAGGCCAGCACTGGACGGCGGTGTGCCTGGATCTGGTCATCGTGGTGCTGGGCGTGTTCATCGGCTTGCAGGCGCAGGACTGGAACGCGGCGCGCTTTGCCCGGGCCGATGCCCATGAATACCGCCAGGGCCTGGTGACCGACATGCAATTGTCCGTGTCCCGCAACCAGGCGCAAATCGACTACGGCCGACGCCAGGTCAAGCAGCTGGATCTGGTGCTGGCGGCATTGACTTCGTGCCATCTGGATGCCGAAAGGAAGGGCGTGTTCGATGCCGGCTTGTACAACATGGGGAAGTTCGACATGCCCACCATGGTCATGGGCACGATCGACGAGCTGAACGCAACCGGCGAGTTCAAGCTGATCGGTGCGCCCGCTCTGCGCCGGGCCATATCGGCTACGGTGCGTGTCTACCGGACGACGGTCTCGGTCGATCCGCAACTCACTGCGCGGGTCGTGCCGAACGTGAATTATGTTCGCTTTCGCGTCCGGTTTGTCCTGGATCGCCACCTCACCTATCCACCTTCAGTGGATCCAGGAAAGGTCTTTTATGATTTTGACAAGTTGTGCTCCGACAGGAAATTCATCAATGCCGTCGCGGTCGTCCGGGAAATGACGCTGGCCAGCGATGCCTTGAATCAAAGAGTTCTCGATGTCCAGGCCAAATTACTTTCCACATTGAAGAAGGCGCCATGATCCCGCATCGAATCATCCATCACTTGAAGAGCCTTCACTGGACGTCGATATGTATCGACTTGGTGATCGTCATCGTCGGTGTGTTCATCGGCTTGCAGGTGGACAACTGGAACCAGACGCGCCAGCAGAAACAGCACGCGGCGAAGCTTCTCAATACCCTTGGGACGTCCATGCGCGATTTCGATCACACGACCGCCGAGATGTCCAAACGCATCACGGAAGGGTTGGCGGCATTCCACCAGGCGCGGGCCCGGGGTGAGCATCCCCCGCCGTTCTTTTTCCGCATCCCCGGCTCCGACACGCCGCCGATCGCCGCATGGCAAGCGGCGCTGCAGTCCAATCTGGCCGAGCTCTTGCCGCCGCGGCTGATGTTCGACATCGGTTTCTACTACAGCGAGCAGCAAGGTGTCGGCGCGAAGTACGTGCGCTATTCCAGGTTCGTCGACCGTGAGATCCTGCCAAGACTCGGCCACCCGGACTCGTTCTACGATGCCTCCGGCACGTTGAAGCCCATCTATGTGCAGAACATGCTGCGGCTGCGCGAGTGGATGCAATTCCAGATGGTGCTCGTCGCATCGTCGAAGTGCCTGCGCAAGCGTTTCGAGCATCCGATGCGTGCAGGCCCGTCCTGCCGACCGGACTACAGCGCCATCCGGTACCTGGGACGCACCCGGTGATCGCTGCATCGGTTCGTCGCCCACATGAAGGGCCAGCACTGGACGGCGGTGTGCCACGACCTGGTCATCGTGGTGCTGGGCGTGTTCATCGGCTTGCAGGTGGACAACTGGAACCAGGCGCGCATCCAGCATGACGCCCTCGATCGCCAGCGCACGATCCTGCGGGTTGAAATGCAAGCCAACCTGACGAGCATTGGTTCCTGGAAGAAGAAAGAACTCATCAAGAATCGGATCTGCAAGACACGTCAGTTAGCAATCGATCCTGTCTCATACATCATCGAGTCGCATGACAATCGAACACGACGCCATCAGCTCCTGGATGGGATAGGCCCGGGTGACGTTGAAGCGGCCGCGAGACTCTTGCAAGAGGCGGTCCACAAAACCTTGGGAACTCCAGGCTCACTGAAGTACGCTTGATCCGCTTTCATGCGGATCGGGATGATGTTGGAAAAACGGGGGCGTGAAGCGAACATGCAGTGGGAGCGCAGGATGAAGGATCCACGCTTCACGACCGGGCTTTGCATCGTGCTGTTCGGCGTATCCGCGCTGCTGATGTGGTGGCCGGCCCTGCATACGCCGTTCTGGGGGGACGATTACGTGTTCCTGCGCGCGGCACATGCAGCCAATGCCGCCTCGACGCCCTGGTGGTCCGCGTTCTGGCCGTCGCATCCGCTCAAGTTCTGGCGGCCGTTGTCGCAGGAAGGTTACTGGCGACTGATCGACGCGCTGCTAGGCGACCATGCCTATGCCATGCATGGGGTCAGCCTGGTGCTCCATGTGCTGGCAAGTCTCGGTGTGACTTTGCTGGCGTGGGTCATGGGTCGCGAAGGCAAGGTGTCCAGGCCGCGTGCGGCTGCGGCACTGGCGGGCGTCGTCTACTTCGGTCTGGCCATGCACCTGTTGCCGGTGCATTGGGCCGCGGCCGCCAACAACTCGATCTTGACCCTGTTCACCACGCTGTGTCTGGCGGCCTGGCTTGCTTCGACCGGCGCGGCGGGCTGGCGCCGATGGGCGCTGCTGGGTGCGGTGCCCCTGTGTCTGGCGCTGGCGTTGCTGAGCAAGGAGTCTGCCCTCCTGACGGTGGTCCTGATGGTCCTTGTACGGGTGTTTGCCGGATCGCTGTACGTACGCCGGGACGAGGTGGTGAGTTTCCTCGTTTGCGTTGCCGTTTCGATCGCCTGGCTGGTGCTGCACGCCCGCTTCACCGCGGGCACGGATCCTGCCTACCGGCTGGAGTTGGGCACGAACGTGGTGCGTAACATCGTGGCGTTCGTGGCATGGATGTCGAACGTGCCGCGCGAAGCGTTGCGCATGGCCGTCACGGGTGACCGGCCGCTGGCGCTCACGTGGGTGGCGGCCACGGCGCTGCCCATGGGGCTGGCGGCGTACCAGGGTTTCTGGCGTGGACGTGCGCAGCTGCGCCCTCGGCAGTGGTGGGCCGTTGTATTGTTCGCCGGCGTGGCCTATGGCCCCTATTTCCTGCTGGCCTGGAACAGTTACGCCTACTATGCCGCGATTGCCGTGATCCTGCCCGTGATCGCCCTGGCGCAATGCAGTATCGACCAGCCGCGCCTGTGTCTCATGCTCGGGCTGATCGCGTTCTCTTCATGGCTGGCCGTCGCGGGCACGCGACACCTGGATCCCCCGGGCCTGATCGGCCGCGCCCACTGGGCAGAGTCGATGCTGCAGGATCTGCAGCGCCGCCACGTGCAGGCACCGTTATGGGTCGCGGTGGCGGATCGCCACCGATTCTATGCTGTCGGCAAGGCCGGCCTGGCGTGGCGTCTCGGGCTACCGGCGAACCGCATCCACATGGTCCTGCATTGTCCGGATGATGTGAACTGCCTGCGGATCGACAAGCAGGGACGGTGGCACCTGACGCGCGCCGGGCAATACGGAGCGTTTCCCTGAAACAGGGCGCCGGACCCGGCTGCGTGTGCTTTACGAGTGATCGCGGGGAATGGATCGGCTTCACTTCCTCCGCCCCTGATTTGCATCTCGAGGCATTTGTACCGTTCTTGCCGAGGCGGTGAAATGGTGACCTTTTGTGGCCCAAGAAGTCCAGGCAGGTGAGGGCGCTTTTGGCGGATCGCGGTCCTGCCCGGATGCGCATGGATCAGCTGAACCTGCGGCAGGCCTTCATTTCCTTCATGGCCCGGCACGACGACCATTTCCACATGGGCACGACACCGTCACAGGTCATGAGCACGTTCCCGCGGATCTATCAGGCGACCGCAGAGCACCGCATGGGAAGCGTGACGTCGGACCAGGCGCTGGGTTCGCTGCAGGGCACCGGATTGTGGGTGTTCTGGGACTTCCTCGTGTCGCCGTCGTTGCGCTCGATGGCATTCCCTCCCAGGGGTGATCCCTGCCAGGGACGTGACCTGCCAGGCATCAGTCGATGCACTCCTTCACCATGCACGACACCCGGGTCTATCCATATGGCTTCCCGGCGATGCACGGGTGGCTACCGCCACCGCCGATCATTCACCACCTGCGCCATCGGCTGGTTCCCTGAGCCGGGAAGGCTCGACAGGGATCAGGGCGGCACTCCCTGGGCGTTACTGTCGATCGTGCACCTGATTCCTGAACTTCAGCTGTGCCTGAACGATGGTTGCGTGAATCTGCTTCCAGGTCCGCCTGGCCCGATCGAATGCCTCATTGATCCTTGTGACGGGCGCCTGGAGCGTCGGGCAGGTCGGATGTCTGCGAAACGGCGGGGTCCAGGGGAAGGCTGGCCATGCTTCCCGTCGGATGGCGTGCTCCGGCGCCTTTCCGGTAAAGGGGGGTGCTCCCTTTGCCCGGCAGTCGATGCGATGATGGACTCCACCGGCTAGATAGTGGGCATACACCGATGGGCATCGGCATCGGCATGTTGTTGGGCGGTCTCGGGCTGTTCCTGCTCGGGATGCTGCTGATGACCGACGGCCTCAAGCAGGCCGCCGGTCCGGCGCTCGGCCGCGTGCTCGGCTGGTCGACCCGAACCCGATGGCGCGGGTTGCTGGCCGGCATGCTGCTGACCGCCCTGGTGCAGTCCTCGAGTGCCGTCACGGTGGCCACGATCGGTTTCGTCAACGCCGGCCTGCTGGACCTGGGCCAGTCGTTGTGGGTGCTGTTCGGGGCCAATGTCGGCACCACTGCGACCGGCTGGCTGGTGGCACTGGTCGGCTTCAAGATCAAGATCGAACTGGCCGCGCTGCCGCTGATCGGCGTGGGCATGGGCCTGCGCCTGACGGGTCCGCAGACCCGGCGCGCGGCGCTGGGTACCGCGTTGACCGGATTTGGCGTGTTGTTCCTGGGCATCGGGTTCCTGCAGCAGGCGATCGCGATCGATGGGCACAGCCTGCCCTGGGACGCGCTGGGCGGTGGCGTGCTTTCCTTGATCGCATTCGTACTGGCCGGTCTGGCGCTGACCGTGCTGATGCAATCGTCCAGCGCCGTACTGGCCGTCACCCTGACCCTGGCCCAGGGGGGCGTGCTGTCGCTGACTGCCGCCGCGGCGATGGTGATCGGCTCCAACATCGGTACCACGGTAACGGCGTTGCTGGCGGCGATCGGCGCCACCCCCAACGCACGTCGTGCCGCCAGTGCGCATGTGGCGTTCAACCTGATCGCCGCCACGGTGGCGCTGCTTCTTCTGCCCTTTTTGATCCATGCCGTCGAAGGCATGCGCACCCTGCTGGGGTTCGAAGCATCGCCGGCGGTCAGCCTGGCGATTTTCCACAGCGTTTTCAACGTGCTGGGCGTTGTGCTGATGTGGCCGCTTGCCCATCGCCTGACGACCTTCCTGAAACGACAATTCCGTACTCGCGACGAGGATGCCGGGCAGCTGCGGTACCTGGACAGCAACGTCGCCTCGGTGCCTGCATTGGCGGCCGATGCCATGCGGCGGGAATTGCAACGCCTGGGCGACATCGCCCTGACCACGGCTTGGGCGCGCCTGGGTCACTGGCATGGCGATGACCACCGGCCGCAGGATGACGCGGCCTATGAGCCGCTGAGCCAGCGCATCCATGACTTCGTCACCGGCGTCCATCGTGGTTCGATGTCCGAATCCAGCGCGCAGGCCCTGGCGACCCTGCTGCGCGTGCAGCGCTACTACGACACCTGCCATGAACTGAGCGGGGAACTGGCGACCGCTGCCGCACGATCCTTCGAACCGCTCAAGGAAACCACCCGCGCACTGCTGCATCTTGGGGAGCAGCTGCTGCTTCAGCTCGACCCGGCGCGGACGGAATTCGCGCCGCTGGACACCGGGAAGGCAACCACCTTCGAGTCGAATTACCAGATCTTGAAGGCCGGTCTGCTGGCGGCCGGTGCCGCCGGGCAACTCGACATCGACCGCATGGACGCGTTGCTGCGCAGCTTCAGCGCGTTGCGCCGGATCATCGCCCAGGCCGACAAGGCGGCGCACCTGCTGGCCTCGTTCGAAGAGAAGGATGGCGGGGGGCGCAACGGAACGAGGGGCATTGATGCTCGTCCGTAGCCGGAAGTGAGGTATGCGCTCGTCGCTGGCTGTGTGGGGTCGACAGCGGGCGTCCCGGGTCTCGGCGAAGCGGCCGCTTTGGACGTGTCGACCAAGCCCGTCATGGCGATCGTCCCGCGTTGCGTCGCCGAACCCTGTGCCGGGGTCCCGTGCCAGGTCCATGGGTGTCTCCGTGCGCGGTCGGTTGGCCCGGGATGTCCGCCGGCCGGGACGGGAATGAGAACCCGGTCAAAGTCCGAAGGATTCATGATTTTTGTACCCGGGTGCAATACAGGGCCGTCCGTCCCCGCCCCCAGCGCCTTTCCGGGGTTTTTCAGTTTTTCTTCATGGGTCATTCAGAAAGTTATTGCTTCCAGTCCGTTGACGGGGTAGGGCGGTCTCCATAGCTTCGATGGTCTGTGTGCTGACTTGGGTGGGGTGGAAACATGATGGGGATTGAACGTCGTTCATTGGGTCCCAGGCGGGCCTTGTGCGTCGCGATGGCTGCGGCGCTGATGCTCGGTGGCACGGCCTTCGCCGCTGAGCCACCGGCCTCCGGCACCGCGCCGTCCGCGGATGCGCAACGGGCCACGGTCGCACCGCAGGTCACCAAGGATCAGGCGGCCAAGCCGGGCAAATCCAAGAAGACGACCGAACTGCAATCGGTCGTGGTCACGGGTACCTTCCAGGCGGGCCTGTCGCCCATCGAGTCGAAGTCCCCCATCGACGTGTTCAGTGGCGAGCAGATAACCCAGCAATCCTCGCCCGATCTGACCACCTCGCTGACCAACGTGGTTCCCTCGCTGTCCACGCAGCGCTTCCCGATCGCCGACGGTTCGGCATTCATCCGTCCGGTGTCGCTGCGCAACCTCTCGCCGGACCAGACCCTGGTACTGGTCAATGGCGTGCGTTTCCATCGATCTGCGCTGGTCAATCTGCAGATCGATCCCCTGGGGACCTTCAACCAGGGTTCGCAGGGCGTGGATTTTTCCGTCTTTCCCTCCGGTGCCATCGATCATGTCGAGGTGCTTCGGGACGGCGCCTCGGTGCTGTATGGATCCGATGCCATTGCCGGGGTGGTCAACGTGATCCTCAAGGACTCCCCGCATGGGGCCTCGGTCAGTGCGCAGTGGGGCGAATACGGCAAGGGTGACGGACCCCTGCGTCGCTACGATGCCGATGTGGGTTTCCCGCTGGGCGGGGAAGGCTTTCTCCACCTCAGTGCCGAGCATGTCAGTTCAGGCCCCACCTCGCGCGGGATCGCGCGGCCGGATGCGACGGCGGTCGCTGCCATCGTGGGTGCCGACAAGACGCCTTTCGGCGGGCTGGGTCAGCGCTGGGGCGATCCGGCGACCAAGGCAGACAAGATGTTCATCAATGCGGGCGTGCCGATCACCGAGGGCATGGAAGCCTACGGCTACGGCAACTACATGAAGAAGAAGGTCCTCTCCAGCTTCTTCTATCGTGATCCCGTGCTGCCGGGTATCGCCGGTCGCTCCACGCTGGTCAGTTATCAGCCGGGCACTCTGACGCCGGCCGACGCGCCGCAATCGCTGGTCGACAGCATTCTTTCCGGTGGCGGCGATCCGTCCAACTACCTGACGTCCGATGCGAACAGCCCGAGCGGGTTCATCCTGCTCAATCCGATCTACAAGGGCTTCCCCGGTGGCTACACCCCCATGTTCGGCGCCGACATCAGCGACCATCAGCTGGTCGGAGGCATTCGTGGAGGCCAACTTGGCAACCTGCAGTGGAACGTGCACTACCGCACGGGCATGAACCAGGTCGATTACCTCCTGAAGTATTCGATCAACCCGAGCCTGGGCCAGCTCTCACCGACCACCTTCCGGCCCGGCAAGCTGAGCCAGCACGAGCAGGGCCTGGGCGTGGATTTCGTGCAGACGTTCGACGACTCCTCGTTGACGCTGGCCTACGGCGCGTTGTGGCGCAGCGAGTTGTACAGCATCCGGGCGGGGGGGCCGGCGTCCATCACGGCCGGACCCACGGCCGCCATCTTCGGTGTGGGTTCGGACGGATTCCAGGGCTTCCCCACCGATGCGGCCGGGCGGTTCAAGCAGAACAGCAGGGCGGTCTACTTCGATGCCGAGGGGAACCTGACCGACAACTGGTCCGCTGCCGCCGCCGTGCGCTACGTGAAAGCGTCCAGTTACGCGTCCAAGGCGGTGTACAAGCTGTCCACGCGGTACGTGTTCAATGACCAGTTCGCGGCCCGCGCCACCTACAACACCGGCTTCCGTACGCCGACGCCGGGCCAGGCGAACACGCTCAATGTGACCACCTCGGCCAATTCCGCGGGTGTGCTGATCCCGAGCGGTACCTACCCGGTGGACGATCCGGTGGCGCGTGCCATGGGATCGGTGCCGCTCAGGACCGAAACGTCCCGGAATGCTTCCCTGGGCGTGGTATGGACACCGGTCAGCCGCGTCACCGCCACCCTGGATTTCTACCAGATCCGTATCAAGGATCGCATTGGCCTGGTCAGCAAGATCATCGACCAGAACACCGTCGACATCCTCAACAACGAGGGGTATCCGAATGCATCGCTGTTGCTGGGCAGCCACGGCAGCTACTTCAGCAATGCCTTCGATTCACGCGTCAGCGGTTTCGACTTCGTCCTGGACACCACGCACGACCTCGGCAAGGGCAAGCTCAACGTCGATCTTCGCTACAACCACAACGTCCAGACCATCAGCAACATCAAGCCGGACACGCTGAACAACGACTTCGCGTACGACCTGGAGAACCAGGTGCCGAAGGATCGTGCCGTGCTTTCGTTCAACTACAACCTCGGCCGGTTCGGCGCCACCGCGCGCATCAACCATTACGGCAGCTGGAGCACGACCGCCGGCCTGTTCGGGAGCAACAATCCACCGCAGGACGTGGCCCGTTACGGCAGCAAGTCATTGCTGGATCTCGAGGCGCGGTACAAGTTCAACGACACCTTCTCCGCTGCGGTGGGTGGCAACAACGTGTTCAACACCTACCCGGACAAGGAACAGAACCCGACGCTCCGTTACCTGGGCGTCAACTACGCGGTGACTTCGCCCTTCGGATTCAGCGGCGCATTCTGGTACGCCCGCGTGACCGCGGATTTCTGACCGGGGCGGGTCATACCGCTGGAGGACAGGTGTCCGGGTGCCCGACGCTGCAACATCGAGTCCGGCACCTGTTTTCCCGATGCCCGCGCAACGTGCCCCTGCACAGGGAGCGGGGGCACCTGCGTGCCTCTGGACGAGACGTGGAAGGCATGCGGGTGCCGGCGGTCTCCGGGGGCCGCACACGGATCCGTGCACGCCCGCGCCGGGCGGGATGGCGTTGCATGCTTGCGCATCGGGCCCGGGGTTGTCGGCCGTTTCCCAAGTCCTCGCTTCATGCCCCATGCATCCCCTCGTGCAGGTTGACGCCCATGATGCAGTGGCGTACACCCTTGGAGGTCCTGTCCACCGCTCTTCACAGGCTCCTCGAGTCCGGCGCGTGTGACTGTCATCGCTTTGTCCCGGGGGTCCCGAGTGAAATCCGCAACCGTTCGTCGTGGCATCCAGGTGCTTGTCCTGGTCTGCGCGTGTGTCGTGTCCATCCTGTGTTCCGCGCAAGCGTCTGCACCGGCCAGGCCGAAGGACGCGCCGTATCCGGGCACGCTGTCCATCCACATGGACCTGCGCGATGCGCCGCACCGCATCTACCGCATGCACGAGACGATCCCGGTCAAGCCCGGTCCCCTGACCTTGTACTACCCGAAGTGGCCGCTGCCCGACCATGCCCCGGACGGCGCCATCGCCAACATCGCGGGCCTGGTCATCACGGCGAACGGCCGGCAGCTGGCCTGGCGGCGCGACGTGGACGACATGTACACGTTCCACCTGGTCGTTCCGCCCGGTGCCGACCGCATCGACCTGGCCTTCCAGTACCTGTCGCCCGGACCCGGCGTGTGGTACGGCTACACGGTCTGGTCCACGCCGCACCTGGCCGACCTGAACCCGACCCAGGTCGCGTTCTATCCGGCCGGGTACTACGCGCGTGACATCCGGATCCATCCGACCGTCACGTTGCCGCACGGATGGAAATTTGCCACCGCCATGGAGGTGGCGAGCCGGTCGGGCGATGTGATCCATTTCAAGCCGATGCGATTCAACAACTTCATCGATTCGCCGCTGATTGCGGGCCGGTACTTCCGGCGCGTCGATCTCGCGCCGGGCGGCAAGGTGCCGGTGCACCTGAACATCGTCGGCGACAGCGCGGCTTCGGTGCAGATCAGCGACAGGCACGTGGCCGCATTCCGCCGGATGGTCAAGCAGCTGTATGCGCTGTTCCATTCGCACCATTACCGTCATTACGACCTGCTGCTGACCGTGTCCGACCATGTCGCGGGGACCGGCCTGGAGCATCACCAGTCGAGCTTCGAGATGACGGGCGCGGATTTCCTCACCGATGACGACGCCTTCACGGCCTCGGCCACCCTGATCCCGCACGAATTCACGCATTCGTGGAACGGCAAGTTCCGCCGGCCTGCCGACATGTGGACGCCGGCGTTCAACCGTCCGCAGCCGTCGGACATGGTGTGGGCCTATGAAGGGCTGACCGAATACTGGTCGGTCGTGCTGGCTGCGCGCTCGGGCCTGCTGACGCCCGCGCAGTACCGCGCTTCGCTGGCTTCGGTGCAGGCGCAGCAGAGCCACCGTACGGGGCGCAGGTGGCGCTCGCTGCAAGACACCGCCACCAGTGCGCAGCTGCTGTATTTCAACGGTCCGTACTGGTCCAACTACCGGCGCGCCACGGACTTCTATCCGGAGGGCGAGCTGCTGTGGCTGGATGTCGACACCAAGATCCGCCAGCTCAGCCACAACCGCCGTTCGCTGGACGATTTCGCCAAGGCGTTCTACAGCATGGACAACGGCAGCTACGTCACCAGGACCTACACGTTCGACGAGCTGGTGGGCGCGCTCCATCGCGTGCAGCCGTATGACTGGGCGAATTTCCTGCGCAAGCGGCTGGACGACACCGGCCACGCGTTGCCCGAACACGGTATCGAGCGGGGCGGCTGGAAGGTGGTCTACACCGATACACCGTCCGGTTACGACCGGGCCGTGTCGCATGCCGAACAACGCATCGACCTGGCCTATTCGATCGGCCTGACCCTGTCCGACAAGGGCCGGATCAGCGACGTGCAGTGGGGCGGCCCCGCCTACAAGGCCGGCATGGTGCCGGGCATGAAGATCATCGCCGTCGACGGACAGGATTTCACCGCTGCGGTACTCAAGCGCGCCATCGGCCAGGCGCTGCACGGCAAGGCGCCGATCGCCGTGACGGTGAAGTATGTGGGTACCTACAGCACGCACCGGATCGACTACCACGGCGGGCTGAAGTATCCGCATCTGGTGCGCGTCCGTGGCACGCCCGACTACATCGACGCCATCGGTCGTGCGAAGCGGGGACGGGCGCGCTGAAACCGCCGCCCGCCGGCCTCGGGTCGGGCGACCGTGACATGTCACGGCGGCTTGCCAAGACGGCCGGCCATCGCCCGGTCATGCGTCCATTGAGGGGCCCGTCCCCTACGCAACCTGAATGCTGCATTTTGCGCACGTGGCGGTCACTGCTAGGGTTACATGTTCATTGGACGCCCAACGTCAACGCAGCAAAGGTTCTTTCGCATGATGAAATTCTCTCGATTCCTGTCGATCCTGGCCGTGGCCGCCTTCGCTTTCGGAGGTGCTGCCTACGCGCAGAAGGCTCCCCAGGCCGGCACGAACAACACCGCGCAACTGATGCAGAGCTACCGGCAGAAGAATCGGCAGCTCAGGGGCATCCAGCAGAAGACCATCAAGAACACCCCGAAGCTGGCTGCCCAGATGAAGCAGTTCCAGGCCGAGGTGAACTCCTCGATGCGGGCCCACGGCTATGACATCGCCAAGGGGCGCAAGCACATGAAGGCCATGGCCGCCAAGCTTCACGCCGGCAAGAAGATGAGCAACGCCGAGCGCATGACGACCATGAAGTCCATGCGCGAGGAGCGCCAGAAGATGATGAAGGCGCGCGCTGCGGTCATGCAGGATCCGAAGATCCAGAAGGACGGCAAGGCCCTGCAAGTTCACATGATCGCCGCGATGAAGAAGCAGGACAGCCACACCGGGCAGCTTCTCAAGGACGTGAAGTCGCTGCGCATGAAGATCATGGCCACCATGGCGGCGCGACGCGCGAACGCCAAGAACGGCGGATGAGGGTCGATTGATCCGACGATGCAGAAAGCCCGGCTTCGTGCCGGGCTTTTTCGTGATGGATGATGGCGATTGCCCTGGGTGCCGACAGGCTTGTCACCCGCCTGTGCTGCGCCTGCATGGTGCGCACCAGCGTGCGCCGGTTTGGCCCGCAGCGAACGGAAGGTCGTTCGTCGGACTTCAGGTGTTGCTGCCCGCGGCGGTCGATTCGCGCGCTTGCACGATACGCGCGGCCGCAGCCAGTCCGAACGAGGCCAGGAGGCACCAGCCGGCCATCCACAGCATCTGCGTGGGCAGGCCCGTGCCGTGGTCGATCAGCACGCCGGACAAGCCCGGGCCCAGGGCGGTCGAGAGCACCATCGATGAGACGATGATCGCGCGGATGCCGCCGAGGTTGGCGATGCCGTAGACCTCCGGCCACAGCGAGCCCAGCAGCGTCTGGGTGAATCCGTTGCTGATGCCCAGCAGGAACATGAACAGGTAGATGCCCCAGACCGGCGTGATGAGCGCGACCGCGGCCGAGGCGATGGCCAGCGGAATCAGGAAGTACGGCAGCAGTCGCAATGCGCCGAAACGGTCGACCAGGTGGCCGCACACCAGGCCGAAAGCCACCGTGGTGATCGCCATCACCGGAAAGGCTGCGGCGAACACCAGTGGATCGTATCCGCGCAGGCTGATCAGGTAGCCCTGCTGGAAGAAGATCGTCGTGCCGATGAACGGCGGTGCCAGGGTGCCGGCCAGCAGCAGGTACAGGACCGGGTCGCGGATCACCTGGCCGCGGGTCCAGTCGCGCGCGGTGCGCGCGCTGGCCGCGAGATGCTCGGTCGAATGCGGCACGCGTTCGACGCTGAGCAGTTTCAGGATCAGGGGAAAGGCGACCAGCATCAGCACCGCGGCCGCGGCCAGCCAGGGCGCCTGCCAGCCGCCCCAGCGCGCCAGGAGCTCGGCGGCGACCGGCAGCAAGGCCATGCCGGCCTGCAAGCCGAGCACCACCAGGGCCATGGCGCGACCGCGGTTGGCGGCGAACCATCGGCCGGTCTCGGTGAAGGCGATCTCGGTCATCATGCCCTGGCCGAACAAGCGCAGCAGGTACAGGGCGATGCCCAGGACCGCCAGCCCCGGCGCCAGCGCCAGGAGCACGCAGGCCAGGGCCAGGCTGGGCAGGGTGAAGCGAGCGACCTTCCAGCCCGGCATCAGGTCCAGGGTGCGTCCGAGCCAGGGCAGGGTGAGCGCGCTCATCAGCGTGGCCGCCATGTACAGCCCGCCGAACTGGCCGCCGGACAGGTCGAAGCGCGCGCGCAGGGCATTGCCGGACAGCCCCACAAAGAAGGTCTGGCCAAACGAGGAAAACAGGGTCAGCAGGAAACAGCCGCCGATCCAGCGCAGGTTGTTCCGGAGGAAACGGGCGTTGTCGGCAAGAAACAGGCGCATGGGGCGTTCGCAGGCAGGGTGAACAAACCGCGACGAGCCGTGTGCGGGGCGTGGCGGCCATGGAGGCAACGAAGATGGGGTGGAGAAGATGCGCGCGCGGGGCGCCTGCCACCGGGGGCCATGGTAACGCGAGTGGCCGGCCGGGAAGGTGCGCGCACCGTGAACGGGGACACGGCCCGGGCGAGTCTCGTCATGATCGGCCACGGAAGCGCGATCACGTTGCCATGCCCTGTTGTCATCGCCCGGAGCGGTGTACCTTGGCGGGCTGGTGCGGTCCCGGCGCACCGCGACCTTTGTCACCCGCGATGGATGGATCCGCATCCCCATGAGCAGCATGTTCCACGCCCTCTCGAGCTACAACTACCGGCAGTGGGCCTGGGGCGCGCTGGTGTCCAACGTGGGCACCTGGATGCAGCGGATCGGCCAGGACTGGCTGGTGCTGACCGTACTCACCCATCACAGCGCCACCGCGGTGGGAACGGTGATGGCGCTGCAGTTCGGCCCTGCGCTGGTGCTGCTTCCGCTGAGCGGCCAGGCCGCCGATCACCTGGATCGACGCAAGCTGCTGCTGTTCACCCAGTGCGCGGCCGGGTTGCTCGCCCTGGGGCTGGGGCTGGTGACCCTGGCCGGCGTGGTGACGCTCTGGCAGGTCTACGGATTTGCCCTGCTGCTGGGCTGCGTGACCGCGTTCGATGCGCCGGCACGACAGGCCTTCGTCTCGGACCTGGTCAGCGATGACATCCTGGCCAATGCGGTGGCGCTGAACTCCGCCTCCTTCAATGCCGCGCGCATGATCGGACCGGCCATGGCCGGTGTGTTGATCGCGGCGGTCGGTGAAGGCTGGCTGTTCATGATCAACGCGGGCACCTATGCCGCGATGATGGTGTCGCTGGGATTGCTTCGCTCGCACGAGCTGCTCGGCGAGGAACGCTCTTCACGGTCCCGTGGCAGCCTGTTTTCGGGTTTCCACTATGTGCGCCAGCGTCCCGACCTGGTCGCCGTGCTGGTCATGCTTTTCCTGCTCGGCACCTTCGGATTCAACTTCGCCATCTTCATATCGACCATGTCGGTGACCGTGTTCCACGGCAACGCCGGCCAGTACGGCCTGCTGTCGGCGGCGATGGCGGCGGGGACCATGTGCGGGGCCTTGCTGTCGGCCCGCCGTCCATTCCCCGGCATGGTGCTGATGGGCGCATCGGCCGGGTCATTCGGTGTCAGCGTGGCCCTGGCGGCCGTCATGCCCGGCCCCGTGTCGTTTGCCACCGCGCTGTTCTTCGTCGGCCTGGCCGCATTGACCTTCATGACCGCGAGTAACTCCATGATGCAGCTCACCACCGAGCGCGCCATGCGTGGGCGGGTGTTGGCATTGCGCATTGCCGTGGTCATGGGCGGCACGCCAGTCGGCGCACCGATGGTCGGCTGGATGGTCGACCATGCCGGTGCACGCTGGGCGCTGGGGGCCGGTGCCCTTTCGGGCGTCGCGTCCGCCGGTGTGGCGGTGGCCTACCTGGTCCGGCATCGGGGGCTGCGCATGGTCCGCCGGGCCGGTCGGCTGCGGCTGGTCATCCAGCCTGCGCCACGGGCGCTGACGTCGGTGCGCGTGGCGGCCGGAGAACGCGTGACTTGAGAAAAGGAGCAGGGCAATCGTGAACGTGTTGCCTGCGCCCTTTCATGCAGCTTCGTCGTCATGGGTCGCCTTGGCAGGCGTTCCAGGGGAGACCTGAAGATTCCGGAGCCAGGCCGGGCCGTTCAGGTCGAACCCTGGCCGGGCGAAGCGCCACTCCTGCTGTCGCTGTCGTCGACATCGCCGTTTTGCACGGCCTTCTTGCGGCGCTTTTCTTCTTTCTTGCGCTTCTTGGCCAGCTCGCGCTGGCGCTTCTCGTAGGAATAGTTTGGCTTGGCCACGGAAATCCTCAGTTGGCGGGCCAGTGTAGACCATATGACGGGAAAAGGGCGGTTCATGGGGGGATGTCGTTCCTTCGCGCATGCAAGGTGGCCTGTATCCCATGGCCTGCCGACCCCTTTCAGGCCCCGGGGTGGTCACCGAACTTCTTCAGCTGTTTTTCGAGCGCGTTGATGCGTTCGTGATTCCTGAGACTGAATACAAGGGCGCTGATCGCGAAGGTGAAGGCAATGATGGCGAACGTGTTCATGGGATTGCTCCGTGGAGTCGATCAAGTCGTTTGCGGCCCCGTCCGATCTTCCCGGGGGCGATGATTCATGCACCGCTCCACGAGGCCCTCGGGGCCTGGTGCTAGGCGCATGCCTGGCGCAACGGAACCGCGGTGCGCAGGGTGATGGTGATGGACACGGCCATGGCCGTCTGGAAATACAGACTCATGACGATGGCATCGAAATTGTGCAGGCCGAGTACCGTGTTGGCCGCGTGCAGCAGCATGTAGATGCTGAAGGCGATGCTGATGACCGCCAGGACGATCAGTTGCGCACCGATGCTTCGATTGCGTGCTTGCGGGTTGCGTTGTGGTGCGACGCTGCGGCCGCGCAGCTTGTGCCAGCCGAGCAGGGCCAGCAGGCCGTTGGTCGCCAGAACGGTGAGGTTCCTCGTCAGCGTTCTGGCATCGAGTACGAAGCCATGCAGGAACAGGTCCGTCAGCACGGCGGCGACCATCATGGCCACGGCCAGCGCCAGCAGCCAGCGCGGCAGGAAGTTGCCCAGGTGTCGAGGCGCGAGGCTGGCACTGCGTTTTTTCACCGGTCGTATTTCGCGCAGGCGGCGGAACAGGTTCAGGCAGAACAGGTCCATGACCAGCATCGGCAGGAACTGCACGCCGCCGAAGAACGCCGGCCAGGACTCCGGGATCGGCGAATCGGTTCCGTGCCACCGGTACAGGATGACCAGTAGTACCAGACCGATCAGCAGCAGCAGGCGGTTGAACCACGCAAAGATGACCAGGCCCGTGCGATAGGTGGACAACGGACGCGGGTACATCTGCGGGTGAGTCGTCGCCGGAAAGGCATCCAGGACCCGGTGCAAGCGGCGGCCGACCAGGTACGGAACGATCGCCGAGATCAGCAGGACCTGCGCGAGGAACACGATGTAGAAGAGGAAATTCATGCAGTCTTGGCTCCGTGGAGTCGACGGTTCATGACATCGGTGAAGCCAATGCGGATTTCCGAGTCGGTGGCCCCGGCTTCGCGCAGGGACCGGATGGTCCGTTCCAGCGCCTGGCGTACCTGGGCGAGCAGGTCGACGGCGCTGTTGGCGCGGGCATCGGGATGCACGAAGGTGCCGCGATAGCCGCGCGTCTGGATCACTGCATCGCGCTCGAGCAGGCGGTAGGCCTTGGCCACGGTCTTGTTGTTGAGGTCCAGGTCACCGGCCAGCTGGCGGATCGAGGGCAGGGGATCGCCGGCACGCAACCGTCCCGCCTGTACGGCGGCCTTGATCTGCGCGATCAGCTGCGCGAACAGCGGCTCGGGATCGTCGATGTCGATGCGGATGTCCATGCAATGTTCCATATGTACCCTGCGTGCGAATGGTACATATGGAACAAAAGATTCGCAACCGTTCCATGCCGGACCATCGGATCGGATCGCGCCAAGCCCGTGTCGGGCATCAGTGCGGAGGCCGCTTCCGACGCGACCGCGATGTGGACATGCCGGCACCGCAAGGATCGACGGAGTATCGAGAACGGTCCCTGGCAAGGGTCCGTTCTGTCGGAAAGTGAAACAGCGTGTGGCCGACATGGGCACCGCTCAACCAGGGGCGCACGCCCGAATCGGTGAAGTACATCCGGTGGCGCGAACGCGGCTGGACGCGGGCTTGCCCGATGCTGGTCCGTGTCCGGCTGACCGAGGCGCGGAATGGTGAACCGCGATGCCGGGATCGAGTCAGCTTTTGGTGTTGTCGATGCGGTGCAGGCCGCTGCCTACCATGTGGATGCCGCTTCCGACAGGCAATGCGGCATGTGCGGCCATTTCCTTGTTTTGCACCCAGGGAATGTAGTGGCGAGGACCGGGGATGAAAGGCTGCCATTTGCCGTATGCATACCTGTCGTTCGAGCCGGCCGTTGGACCAGGATGGATCATGTACTGCACGGGCACCTGGGCCTCCCAATGGTGCGCGGAGGCGGACTTGCCTTCGGTCGGAATCGTGAATCGCCACTTGCGCGCTGCCTGAAGGGCGGAAGCGGCGAATTGCTTGCGCCATCGCGCCATGAGATTGGGACCCCCGCGGGTGCTGAGATTCACCTGCTCCACGGCGGCCTTGGACACCCGACCCTTGTGGTCGATTCGCAGCAGGAGGAAAACCGTGCCGGTGACATCCTGTCTTGCCAGATCCATCGGATAGGCCGGTGGGGTCGGTTTGTCCATGTAGCGAATCTGGGTATCGTCCTTTTCGTCGTTTGTGCCGAAGGTCGTCTGGTCGATGCTGATCGAGACCTTCTTGTTGGCCAGCGGCGTGGCCAGGAGACGGATGTCCATGTGGGCCTTGACGTTCACCGGCTTGCCATGGAGCACATTCGGCTGGAACTTCCATGCGGGGATGGCCCGGTTCAGCAGTCTTACCACGTAGTCGGGCAACTTTCCGGGCTGGCCAAGCTTGAAAGCCTTGACGTACCCACTGGCCGATACGGTGATGGAGCCGGAGACGTCCATGCTGGCCTGCACGACTGCAGCATGGCTCGAGGTGTGTGCTGACCATGCCGGTCCGGCCAGCGCGAACCATCCGATCGTGAACAAGATTCGCTTCATGCGTGGTTTTCCTCATGTGGATGGATGCACCGGGCTCCATCGACCATTCTGGACCTGGCGGGCATGAAAATCCAAAAGCGAGTCTTCCGGAGACTCGACAAACCGCCTTCACCAGTACGGGGATTGTTTTTGCGCCCCCACCGGGGCCCGGTGCGGACGGGAGCCTGCGCTACGGACCTCGCGAGCTGGAATGCGTCGCTTGCGACCGCGTTTCCAGTCGTGTTCAGCGTGCCGCGTGCAGCCGGTTTTCGTTGTCGCGGCCGGCGACGAAATCGTCGAGATTGCGCAGGGTCGTCGTGGCGATCGTTTCCATCGCCTCCTCGGTGAAGAAGGCCTGGTGACCGGTCACGACCACGTTGGGAAAGGTCAGCAGGCGGGCGAACACGTCGTCCTCGATGATCTGGTCGGACAGGTCGTGGAAGTACATGTCGCCTTCCTCCTCGTACACGTCCAGGCCGACCGCGCCCAACTGGCCGGACTTCAGGGCGGCGATCACGGCGCGTGCGTCGACCACGGCACCGCGGCTGGTGTTGATGAGCATCGCGCCGCGGCGCATGCGGTCGATGGCGGAGGCATCGATCAGATGGTGGGTCTGCGGCGTCAGCGGCAGGTGGATGGAGACGATGTGGCTGTCGGCGAGTACTTCGTCCAGAGGGCGGTAGCGTACGCCGAGTGCGTCGAGCTCGGGATTGGGCTGCGCGTCGAAGGCCAGGATGGTGCAGCCGAATCCGTTCAGGATGTGGGCCAATGCCGTGCCGATGCGCCCGGTGCCCAGGATGCCGACCGTCTTGCCGTGAAGATCGAAGCCGAGCAGCCCGCCGAGGCTGAAGTTGCCTTCGCGCACGCGGTTGTAGGCGCGGTGGATCTTGCGATCGAGCGTGAGGATGAGGCCGGTGGCGAATTCGGCGACCGCGTACGGCGAATAGTTGTTCACGCGCATGACGGTCAGGCCCAGGCGCTCGGCCGCCGCCAGGTCGACATTGTTGAAGCCGGTGCAGCGCAGCAGGACCAGGCGCGTGCCCTGCGCGGCCAGCGTCTCCAGCACCCCGGCGCCCAGGTCGTCGTCGACGAAGCAGCAGATGGCCTCGTGATCGGCGGCGAGCGCGGCGGTTCGCGGTTCCAGCGAGACCGGGGTGTACTCGAATTGCAGGTCCGTGCGTCCTTCGCGGACGGCCTCGAAGGAGGCGCGATCATAGTTCTGGGTGCTGAAGAACAGGGTGCGCATGAGAACTCCCGGGAGGCTTCGTATTCTTGACCGTGTCGGCCCTTTTCCCGGTTCGAGAGTACTCCCATCGCGCGCTCGCGCCATGCGCTGGATCAAGCCGCGGGACGGACTCAGTCGCGGTGCCAGGTCCAGGACTCGTCCAGGCGCCGGCATGGCGGAGCCCGTGGGGCGGGGGTACTATCCAACCAAAAACAAGGGCCTGAATCATGTTTTCCAAGCACACATTCACGCGCGTCCTGTTCTCCGTCGTGTTCGTGGCGGGCGCGGGCATGCTGGCCCTGGCGGCCAGCCGGCCGGCCCGCGCCGCGGCGCCCATGGTGCACAAGGCGACGCCGGGCTACTACCGGTTCATGCTGGGCGACTTCCAGGTCACGGCGCTGTCGGACGGTACCGGCAGGCTGCCGGCCGACAAGCTGCTGCGGGGCATCAAGCCGGCGACCATCGACCGGATCCTGGCCGCGCACTTCGAGTCCTCGCCGGTGACGACCTCGGTCAACGCCTTTCTGGTCAACACGGGGCGCAGTCTGGTGCTGATCGATACCGGCAACGGTGCCGGGGCATCGCCGGGCCGGGTGCTCACCAACCTGGAGGCCTCCGGCTACCGCCCGGACCAGGTGGACGATGTCCTGATCACGCACATGCATCCGGACCATGTGGGTGGGTTGGTGGTCGACGGACACCGGGCCTTTCCGAACGCCACTGTCTGGGTCAGCCGCAAGGATGCCGATTACTGGCTTTCCGCGGCGCAGATGGCCAGGGCCGGGAAGGGCCGGCAGGGCACCTTCCGGGCGGCCATGGCCGCGGTCGCGCCCTACCGCAAGGCGGGCCGGTTCAGGACCTTCCAGGGGGGCCGGATGCTGCTGCCGGGCATCCATTCGCTGCCCGAGCCCGGCCACACGCCTGGCCATACCGGCTACCTGGTGACCAGCCAGGGGCACTCCATGCTGGCGTGGGGTGACATCATCCACGTGCAGGCGGTGCAGTTCGGCCATCCCTCGGTGACCATCGCCTACGACAGCAACCCGACCCGGGCACGTGCCACGCGCCTGCGCATCCTCGCGCGAGCCGCGTCCGACAAGTACATCGTCGCCGGTGCCCACCTGGCCTTCCCCGGCCTGGGGCACGTGCGCAAGGCCAAGCAAGGCTATACCTGGATTCCGGTCACCTACACCGATCCCCGTTGAGCAGCCTTTGGGTTCGTGCTTGGATGTGGACGAATGGTCGGATATGCCTGTCCGCCCGGGAACTGCGGAACCGAATCGATCGCGTCATCACGTCCGGCCGAAGCGGCCTTCGACGCCAGCCCTCGCGAATCGGATCGGCGGGGTTTGGTGGTGCGCAGGAAGATGGTCTGTGCAAAATCAGATTCGCCGTGAGCCGGGACCAGGAACAGTTCTCAGCGCATTAGCGGATCCGATGCGTGGAAGCCCATTACGGCGTTCAATTCCTTCATCTTCTGTGTCCAGGAGGGACCGGAAAGAGAGAATTTGGGCTGTGACGGGCTCGCGAGCGCCAGATGGTGTCCGTCCCCGTGCACCCAGTGCCATGGACCTAATCCGATTGGCAACGCCTTGCTCGAAAGCAGCTTGAGGTTGACGCTGTAGTTGTCGCCCTCCCGAGGGACGGCTTTGAGCGCGAGCATGAGCAAGTACTGGCGTGAAACCGGCTTGCCTTTTTCCATGGCCGGCTTGACGGCGATTTTCTTGAGTTGCCCGTTGAGGAATTGCTTGAATTTCGGACGAAGTCGGTATCCCGGATTCACTTCCGTCACTTTGCCCTTGGTGTTGATGTTCAGGAGTACGGGGATGACCCGATTCACGGCCTGGGTTCCATCCTTTGGAGAAGCCATGGCCAATCCTGATGCGAATCCCAGGGAAACAATGAGCGATAGCAGGATATGTCGTTTCATGGTGTTGGCCTCCTTGGTCCCTCGTGTTTGCTTGGACCCGCAAACTCTGCGCATTGCAATGTTTCCGGATGACAGCAGTCCAAATCGTTGGACCTGAATGAGGCTACTATCACGCAAGCCGGCACGCTAGTTCGCACGGCACGCATTTCCAGTGACCGTCAAGGTTTCGTGATCGGATGTCTCTGTACCTGGCCACTGAGCGGTCAGTCCGGGTGCTGGCGATAGAACAGTGACAGCTGGCGATGCACGCCCGGCAGGTGTTCGCGCAGGGTAGCCGGCGCCTCGAAGAAGTGTTCGCTGACCACGGCGAAGAATTCGGCCGGGTTGGTGAGGCCGTACGGGTCGATCGGCATCTCCTGACCGTTGGCCCTTGCTTCCCGCAAATCATCCCAGGCGCCGGAGAACACCTTTGTCCACACGCGTCGGTCCATGCGCCGCGGCAGGGGCGGGAAGCCGTTGGCGCTGCCGTTGAGCATGTCCAGCTTGTGCGCCATCTCGTGGATGACCACGTTGTGTCCCGGGTCCCGTCCGATCTCCAGCACGTTCGCCCAGGACAGGATCACCGGTCCGCGTCCCCAGGCCTCGCCGGCCAGCACTTCATGGGTCTCGTGGACCACGCCGGCCGCGTCCGTCCGGGTGCGTTTCGGGATGAAAGCATCCGGATACACGATGACGCTGTGCCAGCCGTCGTACCAGTCCAAACCCAGTTTCAGGATCGGGATACAGGCGTGGGTTGCGAGCAGGACGCGGTCGGCTTCGTCCAGTGCCAATCCCTGGACAGGCTCCAGCGACTTGCGGTCCAGGAACATCGTGGCCAGCACGCGCAGCCGGGCCTGGTCCGAGGCCCCCAGGCGACGCGCCGGGGCGCAGCGCCGCAGCGCATCCTGCCAGGCCGGCTCGGCAATCGGGCTGCGGCGCAGGAGACGCCGCAGCCGCCAGTTTCGGATCATGTTGAACATCGACGTCTTCCAGCAACAGTCCTGCAATTTCGGATTCAGTGGAACATGACCGCGGGTCGATCCGGCTTTCCGTTGTGCAGGGTCGTGTCGCCGGGCACGGGTCGCTGCCAACGAGTGAACCGGATGCATGCAAGCTTGCCGGAATGGTCCATGGACCTCGCTTCGATCTCGGTACGCTGGCCCGGCAATTCAAGGGATGCCCCATGGCCATCGATATTCGTGGGGCGCTGCATGTCCATGCCGGCCAGGGAGAAGACACATGGCATTCAAGCTGCTTTGCTGTGACGGCGGGGGTATCCGCGGGTTGATGACGGCGCTGCTGATCCAGGACCTGGACCGGCGCTTCGGGGTCATCGACAAGGCCGACGGGTTTGCGGGCACATCCACGGGCGGGCTGATCGCGCTGGCGCTGGCCCACGGCCAGACCATCGATACCATCGTCGACATCTATCTCAAGGATGGATCGACCATCTTCGAACGCAACGGCTGGCTTGCGGACGACCGCACGGGAGGTCCGCATCCGGACGAGCCGGAGGGCGTGAAGGCACTCGATTCCGGGCCGGGATTCATCTCGTGCCAGTACCGCAACGACGGGCTGGCCAAGATTGCGAAACAGCTGCTGGGGTCGGGCTCCCTGGGCGAGGTCGACCCCTACGTTGCCGTCAACAGCGCCCGCTTGTGGGATGGCACGTCCTGGCAGGGCGCGACACTGTCCAATGCGCCGCACAATCCCTATCGCGACGTGAAGCTGCACGATGCGGCATTGGCGACGTCGGCGGCGCCGACCTATTTCCCGCCGTATGAAATCCCCGGGCTGGGCTACTTCGCCGACGGCGGCACCTTTGCCAACAATCCGTGCATGACCGCCCTGGCCGATGCGCGTGCGGGCAACCTGTTTCCCTCCCTGGACGACACCGCGACCCTGTCGCTGGGCACCGGGATGGTGCCGACGGGCATCCGGCCACAGGCCATTTCCGATCCGCTGGACTGGGGCGTGACGCACTGGATGTGGCCGTGGTCGTTCGACAAGGTGCCGTCCATGGCGCTGCTGGATTTGATGATGGCGTGCACCTCGCAGGCGGCGACGAGCCAGGCACGCGACCTGCTGGCGTCGCGTTTCTGTCGCGGCAACGTGACGCTGACCAACGCCATCCCCCTGGATGCCTGGCAACAGGTTCATGCGCTGAAAAACGACGCCGAACAGTACATGCGAAGCCCCGCATGGGCCCAGGTGCGCTCCTGGGTACAGCAGCACTGGGTCTAGGGCCAGGGCTGCATCCTGTTCCCCTCGGGGCGGAGGCACCATGCGCGGCCCGGGCACGACCGGCCTGTCCGTCTTGCCGAACGTTACACGGTCGGCAGATTCGGTCCGCCGTTGCGCAGGGTGCCACGCTGCGAGCGGGTGCGTTCGCCGGGCAATTTTCATCGACAACCCCTTGCAAATGAATCTGTTGGGCGCATGATGCGACAACGAGTCACGCATATCCCGGGCCGAAGGGCCGTTCCCTGCATGGACGCGAGGTGGGTTCGCCGGCACCACCAACGAGTGTTCACGTGAGGGGAGTCATGCGTCGTGATGGAATCGCCGAGCCCTCCCGAGGCCCGTATTCATCGGCGGTACCGGGCCTTCATCAGCTACAGCCACCGGGATGCTCGCTGGGCTGCCTGGTTGCATCGCCGGCTGGAGTCCTACCGCGTGCCTCGGCGCCTGCGCGGTGGCCAGGGCGAGTTCGGTCCCGTTCCCGAGCGCCTGCATCCGATCTTCCGCGATCGCGAGGAGCTGGCCAGCAGCAGCGTGCTCGGCGACCGGTTGCACGAGGCGCTGGCTGACTCCGAGGCCCTGATCGTGGTGTGCTCGCCGGCCGCGGCACGCTCGCGCTGGGTCGATGCCGAAATCGATCGCTTTCTCGCGCTCGGGCGCGGCGACCGCATTCATTGCGTGATCGTGGACGGGGAGCCCAACGCCGGGGACGAGCGCGAGTGCTTCCCGCCCTCGCTCCGGTCGGCATCGGTCGCCGAGCCGATGGCAGCGGACCTGCGCTCCGGGGCGGACGGGCGCCGGCTGGTGCTGCTCAAGCTGATCGCGGGGATGATCGGCATTCCACTGGACAGCCTGCGCAACCGCGAGGCCCAGCGGCACCATCGCCGCATGCTGGGCGCCGTGGCCGCTTCCCTGAGCGGCATGATCGTGGCGCTGGGCCTGGCCACGGCGGCATGGATCGCGCGCAACGATGCCCAGCGTCGCCAGGCGCAGGCCCAGGACCTGATCGTCTACATGCTCGGCAACCTGCACGACCGGCTGGAGAAGGTGGGGCGCCTGGACCTGCTCGACAGCCTCGGCGACAAGGCTATCGATTACCTCACGCACCTGAACCCGCGCGACCTCAACGACACCACACTCAAACAGCTGGCCAAGGCCGAGACCCAGCTGGGTCAGGTACGCCTGGACCAGGGGCGCCATGCGGCCGCGCTGAGAAGCTTTCGCGTGGCCTACGAACGCACCCGGGCACTGGCACGGCGTCACCCCGGTGATGCCACCTTGCTGTTCGATCGCGGACAGGCCGAATTCTGGATCGGCTACGTGTACTGGCAGAGTCGCCAGATGGACCGCGCACGAGCCTGGTTCACCCGCTACCGCGACACCAGCCGTGCGGCCTACGCGACCGACCCCACGCGCTCCGACTGGCGTCATGAGCTGGCCTCCGGGGACCATAATCTGGCGGCGGTCGAGCTGGAAATGGGACGGCTGCGCGAGGCCGCGCAGGGTTTTGCAGCCTCCTACGGCATCTTCGTCCAGATGCTGGCCCGGGATCCCGGAAACACCCAGCTTCGCTTCGAGGTGGCCGACGAGATTTCCTGGAGGGGCAGCGTCGAGGAACATTCCGGAAACCTGGACGGCGCCGAGAAGGACATGGCCCGCAAGGCAGGCATGCTGGCCGGCATCGTTGCCCGACACCCGAACGATCCGAGCTGGAAATTGCTGTGGTCGACCGCCCAGCTGCAGCAGGTCAGCCTGCAGCTCGTGCTGGGACGCTATGCCCGGGCGCAGGCCGTTGCCGACGCCACTGTACGGCGCATGAAGGCGCTGGTTTCGCACGACCCGGGCAACAAGGACTGGAGCCAGGCCTACCTGCACGCGCTCATCCTGCGGGCTGCGGCCCGCATGGGTTCGGGAGACGCTGAGCAGGCCCGCGCCGATCTTGCGCTGGCCGGCCCCGTCATCCGTGCCTCCAGGAAATTCGAGGCCCGCAACCGGCTTGTCCGCAGGCACCTCCAGTACGCCAGCCAGCTGGAACTGGTCCTGGCCCTGCGCGCCGGTGATCTGGTGTCTGCTCGCGAAGCATCCAGTCGCCTGATGGCTGGACCGACAGGAGCGGACGCGCCGCAGTTGCCCGAGGACATCGGCCGCCAGGCATGGAACGAGATCCTTGCCGGCCGCGTCGACCAGGCCGATGGACGTCCTGCCGATGCCGCGGCGCACTATCAGGCCGCCCTGACCCTGCTTCGACCGCGGATCGGGGGATCGACCTACTGGCGGATCCTGGACCCGTGGGTCCGTGCATGCGTTCTGACCGGGCAAGCCGATGCCGCTCGACACGCCCGTGCACTGCTGGATCGCGCGCGTTACGTCCCCCTGTGGCCCTGGCCGAAGGCCGCTTCCGTGTCCCATCGGGTGCGAACTGGGTCCTCATTCCAGCCTCCGCGTATGCCGGCGCACGTGGGGGAGGCACCACGCTCCAGCCGCCGGCCTGATTCGCTGCCGCTTGCGAGGGCAGCGGGAAACATGGACAGGAGTTGATCATGAACAGGCGATTCCGCAACGGTTTCAACCACGCCACCGCCGGGCCCTGCGCCGGTCATCGGCACGTATCGGCCTTGCGAATGCGTTCCGCTGCAATGGTAGGCAGGGCCTTTTCGATCCTGCTCGTGATCCTGGTCAGCATGACTGGCGTTGCTCTGGCATGGGCGGCGCCGGCAAGCCCGAATATCACGCTGGACGTGCACAACCATGCGTCCAGTGGCTCGGACGGATACACCAATACCACCGCATCCAATGGTGCCACCTACAGCTACCGCTACAGTGGTGGCGAAGGCGCGGGGGGCGATGTGATGTTCCGCAGCCGGGGGCGAGTGGTCATTCACGTTCGAATGGCAGGCGCCGCCGGTTATGCCATCGATCATGTGGGCTTTGTCGATGACACCCACCACCAGCTCCGCTGGCTGGCCGGGCAGGGCAGTGACCGCCATGCCTTGATCCAGAACGTGAACGACACGGTTCAGACGGCACGCTACAAGATCACGGTCCTCGACGAGCAGGCCGGCGTGACGGTCCCCTGTGATCCGATCGTGGCCAACCGGGGTTAGTCCGCAGCGTTTCCCAAGAACAGGATCATGCGCCGTCCCTGTCCGGGTTGGTGCATGTCCAGTGCCGCAGCCGGGTCCATCCCCGCAGGCCCGGGGAGAATCGACTGCGCGCTCCCGGATGCGCGAACGGTGACGCTTTGTGCAGCGATGGTCCGTTCGAAGCAAGACGGCAGGCAACCCGGTGCCATCCGTGTCTTCACCTGTCGCGGTCCTCTCTCGTGGCCGGCCTGCACGCAGGCCAATGCCATCGGACCGTGCCCGAGGAACGCCGGCCGGGCGGAGAGGCTCCGTGGCAGCAGGAAGCCATCGTCGTTCCAGGGGAGCGAGTTGTCCGGCGAGATGACGCGTCTGGCGTGCTCCTCCGGCCGGACATCAGGATGACGTTGCTGCGTTTCATCGGGTAGTCTCTTCAGGATGAGGATGGTGCGCGCCGTCTCACGGCGCGTGCGCGTGTGCAGGGAAATTGGTTCCCCAACGCAGGGTCGCGCCCGGCCGTCCGTCGAAAGCAAGCCCGGTCATGAAGTGGATGCGTTCATGTCCCGGCGTACCCGATACGAACCAGATCCGATGGAGAGGCCGCATGAGCACACCGAATCGAATTCCACCGCCCTGGGTGCTCAGCATCCCCGTGGCCACATTCGGCATGGTCTTCGGCTTCATCATCGTGAACCTGCCGCAGATCCTCGCGGCCCAGCATGTGCCCGGTGGCCACATCGCGGTGGCGGTGGCCATCATCACCCTGCCCAACTCGCTGGTGTTCCTGGTGGCGCCGATCCTGGACGTGCGCTTCCGGCGACGCACCTATGCCACGGTGTTCGGGGTGCTGGCGGTGTCGGGTACCGCGTTGACGGTGTTCTACCACCCGTCGAAAACCGAGATCGAGATCGTGATGACCGTCGTCAGCCTTTCGGTGGCCCTGTACGGGGCATCCATCGGCGGCTGGACCGGTGCCCTCATCGAAAAGGAGAGCAACAGCAAGCTGGGCTCCTGGAACACGATCTTCAACATCTGCAGCGGCGGTGCCGGCATCTACCTCTCTGGTCTCATCATCCAGCACTTGTCGCCGGCCCCGGCCGCCTTCTCGATCCTGGCCCTTTTCATGGCCCCGATGCTGGTGTTCTTCGTCATCCCGGCTCCCGCAGCCGACGACACTTTGGCCAGCGAAAGCTTCCGCCGTTTCGGACGCGACGTGATGGCACTGTTCCAGCGTCGCGAGGTGCTGGTGGCGCTGGCCATGTTCATCCTGCCGACGGCGTCGTTCGCGCTGACCAACACCCTGGGCGGGTGGGGCAACGAATTTCATGCCAGCCCGGGATTCGTGAGCACGGTCGGCGGCCTGGGCAGCATCGTGGCCGGCGTGGTCGGCAGTTTCCTGGTCCCGCCGATCGCCCGGCGTTTCAAGCTGCGCCCCATGTACCTGTCCGTGGGCATCATCGGCGCGTGTTTCACCCTGAGCCTGCTGCTGCTGCCGCGAACGCCGACCACCTACGGCATTGCCTACATCGGCGAGAACCTGTTCCAGGCCGCGGCGTTCGCCACCAGCTTCGCCATCGTTTTCGAGGTCATCGGCCAGGGCAATCCGCTGGCCGCGACCATCTTTGCGGTGCTGACCAACGCCTTGAACTTTCCCATCGACTACATGGAGGTCGTCGACGGCCACGGTTTCGACTGGGGCGGCGTGACGGGTGCCTTCCTGACCGATGCGCTGGTCACCGGCATCCTGTGCATCCTCCTGTGGGTCGTGCTGTTCCACGTCCTTCGCGTCCAGGACAAGCGCAGGACGGTCCCGGCCGACGCGCTCGTCGACGCCGGCTAGGCAACGCGGGTATCGCGGCCGGTTGGCGGCGATCGGGTCGGTGCGCGAACCTCGGTGCGTCGGCCGCGCTAGAACTCGTCGACGAATTCCACGGAAGCGTCCAGCTTCTCGGCCACGGAGGCCGCCAGCTGGCGCACCAGCTCGGCGCGGATGTGGTCGGCCACCTCGATCTCCAGCGCATGCACGCCCGGCCCGATGTCGTCGGTCAGGCCGGCCGAGCTGGAATCGGCGTCGTCCATGTGCTCCATCAGGTCGGCCACTTCCTCGACATGTTCGATGCCGGCCATGCCGTGCAGGGCCGAAATCAGGTCATTGGTGTCCGTTTCGCTGCCGATGACGCGAATGCGTACGGTAATCACGACTTGCTCCCGCTTTGGCGCGTGGCCGATGGCCTTATCAGACGCCGGATGGCGGTGACTGTCATTGACGCCGGTCAAGGTCGCCGGGAGAGGCCGCAAGGCTGGCCTGCCGTGACGTCCGGCGTGCCGTGTCCGGCACGCCGCCGTCGTGAACGTGATCGTGCGTGTGCCCGGGCGGGATCAGTCTTTTTTTGCGCGGGCGAAGGCTGCAGCCAGGGCGTTGTTGGCTGGGGCGGACTGCGCCTTGGGCGGGCGTTTGTTCGTGCTGTTCCCGCGCGGGCGGTCCGTGCGGGCAGGGCGGTTCTCGCGCGTCTCGCCGGGGGTGTCGTCCAGGCGCATGGACAGGCCGATGCGCTTGCGCGCCAGGTCCACCTCCATCACCTTGACCTTGACGATGTCGCCGGCCTTGACCACGTCGCGCGGGTCCTTGACGTAGCTGTGCGAGAGCGCCGAGACGTGCACCAGGCCGTCCTGGTGCACGCCGATGTCGACGAAGGCGCCGAACGCCGCCACGTTGCTGATGCGGCCCTCGAGGATCATGCCGGGCGCCAGGTCCTTCATCTCCTCCACGCCTTCGGCGAACGAAGGCGTGACGAATTCGGGACGCGGGTCGCGTCCGGGTTTTTCCAGTTCCTTCAGGATGTCGCGCACGGTGGGCACGCCGAAGCGTTCGTCGGTGAAGTCCTCCGGCTTGAGATTGCGCAGGAAGGATGCGTCGCCGATCAGCTGGCGCACCTCGCGACCGCAGCGGGCCACGATGCGCTCGACCACCGGGTAGGCCTCCGGATGCACCGCGCTGGCATCCAGCGGATTGTCGCCCTGGCCGATGCGCAGGAAGCCGGCGCACTGCTCGAAGGCCTTCTCGCCCAGGCGCGGTACCTTCAACAGCGCCTTGCGGGTGCGGAAAGCGCCATTGTCGTCGCGGTGCTGCACCACGTTGCCGGCGACGGTGGGCGAGAGCCCGGCCACGCGCGCCAGCAGCGGCGCGGAGGCGGTGTTGACGTCCACGCCGACACCGTTCACGCAGTCCTCCACGCAGGCATCCAGTGAGCGCGCCAGGCGGGCCTGGTTGACGTCGTGCTGGTACTGGCCCACGCCGATGGCCTTGGGCTCGATCTTGACCAGCTCGGCCAGCGGGTCCTGCAGGCGGCGGGCGATGGACACCGCGCCGCGCAGGGACACGTCCAGGTCCGGGAACTCGTTGGCGGCGGTTTCGGAGGCCGAATACACCGAGGCGCCGGCTTCGCTGACCACGATCTTGGCCAGTTTCAGGGCTGCATGTTTCTTGATGAGTTCGCCGGCCAGCTTGTCGGTCTCGCGCGAGGCGGTGCCGTTGCCGATGGCGATCAGGGCCACCTCGTGCTTTTCGCATAGCCTGGCCAGCTCGGCGATGGAGCGATCCCACTGCCGGCGCGGCTCGTGCGGGTAGATGGTGGCGGTGTCCAGCAGCTTGCCGGTGGCGTCGACCACGGCCACCTTCACGCCGGTACGGATGCCCGGGTCCAGGCCCATGACCGCCCTGGGGCCGGCCGGTGCGGCCAGCAGCAGGTCCTTGAGGTTGTCGCCGAAGACCTTGATGGCCGCTTCCTCGGCCCCCTCGCGTGCGCGACCGAACAGGTCCAGCTTCAGGTGCAGGTGCAGCTTGGCGATCCAGGCCAGGCGCACGGTGGCGGCCAGCCAGTCGTCGCCGGGGCGTCCGCGGTGGGCGATGCCGGCATGCCGTGCCACGCGCGCCTCGGCGTCGGCGTGGCCCTGGGCGGCATCGGCGCCCGGCGGCTCCAGTTCCAGTTCCAGGATGCCCTCGTTGCGTGCGCGCAGCAGCGCCAGCATGCGGTGCGAGGGAATCTTCGCGATGGCTTCGCTGTGGTCGAAGTAGTCGCGGAACTTGGCGCCCTCGTCCTCCTTGCCCTCGAACACGCGGGCGCGGATCCTGCCGCCGTCCCAAAGCCAGTCGCGAAGTTCGCCGACCAGCGTGGCGTCCTCGGCCAGGTTTTCCATCACGATGGCGCGCGCACCGTCCAGCGCGGCCTTGGTGTCGGCCACGCCCTTGTCGGCATCGACGAAAGACTCGGCACGCGATTCCGGGGCCACCGAGGGATCCTCGAGCAGTGCCTGTGCCAGCGGCTCCAGTCCCGCCTCGCGCGCGATCTGCGCCTTGGTGCGGCGCTTGGGCTTGTAGGGGAGGTACAGGTCCTCCAGGCGCGCCTTGGTGTCGGCTTCCTCGATCTGCACGCGCAGGGCGTCGGTGAGCTTGCCCTGTTCGTCCACGCTGGCCAGGATGGCCGCGCGCCGGTCCTCCAGCTCGCGCAGGTAGCGCAGGCGTTCCTCGAGCAGGCGCAGTTGGGTATCGTCGAGGCCGCCGGTGGCCTCCTTGCGATAGCGGGCGATGAAGGGGACGGTGGCGCCGTCGTCGAGCAGTTCGATCGCGGCCTGCACCTGGGCCTGCTTTGCGGCGATGTCTTCGGCGATGCGTTGTTCGATGCTGTGCATGGGGTTATGCATGGGGGGCTGCGTGATCCTTGCTGGAGGTATCGGAAATGGCGGCTTGCAGACGACATGCTGGCGTCATGGGACGTCGCAGGATATTGCCGTGCGCATGAAGGCACAACGTGCCTTCCTCGGAAAGACCATCGTGGTCACGCGTCGAGGGAGCCATGCAGGGCAACGGCACCGGGATGGTCGCCAAGCCATGCAGATCTGGAGAAGTCGCCTCAGGCATCGGTGTATGCGTGGCCGTGTCCGGGGTCGTTCCGCATGCGTCCTTGCCGTATGCATTGGGTGAGGGCGGCTGCCGCACTACAATCGACGTTCTTTCATTGGGTATGTCGGGCCATGAACACAGCCTCTCCTGGCACTCCAGGACGCACGCACATTTCCCCGGAGGTCATGCGCCTGCTGCAGGCCGCGGGCAGGGCGCTTGGTCAGGGCCAGCCCGATGCGGCCGAACGTTTGCTTGTTCGCGTTCTGGAACGGATGCCCGAACTGGCCGAGGCCCACCGTCTCCTGGGGATTTCCGCACTCATGCGTGGCCAGCATTCCAAGGCCGTCGAGCATCTGCGTACCGTGCTGGCACAGCATCCCGATGATGCCTTGATCCACATGAACCTGGGAAGCGCGCTGGTCGAATCGCGGGAAACCGGGGAGGGCCTGTTGCACCTCGAGCGTGCCTGCGAGCTGGCCGCCGACAACGCCGAATACTGGTGCAATCTCGGTGTCGGCTACCAGTTCGCGGAGAAGCTGGAGCCGGCACGCGCTGCATTCGCGCGTGCGGTCGAGCTTCAGCCCGGACATCTGCGTGCACGCATCAAGCTGGCCTACGCATTCATTCTCCTGGGCGAGACCGCATCGGCAGTGGCGAGCCTGCGCGAGACGCTGCGCCTTCAGCCCGATTGCGTGGATGCCTGGTTGGCGCTCGGCAATCTCAAGACGGAGCGCCTGGACGCCGGGGATGTGAATCAGCTGCAACATCTGCTGCAACTTCCCGGCATGCCGGATGACCAGCGCGTCGCGCTTGGTTTCACGCTTGCCAAGGCCCTGGAAGACCAGTCTGATTACGCATCGGCATACGATGTCGTGGAGACGGCCAACGCGCAGCATCGTCGGCACGTGTACTGGAGTCGGGACGAGGAGCGCGCCCGGGTCGATGCCATTGCGCAGGCATTTTCCGGCGCCATGCCGGCTCCGGTCGACCCCATGCTGGGCAATGAAGTCATCTTCGTGGTGCACATGCCGCGTTCCGGCTCCACGTTGGTCGAGCAGATCCTCGCATCGCACGCACAGGTCCAGGCCGGCGACGAGCTTCAGGTGCTGCCCGACATCCTGGACGAGGAATCGCGCGTGCGGGGCAAGCCCTTCCCGCAATGGGTGTCGGAGGCCGACGGCGTGGACTGGCAGCGAATGGGAATGACGTACCTGCAGCGGGTCCGGGAAATGCTCGGTCCGCATGCACGTTTCACCGACAAGACCCCGAACAACTGGGCATTTGTCGGAGCGGCCCTGGCGATGCTGCCGGGTGCCCGGGTCGTCAATGCACGTCGCGATCCGCTGGAGACATGCTTTTCGTGCTACAGACAGCTGTTCCAGGTGGGCTGCAATTTCACCTACGACCTGCAGGACATGGTCGACTACTACGCCGGCTACGAACGCCTGAGTGCGTTGTGGCGTGAAAAGTTTCCGCGGCGATATTTCGAGAATGGATACGAGTCGCTTCAACACGATACCGAGGGACAGATCCGTCGCCTGCTCGATTTTTGCGATCTTCCGTTCGATCCCGTCTGCCTCCAATTCCATCGTACGCAGCGGACCGTGAGAACGTTCAGCGCATCACAGGTTCGCCAACCGCTGCAGAAGGACACGGCCCGAAGTGCCCGCTATGGCGAAAGGCTCGATCCCTTGCGCGCCAAGCTTCTTGCCGCAGGAATTCCCTTGGCAGAGTCATCCTGAGGTACATGCACCCGGCTCTTGCCGCCGGGTGCGTCCCGGGGGGCACCGTACCGATCTGTACACAAGCCTGTTCCGCCTCGTCCTTTCGGCTGTCGCGGCACCGGAAAGGTCATGTGATGCACGGCACGACACTGGTCATGGGCGGCTTGTTCGGGTCCGCCGGAGGCAACGATGCGGGTCTCACGTACCCACGTCCCGCCTCGGTACGGCGCTGCCCAGGGTGCATGTCGACGCCGGCTGGCTGGCGGGCACGTCCCGCTGCTGGTCGGTTCCCATTCACAGGAAGGGTCGTGGAAAAGCCTGCTCGGCAAGCCGCCGCCGACGCCATGCAGTTATCGCTCGGCATTGCGTCAGCGCGTCGGCAAGGCAACTTCGCAATCCTCGCCCCGTATCCGGGGCGCAGTGAAAAACCAGGCAAGGCCTCGGCCAGCGCCCCGGGCGGTGACCCGTTCATCGCTTTCGTCACCTGGTGCCGGATGCACATGCAGCGAAGCACCGGATACGCACCGGTGTACTGCTGGTTCAACAAGGGCCGGTCCGCGAGTCACGTGGTTGCCTGCCCCGTACCGACGAGCGGGTATCGGCCACGATGGAGGGCTCTTGCACGCGCTTCATCGAGACCGGCAATCCAAACGGCAAGGGACTTCCTGACTGGCCCGCGGTCATGCAGAGGGATGGCGGCCGGCTTCGCCGGGAGTTCGGTGCGCACACGCACACCCATGCCGACCATCGGGCAGCACGCTACGCGTTCCTGCAACGTTTCAAGCCCCTCGCGCACCTTTTGGTGACCGTTGTGCGCCCGGCACTGCCTTGCCGGTCAGCGATAGCGGTATTGCACCAGCACCGTATGCACCTGATCGTCGTTGGTCGCCAGCGCATTGTCCGTGAAGGTACGCAGCAGCTTCGCGGTCTGCTGCTTGTCCAGGTGCCTGGCATGGACCTCCACGACCTGTGTCTGAAGGCCGGCCTTGGTGGCGTTTGCACATTCGTGTTGCAGCGCCGTGTGGCGGCCTTGCGTCGTCGTGTTCCACGTCGTCGGCACGCTACAGGTTGGCGTCACGATCGCACCCTGGAACCTGATGCGTCCGCCGCTGGTGCCGGCGTATGCCGGAGTGATGACCAGGGCGAAAAGACACGCTGCGATGAGTTTTTTCCAGTTCGGTCGCATGGTACGACCCTCGCTTGCCGCCCGATCGCTCGGTCCCCATGGGCCTCATGGCACCGGGTCGGCATGTGCAAGGTTGCGCTGCTATGAGCGGAAGCGACTGATCCAGATCAATTTTTCCCCCAGTTCGACGTTGAATTGCCCCTTTTATGTGATCTAGGTCACATCAGTCCTTGGCGTTGCGGGAGATTGCTCGCGTGGCATGCGCGCATGAACGCCGCGGTTGCGCATGTGCGAGGACAAGCCAAGGGGCCGCCGAAAGCCCATGGTGTGTCCGCTGGTTTTCTCTTGTGTGGCGTGCGCGGGTAGGGTGGGGGCCGGTCCATTCAGGAGTTCGACATGCCGCAGGCAACCACGCAAGGCTGGGAGGGCGCGCACGATCTGGTCGTGCGGATCGGGCGCGACGAGCTGGTCATCCGGCAGCGCTATGAGGCCCTGAGCATCGCCAACGACGTGCTGATCGGGCTGTGGTTCCTGGTCGGCACGATCCTGTTCTTCGATGACGCCACGGTCTACTACGGCACCTGGCTGTTCCTGATCGGCAGTGTCGAGATGCTGATACGCCCGACCATCCGGCTGGCTCGGCACATGCACCTCAAGCGCATGCGCGCCGGTGCCTACACAGGCACGGATACGTCCGACGATTACTAGGGAAGCTCAGAACAAATCTACGTAGGCGTCACCGTTCTGTCTGGGCGCAGATGCGTGGCGCGTCGGTGAAGGCAGGCTGGTGGCCTGTCGAGACGGCGTACCGCGGAGCTGCGGGCAGGCAGAACGGCCCCAAGCGTTTGAATCAAAAGGTCGGGGTGATGTCCAGAAGGCCCGCATGGCGGCGCGCGCGGCTTGCCCAGGCAACCAGCCTGCGCGGCGCCACGCCCACCCCCCTGCGAACCTTCTGGACATCATGCCGCCTGCGTAGATTTGTTCAGAGCTTCCCTAGGGCGGTGACTCGCCGTCACCTGCACTCCCGGGGCCGGGACGATGCACGTTGCGTTTCGCGGTATCCGGTTCATCCATGCGCCATGCATGCCGGCATGTCGGACGCGGCCAGCGTATGATCGGGAAGGACAAACACAAGCGGGCTAGATGCCCGGGGGAGAATCAGGACATGAACGGCACAAGGATATGGGGCGTGGGACGGACGGTTTTGCTGGTCGGCCTGCTGGCCGGATCCATGTCGGTACGTGCGGCCGATTCGCCCAAGGGCGATGCATCGTCGGGCGAGTCGATCGTGTCCTCCAACTGCGCCATGTGCCACGGGTCGGACGGCAACTCGACGGATGGTCAGTATCCCAAGCTGGCCGGCCAGCATGCCGACTACATCGTCTATCAGCTGAAGTCCTTCCAGAGCGGGACACGTTCCAATTCCATCATGTCCGGCATGGCGGGCATGCTGTCCCCGCAGGACATTGCCGACGTGGCCGCCTACATGTCCAGCCAGACCATGTCGCCGGGCCCGGAGGACACCTACGAGCCGGAGCTGGGCAAGCAGATCTACGATCACGGCCTGCCCAAGGAAGGACTTCCGGCCTGTGCGTCGTGCCATGGCCCCAAGGGAGTGGGCGACGCCGAGAAGATGTTTCCGCGCATCGGCGGCCAGCATGCCCAGTACGTCGTCCAGGTGCTGACCGGCTGGCACAACGGCAAGGCCTGGGGCAACAGTCCGCATGCCAAGCTGGTGGTCGACGTGGCGCGCAAGCTGACCAGCGAGCAGATCCACGCCGTGGCGTCCTACGTGCAGGGGCTCAACGCCAAGAAATGAAACGGAGCCGGGACGGCGGTTCCACGTCCCGGCCTGGCAAAAGGTCGTTTGTCAGCGGGCCGGAACCACCGCCACCGGCTCGTCGTCGGCCGGCGTCTCGCGGTCGCGAATCAGCTTTCGCAGGAATGGGATCAGCAGCACCAGCGCCACGCCCACCGCCACGCTGCCCCAGCCCAGTTTCGAGAACAGGCTGAAATAGACCGGGTCGGTGGCTCGCGCCGTGGTGCCAGCCGGCTCGGGCACCATGCCCGAGAAGTCGCCAGCGAACAGCGAGGCCAGGCCGGTGACCAGCATCCAGCTGCCCATCATGATGCCCTGGTACTTGCGCGGAGCCAGCTTGCCGATCATGGCGTAGCCGATCGGCGAGATCAGCAGTTCGCCGATGCTCTGCAGCACGTAGCTGGCGAAGATCCAGACGAACGCCACCATGCCCTTGTCGTCGGCGAACAGGATGCCGGCGGGCAGGGCCAGGAAGCCCAGCCCCATCAACAGCAGCGACACCGAGAACTGCATCGGTATGTCGATGTTCAAGCCGCGCTTGCGCAGGCGATGGAACCAGGCCGCCATCAACGGTCCGCCGACCACGATGACCACGGTGTTGATGTTCTGGATCCACTGCGGCGCCACGGTCACGCCCCACACGTGCAGATCGACATTGTTGACGGCGAACAACTGCAGGCCGCTCGGTGCCATCTGGTACAGCGCCCAGAACACCAGCGAGCCCAGGGCCAGGATCAGGTAGGCCCACATGTGGTTGCGTTCCAGGCGGTCGCGCTGGCGCAGCGTGAGATAGACCAGGGCGGCTGCCACCACCAGGCAGATGCCCTTGACCAGGGTCTCGGTCGAGCCCGGGTTCTGCAGCAGGGCCCAGACCACCGGCACCAGACCGAGCAGGATGGCGATGCCGGCGGCGAAGCGCCAGGCGTACGCGCGGCGCGGGGCCTCCAGCAGCGGCGTGTTGCGATCGGCCAGGGTCTTCCAGTTGAACGCGGCCAGCACGATGGCGACGAAATTGCCCACGGTCGCGAATACGAACAGGCTGGCGTAGCTCTGGGTCAGCTGATAGTGACCGGCCACGGTGAAGCCGATGAAGAAGCCCAGGTTCATGCCCGCGTAATTCCACAGGAACGCGCCCTCGCGACGTTCGTCCTCGGGTGCGAAACGCTGGGTCAGCATCATGTTGATGCAGGTGACGTTCAGTCCGCTGCCGGTCAGGAACAGGGCCAGGCCCCAGTACAGCATCGACGAGGTGCCCAGCGCGATCAGTCCGCAACCGATCACCTGAAGCGCCATGCCGCCGACGAACAGGTTGCGGTTGCTCAGGAAACGCCCGCCCAGATAGCCGCCGAACAGGTGCAGACCGTAGTTGAAGGCGCCGAACACGCCCATCACCGCGGTCGCTTCCTTGATCGGAAAGTGCAGGTGTTTGGTGGTGTACAGGACCAGGGTCGAATACAGCACCGCAAAACCCAGCGTGGAAGCGGTCTGGATGAAGAACAGCGCCACCGACCCCTTGGGAATGCTTTCGTTCATGTGCTCGAGCTGGGACAACGCCGTCTCCTCGTCAGCCGCGTTCAGGCCGGTGCGTTCCCAGTGGGAGGTGCGCCTTCACGGCCCGTGAACGCAGCATGGTACCTGCAGGCAGGAATCCACGGGGTGGGTCGGCGTGACGGGGCGCGCGTGGGCGCGCCCGGGGCCGGTCAGGGCTTGTTCGCCCGCCGCCGCCAGCGGGTCTCGTACAGGTCGAAGCGGCGATCCTTGAGGTTGGTCACGGTGCCGGAATTGCGCGCCCGCGCGATGTTGTCCAGGCTCAGGTCGGCGAACAGCACGGTCTCGATGTTGGGCGTGGTGTCGGCAGCCACGCCGTCACGCGCGAAAGGGAAGTCGCAGGGCGTGAGGATGCAGCTCTGGCCGTACTGGATGTCGAAGTTGTGCACGCCGGGCAGGTTGCCCACGTTGCCCGACATGATCACGTAGCACTGGTTCTCGATGGCGCGCGCCTGGCAGCAGTAGCGCACCCGGAGGTAGCCCTCGCGCACGTCGGTGCAGAAGGGCACGAACAGCATCAGCGCGCCCTGGTCGATCAGGTGGCGCGCGACCTCCGGGTATTCGGAGTCGTAGCAGATGATCACGCCGATCGGGCCGCAATCGGTCTGGATCATGGTCGCGGTATCGCCGCCGGTGATGCCCCACACGTTGCGTTCGGACGGGGTGGGGTGCAGCTTCTCCTGCTCGTGCGTGGTGCCGTCGCGCAGGCAGATGTAGCACACGTTGTGGATGTCGCCGTCGTGCATGCGCGTGGGGTGCGAGCCGGCGATGATGTTGATGTTGTAGCGCACCGCCAGGCCGGCGAACAGTTCGCGCACCTGCGGTGTCCACTCGCTCAGGCGGCGGATGGTGTCGTTGGGCGAGAGCTCCTCGTTCTCGATCGACAGCAGCTGCAGCGTGATCAGTTCGGGGAAGGTGACGAAGTCGGCGTCGTAGTCGGCGGCGATGTCGGTGAAGTACTCCACCTGCTGGGCAAATTCCTCGAACGAGGTGATGCGGCGCTGCTGGTACTGCACCGTGGCCACGCGCACCGAGGAGGGCATCGGCAGGCCGCCGGAGGCGTGCGGCACGTCGGGCTGGTCGTGCAGGGCCGGATTGCGCCAGGCCAGATGCGCGGCGTAGCCGAGCGAATCATGGTCGTCCGGAAGATAGCCGCGCAGCACGCTGACCAGCTCGAAGCCGTTGCGCAGCTGGAAGCTGAGCGCCGGATCGCGGCGACGTCCCTCCACCACGGCCTGCACGTATTCCTCGGCGCCGCCGTAGCGGCGGATGGACTTGTACAGGCCCGGCAGGCGACCGCCGAACACGATGCCGCGCAGCTTCAGGTCGGTGCACAGCTTCTTGCGCGCGGTGTACAGGCGCTGGCCGATGCGCATGCCACGCATGTCCGGATGCACCACCACTTCCATGCCGTACAGCCAGTCGCCTTCCGGGTCGTGGCGCGAGGCGAAGCCGCCGCCGGTGATCTCGCTCCAGGTGTGCGGAGCCATCGCGGTGGCTTCATCGATGCGGAAGGTGGCGCAGTAGCCAACCAGTCGGCCGTCGTACTCGGCGACGAACTGGCCCTCGGGGAAGTGCGCCTGCTGGCCGCGCAGCATCTCCTTCGAATGGCCCCAGTCCTTGCCGTAGACCAGGTCGGTCAGCTCCACCAGGTCGGGCACGTCCTCGAGCCGTGCCTGGCGAACCACGAGTCGCTTGCGGTTGTTCTGCTTGGCATGGGTCATGGCCCGATTATGCCGCAGGCCTGCCGGTGCGCCGAATCATGGGCGCGCAGTCGATGTCGGCGATTCAGCAAGGGATCGTGCATGCATGCCCCTCGATGCGGTCCCCGTACCAGCGACTGATGTCGCGCGCGGCACGTGCGCCGCCCCGTTACGATCCCGTGGGAGTGTCCGAGGCTGTGGCCATCGATGCCTCGCTTTGCGGATCCTCCGGTGTCGGCGCGGCAGGGTCGGCCGCCGGCTGCTCGCGCACGATCGCGGCCAGTTCCGGGCCGGAGAGCGTCTCGCGGGCCAGTAGGGCCTCGGCGGCGCGGTCGAGCGCGCCGCGCTCGTGTTCGAGGATGTCGCGGGCACGCTCGAAGGCGCGCTCGACCAGTTCGCGCACGGCCTGGTCGATGGCCGCGGCGCTGGCTTCGCTGTAGCGACGCGGTTGCCAGGCTTCCATGCCGCCCTGCAGCATCGGCGACGGATCGTTCTCGTAGGTGATCTGGCCCAGCTCCGGCGCCATGCCGAAGCGCACCACCATGCTGCGGGCGATGCCCGTGGCCCGCGCCAGGTCGTCGGCGGCCCCGGTGGAAATCTCGTCGAACACCAGCGACTCGGAGGCGCGGCCGCCGAGCAGGACCGTCATCTTGTCGTTCAATTCGGTGCGCGACATCAGGAAGCGATCCTCGGTCGGGCGCTGGATGGTGTAGCCCAGTGCGCCGATGCCGCGCGGGATGATCGAGACTTTCTCCACCTTGTCCATGCCGGGCAGGGCCAGCGCGACCAGGGCGTGCCCGCTCTCGTGGTAGGCCACGGTCTTCCTTTCCCAGGCGTTGAGCACGCGGCTCTTCTTTTCCAGGCCGGCAACGATGCGTTCCAGCGCGTTGGTGAGGTCCTCGGTGGTGACCTGGTCACCGCCGCGGCGGGTGGCCAGCAGCGCCGCCTCGTTGATCAGGTTGGCCAGGTCCGCCCCGGTCATGCCGGTGGTCAGCGCGGCGATCTTCTCCAGCGCCACGTCCGGTGCCAGCTTCACCTTGCGCGCATGGACCTTCAGGATCGCCAGTCGGCCGGACTTGTCCGGGCGGTCGACCAGGACCTGGCGGTCGAAGCGGCCCGCGCGCAGCAGGGCGGGGTCGAGGATCTCCGGCCGGTTGGTGGCCGCCAGCAGCACCACGCCGCTGCGCACGTCGAAGCCGTCCAGCTCGGTCAGCAGCTGGTTCAGGGTCTGCTCCTTCTCGTCCAGGCCGCCGCTGGTGGGTCCGGCGCCGCGCGCGCGGCCCAGAGCGTCCAGCTCGTCGATGAAGATGATGCACGGCGCCTGGCTGCTGGCCTGTTCGAACAGGTCGCGCACGCGCGCGGCGCCGACGCCGACGAACAGCTCGACGAATTCCGAGCCGCTGATGGACAGGAACGGCACCCCGGCTTCGCCGGCCACGGCGCGCGCCAGCAGCGTCTTGCCGGTGCCGGGCGGGCCGACCAGCAGGATGCCCTTGGGCACGTGCGCACCGAGTCGGCCGTAGCCATCCGGATCCTTGAGGAAGGCGATGACCTCCTTGAGCTCGTCCTTGGCCTCGTCCACGCCGGCGACGTCGTCGAAGGTGGTGGGGATGGACTTCTCCAGGTAGACCTTGGCCTTGCTCTTGCCGATCGATAGCGCGCCGCCGCGCGCGCCCGACTGCATGCGGCTGATCAGGAACAGCCACAGGCCCATGAACAGTGCCACCGGCAGGACCCACCCGAGGATGCGCTCGAACCAGCCCTGCGCGGGCTTGCCCTCGTAGGTGACCCGGGCCTGGGACAGCGATTGCGCCAGTTCCGGATCCACGCGCCGGGTCACGAATCGGTGCTTGCCTCCGTCGGCCGCGGGCTTCTTGTAGGTGCCGCTCAGGGTATCGCCGGCCACGCTGACTTCGGCGATGTCCCCGGCCTTCAGCTCGGTCTGGAAGCGGCTGTAGGGGATGGATTCGACCTGGCCGCTCTGGTTGAGTGCATATTGCACCGCGATCGTCGCCAGCAGGGCGAGCGCGATGTACCACACCGGAAAAGGGCGCCTGGTTTTCATTCGCGGCTCCGCGCGCGTTGTCAGGGCACACCGTAACCTGCGCTGCGGGCCGGGTACTTGATGCGGATCAAACACGCTTCCCGGTCTTGCACATACAAAGGACCATGGCGACCGGCAACGTCCGGCGAGGTTCGGGAGAACGCCGCATGAGCGATGAAATCGAGCGTCCCTTCGTGGTGCCCTGCCGGCAGCTGTCGCTGTCCGCGCCTTGGCGCTGGCTGGCGGCGGGATGGCGCGATGTGCGACGGGCGCCGTTCCTGACGCTGGCGTTCGGTGCGGTGATCGTGCTGGTCAGCGTGGCGGTGTCGCTGCTGGCCTGGACGCTGGGGCGCTTCGCCCTGCTGGCCGTGCTGCTGTCGGGGTTCGTGTACGTGGCGCCGCTGATCGGCGTGGGCCTGTACTCGGTCAGTTGCGCGCTGAAGGCGGGTCGCGTGCCACGGCTTGCCGATTCGTTCGCGGTGGCGCGAAGGGTGATGGGGCAGGCCGGGATCTTCGCCCTGGTGCAGTTGGTGATCATCCTGGTGTGGTCGCGCGCCGGCATGATGCTGACGGCCTTCATGCCGGTCGAGGTCGGGCATACCTCGTCCTTCTACGAATACCTGGCGATCGGGTCCGCCATCGGCGCGGTGTTCGCGCTCTTCACCTTCGCGGTGTCGGCCGTGTCGCTGCCGTTGCTGGCGTTTCGCGACGTGGACATGGTTACGGCCTGCGTGTCCAGCCTGAACGCGGTCCTGCGCAACAAGCGCGTGATGGCGCTGTGGGGGCTGCTGATCGTGCTGCTGACCGTGCTGGGCTTTGCCACCGTGATCGGGCTGGGCCTGGTCATGCCGTGGCTGGCCTACGCCACCTGGCATGCCTGCGTCGACACCCTGGATGCCTCCGGCTGGCCGGCGCTCCGGGGGAAAACGACGGACGCATCCGCAACGTGATGTCGCGATTTCCATGCCCGGGACCGGTTTGATTAAATGGGCGGACTTACGTCGTCCATTCGAAAGGTCACCCGCATGCACTGGAAAACCCGGCTTCTGCACACAATGTCCCACGCACCCGAGGGGTTCCGGTCCTTGACGGTACCGGTAGAGCGCGGGAGCACGGTGGTGTTCGATCGCCAGGCCGATGCCCATGACGACTGGCGGACCGATAACCGGGGGTATGCCTACGGCCTGTTCGGTACCCCCACAGTGCTGGAACTGGGCGCGCGCATCGCCGAGCTGGAAGGGGCGTTGCACAGCTTCATCGTGCCCTCCGGCATGGCGGCGATCGTGGTCGCCTACATGGCCTTGTGCCGGCCGGGCGATCACGCACTGCTGCCGTGGTCCTCGTACGGGCCGAATGTCGAATTCACCGAGTTCCTGGCCGAATTCGGCGTCGAGTTCGAGTTCTACGATCCCATGATCGGTGCCGGTGTCGCCGATCTCATTCGAGACAACACCACGCTGGTGTGGACCGAAAGCCCGGGCTCGATCACCATGGAAATCCAGGACGTGCCGGCCATCGTCGAGGCCGCGCATGCGCACGGCGTGCCGGTGGTGCTGGACAACACCTACGCGGCCGGCGTGCTGTTCGACGCCTTCGGCGCCGGCGTGGATATCAGCATTCAGGCGCTGACCAAGTACGTGGGTGGCCATAGCGACCTGCTGATGGGCTCGGTGTCGGTGCGCGAGGAGGCCATGCGCGAAAAGGCCGGCCGGGCCTGGCGCATGATGGGCATGGGCGTGTCCCCGGACGATGCCAGCCTGGCCCTGCGCGGCCTGCAGACCATGGGGCTGCGCCTGGCGCACCTGGAGCAGGCCACGCTGAAGGTGGCGCGCTGGATGGGCGAGCAGCCGGAAATTGCCCGCGTGCTGCATCCGGCCTTGCCCGATTGCCCGGGGCACGCGCTGTGGCAGCGCGATTTCACCGGCAGCAGCAGCCTGTTCAGCGTGGTGTTCCAGTCCGGCATCAAGCCGGCGCAGGTGGCCGCGTTCGCCGATGCGCTCAAGCTGTTCGTGGCCGGCTTCAGCTGGGGCGGCGTGCGCTCGCTGGCGATGACCTATCCGACCCGCCGCGACCTCAGCAAGCGCTACGGCGGGGCGCTGCTGCGCCTGAACATCGGCCTGGAGGATCCGGACGACCTGATCGCGGACCTGCAGTCGGCCTTCCAGACGATACGTTGAAAAACAACGAGTTGTGCCATGTTCGCGAAGTGATTGCGAGATTGCGGTCGAAGGCGGTCCCGCAGGACCGCCTCCGCTGAAAGCCGAACCAGCGCGCTAGCGCAACGGCAGGTGCACGTCGGTGACCAGCGCGTGATCGGGCGTGTCCGTGATCAGGTTGCGGTAGTGGAAGAACAGCGGAAAGTCGCGCAGTTCCTCGCCGCTCTCCGGCAACCAGTCGCGGTACAGATAGTAGGCCACCTCGCCCAGCCGTTCATGCGAGCCGCGATGGCGCACGACGGCGCATCGGCCGGCCGGGATGACCCCGGCGATCACGCCCTGGGAATTGGGCGGTACCTCGCCGTCGACGCTGCCGCCGATGTCGAAGCGGAAGGCCGAAGGCTCGGTGGTGTGCGGGTCGTCGTGGGCCAGGCCGAAGGTGTCGCTGGTCGCGACCGGCGACCGCCCGCTGCGCTTGCGCCATTCGATGAAGCGCAAGGCGGTGTCGTTGACCTGTTCCGGTGGTCCGCGATGCGTCAGCACGGCGATGCGGGTGTCGGGAAAATCGATGATGTTCACGTCCATGGGGCGTCCGGGTTCTCGTCTTGGCAGTGGATGTCGTTCGCACCACGGCGGCCACGCCGGATGCGTCCTGAACCGGGAGGGCGAACGCCCGAACTCGCCGCGGAAGGCTCGCGCAAAGGACGCCGCACTCTCGAAACCCGCTTCCATGGCGATGTCGATGATGCGCCGCTGTGTCTCGAACACCAGGCGCCGGGCGGCATGCTGCAGCCGCGTGCGCTGGATGTACCGACTGACGCTGATGCCCGCATGCAGCGAGAACTGCCGATGGAAATGGAATTTGGAGAAATGCGCGACCCGGCTCAGGCGCTCGACTGACAGGTCTCCGGCCAGATGCTGCTCGATGTAGGCGTAGACCGCCTCGAAACGCCTGGCGTAGGCCTGGGCCCTGTTGCTGTTCACGGTGTCGTCCTCTCGATCCGGCCGACAGGATGCCGGTCGCCCGTCCTTCCGTCTTGACCGATCTTGCGCTTGTGCATTCGCGTGCACCTGCGTCGGTTCGACCAGGAATGATCCGGTGCTGGGGCGGTTATCGGGTTCGGGATCGGATCGGGGTCATTCCGGTCTTTGTCCGGAAGCGCCTCGCAGCGTTCCGGGTGGGCGTTGGCATGAATCATGCTGCCAATACCGTGACCGAGTGCTCGTTTTCGATCAAGGAGTCGTCATGGATACGAAGGGCTTGCGTTCCACCGGGTCAAATCATCCGCATTCCCGGGCCAGCCGCTTCATGGACCGCTTCACGGCTTGCAAGGGCGAACTGGTCGAACGGCCACTGCCGACCCCGGCGACCGGGGCGGATGCCTGCGCCCGGTGCGAGCCGCGCGAAGGAAGCTTCGTGCAGCTGTACCTGAATGCGCTTGCCGCAGCACGTCAGTAACGGACCGATTGGGTCAGGGGGCTGATCCGGCATCGGCCGACGGGCTTCGGATCCATGCGCGTGGAGCATTCCTAGGCCGGGTACGCAAACGGGGACATGGCGGCCGCCTGGATCGATTTGGCCGCACCGCGTGTCATGTCCCGGCGAATCTCGCGGCGGACATTTCCGCGAAGGGTGGGGCCCATGCTCTGGCGAAGGTGACCCAGGAAGCGCGGCGTGGCGATCAGTACCAAGTGGTCGAACCGATGATGCACTCGACCATCTTCCAGCCGGCTGGCCAGTTCGCGCGCGAAGCGTTCAGCGTGCTTGGTTGCCGGTTCGGTCTGCGGTTCGATGGCATGACGGCCGGGACCCATGCGGTCCATGGTGCGCGGCGGCCGGTGCTCGCCGCGCGAGCCGGACGGGGCACGGCCGTCAGGATTGAGGAAATCTTCCAGTTCGGAAAGGCTGCGATCGCGATCGTCGAACTCGAGCAGGCGCGCGCGGACGCGATTGGCTACGAGGATCCAGGTCCTGGACATGCGGGGACTCCCGTTGCGTTGGGTATCAGCGGTCGTTTTTCCCTGCCTTGTCTACGCCATCACCGAGTGCATGACCATCCGCCATCCGGCTACGCCGGCCAGATGGCGGATGAGCATGCCGGCTTACCGGGTGGCGGCCCGCATTTTCCCGCGGGTCTGCTCGATAGCCCGGTCCAGGTAGCCGCCGTAGTAGTCCTCGGGGCCGAGTCCGACCAGCGGCTTGGCGCCGGTTTTCCCGTCGGGAGTGAACACCATCACGGTCGGGGCGAAATCGACCTTGAGTTTGTCGGCAAAGGCACGCTGGGTGGTCTTGCTGCCGTCGAAATCCACCAGTTCGCGTGAACTGGTCATGTCCATCTGGCGGATCAGCACCGGCCCCGCGGCATCGGCATGTCGCTGCATCGGGATCAGATAGTAGTCGATCACGCGGTCGCAGTAGGCGCAGTGCGGACGGGTGAACACGATCAGTATCGGCGTGTGCTCGCGTTGCGCCACTCGGCCGTCGCGCTGAAGGTCGTGTGCGACCGCAATCGGGTTGCGTGGTGCGGATGCGTGTGCCTGCCAGCCGAGCAGGCCAAGCAGCATCATCAGGACGGATAAGGATCGGGGCATGCGGGCTCCAACGCCATGGCCGGCCGCGCAAGCAGGGCCGTGCGTGCGGTCGACGCCTCCATCATGCCCTACATGCCCCCTGGGGTATAGGTCCGGAACGATCGGCTGTCGGAAAAAGGTCCGGTGCTTCAGCACATGCGCAGCGCAAGCGCAGGAAAATCGCCAGTCGGGAGTTCCTGACCGGTGACCAATACACGCAAAAAAAACCGCGCCCGTCACGCGTACGGACGCGGATAAGACACGTCACGCCGGGGAGGGGGGGATGGCGTAACGCGTGGGTTGATCGGGCGTACTGTTGGTCGGGCTTACTGCGTACCACCGTTCCCGCTGCCCTGGCCGTTCATGCCGGGCAGGGTGACGCCGCGCTCGCGGGCACGATCCTGCATCTGGGTCATGTGCTCCTGGCGGTACTGGTTGCGCTCCTGCAGCGTCTTCAACTTGCGGATCTGCTTGCGGTACTGCCGGCGTTCGGAAGATGTCATCAGCGAATAGCCGTAGATCTGGTTGTTGCTGTCATGGGTGCGGTCGTGATCGCGCAGGCGGTCACGATCCTGGTCTGGGGTATGCAGGCGGTCCTGGGTGTGCAGGTGATCTTGCTGCATCGTTCCCCGCCCGGCCTGCTGGCCGGTGCCCTGTCCGCCCCGGGTCTGGTGGGCAAATGCGGGAAGCGAGCAGGCCATGGTCAGGCAGGCGGCCAACAGGAAATGGGTCTTCAGTTGCATGGGGCACCTCGAGCGATGTGGGGGGGTCGTGTCAAACAACACGGCGCACATCCTCCTTCCTGGGCAGGTATTCGGGATTGATCGTAATCAACAATCGGATGCCTTCGGGTCCGGGCACACCTTTGGTTATAGATTTCTTGACCAAAAGTTCTATGCACGGAGATGGGGGTTTTATTCCTAACGCAATGCACTGATATCAAAAGGTAAATCTTCATCGGGTTTTTATCTTTGAATTTACCTGAAATTGACGTTGGTCAAGCTTTCAATATGCCCCCGGGAGTTCTCAACGGGATATTGATTTTGGTCAACGCGTATCGCCGAGCCACTGCCTAATCTGCACGCAAATCACACAGGGCGACAAACGTCATGAACAGGGGCAGGGGCGGTATGGATCGAACGGGTCAGGCAAGGGGTTTCGCATGTTCAGATCACGACGGGAACGGGTTGCAAAGACACAAGCTTCATCTGGCCATGGCCGTTGCCATCGCGGCGACCGCGTCGTTCCAGGTGCACGCACAGACGCTCCCGTCGACGCCCGACGCTCAGTCGTCCTCACGCGCGACCGATTCGCGGCGCACGGTGCCGGCCGCGCAGGGTGTCACCGTTGTTCCCGGGATCTCGCTCGGGACCATGTGGGACAGCAACGTGTTTGCAACGCGTGATGCCACCCGCAGCGACGTGCTGACCAGCATCGCACCGTTCGTCAACGTGCGCGGTCGCGGCGATGCCGGCAGTTTCGATGTCGAAGCCGGGGGCACGGCCACGCGCTACCGCACCTACACCCACGAGAACAGCAACGACTACAACCTGGACGTTTCCGGCGACCTGAAGACCGGCAAGCACGGCAGCGTCTTCGGCGGCGCAGGTTACGCTCGCCGGCACGAGGACCGCATGTCTCCCGACAACGTGTTCGGCATCGAACCCACGGTCTACACCGATGCCCATGCCCACGCCGGTATCCTCCAGCGGTGGGGCGGGTTCAAGCTGCGCCTGGGCAGCACCGTCAACCAGCTGCGTTTCCGTGACGTGCCCGATGCCTCGGGTGCGCTGATCAACAACCACGATCGCGACCGCAACGTGATCGGCTTCGGTTCGCGCCTGGCCTACCGCTTGTTCGGCGAAACCGACCTGTTCGTACAGGCGACCCGGGACCGGCGCCAGTACCTGATGCCGGTCGACGACTACGGGTATCGACGCGATTCCAGGGGCTACGGCTGGGCCCTGGGACTGGCCCGTGGCGGCCGCGGCAAGGTCAGCGGAGAGTTCTATCTGGGCCGTCGGGTGCAGCGCTATGACGATCCACGGCTGCCGGATATTTCCGCGCCGGCCTTCGGCGCCCAGCTGGACTGGACAGTCAATCCGCAGACCACCGTCGGGGCCTTCGTGGAGCGCTCCATCGAGGAAACCACACTCCCAGGTGCCTCGGCCTACGTGGATACCGTGGCCGGCGTGCATGCCCGGCGCCAGCTGGGCGAGCGGCTTTCGGCCAAGGCGGAGCTGGTCTTCACGCGCAGCGATTTTCGCGGGGACTCGCGCCGGGACGATCTCGGGATGGCCAGTGTCGGATTGAGTTATCGGCTGGTAAAGCATCTGTATCTGGATGCCGACTACCGCCAGCAGCAGCGCCATTCGGACGTGACGATCGCACAGTACGACCGCAACCAGGTCTATGTCGGCCTGCGGCTGGATGGTGCCAGGGAACGTTCACCGGATGCGGAGCAGACGGCAGCGCCGTCGATCATGGGACCGCCGGCGCCCGGCGGCCTGTATGCCGGCCTTGGCGTCGGCTATGAAGTACTCGATACGCACGTGACCAGCCCGCGGGGCGAGCACGGGTTCGACGGCGGCGATTTCGGCGCCGGCGGTGCCGCCGGATCGGTGTTCGCAGGCTACGGCTGGATGCTGGGCCGGACCTATCTCGGCCTGGAGGCCGGGTTTGCCGATTCGGATGCCGACTGGCGTCACGTGAAGTCGCCCACCAGCCGGATCTACAGCGTCAAGCAGCATCGCGGCGGAAATGCCAGCCTGCGCCTGGGCAGGGCGCTGCCGGGACAGTCGCTGGTCTACGTGTCGGTCGGTCGCCAACGCATGCAATACGACAGTGCCTACACCACCGATACCGGGATCGCTTACGACCAGCGAGACACCCTCTACGGGACTCGGTACGGCGTGGGCCTGGACCTGGCGCTCGGCAGGCACGGTTTCGTGCGCGCGAGCTACGACATCGTGCACTACCCCGGTTACGACGTCGCCTATGACACAGGAGTCGATCGTTTCGCCAGCGACCACGGGCTTTTCCAGATGGGCCTGGGGTGGCGGCTGGGCGCGGCGGAGCGTTCGACCACCCTCCGGCGCGAGCGGGCGAGCGGGTTCTACGTCGGTGTCCAGGGCGGCGACGACCGTCTCGACTCGCGCATGAACGCCGTACATCGCCAGTCGGGTCCGCCTTCGGTCACCGATTTCAGTGCCGATTTCGGCAACCATGGAAAAGCATTCGGCGCATTCGCAGGCTACGGCCATGCATTCGGATGGCTGTATGCCGGAGTCGAGCTGGAGTCTGACGTGAGCAACACCCGCTGGTCCCACGTCAAGGATCCCGGCGGCCGTGATTTCTCGGTCGCCAGCAAGGGCGACTACGGCGCCTCGCTGCGGCTCGGTTATGTCACCCGCGACGGCGCAGTCATCTACCTGCGCGGCGGCCGGGTGCAGGGCCGTTTCAACACCAAGTACGTCAAGGGCGGAAGCAGCGACACGTGGATCGATCGCGAAGACACGATCGGCGGCGTGCGCTACGGCGTGGGCCTGTCCACGCCGCTCGGCGAGGCGACCTTCCTCCGGTTCGACTACACCACCACCCGCTACGCGGGATTGAACTTCATCACCACGCAGAGCCAGGCGGACGAGGTCGGCCTGGTGCATCACCAGCATCTTTTCCGGCTCGGAGTCGGCATGCGGTTCTGACTGCCTGCCACGAGCAACGGAATAACGGATACGGGGTTGCGCCCCCCGTGCAACATCCCAAACACCGCGGTCGGGCGCCTTGCCGCGGAATACCTGAGAGTCAGGAGAGCATCATGAGCACCTTGAACAGCAAACATCGAATCACCTTCGGAGCCACGACGCTCGCGATCGCCATTGGCGCTGCGCTGGCTTTCGGGCAACTTCCCGCATCCATGTCGCCGATCGCATCGGCGCATGCGCAGGATTCGCACGGCAGCAGCCACCAGTCCTCCAGTCACACGGACAGCCAGCACGGAAGCGGCCAGGCGCAAAAGGGCAAGAGCGGGACCAGCGGCAAGGGCACGCACGGCAGCGGCGGCAGTTCCAACGTCGAGTCCAAGGTCCTTCGCGGACACGACACGAGTGCATCGGCCAGTGAGGAGGAAAACTCCGATCGACGCGGTCCCAAGTATTCCGGCGGCAAGGCCAGCACTGGCAAGCCGACCGGCGCCGGCACCAAGAAGGGCGATCTTTTCGGCGACGCCATCGTCATTCTCCGCGATGACAATGGCGTGCCGATCCTGGACCAGTACGGCCATGTGCAGCCGCTGGACGCCAATGGCAACCTGATTCCCATCAACGAGGAAGGCGAGATCGAGGCGGGATCCGAGGATCTGGTGGTGCCGGTGGAGATTGGCCGCCTGAACGTGTCGCGTTCGCCCACCAAGGTATCCAGCCACTCCTATGACGAGGCACTGTCCACGCTCAATTCGGCGACCGCCATCACGGTGGACGACTCGGGCCGCCTGGTGGTCACCATCGACGGTGTGGAAAAGACCATCGACTCGCCGCTGGAGAACCTGGCCCTGTACGAGGCGCTGATGACCAACGGCTACCTGCCGGGGTTCGTGCCCAAGGACGGCGTCGATCTCGGATCGCTCTCGTTCCTGACCGACAAGAGCGTGACCAATGCCGACCTGCTGCAGGCGGCCTCGTTCCTGGCCGCGGCTTCGGACAAGACCGGATCGATCAGCGAGGATACGGTGGTCTACATCGACAGCTTCCTCAAGATTGTCGGTACCAATCCGATCACCGGTCCGGATGGCCAGGACTACTTCAACTTCTCCACCGTAAGCTACGATCGCAGCAGCACCTACACCGGCAATGTGACGTATCTGGAGAACAACGGGGACGGCACCTACACCACGGTGACCAAGCCGATCATGGATGTGGTGTTCAACAACGAGGACTATTCCGGCACGCAGCTGGATGCCTTCACCCAGGCGGCGGACGACGCCCGGGCGGTGATCGAGTTCGTCCACGATCATTCGGTACCCGAGTGATTGCATGCACCAAGACGGCCCGGCGCATCCTGCGCCGGGCCGTTTTTTTGCCTGCAGGCGTCAAAGGCCGGAAAGGTCGCTGGGCAATGCGCCGGGTTCGAGCATGGATGCCGGACCCTCCGCCATCGCGATCTGGTCCATCCGGCAGACCCGGTTGCGTCCCTGGTGCTTGGCGCGATACATCAGGCGGTCCGCCTCGGAAATCAGGGTTTCCAGCTTTTTCAGGCCGGGGCGTCGTTCGGTCACGCCGAAACTGGCGGTGATGCGGGCGCCGTGTGGAGGAATGTCGATGTTGCGCGCGGCAACGGCTTCGCGCAGGCGTTCGGCCATGGCTGCCGCCTCGTCCAGGGTGGTGTCCGGGAGCAGCACGATGAATTCCTCGCCGCCCCAGCGGGCGATCACGTCGGCGTCGCGCAGCTTGTCGCGCAGGACCTGCGCAAGTGCCTGCAGTACCCGGTCGCCTGCCGAGTGCCCGTAGGTGTCGTTGACCCGCTTGAAGTGGTCGATGTCGAGCACGATCACGCTGAGGGAACGGTCTTCGCGCAACGCGCTTCCCCAGATGGCGTCGCTGATGTCCTGGAAGGCGCGGCGGTTGTTGAGTCCGGTCAGTTCGTCCAGGCGTGCCATCTGTTCGGCCTGCACGCGGCGTGCCTCGCCGCGGCGGAAGCGATAGGTGAGCGCCAGGGCCAGCAGGGTGGCTTCCAGCAGCATCCCGATCTCGGCAGCACGAAAGGTCCACCCCGTGTAGGGGATCGTGCCCCATACGGCCAGGGCGGTGGTGGCGTCCCCGACCATGGAGCAGGCCGCGGCGATCAGGAAATAGCGGCTGGTACGGATACCCAGGCGCAGCGACACGATGCCCAGGCCCAGCATGATCGCGGTGAAGGCGAGGATGAAGGCGAACGCCAGCCACAGCGCCAGCCCCTGCCAGCCCGAACCCATGGTCACCACCAGCGCAACGAGGTTGGCGACGATCAGCACGTTCACGCCCAGGTGCAGGCGGGGGAAATGCCGGTGGGTCTCTAGGAAACTCTGCGCGAACAACAGCCCGGTGCACGCGCACAGCACCATCAGGGTCGGCGGGGCCCACTGCTGCCAGCGGGGAAGATCCGGCCACAGCCACTCGAAGCCGTATCCCGTGTAGGCCAGGTTGAGCGTGATGAATGCCGCCAGGTAGAGCGCATACAGGCCGTAGGGTGATGCGCGCAGGCCCAGCCAGAGCATGAGGTTGTAAGCCAGCAGCGCGAACAGGAAGCCGTAGAAGAATCCGTAAGTGATGTTGTCGCGGTTCGCGATCGTGTCGGCGCGCGCGGGTGTCCTTAGTGCGACCGGGATCACCATGGGATCGGGGGTGGCCACGCGGATCATGATGGCGCTGCGTCCGGGTGGGATGTGCAGGTCGACGGCAAAGGCGCGACCCGGAATCGGACGCCGGTCCTGCGGCAACGTGTCTCCGAGCCGTTCATGCTCCAGCACATGTCCATCCCGGACCAGGTCGATCTGGACATGGTCGAGCCAGGAGACGTCGATGGTCAGTCGCCGCTCCAGTGATGTTGCACCCGGGTTCTGCAGGGCCAGGTGGATCCAGACCGGGCGCTCGCCGATGCCGAATGCCGGTGTCATGCCGCGGACAGGCCGGAATGCGCCCCGCTGGACGGCGGACAGTGCCTGCTGCAGCGTCATGGGCCCCGAGCGCTCCTGCATCCGGCTGACCGAAAGGTTCAGCGGAGGGGCTGGCCGTTGGCGGGCGCCGCGGACAGGACATGGCATAGGAGCCACAGCGGCAGCACAAGCCACCAGACGCGACTCCATGCGGCCTTCCGGACCACCGTGGGACGGTCGCCGGCAGAAACGCAACGCTGGTGCGGTAAACCGTACACGTTCCGAACGTATCCCCTGTTTCAGTGCCGGCCGTGGTCAGAGGGGCAGGGCCAAACGATGTCATGACAGGCGGCGATCCCCCGGTATCGCCGAACAGCAAGTCCCGCAGTGAGCGGGAGAACTGCACATACTTTAGCTGCTGCGTGGACCATTCGCTCCGGTTCGGTTCGAAGTCCGGAGGTTCCTGCGCTGTCCCGGGGCCGGAACGCGAGGTCTCATCGCCCTGAACAGCCCTGGAAACGGCATGCCGCCCCGGAGTCAGGTTATCGAACACGGAAGGGACTTCCCGCGCACCACTAGGGATCGTTCGTGCCCATGGCATCGCGGCGGGCTGCGTGCCAGTGGCGCACGGCCCGCCGCTTCTCCCAGTGTTGCATGGCTCAATGCGTGTACTGGAGGGTGAACCAGAGCACGCGCTTGTCGACGGCGTAGCGGTCGGCCCGATAGTTGGCCAGGGCCAGGGAGGTCTTGAACTTGCGGGTCAGGTCCAGGCCGGCAGAGAGGTCCAGTTCATTGCCGTAGTGGATCGATCCCCGGGTGGAGTCGAAGCGATGCGCGATCGCCTGGATGTTCAGTCGGTTCGGTTTCCAACCGATGCCCGCGTAGGTGTCGGCCAGGCCGTTCGGGGGCGTGGCCAGGAACAGGTCGGCCCAGCCGTTGAAGGCGTGCAGGGTGGCCAGTGGCGTCTGGAACGCGCTGCTGCCGTTGCCGCCCAGGCGTTCGTGTCCGATCCGGCCATTCCAGCCCTTCCGTGCGAGCGAACCCTCGGCATGGAAGTAGTTGCGCGATCCGGACAGGGTGCCGTCCCTCCAGGCGTGCTGGCGGGCGGCCTCCAGCGTGTAGCCCAGTCGCCAGCCATCCCTGCTTCCGGCATGACCGGTCCAGCGAAGGCCGAGGTCGCGATGCGAGGTTGCCGGCAGCGACTGGTTGCCGATCAGGTAGAGGTAGGCGGTCAGCGTACCGAAGCGCGGCATCCAGGACGCGTTGAGCAGGTGCGTGTCCAGGTTCTGCCGCGCGTGCAGCGGGTCCGGATGATGCGCGCCGAAGATGCGGTTGACCCGGGTCAGGTAGGCGTAGTCGATGCGCAGCGAGCGTGCCGGGGTCCAGGTGGCGCGCAGCGCGTCGAAGCTCTGCTCGAGTTGGCGAAAGCCCACGTTGCCGATGAAACGGTCGTTGTCGAGCTTGATCACCTGGCGTCCCGCGCGAAGGTCCAGCGCCGTCCCGCCGCGATACTCCAGGTAGGCCTGGTCCAGTTCGGTATCGCCCGGATCGGCGACGACAGGGTAGTCGGTGCGTCCATTGCGGGTGCTGTTGTAGCGGTCGTCGCCGACCGAGCGATTGTCCTGCATGGAGGCGAACGCACTCCAGCCTTCGCGTTGCGCGGTCTGGTACCCCAGGCGCGTGCGCAGCGTGGAGGCCAGCGCGTTGCGATCGAAACCGCCCTGGTCGACCTGCTCGATGCGGTACCGCATGTCGAGCCGGACACCGGCATCGGCAGGATCGGACGGGGCGCCCGAGGCTACGGTGGATGCCAGCGACAGGGCCAGTGCCATGCACGCGGGAAGAACGGCCATCGGTCTCATGATCGTGGTCCTCGAATGACACGTGTGGAGAGCCCGGCGTCGTTGTGCCGCCGGGCGAAAGAGGGTGGAGCGACGCACGTGACCTTGCGTCGCCCCGGGGCCCTCACTTGCCGGCGCGGAAGATGGCCGGGTTCTTCTTGCCGCTGACTTCGACCCAGCCGGACAGTCCCTTCTCCATGCGCGACAGGGCATGGTCGACCAGGATGTACTTGCCGGGTTCCTCGAAGTGGACCTGGGTGATGACTGCATCGCCCGGCGGTACCGAGATGGTCTGGATGTCACGCAGCGGCTTGTTGGCCAGCGAGCCCCAGGCCCATGCGTCGTCGAACATCTCGCCGATCAGGTGGAACGAGGAGGTCTTGTTGGGGCCGCCCACGCCGAAGTAGATGCGGATGGTGTCGCCGACCTTCGCCTTCAGCGGGTGGTCGGTGGTCAGGGCGCCCACGGCACCGTTGAACACCATGTAGGTGGGCTGCTCGTCCAGCAGCTTGTTGACGTCGAACTGCAAGTGGCCGTGGGTGTTGAACGGCTGCGTGGTGTAGATCTCGCCCTGCATCATGTAGTACTCGTGGTCGACCTTGGGCAGGCCGCCAGCGGGCTCGACCAGGACCATGCCGTACATGCCGTTGGCGATGTGCTGGGCCACCATGGGCGTGGCGCAGTGGTACACGAACAGGCCCGGCTTGAGCGCCTTGAAGGTGAAGCTTCGGGTCTGCCCCGGCGGCACCTGCATGACCGCAGCGCCACCGCCGGGACCGGTCACGGCGTGCATGTCGACCGAGTGGTTCATGCGGCTGGAGGCGGCGTTGTGCAGGCTGACCGTGATGGTGTCGCCGACGCGGGCGCGAAGCATCGGACCGGGCACCTTGCCGTTGAAGGTCCAGTAGGTGAAGGTCGTGCCGTTGGCCAGCCGGCCGACGACTTCCTCGGTGCGCAGGTCGAAGTTCAGGTGCTTGGGGCCGCGTTTGCCGATCGGCGGCGGCAGGTCACCGGGTGCGCGACTGATGTCGGCGGCCTTGTTCTTGCGGGTTGGCACGGCCTTGCCCACGACGAGCCGGCCTTCCATGCCCGCGGCGCGGTGGCCGGGGATGTTGCAGTAGTAGTCGAAGCTGCCGTTGGCGTCGGCGCGGAACACCACCGTGGTGCTGGCGTTCTTGCCGACCACGTTGTCGGAGAGCACCTTGAACTTCGGCACGGCGAGATTGTGCATGGCGCCGTCGCCGTCGATCAGGGTGATCTGCACGATGGCGCCAGCTGGCACCTTCAGTGTCGGGTTGAGCTGGCCGTCGATGGCGCCGCCCACCCCGCGGAAGCCCATGCCGAACGAGCCAATGGTGGTCTTGAGCGTGTAGCTGACGGTGGGGGTGTATTCGGCCGGGCTGGTCAGGTTGCTGCTGGTTGCGCTTGCGGTGCCGCACCAGGCCAGGCTCAGTACGAGCAGGGCAGATAGCAGTCGGTGAATGGACATCGTTCCATCTCCTTCAGCGAAGTCCGGGCCCTCTCGCTCGCTGATCTTTTCGTGAACCCTGCCCGGAAGGTCATCGGAGTCGTTTTCGTCTTGGATACGAACCTTACGGGCGCGCCTGCACGGCCGGCCTGATCTGGATCAGGCCGGACTGGAAATCGTGGAAGGCGAGGGGTGCGGCGGCTTGACGCAGCCGCGGGGTTAGGATGCTTTGGCCAGGTACACGGTCTGCGTGAAGGGGCGGTCCTGCAACGGGTTGTCGAAGGTGACCGGTTCGGCCCACGCCCGATCGAACACGCTGGCGAGGCGTTCGGTGAAGGCCGGGTCGGGTCGCTCGTTCGACCACAGTCCGAAGATGCCGCCCGGCTTCAGGTGACGCGCAAGGGCCCGCAGGCCGTCCGGACGGTAGAAGCTGGTGCTGCGCGCGTCCAGCAGGGCGTCCGGCGAGTGGTCGATGTCGAGCAGGATGGCATCGAATCGGCGTCCGTGCGTTTCGCTGTCCAACCCGGTGTCCGACTCGGCCAGGGCGAAGAAATCCCCCTGGACGATGCGCAGCCTCGGGTCCTCCACCAGCCCCTTGCCGAGCGGCAGCAGACCCGTGCGATGCCACTCGATGACCGGCTCGAGCATCTCCACCACCATCACCGAGGCCACGCGCGCATGATCGAGCGCAGCGCGCGCCGTGTACCCCAGCCCCAATCCGCCCACGGCCACGTCGAGACGTTCTCCATCAAGCGCGTCCAGACCCAGCGTGGCCAGGGCTTCCTCCGAGACCGTGAACAGGCTCGACATCAGGAACTCGTCACCGAGCTTGATCTCGTAGACCTCGCGCCGGAAGTTCGGCTCGTAGCGACGGCGCAGGCTCACGGCCCCGATCGGGGTGGGCCAGTAGTCGAGTTCCTCGAACAGGGTCTGCATGCGCTCGGGTGGTCCGTGTCGGTGGGCGGGGCGCCAGCATAGAGGGTTCGCGCCGTCGATGGCAGCCTGCGGCCGGCCGGCCCAGGCCACTTGTCGCGTCCATGCGGCGGGTTTACCTTCAATGGACGGGCCGTAGCGGGCCTGCCCGAGTGGAGATGCCCATGCACTGCGTCACGGGAACATTCGAGGTCGCGATCACGCCGGTGGCGGATGAGGCGAGCGGGGAAACGGCGGGCATCGGCAGGATGCGCCTGGAAAAGCGTTTCCACGGTGGTCTGGAGGCCACCGCCGCCGGCTGCATGCTGGCGCAGGGCGATGGACGACGATTCGGCGCCTACGTGGCCATCGAGCAGGTCGACGGGGAACTCGACGGGCGCAAGGGGTGCTTTGCCCTGGTGCATCACGCGCGCATGAACGACGGTACGCCCGAAGGCTGGACGGTGACGGTGGTGCCCGGTTCCGGTACCGGCGAGCTGGACGGGCTTGCCGGCGAGATGCGCATCGAGGTGGCCGACGGCCTGCATCGCTATACCTTCAACTATGACCGCGACGCGTTGAACGTGGGTTCCTGACGCCCCGGCCGGGACGGTCCGGCGATGCCGCGTCGCCGGCGTCGCAGATTCGCCATGGAGGCCATGGCCGGCACGGTGCCGGGCCGGCGCACGGACAGCACGCAATCGGATGACTCGATCGCATGCATGCGGCGGATGATGGTGCTACCGTCCGAGGCGGATACCGGGCCCGATGAAAGGGTGACGTCGGCCGTCCGCAAGCCACGGTCCATGATGATCGATGGCTGATGTCTTCACCCGTGGGTCCGGAGGGGTACGACATGGCGCACAACAAGGATCGCACCCGGGTCTCGATCGGTGACGTGGATTGGGATGACCCGAAACTCAAGGCGTTGCTGGACAAGACCGACGGTCTTTCGATTGACCACCGCAGCCAGCTTCCGGGCACCCGGGTCGAGATCCGGGTCGCCAGCGGCTGGGAGGCAAGCACCGACGGCAAGCCCGCCCTGCTGGTGGGCGAAACCGATGGCCTGCTGGTGCTGGTGACCCGATTCCCCCTGCCGCGCGGAGGCGAGGTGCAGCTGAACGGGCTACCTGGCGGCGGCCCACAGCCACGCTGGGCCGTGGTCAGCGAAGAACGCGAGGGCCTGCGCGAGGGCGACCGGGAGGAGGGCCTTTTCCTGAACTGGCTTCGGCCACGTTGAGTCTGCGCCGGGATAGGATCCCGGCGGCGACCGGGGCAGTCGGTCGCATCGTTCCTGTATCCGGACTGGGCCCCGTCCCCCGGGTCGTCCGCGATGGTGGAATCCTGGTTTTGGCTTCAGCTCCAGGCCCGAAGATCTGGCGTGCAACGAGCGATGTGGACGGCGCCGGGCACCCGGGTGGTGGATCGGACCGGATCGGTTAGACTCGTGGCGTTCGATGCAACGACCTTCGGTCGCGGGGGGATCGTGGAAGCCAATGCATCGCAGGGACGTTCCATGATGTTCGTGGTGACTGCCGGCGGCATGCCCGGCGGCATGCGGGATGTCGTCGCATGAACGGCCCGGGGCAGACCCGGTCGTCTCGCCTCATTCGCGGACCGGCGCTGCGTCGCGCCCTGATCGGCGGGGCGCGCCGCGTGATGGCGCATCGCGAGCGACTCAATCGCATCAACGTGTTTCCCGTCGCTGACGGCGATACCGGCAGCAACCTCGCCTTCACGCTGGACAGCGTGCTCAGCGGTGCCCTGAGCCATCGCATCGCGGGTGCCGGAGAGTTGATGCGGCACGTCGGCGAGGCTGCCGTCGACGGAGGGCGCGGCAATTCCGGGGCCATCCTGGCGCAGTTCCTGACCGGGGTCGCGGGGGCCATCGGCGATCACATGGCGGTCGCTCCCGCACAGCTGGCGCAGGCCGTTCGTGCCGGTTCGCGCGCGGCCCGGGACGCCGTGGCCGAACCACGGGAAGGCACCATGCTGAGCGTGATCGCGGCGTTTGCCGAGGCGCTGGACGAGCGCCCGGGCATCCGCGACCTGCACGCCTGGTTCTCGGCCGCCCTGGAACGGGCGCGACGGGCACTGGCCCACACGCCCCGGCAGCTTCCCGTCCTGCTCAAGGCAGGGGTCGTCGACGCCGGTGCCCAGGGATTCGTCGATCTGCTCGAGGGCATCGCGGCGGTGCTGGCCGGACAGCAGGACGACACCAGGCCGGTGACGGTGCTGTCGCAGTCCCCGGCGTGGACCGCGCACGAGCCCATGGGGCTGGACCAGTCCGATCCGGATCACCGCTGGTGCACCGAATGCCTGGTGTCGGGCGAGCACCTGAACCCCGCGGTCCTGCGCGAGGCCCTGGGTGCGCTCGATGCCTCGTGCGTGGTGGTGGCCGGATCATCCTCGCGACTGCGCATGCATGCGCATCTGGCGCGCCCGCAGGCACTGTTCGACCTGGCCGCGCGGTTCGGCCGGCTGGCCTCGTGCAAGGCCGACGACATGCATGCCCAGGCGCGCACGGTCGCGCTGGGCCACACGGTGGCGGTGGTCACCGACAGCGCGGCCGATCTCCCCGGAGGCCTGGCCGAGCGCCTGAACCTGCACGTCGTTCCGCTGCGCCTGAACTTCGGCGACATGGATTACCTGGACAAGATCGGCATGACCCCGGCGCAGTTCTACCGCAAGCTGCGCCAGAGCGAGGTGTTGCCGCGCACCAGCCAGCCGGCTCCCGGCGATTTTCGACGCCCGTTCGAATTCCTGCTCGCGCATCATCCGGCGGTCGTCTACGTCGGCGTGGCACGGGCGGTGTCGGGCACGATCCAGTCCGCGCAGACCGCGGCCCAGCGCGGCGATCCCGAGCGGACCTTCATTGTCGACAGCGCCAATGCCGCCGGCGGCCAGGCACTGCTGGCCATGGCAGCCGCCGAGATGGCGCAGCGTGGAGAAAGCGCCGAGACGATCATGGCCCGGCTCGAGTGGTTGCGAACGCGCACGCCCACCTGGGCCATGACGCGTGACCTCGCAATGGCCGTGCGCGGCGGCCGTCTTCCGGCCTGGACCGGGGCCGTGGTGCAGGGCCTGGGACTGACGCCGGTGGCCCGGGTCAAGCCCGGCGGCAAGCTGGGCGTGGTGGCGGGATTGCTCGGCACGCGCCGCCTGCCGCAGCGCTTCGCCGCCTACGTGGCGCGGCGCGTGGATCGCAGCCGGCGCTGGCGGGTGATCGTCGGGCACGGCGACGCGGCGATCGATGGCGAAGTCCTGCTGGCCTGCCTGTGCGAGCGCCTGGACTGCACCGACGCCTGGCTGGTCGAGACCGGTCCGGCGATCGGTGCGCATGCCGGCCCCGGCACGCTGGTGGTCAGCCTGCAGCCGGTGGAGGACTGAGGCATGGATGCAGCGCGGTTGGCGGCCCTGCTGACGCTGGCCTATCTGCTCGGTTCGCTCTCGGGCAGCCTGCTGATCGGTCGTCTTCGCCAGGTCGACATTCGCACCCTGGGCAGCGGCAACGCCGGCGGGACCAATGCCCTGCGCACGCAGGGCTGGCGCTTCGCGCTGGGTACGGTGCTGGTGGATGTGGGCAAGGGCGCCCTCGCGACCTGGCTGGCATTGCGGCTGCTGCCGCAGGACATGCAATCGTGGGGTGTATATGCCTGTGCGCTGGTCGCGGTGTCCGGTCATGTCTGGCCGCTGTACCACGGTTTCCGCGGCGGCAAGGGTGCAGCCACCCTGGTCGGTGCCCTGCTGGTGGTCTGGCCGGCGTCGCTGCCGTGGATCCTCGGCGTATGGCTGGTGGTGCTGACCAGCAGCGGGTACGTGGGTCTGTCCACGGTGCTGGCCGGCCTCAGTGCGAGCGTGGTGGCCTGGACCTCGCATGCGGACATGCCGCGATGGATCTTCGCGCTGTGCGCCGGCCTGTTGATCGTGTTCACGCATCGCGCCAACCTGGCGCGCCTGCACGCCGGTACCGAATCGCGTTTCGAGCGCGTGCGCGTCCTGCGGCGCCTGTTTTCCTTTCCCGGCCACAAGCGACCCTGACGTGGCCTTCATGCGCTCGCGCCGCACGCCGATGATAAAGTGACCCGCTGGACCGGCAGTGATCGAGGCAAGGCATGAACACACCCGACGCGCACTATCCGATCGGCACGCCCGGGCGTCCGTGGGGTGACGAAGAGAAGGCCGAATGGCTGTCACGCCAGTCGCGCCAGCGCAGCTACGAGGACGATGTGCTGCGCCGGATCGATGCCTTGCGCGCCTCCTGGGACATCGTGCAGTACGGCACGCTCGACTACCGGCCCCAGACCTATCCGCTGTTCGCCGTGCGCAGCCGCGACTGGCAAGACGACCTGCCGATCATGCTGGTGACCGGCGGCGTGCACGGCTACGAGACCAGCGGCGTGCACGGCGCGCTGCAGTTCCTGGAAACACGTGCGCGCGACTATGCCGGACGCGCCAACCTGCTGGTGGTGCCGTGTGTGAGTCCCTGGGGCTACGAGCGCATCCACCGCTGGAACCGCGACGCCATCGACCCGAATCGCAATTTCCGCGCGGATTCGCCTGCACAGGAGGCCGCCGCGCTGATGGCGCTGGTGGCGCCACTTGGTGATCGCGTCGTGCTGCACATCGACCTGCATGAGACCACCGACAGCGACGAGAGCGAATTCCGTCCGGCGCTGGCCGCGCGCGACGGCAAGGCATACGAGCCCGGCGAGATTCCCGACGGGTTCTACCTGGTCGGCGACAGCGAGGACCCGCAGCCGGCGTTCCAGCAGGCGGTGATCGACGCGGTGGCGCAGGTGACGCATATCGCGCCGGCCGACGCCGACGGCCAGATCATCGGTTCGCCCATGGTGGCGCCGGGCGTCATCCAGTATCCACTGGCCCGGCTGGGTCTGTGCGCCGGCATCACTGCGGCCCGCTACCGGACCACCACCGAGGTGTATCCGGACAGTCCGCGCGCCACGCCCGAGCAGTGCAATGCGGCGCAGGTTGCCGCGGCCTGCGCGGCGATCGATTTCGCGCTGGCGCACGCAGTGTCCTAGCTACCGGGGGGCGCGGGAGACAAGCCCCGGTTCAGCCGGGCAGGGCTTCGCCCAGGCGTCCCTTCAGGTCCGGGAAATCCATGGGCCGGCTGATCAGGTACCCCTGGAAGAAGTCGCAGCCCATGTCGGTCAGCCGGGCGCGCTGGGCCTCGGTTTCCACGCCTTCGGCCACGACCTTCAGGTCGAGCGAATGGCCAAGGGCGATGACGGCGGCCACGAACCGGTCGGGGGCATCGGTGTTCATGCCGTGGATGAAGGACTGGTCGATCTTGACCTCGTCGACCGGCAGGTCCTTGAGCAGCGCGATCGAGGCGAACCCGGTGCCGAAATCGTCGATGGACACGTGGATGCCGCGGTCGCTCAGCGAGCGGATCTTGTCCACGGCATCGGCCACGTCGTGCATGAACACGCTCTCGGTGATTTCCAGGGTGATCTGTTCGGGGGCGATGCGCCTGTCCTGCAGGATCTGCTGCACCAGGTCGGGGAAGTCGGCCAGGAACAGTTGCCAGGGGCTGATGTTGATGGCCATGCGGAAGTGGCGCTCGCCCACGGGAAGTCGGGCCATGGCGTCGCAAGCCATGCCCAGGACCCGTCGGCCGAGTGGCTGGATCAGGCCCCGGTCCTCGGCCAGGCGCACGAACTCCTCGGGATGAATGGGCCCGTATTCGGGATGCTCCCAGCGCAGCAGGGCCTCGGCGCCGACCAGCACACCCCGGGCATCCACCTGCGGCTGGAACTTCAATTGCAGTGCATCACTTTCGATGGCCAGGCGCAGGTCGTTTTCAAGCCTCAGGCTGCGTTCGGCACCAGTTGTCATGTCCATGGTGTAGACCGCGACCCGGTCCAGGGCATGTCGCTTGGCGGCCTGAAGGGCCATGTAGGCCTCTCGCAGCATCGTATCGCTGTCGGAGTCGGCCGTGACCAGGGTGACCCCGGCGCTGACATCGGCGGAAAGGTCGTGGGTGCCCAGCTGGATGCCCGAAGCCAGGTCCATGCACATGCGTTCGGCGTCCTGGCGCGCCCGGGCCAAGGCATGTTCCCGATTTGACGGAAGACCCTCGACAAGCACCGCGAATTCGTCACCGTCCAGGCGGGCGACATGGCGCGGGACGTCGCCGCCACCGACCAGGCGCCGGCCCATTTCACGGATCAGCTGGTCGCCCATGCGATGGCCGAGCGCCTGGTTGATGATCCGGAACCGGTCGGGGTCGATGACCACCAGCGCACCGAGTGCATCGCCCATGTGCACGCGCCCCTCGTCGAGGTGCTCGCGCAGCGAGCGCCGGTTGGGCAGGCCGGTGAGCGTGTCATGGTAAGCCGCGTGGCGCAGGTGCGTCTGCGCTCGCGTACGTGCCTGGTTTTCCACGCGCAGGGCGCGGTTGCTGTCGGCCAGGTCTTCTGCGTACTGGCGCAATTCCAGGGTCAGCGAGCGGCTGAGCAGCAGAATCAGGCCGAGGAAGGGCAGGGCATCCCATTCCAGTGCCTGTTGGTCGGTGTAGGTGAAGTATTCGGTGTGCAGCACGGCCGCCAGTTGCAGGAGCAGGTAGATCAGCAGGGGCCGGGCCCGATGGCGGTCGTCATGCCTCCACAACATCTGGCATCGCCAGAATGCCCACAGGAACACGGCGATCGTGCTGAGGTAATACATCAGCGCTCCCACCGTCGTGGTTCCGCCGAACTGGCGGATGGATTCGCCCCAGGGCAACCGCATCGGTGGCATGTCGTGGATGGTCGAATACAGCAGGCCATTGGGCTGCACGAAGTTGACCGTCAGCATCGTCCCGAACCAAAGGGACGCCACCAGGACGGTGCTCTTCCAGCGACGCAGGCGTGAATACAACGAAAGGAACCACACCGCGACCGGGTAGATCAGGCATGCCACCGCCAGGTGGGCGCGTTCCAGGTCACGGGCCGGGAGGCGGATATCCGTGTCCTGCATCAGTGCCGTTACCACCAGGTACGCGGCGACGACGAGGCTGAGTGCACCGAAGGCCAGATACAGCTGCCCGTGTTCGCGCGAGCGGCCCGCGTGCACGAAGTGCGCGCCGGCAAACAGGCATATGCCTGCAGCCATCCAGAATATGGGCAACCAGATGATCATGATCCCCCTGTCCGTGCATCCACCGACCGCCTCGACGAGTGTCGATCGATGATCCTTCGGGCTCGAGCATACTCCCGTATCGGCCGTTCGGCGTATCGGACCCTTTCCATGGCCCTCGACGGCGGACATCCGGGGTCATACCACGCATGGTCGACTGGTACGGGAAGGGCTTTTCACCGAGGGTTTGCGGGCACCCTGGGGCAGCGGGCCGGAAGCCGGTCGCGGTCACTTCGGGACCGGCTGCCGAGGGGGCGGCATGACGCTTTTCTGCCTGGTGCGGTTGATTTCAACCTGCGTTGGGCCGTCGCCGCGTGCGCGGTCCGTCATTCATCCATGGGGAGCCAGGACATGAACAAGCGAAACGCAATCCGGATGCTGGTCGCGCTGTATCTGCTGCTGACGGTAGCGGTCGGCGTGCAGGCCGCCTCGCCCGCGACGCCGGACCTGCGGGCCAATTTCAGTGCCTTGCAGGCCGGCAAGAACTTTGACCGCTTCATCGTCACCTACCGCCAAGGCAGCGTGGAGCACGACGATCGTGCGGCCATGCTGCAGAACATTCGGGCGGCCATGGCCCGGGCCGGCCTGGATCGTGCGCTGCCGGGGAGGAGCGGCCAGCCCGTGCATGCGACCTTCATGCGCCGGCTGGCGGTCGGGGGCGATGTGGTGCGCACCTCGCGCAAGCTCGATCGCGAACAGGCCCGGGCACTGATGCACCAGCTGGCGGCGGACCCGGCCGTGACCTACGTGGCACCCGACGTCATGCTGCATCGCACGCCGGACATCCGCGCCGACGCGCGTCTGGCACCGGACACCTTCACGCCGGATGACACCTATTATCCGTACTACCAGTGGCACCTGAAGGCGCCGGACGGATCGCTGACCTATTTCGGCGCGGCCAACTACGGCGGTAGCGCCGTCAACGAGGCCTGGGACCTGGCCGACGGCAGCGGCATCGTCATCGCCGTGCTCGATACCGGCATCACCCGCCACGTCGACGTGGACACCTCGATGGCGGACGCCGGCTACGACTTCATTTCCGACGCCTTCGTCTCCGGTCGCCCGACCGATGATCGCGTGCCCGGCGGCTGGGACCTCGGTGACTGGACGACGACCGAACCGTGGCTGTCGGCCTGCACCAGCCCGTCCAATCCGCCCGAGGACAGTTCCTGGCACGGCACGCACGTGGCCAGCACGGCCGGCGCGGAGCTGACCGACAACGCCATGGGCATGGCCGGCATCGCCTACCACGCCAAGGTGCTTCCGGTGCGCGTGCTCGGGCATTGCGGTGGCTACAGCAGCGACATCGCCGATGCCATCGTGTGGGCGGCCGGCGGTCATGTGGACGGCGTGCCGGACAACGCGAATCCGGCCCAGGTGATCAACCTGAGCCTGGGCGGCTCGGGCATGTGCCGGGTCAGCGACGTGACGGGTCGCGCGGTACTGGCCGCCAATCGCCTCGGAGCGGTGGTGGTGGTGTCGGCCGGCAACAGCAACGACGACGCGCGGTTCTACACGCCGGCCAGCTGTGTCGGCGTCATCACGGTGGCCGCCACCGGCGTCACCAGCAAGCGTGCGTACTACTCCAACTACGGAGCCAAGGTGGAACTGGCGGCCCCGGGTGGCGGCGTCTTTCTCGACGACGATCCGGCGACCGGTGTCGTGGCCTATGACGGCTTCGTCTGGCAGGCGGTCAACAACGGCAGCACCACGCCGGTGCCCCTGGGCACGAGCTATGTCGGATTTGCCGGCACCTCGCAGGCCGCGCCGCACGTGACCGGTACCGTGGCCCTGATGCAAAGTGCACGCATGGCCCACGGCCTGCCCCTGCTGAAACCCGCCGAGGTCCTGGCGGTCCTTCGCCAGACCGCGTCCACCCCGGTGGTCACGCCGTCGCGTTGGTACGCCATCGGCGCCGGGATTCTCAACAGTGCCGCGGCGGTGGATCGCGCCGTCAACGACGTCCACCAGGCTTATGGCCTACCCATGCCGCTGCGCCAGAGCCTGCGATAGTTCACATTGTTCCACTGCAACGGGCCGGTCCGCGCGGGCCGGCCCGTTGCACAGGGCCGCGCTCGGCGTACAATGCGCGCCGCTCCGTGCCGTGGGGTGCGGTCGATGCTTCCTGCATGAACCATCCATGCCTGCGCTGCGGCGCCTGCTGTGCGTATTTCCGCGTGGCTTTCCACTGGTCGGAGGCCGAGTCCTTCCTGGGCGGTACCGTCCCGCCCGAGTCCACGGTCAAACTGGATCCGCACCGGCTGGTCATGCGCGGCACCGAAGGTCGCCAGCCGCGTTGCCAGGCCCTGAAGGGGCAGGTCGGAGAGCAGGTTTCGTGCTCGATCTATCGAACGCGGCCTTCGGTGTGTCGCGAACTTTCGCCAGCCTGGGAAAACGGGTTGCCGAGTCCGCAGTGCGATCGGGCACGCGCGGCGCATGGTCTGCCGTCACTGTCTCCCGGCGACGGGGGCGGTCCGGACGATCCGGGATTCGAGCCGGCGCGCGGACGCGCCTGAACGGTTCCTCCGGATCCGGGGCGATTCCCGCGTGCTGCCGAACGGGACTTAGACCGTTCTGGCTCCAGAGCGTGCGCTCGGTGTGGCATGACCACCTCGCTTCCCGGCCCCAGGCAGCATGGCGGGCGGATACGGGTCTCTGTCCGTTTTGAAGTGGTGTGCCGGACAGCCAAAGCCGGCCCCTTCCTGCGCGTCGTTGCCGTGCACACGGTCTCGATCGGCGCGCTCCCTTCACAACAATCGCAGGGGCGGGCGATGCGCGCCGTGCGCAGTGTCGAATTTCCCTCCGGGCGGGTGGATGAAGCGACTTCCAGCCCGCTTTTCATGCCGCCATGGGACCGCTTCCCGATTTCCTTCCTCTGGAAGCTGCGGTAGTTCCAGGCGCCCACCTGGGTGTGGGCTTGAGCGATACTTTTGCCCATTCAAGAACCAGGGAGTATGGTAATTGCACGATGCTGATGGAGGAAACGTCATGTCAAAGGGAAATCGCACGACAATCGTCCTGTTCTTTCTGGCGGCCTGTCTGTTTGCATTCAGCCAGGCCAGCCTGGCGCGAAACGACGGTTCCTTGAACGGATTTCGCAACCACGCCCTTTCGGTTCTGGTGCGCGTCAATGCCCAGGGCAAGGTGACCGACGTGCAGCCCTCGGTCCAGATGACCATTCGCACCCGCCGGCTCCTGCGCGCCAACCTGGACGAGATGATCGTCAAGCCGGCCATGATCAAGGGTCATCCCGTCAGCAGCATGTTCGTGGTCCAGCTTGCCCTGCATGGCAAAAAGAAGTCCGATGGCACCTACCAGGCCCATTTCAGCTATGTCTCCAGCCTGCCGGTGCCCTCCGGTACCTGGTACTGGGCTCACATCGACGGCCATCGCCTTGCTCTGGTCGAGGATGAAGGCGGCCGAATCCGGCACCATCGCACGATGCAGCATTGGGATCCTGGCTCGGCGCCTTACGTGCAGCAGGGCACGATGCCGACTCCGGCATCGCAGCGGGTGACCCCCGCGTTCCAGTCGTCCATGCCGGTCTCCAGGCAGGGGCGGCCGGCATCGCCGCCGGTGCGCTGATGGGAAAGCCGTAGTAGCGACTCGGGCCCGGGTTGACTCGAAACGGCAGACTCATGGCATGCTTGCAGGGGGCCTGAGGGCCCCCTTCCTTGTCTGTTGCCGAGTGCATTCGAGATGACCGCAGCTTTCCGGATTCGTCCCATCGAACCCGCCGACGATACCGCCGTGGCGCACGTGATTCGTACCGTGATGCCGGAGTTCGGCGCCGGCGGGGCGGGTTTTGCGATCCACGACCCGGAAGTGGCGGCGATGCATGCGTCCTATGACGGCACCGGATCGGTGTATTACGTGGTCGAGCTCGAGGGCAAGGTGGCAGGCGGGGCCGGCATCGCCGCACTGGAGGGCGGTGACGGTAGCGTGTGCGAACTGCGCAAGATGTATTTCCTGTCGTCCCTGCGCGGACTCGGCGCCGGCCATGCGTTGATGAAGCGCTGTCTCCGGTTTGCCCGCGAGGCCGGATACCGGCAGTGCTACATCGAGACGCTGACCGGCATGGACGGCGCGCAGGCGCTGTATCTCAAGTCCGGATTCCGCCGCATTCCGGAAGCCATGGGGTCGACCGGACATTTTGGCTGCAACCGTTTCTACCTCCTCGACCTGCAGGCGGACGACGCTACCAGCCTCGGTCCGGCCGCATAGGCAGGCATTTGCCGCCACCCACGATCTGCAAATGCGACTCCGCGATCCTGCGGCCCGGTGCGTGCATGACCTCTGTCGCAGGACGGACGGGGCCGTTTCGCGTACAAGTACATGACCGGGTCGCGCAGACCTCTTCCGGAGAACGTTCATGAATGTACTGACGCTGCGTCGTCGGCTCTCCATCGGTGCACTGGGGCTGGCCCTGCTGCTTCCGGGCACCGTGCTTGCACAGAAGTCCTCGACGTCCGCCCCTGCCCCTGCTGCAGTTGCGCAGGCAAGAGCTTCGGATGTGTCCTCCATGAACGCTATTCTCCATGCCGTCTACGACGTCATCTCCGGTCCGGCCGGGCACCATCGCGACTGGAATCGCTTCCGTTCGCTGTTCCTGCCCGGCGCGCGCCTGATTGCCGTGCAGCGCGACAGGCAGGGAGCCGACCATGCGCTGACCCTGACGCCGGAGCAGTTCGTGGAGAAAGCCGGGCCGTACATGCTCGAGCACGGATTCTTCGAGCGCGAGACTCATCGCCGGGTGGCTCGCTACGGTGCCATCGCGCAGGTGTTCAGCACCTATGCCTCGCGTCATGCCAAATCCGATCCGAAGCCGTTCCAGCGCGGCATCAACAGCTTCCAGCTGTATTTCGACGGCCATCGCTGGTGGGTGGTGACCATCTTCTGGCAGCCCGAGCGCCCGGGGCTTCCGATCCCGAAACGATTCGGCGGCTGACGGCGAGCAGGCGGTCCGGCCAGGGCCGACCCTTCGCGCGGTTCTGGCCGCGCGGCGCAGGCCTGCGAGGTTTTCCACATCGATGCCAACGGGGCGCCACCGCCAACACGGCAGCGGTCGCCTGATCGGACGTATCTCCTGCGCGTGACGGGGCACGGGCCAGTCGGTCCGCGTAGACCTTGCGCACTAGTGCGGATGCCGCGTTTCATTGATCAAAAATTACCCGTGATTTAACCACTTGCATAAGTGCTTGCAGGGAAAGTGTGGCGACGATTTTCCCTCGGAAAAGGGGCGTCCACCTTTCTACCGGAGTATCTCCCGATGAACGCAAGACTTCGCAACTTCGTCATGCCGGCCATGCTGGTTCTATGGGCCGTTGCCATGTCGGCCATGGCCGGCGGCAAGGAACACGGCAAGAAGGACGTGGTGTCCATGGCCATGGGCACCGGCCAGCACGCAACCCTGGTGACGGCCATCAAGGCCGCGCAACTGGAGCAGACCCTTCGCGGCGCCGGTCCCTACACGGTGTTCGCGCCGACCGATGCGGCCTTCGAACAACTGCCTCCGGGAACGCTGGACGAACTGCTCCTTCCCGAGAACCGGGACAAGCTGCGCGCTGTCCTGCTGCACCACGTGGTGGCGGGCCGGGTGACGTCGGCGCAGGCCATGAACCTGAGTACGGCACAAAGCCTCAATGGAACCGCCCTGACGGTGGACCAGCGTGACGGGCACCTGTACGTGGCCGACGCCGGGGTCATCCAGGCCGACGTGGAGGCCAGCAACGGCATCATCCACGTGGTCGACACGGTGATGCTGCCGCCGGGCATCTGATCGCCCATCAGTCCCGCGCCATGCTCCGTACGGGACATGGTGCGGGACGGGTGCGGCATGCAGCGGCATCGGCGGTGGGCATGGGCGATCGCGCAGGGCATACTCCGCGGTCGACAGGAGGTACCCATGAAATCGTTTTCCAATGCGTTGGCTCGCTTGATGCTGGTGTCGCTGGTGGTCGTGCTGCCCGCCTGCAAGGGACCGCCCAAGGTCCGCATGCACGGTCATGTGGACAAGCTGGTCGTGATCGACCGCACGGTGGGCGACGGGCCCGAGGCCAAAGCCGGCATGGACGTGCAGGTGCAGTACACCGGGTGGCTGTACGACGACCGGGCGGCGGACAAGCACGGCACCGAATTCGACAGCTCGCGCGATCACACCGCACCGTTCGCCTTCGTGCTGGGGCAGGGCCAGGTGATACCCGGCTGGGACCAGGGCGTGGCCGGCATGCGCGTGGGCGGCAAGCGCACCCTTTTGATCCCGGCTTCGCTGGCGTACGGCTCGCGCGGGGCGGGCGATGTGATTCCGCCCGGCGCATCGCTGGTGTTCAACGTTGAACTGGTCTCCGCGCAGGGGCGCTGAAGCGCGGTCTCCCGGATGCTGTCGATCAGGTGCCCGACCGGGTCATGGCCGTCGTCGATGCCTGCGGGCGGTAGTCGATCAGCCACTGGCGGAAGTCGTCGGGGGGCATCGGCCGACCGATCAGGAAGCCCTGGGCGAAATCGCAGCCCTTGCTGCGCAGGACCTCCAGGACACGTCGCTGCTCGACGCCTTCGGCCACGACCTTGAGCCCGAAACGGTGCGCCAGATCGATGATCAGGGTCGTGATGTCGAGGCTGGCCGTATCCTCCAGCAATTCGATGACGAAGGACTTGTCGATCTTGAGCTCGTCGACGGGAAGGTTCTTGAAGTAGGCCAGGCAGGAGTAGCCGGTGCCGAAATCGTCGATGGAGATGCGCACGCCCAGTTCGCGCAGCTGCAACAGAATGTCGCGCCCGCGGTGGCGGTCCATCAGCGAACGCTCGGTGATCTCGAGCATCAGCTTCACGTTCGGCTTGCCCCACAGCTGCAGGGCGTTCTCGACCAGCTCCGGCAGGTCGCGCTGGATCGCCAGTTCGCCGGGCAGGTTCAGCGACACGGTGAGCGGGCCCAGGTCGGTGCGCCATTCGCCGGCACGCCGCAGGGCATTGTTGAGGGCCCAGATCGTGACTTTCTTGATCTTGCCGCTGCGTTCGGCCATGGGGATGAACACATCCGGGGGAACCAGGTCCCCGTTGCGCCGCTCCCAGCGCATCAGCGCCTCGGCGCCGACCGGTTGACCGTCGCGGATGTCGATCTGCGGCTGGTAATGCATGCGCAGCTCGCCGCGGTCGATCGCTTCGCCCAGTTCCATTTCCATCTCCCACTGCAGGGAGATGTCCGGTTCGTTGTCCCGGCCGATCTCCAGCACGTGGTATTCGTTCTGGTCGCGACGGGCCCGGGCCAGTGCGGTTTCCGCCTTGCGCAACAGGAATTCGGCATGGCTGGCGTGCTCCGGGCACAGGGCCGCGCCGGAGGTCACGCGAATGTTTGCCTGCTGCTCGCCGACCACCAGGGGAGCCTCGAGCAGGCGGTTGAGTTTTTGCACGGCCAGCTCGACGTGGCCCCGGTTGAGCACCTGCGAAAGCAGCAGCGCGAAGCGGTTGTCGCCGATGCGTGCGATATGGTCCTGCTTGCGGGCCACGGCGCGCAGCTGCTTGGTCAGGTGGCGCAGGGTCACGTCGCCGAAGCTGTAGCCGTGGGTGACGTTGATCTGTGCGAATTGGTCGATGTCCACCACGATCAGCGCCAGTCGCGCATGACCTTCGCCGGCACGCACGATCTGCTGTCCGAGCAGGTGCATGAAATTCCCGCGTTGGCGCAAACCGGTCAGGGCGTCGGCCGTGTCGATCATGTGCGGCTCAGTCGAGGAACAGCTCGGCGGGATCGATGCCGTAGGCGCCCTGCGGCAGCCCCGACCGGATGCCGAGCGATTGCATGTAGTCCGAGTCGGGCATCGCGCCCAGGTCGAGCGGCCTGAATTCGGGCAACGGACGCTTGTCCGCGTCCAGCAGCAGCATGACGGTCGGGCGCAGGCGCTTGAGGCTGTGCACCGCGGTGACCACGCCGACCTGGCCGTCGGTCAGCTCGACCAGCGAGCCAGTCGGGTAGATGCCGCTGGTCTGGATGAACTGTTCGACCAGTTCGGCCTGGAACAGGCGGTCGCGCGATTCGTACAGGTCCATCACCGCCTGGTGCGGCGAGCGGCTGGGCATGTGCGGACGGATGCTGGTCATCGCGTCGTAGCTGTCGATCAGGCCCAGGATGCGACCGAACATCGGGATCGAGCCGTTTTTCAGCCCATGCGGGTAGCCGCTGCCGTCGTGGCGTTCGTGATGGGTGGCCACGGCATCCAGGATGCGCTGGGAAACCGTCACGCCGGACGCTTCGCCGAGGATGTCCAGGCCGTGCTGCACATGCTTGCGCATGGTCTGGTGTTCGCGGTCGTCGTAGGGCTTCTGCGAGATCATGATCTGCGCTTCCACCCGCGTCTTGCCGACATCGAACAGCAGGCCGGCGAGGGTCAGGTCGGACAGTTCCTGGCGGTTGAGCCCCAGGTGCCGGCCGAAGCTGGCCGCCCAGACCGAGCAGGCCAGGGCATGATGGTAGGCGTAGTTGTCCTTGCGCTTGATTTCCTTGAGCCAGTTGAAGGCGGCCGGGTTGCGGGTGATCGAATCGACCATGTCCTCGACACCTTCGCGCAGCTTGTCCAGCTGCAGGTTGCGGCCTTCATGCAGGTCGTGCATGACCTCGTCGATGCTCTGGCGCAGTTCCCGATGGGCCTGCTTGGCCTTGGGCATCTCCTGCTCGATGCTGGTCCGCGTCTTCCATTCCGTCTTGCGCAGGGACTGGATCTCGCGGCGTGCACGCGCGCGGTCTTCTTTTTTGTCGGCCTCGAACTCGATGAAGCGAGGGTCGGGCGAAGTGCCGCGGGAGGTGTCGACCCAGACATACGTGCATATGCGCCGGATCTGGCGCAGGTCATCCTCGCTGGCCACCAGGAAGCCTTCGAGCACGAAGTGCGTGGATAGCCACGGACGATCCAGGCGCGATACGTACATGCCTACGCGCAGCCCGTTCACGCTGATCTTGAACTCTTGAGACGAACTGTCCATGCGGTGTTTGAACAACACCTCCCCTGTCTATCGTCCAGCAAAGCCTAGCGCAGCCGCGGCCCGGTGGGAAGAAAATTTCATTCCGTTGTCCGACAACGGGTTGCGTGGGTCGGCGTGGGACTTTGAATGCTTCGTTGCTACCCCATATAGAGAGCAATTATCCATGGGTCAAAGGTCATGTCCGAGAGTCTGAACGTTGTCTGCCCGCACTGCGATGCCGTCAACCGCGTCCCCGCCGACCGGCTGGGGCAGGGGCCTTCCTGCGGCAAGTGCCACAGGCGGCTGTTCGATGGTCATCCGCTGGCGCTCGATGCGGCGCGGTTCGACCATCACCTGTCCCGCAGCGACCTCCCGCTGCTGGTCGATTTCTGGGCGCCCTGGTGCGGCCCCTGCCGGATGATGGCGCCGGCCTTCGAGCAGGCCGCGGCGCGCCTGGAGCCGCACATGCGGCTGGTCAAGGTCGATACCGAGGACGCGCCGGCACTGGCGCAGCGCTTCGCGATCCGTTCGATCCCGACCCTGGCGGTGTTCGCTGGCGGACGAGAGCGGGCCCGCCAGTCCGGTGCCATGGGTGCGGCCGACATCGAGCGCTGGGCGCGTAGCCACGCAGGTTGATCGGCTGCCCTTGTCCGGCGGTTGGCGTCACACGGGGTCCATGCGCCAGAATCGCCGGGCCCGGTGACGGGCGCAGCCTTCTTCGGGGAACACGTGTCGATACGACTTCCACCGCGCCGGGCGGGCGCGTTCGTGCTGGGTACGGTGCTGGTCTTCACCGCGGTGTGTGCCACGGTGCAGTTCCTGCGCAGCGATCTGGACTGGGTGCGGGTGCCGCTGAGTTTCTACCTGATCGGACCCGACATGGCCGAGGTGCGCGGCGCCTATGTCCTGCTGGGCCTGGGGCTGGCTGCATTCGGGCTGGCCTGGCATCGCGCGCTGGCGGCGCCGGCCCGCAGCGCCGCGCCGGCGCTGCTGTTCGCCGTGGCCGGCCTCGGCCTCGGGGTCACCGCGTTCGCCGCCACCAATACCTGGGCGCATCCGGCCACGCTGCACGGCTGGGTCCACGATGTGGCGGCACAGACCACCTTCCTGTGTGTGACGGTGGGCATGCTGCTGCTGGGCTGGCGACTGCGCCTGGATCCGCGCTGGCGTGCCCTGCACGGACCGGCATTCGGCGCTGCCGTGGTGCTGTTCGCGGCGATGTGGCTGCAGGCCCTCTGGCGCAACCTGCCGCGGGGACTTTCGCAGAAGCTGCTGATCCTGGCGCCTGCTGGCCTGGCTGGCCGGCATGGCCTGGGCTCTGTGGCAGAAATGGCCTGAAGAAAGATCCTCAAGCGACTGAAAGTAAAGAAATCAGTCCGGATCCAGAATGAAGGCCACGACCACGCGGCGACCTTCGCCGGCGAGTACCGAGTGGGTGCGTGCGGCCGCGGCATTGTCCATGACCTCCACGCCCACGTCCGCGCGCAGGAAGGCGCGCATGGTCTGCGCGGGCGGGAATTGCTGCGTGGTGCCGGTGCCCAGCAGGACCACTTCCGGCTCCAGTTGCAGGATCGGTTCGATGTCGCCGGGCTGCAGCTGGCCGGCATCACGCACCGGCCAGTCCTCCACCACGCGATCGCGTGCCAGCAGCAGGCTGCGATGGAAGCGGCGGTCGACGATGGTGATGGCATCGTCTTCCACCAGGCGCACGTACAGGTAGTCGTCGGGGCGTTCGAGCGAGAGTTCCACTGGAAACCTCCGGGGCGTTGCGTGGTGGGCGGGACGGGCCGCGATCAGCGCGGCAGGGCCAGTTTCGGCTCGTCCTCGTTGCGCAGGAACAGGCTGGCGGTGTGGCCGATCTCCTGCACCGGTTCGGCACCGGTGGACTCGGTCAGCGCCGCGATCTGGGCACGGCGCTCGTCGCGGTCGCCGCCGGACAGCTTGACCTTGACCAGCTCGTGGTGCTCCAGCGCCTTGCGCAGCTCCTCGATGACCGCATCGGTCACGCCCTTGGCGCCCAGCATGATCACCGGGTGCAGGTGGTGGCACAGGCCACGCAGGTAGCGACGCTGGCTGTTGCTCAGGGCCTTGGCGGCACCGGCTTTGGAAGGGGCGGGGGCGGGCATGTCGTTCAGGTTCGGGTCGCGATGGAGCGGGTGCAAAGGGTATCATGGCCAGCCCGACGCACGGCTGACCGGAACGTCCCCCATGGCCCGCAGCAAGAGCAGCTCCCGCTGGCTCAAGGAACACTTCGACGATGCCTACGTCAAACGCGCGCAGGCCGAGGGCTGGCGATCGCGCGCGGCGTTCAAGCTCGAGGAGCTGATCGAGCGCGACCGCCTGCTCAAGCCCGGCATGCGCGTGGTCGACCTGGGCGCTGCCCCGGGGGGCTGGTCGCAGCTGGTGCAGCGGCAGTTGGGCGACAGCGGCCGCGTGTTCGCACTGGACATCCTGCCCATGCAGGGCATCGGCGGGGTGGACTTCATCGAGGGCGACTTCCGCGAGGCCGCGGTGCTGGCCGAACTGGAAAAGCGCCTGGACGGTCATCCGGTCGACCTTGTGCTGTCGGATATGGCCCCCAATATGAGTGGAGTGGCCGTGTCCGACCAGATGCGGGCCATGGATCTGGCCGAGTTGGCGCTGGACTTCTGCCAGCACTGGCTCAAGCCGGGCGGGGCGTTCCTGATCAAGCTGTTCCAGGGCGCCGGATTCGACGATTACCTGCGTGACTTGCGCGGCAGCTTCGACCGCGTGACGATGCGTAAACCGAAGGCCTCGCGTGCGCGCTCACGCGAGGTCTACGCACTGGCCACGGGCTTTCGCCCGCCGGCCGGCCCACGATAGAGAGCTGCGCATGAACGAAATGGTCAAAAATCTGCTGTTCTGGCTGATCATCGCCGTGGTGCTGGTTCTGGTGTTCCAGAGCTTCAGCCACAATGCCGCCCGCACCCAGCAGATGAGCTACTCGTCGTTCATCCAGCAGGTGGACGGAAACAACATCGCCGATGCCACGATCAGCTCGGACACCCCGCCGGTGGTCAAGGGCAAGCTCAAGGACGGCACCCACTTCAACACCGTGGTTCCGCTGATCGGCATCACCAGCAGCGACCTGCTCAAGACGCTGACCAAGAACGGCGTGAACGTGAAGCAGCAGCCGTCCGACAATGGCTTCTCGCTGTTCTCGCTGTTGCTGAACTGGCTGCCCATCATCATCTTTGTCGGTCTGATGATCTGGTTCATGCGCCAGATGCAGTCCGGCGGCGGCGCGCGCGGGGCGATGAGCTTCGGCAAGTCGCGGGCCAAGCTGCAGGGCGAGGATCAGGTCAAGGTGACCTTCGCCGACGTGGCCGGCTGCGAGGAGGCCAAGGAAGAGGTCGGCGAACTGGTCGAGTTCCTGCGCGACCCGTCCAAGTTCCAGAAGCTGGGCGGCAAGATTCCGCGCGGCGTGCTGATGGTCGGCCAGCCCGGTACCGGCAAGACGCTGCTGGCCAAGGCCATCGCCGGCGAGGCCAAGGTGCCGTTCTTCTCGATTTCCGGTTCGGACTTCGTGGAGATGTTCGTGGGCGTGGGCGCCAGCCGCGTGCGCGACATGTTCGAGCAGGCCAAGAAGCACGCGCCGTGCATCATCTTCATCGACGAGATCGACGCCGTCGGCCGCCATCGCGGCGCCGGCCTGGGCGGCGGTCACGACGAGCGCGAGCAGACCCTCAACCAGCTGCTGGTCGAGATGGACGGCTTCGAGGGCGGCGAGGGCGTGATCGTGATCGCCGCGACCAACCGTCCCGACGTGCTCGACCCGGCGCTGCTGCGCCCGGGCCGCTTCGACCGCCAGGTGGTGGTCGGGCTGCCGGACGTGAAGGGCCGCGAACAGATCCTCAAGGTGCACCTGCGCAAGGTGCCGCTGCACACCGACGTCGACGCGATGCTGATCGCCCGCGGCACGCCGGGTTTCTCCGGTGCCGACCTGGCCAACCTGGTCAACGAGGCGGCCCTGTTCGCCGCGCGCGAGAACGCGCGCGAGGTGCGCATGAGCCACATGGAGAAGGCCAAGGACAAGATCCTGATGGGCGCCGAGCGCCGCTCCATGGCCATGAGCGAGGACGAGAAGAAGCTGACCGCCTACCACGAGGCCGGCCATGCCATCGTCGGACGCCTGGTGCCCGAGCACGACCCGGTCTACAAGGTCACCATCATCCCGCGCGGTCGCGCGCTGGGCGTGACCATGTACCTGCCCGAGGGCGACCGCTACAGCATCAACAAGACCGCGATCCGCTCGCAGCTGTGCTCGCTGTACGGCGGTCGCGTGGCCGAAGAGCTGATCTTCGGCCACGACAAGGTCACCACGGGTGCCTCCAACGACATCGAGCGCGCCACCAAGATGGCCCGCAACATGGTCACCAAGTGGGGCCTGTCCGACGAGCTCGGCCCGGTCACCTACGCCGAGGACGAGGACGAAGTGTTCCTGGGCCGTTCGGTGACACAGCACAAGAGCGTGTCCGACGAGACTTCGCGCAAGATCGACGATGTCGTGCGCGGCATCCTCGATCGTGCGTACGAGACGTCGACCAAGCTGCTGACCGACAACCTCGACAAGCTGCACCTGATGGCGGAGGCCCTGCTGCAGTACGAGACCATCGATGCGCATCAGATCGACGCCATCATGGACGGCCGTCGCCCCGGTCCGCCGGCGGACTGGAACGGCGATTCGGGCGATGGCTCGCGCCCCGACGCGCCGCGTGGCGGCGATGCCGGCTCCAAGGCCGGTGGCAACACGGTCGGCGACCCGGCGCCGCAAAGCTGAGCGGCGCGCGTCTTTCGCGTGAACGAAGAGGCGGCCTGCGGGCCGCCTTTTTTGTTGCCTGCACATTCACGGCGCGGCTGCTAAGGTGAAGGACGGCGTTTGTCCAGTGCCGTGGCTCGCATCCGTGTCCGCTCCTCGGCGTTGCATGGATGGATTCGGGTAGGTGTCGGGCCATTGGTCACTGGATGCGGCGAGAGCGATGGAAGCCGTCGCGGAACGGTCCGGGGTGGAGCAGGACGTGCCGCCCTGCCGGACAGGAGGAAAGCGTCACGCGCCGCGCAGCTCCCGCCATGGGAAAACCGACAGGAAGGAGGTTTTGCGATGTCCGATCAAGACAAGCCTGGAGAAACAGTCCAACGAGCCGGAAACCCCCGGCGGCGTTTTCTGAAAGCGACCGGCGGAGCGGCCCTGCTGGCTGGCCTGGGACCGGCCGGCACGCTGCAGGCGGCGCAGCCACAACGCGGTGCCCATCAGAAGGATTTTCTCGGAGCCACGATCAAGACCGACACGGTCGCGGCGATGCCGGGGCGCATCCCGGCTCCGATCCACCGGGATCATCCGGTGGTGCACCATATCGAACTGGTGGCCAGGGAGGTCGAGGCCGAAATCGCCCCGGGCGTCCGGTTCGTGTTCATGACCTACAACGGCCAGGTGCCCGCGCCGATGATCCGCGTGCGCCAGGGCGACACGGTCAAGCTCACCCTGTCCAGCGCCCCGGGCAACCAGCGGCCGCACAACGTCGATTTTCATGCAGTCTTTGGAACCGGCGGGAGCTCCAAATACACCATGGTGGTGCCGGGACAGAGCCGGGAAGTGCGCTTCAAGTGCATGTTCCCGGGCGCGTTCATCTACCACTGCGCGGTGCCGAACCTCGACGAGCACATCAGCCGCGGCATGTTCGGCATGATCCTGGTCGAGCCACCCGAGGGACTTCCCGCAGTCGATCGCGAGTTCTATCTGGGCCAGCATGAGGTCTATGCCGATGCCGGCGCGAACGCGAAGGGCGTCCTGCCGTTCGACTACGACGCCATGCTTCGCGAGGATCCCAAATACGTGCTGCTCAATGGCGCCGCGCACGGCCTGACGTCCGGCCGCTATGGCGCGATGCAGGCGCGGGTGGGTGAAACGGTGCGCGTGTTCATGGTCACCGGCGGGCCCAACCTGACCTCAAGCTTTCATCCGATCGGCAACGTGTGGAGGCGCTGCTGGCCACAGGGCGCACTGGCCAATCCACCGCTGCAGTACATCCAGACCCAGCCGGTGCCGCCGGGCAGCTGCTTCGTCGGCGAGATGGAACTGCCCGTGCCCGAAACCATCAAGCTGGTCGACCACTCGTTGACGCGCGTGGCGCGCAAGGGCCTGCTGGCCGAAATCCAGGTCTCCGGTCCGGCCCACCCGGAGATTTTCAAGGGTTGATGGCCCGGCAGGCGAGGGGCCCGGCGAATTGCATGCCCAGCGGATAGCGCCGGCCCCAGGACTGCTCCATCGGGAATGTCGCGCGTGCAGGGCGCGCATCTTGCGTGCCCGTGCATGCGGCCGGTGTTGCACATGCACGTTGAAGCATACGGAGGTCATGCCATGGCGCTCGAACAACGCAGCCGCTACCTGGCCGACGCCCACGAGCGCGAGGAGGGCGCGCGGTTCTACGTCGGCGCCTTCGGCGAAGGCCAGACCCGCGAACTGGACATCGTCGTCGGCCCCACCGGCCACGTCGCCGACGCCGACAAGATCGAGGATTTCATCCGCGCGCGCCTGGCCGTTGCGGACGTGACCCGGACCCTGCGCAAGGGCTGGTTCTTCAAGAAGCTGGTCCTGCGCGCCCGCCTGGAACCCCAGCGCATCGAGTTCGCCGCCATGCGCGCCCTCGCCGACGTGCAATACGACCTGATCCTGTCCTTCGACGTCAGCGTGGAAGTCGTCCCTTCGGGGTGATGCGGTACCTTGCAGGAGGGCTTGCGATCCCTTGAAGCCGGTCGATGAGACTTCATGACCCGCATCCCTGTTTTGACCCTTGATCCGGGGGATGGATCCGCCGGCTTGTAAAGGGCGCTTGACATCACGTCAGCGCAGGCCGTACAGTGTTTGTAAAGCAAGCTTTACAAACAGGAAGGACCCTCGCATCACGGGCCGCTGGCAGGGAAAGCGCACGCGTTTTGCAGGGGCGTATAACCCATCCGACGCACGCCGCCAGGCGCGAGGGGAAGGGCCGAAGCGGTGCCGGATCCATGCCGCGATGCCCGTCGGGAGAAGGTAACAACGCTATCCAATCCGGGGCGGCATTTCCCGGTCAGGGGCAATATCGGCATGTGCCGGCCTGGTTTCCACGCACGGGAAACCAATCGGTTAAGGACAACGAGAAGAGGCAACCCTTCATGAACACATCTTCCCCGCTTGCCGCGATGGGCAACATCTTCGTTGCGCCCGGCCAGGCCTACGATCAGATCCGCGAGCACACCGCCTGGCTGTGGTGGCCGATGTTGCTGGTGATCGCCACCTCCCTGGGCTTCATGGCCTGGTACATGTCCACGGTCGACGTGCACTGGATGATGCTGCAAACGCTGCAGCACAACCCCATGGTCGCCGGCAAGCTGGACGCCGACCAGATCCAGAAGATTGCCGAGGGCACCACCCGCAACAGCCTGCTGATCCGGAGCTCGCTGGGCGTGGTGATCGGCGTCCCGCTGGTCTACGCGGTGCTGACGCTGTACTACTTCCTCGCCGCCAAGGTGACCGGCTACGAAGTGAAGGGCTACGGGCAGTGGTTCAATTTCACGTCCTGGAGCAACATGCCGGTCCTGGTCAGCACGTTGGTGTCGGCGCTGGTCTACCTGATGCGCGGCAGTCATCAGGTCCTGGCGAGCGACCTGGACATGACCAGTCTCAACGCGCTTTTCTTCCATCAGTCGATCGGTGACTCGTGGTATTCGCTCCTGAGCGGCATGCGCCTGACCATGTTCTGGACCATCGGCCTGTCGATCTACGGCATGTCGCGCTGGACGCGACGCAGCATGGGGAACACGGCCATCGTGGTTCTTTTGCCGTACGTGTTGATCTACGGCATCTGGATCCTGATCAAGGTCGTCTGACATGGCAAGCCGACGCAAGGGACTGATCGCAATCGGCATTGTGGCAACGGTGATCGTGGTGGTGGTGGCGGGAAGCCTCAGCCACCGCGACAGCGGTCCACAGGTGCAGGTGAGCAAGGTGCAGGCACGCACGGTGCGCGCCTCCATCCTGGCCGGCGGCGTGCTGAGTTATCTCGATCCGGTGGAACTGAAACCGGAGGTGATCGGGCGCATCACCGAGATCCCGGTCAAGGAAGGCCAGCGGGTGCACGCGGGAGAGGTGGTGCTGCGCCTGGATCCGCAGATCTACGCGGCCGCGGTCAAGCAGGCCCAGGCCTCGGTGCTGCAGTCGAAAACCCTGATCGAGAGCCAGAAACTGACCCTGGCCAACCTGCAGCGGCAGGTGGGGCGCCAGCGTGCGCTGTACAAGCGCGGGATGGTCGATGCCAACAGCTTCGAGAGCCTGAAGAGCCAGTCCGAAATCGCCCGCGAGCAGCTGGAGTCGCAACGCCAGGCCGAGCGCATCGCCCTGGCGCAGCTCAACCAGGCGCAGCAGAACCTGGCCAAGACGGTGATCCGTTCGCCGATCGACGGCGTGGTCACGCGCCTGCCCGTGAAAGTGGGCGAGACCGTGATCGCCGGCACCAATATCCCCGGCTCGACCATGATGAACATCGCCAACCCGGCGCAGATCATCGCGGACCTGCAGGTGGACGAGGCCGACATCGCCAACATCCGTCCGGGTGCCGAAGCCGACATCCATGCCGTTTCCTTCCCGCAGGACAAGCTCCGCGGCAAGGTCATCTTCATCGCCTCCTCGGTCACCCAGGCGACCTCCGCCGCGGCCCAGGCCAATGGCGCACGCAACTTCGAGGTCAAGGTGGCGCTGCTGGGCAAGGACTTGCCGCACATCCTGCCGGGCATGAGCTGCCGCGCCGAGATCTTCACCCGCAGCGCGCCGCATGCGCTGGCGGTGCCGGTGCAGGCGGTGCTGTACGACAACACCCCGGGCAAGAGCGGGCTGGACGCCGGGCAGGGCGCCTATGTGTACGTGGTGCGCAACGGCAAGGCGCACAAGACGCCGGTCGTCACCGGCTTGTCCAGCGACACCTGGCAGGCGATCGACAAGGGCCTGAAGACCGGCGACGAGGTGGTCAGCGGTCCCTACCAGACCCTGCACGGGCTGGGCGACGGACAATCGGTGCGCATCGAGCCGGCCAAGACGCATGGCGCCAAGGGCAAGGCCCAGGACGACGCCAGCGTGAAAACCTCGGCGTCATGAACGCTGTCGCCAAGGACGCACCGCCCTTGCTGGAACTGATGGGCATAGGCAAGCGCTACCGCATGGGCGAGGTCGAGGTGCGGGCGCTGGATGACGTGAATCTGCGCATCGCCCGCAACGAGTACGTGTCCTTCATCGGGCCCTCGGGATCGGGCAAGACCACGCTGATGAATATCGTCGGCTGCCTGGACCGGCCCAGTGCCGGTACCTACCTGCTCAACGGGCAGAACGTCGAGGACATGGACGACAACCAGCTGGCCGGTATCCGCAACCGCGAAATCGGCTTCGTGTTCCAGAATTTCAACCTGCTCGGTCGCGCCGACGCGCTGCACAACGTCATGCAGCCACTGGTCTATCGCGGGGTGCCGCTGGCCGAGCGCCGCCGCCTGGCCGCGGCCGCGCTGGAGCGCGTGGGCCTGGGCGAACGCATGGACCACCGGCCCAACCAGCTGAGCGGTGGCCAGCGCCAGCGCGTGGCCATCGCCCGCGCGCTGATCGGTGATCCGTCGATCCTGCTGGCCGATGAACCGACCGGCAACCTGGACTCGGCCACCGCGCGCGAGATCATGGCCATGTTCGCGGCCCTGCATGCGGCCGGCAACACGATCATCCTGGTGACCCACGATCCCGAAGTCGCCGCACACGCGCGGCGCACGGTGACGATCCGCGACGGTCGCATCATCGGCGACCACGTGCACGCCGGGAACGGCGCGCCGTCGCAGGGGCCGGCCACGGATGCGGACGCGGCCCCCGCGTCATGACCCGTCTGCTGGAAGCCCTGCGCGCAGCCACCGACGCGATCCGCGCGCACCTGCTGCGCGCGTCGTTGACGGTGCTGGGCATGGTGATCGGGGTGGCCGCGGTGATCGCGGTGGTGGCGCTGCTGCAGGGCTTCGGGCAGATGATCACCCAGCAGTTCCGCAGCCTGGGCGCGAACGGCATGGTGATCGTGTCCTACCTTCCGGAGAAGGCCCAGCTGGCCGGACGCACGGCCCGGCTGACCCCGGATGACCTGATCGCCATCCGCCGCCAGGTCCAGGGCATCCGCGGCGTGGTGCCGCTGCTGACCCTGGCCCAGTTCAGCGGCCAGGTGGCCTACGGCAACCAGAGCACCGCCACCTCCATTACCGGGACCACCCCGGGCTATGCGGAGGGCGGCGCGCACTATCCGACCCAGGGACGCTTCCTGGTGTCCAGCGACAGCCAGACGCGCCGTCCGGTGGCGGTGATCGGCACGTCCGTGATCGAGAACCTGCACCTTCCCGAACATCCCGAGGGGCGTTTCATCGCGATGTACGGCACCTGGTTCAAGGTGGTTGGGGTGCTCAACAAGCTGGGTACCCTGGCGGGCGTGCTCGACCAGGACAACCGCATTCTCATTCCCTACGGCACCGCGGTCAGTCTCGGCGGCAGCACCATCCCGCCCAACATCGCCATCCAGCTTCAGGCCGACCACGCCGCGGACATCCATCGGGTGGAAGGCGAGATCACCCGCGTGTTGCGCCGCAGGCACCACCTCCGGGCCGGGCAGGAGGACGACTTCAAGATCCAGTCGGCAGGCGAGCTGATCAAGACGCTGACCCACGTGTTCGACATGATCAGCCTGGTGGTCGGCGCGATCGTCGGTATCGCGTTGCTGGTGGGCGGGGTGGGCATCATGAACGTGCTGCTGGTCTCGGTCACCGAACGCACCCGCGAGATCGGCGTGTGCAAGTCGCTGGGCGCCACGCGCAGCGACATCCTGCTGCAGTTCCTGTTCGAGGCGCTGCTTCTGGCGCTGCTGGGCGGGCTGATCGGCCTGGGGCTGGGCATGGGCCTGGCCGGGCTGGTGGCGCACCTGGTGCCGGCGCTGGCCGGCGCCCATACCCCGGGCTGGATCGTGGCGTTGTCGCTGGGCTTCACGGCCACGGTCGGACTGTTGTTCGGCATCGCGCCGGCCGCCAAGGCCGCCGGGCTCAACCCCATCGACGCGTTGCGTTACGAGTAGCCATGATGCTGATGCTTCTGGAAAGCCTGCGTTCGGCCCTGGCCTCCATCCGCGCCCATGCCATGCGCAGCGCGCTGACCATCCTGGGCATCGTGATCGGGGTGGCGGCGGTGGTCACCGTGGTGGCCTTGCTGCAGGGCTTCAGCCAGGCCATCAACCAGCAGTTCAGCGGCCTGGGCAGCAACACGCTGATCGTGCAGGCCTACGTGCCGCTGCAGGAGCAGCTGGCCGGCAAGGTGGCGCGCATCACGCCGGACGACATGGACGCGATCGCGGCCCAGGTGCCCGGACTGGGCAGCATTTCGCCGCTGCTGCCGCTCAACGCCATGCAGTTGTCCTACCAGGGCCACAGCACGATCACCTCGGTGCTGGGCGGCACCCCCTCGCTGGCGGAGTCGTTCGGCTACTGGCCCAGCCGCGGCCGCTTCATCACCCGCACCGACAATCTCAGCCACCGTCCGGTGGCGGTCATCGGCGACACCGTGCTGCAGAAACTGCACTTGCCGGACGATCCGCTGGGCCGCTACATCCAGGTCGGCAGCACCTGGTTCCGCATTGTCGGCAAGCAGCACAAGCTGGGCAGCCTGATGGGGCAGGATCGCGACAACCAGCTGATCATCCCCTACGGCACCGCGCTGCAGCTCAGCGGCACGCAGAACAAGCCCAACATCGTCATCGAGATCAAGCTGGCGAAGGGTGCTTCGCTGGAAGCCGTGCGCGGGCGCATCACGAACGTGCTGCGTCGCCAGCATCACCTGGCGGCCGGCGCCAAGGACGACTTCAAGGTCGGTACCGCCGCGCAACTGATGGCCAGCTTCAACGCGGTGCTGAGCAACATCACCCTGGTGGCCGGCGCCATCGTCGGCATCTCGCTGCTGGTCGGCGGCATCGGCATCATGAACATCATGCTGGTGTCGGTCACCGAGCGCACGCGCGAAATCGGCATCCTCAAGAGCCTGGGCGCCACGCGCAAGGACATCCTGCTGCAGTTCCTGATCGAGGCCACCGCGCTGGCCCTGCTGGGTGGCGCCATCGGCCTGGTCCTGGGCTATGTCCTGGGCTTGTTGGTGCTGCACTTCGTGCCGGCCTTCGGTGGCGCCAGCGTGCCGGCCTGGGCCGCGCTGCTGGCCATCGGTTTCTCCGGCACCACCGGCATCCTGTTCGGCCTGGCCCCGGCGGCACGCGCCGCCGGACTGGATCCGATCCGGGCGCTGAGCTACGAGTGACGAACCGCCAACGACACGCTTCCGGTGTTCCGCTATCCGCGTCACCGGGCGATGCCTGGTCTTGAGGCGAGCAGGCCAAGCTGGATGCCGTAGCCCGACAATTGAACGAGCGACCCAGGAAGACACTAGGCTACGAGACGCCAGCAGAGCGATATCAACAAACTGTTGCGTCGATGGGTTGAAACCAAGACCCGAATCGGACGGTTGGCATGGTTTCATTCCCCCCGTCTCCTTCTTGCTCTGATTGCTTATGTGCAGGGCTGCTTACGCTTTCCCGGCCAGAAGCGGACGATCCATGTAGCCCCTTGGGACGGGCGTCCTTTTCCCGTAAGTCGATTGCATGTCTTGCGCCCCATACCGCCCTCTCAGTGGCTGTCGGACTCCGCCGCCTCGCGCCCCTGCTGGCGGATCAGCGCTTCCTGGCGGGCGGCCTCGATGGCCTCACGTACGCTGCCGACATCTGCCACGTGTTCATCGTGCTCGAAAACGCCGGACAGCTGCGTGTCGGCCTGCAACTCGCCCGCCTCGAAAAGCGCCCAGATTTCCTCGGCAAACCAGGTGTCGAGCAGTTCCGGCGCCCAGCGGCCAAGATATGCGGTGAGATTGTTGACATCGCGCAGCAGCATCTGCCGCGCGGCATTGTTACCAGCTGCGCTGACCACCTGCGGGAAATCGATCAATACCGGGCCATCGACGCCAACCAGCACGTTGTAGGGCGACAGGTCGCCATGGATCAGCCCACAACACAGCATCCGCACCACCTGCCGCACCAACACGCCATGGAACTCGCGCGCCTGCTCGGGCGTGGGTTCGTATTCGGCCAGTCGCGGCGCGGCGAGTCCATCCGTGCCCGTGACCATCTCCATCACCAGCACGCCGTGGAAGAACCCGTATGGCCTGGGCACACGCACGCCGGCATCACGCAGCGTGTACAGCGTTTCCACTTCGGTGTTCTTCCAGACCTGCTCCTGCTGCCTGCGGCCATAGCGAGTCGCCTTGCCCATCGCACGCGCGTTGCGGCTGCCACGCATCTTGCGCCCTTCCTGGTACTGCACGCGTTGCTGGAAACTGCGGTGCGCCATGTCCTTGTAGACCTTGGCGCATCGCACCTCGCCGCCGCCGCGAACCACGTACACGGCCGCTTCCTTGCCGCTCTTCAAGGGGCGCATGACTTCCTCGATGATGCCATCGTCGATCAGGGCCTGGAGTTCGCTGGGGGGCTTCATGGATTCCCGGGAGGCAGGGCTTCACGCGGTCAGGCGCGATGCGGGGCTGCATTATCTCATCAACCCGGAAACAGGGTGTCAGGTTCATTTCTGCATGCCGTTGCATAGCTCGGGCAGAGGCTGCGAAGCCCGGCATGCCCGCCCTGAGGCGCTTGCCGACAGTTGGGCTTCGCTGCGCCCAGCCCAACCTACACGCTAGCGAAGCCCAACATGTTTGTGTTGTGTCGCGAGAAATTTGCGGTCGGGTCCACGTTCAGCAAACAGCAACGACAGTCCGCTTCTGGCCGGCCCCGGTCATGGAGACCGATTCATGAGCGCCCCTCGAATGGGTCCGTTGGGAGGGCGGTGAGCGGGCGTGCTTCGCGGCAGTCGCTAGTGCATCGTCTCCGGACCGCCGCTGGCGAACGGCGGGCGGGCCAGCCACAGGACCGGGATCATGCACACGAACAGCACGGTGCAGCCCAGGAACACGTCGTTGACGGCCAGGGTCAGCGCGTCGTGGTCGACCACGCGCACCAGGAAGGCCCAGGCGTGCTGGCCCTGAAGGCCGAGCGCGTGCAGCTTGTCCAGGTAGCTCACGGCGGCCTGGTTGCTGTTGGACACGTGCTCGGTGAGCACGGCGTGGTGGTATTCGGAGCGGTGCTGCCACAGCGTCACGGTGACGGCGGTGGACACGCTCGAGGCCATGGTGCGGAAGAAGTTGGCCAGGCCCGAGGCGGTGGCCACCTCATGGTCCTTCAGGCCCGACAGGATGATCTGGTTGAGCGGGATGAAGAAGCAGGGGATGGCCAGGCCCATGACGAAGCGCGGCATGATCAGGCTGCCGAACGAGGCGTCATTGGTGAAGGTGGAGAACCAGTACGAGGTGAGGGCGAAGATCACGAACGAGAACGTGACCACGGCGCGCAGTTCCAGCTTGTCGATGTTTCTTCCGATCACCGGTGACAGCAGGAACGCCAGGATGCCCACCGGCGCGGTGGCCAGGCCGGCCCAGGTGGCGGTGTAGTTGAGGTTGATCTGCAGCCACAGCGGGAACACCACGTTGATGCCGAAGAACGCCATCATGCCCAGTGAAAGCGCGGTCACGCCCACGGTGAAGTTGCGCTTGCGGAACAGCGACAGGTCGATCACCGGGTGCTTGGCCATCAGTTCCCAGGCCACCAGGAAGGTCAGGCAGACCAGGGCGAGGATGCCCAGGGTGGTGATCAGCGGCGAGGAGAACCAGTCCTTGTCGTTGCCGTTGTCGAGCATGAATTGCAGGCTGCCCACGCCGACCACCAGCAATCCCAGGCCGATGACGTCGATGGGTACCTTGACCTTCTTGGTCTCGCGATGGCGCATGATGGCCCAGACGACGGCACCGGCCAGCAGGCCCACCGGCACGTTGATGAAGAAGATCCACGGCCAGGACAGGTTGTCGGTGATGTAGCCGCCCAGGATCGGGCCGAAGATCGGCGCCACCACCACGGTCATGGCCCACAGCGCCAGCGCCATGCCCTTGCGGTCGACCGGGTAGGCACCCAGCAGCAGCGCCAGTGACAGCGCCACCATGGGGCCGGATCCGGCGCCCTGCAGCAGGCGGAACACCACCAGCATCGGCATGGAGGTGGCCATGCCGCACAGCATCGAGAAACTGACGAACAGCAGCAGCGCGGTGACGAAGGTGCGCACCTCGCCGAAGCGCTTGGCGATCCAGCCGGTCAGCGGCTGCATGATGGCGCTGGCCAGGGCGTAGGAGCTGATCGCCCAGGTGCCTTCCTGCGGGCTGACCGCCAGCGAGCCAGCAATGTGCGGCACCGACACGTTGACGATGGTCAGGTCGAGGATCTCCATGAAAGTGGCAAAGGAGATCGCGATCGTGACCAGCACCAGCGGGGTGCCGTGCAGCGGCTTCATCGGCGCGGGGTCGTTGGTGGACATCGCGTTCGGGGGTTCCTGGGCTCAGGCGCGGCCGGGGCCGCGCCGTGGGTCGTGGGGGAAGAAACGGATCAGTGCTGGCTGCCGAGGTTGGCCTGGATGATGGCGTCGGCCTCGCGGTCGGCCTCGGCCATGTCGCGGTCGTAGACGGAGGTCTGCGCGACGGGCTTTTGCACCGGTGCGGTGGCCAGCATCTTGCCGCTGCGGTCATGCGTGTCCACGTCGATCGAGGTCGACAGGCCGATGCGCAGCGGATGCTTGCTCAGGTCCTTCGGATTGATCGAGATGCGCACCGGCACGCGCTGCACCACCTTGATCCAGTTGCCCGAGGCGTTCTGCGCCGGCAGCAGCGAGAAGGCGCTGCCGGTGCCGGCGCCCAGTCCGACCACCTTGCCGTGCAGGGTCAGGCCGTCGTAGATGTCCGGCTTGATGGTGGCCGGCTGGCCGATGCGGATGTGCGCCAGTTGCACTTCCTTGAAGTTGGCGTCCACCCACAGGTTGTCCAGCGGGATCACCTGCATCAGCGGCACGCCCGGCTTGACCTGCTGGCCGACCTGCACGCTGCGGTTGGCGACGTAGCCGCTGACCGGGGCCAGGATGGCGGAGCGGTGCGCGGCCAGCCAGGCGGTGCGGAAGGCGGCGCGGGCCTGCAGCACGGCCGGGTTGTGCGCGATGTCGGTGCCGTCGACCGCGGCATGCGCCGCCACGGCCTTGCGCTCGGCCAGCTGCAGGGCGCTGCGCGCGGTGCGCACGCGGTCGCGCATGTGCTGGATCTGCTGCGAGGAGACCGCCTGCTGCGCCAGCAGGGGCTGGCTGCGCTTGAGGTCGTCACGGGCCAGGTTGAGCTCGACCTTGCGTGCGTCCACCGCGGCATCGGCCTGCTGTGCGCTGGCCACGGCCTGGCGCACCTTGCGCACGGTCTCGGCCAGCGCGCTGCGCGCCTTGTCCAGGTTCAGGTCGGTGTCGGTCCGGTCGAGCTTGACCAGGACCTGGCCGGCTTTGACGAAGTCGGTGTTGTCGGCCATCACGGCGACCACGGTGCCGGGAATCTGTGCGCTGACGATGACCTGGTTGCCCTTCACGTAGGCGTCGTCGGTGGTTTCGCGCTGGGAGAGCACGAAGAACCACAGCAGGAACCAGACCAGACCGGCCAGCACGAACACGCCGCCGATGGTCAGCAGGATGCGCTTGCGCTTGGGGTTGTTGCTTTCGGTCGTGATCGCGGCGGATGCCGAGTTGTTCTCTTCGTTGCCACTCATGGTGTCGGGGTCCGTGCAGAAGTGGATGCGGGGGCGGGCGCGGCCGTCGAGCCGGTCGCGGGTTCGTCGTGCATGCGGTAGCCGCCGCCGAGGGCCTGGATCAGGCCGACGTCGGCGTCGAGGACCTGTGCGGCCAGCTGCAGCTTCGCGTCACGCTGCTCGAGCGACTGCGCGCGGGTCTTGAGCACCGGTTCCAGGTTGGTGAGGCCGCGGCGCAGGCGTGCATCGGCGTTGCGCGCCAGCGATGCGACGGCCTCAAGCTGCTGGTCCTGCTGTTGCTGCTGGGCGTGCAGTCGCTGCAGGTCCAGTACCCGGGTGGAGACTTCGCGCGCGGCGTTGAGCACGGCGTCGTTGTACTGCGCCACGGCGGCCTGCAGTTGCGCCTTGCTGACGCCGAAGCCGGCGCGCAGCAGGCCGCCCTCGAAGATCGGCAGGTGCACGGCCGGGGCCACCGAGAACACGCGGCTGCCGGTGTTGAGCAGCTTGCCCATGTCGATGCTGGACAGGCCGGCCATGGCGCTGATGCTCAGGTCCGGGTAGAACTTCGCGCGCGCGGCGTCGGTGCCGCGCACGGCGGCCTCGACCTGCCAGCGGCGCGCCGCGATGTCCGGGCGGCGCGCGACCAGGTCCAGGCCGGCATGCGCGGGCAGGCGGGCGTCGGCGGTGGGCAGGGGATGCGGATGCAGTTTCGGCAGGTCCTGCGGCGACACGCCGACCAGGGCGGCCAGGATGGCGCGGCGGATCCTGGCGCTGCCCTGCAGGGCAGCGAGCTGCTCGCGTGCCGCAGCGGCGCGGGCCTGCGCCTGCTTGAGGCCGTCACTGGGGTCCAGGCCGGCGCGCACGCGCGCATCCAGGACCTTCACCAGGCGCTCCTGGTTGGCGACCAGCTTGCCGGCCAGCTGCATGCGCTGGTGGTCGGCGAGCCAGCCGAAATAGGTGCGGGTGATGGCCACCTGCAGCCCCAGCGCGGCGGCGCTGCGCTCGGCCTCGGCGGCGCGCACCTGGCCGATGGCCGACTGCACGGCAGCCTTGTGGCCGCCCCACAGGTCGAAGTCGTAGCTCCCCTGGATACCCAGGTCCCCCTGGGTGTACCAGGTAAAGCCCAGGAAGCGGGTCGGGATCATGCCGTTCTCGCTGAGCCGCTGGCGGCTGACCTGGGCGCTGCCGTTGATGCGCAGGCCCACCTGGGCCGCCGTCAGTTTCGCCGAGGCCCGGGCCAGAGTGACGCGGCTGCGCGCGGTGGCCAGACTGGTGGAACCCTTCAGGGCCAGGTCGATGAGCCGGTCCAGTTGCCCATCGTGATAGCGCTGCCACCAGTCGGCGGCGGGCCAGGTGCCGGGATGTGCATCGGGCAGCCCAGCCAGGGGAACCTGGGTGCGCAGGTCGGACGGCCGGACCTTGTCCGGCACGCCGATGCAGGCGCCGAGCAGCAACGTGGCCGCCACGACGGCGACCGTGCGGGAGAGGGACGGGAAGTTCATTTGCTGGCGGTGTCCATGGCGTCGATGTTGCCCAGCAGCTTTTCCGTCAGCCGGCTCAGCTGGCGGTGCTCGTCCGGGGTGAATCCCTTGAACAGGGCTTGCAGTTTGGGCCGCAGCATCGGCAGCAGTTCGCGCACCAGGTGGTCCCCTTCCGGGGTGACTTCCAGGATGATGCGGCGGCGGTCCTCGTCACTGGGCCGGCGCGTGACCAGTCCGCGCCCCAGCAGGCTGTCGATGATGCGGGTCATGTTGGTCGGCTTCTGCGCGGCCCACTGGCACAGCTCGGACGGGTGGGTCTGCTGACCGGGGCTGCTGAACAACATCATCAGGGTGCGGAATTCGCTGCGGCTGAGCCGGTAGGGTTTGAGCCAGGCTTCCTCGGCATCATCCAGGCGCGTGCCGACGATGTTGAGCATCTTCAGCAGCGTGACGTCGGCGACCGGAAGCTCGGGCAGCAGGTCGGATACCCGCTGCACCGCGGCTTTCATGGCCTGGCAGGATTCAAAGATCGGGCCCATGTCCGTGATGAATAGTTCACAAGTGAAATATAATGCTAGCAATTATTCACGCCGCGCGTAAACCCCGTCACGGCGAGCGGCCGGTGCGGATCAGGCGGGGTCGAGTCCGAACAGGCGCAGGGCGTTGTTCCGGGTGGCTTCGGCGATGGTCTCGCGCGGTGCGTTCCGGAGGCGTGCCACGGTGTCGAGTACCTCGGTTACGAAGGCCGGCTCGTTGCGTTCGCCGCGATGCGCGGCGCCGGGCTGGTCGGGCGCGTCGGTTTCCAGCAGCAACTGCTCCAGTGGCATGGCGGCGACCAGGCGGTGCAGCTTGTGCGCACGGTCATGGGTCAGCGGTCCGCCCAGGCCCAGGTGCAGGCCCAGGTCCCACAGCTGGCGGGCCTGCTCGATGCTACCGCCGTAGCTGTGCACCACGCCGCGCACCGGTCCCTCGCGGCGCAGCGTCAGGATCATTTCCTCGACCGCCTTGCGCGCGTGGAGGATCACCGGCAGGCCGGTCTCGCGGGCCAGGCCCAGCTGATGCCGGAAGTAGTGGCGCTGCATGTCCGGATCGGCTGAAACCTGGAAGTCCAGGCCACATTCGCCGATGGCCACCGGATGATCCTGGTGCAGCCAGGTTTCCAGCTCGTCCAGGTCGTTCTCGCGATGCTCGTCGACAAACATCGGGTGCAGGCCGTAGCTCGCGTGCAGGCGCAGGCCCGGTACGCGCAGTGCGCAGGTGCGGCGGATGTCCGGCCAGCGACAGGCGGTGACGCCGGCCAGCACGATGTCGGTGACGCCGGCCGACACGGCACGCTCGAGCACGGCCCGGCGGTCGGCGTCGAAGCGCGCGTCGTCCAGGTGCGTGTGGCTGTCGAACAGTGCGGGCGTGGAGCGTTGCATGGGCATCCACGGAGCTGGAATGGGCGTATGGTCCCACATGCCGGCATCCCGTACATACCAGGCGTGCGCCTGCTGACACATTGGGCGTCGACCTTATGGCATGTTCAGTCACCGGGTGCTTGAATGCCCGTGCAAGCGGGAATACAAACGATGGGTTTCAATCCAGGAGGTTGGAGATGAACAAGTTCATGAAGGGTGCGCTGGCGACCGCGATCGCGGTGACCCTGGGGGCAGGGATGAGCGCGTGCAACCGAAATGCCAGTGCGGAAGGCCCGCAATACGCCAAGGTCCTGAGTGCGACACCGATCCACAAGACCTACAACAACCCCTCCAAGTCCTGCCACGAGGAGACCGTGACCCACCACAAGCCGGTCAAGGACAGCCACCAGGTCGCCGGTACCGCGATCGGTGCGGTCGTGGGCGGCCTTGCGGGGCACCAGGTCGGCGGCGGCCGCGGCAAGACCCTGGCCACGGTGGCCGGTGCGGTGGCGGGCGGCTATGCCGGCAAGAAGATCCAGGAAAAGCGGCAGGAAGATTCCACCTATACCACGCAGGAGCAGAAGTGCCAGACGGTCAACCACCGCACGACCAAGGTCGTCGGGTACACCGTCAAGTACCAGTTGCCCGATGGCACGGTCCAGACCACGCGCATGGATCACGACCCGGGTGACCGTGTCGAGATCAAGAAATCCACCACGGTGGTGAGCACGCAGTAGCCTGGCGTTCCCCCGCACCATCCGTGTAACCAGGAGGTTCGGTATGCCTGTGACGATACGAAATCGCATCGCGACATTACTGTCCACCGCCATGTTGGTGACGGCCACCCTGGCGGCAGCCGGTTGCGCCACCGGGCCGGACCGTGGCGGCTATGGAACCACCTACGGTCCACCGCCACCCCCGCCGCCCGGTGCGCGAAGCACCTGTCCCGCCGACCGGTGCGGCGTCGTGCACGAGGTGACCCAGGTGTACATCCAGGGCGACAAGCAATCGCAGACCCTGGGCACCGTGATCGGTGCCGTGGTCGGCGGCGTGCTTGGCAATACCATCGGCAAGGGCGACGGCCGCAAGGCCGCGACCGTGGTCGGTGCCGTGGCCGGCGGCGCGGTCGGGCACGAGGTGGGCAAGCGCAACAGCGGCGACGTGCCGGCCTGGCGCATCGTGGTCCGTCTCGACGACGGGCGCATGGCCACGGTGACCGAGCGCGATGATCCGGGCGTGCAGCGGGGCGACTACGTGCGTATCGAGCAGGGGCACGTCTACCCGCATTGATGCAGCTCTTGCCGCGATAGAAAAAAGCCCTTTCGGCCTGGGCCGAAAGGGCTTTTTCATGCAGCTTCGTAGGAGGGCGGATTTCGCGTCGCGATCACTGCACGTCGATGCGCCGGCTGCTTCCGTTGGTCTTCTTCAGCAGCTTCAGGGTCAGCACGCCGTCGTCGTAGCTTGCCGAGCATTTTTCGCTGTCCATGCGCTGCGGGAGCGTGAACGAACGGTAGATCCTGCCGTAGTAACGCTCGGTGTGCAGCTGCTTGCGCTCCTTCTTGCTTTCCTCGCGCTTGATCTCGGCCTCGATCGTGACCTGGTTGCCTTCCACCGAGATCTGGATGTCCTTCTTTTTCACACCCGGCAGATCGGCGGTGACGCGGTAGCTTTCGTCATCTTCGTGCACGTCCAGGCGCATGTCGGTGGCGGAATCCTCGAAATCGCGCATCCACGGGCGCAGGGGCAAGCCGCGCAGCATGTCGTCGAAGTCGGCGCCGAGGTCGAAACGCGAACCGCTGCGGAACGGGTTCCAGTGGGTCAATGCGTTCATGATGCGTTCCTCATGGTGCTTGCTATGGGGTTGGGGATTCCCCGACGGTCATGCTAGGACCGTCGCATTCCGCGGGTATTGACCGGCGTCAAGAATCCATGTGCACATCATGCGGATGACCTGGGTCAAGGCGGGCTTTCGGCGGCTGGATATGCTTCCCGTCAGACATATTCCAAAGGCCCGAGGAGCCAGCCATGACTATCGCCGTGAATGTCGCTTTCCAGGGGGTCGACACATCCGAAGCCCTGCGTACCGACATCGAACAGCATGCCGGCAAACTGGAGCGTTTCAGCGGGTCCGTGCAGTCGTGCGATGCGGTGGTCGGGCGCGAGGAAGGCAGTCACCGCCACGGCAACCGGTTTCGCGTCCGTCTGACGGCGACCTTGCCGGGAGGCCAGGAAACGGCGGAGAAGTCGCACGAGGATGCGCACCTGGCCGCCCATCAGGCCTTTGCCGCCCTGCGCAGGCAGCTGGAAGATTTTGTCCGCATCCGCCGCGGAGACTGAAGCCGTCAGGTTGGACGCGGCTTGCCGTGCCGGGCCTGGTACAGGCGAACCGCCGTCACCGTGATGATCGCGCCCATGGTGGCCAGCAGCATGTCCTTGTGCGCGTCCCAGACATCGCCCTGCGTGCCCAGGTAGGCCTGGCCCAGTTCGCCGCCGAACATGCCTGCAGCGAGCCACTCCAGCAGTTCGTAGATGGTGGTGTGCGAGGCCATGAAGGTGACCGGAAGCAGCCAGCGCCAGAGTCCCTGCTGGGGTGCCCGCCGATCCAGCAGCTCCATGGCCGCGGGCGTCACCAGCAGGCCATAGGCAAGATGCACCAGGCGGTCATAGTGGTTGCGACCCAGGCCCAGCATGCCGCTCAGCGTATGGCCGGTGAGGTCCGCGAACCAGCGGTCGTAGGGGACTTCGGCGTAGGTGTAGTGCGCCCCGATCGTGTGCATCAAGAAGAACACGAACAGCAGCGTGCAGCTGAACCGGCTAAAGCGCAGCTTAGGGTAGGACCACACCAGCAGCGGGATGGCGACGAAGACCAGCACGTTTTCCAGCAGCCAGTCCTGTCGGTACCAGGGTGCAACGGCCATCCAGGTCCAGAACACCGCGTAGATACCGAGCAGGGTCAGAGGGTAGCGGTACTCGTGGCCCGAGCCGGATGATGCGTTGGTCATGGCCTTGGATTCGTCGCTTTGCGAACGGGGCAGGTTCATCATGTGCCGGGGGCGGATCGAAGGGAAGGGGTTCGGCGCTGCGCGAGCATCTGCCGAAGGCCTCGCTCGGGACGTGTGGTGCCGGGGACCATCGCCGCGGTGTCGCTTCAGCCCGCGGTCCCTTGATCGTGTCCGGGCGATGCCGCGCCGAACCAGCGGACGAACCATTGCGCAGCCTGGTCGGCCACGGATTCGAGCGAGCCCGGTTCCTCGAACAGGTGGGAGGCACCCGGCACCACGACCAGTTCGGCACGCGGGCCCATCAGGGTCCGCGCCATGCGATTCAACTCAAGCACCTGGGGGTCGGCACCGCCGACGATCAACAGCGTGGGCGCGAGCACAGCGTGCAGCGTGGCCGTGCCGGCCAGATCGGGACGCCCGCCGCGCGAGACCACCGCGGCGATGCTGCCTGCCCGTGCTGCAGCCAGCGACAGCGCCGCAGCGGCACCGGTGCTGGCGCCGAACAAACCCTTGGGCAGTGGTTCGAGATCGGGATCCTTGTGGACGAAACGTAGCGCCGCCTCGAGCCGTTCGGTCAGCAACCGGATGTCGAATCGCGCGCTGCGATCGGCATCTTCCTCGGCGGTCAGCAGGTCCATCAGCAGGGTGGCGATGCCATGACGTTGCAGTTCTTCGGCAACCTGGCGATTGCGCACGCTGCGTCGGCTGCTGCCGCTGCCGTGGGCGAACAGGACCAGGCCCAGCGAGTCGTCCGGCACGACCAGGTCGGCGTCCAGCAGGGCACCGTTGGCGGGTATCTGCAACAGGCGTCTGCGAGTCCCGGTCGGTGCGTTGGAGTCCATGTCCTTCCTTTGCAGTGCATTCACCACGTCGGCATCCTCCACGGCCCCGAATTGCTCGTAGTACATGCCCACGGCATGGAATGGTTCGGGTGTGTACAGGCAGATGGTTTCGTCGGCATGGCTGCGCACCTGGGCCAGGCTCTCGCTGGCGGCCACCGGTACCGCGCACACCAGGCGTGACGGATGCTGCGCACGCAGGGCGCGCAGTGCGGAAATCATGGTGGCCCCGGTGGCCAGTCCGTCGTCGATCACAATGACCGTCCGGCCCTGCACCGGGAGGGATGCGTGCCCGGCGCCATACATGCTGCGCCGTGCCTGCATCAACTCCCGTTGCCGCCGGGTTTCGCTGCGGATGTAGTCGTCATCGGCGCCGGCCCAGCCGGCAACGCGATTGAGCATGACCGTGCCGTGTTCGTCCACGGCGCCGATGGCCAGCTCGGGATTGCCCGGGGCACCCAGCTTGCGCACCAGGACCGCGTCGAGGTCGCCTTCCAGCTGGTCGGCGACGATACGCGCCATCGGTACACCTCCACGCGGAATGCCCAGCACCAGCGGATGCTGGCCACGATAGTGGTCGAGCGCGGATGCCAGACGGATGGCTGCATCTTCGCGATCGCGAAATTTGGAGGTGCTCATGACAGACGCTCCGTGTCAATTGATGCACAAGCTACGTAAAAAACTGCTGGGGGTATTGATCTGAATCAACGCTTTAGGATGCGCTTGCGCCAAGCTGTGAACCAGGTTGGATCGGGAGGTGCCTTTTCGTGCCCCGTCATCATCGTTCCATGGAAGCCGTGCTGCGCAACGATGCGCGCATGCTCGACGAACAGCCGCGCGACTATGACGCACTGCTTGCCATGGCAGGCGAGCGTCCCTTCGTGCTGCTCGGCGAGGCGACCCACGGCACCCGCGAGTTCTACCGCATGCGGGCACAGATCACGCAGCGCCTGATCGACGAGGCAGGCTTCGACGCGGTGGTGGTGGAGGGCGACTGGCCTGATGTCCACCGCATCAACCGATACGTGCAGGGCCTCGGGGAGGATACGCTGGACCAGGCGTTCGAGGACTTCAGGCGCTTCCCGACCTGGATGTGGCGCAACCGCGAAGTACACGATTTCGTGCAATGGCTGCATGCCCGCAATGCCGGCCTGCCATCTGTGCAACGAGTCGGCTTCTATGGCATGGATCTGTACAGTCTGTATCGCTCCGCCGATGAGGTGATCGACTACCTTGAAACGGTCGATGCCGAACAGGCCCAGGCCGCACGCCGGCTGTACGTGTGCCTGGACCACGTGCGCGATCCGCAGCAGTACGGCTACGCTGCAGCCACGGGCCTGCGACCTTCCTGCCGGGAGGCGGCGGCGAACCTGCTGGTCGACCTGGTGCGCAAGGCACCGGGCTATCTCGAGGGCGACACGCGCACAGACGACGATCGGCAGTTCCTTGCCGAACGCAATGCCCACGTTGTGCTGCGTGCCGAGCAGTACTACCGCACCATGTTCGATCGTCGGACCCATTCCTGGAATGTGCGCGACGCGCACATGACCGACACCGTGCTCGACCTGCGTCGTTACCTGCGTGCGCGCGGGCGTACGGGACGCATCGTGGTCTGGGCGCACAATTCGCACCTGGGCGATGCGCGCGCCACGCAGATGGGGCGCACGGGGGAATGGAATGTGGGTCAGCTGCTGCGCCAGCAGGCCGGCTCGGACCAGGTGCTGCTGGTCGGCTTCACGACCTATACCGGACACGTAACGGCCGCGCGCGACTGGGACCAGCCCCCGGAACGCCGCTGGGTCCGTCCCGCGCAACACGACAGCTGGGAACATGCCTTCCACGCCAGCGGCAAGGATCGTTTCTTCCTGCCCCTGGTCGACGGCTCGCCGGCGCTCGAAGGGACGATGCTGGAGCGGGCCATCGGCGTCATCTACCGGCCCGAAAGCGAGATGGCGAGCCACTATTTCGACGCCGCACTCGGCGTCCAGTTCGACGCCGTGTTCCATCTGGACGAGACCACCGCGCTGGAGCCGCTGGACGTGGGCGTGCACTGGATGCGCCATGAACCACCGGATACCTATCCGACGGGGATGTAACCGAATCCGGCAGGGATGCCCGGGCTAGGTGGCGGTTCCTTGCGCGTCGGCCTCCGCGGCGTGGTTGCGGGCGTAGTGCAGATACAGCGCCGGGATCAGGTTGGTGGTCAGCAGCGCGCTCCACAGCATGCCGCCGAGGATGACAATGGCCATGCCCTGTTCGGGCGCGGCGCCCTGGCCCCACCCCAGTGCGGTGGGCAGGGTGCCAAGCACGGCTGTCAGCGTGGTCAGGGCGATCGGACGGAACCTTGCATGCACGGCTTCGCGCACGGCCTGCCCGGGAGCCATGCCGTGCTCCTCGTTGCGGCGCGCGCGATGCAGCAGCACGATGCCATGGTTCAGACTCAGGCCGATCAAAGCGAGGAACCCGACCAGGCCCATGGCATTGAGGCCCACGCCGCTGACGATCAGTGCAATGGCGCCACCGGTCAGGGCCAGCGGCACCTGCATCAGCAGCAGGGCGGGCATGCGCATGCCGTCGAACTGCAGCAGCAGGATGCCGGCCATCAGCGCCAGGGCCAGTAGCGAGGCCAGGGCGAGACGTTCCACGCTGCGCACCAGTTTCGGATACAGGCCGCCATAGGCAATGCGATAGCCGGGCGGCAGGTGCAGGTGCGCGAGCGCCTTGCGACTGGCGTCGACAGCGCGACCCAGGGTCGTGGTCGGCGTGGCCAGCACGTCCAGTGCGCGTGCGCCGTCGATATGGCGCAACTGGATGGGCGTGGTGGTCATGCGCACATCGGCCAGCTGGCCCAGTGGCGTCCAGCCACGGTCGCGTATCGGCAGGGCGCGCAGTGCGGCGATCGAAAGATCCGTGGCGTGCGCCAGGCGCACGTAGATATCCAGCGGAAGGTTGCCCTTGAAGATCCGGGCGACGGTGACGCCGGCCATCAAGGGCTGCAGCTGGGCCTGCAGTTGCGCCGTGTCGATGCCGCGCGCGGCCATCGTCGCGGCGCGGGGGCGGATGCGCAATTGCGACACCGGGTAACCGTCATTGGCAAACACGTCGTTGAATTGGGGCAGCTTGCGCAGGGTGGCGGCGATCCGTTCGGAAAGCCGGCGCAGTGGATGGATGCTGCCGCCGAACACATGGATGACGAAGGGCTGCGGAAGGCCCGAAAGGCTTTCGCCGAGGCGCTCGATGGTGGGGGTGTCCATCTGCGTTTGCACGCCGTCCTGACGGCTCCTTCCAAGCAGGCGCCGGGCGATATGATCAAGACTGTTGACGTGGATGCCCGGCTTGAGACGGATCTGGATCTCACCGGCATAGGCCGGTTCGGTATAGGCGGTGTCCTGGCCCGAGCCCATGCGGGTGAAGGTGTGCGCCACGGCAGGATCCTTGCGCAACCGCGCGGTCAGTTCCCGTATCGAGGCGCGTGTTTGACGCAGTGATGTGCCCGGGGGCAGGGCAAAGCTTTCCAGCAGCACACCCTCGTTGGGCAGCGGCAGGAAATGCATCGGCGTCCACGCCAGGCCCGCGACGGCAAGGGCGAACAACCCCGCGCAGGCGGCCAGGGCACGGCGCGGCCGATCCAGCATCCATTCAAGGATCCGGGCATTGGCGCGGCGCAGACGTTCAAGCACTCGAGCACCCGCGGCCGCACGGCCTGGCCATCGATGGTTCTGCGCATGCGCCATGCCCAGCGGAATCAGGGTCAGCGAGACCACCAGCGAAGCCAGGATCGCCAGGCTCATGGCCAGGGCAAAGGGCACGAAGAACAGGGAGGCCAACCCACCCACGAACAGCAGCGGAAGGAACACCGAAACCGTGGTCAGGCTGCCGCTGACATCCGGGCTGGCAATATCCGCCAGTCCGGCGCGGACGGCATCCCAACCATGATCGCCGCGTTCCTGGTGATGGTGGATGGCTTCCAGCACCACGATGGCGTCGTCCGCCACCAGCCCGACCGCGACGGTCAGGGCGCCGAGCGTCATGAGATTGAGGCTGTGGCCGCTGGCATGCAGACCGGCCACGGCCAGCAGCAGGGACAGCGGGATGCTGGCGATCAGCAATCCGATGCTTCGATGCGGGCCGAGCACCCACAGCAGGGCGGCCATGGCCAGCAGACCGCCGAGCAGCAGGTTGCGTCCGAGGTCGGTGCCGATCAGATGCACCATGTGCCCCTGGTCGTAGATACGCACCCAGCGCACATCCGGAGGGAGCAAGTCACGTGCCGAGTGCAGGGCACGCGCAACCGCGCGCGTGACCGGCGCGGTGGAGGCGCCCGGCTGCTTGATGACCGTCAGGGCCACGCCCGGACGGCCGTCCAGCTCGACTGCATTGTGCACCGGCGTGGCGGTGCGGGTGATACGGGCCAGGTCGCGCAGCGGAATCGGGCCATCCGGTCCCGGGATCGGCGTCATGCCCAGTTCGGCCGCATTGCGTGGCTGGTCGTCCAGCTGCAGGTTGATGTCCTGGTGTCCCTGGGCAATATGACCGGCCGATGCCAGTCGGACACGATCATGCAAGGCGCGCACGAGTCGTGTGACCGACACGTCATGCGCATGCAGTGCCGCCAGATGTGGTTGGACCCAGAGCGCGGGTTCGCCGGCTCCGTAGATTTCCACGCGCTGCACACCGGGCAGGGCGCGCAGCATCGGTTCGATGCGAGCCTGTGCGATGCGCTGCACGTTGGCGGGCTTCACGCCCGCCGGGATCTGTGCAACGTAATCGGCCACCTCGTTGATGGCATTGCCCATGATCTGCGCGTAGGGACGGGTTTGCGCCGGTAGTTGCCCGCGGACCCGGTCGATGGCTCCGTTGACGGCCACCAGATCGGCCTGCGCCGTGCTGGTCCGGCTGAAACGGGCGTTGATCTGGACGCTGCCGTGGCCCATGGTCGAACGTACGCCGACCAGATCCGGCAGTGCCAGTATCTGACTTTCGATGGGGCGCGCGATGCGCGCCTCCAGGGCCTGCTCGCTGCGGCCCGGTGCGTGCACGGTGACGCTGACCAGGGGATAGTCGAAGCGAGGAAGCACCTCGACCGGCATGCGGGTCAGTGCAAGGATGCCGTAGACCGCCACCAGTCCGTAACACAGGATCCACAGTGCCGGGCGCATTGCGAAATGGCGCAGCTTGCGCGGCAGCGCCATCTCAGTCCTGGACCCGGAAATGGTGGGCGATATCGCGATGAAACCGGCGGTATGCGTGATCGACGATCACTTCCATGCCCGGTTCCAGGCCGTCCACGATTTCGGTTCTCTGGCCGTGACGTGGTCCCGGCACGACGGCGCGACGCCGGTCGCCGGCGGCGGTGTGCAGCAGCACCCACCAATGACCGCGGTCCAGGACCAGCGCCCGTGTAGGCAGCATGATGCGACTCCTGGGCGGACCCTCCAGCTGCACCGTGCCGGTCTCGCCGCTGATCCATGCGTGGTTCGGGGATGCCGGATCGATGCGCGCGAGGGTGACCGGTTGGGCCCCGTCGGGTCGTAGTCGAGGTGGCAACTGGGTCACCCGAACGGGTAGTGCCGCCGAGCCGTCGTCGGGCAGGAAGCGGCCGCGCATGTCGATATGCAATTGGCGGCGGGCCTGCGGTGCATACACGGAGGCATCCAGCATCAGGGCATGGTCGGGTTGGACCACAACCAGGACCTGGCCCGCCATCACGCGTTCTCCCGCGTGTGCCATCACCTTGACCACCGTGCCCGAGACGGGGGCAAGCAGCACGGATGCGGCGCGATCCGAGCGCAGCATCAGTTGCGCGGCCACGGACTGATCCTGCGCCCGGTCGAGTGCGACGATGGCACGGTTCACATCCTGGTGTGTGGACAGGTGATCCGTGAACCGTTGCCGCACTTCTTCCAGCGTATCGTGAAAGGCTTGTTCTTCATGGCGGGCTGACTGAAGCCGGGCCTTGTCGCGGTCCAGGCGTGCCCGGACCCGGGTGCCTTCGATGTCACCGATGCGCTGCCCGGCATGCAGCGCGCTTCCGGGCACGAGGTCCATATGCATGAGACGTCCGTCGCAATCGGTCCGTACGACGGCACGAGTGATCGGCTTGACGCGGGCAAAGGCGCGGATGTGGCTCCGGATCGTTTGCGCGTGGACAGTGACGGTGGCTGGCGCCGCAAGGGCGGCGGCGCTCGACGACAGGACGGCCGCTGCAATCCAGTAGCGTAGGCATGTACACGAGACACGGTGCGTCCGGCGTTCCATGCAAGAGAGTCTAGCGCGATGCACCTGTCACGAATCTGTCCATGGACCGGCTGGCGCGGCCGTTCGCGCGTGCAGGCAAGAAAAAGGGGCGGCCCTTTGGACCGCCCCCAGATCAACCGGTGTCATTGCGATCAGTTGGCTGCGTAGAACGCGTGTGCGCCAATGGTGCGCAGTGGTGCATGCGTGGCCCATTTTGGCGAAATGCTGGTCGTGGCGAAGTGGTTCGCGCCGGGTACGACCATCACGCGATCCTGCTTGGGAAGCTTCCATATCGCCATGCTTTCGCCGGCGATCTTCCAGGCCTTGTTGAAGGCCTTCAGGTTGGTGATCTCGAAGCTGGAAGGGGTGGTGGTCAGTGCGAACTGGCGCGGTGCGCGCACCACGTCGCACACGGTCTTGCCATAGCGCCCCTGTTCGCGGCGGCGCATGGCCACCTCGGCGACGGCGAACTGTCCGATCGTGGATTGCCCGCGGGCTTCCAGGTACACCGTCGTGGCCAGACAGGTCTGGTCCGCGAGATGGTGCGGAAGCAGGGTGGTCAACCACATCAACCAGGCGAGTTTCATTGTTGCATTCTCCTCAGGCCGTACGCTGGGCCGAAACATGGCCCGTGCGCGCTTGAGCGGCAGCCGCATCCGCGCGCTACCGGTCGTTACCGAATCGCGGCATGCAGTCGCACACACCGCAAGACGAACGCTGCATTCCTGCGCAGCGCCGATCCGAAAATTCCATTGTGTTGTCGGGAAATGGCTCCGATGCGCGGCAATTGGCGGAAGCGAATGGGTGGCTCCGCGCGTCGGTGCCCGCGTGGTGCGGACAGTTCAGGGTTGTACGGCGTGTCTGCCGCCGGGTCGCGCCAAGCCGGAATCATCCGGTTCGTCGCGCTCGTTCCATGGCCGCTTTTGTGTCACCTGACAGCCATCGAATAACGCAAATTTAGCGATTGGGCGCGCCCGAGTCAATATTTTCGCGCCAAATGTTCATGGCCAGTTAAAGCGTGCATCGCGCGCAACCGGCGACTCAAGCGCCGAACGTGTGCAGCAATTGGGGCATCCGGCCCCCGTCCTCCGATGCACGCAGACGCTCCAGCAGACGCTCGTGCACTACGGCGAGTGCTTCGTATGCCTGGCCTGCCGGCATGCAATCGAGTACCTGCATGGCGTTCTCGGAGGTGCTCTCGAGCGTCTGTCCGGCATCGATCGAGATCGTCCCCGTCTCCACCGCCTCATGCAGTGCCAGGTGCACGAGGACATGCTTGTGCCCGCCGCGATAGTGCAGGCGGGCTGCGATTTCCTGGCCTGGAAAACAACCCTTGTCCAGGCTCAGCGCGCCCAGGCGGCGTAAGCCCAGGGCCGGAGGCAGCAGGGTGGACAACAGCGTATCGGGCAACCAGGGTTCGCCATGGCGGATGGCCTTCAGCCGCCATGACCCCGGGTCATCGGGTGCACCGGGGAAAACAAGGCTGTGTTCATCCAGCCCGATGGTCAGGGTTTGGCCATCCATGCCGATGCGATGGGCGGGCAGGGACGGACCGATGCCGAGGATGCATGGTGCACTCGCCTCGAATGTCACGCTGGACCGGAACACATACCGCCCGAGGCCTTCGGCCATGGCGGACGCATCTCCGCCGCGCAGCAGGGCGACCAGCGTGTTTTCGTCCGTTCGCGCAAGATGAAACAGGAACTGCACGCGTCCTCGCGCATCCAGCCATGCACTCCATTGCCACTGTCCGGGCGCCAACGCCTGCACATTGCTGGTGAACTGGGCATGCGCAAATGTCGATGCATCCGCACCACGGATCGTCAACGTAGAGGTCATGCAAGCGGATGTTTGTAAAGGTTTCATGTTGTGGATCCATGCGTTGAAAAGCGGGGTGCGGCCGCGTTGCCATCGATGTCTGCCGCTTGTGCTGCGACATGGCAGGTATTAGGATTTTCGGGATCAATTCCAAGCCCATGAACGACAAGAGCCCCACGCCCCCCGATTCCCGCGATGCCGAACCCAAGCCGTCTGCGACGGTGCCGGACGGCCCGAAACCGGAATCCCGAAACGACAGGCCCCGGCTGGACCCGGTTCGCTACGGCGACTGGGAAAAGAACGGACGCTGTATCGATTTCTGAACAGGCGCGTGAGGTGCCCGTCGTTGGGTACGCAAGCGATTTCACCTTTCAAGGATAGCCACGATGGCACAGAGCGGGCGACCTCTTTCCCCCCACATCGGCATCTACCGCTGGCAGGTGCAGATGGTGACCTCGATTTTGCATCGCGCGACCGGCATCGCGCTGGCGGCCGGCACGCTGCTGGTGCTGTGGGGCCTGATGGCATTGGCCTCCGGCCCCTCCGCCTGGGCGGGCTTTTCCGGATTCGTCGGTAGTCCGGTCGGACTGATTCTGCTGCTGGGGTGGACATGGGCACTGATGTTCCACCTGTGCAACGGCATACGGCACCTGCTGCAGGACACGGGCATGGGCTACGGGATCCCGCAGTTCGTGCGTTCGAGCTGGCTGGCGGTGATCGCCAGCGTGATCCTGACCATTCTCATTTGGGTCTACCTGGCCGGTGGAGGTGTGCTGTGAGCGATTTGCGTAACCCCCTGGAGCGCGCCCGCGGGCTGGGTTCGGCCAAGAGCGGCGCCCAGCACTGGTGGATGCAGCGCATCACCGCGGTCGCCCTGGTGTTCCTGGGCATCTGGTTCGTGATCCAGATGCTGGGCCTGATGCATGCCGGCTACCACGAGGCGCACCTGATGCTCTCGCGCCCCTGGAATGCGGTGCTGATGGTCGCCTTCACCAGCGCGATGTTCTGGCATGCCCAGCTCGGCCTGCAGGTGGTGATCGAGGATTACGTGCACACGCGCTGGCTCGAGGTCAGCCTGATGGTGCTGGTCAAGCTGCTTGCCGCCCTGTTCGCGATTGCCTGCGCGCTGGCAGTCCTGCGCATCGCACTCGTCGGCTAAAGGAACGTTCATGGAAAGCTACAAGGTTCAGCAACACAAGTTCGACGTGGTTGTGGTCGGTGCCGGCGGTGCCGGACTGCGTGCGACCTTCGGCCTGGCGCAGAAGGGCCTGAAGGCCGCCTGCGTGACCAAGGTCTTCCCGACCCGCTCGCACACCGTGGCGGCGCAGGGCGGCATTGCCGCCGCGCTCGGCAACATGGGCGAGGACGACTGGCGATTCCACTTCTACGACACCATCAAGGGCGGCGACTGGCTCGGCGACCAGGATGCGATCGAGTACATGTGCAAGCACGCGCCCGAAGCGGTGATCGAGCTCGAGCACTACGGCGTGCCGTTCTCGCGCACCGAGGAAGGCAAGATCTACCAGCGCCCGTTCGGCGGCATGACCACGCATTACGGCAAGGGCACCGCGCAGCGCACCTGCGCCGCAGCCGACCGGACCGGGCACGCGATCCTGCATACGCTGTACCAGCAGTCGCTGGCGCATGACGCGACGTTCTTTGTCGAGTATTTCGCCACCGACCTGATCTTCGACGAAGAGGGCGTGTGCCGGGGCGTGATGGCGCTGGACCTCAACGAGGGCACGCTGCATGTGTTCCGCGGCCACGCCGTGGTGCTGGCCACCGGCGGCTACGGACGCGCGTACTTCTCCTGCACCTCGGCGCACACCTGCACCGGCGACGGCGGCGGCATGGTGCTGCGTGCCGGCCTGCCGCTGCAGGACCTGGAGTTCGTGCAGTTCCACCCGACCGGCATCTACGGTGCCGGCTGCCTGATCACCGAGGGTGTGCGCGGCGAGGGCGGTTACCTGACCAATTCCAAGGGCGAGCGCTTCATGGAGCGCTACGCGCCCAGCGCCAAGGACCTGGCCTCGCGCGACGTGGTCTCGCGCGCCGAGACCATCGAGATCCGCGAAGGCCGCGGTGTCGGCGACAACGCCGACCACACCTACCTGAACCTCATGCACCTGGGTCCCGAGGTGATCAACGAGCGCCTGCCGGGCATCGCCGAGACCGCGCGCATCTTCGCCGGTGTCGACGTGACCAAGGAGCCGATCCCGGTGCTGCCGACCGTGCACTACAACATGGGCGGCATCCCGACCAACTACCACGGCGAGGTCGTGCACAAGAAGGGCGACGACCCCGATGCCGTGGTGCCGGGACTATTCGCCATCGGCGAGGCCGGCTGCGTATCGGTGCACGGCGCCAACCGCCTGGGCTCGAACTCGCTGCTCGACCTGGTGGTGTTCGGCCGCGCCGCCGCGCATCGCTGCGCCGAGATCATCCAGCCCGGCGCCGCGCACAAGGACCTGCCGTCCAGCGCACTGGACAAGGCGCTGGCACGCTTGGACAAGCTGCGTCACGCCGACGGGGACACCCCGACGGCCGACATCCGCATGAACATGCAAAAGACCATGCAGAGCGACGCCGCGGTCTACCGCACCCAGGAAACCCTGGAAGAGGGCTGCGAGAAGATCAGCAAGATCCACGCTTCCTTCGAGAACGTGCGCGTGAGCGATCGTTCCATGGTGTGGAACTCGGACCTGGTGGAGACGCTGGAGCTTTCCAACCTGCTCGACCAGGCCGTGGCCACCATGTACTCGGCCGAACAGCGCAAGGAGTCGCGCGGCGCGCACGCCCGCGAGGACTTCCCGGACCGGCTGGACGACGAGTGGATGAAGCACACCCTGGTGTCGGTCGACGAGAAGGGCAAGCCCAGTTTCGACTTCCGCCCCGTGCACATGAACACGCTCAGCGACGACGTCGAGACCGTACCGCCGAAGAAGCGCGTGTACTGAGAACCGGGAATGGGGAGTCCGGAGTCGGGAATGTGCATGCCGATTCCGCTCCGAGTTCGCCGCTGCTGAACTTTCAAATCGAAATCCGGAAAACACCATGGCCGAGTTCAAGCTACCGAAAAACTCCAGGATCCAGAAGGGCAAGCACTACGCGGCAAAGGGCGCGAAGAAACCGCGTACCTTCAAGATCTATCGCTGGAGTCCGGACGATGGCCAGAATCCGCGCATGGACACCTACGAGGTGGACCTGGCCAGCTGCGGCCCCATGGTTCTGGACGCGTTGCTGAAGATCAAGAACGAGATCGATCCGACGCTGACCCTTCGCCGTTCCTGCCGCGAGGGCATCTGCGGCAGTTGCGCGATGAATATCGACGGTACCAACACGCTGGCCTGCACCACGTCCATCGAGGACTGTGGCAAGGGCGAGATCGCTATCTACCCGCTGCCGCACATGCCGGTGGTCAAGGACCTGGTGCCGGACCTGACGCATTTCTACGCGCAGTTCGCCTCGATCAAGCCGTGGCTGCGCACGCAGAGCCCTGCACCCTCGGCCAGGGAGCGCCTGCAGTCGCCGGAGGACCGCAAGAAGCTCGACGGCCTGTACGAGTGCATCCTGTGCGCCTGCTGCTCGACCAGTTGCCCCAGCTACTGGTGGAACGGCGACAAGTACCTGGGCCCGGCCATCCTGCTGCAGGCCTACCGCTGGATCGCCGATTCGCGCGACGAGGACACCGGCAACCGCCTGGACGACCTGGAAGACCCGTTCAAGCTGTACCGCTGCCACACCATCATGAACTGCGCGCGGACCTGCCCGAAGGGCCTGAATCCCGCCAAGGCCATCGCCGAGATCAAGAAGCTGATCGTCGAGCGCCGTTCGGCCTGAGTCCAACGAAGCCGACACACGCAAAAGCCCGGACGGCACCACCGTCCGGGCTTTTCTTTTTGCATCGCCGCCGACGGGTGCGCAGTGCTATGCGCGATTCACTTCCCGACTTTGCGGAACTTGTAGACGAACTGGTCGGTGTGGCCGCGGATGGACGGATCGAAGATCTTGATGTCGTGCGGATCCTTCGGATTGCGCAGCACGTTGCTGGCGCCGACGAAGGTGAACCCGGCCGCGCGCACCTGCTTCTTCACGGTGACCGGGTCGATGCGATGCAGGGTGGAGGTGTCGGACAGGCCCGCGCCCTTCGGCGCGACGTGGTCGTTGACCACGAAGATACCGCCGGGCTTGAGCACCCTGCGTACCTCGGTGGCCAGCATCTTCGGCGTGATGTGGCCGAGGCCGGCGTTGTTGTAGTCGTGCATGTTCTCGGCGGTGAACACCAGGTCGGCCGTTTTTGGCGACGCCAGCTTGTTCGCCGGCTGCTCCAGCACCGTCACATTGGCATAGTGCGGGTCGGCGGCGATGGCCCGGACCGCGGCGGCGCCCTTGGGGAAGGCCTTGGCCGTGGCGTCCGGGATCACGGTGTACACGTGGCCGGTCGGGCCCACGATCGAGCTGAACATGCGCGTCCAGTAGCCACGGCCGGGCTCGAGTTCGACCACGATGTCGCCGGGCTTGACCCCGGAAAAGGCCAGGATGGGGCCGGGCCGGCGCCGGGCATCGACTTTGGCGTCGGCGGCGCGGGCCGGATCGGCCATGGCCCTGGCCACGTAGGCGGGAATCTTGACGTGGGCCGGTTGTCCGCGATTGGCCCAGGCGGTCGCGGAAAGGATCAGGCCGAGCGCGAAGCCGGCCACCAGCGTACGGGTGAGGTTTCGGTTCATGCGCATCATGGAACCAGTATGCGCGCCTGTGCCGATCGCTTCCAGTATGGGCCGGAACCGATTCTCAGCTCGGTTCGATCACGTTGAGCACTTCGTAGCAGGCGCCCATCGTGTGGTAATCGGTCTTGCCCGCGGGGCTCTTCTTGTTGTCGTACTTCTGGTTCATGCGGTCGAGGATGCGGTACCAGCCGCCGTACTGGTGATCGACCATGTGCTGCCAGGCATAGGTCCAGATACGCTCGTACCAGAGCCAGTAGTCGTCGATATCGGTGCGATCCGCCAGCAGCGCGGCGGCGGCCAGGGTTTCGGCCTGGACCCAGAAATACTTGTCGTCGTCGCAGATGTTGCCGTCCGGATCGAAGCCGTAGCACAGGCCGCCGTAGCGCTTGTCCCAGGCCAGCGGCACGGCGGTATCGAACAGGCGACGTGCCGTGGGCACCAGCCAGTCCAGGCCGGGGCGTGCGACCTCGGCTTGACGCTCGCGTTCGGCCACGGGATCCAGCAGCGGGCGGCCCTCACTCCGGGGTGGCCCCGGGGACGGAGCCTCGCGACGCTGCGCGAGCGGACGCGACATCGGTTCCGCGGAACCGGGCACGCTGGCCGGATGGGCCAATTCGGCGGCCGGTCGACGGCAGTGGCGGTCCAGGAGCAGCAACAACTTGGCCCATTCGGTCTGGTGGCCGGGCTGGAATCCCCAGGGCCGGAACAGGTGCTTGGGGTTGTCGCGGTTGTAGTCCCAGTCGACCTGCCAGTCCCGGTCGTAGTGTTCCCAGACCAGCCCGTTGGCGAGGGCCGCCTGCCGGCGCGTCATGTGGTCGGCGAGCAACAGCGCGCGATCGAGGTAGCGCGGTTTGCCGCTGGCCTCGTAGGCGCACAGCATGGCTTCGCACATGTGCATGTTGGCGTTCTGGCCCCGGTAGGGCGAGAAATGCCAGTCGGCATCGGCCTCGTCGCGGTACAGGCCGGCCTGCGCATCCCAGAAACGCTCCTCGAGCAGGTCCCAGGTCTCGTCCATCCATTCGGCCGCCTGCTCGGATCCTGCCTTGTGTGCAGTCGCGTAGGCCAGCAACACGAAGGCGACGCCGTAGCAGTGGTTGGTTCGGTCCTCGGCCAGTCCGTCCTTGATCGTCCAGACGTAGCCGCCGGTGGTGACGTCGCGGTGGATCTCGCGAAGGTAGCTCAGGCCGTGTCGGGCGGCCTCGGCGTAGCGTGTATTGCCGAAGTGGCGGGCAGCCATGGCAAAGTTGAATACGAAGCGCGCGCTGCTGACAAGATGTCGCTGGCGCGAGTCGTAAATGCTTCCGTCGTCGCGAAAATACTGGAAATACCCGCCCACCGGATCGATACAGCGGGGGTGGTAGAAGGCCATGGTGTCCGCGATGTGCTGGCGCAGGAATTCCCGAGAGCGGAAATCGGGCACGGGCGTGGCGGACAGCTTGGGTGTCATCGACTCGCTTCCATGAATGCGGCAACTTCCGTGGCGTCGGGCATGGCGGTGAACGAGCCACGCCGGGTGACGGTCAATGCGCCGCACGCGGCGGCATGACGAAGTGTCGCATGAAGCCGGGGAATGTTCATGATCCAGCCGTCGAGGTCGTCAGGGCCGATGTCCTGCTCGGCCATCTGTTGCAACAACCCGGCGACAAACGCATCGCCGGCTGCGGTACTGTCGACGACTTCGCACGTCGCGACCGGAAGTTCGCCCTCCGCGTCGCGGGCAAACCAGCGCAGCGGTGCGCCGCCGTCGGTGACCACGAGCAGGCGCGGATGCCCCGACCACAATCGTTCCAGGAGGGCCTCCTCGCCATCGACGGCGAGGTAGTCCAGTTCCTCGGCGCTGAGCTTGACGATGTCGGCCAGTTCCAGCCCGCTCCACATGATCGTGCGCGGATCGTCCACCGCATCCCAGCGTGCCGGGCGCAGGTTCAGGTCGAAGCTGACCAGGGCCCCGGCTTCACGCGCCCGCCGCATACCCTCGCGCGTGGCCACGGCCAGTTCCGGTTCGCTCATGCTCAGCGAGCAGGCGTGCAGCAGTGCGCAGTCCTCGAAGGCATCCGGAACGAAATGTTCGTTGCGGAACAGCATGTCGGCCGACGGCGGGCGATAGAACACGAAACTGCGCTCGCCGTGTTCGTCCAGGTCCACGAAGGCCAGGGCGGTGGGCGCTTGTGCAGTACGCACGACAAAGCGCGTGTCCACGCCGTGGCCCTGCAGCTGGTCGACCAGGAAATCGCCGAAGCGGTCGCTGCCGAGCATGCCGACGAAACGTGCCGCGCCACCCAGGCGCGCCACGCCGACTGCGACATTGGCCTGGCCGCCGCCGGCGAACGGGACGTAGGCGCGGCTGAAGCCGCGCTCATCCCTGCCGTCGGGATGGAAGTCGATCAGCGCTTCGCCGAAACAAAGGATGGTTTTCATGATGCTTCTCCAGAGTCTCAGCTGGCCGCTGCGGCGGCTTCGGGCAGGTTGCGCAACTTCGAGCCACTCAGGCCGTAGAACAGGATGTAACCGTAGCAAAGCAGCGGCAGGATGAAGGAAAGCTGCAGGCCGATGCTGTCCGCCAGGGCACCCTGCGCCAGCGGAATCAGCGCACCGCCGACGATCGCCATGATCAGCAGGCTGGAGGCCTTGTCGGTCAGCGGCCCGAGCCGCTCGATGCCGAGGGCGAAGATGGTCGGGAACATGATCGAGTTGAACAGGCCGATGGCGATCACGCTGTACATGGCCGTGGGACCGTGGGTCAGCATGCTGGTCACCAGCAGCCCGCCGGCCACCACCGAGAAGGTCGCCAGCAGCTTGCGCGGGTTCATCCAGGCCAGCAGGAACGTGCCGATGAAACGGCCGACCATGGCGCCGCCCCAGTAGAACGAGACGTAGTGCGAGGCCTGCTGTTCGCTGATGTGGCCGATGTCGGGCAGCGAGATGTAGTTGATCATGAAGCTGCCGATGGACACCTCCGCGCCGACGTAGAAAAAGATCGCCGCGACGCCGAAGGCCACGTGCGGCACCCGCAGCGCATCGAGCAGGGTGTGCCGGACCGGATCGGCCTGCTCGGTCTTGTCAGCCAGTGCCGGCAGGTGGAACAGCCAGACGATGGCGGCCAGCACGAACAGTGCCACGGCCAGGCCCAGATAAGGGACCTGCACCGACTGCGCCTGCTGCGCGCGGTAGGCTGCCTGCTGGGTGGCGGGCAGGGCGGCCACCTCGACGGCCTTTTTCACCACGTGCGACAGGATCAGGTACCCGCCGAAGATCGGGGCCAGCGTGGTGCCCATGGAATTGAGGGTCTGTGCCAGCGTCAGCCGGCTCGAACCGGTGCGTTCGGGGCCCAGCAGGGCCACGTAGGGATTGGCCGCCACCTGCAGCACGGTGATGCCGGTCGCGAGCACGAACAGTGCGCCCAGGAACAGCGGATAGCTGCGCCACTCGGCCGCCGGCAGGAAGCCCAGCGCGCCGATGCCGGCGATGGTCAGGCCGGCGACGATGCCGCGCTTGAAGCCCACGCGGTCGACCAGCCAGCCGCTGGGCAGCGACATCAGGAAGTACGCGCCGAAAAAGGTGAACTGCACCAGCATGACCTGGAAATAGCTCAGCTCGAATGCGGCCTTCAGGTGCGGGATCAGGCTGTCGTTGAGTGCGGTCAGGAACCCCCACATGAAGAACACCAGGGTCAGCGCGGTCAGCGCCATGGGGTAGTAGGTGTACCGCTGTCCTCCGGGGCCGGAGGGAGTGCCTTGCGCGGGGATGCTTGGAGTCGATGCCATGCTGGAAGCCTCGGGTTTCAGCTGAGGATGGGTGGACAGGTGCTGGCACGTACCACCAGCACGGACGAGGTGAGAATGTCCGTCGGATCGGAGTCCGGCAGGCGGATGCGCTCGAGGATGCGTTCGGCGGCCTGGCGACCGCGTGCTCGCGGGGCGGTGGCGATGGTGGTCAGCGGGGGCAGGCTGACGGCCGCTTCGGGAACGTCGTCGAAGCCGATGACCGCAAAGTCGTGGCCGGGTCGGCGGCCGCGAGCGTACAGGCCCAGCATCAGCCCCAGGGCGACCACGTCGTTGTAGCAGACCGCAGCGGTCGGCACGGGGTCGCGCACGAACAAAGCCGCGCTCTGCAGGGCCGCCTCCACGCGGGTGGGCGCGCTCTCGATCAGCCATGGCGGCTCGACCTCGATGCCGGCCTCGCGCATGGCGTGCAGATACCCTTCGCGGCGTTCGCGACAGGCGCTGGAGGCGGCGTGGCCGCCGAAGAAGGCGATGCGTCGGTGGCCCAGCTCCAGCAAGTGGCGGGTAGCCATGCCGGCACCGTGACGATTGTCCAGCGAAAGCAGGTCCCAGTGCGGCTGTTGCAGCCTGCGGTTGAACACGAGCACCGGTGTGTGCGCACCGACGATCTCGCGCAGCTCCGCGCCATCGCTGTGCTCGGCTGGGGACAGGATGATGCCGGCCGGGGCGTGTTCGGCAAGCGAGGCCAGGACCCGTCGCTGGCGCTCGGTCGATTCGCTGGTGCTGCCCAGCAGGGTCACGAAGCCCTCCGCGGCCAGGGCCTCGTCGACGCCGGCGGCGAATTCGGCGAAGAAGGGGTTGGACAGGTCGTTGATGACCAGGGCCACGCTGGAGGAGGTGCGTTGGCGCAGGTTGGCCGCGGCACGGTTGTAGACGTAGCCCTGCCGCTTGATCTCGGCCTCAACGCGGTGGCGGGTGCCGTCGGCGACCAGCGGGCTGTTGCGCAGCACCAGCGAGACGGTGGCGCGCGAGACGCCGCATCCGCGGGCGACATCGTCCAGGGTCACGCGGTGACGCGTCACGCGGTCCCCCGGGGCCGGTGAAGCGGGTTTTGTATGCAGCGCAGCAGCATAAGCCGTGATGGTGTGATTTTGGATCGATCCAATACCGGACCCGCGAGGTTGTCCGGCGACTCGAGCCATCATGCATTGCAGCGTGTCCACGGTGCAATGGCGTGCTAGCTTGACGCGGTTTGGATCGATTCAAATTCGGGGGTTCGTCATGTCGATTCGCTACCGTTTCCGCAGTCCTTGCGGCGCCTGGCGCGTCCTGTGGCTGGCGTGGCTGCTGATCCCGTGCATCGCCGTGGCGGCGCAGCACGATGCGGCCTGGCACCGGGTCGATCCGATGATCGGCACCGGCGGCGACGGGCACACCTTCCCCGGGGCCACCGTGCCGTTCGGCATGATCCAGCTGAGCCCGGACACCGCAATGCCGGATTTCCGTCACGCCTACAAATGGGCGGCCGGCTACCGCTACGACGATCCGACCATCCGCGGCTTTTCGCATACGCATTTTTCCGGTAGCGGGCATTCGGACCTGGGCGATGTGTTGCTGATGCCGGTCGGCGGTGCGGTGAAACTCGATGCCGGCGACCCGAAGGTGCCCCACGGCGGCTACCGTTCGCGCTTCAGCCACGCCAGCGAGACGGCACAGGCCGGGTACTACGCCGTGACCCTGCCGGACAACCACGTGCGCGTGGAGCTGACCGCGGGCAAGCGGGTCGGCTGGCATCGCTACACCTTCGACCGGGGCGTGCCGGCGCACGTGCTGCTGGACCTGCGCCCGAGCATCTACGACTACCCCGGCAAGGTGCTGTGGTCGCGCCTGCGCGTGCGCCCGGACGGTACCGTGACCGGCATGCGCGAGACGCGCGGCTGGGCCCCGGGGCGGCAGCTGTTCTTCGCCATCCGCTTCTCGCGCCCGATGACCTCGCACGAGCTGATGGACCGCGAGAAGCACGTCCTCTATCACGGCTTCAAGGGGCCCGGCGACGACCCCGCCGACACCGACGCCGTGGCCGGACGCGCGCTGGAAGGCGTGTTCGACTTCGGCCGGCTGCGTGGGCCGCTGGTGGTAAAGGTGGCCATCTCCGACGTCAGCGAGGCGGGCGCCATTGCCAACCTGGATGCCGGCGGGCGGGGCTGGAACTTCGACCGCCGCCGGGCGCAGGCGCGCCGGGCCTGGGAGAAGGCGCTGTCGGCCATCGACATCACCGCGCCGCCGGCCACGCAGCGGATGTTCTACACCGCGATGTACCACGCCATGATGGCGCCCAACCTGGCCATGGACGTGGACGGGCACTACCGCGGGCCGGATCACGGCATCCACCGCGCGAAAGGGTTTTCCTTCTACTCGACCTGGTCGCTGTGGGACGTGTACCGCGCGCAGCAACCACTGATGACGTTGATCCGCCCGTCGCGGCAGGTTTCCGACTTCGTGCAGTCGCTGGTCGCCGCCCAGCAGTCCAGTCCCTACGGCATCCTGCCGGTATGGGCCTACCAGGGCCTGGAGACCTGGTGCATGATCGGCTACCACGCGGTGCCGGTGATCGCCGACGCCTACATGAAGGGCATCCGCGGCTTCGATACCAAGGCCGCTCTCAGGGCCATGGTCGCCAGCGCCACCTACAAGCCCTACGGCGGGCTGGGCTGGTACATGAAGCTCGGCTACGTGCCCATCGACAAGGTGCCCGAGGCGGCCTCCAAGACCGTCGAGTACGCCTTCGACGACTGGACGATCTCGCGCATGGCCCAGGCCATGGGCAGGCACGCCATCGCCCGGCGCTTCGCCAAGCGCGCCGGCTATTGGCGCAACTCGTTCGATGCGAAGACCGGCTTCCTGCGCGCACGCAGGAGCGACGGTTCCTTCCGCACCCCGTTCGATCCGGCCGCTGCCGGCTACGGAAGCGACTACACCGAGGGCAACGCCTGGCAATACTCGTGGTACGAGCCGCAGGACATCGGCGGGCTGATCCGCATGCTGGGCGGTGACGACAAGCTGGTCGCCAAGCTCGACCACGTGTTCGAGGCGAAAGTGAACCCGAAAGAGTTCGCCCACGTGGAGGACATCTCCGGCCTGATCGGCTACTACGCGCACGGCAACGAGCCCAGCCATCACATTGCCTACCTGTACGACTACGCCGGCGCGCCGTGGAAGACCCAGCAACGCCTGAAGCAGATCATGGACACCCAGTACGCGCCCACGCCCGACGGCCTGGCCGGCAACGACGACCTGGGCCAGATGTCGGCCTGGTACATCTTCACTGCGCTGGGCTTTTATCCGGTGGCGCCGGCCAGCAACCAGTACGTGCTCGGCCGGCCGTTCGTGCAGCGCGCCGTGCTGCACCTGCCCAACGGACGCACGTTCACCGTCACGGCCCGGTACCTGGACGGCGCCCATCCCTACGTGGGGCGGGTGCTGCTCGACGGCCGGCCGCTGGAGCGCGACTACATCGAGCACAGTCAGATCCTGCACGGCGGCACGCTCACGTTCGTGATGCAGGCACGGCCGAACCGGCACCGGGGCGTTGCCGTCGCGGACCGCCCGTACTCGATGACGCCGTACCCCGCGGGGCAGGGCAATTGACCGCGCGGGGCAGTACCATGCATGTTTTCGATGGCACGGGATGATTCACGCATGAGCGACACGCCCCTGGCACGCCTGCGCTGGCGCTGCCGACGCGGCACCAAGGAACTGGACGCGCTGTACGGCTGGTGGCTGGATGAGCGCTATCCGCAGGCCGATGCCGAGACCCGTGCGGCTTTCGAGGAGCTGCTCGAGATGCAGGATCCGGACCTGTGGGACTGGACCATCGGCCGCGGCAACGCCCCGCGCAGCGACTGGCAGGTGATCATCGATGACATCCGCGCCCGGCATCGGCTTTGATTACACGCCTTCGCGCTGGCCGATCGTCCTGCTGACGATGCTCGGCGTGTTGTCGCTGGTTGCGGTCGCCCTCAGCGGCGTGGCGACATGGCTGGCCGTGGTGGTCGCCATGGCCGTGGCGGCCCATGTGATCGTCTCGATGCGTCGCAGCGCGAACGGCCGGGTACGTCAGGTCCTCTGGCGTACGGATGGTGGCTGGCAGCTGCATCTGCACGACGATACCTCGGTCGAGGCCCGCCTGCTCGAGGCGCGCGTGCTGGCCGGCGCAATCATCCTGCGCCTGCGCTGGGCGCCGCGCGGTCAGGCGGCATTGCTGCTGTTTCCCGACAACCTCGACGCCGACACGCGGCGCCGCCTGCGCATGCGCCTGTCGGCCGGTACCGACATCGACTGAAGGCATCGCCTGCTTGCCGAGGATGTCGGCTTTCGGGCACTCTGGCGCCTTTCTGCGGTCGCAGTTGCGTCCGACCGCGTCCGAGACCCCCGATCCCATGTTCCGACCGCTGTCCCTGTTCATCGGCCTGCGTTACAGCCGCGCCAAGCGCCGCAATCACTTCATCTCCTTCATTTCCGGCGTGTGCATCATCAGCCTGGCCCTGAGCGTGGCTGCGCTGATCACGGTGATGTCGGTGATGAACGGTTTCGACTACCAGCTGCGCTCGCGTATCCTCGGCGCCGTTTCGCACGCCACCATCTCCGGGGTCGGCGAATCCATCCAGGACTGGCACCACGCGCTCGATGTGGCCAAGGCGGACAAGCATGTGCGCGGGGCCGCGCCCTACGTGGAGCAGCAGGCCTTCATCCGCGGGCAGGCCTCGAGTGGGGCGATGCTGCGCGGCATCGTGCCGTCGATGGAGCCGCATGTGTCCGACTTCAACAAGCACATGCTCGACGGCTCGTTCGACTCGCTCAAACCCGGTAGCTGGAACATCGTACTGGGCAACGAGCTGGCGATGGTGCTGGGCGCGCAGATCGGCGACAAGATCATCGTCTACGCGCCGCGTTTCCGTGCCGGTCCGATGGGCGCCATGCCGGTGGTCCGCGCGTTCACCGTCAGCGGCATCTTCTCGCTGGGCATGAACCAGTACGACTCGGGCCTGGCGCTGGTCAACATGCAGGACGCCGAGCGCCTGTACGGCATCCACGGGCCCAACGGCATCCGCCTGCGCCTGGATGACATGTACGACGCCAACGCCGTCGCCTCGCACCTGAACCGGCAACTGGGCGACGTGTACCGGGTGGAGACCTGGATCCAGACCAACTCGAACCTGTTCAAGGCCCTGGACATGGAAAAGAAGGTCATGTTCCTGATCCTGGTACTGATCGTGCTGGTGGCGGTGATCAACCTGGTGTCGATGCTGGTGATGCTGGTCACCGACAAGCAGGCCGACATCGCCATCCTGCGCACGCTGGGCCTCAAGCCACGCACGGTGATGGGCGTGTTCATGGTGCAGGGACTGTTCGTCGGCGTGGTGGGCATCCTCACCGGCGCCGTCGGCGGCGTGCTCCTGGCCATCAACCTGCCGGCAGTGGCCGAGTGGATCGAGCACACCTTCCACGTGCAGTTCCTGTCGCCGCAGGTCTACTACATCAGCGAACTGCCCAGCCGCCTGCAGTGGAGCGACGTGGGCTGGGTGTGCACCACCGCGTTCGTGCTGTCGCTGCTGGCCACCATCTACCCCGCGCGCCGCGCCGCGCGCACCCACCCGGCACAGGCGCTGCGCTATGAGTGAGCACGACACGCCCATGGAAAACGCAGCGAATCATCACCGCATCGTCGTCGCCGCACGGCACGTGGCCAAGACCTTCCAGGAAGGCAAGCTGCGCGCCGAGGTCCTCGAGGACGTCAGCTTCGAGGTCGAGCGCGGCAAGACCCTGGCCATCGTCGGCGCCTCGGGTGCCGGCAAGAGCACGCTGCTGCATATCGTCGGCGGCCTGGACACGCTTTCCAGCGGCGAAGTGGAGATCGACGGCCACGTGATGTCCACGCTGTCCGACGCCCAGCGCGGCGAACTGCGCAACCGGTCGCTGGGTTTCATCTACCAATTCCACCACCTGCTGCCCGAGTTCACCGCGCTGGAGAACGTGTGCATGCCGCTGCTGATCCGCGGTACGGCCATCGACGAGGCACGCGAACGGTCCCGCGATCTGCTTGATCGCGTCGGCCTGTCGAAACGACTCGAGCACAAGCCGGGCGAGTTGTCCGGCGGCGAGCGCCAGCGCTGTGCGGTGGCACGCGCGCTGGTGACGCGTCCGGCCTGCATCCTCGGCGACGAGCCGACCGGAAACCTGGACGAGCACAACGCGGCGCAGGTCTACGACCTGATGCTGGAACTCAACCGCGAGATCGGCACCAGCTTCGTGCTGGTCACCCATGACCGCAGCCTGGCCGCCCGCATGGACCGGGTCATGGAGCTGTCCGGCGGGCGCCTGCAGGAACAGCCGCGCGCTGCCTGACGTGACATCGGGCCGGACGCCGGCCCGGAGAACCGGAGTCGTCCCGGAAGGATCCGGGGGACCATTTCCCATGGAGGGGACATGCATGCGCATCCGACCCGCCTGATCGACCGCCTTGGTGCATGCCGCGTGCGATGGCCGTTCAGCCTGGCCCTGCTGCTGGGTGCGGCCGCGGTGCAGTGGCTGCCGTCATTGCCACCCACCGACCTGCTGCTGGCGTGCGCGGCCGGTCTGCTGATCGTCGCCTGGCGGTGCCCGCGTGCCCGTGGGCCTGCTGGATCGGCCTGGCCTTCGTGTACACGGCCGGCCGGGCCGGCGCGGTGCTGCAGCAGCGGCTGCCACGCCGTCTTGAACGTCGCGATTTCGACATCGTGGGGACCGTCGAAGGCCTGCCGCAGGTGCGACCCGATGCGGTGCGCTTCGTGCTCCGCGTGCAGCGGGCGCGGCTGGAAGGCAAGCCGTTCGCACTGCACGGGCGCCTGCACCTGTCCTGGTACGGGGCACCGAAAGCGGCCAGCCGGCCCTGTACCCGCTGGCATCTGCGCGTGCGTTTGCGTCGTCCCCGCGGCAGCATGGACCCCGGGGCATTCGACAGCGAGCGTCATGCCCTGCAGGCACGAATTTCCGCAGTCGGGTACGTGCGCACCCATGGGGTGAATCGCCGTCTCGGCGTGCGAGCATTCTGCATCGATGCGATTCGCGACCGGCTCTCGCACGCCATCGGCCACGCCCTTCGCGGGAACGCCAGTCATGCCTTGCTGGCCGCCTTGGGCGTGGGCGACAAGCGTGGCCTGGGCGAACACGACTGGCGCGTGGCGCGTACCGTCGGCGTGTCCCACCTGCTGGCCATTTCCGGGTTCCACATCGGCGTTGCGGCCCTGCTGGGCGCGCTGCTGGCAAGCGGGCTATGGCGTGCCTGGCCCGTACTCTGTCGGGGCGTGCCGCGCCGGGTTGCGCAGGCGCTGGCAGCCCTCATGGTCGCTTCCGGCTATGCCGCACTGGCCGGATTCGGCCTTCCGGCCCGGCGTGCATTGCTGATGATCGCCGTCCTGGCGCTGGCCCGGGCCATGCGCCGGCACGTCCCGCCGCGTCGTGCGCTTTCGCTGGCCCTGGCCGCCGTCCTGGTGTTCGACCCGCTGTCGGTGCTGGCGCCCGGATTCTGGCTGTCGTTCTGCGCCGTGGCCGTCCTGCTGCTGATGCTCGAACCCCGTCGCGCACGCCACTGGCGGCAACGGCTGGGCGAGGCCGGCCGCTCGCAACTGCTGATCAGCGTGGCGCTGCTGCCGCTGACGGCCTGGTTCTTCGGCCAGGGTGCCCCCTGGGGGCCGCTGGCCAACCTGGTCGCCATTCCTCTGGTGAGCCTGGTGGTGGTGCCGCTCACGCTGCTGGGCATAGCGGCCTGGCCGCTGGCTCCCGGCGCGGCCGCCCTGTCGTGGCGGCTGGCCGGTGGGGTGATGCAGCACCTGTGGGACATGCTCGCGATGATGGCGCATTGGCCGGGTGCGCACTGGTACCTTCCGGCGGTCTCGTGGCCGGCGCTGGTGCTGGCGTGCATCGGCGTCCTGTGGCTGTTCGTGCCGCGCGGGATGCCCGGGCGCTGGCTGGGCCTGGTCCTGTGGCTTCCCTTGCTTTGGCCGTCCCTGCCGACGCTGCCTGCCGGGGCCTTCCAGGCCACGGTGCTGGACGTGGGGCAGGGGCTGTCGGTACTGGTGCGCACCCGCCGGCACCTGCTGGTCTACGATACCGGCGCCCGTTATCCGTCCGGCTTCGACTACGGCGACGCCGTGGTCCTGCCGGCCATCCGCCAGGGTGGTTTCGGTCCCGCCGATCGCATCGTGATCAGCCACGGCGACAATGACCATGCCGGTGGCGCCCGGGCGGTCGCGCGGGCCTTTCCGCACGCCCGGCGGCTGAGCGGCGAACCGAAGCGCATGCCGGTGCCGATGCCGCCGTGCCATGCAGGCCAGCACTGGACCTGGGACGGGGTGCGCATGCGGGTGATCAGTCCGCCGGCGCACCTGCGGCCGCTGCTGGAACACAACGATCTTTCCTGCGTGCTGCTGATCACCGGCCGGGGCGGCCGGCTGCTGCTCACCGGGGATATCGAAAAGGACCTCGAGCCGCTGGTGGCCCGCGCGGTCGGGCCAGGACCGCCGCTGGTGCTGGTGGTCCCGCACCATGGCAGCAGCAGTTCCTCGTCGCGGGCTTTCATCCGGGCGCTGTCGCCGCGCCTGGCCGTGGTCTCGGCCGGCTGGCTGAACCGCTTCGGGCATCCGCGCAAGGACGTGCTGGAGCGTTATCACGCTGCCGGGGTCCCGGTGCTCAACACGGCCAGGGCAGGGGCCGTGATTGTGCGCTTTCCCGGCCAGGGCGTGCCGCGGGTGACTGCCCGATGGAGGCTCGATCATCGGCGCTACTGGCGCGAATGACACCGTTCGCAAGCGGCGAACCGGTTCACAGGTCGGGGGGCGGTCACTGCTATGATGCACGATCAGACGGCAATCATGGCTGGAGATCGACCACGTGCTGGACATCGTGAAAGCGGGCGGCTGGGGCATGCTGCCCATCCTCGTGTGCTCTGCGATCGCCCTGGCGATCATTCTCGAACGCTTCTGGAGCCTGCGCCGCAGCACGGTGATGCCACCGGGGCTGGGCGATGAAGTGCGCAAGTGGGCGCAATCGCGCACGCTGGACGCGCGCCATCTGCAGACCCTGGCGGACAATTCCCCGCTGGGCGAACTGCTGGCCTCCGCGCTGGCGGTCCGCCATCGGCCGCGCGACGAGATCAAGGAGCGCCTGGAGGACGCCGGGCGCCATGTGACCCACCGCATGGAACGGTTCCTCAATTCGCTGGGCACCATCGCGCTCATCGCGCCGCTGCTGGGCCTGCTGGGCACCGTGATCGGCCTGATCCGCATGTTCCTCGCGGTCATGGCCAGCGGGGTGGGTGATCCCATGAAGATGGCCGGAGGCATCGGCGAGGCGCTGATCTGCACCGCCTCCGGCCTGATCGTGGCGATCCCGGCCTACGTGCTGCATCGTTATTTCCGCGGCCGCGTGCTCGACTACTGCGTGGACATGGAGCGCCAGGCCAGCGCGCTGCTGGACACTCTTTCTGCCGCGCCGCCGCGTACGACACAGCCGGGTGCCCGATCTGCAGCTCCGGTGGCCGCCTCGCGTCCGGCCCGGACCACGCGCTGAGGTCGTACGATGCGTATCGGCAACCATCATCGCCGGGATGACTTCGAGATCAGCGTGGTGCCGCTGATCGACGTGCTGCTGACCCTGCTGATGTTCTTCGTCCTGACCACCACGTTCGTGCGTCATTCGCGCATGCAGGTCACCCTGCCCAAGGCCAGCGTCGAACCGAGTGCGGCCCAGGCGCATCCGCTGGTGGTCGTGATCGACCGGCAGGGGCATTTCTATGTCGGGAGCAATCAGGTCCTGGGAGCCGGGGTCGACGCACTCAAGCGTGCCATTGCAGGCGTGGCCGGCGACCACCGCGACCAGCCCGTCACCTTGCGTGCCGACGCCATGACCCCACATCAGGCCGTCGTCACGGCGATGGATGCGCTGGGCCAGCTCGGCTTCACGCGATTGTCGATCGCCACCACTCCCGACCAGGGCTCCAAGCAACCGTGAGCAATCAAGAACACGCCGCTCCGGGAAGCAATTCCTGGGCTATATACAAGCGCCTGCTCGGTTACGCCAGCAGGCACTGGGTTGTCGCGCTCGTGGCGATCCTCGGCATGGCCATCGACGCCGCCGGTCTGACCACCTTTACAGGGCTGGTCAAGCCGATGCTGGACAACCTGTTCACGCAGAAGGATCCGTTCACCATCTTCTGGATGCCGATCTGGATCATCGGCATATTCACGTTGCGCGGGATGGGTGCGTTCATCGAGAACTACGGCACCTCGCTGATCGGCCTCAATGTCGTCCAGCAGATGCGCATGGACATCTTCGATGCCTACCTGCGCCTCACCTCGTCGTTCTTCGGCAGCGAGCCCAGCGGTCACCAGATCGCCCGCATCACCTATACCTGCGAGCAGGTTTCCCATGCCTCGACGCAGGCGGTCAAGGTGGCCATCACCGACGGCCTCACCGTGACCGGCATGGTCGGATTGATGCTGTGGACCAGCCCCTACCTGACACTGGCGCTGTTCCTCATGGTGCCGGTGGTGGCCTTCGTGGTGACCTACATCAGCCGCCGTTACCGGCGCATCGGGCATCGCGTGCAGAATGTGATGGGCTCGGTCACGGGCACGGTCGACGAGGTCGTGAACGGACAGCGCGAAGTCAAGATCTACGGCAGCCAGCTTTCCGAGCGGTCGCGTTTCGAGGAGGTCACGCAAACCGCGCGCAGGCTGAACATGAAGGTTGCCGTGACCAGTGCGCTTTCATCGGCCACCGTGCAGACGGTCGCGGCGATGTCGCTTGCACTGATCGTGTTCATGGCCACCCGGCGTTCGATCATCGGCACGCTGACGCCCGGATCCTTTACCACCTTGTTGATCGCCATGGGCGCGATCCTTCCCTCGCTCAAGCGCCTCACTGGCGTCCAGGCCGGCATCCAGCGCGGCGTGGCCGCAGCCGAGGAGCTGTTCGCGATCATCGACAGGCCTTCCGAGCCCGATCATGGCACTCTGGAGATCCAGCGCAGTCAGGGCGATATTCGCTACCGAGGCGTGGAAATGGTCTATCCCGGGGCCCATGTGTCGGCACTGCGCGGAATCGACCTGCACTGCAAGGCCGGCACGGTCACCGCCCTGGTGGGACGTTCCGGCAGCGGAAAGAGCACCATGGTGAGCCTGCTTCCGCGCTTCTACGATGCCAGCGCGGGCAGCATCGAACTCGATGGCCAGCCTCTGGAGTCCTACACGCTTGCCTCGCTGCGCAGGCAGATTGCCTGGGTCGGCCAGCGCGTGGTGCTGTTCAACGACACCGTGGCCAACAACATCGCCTACGGCGAACTGGCCGGGGCCAGCGAGGCCGCTATCCTTGCCGCTGCGGAAGCGGCCAACGCGATGGAATTCATCCGCGACCTTCCGCAGGGGCTGCACACGCCGATCGGGCAGGGCGGCAACCAGCTCTCCGGCGGCCAGCGCCAGCGCATCGCCATTGCCCGCGCCATCCTGAAGGATGCGCCGATCCTGATCCTGGACGAGGCCACCTCGGCGCTCGACACCGAGTCCGAACGCCTGATCCAGCAGGCACTGTCCCGACTGATGCGCAACCGCACGACCCTGGTCATTGCACACCGCCTGTCCACGATCGAGCATGCCGACCAGATCGCGGTGCTCGACCGGGGTCGCGTGATCGAACTGGGAACGCATGAGCAGCTTCTGCGGATGGAGGGTACCTACGCGGCCCTGCACCACATGCAATTTCATGAAGAGGACCCGGCGCTCGCCGGTTCCGACTGAGGCCGTGCATGGGCACGCAGCGTCGGCAGGGAACCTCGCGCGGTCTTGCGGCCCTCGTGCAGCGCAACTGGTACGCGCAGACGCCGCCCCGTTCGCTGTGGCTGCGCGGATTGGCGCGCCTGTATGGATATCTCGTCAAGCGTCGACGTGCGCTGTACAGCCATGACCGTTCGCGCAGCGTTCGTCTTCCGGTGCCGGTCATCGTGGTTGGAAACCTCAACGTCGGTGGCACCGGCAAGACGCCGTTGACCATTGCCCTGGTCGAGGCGCTGCGCCATCGCGGCTGGCATCCCGGCGTGGTCAGCAGGGGCTATGGCGGGCATCGGCGCGTGCCCGAACTGCTCAACGACACGCCCGATCCGGCCGAGGTGGGAGACGAGCCCTGCCTGATCCGGGCTCGCACCGGTGCGCCGGTGGCCGTGGGTCTCGATCGGCCGGCGGCGGCGCATCTGCTGGTCGAGGCGGGCGTGGACGTGGTGATTGCCGACGACGGGCTGCAGCATTACCGGTTGCAGCGCGACATCGAGATCTGCGTGATCGACGGCATCCGGCGCTTCGGCAATGGCTGGCTGCTGCCGGCCGGCCCTCTGCGCGAACCGCTGGAGCGGCTCGGCAGCGTGGACTTCCGGGTCTGCAACGGCGGCGTGCCGAAGTCCGGCGAGGTGCCGATGCGGCTGCTCGGCGATCTCGCCCATCAGGTATTGGGTGAGGAACCACCGCTTTCGCTGGAGTCCCTGGCGGGCCGGCGCGTGCATGCGGTGGCGGCGATCGGCAATCCGAACCGTTTCTTCGACAGCTTGCGCGCGCAGCGCATCGAGCCGATCGAGCATCCTTTTCCGGACCACCATGCCTTCACCGAAGACGACCTCGATTTCGGTGACGACCTGGTCGTGCTGATGACCGACAAGGATGCCGTCAAGTGCATCCGGTTCGCGCGGCGCAACTGGTACAGCGTTCCGGTGCGTGCGGACCTCCCCGGCGATTTCATCGAGCGCCTGCTGGAACGACTGGGTCGTGCCGCCCCACATCCACAGCGTATTGTTTGAGGGCCATGCCTTGACCGAAACCGTTCGAGCCCATCCGCACCTGCACCTGCGTGCAGTGTTGAATTCGACCATCCGGGCATACTTTGCGGAACGCGATGTGCTGGAAGTGGAGACGCCGATCCTGTCGGCTGCCGGCAACACGGACCCCAACATCGAGAGCTTCCACACCCGCCTGCACGCGCATGCGAATGCCGGTGCGGCCAAGCGCTTTTTGCGCACCTCGCCCGAGTATCCGCTCAAGCGCCTGCTTGCGGACGGCGTGGGTGATTGCTACGAGCTGGGTCGCGTGTTTCGCGACGGTGAATTTGGCGTACGCCACAACCCCGAATTCACCATGCTGGAGTGGTATCGGGTGAATTGGGACGAGCGGCGGCTGGCCGGGGAGGTCGTGGACCTGGTGCGCACGGCCCTGGCGCTGGTCGATCGCAGCGTGCGCGTGCGGGTGCTCGATTATGCAGACCTGTTCGAGGAGGCACTCGGCCTGGACCCGCACACGGCGCCGGACGAGGCGTTGCGTGCCCCGCTCGGTGACTTCTCCATCGATGCGCGGGGGCTGGGGCGCGACGACTGGCTGGACCTGCTGATGTCCCACTGCATCCAGCCGCACTTCCCGCCGCATACGCTGGTCGTGGTGCATGACTACCCGGCCAGCCAGTGTGCATTGGCCCGGGTGCGTCCGGGCACACCGGCAGTCGCCGAGCGCTTCGAGATCTTCCTGGGTCCGCAGGAACTGGCCAACGGCTATCACGAGTTGCGCGATGCCGCCGAACAGCGTCGTCGGCACGAACGCGACAATGCCGTACGTGCGGCGCGAGGCAATGAACCGGTGCCGCTGGACGAGCATCTCCTGACCGTCCTTGAACGCCTTCCCGACTGTGCCGGTGTGGCGCTGGGCGTGGACCGCCTGCTGATGTGCATGCAGGAAAGCGAACGCATCGACGACGTGCTGGCCTTCCCCTCCGCTTCGGCCTGATCAGGCCGGCCAGGTTTCATCCATGCGGCGGTTCGCTTCCCTCGTCGCGATAGGGCAGGCGGATGTGGCCGTAGCGGACCACCAGCACCGCCAGGCTCAGCAGCAGCACGGTGCCGCCCTCGGCCAGGGTCGCCCAGGTATTCATCGCCGGGGTTTCCAGGGTCAGGTGACGGGCCATGGCGACGATGGCGATGTACAGCGGCATGCGTACCGGAAGCCGTCCGGCGCGCCAGTAGATGCCGTTCATGGCCAGCAGTTCGAGGTAGATGAACAGCATCAGCAGGTCGGCGACGGTGACCCGGCCCTGCGTGTACATGGCCTGGATTTCCTGGCCCGCCGCGGCCAGGGTGGCCACCAGCACCACCAGCAGGCCGGCATACTCGATCAGGCGGATGAGGCGGAATCCGCGTTCGCGGATGCGGTGCTCGATGCTGTCGGACATGACCGGTTCCCGGGGTCGGTTCACGCGTGCGATCCATGTCCCCCATGGGCATGGACGCCTGGCCCTCTTTTACCACAGTCGCCGGGTCGGGCCGATCGTGCATTCGCGGTGAAGATCCGGGATTCCGCGATTCAGAATTCCAGGTCCATGCTGGCACAGAGGTAGTCGACCAATGGAGCGATGTGCTGGAACGTTCGCACCACCTCGGGAAGCAGGCGGGGCGAGCAGACCAGGGCGTCGTCGATCGGGGCACCGCTGGCGAAGCTCTTGAGCTTGAGATCGTCGATCAGCTCGTGTTCCGGATCGAAACCGCGCGGCGGACGCTTCAGGCGGTCGCCGTGAAACTGGAAGTGGCGTCGGAACGTCGCGCTGCGGGTGGCGCGCTTCCAGGCGCCGGGGTTGTCGGCGATGAAATTGCGGATGCGCCGAAGCGTGGGCGACTCGGGATGCCAGATGCCTCCGCCGGCGAAGCAGTTCCCGGGTTCGATGTGCAGGTAGAACGAGGGCGAGGGCACCTCGCGCCGGCGCTCGTGGAAGAAGCGGGCGCCGCTCCACGGCTTGTACGGGAGCTTGTTCTTCGAGAACCGCACGTCGCGATGGATGCGGAACAGCGAGCCGCCCATCTTGCGCGGGTCGGCGCGGTAGCGCGGGCTGATGGCGGCGATCGGCTCGGCCAGGTCGGCGATCAGGGCCAGGAACGGTTCGCGCACGTGTTCCTCGTACTGGGCCTTGTGTGCGTGGAACCACTCGCGCTCGTTGTGGTGCCGCAGTTGCCGGAGGAAACGGAAAGTGGCCTCGGAGAAGTAGCTTCGGTTCATGGCGTGATCGCAAGGTCCAGTTCAGCGGCCAGTTCGCGCCCCCACTGCTCGAGGCTGTCGAGTATCGGCTGCTGCGTGGCCGGCGTCTGGCCGCGCAGTGCCAGCAACTGGGCGAAATAACCATCCAGGGTCAGTGTGGTCATGGCGCTCTCGCTGCCCAGGCGTTGGCGCCGGAAGGCGTCCCATTGCCGACGTTCCTCGTCCGTGAGCTGATCCGGCCAGTTGCGTGCGCGATAGCGCAGGAGCAGATCGGCATAGCGTGGATTCTCGAAGCCGAACTGGCGTCCCAGCTGTCCCGGCGGCGTCGCACGCACGTCATCCAGCAGGCGCCGGTCGCCTTCGGACGGGAAGCCGGCGTAGATCGCCAGTTCCGGGTCGTCCGGCGGCGGACGGTCCGCGGCCGCCTCGTAGACGGCGCGGACCTTGGCGGCGATGCCGTCGGCGGCCAGCAGTTCCTTGCGGTGCACCTCGCAGCGTCGCGGGTCGAGATGGATCCTCGCGGTGTCGACACCGTCCAGCACCGACAGCGGCGCCAGTGCTGGCGACTTGTTGGCATGGATGGTGCGCAGCGGGATGCGTTCGACGTCCTCGGGAAGGTCGGCGCGCGGCGTGAACACGCGGTCGGCGATGGTATCGGCATCGAGCAGGATCAGGTCGACCGGGTTGGTCGCCAGGTCGTAGACGATGATCTCGTTGGCGCGTTGCGGATGCTGGGCCAGCGGCACGATCATCGACAGGCAGCCACGACTGGCCGGATAGCGTGAGGACACGTGCAGCAGCGCCGGCTTGTGCACCAGGTCCAGCAGTTCGAAGGCGCGCTGCTTGCGGCGTAGCCGGAAGTACCAGTCCCACAGCCGTGGCTGCCGGGCACGAATCAGGCGGGCCAGGTCGATCAGGGCCTCGACGTCCGACAGGGCATCGTGGGCGCGACGCTGGGCGATGCTGTTGGCGGCGGCCAGGTCCTCCAGCCGGAAGCTGGGCGTGCCGTCCTCGCGCAGCGGCCATTCGATGCCGTCCGGGCGCAATGCGTAGCACATGCGCGCCAGGTCGATCAGGTCCCAGCGCGAGTTGCCGGCCTGCCACTCGCGGGCGTAGGGGTCGTAGAAGTTGCGATACAGCATCTGCCGGGTGAATTCGTCGTCGAAGCGCAGCGAGTTGTAGCCCACCGCGCAGGTGCCGGGACGGGCCAGTTCCTCGTGCACGCGGGCGGCGAACTCGGCTTCGCGCAGGCCCTCGCGTTCGGCCTGTTGCGGCGTGATGCCGGTCACCAGGCAGGCCTGCGGATGCGGCAGGGCGTCGCGCGGCGGGCGGCAGAACAGCGACACCGGGTCGCCGACCGGCTCCAGGTCCGGGGTCGTGCGGATACCGGCGAACTGGACCGGATGGTCGCGACGCGCATCCGTGCCGGAGGTCTCGTAGTCGTGCCAGAAGAAACTCGCTTCGCTCATGTCGCGCATCTTCGCACAGCGCCACAGGGCGTGCGGGGAAGGGCACGGCCCCCTGCTACACTCGCCGGCAAGCCTGGAGACCGACATGCCGCAACGCGATGACAACCTGATCTGGATCGATCTGGAAATGACTGGCCTGGACACGGATCGCGATTCCGTCCTGGAAATTGCCACCATCGTCACCGATCGCGATTTGAACGTGCTGGCCGAGGGCCCGGTGTTCGCCATCGCCCACCCGGAGTCCCGCCTGCAGGCCATGGACGACTGGAACCGCAACCAGCATGGAGGCTCGGGCCTGTGGGAGCGGGTGCTGTCCTCGGGCATCGACCATGCCCAGGCCGAGGCCGAGACGCTGGATTTCCTGAAGCAATGGGTGCCGCCCAACAAGTCGCCGATGTGTGGCAACTCGATCTGCCAGGATCGTCGTTTCCTGCATCGCCAGATGCCGGCCCTGGAGCAGTATTTCCACTACCGCAACCTGGACGTGTCCACGCTCAAGGAGCTGGCGCGCCGCTGGGCCCCCGAGATCGCACGCGGCATCGGCAAGGCCAGCGCGCATACCGCGCTCAGCGATATCCGCGATTCCATCGACGAGCTACGCTACTACCGCCGCTTCATGGGCGCGCTTTCGGGCCAGGCGGAGCCGCAGGCGTGAACGCCCTGTTCGGCGACGACGGCGTGCGCCGTCTCGATTGCGGCGGACGCGAACTGAAGCTGGATCGCCCGCGCGTGGCCGGCATCGTCAACGTCACCCCCGACTCGTTCTCCGACGGCGGCGAACATGCCGATGCCGATGCGGCCATCGCGCACGGTCTTGCCCTGGTGGAGCAGGGGGCCGACATGCTGGACATCGGCGGCGAGTCCACCCGGCCCGGTGCCGCGGACGTGGACGAGGCCGAGGAACTGCGCCGCGTGATCCCGGTGATCGAGGGACTGGCCGCACGCTGCACCGTGCCGGTATCGATCGATACCTCCAAACCGGGCGTGATGCGCGCGGCCGTGGCGGCCGGCGCCGGCTTCATCAACGACGTGCGCGCCTTGCGCGACGAGGGTGCGCTGGATGCGGCCGCCGAGCTGGGCGTGCCGGTCTGCCTGATGCACATGCAGGGCCAGCCGCGCAGCATGCAGGACGCGCCGCACTACGATGACGTGGTGGCCGAGGTGCACCGGTTCCTCGCCGAGCGGGTTTTCGCGTGCGAGATGGCCGGCATCGACAAGCGCCGCGTGCTGGTCGACCCGGGATTCGGCTTCGGCAAGGCGCTGGAACACAACCTGGCGCTGCTGCGCGCCATGAGTCGCTTCGTCGACCTGGCCGGTCCGGTCTACGTGGGCCTGTCGCGCAAGTCGATGATCGGCACCCTCACCGGTCGCGATGCACCGCCCGATCGCGTGGCCGGTTCGGTGGCCGCGGCCCTGGTCGCGGTGCAGCGAGGAGCTCTCCTGGTGCGCACCCACGACGTGGCCGCAACGGTCGACGCGCTGGCGGTCTGGCGTGCCGTGCACGCCGGCGATCCGGCCCCGGCACCAGCCGCGCCCGCGGCGCCGCGCTGGCCGGACGACGACTGACGCGCGCCTGGCCGGACCGGCTAAGCTGCGCACCTTGCAAGGACCCTGCGGGAACATCATGAGCCAGCGAAAATACTTCGGCACCGACGGCATCCGCGGACGGGTGGGCGAATGGCCCATCACCGCCGAGTTCATGCTGCGACTGGGACGCGCCGCGGGTGTGGCCCTGGGCGGCAGCAGCGAGCGACCCACGGTCTTGATCGGCAAGGACACGCGCGTATCCGGCTACATGTTCGAATCGGCGCTGGAGGCCGGGCTGGTCGCCGCGGGTGCCGACGTGCGCCTGCTCGGACCGATGCCGACGCCCGCCGTGGCATTCCTGACCCGCAGCCTGCGTGCCGATGCAGGCATTGTCATCAGCGCCTCGCACAACCCGCACCAGGACAACGGCATCAAGTTCTTTTCCGCCGAGGGGGAAAAGCTCGACGATGTGGTCGAGGCGTCGATCGAGGCCGAGGTCGATGCCGAATTCGTGACCGTGCCCCCGGAACGGCTGGGCAAGGCCCGCCGCATCGTCGATGCCGAGGCGCGCTACGTCGAGTTCTGCAAGAGCACCATGCCGCGAGATTTCACCCTGCATGGCATGCACATCGTGCTCGATTGCGCGCATGGTGCGACGTACCAGGTGGCTCCGAAGGTGTTCACGGAGCTGGGTGCCGACGTGCACCTGATCGGCGCGCAGCCGGACGGTTTCAATATCAACGCCGGTATCGGTTCCACGCATCCCGAAGCGCTACGTCGCGCGGTAGTGGAGCAGGGCGCGGACATCGGTATTGCCTTCGACGGCGACGGTGATCGCGTGCAGATGGTCGATCACAAGGGCGTGCTGGTCGATGGCGACGACATGCTTTTCGTGCTGGCCCGCAACTGGTCGCGCAATGGCAGGTTGCGCGGACCCGTGGTCGGCACCCTGATGAGCAACTACGGTTTTGAACAGGCGCTTGAAGGCATGGGCATCGAACTGGTGCGTGCCAACGTCGGCGACCGCTACGTGATGCAACAGCTGAAGGCGCACGGCGGCGTGCTCGGCGGCGAGACCTCCGGCCACATCCTGTGCCTGGACCGCGCCAGCACCGGCGACGGCATCGTCGCGGCGCTGGCGGTACTGGAGGCCCTGCGCAACCAGGGCGAGGACCTGTCTTCGGCGCGCAAGGATCTGCATAAGCTGCCGCAGGTCATGCTGAACGTTCCCGTCTCCGACGGTGCAGCGGCCATCGTGGACAGCGACAAGGTCCGGGATGCCGTGGATGTGGCACGCAAGCGTCTCAATGGCCGCGGGCGCGTATTCCTTCGACCCTCCGGCACCGAGCCGGTGGTACGGGTCACGGTCGAGGCCGATGACGCCAGCGAAGTGCAAGCCGTAGCAGAAGAGTTGGCGGACATCGTAAAATCGGCACACTCACGCTCGTGAGCCTGCCGGGTGCGGATGCGCCCACCCAGGTCGCCAGGGATTGGCCCGACGTGCACCGCCCCTGCGGTGGCGGAACACAAGACGACCGCACGCCAACCTGGACAAGGACCCATGAAAAACGTACCTACGCTCGACATCCGTCGCTTCGATACCGATCGTGATGACTTCGTTGCCGAAATCGGCGCCGCCTACCGCGAGTTCGGCTTTTGCTGCATCCGCGGGCATGGCGTCACTCACGAGCTGATCGGCAACGCCTACGACGCCTTCCAGCGGTTCTTCGCGTTGCCCGAGGACGTGAAGATGAAGTACCACGTGCCCGGCACCGGTGGCGCACGGGGCTTCACGCCGTTCAAGGTGGAGACGGCCAAGGACAGTGAGCATCCGGATCTCAAGGAGTTCTGGCACATCGGCCGCGAGATCGATCCCGCTTCGCGTTTCGCCGACACGATGCCGCCCAACCTCTGGCCCGAGGAAGTGCCGGGATTCCGCGAGTACGGCTATGGCCTGTACCAGGCGCTGGATCAACTGGGTGCACGGGTGTTGCGTGCACTGGCGTTGCACATCCATCTTCCCGAGCATTACTTCGATGACAAGATCGACCAGGGCAACTCGATCCTGCGCCCGATCCACTATCCGCCGATCGAGCAGGCCGGCGTGCCCAACGTGCGCGCGGGCGCCCACGAGGACATCAACTTCATCACCCTGCTGGTCGGTGCCAGCGCGGCCGGTCTGGAGGTACTCACCCGCGAGGGCGAGTGGCTGCCGATCACGACCGAGGGCGATGCCATTGTGGTCAACATCGGCGACATGCTGCAGCGCCTGACCAATCACGTGTATCCGTCAACCACCCACCGGGTGGTCAATCCGCCCGGTGCGGATGCGGGCAAGCCGCGCTACTCGGTGCCATTCTTCCTGCATCCGAATCCCGACGTGGTGCTCGATCCGCTGCCGCAGTGCATCAGCGACGACAACCCGAGCCGCTACGACACCTCGATCACGTCCCACGAGTACCTGCAGCAGCGACTTCGTGAAATCCGGTTGATCTGATCCGGGTGCCTGCCGACGGGTGGTGTCCGGAAAGGCTGCCGCGACCTCAGTCGAGGACGCGGTAGCTGCGGGAATGCCTCGCCGTCAGGTGCAGCGCCAGGCGGTCGGGAAGCAGCTTGTTGAGTGCCTTGATCATGCGGTTGACGCGACCGTTCACGTAGACCGCATCTCCGCGTTCGACGGCATCCAGTCCCTGCCGGGCGACGGTGTCGGCGTCCATCCACATCCAGCGCGGCATCTTCGTCACCAGTTCCCGGGCGCCGGTGACATCATGGAATTCGCTGTAGGTGAAGCCCGGGCACAGGGCGCAGGTGTGGATGCCGCGGTCGCGATTCTCCAGATGCAGCGATTGCGAGAAGCGGATCATGTACGCCTTCACCGCGGCATACAGCGTGTGTCCCACCGAGCCGGGCAGGTGGCCGGCCAGCGATGCCACGTTGATGATGCGACCATGACGGCGGGCGATCATGCCGGGCAGCATCCGATATGCGAGTTCGGTCGGGGCGTGCAGCAGCACCTGCAGGAACTGGTCGTGGGTGGCCCAGGACGGATCCTCGAAGCGACCCGGCACGCCATACCCCGCGTTGTTGACCAGCACGTCGATGTCCAGGCCGCGTTCCTCGATGGCGTCGGTCAGGCGTCGCGGTGCCAGCGGGTCGGCAAGGTCGTCGACCAGGACCAGGGTCTGTATGCCGTAGGTGTGGCCAAGCCGGTCCGCCAGTTCCTGCAACCGGGCCGTGCGGCGGGCGGTCAGAACCAGGTCATGTCCCCGGGCGGCAAGTTCCTGAGCCAGGGCGGCGCCGATGCCGGAAGAGGCTCCGGTGACCAGTGCCAGGGGGCGGGAAGAGTCGGGCATGACGGCGTTCCATGTCGTGGTGTGGCGTCCATGATACGTGGCGCCGGTGCGGCCGGGTGCGCTCGGAGTCGTGCTTTTCGCCATCGGTCGGGTTTTGGCGCACACGCGCTCATTGCCAGTGCGCTGCCGCCGCCGGTATTCTTGCTGGCTTGACGAGCGGACCGAAGGGCCTCAACCCATGCGCAAGATGCTGGTGGCGGGTAACTGGAAGATGCACGGCTCCAGGGCCATGGCCGTGGAACTGGCTGCAGCGATCGTGGCTGGGCGGCCTCAGGCGGTCGACGTGGCGGTGTTCCCGCCGTTCCCCTACCTGGCGACGCTCTGCGACACGCATGGACAAGCCCTGCCGTGTGGTGCGCAGGATCTCAGCGAGCATGCCGGTGAAGGTGCCTTCACCGGTGAGGTCTCGGCGGCGATGCTGCGAGACGTCGGTTGTGCCTGGGGCCTGGTCGGGCATTCCGAACGCCGCCAGTACCATGGCGAGAGCAACGCGCTGGTGGCGCGCAAGTTCGGTGTGGCGCTGGAGGCGGGGCTGTGCCCGATGCTGTGCGTGGGGGAGACCCTGGAGCAGCGCGAGGCCGGCCGCACCGAGCAGGTGCTGGCCGAACAGCTGGGCGCGGTGGTTGCGGCGCACGGTATCGACGCGTTCGAGCGGGCGGTGGTTGCCTACGAGCCGGTGTGGGCGATCGGCACCGGAAGGACCGCCACCCCGCAGCAGGTGCAGCACGCACACGCGTTCATCCGTAGCCAATTGGCAAAAGAGGATGCTAAAATCGCTGGTCTGACGAGGCTGCTTTACGGCGGTAGCGTCAAGCCCTCGAATGCAGCCGAACTGTTCGCCCATGCGGACGTGGACGGCGGCTTGATCGGAGGGGCTTCCCTCAAGGCAACCGATTTCCTGGCCATCTGCGCGGCAGCGCATCAAGCGCGTGGCGCGGCGGAGACCAATTAGACATGTTCATCATCTTCAGCGTTTTCTACATCCTGATCGCCGCGGCCATGATCGTGCTGATCCTCATGCAGCGCGGCCAGGGTGCCGATGCCGGCGCCGGTTTCGGCGCGGGTGCCTCCGGCACGGTCTTCGGTGCGCGCGGTTCGTCCAGTTTCATGACCCGCGCGACCGGCGTGCTGGCGACGCTCTTTTTCCTGGTCAGCCTGGGTATGGCGATATACTTCAGCTATAACGGCGGCCCCAAGAAATCCAAGGATCTTGGCGTGATGTCGTCGGCGCAGACGTCGGCGGCCACCGTGGCAGCGCCTGCGGCGCCAATGCCGGCGAGCGCGGGTTCCGCGCAGCCCAAGGCCGTGAGCGGAACCGATGTGCCGACGCTGCCGCAGGCAGCGGGCGGAGCGAGCAGCGGCAAGCCGGCGTCCCCGGCGCCCGCGAAAAAGAAGTAAAGAGTTTTAGCCTTGCCCAGGTGGCGGAATTGGTAGACGCACTACCTTGAGGTGGTAGTGGCCGAATGGCCGTGGGGGTTCGAGTCCCCCCTTGGGCACCAATGGAACGAAGGCTGACGGTTACGGAACGTCAGCCACGGATGCGCACCACGCGTGGAGGTAGCCGACCCGTGCTTGCCGAATACTGGCCTGTACTGCTGTTTCTCGTCGTGGCCGGTGGCCTCGGCATTGCCCTGCTGGCGATCGGTCTGCTCCTGGCACCCCGCAACCCCGACCCCGAGAAAGCCTCGCCGTATGAATGCGGTTTCGAGGCCTTCGAGGATGCGCGCATGAAGTTCGATGTGCGCTATTACCTGATCGCGATCCTGTTCATCATCTTCGACCTCGAGGTCGCATTCCTGTTTCCGTGGGCCGTGGTGTTCGACAAGATCGGGCCGGTCGCACTGATCGAGATGGCGCTGTTCCTCGTCCTGCTGGTGATCGGGTTTGCCTACGTGTGGAAGAAGGGAGCGCTGGAATGGGATTGATCTCGTCCATTGACCGGGTGATGCACAACCCGCAGCCGCTGGATCGCGTCGACGACATCCTGCGGCCGGAAGGCGACAACCCGGTCGTGCAGCGCGGCTGGGCAACCACCAGCGTTGATGCGCTGATGAACTGGGCCCGTACCGGGTCGATGTGGCCGATGACCTTCGGCCTGGCCTGTTGCGCCGTGGAGATGATGCATGCCGGCGCCGCGCGCCTGGACCTGGACCGCTACGGCGTGATCTTCCGGCCCAGCCCGCGCCAGTCCGACGTGATGATCGTGGCCGGCACCCTGGTCAACAAGATGGCCCCGGCGCTGCGCAAGGTCTACGACCAGATGCCCGACCCCAAGTGGGTCATCTCGATGGGATCGTGCGCCAACGGCGGCGGCTACTACCACTATTCCTATTCGGTGGTGCGTGGCTGCGATCGCGTCGTCCCGGTGGACATCTACGTCCCGGGCTGCCCGCCGACCGCCGAGGCCCTGATCCACGGCATCCTGCAGTTGCAGAAGAAAATCCGTCGCACCCACACCATTGCGCGTTGAGGCCGGGGCATGAGTGATACGCATACCAACTCGCTGGCCGAGCGCCTCGTCGCGCGCTTCGGGGATGTGCTGGCACACGTTGAGACCCGTCTGGGCCAGACCACCGTCGAGGTGGCCGCCGACGACCTGGTCAAGGTGGTCACGGCGCTGCGCGACGAACCGGACTTCGACTTCAGCCAGCTGATCGACCTGTGCGGCGTGGACTACCTGGGCTACGGCCAGAACGAATGGGAAACCAGCGGCGCCTCGGGCACCGGCTTCTCGCGCGGCGTGCGCGGCGAGGCGGCCGGGCGCTTCGACTGGGAGGGTCGCCCGCGCGAGGTCGACATGCCCCGTCGTTTCGCCTCGGTCGTGCACCTGCTCTCGGTCCGGCACAACCGCCGCCTGCGCATCCGCACTTTCTGCGAGGACGTGGAGATGCCGCTGGTGCCGTCGCTGACCGGCCTTTGGCCGGTGGCCAACTGGTTCGAGCGCGAGTCCTTCGATCTGTACGGCATTGTCTACGACGGCCATCCGGATCTTCGCCGCATCCTCACCGACTACGGTTTTGTCGGTCGCCCGTTCCGCAAGGATTTCCCGCTGATCGGCAACGTCGAGGTGCGCTACGACCCCGACAAGCAGCGCGTGATCTACGAACCGGTCACCTCGGTGGTACCGCGCGTGCTGGTGCCGCGTGTGATCCGCGACGACGTCGACCTCGAGCAGGCCAGGGCCGAGGCCGCTGACCACTGGCAGGAGAACTGAAGATGTCGGGTCAGGAAATCCGCAACTACACCATGAACTTCGGTCCGCAGCATCCCGCGGCGCACGGCGTGTTGCGCCTGGTGCTGGAGATGGACGGCGAGACCGTGGTCAAGGCCGATCCGCACATCGGCCTGCTGCACCGCGGGACCGAGAAGCTGGCCGAGTCCAAGCCCTTCAACCAGTCCATCGGTTACATGGACCGCCTCGACTACGTGTCGATGATGTGCAACGAGCACGGCTACGTGCGCGCCATCGAGCAGCTGCTGGGCATCCAGGCGCCAGTCCGCGCCCAGTACATCCGCACCCTGTTCGACGAGATCACGCGCATCCTCAACCATCTGATGTGGCTTGGTTCGAATGCGCTCGATCTGGGCGCCATGGCGGTGTTCCTGTACGCCTTCCGCGAGCGCGAGGAACTGATGGACTGCTACGAGGCGGTGTCCGGTTCGCGCATGCACGCGACCTACTACCGTCCCGGCGGCGTCTATCGCGACCTGCCATCGCGCATGCCGCAGTACAACGAATCACGCTGGCACAAGGGCGCCGACCTCAAGCGCCTGAACCAGTGGCGCGAAGGTTCCATGCTGGACTTCCTCGACGCCTTCACCGACGACTTCCCGTCCAAGGTGGACGAGTACGAGAACCTGCTCACCAACAACCGCATCTGGAAGCAGCGCACCGTCGACATCGGCGTGATCAGCCCGGAACAGGCGCAGGCCTGGGGCATGACCGGACCGATGCTGCGCGGCTCGGGCGTGGAGTGGGACCTGCGCAAGAAGCAGCCCTACGCCGCCTACGCGGACATGGACTTCGACATCCCGGTCGGCGTGCACGGCGACTGCTACGACCGCTATCTGGTGCGCGTGGAGGAGATGCGGCAGTCCAACCGCATCATCAAGCAGTGCGTGAAGTGGCTGCGCGAGAACGACGGCCCGGTGATGCTGAACAACTACAAGGTCAGCCCGCCCTCGCGTGAATCCATGAAGAACGACATGGAAGCGCTGATCCACCACTTCAAGTTGTTCACCGAAGGCTACGGTGTGCCCGCCGGCGAGACCTACGCCGCGGTCGAGGCACCCAAGGGCGAATTCGGCGTGTACATGATCTCCGACGGCGCCAACAAGCCGTTCCGCGTGAAGGTCCGCGCGCCCAGCTTTGTCCATCTTTCATCCATGGACGCCATCGTCGCCGGCCACATGCTGCCGGACGTGGTGGCCATGATCGGTACCTACGACGTGGTGTTCGGGGAGGTCGACCGATGAGAGCCACCGGCAATTTCGACAAGGTCCGTGACGTGGACCCGATGGCCGTCCTCTCCGAGGAAACGCGCAAGCACATCGACCACTGGGAAGCGAAGTTCCCGGCCGACCGCAAGCGTTCGGCGCTGATCCAGAGCCTGTTCGCCACCCAGGAGCAGAACGGCGGCCACCTGACCGACGAACTGATCGCGGCCGTGGCCAGGTACCTGGACCTGCCGCCGGTGTGGGCCTACGAGGTCGCCACGTTCTACTCGATGTTCGAGCTCGAGCCGGTCGGCCGCCACAACGTGGCCATCTGCACCAATATCTCGTGCTGGCTCAACGGCGCCGAGGACATCGTGCGTCACTGCGAGAGCAAGTACGGCATCAAGCTCGGCGAGAGTTCGCCGGACGGGCGCATCTACCTCAAACGCGAGGAAGAGTGCCTGGCTGCCTGCTGCGGCGCCCCGATGATGGTGGTCGATGGCCACTACCACGAGAAGCTGACGCCGGAAAAGGTCGACGAGATTCTCGACAACCTGGACTGACGGACGATTTCGAATACATCGGCCACGGACGGCCGTTTCCTGATCCTCACGATGAGGGGATCGCAAAGGTAGACAGATACCCATGGCATACGGACCCGAACCCAAAGAGCACCAGGTCGTCTACACGACGCTGCACCACGACAAGCCGTGGTCCCTGGACAGCTACCGCAAGAGCGGCGGCTGGCAGGCCTGGGAAAAGATCCTGGCCGAGAAGCCGGATCCGTCCACCATCGTCGACGCGGTCAAGGCCAGCGGCCTGCGCGGCCGTGGTGGCGCGGGCTTCCCGACCGGCCTGAAGTGGTCGTTCATGCCCAAGGGCGACATGCAGAAGTACATCCTGTGCAATTCGGACGAGTCCGAGCCGGGTACCTGCAAGGATCGCGACATCCTGCGCTACAACCCGCATGCCGTGCTCGAGGGCATGGCCATCGCCTGCTACGCGACCGGTTCGACCGTCGCCTACAACTACCTGCGCGGCGAGTTCCATCACGAGCCCTTCGAGCACCTCGAGGAGGCGCTGGCCGAAGCCTATGCCGCCGGCCTGCTGGGCACCGACATCAAGGGCACGGGCATCGACGTGGACATCCACAATGCGCTCGGCGCCGGTGCCTACATCTGCGGCGAGGAAACCGCGCTGATGGAGTCGCTGGAAGGCAAGAAGGGACAGCCCCGATTCAAGCCGCCGTTCCCGGCCAACTTCGGCCTGTACGGCAAGCCGTCGACCATCAACAACACCGAGACCTATGCCTCGGTGCCGGCGATCCTGCGCAATGGCGCGGACTGGTTCCTGGAGCAGGGCAAGCCCAACAACGGCGGCCCGAAGATCTTCTCGGTCTCCGGCCACGTCAACAACCCAGGCAATTTCGAGGTCCGCCTCGGCACGCCGTTCAGGGACCTGCTGGAGATGGCCGGTGGCGTGCGCGACGGCAACAAGCTCAAGGCCGTGATCCCGGGAGGCTCGTCGATGAAGGTGCTGCCGGCCGACACCATTCTCGAGTGCACCATGGACTACGACAGCCTGCAGCAGGCCGGCTCGGGCCTGGGTTCGGGCGCGGTCATCGTCATGGACGAGACCACTTGCATGGTCAAGGCCTGCCGCCGCATTTCGCAGTTCTATTTCAAGGAATCCTGCGGCCAGTGCACGCCGTGCCGCGAGGGCACCGGCTGGATGTACCGCGTGCTCACGCGCATCGTCGAGGGCAAGGGCACGACCGAGGACCTGCACCGGCTCAAGGCCGTGGCCGGGCAGATCGAGGGCCACACCATCTGCGCCTTCGGCGAGGCCGCCGCGTGGCCCGTGCAGGGCTTCCTGCACCACTTCTGGGACGAGTTCGAATATTTCGTCGAGCACGGCCGTTCGATGATGGATTCGCGCATGGAGTCGGCGGCATGAACATGAACCTTTCAGGCGCGAATCGGGAATGGAGAATGGAGAATCGGGAATCGCGAGCCGTAACCTCCGTGCTGTTCCCATTCCCCAATCCCCATTCCCCATTCCCAACTCCGAAAGGAGTGCTCGCATGAGTGCGCAGCCCGCCAACAACACCCCGCCGGACATGGTCAACATCGAGATCGATGGCAAGACCATGCAGGCCCCCAAGGGATCGATGATCATCCAGGCCGCCGACAAGGTCGGGATCCACATCCCGCGTTTCTGCTACCACCCGAAGTTGGCCATCGCCGCCAACTGCCGGCAGTGCCTGGTCGAGGTGGAGATGAACGGCAAGCCCATCCCCAAGCCGCAGCCGGCCTGCGCCACGCCGGTGGGCGAGGGCATGAAGGTCTCCACGCGTTCGGACAAGGCGCTGCACTGGCAGCGCGACGTGATGGAGTTCCTGCTGATCAATCACCCGCTGGACTGCCCGATCTGCGACCAGGGTGGCGAGTGCGAGCTGCAGGACGTGGCCCTGGGCTACGGCCGCTCGGTCAGCCGTTTCACCGAGCGCAAGCGGACCGTGCCCGACGAGGACCTGGGGCCGCTGATCGCCACCGAGATGACGCGCTGCATCCAGTGCACCCGCTGCGTGCGCTTCATGGGCGAGATCGCCGGCACCTACGAGCTGGGCGGCATGAACCGTGGCGAGGGGCTGGAGATCGGCACCTACATCGGCAAGGCCATCGACAGCGAGATCGGCGGCAATATCATCGACGTGTGCCCGGTCGGTGCACTGACCAACAAACCGTTCCGGTTCCGGGCCCGCGCCTGGGAACTGGTGGCGCGCCCGTCGATCGGCTATCACGATGCGCTCGGCTCCAACCTGTGGCTGCACACGCGCCGCGGCGAGGTGCTGCGCACGGTGCCGCGCGACAACGAGTCCGTCAACGAATGCTGGCTGTCCGACCGCGACCGCTACAGCCACCAGGGCCTGTATGCCGACGACCGTCTGCAGGTGCCCATGGTCAAGCGCGACGGCACCTGGCACGAAGTGCAGTGGGACGTGGCATTGAAGGCCGCCGTCGAGGCCCTGAGCGGAGCCGGCAGTGAAACCGGTTTCCTGGTGCACCCTTCCACCAGCAACGAGGAAGGCGAACTGTTGCGTCGCCTGGCCGGCGGCCTGGGCAGCGCGCACATCGACCATCGCCTGCGACTGCAGGACCTGGCGGACCAGCCGTTTGCACGCGCCTTCGGTACGCCGGTGGCGGAGCTCGACAAGGTTGGCGCCGCGCTGCTGGTCGGCAGCCATCTTCGCCACGAGATGCCGTTGCTGAGCCAGCGACTTCGCCGGGCCGTCCGTTCCGGCGCCGCCGTGCACACGGTCGGCTGTCTGAAGCTGGACGAGGGGCATGCGCTGGCCGGTGAAACCGTCGTCACGCCTTCGCAGCTGCCCTCGGCGGTGTTGGCCATCGCCCGTGCGGCGTCCGAGGCCAGCGAGCTGAAGCCGTCCGCCGCGCTGGCTTCCGCCCTGGAAGGCGTGCAGGCCGATGAATCCGCCAAGGCGGCCTTCGCTGCCCTGGACAAGGCCGGCCAGGCCGTGGTGTTCTTCGGCGAAATGGCGTCCACGCATCCCCAGGCGGCGACGCTTCGGGCCGCGGCGCGCTACATCGCCGAAGCCGCCCAGGCCGGTTTCAACGAACTCCCCCTCGGCGCCAACGCCGTGGGCCTGGCGCGCACCGGCGTGCTACCGGGCGAAGGCGGTCTCGATGCCCGCGGCATGGTCGAACAGTCGCGCAAGGCCTACGTCCTCTACGGGGTCGATCTTCCCTACGACTTCGCCGATTCCACCCGGACGATGAAGTCGCTGATGGGGGCCGAAACCGTGGTCGCCTTCAGTTCCTTCGGCGGGCGCACGCTGCGCGACGTGGCCGACGTCATCCTGCCGCTGGCGCTGCTGCCGGAAAGCGATGCCACCCTGACCAATGTCGACGGCATCGACCAGCACGTCCGGGCCGGTGCCACGGCACCGGGCCAGGCACGTGCCGGCTGGAAGATCCTTCGCGCGCTGGGTGGCGAGCTCGGCCTCGAGAATTTCACGTTCGAGACCTTCGCCGAACTGACCGGCAACGTGCACAGCGCCGAACCGCCGCGGATCGAGAAGCTGTCCGAGCCCGTGCAGATCGCCGAGGGTATGGCCCGGATTGCTTCGATGCCGATCTACCGCACCGACGCCGTCCTGCGCCGGGCCGATGCCCTCAACGCGCATCCGCTCACGCGCGGTGCTGCGGCGCGCATGAGTGCCGACGACGCGGCACGCCTGGGCGTCACCGACGGCGACAGCGTACGTGTCGCCGACACCACCACGCTGACCGTGGCCGTGGACGATGCGGTTCCGGCCGGCGCGGTCTGGATCGAGTCCGCCTACGCGGATACCGCCACGCTGCCGCCGCACGGCGCAGTCCTCACCTTGAGCAAGGCCTGATCGCATGGCTGCTGAACTCTGGCTTGTCCTCTGGACGCTGTTGAAGATCCTCGCGATCACCGTTCCGGTGATTCTCGCGGTGGCGATGTTCGTGTACTGGGAACGCAAGGTCATCGGCTGGATGCACGTTCGCATGGGGCCGAACAAGATCGGTCCGCTCGGACTGTTCCAGGCCTTTGCCGACGTGGTGAAACTCCTGATCAAGGAGATCATCATCCCGGCCAACGCCAATCGTTTCCTGTTCTTCCTGGCGCCGCTGCTGGCCCTGATTCCGGCCCTGGCGGCCTGGGCCGTGGTGCCGTTCGGGCAGGGCCTGGTGCTGGCCAACGTCAATGCCGGCGTGCTGTACCTGCTGGCGATGAGTTCGCTGGGCGTGTACGGCATCATCCTGGCCGGCTGGGCCTCGAACTCGCGCTACGCGCTGCTCGGTGCCATGCGTTCGGCGGCGCAGGTGATCTCCTACGAGCTGGCCATGGGCATGGCGCTGATCTGCGTGCTGGTGCTGGCCGGCAGCCTGAACCTGACCGACATCGTCCACGCGCAGGCCGGCCCCAAGGGCCTCTTTGACTGGTTCTGGCTGCCGCTGCTGCCGGTGTTCGTGATCTACTGGATTTCCGGCGTGGCCGAGACCAACCGTGCCCCGTTCGACGTGGCCGAGGGCGAGTCGGAGATCGTCGCCGGCTTCCACGTCGAGTATTCGGGTTCGGCCTTCGCGATCTTCTTCCTGGCCGAATACGCCAACATGATCCTGATCAGCTTCCTGGCCGCGGTACTGTTCCTCGGCGGCTGGCTGAGCCCGTTCCCCACGTCCTGGGGATGGATCGGTGACCCGAGCTTCGGCTGGCTGATCGCCAAGGCATTCTTCTTCTCGTTCTTCTTCCTGTGGTTCCGCGCGACATTCCCGCGCTACCGCTACGACCAGATCATGCGCCTGGGCTGGAAGGTGTTCATTCCCATCACCATCGTCTGGGTGCTCGTGGCGGGCTGCATGAAGTACTTCGGCTGGGTCACGATCGGAGGTTGACCAAAGACATGTCCCGCATCACCAGCTATTTCAAGAGTCTTCTGCTCATCGAGATGTTCAAGGGCATGGGCCTGACCATTCGCTACATGTTCAAGCCCAAGTACACGATCCGCTTCCCGATGGAGCACATCCCCATGTCCAACCGCTTCCGCGGCCTGCATGCGCTGCGCCGCTACGCCAATGGCGAGGAGCGTTGCATTGCCTGCAAGCTGTGCGAGGCGGTGTGTCCGGCGCTGGCCATCACCATCGATTCGGCGCCGCGCGAGAGTGACGGCCAGCGCCGCACCACGCGCTACGACATCGACCTGTTCAAGTGCATCTACTGCGGATTCTGCGAGGAGAGTTGCCCGGTCGATTCGATCGTCGAGACCTCGATCCACGAGTATCACTTCGAACAGCGCGGCGAGAACGTCGTCACCAAGACGCAGTTGCTGGCCATCGGCGACCGCTACGAGCAGGACATCGCCGCGGCGCGTGCGCAGGACGCGGCCTACCGCTGAGCATCAGGAGAACATGATGAACCCCCAGCTGCTTCAGCTGATCTGTTTCTACGCCTTCGCCGGCGTTGCCGTGATTTCCGCCCTGATGGTGATCTCGGTACGCAACTCCGTGCACGCGGTGCTTTCGCTGGTGCTGACCTTCTTCAGCGTGGCCTGCATCTGGCTGCTGGCGCAGGCCGAGTTCCTGGCCATTGCCCTGATCGTGGTCTACGTGGGCGCGGTCATGGTGCTGTTCCTGTTCGTGGTGATGATGCTCGACATCAACCAGGAGCGCATGCGCGAGGGCTTCATGCGTTTCCTGCCGGTCGGCATCGTGGTGGCGGCAGTGATGCTGGTCGAGATGCTGGGCCTGATCGGCGTTCGCGCCTTGCATGCCACGACCATGGGCCCGGACCCGGCCGCCGTGGCCGGCGACTCCAATACCGCATGGCTGGGCCAGGCGCTGTACACCCGGTATCTGCTTCCGTTCGAGGTCGCCGCGCTGATCCTGACCGTCGGCCTGGTGGCCGCGGTGGTACTCACGCTGCGCCACAAGCCGATGACCCGCCGTCAGAATCCGGGTGACCAGGTGCGCGTGCGCAACAGCGATCGCGTGCGCGTCGTGAAGATGGACGCCGAGCGCCCACAGGAGGACAACGCATGATCACCCTGTCGCATTTCATCGTGCTGGGCGCGGTGCTGTTCTGCATCGCCGTGGCCGGCATCTTCATCAATCGCAAGAACGTGATCGTGCTGCTGATGTCGATCGAGCTGATGCTGCTGGCGGTAAACATCAACTTTGTCGCCTTCTCGCGCTTCAGCGGCGACGTCGCCGGACAGATCTTCGTGTTCTTCATTCTCACCGTGGCGGCGGCCGAGACGGCCATCGGCCTGGCGATCCTGACGCTGCTGTTCCGCAACCGCGGCACCATCAACATCGCCGATATCGACTCGATGAAGGGATAAGGACACATGCATCAGCTATCGACCTCCATCCTGCTGATCATCGCGCTGGCGCCGCTGGCCGGTGCCGTGCTGGCCGGCTTCCTCGGCCGCCGCATCGGTCGAGTAGGGTCGCACACGGTCACCATCCTCGGCGTCGGCATCGCCTGCGTGTTGTCGTTCCATGTCCTGTACCAACTGGTGTGGGGCGGGGCGGCCAACTACAACCACGACATCTACACCTGGTTCCAGGTCGGCAAGTTCAACGCCAGCGTCGGGTTCATGATCGATCGCCTGAGCGCGATGATGATGGTGGTCGTCACCTTCGTCTCGCTGATGGTGCACATCTACACCATCGGCTACATGGCCGACGACGACGGTTACCAGCGATTCTTCAGCTACATCGCGTTGTTCACCTTCTCCATGCTGATGCTGGTGATGAGCAACAACTTCATGCAGCTGTTCTTCGGCTGGGAGGCCGTGGGCCTGGTCTCGTACTTGCTGATCGGTTTCTGGTTCAAGCGCCCGACCGCGATCTTCGCCAACCTCAAGGCCTTTCTGGTCAACCGCGTGGGTGATTTCGGCTTCGTGCTGGGTATCGGCGCAGTGCTGTACTTCCTGGGTACGCTGGACTACCAGACCGCTTTCGACCACGCACCGAGCCTGGTGGGGCAGACGCTGCACATCACGCAGCACACCCAGTGGAGTGCGGCGACGGTGATCGGCATCCTGTTGTTCATTGGCGCCATGGGCAAGTCGGCGCAGGTACCCCTGCACGTGTGGCTGCCGGACTCGATGGAAGGCCCGACGCCGATTTCCGCGCTGATCCATGCCGCGACCATGGTCACGGCCGGCATCTTCATGGTCGCGCGCATGTCGCCGATCTTCGAGCTGTCCTCGACGGCGCTCAGCTTCATCATGGTGATCGGTGCCACCGGTGCCCTGTTCACCGGCATGATCGGCATCGTGCAGAACGACATCAAGCGCGTGATTGCGTATTCGACGCTGTCGCAGCTGGGCTACATGACCGTGGCGCTGGGCGTGTCGGCCTACGCCGGCGCGGTCTACCACCTGATGACGCACGCGTTCTTCAAGGCGCTGCTGTTCCTGGGCGCCGGCTCGGTGATCATCGCCATGCACCACGAGCAGGACATGCGGCACATGGGCGGCCTGCGCAAGTACATGCCGATCACCTACATCACGATGTGGGTGGGTTCGCTGGCCCTGTGCGGCGTGCCGTTCTTCTCCGGCTACTACTCCAAGGACGCGATCATCGAGGCGGCCGGCGAGTCGCACCGCTGGGGCGCGCACTATGCCTACTTCTGCGTGTTGTTCGGCGCGCTGGTGACGGCCCTGTACACCTTCCGCCAGATGCACCTGACCTTCCATGGCAAGGAGCGCTTCAAGGTGGTCGAGTCGCACGGCCACGACGGACATGACGATCATCACCACGAGCCCGGGGTACTGGCGCATCCGCCCAAGGAGTCGCCCTGGGTGGTGACCCTGCCGCTGGTGATGCTGGCCATCCCGTCGCTGCTGATCGGTTACTTCACCGTCGGCCCGATGCTGTACGGCACCTGGTTCGGCAAGGCCATCCATGTGCAGGAAGCGCACAACGTGCTGGCCGAGATGGGCACCCACTTCCACGGCGCATTCCGCCTGGGGCTGGAGGGTTTTGCCGGCTGGCCGTTCGTGATGGTGGTGCTCGGTTTCGCCATCACCACCTACGTGTACATCTTCAACCCGTCCATGGCCGAGCGCATCAAGCGCGCGTTCAAGCCGCTGTACGTGGCGCTGGACCGCAAGTTCTGGTTCGACGAGGTCTACCAGGCGGTCTTCGCGCGTGGTGGCGTAAAGTTGGGCCGGGCGTTTTGGAAGGCTGGCGACACGGCGGTCATCGACGGTGCCATCGACGGCTCGGCCAACCTGGTGCAGCGCATCGCCAACGGCGTGCGCCGCCTGCAGTCGGGCTACCTCTATCACTATGCGTTCGCCATGATCCTCGGCCTGATCCTGCTTCTGGGCGGGTTCTGGTGGTTCGGGCACGTTTGAGGAATCAAGGACCTAGGACCTATGTCGAATCATCTGCTAAGCCTGCTGATCTGGCTGCCCATGGCCGGTGCCGTACCGGTGTTGATCGCCGGAGCGCGCGGCACCGCCAGCCGCTGGATCGCGCTTTCGGTTGCGGTGGCCACCTTCATTGCCAGCCTGTTCCTGCTGCCTGCCTACCATGCCGACAGCGGCGCGGTCATGCAGCTGGTCGAATCCACCCCGTGGATCACTTCGCTGCACGTCAATTACGCACTCGGCGTGGACGGCATTTCGGTGGCACTGATCCTGCTGACCAGCTTCGTCGGCGTGCTGGTCATCATCGGCGCCTGGGACGTGGTCAAGGACAACAAGCCGCACCAGTACATGGCCGCCATGCTGGTCCTGGAAGGCCTGCTGATCGGCGTGTTCTGCGCGACCGACGCGCTGCTGTTCTACGTGTTCTTCGAGGCCATGCTGATCCCGATGTTCATCCTCATCGGCATCTGGGGCGGGCCGCGCCGCGTGTACGCGACGCTGAAGTTCTTCATCTACACGTTCCTGGGCTCGATCTTCATGCTGGTCGGGCTGATCTACCTGTATCACAAGGCCGGAACCTTCGACATGGCCACGCTGGCGCACCTGCCGCTGACCATGACCGAGCAGACCTGGCTGTTCTTCGCCTTCCTGATCGCCTTCGCCATCAAGATCCCGATGGTGCCGGTGCATACCTGGTTGCCTGACGCCCACGTGGAGGCGCCGACCGGCGGTTCGGTGGTGCTGGCGGCGGTGATGCTGAAGGTCGGCGGCTACGGATTCATCCGTTTCTCGCTGCCCATCGTGCCGGACGCCTCGGCGCACTTCGCCTGGCTGGTGATCATCCTGAGCCTGATCCCCGTGGTCTACATCGGCTACGTGGCGCTGGTGCAGGAGGACATGAAGAAGCTGGTGGCGTATTCGTCCATCGCGCACATGGGCTTCGTGACCCTGGGCATCTTCATCGCCTTCATGCTGGTGCGCGACCTGCACAACGTCGATGCGGCCAACCTGGGCATGCAGGGCGCGATGGTGCAGATGATGTCGCACGGCTTCGTCTCCGGCGCCATGTTCTCGTGCATCGGCGTGATGTACGACCGCCTGCACACGCGACGCATCGCCGACTACGGCGGACTGGTCAACGTGATGCCGTGGTTCGCCTTCTTCATGGTGTTCTTCGCCATGGCCAACTGCGGCCTGCCGGGCACCAGCGGCTTCGTCGGCGAGTTCATGGTGATCCTGGCCAGCTTCAGCGCCAACCCGTGGATTGCCCTGGTGGCTGCCTTCACCCTGATCATCGGCGCGGCCTACACGCTGTGGCTGGTCAAGCGCGTGGTGTGGGGCGAGGTGACCAGCGACAAGGTCGCCGCGATGAAGGACATCAATGGCCGCGAGGCCTTCGTGCTGGGCGCATTCGCCCTGGTGGTGCTCGCCATTGGCGTGTGGCCGCAACCGCTGGTGCACCTGATGGGTGGGTCGATCAACCATCTGGTGCAGAACCTGGCCACCAGCAAGATCTGAGGACTGCCGCATGCTGAGCTGGAACGACATTCTCATTCTCCTGCCGGAGCTGTACCTGGTGGCGGCGGTCTGCGTACTGCTCCTGATGGACGCCTTCATCAAGCCCGAGCAGCGCAACGCCACCCACTGGCTGGCCATCGTGATCACCGCCATCACCGCCTTCCTGGTGGTGATGGGGCAGCCCCCGGGCGGGGCCACGGCCTTCGGCGGCATGTTCATTCGCGATACCGCCAGCGAGATCCTGAGCCTGTTCACCCTGATCACGGTGATCCTGGTGTTCGTGTTCTCGCGGCCGTACCTGAAGGACCGCAAGCTATGGCACGGCGAGTTCTACGTGCTGACGCTGTTCGCGGCGCTGGGCGTGATGCTGCTGGTCTCGGCCGGCAACCTGGTCATGGTGTACCTGGGCCTGGAACTGCTGACGCTTTCCTCCTATGCGCTGGTCGCGTTCAACCGCGATTCGCGCATGTCCTCGGAGGCGGCCATCAAGTACTTCGTGCTGGGTGCGCTGGCCTCGGGCACGCTGCTGTACGGCATGTCGATGGTGTACGGCGCCACCGGCACGCTGGACCTGGCGCACCTGCACGCCATTGCCGCGCACGTGGCCATGCCCAACCTGCTGCGCTTCGGCCTGATCTTCATGATCGTGGGCATCGCCTTCAAGCTGGGCGCGGCGCCGTTCCACATGTGGTTGCCCGACGTCTACCAGGGGGCGCCGACCGCTTCGGTCACCTTCGTCGCCTCGGCCTCCAAGCTGGCTGCCTTCGGCATGGCCTACCGGTTGCTGTCGAGCTTCGGTCCGGGCGACCTGTTGCACCAGTGGCAAATGATGCTGGCGATTCTTGCGGTGCTCTCGCTGGTGATCGGCAACCTGGTCGCCATCGTGCAGTCCAACCTCAAGCGCATGCTGGCGTACTCGACCATCGCGCACATGGGCTACCTGCTGCTGGGCCTGGTCAATGCCACGCCGTCCGGCTATGCCGCGGCCATGTTCTACGCCATCAGCTACGCCTTGATGTCCACGGTCGCCTTCGGCGTGATCCTGGCGATGTCGCGTGCCGGCTTCGAGTGCGAGAACATCGACGACTTCAAGGGACTCAACGAGCGCTCGCGCTGGATGGCCTTCCTGATGATGCTGGCGATGTTCTCGCTGGCCGGCGTGCCGCCGCTGTTCGGCTTCTTCGCCAAGCTGATGATCCTCAAGGCCGCCATCGACGCCGGCATGATGTGGTTGGCCATCGTCGCCATCCTTGCCGCCATCGTGGGCCTGTACTACTACCTGCGCGTGGTCAAGGTGATGTATTTCGACAAGCCCGACGAGGATGTCGATTTCAGGCCGCAGACGGACATGCCGTTGCGCTGGGTCCTTTCGATCAATGCGCTGGCACTGCTCGGACTGGGCCTGTACTGGGGGCCCTTGCTGTCCTGGTGCCAGCAGGCCTTCGCCGGCTGAGTCGGGGCGCGGCGTCGTTGTTGCCGAAAATGCACGGAAAACGCATTTTCGGCAACACTTGGTATTGCCAAGTGAACGCTGCGCCGCTATAGTTTCGCTTCTCCGGTGCGGGGTGGAGCAGTCTGGCAGCTCGTCGGGCTCATAACCCGAAGGTCGTAGGTTCGAATCCTACCCCCGCTACCAAGACTTTCGACAAGAAAGCCTCCCCGTGAGGCTTTTTTGTTGAGCGCAAGGATGCGCGCAGCCGGTGTCGGAACCAACGGCAACGCTATGGAAATGGGCGTAAAGCCCATTTTTTTGTTTTTGCATTATGGAGTTGCGATCGATTTGGATACGCAATCGCTGGCCCAGCGCTTTGACGGGATCATTACCGATCTCGGTCTGACCTGCCTCGGGGTGGAGTGGATCCCCTCGGGCGGGCAGGGCACCTTGCGTGTCTACATCGACGCACCCGGCCGCGAGGTCGGCATCGACGATTGCGAATCGGCCAGTCGCGAGCTGTCCGCCACGCTGGATGTCGAGGATCCGATCCCGGGGCATTACGTCCTGGAAGTGTCTTCGCCCGGCATCGATCGCCCGCTGTTCACCGCCGGCCATTTCGCGCAATTCGTCGGCGAGCAGGCCAAGGTCGTGCTCAAGGCGCCGATCGACAATCGTCGCCGTCTGCGCGGCCGCATCCTCGAGGCTTCGCCCGAACGCATCGTGGTCGACGTCGATGGCGTCGGCCCCTTCGAATTCGCGCATGCCGACGTGGAAAGCGCGAAACTGGTACCGGACTGGGAAGCCCTGGGCTATGCCCCTGCCCCGAAGGGTGGCGGCAAGGCCAAGAGCGGGAAACACTGACTTTATCTACAGACGGGCGCCATGGTGGCGTTCGCGGAGTGCGGCAATGAGCAAAGATCTTTTGCTGGTGGTGGACGCGGTAGCCAACGAGAAGGGCGTATCGCGCGACATCATCTTCCAGGCGATGGAAGCGGCGCTGGCCTCGGCCGCGAAGAAGCGCTATCCGGAAGAGGACGCGGATATCCGCGTTGCCATCGATCGCGATACCGGCGAGTACGAGACCTTCCGCCGCTGGGAAATCGTCGAGGACGACGTGGAGATGGAGTCGCCGTATCGTCAGATCCGCCTGATGGACGCCGTCGACGAGCGCGAGGGCGCTGAGGTCGGCGAGTACATCGAGGAACAGATCGAGAATGCCGAGTTCGGCCGCATTGCTGCCCAGGCCGCCAAGCAGGTCATCGTGCAGCGCGTGCGCGAAGCCGAGCGCGCCCTGGTGGTCGAGGCCTACGAGGACCGCGTCGGCGAGCTGATCACCGGCATCGTCAAGCGTGTCGAACGCGGCAACATCTACCTGGACCTGGGCAGCAATGCCGAGGCCTTCATCCCGCGCGACAAGTCGATTCCGCGTGAACCTGTGCGCGTCGGCGACCGCCTGCGCGGCTACCTGTACGAAGTGCGCTCGGAGATCCGCGGACCGCAGCTGTTCGTCTCGCGCACCGCTCCCGAGTTCATGATCGAGCTGTTCAAGCTCGAGGTGCCCGAGGTCGGGCAGGGCCTGGTCGAGATCATGGGCTGTGCACGCGATCCGGGCGATCGCGCCAAGATCGCGGTGGTGGCCCACGATGCGCGGACCGATCCCATCGGTGCCTGCATCGGCATGCGCGGATCGCGCGTGCAGGCGGTGACCAACGAGCTCAACGGCGAACGCGTGGACATCATCCTGTGGCACGAGAACCAGGCCCAGTTCGTGATCAACGCGATGGCGCCCGCCGAGGTGCAGTCGATCATCATGGACGAGGACAAGCACTCCATGGACATCGCGGTGGCCGAGGACAAGCTGTCCCAGGCCATCGGCCGCGGCGGACAGAACGTTCGCCTGGCCAGCAAGCTGACCGGCTGGCAGCTGAACGTGATGACCCAGGACCAGGTGCGCGAGAAGAGCGAGTCCGAGCAGGAAGCCGCACGGCTACTGTTCATGGACAAGCTCGAGGTCGACGAGGAAATCGCCAACATCCTGGTGCAGGAAGGTTTCTCCAGCGTCGAGGAAGTGGCCTATGTGCCCACCGGTGAACTGCTGGCCGTGGAAGGCTTCGACGAGGACATCGTCGAGGAACTGCGTGCCCGCGCCCGCGACGCGCTGCTGACGGCGGCGCTGGCGGTCGAGGAAGGCCTGGAAGAGCACAAGCCGGCCGACGACCTGATGGCACTCGAGGGCATGGACGAATCCACGGCATACGCCCTGGCCGAGCGCGGCGTGATTACCGCCGACGACCTGGCCGACCAGGCCGTGGATGACCTCATCGACATGGAAGACATGGACGAGGAGCGCGCCGCGGCATTGATCATGGCGGCGCGTGCACCGATGATTGCGCGCCTGGAGCAGGAAGGCTGACCTTCATAGGGTGCAGGCCGGGATGGCGTGCATCTGGGGAAGCTGAAATGCTTCCCGCCAGGGACGGAAAGGCTGTGTCGCGCAGCACGACGACACACATGAAGATCGCGGGAAAGGCGGAGTAAGAGAACGATGTCCGACGTCACCATCAAGCAACTGGCCAAGGTCCTGGACATGTCTGTCGACAGGCTGCTGACGCAGCTTGACGAGGCAGGCATGAAGTTCTCCGACCCCGAACAGGTCATCAGCAACACCGAGAAGGTCAAGCTTCTCGGGTTTCTGCGTCGCACGCACGGCAAGGGCGAGGGCGAGGAAGCCGAGTCTTCCGGTCCTCGCCAGGTCACGTTGCGGCGACGCAAGGTCAGTGAACTGAAGGTCGCTTCCGGTAGCGGCCGAAGCGGTGCACGCGGCGGGGCGAAGACGGTCAACGTCGAGGTCCGCTCCAAGCGTACCTATGTCAAGCGCAGCGCCATTTCCGACGAAGCGGGCAGCGACGTCGAACGCGAGGACGCAGCACGCAAGCTCGAGGAATCGCGCCAGCAGCGCGAACTCGAGGAGCGCGAGCGCGCCGAGCAGGTCGAGCGCAAGCGCGAGGAAGCCGAAAGCAAGCGCCAGCAGGAGCTGGAGGAAGCCGAGCGCAAGAAGGCCGAGGAGGCTGCTGCGGCCAAGGCTGCTGCCGAGGAAGCCCAAGCGAGCCAGGCCAGCGAGGCCGCCGAAGCGGCGTCCGAATCCGAGGCGCCGGCCGTCGCGGCCGAGCCTGCCAAGGAGCCGGACGACACCGAGAAGAAGGTCAGCGAGGAAGGCTCCAAGGAAAAGGACGCCTGGTCCACGCCGGTCATGCCGCGGGTGCACGACCAGCCCAAGCGTCGCGAGCGCGTGCGCGAGGTTTCCCGCGAGGAGGCCATGGGTCGTCCCAAGCCGACCGCCAAGCCTGTCGTGGAAAAGAAGGCCAAGGACGAACGCGAGACGCGCGATGAGCGCGGCCGCAAGGGTGGCAAGAAATTCGGCAGCGGCAAGCTGCACCTGTCCGAAGCCGATCGTGCACGCCGCAGCAGCGGCCGCAAGCGCGGTCGTGGCGGCGATCGTCCGTCGATGTCGGGCAGTGGCGAGCATGGCTTCTCCCGTCCCACCGCACCGGTGGTGCGAGAGGTGGCCGTGGGCGAGGCCAATGTGGTCAGCGAGCTGGCGCAGAAGATGGCCGTCAAGGGCTCGGAAGTGGTCAAGGCGCTGTTCAACATGGGCGTGATGGCCACCATCAACCAGGTGATCGACTATGACACCGCGGTCCTGGTGGTCGAGGAGCTGGGCCACAAGCCGGTGCAGGAAGAGGACAAGGGCGCCGAGGCCGCGCTTCTGGAGCAGGCCGCCAGCGCCGACGACCAGGGCGAGAAGCTGCCGCGTCCGCCTGTAGTGACCATCATGGGTCATGTCGATCACGGCAAGACGTCGCTGCTGGACTACATCCGCCGCACCAAGGTGCAGTCGGGCGAGGCCGGCGGCATCACCCAGCACATCGGCGCCTACCACGTGACCACCGACAAGGGCGTGATCACGTTCCTGGATACCCCGGGCCACGCGGCGTTCACTTCGATGCGCGCCCGCGGGGCCCAGTCCACCGACATCGTGATCCTGGTGGTGGCGGCCGACGACGGCGTCAAGCCGCAGACCGTCGAGGCGATCAAGCACGCCCGCGCAGCCCAGGTACCGGTGATCGTGGCGGTCAACAAGATCGACAAGACCGAGGCCAATCTCGACAACGTCAAGCAGGGCCTGGTCGCCGAAGAGGTCGTGCCCGAGGATTGGGGCGGCGACGTCCAGTTCGTGCCGGTGTCGGCCAAGACCGGCCAGGGCGTGGATGATCTGCTGGACGCTGTTTCACTGCAGGCGGAGGTCATGGAACTGGCCGCCGTTCAGGATGGCGCGGCCTCCGGCGTGGTCATCGAATCGCGCCTGGATCGTGGTCGTGGCCCGGTGGCCACGGTGCTGGTCCAGCGCGGTACGCTGAAGAAGAGCGACTACGTGGTGTGCGGTATCGAATACGGCCGCATGCGCGCATTGCTGGACGAGAACGGCCAGCAGGTCGACGAGGCCGGTCCCTCCATCCCTGTGCAGGTGCTGGGTCTTTCCGGCGTACCCGAAGCCGGCGATGATTTCGTGGTCGTGGCCGACGAGCGCCTGGCCAAGGAAGTGGCGACCGAACGCGAGCACCGTCGTCGCGAGACCCGCCTGGTCAGCAAGGCCAATCGACTCGAGGACATCATGGCGCAGATGGGCCAGAGCGAGGAGCAGCAGCAGCTGAACATCCTCATCAAGGCCGATGTGCAGGGTTCGGCCGAGGCGCTGCGCGAGTCGCTCAGCGAGATTGGCAACGAGATGGTCAAGGTCAACGTGGTGTCCTCCGGTGTCGGCGGCATTACCGAGTCCGACGCCACGCTGGCTGCGGCATCCAAGGCGCTGGTGATCGGCTTCAACGTGCGTGCCGATGCCTCGGCGCGCAAGGTCATCGACACTTCCGGCCTGGACGTGCGCTACTTCTCGATCATCTACGACGTCATCGACCAGGTGACGCAGGCAGCCTCGGGCCTGCTCGGCAACGAGATCCGCGAGGACATCATCGGCATCGCCGAGGTGCGCGACGTGTTCCGCAGCTCCAAGTTCGGTGCCATCGCCGGCTGCATGATTTCCGAGGGCGTGGTCAAGCGCAACAAGCCGATCCGCGTGCTGCGCGACAACACCGTGATCTTCGAGGGCGAGCTGGAGTCGCTGCGTCGCTTCAAGGAGAACGTGGACGAAGTGAAGTCCGGCACCGAGTGCGGCATTGGCGTCAAGCAGTACAATGACATCAAGCCCGGCGACCAGATCGAGTGCTTCGAACGCGTCGAGGTGGCGCGGACGCTGTGACAGCGTCGGGATTCGGGAGACGGGATTCGGGATTCGCAAAGGCAGCCTTCGCTGCGGACGCACCCCAATCCTGATCCCGAAGTCCCAGCGAATTCGCACGATCCGTATCTTCCATCCCCAATCCCTTCACCCCGAATCCCGGCCCCACATGCCCTCACGTGACTTCAAACGCAGCGACAGGATCTCCGGCATGTTGCGCCGCGAGGTCGGCATGCTGGTTCATGCCGCGGTGCGCGACCACGGGCTTCCGTCGGTCAGCGTATCCGACGTCCAGGCCGGCAAGGACCTGGACCTGGCCACGGTGTGGGTCACCACGCTGATGCCCGAACGTGCCGGCGAGGCCGTCAAGGCGCTCAATGACATGGCTGGCGAGTTCCGTCGCGAACTGGCTCGCACACTGCGCATTCGCCGCGTGCCCGAGCTGCGCTTCAAGTACGACGCCTCGGTGGAGCAGGGCGAACGCATCGAATCGCTGCTGCGCAAGGAAAAGGACGAAGGTCGGCTGTAATCCGCCGCTCGTCCGACCCCGCAAGGGGATCTGCATTCGAGTTCCGATATGCCCGCACGCCCCCGTCGCCGCGAACGCCGATCCGTCCATGGCATCGTCCTGCTGGACAAGCCGCTGGGGCTGAGTTCGAACCAGGCGCTGCAGGTGGTGCGCGGCATCTTCAACGCCGCCAAGGCCGGGCATACCGGCAGCCTCGATCCGTTGGCCACCGGCCTGTTGCCGATCTGCCTGGGCGAGGCGACCAAGATCGCCGGTCTGCTGCTGGGGTCGTGCAAGGCCTACGAGGCCGAGTGCCTGCTTGGCGTGCGCACCAACACCGACGATGCCGAAGGCGAGGTCGTGGCCGAGCACGTGGTCCCGGAACTGGATGAAGCCACACTGGCATCGCACCTGAAAGCTTTCGTCGGCCGCATCCAGCAGGTGCCTCCGGCCTATTCGGCGCTCAAGCGCGACGGCGTGCCGATGTACGTGCGGGCGCGTCGCGGCGAGGATGTGAAGCTGGACGCACGCGAGGTGGACATTCACGCCGTCGAGCTCCTGGGCTTCGACGGCCTGCGCCTGCGCTTGCGTGTCGAGTGCGGTTCGGGGACCTACATCCGCAGCCTGGCCCGCGACCTGGGCGAGCGCATCGGCTGTGGAGCCCACCTCTCCGCGCTGCGGCGGACCTGGGTCGAGCCCTTCCGGGCGCCGCGCATGTACACGCTCGACCAGCTGCGCGAGGCGGCCGGACTGGGCCCCGATCGTCTCGATGCCTGTCTGTTGCCACTCGAGGCGGGCCTGGCGAACATGCCGCGACTGGACCTGGACCGGGTGCATGCTGATGCACTGCAACATGGACGACCGGTGCAGCTGCAGCCTTCTCCGCACGCGGGTCTGTGCCGCGCGTACGGGTCCGACGGCCGCTTGCTGGCGCTGGTCGACGCGGAGCCGGACGGACGGGTTCGCGTCCGCCGCGGCTTCAATCTGCCCATTCCGGGTGGGCCCGAGTGATCGGGTCGCGTTAAAGCCTTGTTGCAGCGCCCTCCGGGACATTACAATACGCGCTTGACCCGTGTTTTTTTTCATCTATTCGCGGGGTTTGCGCGGACGCATCGACCCGGTGCAGCCGCGCAAGCCTCGCGCACGCATATTTTTCGAGGAACAGCTTCATGTCGCTCAACGCGGAACAGACCAGCAAGATCATTGCCGAGTACGGCCACGACGCCAAGGACACCGGTTCGCCGGAAGTCCAGGTGGCCCTGCTGTCGGCGCGCATCTCCCATCTCACCGAGCACTTCAAGTCGCACAAGCAGGACCACCACTCGCGTCGTGGCCTGCTCAAGCTGGTCAACCAGCGCAAGCGCCTGCTCGGCTATCTCAAGAAGCGCGACACCGCGCGTTATCAGAGCCTGATTGAACGCCTCGGCCTGCGCCGTTGATACCAGGTCAAGGAGAATAAAGTGGCGAAAGTAACCAAGTCATTCCAGTACGGGAAACACCAAGTCACGCTGGAGACGGGCGAAATCGCCCGCCAGGCGTCCGGCGCGGTGATGGTGAGCATGGGCGGAACCGTGGTGCTGGTCAGCGCCGTGGCCTCGACCAAGGCCCGTGAGGGCCAGAGCTTCTTCCCGCTCACCGTCGATTACCAGGAAAAGTTCTACTCCGCCGGCCGCATCCCCGGCGGTTTCTTCAAGCGCGAAGGGCGTCCGACCGAGAAGGAGACGCTGACCTCGCGCCTGATCGACCGTCCGGTGCGCCCGCTGTTCCCCGACGACTTCAAGAACGAAGTCCAGATCGTGGCCACCGTGGTCTCGCTCGATCCCGAGATCGACGGCGACATCCCGGCCCTGATCGGCGCCTCCGCGGCGCTGACCCTGTCCGGCGCGCCCTTCAAGGGCCCGATCGGCGCCGCGCGCGTGGGCTACGTCAACGGCGAGTACGTGCTCAACCCGTCGACCACCGAGCTGGACAGCTCCGATCTGGACCTGGTCGTGGCCGGTACCGCCGGCGCGGTGCTCATGGTGGAGTCGGAAGCCAACCTGCTCGGCGAGGACGTCATGCTGGGCGCGGTGATGTTCGGCCACAAGCAGATGCAGGCCGCCATCCAGGCCATCGGCGAGCTGGCCACCGAGGCCGGCAAGCCGTCTTGGGACTGGCAGCCGCCGGCGCGCGACGAGTCGCTGATCGCGGCAATCAAGGGTGCCGTGGGCGACAAGCTCGAGCAGGCTTTCCAGGTGCACGACAAGCTGCAGCGTCGTGACGCCATCGCCTCGATCAAGGCCGACGTCATGGCCGAACTGCAATCGCAGGCCGAAGAGAAGGGCTGGACCGAGGAAGCGCTGGGCAAGGAATTCGGCGAACTCGAGTACCGCACCATGCGCGACAGCGTGCTCAAGTCCAAGGTGCGCATCGACGGCCGCCAGCTGGACGACGTGCGTCCGATCAGCGTGCGCGTGGGCGTGCTGCCGCGCACCCACGGCTCGGCGCTGTTCACCCGCGGCGAGACCCAGGCGCTGGTCACCGCCACCCTGGGCACCATGCGTGATTCGCAGATCATCGACGCGCCGGTCGGCGAGTCCAAGGATCCGTTCCTGTTCCATTACAACTTCCCGCCGTACTCGGTGGGCGAGACCGGCCGCGTGGGCAGCCCCAAGCGCCGCGAGATCGGTCATGGTCGCCTGGCCAAGCGCGGCGTGATGGCGGTCAAGCCGCCGATGGAAGACTTCCCGTACGTGGTGCGCGTGGTCTCGGAGATCACCGAGTCCAACGGCTCCTCCTCGATGGCCTCCGTGTGCGGTTCCTCGCTGGCCATGATGGACGCCGGCGTGCCGCTGAAGGCCCCGGTGGCGGGCATCGCCATGGGCCTGGTCAAGGAAGGCGAGGACTTCGTGGTGCTCAGTGACATCCTCGGCGACGAGGATCACCTGGGCGACATGGACTTCAAGGTGGCCGGTACGTCCGAGGGCGTGTCCGCCCTGCAGATGGACATCAAGATCGACGGCATCACCGAGGAGATCATGCGTACGGCGCTGGAGCAGGCCAAGCGCGGTCGCCTGCACATCCTGGGCGAGATGGCCAAGGTCATCGACACCCCGCGTGCGGAGATGAGCGAGTACGCTCCGCGCCTGCTGACCATCAAGATCCACCCGGACAAGATCCGCGAGGTCATCGGCAAGGGCGGCGCCACCATCCGCTCGATCACCGAGGAGACCGGCGCCACCATCGACATCAGCGACGACGGTACCGTGGTCATCGCCTCGGTCAACCGCGCCGCGGCCGATGCCGCCAAGAAGCGTGTCGAGCAGATCGTGGCCGACGTCGAGCCGGGCCGCATCTACGAGGGCAAGGTTGCCAAGCTGATGGATTTCGGCGCCTTCGTGACCATCCTGCCCGGCAAGGACGGACTGGTGCACGTCTCGCAGATCTCCGAGGAGCGCGTGGAGAAGGTCTCCGACAAGCTTTCCGAGGGCGATATCGTCAAGGTCAAGGTGCTGGAAGTGGACAAGCAGGGCCGTATCCGCCTGTCCATGAAGGCGGTGGCCGAGGACGAGAAGGCCACTTCCTGAGCCTGCTCTGCGGTTGAGACGAAAAGCCCGGCAATGCGTTGCCGGGCTTTTTTCGTTCGGGCCCCCGGGCCGGCCGGCAGTGACATGACGCGGGTTCCACTACAGGCGATAATCGGATTTTCACTTCCGCCATGACCATGCCAGAATCCGAATCCCACGACAGCATCCGTGCCGTGCAGTGGCTGGGCGACCGACTGCGCCTGCTCGACCAGCGAGCATTGCCCGCAGAGGAACGCTGGATCGACTGCTCGAATGCCGGGGACGTGCGCAATGCCATTGCCGACCTCACGGTGCGCGGCGCACCGGCGATCGGCATTGCCGCGGCCTGGGGCGTGGTGCTGGCCGCACGCAGCGGGCAGGACCTTCCGGCGGTGTTGGCCGAATTACGTGCGTCGCGACCCACCGCGGTGAACCTGATGTGGGCCCTGGACCGCATGCGGCGGCGCATGGATGCCGGCGCCGATGCCGCGGCGCTGGAACGCGAGGCGCAGGCGATCCAGGACGAGGACCTGGCGGCCAATCGCCGCATGGGCGGACTGGGTGCGGCCCTGATCGAACCCGGTTCCGGCGTGCTCACCCACTGCAACACCGGTTCGCTGGCCACCGCCGGCTACGGGACCGCACTGGGCGTCATCCGTGCAGGGGTGGAGCAGGGACGCATCGCGCGGGTGTTTGCCGGCGAAACCCGTCCGTGGTTGCAGGGGGCGCGCCTGACCATGTGGGAACTTCAACGCGACGGCATCCCGGCACAATTGATCGCCGATGCCGCGGCCGCCCATCTGATGCACAGCGGCCAGGTGCAGTGGGTCATCATCGGCGCCGACCGCATCGCCGCCAACGGGGACGTGGCCAACAAGATCGGCAGTTATGCGCTGGCCATTGCCGCCCGGTATCACGGCGTGAAATGCATGGTGGTGGCGCCATCCTCGACGGTAGACATGCACACGGCCCGTGGCGACGATATCGAAATCGAGATGCGCGATCCCGCCGAGCTGCTTTCAGTCGGCGGAGTACGCACGGTGGTCGAGGGTGCCGGTGCCTGGAATCCGGTCTTCGACGTGACGCCGGGCGAGCTGATCGACGCCATCATCACCGAGCGTGGCGTGATCGAGCAGCCGGACGCGACGCGCATGCGCTCAGTATTCGGCGCCGCGTGAGGCTGGCGCGCGAAGTCCTGCTGTTCGCGGTCGGGGGCGTGGTCGGCTTCCTGGTCGACGCGGGCATCGTCCAGTTCCTGGTGCGCGGAGCAGGGGTGAATCCCTATGCAGCCCGTGTGCCCTCGTTCCTGGTTGCCGCAAGCGTGACTTGGGCCTGGAATCGATACCTCAGTTTCGCCCATCGGCGCGGTATCGACCGACGCCGCGAATGGTTGCGCTGGATGAGCGTCATGAGCATCGGTGCGGTGCTCAACTATGGCATCTATGCCGTGCTGGTCGCCGTTTCCGCGACGGTGCAGCACTGGCCGGCAGCCGGTGTGGCGGCCGGTTCGGCCGTGGCGGCATTCGTCAATTTCCTGGGGGCCCGCAACCTTGTTTTCACGGGTCACAAAAAGGTGTTGTAAGTATTTGAATCCAAAGGTCTATTCTGGGCGTTGAATACGGGCCTTGTGGTATACTTGCCGGATCGTGGGTTGCCGGTTGCAGACAGCGGTTTTCGAGCCGTCCACCGGGCCCTTTTCGGATCGATCCAGGGAAGCAGTACATGGCAGAACTCGCCAAAGAAGTGATTCGCGTCAACATCGAAGACGAGATGCGGCAAAGCTATCTCGACTACGCGATGAGCGTGATCGTCGGCCGCGCCTTGCCCGACGCGCGCGACGGACTCAAGCCGGTGCATCGACGCGTCCTGTTCGCGATGAACGAACTCGGCAACGCCTGGAACAAGTCCTACAAGAAGTCGGCCCGCGTGGTCGGCGACGTGATCGGTAAATACCATCCGCATGGCGACGCTTCGGTCTACGATGCCATCGTGCGCATGGCACAACCGTTCTCCCTTCGCTACATGCTGGTCGACGGCCAGGGCAACTTCGGTTCGGTCGACGGCGACAGCGCCGCGGCCATGCGTTACACCGAGGTACGCATGGCCAAGCTCACCCACGAGCTGCTGGCCGACATCGACAAGCAGACGGTGGACTTCGGACCCAACTACGACGAGTCCGAGAGCGAGCCGCTGGTCCTGCCCACGCGCGTGCCGAACCTGCTGGTCAATGGTTCGGCCGGTATCGCCGTGGGCATGGCGACGAACATTCCTCCGCACAATCTCACCGAGACGATTGCCGCCACGATCGCCCTGATCGACGAGCCCTCGCTGGGCATCGACGAGCTGATGCAGTACATCCCGGGGCCGGATTTCCCGACCGGCGGCATCATCAATGGCGCCGCGGGCATCGTCCAGGCCTACAAGACCGGCCGCGGGCGCATCTACGTGCGTGCCCGCGCCGAGATCGAGACCGAGCCGAACGGTCGCGAGACGATCATCGTCCACGAGCTTCCCTACCAGGTGAACAAGGCGCGGTTGATCGAGAAGATCGCCGAACTGGTCAAGGAAAAGAAGATCGAGGGCATCTCCGAACTGCGTGACGAGTCCGACAAGGACGGCATGCGCGTGGTCATCGAGATCCGCAAGGACGCCATGGGCGACGTGGTGCTGAACAACCTGTTCCAGCAGACCCAGCTGCAGGTCACCTTCGGCATCAACATGGTCGCGCTTTTGGACGGGCGTCCGCTGCTCCTGGACCTCAAGCAGGCGCTGGAGGCGTTCATCCGCCATCGCCGCGAGGTGGTCACCCGCCGCACCATCTTCGAGCTGCGCAAGGCGCGTGCCCGCGCCCATCTCCTGGAAGGCATGACGGTCGCGCTGGCGAACATCGACGAGATGATCGAACTGATCAAGACGTCGGAGTCGCCCCAGGTCGCGCGCGAGCGCATGCTGGCCCGGCGCTGGGAAGCCGGCATGGTTTCCTCGCTGTTGCAGGCGGCCGGTGCCGAGGCCTCGCGTCCCGAGGACATGGATCCTCGCGACGGAATGAAAGAGGACGGCTACCAGCTTTCCGACAAGCAGGCCCAGGAAATCCTGGCCATGCGCCTGCATCGCCTGACCGGCCTGGAGCAGGAAAAGCTCAGCGACGAGTACCGCCAGTTGCTGGAGGAAATCCGGGGGCTGATCGAGATCCTGGAGGATCCGGATCGCCTGCTGTCCGTGATCCGCGAGGAGCTGGAGGCGATCAAGGCCGACTACGGCGATGCGCGCCGCACCGAGATCCAGCATTCGCAGGAAGATCTCGACGTGCTCGACCTGATTACGCCCGAGGACGTGGTGGTCACCCTCTCGCACACCGGCTACGTCAAGCGCCAGCCGGCCACCACCTACCGCGCCCAGAAGCGAGGCGGCAAGGGGCGCTCGGCCTCGGCGCTGAAGGACGAGGACTTCGTCGAGCAGCTGTGGGTGGTCAATACCCACGATACCCTGCTGACCTTCACCAGCACCGGCCGCGTGTACTGGCTGAAGGTCTACCAGATTCCCGAATCCGGACCACAGGCCCGCGGCAAGCCCATCGTCAACCTTCTGCCGCTGGCCGAGGACGAGTATGTCCAGGCCGTGTTGCCGGTGCGCGAATACGAGGAAGGCCGCTTCGTGTTCTTCGCCACCCGCAACGGCACGGTGAAGAAGACGCCTCTGACCGAGTTCGAGTACCAGTTGCAGAAGGGCAAGATCGCCATCAAGCTGGCCGAGGACGACGCCCTGGTCGGTGCCGAGCTGACCAACGGCGACCGCGACGTGATGCTGTTCGCCTCCAACGGCAAGACCGTGCGTTTTGCCGAGAACGAGGTCCGTTCCATGGGTCGGACCGCCGGCGGCGTACGCGGCATGCGCCTGACCGCGGATGCACGCGTGGTGTCGATGATCGTGGCGCGCGAGGGCGATATCCTGCTCGCCACCGAGCGCGGCTACGGCAAGCGCACCCCGCTGGAGGAGTTCCCGACCAAGGGGCGCGGCATCCAGGGCGTGATCGCCATCAAGTGCTCCGAGCGCAACGGTGAGCTGGTGTCCGCGGTACAGGTGACCGAGGACCACGAACTGATGCTGATCTCCAACCAGGGCACCCTGGTGCGTACGCGCGTGGCGGAAGTGTCCCAGCTGGGTCGCAACACGCAGGGCGTGACCCTGATCCGGCTGGCCGATGATGAGCATCTGGTCGGCGTGGTGCGCCTGGAGTCGGAGGAAGACGAGCCGTCGGAAGAGACGGAAGTGGAGGGCGCCGGCACCCGCGAGGAAACGACTGCACATCCGGAGGAAGCATCCAGGCCGGCGGCGGATGATGCCGATGGAGCTCAGCTGCAGGGCGACTGACCGTTCGCGTGCCATCGCGGCCACAGGAACGCCGGCGGGAACTCCCGCCGGCGTTTTTCGTCCGGTTCAGCGCTCGTCGATCGCGCGCAGCATTGCCTCGGCGCTGGAGACCCGGAACTCCCCGGGGGCCTCGACCTGCAGGATCTTCACCACGGCATCTTCGGCATACAGCGCAAAGCGCTGCGAGCGAAGACCCATGCCGAATCCGGAACCGTCCAGTTCCAGGCCCAGGGACCGGGTCAGTTCGCCGTTGCCGTCGGCCAGCATCACCAGGTCGTCCGGCACCGACTGCGACCGGGCCCAGGCGTCCATGACGAAGGCATCGTTGACGGCCATGCAGGCGACCTCGATGTCGCGGTCGCGGAATTCGGGCATGGCCCGGATATAGCCGGGCAGGTGTTCTTCCGAGCAGGTGGGCGTGAAGGCACCGGGAACAGCGAACAGGACCACCCTGCGGTCGTCGAAGATCTGTTCGGTACTGACGACATCAACGCCGTCGCGGATGCGGGTCAGGCTGGCGTGCGGAATGCGTTCGCCGACGCGAATGCTCATGGCGGGATCTCCCATGGGGCGGACGAAAGCGGGATTTCCGGGATGGAATCGGTCGATCCGTCCGGGTTCGAGGGTGACTTGAAACCGGTGCGCGGGCACCCATCTTGCCCTACAAGCGGGGACGCCCCGTACCGATCCAAGGAGAAAGGCCATGAGTATCACGCGTTATACCCCATGGAACAATGCCGCCGCCCTGCCGAAGGATTTCAAGCAGATCCTGGAGCGCTATCTCGGCGAGGACAACGGCGACCAGTCCGACGTGGTGACCAGCCAGTGGACCCCGCGCGTCGACATTCGCGAGGAAGGCAACGGCTTTGTCATCCTGGCGGACATCCCCGGCGTGGATCCCAAGGACATCGAGGTCAGCATGGACAAGGGCATCCTCTCGATCCGCGGCGAGCGCCGCAACGAGAGCAGCGAGGATGGCCACAAGTACACGCGCGTGGAGCGTTCACATGGCGTGTTCTACCGCCGTTTCGCCCTGCCTGACAGTGCCGATGCCGAGGGCATCAGCGCCAAGGGTCGCCACGGCGTGCTGGAAATCCGCATTCCCAAGAGACCCGAGAGCACTCCGCGCCGCATCAACATCGAGGCAGGCGAGTAAACTCGGAAGCTGCCGCAAAACGCCGCCCGGCGCGCGATCATCCTGCGCGCCGGGCCACGCCTGCGGCACGTCCAGAACGTGCCGCATTGCCTTGAGGAGCCCCGATGGAGTTCAAGGACTACTACGACATCCTTGGCGTCGACAGCTCGGCGAGTGATGCCGAGATTCGCAGTGCGTACCGCAAGCTGGCGCGCAAGTACCACCCGGACAAGAACAAGGAGGTGGGCGCCGAGGACAAGTTCAAGGAAATCAACGAGGCCCATGAAGTCCTGAAAGACAAGGAAAAGCGCGCGTCCTACGACCAGTTGCGCGCCGGCGGCTATCGCGGGGGCGACTCCTTCCAGCCGCCCCCGGGTTGGGGGCAGGGTGGCGCCTCGTTCGACTTCGGCGGTGGCGACTTCAGTGATTTCTTCGAAAGCCTTTTCGGCGGTGCCGGGGCCCGTCATGGCGGCGCCTATCGTGCGCGTCCGATGCGCGGCCAGGATGTGCGGGCCGAGATCGACATCGACCTGGCCACGGCCTACGCCGGCGGCAGCACGCGTGTAGGGTTGCACGATGGCGGCCGCGGCGAACGCGTGCTCGAGGTGAAGATTCCGGCCGGCATCGAGTCGGGCAAGGTGATCCGACTGGGTGGGCAGGGCCATGCGGGTTCAGCCGGCGGGCCGGCCGGCGACCTGCTGCTGGAAATCAACATTCGTCCGCATGCGCGTTTCCACCTGGAGGGGCGCAACATCGTCACGGATCTGGCCATTGCGCCCTGGGAAGCGGCGCTGGGGGCCAAGGTCTCGGTGCCCACACTCGGCGGCATGGTCGACATGCAGGTGCCGGCCGGATCGCAAAGCGGTCGCAAGTTGCGCCTGAAGGGGCGTGGGCTGCCCGGCAAGCCGCCCGGGGACCAGCTGGTCACGTTGCAGATCCACGTGCCTCCGGCCGAGGACGAGGCATCCCGCGAGGCCTATGCCGCGTTGCGCGAGGCCTTTCCGGAGTTCGACCCTCGCTGATTCTGTCCCGAAGGGCGGGCAAGCAAAAACGGAGCCGCGAGGCTCCGTTTTTGCTGGTCGTGCGTGGTTGCCCGGGAACTATCCGGCCAGCAGTTCCTGAATGGTCTTGGACAGTTCGCTCTCGTTGACCGGCTTGGTGACATAACCGCGGGCGCCCTGGCGCATGCCCCAGACCCGGTCGGTGTCCTGGTTCTTGGTGGTCACCAGCACGATCGGGATGTGTGCGGTTTCCTCGTCCTTGCTGATGGTGCGGGTGGCCTGGAAGCCATTGAGGTTGGGCATGACCACGTCCATGAGGATCAGGTCCGGTTTCTCGCGCTTGGCGGCCTCGACGCCGGCGGCGCCGTCTTCGGCGGTCACGGCCTCGTGGCCGAGTTGTTCGACGATTCGCTTGATGCCCAGCAACTGCGACGGCGAGTCGTCAACGATCAGAATGCGCGCCATGTAGGTTCCCCATGCTGCGTGATTTTATGTAGAAAACAACGAAGCCCATTTTACGTGCCCGGAGGATCGGGGCCAAGCTCAAATTCTCTACTCGAAAGGGCTTCAAAGTGAAAGCATTGTGGATGGAAGTTGAAGTGGACTTTCACCCGTTCGGGGCGATCGAGACCAGGCATCGACCGAACGAGCGGCCTGCCAGCATGGCATCGAATTGCGCGGAAAGCTCGTCCAGGGTCAGCGTCCGGGTATGAATGCGCTCCAGGTGCGCGGGCTTCCAGTCGTCGGCCAGGTGCTGCCATACCCGTTCGCGGATGTCGCGTGCCGTGCCGGCCGAGGCCACGCCCAGCAGGCTGACGCCGCGGATGATGAACGGCATGACCGTGGTCGAGAGCGAGGCGCTGGCGGCCAGGCCGCAGCTGGCCACGTTGCCATAGGGCGCCGTCGAAGCCAGCAGGCCGGCCAGGATCTCGCCGCCGACGCAGTCCAGGGCACCGCCGAAGCGGGCCGAATCCAGCGGCTTGCCGCTGAATCCGAGCTCGTTCCGGTCCAGGCATTCCCTGGCGCCAATGCCGCGCAGGAAGTCGAATTTTTCGCGCTTGCCACTGATGGCGTACACGTCGTATCCGGCACGGTGGAAGATATCCACCCCGAGCATGCCGACGCCACCGGTTGCCCCGCTGATCGCGACCGGCCCCAGTTCCGGTGACTGCCGGTTTTCCTGCATGCGCAGCAGCGCCAGTCCGGCGGTGAACCCGGCCGTGCCCAGGATCATCGATTCGGCCAGGCTCAGGCCGGAGGGCAGGGGAATGGTCCATGCGGCAGGCAGTCGCAGCATTTCGCTGTAGCCGCCGTCGCGGGTTTCGGACAGGCCGCATCCGGTGCACAGCACCGCATCGCCTTCGCGGAAGGCCGGATCGGTCGAGGCCACCACGTGGCCGGCCACGTCGATGCCGCCGTTGAGCGGAAACCGTCGCAGGATGCGGCCCTTGCCGGTACCGGCAAGGGCGTCCTTGTAGTTGACCGAGGAATAGGCGACCCGGATCACGACCTCACCGGGCGACAGGTCGTCCAGGCGCAGCGTCTCGAGACCGGCATGGTAGCCGGCCTGGTCGTTGTGGATGCGGAAGGCACGGAAGGTGTCGCTCATCGCGTGGTACCTCCATGGAGCGCGGATGATGTCGTCGCGGATGCGGACGCCTGGTGATGCATCGAGGGGCCGGGCATTGACCGCGGCCCCTCCGGATGGTCTCAGTTGGCCTTGTGGATCGCGCGCTTGTCGACCGACAGCGCGGCCTCGTGCACGGCCTCGGACAGGGTCGGGTGGGCGTGGACGATGCGAGCCAGGTCTTCGGCCGAGCCCTTGAATTCCATGGCCACCACGGCCTCGGCGATCAGCTCGGACACGCACGGGCCGACCATGTGCACGCCCAGCAGGCGGTCGGTCTCGGCGTGCGAGATGACCTTCACCTGGCCGGCGGTCTCGTTCATGGCCACGGCGCGGCCGATGGCAGTGAACGGGAAGCTTCCGGTCTTGTAGGGGATGCCCGCTTCCTTGCACTGCTGCTCGGTCTTGCCGGCCCAGGCCACCTCGGGTTCGGTGTAGATCACCCAAGGAATCACGTCGTAATCGATGTGGCCGGCCTTGCCGGCGATCAGCTCGGCGACCATGACGCCTTCTTCCGAGCCCTTGTGCGCCAGCATCGGGCCGCGCACGCAGTCGCCGACGGCCCAGACGCCGTCGACACCGGTCCAGCAGTGTTCGTCGACCTCGATGCGACCGCGCTCGTCGGTCTTCACGCCGGTGTCGTCGCCCAGAAGGCTCCCGGTGTAGGCGCGGCGGCCGACGGCCACCAACAGCTTGTCGAAGGTCAGCTTCTGCTCGCCGTCCTTGTCCTCGAAGGTCACGTCGACCACGGTCTTCTTCGCTTCGGCCTTGCTGACCTTGGCACCCAGGCGGATGTCCAGGCCCTGCTTCTTGAATTCGCGCGCGGCGACCTTGGCGATGTCCTTGTCGGCGGCGGCCAGGAAGTCCGGCATGGCCTCGAGCACGGTCACTTCGGCGCCCAGACGGCGCCACACGCTGCCCAGTTCCAGGCCGATCACGCCGGCGCCGATCACGCCCAGGCGCTTGGGCACCTTGTCGAAGTCCAGCGCGCCGGCGTTGTCGACGATCAGCTTGTCGTCGAACTTGGCGAACGGCAGCTCCACCGGAATCGAACCGGAGGCCAGGATCACGTTGGCCGCCTCCAGGGTCTGCGTGCCGTCCTTGCCGGTGACCTCGACCTTGTTGCCCTTGAGCAGCTTGCCGGTGCCGAAGAAAGAGGTGACCTTGTTCGACTTGAACAGCATGCCGATGCCGCCCGTGAACTGCTTGACGATCTTGTCCTTGCGGCCAACCATCGTCTTGACGTCGATCTTCGGATCCTTGGCGGTGATGCCGTGGTCGCCGAAGTGGCTGGTCAGGTTCTCGAACTGGCGCGAGGAGTCGAGCATGGCCTTGGACGGGATGCAGCCGACGTTGAGGCAGGTGCCGCCCAGTGCCGGCTTGCCGTCCTTGCCCTCGAACGCGTCGATGCAGGCGGCCTTCAGGCCCAGCTGCGCGGCGCGGATCGCGGCCACATAGCCGGCGGGGCCGCCGCCGATGACGATGACGTCGTATTTTTGTTCGCTCATTTCATTCACTCACGGGAATCGGGAATGGAGAGTCGGGAATGGGAGGTAGGGAAACGAAAGGCTGCGTGACCATTCTCGATTCCCCATTACCCATTCCCGGATGCTTCTCGGCTTACAGGCCGAGAAGCATCCGATGGGGATTTTCCAGCTGGTTCTTGATGTCGACCAGGAACAGCACCGCGTCCTTGCCGTCGATGATGCGGTGGTCGTAGCTGATGGCGATGTACATCATCGGTGCGGACACCACCTGGCCGTTCTCGACCACCGGGCGCTCCTTGATGGTGTGCATGCCCAGGATGGCGCTTTGCGGAGGGTTGACGATCGGCGTGGACATCAGCGAACCGAAGGTGCCGCCGTTGGTGATGGTGAAGGTGCCGCCCTGCAGGTCGTCCAGGCTCAGCTTGCCGGCACGCGCCTTCTGGGCGTACTCGCCGATGGTCTGCTCGATCTCGGCGAAGCTCATGTCCTGGGCATCGCGCAGGACTGGAGTGACCAGGCCCTTGTCGGTGGACACGGCGATCGAGATGTCCTGGTAGCCGTGATAGATGATGTCGCCCTCGTCGACCGAGGCGTTGATCACCGGGTGGCGCTTGAGCGCCTCGCACACGGCCTTGACGAAGAAGCTCATGAAGCCGAGCTTGACGCCGTGCTCGGCCATGAACTGCTCGCCCAGTTCCTTGCGCATCTGCTTGACCTTGGCCAGGTTCACCTCGTTGAACGAGGTCAGCATGGCGATCGAGTCCTTGGACTGCATCAGACGCTCGGCGATGCGCTTGCGGATGCGCGTCATCGGCACGCGCTCCTCCGGGCGCGCGCCCGGGGTCGGGGTGACGCCGCCGCCCTTGCCGTGCTTGACCAGGTCTTCCTTGGTCACGCGGCCGCCGCGGCCGGTGCCCTCGACCTTGCTGGCATCGATGCCTTCCTCGGTGGCCAAGCGGCGGCCGGCCGGGGACAGGTCCCCGGAACCCTTGGCGGGCTTGGGCGCCTCGGCCTTGGCCGGTGCAGGAGCCGGGGACTCGGCCTTGTCGGCCTTGTCGTCGCCGGACGGGGCCGGCGCGGCCGCACCTTCCTCGATCAGGGCGATGACCTGCTCGCTGTTGACCGTGTCGCCGGACTCGAACTTGATCTCCTTGAGCACGCCGTCGACCGGCGAGGGCACTTCCAGCACCACCTTGTCGGTTTCCAGGTCCACCAGGTTCTCGTCGCGGCTGACCGCGTCGCCGGCCTTCTTGTGCCAGTCGGCAATGGTGGCGTCGGAAACCGATTCGGGGAGTACCGGGACTTTGACTTCGATGGCCATGGAGATGTCCTGTTGAGTAAGGCTTTTTGCGTGTGGATGAGTGGGGTTTATTCGGCGGTATGGCCGTCGCTGACCGGGTCGACCAGAGCCTGTTCGACCAGTGCCTTCTGTTCGGTGGCATGCATGTTGGCGTGGCCGCAGGCCGGTGCGGCCGAGCGCGCGCGTCCGGCGTACGAGAGGTGGTACTTGCCGTCGGTGCAGGCCTGCAGGTGATGGCGAATCTGGAACCACGCGCCCTGGTTCATGGGCTCTTCCTGGCACCAGATCACCTCGCCGGGGGCGTGCCGTCCCAGTTCCTCGATCACGCGCTCGCGCGGGAACGGGTACAGCTGCTCGACGCGCACGATGGCGACATCGCCCAGCTTGCGCTTCTCGGCTTCCTCGAACAGGTCGTAGTAGACCTTGCCCGAGCACAGCACCACGCGCTTGGCCTTCTTCGGCTGCTTGAGGCGCTGGTCGCCGATCACGGTCTGGAACTGCCCGGAGGCCAGCTCGTCGAGGCTGGACACGGCCAGCTTGTGGCGAAGCAGCGACTTGGGCGTCATCACGATCAGCGGCTTGCGCACGCGGCGCAGCATCTGCCGGCGGATCATGTGGAAGGTCTGCGCCGGGGTGGTCGGCACGCACACCTGCATGTTGTTGAGCGCGCACAGCTGGAGATAACGCTCCAGGCGTGCCGAGGAATGCTCGGGGCCCTGGCCTTCGTAGCCGTGCGGCAGGTAGAGCACCAGGCCGCACAGGCGGTTCCACTTCGACTCGCCAGCGCTGATGAACTGGTCGATCACGACCTGCGCACCGTTGGCGAAGTCGCCGAACTGGGCCTCCCAGATCACCAGCGTCTTGGGATCGGCGGTGGCGTAGCCGTATTCGAAGGCCATCACCGCTTCCTCGCTCAGCAGCGAGTCGATCACCTCGACCTTGCGTTCGGGGTCGATGTCGGCAAGGGGCAGGGCGGCGTTGCCGGTCTGCTGGTCGTGCAGCACGGCGTGGCGATGGAAGAAGGTGCCGCGACCCGAATCCTGGCCGACCAGGCGCAGGTCGTAGCCTTCATGGATCAGGCCGGCGTACGCCAGGTTCTCGGCAAAGCCCCAGTCGGCCGGTTGCTCGCCGTCGGCCATGGCGCGACGCGTCTGGTAGATCTTGGACACGCGCGACTGGAGCTTGTAGTCCTCGGGTACCTTGAGGATGACGTCGAGCAGTTTCGCCGCGGTCTTGCGTTCGATACCGGTGTCGATGTCCTCGTCCAGCTTGCCGCCCAGGTGCTGGCTCCACGAGAACGTGGTGCCGCCCTTCTCGGTGTCCAGGTCGGTGACCGGACCGCCGCTTTCCAGCAGGTCGCGGTAGCGGTCGACCAGTGCCTTGGCCTGCTCGGCATCGGTCACGCCGTTTTTCTCCAGGCGTTCGGCGTAGATGACGCGCGGCACCGGATGCTTGCGGATGACCTGGTACATCAGCGGCTGCGTGGCGGCCGGCTCGTCGGCCTCGTTGTGGCCGTTGCGGCGGTAGCAGACCAGGTCGATGACCACGTCCTTCTTGTACTGGCGACGGAATTCGAAAGCCAGTCGGGCTACCTGCACCACGGCTTCCGGATCGTCGCCGTTGACGTGGAAGACCGGCGCGTTGACCATCTTGGCCACGTCGGTGCAGTACAGCGTCGAGCGCGCGTCGCGCGGATTGGAGATGGTGAAGCCGACCTGGTTGTTGATGACCACGTGCACGGTGCCGCCGACGGCGAATCCGCGTGCCTGCGACATCTGCAGGATTTCCATCACCACGCCCTGACCGGCAAAGGCGGCATCGCCGTGGATCAGCAGGGGAAGCACCTTTTCATGGGCCTCGTCGCGGCGGCGGGTCTGGCGTGCGCGCACCGAGCCGATGACCACCGGATCGACGATCTCCAGATGCGACGGGTTGAAGGCCATGGCCAGGTGCACGGCGTTGCCGCTGGGCGTCTTGACGTCGGCGGAGAAGCCCATGTGGTATTTCACGTCGCCGCTGTATTCGGGGTCGTCCGGGTGCTGGAACTTGCCCTCGAACTCGTCGAACAGCTCCGAAGGCGGCTTGCCCAGGGTGTTGACCAGCATGTTCAGGCGGCCGCGGTGGGCCATGCCGATCACCAGTTCCTCGATCTGGTCCTCGCCGCAGCGGCGGATCAGGGCGTCGAGCATCGGGATCAGGCTGTCGCCGCCTTCCAGCGAGAAGCGCTTCTGGCCGACGTAGCGGGTATGCAGGTAGCGCTCCAGGCCGTCGGCCGCGGTCAGACGCTCGAGCACGCGACGCTTTTCCTCGTCGCTGAGTCCCGGTTCGCCGGCGGCCTTTTCCAGACGCGAATAGATCCAGCGCCGTTGCTCATGGTCGCTGATGTGCATGAATTCGGCGCCGATCGAGCGGGTGTAGGTTTTTTTCAGGCGCTCGAGCAGGTCGCGCAGCTTCATGCGGCCGGCGTCGCCGCCGCAGTAGGTGCCGGTGTCGAACTCGGTGTCCAGGTCCGATTCGTCCAGGCCGTGGAAGGGCAGGCCAAGGTCCGGTGCGGGCAACTTGTTGGCCAGCTTCAGCGGGTCCAGGTCGGCGCCCAGGTGGCCGCGCGAGCGGTAGGCGGTGAGGATGCGCAGCACACCGGCCTGCTTGCGTGCGTGCTTGTCGCTCATCGGCACGGCGGTCCCGCCACTCCTGTCGCGCAGGCGTTGGGCGGCCTCGATGCGGGCGATGACGGCCGAATGCGGGACATCGCCGGCATGGCCATCGGCCAGCTTGGCGAAATATTCGGACCACGATTCGGGCAGGGCCGAGGGATCGGAAAGCCAGGTTTCGTACAACTCCTCGACGTAGTCGGCGTTGCTGCCGAGTTGCGAGGAATCCATGAATTCGCGGATGAGGTTTGCGCTCACGTCACCACCGGCAAAAATGAAAAGGGCGCGCTGGCGCACGCCGGAGGGTCGTTTCGGGCCCGGTCAGGGCGATGTATTCGTCCTGCAGGCTCAAAATCCCGTTAATTATAGCCGCTTGATACGGCATTGCGGCAAGGATGCGGGCCATCGGGCATGCCATGAAGGGCTTTGTTCAGAGTCCGAGGCTGCGCAGGACCGTGGCCGGGGCCGCGCGTTCCCAGACTTCGTCGAAGTAGCGCATCAATTCCCGGTTCTTGCCGGGATTGCAGGTGGCGCCTCGGCCCTCGTGGCGTTCGGCCAGCGGGAGCATCAGGTAGCCGCCGACATCGTTGGCCAGGAACGCGGAGGGGTAGGCCATGTCCGCTTCCTCGATCGGGACGCGCAAATGAATGGTGCTGGTCAGCCGCTGGGCCAGGGGAACCAGCCGGTGCCCGTCGCGCAGCAGCTTGTCCGGATCGCCCAGCAGCAGGCGCAGCTCGGCCCCGCGCCCGGACGTGGCCAGGCGACGCAATTCGGCCAGTACGTTCTCGTGGTCGAGCACGCCGGGCGCCAGGTCCCGATGGTGGATGATCACGGCATGGCGGGCATCGGCAAGCAGCTGTGTCACGGCCGCGACCAGGTCGTTGCGCGTTTCGGTTTCCAGCACGCGGTATTCGGGCTGGATGCGTGGCGTGCCGCGTTCTCCCGGGGCCGTGGCAAAGGGTTCCAGCGCGCGGGTCATGCTGCGATGCTCGATGCCCGCCTCCATGAACGTCTCGCCTTCGACGCGGAAACCGAAGCGCTCGTAGAAGCCGATGGCCTGGACCTGGGCGTTCAGGCGCACGCATTCCCACCGGAGGGCCCGCGCCTGGTCCACCAGCGCCTGCAGCAGGGCCGCGCCGACGCCGCGCCCGCGCCAGTCGGCCAGCACCGCCATGCGACCGATGCTGCGACGTGGCGTGAGGCGGCCGGTACCAATGGCCCTGCCGTCCGTATCGCGGGCCAGTACGTGCCGGCAATCGGGATCGAGGTCGTCCCACTCCTCCTCGATCGGGACTTGCTGCTCCCGGATGAACACGGCCTCGCGGACGGCGCGCAGGGCGTCCCGGTCGGTCGACCAGTCGGCCGGCTCGACGTGGAAGCCCGCATCCGTACTCATCTGCTGCGGCCCCGCTTGAGCACCAGGTGACCATCGTTGATGAGGGCCAGGAGCACGTCCTGGGCCGCTTCGTCGGGCGGCTTGGTCAGATGCTGGATGCGGTCGCTGCACAGCCAGCGGGCCATGCTCAGGGTGCAGCGGTAGGCCTCGCCGCCGGCGAACAAGGTGGCACCGCCACGGCGCCGCACCCAGGCGAATCGGGTCCACGGGTGGCGCACGAAGGTGGCACCGGCGGCCAAGGCGTTGAGCAGCTGCTTGCGCGTCATGCGTCGTGCCGGCGGCGCTGCGAACTGGGCGCTTCGGTAGCGGGTGATGAATCGACCGAACCATTCCGCCAGGCCGTCGCGGGACAACATGTCACCCAGCGGTCCGAGCTTGTTGCCGAGCCGGTTCAGGGCCGCCTCGTCGATCTCGCCGGGCGTGGGTGCCGGTCGCAGGTCGGGGTCGGTGTAGCGTCGGGTCTCGGGCAGGCCCTCGGCGATATGCTCGGACAGGTCCAGCAGCAACTCGGCCTCGGACGGTGCGCGCATGCCGACCGAGAAGGTCATGCCGGCGCCCTCGGCGACCCCGTCGTGCGGTATGCCGGGGGGCAGGTACAGCATGTCGCCCGGTTCCAGGACCCATGTGTGGGTGGGGTCGAAATGGCGCAGCAGTTTCAGTTCGACGTCGTCGCGGAAATCCTGCGGCGCATCCGGGCGCACGTCGATGGACCAGCGGCGCCGCCCCTTGCCCTGCAGCAGGAACACGTCGTACTGGTCGGTGTGCGGACCCACGCCGCCGCCGTCCTCGGCGTAGCTGACCATCACGTCGTCGATGCGCCAGGAGGGCAGGAAGCGGAACGGGTCGAGCAGCCGTGCCACGTCGGTGTCCCACTTGTCCACGTCCTGGACCAGCAGCGTCCAGTGGTCGTCGGGCAGTTGCGCGAATTCGTCTTCCACGAACGGGCCCTGGTGCAGTTCCCAGGTGTCGCTTTCGTCATCGCGCACGACGATGCGCGAGAGTGCCATGTCCTCGCAGGAGAGTCCGCCCAGGTCGCCCTCGTCCATGGGGGGCTGGAACCCGGGGAAGGCCTGGCGGATCAGCAAGGGATGTTTCTGCCAGTACTGCTCGAGGAATCGGGCAGGGGGCATGCCCAGCGGATGGCGGGCGGAACCCTGGACTTCGATGGGCAGAGCCGTGGTGGGACGTGCACTCATAGCGATATTGTATCGGTTGACCGTGTGCCCGGGGTCAGGGCAGCAACTGGGCGAAACGAAGGCCGAAGCCGGTCGGGTCGAGGATGCTGAAATCGCGCAGGCCATACCCTCGGTCGGCGAGTTCACGGGTGATCGGTGCAGCGATTCGGCCAGCCAGGGCACGTATCGTATCGACATCGTCGACGACGATGCGCAGGTTGCAGCGACGGTCCGGCATATCGGACATGCTCGTGTCCTGAGCCAGGAACAGGCGACAGCCGTATCCACTCAACACGGCGAAGCCACCATGACGGCGCGTGACCGCGAAGCCAAGGTCTGCGTAGAACGCGAGCGAACGTTCCAGGTCGGGAACCGAAAGCTCGGTCACGCCCTGTGCGCGGCGCTCGTCGAGAGGGCCGACGGCATCGCCCGAATTCATACGTCGCGGGCCAGTTCGCCGGCCAGGCCGATGTACGTCGCCGGAGTCAGTTCGAGCAGACGCTGTTTGTCGGCCCCGGGAACATCCAGGCCGCCGATGAACTCGCGCATCGACTCGCGGGTGATGCCCTGTCCGCGGGTCAGCGCCTTGAGCTGTTCGTAGGGATTGGGCAGGCCGTGGCGTCGCATCACCGTCTGCACGGCCTCGGCCAGCACTTCCCAGGCGTCATCCAGATCGGCGGCCAGCCGGTCCGGATTGACCTGGAGCTTGCCCAGGCCCTTGCGCAGCGACGCCAGGCCGACCAGGGTGTGGCCGAAGGCGGTGCCCAGGCCGCGCAGGACGGTCGAGTCGGTCAGGTCGCGCTGCCAGCGACTGATCGGCAGCTTCTGCGCGAAATGGTCGAGCAGGGCATCGGCCACGCCGAAATTGCCCTCGGCGTTCTCGAAGTCGATGGGGTTGACCTTGTGCGGCATGGTCGAGGAGCCGACTTCGCCTTCCTTCAGCGCCTGCTTGAAATAGCCCTGGGAGATGTATCCCCATATGTCGCGCGCCAGGTCGATCAGGATGACGTTGGTGCGGCGCACCGCGTCGCAGTATTCGGCCACGCCGTCATGCGGTTCGATCTGGGTGGTCCAGGGATTGAAGTCCAGGCCCAGGCTTTCCACGAAGCGCTGCGAGAAGGCGGGCCAGTCGACGTCCGGGTAGCTGACGGCATGGGCATTGTAGTTGCCGACCGCGCCGTTGATCTTGGCCGGGATCTCCACGCGGGCCAGCAGGCCGCGCTGGCGCTGCAGACGCGCCGCGACATTGGCCATCTCCTTGCCCAGGGTGGTGGGCGAGGCAGTCTGGCCGTGCGTGCGCGAGAGCATGGGCAGATCGGCATGTGCATGCGCCATGGTGCGCAGGGTCTCGATGACGGCGTCGAGCTGGGGCAGCAGTACCTGCTCGCGGGCGTCGCGCAGCATCAGCGCATAGGCGAGGTTGTTGATGTCCTCGCTGGTACAGGCGAAATGCACGAATTCCTTTGCCCTGGCCAGGTCGTTGTCCTCGCCGATGCGTTCCTTGATGAAGTATTCGACCGCCTTGACGTCGTGATTGGTGGTGGCCTCGATGTCCTTGATGCGCTGACCGTCCGCCACCGCGAAGTCCTCGGCGATGGCTTCCAGGCGCTGGCGCGCCGTGTCCGGGAAGGGCGGCAGTTCGGCAATTCCGTGTTCGGCGCCGAGCGCCAGTAGCCAGGCGATCTCGACACGCACGCGGCGATGCATCAGGCCGAATTCGCTGAAGATCGGGCGCAGCGACTCGACCTTGGCGGCATAGCGGCCGTCCAGCGGCGAAAGGGCGGTCAGCGGGGTCAGGGACATGAAACGGACTTCCGGTCGGAACCAACGCCCATTGTAATCGAGTTGTCCGCCTGCGGGGTTTTGTCCGGACGGCCGGAATGCCGGTTAGCCGGATCTTCACGCCAAGTGTGCAAGGATGGTCGAGTACGTGCCGCGAACGTTGCCGGCCGCTCTTCGGCCGGTGCAGGGAGCCCATCATGAGCGCAAGCCCGCCGTATGACGAGATGTACGACCCCGAGGGCGAAGTCCGCCCGCACTATGCCGGCTTCGCCGACTGGATGCATGAAACCCGCGACGCGCGCATCGCGCAGAAGCGTCGCCAGGCGGAGATATCCTTCCACCGGGTGGGCATCACCTTCGCCGTCTACGGCGAGGAGAGTGGTGGCGAACGCCTGATCCCGTTCGACATCGCGCCGCGCATCATTCCCGCCGGGGAATGGAACGTGCTGGAGGCCGGTTTGGTCCAGCGGGTGCGGGCGTTGAACATGTTCCTGCACGACATCTACCACGACCGGCGGATCCTCGAATTCGGCGTGATCCCCGAGTCGCTGGTGCTGCGCAATTCGCAGTACCGGCCGCAGATGCAGGGCATCGACCTGCCCAACGACGTGTATGCGCACATTGCCGGCATCGACATCGTGCGCGCCGGCGAGGGCGAGTACTACGTGCTGGAAGACAACCTGCGCGTGCCCTCGGGCGTGTCCTACATGCTCGAGAACCGCAAGATGATGATGCGCCTGTTCCCCGAGCTGTTCGCCGCCCAGGCCGTGGCGCCGGTCGAGCACTATCCGGCCATGCTGCTGGAGACGTTGCAATCGGTCGGTCCGGAGGGCCTGGACGAACCGGTGGTGGCGGTGCTGACCCCGGGTTCGTACAACTCGGCCTATTTCGAGCATGCCTTCCTGGCCCAGCAGATGGGCGTGGAGCTGGTGGAAGGGCAGGACCTGTTCGTCGAGGACCAGACGGTCTACATGCGCACCACCCGCGGGCCGCGCCGCGTGCACGTGATCTACCGCCGCATCGACGACGACTTCCTCGATCCGCTGGTCCTGCGTCCCGATTCGGTACTCGGCGTGCCCGGGCTGTTCTCCGCGGTCGCGGCCGGACGGGTCACGCTGGCCAACACCTTCGGTACCGGCGTGGCCGACGACAAGTCGATCTACCCGTACGTGCCCGAGATGATCCGCTTCTACCTGAGCGAGGACCCGATCCTGCTCAATGTGCCGACCTGGAAGCTGCGGCACGAAGACGACCGGCGCTACGTGCTCGAGCACCTGGACGAGCTGGTGGTCAAGGAGGCCCAGGGTGCCGGCGGCTACGGCATGCTGATCGGCCCCACGGCAAGCAAGGCCGAGATCGAGGCGTTTCGCAGGCAGATCCTGGACGAGCCCGAGCGCTACATCGCCCAGCCGACCCTGTCGCTGTCGACGTGCCCGACCTTCGTCGAGTCCGGCGTAGCCCCGCGCCACGTGGACCTGCGACCGTACGTGCTCAGCGGCAGCGAGACCCTGGTGGTGCCGGGCGGGCTGACCCGCGTGGCGTTGCGCGAGGGATCGCTGGTGGTCAATTCCTCGCAGGGCGGGGGCACCAAGGACACCTGGGTTCTGGAGGGCTGAGACATGCTGTGTCGTACCGCAAGCGATCTGTACTGGCTGGCGCGCTACGTCGAGCGCGCCGAGAACAACGCCCGGCTCATCGACCTGGCACAGCGCATCTCGTTGCTGCCGGCTCGCCTGGACCCGGGCAAGTCCTCGACCACGGCCTGGCGCCGTGCCCTGGATGCCCTCGGCCAGCTCGACCTGTACAACACCTGTTGCGGCGAGATCGAATCCGGGCGTGTCCTGCAGTGGCTGATGCTGGATCCCGATAACCCGATGTCGATCCGCAACTGCATGTTCCAGGGGCGTGAACTGGGCCGCGCCCAACGAGGCGCCATCACGGCCGAGATGTACCAGGAGCTCAACACGTCCTGGCTGGAGCTGGAGGAGGCCTCGGAGGACGCCGCCACCAGCGACGGCCTTTCCCCTTTCCTGGAATGGGTCAAGACGCGCTCGGCTGCATTCCGCGGTGTCACGCTCGGCACCATGAGCCGGGACGAGGGCTACCACTTCATGACCCTGGGCACTTCCGTGGAGCGCGCCGACAACACCGTGCGCCTGCTCGATATCAAGTTTGCCCAGGGGGATGAGGGCGAGTCGGGTTCCCGCGATTTCATCCAGTACTACCAGTGGAGCGCGATGTTGCAGGCGATCTCGGCCTTCGAGGCCTATCGCAAGCACTATCGCGACGCGGTGCTGCCCGTGCATGTTTCGGAAATGATGATCTTCCAGCAGGACATGCCACGGTCCCTGGCCACGTGCACGCGCTGGCTGCATCGCATCCTCGAGATGCTTTCCGACACGCCGGGCAGCGAAGCCGAACGCCAGGCCGGCGCACTGGCCGCCAGCCTGCGCTATGGGCGCATGCAGGACGTGGAGCAACAGGGTATCAACGTGTTCCTGGACGACTTCATGCAGCGGCTGGGGCGCCTGTCGCAGGCCATCGTGGACCAGTTCATGACTTCCACCCACACGGGCAATGCAAGCTGACGCGCGGAAGACCGGGTGGACGATGCCGGTGGTAAGCTGCCTGTCCTCGCATGCGACCGACCGGTCCCACCCACGATGACCTACTGTATTGGCATGAGCCTTGAAGACGGGCTCGTTTTCGTCTCCGACTCGCGGACCAATGCCGGCATCGACAAGATCGCGCGGTTCAGCAAGATGCGCGTCTTCGACACGCCCGGCGAGCGGGTCCTGGTGGCCCTTTCCGCGGGCAACCTGTCGGTGACCCAGAACGCGCTCAACCTGCTGGACATGCGTGCCCGGGAGGATGCGCAGGCACCGTCGCTGATGAACGTGACCTCCCTGTTCGAGGCCGCCCGGCTGTTGGGCGACGCCATGCGCGAGGTGCGCGACCATGACGAGAAATACCTGCGCGAGCAGAACATCGACGTGTCCGCCACCTTCATCCTGGGCGGGCAGATCGCCGGCGAGGATCCACGGATGTTCCTGGTCTACTCGGAAGGCAACTACATCGAGTCGCAGCCCGACACCCCGTACTTCCAGATCGGCGAGATCAAGTACGGCAAGCCCATCCTGGACCGCATGATCGGCCACGATTCCTCGCTGGACCAAGGCGTCAAGTGCGCCCTGATCTCCTTCGACGCCACCATCCGCTCGAACCTTTCCGTCGGCGCCCCGATCGACATGCTGGTCTATCGCGCCGGCAGCCTGCGCGTGGAGAGGCGCAAGCGGCTGCTGGAGGACGACCCCTACATGAACCGGGTCCACGTCGAATGGGACGAAGGTCTGCACCGCCTGTTCGACGCGCTTCCCGGTCCGGACTGGTCCTAGCGCCGGTCCCGTGGCCGCGCGGCCCGCTATAATGATGGTTTCCCCCATCGCAGCGGAGTCCCGATGAGCAACTTCCGAACCGAACACGACAGCATGGGCGAGCTGAAGGTGCCCGCCGATGCCCTGTGGGGCGCGCAGACGCAGCGCGCGGTGCAGAATTTCCCGGTCTCGGGCCTGACCGTGCCGCGCGAGTTCATCCGCGCCCTGGGCCTGATCAAGTCCGCCGCGGCCGAGGCCAACGCCAAGCTGGGCCACATGCCCAAGGTGCAGGCGGCGGCCATCCGCAAGGCGGCCGGGAAGGTGATGTCCGGCGAGGTCGACGACCAGTTCCCGATCGACATCTTCCAGACCGGCTCGGGCACCAGCTCGAACATGAACGCCAACGAGGTCATCGCGCACATCGCGCACCGCGACAGCGGCCGCAAGGTGCACCCCAACGATGACGTCAACTACGGGCAAAGCTCCAACGACGTCATCCCGACCGCGATCCACGTCAGCGCCACGCTGACCGCCAGCGAGCAGCTGCTGCCGGCCCTCAAGCACTTCAAGAAGGCCCTCGACAAGCGCGCACGCCAGCTCAAGAACGTGGCCAAGACCGGACGCACCCACCTGATGGACGCCATGCCGGTGACCTTCGGCCAGGAGCTGTCGGGCTGGTCGGCGCAGGTGGGTTCGGCCATCGAGCGCGTCGAGGACGCGCTCAAGCGCATGCGTCGCCTGCCGCTGGGCGGCAGCGCCGTGGGCACCGGCATCAACGCCGATCCGAAGATCGGGCCGGCCGTGGCCACCGAGCTGAAGAAGATGACCAAGGTGAAGTTCGAGTCGGCCGAGAACTACTTCGAGGGCATCTCCTCGCAGGACGCCGCGGTGGAACTGTCCGGGGTGCTCAAGACCTACGCGGTGTCGCTGATGAAGATCGCCAACGACCTGCGCTGGATGAACTCCGGCCCGCTGGCCGGCCTGGGCGAGATCGAGCTGGAGGCGTTGCAGCCCGGATCGTCGATCATGCCGGGCAAGATCAACCCGGTGATCCCCGAGGCCGCGGCCATGGTCGCCGCCCAGGTGATCGGCAACGACGCCACCATCACCGTGGGCGGCCAGGCCGGCAACTTCCAGCTCAACGTGATGCTGCCGGTGATCGCCTACAACCTGCTGCAGTCGATCTCGATCCTGGCCAACATCTCGCGCCTGATGGCGGACAAGGCGATTGCCACCTTCAAGGTCAACAAGGACAACATCGCCGGCGCGCTGGACAAGAACCCGGTGCTGGTGACCGCACTCAATCCGGTGATCGGCTACGAGAAGGGCGCGGCCACGGCCAAGCAGGCCTACAAGGAAAAGCGGCCGATCATGGAGGTCGCGCGCGAGACCACCGGCCTGTCCGATGCCGATCTCAAGCGCCTGCTGGATCCGGTCGAGCTGACCAAGGGCGGCATCCAGGGCGGCAAGTAGGTCGCTCCGGGCGATATCCGCCGGGACAGTCGACCATCAAAAAGCGCCCGGTAGCGGACCGGGCGCTTTTTTCATGCGTGTGTTTGCGCTGACCGGTCAGTGCGTGTGCCTGGCGGTCTCGCTGCGGGCTTTCGAAATGTCCGCGTGGCACTTGTCGATGTCCGAGGCATGCAGTCGCGCGTACGGACGGAACGCGGCGAGCTGGCCGGCGAGGGCATCCTGGGTGGACTGCAGCGATTGCAGGCCGTCGCAGATCCCCTGCACCTTGGCCAGCAATTTGTCGGTGCGCTTGTTCACATCGGCATCGATGCGGTCCGGGTGGCCGCTGAACAGGTTCTTGAACACGTCGCCGACGGTGCCGCCGGCCATGTGCGCACCGGCCTTTCCGATCGCGATCCCCTGGTGGCCGATGTGCACGGCATCGCTGTAATAGTTGCGCAGCATCTGGCGCTGGTTCGGGTCGACCTGGATGTCGCGGGACCCGATCCGCAAGGCGCCGTCCGCGGTCACGGTGGCTGTCGGTGCATTGTCGGCGTGCACGGTGACGTAGCCGTCGTGCAGCATGATGTTTCCGTCGGAGATGTTGATGCTGGTATGGCTGCGACCGCATGCGGGCACGGCGATGACGGCCAGGAGGACCGCTGCGGCGATGAAGGGGCGGGAAATGGACATGGGGAGCCTCTCTTGGTGGGCCCCGGGCCGTGCGGCCCGGGGCGGGCTGGAAATGTCAGGAATCGTCGCGACGGCCACGGAACCAGATCGCCGCCGTGATCATGGCGAGGCCGATCACGCCGCCGACCAGGAAGTCGGCACGACCCAGTTGCGACCATGCGGTACCGATGCCGACCAGCTTGTCGAAATGGTGGCTGAGGTCGAACCCGTGCGAACCGGAGATATGGACCTGCGCGCCATCGATCCAGCCGTTGGGGAAAACGCTGAACAGCGAGCGCACCACGATGTTCTTCCAGAACCAGCCGTTGGAGACGTCGAACAGGCCCATGAAGCCGAACCAGCTCACCATGATGCCCAGGCCCACCGGGACCGCCAGCGCCCACAGGAAGGGCTTGTTCTTCGCCCATGCCGAGCACAGCATCAGCCAGCCGATGGTCGGCAGGGCCCAGACCAGGTTGACCGGGATGATGGCGATGATCGTGGCCATGGTCCGGATCGGGTGTGCATGACCGAGCAGAGCCCACAGATGCACGCCGTGGAACGCGGCCACCAGCATCACCATCAGCAGCATCACCACGGCACCGATCAGTCCGCAGATCGTGGCGATCACGGGGGCCAGGATGGCGGCGCTGAAAGCCTTGGAGAAGACCGTGTCACGATCGGAGATCGGCAGCGATTTCCAGAACAGGATGCTGCGGTCACGACGGTCGTCGTACAGCGAGCCCAGGCAATAGAAGAACACCACGATGCCGAGCACGATGCCCAGCAGGCTGCTGGCCGACATCATCGCCAGGTCGATACCGACGCCGAGGTTGGCCATGTCCTTGCCGTTCATGTTGTGCACCAGCTGGTCGATGTTCAGACCGCTGATGCGGATGCCGTGCTTGGCGGCGAACACCTCGAACGTGATGATGCCCATGATGTTGAGTGCCAGGAAGACACCGGTTGCGATCACCGGCGCCCACAGGAAGCTGCCGCGGTTCTCCCAGAACTCGCGCTTGATCAGCCAGTAATAGGTCTTCATGCGTAGGTCCCTTTCATGGTGGCGACGAACAGGTCGCTGACCGAGGGGCGGCGGGTCTCGCCCAGCGCCTCGAGCCGTGCGCGTTCGACGCCGTCGAACAGGAAGATGTGCTTGCCGAACACGGTGCGTTCGTCGATGGGCTCCAGGGCCCTCGCGGCATCGGCGCGGTCGTTCTCGACCATCACCTCGATGAAGCGCTCGCCCACGCGGTCCATGTCGGCATCGAGCACGATGTGCCCGTCGCGGATGAACATCAGGTCGGTGAGGATGTGCTCGATTTCCTCGACCTGGTGGGTGGTGATGAGGATGGTCTTGTTCTCGTCGAAGTAGTCTTCCAGGAGACTCTGGTAGAACTGCTTGCGGTAGAGGATGTCCAGGCCCAGCGTGGGTTCGTCCAGCACCAGCAGCCGCGCGTCGATGGCCATGACCAGGGCCAGATGCAGCTGCACGATCATGCCCTTGGACATCTGCTTGACCTTGTGTTTCGGCTGCAGCTTGGTGCGGGCCAGGAACTGCTCGCAGCGGGTGCGATCGAAACGCGGGTGGATGGCCTCGACGAAGTCGACGGCCTGCTCGACGCTGATCCATCTCGGAAGCACGGCGACGTCGGCGATGAAGCACACCTCGCGCATCAGCGCCTCGCGGCTCTTGCGCGGATCCATGCCGAGCACGTTCAGCGAACCCTCGAAATCGGTCAGGCCGAGAATGGCCTTCAGCGCCGTGGTCTTGCCGGCGCCGTTGGGCCCGATCAGCCCGATGATGCGTCCGGATTCGATGCGGAAGTCGACCTCGTCAAGGGCCAGGGTCGAACGGTAGCGCTTGGTCAGCTTCGTCGCTTCGATAGCCGCGCTCATGAGTGATTCTCCTTGTCGTTGTCCGCAGCGTTCATGAGCTGCTCCAGATTGAGCCCCAGGCGCTGGATGCGGGCTTTCAGGGCCGGCCATTCCTCGCGCAGGAAGCGTTCGCGCTCGGAATCCAGCAGATTCCCGCGGGCGCCCTCGGTGACGAACATGCCCAGGCCGCGGCGTTTCTCCACCAGGTGCTCGTCGACCAGTTCCTGGTAGGCCTTGGAAACCGTCAACGGGTTGATCTGGTAGTCGGCCGCGACCTGCCTGACCGAGGGCAGGGCATCGCCCTCGGCCAGCGCGCCGTCCAGGATCATCGCCACCACGCGTGCGCGCAGCTGGCGATAGATCGGGACGTTGTCGTTCCAGGTGATGGTCATGCCTTCATTCCTTGATGATGGACTGCAGGTTCGTGGCAAACGAATAGTACGGCATGCTCATCTGTGAACCGCTGTCCAGCGACGGCAGGGCAAGACCCGACTGGGGCGCGCCCGAACCGATGTCGAGATTGCCGACAGTGACGTTCGGCAAAGGACTGGCCAGGACAGTGACCGGTGCCAGTCGCGTCACGGGGCGGCCGTCTTCGGCGATCGAGGTCGCCTGGACGGTCGTGCTGAAACGGACCTGCGAGCTGGCTTGGAACATGGCGAACGAAGAAGCGACGATGGCCACCGATACAGCGGCTGCAACAATCTTGCGAGTGCTCATGACGACCTCCTTAGTGGTCTGGTTAAGTGGTGTTGTAGTGAACTATAACACCAAGCGACACGATGTCCACCCTGACCGATGGCCTATGCCATGGGTGACTGCTCTTTCCGGCTCTTGGCCGGAGGGCGTCGAGTCCCCGGACCGCGGATGAGCATGAAGCCCGGGTGATGCGAAGGGTCACGGCATCGGAGTATCTTGGGCGTTCGTTTCAACAAGCAGGGGAACTCGATGGCGTTGCATCGATCGTTACGCGTCCTGGTACTGGCTGCCGCAGCCTGTTGTGCGTGTGGTACTGCATGGTCGTCGCCGCCACCTTCGGGCAGCGCCTCGAAGTCGCTCGAGTGGCGCCTGGTCGGACCGTTCCGGGGCGGCTGGGCCACCATGGGGGCGGGGGTACCTTCGCGACCGGACACGTTCTACATCGGCACCGCAGGTGGCGGGGTCTGGAAGACCGTGGATGCCGGGCGCACCTGGAAACCCACGTTCAGCCACCAAGGTGCAGCCTCGATCGGTGCCATCGTTGTGGCGCCGTCGAATCCGGACGTGATCTATGCCGGAACCGGCCAGGTGGCCGCGCGCTACGACGTGGGATCGGGCAACGGCGTGTACCGATCCGACGACGCCGGAAAGACCTGGCATCACGTGGGACTGGCCGACACCCGCCACATCGGCGCCATCCTGGTCGATCCGAAGCATCCGGACACCGTGCTGGTGGGCGCCCTGGGGCACTACTTCAACGGCAACCACGAGCGCGGCGCGTTCCGTTCCACCGACGGCGGACGCACCTGGAAGCAGACGCTGTTCATCAACCGGGACACCGGCATCGTCGACATGGCCGCCGATCCGGAAAACCCGCAGGTGGTCTTCGCGGCGGCCTGGCAGGTGCGAAACTATCCATGGCTGTCCTACTTCCAGCCCAATGCGGGGCCGGGCAGCGGCCTGTATCGTTCCACCGACGGCGGCGTGACCTGGACGCGCGTCCAGGGACATGGCTGGCCCGCCGGCAAACTCGGCCGTATCGGCATCGCCACCGCACGCGGCCATCGGCTGTACGCCATCCTCGGCGACACCAGCGACGGCCACAAAAGCGGGCTGTACCGCTCCGACGACGACGGCGCCAGCTGGCACCAGGTCGGGCATGCCGGCTGGATGGCCAGCGACTACTTCGGCCGCATCACCGCGGATCCGAAAGACCCCGACCGCATCTATGCCATGGGCCGCTCGATCCGCCGTTCCGACGACGGCGGACGGCACTGGACCATCATCAAGGGGGCGCCGGGCGGCGACGACTACCACGACCTGTGGATCGACCCGCGCGATCCGCAGCGCATGATCACCGCCAGCGACCAGGGCGCGGTGATCACCGTCAACGGCGGCAGGACCTGGTCGAGCTGGTACAACCAGCCGACCGGGCAGTTCTACCACCTGGCCGCCGACCACCAGTTCCCGTACTGGATCTATTCCGGCCAGCAGGATTCGGGCACCGTCGGCATCGCCAGTCGCAGCGACTACGGCTCGATCAGCTATCGCGACTGGAATCCGGTCGGCGGCGACGAGCGCGACTACGACATCCCGTATCCGGGCGATCCCGGCATCGTGTTCGGTTCGGGCCTGGGCGGGCGCGTGTCGCGCTGGAACCGCAAGACGGGAGTGGTGCAGAACGTCACCCCGTGGCCGGTCAACAGCTACGGGGCCCGGCCGACCGACTACCGCTACCACTACACCTGGATCACCCCGATCGCGTTTTCGGCCAAGCCGCCGTATGCGCTGTACATGGGCGCGCAGGTGCTGTTCCGCAGTACCGACCAGGGCCAGCACTGGCAGGTGATCAGCCCGCCGCTGAACGGCCGCAAGCGCGGTGCGAAGCACTGTGACGGCAATCCCACGCCGCGCCAGGCCTATGACTGCGGTTACGGCGTGATCTATTCCATCGCCCCGTCGCCGCGCAGCAACAAGGTGATCTGGATCGGCACCGACGACGGCCACATCCAGCGGACCGCAGATGGCGGCAAACATTGGCGCAACGTCACGCCGCCGGGCCTGCCGATCTGGTCCAAGGTGGCCTCGCTGGATCTTTCGCCGCTGCAGCCCGGGACCGCCTATGCAGCCGTCAACCGCCACCGCCAGGGCGATTTCACCCCGCACGTGTGGCGCACGCACGACGACGGCCGGCACTGGACGGAAGTATCCGCCGGGCTGCCGCGCGACCAGTTCGTTACCGTGGTGCGCGCCGACCCGAAGAAGGCCGGCCTGCTGTATGCCGGTACCAACCACGGGGTCTACGTGTCCTTCGACGACGGCGACCACTGGCGGCCGCTGCAGCGCAACCTGCCCACGGCCTGGGTGCGCGACCTGCTGGTGCACGGCAACGACCTGATCGCGGCCACGCAGGGCAGGGCGATCTGGGTGCTGGACGATGTCTCGCCCCTGCGCCAGGCCAGCGCCGCCACCGTGGGCGCGCCCGCGCACCTGTACACGCCGGCCGAGGCCTGGCGCGTGCGCGCGGACGAGAACCGGGACACGCCGCTGCCGCCGGAGACGCCGGTCGGCAAGAATCCACCGGCCGGCGCCATCATCGACTACCACCTGGCGCACGCTGCGCTCGGCCCGGTGACGCTGGAGATCCGCGACGCACGGGGACGCCTGGTGCGCCGCTATTCGAGCCAGGACAAGTCCGAGCACCTGGATGCGACGCGCTATTTCCCCAAGGGCTGGTTGCGACCGGGCGCACCGTTGTCGGCCAAGGCCGGTCCGCACCGCTTCGTCTGGGACCTGCGCTACTCGCGTCCGCAAGCGATCAAGTACGGCTACTCCATCGCCGCGACCTGGGATTCGGACACGCCGGTGAAGCCGGAAGGCCCGCTGGTCCTGCCGGGCCGCTATGAAGTGGTGCTCCACGCCGACGGCCGGGAGTACCGCGCACCGCTCACGGTCAAGCTGGATCCGCGCGAGCACGTCAGCCGGGCCGCGCTGGCCTCGGCGCTGGCCTTCTCGCAGCAGCTGGGTCGCAGTCTCCAGCGCATCCGTGGCACCTACCGCCAGGTGCACGCCGTGCGCGAGCAGCTCGACACCCTGCGCGGCAAACTGGCCGGGGGCGATGCGCATGCCGGCTTGCTGTCGGCCGTGGACAAGCTCGAGTCCGAAACCGCACCCCTGGTCTCCGGCAGCAACGGCGAGCACACGCGCAACCTGCGCGGCATGAGCGACGTGCTGGCGGGCATGGCGACCGACGTGGCCGGGGCCGATCGCGCGCCGACCAAGGGCCAGCGCAGCGCACTGGCGGTCTATCGCCACAACTTCCAGGCCGCCCGCCACGATTGGGAGAAGCTGCGCGATCACGCGTTGGCCGATCTCGACCGCAGCCTGCGTCGCGCGGGCATGCAGACGATCCGGGTGCCCGAGGCGGACGCCACCGGCATGGATCCGGACATGGACGACGAGGCTCACCCATGAGCGCATGACAGCAAGCATGAAAAAGGCCGGCAACCCTCTGGGTTGCCGGCCTTTTCATGGCATCCGAAGATGCCGTATTGGTGGAGGTGGCGGGAGTCGAACCCGCGTCCGAAGGCGTTTGACGCCCGGTACTACATGCTTAGCTCACCGTTGGGTCTCGTCCTGCAATAGCACGGTGGGCAAAGCGCACCGCAGGACCAGCCTGCTTGATTTGACTCCCGGGCCGACAGGCAACAGTCCGGAAGCGGTCCCGCGTGGATGACCCTACACCGGCCCGCACGGGCACAGACTGGTTCGGGGCTTACGCCTTAAGCGGCGAGAGCGTAATTGCTGTCGTTGGCAATTATGAGTTTTGCGGCTGGTTTAACGAGGAAAGCTGCCCCCTCGGCATGCACCAAGCCATCGCACTACCCCCGTCGAAGCCATGACACCCCCGGGGAAAAGCTTGTTGGCAAGCGAAGTATATAGGCGATGGCCGGGCTTTCAAGCTGCGCGGCCGTCGCGTGCACCCGCCGTTCAGTTGCAGGTTCAGGTATTGCGGGCATTCATGATGCGTTGCTTCTCGCGGTTCCAGTCGCGCTCCTTCTCGGCCTCGCGCTTGTCGTGCTGCTTCTTGCCGCGGGCCAGGCCCAGCTCCAGCTTGACCCGGTTCTTCTTCCAGTACAGCGCGGTGGGCACCAGGGTGTAGCCCTTGCGCTCGACGGCGCCGATCAGCTCGTCGATCTCGCGACGGTTGAGCAGCAGCTTGCGGGTACGCCGATCATCGGCGAGCACGTGGGTCGACGCCGAGATCAACGGCGGGATCGAGGTGCCGAACAGGAAGATCTCGCGATCCTTGATGATCGCGTAGCTGTCGCCGAAGTTGATGCGGCCCCCGCGCAGCGCCTTGACCTCCCAACCCTGGAGGGCGATGCCGCACTCGTACCGCTTGTCGATGTGGTACTCGTGCCTGGCGCGCTTGTTCAACGCGATGGTGCTGCCGCCCTGAGCGGATTTGTTGTCCTTGTTCTTGGCCATGTTCGCTAGACTGTACAGATGATCCGTCCGCCGCGTCTTGCGGCCGAACCGAAACGAGGCAATCGTGGTCCAGATCCGCCGCAGCGCCCTGGTGCGCTATTCGCCCGAACAGATGTACGAGCTGGTCAATGACGTTCAAGCATACCCAAAGCGCTTCCCCTGGTGTGTCGGCGCGTCGGTCCTCCGGCACGACGACCACGTGATCGAGGCCCGGCTGGACCTGCGCTTCGCCGGCATGCGCCAGAGTTTCACCACGCGCAACACCGGCCATCGTCCCGAGCGCCTGGACATGCATCTGGTCAGCGGACCGTTCCGCAGCCTGGAGGGTACCTGGACCTTCACGCCGGTCGGCGAGCACGGCTGCAAGGTGGCCCTGGAACTGCAGTTCGAGATGGCCAGTCGACTCGGCGGCACGGCCCTTCGCCTGGGCTTCCAGGGTCTGGCCAATCGCATGGTCAACGATTTCTGCGCCGAGGCCAGGCAGGCCTATGGCTGAGAAGATGCGGATCGAGATTGCCTATGCCGGGCCGCAGGGAATCTATCTCCGCGAGGTTCTGCTGCCGCCGGGATCGACGGTGGCGATGGCCTTGCTAGCCAGCGACCTGGAACGTGCAGTGCCGAATCTCGACCTGGATTCGTCCCCGGTGGGCATCCATGGACGCAAGGTCCGGCGGGATCATGTGCTGCGCGATGGCGATCGGGTCGAGGTGTACCGTGCGCTTCGCATCGACCCGATGCAGGCGCGTCGGCTGCGCGCCGCGCGCCGCGCCGCGAACTGACTGACCCTCAGCTTCCGTCGCCGTCCCCGGTGTCGCCGTCGTGGTTCTTGTCGCCACGCGGCCCCTTGCCTGGCGATTCGATATGGTACTTCTTGGACTGCTCCAGCAGCTGCTGCTCCTTGTTCGCGTTCTGGCCGTAGAACTGGCCTTCGGTACGCGCCAGGGCGCCGTATTCGAAGAACAGGCTCAGCTTGTGTTCTTCCAACTTCTTGCCACGGACCTTGGTCAGCATCACGTAATCCCAGCGGTCATGGTCGAAAGGCGAATGCACTGCCGGGGTGCCCAGCAGTGCAATCACCTGACTCTTGGTCATGCCCGTCTTGAGCTGGCTCATGTCCTTCCTGTCGATCAGGTTGCCCTGCTGGGTCACCGGTTTGTACACCAGCCCGCAACTCGCGAGCGTACAGGCGAGAACAGCGAGGAGCAGGGCGCGAAGGTGCTTTGGCATGAGGCAGAAATCCGGGTTGGTGCAAAAGGTCGATGATACACTACGGGCAAGCAGTCACGGCGCGCAAATGCGCATGGGAAATCCCTCATGGATCAGGAATCGCACGAACTCCGCAAGGCCGGTCTGAAGGTCACCCATCCGCGCATGCGCATCCTGCATCTGTTCGAGGAATCGCCGCAACGGCATCTGACTGCCGAGGACATCTACCGACGCCTCCTGGAAAGTCAGGAGGACATCGGCCTGGCCACGGTCTACCGCGTACTCACGCAATTCGAGGCCGCCGGCATCCTGATCAAGCACAACTTCGAGGGCGGCCAGGCCGTCTTCGAACTCGATCGGGGCCAGCACCACGACCACATGATTGACGTAGACACCGGAAAGGTCATCGAGTTCGTCAGCGACGAAATCGAAAAGCTCCAGCACGAGATCGCCGAGCGTCACGGTTACGTGATCGAGGACCACAGCCTTGTGCTGTACGTGCGTGCGCGCAGCAAATGACTGCGACCCGGACGAATGATCCGGTCGCAATGAATCCGGCATCCTGCAGGCAATAAAACAGCCGCGGAAGAACTCCATGTTCTTCGCGCGGCTTCAGCCGGTTGCGACCCGGCAGCGCGTCATGCGCTTCCGGAGGTTCCTTCTCCGGCGAATCCGATTCCCTTCGGATGCTTGAACCAACCGTCCCCACGATTGGCTCGGATCGCCGCGATGCGGCGACTCCCCCACAACACCCATGCAGCTTACCCACGTTAAGCTTCGGTGAATATTGGAAATTTTCCTACCCGAATGGCAGCATGCAATAACGATATAAATCAGTATATTACAAGATATTATTAATGTATGTTCAGTTCTCCCGGTCACTTGCCGGCAACAGAATCCTCAGGCGGGTGCCATGATCCCCCACATGTATTCGCAGGGTTCCGCCCAGGGCCGTCACGCGATCGCGCATGCTCTGCAATCCGTGCCCGCCACGGTGCGCAGGGCCGGTGGCGGCCAGTCCGACGCCGTCGTCCCGGATGTCCATCAGCACCAGGCGATGGCCGTTGCGCATGCCGCTGCGCAGGCGTAACTGGAAGCAACCGGCCATGGCATGCCGCACGGTGTTGGTGGCCGCTTCCTGCACCACCCGGTAGACGGTGATACGGGTGTCCTCGTCCAGGTCCTGCAGGTTGCCGTGCAGATCGATCTGATATCGAACGCCTGCCGTTTTCAGCAGGTCGTGGACCGGGCCTTCCTCCAATGCCCGGGCCAGTCCGAATTCATCCAGGACGGTGGGGCGCAGATTATTCAGCAGGCGGCGTACGGCGGCACGCATGTGCGCGAGGATGTCATTGATCGAGGTGGCCACGTCCGCCAGTCCGGCGTCACGCAGCCGGGTCTGCGCAAGCTTGACCCGGGTCTGGATGGCGGTGAGGTTCTGGCCCAGCTCGTCGTGCAGTTCGGCTGCCACGTAGCGTCGCTGCTGTTCTTCGGTGCGCAGGTTGCGGCGGGCGACCTCGCTGAGCTGTCGGGCCAGCTGATCCAGGCGCCGGTTGGCGCCTTCCAGGCGGGCGTTCTGGATCGACAGGCGACGACCGCTGCGTCGCAGGGCGTCCGAGGCCGCACCCAGGACCAGGGCGCCGGTGCCGGCCACGGCCAGGAACAGCAGCGATTCGGTGGCGGGGAAGTGATGCAGTTCGTTGCGCGTGAAGGCCATCATGCCGCCGTTGATGAGCACCATCGACAGCGCCGCGCCACGCCAGCCGTTGCGAAAGGCCAGCAGCAGCACCGGTGCCAGGGCCAGGATGCGTGCAAAACCGGGCAGGGGTTGCGGACTCTTGAGCATGATCAGGAGCACCGTCAGCACCGGCAGAAGGATGAACAGCGTTTCCAGCAGGATCCGGGTCCATTCCAGGCGATCGGGCGGCTCTCGTACCAGCATGACCAGGATCGGTACCACGAGCATGCTGCCCAGATACTCGCGCAGAAGTTCCAGGCCGAGCACGCTGCTGATGGCGCCGGTAGCCATCGGAACATGGAACAGGCCGGCGATCAGGCTGCAGACAAGGGTGTTGGCGAATCCGGTCAACAGGGCTGCAGTGAGCAGCTGGGTGACATCCTCGGGCGTGCGAAGGGTGGGTTTGATGCCGAAGCGCCGCAAAGCGGCCACGCAGGCGCTGACCACCAGGACCGGGGGGGCATCCTCGACCAGGAACATGCGCAACATGCCGTCGCCGTCGCCGCTGCGAAAGGCAAGATGGGCGCCCCATTCGGCGGCGATCAGCCATGGCCAGTGACGGGGACGAACCAGCAGGAACGCACCGAAGCGCAGGCCGGGAAGAATCATCCACTGCGGCGCGGTGTAGGCCAGTAGCAGCATCCAGCCCGCGAAGTACAGCAGGCCCAGAACGGGGCCGCGGATCCGGAAGGTGGGTTGCAGTTGCATGATCGTGGCAGTTTACATGTGGCCGGCACCCGGGGGAGTCTCCCCCGAGCGCGGGTTTGGAGGTACAGTCGTAGGCATGTATCGCATCGTACTGGTCGATGACCACGCCATTGTCCGCGAGGGCTTCAAGAGTCTGATCGAGATCGAACCCGATCTCGAGGTCAGCGCCGAGTGCTGCAACGCCGACGAGGCCGTCGAGGCGGTCACGCGCGCCGCTCCGGACCTGGTCGCGCTGGACCTTTCGTTGCCCGATGCCAGCGGACTTCCGCTGGTCGAGCACCTGCTCAGCATTTCCCCGAAAACGCGCATCGTGGTGCTCAGCATGCACGACAGCGAACCGTACGTGTCCGAGGCCCTGCGCCGAGGCGCCAGCGGTTACGTCACCAAGGGGGCCGCACCGGAAGAACTGGTCGCCGGCCTGCGCGCCGTGATGCAGGGCCGGCAGTTCGTGAGCTCCGACATCGCGCGTCGCCGCCCGGCACACTCGCGCGAGCAGGACGACCCCCTGCATCGCCTCACTTCGCGCGAGCGCGAAGTGTTCCTGCTGCTGGCCGAGGGCAAGACGCCCAAGCAGACCGCAGCCGCGCTGGGCATCGGCCAGAAGACGGTCTACATCCATCGCGCCAGCCTGATGGGCAAGCTCGGTGCCGGCTCGGAGCTGGATCTGTACCGGCTGGCCATCGAACGCGGGTACCTGAAGGCATGACACGAGACACGATCCATCCAGGAGTGAGTGCATGATCGAGCAGATGACCGACCTTCCCGCCGGCGTGGTGGGCTTCGTTGCCCACGGCGAGGTGACCGCGGACGATTACGAGCGCGTGATCGTGCCGGATCTGGAGGCGGTGTTCAGCCTGCGAGAGAAGGTCCGGCTGCTGTATCACTTCGCCGAGGATTTCACCGGTTTCGAGACGCGCGCCATGTGGGACGATGCCAAGCTCGGCATGCGGCACTTCAGCGGCTTCGAGCGCGTGGCCATCGTCGGCGACGTGGGCTGGCTCAACCACACCATCCCGGCCATCAGTGCACTGTTCCCCGGCGAATTTCGCAGTTTCCCGGGTGACCAGCTCGAGCAGGCGCGCACCTGGCTGCTGGAAGATTTCGACGCGGACTGAAACCGTTCAAGGCATTTGCTATCCTCGCCGCCTTTGCCCGGCGCGACGCCGGGCTGCACGACGACGGAAGACCATCATGAGCGAGACCAATCCGATCCTTGCGCAGATTGCGGACCTCAGCGGCCGCGTCGACGCGCTCAGGGGGTTTCTTTGACTACCCGGGCAAGCGTGAACGCCTGGAGGAAGTGACCCGCGAACTGGAGGATCCCTCGATCTGGGACGATCCCTCCCGGGCGCAGGACCTGGGGCGTGAACGCGCCCGCCTGGAAACCATCGTCCAGGGCATCGACGAGCTGACTTCCGGCCTGTCCGACGCCGGGGAGCTGCTGGAGATGGCGGCGGCCGACGACGACGAGGAGACCGTCCGTTCCATCGAATCGGACGTGCGCGGGCTGTCCCGGCGCGTGGAAAAGCTCGAGTTCCAGCGCATGTTCTCCGGCGAGATGGACGCCAACAACGCGTTCGTCGACATCCAGGCCGGCGCCGGCGGCACCGAGGCCCAGGACTGGGCCGAGATGCTGCTGCGCATGTACCTGCGTTGGTGCGAGCACCGCGGTTGGAAGACCGAACTGCTGGAGGTGTCCGGCGGCGACGTGGCGGGCATCAAGTCGGCCACGTTGCGCGTGGAGGGCGACTACGCCTACGGCTGGCTGAAGACCGAGATCGGCGTGCATCGCCTCGTGCGCAAGAGCCCGTTCGATTCGGACAACCGACGGCATACCAGCTTCACCTCGGTGTTCGTCTCGCCCGAAGTCGATGACAGCATCGACATCGACATCAATCCCGCGGACCTGCGTACCGACGTGTACCGTTCCTCGGGTGCCGGTGGCCAGCACGTCAACAAGACCGAGTCGGCCGTGCGCATCACGCATGAGCCGAGCGGCATCGTGGTGGCCTGCCAGACCGAACGCAGCCAGCATGCCAACCGCGACCGCGCCATGAAGATGCTGGCGGCCAAGCTGTACGAGATGGAGATCCAGAAGCGCAACGCGGAGAAAGACGCGTTGGAAGCGACCAAGTCCGACATCGGCTGGGGCAGCCAGATCCGCAACTACGTGCTGGACCAGTCGCGCATCAAGGACCTGCGCACCGGCATCGAGCGCAGCGACACGCAAAAGGTGCTGGACGGCGACCTGGACGAGTTCGTCGAGGGCGCCCTGAAATCCGGCCTGGAGGCCGGCGCCAAACGCACCGACGCGGTCGGCTGATCGCGGCCCGGACATCCCGGACCGCGACCAACGGGCGGTGGCCTAGGGCGTGGAAAGGTCCGCGCGGTACGCGTAGATCGTCTTGTCGTACTTCTTGATCGCGATGGACCACTTGTTGAACAGCTTCTCCGCGGCTTTCTTGGAGCCCAGGGCCTTGGTCATGACCTGCATCAGGGTGGGCGACGGCTCGGCCATGCCGGCCCAGTTCTTCATCGGCATGAAGATGGACATGCCGCCGGAACCGCCGACGTGGTACTCGAAGTCGAAGCTGTAGGGCCAATGCTGCTTGGTCGCGGCCTCGTGCACCCGCTTCATCACGTCCTTGACGTCGGCGCCATGTCCGGGCTTGAACTGGTAACGGCTGGAGACGTAATAGCGATAGTCCTTGCTGTCGATCCAGTGCGACAGTTTCGTGTCCGCGACGCCGAAAAAGTGCTGCATCTTGCGGATGTGCACCCCGACGTCCTGCATGAATTGCTTGCCGGCCTCCGTCTTCTGGCCCCATGCATCCTCGGTGTCCATGTCGGCCCAGGTGTGGTGGCCGGACCGGACCACGTAGAAATCGAGATCGGATCCAACCACCGGCTGGTACACATGCCAGGCGAACGGGTCGCCGGCCCCCTTGCGCCAGGCAACGTGTTTCTTCAGGCTTTCCACGAAGGCCTTGGCCTGGCCCTTCTTGGGCCAGAACACCCAGATGGTGGCGACATCGTGATCGGCCATGCCCTTGCCCGTCTTGCCGGCGGCGAACGAGGGGGTGGCGAGGCTCGCGGCCAAAAGGCACGCGACCAGGGCGAGCAGGATCGAGCGATAACGGCGTTTCATGGTCTTCCCTCCGTAGTGAACGTTGTGCATGGCCGGGCCGGGACTGCGTGTGACGCGGCCATTTCCCCTTACGTGCCCCGCGCATGGGCGGTCGCTCGCGATTCGGGTCGTGCCGCGTTGCGTGCGGATGCGGTGTGCCGCCCGAGACGGCTCCGGATGCGAGTCATGTCCGCGCCAGGTCCGGTCGGCTGAACCCGCGGGGCGCAACCGAAGGTAGGACGCTGCCGGATGGGAGTCCTGAGGAGCACATGATGTTTTTCTGATGGGAGGTGTGCCGCAGCTTTGTGATGCACCGTGACTCGCATACACTGCACAGCTTGGATGTGCACGGAAACCACTCGATGAAGGCAAGCGACACCCCAGACGAACATGCTCCGGAGCCGGTGGAAACCGCTGCCGAGCGGGAAGCCAGCGAGAACAGGCTGATCGCCGAGCGCCGCGCGAAGCTGCATGCCCTGCGCGAGCAGGGCGTCGCCTTCCCCAACGACTTCCGCCCGGATGCATTCGCGGACGACCTGCAGCAAGCCTTCGCCGATGCCGAAGCGTGGACCGCCGAGGCCCTGGAGAACGAGGCCCGTCGCGTCAGGGTGGCCGGCCGCATCATGCTCAAGCGCGTGCAGGGCAAGGTCAGCTTCGTGCAGCTGCAGGATTTCACCGGGCGCATCCAGCTGTTCGTGCACAAGGGCACGCTGGGCGACGAGTCCTACGATGCATTCAAGGGGTGGGACACCGGCGACATCGTCGGTGCCGAAGGCGTGCTCATGCGCACGCGTACCGGCGAGCTGTCGATCAAGGTCGACGCCCTGCGCCTGCTGACCAAGAACCTGCGCCCACTGCCGGACAAGTTCCACGGACTGTCCGACGTCGAGCGCCGCTACCGCCAGCGCTACATCGACCTGATCGTCACCGCCGAGGCACGCGAGACCTTCCGCACGCGTTCGGCGATCATCGGCCGCATGCGCCAGTGGCTGGAGGCCGAGCCGCGCCGCTTCATGGAAGTGGAAACGCCGATGATGCATGTCATCCCCGGCGGCGCCACGGCGCGACCGTTCGTCACCCATCACAACGCGCTGGACATGCAGCTGTACCTGCGCGTGGCACCGGAGTTGTATCTGAAGCGCCTGGTGGTGGGCGGCTTCGAGCGCGTCTACGAGATCAACCGCAACTTCCGCAACGAGGGCGTGTCCACCCGGCACAATCCCGAGTTCACCATGCTCGAGCTGTACCAGGCCTACGCCGACTACCACGACATCATGGACCTCACCGAGGCCATGATCCGCGATGCGGCCGAACAGGTGCTGGGCACCACCCGTGTGGACTGGGAAGGGCAGGACATCGACCTGGGACCGGCCTTCCGGCGCAAACGCATGGACGAGGCCGTGCTCGAGGCCAACCCGGACATCCGTCCCGAAGACATCCGCGATCGCGCGGCCATGGCCGCCCACGCCGAACGCCTTGGCGTGTCGGTGAAGGATGCCTGGGGCTGGGGCAAGATCCTGCTGGAGATCTTCGAGAAGACCGTCGAGGACGACCTGGTCCAGCCGACCTTCATCACCGACCACCCCGTCGAGGTCTCGCCGCTGGCACGCGAGCACGACACCGACAAGGGCATGAGTGATCGCTTCGAGCTGTTCATCGGCGGCAAGGAGATGGCCAACGGCTTCTCCGAGCTCAACGACCCCGAGGACCAGGCCGCGCGCTTCCGCGCCCAGGTCGAGGCCAAGGACGCCGGCGACGACGAGGCCATGCACTACGATGCCGACTACATCCGCGCGCTGGAGGTCGGCATGCCGCCCACCGGCGGCCTGGGCGTGGGCATCGACCGCCTGGTCATGCTGCTGACCGGCTCGGCCTCGATCCGCGACGTGCTGCTGTTCCCCTACATGCGACTGGAACTCGGGGCACGTCATGCGGGCAACCCCGGGAAGGACGAACCGGAAGACCGTTCCTGACCGGCATTCATGGTCCCGGCCGCTTCGTGCGGCAGACATGCATGATCCCTGGCCGGGAGCCAACCTGATTCCGGACCTGCCATTGGAGACATTTGCCATGTGGTACGCAATCGTGGGCATCGACGTGGCCGATTCGGCACAACCACGCGCATCGGTCCGGCCGGCGCACCTTGAGCGCCTCAAGGACCTGCAGGCCCAGGGACGCATGCTGCTGGCCGGCCCGTTTCCGTCCATCGATGCCGAGGATCCGGGGCCGGCCGGCTATGAAGGCAGCCTGATCGTGGCCGAGTTCGACTCGCTGGAGCACGCCCGCGCGTGGGCCGATGCCGATCCGTACGTCGCCGCCGGCGTGTACCAGCGGGTCGAGGTTCGCCCGTTCAGGAAGGTGCTGCCATGAGCGCGAAGATGGTCGAACGCATTCGTGCCTGCCTGGTCGAGTCACTTCATCCGCAGGCCCTGGAAGTCATCGACGAAGGTCACCTGCATGTCGGCCATGCCGGCGAAGGCCAGGGCCACTACCGGATCCGCATCACCAGCAGCGACTTCACCGGCGTGCTGCCGATCAAGCGTCACCGCATGGTCTACGAGGCTGTCGGTTCGATGATGGGCGAGGGGATCCATGCCTTGGCCATAGAGGCCCACGCTCCCGGGTCGTCCACAGCGGGTGCTTGATGCCGAGCCGGTGGTTCATGGCCCTCAATCGACTCGAACAGTTTTCTGCAATGCATTGATTGCAAAGCACGGTCAAAAGATGGATTGCACCGGCATGACACCCTTGGCACAGTGGCGGCTTGACGTTCTCCCGCGAATGCGGCACCGGGCATCGATGCCCGGGTGTTTACCCGAACATGGACCAGCATGCGCCTGACCACCATCAAACTGGCCGGATTCAAGTCCTTCGTCGACCCGACCACGCTCCATCTGCCCACCAACATGACCGGTATCGTCGGTCCCAACGGCTGCGGCAAATCCAACATCATCGACGCCATCCGCTGGGTCATGGGCGAGAGCGCGGCCAGCCGGTTGCGCGGCGATTCGCTGACCGATGTGATCTTTTCCGGTTCCAGCGCGCGCAAGCCGGTCGGCCAGGCCATGGTCGAGCTGATCTTCGACAACAGCGACGGCACCGTGCAGGGCGAGTTCGCGCAGTATGCGGAAATCTCGGTCAAGCGAACGGTCAGCCGCGACGGGCAATCGCAGTACTTCCTCAACGGAAGCCGCTGTCGCCGCCGCGACATCACCGACATTTTCCTGGGAACCGGCCTGGGCCCGCGCAGTTACTCGATCATCGAGCAGGGCATGATCAGCCAGATCATCGACGCCCATCCCGACGAGCTGCGCGGACATCTGGAAGAGGCGGCCGGCATCTCCAAGTACAAGGAGCGTCGGCGCGAGACCGAGAACCGGATTCGCCACACGCGCGACAATCTCGAGCGCATCTCCGACGTGCGCGAGGAAGTGGACAAGCAGCTCGAGCACCTCAATCGCCAGGCTAGAGCCGCCGAGCGCTGGAAGGGCTACAAGGAGGAGCAGCGCCGCAAGCAGGCCGAGCTGCAGGCGCTGGAATACCGCAAGGTCCGGCGCGAGCATGCCGGTCATGGCGATGCGCTCAGGCAGTCCGAACTGGCCATCGAGAAGCGCGTGGCCGAACAGAGTCAGTTGCAGGCGCGCACCGAATCGGCACGCGAGCACCATCACGAGGCCAATGAGCACCTCAACGCGGCGCAGGGAGAGGTCTACCGCATCGGCGCCGAAGTCGCGCGCATCGAACAGCAGGTTCGCCACAACCGGGAAACCGCAGAACGCCTGGAACGCGCCCGTGCCGACGCCGAGCGCGAGCATGGCGAACTGACCGGCCACATGGAGGCCGACCGCGAGCAATTGGTCAAGCTGGACACCGGGCTGGCCGAGGACGAGCCCAAGCTCGCCACGATGCGTGAAGCGGCCGAAACCACCGCGCAGGTCCAGCGCGAGGCCGAGACCCGGCTGGCCGATTGGCAGGAACGCTGGGACGCGCATACCGGCTCCGCCTCCGAGGCTTCGCGCGCCGCCGAGGTCGAGCGGACCCGACTGGATTACCTCGATCGCCAGGTGCTCGACATCGGCCGCCGGCGCGAGGCTCTTCAGGCCGAGCAACGGGCCAGCGACGCGGATGCCCTGACCGCCGCGGCCGACGAATTGGCCGACGAGCACGAACGGCAGCGCGAGAAAGTGGAGGTTCTGGGCCAGGCACTGGAAGAGCGGAAGCAGGCCGGCGAAGGCATCCTCGAACGTGAACGCGAAACGCAGGGCGAACTGAACCAGACCCGCCAGCAGTTGCAGACGGCGTCTGGCCGCCTGGCCTCCCTGGAAGCCCTTCAGCATGCCGCGCTGGGCCAGGACGAGGGCGCCGCCAACGAATGGCTGCAGCGCCTGGGACTGGACCAGGCGCGCCGGCTGGGCGAGTCGCTCTCGGTCGAGGCCGGCTGGGAGACCGCGGTCGAGACCGTGCTCGCCGGCATCCTCGACGGCGTACTGGTGGACGATCCCCAGGCGCTGGTCGAGGAACTGGATGCCCTGTCCGACGCCGACGTCACCCTGGTGGCGCAGCAGACCTCCGGTGCCGCGACCGGCACCTTGGCGGCGCACGTGCAAGGGCCGGGGGCCGCGCTGACATTGCTCGCCAGGGTGCGCACCGCCGATTCCTCGGCCGCGGCACGCGGCATGGTGGCTTCCCTGGGGGCCGACGAATCGGTCATCACCCGCGAGGGACTGTGGCTCTCGTCGCAGTGGGCCAGGGTGCGCCGTGCCGGCGACAACAAGCTCGGCGTGCTGGCGCGCGAGCGCGAGATCCAGGAATTGCGCGAACAGGTGCAGTCGCTGGAGCAGCAGGTAGAGGAACTGAGCGTCCGCCTGGAGTCCCTGCGCGGCGAGAAGGCCGAGGCCGAAAGCGCGCGCGAGGACGCCCAGCGCGAGCTGTACATGGCGCATCGCCGGCAGTCCGAACTGGCCGGCCAGCTGCAGAGCCATCGCGGCAAGGTCGAGACGGCCCGGGCACGCAGCGAGAAAATCGCCGGGGAACTGAAGGAACTGGAGTCCAGCCACGCCGATCTCGAGGAACAGACCCGCGAGGCCCGTGCCCGCCTGGATCGGACCGTGTCCGGCATGGGCGACCTGGAGGATCGCCGGCGCGAACTCGACAACGAGCGTCGCAGCCTGCTTGAAGCGCGCGAAGAGGCACGCATGAATGCGCGCGACGCCTCCGAGCAGGCCCATCGGCTGGCGCTGACCCTGGAATCACGCCGTTCCGCACAGCAGTCGCTGAAGCAGTCTCTGGCGCGCATGGAGGCCCAGCTGCAGCAGTTGCAGTCGCGCCGCGAGGCGATCGACGAACAGCTGTCGGAAGGCGCCAGCCCGATCGAGGAACTGGAAGCCGAGCGCCAGTCCTGCCTGGACCAGCGCCTGGCTGCGGACCGCAAGTTGGTCGAGACCCGTCGCGCGGTCGAGGAGAGCGAGGCCGAGGTGCGGCGACTGGAAAGCGATCGCCAGCAACTGGACCAGGCGCTGCAGGCGCAGCGCGAAGCACTGTCGGAAAAGCGCATGGCTGCACAGGCGCTGGAGCTGCGCGCGGGGCAGCTGGAGGAATCGATCCACCAGCTCGGTCTCGAACCCGAGGCCCTGCTGCAGGAGCTGGCCGAGGACGCCGACCCGGCAACCTGGCAGAAGGAGCTGGAGACATTGGCGCAGCGCATCCAGCGGCTGGAGCCGGTCAATCTGGCCGCGATCCAGGAATACGAGGAACAGGCCGAGCGCAAGGCCTATCTGGATGCGCAGATGGAGGACCTCGGCAGCGCGCTGGAAACGCTGGAGAACGCGATCAAGAAGATCGACCGCGAGACGCGCCAGCGCTTCAAGGAAACCTTCGACAAGGTCAACGCAGGCATGCAGGAACTGTTCCCGCGCCTGTTCGGCGGTGGCCACGGCTACCTGGAGCTGACCGGCGACGACCTGCTCAGTACCGGTGTGACCATCATGGCGCGCCCGCCCGGCAAGCGCGTGAGCAACATCTCGCTGTTGTCCGGTGGCGAGAAGGCGATGACTGCGGTGTCGCTGGTGTTCTCGATCTTCGCGCTCAATCCGGCGCCGTTCTGCCTGCTCGACGAGGTCGACGCGCCGCTGGACGAGGCCAACGTGGGCCGGTTCTCCAACGTGGTCAAGGAGATGAGCGATCGCGTGCAGTTCCTGTTCGTGACTCACAACAAGTCGACCATGGAGGCGGCGCAGCAGATGTGCGGCGTGACCATGCGCGAACCGGGCGTGTCGCGCCTGGTGCAGGTCGATCTCGCCGAGGCTGCGCGACTGGCCGGCGCGGCCTGACCGTTCGCGCAGCTTTGGCTTGTGCCGACTGCGGCGCAAGCTTACGATGGCGCCGTATTCGCGGTGCGCCGGGTCACCCGTTTGCAATGGAGAGGATGGAGTAGGGCATGCACTGGAATCCCGCCGTCGGCATTCCGCTATTGATCATCGGCCTGGTGGTGATCGCCCTGATCTGGCTGTTCGGACAGCCGCGCAAGCCGGGGCAGGGACGACGACAGTCGGTGCAGACGGATGAACGTCCCGCGCGACGCGAACCGACCCTGGGCCACTCCGGAGAAGATGATGCGCCGGCGATGACCGAGGATCGGCCGGACGTACCTGCCGCGCCAACGCACGAGCCCGTGCAGGCGTCCTTCCTGGATGAGCCCGTTGCGACGACTGGAGACGCCGTTGCCGCATCACCGCCCTACGGACCACCCGCTCAGGCGGTATCACCGGCGATGCCGCCTTCGAACGTCGGCATTCGTCCGGACGAAATGCCCGTGGAGCGCATCGTGGCACTCAATGTGGTGGCTCCCGGTACGGAGCGCTTCGAGGGCGCCGACCTGGTGGTCGCGGCCGACAAGGCCGGACTCGAATTCGGTCACAAGGGCATTTTTCATCGTTTGCTCGAGGGCAAGCCGGAAAAGGGCCCGGTGTTCAGCGTGGCGAACATGCTGCAGCCGGGCAGTTTCGACCTGAGCCGGGTCGCGGAACTATCGACCACCGGCCTGAGTTTCTTCATGACCCTGCCGGGACCGATACCTGCACTCGATGCCTGGGATGCCATGCTGCCGACCGCGCAGCGCATGGCCGAACTGCTCGGCGGACAGGTCCTCGACGCCGAGCACAACGCCCTGGGACGCCAGCGCATCGCGCACATCCGTGACGAACTGCGCGTCTGGGACCGCACCCATCAGGGGACGTCGGTCGGCTTCGATTCCTGAAACGGACGAACCTCGTTCCAGGCCAATGGCCGTGCGCGCCCGTTCGACGAGTCCGTGCATGACCTGTTCGCGCGGCAGGCCCGAAAAATCGTCCCGTGCCGGCCCCGGCACTGACGATGACGTTGCAAAAGCCGGGGGTTGCGGTCCCCGGACTTCGAACTTCGTCGCCCGCCTGCAGCAAGTCCAGGTGCAAGAGGGTGCCGTTCTCCGGAAGCTTGTCCATGTATCGCATGCCTTGTGCGGCGCGACCGAACCGTGCGTGCAGGTCATGCCTGGAAATGGACGCTCGGGCACCACGGGGGACTCCGGGGCTCCAGCACGTCACGCCCGCAAGGGGGCATCGCAAGCTAGAATGCCGTCCGTTGCCCGAAACCGGAGACCCCATGCCTGCCAGGACCCACGTACCCGTACTGACGATCGACGGCCCCTCGGGCTCGGGCAAGGGAACCGTCAGCCTGCGGGTGGCCGAGCAACTGGGCTGGCATCTGCTCGATTCCGGTGCCCTGTATCGTGCGGTCGGCTACGCCGCCTCGATGGCCGACGTGGATCTTTCCGATGCCGGGGCCGTCACGCGGTGTGCGCAGTCGGCGAAGATCCGTTTCCTGCCCAGCGCCGACGGTGGAGAGGCCCGGGTGTGGGTCAACGGGGTGGACGCGACCGCGGATATCCGTACCGAAACCTGTGGCGCCGCGGCTTCCGCGGTGGCTGCGATTCCGGATGTCCGTGCAGCCCTGAAGGCCAAGCAGCTGGCCTTCCGCAAGCCGCCGGGACTGGTGGCCGACGGCCGGGACATGGGCACGGTGATCTTCCCGGATGCTCGCTTCAAGGTATTCCTCACGGCCAGTGCCGAGGAACGAGCGAAAAGACGATATAAGCAGTTGAAGGAAAAGGGGCTCAGCGTTACAATTTCGGGTCTGCAACGCGAGATCGAGGCGCGGGATGAACGCGACGCCAGTCGCCCCGTGGCTCCGCTCAGGCCCGCCGAAGGCGCCCTGCTTGTCGATTCGACCGGTATGGGCATCGATGAGGTCGTTGCATGCGTGATCGCCCTGGTCCGGCCGGATTGAATCCCGGTCCCCGGGGCAAACAGGGCTCGGGGGATGATTCGCGGACTTGCCCGCAAGATCCGTTCACATCGTTCGATGCCCACACTGGTGCCCGCGCTGCGGCGCGGGAAATGCAAACGGTGCCACGGCACCCATGACAGGCGGGTCGTTGCCACCGCAGCCGGCAGTGCAGGACGCTGCGGCACACACAACGCATGCGGACAACGGCCTTTACCCTTCTTACGGAAATCACATGACTGAAAGTTTCGCTGAACTGTTCGAACAGAGTGAACAGACCCTCGCCCGACTCAAGCCCGGTTCCATCGTCTCCGGCATCGTGGTCGAGGTCCGTCCCGACGTGGTCGTCATCAACGCCGGCCTGAAGAGCGAAGGCATCGTCCCGATCGAGCAGTTCAAGAACGAAGACGGCGACCTCGAGGTCGAGGTCGGCGACGAGGTCAAGGTCGCCCTGGAAGCCCTGGAAGACGGCTTCGGCGAGACCAAGCTCTCGCGCGAGAAGGCCAAGCGTTCCATGGTCTGGGACGATCTGGAGGAGACCTTCGACAAGGACGAGATCGTCACCGGCAAGATCTCCGGCAAGGTCAAGGGCGGCTTCACCGTCGACATCCGCGACGTGCGCGCCTTCCTGCCCGGTTCGCTGGTCGACGTGCGTCCCGTGCGCGATCCGAGCTACCTCGAGGGCAAGGACCTCGAGTTCAAGATCATCAAGCTGGACCGTCGCCGCAACAACCTCGTGGTCAGCCGCCGCGCGGTGGTCGAGAGCGAGTACTCCGAGGAGCGCGAGAAGCTGCTCGAGCGCCTGACCGAGGGCGCGATCGTGCACGGCGTGGTCAAGAACCTCACCGACTACGGCGCGTTCGTGGACCTGGGCGGCATCGACGGCCTGCTGCACATCACCGACATGGCCTGGAAGCGCGTGCGCCATCCGTCCGAGGTGGTCAACGTCGGCGACGAGCTGGACGTGCGCGTGCTCAAGTTCGACCGCGAGCGTAACCGCGTGTCGCTGGGTCTGAAGCAGCTGGGCGACGACCCGTGGGTCAACATCTCCCGCCGCTACCCGGTCTCCAGCCGCCTGTTCGGCAAGGTCTCCAACGTCACCGATTACGGCTGCTTCGTCGAGATCGAGCCGGGCGTGGAAGGCCTGGTGCACGTGTCCGAGATGGACTGGACCAACAAGAACGTCAACCCGGCCAAGGTCGTGCAGGTCAGCGACGAGGTCGAGGTCATGGTCCTGGACGTCGACGAGGAGCGTCGCCGCATCTCGCTGGGCATCAAGCAGACCCAGTCCAATCCGTGGGAAGCCTTCGCCGCCATGCACAAGAAGGGCGACAAGGTCTCCGGCGGCATCAAGTCGATCACCGACTTCGGCATCTTCGTGGGCCTGGAAGGCGGTATCGACGGCCTGGTGCACCTGTCCGATATTTCCTGGCAGGCATCGGGTGAGGACCTGATCCGCGACTTCAAGAAGGGCGAGGAAGTCGAGGCGGTGGTGCTGGCGGTCGACCCCGAGCGCGAGCGCATCAGCCTGGGCATCAAGCAGATGGAGCAGGATCCGTTCGGCCAGTTCATGGCCAACCATCCGCGTGGCAGCATGGTCACGGGCACCGTCAAGGAAGTCGACGCCAAGGGTGCCGTGGTGGACCTGGGCGACGGCGTGGAGGCCTACCTGCGCGCCAACGATATCGCCAAGGAGCGCATCGAGGACGCCACCCAGCACCTGAAGGTCGGCGACGAGGTCGAGGCCCGCTTCACCGGCATGGATCGTCGTGGCCGCATGCTGCAGATCTCCATCCGGGCCAAGGACGAAGCCGAGCTGAAGGAAACCCTGGCCGACTACCAGGGATCGCAGGGCAGCACCACCAAACTGGGTGCCCTGTTGCAGGAGCAGATGAACAAGCCCGATTCCGAGTAAGGAAGCGGTGTGCGGGACGGCTTGTGCCGTCCCGCACGGTCTTGTTGAGGAATATGGGGTATTCCTAGCGTGGCGTTGCAGACAAGTGGCACCACGTCAGGGGGAAGCAAGCAACCACGGCACGGCTTGACAGGGGAGCTGTACGGTCTGTGCACCAGGGAACTGCGGGTACCATGACCAAATCCGAATTGATCGAAGCACTGGCACGCGGACAGACGCACCTTGCCTACAGCGACGTGGAGATGTCCGTGAAGGGTCTGCTCGAGCAGATGAGCCGTGCACTGGCCGAAGGCGACCGCATCGAAATCCGCGGCTTCGGCAGTTTTTCATTGCACTTCCGGCCGCCGCGCATGGGGCGCAATCCGAAGACCGGGGAAGCCGTGGCGCTTCCGGGCAAGCACGTCCCGCACTTCAAGCCCGGCAAGGAATTGCGCGAGCGGGTCAACAACGGCACCAAGGAGTAACCCGGCGCCCTCGAATTCCCCGCAACCTGTGCGAGGCAGCGCCAATCGGGTAAAGTCACTGCGCATGCGCATCCTGATTCTCGTACTGCTGGTTGTATGCGTGGCCGCAGGGGTCGTCTTCGGCGCCCTGAATGCCGGTCTCGTCCCGTTCGATTTCGGTTTTGCCCGCCTGGATCTACCCAAGGGCGCAGCGTTGCTGGCCGCCCTGGTCCTTGGTTGGCTGCTCGGTGGCCTCACCGCGTGGTGGGGCATGCGCTCGAGCCGGTCGCATGAGCGCCGGGCGCGCTTGCGGCGTGGGCACAAGGACGCCAGGAACGCATGAACCCGATCTACCTGTTGTTGTGCGCACTTCTGCCGGTGGCCTTCCTGAGCGGCTGGTGGATCGCGCGACGCACCGGTTCGCGCCGCTCGGGCGCCGAACGCCATGCGCTGTCCTCGGACTATTTCCGCGGACTGAACTACCTGCTCAACGAAGAACAGGACAAGGCCATCGAGGTCTTCCTGCGCCTGGCCGAGTACAACCGCGACACGGTCGAGACGCATCTGGCGCTGGGCAACCTTTTCCGGCGCCGAGGCGAGGTCGATCGTGCCATCCGCGTGCACCAGCACCTGGTGTCGCGTCCCAACCTGAGCGACGACATGAAGACCGTGGCGTTGCTCGAGCTGGGCGAGGACTACATGCGCGCCGGCCTGCTTGATCGCGCCGAGACCCTGTTCGCGGACCTGGCAGCCATGAACGCGCATGCCCCGTCGGCCTTGCGCCACCTGATCGCGATCTACCAGCACGAACGCGACTGGCACCAGGCCATCGACCAGTCGCACCGACTGGAACAGATGACCGGCGTATCGCAATCGCACGATATTGCCCATTTCTATTGCGAATTGGCCGAGCAGGCCCGCCAGCACGGCGCCCTGGAAGAGGCGTCCGGGTATCTGAAAAAGGCATTCGGCCATGACGAGGCATGTGTTCGCGCCCACATGATCGAAGGCGCCATGCGCGCCTCCGAAGGCCAATACCGGCCCGCCATCGAAAGCTATCAACGTGCAGCCCGCTCCGACCTGGCCTTCGTGCCCGAGATCCTGCCGCCTTTGCTCGACTGTTACGCGCGTTCCGGGGAGATGGAACAGGCCGAACGTTTTCTCGAGGAGGTCATCGAGCGCTACCACGGCATTTCGCCGGTACTGGCTCTCACGCGGATCTACCGCGAACGCAATGGGGAACATGCGGCGGTCGATTTCCTGACCGCACAATTGCGCATGCGACCTTCGGTGCGCGGCCTGATGGCCCTGATCGATGCCACCATGGACAAGGTCTCGGGTGAGGCTCGCGCCAATTTCCTGATCCTGCGCGACCTGACCCGCAAACTGCTTGAAGGCCAGGCCATGTACCGCTGCAGCCAGTGCGGCTTCGGCGCCAAGGCACATCACTGGCAGTGCCCGAGCTGCAAGAACTGGTCCACGCTCCTGCCGATCCTCGGCGTGGCCAACGAATGACGGCTTTGCCTGAAAGCGACATTCTCGCCAGGGTGGGCCTGGTCGTTTCCGCGGCCCTGATCACGGCGATGCTGGCGACCGGCCTGATGCTAGGTTTTGCCCGGCGCAAGGGCATGCTCGATGTCCCCGGGCGGCGGCGGTCGCATCACGCGCCGACCCCGCGGGGCGGTGGCGTGGGGCTGGTCGCCGGTGCTTTCGCGGGTATATGGCTGGCCTTGCACGGCCAGCTCCATCCCGCACACCTGCTGGTCGTGCTGTTGGCGGCGGGACTGATGGTCGCGGCGGTCGGCTGGCTCGACGATCTTCGCGGCCTTCCGGCCTGGCCGCGACTGCTTACCCATCTGATGGCCTCCGCGGCCTTTTCCCTGGTCCTGACCCTGGCGGCCGGCTGGCCTGTCTGGGTCGTCCTGCCGTTGATGCTCGCCGGGACTTGGAGCATCAATCTGCACAATTTCATGGACGGGATCGACAGTATCCTGGGACTGCAGCTGGTTTTCGTCGGCCTCGCCAGTGCAGCCCTTTGCCTGTTGCAGGGCTACGCCGTCCTGGCCACGGCCAACCTGGCGCTGTCCGCTGCCGCTACCGGATTTCTGGTGTTCAACCTGCCGCCGGCACGCATATTCATGGGGGACGTCGGAAGCGGAACGGCCGGCCTGCTGGTATTCATGCTCGGCGCGCTATGGTGTGCCGACGATGTGCATGCGGTGTGGGCATTGCTGGTCCTGCATGCCGCCTTTGCCACCGATGCCGGACTCACGCTTGCGTCGCGCATGCTGCGCGGTCGACGTTGGTACACTGCGCATCGCGAACATCTGTATCAATGGCTGGTTCGCCGCGGCCATGCACACGGACAGACGGCATGCCTCTACCTGATCTACAACCTGCTGGTTCTTGCCCCGCTGGCTTGGCTGGCCATGCGCTGGCCCGGACAAGGTCCGTGGCTTTGCCTGGCGGCCTACCTGGTCACGGCCGCGACATGGACCTTCGCAAGGTATCGATGCCTGCACCGAATACGGAAACGAGAACGGCATGCGCCCGCGTAGGCTGATCGGCATCCTTCATCCGCGATTGGCCGTGGTGGTGCACGACCTGGCCATGGTGGCGTTCGCCTGGTGGCTGGCGAAGATTCTGCGCTACACGCTCATGCAGACCGGCGTGGCCGATTTCCTGCCGCTGGAATTTCCGCTGGTACTGGCCGTACAGGGGAGCGTGTTCGCGTGGACCGGGCTGTACAAGGGTTTGTGGCGTTTCGCCAGCCTTCCGGATCTGTGGAACATTGTGCGTGCCTGTCTGGTGGGCACGCTTGGGATCGGCCTCGTGCTGTTCCTGTACAGCCGGCTCGAAGGCGTGCCGCGTTCGATGTTCGTCCTGTACCCGATCGTGTTGTCGGTCCTTCTTGGCGGCCCCCGGCTGGCCTACCGGTTCTGGAAGGACAGCCGCATCGACCTGTTCGCCTCGCGCCAGAGCCGGCGGGTCATCGTCATCGGCGCCGGACGGGCGGGCGAGACGCTGGCCCGCGACTTGCGTCGGGACCTGCGTTACCAGCTGGTCGGATTCGTCGACGACGACGCCGCGCTGCGCGGCGCCCGGGTCCAGGGAGCTCCGGTGCTGGGCGTGATCGACCAGTTGCCGCGGCTGGCGGGGGAAGTGGCCGCGCAGATGCTGCTGATTGCGCTTCCGGGCGCCAGTACGGCGCAGATGCGGCGCGTGGTCGATCTGTGCCAGGAATCGGGCGTGCCGTTCCGCACCGTGCCGCGCCTGGACGATGTGGTCGCCGGACGGGCCCAGTTCAATCAGATCAAGGAAGTGGCCATCGAGGACCTGCTCGGTCGCGACAGCGTGGAACTGGACTGGACCGCGATTCGAACCGGCATCAGCGGACGCAGCGTGCTGGTCACCGGCGGCGGCGGATCCATCGGCGCCGAACTGTGTCGGCAGGTTGCGCGTCTGGGCGCCGGGGCACTGGTCATCGTCGAGAACTGCGAATACAACCTCTACCGCATCGAGCGTGAACTGCGGGCGCAATACCCGGACTTGGTCCTGGAAGCCTGCCTGATCGATGCCGGCGATCGCGCCGCCATGGAAGAGCTGTTCGGCCGCCACCGTCCGCAGATCGTCTTCCATGCCGCGGCCTACAAGCACGTGCCGTTGCTGCAGGGACAGTTGCGTGAAGCGGTGCGCAACAACGTGCTGGCCACGCGCGTGGCTGCCGAAGTCGCCGAGGCGAACGAATGCGAGCGATTCGTGCTGATCTCGACCGACAAGGCGGTCAACCCGACCAGCGTCATGGGCGCCTGCAAGCGCGTGGCCGAAATCCTTTGCCAGAACTTCTCGCGCCAGTCCCGGACCACCCATTTCGTAACCGTGCGATTCGGCAACGTGCTCGATTCGGCGGGTTCCGTCGTGCCACTTTTCCGCGAGCAGATCCAGGCGGGTGGGCCGGTGACCGTGACCCATCCAGAGATCTCGCGCTATTTCATGACCATTCCCGAGGCCTGCCAGCTCATCCTGCAGGCTTCGGCACTGGGGAAGGGCGGCGAGATCTTCGCCCTGGACATGGGAGAACCGGTCCGCATCCGCGACCTGGCCGAGCAGATGATCCGTCTTGCCGGCAAGCAACCCGGGACGGACATTCCCATGATCTTCACCGGACTGCGTCCGGGCGAGAAACTGTTCGAGGAACTGTTCGACGCGCGCGAGGAATACAGCGCCACCACCCACGCCAAGATCTTCCTGGCACGATCGCGCCAGGTCGCATGGGATCTGCTGTGCACGCAACTCGACCAGCTCGGGGATGCGGTACGGTCATGCGACGGGGACGCCATGCAGGAACTCATATCGCGCCTGTTGCCGGCGTTCCGATGGAATGCAGTGCAAGAAACCGGGGATGTGGTACTGCTGCATCCCACCGACAATGAAGGAGCCGCATGAGCAACCGTCTGCGAAAAGTCGTCTTTCCGGTGGCCGGACTGGGCACGCGTTTCCTGCCAGCGACCAAGGCCGTGGCCAAGGAAATGCTCCCGGTCCTGGACCGGCCGCTGATCCAGTACGCCGTCGACGAGGCGGTCGATGCCGGTGCGGACACCTTGATCTTCGTCACCAACCGCTACAAGCATGCCATCGCCGACTACTTCGACAAGGCCTACGAACTGGAATCGAAGCTGGCCAAGAAGGGCAAGGACGAGCTGCTGGCCATGGTCCAGGGTACCTTGCCGCGGCATGTCCGGGCCGTGTTCGTGACCCAGCCGGAGGCCCTCGGCCTGGGCCATGCCGTGTTGTGCGCGCGCCCCGTGGTCGGCGACGAGCCGTTCGGCGTGATGCTGCCCGACGACCTCATCCTCAACGAGGATGGTCCCGGTGCCTTGAGGCAGATGGCCGATGCCGCCATGGCCAGCGATGCCGGGGTCATCGCGGTGGAAGAGGTGCCGCACGAGAACACCGACAAGTACGGCATCGTGGCCACTGGCGAAATCATCGATGAGCATGCCGCGGCGATCACCCACATGGTCGAGAAGCCGCACCCCGACGACGCACCCAGCAATCTCGGCGTGGTGGGTCGTTACGTGTTGCCCGGTCGCATCTTCGAACTGCTCGAACAGACCCGACCCGGAAGCGGCGGCGAGATCCAGCTGACCGATGCCATCGAGGGGCTTTTGCACCAGCAGCAGGTCCTGGCCTACCGGTTCCAGGGACGGCGATTCGACTGCGGCAACAAGCTCGGCCTGGTACGTGCCACCCTGCACCTGGCCATGCGCGACCCGGAACTGGCTCCGGCCGTGCACGAGGCCGCACGAACGGTCTGACCAACGAGGCATGATTTCCGTGCCGCCGCGTGTCCGCGGCGTGCCAGATTCGTGCCCGCAACCTGCCATGTACGTCGTGCAGGATGATGGGGGATGCAGGTTGCCTCCATGCGCCGGGTCCGGTGCGTGGAGTGGAAATCCTGGAACGGCGGCAGAACCGCCGTACTGGACAGGCCAGAGGAAGGGGACCGTCGAATGGATCTGTTGCGTTTCGTCGTGCTGTTGCCGTTGCGCCTGTTGCGCCAGGTCCTGCGCATCGCCGGATGGCTGCTGCAGCCCCTGGTCGGCCGGATCCAATGGACCGCTCCTTCCTGGGCCCGTGCCGCCCGACGCCGTCCGCGCCGGGCGCTGGGCCTGGTCGCCACCCTGGCCGGTATCACCCTGGCCGGCTGGTACGCCGGCTACTGGTACATCCATCGCCCCCGTCCGCCACAGCCTCCGCGTGTCCAATGGTCCGTGAACGCGCCGGTGCCATCCACATGGGAGCACGACGCGGACCAGGGGGGCGACCAACAGGTCGTGCACCCGCTGGTGCTGCATTTCACCGCGTCGGCTGCACCGATCCGGGCGCTGGGCGGCGGGACCGTCCCCGAAGGCATCACCATGCGCCCTGCGCAGGCCGGGCAGTGGCACTGGATCAACGATCGCACCCTGCAATTCAAGCCGCAGGGGCCGTGGGCGGTCGGCACCCGCTACACGGTCGATTTCGACGTGCACAAGGCCTTCGCCGCGCACGTGCGCATGGCCCGGGATCATTTCGCCTTCGCCACCCAGGCCTTCCGGATCCGCATGGACGACGGCACGTTCCACCAGGATCCGCAGCACGTGAAGGACAAGTCCGTGCTGGTGCCCCTGCATTTCAACTACCCGGTGGATCCGGCAAGCCTGGAACGCAATATCCGCCTGCACCTGCTCGGCCGGGACGGCAAGCCCGTACGCACGCTGCAATTCAGCGTGACCTATGGCCCGCACAAGCTGCTCGCCTGGATCCATTCCGAACGCCTGGCCCTTCCGCAGGACCCCGGTCGCGTGCGTGCCAGGATCGACGACGGCGTGCGTGCAGCGCGGGGAGGCGATGCATTCGCACATGCATTGCATGCCGACATCAAGGTCCCCGGACTGTACAGCCTCGAGGTGCAGCGTCTTTCGACCGCAGTGGCCGACGGAACCGACCATCGGCCCCGCCAGGTCCTGGTGATGCAGGTCAACGGTCGCGTGCGCGGAGGCGACCTGGCCGATCGCGTGCACGCCTGGATCCTGCCGTTGCACCGCAAGCCGGGCACGGACCGTGACCGGCCGCCGGCCTACTGGGACACCGCCCGGGTCGGACAGGACGTGCTCGAGCGCGCCACCCCGTTGCATCTGTCCCTGAACCCCACCGCGAACGACTATGCGTCCCTGCAGAGTTTCGCCTTCAAGGTCGAACCGGGCCGCCAGATCTACCTGCGCATCGATCGCGGCCTGACGTCCTTCGGCGGCTACGTGATGGGCCGGCCGCTGGTGCGTATCCTGCGCGCACCGGACTATCCGAAGATGCTGCGCTTCGTCGCCAAGGGTTCGCTGCTGTCGTTGAGCGGCAGCAAGCGCCTGTCCATCGTCGAACGCAACATGCCGGGGATGCGCCTGCAGATCGGGCGCGTTCTGCCCGACCAACTGCAGCACCTGGCCAGCCTCAACCAGGGCAGCTTCAGCCACCCGGACATGCCCTACGACTTCGACGAGGATCGCATCGTCGAGCGCAAGCGCATCACGCGGACCTTCGCCCACGGCGATCCCGGCAAGCCGCAGTACACCGGCATCGACCTGGGCCCGTACCTGAAGGCCGGCGGGCAGGGCGTGTTCGTGCTGAGACTGTACGGCTACGATCCCGCGGCGGCGCACCGCAGCGCCGTCTTCGCGGCCCGCAACCGGCAACGCATGCACCAGGGGCGGGCGCCCGCGAACGGTGCCTCGACCGCGGCGCCCGCGCCACCGCAGGCCACGCCCGCGGACGGGCGCGGATCCTTGCGCGACAGCCGGCTCATCGTCATCACCGACCTGGGCCTGATCGTCAAGCGCGCGCTGGACGGCAGCCAGGACGTGTTCGTGCAGTCGATCCGCAGCGGACGGCCGGTCGCGCAGGCGAAGGTCTCCGTGCTCGCGGTCAACGGCCAGACCCTGTACTCGCATTCGACCGGTGCCGACGGTGTCGTGCATTTCCCCTCGCTGAAAGGATTGCGCGAGGAAAAGCGACCGGCGATGTACGTGGTCACCCATGACGGCGACCTGTCGTTCCTGCCGATCGGCAAGACCGACCGCAACCTGGACTATTCGCGCTTCGACGTCGGCGGCGAGGTCAACGCGGCCCATCGCGGCTCGCTGTCCGGGTACCTGTTCTCCGACCGCGGGCTGTACCGCCCCGGCAACACCTTCCACATCGGCGTGATCGTGCGCGCGGCCGACTGGTCGCGCAGCGTCGCCGGCATGCCCCTGGAGGCCGACATCGTCGACCCGCGCGGCGTGACGGTGAAGCGCGTGCCCCTGCAGATGGACGCCAGCGGCTTCACGGATCTGTCCTACACCCCTTCCGAGACCGCGCCGACCGGGGCCTGGAACGTCAACCTGCGCATCGTGCGCGACGGCCATGCCGATACCCAGATCGGCACCACCACGGTGCAGGTGAAGGAGTTCCAACCCGACCGCATGAAGGTCAGCGCGCAACTGTCGGCCCATGTCGACCAGGGCTGGGTCAAGCCCGACCAGCTCAAGGCACGGGTCGAGGCGCGCAACCTGTTCGGCACGCCGGCCGCCGATCGCCGCGTCGAGGCCTCGCTCACCCTGCGCCCGGCCTGGCCGTCCTTCCGCCGCTGGCCCGGCTACCACTTCTACGACATCCATCGTGCCCGGCGCGGCTACCAGCAGACGTTGCAGGACGGGCGCACCGATGCCAGCGGGCACGCGTCGTTCGACCTGGGCCTGGACCAGTACGCCGATGCCACCTACCAGCTGTATTTCCTGTCCCGCGTGCACGAGGCTGCCGGCGGACGCAGCGTGGCGGCAGCCACCAGCGCGCTGGTGTCGAGCAATGACTGGCTGGTCGGATACAAGAGCGAGGACGATCTCGGCTATGTCAGCCGCAACGCGGTGCGCACGGTCCATCTGGTGGCGATCGACCCGCATGCCCGGGCCATGGACCTGGACGGACTGCGTGCGCAACTGATCCGGCGTCGCTACGTGTCGGTCCTCACGCGCCAGGATTCGGGCGTGTACAAGTACCAGTCGCACCTGAAGGAAATCCCCGTATCGGAGAAGCCGCTGCACATTCCGGCCGGGGGCCTGGACCTCACCCTGGCCACCGGCAAGCCCGGCAGCTACGCGCTGCGCATCCTGCGCGCCAGCGACCGCAAGGAGGTCAACCGCATTGCCTATACGGTGGCCGGCAATGCCGACCTGTCGCGTTCGCTCGAGCGCAATGCCGAACTGCAGCTGAGCCTGGACCGCAAGGACTACAAGCCCGGTGACACCATCGACGTGTCGATCCGCGCGCCGTATACCGGCAGCGGCCTGATCACCATCGAACGCGACAAGGTCTACGCGCACGCCTGGTTCCACGCCGACACCACCAGTTCGGTGCAGCACATCACGCTGCCGAAAGATTTCGAGGGCAACGGCTACGTCAACGTGCAGTTCGTGCGCGACCCGTCCTCGGACGCGATCTTCATGAGTCCGCTCAGCTATGGCGTGGTGCCGTTCTCGGTCAACCGCAAGGCGCGCCGCGATCCGCTACGGCTCGGTGTGCCCTCGCTGGTCAAGCCCGGCGACACCGCGACCTTCCACCTGCACAGCGCGCACAAGGCCCGGGTGGTGGTGTTCGCCGTCGACGAGGGCATCCTGCAGGTGGCGCGCTACCGCCTGGGCGATCCGCTGGACTTCTTCTTCCGCAAGAAGATGCTGCAGGTGGATACCGCGCAGATCCTGGACCTGATCCTGCCCGATTTCGAGAAGATCATGGCGCGTCTGTCGGCACCGGGCGGCGGCGCCGAGCCGAGCATCAGCCGGCACCTGAATCCGTTCAAGCGCAAGGATGCCAGGCCGGTGGCGTACTGGTCCGGCATCGTCGACGTCGATGGCGATCGTGACTTCCACTACACCGTGCCGGACGACTTCAACGGCACGCTGCGCGTCATGGCCGTCGCGGTCACGCCGCAGCGGACCGGCATCGCCCAGGCCACCACCACGGTGCGCGGGGACTTCGTGCTCTCGCCCAACGTGCCGACCACCCTGACGCCCGGTGACGAGGCCGTGGTCAGCGTCGGGGTGGCCAACAACCTGACCCACATCGGCAAGCAGGCCGTGCCAGTAGCCGTGACGCTGCATGCCGGCCCGCAGCTGAAGATCCTCGGGCCGTCCACGCAGCGGATCGCGCTGGCCTCGATGCACGAGGGCGTGGCGCAGTTCCGCGTGCGCGCCACCGATCGCCTGGGCGCGGCTACGCTGGACTTCAGCGCCGGCTACGCGGGCAAGTCCGCGCGCCGGCACGTGGAACTGTCGGTGCGTCCGGCCACGCCGTATCGCACCCGCATCGACGTGCACCGGATCGCGCCGGGCGCCCGCGTCGACGTCACCGGCCTGCGCGACATGTTCGACGCCTATGCCAGCCGGCAGGCGGTGATCTCCAATCTGCCGGTGGTGCTGGTGCAGGCCGTGGCCGGCTACCTGGTCAACTACGACCACTACTGCAGCGAGCAGCTGGTCAGTGCCGGCATGCCACAGCTGGTGATGGGTGCATGGCCGTCCATCCCGGCCTTCCGCCGGGCGCTGAAACCGGCACGCAGCAAGGGTCCGGTCGATCGCACACGCGCCCTGGAGAAACTGATCGGCGCCCTGCATGCGCGCCAGAACCAGGCTGGCGGATTCGGCCTGTGGACGGCCACGCCGGACGCCGATCCGTTCGTCAGCGACTACGTGATGCAGTTCCTGCTGGAGGCGCGCCAGCGCGGCATCCCGGTGCCGCAGGACATGATCGACGCGGGCAACCGCTACCTGCGCAGGATGGCCGGCGACGACAGCATGGGATCGCTTCCGCAACTGCGCCAGCGCGCCTATGCGGTCTACCTGCTGACCCGGCAGGGGCACGTCACCACCAACGACCTGGCCAGCGTGCAGCGACGCCTGCAGCAGGCCTATCCCAAGCGCTGGAAGACGGACCTGGCCGCCGCCTGGCTGGCCGCCTCCTACAAGCTCATGAAGCAGGACGATGCCGCGCAGCGGCTGATCACCGGGCCGGAAAGCCTGCTCAAGCGCAAGCAGCCGGACGAGCCCTACCAATACGGGTATTACTACGATCCGCTCACGCGCGATGCCACGGTGCTGTACCTGCTGGCACGCGATTTCCCGCGACGGGCCCGGGTGTTGCCGCCACGCGTGTTCGAGAATATCGCCGCGCCGCTGACCGACGGCCACTACAACACGCTCTCGGCGGCCATGACGCTGCTGGCCCTGGACCAGTACGCGCAACAGACCAGCGGCAAGCTGGACAAGCTCGCCATCCTGGCCCGGGGCAAGGATGGCGCGCGGCATGCCATCGCCCGCGCCGAAGGCGGCATGCTCAAGGCCGGCACCTGGTCGAACGGCGTTGGCGACCTGCGTTTCGTCAACGCATCGGACGTGCCCGTGTGGGGACTCACCGCCCAGGGCGGCTACGACCGCAAGCCCTCGGCGAAGTCGGTCGCGAAGGGCATTGAGGTGGTGCGCCGCTACACCGACCTGCACGGCAAGCCCGTGACGAAGATCGAACTCGGGCAGGAGATCGAGGTGCACCTGCGCATCCGCGCGACCGGCAGCAAGGGCGTGGGCAACGTGGCCATCGTCGACCTGTTGCCGGGCGGCTTCGAGCCGGTCCTGCACGCGCCGCCGTCCGGCAACGGGCAGGGCGGCGGCAGCTGGACCTCGCCAATCGGGATGTCCGGCTCCACCTGGTCACCGGAATATGCCGATGTCCGCGAGGACCGCGTGGTGATCTACGGCGAGGCGACGCCGGACGTGCGCGAGTTCGTCTATCGCATCCGGGCCACCAATGCCGGTCGCTTCCAAATTGCCCCGGTGTACGCCGAGTCGATGTACGACCGCACGGTCCAGGCCCGGTCCTCCGGCGGTTCGGTGCTGGTGGTGCAACCGCCTGCCGCGGTTGGCAAGACAAGCGACCCGTCGCCCGGAAAGCGGCCGTGACATGAAGGCGGGTCGGCGCACGAACTCGTCCGGGCCACGACGGCTCGTGCGCCGGCTGCTGAATCTTCTTGCGCCGCTGGTGCTGCTGGCCGCGATCGCCGTCGGCTGCCGGTGGTGGCCGCACCCGCCGCTGCGCGACTGGCTGCCCGAATCGACCGCGGTGTACAGCGCCCACGGGCGCCTGCTGCGCCTGACCCGTGCCAGCGACGGCCAGTATCGCCTGTGGACCCCGCTGGAAGACATGGCGCCGCATCTGGTGCAGGCCACGCTGCTGCACGAGGACCAGTGGTTCCACTGGCATCCGGGCTTCAATCCCTACGGCCTGCTGCGCGGTGCCTGGGTCACCTATGTGCGCCACGGGCATCCGCAGGGCGGATCGACCATCACCATGCAGCTGGCGCGCATCATGTGGCACCTGCACACGCGCACGCCGGCGGGCAAGCTGGTGCAGATCGCCCGCGCGGTGCAGCTGGAGCTGTTGTATTCCAAGCACGACATCCTCGAGGCCTACCTCAACTTCGCACCCTACGGCGGCAACGTGCAGGGCGCCGGGGCGGCCAGCCTGGTGTGGTTCGGCAAGCCGGCCTCGCGACTGACGCTGCCCGAGGCCCTGACCCTGGCGGTGATCCCGCAGGACCCCAGCGTGCGGGGGCGGGACGGAACCGGCGCCGACGGCGACGCGGTGATCAACCGCGCGCTGCGCCGGGCGCGCAACCGGCTGTTCGCACAATGGGTCCGCGCGCATCCGGGCGATGCACGCCAGCGCCCGCTGTTCGCGCTGCCGTTGGGACTGCGCCCGATCCGCGACCTGCCGTTCGAGGCCCCGCATGCGGTGCGCCAGGCCCTGGACATGCAGCGTGCCCGCGGCCGCCACGTGGCGCGGCTGCGGACCACCATCGACCTGGACCTGCAGCACCTGCTCGAGGCCCAGGTGCGCGGATACGTCCGGCATCGCGCCGCCAGCGGCATCGACAATGCCGCGGCGATCCTGGTCGACACGCGCACCATGGGCATCCGCGCCATGGTCGGCTCGGCCGGATTCTTCGACCGCGCGATCGACGGGCAGGTCAACGGCACCCTGGCCAAGCGCTCGCCCGGATCCACGCTCAAGCCCTTCATCTACGCGCTCGGCTTCGACCAGGGCGTGCTGCAACCGCAGACGGTCCTGCGCGACGTGCCGACCGCGTTCGGTCCGTATGCACCGGAGAATTTCGACGGCCGTTTCGAGGGCCCGGTCACCGCCACCCAGGCGCTGATCCGCAGTCGCAACATTCCCGCCGTGTGGGTGGCCTCGCAGCTGCACGATCCGGACCTGTACGGGTTCCTGCGCGAGAGCGGCGTGCGCGGCCTGGCCACCCGCAGGCATTACGGCCTGGCCCTGGTACTGGGTGGCGGCGAGGTCACCATGCAGGAGCTGGCACGCATGTACGCGATCCTGCCCGATCGCGGCCTGCTCCGGCCCCTGCGCCTGCTGCAGGATGCGCGCCAGGTCCACGGCAAGCGCGTGCTCAGCAACGCGGCCAGCTTCATGGTGCTGGACATGCTGCGCAAGAACCCACGCCCGGACAGCGTCGACGGCGGCCAGGACGACACGCTGCCCGTGTACTGGAAGACGGGCACGTCCTGGGCCTTCCGCGATGCCTGGACGGCGGGCAGCTTCGGCCCCTACGTGCTGGTGGTGTGGGTCGGCAACTTCGATGGTCACGGCAACCCCGCACTGGTCGGCGCACGGGCGGCCGCACCGCTGTTCTTCCGGATCGTCGATGCCGTGCGCGCCGGGCATCCCCATCTGCACGAAGTGCATGACGGGATTCCCGATCGCGTGCGCAGGGTGCGCATCTGCCTGGCCAGCGGCGACCTGCCCAGCGCCTGGTGCCCGCATACCGGCACCACCTGGTTCATCCCGGGCGTGTCGCCGATCCGCGTCGACACGGTCTATCGGCCGGTGGTGATCGACGATGCCAGCGGGCTTCCGGCATGCCCACCGTATGCCGGCAAGCGCACCCATGTCGAAGTCTTCCAGTTCTGGCCCTCGGACATGCAGCGCGTGTTTGCGCAGGCCGGGATGCCGCGGCGACGGCCGCCGCACAACCCCGCCTGCGATCGGGCCGGCGTGCTGCAGGGGGCACCGCCAGCCATCACCTCGCCGCTGCGCGGCAGCGTGTACACGCTGCAGCTGGACCATGCCGAGCGCGACCGGATCGCCTTCAGCGCCACCAGCGACGCGGATGCCGACGCGCTGTACTGGTTCGTCGACCATGCCTACGTCGGCCGCACGCGACCGGGAGGCACGTTGCAGTGGCAGCCGCACGGCGCCGGCACGCACGTGGTACGTGTGGTCGACGACCACGGCCGCTCCAGCCGACGGCGGCTGACGGTCAGCCTGGTCCAGTGATTCCCGCTATCCTTCGGGCCTGGATCCACCACCCGTACCCGGCATGACACCGTCCGCACCGGAATCGTACTATCGCGCCACGGCGCCCGGCACCCAGGCCCACCGCACGCTGGAGGGCCGGCACGAGGTCGACGTGGCGATCGTGGGCGGCGGTTTTGCCGGCCTCAATACCGCCCTGGGCCTGGCCGAACGCGGCGTCGGCGACGTCTGCCTGCTGGAGGCCGAAGGCATCGGCCACGGCGCCTCCGGGCGCAATGGCGGTTTCGTGTTTGCCGGCTATTCGCTGGGCGAGAAGACGCTGCTCGCGCAGCTCGGCGAAACGGCGGCGCGGGCACTGTTCGCGCAAACCGTGCAGGCGGTCGAGCGCATCCGTACGCGAATCGACGCCTACGCCATCGACTGCGACCGGGTCGACGCCGGCGTGCTGTGGGCCAACTGGTTCCGGGATCCCGCCGTGCTGCGCGATCGCCAACGCCTGCTGGCTGAGCATTTCGGCACGACCTGGTCCTGGGTCGCGCAGGCCGAACTGCGCGAACGCCTGCACACGACGCGCTACGCCGATGCGCTGTACGAGCGCCAGGCCATGCACCTGCATCCGCTCAAGTATGCGCAGGGACTGGCGCGCGTGGCGGCCGGGCAGGGCGTGCGCATCCACGAGCGCAGCGGCGTGCTCGCCCTGCAGCGCCAGGGCACGGGCTGGCGGCTGCGCACGCGGCACGGCGAGGTGCAGGCGCGCCACGTGGTGCTGGCCTGCGGCGGGTACCTGGCCGGCCTGCAGGCGCGGGTGGATCGTTCGGTGTTGCCGATCGCCACCTACGTGATGGTGACCGAGCCGCTGGGCGCGCGCCTGCACGAGGTCATCGCCACCGACAGCGCCATCTATGACACGCGTTTCGCCTTCGACTACTACCGCAAGCTGACCGATGACCGCCTGCTGTGGGGCGGACGCATCTCGGTGCGCAATCGTGCGCCGCAAGACGTGAAGAAGCTGTTGCGCCGCGACCTGGCGCGGGTCTATCCGCAACTGGCCGATGCACGCATCGACTACGCCTGGTCGGGGCTGATGAGCTACGCCCGGCACGAGATGCCGCAGGTCGGCGGCGACGGCCACGGCCTGTGGTGGGCGCAGGCCTTCGGCGGCCACGGCCTGGCGCCGACCGCGGTGGCCGGCGAGCTGCTGGCCGAGGCCATCGCGGAGGGCGGGCAGGGCTGGCGCGCCTTCGACCGCTACGGCCTGGTGTCGGCCTGGCGGCCGCTGGGCTACCTGGCCGCGCAGGGCAGCTACGGGTGGCTGCAGGCACGCGATGCCTTCAAGGACTGGAGGGAGCGGCGATGACCGTGCACGACATCGAAACCATCCAATGGTCCGATTTCCAGCGCGTGCGGCTGGTGGCCGGCACCGTGACCCGGGTCGAGGCGTTTCCCGAGGCGCGCCGTCCGGCCTACCGCATCTGGGTCGACTTCGGGCCCTGGGGCGAAAAGAAGACCAGCGCCCAGGTCACGGCACTGTATGCGCCAGAGGATCTTGTCGGACGACAGGTCGTCGGCGTGATCAATTTCCCCGAGAAGCAGATCGGCCCGATGCGCTCGCAGTTCCTGCTGACCGGATTTCAGACGCCCGAGGGCGTGGTCATCACCACGCTGGAGCGCCGCGTGCCCGACGGCACGCGGATGTCCTGAAGCGTTCAGGCGTCGCGCCTGCGCCGGTCCAGCCACACTTCCAGACCCTGCGTGTTGAGCTCGACGTCCGCGCCCAGCAGTTCGTGCAATTGCTCGCGCGAGCCTGGCCAGCCGTGCCGCGCGACGCGCCGGGCGAAGTAGGCCTCCATGCTTTGCAGCATCGCCGCATGCCGGTCCTCGCGACCGTCGCAGGCCAGGGCGATGGCGACCAGGGCATCGATCTGCTCGTGCATGTCGTGCGCCAGGCGCGCCACCTCGTCGATGCACCCGAAATGGGTCGGGTACAGGGCCTTCGGTTCGCAGCGCGCAAAGGCGATCGATGGAGGCGTGCAGGGCGTCCGGATCGAACTGGATCGGGGTCGTGGTCGGCACGATGAAGGCGCCCGCGCCGGTATCGAACTCGCGATAGGACAGGCCGAAGGTGTCGCCGGTGAAACAGCTGCCGCTGGCCGGGTCCCAGATCGCGTTGTGATGGCGCGCATGGCCGGGGGTGTCCAGGCAGGCCAGGATACGGCCGGCCAGGTCCACTTCGTGGCCGTCGGGAGCCTCGACCACGCGCTCGGCCGGGACCGGCCGCAGGCGACCGTAGTCGCGCTGCATGACGTCCTCGCCGTACACCTCGCTGGCACCGGCCCACAGCTTCGACGGGTCGATCATGTGCCGCGCGCCGCGCGGATGCACCACCAGGCGCGCATCGGGCAGCTGCGACATCAACTCGCCCGCGCCGCCGGCATGGTCCAGGTGCACGTGGGTGAGAATCAGCCAGTCCACGGCCCGCGGTTCCAGTCCGGCGTCGGCGAGTGCATGCAGCAGTCGCGGGACCGAATGATTGGTCCCGCAGTCGATGAAGGCGGCCCGGTCCTTTTCCACCACCAGGTAGGCGGCGTCGAAGTGCGGCCGGTTGAATCCGGTATCGATGGTGTGAATGCCGTTCACGGTCTGCATCGCGGGTCTCGCCATGGCCAAAGGCCTACGGTAACGCAAAGCCGCGTTCCGTTTCCCCCGGCCGGCTGATACGGTGATCCGGCCTTCCATCCGGAATCGAGCCATGATCCGTGTTCATCATCTGAGCCATTCGCGCTCGCAACGCATTCCGTGGTTGCTGGAAGAACTCGGGGTCGAGTACGAGATCGTCCATTACCCGCGCTTGAAGGGACTGGCACCGCCCGAACTCAAGGCCGTGCATCCGCTGGGCAAGGCGCCGGTGATCGAGGCCGACGGCAGGACGGTGGCCGAATCGGGCGCCATCATCGAATACCTGCTGCAGCACCATGGCGACTCCGGACTGGGACTGGGTCCGCCGTCCGACCCGCTGGGTCGCCAGGCATGGTCCTACTGGATGCACTACGCCGAAGGCAGCCTGATGCCGCTGGTGGTCATGGGCATCGTGCTCGATCGCATGCAGCGCGTTCCCTGGCTCGTGCGACCGTTGGCACGCATGCTGGTGCGGCCGGTCCATCAAGGCTACCTGGCCCCCAATCTCCAGACCCACCTGCGGTGGGTCGAGGATGCACTGGGCGAACACGAGTGGTTCGCGGGCGACCGCTTCACTGCCGCGGACATCCAGATGTCCCTCCCGCTGGAGGCGATCGTGCGCGAGCCTCGCCCCGGCCCGGCCACTCCGCAGATCGACCGGTTCCTGGACCGGGTCCGTTCGCGTCCGGCGCACCAGCGCGCCGAGGCGCGCATCCGCGCGGCCGAAGGCCGCTGAACCACCAGCGCTTGCGCGGATGCATCCCGGGGACCGCGGGTTTGCATGACGTTTGACAGTCGGAGGAAGCGGGCCGGCTCACTAGACTGTCCGTCATCTCCCGGATTGTCCTTCCGCATGCGTAGATCCACGTCCCGTTGCGCCGGCCATGCCCCCTGGTTGCGCCTTTTCCCCGTGCTTGTCCTGCTTGCACTGTCGGGCCTGGCCCGGCCCGCGCGGGCCGGCATCCACATCGACGGACACATGTCGCCGGGCGAATGGAAAGGGGCGAGGAAGATCACCGACTTCCGCGACGTGGTCCCGTTGACCGGCAAGCCGGCCTCGCTGCCGACCGAGGCCTGGGTCCTGTCGACGCCCAAGGGCCTGGCCATCGCCTTCCGCAGCACCCAGCCGCCCGGCGTCGAGCGCGTGCAGCAGCGCACGCGCCGCGACCAGGAGGCGCAGGTCGACCGCGTCAACGTGATGATCGACTTCGACGGCGACGGCCGCACCGGCTACGACTTCACCGTGGACCTTTCCGGCAGCGTGATCGACGAGGTGATCACCGACGAGACGCATTTCAACAAGGACTGGGACGGCGACTGGAAGCATGCCGTGAGCCAGGATGCCCACGGCTGGACCGCGGAAATCCTGATCCCCTGGTACATCGCGCCGATGCGCAAGGCCGAGGGCGGCCAGCGCACCATCGGCCTGTACCTGGACCGCGTGGTCGCCTCCACCGGCGAGCGCATGGCCTGGCCGGTGGCCAGCTACACCCGGGCGCGCTTCGTGTCCGAATTCCACAAGGTGACCCTGCCGGCCTACACCCAGTCGCTACTGGCGTTCACGCCGTACCTGTCCGGCCAGCACGACCTGGTCCACGGCGGAAACGCCTTCAAGACCGGCGCCGACATCTTCTGGAAGCCCAACGGGCAGACCCAGCTCACGGCCACCATCAACCCCGACTTCGGCCAGGTCGAGAGCGACAGCCTGGTGGTCAATTTCGACGCCGAGGAAACCTTCTTCAGCGACAAGCGCCCGTTCTTCACCGAGAACCAGGGCATCTTCGACTTCGGCCTGCTGATCGACAACAGCCAGCTGATCTACACCCGTCGCGTCGGCGGACCCGCCGACAACGGCAGCGGGCCGGCCGACATCGCCGGCGCGCTCAAGCTCAACGGCAGTGTCGGCGACACCCATTACGGCGTGCTCTCGGCGCAGGAAAGCGGCCCGGCTGGACGCACCTTCAATGCCGTGCGCCTGACCCATCCGTTTGCCGACCAGACACTGGGCATGCTGGTGACCCGCGTCGACCATCCGTTCCTGGACCGCACCGCCACCGTGCTCGGCGTGGACCAGCAATGGCATCCCAGCGACCAGCTCACCGTGACCAGCAACGTGGTCGGCGACGACATCGCCCAGCGCGGCACCACGCAGCGCGGCAGCGGCGCGACCACCGTGATCCAGTACGACATGAACTCCGAGTGGAGCCAGCAATGGCTGGTCATGCACTTTGGAAGCCACCTGGACATCAACGACTTCGGCTACCTGCCACGCAATAATCTGAACTACGTGCACTGGGAGCTGCAGCGCCGCGTCACCGATCTTCCGGCCGACTCGACCTATGCCTCGCGCGAATGGCGCTGGCGGGTGATCGGCATGAACAATGACCAGGGCCTTGCGCTGCAGCGCCAGTTCCGCACGGTCCTGCGCGCCGACCGTCATGACGGCGGGACCGACAGCGTGCAGCTGAACCTCAATGCGCCCGCGCACGACGACCTGCTCACGCGCGGCCACGGCGCCCTGCGCACGCCGGCCAATTTCTGGCTGTCGATGGAACGCAGCCTGCCGCGCAAGGGCAACTGGTCCTGGGATGTCATGGCCTATGCCACCGGCAACGAGCTCAACGGGACGCACCGGATCAGCTCCGAATTCGACTTCATGCCCACCTACTACTTCAGTGAACATCTCAGCATGAGCCCGGGCTTTACCGTGCAGTTCCAGCCCGATTGGCTGATCTGGCAGCACGACAACCTGGTTGGCGATTTCAATGGACGCACGATCCAGCTGGATACGGCGGTGAACTGGAATTTCGCCGACCACCAGGAACTTCGCGTACGCCTGCAGGCGGTGGGCGTGGACGCACGCATCCGCCAGGCCTACCGCGTGGCACCGGACATGCGCGCCATGCCGGACCACGTCACGCAGGTCAACAGCTTCAGCCTGCGCAACCTGGGCTTCCAGGTCCGCTACCGCTTCGAACTGGCGCCCTTGTCCAATCTGTACGTGGTCTACAGCCGCGGCGGCTACGCCATGGATCCGGTGTCCCAGTCGGCGACCACGCAGTTCCGCAACAGCTTCAGCCTGCGCGATACTGAGATGTTCCTGGTCAAGCTGGCCTACCGTTTCCAGTTGTAGAGCAGACCGGGCCGCTACAATGGCGGCGATGACCGACGATCCGCGCCCCGTTCCGCCCGAGGCGCCGCTACCCGGCGACTGCTGCGGTGGCGGCTGCATGCCGTGCGTGCTGGATGCGCACGAGGACGCCATGCGCGAGCATCACGAGCAACTGCTGGCGTGGATGGCCCGGCATCCGCCCGAACCCGCAACGCCCTGCACCGATGCGCAGCGACCGCGGTGGCTGGTGCTGGATACCAACGTGAGCCTGGACCTGCTGGTGTTCCGCGACCCGCGCTGGGATGCCCTGCGCCAGGCCCTGGCACAGGGCGCATGCGAATCGGTGATGGGATTCGAGTGCCGGGTGGAGTTCGCCCGGGTGCTGGTCTATCCGCAATTCGGGCTCGACCCGGAGCAACGCGTGCGGGCCATGCGGGCGTTCGATGACTTGCACCGCTTCACCGCCACGGGAGGTGGTCCCCGGGAAGCCCTGGATGCGCTGCCGCAATGCCGCGATCCGGACGACCAGAAATTCATGGAGCTGGCCATGGAGGCCGGTGCCGACGCCTTGCTGAGCAAGGACAAGGACCTGCTGAAGCTGGCGCGCCGCAACCGGCGCGCGGGCCTGTTCGAGATCCTCTCGCCGCAGGCGTGGCTGGACCGCCGGGCCGCATCCGTGCCGGAAGCCTGAAGCTTCCGGCACGGTGTCCGCGGTTGCGGTCAGTGGGCGCGGAACAGCGCCATCACGTCCTTCCGGAAGGACTTCTGGCTGCCGGGACGGGTGTAGAACATGTGCCCGCCCGGATACTCGCGCACCTTCACGCGGTCGCGGCCGCCCATGACCGGCATCTGGTCGACCACCAGGATCGAGCCCATGAACGGGCAGGACAGGTCGTTCCAGCCGTGCGCGATCAGCACGTGCATCTTCGCATCGTTGGCGACCATCTCGCGCAGCTGCTTGACCGAGCCGGTATGGGCATCCTTGTCCTCGTGCCACAGGCGGTTCACCTTGTAGCTCAGGGCGTTGTAGCGGCCGTTGTACTTCCAGCCCACGGTACGGGTGATGAAGTTCACCATGGCCTCGGTGGTCGGGGCGATGATGGCGTTGAGCATCGGGTCGTTGCTCATCTGGCGCGGCGAATCCGGGAACGGGTCCCAGCCGGTCAGGTTGGAGTCGTACACGCTGCCGATCTTCTTCTGGCCGCGGTGCACCTCGCGCAGGTAGGCACCGGTGTCCAGGCGGCCACCGGACTGGCGCACGAAGGTCGGATCCAGGCCGGTCATCTCGGTCACGTGCTTGATCATGCGATCACGCACCGCCGGATCGCTGTTGCCCAGCATCAGTGCATGCGCGTAGGGACCGCGGGTGTAGTCGATCACCTTCTGCATGGCCGCGGCCGTCAGCTTGCCCTCGCGCTCCAGGTGCGCGGCGGTGATCGAGGGCAGGGTCAGCATCCACGGCACCGGCGAGACCAGGCGGTTGCGGTAGCTGTCCGGATCCAGGTACGGCGAGACCAGCACCACGCCGTTCATGGCCACGCCCAGCTGGGTCTGCAGGTACTCGGTGATGCGCGGGCCGCGGAAGCCGCCGTAGCTCTCGCCGACCAGGTACTTGCGCGAGGTCATGCGGCCGTTCTTGATCAACCAGTCGTAGACCACGCGCGACAGGTAGTGGATGTCGGCATCGGTGCTGTAGAAGTCCTTGACGGTCTGTTTCTGCGACTCCAGCGAGCGGCTGAAGCCGGTGCCGACCGGATCGATGAACACCAGGTCGGTGAAGTCCAGCCAGGTGCCCGGGTTGTCGCGCAGGGTGGGGCGATCGGACGGGTTGTCGCCCGCGTCGCCGAAATGGATCTTCTTCGGACCGATGGCGCCGAAATTCAGGTACACCGACGATGCGCCGGGGCCGCCGTTGAAGGCAAAGGTCACCGGACGGTCGTGTCCGCGCACGGTGTAGGCGGTGTACATCACCTGGGCGATCTTCTTGCCCTTGTCGTTGCGCACCGGCAGGGTGCCGACGGTGACGGTGTACTTGATGGTCTTGCCGGCCACGTGCGTGACCTGTGTGGTGTGCGCGTCGGCGGGGAAGGGCGGTAGCTGCATGCCGGCTTCCTGCTTGGCCGGCGGCTTGGCGGCCAGCGCCACCGGCACCGCCGCAGCCAGAACAAGCGCGCCGAGCAGGGACGCGAGGACGTGGCGTTTTTGCATGGTCGAACTCCTGGGAAAAGGGCAGTATTCCACAGTATCCAAATCGCTCTGACCATGCCCGTGAAGAAAGTACCGGTCACGGAAACACTTTCGGGCATGGAGTATCCTGACGTCATTGTTCGCGCAACCGAACTTCGGCATGACGTCCTCCAGACCCGCGCCGATACACAAGATTTTCGTGGTCGGCTGTCCCCGCTCCGGGACCACGGTGACCCAGGCCATCCTGGCCGGTCTCCCGGGAGTGATGTCCATGGGCGAGACCGACTACATGCTGACCCTGTTCGGTCGATTCGAAGACTGGTTGCGCGAGGACCCGGCCGCACCGCATACGTGGCACAAGCGCCTGGGCGTGACGCGAGGCACCATGGGTCGCCACCTGCAGTCTTGCATGGACCGCGCGTTCGGGGGTCGTGCACGTGCGCCCCGTTTGCGGCACCGCATCACGGGACGTGGCTACATCGCCGAATTCTGCCGGGTGCTCGACCAGCGCGCCCGGGAAAACGGTTGCACATGCTGGGTCGAGAAGACACCCGACCATCTGCCGTATGTCGACGTGCTGGCCGAACAGATCCCCGGTGCCCAATTCCTGCACGTGGTGCGCCGGGGCGAGGACGTGATTGCCTCGGCGATCGAAGCGCAAATGCACTTTGCCGAGCACAACGTGTTCTATGGCACGCTGCCGTACTGGGTATTGCGATGGAACCGGGCAGCGCAGTGGCACATCGAACATGCCGGCAGGCCCGGGCATACGGTGCTGCCCTACGAATGCCTGTTCGGCGCCACGCGCCAGGTGCGCTCACTCCTGGCGCGACTGGCCGGGGTGGAAGTCCCGGCCACCTTCACACGGGACACCGAACAGGGCATCGCCGACCTGAGCCATGAGCCGTGGAAGCAGGGTTCCACCAATGGCGTGTTGCGCAAACCCGAAAGCAAGGTCGATCAGATGTTCGGGCCGCGCTTGCGCGGCATGCTGCATGAACGCCTGGATGACTATGCGGGGGTCGTCGCCGAAATCGCGCGGCGGCAGTCACAACTGCCATGGATTGCCTGCGCCGACGACGCGTTGTGACCCGGGTCAGGAATCCTTGGCCATCTGCATCAGCGGCTTGATCAGGTCCAGCGGCAACGGGAAGGCGATGGTGTTGGACTTGCCGTTGCTGGCCATGTCGGCCAGGGTCTGCAGGTAGCGCAGCTGCAGCGCCTGCGGCTCCTGGGCCAGCATGTGCGCGGCGTCGCGCAGCTTCTCCGCGGCCTGCATCTCGCCTTCGGCGTGGATGACCTTGGCACGGCGTTCGCGCTCGGCCTCGGCCTGTCGCGCGATGGCGCGGACCATGGTCTCGTTGAGGTCCACGTCCTTGATCTCCACGTCGGTAATCTTGATGCCCCAGGGATCGGTGGCCTCGTCGAGGATCTGCTGCAGCGTCTTGTTGATCGATTCGCGTTCGGCCAGGATCTCGTCCAGCTCGTGCTGGCCCAGCACCGAGCGCAGGCGCGTCTGTGCCAGCTGGCTGGTGGCCTGGTAGAAGTCGGCCACCTGAAGCACCGCCTTGTCGGACTCGATCACGCGGTAGTAGACCACCGCGTTCACGCGCACCGAGACGTTGTCGCGCGAGATCACGTCCTGCGGCGGCACGTCCATCACGCCCACGCGCAGGTCGACGCGGACCATGCTCTGGATCACCGGGATCATGATGATCAGGCCCGGCCCCTTGGTCCCGGTGTATCGACCCAGGGTCAGCATCACGCCGCGCTGGTATTCGGGCAGGACCTTGATCGAGGCGATCAGCAGTACAAGGACGAATAGAACGATGATGCCAGCGAGTCCGAACATGGGATTCTCCTGATTGAACATGGCGTGCACGCGCCGTGCGCGTGCACGAAAAGGGCTTACTCGGCGTCCACCCAGAGCACCAGGCCGTCGCGCTTGCTTGCGCGCACGCGCGTGCCGTCGGGAAGGGGCTCGCCGCTGTTGCTGCGTACGCGCCAGCGTTCGCCGTTGATGCGTGCCCAGGCCTCGCCTCCGGCGGGCAACGGCTCGAGCAGTTGCCCACGGTGGTCGACCAGTTGCGCATCACCGCTGAAGACCCGCGCACGCCGTGCGCGCATCAGCAGCCAGATCACGCCACCCAGGGTGATGATGGCGCTCAGCGCCAGGCCGGCGATCACGCCCTCGTTGACACTGAAGCCGGGTACGTCGCTGTGGAAGAGCATGATGGACCCCACCGTGAACGCGGCCACGCCGCTGATGCCAAGGGCGCCGAGCGTGGGCGTCAGCACCTCGGCGACGACCAGCACGACTCCCAATGCCATCAAGGCCAGTCCTGCATAGTTTACCGGCAGCAATTGCAGGGCATACAGGCCGATCAGCAAGCAGATGGCGCCGGCAATGCCGGGGAACAGCGCACCGGGATGGAAGGCCTCCAGCAGCAGACCGTACAGGCCGGCGATCAGCAGCAGGTAGGCCATCGTGGGATTGGTGATGACACCCAGGAAGCGCGTGCGCCAGCCCGGGTCGTAGGTGCGTACGTCCAGCCCGGCCACGTGCAGGGTGGATTCGCCCGTGGCCATGCGCACCGTGCGTCCGTCCGCCTGGCGCAACAACGAATCCACGTCCGGGGCGATGAAATCGATGACCTTCTTCTTCAGGGCCTCGTTCGCGGTCAAGGTGGCCGCACCGCGCACGGCGCTTTCGGCCCATTCCGCATTGCGCCCGCGCAACTGCGCCAGCGAGCGGATGTAGGCGATGGCATCGTTGAGCACCTTGTTGGCCTCCGCGCCGCTTCCGGCACCGGCCGGCGGTTCCGATGCGCTGGAACCGCTCGCCGGCGCCTTGCCGCGCTGGATTGGCAAGGGCATCGGCGTGCCGCCACCCAGTGACACCGGCGTGGCCGCACCCAGGTGCGTGGCCGGTGCCATCGCGGCCAGGTGACTGGCGTAGAGGATGTAGGTGCCGGCCGAGGCGGCTCGCGCGCCGCCGGGCGCAACATAGGTGATGACCGGGATGTCCGAGGCCAGGATGTCAGCAATGATCCGGCGCATCGATGCGGACAGGCCACCCGGGGTATCCATGCGCAGGATCACGGCCCGCGCGCCGTCGCGCTGGGCGCGGTCAAGCGCATCGTGCACGTATTCGGCGGCGGCCGGTCCGATCGCGCCATCCAGGTCGATCTGCGCCACGAAGCGCTGTCCGCCCGCCGCGCCCGTCGCCGCGCTCGAGAGCAGCATGACGGCCAGCAGGACCGCACATGCCGACAGGGCCATGCGAAGCCGAAATGTCATCCGGCATCCCTCCTTGCATCCGTCCCCATGGTAGACGCTTTTGCCGATCATGCCACTCCTCCATCGGGCAGACCGCAATCACGGCTAGAATGCGCCCCGGTACCGATGGAATTTAGGCATGTCGAGAGCGGGTATGCGTGACGAACACATTGCGGCACGGACCCTGGGCGAAGTGCTGCGCGAAGGCGCGGTGCCACCCGTGGAAGGACGCGTGTTGTTCCTCGGCGCGCATCCGGCGACAGCGGAGCAGGTACCCGGCAGCAGGTCATGGACCTGCGTGCAGAGCCAGCGACCGGTTGCAGTGGCGCTGGAAGCGGGATGGCACTCGGTGTCGAGCGAGGTGAGCGACGCGGGAGATCCGTTCGAGACCGTGCTGGTCCTTCCGCCGCGCCAGCGCGACCTGGCCCGGGCCTTCCTGGCCCGGGCGGTCGCCTGCGCCCGTCCCGGGGGCCGCGTGACGGCGGCCATGGCCAACCTCGAGGGGGCGCGCAGCGGCGAACGCGACCTGGCGGCCCTGATCGGCGAGATCGAACATCGTTCGCGCAACAAGTGCAGGGTCTTCGGCGGCCGCATCGACCCCGAACGGGTCGATCAGACGCTACTGGATGACTGGCTCGCGCTCGATCGCGTGCAACCCATCCTCGACGGGCGCTTGCTCAGTCGCCCCGGCCTGTTTGCCTGGGATCGCGTCGACCCCGCCTCCGCCCTGCTGGCCGAACACCTGCCGCCCGACCTGGCCGGCAGCGTGGCCGATCTCGGGGCCGGCTACGGGTACCTCTCGATGCAGGCCCTGCAGCGTTGTCCGGGCATCCGCTCGCTGGACCTGTACGAGGCCGATGCGCGCGCGCTGGAACCGGCACGGGAGAATCTTGCCCAAGCCATGGCGGCCTCGGGCAGGGACATCCCGGTTCGGGTGCACTGGCACGACGTCACCGCCGGCCTGCCGCACCCCTGTGACGCGGTGATCTGCAACCCACCGTTCCACACGGGTCGGGCCGAACGGCCGGAACTCGGTCGTGCCTTCATCGAGGCCGCGGCCGAGGCTTTGCGCCCGGGCGGGGCCTTGTGGATGGTCGCCAACCGGCACCTGCCGTACGAGGCCACGCTGAACGCGCGCTTCGCGAACGTGCATGCAGTGGCCGATCGCGATGGCTTCAAGGTCGTGCACGCGGTCAAGGGCAGGGAGTCGTCGCCATGAAGCTGCTGCGTCTGCTGGCCAACCTGGGCTACGGAAGCCGCAAGCAGGTCCGCGCGCTGTTCCGCGAGGGCCGCGTGACCGACGACACCGGTCGCGTCCTGAAGATCGACGACGCGTGCGGGCATGCGCTGGTGCGCGTGGACGGCGAGCGGCTCGATCCTCCGCAGGGCATGGTCATCGCGTTGCACAAGCCGGTCGGCTACACGTGCTCGCATGATGACCACGGACCGTTGGTTCATGACCTGCTTCCCGACCGGTACCGTCTGCGACGACCCGTCGTCTCCAGCGTCGGTCGCCTGGACCGGGAGACCAGCGGACTGCTGCTGCTGACCGATGACGGCGTCTTGCTGCACCGGATCATTTCGCCTCGACATCACGTGGCCAAGGTGTACCGCGTCCGCCTGGACGAGGACCTGCGCGGGGACGAGAAACCCAGCTTCGAAAGCGGGGATCTCGCCCTCAGGCACGAAAAGGCGCCGTTGCGCCCGGCCTTGTTCGAAGCGCTGGATGCGCGCACGGTCCGGGTGACGCTGACCGAGGGACGCTACCACCAGGTTCGGCGCATGTTTGCCGCCTGCGGGCACCATGTCGTGACGCTGCACAGGGAGTCGATCGGCACCCTGGGCCTGGACGAACTGGCACTGGAACCCGGGGCGTGGGTCGCGCTGGGTCCGGACCATGTCGACCGGATCTTCCAGGTGCCGTGAATTGGCGCGGTGCCAGCCACCGCGCGTGCCTGTCAGAAGCGTTCGGCGTTGGCCGCGGTCCAGTCGGCGGCGTACTGATCGGGCAGGGTATCGCCGAGCAAAGCCCCCCTGGACACCGCCGGAAACAGCTCCGCGTACGTTTTCGCCGTGCGGTCGGGCTGGCGCCGCAGGATCAGCCCCGGATGCAGTTCGTCGGGATGGGCCGCGCCGACCGAGCCGGTGATATCCAGGAAACTGCGGATGGTCGCCTGGTGGTAGCGCTTGACGTCCTCGGCGCGCTTGTCGACGTGGATGGCGCGGGCCCGGCGGATGTCCTGCGTCGCCACGCCGGTGGGGCAGGTGTTGGTGTGGCAGCGCTGGGCCTGGATGCAGCCGACCGCGAACATCATCGGACGCGCCACGTTGCACACGTCGGCGCCGATGGCGATCTTGTGCATCATGTCGAAGCCGTCGGTGATCTTGCCGCTGGCGATCAGCCGGATCTTGTCGCGCAGGCCGCAGCCGACCAGCGCGTGGTGCACGAAGGGCAGGGCCTCGTCGATGGTCAGGCCCAGGCGGTCCGAATACTCCACCGGCGCCGCGCCGGTACCGCCCTCGGCTCCGTCGACCGTGATGAAGTCCGGCAGGATGCCGGTCTCGAGCATCGCCTTGCAGATACCCAGGAACTGGCTGCGCTGGCCCACGCACAGTTTGAACCCGACCGGGCGGCCCTCGGCCAGCGTGCGCAGGCGCTTGACGAATTCCATCAGCCCGCGGGGCGAATCGAACTCCGGATGCGCGGCCGGCGACACGCAGTCCCGGCCCTGCGGCACTCCGCGGATGCGGGCGATCTCGGCGTCGACCTTGGAACCGGGGAGGACGCCTCCGTGGCTGGGCTTGGCACCCTGCGAAAGCTTGATCTCGATCATCTTCACCGCGTCCTGGCAGGCCTTTTCGCGAAACTGCTGGTCGTCGAAGCGGCCTTCCCGGGTGCGGCATCCGAAATAGCCCGAGCCGATTTCCCAGATCACGTCGGCTCCGTATTTCAGGTGATAGGGCGTCAGGCCGCCTTCACCGGTGTCCTGGGCGAACCCGCCCAGCTTGGCGCCCTTGTTCATGGCCAGGACGGCGTGCGAGCTGAGCGCACCGAAGCTCATCGCCGAGATGTTCAAGCGCGAGCTTTCGTAGGGACGGGTGCAGTCGGGGCCGCCGATGGTCACGCGCGCAGCCGACTCGGGCACCTTCTTGACGGCGATCGAATGCAGGGCGAGCTTGTAGCCGTCCTCGTCGACGTCGTATTCGGTCCCGAACGGGTGCACGGCCTCGTCGCCGTGGGCGCGTGCCTTGATCAGGCCGCGTTGCTGGCGAGTGTAAGGCCGGCCGCTCTTGTCGCTCTCGAGGAAATACTGCCGGATCTCGGGACTGATGAACTCCATCACGTAGCGCAGATGCCCGATGACCGGATAGTTGCTGAGGACGTTGTGATGGGAGACGTGAATGTCGTAGATCCCGACAAAGATCAGCAATCCCACGGGGATCAGCCAGTACAGAGCGGCCGGATGCGCGGGAGCGAGCCAGGCGATCGCCACCAGCGATAGCAGGGACAGGACGTAGAAGATGGTGCGCTGCATGAAGGACTCCTGTTGTCGAGATGGATGGCCTCCGCCATCCCCAGTCAGTGTAGCGAGCGTTGCGCTGCATGGACCAGCCGCTCGGCCGTCCGGGTCGCGCTGTACGGGACGTGCGCGCTTTCACACAAATGTTGCATCGCTGAAACACTGTCTGAATGCAGGTGAAATTCCCTGCACATTTCCCCTGCCGTGGAACGGCCAGATGGGGTAGTTTGTTGCACTGTAGTCGTTTCGCACGCCGTGAAGGCTGCGTGATGCCGGTTTTTCTAGCCCCATGAGGATGACGCCATGTTGAAGATCCACAAGAGCCTGTTCCTGGCAGTTGGCATTGCCGCGGTCGCCCTTGGCGGTTGCTCCAACTATGTCACGAAGGCTGACTTCAATGCCGCGGTCCAGAAGCTGCAGGCCAAGGACCAGGACCTTCAGAGCCAGATCAATTCGCTTTCGCAGGACATGAAGCAGCAGCTCAGCAAGTACGATGCGAAGATCACCGCGATGCAGGGCCGTATCAGCATCGACACGGTGGCTCACTTCGGCTTCAACGAGTCCGACCTGCATGACAACGACAAGGCGATGCTGGACGATTTCGCCAAGGTCATGAACAAGTACCACGGCAACGCCCTGGTCACGGTCGAAGGCTTTGCCGACCCGGCCGGTTCCAGGGCCTACAACATGAAGCTGGGCATGAAGCGTGCCGACGCCGTGCGCAACTTCCTGGTCTCCGATGCCGGCATGAATCCGGACAAGGTGCGTGCCGTGAGCTACGGGGAGGCCCGCAACCGCCAGGTCGAGCCGGGCAAGACCCACGAGGCCGGTTCCGACAACCGTCGCGTGACGCTGGTGGTCGATTTCACCGGCAACAACAGCTGACCCGGTCACCATCCGTTTCAGCTACGCCCCGGACGGCCTTGCCGTCCGGGGCGTTTGCGTTGTGGCATCCATGAATGACGAAGCCGGCAACGATCGATACTTTTTCGCCCTGTGGCCCGCACGGCAGGTTCGCCATAGTCTGGCGCAAGCGGCCCGGGAATGGCTCGGCCCCGAGCGGGGGTCGCATCGACGTACGATGTCGAGCCGTTTCCATCTCACGCTGCTGTACCTGGGCTCCATGGGACACGCGCAGGCCGACCGGCTGAAGGCTCTCCTGGAGCATCCGCGGGCACAGCGATGGGAGCCGTTCGACCTGATCCTGGACCGCACCGGACATTTCGGCTCGAAGGTGGCCTGGATCGGTTGCGGCGACATCCCGCCCGCCTTGCGGCAACTGCATGAAGGACTGGTGCGCAGCACATCCGCGGCCGGCATCTTCACGCAGCCCGAACAGGACTTTGTGCCGCACGTGACCGTTTCGCGCCACGCAGGCAGTCGCTGGCCGCCTTCCGGGCTGATCGACAGACCCATACGCTGGCCGGTACGCGACTTCCTCCTGATGCGCAGCATGCCATCGCAGGGCTTTGCCTATCGCACGGTGTCGCACATGCCGCTGGCCCCGATCCGCGGCGACGGACCAGCAGATCAGCGCAAAGGCTGATCGATTCGGCGCAGCAAAGCCGGATCCAGGCCCATGCGCCGGCAAGATTGTGCGGCAATCCCGTCGGGCAGGGCGGCCCGGAAGGTAGGGGAAAGAACGCGCAAGGTGGTTGCGGCAACGCGCATACGCGCACGCTGCACCGGGCTCAGGCGCAGCATCGTCGTGGCCCATGACGGCAACAGGGCCGCTCCGGCATGCATGAACAGATCGCGCGAAAGACCCGGCAACGGGACCGGCAGCCGGATCGTGCCCAGCACCCGCAGGACTTCGCGCGAACGGTCGTCGCAGCGCAGCTGCCCGCGCATTTCGCGCAGGTAGGTCTGCACTTGTGCCTGGTTGCCCGGCACGCCCCGGGCACCCAGGGCTTCGGCAATGCGTCGTACCTCGTCGTAGTAGGCGTCGGCTGCCCAGTCCGGAACCGGTACGGGTCCGTAGCCTCGGAAGCCCTGCAAAAATGCATAGGCCTCGGTAACGTGGACCCAGGTCAGCAATTGCGGGTCGTCGGCGGAATAGGACAGTCCGTCCGCCGTGGTGCCGCGGATCTGCGCATGGATCGATTGCACGCGAGCGATCATGCGTTCGGCATCGGCAAGCGGCGCGTAGGTGGTCCCGCCGACAAACGCGGTGGTACGGCGCAGTCGTCCGACCAGATCCTGGCGGAAACCGGAAAAATCCCAGACGGCCGCCAGGGCCCGCGGATGCAGCGTCTGCAGCATCAATGCACACAGTCCACCGGCCAGCATGCCGGGGAAATCGGCATGGATGCGCCAGGTCACACTGTGCGGACCGAACAGCCCCGGATCACCGGCCGGCTGCAGATAATCGATGCCACGCTCGGGATCGCGCGGAAACGCTCTCAGGACCCAGGCTCGCAGGGCTTTGTTGAGAAGCGGCATCGGCTCGGGTGCGGTCATGGCGGCACAGCAACGACGAAAGCCTGATTGTGCCCGATCGAGCGTGCTGCGGCCGCAGGAGCACGGTTAAGCGCCGGCGACCGGCCCGCATGCATGAAAAAAATACCCCGCCGGCGAGGGCGGGGCATGTTGGTCCGCGCGAGATGGCGAGCGGATCAGCGGTCGCGGTCACCCGAGTCGGGTGTCGACGCCGATTCCGACCCGCGATCGGGCTTCGGCGCCGGCGGTGCGTCGGTGGACTGCGTCGGCCGCGATGCAGGGCCGGACCCGTTCGATGCATCCGGCGCATCCGGCGCCGGCGGGGCCGGACGGGGGCTCGGCGAGGGGGCCGGCGACGGGCGCGAAGGCGCCGGTTGCGGACGCGGATCGGCATGTTCCCCGGACGGTCGCGGAGCGGACGGCGGTACGGATGCCGGGGTGGCCCCGGATGTCGTTCCCGAGACAGCCACGGAAGGCGCAGGCGATGGCGCTGCTTTCCGGGACGCATCGTCCGTGGCCCTGGGTGCCGGAGGCTTCGGGCTGTCCGGTTTGGCCGGGGCAGCCGTCGGGCCGGCAGCCGCGCCGCGATGCTCGCCGGGTGTCGCGGGCGACGGGGACGGCTTGGGCTGGGCGGTCGGCGCTGCCGCAGGCGAAGGCTGCGGTGCGGCGTTGCCGTGGCTGGAGGGCGCGGGCGCTTGATGTTCCGGAGCGGACGCTGCCGATGGCCGGGACCGGGGCGCTGGCGAAGGCGCTGGCGACTTGTCGACCGGGCGATCGGACGCCGGGGCCGAAGCCGCTACCGGCGTCGGGGCCGTGCCGCGCGGGTCGTCCTGCGCAGCCGACGGGGTTGCGGCGGTTGCATGCGGCTGCGACGTCTTGCCGGATGCAGCGTGGTCCGGCGAGGCCGGCGACGGCGAAGCGGCAGGCGACGGCCTGGGCGCGGCGGATTCGCCGGCAGGCTTGCGCGTTCCCTCGGCGGACGATGCAGGAGCCGCGGCGCGCGGATTGCCGGCCGCGGATGTCGTGTCCTTGCTGCTGCCCGCATCGGGCCGGGTGGACGCGGACGCCGTGGGCGACGGTTTGTCCGACGCGACGTGCCCAGCGCTGCCGGTCGCCCTGGAGGCAGCCGGAGCGGCCGCGGACGGCTTGGAATCCGACGCAGCCGTGCCCGACTCCCTGGGAGCCGGCGCGGTTTCGCCGGAAGCCTTCGGAGATGCCGCAGGTTCGCCGGAAGCCTTCGGGGTCGATGCCGGTTCGCCGGAGGCCTTCGGGGTCGACGGCGTTTCAGCGGACGACCTGGGCGCGGGCTTTGGTGCCGACGGAGCCTCCGCGGACGCCGAATCCTGGGCCGGGCTGTTGTTCGCAGACGGTGCGTTGGCGGACGATTCGCTGCCGGCATTGCGACGACGACGACGGCCGCCGCGACGGCCGCGACGACGACGCTGACTGCTGCTGTTGCCCGAATCCGATTGCGGCGCGTTGCCTTCCTGCGGGCGATCGCTTGCGCGGTTTTCCGGATCGTGCGCTTCGTTGCCGCCGGCTGGCATCGAGGCGGCCTTGGCCGGAGCGGGTGACGGGGAGGGCGCGGGCGTTGCCGCAGGCGTGGACGAAGCTGGTTTCACGGACTTGCCGCCCTCGCTCCGGGCCGAAGTGCCGCCGCGCTTGTTGCGCGTCTCGCCGTCTGCACCGCGCGAAGCGGAACGGGATTCGCCGCCACGGCCGCCACGGCCGCTTCGGGACGAGGACGCCGACGCGCTCGAGGACTTGCCGGATCCGCGTCCGCTCCTGCCGCTCGAGGCGCGATCGCCGGACTCGCCGGAGCGGCTGCGACGCGAACTGCTCGAGGAGCGACGTTCGCCGCGGCGACGGGCTTCACCCGAGTCACGCGAATCGTCGTCGTGGTCCTGGTCACGGCGCGACGAGGAGCGAGGGCGGGAAGGCGTGGATTGCGAGGACTGTGCAGCGTCCCCGGACGGGCCGAACAGCCCGCCGATAATGCGCTTGAACAGACCCGGTCGCTGCTCGACGGAGACAGGCGATACGGAGGCCGTATCAGGCTCGGGTTCGGAAGGCGTCGGAGCCGGGGTGGCGTGTGCGATACGCGTGACCAGCGGTTCGTCGGTGCTGCCCAGCGCCTGACCCATCTTGCGCAGCGGATCGGCCTCGATTTCGGTCATGCGCGCGTAGCTGGGCTTGGTGTGCTCGCCCATGTCCACCTCGCGGATGCGGGTGATTTCCATGTGCGGGGTACGCAGCTTGTCGTCGGCCACGACCACCACGTGCACGTTGTGGCGCAGCTCGATCTCGACCACGCCGGCGCGCTTCTCGTTGAGCAGGAAGTTGGCCACCGACATCGGCGCCTGGATCAGCACCTGGCCGGTATTTTCCTTCATCGCGTGCTCCTCGACCAGGCGCAACGCGGACAGCGACAGCGACTCGATGCTGCGGATATGGCCGTGGCCGTCGCAGCGCGGGCACACGATCTTGGTGGCCTCGCCCAGGCTCGGGCGCAGGCGCTGGCGCGACATTTCCAGCAGGCCGAAGCGCGAGATGCGGCCCACCTGCACGCGGGCACGATCCTGGCGCAGGGCGTCCTTGAGCTTGTCCTCGACCTCGCGCTGGTGCCGGGGGCTGTCCATGTCGATGAAGTCGATCACGATCAGGCCGCCGGCATCGCGGATCCGCAACTGGCGGGCGACCTCGACAGCGGCCTCGCAGTTGGTGTTGAAGGCGGTTTCCTCGATGTCGCTGCCCTTGGTGGCACGCGCCGAGTTGATGTCGATCGAGGTCAGCGCCTCGGTCGGATCGATCACGATCGAGCCGCCCGAGGGCAGGCGCACGGTGCGGTCGAACGCACTCTCGATCTGGGTCTCGATCTGGAAACGCGAGAACAGCGGGGTGTTGTCCTGGTACAGCTTGAGCTTGCGCAGGGAATTGGGCATCACCTGCTGCATGAACTCGCGCGCCTCCTCGTACATCTCCGGCTCGTCGATGAGAATCTCGCCGATGTCGCCGCGCAGGTAGTCACGCAGGGCGCGAATGAACAACCGCGACTCCTGGTAGATCAGGAAGGGGGCCTTCTTCGACGCACCGGCCTCGGCGATCGACTTCCACAACTGCGTGAGGTAGTCGAGGTCCCACTGCAGTTCCTCGGCGCTGCGGCCCATGCCGGCGGTACGCACGATCAGGCCCATGGAGTCGGGCACGTCCAGGTGGTCGAGCGCTTCCTTCAGCGCGGCGCGGTCCTCGCCCTCGATGCGGCGGGAGACGCCGCCGGCCTTCGGATTGTTGGGCATCAGCACCATGTAGCGGCCGGCCAGGCTGATGTAGGTGGTCAGCGCGGCACCCTTGTTGCCGCGTTCCTCCTTCTCCACCTGGACGACCAGTTCCTGGCCTTCCTTGAGCAGGTTGCGGATGCCGCTCTTGTGCGGGTCGGCGCCTTCGGCGAAGTATTCGCGAGACACTTCCTTGAGCGGCAGGAAGCCGTGGCGCTCGGCGCCATAGTCGATGAAGCAGGCTTCCAGGGAAGGCTCGACGCGGGTGATGCGCCCCTTGTAGATGTTGGCCTTCTTCTGTTCGCGGGAGGGGATCTCGATGTCGAGATCGTAGAGGTTCTGGCCATCCACAATGGCCACGCGCAACTCTTCACGCTGAGTTGCGTTGATCAACATGCGTTTCATTTTTAATCGTTTCCTTGGCATCTCGCGGGGGCCGCGCGCCGCGGCGGCGCCATCGGGCGGCCTGCCGGGGATCGCGCCTCCTGGACGAGGTGCGTGATAGGTTCGAAGCCAATCCGCTGCTTCGAAGTGATACATGGGGCCTAGCGTCGGGGATGCCAGTGCTTCAGGGCAGCGGACAAACCACGAGTCGAACCGTTACGATGACGGCAACAGACCTCATTCGCCCAAAAGCGAACGGGGTGGATCTCACCGCCGTAGCGGATACTCGCAGGCCCCGAAAACCACCGGTTTTCCGGGCCGGCCGGCGCTCACGAAGTATAGCTTTTGAATCTGGAACTTAGCAATGCACAGCGCTGAACCCGGGGACCGCACCAAAGGCGTGCAACATGTCGAAATCGGCGCCAACCGGGACGGGCAGCGGGTCGACAACGCGCTTTCGGCCCTGCTCAAGGGGGTTCCGCGCAGCCTGATCTATCGACTGGTGCGCAAGGGCCAGGTGCGCGTGAACGGCAAGCGGGTCAAGCCGGACACGCGTCTCAGGCTCGGGGATACGCTGCGCGTGCCGCCGGTACGGGTGGCCGAACGCGACGCGTCGGCGCCACCGTCCGGGCGGGCGCAGGCGCTGAACGAGACGGTGATCTTCGAGGACAAGCACTTCCTGGTCATCGACAAACCGTCCGGGATCGCCAGCCACGGCGGCAGCGGCGTGGATTTCGGTGTCATCGAACTGTTGCGCGCCGCGCGGCCGGACGAGAGCCTGGAGCTGGTGCATCGCCTGGACCGCGAGACCAGCGGCGTGCTGGTGCTGGCTCGCTCGCGCGCCGGCCTGACCGGGCTGCAGGCGCTGATCCGGGAAGGCAAGACCACCAAACAGTACCTGGCACTGCTGACGGGACGGCCGGCAAGGGCCAAGTTCGACGTCAATGTGCCCTTGCGCAAGTCGGTACTGCAGGGTGGCGAGCGCATGGTTCGCGTGACCGAAGGCGGCAAGCCGTCGCTGAGTTTCTTCCGCCAGGTGGAGCGCTACGCCGACGCAAGCCTGATGGAAGTGACCCTGGATACCGGCCGCACCCACCAGATCCGCGTGCACGCCGCGCATGTGGGGCATCCGGTTGTCGGGGATACCAAGTACGGCGAGAGGGAAGTCAACCAGCGCTTCAGGGAGCTGGGCCTGAAGCGCCTGTTCCTGCATGCCGCGCATTTCGCCTTCGAGTTCGGCGGCAAGGCCTACGGTTTTTCCGCGCCGCTGCCGCCCGAACTCAGCGCCGTGCTGGATGCGCTGCCACGCCCGAAACCCGGGCGCAAGCGCTGAACGGTCAGCCCAGCAATGCTTCCACGCGCGCGGCGCAGATGAAATCGTTCATCGACAGTCCGTCCACGTCGTGCGTGGACCACAGCACCTGGCAATGGCCGTAGCCGGCTTCCAGGTCCGGATGGTGGTCCTCCCGGTTGGCCATGAAACCGACGGCGTTGATGAAGCCCAGGGTGTGGCGGAAATCCGGGAAGCGGAAATCCTTGACGATGGCCTTGCCGTCGGCGCTGCGGTTCCAGCCCGGCAACTCGGCGAGCAGCGTGACCACGGCGTCGTCGGCGAGCGCATGGTGGCCCTTCTGCGGCTCGCAGTGGGCGGCGGTCAGTTGCGTGAAGTTCATGCGTGTACTCCCTGGCGAGGCAAAGGCGTGAAGCCTCGGTCCTGTGCGGTCGATTGTCAAAGGGCGCAGACGTTCCGTTCAATTCGTACTAAAATGGTGCTGTTTTCAACAAAGGTGGCGTTGCGCCACACGGACCGCACATGATCGAGATTTCCGAACGCGCCCAGGAGCATTTCCGCAAGCTCGTCGCGCAGCAGGACATTCCAGGGCTGGGCATCCGCCTGCACGTGGAACAGGGTGGCACGCCGAGCGGCCAGCTGCGAGCTGGCGTTCTGCGAGCCGTCCGAACTGGACGGGCGCGAATGGGCCGTCGAATGCGCGGGTTTCATCCTGCATGTGGATGGCGCCAGCGTGGGCTGGCTGGAAGGCGCCTCCATCGACTTCGAACCCAACGCCACCGGCGGCGTGCTCAATATCCGCGCGCCGAAGATCAAGGGCCAGGCCCCGGGCGAGGACGCCGGCATCGTCGAGCGCGTGCGCTACGTGCTCGAGGCGGTGATCAATCCGCAGATCGCCGCCCACGGCGGGCGCGTGAGCCTGCTGGAAGTGACCGGGCGAGGGCGAGGTCGTGCTGCAGTTCGGCGGCGGCTGCCACGGCTGCGGCATGGCCGACGTGACGCTCAAGCAGGGCATCGAGAAAACCCTGCGCGAGAAGGTGCCGGAAATCACCGCGGTGCGTGACGCCACCGATCACGACAGTGGCAGCAACCCCTACTACGAAGGCCACAAGGGAACATCGGCGGTGTCCTGACCCTGACGTCCACAGGCTCGCGACGCACATGAAAAACCCGGCCGGAGCCGGGTTTTTTCATCATGCCCGTGGCGAAAGCACGTCTCAGTTGCTGGCACCCATCTGGCTGGCACCCTGGATGTGGTACTTCAGCGAGCTGAGCTTGCTCGGCTGCGACGAGAAGTACGTAGTCAGTTCCTGGATGTCGGCATCGGTCAGCGGCGCGGCCATGCCCTTCATGATCGGGTTGCTGCGCTGGCCGGTCTGGTACTCGTGCAGGGCCTGGGCCAGGTAGTTCTGGTACTGGCCGGCGATCCGCGGCGTGGTCGGGTCGGCGCCCTTGACCTCGGCCTGGCCGTGCGGGCCGTGGCAGGTCGCGCACAACTGGGCCTTGGCCGGGGCCTTGGCGTCGCCCGCCTTGGCCAGCTTGGCGTCCGGCGTAGCCAGGCTGGACAGGTAGGCCGCGATGTCGGCGATGTTCTGGTCGGTCAGGCTGGAGGCCTGCGCGTGCATCGTCGGATGCTTGCGGCCGCCGTCACGGTATTCGTGCAGCGCCTTGAGGATGTAGGCCTCCTTCTGGCCCGCAATCATCGGCACGCGGTAGTTCGGGTAGGCGTTCTCGTAGCCCGGGATACCGTGGCAACCGGCGCAGGTATATATCAGGGACTTGCCGCGGGCCGCGTCACCCTTGGTGGCGTTCGCCGCGTGAGCAGTGTTCAGGCCCAGCACCGACACAGCGGCGATGAGGGCGAGCAGAGGCAGTCGCGTCATCTAGATCATCCAGCAGTTAGCGGCCCACGGGGCCGGTTGGAAACACGGGACAAGCCTCGAGTATAACGTGACCGGCACCGCATCGGACAAGAGCGGCCCCGTCGCATGCTCACAGCAGGGTGTGGAGGATATGCACGCCGGCAATGTACTCGCCGGCCATGGTGCCCATATTGACCAGCGTGAACAGCAGGAACACCCGCACGACGCGGTTGCGCCACCACCCCCGCCACTGCCCGATATCGTCGCGCATGCTCTCGAAATCGCTGACCTGCGGCTTGCGCACCCAGGCCTCCGTCAGGGCGCCGATCGCACCCGCGGGGATCGCCATGCGGATCGGCTTGAGCGGTCCGGCGATGAACGAGGCCAGGATGCTCAACGGGTGCCCGCCGGCGATCAGTGCGCCGAGGGCGGCCAGCAGCCCGGTCGCGAGCACCCAGGTCATCAGCGCCTGCGCCCCGAGGCTGGGGTTGCGGTGGAAGGCGATGCCGATGCCGATGAAGATGGCCAGCACCAGGGCATAGCCGAGGTATTTGGGCCAGCGCGCGGCCGGCGGCACGGTCGCCAGGTTGGCAATGGTCGCGGCCGGATCGGCCTGTTGTCCGCGCAGGTGCGAACACAGCCCCTTCATGTGTCCCGCACCGATGACCACCAACACGCGTTTGGTTTCGGGCGACTGGCCGGCCTGTTCGCGCAGCCGGGCCGCCATGTAGGCATCGCGCTCGGCGATCAGTCCTTCGTAGAGTTTCTCCGAGGATTGCGCGAATTCGGTGAAGGCGCCCTCCAGCATGTCGCCGGACTTGAGCTTCTCGATCTCGTCCTCGGCGATGTCCTCGCGCTCGAACAGGCTGCCGACGAGTCCTCCGAGCACGCCGAACTTCTCGCGCAGGCCGAGCGAGCGCCAGGCCCGCTTCAGCGTGACGCCGACGTCGCGGTCGACGGTCCACAACGGCTTGCCGTCGCGGTCGGCGCACTGCATGGCCGCCTTCATCTCGGCGCCGGGCTCGATGCCGTACTGCTCGGCCAGGCGCTTCTGGAATGAACCCAGCACCAGGCTGGCCGCGACCATGCCGACCTTGCCCTGGCGAATCACCTGGAACAGGTCCATGCGCTTGAAGGCGTCGGGATCACGCATGCTGCGCTCACGGCTCTCGCACAGTTCCACCGCGATCGCATCGAATTCCTCGCGCTCGCACAGTGCCTGCACCGCAGCCACGCTGGCCCGGGAGACGTGGGCCGTGCCGAGAAGGACATATTCCACGCCATCGCGCTGGATGCGTTCGACGGGCTGTCCGTCCAGTACATCGGACGGCTCGGTGACGGAAGGGGGGTCGATGGATTCGTTCATGCATCAGGCCAGGGCATCGGAACCGATGAGCATGGGGGCTCCCGGTCCGGGGGACAAGTCGGCATCATGCGCGCAGGCGACTCAATCGCGGAATCGCTTGACCAGGTCGCCATAGGCGTCGATGCGACGATCGCGAAGGAACGGCCAGATGCGGCGCACGTCCTCGCTGCGCCCCAGGTCGATGTCGACGAACAGAAGTTCGCGCTGGTCGCTGCCGGCCCGGGCCAGGAACTCGCCTTGCGGCCCGGCCACGAAACTCGAACCCCAGAACTGGATGCCGCGGCCCAGTCCACTCGGGTCGGGCTCGAATCCGGTACGGTTGCAGGCCAGCAGCGGCAAGCCGTTGGCGACCGCATGACCGCGCTGCACAGTGATCCAGGCCTCGCGCTGGCGCTCCTTTTCCGCGTCATCGTCGGCCGGATCCCAGCCGATGGCGGTCGGGTACAGCAGCAGCTCGGCACCGGCCAGCGCCATCAGCCGGGCGGCTTCCGGATACCACTGGTCCCAGCACACCAGCACGCCGAGCCGGCCCACCGAGGTATCGATGGGCTGGAACCCCAGGTCGCCCGGAGTGAAGTAGAACTTCTCGTAGAATCCGGGATCGTCCGGGATGTGCATCTTGCGATAGCGGCCGACCATACCTGCGGCGCGATCGAACACCACCGCGGTGTTGTGATAGAGCCCCGGCGCACGACGCTCGAACAGCGAGGCCACGATCACCAGCTTCAATTCGTCCGCCAGGGCGCCGATCCGCTCGCTGCCCGGACCGGGAATCGGTTCGGCGAGATCGAACAGATCCACATCCTCGCTCTGGCAGAAATAGGGGCCGTTGTGGAGTTCCTGCAGCAGCACCAGTTCGCAACCCTGGCCGGCGGCCTCGCGCAGGCCGGCCTCGATTGCCTCGAGGTTGGCCTCGCGGCTGCCACGGTCGGTTTCCTGCAACAAAGCGGTTTTCAGCGTGCGGGACATGCGCGGATTCCTGGAGACGCGATCGATGGAACTGCATTCTAGCGTCCGGCTGCGGTGCGGGCATGGCCCGGCGGTCCTCAGCGCCCGTAGAGGAACGTGGCCCTGGCCGTGGCCAGGACATGCCCATGCATGGCATGGAGCACCTGTTTCGGCGTGGCGTCCGGTGCCAGCGGAAGACGCGCCACATCCAGCGCATACAGGGTGAACACGTAGTGGTGCGGGGGATCGCCGGCCGGCGGGCAGGGGCCACCCCATCCGGTATCGCCGAAATCATTGCGCAGGCTGCTCGCCCCGGGCGGCAGGGAAGCCCCTTCATCCAGCCCTGTGGTCGCAGCGGGCAGGTCGACGACCACCCAGTGCCACCACCCGGCGCCGTCGTTGGCGTCGGGGTCGAAGGTGGTGAGAACGAAACTGCGCGTGGCCGCAGGGACTCCCTGCCAGTGGACACGGGGGGAAACGTTGTCCCCGCCACACTGGCGGTACACGAAATGCCTGCGGACATGGCCATGTCCGTTGCCGGCGGCGACGCTCAGGGACATGCCCGGTGACGCCATGGCCGGCATCGCGGCAAGCAGAAGCAGCAACATGGACATGAAACGCGACATCGTGGCCTCCCTTCGGCCGCAGACGGGAACACCTTCCGGCGCCCCGGCTCAGGTCTCGGCAGCAAGCCCCCGGGGCAACTGCATGGTGACACAGTGCAGGCTGCCGTTCTGCCAGATCAGGGGCCTGCAAGGTATCTGCACCACCCGGCGCCCGGGATGCGCCGCACCGATCACCGCGGCGGCCACGTCGTCGGAGGCATCGTCGTAGGCCGGCACCAGCACCGCGTCGTTGACGATCAGGTAATTGGCATACGAGGCGGCCAGCCGGCGACCCTGGTCGAGGATCGGCGCCGCCCAGGGCAGGGCATGCAGGCGATACGGTTCCCCGGCCCGAGTGCGCAGCGCGGCCAGCTCCTCGCGCATGGCTTCCAGCTCCCGGTGATGGCGGTCGGAAGGGTCATCGCAGCGCTGGAAGACAATGGCATCGTCGGGAGCAAAGCGAGCGAGGGTATCAATGTGCGCATCGGTATCGTCGCCCTGCAGGTAGCCGTGTTCGAGCCACAGTACACGCTCGGCGGCCAGGCTCTGCTTGAGCGTGTCCTCGATCTGTTCGCGTGAAAGCCCGGGGTGGCGCTGGTGCAGGCAACGCCAGGTGGTCAGGATGCTGCCACGACCATCGCTTTCGATCGCACCGCCCTCGAGTGCCCATTCGACGCGTCGATGATCGGCACCGGACAGTACGCCGGCGGCAACCAGGCCACCCACCAGAGCATCGTCGCGCGAAGCCTCGAACTTGCCGCCCCAGCCGGTGAAGCGGAAATCGAGCAGGCGAAAACCCTCGCCGGTGCGCAGGGTCAGGGGGCCGGAATCGCGCAGCCAGGTGTCGTCGTAGGGCAGGTGAACAAACCGAACCCGCGCCAGGTCGACCCCGGCATCGTCCAGCCGAGCGCGAACGTGACGTTCCAGCGCGTCGTCGACGACGCAAATCAGTACCGGCTCGAAGCGGGCAATGCCCCCCACCAGGGCGACGTAGGTCCGCTCGACTTCCGCCAGGCGGGGTGCCCAGTCGGTGTCCTCGTGCGGCCAGGCAAGCAGTACCGCTGCCTGCGGTTCCCATTCCGCGGGCAGTCGCAGGGTCGGTTCAGCCATCGGGGTCAGTGTGCGCCTTGCGGGTGCTTGTTGTTGCCGGCCGGCGTATTCAGCACGCTGTGGATCACGTGGTTGCGCTCGAAGTAGACGATGTAGCCCGGATAGATCCAGCGATGGATCACCGGATGCCTGGGCGTGTCGCCGCCACGGGCGGCCAGCTTGCGCTGCGGCGCGCCGAACTTCTTCTCGACCTGTGCCATGCTCATGCCGCGACTGGGCATGTCCATGCGCGATTCCTTGTGCACGCGCTTGAGCAGCAGGTTGTCGTGCTGCGTGGCCGCAGGTGCCTGGAAGGAAACCCCGAGCATGAGCGCGACGGCCAACGCGGGCAGGGAAAACAGATGCTTGTACATGATTCTTCACTCCGCACGGATGCGCCATGGCGCCAACGGCCACGTTGTATCAGATGTGTGCCCGCTTATCCACGACAGCCCGCGGTTTCCATGAATTGAACCACAGGGGGCCATGAAAAAGGGCCGCCCGAGGACGACCCTTTCCGGAACGGCAGGCAACCACCGCGATCAGCGCTGGCGCGCCTTGAAACGCGGGTTGCTCTTGCAGATCACGAACACCTTGCCGCGACGACGCACGACCTTGCAGTCGCGGTGGCGCTGCTTGGCAGACTTGAGCGAGGACAGAACCTTCACGGCGAACTCCCGAAAATGTGCAGAACGCAAATGTACAAGCCGCCTATTGTATCGACGGAGAGTTTGCATGACAAGGGTTTGCGCGACCTGGCGGCCATCAGCCCGGCGGGTCGCCGACCAGCCCGTGCAGACCGTCGATCATGTCCAGGAACCGGTCCAGGACCGGGCTGTGCTGGTCGCTGCGTGTGGCCAGTCCCAGCATCAGGAAGGCGTCGTCGTCGCTCAGCTCGACCAGCCGGACGGCTTCCAGCTTCACCGCCCGCAGGGAGGCGGGGACCAGCGCCACGCCGATGCCAGCGGACACCAGCGCCAGCAGCCCGGTAACCTGCCGGGCCTCCTGCACGATGGCCGGGTGGAATCCGGCACGCGAGGTCAGCGTCATGAGCGCATCGTAGAGGGTCGTCCCGTAGCGCGCGGGCTGGGCCACGAACGGCGTATCGACCAGTTCGCACATGGACAGGGCATCGCGCCTGGCCAGCGGATGGGCCGCGGGCAGGGCGAGCAGCATGCGTTCGCGGTCGAGCTCCCGGATATGCAGCAGCTCGCGACTGGGCAGGGTCTGCGCCGGCTGAGCACGCACGAAACCGACATCGATCTGTCCGGCCAGCAGCGACTCGTACTGCGCCGAGGTGTACAACTCGTTCAATTCCACCTGCACCCCCGGCGCGATGCGCGCGAACTCGAGCAGGGCTCGCGGGAGCGCGCGGTGGAACGCCACCGAGACCGGATAGCCCAGGCGCAACCGTCCCCCGTAGCCCGCCGCCGCCTGCGACACCGTCACCCGCGCCGATTCGGCCTGGGCCAGCAACTTGCGCGCTTCATCCAGGAACAACCGTCCCGGCTCGGTCAGGCGGACCCGACGCTTGGTGCGGTCCAGCAGGCGCACGCCCAGATCCTCCTCCAGCGCCCGGATCTGCTGGGACAATGGCGGCTGGGAAATGTGCAGGTTCTGCGCCGCACGGGTGAAGCTCAGGCTGTCGGCGACGGCGACGAAATAGCGTAATTGCCTCAGGTTGAACATATATGGATAAGGTATTAATAAGATCGCAAAAATATATTTGATCGTTCCTATTGGCAAGCCTAGAATGCACCCATCTCGCCGGACCCCTCCCCCCCGTGCGGCGAGTATCCGCCTCGACGGCGACGCAAACAAAGTAGCCACGGTCCTCCTCCTCCCCCCCGAACCGTGTCTGCCGCGTCCCTCGAGGCGGTTTTTTTTTGCGCGCATGCCAGCCCCTGAACGCGGGCCTGCCGGCATCCTGTTCGCGCGTGTCCCTTCGACGTATGCTGTGCGATCTTCGATCGAGGGGTCCCGTTACGCATGAGAGCAGTGGATGGCTGGATCTTCGGTGCCGGCGTCGCGACGCTGGTTCTGGCGTCGGTCGTGGTTTTGCGCTCCCGCCAGGCCGCGCGCGCGACCCCGGACTCGCCGATGCCGTCGATACACGCTCCGGCGCCGCCGGAAAGCGCGTTCCCCGCCTGCCGCAACAAGGATTCCGGAATGCCGCGCTGGCGCTGCCAGGTCGCGCAGGCCCGGCAACAGGGGCGGATCCGCTGTTATGGCCAGCGTCTCTACTATGTCGGCCGGCCGCCCTCGGGTGCATCGACCTACTACCCGTGGCCCGCCCAGCTCCGCTGCGCCAACAGCGGCGACACGTCCGGACACTGACCCGGTTGGCTCGCGGCCTGTACATGCCGGAGCCGTGAACGCATTCACACATTCCCCGGATGCACGAACGCATGATGGCATCCATGTGCCTGCAGCGACGGCAAGGTCCATGCCGTCGGCGGGTGCAGTGCAACACCACAGGGGACAATCGATGACATTCCACCGGCGCAACATCCGGTCTGCCTGCAGCTGTATATCGGCGCCTGCTTTGCTAGGCTTCCATCTGGCCTCGACGCGATCCTTGCGTCACTCCCTCGGGTGCATCGAGGCGTGCGTCGCCGGGCATGGAACGGACAGGAGCGCCGATGACCATGATGAACGGACCTGAGAACGTGGGACCGCACGCGCCCCCCGGGCAGGGCAGCTGCGATGATCACCTCAATGCCCAGGCCGTTCTGGAAACCCTGCCGGTGTCCGTGATCATGCTCGATGCATCGGGCCACCCCCGCTGCGCCAATGCGCCGGCGCGCCGACTGGCGGGCGTGGTCCATTCCGATACCGAGGAAGGCCTGCGGCGCCTGGTGGCCGATTCCCCGCTTTTCGCCGCTCCGGATGCATCCCGGCACGATTGCGAGGACCGCTTCGAATGCCAGGTGGAAGGCGGTCGCGCGCTCGCGGTGACCCGACAATGGCGAATCGCCGGGGACGGTGGCGTGTTCAGCGTCACCTTGCGCCCGTCGCGCAACGAGGAGACCGCTCCAACGGCGGCGGCCGGATCGACGCCCGAGGACAAGTCGGGGCACAAGCATCAGAGCATGATCCACGCGGAAAAGCTGGCCACGGTTGGACAACTGGCCGCAGGCATGGCGCATGAAATCAACAATCCCATCTGCTACGTGCAGTCCAACCTCGGCACCCTGGGCGACTATCTCAACAAGCTGTTCGGCATCATCGAGCTCAGCGATCAACTGCTCCGTGACACCACGCATGACAGTACCCAGAGGCTGGAGTCGTTCCAGATGCGCAAGCAGGCGGACGACTACCAGCTGATTGCCGAGGATCTCCCCGCGCTGCTCGAGGAATCCCGCGAAGGGGTGGAACGGATCCGGCAGATCGTGCAGAACCTGCGTGATTTCTCGCGCCTGGATCCCACCGAGTCGTTCCGCCTGTTCGACGTCCACCGGGCCATCGAAACGACACTGGACATCGTTCGCAGCCTGGGCGGCGGACGCATCCGTTTCACTACCTATTTCGACCAACTGCCGCTGATCGAGTGCAACCCCACCGAATTGAACCAGGTATTCATGAACATCCTGGTCAATGCCACCCAGGCCGTGGAGGACAACGGCGCCATCGAGATCCACACCGGCACGATCCCCGGCGAGGACGTTGTCCTGATCCGTATCACCGACAACGGCTGCGGCATGGACGAAACCACGCGCGAGCGCATCTTCGAGCCCTTCTACACCACCAAGGAGGTCGGCAAGGGCACCGGCCTCGGACTTTCGATCAGTTACGGCATCATCAAGAAGCACGGAGGCCGCATCGAAGTGGAATCCGTGGTCGGGAAGGGCACGACCTTCGCGATCACCCTGCCGCTGAGACAAGCCGATACCACCATGGAGAACACGGCATGAATGGAGACATGGACACAGAAGCCGGCTATGCCGTTCTGGTTCTCGATGACGAACCGGCCATCGTCAAGGCGATGACCCGCGTGATGGCGCGCATGCCCACCGAATGGCTCGAAGGACGCTGCCAGGTCTTCGGCTTCAACGACCCGGACGAAGCCCTGGCCAGCCTGCGCGAGCGCAATTACGAGCTGATCATCTCCGACCTGCGCATGCCGCACATGGACGGCCTGGAGTTCCTGCGCCAGGCGTTGACGCTGCAGCCCGACGCGATGCGCATCGTCATCAGCGGGCATGCGGACCTGCCGACCGTGATGTCGGCGGTGAACGAGACCCAGGTGTTCCGCTTCATCAACAAGCCCTGGAACGACACCGAACTGCTGATGGGCGTGGCCCAGGCCCTGCGCAACAGCATGCTGCAACGCGAGAACCGGCGACTGGCCGACCTGGTGCGCGATCAGCGCAGCATGATCTCGCGCCAGGAAGAGGCCCTGCGGGAACTGGAAGCGGACAGTCCCGGCATCACCCACGTCGAGCGCGACGAAACCGGCGCCATCTTCCTCGACGAACACGAATTCGACGACGATTGACGCCCCGGCCGTGGCTGCCTGCGGCCACGCTGCCGTGCCGGGTCACCCCTGCCGTTCGAACGCCGATTCCGGCTCCTGCCGGGCCATGCGCATGGCCTCGTGGATGGTCTTGCGCAGGTCCTCGTCTTTCCATGGCTTGGTCAGGAAGCGGTACACCGCACCGCCGTTGATCGCTTCGGTGACCACGCCCAGGTCGGCATAGCCGCTGAGGATCATGCGGATCGTGCGTGGATGCGTTTCCTTCACACGGCCCAGGAATTCGGTGCCCTTTCCGTCCGGCATGCGGTGGTCGGAAACGACCACGTGGACGGTGTGGGTGCCCAGGATCTCGAAAGCATCCTTGAAAGTGGACGCGGTATGGATCCTGTAGCCGTCTCGGCGCAGCAGGCGGGCCAGGGCGCGCAAGACATTCTGCTCGTCGTCCACCAGCAGGATGGCGCCGCCCTGGTCATCGCCCATTTCCTCGCGCGGACGCAGGGCAGGGCGGCGCAGCATGGCCAGCATCGCGTCCGCGGTGACCGGCTTGCTGAAAAAATTGCCCTGCACGTACTCGCAGCCGTTGCGCTCGAGGAAGGCCAGTTGTACGGGTTTCTCGACGCCCTCGGCCACGACCGTGAAGCCGAACTCGTGGGCCAGGCCGATGACCGCGCGCGAGATGCGTGCCGCACTGACATCCTCGGGCACGGCGGCCACGAAGGAACGGTCGATCTTGAGGCGGTTGACGGGCAGGCGCTGCAGGTGGCCCAGGCTGGACTGGCCGATGCCGAAGTCGTCCATCGCCAGCTTGACCCCGATCTTGCGCAACTCGCGCATCACCGAGGCCACGTGCTCGACGTTGGTCATGATCACGTCCTCGGTCAGCTCCAGTTCGAGCAGCCGCGCCGGTAGTCGAGACCGCCCCAGCGCACGATTGACGTCCTCGATCAGCTGCAATCCGCGCATCTGCAGTCCGGACACGTTCACCGACATGGTGAAATCGCTCACGCCCTGGTCCAGCCATTGGCGAGCCTGCATGCACGCCTGGCTCAGTACCCAGCGTCCGATTTCGGCGATCATGCCGAAATCCTCGGCCAGTCCGATGAACCGGTCCGGCATGACCAGACCGAGCTCCGGGCTGCGCCATCGAAGCAGCGCTTCCATGCCGATGATCTCGCGCTTGGAGGCCTCGATCACCGGCTGGTAATGGAGCTCCAGTTCGCCGCGCTCCACGGCGCCACGCAGATGCGCGCCCACGCGCAGGCGCGCGTCGAGTTCGTCGCGCTGCTCCTGGCTGAACACCCGGATGCTGTCGCCGCCGCTTTCCTGCTTGGCCTCCCGCGCCGAAACCGACGCCTGCTGCAGCAGTTCCTGCACGCTGGTGGCTGTGTCCGGGAAACCGGCCACGCCGATGCTGGCGGTGAGCCGCAATTGCAGCGGGCCGATCAGGATCGGCTCGCCGATCACGTCCATCAGCGTCTGGGCCAACTCCCACTGGTCCTGGTCCGAATCGCGGTCAACCACGGCCAGCACGAATTCGTCGCCGGCCAGCCGGCTCACCAGTTCACGACTTCCGCAGTGTTCCGCGAGCCGATCGGCGATGCGACGAATCAGGCGGTCACCGAATTCGAAACCATAGGCCTCGTTGATGACACCGAACTTGTCGATGTCGATGTAGCACACCAGCAGCCGGTACAGGCCGTGGATCGCACGGGCGAGTTCCGCTGAGAGATGCTCCTCCAGCACCTGGATGCGGGGCAGGCCGGACACCGGATCATGGCTGGCCAGATAATCGCGCGAATTTTCGCTCTCGACCTGGCGGGAGATGTCGTTCACGGTGCAAAGGGCATGCGTGGGGTGCCCCTGCGCGTCATCGATGGTGCGCCAGCGCAGCGCACAGTGCAGCGTATCCCCGCTACCGCGCGCCCAGGCGCCGGACGTCTCGAACATGTCGCCTGATGCATCCGAATCGAACGGAATGCGACCGAACGGCCCCTGATGCCCGAACACCTCGTGCCAGGGTCTCCCCACGACATCTTCGCGTCTGCGTTTGAGCATCTGCTCGCCTGCGTCGTTGAGACTGACGATCGTGTAGTTGGGCGCATCGAGTTGGAACAGCAGCAGCGACGTCGGGCTGGAGACAAAGCAGCGTTCGAAGATGCGGTTCCGAACCGGTGTCGTTTGATCCATGACGGACGGCTCCAAGCGGCCTGGATGCGGATGCCGAATACCGCATGCCGGTCGTGAATGATCACGCGCGTCGCATCCGGCAGGTTTCAGCAGAAGGTGCAACTACCGTACAACCATACGCGCGTCACACGGCCATCGTCATGCACGTCAAATGCACGATGGGTTCTCGTTTTCGATACGTTCCTGATCGCTTCGCGCGTGTTCGCCGAGTCCATCGTCATGATGCCGGCGCCAGCATGTCCGGCGTCCGGTCGCATGGCCCGTCGAACGGGCCATGCGGCCGTGGATCGTGCGAATGAACAATCATATAAAACATTACATATCAAAAGATTAATAGTTTTTATTAAAGCTTTTTCACATGCCGGGACGACTTTCCGCAACGTTCCCGGGCCGAGCCCGGAAACTGCACGCCGACCGTCCCCGGTTCCCTGTACCCGGTAGCCGTCCGTGGCCCGGGATGATGGTTCCTGCATCATCCCGGGCCGCAAACCGGCATGCATCTTGACCGCCAACGACCCGCCGGGCAGCGTTTGGCACGCTTGCCGATGCAGTGATGCACAATGACACCATGCACTCACCGACGATCCTGGAACACACCCGGCGATGAACGCCACCGACGAACTCGTACCGCTGCTGGCAGCGCTCCGGACACTTCACTCCGGGGACCGGAAGGCGGCGCTGGTCACTCTCACCCGAACCCGCGGCGCCACGTTCCGCCGCGTCGGCACCCGCATGCTCGTATACGAGGATGGACAGACGGTATGCGAACTGTCGGGAGGCTGCCCGCAGCACGACATCATCGCCCACGCCATGGACGCGATCTCCAGCGGGGAAGTGCGCAGGGTGCGCTACGACGACCAATCCGGCCTGGACGTGCTCATGGAAATGGGCTGCGGCGGGGAGCTGGAAGTACTCGTGGAGTCGCTGGACGGAACCACCGACCTGGAGTACGTCGAGGCCCTGGCCCGTTGCCTGGAACGTCGCCGCGAGGGACGCATGGCCACGCTGTTCGGTCGCGAGGGCGATGTCGTTCCGCCACGGCACGCGGTCTGGTGCGAGGACGAACTCCTGCACGACGGCATCGCCGACGACACGCTGCTGGGCGTGTTGCACGAGCGCTCGAGATCCTTGCCCGAGCGGCCTGCCAGCGAGTGGGTGCAGATGCCGCAGGGCCGCTACGAGGTGCTCCTCGAACGCATCCCGCCACCCCATGCGCTGTTCGTGATCGGAAGCAGCACGACGGCGCAGGCGTTGCTGCCGTTGGCCATGAGCCTGGGCTGGTCCACCACGCTGGTCGATTTCGATGCCGATCGCCTGCAGGCCATTTCCGTACCGGAGGGCCTGCCGAAGAAGTGTGCACAACCGGCAGACCTGGTCAGGGAAGCGCGTCCCGATGCAGACACCTCGGTGGTCGTGATGACCCACAGCCTTTACAAGGACGCAGAATATCTGGCCGCGCTGAGCGGGGTACCACTGGCCTACGTGGGTCTACTGGGCGCATGCGGGCGGGTCGAACGGGTGCTCGAACTGGCCGGCGTGGCGGATATGGACATCCACGGACCGGTCGGCCTCGATCTCGGTGCACAGAGCCCGACCGAAATCGCCCTGTCGATCATCGCCGAAATTCTCGCCGTCACACGAGGACGCCAGGGTGGGGCGCTGCGCGCACGGACCGGGGTCATGCATTGAACGCGCCGGACGACGGCGTGCCGGTGATTGTGCTGCTTGCAGCCGGTGAAGGGCGCCGCTTCGGCGGCATCAAGCAGCTGGCCGAACTGGACGGCGAGCCGATGTGCCGGCGCGTGGCAAGACAGCTGCTGCGCCTGGATTGCCCGCTGGTGGTGGTCACCGGCGCCCACGCCGACGCGGTCGAGCAGGCGCTGGACGGCCTGGCGCTGAAGATGCTCCGGCACGCGGGATGGGCCCGGGGCATGGGCAGCTCGATCGCCCATGGCGCACGTTACGTCCTGCAGCATCACGGGCCGTCGACCAGCGTGCTGCTGTGCCTGGCCGACCAGCCGTTGATCGACACCGAACATTACCGACGACTGCTCGACCGACATCACCAGGTGCCGGATCGCCTGCTGGGCACGGCACAGGGCGAGGCGACCGGGCCACCGGTCCTGTTTCCCGCCGATTGCCTGGCCGAACTGGCTTCATGGTGCGACGGAAGCGGCGCACATGCACTGCTGGAACGCGAAAGCGCGCGTCTGGAGCGCATGACCGTGCCGAAGTACATGGATGTGGATACGCCATATGACCTCGAACAGGTGCGTGCGTTTCTTCCACAACAGCCACCCGACTGAAGCCGGGACGGCAGCACCACACATGGATGCGGTGCGTTCTCCGGTCGGGGCCCACCAGCCTGGCACAGCGCTTGTTTGCCGCATTCCCCGCGCCGCGTCCCCGCAAGGCCCGCGGCGCTCCGGACCGCCCCACTGGCCCATATCCACCATCGTCCATATCCGAGAGAGGAGTCCGCGACCACCTCGCCGGCCTCGGCCGGTGGCATATTCATCCAATGGACGAGGTGATCATCCTGGCCGTCCGGGCTATGGTGGTCCCCTTCCACAATGAAATCGCGACAAGAGGTTGCAGCGCCATGGAACTGCAGATCAATGGCAAGACCTACCCGGTCGAGTCCGAAGCCGATACGCCCCTGCTGTGGGTGATCCGTGACGAGCTCGGTCTGACCGGCACCAAATACGGCTGCGGCATCGCCCAGTGCGGTGCCTGTTCGGTGCTCGTCGATGGCCAGGTGATGCGTTCGTGCGTGACCCCGGTTTCAAGCGTTGCAGGCAAGCACATCACCACGATCGAAGGGGTCGAGGCCGACGCTGTCGGGAAACGCGTGGTCGCGGCGTGGGTCGAGCATCAAGTACCCCAGTGCGGGTATTGCCAGTCCGGCCAGGTCATGGCCGCCACCTCGCTGCTCAAGCGGAACGCCCATCCGACCGACGAGCAGATTGCCGCATCGATGACCAACCTGTGCCGTTGCGGGACCTACAACCAGATCAGCGCGGCTGTCCACGACCTGGCGAACGGTGGTCCTTCGTCGGATGCCGAGCAGGCACGGGCGCAGGCGGCCGCGGGGGCGCCTGGAAATGAAGGGAGGGCACGCTCATGAGCAAGCGGACCGACACACGCGAGCAGGTCGACGTATTTCCGACGGACGAATTGCCGACCAACATCTCCCGTCGCCGATTCCTTCTGGCATCGGCAGGCGCCACGGCAGGTGCCTTCGTGCTGGGCTTCGGCATTCCCGTCGGCCGGGCACGCGCGATGCGGCGCGGCAGCGGCAGCAGCCGATGCCCAGAACATCCGCGTTCCGGCCTTCCTCGAGATCCGGCCGGACAACACCATCCGGCTGCAGAGTCCGTTCAACGAGGGCGGGCAGGGCGTATTCACGGCCATGGCCCAGATCGTCGGCGAAGAGCTGGACGCCGATCCGGCGACCTTTGTCGTGGAAAACGCGCCGATCCGGCAAGCCATTACGCCATCATGCCCAATGGCATGCGGATCACCGGTGGCAGCATGTCGGTCCGATCCGGGTATGCACCGATGCGCCGGCTCGGCGCACTGGCGCGCAGGATGCTGCTGCAGGCTGGCGCGAAGCGGCTTAACGTCCCGGTCGACGAGCTCACCACCGAACCCGGACGAATCGTGCATGCGGCATCGGGGCAAAGTCTGACCTACGGGCAGGTCGCACCGCAGGCACTGGACCTGCCGGTACCCGATCCCGACAGCGTGACGCTGAAGGATCCGAGCCAGTTCCGCTGGATCGGCAAACCGGTCAAGCGCCTGGATGCCTACGACAAGTCCACGGGCAGGGTGACCTACGCCATCGACACCCAGGTCGAGGGCATGCTGCAGGCGGCGGTGCAGCACGCGCCGCGACTGGGCATGACCGTCGGCACCATTCGCAACGAAGCGCAGATCAAGGCGATGAAAGGCGTGCATTCGGTGCACCGTCTTCCGGGTGCCGTCGCCGTGGTCGCCGAGCGCTGGTGGAACGCCAAGTGCGCCGTGGAAGCCGCAAAGGTGGACTGGCAGGAACCCAAGCCCGACCCGTCGGCGCGCCACATGCCGGCCGATTTCTCGACCAAGGCCTTCCGCGAGCGGCTGGCCAACGAGCCGGGCGACGGCGAGGCGGCGGAAACCGAAGGCCACATCGGCGAGGCGCTGAAGAACGCGCACAGCGTGGTCAGCGCGACCTACTCGAGCCAGTACGTCCACCACGCGCAGCTGGAACCGCCGTCGACCCTGGCGCATTTCCATGACGACGGCACGCTGGAGATCTGGATGCCCAACCAGGCGCCGGACATGTTCGTGGCCAAGATCGCCAAGAAGACGGGGATCGACCCGGACGAAAATCATCCTGCATTCGCCCATGCTCGGTGGCTTCTTCGGCCGCCATTTCCTCTATGGCCCGGGTGATCCCTACATGCAGGCCATCCAGTTGGCGAAGGCGACGGGGCGCCCGATCAAGCTGATCTGGAGCCGCGAGGAGGAGTTCCTGCGCGATCCGCTGCGGCCGATGGCCGTGGTCCGGTTCCGAGGCGGCCTGGACGCCGACGGCATGCCCGTCGCCCTCGAGGCGGTAAGTGCCACGGAAGGCCCGGACGAAGGCCTGGCAAACAAGCGTCCCAAGAAGGTGGACGCCAGCTCGGTGGAGGGGCTGACCGGCAAGTCCTACGCCATACCCAACCGTCGCATCGCCCAGCTGTACGTGAAGACACCGATGATGCTGGCCTACTGGCGCTCGGTGGGTCATTCGATGAACGACTTCTTCTACGAGACGTTTCTCGACGAACTGGCCGACAAGGGCGGGCAGGATCCCTTCGAACTGCGCATGAAACTGCTCAAGGGCAACCAGCGCCTCACCCATCTGCTGCACGAGGTCGCGGATCTGGCCGGCGGATGGAAGCGCGGCCCGTTCACGGCCGAGGACGGTACCCGCCGCGCCCGAGGCGTGGCCATGGCATCGCCGTTCGGCAGCCAGGCAGCGGTGATGGCCGAAGTCTCGATCGAGCACGGCCAGGTACGCGTGCACGACATCTGGCAGGCGATCGATCCGGGCAGCATCGTCAACCCGGCGATCATCGAAGCCCAGGTGGCCAGTGCCGCGGCGCTGGGCCTTTCCGAGTTGCTTCTGGAGGAGACCGTCTACGAGCACGGCATGCCCAAGGCGCGCAACTACGACAAGTACCTGATCCTGCCGCCGGACCGCATGCCGCAACGTGCACGTGCGCATCGTGCAGAGCGGCGCGAAGATGGGCGGCATTGGCGAGCCGCCGCTGCCGGCCACGCCGCCAGCCGTGGCCAACGCAGTGTCGCACCTGACCGGAAAACGCGTCCGCAGCATGCCGCTTTCGCAGTACGACTTCGGCGCCTGACGCCGGACGCGTGACACGTGCGCTCCACCAGGGGGAGATCCGCCAGCCATGAGCAAGCACCGAACAAGGAATGTCCTCGCCATCGTGGCGGTCATCGTGCTGGTCGCGGCGGGCGCCACGGCATGGTACGTCCAGCGCACGCCGGCCTCGCCGTTCGACGGGATGCGCGCCTCCGCCACGCCCTCCGGATCGGACGATCGCGCACGGACGCTACGTGGCTCGGCTGGCGGACTGCGTGGCCTGCCACAGCACGCCGCAGGGCCCGCCGTTCGCCGGCGGCCTGGCGATGGCCACGCCGCTGGGCACCATCTACGCCACCAACATCACCCCGGACAAGGCCACCGGCATCGGCCGCTACAGCCTGGCGGACTTCGACCGGGCCATGCGCCACGGCGTGGCGCGCGACGGCCACCGCCTGTATCCGGCCATGCCGTATCCGTCCTACGCCAAGCTGGACGACGCCGACGTGCGCGCGCTGTACGCGTACTTCATGCACGAGGTGAAACCCGTGGACCAGGCCGATCGCAAGAGCGACATCGCCTGGCCGATGAACATGCGCTGGCCGCTGGCACTGTGGAGCGCAGCGTTCACCGACAGTGGCAGCTATCGACCCGGCAAGGCGCCGGGGCGTCGACGCGCAGCTGTTCAACCGCGGCGCCTACCTGGTGCAGGGTCCCGGGCACTGCGGCAGCTGCCACACGCCGCGCGGCGCGGTGATGAACGAGAAGGCGTTCGACGGCAGCAGCAAGCTGTATCTTTCCGGGGCGCCGCTGGACGGCTGGTACGCGCCGAGCCTGCGCGGCGACGCCAACACCGGGCTGGGCCGCTGGAGCAAGGCGGACATCGTCCGGTTCCTCGAGCACGGGCGCAACCGGCATGCCGTGGTCTACGGCTCGATGACCGACGCGTTCAACAATTCCACGCAATTCATGACCGACCCCGACCTGGAAGCCATCGCCGTCTACCTGAAGTCGCTGCCGGCGCGGCCCGGACACGAAGGTCCGCCCTGGCACTACACAGACACGACGGACCCGGCACTCGCCGCTGGCGGTCACGACGCCACACCCGGCGCGCGCCTCTACCTGGCGCACTGCAGCTTCTGCCACGCACGCGACGGCCGCGGGCAGGGCGCCTGGATCCCACCCTTGGCCGGTGCTGTCGCCGCCATGGCAGCGCAGGCCGATTCGGCCATCAACATCACCCTGAACGGCTCCGGGCGCATCGTCGACCACGACGTGCCCGATGCCTACCGCATGCCGCCATACCGCGGCCAGCTCACGGACCGCCAGGTCGCCGACGTGCTCGACTACGTGCGCACGTCCTGGGGCAATCGCGGTGGCACAGTCAAGGTCAAGGACGTGCGCAAGCTGCGCCAGCGGACCAATCCCTCCAGCAGCAACGTGATCATCCTGCAGATGCGTTGACACGCACGCCTGAAAGAAGGCCGGTACACGTCAGGGCGTTTCATGGCACGAACCGAGTCGCCGGGTGTCGATGCACTGGAAGACACGCCATACGGCTCATGTCACATTGCAGCCCTCCGAGGCGATTCGGGGCCTGAAGCCCACACGAACAATCAGTAAGTTAGCGTGGATTCGGGGCCAAACATATCCGATTGCTGTCGCCTCGAAGCGACGCAAAAAGGATAAGGTGAGGGTGATCGAGGCAATTGGGGAAAGGTGAAGGCGCCTGCCGCCGGCATCGACTTAATTGGAGAAAGGAGGGCGGGACCCAGCCTCGGCTCCCGTCACGCCCGTGCCCTGGAGCGTTTGCGGATCACAGAACGTTCGAGAGGCTCGCTCAATTCCTGAAGAACCGCCGGATCCCGGTCATAGGCCAGAATGTCGCTCTCGGCGAAGTCGGCTGCCTTCAGCAGCAAATCGGTCACCACGGTCAGTTCCTGCGCTGTGGGAATCACGCCCTCCCGGTAGGGGCCCGGTTTGTGAAACATGAAATCACCCAAGGGCACGCCCGAACCCGCAGATGAACCGCCCCGGGTTTTCCGGAGGCTGTTTGATTAGGGCCGGTTATCGGGGTTATTGGAAGGGCATTTTCGACCCCATGCGGCACATCCGATCACGGCCGATCGTTATTGGATGTGCCGAACTGGTCTGGAGAACCGTGCAGGGACATGGTCACGATCAGCGCCTGCCACGTGTCTCGATGGATCGCTCGGTGCCCTGGAAAGCCGAGCTCAGCCTTGTGCGGTCCATCTGCGGTGTTATAGCAACGGCACATTCGGAAAGTTCAACCCGACGGAGGTCCAGGCGTGGGCCACCGTGTGCACAGCCGCATTGCCGCGTACGAGCCAGTCGGGGTGGTCATTCGCCTTGTCGTGCGTGTGGACCGGTTCGGGATCGGTTTCGGTGTAGCCGACACGTTGGCGGTAGTCACGCACCACCTGCTCCAGCGTCTCCTTGCCGTAAGGAACGATGCGTATCTCGTCGCGATCGCCCAGGAACAGGCCCGAGCCGGCCATGCGCAGGTAAAACTGGGTCCAACTGACCAGCACGGTATCGATGTATTCCATGCGCGCAACCTCCTGCGCGCTGTAGCCCAGGTGCATGAGGTCGTTGATGATCCAGCGCTCGATGGCACTGCGCGGCGCGGCCATCGGGAACAGGCCGTCCCTGGGCAGGCCGCCCCCCTTTTCGAAGATGGAGATGCACGCCGGCACTGGATGCCGCACGGTGACCAGGTAATCGGCGCGGCCCTGGCCCAGCAGCATCTTGAAGCTACCTGCCCAGGCGACCATCTTGTGCATCTTCTTCGGGGCGAGGCGGAAGCCTTCCGCGCCCGCTTGCGTGCGGCGCTGGTAATACAGGTGCGAGATCACCAGGAATTCGGCCACCTGGAAGATCGCCTGCTGCAAGTGATAGTAAGGGCGGTCCCCGGCCCAGTCGTACCAGGTCTCGCGCAGGTCGGGAAAGCCGTCGTGCGCCAGCGCCTCGGAAACGTGGGTGTGCTCCAGGCCGATGCCGCGCAGCAACTCCTTGGTCAGATAGCTGCCGCCGCTGCGTGGGTAGCCGATGACGAAGGCGAAGCGGGTGTCCTTGAGGTAATCGCGCACCCGCGGATAGTTGCCGGCGAGCAGGGCGATGGCCACTTGCAGGGTGTCGTTGAGGGCACGCTTGCTCAACGGTGTCTGGAACATGGCTTCGTCGAATGCCGGCAGCGGTTTCGGCGCCGACAGGAAGTCGACGGTCTGGTTGGCCCAGTCGTACGAGCCGTCGGTCCAGTCCGGGTACTGCTCGTTCATCTCGGCGAGGATGCCGATAAAGGCCGCAGAGGGCTGGAAGCGCAGGTTGATGTCGAAATGCATGGGCGGTTCAGGGATCCCGGCGACGGTGTTCGTGGGTTCGAGCGGCTGCCCGTTGCGTTAGCAGATAGTAGTGGATGAGGTGGTGCATCCGTCCGCCGACCGCAGGGCCTCGGGCACATATGCCCCAGTCCGGACCATGCGGACCAGCCGGGGAACGCCGCGGTGGGGCGCGAATGCCTGCACCATCAATGCATCGGGCAAGTTCCTGCGTCGTTTGCGGAGGTGGCAAAGGGATCGATGCTGCCGTAACTGTGGCAGGGCGACTGGTCGAACGATGTACCGTCGCTACCGCGGAGGGCATGGCGCCGTAGCGCGTGGTCAGGTTCACGGCGCTGGATTTGCCTGGCGCGAACTGCCGCCACCGCAGGCGCGGGTCAAGGCTCAGGGCGAAACCATTGACGCCTGCGTAGCCCCAGGCTGTGCTCTGGCTGGCGGTAGCGTTGGCGCTGGCTGTGCCAGTGCCGCTGCCATTGCCAGTGCCCCCGCCCTGCTGCTACCGCCGCCAGTGCCGCCGCCCTGACTGGCAGCAGTGATGCTGCCCACGCCGCTGGCCGACGTCGGCAGCCGGTAGTTGGCGAGCCGGGTGCCGGCGTTGGCGGTGAAGTCACCGGCAGCCAGGGTGGACGTGACGGCGATGTTCGTGCCGACGGCCGAGCTGGCGTACTGGCCCACAGTCTGCGTGACGCTGGCGCCCTGGTTGCCGACGAACCCCGTCAGCTGGAAGTTGCCCGCATCCAGCGTGGCATCGGTGGTGCCGTCATAGACCTTGCTGATCGTGCCGACCAGGCTCGCCGAGAGCGGGGCCGGGGTGATGTCGGCAGTGGTCATGTCGGTGCCGGCCAGGGTGTAGTTGCCGGCACTGCTGCCGGACAGGGCGAGGCCGCTGACGGTGACGGTCTTGCCGGTGCCGGCGTTGGCATCGGCGAAGCTCGCGCTGGAGCCGCTGCCACGACGCTGACCTGTCGCTGGAGACGATGCCGCTGAGGCTGCCGAAGCTGGCGACGGTGGCCGCGGCGGTGCCGTCGTAGACCTTGTTGTCGGCGCTCAGACCCGAAAGCGTCAATGCCTTCGGGGTGATGGTGAGCGTGCCGCCGACATAGGTGATGCGGTAGCCCTGCTGGTCCGACCACAGGTCCGGGCTGTAGGTGCCGACGTCGACGGCGCCGTCGTAGGCGCTGGTCAGGCCGAACAGATGCCCAGAGCTGTCCGCGCCGGCGACCGAGTAGGTGGCGCCGGAGAGGCCGAAGGTGCCGCCGTCGTAGGTCTGGCTCTGGTTGGTGGCGGTCACCGTCAGCGGAGTCAGGAAGGCGTTGAGCAGCGGTGCGGTGTGGCCGTTGTAGATCACCCACACCGGCGAGCTGAAATCGAAACCGGTGAAATTGGACTGCTGCATCATCTGCGCGCTGCTCAGGCCACCGCCGCCGGTGACGGTGCCGCCGTTGCTGGAGCCGATGCCGGTGCTGGGCCCCGTGGTCGTATCCCAGTAGCCGTGGCTGATGGTGCTGTACGGTTTAGGCCCACAGGCCGCCCACCTAAGCTGGCGCCCGATACGCTGACAGTGGCATAGGCGTTGCTGATGGTGCTGTTGGAGTTCGAGCCCACCAGCCCGCCCAGCGTATTACCGCCGCCGCTGGTGCTGACGCTGCCCGTCGCATAGGCGTCGCTGATGCTGCCGTTGCCGACGTTCGAGCCCACCAGGCCGCCCACGGCGTAACCGCCACTGACGCTGCCGGTGGCATAGACGTCGCTGATGGTGCTGCCGGCGCTCCCGCCGACCAGACCACCCACGAAGTAGCTGCCGCTGATGCTGTCGCCCACCAGGCCCACATTACGTATGGCCGCGCCGCCGACGGACCCGAACAGACCGACATTGCTCGAGCTCGGCCGGTGGATGGTCAGCCCGCTGATCGTGTGGCCCAGACCATCGAAGATGCCGGTGAAGTCGTTCAGGTAGCTGCCGATCGGGACAAAGCCCGCACCGCCGTTCCAGCTGGCGGTGGCCGACGCGTCGATGTTGTTGCCCAGCACGTAGTCGCAGCCCAGGCCGGTGCTGTTGATGTCCTGCAGCTGGGTCAGAGTCTGGATGACGTCGTAGTGGCTCGGGCGTGGCGCTGGTATCCGTGCCCAGGATGACGTGGCCGCCGACGGTGCTGAAGCTGGCATTGGCCAGCAGGTAGGGCGTGGTCTGGTTGCCGCCGTTGGCCCATACGCCGCTGTCGAAGCCGGTCGGCAGCGCTGCAGCCAGCTGCGCGGTGGTCAGGCCGCCGCCGCCGGTGACGGTACCGTAGTTGGCACCGATGCCGAGGGTAAGACCGGTGGTGGTGTCCCAGTAGCCGTTGCTTACGGTGCTGTAGCTGTTCAGGCCGACCAGACCGCCGACGGTGCTGCCGCCGGCCACCACGCTGCCGGTGGCATAGGTGTTGCGGATGGTGGCGGATGTATCGACCCAACCGACCAGACCGCCGACATCGCTGGCGCCGGAAAGGCCACTGACGTTTCCAGTGGCGTAGGCATTGCTTACCGTGACGTCATTGCTCCCCACGCCCGTCAAGTACCCGATCAGTCCGCCGAGCTCCTTCTTGCCGGCGCTGACGGCACCAGTGGCATAGACATCGCTAATGGTGTTGCCGGAGGCGCTGTTGCCGCCTTTATAGCTGCCGATCAGCCCGCCGACCATGGAGAATCCGACGACCGCGCCGGTCGCGTAATCGTCCGTGATCGTGCCTCCCGATTCGGTGCCGATCAGCCCGCCGACGAAGCTGCCGGCATTGGAGCTGCCGCCGACGGTGCCGGTGGCGTAGTCGCCGGTGATCGTGCCTTGGTTGTCGCTGCCGATCAGCCCACCGAGGGATCCGTTGGGGAAACCGGTGGCGTTGGTGGAGAAGCTCACGGCGCCAGTGGCATAGCTGCCCGTGATCGTGGCGTTGCTGCTGGCCCCCACGAGTCCACCGATGTCTTGGGAGATGCCATGGCCTACGGCGTTGACGGTGCCGCTGACGGTTGCGGTGGCATAGCTGCCCGTGATCGGGCCGGTATTGGACCCCACCAGCCCGCCGACATACCAGTACCCAGTGACATCTCCGGTGGCGTAGGCGTTCGTGACGGCGCCGGCATTGGAGCCGACCAGCGCCCCGACCCGGTAGCTGCCGTGGATATTGGCGTTGAGCAGCCCGATGTTGCTCACGATGCTGGTGCTGCTGGTGTAGCCGAACAGGCCGGCGGCCGGCGTCAGATACGTGAGAGCAGAACTGATGTAGGCACCGGGCCGGTTGATGTACAGGTGGCTGATGGTGTGGTCGAGGCCATCAAAGGTGCCGGTGAAGGGATTCGCGCTCCAAGTGCCGTAGGCCGACGCGCTGTTGGAGGAGGTTCCGCCGATGGGGATGAAGCCGGCGCCGCCGTTCCAGCCTGCGGTGGCGGAGGCGTCGATGTCGTTGCCCAGCACATAGTCGCCGGCCAGCCCGGTGCTGTTGATGTTCTGCAGCTCGGTCAGGGTCTGGATGACGTCGTAACAGGTCGGCGTGGCGCTGGCATCCGTGCCCAGGATGACGTGGCCGCCGACGCTGCTGAGGCTGGCGTTGGCCAGCAGGTAGGGTGTGGTCTGGTTGCCGGCATTGGCCCAAGTGCTGCTGCTGAAGCCCGAGGGCAGGGCGGCGGCGAGTGCGGCCGTGGTCAGGCCGCTGCCACCGGTGATTGTTCCGGTATTCTTGCCAACGCCGGTGGTGGTGCTTGTGGCGGTATCCCAATAGCCGTTGGTGATCGTGCCGCCATAGTTGTAGCCGACGAGGGCGCCGGCGTTGGTGCCGCCGGCCACGTTGCCGATGGCGTAGGCGTTGCTGACCGTGCCGCCGTTGTTGATGCCGACCAGGCCGCCGCGCCGGATGGCGCCGCTGACGGCGCCGGTGGCGTAGGCGTCGTTGATGGTGGCGCTGTTGTTGCCGACCAGGCCGCCGGCGTTGTTGCTGGTGCTGGTGCGGGCGCTGACCGCACCGCTGGCATAGGCGTTGCTGATGGTGCCGGTGCCGCTGTTGCCCCCGGCCAGGCCGCCGACGTTGTTGCTGCCGCTGACGACGCCGGTGGCGTAGGCGTTGCTGATGCTGCCGGAGTAGTTGGCGCCGACCAGCTCACCGACGATCGACTTGCCGTTGACGCTGCCGCCCACCAGGCCGACATTGCGGATGGTGCTGTGGCTGGCATAGCCGAACAGGCCGACGTTGCTGGAGCTCGGCCGATCGATGTGCAGGTTGCCGATGGTGTAGCCCAGGCCGTCGAACACGCCGGTGAAGCGGTTCGTGCTGTCGCCGATGGGGGCGAAGCCCGCGCCGCCGTTCCAGCCGGCGGTGGCCGAGGCGTCGAAGCTGCGCCCCAGCAGGTAGTGACCGGCCAGCCCCAGGCTGCCGATGTCCTGCAGCTGGCTCGCATTCAGGATCACGTCGTAATAGGTCGGCGTGGCGCCGGTGTCGGTACCCAGGATGACGTGGCCGCCGATCCCGGTGGCGCCGGCGTTGGCCAGCAGATACGGCGTGGTCCGGTTGCCGCCGTTGGCCCAGACGCTGGCGGAGAAGCCGGTGGGGAGCTGGGCGGCAAGGTCGACCGTCGCCCGGCCCGTGATCCCGGTTGCGCTGCCGCCGCCGATGGCGGTGATCCCGGACGTGGTGTCCGTGCTGATGTCCCAGTAGCCGTCGGTCACGGTACCGGTATTGCTTCCCACAAAGCCGCCGATCACGGCGCTTCCGGTCACGACGCCGGTGGTGTAGGCGCTCGTGACCGTGCCGCCATAGTTGTTTCCGACCAGTCCGCCGACCTGTTGGGTGCCGGTGACCGAGCCGGTCGCGTAGGCGTTGCTGATCGTGCCTATGTTCAGGCCCACCAGCCCGCCGACGTCGTTGCTGCTACCGCTGACGGCGACGGCGGCATAGGCCTGGCTGATCGTGCCACTGCTGGCATTGGAGCCCACCAGCCCGCCGACATTGGTGCTGCCGGCTACGCTTCCGGTGGCATAGACGTTGTCGAGCGTGCCCGCATTGGTCCCCACCAAGGCACCGGTCCAGCTGCCGCCGGTGATCTGGGCATCCACCAGACCGATGTCGCGCACGACGCCCGTCGTTGTCAGGTGCCCGAACAGGCCGGCAACGCGCGCGTTCGAGTACAGGTGGCTGACGGTGTGGCCCAGGCCATCGAAGCCGCCGCTGAATCCGCTGATGCCGATCGTCTGGAAGCCGTGGTAGCCGCCCACGCCATTGGCATTCCATGTGGCCGTGGCCGAGGCATTGATGTCCGCGCCGAGGACGTAATGGCCGCCCGCGCTGCCTTTCGCCGCCAAGCCCTGCAGTGTCATCGTGCCGGGCGCAGTGGTGGCATCCCCCGGCGACCCCAGGCTGGTGATCACGGTCCACTGAATGGTCGAACCACTGCTGCCGAGCTGGGTGCTGAATTGGCTGCCTGCCTGCAGGTTGACCGGTGCGTACACGTTGTAGCTGGCGGCCGTGCCGCCGATCACGCCGTTCGTCGAGCCCTGCCCGTAGGCCAGCGCCAGCTGGCCACTGCTGCCGCTGGCGGTGATGGCTGCCTGGATGTTGATGTTGCGGTAGGCGGAAAGCGTCAGCGTGGTGTTTGCGGACCACGACACCGGATCATCGACGTTGATGTCGCCGCTGCCCCAGTGCTCGCCATACTGGGTGGTCGCTGTGCTCGTGCCATACGTCGCCGTCTGGATGGTGATGCTGGAGGAGGCCAGATCCGCGGACAGGGCGCTGCCGGTGATGTCGCCACCGCTGGCGGCGATGGTGAAGTCCGCCGGATCGATCAGCCAGGTGCCATTGGCGCCGCTGGCGGCCTGGGTGGTGATGGTGGCGCCGTCGGCGACCTTCAGGTGCGCGCCGGAGGTTTCGATGTGTCCGCCGTCGCCGCCGTTCGGCGCGCTGGCATCCAGCGTGCCCGCCACCTTGACCGTGCCGCTGTCGCCGCCCAGCAGTTGGATGGTGCCGTTATGGGTGGCCACGGTCTGCGCGTGGATCTGCCCGGTGTTGTTCACCACCGTATCGAGCAGGGCATCCTTGGCCTGCGCCGACAGGATCACCGCGCCGCCGTTGGCCCGGATGAGTCCGCCGTTCTGCACCAGCGCGTTCAGTGCTGCGCTGCTGACCTTGAAGCTCAGCAGGCCGTTGCCGGCCAGGGTCAGATCGACGCTGCCACCGGCGCCCAGCGCGGTGGTGCCTTCGGGAGTGGCGATCGTGCCGTTGTTGCTGACGTTGGCACCGATGAAGGCGACGTAGCCGCCCTGGGCGCTGGTGATCGAGCCGTCGTTGCGCACGCCGGCGCTGCTGTTGCCGGCAAAGTGGTACCTGCCGTCGAGGAAATCCTGATTGCTGATGTCGAGCGTGGAGGCGATGATGCCGCCCACGTTCACCCGTGCGCCGGGCGCGAAGTAGACGCCGTTGGGATTGACCAGGAACACCTGGCCGTTGGCGTTCAGGTGCCCGTAGATGGCCGAGGGATCGCTACCCAGCACCCGGTTCAGCGCCACCGCGCTGCTATTGGGCTGGTTGAAGGTGACCGTCTGGTCGGCGCCGATGCTGAAGGACTGCCAGTTGAGGATCGCCTTCTGGCTGCCCTGGTCGATGGTCAGCGTGTTGTCGCTCTGACCGATCGTGGCGGTGCCGCTGACCACCTGAGCGCCGGTGGGCAGCGGATGGGTCGGTGGCGGCACGACGCCCTGTGGGGTGGTTTGCGTCACGCTCTGCGTGAGCGTGCCCGGCTGCAGCGAGGACAGCGCCTGCGCAGCCTGGGCCGGTCCGGGCGAGAAGCCCAGCGCCAGCAGCAAGGCGGCGCTCAGCGGCGCGAGCCGATGCCGGGCCGGGCTGCGCTGGCAGGCGCCGCTGCCGCCCTTGGCGCGGGTGATTTCGGACACGGGCACGAGCGCGCCCAGGGTCTGGTTCCAGATCAGGCGGTAGATGCGGTTCATAGGTCGGCTCGGCAGGAGGCTTTGAGAACAGGTTTTCCCTGCTGGTCCATGCGGATCGGCAGGGAAAGGCTTCCAAGTGCGGCAGGCGTCTGCACGATCAGTGCAACGGGCAGCTTCCCGTGCCCGCGTCGGAAGCGCTGAAGGGATCGATGCCGCGGCGACTGTGGCAGGGCGACTGCGTGCGCGGCGTGCCGTTCCGATCGCCCGCGGCGGTTGATCCGGCGGTCGTGGTCAGGTTCACCGAGCTGGGCTTGCCCGGTGCGGACTGCTGCCACTGCAGGCGCGGGTCCAGGCTCAGGGCGAAGGCGTCGGTGCCGGCATGGCCCGATGTTGTGCTTTGATCGGCACGGCCGGTGACGCTGCCCAGGCCGGCGGGGATGATGCTGCCGACGCCGCTGGCGAATGTCGGCAGCCGGTAGTTGGCGAGCAGGGTGCCGGCGTTGGCGGTGAAGTCGCCGGCGCCGAGGCTGGTGCTGACGGCGATATACCGGCCGAGGGCGGCACTGGCGTACTGGCCCACGGTCTGCGTGACGCTGGCGCCCTGACCACCGACGAAGCCCGTCAGCTGGAAGTTGCCCGCATCCAGCGTGGCATCGGTGGTGCCGTCGTAAACCTTGATGATCGTGCCGACAAGGCTCGCCGTGAGCGGGGCCGGGCTGACGTTGATGTTCGCCAGGGTCGGCTGCACCAGGGTGTAGTTGCTGGCCAGGCCGGTACCGTCGCCGAGGGTCAGGCTGCTGCTGAGTGCCTCGCTACCGGCGTTGGCGCTGGCCAGGGTGCCGCTGCCGGTGTGGCCGAGGGTCAGGGTTTCGCTGCCGATCAGGCCGTGGAGCATGGCGGTGCCGGCAAGCGTGTCGCTGGTGCTGCCGTCGTAGGTCTTGTCCGTGCCGCTGAGGCCGGTGACGGTCAGCACCTTGGGCGTGATGGTGAACGTGCTTCCCACGTAGAGGATGCGGTAACCGTGCTGGTCCGACCACAGGTTCGGGGTGTAGGCACCGGCGTTGACCGCGCCGCCGTAGGCGTCGGTCAGGCTGCCGAACAGGTGACCGGACGTGGTCGCTCCGCTGATCGAATAGCTCGGGTTGAGCAGCGCCAAGGTGCTGGCGTGGCCATCGTAGACCTTGCTCTGGTTGTCGGCGGTGATGGTGAGCGGGGTGAGGAATGCGTTGAGCAGCGGCGCGGTGTGGCCGTTGTAGATCACCGACGCCGGCGAGGCGAAGTCGAAGCCGGGGAAGCTGGCTTGCTGCATCATCTGCGCGCTGGTCAGTCCACCGCCCCCGGTGACGGTGCCGGTGCTGGAACCGATGCCCGTGGCGATACCGGTGGTGGTGTCCCAGTAGCCGTTGCGGATCGTGCCGTCGTTGTTTCCGACCAGTCCGCCGATACCCGTGCCGGTGCCGGCAACGCTGCCGGTGGCGTAAGTGCTGCCGATGGTGCCGTTGGCGTTCCTGCCCACCAGTCCGCCCACGTTACTGGTGCCATTGACGCTGCCGCTGGCGTAATCGTTGCTGACAGTGCCGTTGGAGTTCAGGCCCAGCAGTCCGCCCACGTTGCGCGTGCCACCGACGACGCCGGTGGCATAGGCGCTGCTGATGGTGCCGTTGGCATTGTTGCCGCCGACCAGTCCACCCACGTTGGCGGTGCCATGGGCGCTGCCGGTCGCATAGGCGTCGCTGATGGTGCCGGCATTGACACCGGCCAGCTCGCCGACGTTGGTGCCGCCGGTGACGCTGCCGCCCAGAAGTCCGATGTGGCTCACCGAGCCGGCCTGGCCCACTGCACCGAACAGGCCCACGTTGTCGGTGCCGGCCTGTTGGATGGTCAGCCCGCTGATGGTGTGGCCCTGGCCGTCGAAGCTGCCGGTGAACGGGGTCGCTGCACTGCCAACGGGCGCAAAGCCGGCCGAGGGATTCCAGACACCGGACGCATTGGCCAGCGCGGAGGTCAGGTCGATGTTGTTGGCCAGGGTGTAGTGGGCGCCCGGGTCCATCGCCATCAACTGCAGCTGGTGGGCATTGCTGATGGTCGAGGTATGCTCCATGCGCAGTATCGGGCGGGTACTGCCCGGCGCCATCCACCAGATATTCTTGAAGTCGAAGCCCGCGTAGCTCGCCTGCGTATAGGCATCATGCCCGTTCGTCGCCGACGTCGTGCTGTAGACCGGCAAATCCCTGCCGTTAGGGTCTACGTTGATATATGCGGACGTCAAAGAATCCAGAACAGCCTTATCTTGGCTGAAATGATTCGCATCATAGTAACGGTTGGCGCCCGCAACCTCGTAATTGGGATCTGCACCGTCAATCGGCCCAATACCCGCGTAGAGCGGCAAGTGGCCCGGGATGAGGTTGAGCTTTACGTGGCCTGAAAAGTAGACATTACTGATGGACGTGTTGCTGGTGTGCCCAATGTCGTCGTAGGCCCATCCGGCGATCCCGCCCACATTCTGGTCGGCTGTCACGGCGCCGGTGGCGTAGGCGTTGCTGATGGTCTCCACAGGCAGGCCCCCCCCAGCAAATCCTGAACCGCCAACCAGCCCACCGGCGATGCCGAATTCATTCGAGCCGTTTCCGTTGGCGGAAACATTGCCGGTTGCGTACACCTGGTCGATGGTATGGACCTCGTTGGCCCACCCGATCAGGCCGCCGGCAAAAGTCGCGGTTCCCATACCGTACGGCCAATAATATGGTGAACTTAAGTTATTGTTTTTATAGGCGCTGACATTGCCGGTGGCATACGAACGAACAATATCCGTAAAAACGGGGTTGTAAAACGTAAACCCGATCAGCCCGCCCGCAATGCTGACGCCGTGGACGGTGATGCTGGCGTGAGAGTCGGCGACTTCGCATCCCCAGCAAACCCCGATCAGCCCGCCGGTGGCGGCAGTGCCATCAGTAGAGTTTTCCATGGTGACGCTGCCACCGCTGACATAGCTATGAGTGACCAATGCATTGCGCGACCAACCGATCAGGCCGCCGGTACCGGTTTGACCGCCGGTGATATTGGGGTTCACCAATCCCAGGTCGCGCACGAGGCCTTTTCGATCTTTTGATGTGAAGCCTAAGTTTTGGCCCTGCACACTCCCGAACAAGCCCACATACTTGTTGTTTGGACGATTGATGTAAAGATTGCTGATGGTATGACCCAGGCCGGCAAATCTGCCGTAAAAAGCGTGAGGGGCGGGGCCTGTCATTGGACCGATGGGACTGAAGCCAGCGCCATTGTTCCAATTCCGGGTGGGCGCCGCATCGATGTTCGCGCCCAGCACGTAGTTACGGGCGTCGTACGTAATGCCCTGCAGATCCCTGCTGGTGGTGCTTCCCTCCGCGCCCAGGCTGGTGATGATGGTGTAGTGGAACGTCGGCCCATCAGCCGGGCTGGGTGCTGAAGCTGCCGGTGCTGGCCAGGTTGACCGGCGCGTTGACGTAGTAGTTGGCGGCATTGGTATCGGAATCCAGCGCGCCCTGGCCGTACTCCAGCGCCAGGCCCGCGGTGCCGGAACCGTTCATCGCGGTGTTGATGACGATGTCGTCGGTGGCGTTCAGCGTCAGCATGTGCTGGTTCCAGCTGACGGTGTCGTTGACGAAGATGTCGCCGTCGCTGCCGCTGCCGGCGGTGCTCTGGATGGTGACGTTGCCTTGGCCCAGTTTCGCGGACAGGGTGGCGCCGCTGATGTCGCCGCCGGTGGCGGCGATGGTGAAGTCGTCCGGGTCGATCAGCCAGGTGCCGTTGTGGCCGGACGCGGCCCGGGTGGTGATCGCGGCGCCATCGGCGACCTTCAGGTGCGTGCCGGAGGTTTCGATGTGGCCGCCGTCGCCGCCGTTCGGCGCGCAGGCATCCAGCGTGCCCGCCACCTGCACGGTGCCGCTGTCGCCGCCCAGCAGCTCGATGGTGCCGTTGTGGTTCTGCACCGTCTGCGCGTGGATCTGCCCGCTGTTGTTCACCACCGTATCGAGCAGCGCATCCTTGGCCTGCGCCGACAGGATCACCGTGCCGCCGTCGGCGGCCATCACGCCGCCGTTCTGCACCAGCGCGTTCAGTGCTGCGCTGCTGACCTTGAAGCTCAGCAGGCCGTTGCCGGCCAGGGTCAGATCGACGCTGCCACCGGCGCCCAGCGCGGTGGTGCCTTCGGGCGTGGCGATCGTGCCGTTGTTGCTGACGTTGGCACCGATGAAGGCGACGTAGCCGCCGGTGGCGGCATGGATCGAACCATCATTGCGCACGCCGGCGGTGCTGCTGCCGGCGAAGTGGTAGGGGCCGTAGAGGAAATCCTGATCGGTGATGTCGAGCGTGGAGGCGACGATGCCGCCCACGTTCACCTGCGCGCCGGGCGCGAAGTAGATGCCGTTGGGATTGACCAGGAACACCTGGCCGTTGGCGTTCAGGTGCCCGTAGATGGCCAGGGGTCGCTACCCAGCACCCGGTTCAGCGCGACCGCGGTGCTGTTGGGCTGGTTGAAGGTGACCGTCTGGTCGGCGCCGATGCTGAAGGACTGCCAGTTGAGGATCGTCTTCTGGCTGCCCTGGTCGATGGTCAGCGTGTTGCCGCTCTGGCCGATCGTGGCGGTGCCGCTGACCACCTGAGCGCCGGTGGGCAGCGGCTGGGTCGGCGGCGGCACGACGCCTGCGGGCTGTTTGCATCACGCTCTGCGTGAGCGTGCCCGGCTGCAGCGAGGACAGCGCCTGCGCAGCCGGGCCGGGCCAGGCGAGAAGCCCAGCGCCAGCAGCAAGGGCGGCGCTCAGCGGCGCGAGCCGATGCCGGGCCGGGCTGCGCTGGCAGGCGCCGCTGCCGCCCTTGGCGCGGGTGATTTCGGCCACCGGCACGAGCGCGCCCAGGGTGTGGTTCCAGATCAGACGGTAGATGCGGTTCATCCTGTTCCCCTGTCCTGCTTACAGATCGACGGTGAGCCGTGCCCACCATTCGCCGTGGCGGTTGTGCGCGCTGAGCGTGCTGCCGACCGGGTGCACCTAGTCCAGGCGGGCGCGCACGCTCTGCCTGTACCGGTAGTCCAGGCCCAGGCCGGCACCGGCCAGGTGCTGGCTGCCCGCCGGCGTGGCCAGGGTGCGGCGCTGCCAGACCTTGCCGCCCTGCAGCAGCAGGGCGCCCTGCAGGCGCCGGTGTGCACCCAGGGCAGGGCATGCATCAGGCGCGCATCGAGCAGGGCGCCGGCCTCACCGCCGCCGTCGTTGACCGGCGCACTCATCACCCCGTAGGGCCCGCCCAAGTAGAACTTCTCGCTGCCATCGAGGGCGTGCGAGGCCATCTGGCCGTTGAAGGTGAGTCGCAGCTGCCACTGGCGCGGCAGCGGCTGGTCGCGCTGCACGCGCAGCTGGCCGACCCAGAAGTCGCCACGCGCCCGCAGGCCGGCGAGATCGGCGGCGCGGGCATCGGGGCTGTCCAGCCCCAGCACGCCGCGGCTGAGGCTGACGCCGCCGGAGGTCAGGCCGCCGTGGGTGTCGGCCCAGGCGCCATCGACGCTGAGCCGGGCCAGGCGCACGTGCGAGCGACTGGCAGTGCCGACGCTGAGGCTGCGCTGCAGGAAGCCGTTGCGCAGCGCATCCAGGCGCACATTGAGCAGGCGGCCCGGCTCCAGCACCAGCGGGTAGCTCAGGTCCAGGCCGACCTGGTTGACCCGGCCGCTCTGCTTGAGCGCCGCGAAGGCGCCGCCCAGGCGGTAGAGCGTGCGCGAGCCGTAGACGCCGGCGCGCAGGCCATCATGCAGGTCCGGCGAGGTGAAACTGAAGCCGCCGGCATGCAGCAGGCCGCCGCTGGTGGTCAGGGTGGTCAGCGCCAGCTGGCGCCGTGGCGGAAGGGGTTGTCCAGGCTGAGATCGACGCCGCCGCGGATGCGGCCGGTATAGTTGCTGCCGTAATTGTCGGCATGCAGCTGGGTGTGCACCACGGGGGTGCTGCTGAGCTTGACCTGCAGGGAGCTGGTGCCCGGCTGCGCGCCGGGGACCAGGGTGCCGGCCACGCGCACGCCGGGGGTGCGGTTGAGCAGCAGCAGGCCACGGTCCAGCGGTGCCTGGGCGATCGGCTGGCCGGCGCCCAGGCCCAGCGTGTGCGCGGCCTGGGACGGTGCCAGGCGCGAGCCGTGACGTCGATGCGGTCGTAGGTGGGCTCGACCACCCGGATGCGCACAACGCCGTCCTTGATGGTCTGGGCCGGAATGAAGGCGTTGGCCAGCGGGTAGCCGCGCGCGTGGTAGAGCGCACTGATGCGCTGGGCGGCCCGTTGCAGATCACCGAGGGTGACGGTGCGACCCTGCAGCGGCAGCACCAGCGGCGCCAGCTCGGCGGTGGAAACAAGGGTGTTGCCGTCAGCTCGATGCGCTTGACCGGAATCGGCGTGGTCGACTGTTCAGTCTGCTGCGCGGGGGCGGGCAGGGTAAGCACGGTGCCGGGTGCCTGGGGCAGGGCCGGCGGCGGGGTGGTCTGCTTGAGCACGGTGCCCGGCGGCGGCGCGGTCTGGGCGTGAAGGACAGGCATGACGCCCATGATGAAAACGGCGAGCAGGCACGCCTGCGCCATCAAACGGCAAGAAGACATATGGGAAGTTCCCCCTGGCTGGCTGTCAGCGCTTCGGATTGTCGATGTCACCGTCGTATAAGGCATTGACTCTTCATTGGTTACATTGGGTTCGCCTGGGCGGTGCCGGTGAGGTCGGAGACCACGCCAATGAAAAGTGCGGTGCGCAAGCGTGTGCGGCTCATGAGTCCTCACCGAGGTCGAGCGCAATAACCACTTCAGACCTGAAGCCGGTAGGAGCTAGGTCAGGTATGCACGCACTGGAGAAAACCACCCTCCCCGCCAAAACACGCGTTCCACGGCGAGCAGCGCAAAGTTGTTCTGTCTAGTAGGCAACCTGGACGTAAGCGAATCGTAAGCAGGCTGAATAGAGAGGGGTTGCAGCTATCTCTCGGATCTCCATGACCCTTTCCACGGACTGAACCGCGGCGCTAGCGACGAGCCGGGTGCACGAGGGGTGCGGGTATCTGTGGACTGCGTGGAAAGCGATGAAGCCGTCGTGGGAGGGTGAGTTGTTGGCTTCAGTCAATCGGAAACAGCAACCACGAATGGAGCACTCTGGTATCCGCTCTGGTCGATGTGACGTGATCCCACTGAACCCGGCATGGGCGCCCGCACGGATCAGTTGTGGCGTTCTTGCTGTCCATGCAGGGCTCGCTCTGCGCGGACTCGGGCCAGCAGCTCGCCTGGGTCCAGCAGGTCGGTTTGACCGGCAAGCCAGCGTTGATGGCTCGTCATGGCCCGGCGTAACAACGGAGGTGTGTTCTGGGCTGTGGCGATATCGACGGCCTGCTTCAGATCGGCTTCGATTTGTTCGGGACGACCGGTGCCAAGCTGTGCCATACAGGCGGCACGAAGACGAAAAATCTCCGAAGCGAAGAAATCGCACTGCATGTCCTGAAGATGCACAACGGCCTGTTCCAGTGTCTTCAGCGCCGAAGGGTAATCACCCAGTGCGATATGCATTTCGACCATGATCCCGAGCAGTATTCTCCGCCCCCCGGTCTTCTCGTAGCGCTGGTCGAGCTGCTCCAGGGGCGGGAGCAACTCCTGCCAGTTCTGTTGAATGGCGGGATCGTGGGCAGCGGCCCAACCCTGCATCAATAGGCCCAGGTCACGCCAAAGAGGATACTCCCGGTTGTGCGTTGAATGTGTCAGGAGTTCTCGTGCGGCCTTGTCGGTGGCCGTTACATCGCCGAGACAGCGCAACAGGTTGCAGCCAAAGGACAACGTGTAGCACACGAGACGCTTCTGCTGCAGTTTTTGTGCTTCTGCCAGGCTGGCTTCGAATACGGCGATGGCGTCTTCAGGTCGGTCGATGAACCAGAGCGCCCAGGCAAGGATCGCCCGGGCTGAGCCTCCCGGGCGATCGACCATGGATCCTCGGTCCTTCCCGTCGTCGGGCGGGCCGTCAGACGCGGCGTATTGCAGGTGTTCGACGGTGGCATCGAAGGCTCCGCACCAGAAGGACGACACGCCGAGTGCAAAATGTGCGGCAACCCTCTGTTGCTCGTCCTGAGCCAGATGAAGCAGGCGCTGAGCGGCTCGCAAGCTTTTTTCGGGAGCGGCCGGGCTGCTGCTTTCCAGCAGCCAGATGCCGTTCAGCGCCCTGAATTGTGCATGCTTCTCATGTCGCTGCTCGGCAAGGGAAAGCACTTTGTCCAGCAGGTCCCGGGCCCGTGACGAGCCATATCCCTCCACCGCGATGATGCTTTCGCTGTAGTCCAGCGTCAGGTCGATCAGCAGGCCCATCGGAGGTGGGTGGTTGCCTGCAAGATGGTAGGCGCGCTCGAAGTGCGCGCGCGCGTCCATGTCGGCTTGATGTCGCATGGCCTGTTGACCCGCATGGAGCCACCAGCGGATAGCGGTTTGCGGGTCACCAGCCTGTTCGAAATGATGAGCGATCAGCTCCGGCGTATCGTCGCGGGAGCGTTGATGGTGAATCAGGGATTCGGCGATCTTTTTATGCAGGTTCCGCCGGCGCCGGGCCGGAAGCATCTGGTAGGCCGTTTCCCGAATCATGTCGTGGCGAAAATGGTAAACGCCATCACTGAATCGAAGAAGGTTGTGCTGACACAGCAGCGCCAGCGCTTCTTTCAACGGATGCTTCGAGGGCCCGACAAGCCCTGCCAGGATCTCTTGCCGAAATTGCTGTCCGAGGGCCGAGGCCGTCAGCAATACCGGCTTGCAATGAGCCAGTTCGTCGATCTCCGCCTGGAAGACCAGCACCAGACTGGCGGGCAGGTCAGTGTCTGAACCGGTTGCCGGGGCGGTGACGGATTTGTTCTTCCGGTAGTGGTACAACTCTTCGACAAACAGGGGAATGCCTGCGCTTCGATCAGCCAGTTGCCGCCGGTCCCGACTGGAAAACACGGCGCCCTCGTCCAGTTCCGCCAGCATGTGCTCGGTGGCTGACAAAGGCAGAGGCTCGAGTTGGATGTGATGATCGGGCGTCGGCAGGTTCAGGCCCTGATGGCCAATGCGCTGGGTCAAAATCAGCATGAAGGGGAGTGTGGCCCCACCGATGCTAGTCAGGAGATCTCGCAATAGGCCGAGAGTGGTTTTGTCGAACCAGTGCACGTCCTCGAAAAGGCACACCATGGGTTGCCTTCTCGCGGCCGACTGGGTGCTATGAATAATCAGCTGCAAGAGTGCCCGTACCTGCTTGCGCGGTTTGGTTTGCGACAGGTCAGAACCATGCAGGATGTCCATCAGGATCTCGCGCTGGTGCGCGTCAGCCTGAGGCAAGCGTTGATCCAGCCATTGTTGCAGACGCTCGGTCCTCAGGCCTGGCTCGTCAACATCGCTGATACCCGCCTGTTGTTCGATCAGCCTCTTGATCGGCGCCAGTGGGGAGCTTTGAAATTCCGGCAACCCGTGCAGCTTGCGAGTGGACGCGCCGTCGAGTTGCACCATCTCCATGAAGGCATCACTCAGCCGGGTCTTGCCAATCCCCGCCGGGCCTTCGATCAGGACCACTTTGCTACAGCCTTGCCGTGCCTCCCTCCAGATGGATGACAACTCCAGCAACTGCTCATCGCGGCCAGCCAGGCTCAGTACCGGAGGAGGGGAGGCAAGCGGGAGCATTGCGGAAGACATCACGCGCCAGGTATGAATCGCCCGACCCGCCCCGGCGGGCTCATGGGCACCCTGCGACTCGAAGGATAGTTCTCGCCGAGTGGCCAGATAGGTGGCCTTATCGACGGTAATGTCGCCCGACTCACCCATCAGGCGCAGACGCATGGCGAGTTCGGAGGTTTGCCCGAACACATCGGGCACCCCCTGTTCCGTGTCGACCAGGAGCGAACCCGAGTGAATCCCGATACGGATCTGTATGGCCTCTGGCAAACGGGTCCGAATTTTCAGCGCAGCCCGTATGGCCAGCAGCGGCGCATGCTCCAGCGCCCTGGGAAAGCCGAAGTAGGCAAACAGGCCCGCGCCCTGCTGCTCGCTCACAAAACCGCGATGCTCCCGCACGATATCGGCCGTATCGCGACGCAACTCGATCAGCGTCTCCAGGACCTGTTCTTCGTCCGCGTCTTCCAGCGTCCTGGTTTGAAATTCGCAATAAAGGCAGCTGAGCAGGCGTCGTTCGCGGTAGGCACTGGAGGTCGTGGCCGGCAGGGGGTCATCCCGATGTCGAGTGCTGTCCGGGTGCGCCGATTGAATGTCCGTGAATAAAGCCCTGGCTTCAAGGCTGGGTTCCGTATCCAGATGGGTTTTGAGGTTGGCTTTCAGGCGTTCGTATTGTTGGACGGCCGCCCTTGTCTGCCCAGACTGCGACAACAGCCTGATCAGTTGTAGATGAGCACCTTCCCGGGAGGGTTCAATGTCGACCAGGCGCTGCGCGTGCATCAACGCCTGTACCTGATCACCCTGTTCCAGGGCCAGGTCGCGCAGCTGTTCCACCAAGCGGACGGCATGCATCAGAAAGCTTTGTCGATGAACCTCGAGCCAGGCATAAAAGCCGGGACTCTGCGCCTCGTCGCCGCCAAGGTCCAGCATCGGGCCGCGGTACAGTCGGGACATGCACTGCTCGGGCGACGAGGGCAGGGTGGTGACCGGTATCCTACAGGCTTGGCCGAATGCAATGGCGTCGACGTACAGGTCCTGGTTGGGGTACAGGCCGACAGCGGCGCGGGTGACCCTGAGCGCATCGTTTTGCGCCTGCCTGAACAGGCTGTTGAGGTCGGAAATGATCTGGCGCAGGTTGGTTCGACCCGCTGCGGAATCGAGATGAGGCCAGAGCAGGTCCGACAGCATGGAGCGGCTATGCATCCGCTCACGCTCAACGACAAGGAACGCAAGAAGCGCCAGGCTGCGGCTGTAGCGCAGCCCACGTGTAACGACTTCTCCATTCAGGGATATGCTGGGAGTTCCCAACACGTGGATGGAAAGGGTCGGTGTCTCTTTGCCAAGGCTCATCGGGGAAGGGTCAGACCTTCCGAATCGGAGGCATTGACAACGAGGCGGCTACCTGCGCCCGACGAATCCTCATGATCATATGAATCATCACCGAGTGAGTGGCGTGGTAGAGGGGTGTAGGCACGAACCGTAGTTAATCAAATATCGCCAAAGACTGCTAGCTGATTCACGAAATCTGGTTCGTTGCGCCCAGCGCAAGGACGGCGGGGCGCTGCAGGAAAATGCCCTCCATATTCTCCTCCGTTCGTGCGGATAACTCCAAGAACACCTATCAAGGGCGGAAGGGGAGGTAATTGGGACAAGCGATCGCTGATAGAGGAGGGGGGCTGCAACTCAGCGAACGCGTTTTGTCGAGCAATATGGCGAACGGGTCCGCACGCTTGCGATCGGTTCTCCGAGGCAAAGTCAGCTTCACCGAAGAACTGATGGCCTGTCGCGGCGAACTGACACACCGCGGCACAAAGTGCGCGGGCCACATTGAATGCCACCACCGCGGCACTGGCTGCGGCACGCCTGAATCTGGACTGCACCAAAGTACATTCGCCCATCGATGGCTGTGTCAGCAACATCCGTATCACACCGGGGAACCTGGTCGACACCAGCGATGTACTGACCCGCGTGGTGACCGTGAATCCGGTCTACGTCTATTTCGACGTGGACGAGCAGACCTGGCTTAGGCTCGACGATCTGCGTTCCGCCGCCGCGCGGGCGGGTCACAAGGCATCGATCGGCGTGACGATGGGGCTGGCCGACGAGAAGGGATACCCGCACCACGGGCGTATCGACTTCATCGACAACCAGCTGAAAACCAGCACGGGCACGATGCGTCTGCGCGCCGTGTTCGACAACCGCGATGGTATCTACACCCCCGGGCTGTACGCCCACGTGAAGCTGCGCAGCGGTCCGGCGCATCCGCGTGTACTCGTCGACGACCGCGCCATCGGCACGGACCTGAGCAACCAGTTCGTCTACGTGCTCGACAAGCACGACAGGATTTCCTACCGCAAGGTCCGCACAGGCCCGCTTTACCACGGCCTGCGCGTGATCGAGTCCGGCCTGTGCAGCGACTCGATCGTGGTCGTCAATGGACTTCAGCACGTGCATCCCGGTGTCCAGGTCAAGCCGCAACGCGTGGCGATGGACTATCGCCTCGATGCGCAGGACAAGGCGCTGGTCGAGGCCGGCAAACCCGCATCGCTGAAAAACGTGACACCCAATGACGCGACGACGTCCGTGCTGGCTGCTGCAGCCGGTCACGGAGCTGCGCGGTAGTGACCCGACATCATGAAGAATCTAGCCCAGTATGGCGCCAACCCCAAGGTCATCGCCGAGACGGTCGCCACACCGCTGGAGGAGCAGATCAACGGCGTGCAGGACATGCTCTACAGCTCGTCGCAGTCGACCAGCGACGGCGCGTTGACGCTGACCGTGACCTTTGCACTCGGCACCAACCTGGACAAGGCCCAGGTCCAGGTTCAGAACCGCGTGGCACAGGCGCTGCCGAAGCTCCCCGAGGAAGTGCAGCGGCTGGGCGTAACCACGCAGAAGAGCTCGCCCGACCTGACCATGGTCGTGCACCTGACGTCGCCCAACAAACGCTACAACATGCTGTACCTGTCGAACTACGCGCGTCTGCACGTGAAGGACGTGCTGGACCGCCTGCAGGGCGTGGGCGACGTGCAGATCTTCGGCGCCGGCCAGTACAGCATGCGCGTGTGGCTGGACCCGCAGAAGATGGCGCAGCGCGGCCTGACCACGGGCGACGTGGTCAAGGCGATCCGCGAGCAGAACGTGCAGGTCGCCGCGGGTGCGCTGAACGCGACGCCGGGGCCGACGCATTCGGCGTTCCAGCTCAACATCAAAACGCGTGGCCGTCTGGTGAGCGCGAAGGATTTCCGCAACATCATCCTACGCACCGGTGCCCACGGAGGCGTGATCCATCTTGGCGACGTGGCGCGGGTGAAGCTCGGTTCGGACAACTACGCGCTGCGCAGCCTGCTGAACAACAAGCCGGCCGTGGCGCTGCCGATCTTCGCTCGGCCGGGTTCCAACGCCATCCAGATCTTGGATTACGCGCAGCGAAGTAAAGTGGAAAAGGCGGTCTGATGACCCTTAGCTCAAGAAGCAAATTGGGAATTCTGATCGCATCGTGCTTGCGACACGGACATGCCGCGGCAATGTGGCCCGAATTGCTTCGGAGGGCTATTGCCTGCAAGCCACGTGAAACCTTCGTTTCCCGATCCCCGGGAACGTCGCGCATTGCCGGGACCCTCCGCTTCTTAATTGCGCATAATGTATATTATGTAAAATTCTAGAATCCTGGACCAGTGCTTCCTTGTATAGGACAGCGCGCCCTGCCCAGGCTCAGCGTTCCGTGTGTCCGTGCGGATCGGGTGCCTGCTCCGGCCATTCGCACGTATCGAATCCGGCGTGTTGCATGAGTTCGCGCAGCACGACCAGTGCAAGCGCCACGTCCTCGACACGGCATGCGTGACGCCAGGCGGTCACCGAACCCATCGCGTAGTCGGCCAGGTCGTTGAACAGATGCTCCATGGTGGCGACCGGAACATCGGTGGCCACGCTGTCCGGAAGCAAGGCGAAAATCGCGTTCATGCGCGCGCCCAGGACCTGCAGCCGCGACTGAGCAGGCAAGCGACCCAGGATGGGCATGATCCGGTCCTCGATCCGTGCGATGGCCTGCTCGAGGTGCGAGCCGTCGAGCCGACCGGCATCCAGGACCTGTCGTACATCGCCCAGCGGACAGGCCAATTCCTCGATGGGAGCCGTTCCGGAGGCCACCGTGAGAAGCAGTTGGTCGTCGCGGATGCGGCATCGCACATACGAGCCGTGGTTCATGATCGCATGGTCCACCGTGCATGCCTCGCGCTGTCTCGTCGATGCGGTCCGTGATGTTGCACTGGAAGGCGCGGACCGGGCCGCCGCCATCCGCATGCATCCTTGCATGGTACCCGCACTTCACGCATCCCTGCGCCAACGCTGCTACTGTCCGATGCACCCACATCCGAAAGGCCACCATGCGACTGCCTGCCTTCTTCCTGGGTCATGGCAACCCGATGAATGCGCTGGATGACAACGCCTGGACGCGCAGCTGGGCCGGGATCGGCCGGGAACGGCCCGCGCCAGGCGCGGTGATTGCCGTGTCGGCCCATTGGTACGAACCCGGCCTGGCCGTCACCGCCATGCCCGTGCCCCGCACCATCCATGACTTCGGCGGCTTCCCCGAGGCCCTGTTCGAGGTGCAGTACCCGGCGCCGGGCGATCCGGAACTGGCACGGCGTGTCATCGAACAACTCCAACCGCTCCACGTCCAGGCCGACACGTCCTGGGGCCTGGACCACGGCACCTGGTCGCTGCTGTGCCACATCTATCCCGATGCCGACGTGCCGGTCCTGCAGCTGCGCATCGACCGGACCCGACCGCCCTCCTTCCACTACGAAATCGGACGACGCCTGCGAGGCCTGCGCGACGAAGGCATCTTGCTGATTGGCAGCGGCAACGTGGTGCACAACCTGCGCCGCTATGCCTGGGGATCGTCCGGCACGGTCGAGGGCTTCGACTGGGCACGGCGGTTCGACGCGCTGGTACGCGAGCGAATCGAGCGACGCGACCATGCCGCCCTGGTCGATTACGCAAGGCTGGGATCGGATGCGGCCCTTTCGGTGCCCACCCCGGAACACTACCTGCCGCTGCTCTACATGCTGGGCGCCAGCCACGAGGACGACGCCATCACCTTCCCGACCGGGGGCATGGACGGCGGTTCGATCTCCATGCTGAGCGCCCGATTCGGGTGAACGTCGCACCGCCATGCTTGCGCAGCGGAATGTCCGCCTGGCGTCCGTGGCAGCGAACGATGCGCCCATTGACCAGCAGCTGTTCGGCAAACGCCGGACGCACCGTGACCACCGTGCCGGATACGCATTGCTGGTCGGCGGCCAGCATCCGGGCGTGCCGGCCCTGCATTTGCTGCTGCCGTTGCCGGGCCTGGCATCCTGCACCATCTGCTGCATGGCCGCGCTGGCGGCACGCTGGTACAGCACATCGCGAATCGCCGCGGGAATGACCAGCAGCGTGGAAAATGCCAGCAGGGCGTAGAACACGCCCCAGAAAACGCCCTTGTTCATGGCTCGTGGTATCCATACCGGGCTCGACGCCCGTGCCGGATGCCACGCATAGCAAGCCGGGACAACGCCGGACGACATGCCGTCGCCGTCACGAATGTACGTCCCCGGCATGGGTAAGCCTTGCCCGAGGTATTAAGCTAGGGACTTTAGCCCCATGGTGACGAGCCGGATGCCTCCGGTTCCAAGGAAACGCCTGCGCATGTCCAGTACCAATGCCCCCACCGACCGGTCCGCCGCATCCGGGCGCGTGCCACACCGCGCCTGGCTGGGCTTGCTTCTGCTGGGACTGGTCCTCGGGTTCGCCTTCCAGGGCACGCGCGCGCTGTGGAACACCGACGAGGGCCGCTACACCGGCAACGCCCTGCAGATGATCGATTCGGGCAACTACCTGGTGCCCTACTACAGCACCGACCGGGTCAACTTCACCAAGCCCCCGGTAACCTACTGGGCGATTGCTGCCTCGCTGAATGTCTTCGGCCACAACACCTGGGCTGCGCGCACGCCCAATGCCCTGGCCTTCGTCCTGACCATCCTGCTGGTGTTCGGCATGGGCCGCGTGCTGGTCCCGGACCGGCCGTGGCTGCCGGCGCTGGTGTACGCGTGTTCGCTGGGGCCGTTCTTCGCCGCCAACGTGGTCAGCACCGACGACCTGCTGACGCTGTTCGAGGCGCTGGCCATGTTCGGTTTCGTGCGTGCCTTCTTCGGCACGCGGACGCTCCCCGAGGCCCCGCGCAAGGGCGTGCTGCTGATGTGGCTGGGGTTCGGCCTGGCCTTCCTGACCAAGGGTCCGCCGGGCCTGCTGCCGCTGCTCGGCGTGCTGCCCTTCGTGATCCACCGTGACAGGCGCACCGGACTCAAGCGCCTGTTCTGGCTGCCCGGCGTGGCGCTGTTCCTGGTGGCCGGTCTGGCCTGGTACGCCGTGGTCATGATCCGCACCCCCGGCCTGCTCGACTATTACCTGAAGGACGAGATCTACAACCGCATCTTCACCGGCGTGCAGAACCGCAACCCGCAGTGGTACGGCTGGATCCGCATCTACGGCCTGGTGTTCCTGGTCGGCACCCTGCCCTGGTGGGGAACGCTGCTGCGCGGACTGCGGCACGTGTGCTCAAGCCAGCGCCTGCGAAAGTTCTGGAAGGACGCCTCGGTGCCGCTGTTCCTGCTGCTGTGGTTCGTGGTGCCGCTGGTGGTGTTCTGCATCGCCAAGTCGCGCCTGTGGAGCTATGTGCTGCCGCTGTTCGTCCCGCTGGCCCTGCTGCTTGCGCGCGTCATCCGACCCGGCTTCAACCTGTCCACGCTGCGCCAACGGCTGCTGCTGGGCGCATGGATCGTGGTCATGCTGTCGCTCAAGGCCGGGGTCTCGTACCTGGGGCATCCGCGCGCGGATGATCGACAGCGCGCCGCCGAACTGTCCGCCATCGCGGCTCCGGGCAGCTACCAGGCACTGAGTTTCGTCCAGGACACCCGGCACGGCGTCAAGATCGAGGAACACACGCCCTGGGGCATGCGCCTGTACCTGGACAAGCCGCTCTATGGCGTGGCCTGGAACGCCAAGACCGGCATCGACCGGGTCTGCACGGAACTGCGCCGCCACCGAAGCGTGCTGTATGTGCTCGATGCCGAGATCGATGTGGCATCCTTTCGTGCGGCGCTGTCAAAATGCGATGTCGCGGGATCGTCCGCCCTGGGTACCTGGCGCCATCGCGGCCTGGTGCGGGCATGGACCGGCACCACGGCCGCGCAAACCCCCTGAGATCCGGCACGCATTGCACCGCACAGGCCCGTCATGCCCTCCATCAAACGCGTAGATCGCCTGATCGCCCTCAGCATCGTCGGTTCCATCCTCATCGTATGGCTGGTCCTGGTCGGATTCGATGCGCTCAACCAGCTGGTGCGCCAGCTGTCGCGGGTCGGCGACCACGGCTACACGGTGACCGACGCGCTGAGCTTCATCGCCCTGACCCTGCCGCGACGCATGTACCAGCATTTCGGCAGCGCCTCGCTGATCGGCGGCCTGCTCGGCCTGGGCGGCCTGGCGGCTTCCGGCGAGCTGACCGCGTTGCGTGCCGCGGGCATGTCCAAGTTCCGCATCGTGCTGTCGGTGGTGGCGGTGACCGGGGTCATGGCGCTGCTGGTGATGGCGATGGGCGAGACCCTGGGGCCGGCCGGTGACCAGCAGGCCAATGCCCTGCAGATGCGCTCGCATTCGGGGCAGATGGCGCTGACCCGCGGTGGCCTGTGGGCACGCAACGGCGACCGGGTAATCAATGCGCGTAGAGCCCTGGCCATCCACCACGCAGGCAGCCCGGCCAGCGTCCGCCTGGTCGACGTGCGCGAATATACGTTCGGCAAGGACGGAGCACTGGATCGCTTCGTGCATGCCCGCGACGCGACCCGCAGCCATGGCGCCTGGACCCTGCACCATGTACGGATCTCGCACGTGGACAACCAGCAGGTGCAGTCCAGCGAAAAACCGAACATGCCCTGGCCGATCCGGCTCGACCCGAGGGTGCTGGAGCAGTCGCTGGTGCACCCGGAATATCTGTCGATCCCGGATCTGCGACGAAACATGCGCTACCTGAAGGCCAACGGGCTCAATGCTGCACCGTACGCCAACGCATTCTGGGGGCACATGCTGTTCCCGTTCAACGTGCTGGCGCTGGTGTTCTGCGCCATGCCGTTCGCCTTCGGCAGCGTACGCTCGGGTGGCCTCGGCCGCCGCGTGTTCATCGGCATCCTGCTGGCGATCGGCTGGTACTTCCTGCAGCGCGTGATCACCAACATGGGCATGGTCTACGGGGTATCTGCCCTGCTGGCCAACCTGATCCCCGCGCTGGTCCTGGTGTTCGGCGCCGGACTGTATTTCCGCCGCCAGAACTGAGGCGGGATCGCGCCGCCCTTGCCGAACTGCGCGGCGTGTCGGACACGCCGTCGACGCAAGCCACCCGCGATGCGGGTGGCGGACTCAGCCAGCCGCCGGTTCCGGCATCGGGCAGAAGCTGCGGATGAAGTCCATGTGGGAAGGCAGGCGCGAAACCGTTTGCTCGATCTTTCCACTGACTCCATCGAGGAAATTCTTCAGCTCGCCATCGTCCATGATGCTGGGAGATACATGGTGGTTCCTCGGCATGATGCCCTGCCCCATCATGACCTGGATCCACGAATTCTCGGCAAACAGTTCGTCGCTGCTGCGGAAGACCTTGCCCGTTTCGGCAAAATGCTCGATGCGATGGCGCAGTGTCGGCGTGATGTCCATGTCCGCGCAATCGCGCCAGAACGCGGAGTCGCGACGGCGGGTCACATGGTAGTGCAGGACCACGAAGTCGCGGACATGGGTCATCTCCGCTTCCACCTGCGCGTTGTACTCGGCGATGTCCACGTCATTGATGACCGAAGGGAAGGTCTGCAACAGGCGGGTGATGCCGCGCTGGATCAGGTGGATATTGGTCGATTCGAGCGGCTCGAGAAAGCCGCTGGACAGGCCCAGCGCCACGCAGTTGCGCTCCCAGCAACGCTTGCGCTGGCCGGGTTTGAACCGGATCAAGCGCGGTTCGGTGCGCGGAGTGCCCTCGATGGTGTCCATCAGGGTCTTGCGCGCCGTGTCCTCGTCCATGTAACGGCTGGAGAACACGATGCCGTTGCCGACCCGGTGCTGCAGCGGGATGCGCCATTGCCAGCAGGCGTCGCCGGCGATCGAGCGCGTGTACGGCAAGGCATCGCGCACCGTCTCGGTCTGCACGGTGAAGGCGCCGTCGGTGAACAGCCAGTGGGACCAGTCCTCGAATTCGACGCCCAGCGCCTGCCCGATCAGCAGTGCCCGGAAGCCGGTGCAGTCGATGAACAGGTCGCCTTCGATGCGGGTGCCGTCCTTGAGGACCAGCGCGGCGATGTCGCCGTTGCCGGCCTTCTCCACCTGTTCGATGAGTCCCTCGACCCGCTTCAGTCCGTAGCCCTCGCTGAAACGGCGCAGGAAGCGGGCGTACCGGGTCGAATCGATGTGGTACGCATAATTGATGCCATGGTTGGGCAACTGCGCAAAACGCCCGGCCATCGCGGCACGCAGCTCCAGGCAGTAGGCGTCGTAATCCCTGGCCAGGCCGCGCTTTCGGCCTTCCAGCCAGAAATGCTGAAAGCCTGCGGTCCAGTGGTCCTGGCCGGTCGTGCCGAACGAATGGAAGTAGTCCTCTCCCCGGTCTCGCCAGCTCTCGAACTGGATGCCGAGCTTGAACGTCGCATGGGTCGCGGCCATGAACTCCTGCTCGTTGATGTTCAGCAGGCGGTGGAAGGCGACCAGGGTGGGGATGGTGGCCTCGCCCACGCCGACCGTTCCGATCGCGTCCGATTCGACCAGCGTGATGTCCAGGACCTTGCCCAGGGTGCGCGACAGGGCCGCGGCGGCCATCCATCCGGCCGTGCCGCCGCCGGCGATGACCACCCGGCGCACGGGCTGGCGTTCAGTGTCGGAGTGTTCGGTGTCGTTCGTTCGGGTCATCATGCAGGACCACATTCAAGGCTTGGGACGCTGCAGATCCAATGCTGCAGGGCGTGGGTACCCGGATCTGTACGGGCGCACATCGAGGAATCTTGTCCTGCATGCTGCGTCACCGCGTGCCGACGGGAGGCCGAAGGCGCCGCATCGCAGGCCCCCGTCTCAATGGCCTTCCGATTTCATCGGTGAGTACTTGCGTATGTAGTCCATGTGACCGGGCAGCTGATGCAACGTGCGCTCGACGTTCTGGCGGATGCCTTCCAGGAATCGCTTGAGCTCCGGATCGCCCATCAGGTCGGGGGCCGGATGCCGGTGCCGCGGCGAGATGCCCTGCCCCATCATGACCTGGATCCAGGAGTTCTCGGCGAACAACTGGTTGGTGAGGTTGTAGACCTTGCCGGTTTCGGTGAACAGGTCGATGACATGGCGCAACGAGGACGGCACGTTCATTTCGGCGCATTCACGCCAGAACTCGGTGTCGCGCCGATCGGTCACGTGGTAGTGCAGCAACACGAAATCGCGGACATGCTCGAGATCCTCCCTCATGCGCAGGTTGTACTCGTCGATCTCGACCTGGTTGACCACCGACGGGAACGCCTGCAGCAGGCGCGTGATGCCGCGCTGGATCAGGTGGATGTTGGTCGATTCCAGTGGCTCGAGGAAGCCGCTGGCCAGGCCCAGCGCCACGCAATTGCGTTCCCAGCAGCGTTCGCGCTGGCCCGGTGTGAAGCGGATCAGGCGCGGCTCGGTGCGCGGTTCGCCCTCGATGGTGTCCATCAGGGTCTTCAGCGCCGTGTCGTTGTCCATGTAGCGGCTGGCGAACACGATGCCGTTGCCGGCTCGGTGCTGCAGCGGGATGCGCCATTGCCAGCAGGCGTCGCCGGCGATCGAGCGTGTATAGGGGCTCGCCTCATGCACCGATTCGGTCTGCACGGCATAGGCGCTGTCGGCCAGCAACAGGTCCGACCAGTCCTCGTAGGGCACGCCCAGCGCCTTGCCGATGAGCAGCGCGCGGAACCCGGTGCAATCGATGAACAGGTCGCCCTCGATGCGTGTCCCGTCCTTGAGGACCAGCGCCTGGATATCCCCGTTCCCGGCCATCGCGACGTCTTCGATCATGCCCTCCACGCGCCGCAAGCCATACCCTTCGCTGAAGCGGCGCAGGAACCGCGCGTAGCGCGTGGAATCGATGTGGTAGGCGTAGTTGATGGCGTTGTTGGGAAGGTGCGCGAACTTGTTTTGCATCGCGGCACTCAGCTCCAGGCAATACTCGCCGTAATCGCCCGCCAGGCCGCGTTCGCGGCCCTTCAACCAGAAATGCTGGAATCCGGCGGACCAGTGGTCGCGCCCCGTGGTGCCGAAGGAATGGAAATACCGATGGCCGACATCGCGCCAGTTCTCGAATTGGATGCCCAGCTTGAAGGTGGCATGGCTGGCCGCCATGAACTCCTGCTCGTTGACATCGATCAACCGATGGAAGGTGAGCAGCGTGGGAATGGTTGCCTCGCCGACACCCACCGTCCCGATGGCGTCCGATTCCACCAGGGTGATGTCGATGTATTTGCCCAGCGTGCGCGAGAGCGCGGCGGCGGCCATCCAGCCCGCCGTACCGCCACCGGCAATCACCACCCGGCGTACCGGATTGCGTTGGATGTCGGGGCTGGGTTTGGATGCGGCGTTCACGGATGGATCTCCTGGTCTAGCCTTTCAGTTGATGCATGAAGCTCTTCACGAGAAGGGTACGTATGTCACGCGCGCGCTTTTCATCCATGGGCGCGAGCATGCCTCGCGCCGCCTCCGGGATGTGGCCGTGCGTTGCCTCGTCCGGCTCGAAGATGTAGTGGCGGAAGATTTCCTGCCAGACGCGCCGTTGCTCCGGCGGCAGATCCCGGATGTTGAGCATGGCGAGCTTGAGCGTGTTGAACGGCGAGTCCATGAATGCGGGTTCGTCGCGCCACCAGAAATTGACCAATATGTTGAGTGCTTCGAGCGATTCGACGTGATGGAACCACATGCTGGGTATGACCAGTGCATCGCCCGGCTCCATCTCGGCGACCTGGGCATGCGCCATGGCTTCGCGGAACCGCGGAAAGCGATCGTGATCCGGTTCGTGAAAATCGACCAGGCTGATCGACGGTCCGGCCGGTGTGAATTCCAGCGGACCAATGTAGAGATTGGCCAGTTGGTCGGGCGGGAACAGGGTGAATCGGCGCCGGCCGGAGACCACGCAGGCCAGGTTTTTCGGCAAATCCCGATGCGCGGCGATCCGCGTGCGGTTGCCAATCCAGATACTGGCCAGCTCCTGGAGCTCGGCCGTCTGTTCGAACACGTTTTCTGCGCGAAATCCCGGCAGATAGACATCCAGGAGGGACGATCCGATGTAGATCGAAGGCGCACTCGGGCTCGACGCCTTCAGGATCTGCTCAAGCGTCGCGCTCAACGGACCGCGGTGGTACGTGAAATTGAAGCCCGTCAGATCCTCGTTGTAGAAGAACCTGCCCTTGACCTTGGGCGGCGCGGTCAGGAATGTCGCGGTGCGCTTGCTGTCGAATCTGCGCAGGTAGTCCACCACCGCGCGATCCGACTGCCGGGCCGCCTCGACCGCCGGCCATGACGACACCAGGCCACGGAGCAATAAGGGCTGGGTGCTTCTGAGCACATCATCCGGCAAGGACCCTGCAACCAGCCCGTGAAGCTCCCGAACCTGCTCAACCACGGGCGTACCTTTGGCGATAGCGCTCGATGAGATCGCGCATGTGGGTCAACGAAGCCGCAGCGAGGAAGGTCGGTTCCAGGTGATCTTCCCTGGAGAGTTCTTCCAGCGCGTTGCCATCGAGCTTGCGAAGGCGGTCCTGGTTGATGGTGTGGTAACCCATCAGGCGGCTCTGGTTTTCTTCGTCGAATTGCACGTCGAGCACGAACGACTCGAGAAGATCGTGCTTGAGCAGTGCCTCGATGTAGGCCTGGGTGTTCTGGACTCCCGCATGCAGGATTCCCAGGACATTGCTGATGTGCTCGAGAAACTCGGTTGGACCGCCATGGTCATGAAATAGCGCCTGTCCGGATTCATCACCCACGCGCGGATGATCAAGGTCGATATGGACCTGTTCTCCGTTGGGCGAGCGGCCAATCAGGAAGGGCTCGCGCTGTACCGACAGGGGGATGTAATGGGCGTCCCAATGGGAGCCTTCCAGGAAAAGGTTTTCCCCTTGCTGCAGGCCGAACAACGCGACCGGCTGGAAACCGCCCTGCTCGTCCTTCTGGAACACGATGGGATAGTAGGTCTGGACGTTGCGGAACTCTTCCGGAAACGTCAGTGCCGACATGATGTCGTCACCGTATTCGGCACCACGCGACGCGTTTACGCGTAGATCGCGGTGCTGGGATTTGTTGAGGATGGCATGTTGGGTCATGGATCGAGTCTTTGCAGGGAGTGGGTTCCCGGTCGCCAAGAAAAAAGGGGCCGCTGGCAGCCAGCGGCCCCGAGAATACTATTCTCGCCACCGGCGGGCGCCGGTGGCAAGAGACCTACTCTCAGAACTTGTACCGCACGCCAAGCATGTAGCGCGGTCCCGTCTGTGCAAGATAGACCAACTCGTGGATATTGCGCGTGTACAAGCGCTGGGTCCGGTTGGTCACGTTGATCCCGTCCAGGGTGAGCGAGAGCCGCTTGTTGATGTTGTAGCTCGCGCTGATGTCCCACTGGCCGTACGGAGCCGTATAAATCGGGTTGACGATGCCCAGGCTGTCGTTGGTGCCGCTCAGGAACTTGCCGCGCCAGTTGAAGGCCGCACGAGCCTGCCACGGACCCTTCTCATAGAAGCCGACGAAGTTGGCCGAGTCGCTCAGACCCACCATGAAGCTCTGCTGCCCGTAGCTGTAATTGTCGTAATGCAACGGGGACTGCACGATGGTGTAGTTGATCTGCGTACCGAAGCCGGTATCCCAGAGCATCTGTTGCAGACTGAACTCCCAACCGTGCAGGGACTTCTTGCTGGCGTTGTAGGGCTCGGAGATCGTGAATTTCGTGATCGGATCTCCCGGCTGGCCCACGATGGTGCCGGTTGCAGCATCCACGCCCGGCTGTCCGCTGAGGTTGGTCAGGATGTAGTTCCTGATGCATACCGAGTCATTCGCAGCGCACCCGCCTGTGTTGACCGCCTGTTCGAAGTAGGCACCGCCGATCGGGGTGGGCAGGTTGAAGGGGGTCGCGGTGACCTGCCGGGTCCCGATGTAGTTGGAGATGTTCTTGCGGAAGTAATCAACCGATACGTAGCTTCCCTTGGCGTAATACCAGGCCCAGGACAGGTCGAAGTTGTGAGACACCAGCGGTTTCAGGGCGGGGTTGCCGGAGCTGCCGGTACCGCCACCGAAGCGCACCGTGGAGGCCAGCAGCTGTCCACCCGAGATATCGCCCCAGTTCGGGCGTCCGATGGTCTCGCTGTAGGCGGCCCGCACCTTCATGTCGTCGGTGATGTTGTAGGACGCATTGAATGCCGGCAGGAAGTACTTGTACGAACCCTTCAGGGTCGTGAAGCCCGACTTGCCGCTGGAAATCAGATACAGCTCGTTTTGCGCGGCCCAGGAGACGCCGCTCCATGTCGGAACCAGGGCGCTGGAGGTGACATCGGTCTTCTCGTAGCGCACACCCGCGGTCACTTGCAATGGCTGATTCGCCACGTAATAGGTCTGGTTCCAGGACAGGAAGGCCGACTTCGACTTCTCGTCGGTGCGTTCGTCCGTTGCGTTGGGGCCGGTGTAGTTGGTCGGCGCCGCGAACGTGAAGGCTCCAAGGGTGCCGGCGTTGGCATTCCACGCTTTCTGGGCAGCGTTGGCTCCCTGGGTGAAGTTCCACAGGAAGAACTGGTCCGTGAACGAAGGCGCGTTGTGGCCGCTGAACTGGCTGAAGTACTGGCCCATGTTGTCCGCATGGAACATCGAGTCCGCGTAGTTGGCGGGCGAGGTACCGGGGATGCCACCCCAGTAGTTCTCCTGGGCGAAGTTGTAGGCCGTGCGGTTGTGCACATCCGTCGAGGAAACACCGAAGTTCAGCTCCGATTCGTCCGGCAGGATATAGCTGCCGTCCAACTGGATCTGGTTGATGGTGTTCTTCATGTGGCTGTTGCGGAACGAAGCACCCGTGAACAGCATTTGCGACGGGCTGAGCTTCGTTCCCGCCGGCGAATACACATTGTTCAGGATCGGGAAGCTGCCCGTGAAGTTGGCCGTGGTCGTGCCGCGGACGAATGCAACGGCATCCAGGGTCGAACTATTGCCGTAGGGGCTGTCAGGACCGTTTTGCGCCGTGGAGTGGGCGGCGTCCAGCGTGAAGGAGAGTTTGTCGTTGACCTTCCACTTGGTGTTCCAGCCAATCGAGTTGAGGGTCTCCTTGCTCGCAGACAGGCCAGCGGCCATGTCGAGGTCCTGCGGCGTTGAATAGTTCTCCGAATACACCAGTGGCGCCGAGATGGGGCCATCGGTCCAGGAGCTGTAGTTGGGGTAGCCGGACGCGAACCACGCCGACAACTGCTGGTAGCGGTTCTTGATCTTGTATTCGGAATACGTGTAGTCCAGCGTGTTGACCAGGTTGTCCGACGGCTTGAACTGCAGGACCATCTGGCCGTTGATGCGCGTGGACTGCCCGGCATTGATCTGGTAGCGCAGCGCCTGCGGGAACGAATAGTCGGAACCGGCCTTCGGCGCATTGACGGAGTCGGGCGGCGGGGGCACCACGCCACCACCCCAGGAACCGCCATACGGCACGTTGTCGCGGAAGGTCTGCCAGCCATCCACGAAAGCGCTGTTGTAGCCAAAATTGCGCTTTTCGTAGCTGCCGTTGATGCCGAAGCCCCACTCGCCATTGGCGCTGGTGGTGCTGAAGATGCCGTTGATGCGCGGCGCGATCGTGCTGCCGAACCGCATGGACGACGGCATGTTGTTGTTCGAGCCATCCCAGACGCCCTGGAGCTGGACGGCACCGTGCGTGCCGGGATTGTCGAACGGCCGTGCCGTGATGACGTCGATCGTGGCGCCCATGCCGCCCGGGGGCGTGCTGGCCGAACCGGTCTTGTAGACGTCGACCTCGGACACGGCACTGGCGGACAGCTGCGCGAAGTCGAACGAACGATCCGTCGAGGCGCTGGTGTCGTTGATGTTGGCGGTGGGCATCTGGCGGCCGTTCAGCAACACCAGGTTGAACTGGGGACCAATGCCGCGCACCGTGACGCGCGCGCCCTCACCGTTGGCGCGCGAGATCGACACGCCCGGAACGCGCTGCAGTGCTTCGGCCAGGTTCGAGTCGGGGAACTTGCCGATATCCTCGGCCACGATGCCGTCGACGATGCCGTTCGAGTAGCGCTTGATGTTCATGGACGCTTCGAGCGAGCTCGCAATGCCCTGGACGACAACCGCCTTCAGGCTCGTCGTGTTCTGACGGTCGGCGATCTGCTTTTTCTGCTTCTGGTTTGACTGGTTGGTGTTGGCATGGGTCGACGCGTCTTGCGCGCCGGCCGGCGTTTGGGCGGATACGGTACCGGCAAGTGCCATCAGCACTGCAGATACCAGTACGCGCCTGTGCAACTTTTGTTGGGCTTGTTTCATGGAAGGAATCTCCCCCGACTGCTTGGTTTCTTGGTGGTTGACCGAAAGGGTGTCATCGGCAGGGCGGTGTTGCTCCATCGCCGCGATCCGGTCCCCCGGATCGAACGGCATGCTGTGTACGGTGGCCCGGTCGGCATGTGCCGGGCGTCGACCACCGTGAAATGCTGTCCCGGGCCGCGTCGACGCGGCCACATCAACGCGCAGGACACTTCATCAACTCGTCGGACGCGGTCGTCATCTCCACCTTGTTCAAGGTGATTTGCAGCGGCCCGTGGCTGTCGATGACAAACGGGGCAACCACGCTCTTCATGTTTGCTCCGGCCTGGTCGAAGCATTTCAGCGGTATGGCAAGCCGGGTCCAGCCGCGCGACTTCAGCGCGACCAGCTCGGCGTCGAATGGCAGCCTTGCCTGGCAGGACGAGCCGCTGCAGTTGAGGCCGATCTCCACGCGGTTGTCGGCAGACACCTTGTCAACACGCATGGTCAGGACCAGGTTCACGTCCCCGTTGCTCTCGCGTTGCAGGTTGAGCGGCTTGGGCGAGACGATGGCCAACGTGCCACCCTTCCCGCTCCACGTGATTTGGCGCGCGTCTTCCTGGGCCCGGTAATCGATGCCCTTGACCTGGATGGCGCCCTGCGCGGTTCGGGCCGGCACGCTGGCAACCACGCGAGGCGTGCCGGCCCTTTCAGCAATCGTCAGCTGGAACTTGCCCACGGTCTCGCCGTGCTTCATGTACAGGTCACGCGGGATCAGCTTGCCGTTCAGGCCGGAGGTCACCGGCAAGGGCCCGGATATGTCGTGGTCCTCGTAGGTCAGACCGAATCCGTACGGGTACTGCGGATCGGCGGCGGTCTGCGCGACCTGCACCGCGGTGCGCGGCCAGGCATACGGCAGCTTGCCGTGGAAATCATGCTGGACCCTGCCGTTGGCGCCACGCAGGATCACGTCGGCCACGCCGCCGCCCTCCGATCCGGGCAGCCAGGCCATGACGAAGGCGTCGGAGGCATTGATCTCGCGGTTGACCCACAGCGGCCGGCCGGCCACGAACACCGAGACCACCGGGATGCCGGCCTTGCGCAGCCTGCGGATCAGGGCCAGGTCGTGACCGTTGTTGTAGGTGAAGGCAAAGTTGGCCCGGTCGCCCTGGAATTCGGCATACGGTTTTTCACCGAACACGACGATCGCGACGTCGGGCTTGCGCTTGTAGTGTCCGTCGACGGACAACACGGCCTCACCGCCCGCGGCGCGGACCTGCTTTTCGATGCCCGCCCAGATCGTCGTGTCGCCGGGGAAATCGGAGGGTTTCAGGCCCGTGCCCTGCCAGTTGACGGTCCAGCCGCCCGATTGACGCATCATGTCGTTGGCGCTCTCGCCGGCCACCAGGATGCGCTGGTGCGGATTGAGCGGCAGGATGCTGCCGTGATTCTTCAGCAGGACCAGGGACTCGCGCACGGCCTGGCGGGCCAGCGCGTGGTGCGCTGCCGAACCCAGTACCGACAGCGGTACCGGGTCCGGGCGACCCTGGGGATAACGGAACAGGCCGGCGCGCAGCTTCACGCGCAGGATGCGGCTAACCGCGTCATCCAGGCGCGACATCGGGATCGTGCCGCTGCGCACCTGGGCCAGAAGGTGGTTGAACGCGGCCTTCCAGTCCTGCGGCGCCATCAGCATGTCGAGTCCGGCGTTGATCGCCTTGGGGCAACTGGCGTTGGTGCAACCGGGCACCTGGCCCACCGCGTTCCAGTCGCTGACGATGAAGCCGTCGAAGCCCATGCGCTGCTTGAGCACGCCCGTCAGCAGACTGCGGTTGGCCGACATCTTGGCGCCATTCCAGCTGGAGAACGAAGCCATCACGGTCTGCACGCCGGCCGCGACGGCGGCTACGTAGGGCTTGCCATGGATGTCGCGCAGCACCTTCTCGCTGACCTGGGCATCGCCCTGGTCCTTGCCGTTGTGCGTGCCGCCGTCGGCCAGGAAATGCTTGGCGGTGGAAATCACATGGTGCTGGTCGAGAAACTGCGGGGTGCCGGGCTTGCCCTGCAGGCCCTCGATCTCGGCTGCCCCCAGTTCGGCAACCAGGTCCGGATTCTGCGAAAAACCCTCGTAGGTGCGTCCCCATCGATCATTCTGCGGTACGGCGATGGTCGGTGCGAAGGCCCAGTCGATGCCCACGGCACGAGTCTCCTCGGCGGTGGCCGCTCCGATCGCCCGCACCAGGGCCGGATCTCGCGTGGCGCCCAGTGCACTGTTCTGCGGGAACAGCGTGGCGCCGACCACGTTGTTGTTGCCGTGCACGGCGTCGACACCGAAGATCACCGGGACGGCCACCCCGCCCTTCTTCAGCGGCCGCATGGCGTCGCGATGGAAGGCGTCGACCAAGTGCCTCCAGGTGCGCGCGGAGGCCGACACGTTGCCTCCGGGGCCGCTGTTGCCTCCGGCCAGCACCGAACCCAGCGGGTAGGTCCGAAGATCCTCGGGCTTGATCGTGGTGATGTCGGCCTGAACCAGCTGGCCGACCTTCTGGCGCAGGGTCATGCGCGCCAGCAGGTGACGGATGCGGCGCTCCAGTACCGGGTTTTTCTTCAACGTGGCGGCAGGACGAGGCCATAGTGCGGGGTGTGCCCGGGACGCATCCTGCCCGGGGTTTGCTGCGGCCGGCGCCGAACCGGCCACCGCGCCGGCCCCCATCGACAACAGGACACCCACGCAGGTGCCCAGGAACATGGACCTGGACCAGCTACAACGATTCCCCAAATTCCCCACCTGTGAATCCCCATGCATCCCCGAGGATGCTTGCCTGGTGCGGCCGGCTGGACCGGGCCTGCACGTTTATCGTTATGACAGCGCTGTCAGTCTTACTGCTAAAAAAAAGGCAACGCGCCTCGCATGGGGCATGTGTACGCCGATATGACAGCGCTGTCAAATGGCATACATAAAATAGTCAAACAGCACATTCCGGATGCATCCCCACATCGAGGATAGGTCGGGCCGAGTCGCGCAACTGCAACGAATACGGCAACTGGATCATGCGCCCGTGACCGCGGCCGCGCAGCACCTCGAGCAACTGAAGGCAGGCCTGGCGACCCATTTCGCGTACCGGCTGGTGAATGGTCGTGAGCCTGGGCCAGACCTGGCGCGAAATCGGCGTGTCATCGAATCCGCACACCGAGACGTGTTCGGGAACGCGGATCCCGTGCTCGGCCAGCGCCCAGATCACGCCCGAAGCCATGTCGTCATTGCCGGCAAAAACCGCCGAGGGACGATCCGGTAGACGGCACAGCCGGCGCGCGGCTTCGACTCCTGATTCGAAGGAAAAGTCGCCCTGCACCACCAGGTGCTCGTTCAGGCTCATGCCGGCCTCGCGCAGCGCGTCCTCGTAGCCCGCGCGCCGCCATTGGCTCGCGCCGTGCTCGCGATGGCCGATCACGTGCGCGATGCGCTTGTGTCCGAGACGGATCAGCATGGTCACCAGGTCGAAGGCGGCACGGCGCTCGTCCATGTACACGCCGATCGTGCCCTCGCGATGCCTGGGCGAGACCGAAGCGAAGGGCATGCCCAGCTCCTGCAGCCGCTTGAGCAGGTCGGGATGATCGCTGACCGGCGGGGTCAGTACGAGGCCGTCGGGCCGGTGATCGGAAATCAGCTTGTCCACGCGCTGGACGAAATCGGCGGCTTCCACGTCCAGCGGGCGCACCAGCATGCTGTACTGGTACTCGTCGCAGGCGTCGAGCACGCCGTCCTGCACTTCCGTGAGGTAGTTGGCCGAAGGGTTGTCGTACAGCGTGGCCACCATGAACGACTGGTTGCTGGCCAGCCGTCGGGCCGATGGATGCGGTCGGTAGTCGAGTTCCGCGACCACGGCCAGAACCTTGGCGCGGGTCGATTCGCGCACGTTCGCTTCCTGGTTGAGGACCCGGGAAACCGTTTTCGGGGACACTCCCGCCTGACGTGCCACGTCTTCGAGGCGGATGGGCATGACGCGTTCTCCCTGATGAAGGATAAGGGCGGCGATGGCACCTTGCCGCGACGAAACTATGCGCACAAACGCGCGTACGCACAAGCAACCGGATGCGCGCGCCATGCCAAACGTGCGGGTGGACGAGCCTGTGCGCCGGGCCCTCGCCACGGCCGGGAACGTCCCGGCAAGCCCATCCCATCATCCTGTTTAAAAGGGGTATTTTCAGTTTCTTGCCGCGCGCGTCAACGACCCTGCGCAAGCGCGGATGATGCCGTGCGGACGGCCCTGCGAATCGTTACGGTCCAGTCGCGTGCCAGCCGGCCACCTGTATGCCTGCTTGCTCCAGACCCTCGCGAACGGCACGCGCGACCGCCGGTGCGGCTTCCCGGTCGCCATGGATGCAGAGGGTGTCGGCGCGCAGATCGATCATCGTTCCGTCCGCTCCGGTGACCGTTCCTTCGCGCGCCAGCGCCACGGCCTGCGCCACGATCCGTTCGAGCTGGTGCAGTACCGCCCCATCCTCGCCGCGGGCAATCAGTTGACCGTCACCACGATAACCGCGATCGCAAAATGCCTCGTGCGCGACGGCCAGCCCCTGGCGCTCGGCCGTGCCAACCAGTCGACCCGCTGCCCGGCCGACCACCCGCAGTCCCGGGTCCACGTCGCGTACTGCGCGCACGAAGGCATCGGCCTGCTCCGGGTCCGCCTCGAGCATGTGGTAGAGCGCGCCGTGCGGCTTGACGTGGGCCAGTCCGGCCCCGTGCGTGGCGGCCATGGCCTGCAGGGAACCGAGTTGCACGACCGTGATGTCGTGCACCTGCTGTGGTTGCAGATGCATGGTGCGCCGACCGAAGCCGGCCAGGTCCGGCAACCCGACGTGTGCACCGAGCGACACGCCGGAGGCCACGGCCGCGGCCACCGTGCGACGCATCACCGAGGGATCGCCGGCGTGGAAGCCGCAAGCAATATTGGCCGAAGTGATCCAGGGCATGACGGCTTCGTCGGCACCCATGTTCCATGCGCCGAAGGATTCGCCCATGTCGCAGTTGAGGTCGATGCGGTTCATGTGCCCTGCTCCAGTCGCGTACGAATGTTGCGCATCAACTGATCCAGTTCACGGTCGCGGACCTGGCGCGCCTCGCGGGCCTGCTCGACATCGATCCAGCGGAACCGGATCGTGTCGCCGGGCCGCAACTGGGCCAGTCGCGGCAGGTCCACCGAGGCCAGGTGGGCGATGCGCGGGTACCCCCCGGTCACTGGGTGTTCGGCAAGCATCAGGATCGGTTGCCCGCCCGGCGGCAGCTGCATGGTACCGGGAACCAGTCCTTCGCTGACCAATTCCAGCCGATGGCGCAATTGCAACGGCCGGTCCGACTGCATGCGCACGCCGACGCGGTTGCTTTCACTGTCGACGCGAAACGTGGCCCCGCCTCCCAGCATGTCCCGGGACGCGCGATCCAGGTCCGGCGTGTGGCTGGCCTGAAGCAGGTGGAATGGGGGCGGGTCGACGGCGCCGGGGAACCACGGCTCCGGATCCAGCGACCAGTGACCGGCGTAGTCCGTTTCGCGCGAAGGCTCGCCCAGTTCCAGGCGGTCCCCGGCAGCCAGGGCCCGGCCCTCGAAGGGTCCCAGGCCGGCATTGAGGTCCGTGGCGCGACTGCCCATCCAGGACTCCACCGAGATGCCGCCGCCCACGGCCAGGTAGCTTCGACAGCCACGGGGCATCGGCCCCAGCTCGATCTCACTGCCGGCGTCACAGCGCACGGGGCGCCACATCGGCAAAGGACCGCCATCCAGGGACGCCCGAGGCAGGGGCGCGCCGGTCAGTGCGACCCAGGCGGCACGCTGCAAGCGCAGGCGCGGCCCCGTCAGGGTGGCCTCGATGACGCAAGCGTCCGCATCGTTGCCGACCAGGGCGTTGGCCAGTTTCAGGGCCGGCGCGTCGGCACCGCCGGCATGGCCGATGCCCAGGTGGGCGGCCCCGATGCGACCGGTATCCTGCAGGCTGCTGAGAAACCCCGGGTGCAGGACCTCGATCATGATGCGGCGCCCTCTTCCAGGCGCGCTTCGAATTCGGCTGCATCGACCGGTTCGAAGCGGACTCGATCTCCCGGTGCCAGCAGGCACGGGGCCGTGGATGATCGCGCATCGAAGAGACGCGAAGGCGTGCGACCGATCAATTGCCAGCCGCCTGGAAGTTCGCGTGGATACACCCCGGTCTGGGCCCCGCCGATGGCGACCGACCCACGCGGAACCCGGGTGCGCGGCTGTTCCCGCCGCGGCACGTGAAGTCGCTCGTCCATGCCCAGCAGGTAGGCGAAACCCGGCGCGAACCCGATCATCGCCACGCGGTACTCGGCGTCGGCATGCAGGGCGATGACCTGCTCGCGCGTCAGTCCGGTCACGTGGGCGACGTGTTCCAGGTCGGGGCCGTGATCGCCTTCGTAGCACACGGGAATGCGATGCACGGAGCCCGATCCGGCCTCGGCTGCTTCGGGCATGCCGGACAGCGTTTCGCGCACGCGCCATGCCATCTCGTCCACGGGGATGTCCCGCTTGCGCAGCGCATCGAGATCCAGGCGGACCAGCAGGCTGGCGTAGGCCGGAACAATTTCCTGAACGGCGGGCAGTTCGGCCTCGAGCAGCAGCCGGGCAGCCGCATGCACCCGCGCATTGATGTCCGCATCGATGTGCGTGCCCAGGCGCAGCAGCAGCGCGCTTTCGCCCATCGGTTCGATGTTGGTTTCCATCACATGATGGTATATCGGGGCGTCAACCCGACCGCTCAAGTCTCGTGACCGGCAACCGTTGAAGCATTCCGGCTCAGCGGCGGGAACGGAAGAACTCGCGCAAAAGGGTGGCCGATTCGTCGGCCAGCAATCCCGACTCCACTTGGACGCGGTGGTTGTGGCGCTCCGAGACCAGGGTGTCGAACACGCTCCCGGCAGCGCCAGTCTTGGGATCGGTGGCGGCATAGACCACCCGTGCCACCCGCGCATGCACCAGGGCCATGGCGCACATGGCGCACGGCTCCAGGGTCACGTAGAGCGTGCTGCCGGGGAAGCGGTAGTTGTCCATGCGTTCGCCGGCTGCCCGCAGCGCCACGATCTCGGCGTGCGCGGTCGGATCGTGCAGGATGATGTTGCGGTTCCAGCCCAGGCCGAGCACGGCCTCGCCCTTGACCAGCACGGCCCCGACCGGCACTTCATTCTCGGCATCGCGGGCGTGACGGGCCAGGTCCAGGGCACGCCGCATCCAGGCATGGTCGGCCTCGCTGAACAGCACTTCTTCGGTCGCACTCATCATGGCACTTGAAAATCAGCTACTTGCGCCTGAAACCTGAGGAACATGCGCACACGGGCGTCAACGGAATTCCGCCAAGCAATTGATTTACCTACTCCCATTCGATCGTGGCCGGCGGCTTGCCGCTGATGTCATAAACGACACGAGATATCCCGCGCAACTCATTGATAATACGACGTGAAACGTGGTCAAGAAAGTCGTAGGGAAGTTGCGCCCAGTGGGCGGTCATGAAGTCGATGGTCTCCACGGCGCGCAACGCGATCACCCACTCGTAGGCGCGGCCGTCACCGACCACGCCCACCGATTTCACCGGCAGGAACACGGCGAACGCCTGGCTGACGCGGTCGTACAGATCGTGCCGGCGCAGTTCCTCGATGAAGATGTGATCGGCCTTCTGCAGCAGTTCGACCTGCTCGGGGCGGATTTCGCCCAGCATGCGCACGCCCAGGCCCGGACCCGGGAACGGGTGTCGGTAGACCATCTCGCGCGGCAGGCCCAGCTCGACGCCGATCCGGCGCACCTCGTCCTTGAACAGCTCGCGCAGCGGCTCGACCAGTTTCAGGTTCATGCGTTCGGGCAGGCCGCCGACGTTGTGGTGGCTCTTGATCACGTGCGCCTTGCCGGTCCTGGAACCGGCCGACTCGATCACGTCCGGATAGATGGTGCCCTGGGCCAGCCATTTGACCCCTTCCAGCTTGCCGGCCTCCTCGTCGAACACCTCGATGAACAGGCGGCCGATGACCTTGCGCTTGGCTTCGGGATCCTCGACGCCCTTCAAGGCGTCGTAGAAGCGCTGCGCGGCATTGACCCTGATCACGTGCACGCCCATGTGCTCGGCCATGGTGTCCATGACCTGGTCGCCCTCGCCGTGACGCAACAGGCCGGTGTCCACGAACACGCAGGTCAGCTGGTCGCCGATGGCCTTCTCGAGCAGGGCGGCCACGACCGAGGAATCGACCCCGCCGGACAGGCCAAGGAGCACGTGGTCCGAACCGACCTGCTCACGGACGCGGGTCACGGCGTCGTCGACGATGTGCGCCGCCGTCCAGAGCGTGTCGCAGCCGCAGATGCCGGTGACGAAGCGCTTGAGCACGTCATTGCCACGCACGCTGTGGGTGACCTCGGGATGGAACTGCAGGCCGTAGTAGTGGCGCCTGGCATCGGCCATGGCCGCGAATTCGATGCTCTCGGTGGTCGCGGTGGTGGCGAAACCGGGCGGCAGCGCAGTGACGCGGTCGCCATGCGACATCCACATCACACTCTTCTCGCCCACCTTGAAATCGGCGAACAGCGCGTCGGACTCCTCGATTCGAAGGTCGGAACGGCCGTATTCGGCGTGATGACCGCCCTCGACGGCGCCGCCCAGTTGGTGGGCCATGGCCTGCATGCCGTAGCAGATGCCCAGCAACGGCAAACCCGAGTCGAACACCTCCTGTGCAATGGTCGGCGCGCCTTCGTCGGTGACCGATTCAGGACTCCCGGAAAGGATGATGCCGTTGGGCGCAAACGACGCGATTTCCGACGGATCGTGGTCCCAGGCCCAGATCTCGCAGTAGACGCCGATCTCGCGCACGCGACGCGCGATCAGCTGCGTGTACTGCGAGCCGAAGTCGAGGATGAGGATCTTGTCGTTGTGGATGTTGGACATGCGTGACTCGGGACTCGGGACTCGGGACTCGGGATCCCGGATACCGCTGCGATAGGAAGATCAATCGAAGCGGAGACGCCGTCCCATCGACAAGAACGCCCCGCTGCATGCGCCGAGTCCCGGGTCCCGAGTCCCGAGTCCCGGCTTTTCCGTCAATCCAGACGGTAGTTCGGTGCTTCCTTGACGATCTGGATGTCGTGCGGATGCGCTTCCAGCACGCCGGCACCGGTCACGCGCACGAACTGCGCTCTCTTGCGCATGTCGTCGATGCTGGCGCAGCCGCAATAGCCCATGGAAGCGCGCAAGCCGCCCAGCATCTGGTGCACGATGCTGCGCAACGGACCGCGGTACGGCACGCGCCCCTCGATGCCCTCGGGCACCAGCTTGTCGGCATCGGCCTCTTCCTGGAAGTAGCGGTCCTTGGAACCCAGCTGCATGGCGCCCAGCGAGCCCATCCCGCGGTAGCTCTTGTAGGAGCGGCCCTGGAACAGCTCGACCTCGCCCGGCGCTTCCTCGGTGCCGGCGAACATCGAACCCAGCATCACCGTGGACGCGCCGGCAGCAATGGCCTTGGCCACGTCGCCGGAATAGCGGATGCCGCCGTCGGCAATCAGCGGAATGTCGTCCTTGAGCGCCGTGGCAACCATGTCGATGGCGGTGATCTGCGGCACGCCCACGCCGGCGACCACGCGCGTGGTGCAGATCGAGCCCGGACCGACGCCGACCTTGACCGCATCGGCGCCCGCATCGCGCAACGCCAGCGCGGCCTCGCCGGTGACGATGTTGCCGGCGATCACCTGCACCTGCGGGAAGTGCTTCTTGACCCAGGCCACGCGATCGATGACGCCCTGCGAATGGCCGTGCGCGGTGTCGACCACCAGCACGTCCACGCCGGCCTCGACCAGCGCCGCGACGCGCGTCTCGGTGTCACCGCCGACACCGACCGCCGCGCCCACGAGCAGGCGCTCGTGGGCGTCCTTGGCGGCGTGCGGGTTGTCGCTGGCCTTCTGGATGTCCTTGACGGTGATCAGACCGCGCAGCTGGAAGTCGTCGTTGACCACCAGCACCTTCTCGATGCGGTGCTGGTGCAGCAGGTCCAGGACCTCATCATGCCCCGCGCCTTCCTTGACCGTGACCAGCTTTTCCTTGCGCGTCATGATGTTGCGCACCGGATCGCTGGGCTTCTTCTCGAAGCGAAGGTCGCGGCTGGTGACGATGCCGACCAGCTCGTCGCCCTCCACCACCGGCACGCCGGAAATGCTGTTGGCGCGGGTGATCTGCATGACCTCGCTGATCGAGGTGTCCGGACCGACCGTGATGGGGCTGCGGATGACGCCGGCCTCGAACTTCTTCACCAGGCGCACCTCGGCGGCCTGCTGTTCGGGGGTCATGTTCTTGTGGATGATGCCGATGCCACCCGACTGCGCCATGGTGATCGCCAGGCGGGCTTCGGTCACCGTGTCCATGGCCGCCGAGACGATCGGCACGTTCAGGCGGATGCCCCGTGTCAGCCGGGTGGAAGTGTCCACGTCGCGCGGCAGCACGATCGAGTGGGCGGGGACGAGGTAGACGTCGTCGTAGGTCAGGGCCTCGGCAAGGATGCGCATGGCGTGTATTCCCGCGGGTAAATCGCTCTATTGTACTGGATGGATCTGAACAAGGGCCAGATGCGCACTTGCAAATGTCAGGACGGAGGTTCCGCCAGCAGGGTGCGCAACGGATCAAGTGCCTTGCCAAACCTCCGCGCACGTGCGGTATCCCGGCGCAGCGGTTGGCGAACCTGCGCCGCACTGGCGGTACGCACCACTCTCTTCGTGCGGTGGAATTGGAGGCAGGACGGATCATCGGGCAAGCCACAAAAGGACAGCAGACGATGGATTTCGCGCTCCGGATCGGCGAGCAGCTGTTCATAGACCAGCTCATGCCATGCCTGGGGAAAGCCTGTCTGCCAGTGCCGGCATAGCCGTTCGCAATCCTTGTAGTATCCAGCCATCTCCGCCAGGTCATAGCTGAACGGATTGCCGGTGCGGAACAACTGCCGATAACAGGCCAGGCATGTTTCGACCGCATCGCGCCTCACATGTACGAATCGGGCGCCGGGAAGCATGGCACGGGCGGCACCGACCAGTTTCCAGTTCAGCAGGTTCTTGTCGGTGAACCGTCGACCGTTCCCGTGCAGCGACTTGGTGGCATCCAGATACTCCCGGCCCAGCCTTTCCCAGTCCTCCTGGTTCACCTGCTCCACCCAATCGGGGAAAGGCTGTCCGCGGCGCTTCGACTCGGCATCGATGACCCGCTGCAGGTCGGTGATCTCCCCCGCCCCCTCGACCCCGGGGTGCGAAGCGAGAATCTGCTCGACGAGGGTTGACCCCGAGCGCGGCAGGCTGAGGATGAATATGACTTCCCCGCCCCGCTGCGTATCGTTTTGCGAAGCCGCTGGCTTGGCAAAGGACCGTTCGATGCGTTGCACGAAGGCATGCTCGGCCTTCGCATCCCACTCGATCGTTGCACGCTTGGCGGAGTTGGCTGTCTGCAACGTGGCGAACGCGGCGGGATAGTCTCCCTGGTCTTCCTGCGCCCTGGCCAGCGCGAAACCGAGGGCAATCCGGTCCGCGGAATGGAGGGCCGCCTTGCGTACCACCTTTTCGAGTTCGGCCAGGTCCCGGGATGTCATCGGCCGGGTCTTGATGTCGGCCAGTCCCAGCCATGCCTTGGCGTGGTCCGGCTTCCGACGCAAGACCTCGCGGTAATGCGCCACGGCGGCATCAACCTCTCCGAGCAGGATATGTGCGTCAGCCAGCGCCATATGCGCCAACACGTGACCCGGATCGAGCTCAAGCACCCGGTTCAGTGCCCTCTGCGCTTCGTCCGGATGCGGGCGGCTGGACAACAACGCCTTGCCCAGGTTGAACCAGTAGGCGGGCACCTCCGGTGCGAGCCGGCACGCCTGTTCCAGCTCGGCGATTGCAGTTTCATGCTCGCCAAGTTCGTGCAGGGCGATACCCAGACCCATGTGGACCGCAGGATCCTGCGGCGCCAGTGTGCACGCCTTGCCGAAGGATTCGATCGCCGCATCGAAGTCACCGGCCATGTGCGAGGCAATGCCCATGTAGTAATGCGCCTGGGCCCAATCCGGCTTCATCCGAAGGACCCGCGCCAGCACCTTGCGTGCATGATCCGATTCACCACGGCCAAGCGCCTGCACGGCCTTCTGCAATTCGCCGGCCGGGTCCTGGGCGGTCACTTTCCAGTTGCGCTCGGTCACCATGGACGCTTCCTGATGGGCAACGATGCTGAAGTACTTCCTGGAGTGGTTCGGACGCGGCATGGCTGCATCACGCGTGGCCCCGATACTCGAACCATGGGATGCACAGGATCCCGTTCAGGCGACCGAGCGCGCCCGGCGCGATTCGGCCGCTTCCAGGGTGTTCTCGATCAATGTCGCCACCGTCATCGGCCCTACGCCGCCGGGTACCGGCGTGATCCACGAGGCGCGTTCGCGCGCGACCTCGAAGTCGACGTCGCCGACCAGGCGTCCGTCGTCCAGCCGGTTGATGCCGACGTCGATGACCACGGCATCGGGCTTGACCCACTCGCCGCGCACCAGCCCCGCCCGTCCTACCGCCACCACCAGGATGTCGGCCATGCGCACGTGCGCTTCCAGGTCGGTGGTGAAACGGTGACAGCAGGTCACCGTGGCGCCGGCGATCAGCAACTCCAGCACCAGCGGTCGGCCGACGTGGTTGGACGCCCCGATGATCACGGCGTGGCGGCCGCGCACGGGGCGATCGGTATGACCCAGCAGGGTCATCACGCCGCGCGGCGTGCACGGCCGTAGTCCCAGGCGACGCAGCACAAGGCGCCCGACATTGACGGCATGGAAACCGTCCACGTCCTTTTGCGGATCGATGCGATCGACCAGTTCGTCCTCGTCCACGTGTGCCGGCAACGGCGACTGCACCAGGATGCCGTGCACGTCCGGGTCGGCATTGAGCTTGTCGATCAGGGCGATGAGCTCTTCCTGGCTGGTGGTTTCCGGCAGGTCGTAGTCGAAGGAACGAAAGCCCACCTGCTCGCAGGCACGGCGCTTGTTGCGCACGTAGACAGCCGAGGCCGCGTCGACGCCCACGAAGATCACGGCCAGGCCGGGCGCGGCCTTGCCCGCAGCCACACGCTCGGCCACGCGCCGGGCGACCTGGTCCAGTCGTTCCTGGGCGATGCGCTTGCCGTCGAGGATGCGTGCAGTCATGGCGTTTGCGGGCTTGGAAAGCGCGCATTATCCGGGTTCCGTGGGAAGCGCACAAATCCGCCGGGTGCCGCGAGCCCCGCGGCATGGGACAGAACGCCGCAGGAACGGGCATCGATACGACTCGCGCTTTTGACAAGCGTCAACGGCGTCGCCATCGGCGGTTCCTAGAATGCCCCGGTCCGCAAGGCTCCGGCCACGCGTGCGGACCCACCCACGACCCAAGGAGTCGTCATGAATCCCGCCGCCTTCCTGCACCGGCAACTGGCGTATTTCGTCGGCACGCCCGTCGAACGCCGCATCCATCTTTTCCGCACGCCCTCGCCCTCTTCGCCGATGTTCCTGCACGAACGCGCCCGCATCATCCTGCGCCGCACCGAAGTGCTGGCCTGGACATTCATGCTGCTGGTGGCACTTTGGATCGCCGTGGACGTGATGGTGTTTCCGCCCGAGATCGCCAATGCGTTGGTCCTTGGGCGCGTGATTGCCGTGCTCGGGCTGGGAGCGTTGCTGGTGCTGTCCTTGCTGCTGGTACAGCGGGCCCGCTGGCTGACGTCCTACCTCACCCTGCTGGGTCTTCTGGCGGTTCCGGCGCTGTTCGCGCTTTATGCGCAACCGGTATTCAACCACTGGGTACGAAATGGCGGAACGTTCACGCCGACCCAGGCAGCGGCCATCTCCCTGTACCGGCAGTTGCCGATCATCTACATCGCCGGACTGGCGCTGTTCCCGATGACCATGTTCGAGTCGGTGCCCTTGATGGCGCTGGTGCTGGCGATGATGGTCGCGGCGGACCTCGGCGGCTCGTCGGGCGGTGCCATCCGCGTGGACCAATGGGCGGACCTGTGGGTGGTGCTGGTCACCGGCGGCTCGGCCGCACTCGCGGGGGTGCTGCAGTTCAACCTGCTGTGGCAGAACCACCGCCTGATGGACTACGACGCTGACACCGGACTGATGAAACGACAGGCGGCACTGGACTTGTTGCAGCTGTACTGGCACGACCGTGGACGCTCGGCACGGATGCTGTCCGTGGGCGTGGCCCTGCTACCCGGCGACACGGCGCTATCGGCCGATGCGTCGGGCCGAGACCGGTCCGCACCGGGAAAACTGGCCGCGGCACTCCACGAACCGCTGCCCCACGGCCTGCAGGCCGTGCGCTGGTCCGAGCGTGGTATCGGCCTGGTTGGCATCGGCAGCGACCGCGCCACCATGGCTTGCGTGCTGGATGCATGGATCGCGCGCGTGCAAGCCGTCGCGGGAGTACCGCTCAGGCACGCCGTGATGGATCGGTCCAACGGTGGCGTGGGTCCCCTGACCCTGCTCGAAAGCACGGAATCGGCCGCGCAAAGACAGACATGAACGGCCACGGGGCATCCCGGACAACCGCTGGATGCCGTGCTCTCGGCGCGCCACTTGCCGGCAGTCGAGCCGATGTGTCGGCTTCCACATCCACGCCGTCGATATAATCGAGGGCATCGATACGGAAGAACCAGCGCGTCAACGCTTGCGGCGCTTGGCGTTTCGGATCATGCGCTGGCGCTTGCGCTTTTGTGAATCGGTCAACTCGTTGTGACGGCCCGCGTAGGGGTTCTCGCTGTCGCGGAACTCGATGCGGATGGGCGTGCCTTCCAGGTGGTAGCGCTTGCGGAAGGTGTTTTCCAGGTAGCGGCGATAGGCCGGCGCGATGTGCTTGGTGCGGGTGCCGTGGATGACGATGGTCGGCGGATTGTGGCCGCCCGGGTGGGCGTAGCGCAGCTTGGGGGCATGCCCGCGGACCAGCGGCGGCTGGTAGCCCTCGTAGGCCTTCTCCAGCGTGCGCGTGAGTTGCGAGGAGGTCATCTCGCGCGTGGCCGAGGCGTGCGCGCGGTCGATGGCGCGCATCAGTTCGCGCAGGCCCGAACCGTGCTTGGCGGAAATGAACACGCGCCTGGCCCAGGCCACGAAGGCGAGGCGGCGGTCCAGGGCGGCCTGGCATTGTTCGCGGTCGTAGGATTCCATGTCGTCCCACTTGTTGACCGCGATCACCAGCGCCCTGCCCTCGTCCAACACGTGACCGATCAGGGTCAGGTCCTGGTCCGACAGATTCTCGCGCGCATCGATCATGACCACCGCAACCTGGGAAGCAGCAATGGCCTGCAGCGTCTTGATGACGCTGAACTTCTCCACCGCCTCCTCGATGCGGGCCCGACGGCGGACGCCGGCGGTGTCGATCAAGGTGTATTTGCGACCGTCACGCTCCAGCGGTACGCGGATGGCGTCCCGGGTGGTGCCGGCAACCTCGGAAACAATCACGCGCTCCTCGCCCAGCAACCGATTGACCAGCGTGGATTTACCGGCATTGGGGCGTCCGAGGATGGCCACGCGGATGCCGCCGTCGGCCTCGTCCACGGAGTCCTCGGCGGGTTCGTATTCGGGCAGACGCGGCTCGATGGCCTGAAGCAGCGTATCGGTCCCGCGGCTGTGCGCAGCGGCCAATGGCAGGCTGTCGGCAAACCCCAGGGATGCGAATTCGGCCATGGCCACCGATTCGTCCATGCCGTCGGTCTTGTTGACCCCCAGCAGCATGGGCTTTCCGGTACGGCGCAACTCGTCGAGGATGGCGTGATCCTGCACCACAAGGCCCTGCCTCGCGTCGGTGAGGAAAATCACCAGGTCGGCCTCGTCGATGGCCATTCGGACCTGACGCGCGGTCAGGCCGTCGAGACCGTCCTCGTCGCCGGAGAGCCCGCCGGTATCCACCAGCACGAACGGCCTCTCGCCATGCCGGCAGACCCCGTAATGACGATCGCGGGTGACGCCGGGCAGATCGACCACCAGGGCGTCGCGGCTGCGGGTGAGCACGTTGAACAGAGTCGACTTGCCGACATTCGGACGGCCGACCAAGGCAACGACGGGAAGCATGTGCAGGGAAGAATCCATCGGGAATGCTCCGGCGTCGACCGCCCCGGCGCCGAATGGGGCGACGGGACGGAGGCGGTCAGCGGGACGGCGACCCCACGCGATAGGCGCCGATGTGACCCTCGACGTCCTCGACGTAGATCATGTTGCCCACAACCACCGGCTGCGAGCGGATCGCGTCGTGGGAAAAACGGTCGCGGGCGGCCAGTTTGCCGTCACTCAGCTGCAACCAGTGGACGTAGCCCTTCAGGTCACCGACCGCCACGTACTTGCCGACCACCGCCGGTGCGCTCAGCCAGCGCCACTCCAGCTTGTCCTGCTTCCACAGGTCGCTGCCCGAACTCTTGTCGAAGGCCCACACGTTGGAATGCGAATCGACACCGACCAGCGTGTTGCCACCAAAGTCGAGCGACGTGTACGTGGAGAACTTGCGATGCCAGCCGGGGCGCCCACTGGCACCGTCGATCTGGGTCAGGTTGCCGTGGTAGGCACCCGCGTACAGCGTGTTGCCGTCGAAAACGACACCGATGTCGGCATCGTCCAGACGCTGGATTTCGGTACGCCCCTCGCCGTTCGCCAGCGGCAGGTCCCACAGCTTTTCGCCATTGTCCAGGCGTACGGCGACCAGCTTGCCGTCATCGGTGCCCAGGAAGATCACGCCATGCGCAACCAGCATCGGTCCGTTGCCGCGCAGGCTCAGCGCGGGCACGGTGTCCTGGTCGTACAGCCAGACCTGCTTGCCGGTCTTGGTGTCGAAGGCATAGACGTTGCCATCGTTGGTCCGGACCACGGTCAGCTTGGAAAGAACGACCGGCTGGGTGATGACCTCCGAGGAGACGGTCGCCATCCAGCGCTGCTTGCCGGTCTTGGCATCGAAGGCGTAGACATGGCCATCCAGCGTGCCTACCACGACCATGCCGCTCCCGACAGCGGGACCACCGGAATAGCGTACGTCCTTGCGCTTCTTGTCGCCGCCCCAGCCGAACAGGCCATGGGTACGGCCCTTGTTGCGCCAGAGGGTCTTGCCGGTTTGCGCATCCAGCGCCTCGATCACGCCGTCCGTGCTGGCTGCGTAGATGACTCCGCCCTCGTAGGCCGGACGCATGCGTACGCCCGAGTCCTGCGCACCGTCACCCACGTCCTCTTTCCAGACGCGCTTGACCGTCACGGTGGGAGTGAACTTGGTCAGTTCACGTGGCGGTTGCACGTTGCTCTTCTTGCGCGAATGGCAAGCGGCCACTGCAAACGCCGACAGAACGGCCATCAGGATAATACGTTTCATGCGCCCTGCTTCCTGGCCGGAGCCAGATTGTCGAATTTCATGCGCACGCTTTCGTACTGCGGCGCATCCTTGCCGTAGGCCTGCATTGCGGCCTGGTAGGCCTTGCGAGCATCAGCGGCCCGCCCTAGCTTGACCAGCACATCGCCACGCAGTTCCCCGGCAACGGCGGCATAGTCGCCCTTGGGCATGGCATCGAGCACGGCCAGCGCCTGCTTGGCCTTGCCCAGGGCCAGTTCGACTCGTGCCAGGCGCATGGACATGAGGGACTTCATGGCGCCATGCTCGCCATCGGCATGGTCGCGTGCCCATTCAAGCGACGCACGGGCATCGGCCAGCTTGTCGTTCTCGACCTGGTTGGCCGCACGCGCGGAAGCGGCGAACACCGCGTAGGGCGAGTCGGCGTAATCCTTCAGCATCACGGTGACCAAGGCATCGGCTGCGCTGTCCTTGCCAGCGGCATAGGCCTGCTTGATGGCGCCGAACTGCGCGGCTGCGGCGGCACGATGCTGGGCCTGGTGGCCGCGCCACTGCTTGTAGCCGAAGATCAGCACCAGTCCGAGCACGATGCCCACGGCTATGGACAGGCCATTCTGGCGCAGCCACTCCTGGAGGCGTTCGCCCTGTTCGTAATCGTCGTATGCGTCGAAAGCCATGCTTCACCTGTCAAAGCCACACACTCGGCGCTCCGGAAATCCGGAGCGGAAGGCGCGCGGATGGATTGTGTCGAAAACGCCGCCGGTGCGGCGAAAACCCGCAAAGGATAACCGATGCGTGCGGCAGGCGATACCGCCGCGCATACCGTCACGCGCCGATCCCGGCCCCACCGCTACCGGGGCCGGTCTCCGTACGTGTTGACACTGCGAACGTACGGTTCAGCTGTCGTCCGGCTGGACGCTGCCGTTGTTCTGGATATCGAAATGCGCCACGTTTGCACTGCGGTACCGATCCAGGGCCAGAGGTTTGCCGTCGACTTGGACTTGGGCCCCGCTGGCGTTGCCGATACGGACGTTGAGCACCTGGCTGCTGTCGTAGACCCGACGGGTACCAGCCGGAAGCAGTGCATATTCGAGATGCTTGCCGGTAGCCGTGGTGATTTCCACCCAACTGGGTTGCAGCAGGGTCAGGACCAGGTGCGTCGATGCTGGCATCGGTGCAGCCTGCTTCGCCGGTTGCACGGCATCGTCCCTGGACACGTTCGGCACAAGCTTGCCGGACTCCAGGGCGCTGAATGGTGCAATCGAAGCCATCAGCGGTTTCTGTCCATCACTGGATGGCTTGGCGTCCGGCTGTCGCGGTCCGGCGGACGCCGGCTTGACGGAAGCCGACGTGTCCGACACGTTGCCGGTGCCGGCCACCAATTCGGTCGATTGTGCGCTGACCGGCGTGGCATTGAGTGGCGCCAGGCGCGCGATGTCACGCTTGAGCACGCCGTTGAGGCCTAGCCAGACCAGCGGCACGACGATTACCGCGGTGAGCACGACATAGGTCAGGGCGTTGGAATATCGGTGGATACCGAGTCGCCAGGCCGGCATGGACTGCGTCGCCACGAGTTCGGGCTGCCGGGGAGCGAGTGATTCGATCTGGGCCTCGACGTGGGTTGCTTCCAGCCGCACGTGGGCCGCGTACTTCTTCAGGTAACCCTTGAGGTAGACCGAGTAATCGATCCCCTCGTAATCGTCCGACTCGAGTTTTTCCAGGAGCCGGACCGGCAGGTGCAGGACCCTGGCGCAGTCCTGCAGCGACATGCCGTGTCGCTCCCTGGATGCGCGCAGGCGCTGGCCGAACGAGGGTAGCGACTTGTCCGGTTCCGGTTCGGGGCCGAACTCCGGAGCATCAAGCGCGCTCGTGGTCGAGTCGCATGGATTTCCTACCGGATTCCGGGACGTGAATGGATGTTCCCCCTGCCCCTGATCCTTCAACTGCATGGATTCATCTTGATTCATCATGTTTAATGGGTGTCGATGGACTGCGCCTGATCCGAATCCGGGAATTTGGCCAACAGTCTCTTTTCGTAGTTCCGGGCTCCCTCCTCGTCGCCCAGACGTTTTTCGATCTTGTATCCCAGCATCAGCGACGCGGGATTGGGATGCCCGAGGGCATCGAAGCGCTGGAGGAAGGCACGGGCCTCGAAGGCCTTGCCCTGCTCGAGCAATACGCCAGCCAACTGGAACAGCGCATCGCCGTTGTTCGGATTGATCGCCAGCGCCCGGCGATAATCCTTCTCTGCCGCTGGATAGTCGTTTTTCTTCAGCAGGCAGCGTCCTGCATTGCTCAGTGCAATGTCCTTGGTGTTGTAGAACGGATCGCGCACCGCGGTTTCAAAATACGGCAGTGCCTGGTCCACCTTTCCGATTCTGCACAAGAACACGCCCAGATTGTTGTTCGTGTCGCCATTTTTGGGCATCAGTTCCACTGCACGGCGGTAATGCTCCTCGGCTTTGCCGTTCTCGCCGATGCGCGCATAGATGGTGGCGATGACGGTCTGTGCCGGGGTGTAGCGGTCATCGAACTTCAACGCCCGCTTGAGCTTGTCCAGGGCCTGCTTGAGATCGCCATGCTGCATGTACTGCTGGCCGAGCTCGGTGTGGATGCGGGCGGCATCCTTGTCGTTGACCTTGCGGGTGGAGAAGCCGTTGCCCGAGGATGTCGCGCAGCCGGCCAGGGCCAGCACCATCAATCCGGAGAACAGCCAACGATCAAGCCGCATGGATCGCATCCTTTTCCAGTTGTTTGCGAAATTCCGAGGAACGCCGGGTGCGATCGAGCACCTGGCCCTTGAGCTGGCCGCACGCCGCGTCGATATCGTCGCCGCGCGTGCGGCGCACGGTGGCGATCACGCCGGCCTCGTTGAGGATACGCCGGAAGGCCTCGATCTCGGCGGCTCCGGACCGCTCGTAGCGGGTCCCCGGGAAGGGATTGAACGGGATCAGGTTGACCTTGCTGGGCAGCCGGCGCATCAGCTTGACCAGCTTGCGCGCATGCTCGGGGTGGTCGTTGATCCCCTTCATCAGGGTGTACTCGAAGGTGATCGACGCGCGGGGACGCGAGCTGATGTAGCGCTTGCAGGCGGCCAGCAGCTCGTCGATCGGATATTTCTTGTTCAGCGGCACCAGCGTGGTGCGCAGTTCGTCGGTGGGCGCATGCAGCGACACCGCCAGCGACACGTCGGCCACTTCGGAAAGCTTGTCGATCTGCGGGACCAGGCCCGAGGTCGACAGCGTCACGCGCTTGCTGGCCAGGCCGAAGCCGAGGTCGTCGCGCATCAGGTTCATCGCCGCCACGACAGGGTCGAAATTCATCAGCGGCTCGCCCATGCCCATCATCACCACGTTGGTGATGCGCCGGTGCTGGTGCGGCACGTTGCCCAGATACTTCGCGGCAACCCAGACTTGGCCGATGATCTCGGCGGTCGACAGGTTGCGATTGAAACCCTGCGTGGCAGTCGAGCAGAACGTGCAGTTGAGGCCGCAGCCGACCTGCGAGGACACGCACAGCGTGCCGCGCGTCGGTTCGGGGATGTAGACCGTCTCGATGGCGTTGCCACCGGTCATGCCCAGCAACCACTTGTGCGTGCCGTCGGTCGAGCCCTTCTCGAAAAGGGTGTCCGGCGGTCCGACAAAAGCGACCTCGGCAAGCTTGCCGCGAAGCGACTTGCCGAGGTCGGTCATGCGTTCGAAGTCGTTTTCCAGACGGTGATAGATCCACTTCATCACCTGGTCCGCGCGATACGGCTTCTCGCCCAGCTGCGCGAAGTAATCACGCAGACCCTGGCGGTCGTAGTCGAGCAGATTGGTTTTCACCGTCGAGCTCACGATTTCATTTCCTGCATGGTGTTCAGCGCGGGCAAAGCTCCGTCGCGGCGAAGAAGTAGGCGATCTCGTTCGCGGCCGTCTCCGGCGCATCCGAACCGTGCACCGCATTGGCATCGATGGAATCGGCGAAGTCGGCGCGGATGGTGCCGGCGGCCGCTTCCTTCGGGTTGGTCGCGCCCATCAGCTCGCGGTTCTTCATGATGGCGCCCTCGCCTTCCAGCACCTGGATCATCACCGGGCCGGAGATCATGAACTCGACCAGCGCGGCGAAGAACGGACGCTCGCTGTGAACGGCATAGAAGCCTTCCGCCTCGCTGCGCGAGAGATGCTTCATCTTCGCGGCCACGACCTTCAGGCCGGCCTTCTCGAAACGGGAATAGATGTCGCCGATGACGTTCTTGGCGACGGCATCGGGCTTGATGATCGAAAGGGTGCGCTCCAGCGCCATGCAAAGTGCTCCGGTTGTCGGTTACGGGATGAATACAAACGGGCCGGCTTCCCCAAGCCAGTCACCGTACCACCAAACATGTGAAAAATTCGGCATTTGGTCCCCTAAAGCTTGACAGATTCTAGACCAAGCGCAAGTCCGTTCCGCCGGCGGGACCTTGATGGCGCGGATTCGTTTCCAACGTTTGACCTTCCACGGCGGCCGGCCTATGCTTCAAACGATCGTTTGACCCGTGACAGCGTGCCGGAGAACAGCCACGTGCCCAGCTCCCAGTTTTCCACCAAGCAGCGCATCCTGGAGGCTGCCGAAACCCTGTTCGCCCGGCACGGATTCGCCGGCGCCTCGTTGCGCCAGGTGACTTCGGCCGCCAACGTCAACCTGGCCGCAGTGAACTATCACTTCGGATCCAAGGACAAGTTGATCGAGGAAGTGTTCCGCAGACGCCTGGACGAGCTCAACAGTCGACGCCTGAAAGCACTTCAGGCGCTGGAAGAGAACGCCACGCTGGAGGATGCCCTGGCCGCCTTCATCCGGCCGGCCCTGGACCTGGCGCACGAGGGCGAGGGCGGCGGTGCGTTCGTCCGCGTGCTGGCGCGCGCCTACGCCGAGCACAACGACCAGTTGCGCAAGTTCCTGTCCGAGAACTACGGCCACGTGCTGAAACAGTTCGCCAAGGTGTTCTCCCAGCAGCTGCCGGACCTGGACCGCGAGGAACTGTACTGGCGCCTGGACATCGTGGCGGGCGCGCTGACCTACGCCATGGCCGACTTCGGCATCATCCAGCGCCGCGCCGAGGTCAGCGAACGCCAGCATCGCGAACAGGCCATCCAGCACCTGATCCGGTTCGCCGCGGCCGGCCTGCGCGCCAGCTGAAACCCCTTCCCCTGCCCGCCCCGGCCGGTCGTCGAGGCGGGCATTGACGCATTTGCAATCGGAGATAGGCATGACCACCAAACCGCTACGCATCCGCAAGGCCGCGGTGCTCGGCGCCGGCGTCATGGGCGCGCAGATCGCCGCGCACCTGACCAACGCCGGCATCGAGACCGTGTTGTTCGACCTGCCCGCCAAGGACGGCCCCAAGAACGCCGTCGCCGTGAACGCCATCAAGCACCTGGGCAAGCTCAAGCCGGCCCCGCTGGGCGAGAAGTCGCTGGCCGCCGCGATCGTGCCGGCCGACTACGACGAGCACCTGGGCCAGCTCGCCGACTGCGACCTGGTGATCGAGGCGATCGCCGAGCGCATGGACTGGAAGCTGGACCTGTACAAGAAGGTGGCGGCCCACCTGCCCGAACGTGCGGTGATCGCCTCCAACACCTCGGGCCTGTCGATCAACACCCTGGCCGAGGCGCTGCCGGAGAACCTGCGCCACCGATTCTGCGGCGTGCACTTCTTCAACCCGCCGCGCTACATGCACCTGGTCGAGCTGATCCCGAACAAGGCCACCGACGCCGGCGTGCTGGAAGGCCTGGAAGGCTTCCTGACCACGGCGCTGGGCAAGGGCGTGGTCATCGCCCGCGACACGCCCAACTTCATCGGCAACCGCATCGGCGTGTTCTCGATGCTGTCGACGATGTACCACACCACGAAGTCGGGCCTCGGCTTCGACGTGGTCGACGCGCTCACCGGCCCGGCCATCGGCCGCCCCAAGAGCGCCACCTACCGCACCGCCGACGTGGTCGGCCTGGACACCATGGCGCACGTCATCCAGACCATGGCCGACACCCTGCCGGACGACCCCTGGCACAAATACTTCAAGGCGCCCGAGTGGCTGTCCGCGCTGATCGACAAGGGTGCGCTGGGCCAGAAGGCCGGCGCGGGCTTCTACCGCAAGAACGGCAAGACCATCGAGGTGCTGGACCTGGGCAAGCAGGACTACGTCGCCCGCCGAGCCGAAGGCCTCCGACGAGGTCGCCGCCATCCTCGCCATCAAGGACCCGGCCGAGAAGTTCGGCAAGCTGCGCGCCAGCGAGGATCCGCAGGCCCAGTTCCTGTGGGCCTGCTTCCGCGACCTGTTCCACTACACCGCCTACCACCTGGGCGACATTGCCGAGACCGCGCGTGACGTCGATTTCGCCATCCGCTGGGGCTACGGCTGGAAGCTGGGTCCGTTCGAGACCTGGCAGGCCGCGGGCTGGCAGCAGGTGGCCGGCTGGATCGCCGAGGACATCGCCGCCGGCAAGGCCATGAGCGACGCGCCCCTGCCCGACTGGGTCAGCGACGGCCGCCGCGGCGTGCACCACGCCGACGGCTCGTTCTCGCCCGCGCAGGGCAAGGACCTGCCGCGCTCGTCGCACCCGGTCTACGCGCGCCAGCTGTTCCCCGAGACCATCCTCGGCGAGAAGGCGCCCGAGGGCACCACGCTGTGGGAGAACGACGGCGTGCGCCTGTGGACCCTGGGCGAGGACGGCATCGGCATCCTGTCGTTCAAGACCAAGATGCACACCGTCAACGACGCCGTGCTCGACGGCATCCAGCAGGCCATCCGCGTGGCCGAGGATCGGCTGGACGCCATGGTGATCTGGCAGCCCGACGGCCCGTTCTCGGCCGGCGCCGACCTCAAGGGCGCGCTGGGTCTGCTCCAGGACGGCAAGCTGGCCCAGTTCGAGGCCATGATCGCCAACTTCCAGGCCACCAGCATGGCCATCAAGTACGCGCAGGTGCCGGTGGTCGCGGCGGTGCGCGGGCTGTGCCTGGGCGGCGGCTGCGAGTTCCAGATGCATTCGGCGCGCACCGTGGCGGCCTTCGAGAGCTACATCGGCCTGGTCGAGGCCGGCGTCGGCCTGCTGCCCGCCGGCGGCGGCCTGAAGGAAATCGCCACGCGCTGCTCGGCCGCGCCGGTCGGCGACGCCTTCGACAACGTCAAGCGCTACTTCGAGACCGTGGCCATGGCCAAGGTCGCCGGCTCCGCGCTGGAGGCGCAGTCCTTCGGCCTGCTGCGCGCGTCCGACGTGGTGGTGTTCCACAACGACGAGCTGCTGTACGTGGCCAAGCAGCAGGCCCGCGCCCTGGCCGAGTCCGGCTACCGCCCGCCCCTGCCCGCGCGCCACGTGAAGGTCGCCGGCGACGTCGGTACCGCCACCTTCAAGGCCCAGCTGGTCAACATGCTCGAAGGCTACTTCATCTCCCCGCACGACATGGAGATCGCCAGCCGCATCGCCGACACCCTGTGCGGCGGCCAGATCGAGCGCGGCAGCGAGGTCGACGAGGCCTGGCTGCTGGAACTGGAGCGCAAGCACTTCGTGGCCCTGGCGCAGATGGAAAAGACCCAGGCCCGCATCGCCCACACCATGAAGACCGGCAAGCCGCTCAGGAACTGAGCATCGGGATAGGTCAGGCACCGGAACGGCATCCATTGCCGATTCCCCATTCCCTATTCCCCATTCCCGATCGAGGAACGAGATCATGAGCAAACAAGTCCAAGACGCCTACATCGTCGCCACCACCCGCACCCCGGTGGGCAAGGCGCCGCGCGGCGTGTTCCGCAACACCCGCCCCGACGACATGCTGGCGCACGTCATCCGCGCCGCCATGGAACAGTGCCCGGGCATCGACCCGGCGCGCATCAGCGATGCCATCATCGGCTGCGCCATGCCCGAGGCCGAGCAAGGCATGAACGTGGCGCGCATCGGCGCGCTGCTGGCCGGCCTGCCCGACAGCGTGCCGGGCATGACCATCAACCGCTTCTGCTCCTCTGGCGTGCAGGCGGTGGCCCTGGCCGCCGACCGCATCCGCCTGGGCGAGGCCGACCTGATGATCGCCGGCGGCACCGAGACCATGTCGATGGTGCCGATGATGGGCCACAAGGTGCAGATGAACCCGGCCATCTTCCGCGACGAGAACGTGGCCATCGCCTACGGCATGGGCATCACCGCCGAGAAGGTCGCCGAGCGCTGGAAGATCACCCGCGAGCAGCAGGACGCCTTCGCGGTGGAAAGCCACCGCCGCGCCCTGGCCGCCATCGAGGCCGGCGAGTTCAAGGACGAGATCACCCCCTACACCCTGGACGACCGCTACCCGGACGTGGCCAACGGCAGCGTGCGCGAGGACCAGCGCGTGATCGACACCGACGAGGGCCCGCGCGCGGGCACCACGCCGGAAGTGCTGGCCAAGCTGCGCACGGTGTTCCGCAACGGCCAGTTCGGCGGCACCGTGACCGCCGGCAACTCCTCGCAGATGTCCGACGGCGCCGGCGCGGTGATCCTGGCCAGCGAACAGGCCATCAAGGACCACGGCCTGACCCCGCTGGCGCGCTTCGTGAACTTCGACGTCGCCGGCGTGCCGCCGGAGGTCATGGGCATCGGCCCCAAGGAAGCCATTCCCAAGGCCCTGAAGATGGCCGGCCTCACCCAGGACCAGATGGACTGGATCGAGCTCAACGAGGCCTTCGCCGCGCAGTCGCTGGCGGTGATGCAGGACTTGGGTCTGGATCCGGCCAAGGTCAACCCGCTCGGCGGCGCCATCGCCCTGGGCCATCCGCTGGGCGCCACCGGCGCCATCCGCGTCGCCACCCTGGTGCACGGCCTGCGCCGCCGCAAGCAGAAGTACGGCATGGTCACCATGTGCATCGGCACCGGCATGGGGGCGGCGGGGATCTTCGAGGCGCTGTAAGCCTTCCCCGCAGCATCACCACGAAAAACGGCAGCGCCATCGCGCTGCCGTTTTTTTCAGCTTGGGACTGCTTCTAACCCAAAGTCAGCATTGGTTGAGACTTCATTACCCCCACTAATTTGGCCATTACTCGCACGCTCTGAGAGTGGTTCAGAACCGGATGATGTGGGGTTACGCCCGCCTTGCGGCGTGCGTGTTCATTTCTTGCTTGCCCAAGAAACGAACCAAAGAAGGGCACCCCCAGCGTCCGCGCCCTACGCGCCTTCGGCGCTACGGGTCCGCTCCGGGTTCCGGGGGTTTGTCGAGAGACCATCCCGGCCTCACGACAAACTGGCGCACATCCCTGTGCGCCACCCTACGGGCCTGATCCTCCACCCTCCGCCGCTACCGAAGGGGGATTGAAGAGCGAGTTAGGAAGCAACGCGGGACTCGAACACCTGTGTTGCTAGGATGGCTGGTATCGACCCGAAGTGTACGTTCAGGCTGACAGTTGTAAGTGCGCCGATGATTGGCGGTGCAAGAGTAGCGCGTGTATAAATCGGGAAAGGACGGCACATCAGTCAAACAGTATCTGGACGTGCCGGGCATGACGCCAAACCCGGGCACGCAACCATGGATAAAGCCACGTTCATCACGCAACTGAGGAAGCGGCGAAAGCTGCTCCTCCGTGCGTACCTCTTGCATGTGGGTTGCTTCGCGTCCACCTGCACATTCGCAGCCACACATGCGGTCCAGGTGACGGTGGATTCCAGTTTATGGATCGTCTTGCTCACGATCCCCCCGGTCCTGCTGTACACGGCGTTGGTTGACCGATCCTGCCGCCGAATCGATCCCGCGGCACCGACCGTCGGATGGCTGAAGATCGCCGTGTTCACCATCTTTCTCACCCCCATCGAATCCAGCCTGGTGCTTCCCCTGACGAACCTGTGGGTCGCCCGCCGCATCCTCCGATCCTGCGAACATGAACGATCATCCAGTCCCAATGCAGTGAGTAAAGGAGGGACTAAAAGCGACAGAGGTGGTTAATCGCTGCCAAAGTTAAGGGGCTCTGACCCGGTTAGTCATCCCCAAGGCCCTGAAGATGGCCGGCCTCACCCAGGACCAGATGGACTGGATCGAGCTCAACGAGGCCTTCGCCGCGCAGTCGCTGGCGGTGATGCAGGACCTGGGTCTGGACCCGGACAAGGTCAACCCGCTGGGCGGCGCCATCGCCCTGGGCCATCCGCTGGGCGCCACCGGCGCCATCCGCGTGGCCACCCTGGTGCACGGCCTGCGCCGCCGCAAGCAGAAGTACGGCATGGTCACCATGTGCATCGGCACCGGCATGGGCGCGGCGGGGATCTTCGAGGCGCTTTAAGCCTGCGCCGCGGCATCACCACGAAAAGCGGCAGCGCCATCGCGCTGCCGTTTTTTCATATGTCGCTGTCGATCCGAAGCTGCCGATCGGTGAGGTTTAATTACCCCCCGTCCCCTTATTTCTCGGAGGTCCGCGACCGGGCGGTGCGGATGGTGTTCGAGCACCAGAAGGACCACGCCTCGCAGTGGGCGACGATCGAGTCGATCGCCGGCAAGATCGGTTGCACCGCACAGACGCTGTGCAACTGGGTGCGTCAGGCCGAGCGTGACCAGGGCCTGCGCGAAGGCCTGAGCACGTCCGAACGCGAGAAGATGAAGTCGCTGGAGCGCGAGAACCGGGAGCTGCGCCAGGCCAACGAAATCCTGCGCAAGGCCAGCGCGGATTTTGCCCAGGCGGAGCTCGACCGCCGGTTCAAGCGATGAAGGCGTTCATAGACGAATACCGCGCCGTCCATGGGGTCGAGCCGATCTGCAAGGTTCTGCCGATCGCCCCATCGACGTACTACCTGTATGCAGCCCGCCAGGCCGATCCGGCGACGGCACCGCCACGCGTGCAGCGCGACGCGGTGATGGAGAAAGAAGTCCACCGGGTGTGGGACAAGAACCACCAGGTCTACGGTGCCCGCATGGTCTGGCGGGAAATGCATCGGGAGGGCACGGCTGTGGCGCGCTGCACCGTCGAGCGCCTGATGCGTCGGCTCGGTATCCGGGGCGTGGTGCGCGGAAAGCCGGTCACGACCACGATCAGCGACAAGGCCGCGCCGTGCCCGCTGGACCGGGTAAACCGGCAATTTGAGGCCAAACGCGCTGTGGGTCGCCGATTTCACGTATGTCTCGACCTGGCAGGGACATCTCTACGTGGCTTTCGTGGTCGACGTATTCGCCCGCCGCATCGTGGGCTGGAAGGTGTCCAATACCATGCGCACGGACTTCGTGCTCGATGCGCTGGAGCAGGCACTGCATGAGCGAAAGCCGTTTGACAGTGGTGGCCTGATTCACCACAGCGACCGCGGGTCGCAATACGTATCCATCCGCTACAGCGAGCGTCTGGCCGAGGCGGGCATTGAAGCCTCGGTCGGCAGTGTGAGCGATTCCTACGACAATGCTTGGGCCGAGACCATCAACGGGCTGTACAAGGCCGAGGTGATCCATCGAAGGTCATGGCGCACCCGGGAAGCGGTCGAATGGGCGACGCTCGAGTGGGTCGACTGGTTTAATCACCAGCGGCTGCTGGGACCGATCGGGCATATCCCGCCGGCAGAGGCAGAGGCAAACTACTATCGGCAACTGGAAGGTCAGGCCATGGCGGCCTGACTCAAACCAAACAGCCTCCGAGATACCCGGGGCGGTTTAAAACGCTGTTACATTGCACGTCTTGACAAATTATCAAATGCGTTTAAAAATCTAGTTTATAATCAAACTCTACAATCATCTTAATCAACAACAACATTGGGTGGAGAAACTGCTGAAACTGGAGCAGCATTCTATCTCCAGTATTGATACAAGGAACGTAACATGCGCACTTTGTCAAGTACGGAAGTAACCGCAATCAGTGGCGGCGTCATGAAAGCTCCTGGCACTTGTGCCAACGCAATGATGAGTGCTGGCGGTTTTGGTGCAGGGTTTGGATCCGTTATCGGCGGATTGGTGGGCATACTTGGAGGACCGCCGGGAGTCGCTTTTGGTGCAGTCCTTGGTGCGTCATTGATTGGTGGCGCGAGTAGTGCAGTTGCAGCCCAAGGTTCGGCTTGTCAACCCGAACTGGTATGTACTCCAGGGAATTTGCACTAGTATCTCAACTGATACGTAGTATTGATGTGCGTCGGTGGCCAAACACAGCTTGGCCACTGACCACGTCTCTACGGGATCCGGGAGCCAGGCGGAAATGTTTCTATTTAACTTAACTAACAAGCCGTTGACATTAGCTCTTGCTGTATTTGTAAGCATCTTGGTTATTGGGCTATCCATTTTTATCAGTCAATTTTCTTACATCGGCGGCGTTTTAACTTCACATATTATCATAAGGGCCATTTTAATATATGGTATTGCTGCGATATCAGCGTCTATTTTTGTTTATTTCGTATCCGTTAGCTTTAACCGAGCGAAGAACAGAAATAAGCGCTAGTAGAGGCCTGCGAGGAAATATATTTGATGTTTACGTAAGCTTCCCCTCTAGCAAGACACCGCAAAAGTAGAACTTTCTGGCATGGTTCACCTACCAGGAGGTTCCATGAAGAAGTCCCGATTCACAGAGCACCAGATCGTCACGATCCTGAAGCGCCGAAGCGCCTGCAGGGGACGGGGGTAATTAATTGCTGCCGATGGCCCCAATCTGCGATCCCTCCCCTTCGGTAGCGGCGGAGGGTGGAGGATCAGGCCCGCAGGGTGGCGCACAGGACGTGCGCCAGTTTGTCGTGAGGCCAGGATGGCCTCTCGACAAACCCCCGGAGCCCGGAGCGGACCTGGAGGCCCGAAGGGCCGGAAGGCGCGGACGCTGGGGTGCCCTTGTCTTGGTTACTTCTATTGGGCAAGCAATAGAAGTAACTCGGCCGGCGTCAGCCGGACGAAACCGCTCTTGAAGGCGTTCGATCTGCGAACCGAACACGTCAAGCCAGGCCGAAAGGTTCAGGCCAAGAGGTTTGTGGTTCACCGTGGGCCGACAGACTGCGCCTTCGCGGCTTCCGCCGCTCCTACAAGGGGTAGGCGTACCTTCAGGCGGGTTCGACGTGGCGCAGCAGGAGGCGTGGGGTTTCCCTGCCCTGCCAGTCGTTGACCACCAGGCTGTAGGCCGCGCGCAGGTGCGGGGTCTCGGGGAGGTCCGGGTCGGCGTTGAACATCACGGCGTCGATTTCGTGGCCGTCGCGCGGGTCGCGCAGGGTGAAGCGCAGGTGCGCGCCGGTGCTGCCCATGGGGCGGCGCAGCCGGCACTCGAAGGTGTTCTCGAACAGCGGTTCGGGGAAGGCCTGGCCCCACGGGCCGGCCAGGCGCAGCAGGTGCGCCAGTTCCAGGGTCATCGCGCCCGCGGGCAGCTCGCCGTCGGTCCACAGCACGGCCTCCAGCCATTCCGGCTGCATGCGCTGGCGGACCACCTCGTCGAAGACCTGGGCGAAGGTGTCGAAGCGGTCCGCGGGCAGGCTCAGGCCGGCGGCCATGGCGTGGCCGCCGAACGGGCCCATCAGGCCCGGTGCTCGCGCATCGACCTCGGCCAGCGCGTCGCGCACGTGGAAGCCCGGGATCGAGCGCGCCGAGCCGCGCAGGGTGTCGCTGCCGGCGTCGGACGGCGCGAAGGCCACCACCGGACGGTGCAGGCGTTCCTTCAGGCGCGAGGCCACCAGGCCCACCACGCCGGGATGCCAGCCGGCGTCGAACAGCGCCACGCCGACCGTGTCCGGCACCTGCGCCCCGGCCACCATGCGCTCGGCCTCGGCCACCATGCCGGCCTGCAGCTGGCGGCGCTCGGCGTTGATGGCCGACAGCAGCTCGGCGTGTTCGCGGGCCTGGCCCTCGTCGTCGGTGAGCAGGCAGGCCACGCCCAGGGTCATGTCCTCCAGCCGGCCGGCGGCGTTCAGGCGCGGGCCCAGGGCGAAGCCCATGTCCGACGCGGTCAGCGTCGCCAGGCTGCGGCCGCTGGCCTCGGCCAGCGCGCGGATGCCGGCGCAGGCGCGGCCGGCGCGGATGCGGCGCAGGCCGTTCTCCACCAGCACGCGGTTGTTGCGGTCCAGCGGCACCACGTCGGCCACCGTGCCCAGCGCCACCAGGTCCAGCAGCGAGGCCAGGTTGGGCCGCGCTTTTCGAGCAGTGCGGCCAGGGATGGCCGCTTTTTGATCTTCGCGATCAGGAGGATCGCTTGAATCAAAGGCCCCTGCCCGTTCCATGCGCGATCGCAGCGCCAGCAGCAGGTAGAACATCACGCCGACGCCGGCCAGCGCCTTGCTGGGGAAGTCGTCGCCGGGCAGGTTCGGATTGACGATGGCGTCGGCCGCGGGCCGCTGCGGCCCCGGCAGGTGGTGGTCGGTGACGATCACGCGCATGCCGCGCTCGCGCGCCGCCGCCACGCCGGCGACGCTGGAGATGCCGTTGTCGACCGTGACCAGCACGTCGGGCGCATCGGCCATCGACGCGACCAGCGCGGGCGTCAGTCCGTAGCCGTGCTCGAAGCGGTTCGGCACCACGAAGTCGACGTGGCGGGCGCCGAGCATGCGCAGGCCGCGCACGGCCACGGCCATGCCGGTCGCGCCGTCGCAGTCGTAGTCGCCGGCGATGCGGATGGCGCGGTCGGCGGCGATGGCCTCGGCCAGCAGGTCGACGGCCGCGTCCAGGCCACCCAGCGCGTCCGGCGGCGCCAGGCGGGCCAGGCCGTGGTCGACCTGGTCCGGCGCCTCGATGCCCCGCGCGCGGTACAGCCGGGCCAGCACGGGATGCATGTCCACCGGCCAGGCGCCGTCCGGTTCGGGGCAGGCCCGCTGGCGCAGCGTCACGCGCTTCACGGCGTGCGCCGCCACAGCCGCCAGCGGTGCCAATGGCGCACCAGAATACGCTCGCCGCTGGCGAAGGACAGCTGCATGGCCTTGTGGCGCTTGAGCCCCCGGGCCAGCAGCGGCCCGTGCAGGTCCGGATCCAGCCCCGGCTCCAGGTCGAGCAGGACGTCGACATCGGCGGCGTCCGGATCGAAGGCTTCCGGGTCGCGCACCTCGACCTGCGCGCGCCCGGCCAGGGCGCGGGCCAGCGGATCGCGGCTGTACAGGCGGTCGACGTCGGCCTTGACCCACGCCGGCAGGCGCCCGCCGCCCCAGCACCACAGGCAGTTGACCGGCATGCGGCCCTGCGCGCGGCGCCGGGCGTTGACCTCGCTCTGGTGCAGCAGCACCTGGGCCTCGTTGAACAGGGCGCGCCAGGACGCATGGGCGGGATCGTCGGGCAGGTGCGCCAGCAGGTCGTCGCCCAGCACCCGGTCGGGCGCGGCGAACGGCGGCGGACGGGCGTCCCGCGGCAGGCGCAGGTGCCAGCGCTGCGGCGTGGTGGTCTCCAGCAGGAAGCCGCGGTCGCCGAACAGCGGGCGCAGCGGCTTGGCCAGCGCCTCGGCGTCCGCCTCGGTCAGGTCCAGCGTGCCGCAGGCCAGCATGCGCGCGCCGGTCATGTCCGGCTGCACGTAGGCGGGGTCGGCGCACAGCCAGGTGTCTTCGCCGGCGTCGCCGCGCCGGGCCTGGCGCAGCAGCGCGCCGGCCGGCAGCCCCTCGCCGGGCCAGCGGAAATGATTGGCCAGCGCCTCGGAGTAGCCGTGCGCGGCGTCCGCGAGCCGGTCGCCGCGCACCAGCCACGGGCGCAGCACGGACGCCTGGCCGCAACGGGCGAACGTGGGCAGCAACACGTGCAGCATGTTCAGGACCCCTTTTCCGGACGCGTGCGTGGGTGCACCGGTCAGCCCTCCTCGTCCGCCAGCGCCTCGATCTGCTCGTGCAGCTCCAGCCAGCGGGTCTCCAGCGTATCGTGCTCGGCGCGCAGCTCGCCCTGGCGGCGGCCCAGGTCGGCCGCCTCGCGCGGCTGCTCGGTGTACAGGTCGGGATCGGCCATGCGCGTCTCGATCGTGGCCAGCTCGGACTCGATCGCGTGCATGCGCTTTTCCGCGCGCTGCACTTCCTGGCGCAGCGGACGCGCGCGCTCGCGCTGCTCGGCCGCGGCGCGACGGCGGTCCTTCGCCGATGGCGGGGCCGGTTGCGAGGACGACTTGTCGGCGTCGTCCTCGCGGCTGCGCAGCCAGCGAGCGTAGTCGTCCAGGTCACCGTCGAACACGTGCAGCGCGCCGCCGCCGATGCGCCAGAAGCGGTCGCAGACCAGGCCCAGCAGGTGGCGGTCGTGCGAGACCAGCACCATCGCGCCCTCGTAGTCTTCCAGGGCGTCCACCAGGGCCTCGCGCATGTCCAGGTCCAGATGGTTGGTCGGCTCGTCGAGCAGCAGCAGGTTGGGCTTGTCCCAGGCGATCAGGGCCAGCGCCAGGCGCGCGCGCTCGCCGCCGGAGAAGCCGTCGACCGGCTCGAAGGCGCGGTCGCCGGCGAACTGCCACTGGCCCAGCCAGTCGCGCAGTTCCTGCTGCGGCGCCTGCGGGGCACGCTCGGCCAGGTGGTCGAAGGGGCTGGCGCCGGCGCGCAGGCTCTCCACCGTGTGCTGGGCGAAGTAGCCGATGCGCAGGTCCTTGTGCGCGCTGCGCTCGCCGTCCAGCAGGTCCAGGTCGCCGACCAGCGACTTGACCAGGGTGGACTTGCCGGCGCCGTTGACGCCGAGCAGGCCGATGCGGTCGCCGGCCTCCAGGCGCAGGGTGACGTCGTGCAGGATGGGCGCGGCCTCGCCCTGCCCGTCCGCGGCCGGATAGCCGAGTTCGGCATGGTCCAGGCCCAGCATGGAGGTCGGCAGGCGGCCCGGCTCGGGAAAACGGAAGTGGAACGGCCGCTCCACGCGCACCGCCTCGGTACCGGCCAGCTTCTCCAGCCGCTTGATGCGCGACTGCGCCTGCTTGGCCTTGCTGGCCTTGGCGCGGAAGCGGTCGACGAACGACTGCAGGTGGGCGCGCTCGGCCTGCTCCTTCTCGTGCGCGATCTGCTGCTGGCGCAGCTGTTCGGCGCGCTGGCGCTCGAACGCGGAGTAGTTGCCGGCGTACAGGCGCCCCGTGCCGCCGTGCAGGTGCAGCACGTGCGAGACCACGCCATCGAGGAATTCGCGGTCGTGCGAGATCACCAGCAGCGTGCCCGGGTAGCGGCGCAGCCAGGCTTCCAGCCACAGCACCGCGTCCAGGTCCAGGTGGTTGGTGGGCTCGTCCAGCAGCAGCAGGTCGGACGGCGCCATCAGCGCGCGCGCCAGGTTCAGGCGCACGCGCCAGCCGCCGGAAAAGGCGGCCACCGGCTGCTCGTAGGTGTCGGGGGCAAAGCCCAGGCCGTGCATCAGGCGGCCGGCGCGGGCGCGTCCGTCGTAGCCGTTCATGGCCGCGAGGCGCTGGTGGGCCGTCGCCACGGCGGCGTGGTCGCCCGACGCCTGCGCCCTCGCCTCCTCGGCCAGCACGGCGGCCAGCTCGGCATCGCCGCCCAGCACGTAGTCGATGGCTGGATCCGGCAGCGCCGGGGTCTCCTGGGCCACCGAGGCCATGCGCACGTCGGCCGGCAGGTCGAGCGATCCGGCATCGCCGTCCAGTTCGCCGCGCACGGCCGCGAACAGGCTGGACTTGCCGCAGCCGTTGCGACCGACCACCCCGACCTTCCAGCCGTCGTGCAGGGTCAGGTCGAGGCCTTCCAGCAACGGCCTCGGGCCGCGCCGCAGGCCGAATGCGCGGAAGGCGATCATGCGTCAGGGCGTCCTTCGATCCGTCCCGCGCTCACTCGTAGCGGACGGTGATGATTTCGTAGTTCTTGGTGCCCTTGGGCGCCTCGAACTCGATGCTGTCGCCTTCCATGCGGCCGATCAGGGCGCGCGCGATCGGCGAGGTCACGGCGATCAGGTTCATCTTGATGTCCGCTTCCAGGTCGCCGACGATCTGGTAGGTCACTTCCTCGCCGGTGTCCTCGTCGGCCAGCTCGACCACGGCGCCGAACACGATCTTGGAACCGGCATTGAGGGTGCCGGTATCGATCACATGCGCCGTGGACAATGCGGCCTCGAGTTCCTTGATGCGGCCCTCGACGAAGCTCTGCTGCTCGCGCGCGGCGTGGTACTCGGCGTTTTCCTTCAGGTCGCCGTGCGCACGCGCCTCGGCGATGGCCTCGATGATGCGCGGACGTTCCTGGCCCTTGAGGCGTTCCAGTTCCTTTCTCAGGCGCTCGGCGCCCTGCTTGGTCATGGGAGCGCGGTTCATGCTTTCAGCTCCTTGTGCAGTTCCTGCAGGCTGTGCACGCTGCCGCCGTCGCGGCTGTCCAGCGAGTGCAGCAGCGCGCGCGCGCCCGCAATGGTGGTGGAGTACGTGACGCGCTGCTGCAGCGCCTCACGACGAATGGAGAACGAATCGGCGATCGCCTGCTTGCCTTCGGTGGTGTTGACGATGTAGACGATCTCGCCGTTCTTGATCAGGTCGACGATGTGCGGCCGGCCCTCGAGCACCTTGTTGATGTGCTCGCACTCGATGCCGTGCCCGGTGAGATAGGCGCAGGTGCCGCGCGTGGCGACCAGCCCGTAGCCCTTGGCGCCGATGTCGCGGGCGATCGAGAGCAGACGATCCTTGTCGGCATCGCGCACGGACAGGAACACCTTGCCCAGCGGCGGCTTGCGGATGCCGGCGGCCTCGTGGGCCCGCCCGAAGGCGGAACCGAAGTCGCGGCCCACGCCCATGACCTCGCCGGTCGAACGCATCTCGGGACCGAGGATGGGATCGACGTTCTGGAACTTCAAGAACGGGAAGATCGCTTCCTTCACCGAATAGTAGTCCGGGATCGACCTCGCGGGTGGCGCCCTGCTCGGCCAGCGTGCGGCCGGCCATGCAGCGCGCGGCGATCTTGGCCAGCGGCTGGCCGGTGGCCTTGGACACGAACGGCACGGTGCGCGAGGCACGCGGATTGACCTCGAGGATGAACACGTTCTCGCCCTGGACGGCGAACTGGGTGTTCATGAGTCCGATCACCTTCAGCTCGCGCGCCAGCAGGGTGACCTGGCGGCGCAGCTCGTCCTGGATCGCGGGCGTCAGCGAATACGGCGGCAGCGAGCAGGAGGAGTCGCCCGAATGCACGCCGGCCTCCTCGATGTGCTCCATGATGCCGCCGATCAGCACGTTGCCCTGGGCATCGGCGATGATGTCCACGTCGACCTCGACCGCGTGGTCGAGGAAGCGGTCCAGCAGCACCGGCGAGGACTCGGACACGCGCACCGCCTCGCGGATGTAGCGTTCCAGGTCGGCGTCGGCGTAGACGATCTCCATGGCGCGACCGCCCAGCACGTAGCTGGGACGCACCACCAGCGGGTAGCCGATCTCGCCTGCCAGCACCAGCGCCTGCTCGGCGCTGCGGGCGATGCGGTTGGGCGGCTGCTTCAGGCCCAGGCGGTCGATCAGCTGCTGGAAGCGCTCGCGATCCTCGGCCAGGTCGATGGAGTCCGGGCTGGTGCCGATGATCGGCACGCCGGCGGCCTCCAGCGCGCGCGCCAGCTTCAGCGGGGTCTGCCCGCCGTACTGCACGATCACGCCCTCGGGCTTCTCCTTGTCGACCACTTCCAGCACGTCCTCGAGCGTGAGCGGCTCGAAGTACAGGCGGTCGGAGGTGTCGTAGTCGGTCGAGACCGTCTCCGGGTTGCAGTTGACCATGATGGTCTCGTACCCGTCCTCGCGCAGCGACAGCGCGGCGTGCACGCAGCAGTAGTCGAACTCGATGCCCTGGCCGATGCGGTTGGGCCCGCCGCCCAGCACCATGATCTTGCGCCGGTCGCTGGGTTCGGACTCGCACTCTTCCTCGTAGGTCGAGTACATGTAGGCGGTGGAGGTGGCGAACTCGGCCGCACACGAATCCACGCGCTTGTACACCGGGCGCACGTCCAGGGTCCGGCGCAGGTGGCGCACCGCGGCCTCGTCGGTGCCCAACAGCGCGGCCATGCGCGCGTCGGAGAAGCCCAGGCGCTTGAGCTCGCGCATGCGCGCGGCATCCAGCGAAGACAGCCCCTGCTCGGCCAGCGTCTGCTCGGCCCGCACGATGTCCTCGATCGCCGCCAGGAACCACGGATCGATCGCGGTCAGCCCGTGCACCTCCTCCAGCGACAGGCCGGCGCGGAAGCCGTCGCCGAGGAAGAAGATGCGCTCGGCACCGGGCTGGCGCAGCTCGCGCTTGAGCGTGGCCATGCCCTCGTCGCTGGCCAGGTCCAGCCCGGTCGGATCCAGGCCGTTCTTGCCGGTCTCCAGGCCGCGCAGGGCCTTGTGCAGCGACTCGTGCATGCTGCGACCCATGGCCATGACCTCGCCCACCGACTTCATCTGCGTGGTCAGGCGCGCGTTGGTGGCCGGGAACTTCTCGAACGCGAAGCGCGGGATCTTGGTGACCACGTAGTCGATGGTCGGCTCGAACGAGGCCGGCGTCAGGCCGCCGGTGATCTCGTTCTTCAGCTCGTCCAGCGTGTAGCCGACGGCCAGCTTGGCCGCGACCTTGGCGATCGGGAAGCCGGTGGCCTTGGAGGCCAGCGCCGAGGAGCGCGACACGCGCGGGTTCATCTCGATCACCACCACGCGGCCGGTCTCGGCATTGACGCCGAACTGCACGTTGGAGCCGCCGGTGTCCACGCCGATCTTGCGCAGCACCGCCAGCGAGGCGTCGCGCAGGCGCTGGTATTCCTTGTCGGTCAGGGTCTGCGCCGGCGCCACGGTGATCGAGTCGCCGGTGTGCACGCCCATCGGGTCCAGGTTCTCGATCGAGCACACGATGATGCAGTTGTCCGCCTTGTCGCGGACCACCTCCATCTCGAATTCCTTCCAGCCCAGCACCGACTCGTCGATCAGCACCTCGTGCGTGGGGCTGAGTTCGAGGCCGCGCTTGACGATGTCCTCGAACTCCTCGCGGTTGTAGGCAATGCCGCCGCCGGAGCCGCCCAGGGTGAAGCTGGGGCGGATGATGGACGGGAAGCCGAGCTTTTCCTGGATCTCCCAGGCCTGCTCCATGGAACGGGCGATTTCCGAGCGCGGCGATTCCAGGCCGATCTCGTCCATGGCGTTGCGGAACAGCTCGCGGTCCTCGGCCATGCGGATGGCCTCGCGCGAGGCGCCGATCAGCTCGACGTCGTATTTCTCCAGCACGCCGTGGTCGGCCAGTTCGAGGGCGCAGTTGAGCGCGGTCTGGCCACCCATGGTCGGCAGCACCGCGTCGGGCTTCTCCTTGGCGATGATGCGCTCGACCATCTGCCAGGTGATCGGCTCGATGTAGACCGCGTCGGCCATCTCCGGATCGGTCATGATCGTGGCCGGGTTGGAGTTGACCAGGATCACCCGGTAGCCCTCCTCGCGCAGGGCCTTGCAGGCCTGGGCGCCGGAGTAGTCGAACTCGCAGGCCTGGCCGATGACGATCGGCCCGGCGCCGATGATCAGGATGCTTTGGATGTCGTGACGCCGGGGCATTACAGCGTACTCCTCGGAAACTTCGCGGATTCGGGACTCGGGACTCGGGACTCGGGACTCGGATTCGAGTCGCCGCTTCAGCGCTTGATGCAGCCGCAAGAGCATTTGCCCGACCCGGTCGCACATATCCAGGGCAGCGACCCTGGCGTCTTCCTCGCCGAGATCGAGTTCCTGCGAAAGCAGCAATTGGGTTTGCAGTTCCGCTGACGACCCCAGGGCCATGGACACGAATCGCGCGTAGTCACGGGTTGAGGTTCGGGCATTGCCTTCGGCGATGTTGGATGGAATGGAGACGGCCGCTCGCTGCAATTGGGAGCTCAAGCCAAAGCGTTCTTCCCTGGGAAAGCCGGCGGTGAGCTCGTAGACGGTCTTGGCCAGAGACATCGCGACCTGCCAAACCTCGAGATTCCTGAAATGCGACGCGCTCACGATGCCTCTCCCGAGTCCCGAGTCCCGAGTCCCGAGTCCCGCATCAGGTCGGCGAAACCGGTCGAACAAATACTCGATGTCGTGCGGTCCGGGACTGGCTTCCGGGTGGCCCTGGAAGCAGAACGCGGGCCGGTCGGTCAGGGCGAAACCCTGCAGTGATCCGTCGAACAGCGACTGGTGGGTCACCCGCGCCTCGCCGGGCAGCGTGTCCGGGTCCACCGCGAAGCCATGGTTCTGGCTGGTGATCAGCACGCGGCCGTCGTCCAGGTCCTTGACCGGGTGGTTGGCGCCGTGGTGGCCGAATTTCATCTTCAGGGTCTTTGCACCCATCGCCTGGGCCATGATCTGGTGGCCCAGGCAGATGCCGAACAGCGGCATCTTGCGGTCCAGCAGCGTGCGCGCGGCCTCGACCGCGTAGCCGCAGGCCGCCGGATCGCCCGGTCCGTTGGACAGGAACACGCCATCGGGCTGCATGGCCAGCACGTCCTCGACCGGCGTGGTCGCCGGCACCACGGTGATCGCGCAGCCGCGCCCGGCCAGCAGGCGCAGGATGTTGCGCTTGACGCCGAAGTCGTAGGCCACGACCTTGAAGCGGTCCCCGCCATCGGCGTAGGCCATGCGTTCCAGGTCGTACACTCCCTCGGACCAGGCGTAGCTTGCCTCGGTGGTCACTTCACGGGCCAGGTCCATGCCGGCCAGTCCCGGGAAGCCCCGGGCCATGGCCAGGGCCTCGTCCTCGTCGATGGACTCACCGGCCATGATGCAGCCGTTCTGCGCCCCCTTGTCGCGCAGGATGCGCGTCAGGCGCCGGGTGTCGATGCCGGCAATGGCGACCACGCCGTTGCGCTCCAGGTAGGCCGTCAGGCTCTCTTCGCTGCGCCAGTTCGAGGCCAGCCGCGGTACGTCGCGCACGATCAGGCCGGCGGCCTGGATCCGGCTCGACTCCGTGTCGACGGCATTGCATCCGGTATTGCCGACATGCGGGTAGGTCAGCGTGACCAGCTGACGGGCGTAGGAGGGATCGGTGAGGATTTCCTGGTATCCGGTCATGGCGGTGTTGAACACCACCTCGCCGACGGTCGACCCGGTCGCACCCGCGGCATGGCCGCGAAAAGTGCTTCCGTCTTCAAGGGTTAGCAACGCTGGGATCATCGGCTCCGCCTTCGGCAGGTGCAGCAAAACCCGCAGGCCGGCAATGCTGGCCTGTGGCTCGCAGAATGGGTACTCGGGCGGGCCACAATGTTAAGCGTCGGCCGGGGCGATGTCCACCGCGAAGATTCGCACGGGCATGGTTTTCTCCACTTTCGGCATTCCCGTTAGACTGTGTGCAAAACCGCTCACTCATGCAGGATTCCCTGCCCGGACCAAGGAGCACCCATGGCCAGCAACCAGTACCACGAACCCGTCGAGGAACTGAACGACGAGGTGCGCGACATGCACCGTGCGATCGTCTCGCTGATGGAGGAACTGGAGGCCGTCGACTGGTACAACCAGCGCGCCGCCGCCTGCACCGATCCCGAACTGAAGGCCATCCTCGAGCACAACCGCGACGAGGAAAAGGAGCACGCGGCCATGGTGCTGGAATGGATCCGCCGTCGCGACGCCAGCTTCTCCGGACAGATGAAGGAGTTCCTGTTCACGGACAAGCCGATCACGCACGACTAGGATAACGGCCACGCGGTACGCGGCACCGGGCCGCGTACCGGCCACCGACGGACCGCACCATGCCCCATGCCCTGATCGATCCGGCCCGCCTGGACCGCCCCGACACCGAAGTTCGCCTCCAGCCGTTCGCCTTCATGATGGCGCACGGCCAGCTTCCCGACGAGGATCGGGACGCGCTGGAGCGCGATTTCCCACGGTACGGCGAAGCGGGGTTCTTCCCATGGGATCCGGCCGATTGCGGCCCCTCGGTGAACGCCCTGATCGAGCAGCTGACCACCCCCGAGGTGGCCAGCGCCATCGGCAAGCGGCTCGGCATCGAGGACCTCGGCCAGTACCCCACCCTGGTCACACTGTGCCGGCACCTGAACAAGCGCCACGGCACCATCCACACCGACAGCCGGTCGAAGGTGGCCACGGCGCTGCTGTACCTCAATCGGCAGTGGCCGGACACCAGCGAGGGCTGCCTGCGCTTCCTGGAGCGCATCGACGACATCGATGCCATCCTGGTGCCGGAACTCAAGCCGCTGTACGGCGAGTTCGCGGTCTTCCGGCGATCGGACAACTCCTTCCACGGCCACCTGCCCTACGAGGGCGAGCGCCGGGTGGTCCAGGTGGCCTGGCTGGTCAGCGAGGAAGCCAAGCTGCGCAAGACCAAGCGCGGCCGCTTCTCGCGTGCCTTCAAGAAGCTGTTCGGCAAGCTGGACCGCAAGGTCGGCGCCGGCCGCGACCGCAACGCCTCGCATCCGGACTGAAAACCGCCCTCAGGCGTCCTGCTTGAGGCGTCCCTCGAGCATGTCGGCGATGCCGTAATGACCCGCCGCCTGGTCCGCCAGCCACACGGCCGCTTCCAGTGCCCCGCGGGCGAAGATGCCGCGGTCGGTGGCGCGATGCGCCAGCTCCAGTCGCTCACCCTTGCCGGCCATGAGGACCATGTGTTCGCCCACGATGTCGCCTCCGCGCACGACCGCAAAGCCGATCTCGCCCGGCTTGCGCGCGCCCGGATGGCCCTCGCGGGCATAGACGGCATGTTGGTCCAGTGTCGTGCCGCGCGCCTGTGCTGCGGTCTCGCCCAGTGCCATGGCGGTGCCCGAGGGCGCGTCTTCCTTGCGTCCGTGATGGGCCTCGATGATTTCCAGGTCCCACTCCGGCAGCGCTCGCGCGGCGTCGCTCAACAAACGTTGCAGCACTGCCACGCCGAGACTGAAATTGGCCGCCTGCAGCACCGGGATCTGCTCGCCCGCCGCCTCCAGCCGCGCCTTCAGGTCGTCATCGTAGCCCGTGGTGCCGACCACCAGCGGCACGCCGGCATCCAGGCAATGGTCCAACGCGGAAGCCAGGCCCGCCGGGGTACTGAAATCGACCGCGACATCCAGCTCGCCAGCACCGTCCCAGCCGTTGCTGTAACGCAACGATTCCGGCGTGGCCGGTTGCTGCAGGGGATGGCCCACCAGCTCGGAGGAAGCATCGATGACGGCACGCGCCACGCGCAGCCGGCGATCGCCGCGACTACGTTCGACGAGCGCGCGACCCATGCGGCCGGAAGCGCCGCTGATGGCGATGCGAAGGGGGTGGCTCATGCGATCGATCATCCTGGCGATACGGAATGGGCCATCGTAGCGCCTGGAGCCCGTCACGCAAGTGCGTGCAGGCTCCGTTTCAGGATGTCACCCGCGACCAGAAATCGCGCACGCCGTCGAACCAGTTCTTGGCCCTGGGTGAATGCTCGACCGCGCTCTCGCCCTCGAAGGTTTCCTCGAACGACTCAAGCAACTCGCGCTGCTTGCGGGTCAGGCGGACTGGAGTCTCCACCACCACCTGACACAGCAGGTCGCCCACACGCCCGCCACGCGGCGACTTCACGCCGCGTCCGCGCAGGCGGAACACATGGCCGGTCTGGGTCTCGGGCGGCACGTTGATCTCCACGTCCTCGTCCAGCGTCGGGACCGTGAGCGTGGCGCCCAGCGCCGCCTGGGTGAAGCGGATCGGTACCTCGCAGAACAGGTCGTTGCTCTGGCGCTTGAAGATCTTGTGCTCGCGCACATGCACTTCCACATAGAGGTCGCCGGCCTGTCCCCCGGCCGGCGCGGCTTCGCCCTGTCCGCCCAGGCGCACGCGGTCACCGGTATCGACGCCGGAGGGAATCCGCACCGACAGCTTGCGGGTGTCGCGGTAACGACCCTCGCCATGGCAGGTCTTGCAGGGGTGGGCGATGCTGCGTCCGCTGCCGCCACACTGCGGACAGGTCTGCTGGATCGAGAAGATCCCGTTCTGCATGCGTACGCGACCGTGGCCGCTGCAGGTGGTGCAGGTGTCGAGCTTGCCGTCTTCCGAGCCGCTGCCCTTGCAGTCGGTGCAGGAAACCAGGGTGGGCACCTCGATGTCCTTCTCGACACCGAACACGGCCTCTTCCAGGTCCATCTCCAGGATGTAGCGCAGGTCGGCGCCGCGCTGCGGACCGCGGCGTCCCGCGCCGCCCATGCCGAAGATGTCGCCGAAGATGTCACCGAAGATATCGCCCATGTCGCCGAAGCCGCCCGCGCCGGCACCGCCGCCCATGCCGCCCTCGAACGCGGCATGACCGTACTGGTCGTACAGCTGGCGCTTCTCGCCGTCGGAGAGGATCTCGTAGGCCTCCTTGGCCTCCTTGAAGCGCTCCTGCGCCTCGGGATCGTCCGGGCAACGGTCCGGATGGCACTTCATGGCCACGCGGCGAAAGGCCTTCTTGATCGTGGCGGTGTCGGCATCGCGTTCGACGCCGAGGGTTTCGTAGTAGCAAATCTTGCTCATGAGCCAAGTTTCATGCGGCCTTCGATGCGGCGATCGGGTATCAACCACATCGAGGCGACGATCAGGTAAATCAAGCCCGCGATCCAGGCGCCGGCGAAGGCCAGCGGAATGGAACAGGCATACAGGATGGGGGCGAGGATTCCTTTCCAGTCGCGTCGTGCCAGCAGCATCTGCGCCAGTTCGCCTTCACGGCCGCCATTGGCGTGGATCAGTGCGTACTGGAACACCATGAAGGCCAACGATGCCATCAACAGCACACCGCCGTACAGCGCTACGGGTACCGGAGCGAAATGGTTCTCGCCCATCCACGCGGTGGCGAAGGGAAACAGCGACAGCCAGAACAGCAGCCCCAGATTGGCCCACAACACCCCGCCGGTCACGTGATGCGCGGCCTGCAGGAAGTGATGGTGGTTGTTCCAGTAGATGCCGACGTACAGGAAGCTGAGCACGTAGCTGAGGAACACGGGAAGCAGCGGACGCAGCGCGGCCAGGCTGTCGCCGTGCGGGACCTTCATCTCCAGCACCATGATGGTGATGATGATGGCCAGCACGCCGTCGCTGAAGGCTTCCAGACGCCCCTTGTTCACCCCGTGTCCCCCTCACGCGAACACGGCCGGGCGGTTCGCGCCGCCCGGCCGTGGATCATCGATCAGCTCTTCTTGTCGTCGTCCTTGACTTCGGTGAATTCGGCATCGACCACGTCCTCGGGCTGCGCCGAGCCGCCACCCGGGGCCTGCTGGCCGGCGGTGTCGGGACCAGCCTGGCCGGCACCCTGGGCCGCCGCGAACAGCGGCTGGGCCACCTGCTCGAGCTTGCCGATCTTGGCCTCGATGGCGTCCTTGTCGTCGCCTTCCATCGCCTTCTCCAGGTCCGACAGCGCTTCCTCGATGCCGCCGATCTGGTCACCGGCCTTGTCGCCGTGCTCCTTCAGTGCGCCGCGGGTGGCATGCACCAGCTGGTCGGCCTTGTTGCGCGTGGTGACCAGCTCCTGGAACTTCTTGTCGTCCTCGCGGTGCGACTCGGCGTCGGCGACCATGCGCTCGACCTCTTCCTCGGACAGGCCCGAGCCGGCCTTGATCTCGACCCGCTGTTCCTTGCCCGTCTTCTTGTCCTTGGCGTGCACGTGCAGGATGCCGTTGGCGTCGATGTCGAAGCTGACCTCGATCTGCGGCATGCCGCGCGGTGCCGGGTCGATGCCGGCCAGGTCGAAGCGCGCCAGCGACTTGTTGTACTGCGCCTGCTCGCGCTCGCCCTGCAGCACGTGCACGGTGACCGCGGTCTGGTTGTCGTCGGCAGTGGAGAAGATCTGCGAGGCCTTGGTCGGGATCGTGGTGTTCTTCTCGATCAACTTGGTGAACACGCCACCCATGGTCTCGATGCCCAGGCTCAGCGGGGTCACGTCCAGCAGCAGCACGTCCTTGACGTCGCCGCCCAGCACGCCGCCCTGGATCGCCGCGCCCACGGCCACGGCCTCGTCCGGGTTGACGTCCTTGCGCGGATCCTTGCCGAAGAAGTCCTTGACTGCTTCCTGCACCTTGGGCATGCGGGTCTGGCCACCGACCAGGATCACCTCGTCGACGTCGGACACGCGCAGGCCGGCGTCGTCCAGCGCCGTGCGGCACGGGTCGATGGAGCGCTTGACCAGGTCCTCGACCAGCGCTTCCAGCTTGGCGCGGGTCAGCTTGATGTTCAGGTGCTTGGGGCCGGAGGCATCGGCCGTCACGTACGGCAGGTTGACCTCGGTCTGGTGGCTGGAGGACAGCTCGATCTTGGCGCGCTCGGCGGCGTCTTTCAGGCGCTGCAGGGCCAGCGGATCCTTGCGCAGGTCGATGCCCTGGTCCTTGTTGAACTCCTCGACCAGGTAGTCCATCACGCGCTGGTCGAAGTCCTCGCCGCCCAGGAAGGTGTCGCCGTTGGTGGCCAGCACCTCGAACTGCTTCTCGCCGTCGACCTCGGCGATCTCGATGATCGACACGTCGAAGGTGCCGCCACCCAGATCGTAGACCGCGATCTTGCGGTCGCCGCCCTTCTTGTCCAGGCCGTAGGCCAGCGCGGCCGCGGTCGGCTCGTTGATGATGCGCTTGACCTCGAGGCCGGCGATCTTGCCGGCGTCCTTGGTCGCCTGGCGCTGGCTGTCGTTGAAGTACGCCGGCACCGTGATCACGGCCTCGGTGACCGGCTCGCCCAGGAAGTCCTCGGCGGTCTTCTTCATCTTCATCAGCACCTTGGCCGACACTTCCGGCGGCGCCATCTTCTTGCCGTCGGAGGTCTGCACCCAGGCGTCGCCGTTGTCGTGCTCGAAGATCTTGTAGGACACCAGGTCGATGTCCTTCTGCACCTCGGCGTCCTTGAACTTGCGTCCGATCAGGCGCTTGACGGCATAGAAGGTGTTGGCCGGGTTGGTCACGGCCTGACGCTTGGCCGAGGCGCCCACCAGCACTTCGCCATCCTTGCTGAAGGCAACGATGGAAGGCGTGGTGCGGTCACCCTCGGAATTCTCGATGACGCGCGTGGATGAACCCTCCATCACCGCCACGCACGAGTTGGTGGTGCCGAGGTCGATTCCGATGATCTTGCCCATGGTTGTTTCTCCGAAAATTACTCTCGCGGCCCTCGCGGCCGCCGTTGATTCCTAGGTGGGGTGCTCCGGTGCGTATTCAAGGCATCCGGCGTACCCGCCTCATCCGTTGGCCGGCGCCCTGGCCACGGCCACGAGGGCCGGACGCAACAGGCGATCATTGAGCAGGTAGCCCTTCTGCATCACCGCGACCACGGTGTCGGGGTCGTGCTCGTTGGTCTCGACCATGTTCATGGCCTGGTGCAGCTCCGGGTCGAACGGCTGGTGCAACGGGTCGATGGTCTTCAGGCCGTTGTCGGCGGCGACCTTCAGCAGCGACTTCAGGGTCAGCTGCATGCCCTCGCGCAGCGGGGCCACGTCGTTGCTCTGCACCGTCAGCCCCTGCTCCAGGCTGTCGCAGACCGGCAGCAGGTCCGAGAGCAGGCGCTCGTTGGCGAAGCGCCGGGCCTGCTCCAGTTCGCGCTGCAGGCGTCGGCGCTGGTTCTCGATGTCGGCTCGGTCGCGCAACAGGGTGTCGCGCATCTCGGCGACCTTGCGCTCGGCCTCGGCCAGTTGCTCGGTCAATGCTTCGACCTCGCCCGTCGCGCTGGCGTGCGAATCGGATCCGGCGTGCGTGTCCTGCTCGGGCGCCGTGCCCGGCGCGTTCGGCTTGGTGTCTTCCATCATGGCTCCATGACGACTCGGGGAAGCCCGCATCGGGTGCAGGCCGTGACTTGGATGGTTTGGCATGGCGGTCGAACCGCCCTGGCGGCAGTTATAGGGTCGCGGTCACGCGATTCAAGGCGTCGCCGAGCAATCCGGCCGTGGCCTGCACGACCGGGATGATCCGGTCGTAGGCCATGCGCGTCGGACCGATCACCCCGACCGTGCCCAGCACCCGCCCGTCGGCACCGTAGGTGGCGGTCACCACCGAACATCCGTCGAGCGCGGCGTGGCCCGCCTCCTCGCCGATGAACAGGCGAACGCCCGGGGCCTTGGCGCAGCCCTCCAGCAGGTGCACCAGTTCGCGCTTGCGCTGGAAGGTTTCGAACAGCTCGCGCAGGCGATTCAGGTCCGACAGTTCCTGGTAGCCCATCAGGTTGGTCTGCCCGCTGAGCACCATGTCGGTTTCCGACGGCGGCGCGAACGACGCCGATGCCAGCTTGACCGCGTTGGCCAGCAATTCGTTGAGTTCGTCGCCGGCGCTCTCCAGATCGGCCAGCAGTCGTGCGCGGATCTCGTCCAGGCGCAGGCCGGCGAATTCGCTGTTGAGGTAGTTCGCAGCCTTCTCCAGCGCCGAAGCACCCAGCGGCTCGGCCAGTTGCACCACGCGGTTCTGTACCTGGTTGTCGGCAAACACCAGGATCACCAGCACCCGCGAGCCTTCCAGGGGCACGAAATCGATATGGCGCAGCGAGAAGTCCGAATGCCGGGGCACCGTGACCAGGCCGACGAAATGGGTCATGGCCGACAGCAGCGAGGACGTACTGGTGAACAGGTCCCGTGCGCTGTCAGGTGCCGGCGGCAATTGCTGGCGCAGGCGCTGCATGTCGCGCTCGGTCAGCGGGCGCAGCTCCAGCAGGCTGTCGACGAACAGCCGCAGCCCGCGCGGCGTGGGAATGCGCCCGGCCGAGGTGTGCGGAGAGGCCACCAGTCCCGATTCCTCCAGATCCGACATGATGTTGCGGATCGTCGCCGGGCTCACGTCCAGCCCCGAGGATTTCGACAGCGTGCGCGAGCCGACCGGTTCGCCGTCGGCAAGATATTGCCCGATCAGGGCGCGCAGCAGGCGCCGCGAGCGTACGTCGAGTTCCGGGCCGTTGGGATGATTCATCGAGAATGCGCAATGGAATAGTCCACCGATTGAATAAGGCCTGTAGGTCCCGGATGCAAGTGTCGGTGTGAATGGACCCACGCAGGCGGGGCGTAGCCACGCCGATCCCGGAACCGGAGTCTGCCGATATGAGACGCGTATCGTTACAATCGGGGCGTCATCTTCCAGGTGCCTGCATGCTTCATTCCCTGTACGTGCGCAATTTCGCCGTGGTCGAGGAAGCCGAGATCGGCTTCGGTCCCGGCATGACCGTGGTCACCGGCGAGACCGGTGCCGGCAAGTCGCTGCTGGTCGATGCCCTGATGCTGCTGTCCGGGGCCCGGGCCGACAGCACGCTGGTGCGTGCCGGCTGCGACCGGGCCGAGCTCTCGGCCCAATTCGACCTCGCCGACCTGCCGGCGGCGCAACGCTGGCTGGAGGAGCAGGAACTGGACGACGCGGGCCAGTGCAGCCTGCGCCGCGTGCTCAAGGCCGAAGGCAGCTCGCGCGCCTGGATCAACGGCCGGCCGGCGACGCTGGCGCAACTGTCGGAGCTGGCCTCCCGGATCGTCGAGATCCACGGCCAGCACGAGCACCAGGCCCTGTTGTCCCGCCGCCATCAGCTCGACCTCCTGGATGCCTTTGCCCGCGCCGTTCCGCTGCGCGAGCAGACCGCGCAGCAGGCACAACGCTGGCGCGAACTGGGCCAGCGCATCGACGCCCTGACCGGGGGCGAGGATCGCGACGAGCGTATGGCCCTGCTTCGCCACGAGGTCGAGACCCTGCAACGCTGGAGCCTGCCCGCCGAGGACCTGGCCGAACTCGAGGCCACCCACAAGCGCCTGGCCAATGCCGGGCGCCTGCTGGAGGGCGCCAACGGACTCAGCGAACTGCTCGACGGCGACAGCGAATTCGCGCCGCGCCGCGCGCTCGGCCGTGCCCGCACCGAACTGGAACGCCTGGCCGAGCTCGATGCCCGCCTGCAGCCCCTGGCCGCGCTGCTGGAGAATGCGGAAATCCAGCTCGGCGAAGCCGTCGACGGTCTGGGGCACTATGCAACCGACCTGGATCTGGATCCGGAGCGCTACGCCGAAATCGACGCGCACCTGTCGCATCTGCACGAGCTGGGCCGACGCTATCGCCTGCCGCTGGAGGACCTGCACGAGAAGGCCGCCAGCCTGGCCATCGAGCTGGAGGAACTGGAAGGAGCCGGCGAGGCCCTGGACCGCTTGCAGCGCGAGCGCGACGCCTGCGCGCGCGACTATGCCGCCAGCGCGTCCGAGCTGGGCAAAAAGCGCGTCAAGGCCGCCGAATCGCTCGGTACCGAGATCACCGCGCTGATGCAGGAACTGGGCATGGGCGGCGGCAACTTCCGCGTGGTCCTGACGCCCCGCGAGCAGGACACGCCCGACGCACTGGGCAACGAACGCTGCGAATTCGAGGTCAGCGCCAACCCGGGCCAGCCGCTGCGCTCGCTGCGCAAGGTCGCCTCGGGCGGCGAGCTGGCGCGCATCAGCCTGGCCGTCGAAGTGGCCGCGCTGGGCCTGGATCAGGTCGGCTGCATGATCTTCGACGAGGTCGACAGCGGCATCGGTGGCGCCGTGGCCGAAGTGGTCGGCCAGAAGCTGCGCACCCTGGGCGAGCGCTGCCAGACGCTGTGCGTGACCCACCTGCCGCAGGTCGCCGCGCAGGGCCATGCACACCTCAAGGTCAGCAAGGACAGCGAGGACGACAGCACCCATACCCGGATCGAGACGCTGGATCGCAAGCAGCGGGGCCAGGAACTGGCGCGGATGCTGGGCGGCATCGAGATCACCCGCGAGACCGAGGCCCATGCCCGCAAGATGCTGAAGCAGGCCCAGGGCTGAACCGAGCGGAAAAGCAAACGGTGGCTGAACCGGATTCGTGCCCGGTGAACCTTCCGCGCCCGGAAGCATCCAACGTAGTGCATCGCCGTGATGGCGACGACGAATGGTCACCGCTTCGCGGAGTCATTCAGGGATCGGCCCCATCCCCCTCCCCCAAAGGCGCCGATCCAGCAAGACCCCGGCAGCTCCTCCCCTGGCTGTCGGGGTTTTTTTATGCTCGACCGAACAGACGGTGCGGTAACGGAATGCCTAGGATTCGCGCGGGAGCAGCCGCTCCAGGATCCGGCCCACCGCGGCAAAGGCGAAGACGCCGGTGATGTGCGTGGCCGACCCCAGGCCACCACCACAATCGAGGCGGAAACCCTCGTCGCCCTGCGGACGTGTGCCGCACACCGTACCGTCGCTCTGCGGATACCGCACGTTTTCCAGCGAATACACCGCCGGCACGCCGAAATAGCGGTCCCGATTGCGCGGAAAGCCGAAATCCTGACGCAGTTTCTTGCGCACCAGGCTGAGCATGGCGTCGTGCTCGGTGCGCGAGAGATCGCGCACCCGCACCTGGGTCGGATCCACCCGCCCGCCGGCTGAACCGACCACCACCAGCGGCAACTTGCGGCGCCGGCACCAAGCCACCGTCTCCAGCTTCACGCGGAAGGCGTCGCAGGCATCGAGCACCATGTCGTAGCCACGGTCCAGCAACTCGTCCAGCGTGGACGGGGTCAGGAAGCGCTCCAGGGCATGCACGCATACCCGCGGATTGATCGCACGGACACGCTCGGCCATCACCTGCACCTTGGGATGCCCGTAGCTGCCATCCAGCGCGGGCAACTGGCGATTGGTGTTGCTCAGGCACAGATCGTCGGCATCGATCAGCGTCAGGGTGCCCACGCCGCTGCGCGCCAGTGCTTCCACGGCCCAGGAACCGACCCCGCCGACACCGACCACGCACACGTGGCTGCGCGCCAGGCGCAGGGCGCTGCCGCGGCCGTACAGGCGGTCGATCCCCTGGAAACGCTCGGCATAGGTCTTCTCGAACGCCTCGGCGTCCTGTGCCTGTGTGCTTGGCAAGCGCGCCGGCTCGTGCTCGAATGGCGCGTTCATGCGCACTGTCCGCGTTGACTGGGAAAAGACTTCATGCGATCCGTCCTGCTATTGATCCTGGGCCTGGCCGTTGGTGCCCTGGCCGCCGTCAAGGTCAACAATGTGCTGCACATGCGCAGTGCCTATCCCGACGGCGTGATGAGTGTGATGCAGCACCATTTGGGCACGCTGGCGCAATCGATGCGCCAGGGCAAGTGCCCGGCCAACACCACACAGTGGCACCTGCAGCGGCTCAAGGCCATGCAACCGGATATTGTGCCGGCTTTTGCGGGCGATGTCGGCCGCAAGCCGGATTTTCGCAAGCATGCGCAGAAGCTGGATGCGGCCATCGATGCGGCCCTGGCCTCGGCCCCGGCCGACTGCCCGGCACTGAACAAGGTGGTGTCGAACATCGGCGGGGCCTGCAAAAGCTGCCATGAGGTCTATCGCTGATCCCGGATCCATCCGTCAAAGGCGGATGCGTCCCGTCAGAATCTGCCAGAACATGACCCAGTCGCCCGCCAGACTGTAGAACGGGTGGCGGAAGGTCGCCGGTCGGTTGTGCTCGAAACCGAAATGACCGATCCAGGCGAAGCCGTAGCCGGCCAGCGGCATGCCCAGCAGCCACCAGGCATTGCCGCTTGCCCATGCGGTGGCGAGGAATCCAAGGACCAGCAGGCTGCCGATGAAATGCAGCCGCCGGCAGGTCCGGTTACTGTGCTCGGAAAGATAGAACGGATAGAACTCGCGGAAACGGCGATAGTCGGCCATGTTCAGTCCTCCGGAAGCGGGATGAATTCCTGCTCGTCGCCGGGCACGATGTCGAAGCGACCTGCCTTCCAGTCCCGGCCCGCCTGCTCGATGCGTGCCCGGTCGCGGGCGACGAAGTTCCACCACACGATCCGCGGGCCGTCCAGGGGCGCACCGCCCACGAGGATCAGCAGGCTGTCGTCATGCGCGTGCAGGCGCGGCGGTGCCTTGCCCCGGTGCACGCCCATGTCGGTCGGTGCCAGTCGCTGCTCGCCCATGCCGACGTCGCCCTCGACCAGATACACGCCCTGCTCGGCATGTTCGGCGGGCAGTTCCAGCTCGGCGCCGGCCTGCATGCGTACCTCGGCGAAGAAGGTGGGCGCGAACACCTTGACCGGGGAACGCGCATCCCAGGCCTCGCCGGCCATCAGGCGGATACGCACGCCGGGACGCTCGATTTCCGGGAACTGGTCGGCCTCGTAATGATGGAAGGCCGGATCCGTCTCGGCATCCGTCGCCGGCAGCGCGACCCAGGTCTGGATGCCGTGCAGCGGGCCACCCTGCTCGCGCAGCGCCTGCGGCGAACGCTCCGAATGCACGATGCCGCGACCGGCCGTCATCCAGTTCACCTCTCCGGGACGGATTTCCTGGTCGTGGCCCAGGCTGTCGCGATGGCGGATGCTGCCCTCGAACAGCCACGTGACCGTGGCCAGCCCGATATGCGGATGCGGACGCACGTCCATGCCCTGCCCGGGCTTCAGTTGCACCGGCCCCATGTGGTCGAAGAACACGAACGGGCCGACGCTTCGCGCCTTGGCATGCGGCAGGGCCCGGCGCACGATGAAGCCGTCGCCCAGGTCGTGCTCGCGCGGGCGCACTCGGGTGAATGCATCGTTGTCCATGACTCGCTCCAGTCGGCCTTTCCACCGATACTACCGCGCCCGGCAAGGGACGATCAGTCCAGACGGCCGTACCAGGCCGCCACCTGATCGGCCACCGCCTGCGGCGATTGCATCCAGCCGAAGTGGTCGGCACGGACGCCGATCGCGCGTTCATCCAGGACCCGGGATTCGCTCGGCGCGTGCGGCATTTTCCCGAGCAGATGGTGCAACGATGCCGGGGGGCACAGCACGTCGGCCTGCATGCGCAAGGCCAGGATCGGGGACGACTGCCCGTGCAGGACCGTCTCCAGGTCATGCTCCATGCCCTTGGCCGCATACCGACCGGTGCGGCCGCTCCGGGCCCAGTCGGCGATCACGCCCCGGGCCTCGTTGCCGGCGAATCGCAGTCGCCGTCCGGGAAAATGTCCGCGCAGGCGGGCGATCCACGGCGCCACTGCAAACGCCATCTGCAGCGGCCGGCCCCAGGGCCGGAAACACCGCCAGTATGGCGAACCGCCGGCCACAAGGACCACGCCGCGGACCGCACCCGGGTGAATGGCCGAGAACAGACAGGCAAGCTGGCTGCCCAGGCTGTGCCCGCCCAGCACGAGCGGAGACTGGGGAAACCGCCGGCGGCAGGCCGCCAGGGCGGCGGGAAGGTCCTCGACGAGCAGTTCGCGGTAGCCCCAGTTGGCCCCGCGCACGGCTCGCTCGCTGCTGGAGCCGGTACCGCGCCATTCATGCAGGGCCACGCCCAAACCCTGACCGGCCAGGGCCCTTGCCAGGGGCAGATACTTCCTCGCCGGCACGCCCATGCCCGGAAGCCAGAGCAGCACCGGCGCACCGGCTCGCCCGGGTTCGCGATACAGCATCTCGCATCCCACGCCCGGAGCCGACAGCACCTGCAAGGACCCCATGGCGCATTGCTGATCTTCCATGTCTTCCCGCCGTACGCAATAAAACGGGGAGCCGGCGATGGCCGGCTCCCCGATCATGGCTTCACTGGCCGGCAATCACCGACCACGGAAGGTTTCTGTTGACCAGAGATATCCGGCGCGAAGCGCCGGACAGTCTCAGGCTTCGGCTGAAACTTCCTCGGCCTGCAGGCCCTTCTGGCCCTCTACGACCTTGAAGCTCACCTTCTGGCCTTCCTGAAGGCTGCGGAAACCCGAGCCCTGGATGGCACGGAAATGGACGAACACGTCCGGTCCATCTTCACGACTGATGAAACCAAATCCCTTGGCATCGTTGAACCACTTCACGGTGCCGATCTCACGATCCGACATGACGAACTCCAGAAATTACCGGTAGACGTGCCGGACCCCGCCGGCAACGGACTGGGCATGCAGGTAGGGTGAAACGGAGCGATTCAGCAGCCGTATCTGACTACCGGACCGGACACACACGAAACCGAGCAAACACAGTGGTCACAAGCATACTGCATAAGCATTCATGCCGGGCAATAGGGCGAAGTGGCTATGTCTTTTTGGTTCATCCATGACCGGCCGAACCGTGCCCCATGCCATACTCGCCTGCAATACGATCGACCACGTCACCCAGCGGGCTGGACCCGCCCCGGCTTCTACCCGAATCGACCCGGCCTACATGTCACGGAACCGATATTTTCTTGTGCTGCTAGGTGCCCTTGCACTGGCTCCCCTCCCATCCCGATCGACCCCGCCTGCCAAACCCGCCGATGCGGAGGCCTGCACGGGCATTGCCGTCGATACCCTGCGCCTGGCCTGCTACGACCGCGCCCTGGGCCGCAAGCAGATTCATGGGCAGGCGGCACAGGACGTGCAGCAGGCATCGAACACGCCCGCCGAATCCACCTCCTCCGCACCCGCGGCGCAGGCATCGGCAGCGTCTTCCACCCATCGGCTTTTCGGTCGCGAGCGCGCGCTGCTGCAATCGCGCAGAAAGAATCCCCGGCCGCTCCATGCCGAACCCACCCCGGAGCATTCGCTGCTGGACAGCCGCTGGGAACTGAGCCCGGACAGCAAGCTGGGCACGTACGGGTTGCGTGGCTACAAGCCGGTGTATTTCCTTCCCGCGTACCACATGAACCGGGTCAACGACTTTCCGACCTCGCCCTCGCCGGACCACAGCATCGATACCTCGTTGCAGCTCAATCACACCGAAGCCAAGTTCCAGCTCAGCCTGAAGACCAAGGTCTGGCAGGGTGTATTCGGCCATTACGGCGACCTGTGGCTGGCCTATACCCAGTCCTCGCACTGGCAGGTCTACAACAGTTTCCGGTCGCGCCCGTTCCGGGAGACCAACTACGAGCCCGAGGCCATGCTGGTCTTCGAGACCGACTACCACGTGCTCGGATGGAACGGGCGTCTGCTCGGCATCGGGGTGAACCACCAGTCCAACGGCCGCAGCAACCCGCTCTCGCGCAGCTGGAACCGGGTGATCGCCGACATCGGCCTGGAGCGCGGCCCCTGGACGATCATGATCCGTCCCTGGTGGCGGATCCCCGAACAGCGTGCCAAGGACGACAACCCCGACATCAGCGACTATATGGGCCGCGCAGAGGTCTTGGTGGTGCGCGAATGGGGCGCCAATGAATTCACCCTCATGGGCCGCCACTCGCTGCGTCCCGGCGTGCACTCGCACGGCGCGTTGCGGTTCACCTGGGCCTTCCCGATCCACGCAAACCTGCGCGGCTATGTCCAGATCTTCCACGGTTACGGCGAAAGCCTGATCGACTACAACCACAACGCGACCTATGCCGGCCTGGGCATCTCGCTGCTGGGCTGGTACTGAACCTGCCGCACCGGTAAAGAAAAGGGCGACCGCCCAAGCGATCGCCCTTTTCGGTCTTGGCCGATGATAGGTGGCGCTTACTCGTGCGCGCCGTCGGCACCGTGGACGTGGCCGTGGTTGAGCTCTTCCTCGCTGGCCTCGCGCACCTCGGTAACCTCGATGTCGAAGTTCAGGGTCTTGCCCGCCAGCGGATGGTTGCCGTCGATGGTGACCTGGTCGCCCTCGACGGTCTTGACCGTCACCAGCACCGGTCCCTGCGGTCCCTGGCCCTGGAACTGCATGCCGGGCTTGGGCTCGGGCGCACCCTGGAAGGCGCTCATCGGCACCACCTGCACCATCTCCTCGTGGCGCATGCCGTAGCCTTCCTCCGGGGTCACGGTGACCTGAAAGCTGTCACCCTGGTTGCGACCGACCATGGCCTTCTCCAGGCCGGGCACGATGTTGCCGGCGCCGTGGAGATAGGCCAGCGGCTCGCGCTCGCGGGAGCTGTCGATGACTTCGCCGTCCTCGCCGGTCAGGGTGTAATGGAACGATGCGACGGTGCGCTCGGCAATCTGCATGGGGACCTCGGTACTTCAAATGGGTGTCACCGGCACCTCGCGTACCGGTCGGAACCCGTCACCATAAGGAACCACGCCGGCAACTGCAAACCGAGACGGCATGCGTCCCTGGAGCGGGCGCGACGATGATGGAACAATCCCGGAGGTTTCGAAGCGACGCTCCGCCATGACGAATATCGGCGCCGAATGGGCGCACCGACCCACGCATCGCCGCGTCTGGCGCCTGGCCGCACCCATGATCGTGTCCAACATCACGGTGCCCCTGGTCACCCTGACCGACAGCACCGTGGCTGGCCACCTGCCGCATGCAAGCCAGCTGGCTGCCGTGGCCGTCGGCGGCACCATCTACCAGGTGCCGGTGATGCTTTGCGCCTTCCTGCGGATGGGCACGGTGGGTTTCAGCGCCCAGGCCGCCGGACGCAGGGACGGCGACGCCATGCGCCGGGTCGTGCTGCAGGCACTGCTGCTGGGACTGGCCCTTGCCGCGACGCTGCTGTTGCTGGCCGTGCCCCTGCTGCAACCGGTGCTGGGCCTGATGAAGCCTTCCGCACAGCTGCGTGCATGCGCAGCGGGCTACCTGCACCTGCGCCTGCTCGGTCTTCCGGCCGCGCTGGCCAGCTATGCGCTTGCCGGCTGGTTCCTGGGGGCCCAGAACGCACGTGTGACGGTATGGATCCTGATCGTCACCAATCTCGTCAACATCGGCCTGAACCTGCTGTTCGTGCTCGGCTTCGGCTGGGGCGTCCAGGGCATTGCCCTGGCTTCGGTGATCGGCGAATGGAGTGGCTGCCTGCTGGGACTGGCGCAAGTACGGCGGTCATTGCGCACCTTTCCGGGCCATCTGCAGTGGCACAAACTGGCCACCGCGGATGCATGGCTTCCACTGCTGGGCGTGCATCGCGACATCCTGGTGCGCAGCGCGGCCCTGCAGGGCGTGTTCTTTGCGGTCACCACGCTGGGCGCACGTCTCGGTGCCACGATCGTCGCGGCCAACGCGCTGCTGCTCAACGGTCTGATGCTGACCGCATTCGCCCTGGACGGTCTGGCCAACGCCGTCGAGGCCATGAGCGGGCACGCCATCGGCTCGGGACACGGCGAGGAACTGCGCCGCACCCTGGTGGTCGCCGGAGGCTGGTCGCTGATCGGCAGCGTGCTGTTCGCCTGCCTCTTTGCGCTGGGCGGCCACCTGTTCATCGACCTGCAGACCAGCATCGAAAACGTCCGCCACACGGCCTACGCGTTCCTGCCCTATCTGGCCGTACTGCCGTTGGTGGCCTTCCCCAGCTACCTGATGGACGGACTGTTCGTGGGTGCCACACGAGCCCGCGAGATGCGCAACACGATGCTCTCGGCCGCGGCCGCCTTCGTTGTCTTCGCCCTGCTCCTGCGTCCCATGGGCAACCACGGACTGTGGCTGGCCTTCCTCGGCTTCATGCTGGTCCGGGGAGCCGCCATGGCCTGGGTGGCACGACGCATCGCACGACGAGATGGATGGCTGGCAGCCGCCGATGCCGGCCGCTAGGCGTTCAGCAATCCCCGGATATCGTCCGCCATCCGCTCCGGCGTCGTCGAAGGGGCATAGCGGCGCACCACCTGGCCATCGCCGTCGACCAGAAACTTGGTGAAGTTCCACTTGATGCCCTTGCTGCCGAGCACGCCACGCGCCTGGCTGCACAGCCAGACATAGAGCGGATGTGCATCGTCGCCATTGACGCGAATTTTCTCGAACAGGGGAAAGTCCACGTCATACCGGGTCTTGCAGAAATCGAGGATTTCCGCCTCGTCACCGGGCTCCTGATGGCCGAACTGGTCGCAGGGAAAGCCGAGCACGCTGAAGCCTTCCTCGGCATGGTCGTCCTGGAGCTTCTGCAGTCCCGCGTACTGGGGCGTGAATCCGCACTTGGAGGCCACGTTGACCACCAGCAGGACCTTGCCCTTCCATTCCCCAAGGCTGCGTTCGCGACCCTGGATATCGCGTGCGGAAAAGTCATGGATGGATGTATTCATGGGCCACATTCCCGGGTACGGACCTCACCAGAACGGCAGGATATGCCTCCTCGAGCGGGCGCGCTACTCTTGTATCATGGACGCGAATATGGCTCCCGCATCTTCCCCGGAAAGTCGCCGATTGCGGGATTTCGTGATGCGGCATCGGCGTCTGTTCGTCCTGACCGGGGCCGGCTGTAGTACCGATTCGGGCATTCCCGACTACCGGAACCTGGAAGGCGGCTGGAAACGCCCCCCGCCTATGACCTATCAGGCCTTTACCGACGAACACCATTCCCGCCAACGCTACTGGGCACGCAGCATGATCGGCTGGCGCCGGTTCAGCAGCGCGCGACCCAACGCCACCCACCGCGCCCTGGCCGAGCTGGAACGCAGCGGTCGCATGCAGGCGCTGGTCACCCAGAATGTCGACGGACTGCACCAGGCCGCCGGGCATCGCGATGTCATCGATCTGCACGGTCGCCTGGACCGGGTGTGCTGTCTGGAATGCGGCATGGTGACCGGACGCATCGACATGCAGCGCATGCTCGAACTGGCCAATCCGGACTGGATCGACGTCGGCGCCAGCGACGCCCCGGACGGCGATGCGGACCTGCACGCCGACGACTTTTCGGGCTTCCACGTGCCAGCCTGCCGCGGCTGCGGAGGCATCCTCAAGCCAGACGTGGTCTTTTTCGGCGAGAATGTCCCGCGCGACCGGCTGGCCCAGGCAATGCAGCACTTCGACCGGGCCGATGCGCTGCTCGTGATCGGGTCCTCGTTGATGGTCTATTCCGGCTACCGGTTCGCCGCCGCCGCGTCCCGGCGCGGCATGCCGATCGCAGCCGTCAATCTGGGCAGAAATCGCGCCGACCCATTGTTGCAGCTCAAGCTCGACTGCCGCTGCGAACGGGCTTTGCAGTTTCTCTCCCTCGCGTGCCTGGTCACTTGAGACCCTATCCGCCATTTCCCCATCCGCAAGGACGCCATGACCCGCACGCCCACGCCCCCTTCCCGACTGCAAGCACCCCTGGTCGCCCTTCTTGCCATGCTGATCGGCAGTTGTGCCGGCAATCGACCGTCGCCTGAAGCGGTACAGCCCTTGCCGCCCCGGAGTCAGTCGGCGGCAGTCTCCAGTTTGCCGAGCCAGGCCCCGGCCACTGCCGCCTCGCTCGTCGCTCCTGCTGCACCGGCCAGCGCCACATCCACTGCGGGCCCTATCCCCGGCATTCCCGGTGCCTCTGGTGCCTCTGGTGCCTCTGGTGCCTCTGGTGCCTCTGGTGCCACTGGGGCCACTGGGGCCACTGGGGGCTACGGGAGCTACGGGAGCTACGGGCGCTACGGGCGCTACGGGCGCTACGGGCGCTACGGGCGCCGGTATCGCTGCATCCGGCGCACGCGGTCAACTGGTTGCAGCCATCGATGCGTATATCCGCCAGCCCCGTTTCCGGCGTGCCCGCTGGGGCATCGCGGTCCGGGACCTGGACACCGGCAAGCGGCTCTATGTCCACGCGCCCGATGCATTGTTCATCCCGGCCTCCAACACCAAGCTCTACACCATGGCGCTGGCCCTTCACATGCTGGGATCGGATGACCGGTTCCACACTTCGCTGTACGCCACCCGCCGTCCCGCGGCCAACGGCGTCCTGCACGGTGACCTGGTGCTCTATGGTCGTGGTGATCCGGGACTGGGACTGGACCGCGACGGCAAGCCAACCGATACCTGGGCCGACAGCCTGGCCGCAGCACTTGCCGCCCGCGGCGTTCGCCGCATCACCGGCAACCTGGTTGCAGACGACACCTGGTATGCCGGCCCACCCTACGGCGCCGGCTGGGAAGCAGGCGACCTTCTGGGGGGATTCGCTCCCCAGGTCTCGGCGCTCAGCGTCCAGGACAATGCCTTCACGCTGCGCATCGGCGGGAATGGCACCTGCTGTTCCGCACGCATCGATCCGACTGGCGCGGGCATCCAGCTCGTCAACACGCTGCAACCGGCCAGCGCGACAAGCACCGAACCACTCGGCCTTTATCGACCCGAGGGATCGGGCCGGCTGTACGTGTTCGGATCGCGCCCGCCGACCCGTGCACCGCGCACATTCACGCTTGCGGCACCCGACCCGGCCCGCATGGCGGGCAATCTCCTGAGGCAGGCCCTTTCCAGGCGCGGCATCCGAATCGATGGCCGGGTGCGGACACGCCACTGGCCGGCACGGACCACGCCGCAGGACCTGCGTGGCATGACCCGGATCACCGACGTACGCTCGGCACCGCTGCATGAACTGATCCGGCACATGCTCAAGCAGTCGGACAACCTGTATGCCCAGTTGCTGCTGCTGGCGGTGGGAAAGCAGCAGGCGGTCATCGGCACCTGCCCGGACCAGCAGCACCCTCCGACCCTGACCGCCGGCTGGGGCCTGTGCGCGATGCGGGCCTGGCTGCGCGGGATCGGCATCGACCCGTCCAGCGCCCACTTCGAGGAAGGCAGCGGCCTGTCGCGCAAGGACCGGGTCACGCCTGCGGCCACGGTGCAACTGTTGGCCTGGATCGATCGCCAGCCCTTTGCCGCCGATGTGCGGAAGGCGCTGCCGATCGCCGGGGTCGACGGCACGCTGCAGTACCGCATGCGCGGTACGCTGGCGGCCGGCAACCTGCGCGCCAAGACCGGCACGTTGCGCTACGCCTATGCCCTGTCCGGTTACGTGACCGCCGCCAACGGCAACCGCCTGGCCTTCTCGATCATGCTCAACGGCTACGCGCGCCCGGTCGATGCCGCCGGCGAAGCCGTGGCGCCGCGGGCCACGCACGACATCGACGCGATTGCCGAATGCATCGCGCGGTACGGAACCGTGCCCCTTCCGGCTCCGGCCACGTCGGCCGCGCCCGCCGCGCGCACGCCGCTGCCCGTGGCCGGCGACTAGCCGCCGAAGACCGGATGCAGCAGGTTGCGCAGGAAGCTTTCAAGCACGCCCGGCGCCACCCCCAGCGTGATCAACACGCCATAGGCGGCGCCCCACAGGTGCGCGCTGTGGTTGATGTTGTCCCGGCCGCGGCGATCCATGTAGAGCGTGAACGCGACGTACAGGACCGCGTACACGATGGCCGGTACCGGAATCACGAACACGATGATCAGCGACCAGGGCTGGAACAGGATGAACGAGAACAGCACCGCCGAGACCGCGCCCGATGCACCGATGCTGACATAGCGGGAATCGTTCCTGTGCTGGAGGTAGCTGGGCAGGATGGAAACCACCACGGCCGTGAGATAGAACAGCGCGAAACCCACCGGCCCCAGGTAGGCACCCAGTAGCCGCTCCACCGCGGTACCGAAGAAATACAGCGTGATCATGTTGAACAGCAGGTGCTGCATGTCCGCATGCACGAACCCGTAGGTGAGAAAGCGGTAGTACTGGTGTTTCTCGCCGATGCCGGGTGGCCACAGGGCCAGATCCATGCCCAGGCTGCGCCGATTGAAGGCATACAGGGACACGGCGACGGTGACGGCGATCAGGAGCAGCGTGACGTACATGCGCAATCGGTTCCGAAAAGCAGGTGGCCACTATAGGGCAGCGCGCTCGCCGGGCCTATCCGGAACGCGCCAGCGCAGGCAGGATCAACCCCGGGTGCCGCCCGCATAGGCCGCCGTGCAGACGCGGTTCCTGCCCTGGTCCTTGGCCAGGTACAGGGCGTCGTCGGCCGTCTTGATCCAGTCCACGGGATCGCTCATGGTCGGATCGATCTCGGACAGGCCGATGCTGACCGTGACCCGGATCCCGTCCAGATCGTCGAACACCTCCCGCTCCACCTCGCGCCGCACGCGTTCCATCAGCATGCGCGCACCGTCGCGGTCGGTTTCCGGCATCACCAGCCCGAACTCGTCGCCGCCGAATCGGCCGGGCGTATCGATGCTGCGGCAGTTCTCGTGAAGGATATCGGCCACGCGCCGCAGCACGCGGTCGCCCACGGTATGACCGTGGGCGTCGTTGAGATGCTTGAAGCCATCCAGGTCGATCATGACCAGCGTGGCGGCCCGGTGCGTGCGCAGGTAGCGCTGGAATTCCAGCGTCAGCGATTGCTGCCAGTGGTGCCGATTGGGCAGCGTGGTGAGGCTGTCGGTGCGGCTGAGCTGGCTCAGGAGCAGGTTCTGCCGGCTCACCCGCCGTGCCAGACGGTAGGTTGCAGCGCTGACGGCGACGGGATAGGCCACCAGGAGCGGGATCGTGGCCAGCAGGACGCTGTCGGAGGTATGCGGCTGCCAGTGGAAGCCGACCAGCAGGATGCCCAGGAGGAAGCCGATCACCAGCATCGACAGGCCCCGGATCATCAACCGCCACCCCCCCGAGGAAACCAGGGTCGAACCGGAGATCATGAGGATGCTCAGGCTCGGCACGGCATTGCAATGGATCAGCGCCACCCAAAGGCCGCTCATGGCCGCATCGACCAGGATGCTGCGCACTTCCGCCCGCCCCGGCGATTCCGCGTTGCGCGCCAGGACATAGGCCAGCTGTGGCCAGACCAGGGCGAACACGCCCAGCACGATCCATTGCCAAGTCGGCACGTGCAGTCGATACAGGATCAGGCCGACCGGGAACAGGCCCAGCGCAAGGCCGAGCATGCGCAGATGATAGGTCTGCTCGATGTACTGCAGTTCGCTGTGGTGTTTCTTGATATTGGCTACATACGACACGCGGACAGCTCCCTCCGGGCTGCGCGAATATCGTCGGCATGCCTGACCCACATGCATGGATGATTCGCGGTCCCTTCGTCGGAGCGTGAAGTTGCAACAAGCGTGCCAGTCGGCCCGGGGATGGGCGTGTGGCGAAAAACACCATAGATAAATCTTTTATTTCAACAGCTTATAAGCTCCATTTGAAGCTAATTTTTACCTCTGCCCGGATTCAGGCAAACCGCAGCTGGCCCCGGACCGACACATGTGCCGTCGATGGTCGGTTTTCGACACTCCGGCGGGTATCGGGCGTGCAGGCACCTGGGCGTTCACCGGGCAGATCCGTCCCCGAAGGGCACGCAAACGGTCGTCCATTCAATCCATCAGGGTCTGCTGGCGGGCGTCGGAGATTCCGTGCGCGGTCATCAGATGCGCAAGACTGATCACGTGATCGACCTTCAGCTTGTCCAGCAGTCGCTGCTTGTAGGTCGAGACCGTCTTGGGACTCAGACTCAGATGCTGCGCGATGGAGGTCAACGGCAGGCCCCGAACCAGCATCATGGCCACTTCGAGCTCGCGACTCGAGAGCGCGTCGAACGGGGACTCTTCGCCGTCGAGCGTGGCCAGCGCCAGTTGCTGGGCGATCCCCGGCGCCAGGTAACGCTTGCCGAGGGCGACCTGGCGAACGGACATCACCAGCTCTTCGGAACTGCAGCCCTTGGTCAGGTACCCCAGGGCACCGACCTCGAGCAGCCGCCTCGGGAATCGAACATCCTCGACCACCGTGAGCACCACGATGCGCGTGGCCAGCTTGGCGCGCACCACGCGCTCGGTCATTTCCACGCCGCTCATGCCGGGCATGTGCACATCGACCAGAGCCACGTCCGGCTTCTCCGAACGAACCAGGAGCAAGCCCTCTTCCGCCGTGCTTGCCTCGCCGGCAATGACGATATCCGCCTGCTGCTCGAGAATCATGCGGAAACCCGTACGCACCAGTTCATGATCGTCGACGAGCACTACCTTGATCACGATCACCACCTCCCCGAGCCGATTGGCCGCCTGCAACCCGGGAGACGTTAGAACCCGCCAACGGTCATTGCAAGCGGACCACGTCGGGGAATGCCTACAGGTCAGCGGCCTTGCCCTCGCAGGACGTCCAGGCGGGCCTTCACGGCGCCTCGATGCCAATCGATTGCAAGCGCCCCATTTGCGGATCGCGCTGCGCCCCGTCCTCGTTTCCGTAAAATCCGTTTCCTACACGCCGGGTCGGTATTCCCTGACAGCCAGGCCGCCAGGTTTCAACGATGATCCGGGTATAGGGAAACTTCCGCGTAGAGGCGCTTCGTACCATGGCGGCCCACGTGTTCCGGATCTATCCCAGTCATGGCGTCTGGGTCATCCGCCACAATACGGTGCATGCGGCGCAGTGCCCGGATCGGGACTCGGCCTTGCGCCTGGCGCACGCGCTGGCTCGCGGTCAACACGCCCGCTGCGGCGAAACGGTCGCCGTGTACCTGGACGAATTGGACAGGCGCGCATCGACGCCCGGCGAAATTGAAATCCGGCCCTGATCGGGTCCTCGCCGGCGTTCGCGGCCCCGCGTCCCGGAGGCCGCCGCATCGAATCACCCCTCCGTGGCCTGCGTCGTGGTGCCCGGCGCGGGAGTCGAACCCGCATGGGGAAAACCCCGAGAGATTTTAAGTCTCTTGCGTATACCAGTTCCGCCAGCCGGGCAGCAGGCAGCTCGAATGCAGCGATGTCGAGGATACTGCATGCCGCGCGCGCTTTGTCACACACGTGGAAACGAAAAAACCCCGCCGGAGCGGGGTTCGTGCTGCACGCTTCGCGCGCATCATGACGCATTTGGAGGCCAGGGTCGGAATCGAACCGGCGTACACGGCTTTGCAGGCCGCTGCATAACCACTCTGCCACCTGGCCGGGTGACGCACCGCGCGAAGCTTAGCCGCGTACGGCGGAAAAAACAAAACCCCGGCGAGCCGAGGTTTTGCAAATGTATCTTGGAGCGGGAAACGAGACTCGAACTCGCGACCCCGACCTTGGCAAGGTCGTGCTCTACCAACTGAGCTATTCCCGCTCGGGAGCCGCGTATCTTACGGTTCCAGACACACCTGTCAAGCCTTCGTGCGCGACTTTCCGGTCTCAGGGTTCATCCGGATCACGATCACCGCGCAATGTCGGCCACGCAGCACGCAGATAGGCCAGCCCGGACCAGATGGTCAGGATCGCCGCGATCACCAGCAAGGACTCGCCCACGTACCAGTTGCGCAACGGTTCGGCATCCTTGTCGTGCTCGAGCAGCAGCACCACGATGGCCACGATCTGGACCAGCGTCTTGAGCTTGCCCAGCATCCGTACACGCACCTGAGATCCCTTGCCCAGCCCGGCCATCCATTCGCGCAGTGCGGAGATGCCGATCTCGCGACCGACGATGATCGCGCCCACCACCGCAAGCAGCGCGGTCGGATGGCTCTGCACCAGCAGGAACAGCGTCACCGTAACCATGAGCTTGTCGGCGACCGGGTCGAGAAAGGCGCCGAAGGCCGAAGTCTGGTTCCAGCGACGCGCGAGGTAGCCGTCGAACCAGTCGGTGACCGCGGCGGCCAGGAACACCAGGGCCGCGCCTGCGTTGGCCACCCGCAGCGGCACGAGCGGAATCAGGTCATGGAGATAGAAGATCGCCACCATGACCGGGAGCAGCATCACGCGGAACAGTGTCAGCCAGGTCGGCAGGTTGATGCGCATCGTCTTGTCATTGCCTCATTCGTGTTCACAGGATACGCAAGCGGACCCCCGGCTTGCACGCACGCCCGCGCTCATCCGTGTAGCGCCGCGTAGATTCGTTCGGCCAGGTCGCGATGGATCCCGCCGACCTGCATGAGTTCCTCGACACCGGCGGACTCGACGCCGTCCAGGCCACCGAACGCGCGCAGAAGCGCCGCGCGACGGCGTGGGCCGATGCCGGGCACCTCTTCCAGCACGCTGCGCTCACGCGTCTTCTGGCGGCGTTTGCGGTGCCCGCTGATGGCGAAGCGATGGGACTCGTCGCGCACGGCATCGATCAGGTGCAGTGCCGGCGATGAGGAGCCGGGATGCAGGGTCTTCCCGGTATCGGCAAGAATCAGGTTTTCATCGCCCGCACGTCGTGCCGGTCCCTTGGACACGCCGATCACGCGGATATCGCCCAGGCCCATTTCAGCCAGCACGTCCATCGCCTGTGCCACCTGCCCGCTGCCGCCGTCGATCAGCAGGATGTCCGGCCGCGCACCCTCGCCTTCGGCCAGCTTGCGGAAACGCCGCGTCAGCGCCTGGTGCATCGCGGCATAGTCGTCACCGGGCGTGATGCCGGCGATGTTGAAGCGCCGGTAATGCGATTTCTCCGGTCCTTCCGGACTGAACACCACGCACGAGGCCACGGTGGCCTCGCCGCGCGTGTGGCTGATGTCGAAGCATTCGATGCGCTGTGGCGGCGCATCCAGTTCCAGCAGCCGGGCCAGGTCCTTGAAGCGCGAGCCCAGGGTCTGCCGGCTGGCCAGGCGTGCGGTCAGTGCGGCGCTGGCGTTGCGCAGCGCCAGGTCGCGAAAGCGTGCCCGCTCGCCGCGCACGGCATGCTTGACCTGCACCGCGTGCGCGCTGCGCTGGGCCAGGGCCTCGGCCAGCGCCTCGCGCGCCTCCACCGCCGCGCTCAGCACCAGTTCGGACGGCACCGGGCGGTCCACGTAGTACTGGGCGATGAACTGCTCAAGTACGTCCGACTCGCTGGCATCCAGCGGCAGGCGCGGGAAGAAATCGCGCGAGCCCAGCGACAGGCCGTTGCGGAAGAACAGCACGCTCACGCAAGCCACGCCGCCCTCGATGCGGCAGGCGATCACGTCCATGTCGGCGCTGGCGCCCTGCACGTGGTGCTGTGCCTGCAGCTTGCGCAGCACGGCGACCTGGTCGCGCAGGGCCGCGGCGCGTTCGAATTCCAGCGCCGCGCTGGCCGCTTCCATGGCCTGGCTCATCTCCTCGATCACGACGCTGCTGCGCCCCTCCAGGAACATCTCGGCGTGGCGCACGTCGCGGGCGTAGTCCTCGCGGCTGATGTATTGCACGCAGGGCGCGCTGCAGCGGCCGATCTGGTATTGCAGGCACGGTCGCGAGCGGTTGCGGAAGTAGCTGTCCTCGCACTGGCGCACGCGGAACAGTTTCTGCATCGCGTTGAGGCTCTCGCGCACCGCCCAGGCGCTGGGAAACGGCCCGAAGTAGCGCCCCGGCGCCTTGCGCGCGCCACGGTGGAATCCCAGGCGCGGATAGTCGTCCTTGCTGGAAAGATAGATGTACGGGTAGCTCTTGTCGTCGCGCAGCAGGATGTTGTAGCGCGGCTTGAGCTGCTTGATCAGCTGCGATTCCAGCAGCAGCGCCTCGGCCTCGGTGCGCGTGACGGTGGTCTCCGCACGCGCGATCTGCGAGACCATCGAGGCGATGCGCGGCTCCATGCGCGGCTTGAGGAAATAGCTGCCCACGCGCTTTTTCAGGTTCGCCGCCTTGCCCACGTACAGCAGCTCGCCGTCCGCGTCGTAGTAGCGGTAGACGCCGGGCGAGGTGGTCAGGGTGCGTACGAAGGCCTTGCCATCGAATGCAACGGGTGCTGCGGAGGACATCACGGGTGCAGGCTTTGGAAAAAAACGATTCTACGCGACCCGCCCGGTCCGCACAGCGGAGCCAGACCGCCTGTTCAGCTGGAACGCAGGCGTTCGATCAGGCCAACCACGCCGTCCTGCACCAGCGACACCACGGCGCGAAAGTCCTTGGCCCGGCCGTAGTACGGATCGGGCACTTCCCCGCCCGGCTGCACGCCGGACACCTCCAGGAACAGTCCCAGGCGCTCGTGCAGGTGCCCGGGACAGCGCACGCGCATGTCGCGCAAGTTGGCCTGGTCCATGGCCAGCAGCCAGCGCCAGCGCGAAAAGTCGGCCGTCTCCAGCTGGCGTGCTCGATGCGGCTTCAGGTCGTAGCCGGAATCGGCACCGGCGCGTACCGAACGCGGATCGGCGCCATCGCCGACATGCCAGCCGCCGGTGCCGCACGAGTCCACCGGCATCGCCAGTCCGGCCCGCTCGAACTCGCGGCGCGCCACGGCTTCGGCCAGCGGCGACCGGCAGATATTGCCCAGACACACGAACAGGATCCCCTCGCCTTCACTCACGATCCATGCTCCTCCAGATGCTTTTGCGCACGCTCGAGGTCCGCTTCGGTATCGATGCCCGGCGGGAAAGGTTCCGGTGTCATTGCCACCTGGATCGTATGGCCGTGCTCGAGCGCGCGCAGCTGTTCCAGCGACTCGGCCTGTTCCAGCGGGGTCGGCGCCAGCTCGGCGAATCGACGCAGGAAGCTCGCACGGTACGCATACAGGCCGATGTGGCGCAGGAACGGGACCTTGTCCGGCAAGCGCCCTCGGTCCACGGCAAAGGCGTCACGCGCCCACGGCACCGGCGCGCGGGTGAAATACAGGGCCCGCCCGTCGAGGGAACGCACCAGCTTCACGCAATGCGGATCGAACAACTCGTGACTGGATGCCAGCGGCGCGGCCAGCGTGGCCATGGGTGCGTCGCTGCCGGCCAGCGCGGCTACCGCGGCACGAATCCCGGCCTCGGGAGCAAACGGCTCGTCGCCCTGCAAGTTGACCACGATGGCATCGTCGTCCCAGTCCAGTTCGCGGGCGCAGGCGGCCAGCCGGTCGCTGCCCGAGGCCAGCGCGGGGTCGGTCATGCACACATGCACGTCGTGGCCCGCCAGCGCGGCGGCGATGCGTGCATCGTCGGTGGCCACCACGACCTGCCGGGCGCCGGACGCCAGCGCGCGCTCGGCCACGCGCACCACCAACGGCATGCCGCCGAGCAGGCGCAACGGCTTGCCGGGAAGGCGCGTGGATGCATGGCGCGCGGGAATGGCAACGATGAACGGGGGCAAATCGGACGTCATGCGGAACCTCGTTTCATGACGCGCAGCATACCTTGCCCTGCAAGCGGTCCGAAGCGACTCTTCAGTCGCGGAAGGCCCCGGTCTCCAGCGCAAAACCGCAGCCCTTGGCCCGCTCGAAGAAGCCGGGGAAGGAAGTGGCCACGTTGGCGCAGTCGGTGATCGTCACCGGCGCCTGCGCACGCAGGCCGGCAATGGCCGCACTCATGGCAATCCGATGGTCGCCGTGGCTGTCCACGCGGCCACCGCGCAGTGCACCGCCCCGGATGCGGGCACCGTCCGGGTATTCCTCGACCTCGGCACCCAGCGTACGCAGCACCTGCGCCATGCCCCCCAGGCGATCCGATTCCTTCACGCGCAGCTCGGCCGCGCCCGTCACCACGGTCTCGCCCTCGGCCAGCGCCGCCGCCACGAACAGCGCCGGGAATTCGTCGATCATGTCCGGCACGACCGACGCCGGCAGGGCCACGCCGTGCAACGGGGCATGCCGCACGCGCAGGTCGCCGATCGATTCGCCGGCGACCTCGCGGCGGTTGCCGACGACGATGTCGGCGCCCATGCGGCGCAGCGCCTCGAGCAGGCCGGTGCGACGCGGGTTCAGGCCGACCGCGGGCAGCAACAGATCCGAACCGGGCACCATGCTTGCGGCCACCAGGAAGAAGGCCGCCGAGGAAAAATCGGCCGGCACCTGGATATCGGTCGCCTCGAGCACGGCCGGGCCGCGCACGCATGCGCGACCTGGCGCGTATTCCATGGGTACGCCAAAGGCCTCGAGCATGCGTTCGGTGTAGTCGCGGGTGGGATGCTTTTCCACCACCTCGGTCTCGCCCTCGGCATACAGGCCGGCCAGAAGCAGCGCCGACTTGACCTGGGCACTGGCCACCTCGGGCTCGTGGCGCATGCCCCGCAGCCTGCACCCGCCATGGATATGCAGAGGCGGCAGTCGATCATGGCTGTCGATGCGCGCGCCCATGGCCGTCAGCGGATCGATCACACGCGCCATCGGTCGCTTCGACAACGAGGCATCGCCGACCAGCGTACTGTCGAAGGCCTGCCCCGCCAGCAGTCCTGCCAGCAGGCGCATGCCGGTGCCGGCATTGCCGCAATCGAGGGGCGTATCGCTGCCGCGCAGCCCGTGCAGGCCGACGCCGTGGACGATGCGCTCGCCCGGTTCCGGCGTCTCGATGCGCACGCCGAGCTGTTGCATGATGCGCGCGGTGGCGCGGGTGTCCTCGCCTTCCAGGAACCCGTGAATCCGCGATTCGCCCGCGGCGATCGCGGCAAGCATCACTGCGCGGTGCGAGACCGACTTGTCGCCGGGCACATGTACCGTGCCCCGCAGCGGTGCAGTGACCGGCCGGCTGTTCCAGTCCAGGCGAGCGTTCATTGCAACGCCTCCAGAAGGCGCTCATTTTCGACAGGCGAACCGATGCTTACACGCAGAGTCTGCGGCAGGCCGTAGCCGCCCATCGGGCGTACGATCACGCCCTTGCCGAACAGTTTCGATTCCAGCACGGAAGCATCGTCTCCAAGGTCCATCAACAAGAAATTGGTCTGCGAGGGCAGCGTGGTCCATCCGAGCGCGCCCAGGGCTTCGGCCAGGCGCATTCGTGCTTGGGCGTTGCTTTCGATCGAGCGGCGAAGGTGCTCGCCATCACCCAGCGCCGCGGTTGCCGCAGCCTGGGCCACCGCATTGACATTGAACGATTCGCGCAGGCGCTCCAGCACCGCCACCACGGAAGCGTCCGCGACCAGGTAGCCCACCCGCAGCCCGGCCAGCGCGTAGGCCTTGGAGAAGGTCCGCGTGACGATCAGGTTGGGAAAGTCCCCGCGCAGTGCCAGCGACGAGGCCAGCCCCGGTGCCTGCATGTATTCCCCGTAGGCTTCGTCGACCACGACCAGCACGTCGCGCGGAACCCGGTCGAGGAAGGAGCGAAGGGCCACGAGATCGAACCATGTACCGGTCGGGTTGTTGGGGTTGGCCAGGTACACCAGTCGCACGTCTTCGCGCAGGGCGTTTGCCATGGCGTCGAGGTCGTGGCCCATGGGCGCATGGACGTCCTCCCTCGGCAGGGCCGGAACCACAACCGAACGCGCGCCCGCAGCCGCGGTCGCAAGGGCGAACACGGCGAAGCCGAACTGCGCATGCATCACCGCGGCGTCCGGACCGGCGAAGCACTGGCCCAGCAGCATCAGCAACTCGTGCGAGCCGTTGCCGAAGACCAGCTCGTCCGCAGCCACGCCGTGATGCGCAGCCAGCGCCTCGCGCAGGGCGCCGTCGCGTGGATCGGGATAACGGTGGCTCTCGAGCAGCGCATGGCGCGCGGCCTCCAGTGCCCGCGGGCTGGGACCGAGTGGGTTCTCGTTCGAGCCCAGTTCGGCCAGCACCGCGCCGAAGCGCCGGCGCAGCGCCGGCAGGTCGTGCCCGGGATCGTAGGCGCGCAGGCGCTGGATGGCCGGCTGCGCCAGGCGCTGGGCATCGAAACTCAAGGCACCGCCACCGGGTACGAACCAAGGATCTTGATCTCCGAGGCGAACGGCGACATGTCCTCCAGCGCCGCGCGCACCGCCGCGTCGTCCACGTGGCCGCCAATGTCGATAAAGAATGCGTACACCCATTTGCCGGCGTGCGCCGGGCGCGACTCGATCCGGTTCATGGTGACCTTGTGCGCGGCCAGCGGACCCAGCACGTGGGCCAGCGCGCCGGGCTGGTCCTTGACGAACACCAGCACCGAAGTGCGGTCGTTGCCCGAAGGCGGGAACAGTTCGCGCCCCAGCACCAGGAAACGGGTGGTGTTGTCCGGCCGGTCCTCGACCGGGCCGGCCAGCGTGGTCAGGCCATAGACCAGGCCGGTGCTCTCGCCGGCGATGGCCGCCGCATCGTCGGCGTTGCGCGCGCGTCGGGCGGCCTCGGCGTTGCTGGCCACCGGCACGCATTCGATCTCGGGAAGGTTCTGGCGCAGCCAGGCCTTGCACTGCGCCAGCGACTGCGGGTGCGAGAAGACCCGCTCGATGTCCTGCATGCGGCCGGTCCGCGAGAACAGGTACTGGTGCACGCGAAGCTCGACCTCGCCGCAGATCTTCAGGTCCGAGGTCAGGAACATGTCCAGCGTGACCTGGATGGTGCCCTGCCCCGAGTTCTCCACCGGCACCACGCCGAAATCGGCGTGTCCGGCTTCCACCTCCTGGAACACCTCCTCGATGCTGCCCAGCGGCAGGCCGTGCGAGGAATGGCCGAAATGCTTGCGCGCGGCCTGTTCGCTGAAGGTGCCTTCCGGCCCCAGGTAGCCGATCTTCAGCGGCTCCTGCTGGGCCAGGCAGGCGGACATGATCTCGCGGAACAGGCGCACCATCTCCTGGTTCGACAGCGGACCGTCGTTGCGGTCGACCACGCGCCGCAGGACCTGCGCCTCGCGTTCGGGGCGGTAGTAGTCCACGGCGGCCTCGAGGTCGCCCTTGGCCTTGCCGACCTGCTGTGCCCATTGCGCGCGCTCGGCGATCAGCGCCTGGATGTCGCGGTCGATGGCGTCGATGCGCTCGCGAGCCTCGGCCAGGGTGAACTGGGTTGTGCCGGGTGCCGGTTTGCTCATCTTTTTTGCCTCAACCGTGACGTCGGGCGAAATCGCCCATGAAATCGACCAGCGCCTGCACGCCTTCCATCGGCATGGCGTTGTAGATCGAGGCGCGCATGCCGCCCAGCTCACGATGGCCCTTCAACGCCATCAGGCCGGCCTGGGCCGATGCCTCCAGGAAGGCTGCGTCCAGCGCCTCGTCGTGCAGCCGGAAGGTCACGTTCATGCGCGAACGCGCCGCCGGGTCGACCTCGTTGCGGTAGAAACCGCCGGAGGCGTCGATGGCGGCATACAGCGCCTCGGCCTTGGCCGCGTTGCGTTCCCCCATGGCTTCCAGCCCACCCTGCGCCAGCAGCCACTTGAAGGTCAGCCCGGCCAGGTACCAGCCCCAGGTATTGGGCGTGTTGAGCATCGAATCGCGCTCGGCGTGCCTGGCGTAGCGGAAGATGTCCGCCATTGGCCGGCCCGGGCGTTGCAGCAGGTCGTCGCGGAGGATCGCCAGCACCAGTCCGGACGGCCCGATGTTCTTCTGCGCGCCGGCATAGATCATGCCGAAACGCGACACGTCCAGCGATTGGGAAAGGATGTCCGAGGACATGTCGGCGACCAGCGGCACCTCGCCGGCCTGTGGGATGTCGTGGAACTGCACGCCGTGGATGGTCTCGTTCGGCGTGTAGTGCAAGTAGGCCGCGGCGGGGTCGGCCTCGATGCGCCCGGGCAGCCGGCGGAAACCGTCCTCCTCGCTGCTGCCGGCCAGTTGCACGCGCACGTAGGGCCCGGCCTCGCGAGCCGCCTTCTGGCTCCAGTGGCCGGTGATCACGTAATCGGCGACATCGTCCGGCGCGGCCAGGTTCATCGCCAACTGGGCGAAATGCTGCGTCGCACCACCCTGCAGGAACAGCACCGTGTAGCCGGCCGGAATCCGCATCAGCGTACGCAGATCCTGTTCGGCCTCGGCCGCCATGGCCATGAACTCGGCGCCGCGATGGGAGACCTCCATCACCGACACGCCGGTGCCGCGCCAGTCGGTCAGTTCGCGCTGCGCCTGCTCGAGTACCTCCGGTGCCAGCATCGCCGGACCTGCGCTGAAATTCCATGGACGGGCGAATCGGGTCATGAAGGGATGCACGTGCCGGAAAGAAAAACGCGGCCGCTGGGCCGCATGGATCGATTATGGCCCGACGCCCGGCGACTGCAAGTGCGCCTTCATGCACTTTGTTCACATGCACCCGTGGCGCGGCAGACGGGCCGCCGTCAGACCAGGAACAGGATCGAGATCACCAGTGCCAGCAGCGCCGCGGTGAAGATCAGCCACCACACTTCGCGTCGGGGGCCGGCGCTGTTCTCGGGGGCGGGAAGCTCTTCGTCCGCCGGCGCGGCGGGCACGCCGTCCGAGGCCGGGCAGGCATCGAGCACGAAACGATGCGGACCGATCGCGATCTGGTCACCATCGCGCAGCCGAAGGTGATCCGCAACCACGCCATTGACGTGCAGAAAGACGGCCTCGGGAAGATCGCGACTGTGCAGATGGATGCCGTCGCTCTCGCGCACCAGCGAAACGCACGCTTCCGGCGCATGCCCCAGGCCCAGCGGCCACGGATCGAAATTGCACAGGTCCAGGCGCTCGCCGACACTGCGCGCGCGACCGGACAGCGGCCCGGCCACCACCCGCAGGCTGGCGGCGCCGACCGCCTCCGAGTCAGCATCCGAGCCGTCCCGGCACAGGCGCAAGCGATGATCGCCAATCCCCAGGTTGTCGCCCGCGCGCAGCAGGGCGCGCTCGCGGACCTGGCGTGCGTTCAGATACACGCGCCCGGCTCCGTCCGCGACCAGCAACGTCAGTCCGCGCGCATCGTGCAGCAGACGCACGTGGTGCGGGGCCACGCCGGCACCATCCAGCACCAGGTCGTTGTCGGCGGCGCTGCCGATGCGCAGTTCCCGCCGGTTCCATTCGATGCCGGTGCGTTCGGCGTTGGCAAATTCGATGCGCATGGATGTGTATCCCTTGGGGCCTTTCCCTGACCGCTGCCGTCGCATGCCGGATCGACGACCCCGGCTCGATCGGCCCGGGTGGCTGCGCGTATCATCATACCCGCAGGTCCCCTGCCGGTCGCGACGTGTGTGGCGGTCGATGTTCACTTGCTGTTCCGGAGCCTTCATGCCCTCGATCGACATCCGCCGCCGACATCACCAGGACCGCCAGCAGGCTCGTGCCCACGTGGACAAGCTGGCCGCCCGCATGCAGGAGAAATTCGGCGTCCAGACCCACTGGGAAGCCGATACCCTGCGCCTGCGCCACATGGGGATCGACGGCGGCATCACCGTGGACGACGACGAGGTGCACGTGCAGGCGCGCCTGGGCATGCTGCTGGCCGCGTTGAAGCCGCGCATCGAACAGGAAATCCACGAAAAGCTGGATGCCTATTTCGGCCCCGAAAACTCCGGCTGAAAGCAGCTTGGTGCAGTCGTGCCTTTGATCGCGTGGCCGTGCGTGGCAAAATACCCCGCTTACGCGGCCGTCCCGGCCCGCCCATCGAAGAGTTTATGGCCAAAGACGACGTCATCGAGATGGAAGGCAAGGTCCTGGAAACCCTGCCCAACACCATGTTCCGCGTGGAGCTGGAGAACGGCCACGTGATCACCGCCCATATCTCCGGTCGCATGCGCAAGCACTACATCCGCATCCTCACCGGCGACAAGGTCCGCGTCGAAATGACGCCGTACGACCTGACCAAGGGCCGGATCACTTACCGCATGAAGTAAAGCACGCGGGCTGCGGCCCGGCGTTTGCTGCCGTCCCATGACGCCATCCGCCCGCATCACCGGGCGGAATTTTCGTGCCTGTCCTGCCGTACGTGCCGGCAGGGTCCCGATGCCAACAAAAGGCCCGGAGCGGCTTCCGCCCCGGGCCCGGCCGTGTCCGCCTGGACATCGGGGATCATTCGACGGTGGCAGGCAGTTTCTGTCCGGCTTCGGTCTCGACGACCAGTTCCCCGTCGCGCACGTCCAGGTGCACCTTGCCGCCGTTGGACAGCTTGCCGAACAGCAGCTCGTCGGCCAACGGACGCTTGATGTGCTCCTGGATGACCCGGGCCATCGGCCGCGCGCCCATCTGCGGGTCGAAGCCGCGTTCGGCCAGCCAGCGCCGCGCCTCGGCACTGACATCGACGGCCACCTGCTTCTCGTTGAGCTGGGTCTCCAGCTCGATCAGGAACTTGTCGACCACGCGCAGGATGTGCTCGAAGTCCAGCGAGCTGAACTGGATGATCGCATCCAGGCGGTTGCGGAACTCCGGCGTGAAGGTGCGGCGGATGGTTTCCATCGCGTCGGTCTGGTGGTTCTGCTCGACGAAGCCGATGGTGCGACGCGAGGCCAGTTGCGCGCCGGCGTTGGTGGTCATCACCACGATCACGTTCTTGAAGTTGGCCTCGCGACCGTTGGTGTCGGTCAGCACGCCGCGATCCATGATCTGCAGCAGGATGTTGAACACGTCCGGATGGGCCTTCTCGATCTCGTCCAGCAGCAGCACGCAGTGCGGATGCTTGGTGACCGCCTCGGTCAGCAGGCCGCCCTGGTCGAAGCCGACGTAGCCCGGGGGCGCGCCGACCAGGCGCGAGACCGAATGCGCCTCCATGTACTCGGACATGTCGAAGCGGATCATCTCGATGCCCAGCTGCATGGCGAGCTGGCGGGTGACCTCGGTCTTGCCCACGCCGGTCGGGCCGGCCAGCAGGAAGCTGCCGATGGGCTTCTTCGGATCGGCCAGGCCCGAGCGGGCCATCTTGATCGAGGCAGCCAGCGCCTCGATGGCCGGATCCTGCCCGAACACCACCATCTTCAGGTTGCGTTCCAGGCTCTGCAGCACGTCGCGGTCGGACGCGGACACCTGCTTGGTCGGGATGCGCGCCATGCGCGCGACGATGAATTCGATGTCGGCCACTTCGATGCGGTCGCTGCGCTCGTTCTCCGGGAACAGGCGCTGGCGGGCACCGGCCTCGTCGATCACGTCGATAGCCTTGTCCGGCAGCAGCCGGTCGGGAATGTGCTTGACCGAAAGATCCACCGCCGCCTGCAGCGCCTCGTTGCTGTACTGCACCGCGTGGTGGTCCTCGAAACGTTCCTTCAGGCCGCGCAGGATCTCCACGCTCTCGGCAATGCTCGGCTCGACGATGTCGATCTTCTGGAAGCGCCGCGCCAGGGCCCGGTCCTTCTCGAAGATGCCGCGGAATTCCTGGAACGTGGTCGAACCGATGCAGCGCAGCTCGCCCGAGGCCAGCATCGGCTTGATCAGGTTGGACGCATCCATGGTGCCGCCGGACGCCGAACCGGCGCCGATGATGGTGTGGATCTCGTCGATGAACAGGATCGCGCCCTTTTCCTTCTTCAGCTGGCCGATCACCGCCTTCAGGCGCTTCTCGAAGTCGCCACGATACTTGGTGCCGGCGACCAGCGCGCCCAGGTCCAGCGCCCAGATGGTGCTGTCGGCCAGGACTTCGGGCACGTCGCCCTCGACGATGCGCTTGGCCAGGCCCTCGGCCAGCGCGGTCTTGCCCACGCCGGCCTCGCCCACGTACAGCGGGTTGTTCTTGCGTCGGCGGCACAGCACCTGGATGGTGCGCTCGATCTCTTCCTGGCGCCCGATCAGCGGATCGATCCGACCCTCCTCGGCCAGGATGTTGAGGTTGTTGGCGAATTCGGAGAGCGGATTGCCGGCCGCCTCGGCAGCGCCTTCCTCGCCCTCGCGCTGTTCGGCCGCGGGCGGAGCCTCGGCATCCTCGTCGCCGATGCGCGCAATGCCGTGCGAGATGTAGTTGACCACGTCCAGGCGCGTGACGTCCTGCTGCTGCAGGAAATACACCGCGTGCGAGTCCTTCTCGCCGAAGATCGCCACCAGCACGTTGGCGCCGGTCACTTCCTTCCGTCCGGACGACTGCACGTGGTAGACGGCGCGCTGCAGCACTCGCTGGAAGCCCAGCGTGGGCTGGGTGTCGCGCTCGTCGCCCTCCTGCAACACCGGGACGGTTTCCTCGATGATCTTGGCGAGCGCCTCGCGCAGGCGGTCCAGGTCCACGTTGCAGGCGCGCAGCACCGTGGTCGCCGATGCGTTGTCGAGCAGCGCAAGCAGCAGGTGTTCAACGGTCATGAATTCATGACGCTGTTCGCGCGCAGACTTGTAGCACTGACCGATGGTGAGTTCGAGGTCCTTGCTAAACATGCGGATCGTCTCCTGCCATTCTTGCTTCACGCCCGTCTTGTACGGGACCTTGCCACCATTAGATGGGGGTTGTCACAACTTTTCCATAGTGCACATCAGCGGATGTTGATGGGTCCTTGAGTACTCGTTGACCTGGGTGACCTTGGTTTCGGCCACCTCCCGCGAGAACACGCCGCACACGCCCTTGCCACGGGTATGCACATGCAGCATGACCTGGACGGCACGCTCCTGCTCCATGGAAAAGAACGATCTGAGGACATCGACGACGAAGTCCATCGGCGTGTAGTCGTCATTCAGCAGCACGACCTGGAACATGGGCGGCTTGCCCAATTTGGGCTTGGCCTGCTCCACGGCGATGCCGTGTTCATGCTCATGCTCGTGTTCGTGCGGATGGTCGTTGTCGGGGTCGTGGGCCATGGAATGAATGCGTGTCGGTCTTCGGGATCGATTATACGGCGGGCCGGATCATGGATCGATCCGGCCCGTGTTGCAAAAGTGGTGGCACAATGGGTTTTTTCCACGCTTGACGACAAAAAATCATAAGCATGAACGATGCCAATACCACTGCATCGGCCGTATGGTGCCCCCACGTCACCGTGGCCAGCGTGGTCTGCGACAAGGAGGGCCGGTTCCTGATGGTCGAGGAGTCGGTCTCGGGCCGGATCCGCTACAACCAGCCTGCAGGCCACCTGGAGCCGGACGAGTCCCTGGCCGCGGCCGCGGTCCGCGAGACACTGGAGGAGACCGGGTGGGATATCGAACTGCGGCACCTGGTCGGCGTCCACCAGTGGTTCAGCCCCGAACACCAGGATCACATCGTGCGCTTCAGCTTCGCCGGTGACGCACTGCGTCACCATCCGGAACATCCCCTGGACGAAGGCATCATCGGTCCCCACTGGCTGCGCCGCGACGAAATCGAGGCGCTGGGCGGACAGCTGCGCAGCCCGCTGGTGCTGGAGAGCATCGACGCCTGGCTGGCCGGTCGTCGCCTGCCGCTGGACACGGTGACCTGCCTGCTGGACCGCACCGCGGAACCGGCATGAAGGTCATGCTCGGCCTGTCCGGCGGCGTCGATTCCTCGGTCGCCGCCCTGCGCCTGCTCGAGGCCGGCCACGAGGTCCAGGCCCTGTTCATGCAGAACTGGGAGGAAGACACGCGGCAGGGACCTTGCCGCGCCGACCTCGACCGCAAGGACGCCGTGGCCGTTTGTGCCGCGCTCGGCATTCCGTTCCACAACCGCAACTTCGCCGCTGAATACTGGGACGGCGTGTTCGAGCATTTCCTGGCCGAATACCGCGCCGGCCGTACGCCCAATCCCGACGTGCTGTGCAACCGCGAAATCAAGTTCCGCACCTTCCTTGAACACGCTCGCGCACTGGGCGCGGAGAAGATCGCCACCGGCCACTACGCCCGCATCGATTGCCGCGATGGCCAGTGGAGGCTGCTGCGCGCGGTGGATGCGAACAAGGACCAGACTTATTTCCTGCATGCGCTGGGACAGGAGCAGCTGGGCGCGACCCTGTTCCCGATCGGCGACCTGCCCAAGCACGAGGTCCGGCGCCTGGCCGAGGCCGCCGGCCTGCCCACGCATGCGAAGAAGGATTCGACCGGCATCTGCTTCATCGGCGAGCGCAATTTCCGCCAGTTCCTGGGAAAGTACATCCCCGCGCAACCGGGCGAGATGCGCACGCCCGACGGCGAGCCGGTCGGCGAACATGACGGGGTGATGTACTACACCCTGGGCCAGCGCAGCGGCCTGAACATCGGCGGACGACGCGGGGCCTCCGGCCAGCCGTGGTACGTGGTCGGCAAGAACGTCGCCGAGAATGTCCTGTACGTCGCCCAGGGCGGCGAGAACGCGTGGCTGATGTCGCACCGGGTGCATGCTTCGGGCCTGACCTGGGTGGCAGGCAAGGCCCCGGGGCAGGAATTTTCCTGCACGGCCAAGGTCCGCTACCGCCAGCACGACCAGGCCTGCCGCGTCCGCATCGAGGCGGACACGGCCCGCATCGAGTTCGAACAGCCCCAACGCGCCGTGACGCCGGGCCAGTCGGTCGTGTTCTACGACGGCGAGGCCTGTCTCGGCGGTGGCATCATCGAGGCCACCGACGCCGCTTTCGGCGGCCTGGCCGATCAACCCGCAGCAACCCATGCCTGACAGGAAACCAACCATGAACGCCAACCGGCAGCCCCTCACCGAGCACGCCGCATCCAGGTGCCACGGAGGCCGATCTTGAACGAGGACCGCATCCTGGCGCTGGCCGGCGTCTTCCAGGGCTGCGTGCTGGCCCACCAGATGGCCACGCGCGGACAGTGCGACGAAACGGCCTTCGAGCACTCCATGGCCAGCATCTTCCGCATCGATGCCGACGACGTGCCGTCCGTGTTCGGCGGCATCGCCGGCGTGCGCCTGGGCCTGCGCACGTTGACCGAACAGTTCGAAAACAGCTCCGAGGAACTGGCCATCGCACGCATGGCCGTGACCGTGCTGCGCGTGGAACGCACCTTCTCCGGCCGCAAGCGCCTCACCGGGGTGCTGCGCGAGGGGATCGAGCAGGCGCAGCGCCAGGCCGACCATTTCAGCTTCACCCACGCCACCGTGACCGCGCGCCTGGCGGAACTGTACGTGTCCACGATCTCCACCCTGCGCCCGAGGGTGATGGTCAGCGGCTCGCCCCTGCTGCTGCAACAGAAGAACGTGGTCGAGCGCATTCGCGCCGCGCTGCTGGCCGCATTGCGCGCTGCGGTGCTGTGGCGCCAGACCGGCGGCCGCCAGTGGCAGCTGCTGATCCACCGCAAGCAGTGTGCGATGCTTGCGCGCGGCCTGCTCACCGGTGCCACGCTGGACAGCGGTTGACCGGCGCGCCCGGCCCTGCCACGTTTTCACTTTTTCCCTGATTCAAGCAACGCCCCCGAAGGAGACCCATGAGCACGTTACGCAGCAAAGCCGCCTGGCAGGCTCTCGAAAAGCATGGCCGGCGCATCGAAAAACGTCATCTGCGTGACCTGTTCACGAACGACCCGGACCGCGCCAAACGCTTCTGCGCAGAGGCAGCGGGCTGGCGCCTGGACTATTCCAAGCAACGAGTCGACGAAACCACCCTTGGACACCTGTTCGACCTGGCGCGCCAATGCCAGGTGGAAAAACGCCGCGACGCCATGTTCGCCGGCGACAGGGTCAACGACACCGAACAGCGATCGGCCCTGCACATCGCCTTGCGCGCGCCCGCCGACAGCGTGATCGAATGCGACGGCGAAAACGTCGTGCCCGGCGTGCACGAGACGCTGGCGCGCATGTCCGAGTTCGCAGACACCATCCGCCACGGTACCCGGACCGGCTACAGCGGCAAGCGCATCCGCAACATCGTCAACATCGGCATCGGCGGCTCCGACCTCGGCCCGGTGATGGCCTATGAGGCGCTGCGCTTCTACAGCGACCGCAGCCTGAACATGCGTTTCGTCTCCAACATCGACCGCACCGATTTCGCCGAGGCCGTGCGCGACCTCAATCCCGAGGAAACGCTGTTCATCGTCGCTTCCAAGACCTTCACCACGCTGGAGACCATGACCAACGCGCACAGCGCGCGCGAGTGGCTGAAGGCCGCGGCCGGGCGTGAGCACCGCAACGCCGTCAAGCAGCATTTCGTGGCGCTGTCGACCCACCGCGAACAAGTGCGCAAGTTCGGCATCGACGCGGCCCACACCTTCGGCTTCGAGGACTGGGTGGGCGGCCGCTACTCCATGGACTCGGCCATCGGCCTGTCGACCATGATCGCCATCGGCCCGCAGGCCTTCGGCGAGATGCTGGCCGGCTTCCGCGCCATGGACGAACACTTCCGCGACGCGCCGCTGGAACGCAACCTGCCGGCGATCATGGGCCTGCTGGGCATCTGGAACAACAATTTCCTCGGCGCCGACACCGTGGCGGTGCTGCCCTACGAGCAATACCTCAAGCGCTTCCCGGCCTACCTGCAGCAGCTGACCATGGAGTCCAACGGCAAGCGCGTCACCCGCCGCGGCCGCAAGCTGGACGTCGACACCGGACCGATCTACTGGGGCGAGCCCGGCACCAACGGCCAGCACTCGTTCTACCAACTGATCCACCAGGGCACGCGCCTGATCCCGTGCGACTTCATCACCTTCGGCCAGCCGCTCAATTCCGGGGGGCGACACCATGAGCTGCTGATGGCCAACGTCATCGCGCAGGCCGAGGCCCTGGCCTTCGGCAAGACGCTCGCCGAAGTTCGCGAGGAAGGCGTGCCGGCCTCGCTGGCACCACACAAGGTGTTCGAGGGCAACCGTCCCTCCAGCCTGCTCACCGCCCACCGCCTCACCCCCGGCGCCCTCGGCGCGCTGGTCGCGCTGTACGAGCACAGCGTGTTCGTGCAGGCCGCCGTCTGGGATATCAACCCGTTCGACCAGTGGGGCGTGGAACTGGGCAAGGTGCTGGCCAAACGCGTGGCCGAGGAAATCGAGTCGCCACGCAAGCGTCTCAGGCACGACAGCTCGACCAACGCGGCCATCCGCTGGTACCGCAAGACCCTCAAGCATGACGTCGGGCATCGCCCGGACCAGCGCAGCGTGCTGGTACTGGACATCGGCGGCACCAACGTGAAGATGCGCCTGTCCGGCCGCGATGAGATGCGCCGCTTCAAGTCCGGCAACGGAATGACGCCGGAGCAGATGATGAAACGCATGGCTCCGCTGGTCGAGGACTGGCCGTACGACGTGGTCACCCTGGGCGTGCCCGGACCGGTGGTCGAGGGCCGCCTGCGCAGCGACCCGATCAATCTCGGATCCGGCTGGAAGGATTTCGATTTCGCCGCCGCCTTCGATACCCCGGTGCGCATCGTCAACGACGCGGCCATGCAGGCCCTGGGTAGCTACCGGGGTGGGCGCATGCTGTTCCTCGGCCTGGGTACCGGACTGGGATCGGCGCTGATCATCAATGGCGTGCTGCAGCCGACCGAGCTCTCGCACATGCCCTGGCGCAAGCACACCTACGAGCACTACGTCAGCGATGCCTTCTGCCTCGAGGACCAGGACGCCTGGGAGCGCAACGTGCTGGAGCTGATCGAGATCATGCGCAACGCCTTCATGCCCGATTACGTCGTGCTCGGCGGCGGCAACGTCCGGCACCTGCACGAACTTCCCGAGGGCGTGCTGCGCGGATCCAACTCCAACGCCTTCGAGGGCGGTTTCCGTGCCTGGGAACTGATCGTCTGAGCGCAGTGGTTCAGCTGGCGACCTGCAATCCCGGCACGTCGTCCACCAATTGGCGGATCAGGTCGCCGAAGGCCTCCAGGTCCTCCTTCCAGGGCGAGGCCTGACGCCAATACAGGCGGATATTGCGACCGGGCGCATCGCCCGCGATCGTGGACAGTACGAGCTTCGGGATCGACGCCAGGCGCGCGTGCGCCAGCCGCGGAACCAGTGCGTAGCCACCCTGCAGCAGCACCAGGGTGGCCAGGCTCTCCAGGCTGACGTCCTGGACCTGGCGGTCGGCCTCGTCCTCGCCGAGATCGCCAAGCGCATCCTGCATGTCCGCATCATGACCCTCGGCCATCAGGCGCGCGTCCTCCGGTCGCAGCGCATCCAGCGCGACCTGCGTCCGGCCGGCCAGCGGATGCTCGGCATTGATCAGCAGTTCGTAGGGTTCGAAGAACATCGCGCGCCAGGTCAGCCCCGGCGCGGCCGGCGCGGGCGGCGCCAGCACCGCGTCGAGCTCGCCCTCGTGCAGGCGCCGCAGCAGCCCCCGCAGCTTGCCCTCCGAAAGAGTCAGGCGGACCCCGGGAAATCGGTGCGGGAACAGGTCGATGAAGTGCGGAAGCAGGTAGGGCCCGAGCGTGGCCGGCACACCCAGACGCAGTTCGCCACCGAAGGCGGTGGCACCCTGCTGCGCCAGGTGTTCCAGCCGCTCGGCGGCGTCGAGCACGGCATCGACCTGGGCCAGCACCCGCCGGCCCGCGGCGGTCGGCAGGATGCTGCGACCGCCGCGCTCGAACAGCGGCGTGCCCAGCGCCTGCTCGACCTTCTGCACCTGGTGCGAGAGGCCCGAGGGGCTGATGTGCATGCGCTGCGCCGCGCGGGTGAAGCTGGCCTCGCGCGCAACCGCCTGCACCAGCGCCAGGTCGCGCAGGGACACGGCCGACAGGGCCATCGAAATCTTCGAATGCTGCATGCCATCAAATCCGTTTGTGCGGATGCGCGATGCACCGCACCATATGCCGTTGCCGCAGCGACCCGCGGCGTCCGCGCATTCTAGCCCGCGCTGCACGCGCACGGCGCTTGCCGTACCGATTTCCTGCCCGTCCGAAGCCTGCCAGTTCGCGCCGTTCAGCGGTTTTGCGCGATAATCGACGGAATAAAGGACCGCCGCGGAACGGTTGCGGTCCACCCGATCCACGCCAGGAGCAGTTCATGAACGATTCCTTCTCCACCCGCGACACCCTCGACGTCAACGGCACGACCTACGCCTACGCCAGCCTTGCGAAGCTGGGCGAGCGCTTCGACCTCAAGCGCCTGCCCTACTCGATGAAGATCCTGCTCGAGAACCTGCTGCGCAACGAGGACGGCGCCAGCGTCACCGCCAAGGAGATCGAGGCGGTCGCGACCTGGGACGCGAAGAAGGAGCCGGACACCGAGATCGCCTTCACCCCGGCCCGCGTGGTGCTGCAGGACTTCACCGGCGTGCCCTGCGTGGTCGACCTGGCCGCCATGCGCGATGCCATGAAGAACCTGGGCGGCGATCCCGAGCTGATCAACCCGCTGTCGCCGGCCGAACTGGTCATCGACCATTCCGTGCAGGTGGACAAGTTCGGATCCGAGAGCGCCATCGACGAGAACGTCAGGATCGAGTTCGAGCGCAACCAGGAGCGCTACAGCTTCCTGCGTTGGGGCCAGAAGGCGCTGGACAACTTCAAGGTGGTGCCGCCGCGCACCGGCATCGTGCACCAGGTGAACCTGGAGCACCTGGCCCGCGTGGTCATGGGCCAGGACGTCGACGGCCAGCTATGGGCCTACCCGGACACCGTGTTCGGTACCGACTCGCACACCACCATGATCAACGGCCTGGGCGTGCTGGGCTGGGGCGTGGGCGGCATCGAGGCCGAGGCCGCGATGCTGGGCCAGCCCTCGTCGATGCTGATCCCGCAGGTGGTCGGCTTCAAGCTGACCGGCAAGCTGCCGGAGGGCGCGACCGCCACCGACCTGGTGCTGACCGTCACCCAGATGCTGCGCAAGCACGGCGTCGTCGGCAAGTTCGTCGAATTCTTCGGTGAGGGCCTCCAGCACCTGCCGCTGGCCGACCGCGCCACCATCGCCAACATGGCGCCCGAGTACGGCGCGACCTGCGGCATCTTCCCGGTCGATGCCGAGGCGCTGAACTACATGCGCCTGTCCGGCCGCAGCGACCAGCAGGTCGCGCTGGTCGAGGCGTACGCCAAGGCCCAGGGCCTGTGGCACGACGCCAACACCCCGCACGCCGAGTTCACCGCCACGCTGGAACTGGACATGGGCGAGGTCAAGCCCTCCATGGCCGGTCCGAAGCGTCCACAGGACCGCGTGCTGCTGACCGACGTGAAGAAGAACTTCCACGACGTGGTCGGCCCGCTGACCGCCAACCGCAAGCCGAAGAACGGCGACGCCGAACGCTTCGCCAACGAAGGCGGCGACACCGCCGTCGGCAATCCGGCCAACGCCATGGCCGAAGGCTCCGTGACGGTCGAGAAGGACGGCAAGAGCTTCGAGCTGAAGGATGGCGCCGTGGTCATCGCCGCCATCACGTCCTGCACCAACACCTCCAACCCGGCGGTGATGCTGGGCGCGGGCCTGGTCGCCAAGAAGGCCGCCGCCAAGGGCCTGACCGCCAAGCCGTGGGTCAAGCCGTCGCTCGGCCCGGGCTCCAAGGTCGTCACCGACTACCTGGAAGCCACCGGCCTGATGGACGAGCTGGAGAAGGTCGGCTTCTACCTGGTCGGCTACGGCTGCACCACCTGCATCGGCAACTCCGGCCCGCTGCCGGCCGAGATCAGCCAGGGCATCAGCCAGGGCGACCTGGCCGTGGCCTCGGTGCTGTCGGGCAACCGCAACTTCGAGGGCCGCGTGCATCCCGAGGTGAAGATGAACTATCTGGCCTCGCCGCCGCTGGTGGTCGCCTACGCCCTCGCCGGCACGCTCGACATCGAGCTGGACAAGGATCCGATCGGCCAGGACCAGGACGGCAACGACGTGTTCCTGAAGGACATCTGGCCGACCAACAAGGAGATCAGCGACCTGATCGCCAGCTCGGTCACCGCCGACATGTTCTCCAAGAGCTATGCCGACGTGTTCAAGGGAGACGAGCGCTGGAACGCCATCGCCTCGCCGGACGGCAAGCAGTACGCGTGGGACGACGCCTCCACCTACATCAAGAACCCGCCCTACTTCGATGGCATGACGATGGACGTGGCCAAGGTCGAGGACATCCACGGCGCCCGCTGCCTGGGCCTGTTCGGCGATTCGATCACCACTGACCACATCTCGCCCGCCGGCGCGATCAAGAAGGACAGCCCCGCGGGCCGCTTCCTGATCGAGCGTGGCGTGCAGCCGGTGCAGTTCAACTCCTATGGTTCGCGTCGCGGCAACGACGACGTGATGGTGCGCGGTACCTTCGCCAACATCCGCATCAAGAACCTGATGCTGGACGGCGTCGAGGGCGGCTACACCAAGTACGTGCCGACCGGCGAGCAGATGGCCATGTACGACGCAGCCATGAAGTACGCCGCGGACAACACCCCGCTGATCGTGCTGGCCGGCAAGGAATACGGCACCGGCTCCTCGCGTGACTGGGCCGCCAAGGGCACCCTGCTGCTGGGCGTGAAGGCCGTGATCGCCGAGAGCTTCGAGCGCATCCACCGCTCCAACCTGGTCGGCATGGGCGTGCTTCCGCTGCAGTTCAAGGACGGCGACAACGCCCAGAGCCTGGGCCTGACCGGCAATGAGACCTTCGAGATCACCGGCCTGGACGACGGCAATGCGAAGGAGGCCACCGTGGTCGCCAAGGGCGAAGGCGGCGAGAAGACCTTCACCGTCCGCGTGATGCTGCTGACCCCGAAGGAGCGCGACTTCTACCGTCACGGCGGCATCCTGCAGTACGTGCTGCGCGACCTGGCGGCGAAGAAGGCGGCGTAAACCCTTTCGTCCCGAGCTGCATCAAAGAGACCGTCGGCCCCATCGGGCCGGCGGTTTTCTTTTGCCTGCGCGGGGCACCACGGCGGTCCTCCGCCCAGCGCCACACCTGCGCCGGCATGACCGGGGCCATCATTCGAACCCGCTTTGCAGCAAGGAGAACGTCATGACATCCCCCCAACGCATCCTGATCGGTGCCCTCGCGGCACTGGTTCTGACCTGCGCCGTGCCCTCCGCCCGGGCCGGCGATGCACAGGACTTCAGCAAGACGCTGGACAAGACCATCGCGGTCTCCGCGAACACCTCGGTGACCATCGAGAACATGGCCGGCCAGGTCCACGTGACCCGGGGCGGCCCGCAATTGGACGTGCACGCCACCGTGGTCGCGGGTGGAGCCGACACGGCCGCGGCCCGCGCGCTGGCCGACACCATCCGGCTGGATGTAAGCCACGACGGCAACCACGTGCGGGTGCATGTGCACTATCCCGTCGACGCGCATGACACCTACCAGTACATCCCCACCCACGGCACGCAGCGACACGAGCAGGGCTTCAGTTTCCTGGGCATGCACTTCGGCAGCGGCTCGTCCTCCTTCGACTACCAGGGACAGCGCGTGCGCGTGTATCGCGGCAAGGACAAGGGCGTGCCCCTGCATGTGGATCTCGCGGTGAATCTTCCGGCGGGTCTTCACGCCAGCATCGACAACCGCGTCGGTCGCATGCATGCCAACGATGTGCAGGGGGACCTTTCGCTGAAGACAGCCTCCGGCGACATCGATGCCCACGCCGTGACCGGCACGCTGGACATGCACTCGGGCAGCGGCGACATGGCGGTCGACAACGTCAAGGGCACGCTTCGGGTCCGCACCGGATCCGGTGACGTGAAACTGCACGGCATCCAGGGCAGCGTCGACGTGGCCACCGGATCGGGTGACATCCACGGCGGCAACATCCACGGCGACCGCCTGCAGGTCCGTACCGGATCGGGCGACATCAAGCTCGACGACCTTGCCGGCGATATGAAGGTCGAGACCGGCTCGGGCGACATCGGCCTGCGCGACATCAAGTCAGTGACCGAGGCGCGCATCGGCTCGGGGTCGGGCGACGTCGAGCTCGGCGGTGACCTGTCCGCCATGAACCACTTCGAGATCAGCAGCGGTTCGGGCGACGTCACCCTGGTCAGCAGCAAGCCACCGGCCGTGCACCTGCAGATCCGCGGCTCGGACATCGGCGTGCACTGGTCCGGCCTGCGCAACGTCGATTCCGGCCGTCGTCACTTCAGCGCCGACGTCGGCGCGGCCACCGGCGAAGGCCGCATCAGCAGCGGCAGCGGCGACATCTCGCTGCGCTGAGCGCTCTGCTCTTCCCAGACCCGTCGCGGCCGCGGTCGCGCCGGGTCCGGGCTACAGGTGCCGTTTCCAGGTGGCGCTGTAGCAGCGCCAGTCCCCGTCCTCGCGCCGCCAAGCGCTGTCGACCCGATAGACCCCCAGATGCCGCGGCAACAGCTTCCCGCTGCCGCCCAGGGTCACCGTGAACAGCGCCAGCATGCGCCCGCCGCGCGGCTGCACGTCGACCGGCCCCATCCATACGCTGAGCTTCTCTTGGCGCAGGCGCGCCAGTCGCAGCATGCCCAGCAACCGGCGACGGTCGGTGGCGTGGCCGGGCGTGGCCAGGTCCTCGCTGAGCAGTTCGCCCAGGGCGCCCGCGTCGCGATCGCGCACCGCCTGGGCCGCGCGCCCGATCGCGTCGCGCACCTGCTGTTGCGCCGTGGCGCGATGGCAACCGCCCGCCAGAACCAGCGATATCAGCAGCATCGCATTGCACCAAACGCGCAACCACGACAGCAGGGGACGGTGACCGGACATGCCCCCATGATGCCGGATGGACGCGCCGCGGGCACCATGGCGCGAGACTTCTCGAGCCGTGCCGGGGCGTTGCACACCGCCCGCCCGGCGATGGCTCCTGGCTAATGTCACATGCCGTTCCCGGGTTGCCGCACCTCGGGGGGTGTGCTCCAATGCAAACGATCGTTTGGCTTGCCCGATTCGGCAGCCTCGATCCGTGACGCAACCACCCGAGGGGTCCTTTCGCGTGATGACAGAACAACGTCCCTGGCTGGCCCAGTACCCGGCCGGCGTACCGGAAACCATCGACGTCGACTCCTATGCATCCGTCGTCGCCGTGATCGAGGAAGCCTTCGAGCGCTTCCGGCACCGTCCCGCGTTCCACAATTTCGGGCGCACCCTCAGCTACGGCGAGGTCGACCGGCTCAGCGCCCAGTTCGCCGCCTTCCTGCAGAAGGACCTGGGCTTGAGCAAGGGCGACCGCCTGGCGATCATGCTGCCCAACATCCTGCAGTATCCGGTCGCGCTGTTCGGCGCTCTGCGCGCCGGCCTGACGGTGGTCAACACCAATCCCATGTACACCGCACGCGAGCTCAAGCATCAGCTTGAGGACTCCGGTGCCAGCGCGATCGTGGTGCTGGACAATTTTGCCGGCACGCTGCAGAAGGTCGCCGGCGAGACCGGCGTCAAGCACATCGTCACCACCGGCATCGGCGACCTGCTCGGCATGGCCAAGGGCGCCCTGGTCAACTTCACCGTCAAGCACGTGAAGAAGATGGTGCCGGACTTCCACCTCGAGGGCGCGATCCGCTTCCGCGACGCTCTTTCCCGCGGGGGCGACGGCCACTTCGAGCGCGTCGAGCAGGGCCATGACGACCTGGCCTTCCTGCAATACACCGGCGGCACCACCGGCGTGGCCAAGGGCGCCATGCTCAGCCACGGCAACATGGTGGCCAACATGCTGCAGGCCGGCGCCTGGATCGGCAAGCAGGCCACCGAGGGCGAGGAGATCATCATCACCGCCCTGCCGCTCTATCACATCTTTTCGCTGACGGCGAACGGCCTGGTGTTCATGCGCCTGGGCGGCCTGAACTGGCTGATCACCAACCCGCGCGACATGCCGGCCTTCGTCAAGGAACTGGGCAAGGTGCGTTTCACCGCACTGACCGGTGTCAACACCCTGTTCAACGGTCTTCTCAACACCCCCGGATTCGCCGACCTGGATTTCTCCAGCCTGCACCTGACCCTGGGCGGCGGCATGGCCGTGCAGCGTTCCGTGGCCGAACGCTGGAAGAAGGTCACCGGCTGCACCCTGGCCGAGGCCTACGGCCTGACCGAAACCTCGCCCGCCGCCTGCATCAATCCGCTGGATATCGCCGAATACACCGGTTCGATCGGACTGCCGATCTCGTCGACCGAGGTGCAGATCTGGTCGGAAGACAACCAGCCCCTGCCCTTCGGCGAAGTCGGTGAGCTGATGGTCAAGGGCCCCCAGGTCATGCAGGGTTACTGGAAGCGCCCGGAGGAAACGGACAAGGTGCTCGAGCCCAGCGGCTGGCTGCATACCGGAGACGTGGCGAAAATGGACGAAAAGGGCTTCGTCTACATCGTCGACCGCAAGAAGGACATGATCCTGGTGTCCGGCTTCAATGTCTATCCGAACGAGGTCGAGGACGTGGTCATGAACCATCCGGGCGTGTCCGAAGTCGCCGCCGTCGGCGTACCCGACGAGCACTCCGGCGAAGTGGTCAAGCTGTTCGTGGTCAAGAAGGACCCGAGCCTGACCGCGGAGGCCCTCAAGCAGTTCTGCCACGACGAACTGACCGGCTACAAGCGACCCAAATTCATCGAGTTCCGCGACGAACTGCCCAAGAGCAACGTGGGCAAGATCCTGCGCCGCGAACTGCGCGGCTGATCGGAAGCCGGACCGCGGCCCGTCCTCGCGGCAACCGCGGCGGTTCCGGACTCACTCGTACACGTGCCGGGTCAGGCCTTCTCGTCTTCCCACGGCTCGAGCTTGTCGGCATATCCACCCAGAAGACTCCACAACGTCTCCTGCTTGTCTTCGGGGATCCGCGCGTATTCGAGTCCGATCCAGGTTTCGGAGATGCGCATGACGCGCGCATCGACATGGATGTGCAGGTCGCTGCCGAAGATCATGTCCACCACCCAGACCTGACCCGCCTCGCCATTCCAGCTGGATGGCCGGCGAAGCCGCACCCCGGTGGCGGAGATGTCCTCCAGCTCCGTGGGATAGGAGTCGGCGCCACGATTGAGCAACACCGTCGTCTCGATACGCATGCGCGCGTGTCGCACCCGACGGCCATGGGCATCGATGCCATTGTGGGTCTTTTCGCTCATCCCGATTCCTGCTTCCCGTGTCTGGATCATGCACTGCAACCGGAAGTGCTGCAGTCTCCCGCCAAGCGTGCAAGAAACAGGCCAATGGACGCATACCGCACGCGTTCCACGGCAACATCCTACAGCGTACCCGGAAACCGGTATGGGGGCCGAATCAATCTGGCTACCGGGGCCAGGGTTATTGCATCACGACGGCCACCCGATACGACCCTGCGTGTCAGGCTTGGTCGCACAGCGTCAACCCGACGGGAAGGGTCCTGCGGGGTACTGGACTTGGCCGCATGCAGGCTATAACCTATCTGCACGGGTGGATGGCGGATCCCGATTCAGGGGCTCCGCACGCGCTTTACCTCGGGACAGACGCACCACGCTGCGCCGTAGACGTACGGCACACGGGTCCGTCGGCGAGCGCGTCAGAACTCTCGTGCACGATGAATCGAAACGCCTTCGTCACGACCCGACCCGCCGGACACCGAATCGAAGCATTCGATACGCGACCGCAACGTCGGCCCCCTGACGTTCAGGCCGGGCGCGGGGCGGTACACAACGTCGCTTCAACCGATCACCCTGCCCGCCGAGGGCCGGGCTCCGCATTCCTCCGGTTCATCCGGATTGCATAGGGTCCCCTCGACCTGATGACCAACCAGCCAGCCCAAGCCGAAACGACGGTCGAAGCCCCGTCACCGTTTCATCCGGTGCCGCAACAGCAGGAAATGCCGCTGGCGGTGGTCAACGGCCAGCCCTTCTTGCAGATGCCGCAGGACCTGTATATCCCGCCGGACGCGCTGGAAGTGATCCTGGAGGCTTTCGAGGGCCCTCTGGACCTGCTTCTGTACCTGATCCGGCGCCAGAACATCGACATCCTGGACATCCCGATCGCCGAAATCACCCGGCAGTACATGCAGTACATCGAGATGATGCGCGACGTGATGCGCCTGGAGCTGGCGGCCGAGTACCTGTTGATGGCCGCGATCCTGGCCGAGATCAAGTCCCGACTGCTGTTGCCACGCCCGCCGGTCGAGGACGGCGAGGAAGCGGATCCGCGCGCCGAACTGGTGCGCCGGCTGCAGGAATACGAACAATTCAAGCAGGCCGCCGAGGACATCGACGAACTGCCGCGCCTGGAGCGCGACTTCAGCATTGCCCATGCCGAGGTCACCGACAAGAACGTGATCCGCATGCCGCCGCCGGTGGACATGCGCGAGCTGCTGCTGGCGCTCAAGGACGTGATGCACCGCGCCGAGCTGTTCGGCCACCACGCCATCGAGCGCGAACCGTTGAGCGTACGCCAGCGCATGGGTGAGCTGCTTTCACAACTGGACGACGGCTCCTTCCGCCGATTCGAGTCCCTGTTCAACGCCGAGGAAGGACGTCTGGGCGTGGTCGTCAGCTTCCTGGCCATCCTGGAACTGGCCAAGGAACACCTGGTCCAGATCATGCAGGAAGCCCCCTTGGCGCCCATCTACATCAAGGCCGGCGATGGCCGCGCCGAGGATTCCGAAGAGTAGATCCATGGAATTCAAGCAACTGAAGAATATTCTCGAAGCCGCCCTGCTGGCCTCCAGCATGCCCATGTCGATCCATCGCCTGGCGTCGCTTTTCGACGAAAGCGAGAACATCGGCAACGGCGAGATCGGGCGCGCCCTGGAGTCGCTCGGCGAAGATTGCGAGGGACGCGGCGTGGAGCTGGTCGAGGTCTCCTCCGGCTATCGCTACCAGGTGCGCCAGGACGTGCATGACTGGGTGGCCAAGATGTGGACCGAACGTCCCAGCCGCTATTCCCGCGCCCAGCTGGAAACGCTGGCACTGATCGCCTACCGCCAGCCCATCACCCGCGGCGAGATCGAGGCGGTGCGCGGCGTTTCGGTGTCCTCCAACATCATCAAGACGCTGGAGGAACGCGAGTGGATCCGCGTGGTCGGCCACCGCGACGTACCCGGTCGCCCGGCCCTGTTCGGCACCACCCGCGAGTTCCTGGATTACTTCAACCTCAAGTCGCTGGACGAACTGCCATCGCTGGCGGAAATCCGTGACATGGAAAGTTTCGACCCCGAGCTGAACCTGGACGGTGAAGCCACTCCCGCCCGTGCAAGCATGCCCGAGGACAAGGAAGGCGAAGACACGGAAAAGGCCGGGAACGAGGAAGTCGCGCAGGTGTCGAACGAGAGCGTCACGGACCTGGACGCCGATTCCGACACCGATCGCGATGTCGAGACGAACGGCGACACGGACAACGGTTCCGTGATCGCCCTGCAAACCGACGATACGGAGACGGAACACGCCGACGATGAAGCGGACATGGACCGGTCCGCAGCCGATCACGGCACAGTGCAAGCCGAAGCCTCCGATACCGAAACCCCGCAACACCCATCCGCCACCGCCGACGAGGCGCAGGCTCCCGTGACGGACGACGAAACCGTCGTCGCGGACGAAGATACCGAGGAGAACCGCGCATGAGCGCGCAAGGCCGTACCCTACTTACACTCAAGCGCGATTCCGGCGACTCGTCTGCCAACGCGCTCAGCGAACGCCTGCACAAGGTGCTGGCCAATGCCGGACTCGGCTCGCGGCGCATGCTCGAGCAGCGCATCCAGAACGGCGACGTCCAGCTCAACGGCGAACCTGCCGTCACCGGCTCCAGCGTGCGTTCCGGCGACCGGGTGGTGCTCGACGACAAGCAGTACGTCGTGTCCACCGACAACCGCAGCGACGCCGAAGTGCTGATCTACAACAAGCCCGAGGGCGTGCTGACCACCCGCGAGGACCCGGAAGGACGTCCCACCGTATTCGAACAGTTGCCGCGCCTGAAGGGCGCACGCTGGGTCGCGGTCGGCCGGCTGGACATCAACACCACCGGCCTGCTGCTGCTGACCACCGACGGCGAACTGGCCAACGCGCTGATGCATCCGAGCAGCGGCGTCGAGCGCGAATACCTGTGCCGCGTCCACGGCGAAGTCCCGGACGAGACCCTGGAACAGCTCAAGGCCGGGGTCGAGCTGGACGACGGCCCCGCCCACTTCGACGACATCGCGGTGATCAGCCGCGGCGGCAGCCACTCCTGGTTCCGCGTGACGATCCGCGAGGGTCGCAACCGCGAGGTGCGCCGGCTGTGGGATTCCCAGGGATTCCTGGTCAGCCGCCTCAAGCGCATCCGCTACGGCACGGTCGAGCTTCCGCGCGGCCTGCGCCGCGGCGACTGCGGGGCCCTGGACGATGCCTCCGTGAGCGAGCTGCGCGAGAAGATCGGCCTCGGCGCCCCGAAACCGACCCTGACGCTGAGTCCGGTGCTGCACCAACGCCGCGCCAGCCGGAACGTGAAGGAATACCACCCCCAGGGGAAGGGCGAACCGCGCGCCTGGACTGGCGCCTACCAGGGCGAGGCCCGTGAACTGACCGCCTTCGACCGGATCCGCGACGACACACCCTCGCGCGGGCGCAAGGGCGGCCCGCGCCACGGCCGCAAGGGCGGCGGCGACGTCAACGGCAACGTCGCCCAGCCGGACAAGGGCGCCCCGCGCAAGCGCAAGAACAAGCGCAGCGTCGCGCCGGGGCAGGAACTACCGTCGGTGCGCACCTGGTTCGCCGGTGACAGCCGCAACGGCGGCGCAAAGCCCTCTTCCGGGCGCGGCAATGGCCCCAAGACCGGCAATGGCGGTAACCGCCGCAAGCAGGGCGGCAAGCCCGGCGGTTCGCGTGGCGGCGGCCCACGCGGTAGCGGTGGTGGCGGTGGTGGCGGTGGTGGCGGCGGGCGCGGCGGCAATCGCGGCGGCGGCAACCGTTGAGGAGCCTGCGTCCGTGAACACCCGCATCCTGCACAATCCGCGCTGTTCCAAGTCGCGTGCAACGCTGGCGCTGCTTCGCGAACACGGCATCGATCCGGTCATCGTGCCGTATCTGGAGACGCCGCCCGACGCAGCGGAGCTGGACCGGATCCTGGACGCACTGGACATGCAGCCGCGCGAGCTGATGCGAACGGGCGAGTCGGTCTACGCCGAACTGGGACTGGACGACGCGTCACTCACGCGCGAGAAGCTGATCGCCGCGATGGTGGAGCACCCCATCCTGATCCAGCGCCCGATCGTGCTGCACGGCGACCGCGCCGCCATCGGCCGCCCGCCCGAGGCCGTGCTCGAGATCCTGCGCTGAACCGGTTCATGCTCCGGGAACACCGAAGCGCTCACGAATTCCTGTAGGAGCTGCGGACGCTGCGACCGAGGGGAATGCCCGCGTTCGGTTCGAGGACACGCCACGCGAGCATGCCGCGAAGGCCCGACTTCGCTCAGGCGCCCTCGCCCGCCGCGCCGATGCGGAAGGCATCGGCATCCATCCATGCCGGGAAGCGCTCGCGATAGGCCAGGAGCGGCGCCGGGTCCAGGGTCAACGTGACCACCTGCTCCTGCGCGCCCAGGTCCAGCAGCGGCGCGCCCAGCGCATCGATCACCGCACTGTCGCCGGCATACGCCACATCGTTGCCGTCCACGCCGACGCGGTTGAGACCGGCGCAGTAGGCCAGGTTCTCCACCGCGCGCGCACGCAGCAGCGCGCGCCAGGCGGTGCGGCGCGGTGCCGGCCAGTTGGCCACGTACAGCAGCAGGTCGTAGTCCATCCCGCCGCGCGTGCCTTCGCAACTGCGGTTGCGCGACCATATCGGGAAGCGCAGGTCGTAGCAGACCAGCGGCCGGATGCGCCAGCCGTGCAACTCCGCGACCAGCGGAGTCTCTCCGGCGGCGTAGTGATGGTGCTCGCCGGCCATGCGGAACAGGTGGCGCTTGTCGTAATGCGCCAGGCTGCCGTCGGGCCGAACCCACAGCAGGCGATTGACGAAGGCCCCGTCCTCCCGCCGGATCACCAGCGAGCCGGTCACCACCGCGTCGAACTCGATGGCGCGCTCGCGCATCCAGTCCACGCCCGGACCATCCATCGATTCGGCCTGCGTGCCGGTGTCGTTGGTGAACCCGGTCAGGAACATCTCCGGCAGCACCACCAGGTCGCCGACATCGCCGTGCTGCTGCAGCAGGCCGCGGTAGTAGTCGCGATTGGCCTGCGCCGCATGCCAGCGGGTGGCGCCCTGCACCAGGGTCAGTCGCAGCGGCTGCATGCTCACAGCGCGCACAGCCGCTCGGCGCCGGCGACCATGGTCTCGTCGTTCTTGGCGAAGCACAGCCGCAGCAGATGCGATGGCGGCGGCGTCTCGTAGAACGGCGTCAGCGGCACACCGGCCACGCCGCCCTCACGGACCAGCCACTCGCTGAAGTTGATGTCGTCGCTGTCGCGGATGGCCGAATAGTCCACCAGTTGGAAGTAACCGCCCGGCACCGGAAGCAGCTCCAGGCGCGAACCCGACAGCAGCTCGCGGAAGCGGTCGCGCTTGGCCTGGTAGAAGGCCGACAGCTGTTCGGCATGTTCGGGCATGTGCTCGAGCACCTCGGCGAAGGCGAACTGCGCCGGGCTGAAGGTGCAGAAGGTGACGTACTGGTGCACCTTGCGGAACTCCACCGACAGCGGCTTGGGCGCCACGCAGTAGCCGACCTTCCAGCCGGTGCAGTGCCAGGTCTTGCCGAACGAGCTGACCACGAAGCTGCGCGCGGCCAGCTCCGGATGGCGCAGCACGCTCTGGTGTTCGGCGCCGTCGTAGACGATGTGCTCGTAGACCTCGTCGGACAGCACCACGATGTCGGTATCGCGGACCACCTCGGCCAGCGCCTCCAGGTCCGACGGCGCGAACACCGCTCCGCTGGGATTGTGCGGCGAATTGACGATGATCATGCGCGTCTTCGGCGTGATCGCATCGCGCACGCGGTCCCAGTCCACGGCGAAAGTCGGCGGCTGCAGCGGAATGTGCACCGCGGTGGCATCCTGCAGGTTGATCGCCGGCTCGTAGCAATCGTAGGCCGGGTCGAACACGATCACCTCGTCGCCCGAGCGTACGGTCGCGGCGATGGCGGAGAAGATCGCCTCGGTGGCGCCCGAGGTCACCGTGATCTCGGTATCGGCACTGACGCGGCGTCCGTAGGAGCGCTCGGTCTTGCGCGCGATCTGCTCGCGCAGCCGCGCCACGCCGATGCCCGGCGCGTACTGGTTGTGCCCCTCGTTCATGGCCTTCGTGAGCGCCTCGCGCAGCGGCGTGGGCGGATCGAAGTCGGGAAAGCCCTGCCCCAGGTTGACGGCCTTGTGCTCCACGGCCAGCTGGCTCATGACGCTGAAGATGGTCGTGCCGACCTTGGGCAGGCGGGTCTCGATGTGCATGTGCATGAAGCCTTTTGCAGGGACGAAACGGGTCGATACTAGCACGCGACCGGCACGCCCCAGCCGGCCTCGTTCAGGAGACCACAGCTGCCTTTTCCTGACGGCTGCGACGACATTCCAGGTGTTTGCGCTGGGCCGCCTCGGGCAGTCGATCGGCCAGGAAGTCGACCAGCGCACGCACCCCCGGCAACAGGCCGCGCCGGCTGGAGTAGACGAAATGCATGGTCTCGGCCGGCGTGCTCCAGTCGGGCATCACCGTCTCCAGTGCGCCGGCCGCAATGCCCGGCGCACAGATCCACTCCGGCAACAGGGCCACGCCCATGCCGTTGAGCGCAGCCTCCAGCAACACTGCGAATTCGCCGCATACCAGGCGTGCATGCACCGGCAGCTCGACGGTCTCGCCCGCCGGATCGATCAGGGTCCACACCTGCGGTGCATCCTGTTCCTTCAGCGACAGCGCCGGCAGCCTGGCCAGTTGTTGCGGTGAATCCGGACGCCCCTCGGCATCGAGTAGTTTCGGGCTGGCCACCGGGACCAGCCGCGATTCGCCGAAGGTGCGCATCACCAAAGTGGCATCGGCATCCAGGCGCGAGCGCACGCGGATGGCGATATCCACGCCCTCGCCCAGCAGGTCCACGCGCCGGTTGGTCGATTCCAGGCGTACCTGCACCTTTGGATACTGGGCCAGGAAGTCGGGCAGCAGATGCGCCAGGATGGTCTGCGAAAGCGAGATCGGGCAGGTCAGGCGCACCACGCCGCGCGGTTCGGATCGCAACGCGTCGATGGCATCCTGCGCCGCCTGGGCTTCTTCCAGCACGGCCTGGCAATGGGCATGGAAACGCTCACCGACCTCGGTCACCACGAACCGCCGCGTGGTCCGCTGCAGCAACCGCACGCCCAGGCGCTCCTCCAGTTGCGCCACCCGCTTGCTCAGGCGCGACTTGGGGATGCCCAGCGCGCGACCGGCCGCGGAAAACCCGCCGTGTTCCACCACGGCGGCGAAGAAATACAGGTCGTTCAGATCGTGCATGGCGCCTTCGCGTGGATCCACCGTTCGTTTCCTCATGGGAACAATAAGTTCATTTATGCGCTCTTTTTAATCGATTGTCCAGATCGCAGAATAGTCGGCAAACGCAGCTGTTCCCCACTCACGTTCCCCGGAGACATCGCATGAACATCCTGCACCTGGACGCCAGCGCATTGGGCGCCAACTCGGTCAGCCGACAGCTCAGCGCCGACATCGTCGCCACCCTGCAGTCACAGCATCCCCGCGCCACGGTCCGTTACCGCGACCTGTCCACGAATCCGATCCCGCACTGGTTGCCGGTCGTCGATGCCAGCCGCGAACCCAGCGAACTGGGCGCACAGATTCTCGAGGAGTTCCTGGACGCCGACGTCGTGGTCATCGGCACCCCGATGTACAACTTCGGCATCCCCAGCCAGCTCAAGGCCTGGATCGACCGCATCGCCGTGCCCGGCAAGGCGTTCCGCTATACCGAGACCGGCCCAGAGGGGCTGGCCGGCGGCAAACGCGTGATCCTGGCCTCCGCACGCGGCGGCATCTACAGCGAGGGTCCCGCCGCAGCCATGGATTTCCAGGAAACTTACCTGCGTGCCTTCTTCGGCTTCATCGGCATCGACACCATCGAGGTGATCCGCGCCGAGGGCGTGGCCATGGGGCCCGAGCACAAGGCGGCCGCCATGGATCGCGCACGGGGCGCCATTCGCGAACTCGTGCCCCGGGCGGCCTGAATCGAGGTTCACGACCGGACCGGCTCGGCGAAGACTTTCCGCCGGTCCCTTTATATTCAGATGTTTGCAAAAGACTCCTCGAACATTTCTTCTTCCCCAAAGCGGCCGCGTGCCACGCCCCCCCCTTGCAAGGCGTCATCCACCGATTGGTCATCAGTCACATGGCCGCCGCGACAGGACTTCCCGATAATGGACGGGATTGTTTCAGCCACGAAAGGAAGAGACATGAAACGCCTGATGCTCATGATGCTGGCCGCCCTCCTGGTCGCCAGCGCCGGCTCGGCCATGGCCGACGAAGGGATGTGGACACTCGACCACCTACCGGTCAAGCAGATGCAGAAGAAGTACGGATTCACGCCGTCCGCGCAATGGACCGACCTGGTGCAGCACGCCGCGCTGCGCCTGGCCGGCGGCTGCTCGGGATCGTTCGTGTCCGCCGACGGCCTGGTGATGACCAACCATCACTGCGCCAATGCCTGCCTGTCGCAGCTGTCGGACAAGGACCACAACTACATGCAGGACGGCTTCATCGCGAAGGACGACAAGGACGAGCCCAAGTGCCCGGACATCGAGCTGAACCAGCTTGAGAAGATCACCGACGTCACCGCGCGCGTGAACGCCGCCACCGCGGGCAAGAGCGGTGCCGAGCGCATCAAGGCGCAGCGCGCGGTGGACAGCGCCATCGAGAAGGAATGCGTGGCCGGCGACCCGACCCATTGGCGCTGCGACGTGATCACGCTGTACCACGGCGGCCGCTACGCGCTGTACAAGTACCGCCGCTACCAGGACGTGCGCCTGGTGTTCGCACCGGAGCAGTCGATCGCCTTCTTCGGCGGCGATCCGGACAACTTCAACTTCCCCCGCTACGACCTGGACGTGACCTTCCTGCGCGCCTACGTCGACGGCAAGCCGGCGCACACGCCGCAGTTCTTCCAGTTCGACCCCCGTGGTCCGAAGGCCGGCGAGCTGACCTTCGTGGTCGGCAACCCCGGTTCGACCCAGCGCGAGACACCGTGGATCTCGCTGGAGTACATGCGCAACCAGATTCTGATCCCGTATCTGGCCTACCTGTCCGAGGAACGCGGGCTGCTGTGGCAGTACAGCCGCATGGGCACGCAGCAGGCCAAGGAGGCCCAGGACGCGCTGTTCGGCCTCGACAACACGCTGAAGGTGTTCAAGGGCTGGCTGCTGACGCTCAACAACGACGCCTTCGTGGCCAAGAAGAAGCGCGAGGACGCCAAGCTGCGCGACTGGATCGACGCCAGCCCGGCACGTGTGAAGAAATTCGGCCACCCCTGGGCGATGCTGGACAAGGCGCAAAAGCGCGGTGCCGAACTGCGCCAGCGCTATGCCATGATCACTGGCGGCCAGGGCTTCGGCAGCCAGCTGTTCGGCTATGCGCGGATGCTGGTGCACGGCGCCGAGCAGCGTACCAAGCCCGACAGCGAACGCCTGCCGGCCTATCGCGACGCCAACCTTCCCGCCCTGCTGCAGCGCCTGGAGGCCAAGACACCCTACTACCGGCAGTACGACCAGACCCGCCTGTCCTGGACCCTGGAGAAGATGCGCCAGGCCCTGGGCGCGGACGACCCGTTCGTGCACGAAGTGCTGGGCAAGCAGTCGCCCAACGAACTGGCGAAGGCGCTGGTCGACGGCAGCAAGCTGGAGGATCCGGCCGTGCGCAAGGCGCTTTGGAAGGGCGGCGAAAAGGCCGTCGAGGCCTCGCATGACCCGATGATCGTGCTGGCGCGCAAGATCAACCCGGTCGCCGAGAAGCTGCGCAAGGAGTACGAGGCCGAGGTCGAGGCGCCCATGCGCAAGGCTTCGGAGGCCATCGCCCAGGCCCGCTTCGCCCGCGACGGCGCCACCGGCTATCCGGACGCCACCTTCACGCTGCGCCTGAGCTACGGCACGGTCAAGGGCTGGATGGAGAAGGGCAAGATGGTGCCGCCGTTCACCGACTTCGCCGGCCTGTACCGTCGCGCCACCGGCGCCGATCCGTTCAAGCTTCCGGAAAGCTGGATCAAGGCGAAACCGTCCCTGGACCTGTCCACCAAGATGGACTTCGTCACCGACAACGACATCATCGGCGGCAATTCAGGCAGTGCGGTGATCAACCGCCAGGGCCACGCCGTGGGCCTGATCTTCGACGGCAACATCCATTCGCTGGGCGGCAACTTCACCTTCGACGACAGCGTCAACCGCGCCGTCGCCGTGGACACCGCCGCGCTCGACCAGGCCCTGCGCAAGGTCTACCACCTGCCGCGCCTGGCCCACGAGCTGGAACAGGGCCACATGTAAGCCCCCGACCCGCCGCACGTACTGCACGTGCGGCGGGTCCCTTCCGTCCCGGCCGCAGCCGGTTCATCCCTTCCCCGATGCGACATCGAGGACGATGCCGAAGCGGCGGGCCAGGTGCGCGGGCTTTTCCGCAAACAGTCGCCCCCCCAGCCGCAGGGCGCGACGACGCATCCGCCGGGACCGGTGTTCGGCAATCCGCAGGAAAGTGGCAGTGTCGGCATCGTCGGAAAGCGCGGAAGACCCGCTGCCGATCCACGCCTGCAACACGTGCAGGCCGTGAAGATCACCCAGGAGTTCGGCCAGTCGTCGCGCCTCGCGACCACGCGCATCCACCCCGGCGGGCCCGGCGTGGTGAAGCAGCTGCATGTGGCGCCAGTGGTACGCCACGTACTTGCGCCAGGCGTGAAAGTTGGCCGGTTTCGGATCGCGTTCGGCGGCCTGCATCGCACGACGTGCACGGGCGTAGGTCCTGCGCAAACCGGACACCACGACATCGTGGCCGTGGCCGTGGATGGAAAGGGATCCGCCACCAGCTCGCGACCGCGCTGCAGGGCCGACGGAAAACGCATGCAACAGCGCATCGATCCGTTCGCCCTGCGCCATGAAGGCATCCCGGCGCTCCCGCAGCTGCAGGCATACGCGCTGGATGACTGCTTCTTCCTTGCGTCCAGCGAAGCGTCGTACCAGCGCGTCGCAGGTCTCGATCATCGCTTCCTCGTCGCGCGCGCCCGAAATGCCGCGCGCGGCATCGCGATAGCGGCCATTCTCGCGGGCATACGCATCCCCGAGCCCGTCCCGCACCAGCCGCAGCGCCGCACGGATCTTCTTGCAGCGCTTGCGCACCCGGTGGATGACCTCGGCGCGTTCGATCTTCTCGTCGGCCACTTCGCCGAGCGCGCGGTCGACCTGCTCGGCAACGATCCTGCGGATCCCCGGACCGACCGGTTCACCGTGTTCCAGCCGATACGCCATGTGCTGGATCCTGCATGCGGGACCCACAGGTTACCGTCTGGCGACTGTTCGGCAAGAAGGGCAAACGAAACATGCTTTTCGGCATGATGGTGCGCATGCAACGCACGCCAGTCCACGGGAGTCCCGCATGAACCTGGAAACCATCGAGCTCAAGGCCTTCGTGCCGGCCAGCGACTTCGGGCTCGAGCAAGCGCTTCTATCGCGACCTCGGCTTCAACATCCCCTGGTCGTCGGACGAGCTGGCCTATCTGTACGCGGGCAATTGCAGCTTCCTGCTGCAAAACATCCACGGCCGGGACGATCGCCGAACCGTTCACGCTGCACCTGCTGGTCGAGGACGTGGCGTCCTGGTGGCGTCTCGTCGGCGAACAGCGCCTGGCCGAACGCTACGGCGTGCCTGCCGAACCGCCCGCGGACCGGCCATGGGGCGTGCGCGAGTTCGTGCTGAGCGACCCGGGCGGCGTGGTGTGGCGCATTGGAACCAGCATCGCGCAGCTGGACCGGTGAATCCGGGATCGGACGGGAACCATGACAGGAATCCTGTGTATCCACCGCCATCGCGATCACGACCAGCTGCGGCGCAGGCGGTAGAACCGAGGCCGTGCCTTCCGCACGAAACGTGGCGCACCTGCCACATCGAAGGCTTCCTCGTCGGTGATCCTCCATCCTGGATAGGCTTGCTCGATCTCCCGACGTCCGATGCCCCGCGGCAAGGGTCCCCTGCGGCCAGGCGAGAATGCGTACATCAGTAGCGTGGCGTCCCCTGAAGCCACCTCCGTGGCCTCGCGACCCACCGCCCGCACGTCATCGGCTGCCAGGCCATGCACGGCGCCGAAGTCCAGGAGCAGCCGGAAACCCGAACCGACGCCCGCCGTCGTGAGCGCGGTGATGTTTCCTTCGACGAATCGAATCTCCTCGCCGGCACGGCGCGCACGTGCGCGGGCGATGCGCAGCGCCTTCGGCACGATGTCGATGCCGGTGACATCCCACCCGTGTTGCGCCAGGCGAAGGGACCAGAACCCGGTGCCGCATCCGATATCGAGCACGCACCCAAGGGGCGGATCCCGACCGCCCTCTTCCCGGTCGAGGAGCGCGAAGGCCTGCTTGCCGATGGGAAGCGATGGCATCCGTTCCCACGGCGTCAGGCCAACCAGGTACTGGAATTGGTAGAACAGGCTCATGCGGCGTCTCGGCAAGGCCTTCGGATCCATCGACCCAAGTTCACGAACAGGATCAGGTTATACGACCATGCCGGCTCGGCCGCAACACACAAGCCACTGAAATGTCGGGACCTTCGTGGAGGGGTCGCCTGTTCGATCAAGGGCGGTGGCGGTGAGGGTGGGATTCGAACCCACGGTAGTATCGCTACTACGCCGGTTTTCAAGACCGGTGCCTTAAACCGCTCGGCCACCTCACCGTATTCGCTTGTCCCGACAAGGCGCGCGTTGCGCGCCCCTACGCCGGTTTGACTCCGGGCATCCTGCCCTTCGCCCTTCGGGCCATCGGCTTGCGCCGATGTTCGCTTCGGCATCCTGCCTCCGCGTCAAGACCGGTGCCTTAAACCGCTCGGCCACCTCACCGTATTCGCTTGTCCCGACAAGGCGCGCGTTGCGCGCCCCTACGCCGGTTTGACTCCGGGCATCCTGCCCTTCGCCCTTCGGGCCATCGGCTTGCGCCGATGTTCGCTTCGGCATCCTGCCTCCGCGTCAAGACCGGTGCCTTAAACCGCTCGGCCACCTCACCGTATTCGCTTGTCCCGACAAGGCGCGCGTTGCGCGCCCCTACGCCGGTTTGACTCCGGGCATCCTGCCCTGCGCCCTTCGGGCCATCGGCTGACGCCGATGTTCGCTTCGGCATCCTGCCTCCGCGTCAAGACCGGTGCCTTAAACCGCTCGGCCACCTCACCGTATTCGCTTGTCCCGACAAGGCGCGCGTTGCGCGCCCCTACGCCGGTTTGACTCCGGGCATCCTGCCCTTCCCGTCACCGTCCAACTTGTCCCCTCCCCCTGCGAGCAGGGGGAGGTTGGGAGGGGGTTGCATCCTACCTTGGGCGCAAGCTGTCAGCACTCCGATGCAACCCCTCCTCGGTCCTCCCCTGCAAGCAGGGGAGGAGGCCTGATCCGCACTTCATGGAACGCGCAGACCGGATGCTACGTTGTCCGGAGCTTACTGCAGCCGCTCCAGGCCGCCCATGTACGGGCGCAGTGCCTCGGGCACCTCGATGCTGCCGTCGGCCTGCTGGTAGTTCTCCATCACCGCGATCAGGCAGCGGCCGATGGCCAGGCCGGAGCCGTTGAGCGTGTGCACCAGCTCGGGCTTGCCGGTCTCGGGATTGCGCCAGCGCGCCTGCATGCGGCGGGCCTGGAAGTCGACGCAGTTGGAGCACGAGCTGATCTCGCGATAGGTCTGCTGGCTGGGCAACCACACCTCCAGGTCGTAGGTCTTGGCGGCGCCGAAACCCATGTCGCCGGTGCACAGCAGCATCTTGCGGTACGGCAGGCCGAGTTTGCGCAACACGGTCTCGGCATGGCCGGTCAGGGCCTCCAGGGCGTCGTAGGATTGGTCCGGGCGGGTGATCTGGACCAGCTCGACCTTCTCGAACTGGTGCTGCCGGATCATGCCGCGCACGTCCTTCCCGTAGCTGCCGGCCTCGGCGCGGAAACAGGCCGAATGGGCGGTCATGCACATCGGCAACGCGTCCGCCTCGACGATGGTGTCGCGCACCAGGTTGGTCAACGGCACTTCGGCGGTGGGAATCAGGTAGCGCTTGCTCTCGCCGACCTGGGTGGCGAACAGGTCTTCCTCGAACTTCGGCAGCTGGCCGGTGCCCTGCATGGATTCGGGATTGACCAGCACCGGCACGTTGCATTCGGTGTAGCCGTGTTCGGTGGTGTGCAGGTCGATCATGAACTGCGCCAGCGCGCGGTGCAGGCGCGCCAGGCCGCCGCGCATCACGGTGAAGCGCGCGCCGGACAGCTTGGCGCCGGCCTCGCCGTCCAGCCAGCCGTGGCGCTCGCCCAGCTCGACGTGGTCCTTCACCTCGAAATCGAACGTGCGCGGCTCGCCCCAGCGCGACTGCTCGACGTTGTCGTTTTCGTCCTTCCCGACCGGCACCGAGTCGTGCGGCAGGTTGGGCATGCCCAGGGCCAGGTCGGACAGCTTGCCCTGCACTTCGGCCAGGGCCTGCTCGTTGGCCTTCAGCTGGTCGCCCAGGCCGGCGACCTCGGCCAGCAGCGGCGCGATGTCCTCGCCGGCGGCCTTGGCCTTGCCGATGTTCTTGGAACGCGCGTTGCGCTCGGCCTGCAGTTCCTGGGTACGCGTCTGCAGCTGCTTGCGCTCGGCCTCCAGGGCCTCCACGGCAGCGGTGTCCAGGTCATAGCCGCGCGTGGTCAGGCGCGCGGCGGTGTCGGCAAGCTGCGTGCGCAGCAGGACCGGGTCGAGCATGGGTCATTCCTTCGGGAAAGGCAGGCGCGTCATTATCGCGGCAGCCCCGGGCCTGCGCAAACGTCGCGGGCGATCAGGAGGTGCGTCGCCAGCCGCTGCGCACGCGGGTCAGCAGGAGGACCGCACTGCCCGAGCACGCAGCACCGAAGGCAAAGGCGGCAAGCGGGGAGACCGATTGCCAAAGCGCCCCGAAGGCCAGCGAGGCCGGCAGCAGCATGCCGCCGGCGACCAGGTTGTACCAGCCGAACGCGGTGCCCGCACGCTCGCCGTCCATCAGGTCCGCCACCAGCGCCTTCTCGGTGCCCTCCAGTGCCGCCGTCACCAGTCCGTAGCCGGCAAACGAAACCCACAGCGCCCAGTTCGCGCCCGGCAGCAGGCCCAGCACCAGGTAGGCCACGGCGTAGGCGGCCCACGCCGCGCCCAGCACGCGTACCCGGCCGAAGCGGTCCGACAGCGCCGACAGCGGCGTGGAGAACAGCGCGGCCACCGCCGAATACACCGCCCACATCAGCACCACGCGCTCGGCCCCCGCCCCCAGGTCCTCGGCGCGCAGCAGCAGGAACATGTTGGAGGCGTTGCCCAGGGTGAACAGGCCCAGCGCCAGCAGGTAGCGGCGCATCGGCGCGGGCAGCGCGCGCAGGTTCCACTGCGGGGCCTTCGGCCGGGCCGCGACGGCCGGGGTGTCATCCTTGAGCCGCAGCGCCAGCACCACCACGATCACGGCCGGTACCACCGACCACCAGAACACCTCGCGCAGGCCCATGCCCCGGCCCAGAAGCACCGCAGCGACCAACGGACCAATCACCGCGCCGGTGTTGTCCAGCGCCCGGTGCAATCCGAAGGCCAGGCCGCGCTGGTGCGGCGCCACGCTGGCGCCGAGCATGGCGTCGCGCGGTGCCGAGCGCACGCCCTTGCCCAGCCGGTCCAGCAGCCGCGCGCCGAACACGCCCGGCCAGCTGTGGGCAAAACCGATCAGCGGCCGCGCGAAGCCGGCCAGCGCATAGCCGCCGATCACCCAGCGGCGCATGTGCCGGGTGCGGTCAGCCAGCACGCCGGCGGCCAGCTTGAGCAGGCTGCTGGCCGCCTCGACCACGCCCTCGATGAAACCCAGCGCGCGCGGGCCGGCCATCAGCACCGAGGTCAGGTACAGCGGCACCAGCGGGTAGATCATGTCGCTGGCGCTGTCGTTGAACAGGCTGATCAGGCCCAGCAGCCAGACGGTCGAAGGAAGGGCCCGCAGCACGGCGAAGGGACGCTTCATGCGCGCAGGCATCCCCGCCACCGGATCCGGCGGCATCGCGAAGCAGCATCGGGACGAGACAGCGGAAACGGTCGCTTGCGACATCATCCGGCCATCATGCGCGAGGACGTCGGATCGGGACAAGCTTCCTGCTAGGGTACGCAGCGAATCCCCGCATGGAACCGCGCGTGAAGATCCTGCTGCTGGCCAGCCTGGCCCTGGCCGCCACCCTGCCCCCGCCGCCGCAAGCGTGCCCTCACGCTGGGCTTTTCCGGCACGGCGCCCGGGGCCGCCCTGCCCGCCGGCTGGCGTGACTACCGCATGTCGCGCCACAAGCCGGCCGCGCGGGTCAATGTGGCACAAGGGGCCGAACGGCGACGTGCTGCACATCGACGCCGACCGATCCGCCGGCGCCGTGGCCCGCCACCTGGACCTGCCGGCCGCGACCACGCTGCGCTGGCGCTGGAAGGTGAACCACAGCGTGGCCAGGGCCGACATCGCGCACCGCTCGGGCGACGATGCCGCGGCGCGCGTGTACGTGTTCTTCGCCGTGCCGCGCAAGGATCTGTCCTGGTACCAGCGCATGAAGCTGGACGTGGCCCGGCACGTGCTGGGCCACCCGATGCCCACGGCGGCGATCTGCTACATCTGGGACAACCACCACGCGGTCGGCAGCATCGCGCGCAGCCCGTTCTTTTCCGGCGTGCGCACCATCGTGCTCGAGAGCGGCAATGCCAAGGCCGGCACCTGGCAGGTCGAGCAGCGCGACCTGGCGGCCGATTACCGCGCCGCCTTCGGACGCGCACCACCGCACGTCAGCGGCATCGCGGTGGCCGCCGACACCGACAACACGCGCAGCGACGCGCAGGCTTGGTTCGGCGCGCTCACGCTGACCCCCGATGCTTCATCGTCCCACCGGGAAGGCGCGGCCCCGTAGGGCGAGCCGTTCAGCCCTTGCCGCGCGCCTTCTCGCGCGCCGCGCGCAGGGCGTCCAGGCGCTCCTTGACCTTGATCTCCAGGCCGCGCTCGACCGGCTCGTAGAAGTGCGTGCCCGCGAGCGCATCGGGCAGGCACTGCTGGTCCAGCGCCACGCCGCCCTCGGCGTCGTGGTCGTACTGGTAGCCCTTGCCGTAGCCCAGGCCCTTCATGAGTTTGGTCGGCGCGTTGCGCAGGTGCATCGGCACCTCCAGCGTGCCGGTCTCGCCGACCGCGGCGCGGGCCTGGTTGTAGGCCACGTAGGCGGCGTTGCTCTTGGGCGCGATGGCCAGGTAGATCGCCAGCTGCGCCAGGCCCAGCTCGCCCTCGGGCGTGCCCAGGCGCTCGTAGGTGTCCCAGGCGTCCAGCGCCATGCGCCAGGCGCGCGGATCGGCCAGGCCGACGTCCTCGACCGCCATGCGCGTCATGCGCCGCGCCAGGTAGGCGCGGTCGCAGCCGCCGTCGAGCATGCGCGTGAGCCAGTACACGGCGGCGTCCGGATCGGAGCTGCGCACCGACTTGTGCAGCGCCGAGATCTGGTCGTAGAACTGCTCGCCGCCCTTGTCGAAGCGGCGCGTGCGGTCGGCCAGCACCTGCTCCAGCGTGGCCGCGTCGATGCGCCCGTCCACGGCCAGTTCGGCGGCGATCTCCAGCAGCGTCAGCGCGCGGCGCACGTCGCCGTCGGCGGCCTGCGCGATCAGGTCCAGCGAATCGGTCGTCGACGCTCAGCCCCTGCCCGCCCAGGCCGCGCTCGTCGTCGTCCAGCGCGCGCTGCAGCGCCTGGACGATGTCCTCGCGCCCGACCGCGTCCATCACGTGCACGCGGCAACGCGAGAGCAACGCCGAATTGAGCTCGAACGAGGGATTCTCGGTGGTGGCGCCGACGAACAGGATCACGCCCTTCTCGATGTGCGGCAGGAAGGCGTCCTGCTGCGCCTTGTTGAAGCGGTGCACCTCGTCCACGAACAGCACCGTGCGCACGCCCTGGGCGAAATTCCCCTCGGCCTCGGCCAGCGCCTTGCGCACGTCGGGCAGGCCCGACAGCACCGCGGAGATGGCGCGGAACTCGGCATCGGCGTATTTGGCCACCAGCAGCGCCAGCGTGGTCTTGCCGCAGCCAGGCGGACCCCACAGCACCATCGAGTGCACGCGCCCTTCTTCCAGCGCCCGCCGCAGGGCCGTGCCCGGTCCGACCAGCCGCGGCTGGCCGACGATCTCGTCCAGGCTGCGCGGACGCATGCGCTCGGCCAGCGGCTTGAGCGCCTCCGGCTCGGCGAACAGCCCGGGTGTGGAGGGGGAGTGATGCTGCTTCATGCCGGCATCATAGGGTTTCGGCCGCATCGCTGCATGAGGGGAGCGCGAGCGAGTCCCGGTCAGTGCGGGACACCGTCCTGCCGCCCTGCCCCCGAGCGTCCGCCGCGCTGCAGGCGCCGGTAGGCGATGTAGCCGAAGCCGGCCAGCGCCGCCAGCAGCGCGGGCGCCAGCAAGGTACGCGCGTGCCAGATGCCGAAGGCCAGTGCCCCGGCGAATCCGCCGCCGAGGAAGGCGCCGAACAGCAGCAGGTACAGGCGCGCGCGCAGGCCGTCCACCGCCAGCCCGCGCAGGCGGTGGCCGAGCAGGATGCCCAGGTCGGTGACGATGCCGGTCATGTGGGTGGTGCGCACCACCGCGCCGCTGAAGGTGGTGACCATGGCGTTCTGCAGGCCGCTGGCGCCGGCCACCAGCCACAGGCCCACGTTGGCGTGGTCGTGGATCAGCGGGATCGCCGCCAGCAGCAGCGCCGATTCGACCAGCAAGCGCCACGCCGTAGCGCTGGCCGAGCTGCAGCGAGGTATCGCGCACGATCATGCCGCTGGCCGCGGCACCGAGCAGGAACGACGCCAGCACGCCGACGAAGCGGACCAGCGCCGCGAGGTTGCCCTCGACCGCGCTGACGCCGACCAGCGTGGTGGTGCCGGTCATGTGGGTGACGGCCTGGTGGTCGAAGCTCAGGTAGCCGACGGCGTTGACCATGCCCGGCCAGCAACGCCAGCAGCGTGGCGCCGAACCAGACCCAGCGCGGCAGTCGACGGATCATGCGTGTCCCCTCGGTCGTTCCGGTGCGCTCAGTTCCCGTCCAGCGGATGGACCTCGGGGATGCCGCTCGTGTCGCCGACCACGTCGGCGCCCTTGGGCGGGGTGAAGTTGAACAGCGAGGCCGGCAACTTCGGGTTGCGTTGCCAGTCGCTGAAGCGGATCACCGACTGGGCGCCCAGATGGTCGGTGAAGCGCATCTCGACCAGGCCGTCCTTGCCGAATCCCAGTTCGGCCGACTGGATGTTCTGGCCCTTGTCGCGCGGGCTGAGCTGCATCCACGCCAGGCCGTCGCGCATGCCTTCCTCGGTGACGATGAACTGTTTGTCCAGACGCGAGGGATCGGTGAGCACGGTCAGCGGGCTGTGCGTCTCGCTCAGGCTCTGGCGGCGCACGGTGACCTGCTCCAGGTCCGGATCGTAGGTCCACACGCGGCTGCCGTCGGCGACGATCAGCTGCTTGTAGGGGCTCGTCGTCTGCCAGCGGAACAGGCGCGGTTCCTGGAGTGCCACGGTGCCGTGCGTGGGCTGACCGCGGCGGCCGTTGACGTCGGTCAGGGTCTGCGTGAACGTGCCACGCAGCGCATGCAGGCCATGGGTGAAGGCATCCAGCCGGGCGCGCGCGGTGCCGGTGGCCGCGGCCGCCAGCGGGGCCAGGCACAGCAACAAGAGCGACGCGGCAAGTCGGGTTTTCATGGATCGCAATCCTTGGGGGTGAAACGCTCGATGACGCACGCAGCGTGACCGACGCGTCTTGAAGCATGGCTGAAGCGGGTCAGTCGCGCGGCGGCGGCGGCGCCAGCACCTCGCGGGTGCCGTTGTGCTGCGGCGAACTGACCACGCCGTCGGCCTCCATCTGCTCGATCAGGCGGGCGGCGCGGTTGTAGCCGATGCGCAGGTGTCGCTGCACGCCGGAAATCGACGCGCGACGGGTCTGGGTAACGATGGCCACGGCCTTGTCGTACAGCGCGTTGTCGCCGCCCGAACCGTCGTCGGCGTCCTGCGGGATGCCGGACTCGTTGATGATCTTGCCGTCGCCCATCGACTGCACTTCCTCGAGCACGCCCTCGATATAGTCGGGCTCGCCCTGGGTCTTGAGCCACTCGACCACGCCGTGTACCTCGTGGTCGTCGACGAAGGCGCCGTGCACGCGCTCGGGCGTGGCGGTACCCGGCGGCAAATACAGCATGTCGCCGTGGCCCAGCAACGTCTCGGCGCCGGACTGATCGAGGATGGTGCGCGAGTCGATCTTGCTGGATACCTGGAAGGCGATGCGAGTCGGGATGTTGGCCTTGATCAGGCCGGTGATCACGTCCACCGACGGGCGCTGCGTGGCCAGGATCAGGTGGATGCCGGCGGCGCGCGCCTTCTGCGCCAGGCGCGCGATCAGCTCCTCGACCTTCTTGCCGACGATCATCATCATGTCGGCGAACTCGTCGATGATCACGACGATGTTGGGCAGGGCCTCGAGCGGCTCGGCGGTCACTTCTGGCATCTCCGGATTGGGCCGGAACAGCGGGTCGGGAATCGGCTGGCCGTTCTTCTCGGCCTCGGCCACCTTCTTGTTGAAACCGGCCAGGTTGCGCACGCCGACCGCGGCCATCAGCTTGTAGCGGCGCTCCATCTCGGCCACGCACCAGCGCAGCGCGTTGGCGGCCTCCTTCATGTCGGTGACCACCGGCGCCAGCAGGTGCGGGATGCCCTCGTAGACCGACAGCTCCAGCATCTTCGGGTCGATCATGATCAGGCGCACGTCGTCCTTGCTGGCTTTGTACAGGAGCGACAGCACCATGGCATTGACCGCCACCGACTTGCCCGATCCGGTGGTGCCGGCCACCAGCAGGTGCGGCATCTTGGCCAGGTCCACGACCACCGGCCGACCGCCGATGTTCTTGCCCAGCGCCAGCGACAGCGCGCTGCGGGCGCTGTCGTACTCCTTCGAGCGCAGGATTTCCGACAGGTACACGATCTCGCGCTTGGTGTTGGGGATCTCCAGGCCGATCACGTTCTTGCCCGGGATCACGTCGACCACGCGCACGCTGACCACCGACAGGCCTCGGGCGATGTCCTTATCCAGGTTCGACACCTGGCTGCCGCGCACGCCGGGCGCGGGCTCGAGCTCGAAGCGGGTGATCACCGGGCCGGGAAAGACTCCGACCACGCGCGCCTCGATGCGGAAGTCCTTGAGCTTGAGCTCGACCTGGCGCGAGAGCACCTCCAGTGCCTCCTCGCTGTAGCCGGGCCCCTGCGGCGGCGGCTCGTCGAGCAGAGAAAGCGGCGGCAGCTCGCCCTTGGACGAGGAGCCCTTGAACAGCGGAATCTGTGACTCGCGCGTGGCGCGCTCGCTCTTTTCCACTCGGGGCACGACCGGCTCGATGCGGATCGGTTCGCGCTTGGCCTGCTTGACCGCTTCGCTCTTCTTCACCGCAGTGCGCTCGGCGCGCGCTGCCCGGGCGGCCAGGTAGTCGGGCGCGCGCCGCAGGCGCGCGCCGGCCCAGGCCGTCGCCGCCAGCACGCCGCGGCCGATGGTGTCCATCACGCGGAACCAGGACAGTCCCGTGGCCAGGGTCACCGCGATCAGCAGCAGCGCCAGAAGGAAAAGTGAGGTACCGCTGCCGAAGGCATGCCCCAGGTTGGCGCTGACGGCACGGCCGAGCACGCCGCCGGTCCCCTCGGGCGGGGCCTTGTAATGGCCAAAATCCAGCGCTGCAAGGGCCGGGCCAACCACGAAGAAGACCACGAAGCCGACCAGGCGCAGCGCCGGCTCGTAGGGCGTGGTTTCGTCGCCGGTCACGTCGCGGCGCAGGACCTTCAGGCCCAGCGCCAGCAGCAGCAGGGGAAAGGCGTAGGCGACCACCCCGAACAGGTAGCGCAGCAGGTCGGCGATCCAGGCGCCGACCATGCCGCCGAAATTGTGCACGCGGCCGGCCTGGGCCGCGTGCGACCAGCTCGGGTCCAGCGGGCTGTAGCTGAACAGGCACAGCAGCAGGTAGCCCGCCAGTGGCACCAGCAACAGCACGCCGGCCTCGCGCAGGCGCCGGCGCAGGTCCTCGTTCAACCCGCTCTCCGGTTCCTTCGTACTGGCCTTTGCGCTGCTCTTGCGTGCCACGTGGTGTATTACCTCAACAATTCAGGGCAAACGCATGAAAACGTTGGAGAACGTTATAGCATGCCTTGCAATGCAGGGTGCACGATCTCGCCGTTCTCGACGTTGATGCCCACGCGCAACGGCTCATGCTCGCGCCAGGCGTCGCCGGCCGCAAGGCGCTGCACGTACGGCAGGATCGCGGCGGAGATGGCCTGGCTGGAGGTCTGCTGCACCGCGCCCGGCATGTTGGTGACGGCGAAATGGGTCACACCATGCACGTCGTAGGTGGGCTCGGCCCAGGTGGTCGGCTTGGAGGTCTCGAAGCAACCGCCCTGGTCGATGGAGATGTCCACCAGCACGCTGCCCTTTTCCATGGTCTCGACCATGGCCTCGGTGACCACGCGTGGGGCCTTGGCACTGGGGATCAGGACCGCACCGACCACCAGGTCGGCATCGGCCACCTGGTCGGCCACGGCCTGCTCGTAGGCGTACAGCGCGGTCACGTTGTGGCCCAGCGCCATCATCTCGGCCATGCGGTCCTGGCGCTTGTCGAACACCACCACGTTGGCACCAGCCTGCGCGGCCAGCGAGGCCGCCGCGCCACCGGCGGCACCGGCGCCCAGCACCACCACCTTGCCGCGCTCGGCCGAGGCCAGTCCGCCCAGCAGCTTGCCCTTGCCGCCCTGCGGGCGATGCAACAGTGTGGTGCCGACCTGGGTGGCGATGCGGCCGGCGATGATCGACATCGGCGTCAGCAGCGGCAGCGAACCGTGCTCCTCCACCGACTCGAAGGCCACGCCGGTCAGGCCGATTTCCAGCAGACGCTTGGTCAGCGCCGGCTCGGCGGCCAGATGCAGGTAGCAGAACAGCAGGTGGTCCTTGCGCAGGTGCTCCAGGTCTCCGGCGATCGGCTCCTTGACCTTGACGATCAACTTGCCGGCCTCGTACAACGCCGCGGCATCGGCCGCGATCTGCACGCCGACCCGGGTGTAGTCCTCGTCGGAAAAACCGCTCTTCTCGCCCGCACCGGACTGGATGAAGACCTCGTGGCCGCGTCGGACCAGATCGCCGGCGGCAGCCGGCACCAGGGCCACGCGGCCCTCCAGGGTCTTGGTTTCGGAAGGAATGCCGATACGCATGGGACGAACAACCTCGCAAGAACTGCTGAAAATGGGGACACGCCACGCGCCAACGCGCAGCGCACCGACCGGTACGTCTTGAATCGCCGTGCCGCCTTCCCCATCCTGTTCCACTCCGCTGCGCCTGCCCGCAACGCCGCGGTACCGTCGAAGGCACCGGAAAGTCGTGGCGGAAAAGCGCTCCGGATGGGAGCATGCGGATACAACAAGACACGCCGTACCAAACCCCAAGGATTATACATGAGCACCCCCAAGCACAGCCGTCTTCTGATCCTCGGTTCCGGTCCCGCCGGCTACACTGCCGCGGTCTATGCCGCCCGCGCCAACCTCAAGCCGACCATGGTCACCGGCCTGGAACAGGGCGGCCAGTTGATGACCACCACCGACGTCGACAACTGGCCCGGCGACCAGAACGGCGTGCAGGGTCCGGAACTGATGCAGCGCATGGCCGAGCACGCCGAGCGCTTCAAGACCGAGATGATCTTCGACCACATCCACACCGCCGACCTCACCCAGCGCCCGTTCCGCCTCAAGGGCGACAGCGGCGAGTACACCTGCGACGCGCTGGTCATCACCACCGGCGCCACCGCCAAGTACCTGGGCCTGCCGTCGGAGGAGCACTTCAAGGGCAAGGGCGTGTCGGCGTGCGCCACCTGCGACGGCTTCTTCTTCCGCGAGCAGGACGTGGCCGTGATCGGCGGCGGCAACACCGCGGTCGAGGAAGCGCTGTACCTGGCCAACATCTGCCGCAAGGTCTACGTGGTGCACCGTCGCGATTCGCTGCGCGCGGAAAAGATCATGCAGGACAAGCTGTTCGAGAAGGTCGACGCCGGCAAGGTGGAGATGGTCTGGGACCATACCGTCGACGAGGTGCTGGGCGACGATTCCGGCGTGACCGGCGTGCGCGTGAAGAACATCAAGGACGGTGGCACGCGCGACCTGGCCGTCACCGGCATGTTCGTGGCCATCGGCCACACCCCCAACACCGGCATCTTCGACGGCCAGCTGGACATGAAGAACGGCTACATCACCATCAAGAGCGGCCTGGACGGTATGGCCACCATGGCCAGCGTGCCCGGGGTGTTCGCCGCCGGCGACGTGGCCGACCAGGTCTACCGCCAGGCCGTGACCTCGGCCGGCTTCGGGTGCATGGCCGCACTGGATGCCGAACGCTGGCTGGACCAGCAGAACCTCACCGGCTGACGTTTTCGCATCCACGTACTCGGGGCGGATGCCGCCGGCCCGCCCCGCCCTGTCCTACCATGGCCCCATGCTGACCGCCCGCTTCCACGATGCCCTGGCCGAAATCGAAGCGTCGGCGTGGGACGCGCTCGCCGGCACCGACCAGCCGTTCCTGCGCCACGCCTTCCTGGCCGGAATGGAGCGCTGCGGCTGCATCCGGGAGGACTGGGGCTGGCGCCCCCATCACCTGACTGTCCATGACGGCGAGCGCCTGGTCGCCGCCGCTCCGCTGTACCTGAAGGGCAACTCGCACGGCGAGTACGTGTTCGACTGGGGCTGGGCCCACGCCTGGGAGCGCGCCGGCGGCGACTACTATCCCAAGCTGCTGTGCGGCGTGCCCTACTCGCCCATTCCCGGCCCGCGCCTGCTCACCGGCGCTGGCCCCGAGGCAGCGGAACTGCGCCGGGCGCTGGCCGATGCCATCGTGCAGGAGACGCAACGCCACGGACTCTCGTCCGCGCACGTCAATTTCCTGCGCGAGGAGGAGCTGGACGGGTTCGACGCGCGCTGGCTGGTGCGCGAGGACATCCAGTACCACTGGCACAACCGCGGCTACGGCGACTTCGAGGACTTCCTCGCCGCACTCAAGCACAAGAAACGCAAGAACATTCGCCAGGAACGCCGCCGGGTACGCGAAGCCGGCATCGAGTGCCTCATGCTCGGCGGCTCGCAGCTGGAGGACGCCGAGTGGATCGCGGTACACGCGCTGTACCAGGCCACCTTCGACGAGAAGGGCAACCACGCCGCGCTGACCCTGGGCTTCTTTCGCCACCTGGCCACCGCCCTGGGCGACGACGTGCAGGTGGCGCTGGCTCGGCGCGAAGACGAGATCCTGGCCATGGCCCTGTTCCTGCGCGGCACGGACACGCTGTACGGGCGCTACTGGGGCACACGCGAGGACATGCCCGGCCTGCATTTCGAGCTGTGCTACTACCAAGGCATCGAGCACGCCATTGCGCAGGGCCTGTCGCGCGTGGAACCGGGCGCACAGGGCGTGCACAAGATTGCCCGCGGCTTCCTGCCGGTCGCCACGCACTCGCGCCACTACATCCCGCACGAGGGTTTTCGCGCCGCCGTGGCCGCCGCGCTGGAAGCCGAGCGAAGCGAGGTCCATCAGCGTCGCGCCGAGTTGATGACGCACTCGCCCTACGCACAGCCATGAACCGGATCCCGATCCCCTTCATCGAGCCCGATGCGCCGCCGGTGTTCCCGCCGGCCGAACGGGCACTGCGCGAACCCGACGGCCTGCTGGCGGTGGGCGGGGACCTGTCCCCGGAACGCCTGCTGGCGGCCTACCGCCACGGCATCTTCCCCTGGTACGGCGAGGGCGATCCGATCCTTTGGTGGTCGCCGGACCCGCGCTGCGTATTCGACACCGGCGACGTGCATGTCAGCCGCAGCCTGCGCCGCTTCATCTGCCGCTCGACCTGGACCTGGACCCTGGATCGGGCCTTCGATGCCGTGATCGAGGCCTGCGCCGCACCCCGCGACTACGAGAGCGGCACCTGGATCGTGCCGTCGATGCAAGCGGCCTACCGTCGCATGCATCGCCTCGGCCACGCCCACAGCATCGAGGTGTGGGACGGCGAACGCCTGGTCGGCGGACTATACGGCGTGGCCGTGGGCCGGCTGTTCTGCGGCGAGTCGATGTTCAGTGCCGAGAGCGGCGGCTCCAAGGTCGCGCTGGTCGGCTTGTGCCGCTGGCTGCACGCACACGGCGTGCCGCTGCTGGACGCGCAGGTCACCAACGACCACCTGCTGCGCATGGGCGCGCGGGAGATGCCGCGCGCGGATTTCCTCATGCGGATCGCCGACCTGGTGGACCGGCCGACCGACGGACTGTGGCAGCTCCCTTCCGCGTCCCTATCCGTTGCATCGTTGCTGGATTGACACGGGACCATTCCCGCAACTTCGGTGGGCTTGCGGGTCTGTAGGAGCGCCGTGAGGCGCGATCGGCAATGCGGTATGCGGCCTTCGTCGCAAGGGTGACCCGTGTGACATCGCGCTCACGGCGCTCCTACAGCGTCGAGGGATTGCGGGTTCCGGATGAGGCGTCCTGGATGACCGGTCAGTCGCCGCGCGCGGCGTAGTGCGTGGCGACGTAGTCCTCGAGGATGCCGATGAATTCGTCGGCGATGCCTTCGCCTCGCAGGGTCACCGACTTCTTGCCGTCGATGAACACCGGCGCCGACGGCGCCTCGCCGGTGCCCGGCAGCGAGATGCCGATGTTGGCGTGCTTGGACTCGCCCGGTCCGTTGACCACGCAACCCATGACTGCCAGCGTCATGTTCTCCACGCCGTCGTATTTCACGCGCCATTCGGGCATCTTGGCGCGCACGTGCGACTGCACCGACTGGGCCAGTTCCTGGAACACCGTGCTGGTGGTCCGCCCGCAGCCCGGGCAGGCGGTGACCAGCGGCGTGAACGCGCGCAGGCCCATGGTCTGCAGCAGCTCCTGCGCCACGATCACTTCGTCGGTGCGCGGCTGGCCCGGCTCGGGCGTGAGCGAGATGCGGATGGTGTCGCCGATGCCTTCCTGCAGCAGCACCGCCAGCGCGGCGCTGGAGGCGACGATGCCCTTCGAGCCCATGCCGGCCTCGGTCAGGCCCAGGTGCAGCGCGTAGTCCGAGCGTGCGGCCAGGTCGCGGTACACCGCGATCAGCTCCTGCACGCCCGAGACCTTGGCCGAGAGAATGATGCGGTCGCGCCCCAGGCCCAGCGCCTCGGCGCGCGCGGCCGAATCCAGCGCCGAGCGGATCAGTGCCTCGCGCGCCACATGCCCGGCGTCCCACGGCTCGGCCCGCCGGTGGTTCTCGTCCATCAGCGCCGCCACCAGCGACTGGTCCAGCGAGCCCCAGTTGGCGCCGATGCGCACCGGCTTGTCGTGCATCAGCGCCTGGTCGATGATCATGGCGAACTGCAGGTCCTTCTTCTTGCCGAAGCCCACGTTGCCCGGATTGATGCGGTACTTGGCCAGCGCCTCGGCACAGGCCGGCTCGGCCTGCAGCAACTGGTGGCCGTTGTAGTGGAAATCGCCCACCAGCGGCACCGACACGCCCATCATGTCCAGGCGCTCGCGGATGCGCGGCACGGCCGCGGCGGCCTCGGGGTTGTTGACGGTCACGCGGACCATCTCCGAGCCGGCGCGGGCCAGCTCGGCCACCTGCTGCGCGGTGCCCTTGATATCGGCGGTGTCGGTGTTGGTCATCGACTGCACCACCACCGGCGCGCCGCCGCCCACCTGCACGTGGCCCACGCGCACCCCGACGCTGGGTCGGCGCGGGGAAGGCTCGGCGTTGCGGGGAATGAGTTCGGAAGCGGAATCGGGTACGGCAGACATGGCGATATCTAAGGCGCGCGAGGGCGGGAATCCAGGCCCCAAGGATAACCGATGCATGTGACAAGGCGTGACCGGTGGCTGGTCCGGGCAAACGCCATCGACCGCTCGACTCGCAGGCCCGGCAACCGCCCCCACAAGCGCATCCGGGAATCGCCCGTCCTGCGACATGTGGGTCACGTGGCCGCGTAATGACCCATCCCGGGCGTGACCGAACGGCATGCCCGGGATGTACTTCGCCGATCCGGGCTACGAAGCCGGACCGGACCTTCGCAGGGCGGCGCGAAGCAGCCGTCTCTGCAGGCGCTCCACGACCCCGGACGCGCGCCCCAGGCGCATGCGCTGGAGGGCCTCGGACTCGCCCTCCACGGCAGCTCCTGGCGCCAGCAGGGCCCGGGCAAGTTCCAGTCGCGCCCCCCAGCCTTCGCTGTGGTCGCGCAACCATCCGAGCGACGGCAGCAGGCGTTGCTCGACCCCGGTGAAGTCGCTGCCCATCGGGAAGGTCGGCAGCAGGCCGGAGGAGCGGTACGGCCCCAGCGCCTCGCGCAGCCGCTCGGGGGTATTGCGGCGCCAGGCGTCGGGCACGCGGAAGTCCTTCGACAGCTTCCCGGCCTTGCGCGCATCGGCGACCAGGCCGTCGATGAAGCGTGCATCGGTGATCGCCAGCATCGCGCGCACGCACTCTTCGTCGCTGCGCCCGCGCAGGTCGGCGATGCCGTACTCGGTGACCACCAGGTCGCGCAGGTGGCGCGGAATCGTGACGTGGCCGTAGCTCCAGCGGATGTTCGAGCGCACCCGTCCGTGCGATGTACGCGTGCTGCGCAGCATCAGCGCGGACCGCCCGTCCTCGAGTGCATGCGCCATGGCCACGAAGTTGTATTGCCCGCCCACGCCGCTGACCACGCGCCCGTCGTCCAGGGCATCGGACACCACGGCACCCAGCGGCGTGGCCATCATGCAGATATTGAAGAATCGCGCATGTCGACGTTGCAACGCGTCCAGCTTCTCGCGCCCGCCGTACAGCTGGTTCACGTCGGACACCCGGGTCATGTCCAGGCCCTGCCAGTCCGTGCCCTCGAGCCCGCGCAGCCAGGCGTAGAAATCGTGCGAGCCGAGAAAGAAGGCGCCGCGCAGGTAGCGCCCGTCGCGCAGACGGCGCCCCTCCAGCATGCGGTTCCAGGCTGCGCGCGCGGCATCCGGACGCGGGTCGCGAGGGACCTCGCCGCCAGGCCAGCGCAGTGTCTCGCCATCCAGCTGCGTATCCTCGGGAAGCAGGCCGAATCGCTTCAGGCGGGCCATCCGGACCGCGTCCACCGAACCGTCCAGCACGCCGGTCTCGATCAACGCATCGGCGGCGTCCAAACCCATCGGCGATGCGATGCGTCCCCGGGCCACGGCCCGTTCCAGCGCCATGTCGTCGAAGGTCTCGCGGGTCAGGATGCCTGCGCGTCGCAGATGCATGAAGCCGTCCATGACCATCTCGCTGGCGCCGTACAGGCCCTGCGCGAAGGGATCCCGACCACCCAGTTCGTCGGCCATCGCACGGCTGTGTCCCTGCACATCCACGGCTTCCTGCAGGATGCGCCAGCGGGCGTTGTCGCGCTGGCGCAGTACCAGCGCATGCACCAAGGCGTCGGACAGCGAGCCGATGCCGATCTGCAGCGTGCCGCCGTCGCGCACCAGCGCGCTGGCGTGCAGGCCCAGGGCGTATTCGGGCACGCCGACCGGTTCGCGCGGAAGTCCGAACAGGCGGGGCGGTGACGCATCCTCGTCCAGCAGCAGGTCGAACATCGCCGCCGGCACTTCGGCGCCGCCACCGCTGAACGGCAGGTCGGGGTGGGCCACGGCCACCATCAGCGGGCGCGGCTTGCCGGCCGTTTCCAGGCGGTCGAGCAGGTCCAGGGTCACGTCCGGATTGCCCCCCAGGCTCAGGCGCATGTCCTCGCCCCGACCGCGCACCGCGACCAGCTGCACCACGAGGTTGATGTCGCGCGCCACCAGGTCGCGCGCCACGTGGGTGTAGTTCTGGCTGATGTAGGCACGCTGCACGGCGGGTGCATGCAGGTAGGCGCCCGACTGCAGGTAGAACTCGTGGACCTCGATGTTGGGCGGCAGCCGGTCCTCGCGCATGGCGGCGACGTACTCGAGGTCCGGATATTGCGCACCGAAATGGCGTTGCAGGAACGGCTTCAGGAAACGCGCCTGCAGCCCGCTCCCCAGCGCAGGCCGCGCCAGCGACAGCGCGGTGAACAGCTTCAGCGAAGTCGTGGCATCTTCGGCGATCCGTCGGTAGAGGGCGTTCAGCAACCGGTTCGGCTTGCCCAGCGCCAGCGGCGTGGCCGCACGCAGTTGCCCCCCGCACGCCTGCAGGATGTGCTCGACGCACGTTGGCATGGAATCGATGCGTTCGGGACCCGGCATCGCAACCTCGTCTTCCTGACCCGGGAGCATGATGGCACGAGCCCGGACCCGTTTGCCCGTTGCGTGGGCGCGTTAGACTGCACGGCATGTCCACCCGCTCCCCCGATGCCGAAGCCGCCGTGCGCCATCTCGCCGCGCGCGCCTTCAGCCGCGCCGCCGGCGCCCGGCGCATCGAAGGCAACCGGGTCGACCTGCTGATCGACGCGGCGGCACACTTCGAGGCCTGGCTGGAAGCCATCGGCCGCGCCCGTCGCGTGGTGATGCTGGAGAACTACATCATCCGCGACGACCGCATCGGTCGTGCCTTCCGCGATGCACTGGTCGAGCGCGCCCGGGCCGGCGTGGCGGTGTTCGTGATCCGCGACTGGCTCGGCTGTCTCGGGCAGTCCGGCCGCCGCTTCTGGCATCCCCTCCTGGAAGCCGGTGGACAGGTCCGGGTGCATGCACCGCCGCAGCTGACCCGGCCGCTGGCCATGCTCAGCCGCGACCACCGCAAGCTGCTGTGCGTGGACGACGCGGTCGGTTTCCTGTCCGGCGTATGCATCAGCGAGAAATGGCTGGGCCGACCCGACCGGGGCGTACCCCCGTGGCGCGACACCGGCGTGGTGCTGCACGGACCGGCCCTGGCCGCGATCCAGCGCGCCTTCGCCGACAACTGGCGCACGCTGGGGTCACCCATGGAAGAACTCCTGTTGAGTCGATCCGGCGATCTTGCCGTGGCCGGCGATGTCGGCGTGCGCATCATCGCCACGCGGCCATCCACCGCCGGCGTCTATCGACTCGACCAGACCATCGCCGGCATGGCGCGCAAGAGCCTGTGGCTGACCGACGCCTACTTCGTCGGCCTGTCGCCCTACGTCCAGCAGCTGGCCGCCGCGGCGCGCGACGGCGTGGACGTGCGCCTGCTTGTGCCCGGCTCCAGCGACGTGCCGGTGGTCGCGGGATTCTCGCGCGCAGGCTACCGGCCGTTGCTGGAAGCGGGCGTGCGCGTGTTCGAATGGAACGGTTCGATGCTGCATGCCAAGACCGCCGTCGCCGACGGGCAATGGGCACGCGTGGGATCGTCCAACCTCAACATCGCCAGCTGGCTGGGCAACTGTGAGCTCGACGTGGCCGTCGAGGATGCGGCTTTCGCCCAGACCATGCAGGATCGCTACCTCGAGGACCTGGGCAACGCCACCGAGATCGTGCTGTCTCCGCGACCGCGCCGCCGCGGACAGCGCGTAAGCCAACAGTCGCAGCGACCACCGAGGCCGCGTCGGGCCGGCGGCAGTTCCGGTCGCGCGGCGGCCGCCGGCCTGCGCCTGGCCAACACGGTCGGCGCGGCCCTGACCGAACGCCGCGTGCTCGGCAGCGCCGAGTCCGGACCGCTGGGCCTGGGAGCGCTGGTCCTGCTGCTGCTGGGCGTGCTGACCCTGTTCTGGCCTGCCGTGCTGGGCTGGCCGCTGGCCCTCATCGCGCTGTGGCTGGGACTGGGCCTGGCCGCACGCTGGACGCGGCTGCGCAAACGCCAACGCAGAGAACTCGCCGACGCCCCCGATGACGAGGACGCGTGCTAGTGTGACCGGCCTCCCCGTCACCGTTCCGTCCGCACGATGCCCCTCGACGAACGCCCCGGCTCCGCACGCGAGATCCTCACGCCCAGCGCGCTGAACCAGTTGGTACGCGACCTGCTGGAGGACGCCCTGCCGCGGATCTGGATCGAGGGCGAGCTGTCCAACGTGGCGCGACCGGCCTCCGGCCATCTGTACTTCACGCTCAAGGACGCCGGTGCACAGGTACGCTGCGCCATGTTCAAGCCCAAGAGCACGTGGCTGAAGTTCCGCCCCGAGGCCGGCATGCAGGTGCTGATCCGCGGCCGGGTCAGCCTGTATGCGCCGCGCGGCGACTACCAGCTGATCGTCGACCACATGGAGGAATCCGGTGAAGGCGCCCTGCGCCGCGCCTTCGAGCAGCTGAAGGCCAGGCTGCAGGCCGAAGGCCTGTTCGACGAGGCCCGCAAGCGCCCCCTGCCCCGGTTTCCGCGCCGCATCGGCGTGATCACCTCGGCCAGCGGCGCGGCCATCCACGACGTGCTCAGCGTGCTCGCACGGCGTTTCGCCCTGGCCGACGTCGAGGTGCTGCCGGTCCCCGTGCAGGGCCGCGAGGCGCCACCGGCGATCGAGTCGATGCTGCGCCGGGCCTCGGCCAGCGGTCGCTACGACGTGCTGCTGCTGACCCGCGGCGGCGGGTCGCTGGAGGATCTGATGGCCTTCAACGATGAGGCCGTGGCGCGTGCCGTGCACGCCAGCGCGGTGCCGGTGGTCTCGGCGGTCGGACACGAGGTCGACTTCAGCATTGCCGATTTCGTCGCCGACCTGCGCGCACCGACGCCGTCGGCCGCCGCCGAACTGCTGGTCCCCGACAGCCGTGATCTGCTCGAGCACCTGCAGCGCCAGCTCGAGCGCCTGCGTCTGCTCCAACAGCGCCGCCTGCAGCATCATGCCCAGGCGCTCGACCAGGCCATGACGCGACTGCAGGCCCAGCGCCCGCAGCAGCGCCTGGTCCAGGGAAGCGAGCGCCTGCAGGCACTACAGTCACGCTTGGTTCGTTGTATCCGGAGCAATCTTCGCGATCATGTGGCACACACCGATCGCACCGTCGAACGGCTGCGCAGCGTGCACCCGAATCGACGCTTGCCGATCCTTCGGGAGCGGGCTCGCGAACAGCATCGCCGGCTGCGTGCCGCCATCGCGCATGAACTCGATCGTCGGCAACGCGAATGCATGGCTGCCCGCCGCGCGCTGAATGCCGTCAATCCGCTGGCCGTGCTCGATCGCGGTTACGCCATCCTGTTCGACGCGGACGGACGAACCGTGCGTTCAGCGCAGGGTGTCGCAGCCGATGCCATACTTGAAGCTCGTCTCAGCGACGGCATATTGAAGTTGAGACACATCCCCGACTGACCTGGCGCCCGGCACGACCGGGCCGGACGCCGCCACCCGGTTCCACCGGAAGGAGCGTGCGTGAAAGCATCCGATCTGTTCGTGAAAGCGCTGGAAGCCGAAGGCGTCCAGTGCATCTTCGGCGTGCCCGGCGAGGAAAACCTCGACCTGGTCGAGTCCCTGCGCCATTCCTCGATCCGCCTGGTGGTCACCCGCCACGAGCAGGCCGCCGGCTTCATGGCTGCGACCTGGGGCCGCCTGACCGGCGAGGCCGGCGTGGCCATGTCCACGCTGGGTCCGGGCGCGACCAACCTGGTCACCGCCGCTGCCTATGCCCAGCTGGGTGCCATGCCGATGCTCATGATCACCGGCCAGAAACCGATCCGCCTGCACAAGCAGGGCATGTTCCAGCTGGTCGACGTGGTCGACATGATGCATCCGCTGACCAAGTACACCCGGCAGATCGTGTCCGGCCAGACCATTCCCGCGCGCATCCGCGAGGCGTTCCGCCAGGCCGAGGAGGAGCGCCCCGGCGCGGTGCACCTGGAACTGCCCGAGGACGTCGCCCGCGACGACATCGAGGACCCGATCCTGCTGCCGACCGAGTACGCGCGCCGCCCGTCCGCCGACGAGGCCGCCCTGCTGCAGGCGGCCGAGGCCATCAGCCAGGCCAAGCACCCGATCCTGATGATCGGCGCCGGCGCCAACCGCCAGCGCAGCGCCAAGGCCCTGCGTGCCTTCATCGACAAGCTCGCCATACCGTTCTTCACCACGCAGATGGGCAAGGGCGTGATCGACGAGGACCACCCGCTGTGGCTGGGCAACGCGGCACTCTCGGACGGCGACTTCGTGCACCGCGCCATCGACGCCGCCGACACCATCATCAATGTCGGCCATGACGTGGTCGAGAAACCGCCGTTCTTCATGCGCAAGGGCGTACGCACCGTCATCCACATCAATTTCTCCTCGGCCGAGGTGGACACGGTCTACTTCCCGCAGATCGAGGTGGTCGGCGACATCGCGCACACGATCGAACGCCTGACCGACGCGCTGGACAAGCAGCCGCACTGGGACTTCGCCTTCTTCGACACCGTGCGCGAGGCCTTCCGCAAGCAGCTGGCCGAGCATGCCGACGACGACCGCTTCCCGATGCACCCGGTGCGCATCGTCGACGACGTGCGCAAGGTCATGCCCGACGACGGCCTGATCTGCCTGGACAACGGCATGTACAAGATCTGGTTCGCCCGCTACTACCGCGCGCGCCAGTCCAACACCATCCTGCTGGACAACGCGCTGGCCTCGATGGGCGCCGGCCTGCCCTCGGCGATGGGCGCCAAGATGGTCCATCCCGACCGGCGCGTGATGGCGATCTGCGGCGACGGCGGTTTCATGATGAACGCCCAGGAACTGGAGACCGCGGTGCGCCTGAAGATGGACCTGGTGATCCTGGTCCTGCGCGACAACGGCTACGGCATGATCCGCTGGAAGCAGGCCGACATGGGTTTCGCCGAATACGGCATGGAATTCGGCAATCCCGACTTCGTCGCCTTTGCCGAGGCCCACGGCGCGCACGGCCACCGTCCCGAGCGTGCCGAGGACTTCGCGCCCACGCTGGAACGCGCCTTCGAGGCCGGCGGCGTGCACCTGGTCGAGCTGGCCATCGACTATTCGGTCAACCACGCCGTGCTGGACGAGGAAATCCGCACGCTCTCGTCACGGCTGAAGAAGACCTGAGGGGGAACGGCCGGCCACCGTCGACGGCCCGCCATCCGTACCCGCATTCAACGCAAGGAGTTCCCCCATGCAGAAACAGTATCCCTACTACCTCGCCAACAAGCCGATGCAACCGAACACGGACCTGGCCGTGCGCGACAAGTACTCGGGCCGCATCGCCACCCGCGTGGCCATGCCCGACGACAAGGCCATCGAGAAGGCCATCGCCGCCGCGGTCAAGGCCGAGAAGGCCATGCGCGAGTTCAAGCCCTACCAGCGCCAAGCCGTGCTCAACCACTGCGTCAAGCGCATGACCGAACGCAGCGACGAACTGGCCAAGGCCCTGTGCGTGGAGGCCGGCAAGCCGATCCATGACGCCCACGGCGAAGTCACGCGCCTGATCGACACCTTCCGCATCGCCGCGGAACTGGCGCCGCAGATCGGCGGCGAGGTGGTCAACCTGGAGATCTCCGAGCGCGCCAAGGGCTACCGCGGCTTCACCAAGCGCGTGCCGGTGGGCGCGGTCTCGCTGATCACGCCGTTCAACTTCCCGCTCAACCTGGTCGCGCACAAGGTCGCGCCGGCCATCGCCGCCGGCTGCCCGTTCGTGCTGAAACCATCGGAGAAGACGCCGATCGGCGCGCTGATCATCGGCGAGGTGCTGGCCGAGACCGACCTGCCCAAGGGCGCGTTCTCGGTGCTGCCGGTCACCGGCGACAAGGCCGCGCCGTTCGTCGAGGACGAGCGCCTGAAGCTGCTCTCGTTCACCGGCGGGCAGATCGGCTGGGACCTGAAGGCACGCGCCGGACGCAAGAAGGTGGTGCTGGAGCTGGGCGGCAACGCCGCGTGCATTGTCGATGCCGACCAGGAATCGCGCCTGGACTTCGTGGTCGACCGGCTGATCTTCGGTTCGTTCTACCAGTCCGGCCAGAGCTGCATCGGCGTGCAGCGCATCTACGTGCACGAGTCGCTGTACGACAAGCTCAAGCGCAAGTTCGTCGCCAAGACGAAGAAGCTCAAGGCCGGCGACCCGAAGAACAAGGACACCTTCCTCGGACCCATGATCAGCGAGGACGCCGCCGAACGCCTGCACGGCTGGATCACCGACGCCCGGAAGAACGGCGCGAAGATCCTGTGCGGCGGCAAGCGCGACGGCGCCATGCTCGACGCCACGGTGCTGGAGAACGTGCCGGCCGATGCCGACGTCAGCTGCCAGGAGGCCTTCGGCCCGGTCGCCCTGCTCGCGCCGTTCAAGGACTTCGACGAGGCCATGGCCCGCGTCAACGATTCCGAGTACGGCCTGCAGGCGGGCGTGTTCACCAACGACCTGACCCACACCATGCAGGCCTGGGACCAGCTCGAACAGGGCGGCGTGGTGATCGGCGACATCCCCAGCTTCCGTGTCGACAACATGCCCTACGGCGGCATCAAGCGCTCCGGTCTGGGCCGCGAGGGCATCAAGTACGCCATCGAGGACATGACCGAACTGCGACTGCTGGTGGTCCGCGACGCCTGAGGCACCTGTCCCGGGCACGGCGCCTTGCCGGGTGCCGTGCCCGGATGTCGCCCATGTCCCGACCGCAACCTTGCGTGGGCTAACCCCGAAAGCCGCTGACCTGCGTTCCATGCCATGACCTTCCCACGAGGCCATGTGCGATGAATGCCAGACCCCTGCTGTATCTCCTGACCACCGCGACGCTGGTCGTGCTGGCCGGCTGCTCGACCACGCGCACCGACACCGATGCGCATCGCCCGTCCGCGATCACGTCAAGACCACTCCCGTCCACGGGTGCTTCCGGACAGGCGGCGAACGCATCCACTCCGCCGCCGTCACCCACCGTGATGGAAACACGGCGCATGAAGGTCGCACCCGCGCAACCGCCGAGGATGGTCGCGCAGGTCAACCGCTCCCGTGTCCCGGGCAACCGGGTTTCCTACGTCCCGCCGCCGGATCGCGAGCACTACGCGCACTACCGCGACAACCCGGTGCAAGTGGTCAGCGAGCATCCGATCTCGACCTTCGGGCTGGACGTGGACACCGGCTCGTACACCAACGTGCGACGCATGATCGAGCACGGCCGGCTGCCGCCCCGCGACGCGGTGCGCGCCGAGGAGTTCATCAACTACTTCGACTACGGCTATACGCCGCCTGCCACGCGCGAGTCGCCGTTCAGCGTGACCACGGAAGTGGCACCCGCGCCCTGGAACCGCGCGCACCGGTTGCTGCTGGTCGGCATTCAGGGATACCGCGTGCCGGCACGCGCCATCCCGGCGGTGAACCTGGTCTTTCTCGTCGATGTCTCCGGCTCGATGAACACGCCGCAGAAGCTGCCGCTGCTGAAGGCCTCGCTGCGCCAGATCGTGTCGAAGCTGCGGCATCGCGACCGCGTCGCCATCGTCACCTACGCCGGCCGAGCCGGGATCGCCCTGCCCTCGACTCCGGGCGATGAGCACGCACGGATCCTGGCCGCCATCGACGCCATGCACGCCGGCGGTTCGACCAACGGCCAGGCAGGCATGGAGATGGCCTACGATCTGGCCCGACAGGGTTTCATCCAGCGTGGTGCCAACCGCGTGATCCTGGCCACCGACGGCGACTTCAACGTCGGCCAGACCGGCATCCGCGCGCTGACCGACGAGATCGCCGACCAGCGCCGCAGCGGCATCGCGCTGAGCACGCTGGGTTTGGGCAGCGGCAACTACAACGATGCCATGGCCATGCGCCTGGCCGATGCCGGCAACGGCAGCTACCACTACATCGACTCGCTGGACGAAGGCCGTCGCGTGCTGGTCGACGAAATGGCCTCGACCCTGCTGACCATTGCCGGGGACGTGAAGATCCAGGTCGAATTCAATCCCGCGCGGGTCGCCGAGTACCGCCTGGTCGGTTACGTCAAGCGCAGGTTGCGCCGTCAGGATTTCAACAATGACGCCGTCGATGCCGGCGATATCGGCGCCGGAGCCCACGTCACCGCGCTGTATGAGATCACCCCGGCGGGAAGCAACGCGCGCAGCATCGACCCGCTTCGCTACGGCAAGGCCGCTCACGTGAGACGTTCGCACGATCACGAGCTGGCCTGGCTGCGATTGCGCTACAAGCGTCCGGGTCAGCACCACAGCCGCCTTCTGCAGCGCGGAATCACCGATCGAGACGCGCATGCCCGGGCGAGCAGGCGCCTGCGCTTCGCCGCGGCCGTGGCCGCCTTCGCCGACCGCCTGCGCGGCGGCCGCAACATCCACGGATTCACGTTGGACGACATCGCCAACCTTGCTCGGGGCGCGCGGGGTGAGGATGCACACGGCTATCGTGCGCGATTTGTGCGCATGGTGGAGTTGGCGCAAGGCCTGGAAGCATCGTCCGCACGCATCCGCAGAAAGCCTTCCCCATCAACGACATCCGCGCCGCCTTCACCGGTTTCGATCCCGTGCGCCTAGGAGTGGATGCCGCTTGCACGCAAATACCGTACCCTCGGCGTTCATGGATGACCGCCGCGACGATGACCACGCGCTGATGCTGGCCTATGCGGCTGGCGACGTAGCGGCGTTCCGCACGCTGTACGAACGCCATCGCGGCGGCCTGTACCGGTTCATCCTGTATCGCGTGGACACCCGGCATGCCGCCGACGAACTGTTCCAGGACACCTGGAGCCGGGTGATCGCGGCGCGCAGGCGCTACCGGCCCGACGCGCGTTTTCGCACCTGGTTGTACCAGATCGCGCACCACCTGGTCATCGACAGCTACCGCCGCAAGCGACCGCAGGCGGGCAGCGAGGAGAGCGAGCGGATCCTGGAACGCCAGGTGGCCGACGAGCGCGAACAGCCTGAACGCGTGCTGTCATCCTTCGAACAGCGGCGACGACTGCAAAGGGCGCTGGAGCGCCTGCCCGACGAACAGCGCACGGTGTTCCTTCTGCGCATCGAGCAAGGGCTTGGCCTGGAGGAAATCGCCACCATAACGGGATGTGGGCGCGAAACCGCAAAATCGCGCCTTCGCTATGCCCTCAAACGCATCCGCGAGCAACTGACCCCATGAGTACGTCCACGCCACCGCCAGCCGATCCGACGCCGGACCGCGAGGAACGCGAACTGGCCGCGCTGTATCGGCAACTGCCCGCGGCCGAGCCCGACGAGGCTCTCGACGCGCACATCCTCGAGCAGGCTCGGCGCGCCACGCGCAGGCCGAGCCGGTATCGCAGCCTGCTGGTCGGTTTCGCCAGCGTTGCCGGCCTGGTCATGGCGGCTGGCGTCACTTGGCACCTGTATGGCAGCCGCCACGCTCCTGCGCCTGACCTCGCTGCCCCGCCCTCCGCGCTCAAGAGCCGGCTGGTCGCGCCTTCCCGCCAGGTCGTGCCGGTGCACGTGCTGTCCGCGAAACAGGCATCGAACCGGACCAATGAAGCGCTGCAACGGGGACCCATGGAGAACCGGGCCGCGAACGCAGCCGCCGCGGCGCCGGCCCGGCCCGTGACCGGCCGGGATATGCCCCTGCCTGCACCGGCGTTGATTGCCCAGGCCCGACAGGCACTGGCGCAGGAAGACGTGGGACGCGCTCGCATGCTGGTGCGCCAGATCGTGCGTCGCCACCCCGACTTGAAGCTGCCACCCGACCTGGCCCCTTATGCGCCGAACGCCGATGCCGCCACGGGGTCGCCGTGAACCAGGCATGCACGCTGGAAGGCGAATCCCGCCACGAGGACGACATCCGCAAGAGCCGATTCCTGGCCCGCGCCGCGCCGGTCGCGGACGTGGATGCGGCCATGGCTTTCATCGAGCGGGTCTCCGACCCCGCGGCCAACCACAACTGCTGGGCCTACCGCATCGGCCAGGCCTATCGCTTCAGCGACGACGGGGAACCCGGCGGCAGCGCCGGCAAGCCGATCCTGCAGGCCATCGAGGGCCAGGACATGGACCGTGTCGCGGTGGTGGTCACGCGCTGGTTCGGCGGCATCAAGCTCGGCGTCGGCGGCCTGATCCGCGCCTACGGCGGCACCGCCGCCGAATGCCTGCGCCGCGCACCGCAGCAACCGATCATCGAAAAGGCCCGGGTCCGCTTCTCGCTCGGCTACGCCCAACTGCCCGTGTTCAAGGCGCGAACCCAGGACTGGCAGCTCGCGCTCGATGACGAGAATTTCGGTGCCCAGTCGGTCGACGTGACCGCGACCGTGCCGCGCGCTCGCCTGCCGGCACTGGAACAGCTGCTGGCCGATCTTTCCCGCGGTGCCAGCCAGCTGCACCGCCTGGACCAGGACAGCTCCCCCGCGTCATGAACGAAAATAAAACCTCCCGGAATGCAAAGACCCAGGATCATGAAAGCAAGCGATCCGGCATCGGTTCGCTGCGCCGCCTGTGGCCGTTCATGCGCCCGCACTGGAAGCTGGCGCTGGGCTGGCTGCTGTTCCTGGCCCTGTCCTCGGGATCCAACCTGGTGCTGCCCGTCGCCGTGCGGCACATGATCAACCACGGTTTCGGCGGCACCGACCCGACGGTGATCAACCGCACCTTCATCGGCCTGTTCGTGGTCGCGCTGGTGATCGCGCTGGCCACCGCGGCGCGCTTCTACTGCATCACCCTGCTCGGCGAGCGCTCCCTGGCCACCCTGCGCAGTCGCCTCTACGACCACCTGATCCGGCTGGACCTGGGATTTTTCGAGAAATCGCGGGTGGGCGAACTGATCTCGCGCCTGGGCACCGACACCGAACTGGTGCAGACCCTGGTCGGCTCGGGGATCTCGGTGGCGCTGCGCTCGGTGGTGATGCTGGTCGGCGCCACGACGATGATGATCGTCACCAGTCCGCGCCTGGCCGGCCTCACCGCGCTGGTCATTCCCGCCGTGATGCTGCCGATCCTGGTGTTCGGTCGCCGCGTGCGCCGCCTGTCGCGGCACAGCCAGGACCGCCTGGCCGATGCCGCGGCCGTGGCCAACGAGACCCTCAACGCCGCCCAGGCGGTCAAGGCGTACGCGCGCGAGGACACCGAAAGCCACCGTTACGCCGAGGCCATTCGCAACGCCCTGTCCACCGCGCGCCGACGCATCGGCATGCGCGCCATGCTCACCGCCGCGGTCATCACCCTGGTCTTCGGCGCCATCACCCTGGTGCTGTGGGCCGGCGCGCGCGACGTGCTGGCCGGTCAGCTCAACGCCGGCATCCTCGGACAGTTCGTGTTGTATGCCATCTTCGCCGCCGGCTCAGTCGGCTCGGTCAGCGGCGTGTGGGGCGAGGTCATGCGCGCCTCGGGTGCCATGGAACGCATCGGCGAGCTGTTCGAGGAACATCCCGATGTACGATCGCCCGACCACCCGGTTGCCCTGCCCGGCCGCGCGCAAGGCGAACTGCGCTTCGAGGATGTGGAATTCCGCTATCCGACCCGCCCCGACGCTGTCGCGCTGGACGGCTTCGACCTGCACGTGAAACCCGGCGAGACCGTCGCCCTGGTCGGCCCCTCGGGCGCCGGAAAGAGCACGGTGTTCGCCCTGCTGCTGCGCTTCTACGACCCGCAACGCGGGCGCATCACCCTGGACGGCGTGGACCTGCGCGCTCTGGCCCTGCCCGAGGCCCGCGGGGCGTTTGCACTGGTCCCGCAGGAGACGGTGATCTTCGGCGGCAGCGCCGCACACAACATCCGCTTCGGTCGTGCCGACGCCGACGACGAGGCCGTGCGCGAAGCCGCCCGGGCCGCCGAGGCCGACGGCTTCCTGGGCGCACTGGAGGACGGCTACGACACCGAACTGGGCGAACGCGGCGTGCGCCTGTCCGGCGGCCAGCGCCAGCGCATTGCCATTGCCCGCGCGATCCTGCGTGACGCACCGGTCCTGCTGCTGGACGAGGCGACCTCGGCCCTGGATGCGCAATCGGAGGCCTCCATCCAACACGCCCTGGAGCATCTGGAGAAGGGCCGCACCACCCTGGTCATTGCCCACCGCCTGGCCACGGTGCAGCGTGCCGATCGCATCGTGGTCATGGACGGGGGGCGCATCGTCGCCCAGGGTACCCACGAAAGCCTGCTGCGCGAGGACGGCCTGTATGCGCAGCTGGCGCGGCTCCAGTTTGCCGCCTGAGCTTCCATGCCCCGTCCATTCGGGACCGATGCATGCCCTGCCGAAGCATAAAAAAACCCCGCGACATGCGCGGGGCTTTGGAATGCTTGCAGTTGGAGCTGTCAGGCAGCGGTGACACCGGACGCCTGCGCGCCCTTGGGTCCTTCCACCACTTCGAAGCTGACGCGCTGGCCTTCCTTCAGGCTGCGGAAGCCTTCTGCAGCGATCGCCGAATAATGGACGAAAACGTCCTCCCCGCCGTCCTCGGGCGCAATAAAACCAAAGCCCTTGGCATCATTGAACCATTTCACCGTACCAAAACGCATTGCTCGAACCTCTTGAATGAACTGGAAGCACCGCGTCCACGTATCCCCCTGGTACGCCCCTGACACGGCACAAACGAAGTATCACCATGTTTTAACATCGGACGCAAGTCGAAAATTTCCGATATTCGTAAACCTGAGGCAAGCGATTATCCATTCGGGCCTGTTTTTCATTCCCTTACGGCAATGCCGCCAGTATCTGCGGCACGTTCCCTGTAGCGGCCTCCAGGTGGGCGAAAATCTCCTCGAGGGAGATTTCCCCGGTATCCGCGCAACCGGCCGCCCAGTTCGCCACCAGGGCCAGACAGGCATACGGAAGCTCCAACTCACGCGCCAGTATGGCCTCGGGCATGCCGGTCATGCCGACCAGGTCGCAGCCGTCACGACGCATGCGCACGATCTCGGCGCGAGTCTCCAACCGCGGGCCCTGTGTGGCGCCGTAGCAACCGCCGTCGACCACCGCCACGCCGGCCGTGGAAGCGGCCTTGAGCAGGGCCGCGCGTAGATCCGGGCTGTACGGCTCGGTGAAGTCCACATGCTTGACCTCGGCGCCCTCCGCATCGCAGAAACTGCTCGAACGTCCCCAGGTGTAGTCGATGATCTGGTCGGGCACCGCAATGACCCTCGGCCCCATGTCCTGGCGAATGCCGCCGACAGCATTCACGCCGATCACGGCGCGTGCGCCAAGCTGTTTCAGGGCATGAATATTGGCGCGGTAATGGACCCGGTGCGGTGCCAGCGAGTGGTCCTCGCCGTGGCGCGCCAGAAAGGCGAACCGGTGTCCGTGAAAATCGCCGCAAACGACCTCCGAGGATGGCGATCCAAAAGGCGTTTGCAGCGACAGCCGCCGGATATTGTCCAGGCCCGGCAGCCGGTACAGGCCGGTGCCGCCGATCACGGCGTAATCGATATGGGTGCTATTCATGCTGCAAGATCTTCCGCTGCTGGTTCAGTGTGCGCTGCGCAGGGCGCGGATTTCCGGCAGGTTCCGGCCCTGCTCGTAATAATCCATGCCGAAACCGAATACGTAGCGATCCGGGACCTCCACGCCATTGAATTCCGCCGCCACGTCCCCGGCGCGCCGCTCGTGCTGCTTGGTGCAGAGCGTCACCAACCACACCCTCCGTGCCCCCATGTCCAGGCAGGCCTGGCGGATCTCGGCCAATGTATGACCCTCGTCGAGAATGTCGTCGACCAGCAGCACGGTGCGCCCGTGCATGTCGATCTGCGGCTTGCGCAGCCACTTGAGCGTGCGACCGCGGGTCGCGCCGTGGTAGCGGGTGGCGTGGACGTAGTCGAATTCGACATCCGTGCGCATGGCCAGCGCGAGCTGGCCAGCGAAGACCAGACCGCCCTGCATCACGGTCAGGAACAGCGCCCGCTCGCCGTCCAGAGCAGCGTCGAGCCGGGATGCCACCTTCTCGATCGCCTGCTGGAGCGAGTGGCGATCAAACAGGACGTCGGAATCGTCGATCGCGGATGCGAGCGAAGGCAGGCTGCCGTCGTTCATGCGGGAATCTCCTCTTGATGCAGCGCCTCAAGGCGCGCGATGAAGGTGTCGCGTTGGGGATTGTCGAGCAAGGCCTCCCAGGTCGGCGCCACGGCACCGCGCAAGGTCGCCGTACGGTGCGCGGCACAGGCGGGCAATTCCAGCCGGGCGGCCGCGTCCAGGGCGGCGTCGACGGCCTCGGGCTGGCAGGCCAGGATCAGGTCGCAACCGGCCTTCGCATGGGCTTGCACGCGTTGGTCGAGTCGCCCGTCCCGCCCGGCACCGGCCATGCTGATGTCGTCGCTGAAGACCAGGCCCTGGAAGTCCAGCTCGCGGCGCAGGATGTCACCGATCCAGACCCGGGACTGCCCGGCCGGCACGTCATCGACCTGCGAGTAGATGACGTGCGCCATCATCACCGCCTCCACGCCCAGGGCAATGCACTCGGCGAAGGGCAGCAAGTCGTTTTCGCGGATGGCTTGCAGCGGGCGCGAGTCGGTAGCGGACGCAACGTGGGTGTCCTCGATCACACTGCCGTGTCCGGGGAAATGCTTGATCGTGGCGGCCATGCCGGCCATGTGCATGCCGCGCACGTAGGCGTCGGCCAGTTCGGCCACGGCCTCGGGCCTGGCATGCAACGCGCGCGAACCGATGGCACGACAACCGCGTGCCAGGTCGAGCACCGGCGCAAAGCTGATGTCGACATCGATGGCGCGCATCTCGCTGGCCATGACCCAGGCGTGTTCCTCGGCCAGTGCACGCGCCTGCGCCGGATCGCGATCGTGGACCACGCCCAGGCTGGCCAGTGCCGGCAGGCGCGTGAAGCCCTCCCGGAACCGCTGCACCACGCCGCCTTCCTGGTCGACCGCGATCACGAAGCCCTCGTCGGGACGCACGCTGCGAATGTCGGCGATCAGAGTCTGGACCTGCTCGCGCGAGGAAAAATTGCGCGAGAACAGCACCAGGCCGCTGACATGCGGCGAACGCAGTTGCGCGCGTTCGCGTTCGGTCAGTTCGGTCCCGCTCGTGCCGATCAGCAGCATTTGTCTTCCTCGTTCCCCGCGCGTTCTGCAGCCGTCCATTGCGCAAAGGGATACGCGATGAGATTCACATTGTAGTAGCGCGGAAGCTGGCTGACTTCGCGGCCCAGCCAGGACGGATGCGGATACGGGGTATCGGTCGCGGCAAGCTCCAGCTCGGCCACCACCAGTCCCCGGTTGTCGCCGAGAAATTCGTCGATCTCGAAGGTGTGCCCCTCGACCTCGACGTAATGGCGAATCTTGCTCACCCGGCCCCGACACAGCGCCTCAAGCATCTGCTCGGCGTCGGCTAGCGGCACCGGATACTCGAATTCGCTGCGCTCGATGCCCAGGCGCGCGGATTTCACGTTCAGCCATGCTGCATCGCCGGCGACCCGAACGCGTACCGAACAGCGCGCGTGGCCGGCCTCGAACGCGGCCGCGTCGACCAGGTAGCCCTGATCCATGCGCCGGCTGCGCACGATGTCCGTGCGCCAGCTGTCGTCGGCGAGCAGGAACTTGCGTTCGATCTCGGTGCCCATGCGAACAGCCTACCCGCGTTCGAACAGGGCGATGGATTCGACGTGTGCGGTGTGCGGGAACATGTCCATGACGCCGGCGGCGGACAGCCGGAACCCGTGCTTCTCGACCAGGATCTGCGCATCGCGAGCCAGCGATCCGGGATGGCACGACACGTAGACCACGCGGTGAGTGGACTTGCCGGGCAGGTATTGGAGCACCTTGTCGGCACCGGCGCGCGGCGGATCCAGCAGCAGCTTGTCCCAGGAAGCCCGTGCCCATGAAGCCTTGCGGTGATCCTCGAACAGGTTGGCCATGTGGAATCCGGCGTTTCCGATCCCGTTGGCCTCGGCATTGGCTGCAGCGCGGCGTACCAGGTCGTTGTCACCCTCCACGCCCTCGACACGCGCCACCCGGCGCGCCACCGGCAGGGTGAAATTGCCCAGGCCGCAGAACAGGTCCAGCACGTGGTCGCCGGATTCGGGCTGCAACAGTTCCAGCGCATGCGCAATCATGCGCCGGTTCATGCCGGCGTTGACCTGTACGAAATCCAGCGGTTCGAACGCCAGCGTGACATCCGATTCGGGCAGGTGGAAAGACAGTTTCGGCGCCTCGGGCCACAGCGGATGCACGCTGTCGAGCCCGCCCGGCTGCAGGTAGATGGCGAACGCGTGGGCGCGGGCGAACTCGACCAGTTTCGCGCGGTCGGTCTCGACCAGCGGGACCAAGTGGCGGATCACCAGCGCCATGGTCTGGTCCCCGGCAGCAAACTCGATCTGCGGGATCTGCGCCGCGGCCTCGAGCGTGCCCAGCATGTCACCGAGCGCCTCGATCTTCGTGCCCAGCGCCGGATGCAGTACCTCGCAACGGCGCACGTCGGCGACATAGCGCGGGTTGGTCTCGCGGAAACCGACCAGCACCCGTCCCTTCTTTTCGACGTTGCGTACCGACAGCCGTCCCTTGCGGCGATAGCCCCAGGGTACGTCGGTCAGCGGCGGCAGCCAGCGTTCGGGCGCCACCTTGCCGATGCGTTCGAAATTTTCCGCCAGCACGCGCTGCTTGGCCGCAATCTGCGCCTCCGGTGCCAGATGCTGCAGGCTGCAGCCGGCGCACTGGCCGAAATGCGCGCAACGTGGCTCGACCCGATCGGGGCTGCGGCTGTGCAGGGTCTCGACTTCGGCCTCGTCGAAACTGCGCTTGCGGCGCACGATGCGCACCGTGGCGCGCTCGCCGGTCAGCGCCCCGCGCACGAACACGGCCTTGCCGTCGATGCGGGCCACGCCGCGCCCGTCATGGCTGAGATCGGTGATCTCGACTTCGGCTGTCTGGTTTTTCTTCATGGCTAAAAACACGCCCGGGGGCAACCCGGGCGATGGCAATCGTGGGATGTCGGATCGAGGACTTGGGTCACTTGCGCTTCCAGGCCCCGCTGCTGTCTTGATAATACCAGCCCGCATGCGCCCGGTTGATCCACTGGGCTGCGAAGGTGCCCCGGATCTGTTTTTCCCATTCGGGGTGGCCGTTGGCCTTGGCGATTTCCGCATACAGGCGGTTGCGGTCGCCGTTCTCGGCGGCCACCACGCTCTTGACCCCGGCACGCATTGGCAACGGCGCGGCCGACAGCGAGCGGATCTGCACCAGTCCATCCTGGGTGAAACCGATCACGCCCTTGTCCAGCAGCGTCCGGAGCGACTGCTGGAATCGCTTGCGCATGCGTTCGTGGATGGCGTCGATGGCCGGCGTGTGGATGCGCAGGTTCGGCGTGGCCGCGTAAGCCGCGGGAATCAACAGGTCGAGCACGCTGGCCGAGGGACCGCCTTGATCGGCGGGCTTGTCCTGCCCGGCCGGCGGGTTCGCGTCCCCGGACTTGACGGCGGGCTTTGCGCCCTGGTCGATCACCGAACCGATGAACTGGTCGGCGGCCTTCTGTGCCGCGGCGGCCGGGAAGTAGACGTTGATGGTGACGCAGCCGACCAGGGCGGTCAGCAGCAGCACTGCGGAAAAGGCGACGAACTTGCGCATGATGAATGCTCTCCCTGAATCGATGGAATGGTCCCACAATCGCCCGGCGGACGCACGGGAATCGGTCACGACCCGGAGACCACCGGACCGCCGCTGTGGATGGCTTCCCGCAGTCGCGACACCAGCGTGGACCAGCTGACCTTGCGCTGGTGCCCGATCACCGTCAGGTGCGGCAGCCCCCGGCCTTCCACGATCAGGTACCCGCCGTCCGATGATTTCAACCCGCTCATGTGGCAGGTATTTCCCTCCAGCGTACCGCTGAGGCCGATCCGCGCGTAGCTGAAATTCTTGAACAGCCTCAGCACGGCACCCTGCAGCCCGCTGGCCACCCCACCGCCACCGACCGAAGTCAGGTTGTTGACCGCGCGCTGGCTGATGCGTCCGCCGCTGTCGGCCAGCAGCTGCGCCTTGAACCCGACCGGCTTCCAGTCCACAAGGTGCAGATTGGACACCTTGCCGTGCATCCGTCCGGTGATCTTGCCGAAGTGGAACACGTCGGTGACGGCGCCCAGGTCCAGGCGCTGCAGCGACAGGTCGGCGGCCAGTTCGGGCGTATCCCCGAAGGGATGCGTCAACGACAGACGGGTCACGTCGACGAAGCCTCCGAACACGTTCAGCGACAAGCCGCCCTTGAGCTGCATGCGACCGTCGGCGTAGTGCAGCGCCGGCATGGCCCCGGCCAGGGTGCCGTGGAAGGCGGGCCATCCCAGGGCATGGCTCAGGCGGCCCATGTCCACGCCGGTCAGCGTGGATGACACATCGATCCGGTCACCCTTGCTGGCGTCGGGATGCCATGCAAACCGGCGGATACCCAGGTCGCCGCCCAGCACCTTGAGCGACAGCGGCCCTTCCAGCTGAAGGGTCCCGTCACGGCTCTGCCAGCGGCTGTCGCCGGCACCGAACGGAATGCGATACATGTCCAGTCCCTTCCAGGCCAGCCGGGTATCCGGGCGCACTCCGCTGCGATTCCAGTCCAGGCCGCCGTCCAGGCCCCGGATGCGGAAACGGCCGGCGTCATCGGCAAGATTCACGTCCCGGGCCTGCATGCGCAGGACGCCAAGCCCCTGCGGCCCCAGGCGGACCGATCCGGAAATCTCGCCCGAGGTGGTCATGTTGCGCAGGCCCATGGTCGCCAGCCAGGTACGGCCGTAACGTCGGTAAGCCTGCGGGAAACGGGCATCGAACCGGCTCAGTGCGAGACTGTGGATGTTGCCGTCGCGCGCGAAGACCATGCTGCCGTCCAGCGTCAGCGCACCCGGATCGCTGAATCGCAGGCGATCCAGGCGCATGCTGCCACCCCGCGAGGTCAGATCGAACCCGAGACGCACGGCCTTGCCCGGCAACTGCGCATAGAGTGGACCGAGCAGCACCTGGCCACCGCGCAGGGTGCCGCTGAGGCTGGTTCGGCTGTGGCTGGTGTCGGTCACGAAATTGACCCGCCCCTTGAAACCCAGCTTTTCCGCAGCCACCGAGCCGCCATCGAACCCCGCGTTGCCGAGATCCAGAAGTGCCGAGCCCTTCAGGCCGCCGTCATCGAAATCCATGGCCACGGTGCCGCTGGCGGTGCCCGAGGAAAGCCGACCGGACCAGGCCTGCGACAACGGCCCCTGCAACCAGGCCAGCGGCAGCTGCAGCAGTTGTGCCTGCACGTGCGAGAGCTGGTCGAGCGGAAGCGCTGCCGAGACGATACGCGCCTTCACCGGACCCAGGTCGATCTGCAGCGTATTGGCCTCGATGTCGACGGTCAGCGTGAACGGCTGCTGCCTGCGCAGCAGGCCTCCAGGGGCGCCTCGCAGGCGGATGGTGCCGGTGCATGACCAGGCATCGGCGCGCACCCGCCGGAGCTGTCCTTCCAGGTGCAAGGCTGCCCCACGAAGTCCCAGCGCGGGAATATCGGTGCGGGCGGCGTCCAGGGTCAGCTGAAGCTGACCGTCGTCTCCGGTGGCAAGGTTCGCGTCGAGCTTGTGCAACTGCACGCCCGGCACGGACAGCGACACGGCCTGCAGCGTGGTCGACGCGTGCACCGGAGCGACAGCCAGCATGGCCAGCCACGGCCAGCCCATGCAAACGAGGAATCGACGACTTGATCGCGTGATCATTGCACGCCATTCTGCCAAAACTTTCCGTAACGTCACTTCAACGGCCATGACCGACGCCGAAGCCGGTACTGCTCTGCCCCGGGTCCTGCTCGCCGAAGACGATCCGGTCAGCGCATCCTTTCTCACCGAGGCACTGCAGGGACTGGGTCTGGCGGTGAATTGCTGCGAGGACGGCAATCGGGCGCTTGAACTGGCGCGACAGCAGACTTTCGCGCTGCTGCTTCTCGATTGTCGTCTGCCGGGCTCCGGCGCCCTGGACATCGTGACCGCGCTGCGCGCCGACGACAAGGCGGCCTCGCGACTCGCCCCGGTGATTGCCAGCAGTGCCGACCTGTGCCCCGGACTGGAGCGCGAACTGCGTGCCGCCGGTTGCCAGGCCGTACTCACCAAACCGTTGCGCCTGGAAGAACTGGAACAGACCCTGAAGACCTACCTGACGGACCAAGCGCTGGCCCTGATCGACGACCAGGCGGGGCTTCAGGCCAGTGGCAGCACGCGCAACCTGCAGGCTCTTCGCGGGCTGTTCCTGGACGAACTGGAAGCGCTGGCCCACGAACTGCCCCGACTGGCCGGAGAGCCGCATGCATTGCGCGAACGATTGCACCGCTTGCGCGCCTCGTGCGGCTTCTGCGGCGCAGCGGCGCTGGCCGAGGCCAGCCGGCAGCTTGGCCGGCAGTCGGACGTGTCCGGCCCAGAGCGGGCGCATGCACTGGGCGCATTCCGCGGGTCATTGGCCGCCACGATCGAAGCGCTGCGCAAAGACCGGACCCGTTACGGCGGCTGAAGGCATTCACCCCGTTCCGACCGGTCCGCCCGCGAGCATGCGCCAGGCGCGAAGTTCGGCGCCTCCAAGGTGGAAACGCAGGACCTCGCGCATCATGCTGCGCAAACGCCGTAGGCCGTCGGCGTCAGGACAACGGTCCGTGGTCAGGGCAAGGGCCAGCAGGTCCCCGCCTCGCACTGCATGGCGAGTCGCCGCCGCGCAGGCCTGGGGCCCCTGGTCGGCGAGATAGCGGTACCAGCCATCGGCCTGCAGCGGATGCCCCTCGGCATCGACCTGGAGTTGCATGGCGTAACCCAGTGCAGCCAGGAGGTCGCGTTCGAAACGGCGCAGCGTCCAGCCCGGCGGCTCTCCGGCATGCAGCCGGCCCAGGGTTGCGGCATAGGCATCAAACACTTCCGGATGCGGATCCTGGCGCGCGCACAGGCGCACCAGGAGCTCGTTCAGGTACATGCCCGAGAGCAGCGCGTTGCCGCTCAGGCGCCAGGCCGGCCCTTCCGGCTCCACTGCGCGCAAGGTCGCCAGCTCGCCACGCTGGGAAAGGTCCATGGCCAGGCATTGAAACGGCTCCAGGTCGGAACGATGAATGCGCGCCCGCGCGCCGCGTACGCCCCGCGCGACCACGCCCAGGCGGCCCTGGTCGCGGGTCAGGCATTCCAGCAGCAGCGAAGTCTCACGCCAGGGGCGCGCATGCAGGACAAAGACAGGTTGCTGGTAGGTGAGCATCGAAACCGGGGCTCGTGGACCGGGCGCGTCTAGGCTAGCGCGTCCGGTGCCGGGAGAGGCTAATCGGTGTAGCCAAATCGCTTGAGTGCATTCTCGTCATCGCCCCAGTCGGAACGAACCTTGACCCACAAGCGCAGGAACACGCGCCGGTCGAGCGTGGCCTGGATGCGGCGCCGGGCCGCCGCGCCGATGGCCTTGAGCTGCTCGCCGCCGGCGCCGATCACGATCGCCTTCTGGCTGTCGCGCTCGACCCAGATCACGGCATGGATCTCGGTCAGGCCGTCCTCGCGTTCGTTGAACTGCTCGATTTCCACCGTGGTGGCGTACGGCAGCTCCTGGTGCAGGCGCAGCATCAGCTGCTCGCGCACCATCTCGGCGGCCAGGAAGCGTTCGCTTCGATCGGTCACGTCGTCCTCGCCGAACACCGGCGCACGTTCGGGAAGCCGCGTGAGGATGCCCTGTTGCAGTTCCGGCAATCCCTTGCGCTTGAGGGCGCTGACGTAGAACACCTCGTCGAAGCTGTGGTTCTCGGCAAGTCCGGCCACGAACGGCAGCAGCGCTTCCTTCTCGCGCAGGCGATCGACCTTGTTGACCGCCAGCAGCCGCGGAATCGGGCGATCCTCGAGGGCCGCGTACACCGCCTGGTCCTCGTCGGTCCAGCGCCCCGCATCGACCACCTGCACGGCCACGTCGACTTCGGCGATGGCCGCGCGTGCGGCGCGGTTCAGGCTACGGTTCATGGCCTTGCGGGCGCCGCGGTGCAGGCCCGGTGTGTCCACATACAGGATCTGCCCGTGCTCGCCGTTGGCAATGCCCAGGATGCGGTGCCGCGTGGTTTGCGGCTTGGGGCTGACAATGCTCAGGCGAAAGCCGATCAGGGCATTGAGCAGGGTCGACTTGCCGACGTTGGGACGCCCGACCAGCGCGACCATGCCGCAATGGAAAGGAGCTTGTGTAGGGTTGACCGGATCGCTCATGAAGCGTTTTCTTCCTCGAGATGTTTCAGTGCGCGTTCGGCCGCCTGCTGCTCGGCTGCGCGCCGGCTGCGGCCTTCGGCCTCGAAACGTGCCGGCTCGGGCCGCTCGATCACGCAGGCGACCTCGAAAATGCGGGCGTGATCCTCACCGTGGGCGGCCAGCAGTTCGTAGCTGGGCAACCCCAGGCCACGGGCCTGGAGCCATTCCTGCAGACGGGTCTTTCCGTCCTTGTGCGAGCGCGGCGTATTGCGCACCAGATCGTCGAACAGGTCCTTGACGACATCGCGGCACACCTCGAACCCGGCGTCCAGGTAAACGGCCGCGATCACCGCCTCGAAGGCGTCGGCCAGGATCGAGTCACGACGATATCCGCCGCTCTTGAGCTCGCCCGGCCCCAGTCGCAGCTGATCGCCCAGCTCCAGCTTGCGCGCGACCGTGGCCAGGCGTTTGCCGTTGACCAACTGCGAGCGCAGGCGCGTGAGTTCGCCCTCGCTGGCATGGGGATGGACCTCGAACAGCATTTCGGCGACGACCATGCCCAGCATGGCGTCGCCGAGGAATTCCATGCGCTCGTTGTTCGGAAGTCCGGCGCTGCGATGGGTCAGCGCCAACTCCAGCAGGGCCGGATCGCGAAAACGGTGCGCTAGTTTCACGGCATCAATCGTTGACCCCGGTCAGGGGTACGCTCTTCTCGAAATGCAGCAGGAAGTCGATGTTGTAGAGAAAGTGCACGCGCTTGTCGTAGGTCACGTGCAGCATGGTGGCACCGTTGCTCTGCTCGATGCGGATCGCATTCGGGCCGAACTGGTCGTCGGCGTACTGGAAGCTCAGCTTGTACATGAACTCCTTGCGGATCTGGCCGCGGGTCTTGCCGCTCAGGTCCTGCTGGGACATCTCCTTCATGCCCTTCACCACGCCGAAGTAGTGGTAGTACGGCGGCCACAGCTTCATGCCCATGAAGGCAAAGAAGCCGGCGATCGCCATGATGAACAAAAAGCCGACGAGCGTGACGCCTTGCTGCCTGGATTTCATGTCCTGATTCCCCTTTGCGACGCCCACGGGCGCCCTGATCAATGCAATACCGTGCCGATGCGCTTGTACGAGTGCAGGCTGAGCCAGATGAAGAAGGCCTTGCCGACCAGATCCTTCTCCGGCACGCAGCCGTGGTAGCGGCTGTCGTCGCTGTCGTCGCGATTATCGCCCATCACGAAATAGCAATGTTGCGGCACAGTGACCGGATTGAGCGGATTGGGCACGTTCGGCGCGACATGATACTTCGGCGTCTCGAGGATGTGATGGTGCACGCCGTCCAGGTTCTCGTCCAGTACCTCGCCGTCACGCTGCATCACAGCCAGATCGTGGGTATCGGAAACCTTGCCGGCATAGGGACCGACCGGGTCGGCCTGCACCTGCTTGCCGTTGACGTAGACCTTCTCGCCCTGCACCACCACCTTGTCGCCGGGCAGGCCGACGATGCGCTTGATCCAGTCCTGGCTGGGTGCCCAGGGCGGACGGAACACCACGATGTCGCCGCGCTTGGGCTCGCCCAGCGGCAGGATCTTGGTGTGGAACACCGGCAGGCGCAACCCGTAGGTGAACTTGTTGACCAGGATGAAATCGCCGACCTTCAGCGTCGGCATCATCGAGCTGGACGGGATGCGGAAGGGTTCGGCCACGAACGAGCGCAGCACCAGCACCAGCAGCACCACCGGGAACAGCGATCGCGCCCAGTCCACCGGCCATGGATCGCTGTAGTCCTTGCCTGCCGCCTCGGCACGCTGCTTGCGCTTGCGGTACAGGAAGGCGCGGTCGAAGGCCCAGACCAGGCCGAACAGCGCGGTGCAGATCAACAAAATCAACGCAAAATCGTATGCCATGCCCTATTCCCGATGGTTCCGTACCCGGCATCGACCGATGCCCGCCCGTGGCGGACTGGGTCGTTCCGGTCCGTGCCGGTATCGCCGATTGTGCCCTATTCGCGGCGCCTGTCTTACTTGTCGGCCTTCAGCACGGCAAGGAAGGCCTCCTGCGGAATCTCCACGCGGCCGACCTGCTTCATGCGCTTCTTGCCTTCCTTCTGCTTCTCCAGCAACTTCTTCTTGCGGCTGACGTCGCCGCCGTAGCACTTTGCCAGCACGTTCTTGCGCAAGGCTTTCACCGTCGAGCGGGCGATGATCTGCCCGCCGATCGCAGCCTGGATGGCCACGTCGAACTGCTGGCGCGGAATCAGTCCCTTCATGCGCTCGACCAGGTCGCGTCCTCGCGTCTCGGCCTCCGCGCGGTGCACGATCAGGCTCAGCGCATCCACGCGCTCGCCGTTGATCAGCACGTCCACGCGCACGAACGGCCCCGGCTGGAAACGCCGGAAGTGGTATTCCATCGAGGCGTAGCCGCGCGAGACCGACTTGAGCCGGTCGAAGAAATCCAGCACCACCTCGGCCAGCGGTAGCTCGTAGCTGATCTGCACCTGGGTACCCAGGTACTGGATGCCCTTCTGCACGCCGCGCTTTTCCTCGCACAGCGTGATGATCGCGCCCACATAGTCGGGCGGCGTCAGGATGCTGGCGACGATGATCGGCTCGCGCACCTCGGCGATCTGCGGCGACGGCGGCAGCTTGGCCGGATTGTCCAGGCTGACGATCTCGCCGTCGGTCTTGGCCACCTCGTAGACCACGGTGGGCGCGGTGGTGACCAGGTCCAGGTCGTACTCGCGCTCCAGGCGCTCCTGCACGATCTCCATATGCAGCATGCCCAGGAAGCCGCAGCGGAAGCCGAAGCCCATGGCTTCTGAGGATTCGGGTTCGAAGAACAGCGCGGCGTCATTCAGGCGCAGCTTGTCCAGCGCCTCGCGCAGGCTCGGATAGTCGTCGGCCGAGACCGGGAACAGGCCCGCGAACACGCGCGGCTGCATCTCCTGGAAGCCCGGAAGCGGCTTGTCGGCCGGGTCCGAGGCCAGGGTCAGGGTGTCGCCGACCGGCGCGCCGTGCACGTCCTTGATCGCGGCGTTGACCCAGCCGACCTCGCCGGCGCCCAGCTTGTCCAGCTTCTTGCGCTTGGGCGTGAACACGCCGACCTCGTCGATGCCGTGGTTGCGGCCGGTCGACATCACCTGGATCTTGGTGCCGGGCCGAAGCTCGCCCTGCATCACGCGCACCAGCATGACCACGCCCAGGTAGTTGTCGAACCACGAGTCGATGATCAGCGCCTGCAGCTTGTCGGTGTCGCGCGGCTTGGGCGGTGGGATGCGCTGGACGATGGCCTCCAGCACTTCGCTCATGTTCTCGCCGGTCTTGGCGCTGACCGCGATGGCGTCGGAGGCGTCGATGCCGATCACCGCCTCGATTTCGGCCTTGACCTTCTCGGGGTCGGCCGTGGGTAGGTCGATCTTGTTCAGCACCGGCACCACTTCCAGGCCCTGCTCCACCGCCGTGTAGCAGTTGGCCACCGACTGCGCCTCCACGCCCTGGGCGGCGTCGACCACCAGCAGCGCGCCCTCGCAGGCAGCCAGAGAGCGGCTGACCTCGTAGGAGAAATCCACGTGCCCCGGGGTGTCGATGAAATTCAGCTGGTAGGTCTTGCCGTCGCGCGCGGTGTACGGCAGCGACACCGACTGCGACTTGATGGTGATGCCACGCTCGCGCTCGATCGGATTGTTGTCGAGCACCTGCTCGGCCATCTCGCGCTCGGTCAGGCCGCCGCACAGCTGGATGATGCGGTCGGCGAGCGTGGACTTGCCGTGGTCGACGTGGGCGATGATGGAGAAATTGCGGATAAGGTCCATGGACGAGCGTCAGCGTGGGCCGGTGCGTGGCGTGCAGGAAACGCCGTCCACGAAGGCGGACGGCGGCAATCGGACATTATCGCATGAAAAGCGGCGCCGCCCTGAGGCCGCGCCACTGGATCCGAATCCGGGCCGGCCCGCTCCCGAAAGGGAATGCAGGGCCGGCCCGGGCACCATCACTGGTTCTTGTCCGAGCCGACGGTAACGGTCACGAAGGCGGTGTCGCCGCTGCGGTCGCGCACCAGCAGCATCACCGTGCTGCCCGGCTTGTAGGTCGCGGCCAACTTGTCGAATTCGGCCGCACTGTGGACCTTGTTTCGGCCGATCATCAGCACCACGTCGCCCGGTCGCAGGCCCGCTTCGGCTGCGTTGCGGCCGCCGACGCTGTCGATGACCACGCCGCCGTCGGACTTGCTCAGGCCCAGCATCTGGCGCTGGTCGCTGGTCAGGCTCTTCACGCTGAACCCGAGCTTCGAGGATCCCGAGCCCATCATGCCGGAGGCGAACTGCTCCTGGCCGTTGCCCTTGAGCTGGCCCAGCTTGACGTTGATGTCCCTGGTCTTGCCGTCGCGGAACACCGTCAGGTGGGCCACGCTGCCCGGCTGGTCGGCGGCCACCAGCGGCGGAAGGTCGCTGGCGGTGTTCACCTCGCGGCCGTCGTACTTGAGGATCACGTCCTGGACCTTCAATCCGGCCTTGGCGCCCGGCCCGCCCGGCACGACCTTGTTGATCAGCGCGCCGCGCACATCGTTCAGGCCCAGGGCCTTGGCCTTGGCGTCGTCCAGGTTCTGGATCATCACGCCGATCATGCCGCGCCGCACGTGGCCGGTGGTCTTGAGCTGGTGCACCACGTTCATGGCCAGGTCGATGGGGATCGAGAACGACACGCCCATGTAACCGCCGGTGTTGGAATAGATCTGCGAGTTGATGCCGACCACCTGGCCGTCCAGGTTGAACAGCGGACCGCCGGAATTGCCGCGGTTGATCGGCACGTCGGTCTGGATGAACGAGGTGTACGGCTGGTCGCGGGTGCCGAGGTTTCGGCCCACCGCGCTGACGATGCCCTGGGTGACGGTGTAGTCGAAGCCGAACGGCGAGCCGATCGCCAGCACCCACTGGCCCGGCTTGAGCTTGCTCGAATCGCCGATGTTCACGGTCGGCAGGTCATGCGCCTTCACCTTCAGCAGGGCGATGTCGTAGAGCTTGTCCGCGCCCACCACCTTGGCCTTGAAGGTGCGCCGGTCCTGCAGGCGCACGGTGACCTTGTTGGCGCCCGCGACCACGTGGTCGTTGGTCAGGATGTAGCCGTCGCCGGAGATGATGAAGCCCGACCCCAGCGAGATGTGCGCCAGGCTGCCGGGCGGCGGCATGTTCGGCGCGCCGAAGAAGCGGCGGAAGATCTCGGGAATCTGTTGCTGTTGCGGGCCCTGCTGCGGGCCCTGCTGCGGACCCTGCATCTGCATGGGCGAGTTGCTGCCGTCGTACTTGGCTTCCACGTGCACCACGGCCGGTGCGTTCTTGGACACGATGCCGGTGAAGTCCGGCAGCTGCGCCGCCTGGGCACCGACGGCAAGCAGCAGCAATCCGAGGGTAGCGCCTAGACGCATCATGATGACTCTCATGGGATGTGTGCCTCCTTGGGAGTGGGCTTGTATCGGGATCTAGTGCATCCGTACCGGGACGAATGACGGTACGAACGCCAGCGCGTCACGTGCAGGCACTCGAGGCCCGCATCAGGACAAGGTTGTCGGAAATTGCGCGAGGAAGCGCGGGCGCGAGACGGCATGGTCGCCGTCCCGGCCGTGATGTTCAGTGCGTACTGGTCGCCGGTGCGCGACGGGGGCCCGGCGGCATCATTGGAATGATCCAGCGTCCGTCGGCGGTGCGGCCGTACTGGCGCGCGTTGGCGGCGGGACGCACGGGATAGCGACGCAGGCTCATGTACGGCGCCATCTGCCGCGAATAGGCGGCGGGGATCAGCGTATCGCCACGAATCCGGCCATCGAGCACACTGGCCGCGGCCGGCTGCGTCAGCTGTGCCGCCGGCGACCCGGCAGACAGCCAGCGCGGCACCTCGGGTGCGGCGGCGTGCGTGGGCGCGGCGGCCACACGCGATTCGCCGGACTGCACGGCGGCTGCGGTCTGCACCTGCCCGGAGGCAGCTTCGCCCGGCCCGGCCGGACGCGCCACCATCAAGGCCACGACCGCCACGCTGGCGGCGATGGCACCGCCGGCCGACCAGCGCAACCATCGGCGCGTTGTACCGTTGGATACCGCAGCCGGTGCGTCGAGAGCGGCCATTACCCGGTCGGCAAAATCCTTCTGGGCCAGTCGCCCGGCGAATTCGCCGCGCAGGCAGTCGCGGGCGACGTGGTAGCTGGACCACGAGATGCGCAACTCGGCGTCGTGCTCGGCACGGCGCAGGATGAAGCGAACCTGATCGAACTCCAGCTCGCCGTCGGTGAGGGCGGACAGGTTCTCACGGTGAGCTTCGTTCATGTTCACGATTCCTCACGATGGGACAACAACGGTCGCAGTTGCCGGTCGATGGCCTCGCGCGCCCGGAAGATGCGGGAGCGCACGGTGCCGATCGGGCAATCCATTGCCTGGGCGATCTCCTCGTAGCTGAGTCCGTCCACTTCACGCAGTGTAATGGCGGTACGCAGCTCGTCCGGCAATGCTTGGACAGTGGAAAACACGGTTTGTTCCACTTCCTCGCGCATCATTTCGCGCTCGGGCGTGGCGGTCTCGAACAGGCGCTCGGCGGTGGGGCCGTACAGGGCGTCCTCGACGGCGATGTCGTCGGCGGGCGGGCGCCGCCCCCGCGCCACCAGATGGTTCTTGGCGGTGTTGACGGCAATCTTGTACATCCAGGTGTAGAAGGCGCTGTCGCCACGGAAGGAGCCGATGGCGCGCCAGGCCCGAACGAAGGCCTCCTGCGCCACGTCCTCGCACTCGCTACGGTCGGCAACATAGCGCGAGATCAGCCCGATGACCTTGTGCTGGTACTTGCGCACCAGTAGGTCGAACGCGCTCCTGTCGCCCTTTTGAACGCGCTTGACGAGCGCGCGGTCCAGTTCGTTTTCGCCCATGCCGGGCCCATCTCCTCTGCGGCCCTTGCGACCGCTGCCGTTTCAGGTTCGCACCCGGCATCGACACGAGCGCCGACACGCGCAACCCTGGATGTGACCGGAAAACCCGGCCGGAGTTCTCATCGAGAATGGGGGCGGCCTGTGCGGGCGTCAAGCGCCACGCACGCGCTCAGGCCGAACCCGTGCTTTCGCCCTCGCCCGCCGCACCGAACAGGCGCTGGCGTTCGGCCATCATGCGGTCGAAGGCCTGCGCCGACAGCGGCCGGCAGAACAGGTAGCCCTGGACCTCGTCGCAGTGGTGCTCGCGCAGGAAACGCAGGTGCGGCTCGATCTCCACGCCCTCGGCCACCACGTCGCGCTTGAGGCTGTGCGCCATGTCGATGGTGGCCTTGACGATGGCCTCGTCGTCCGGGTCCACGCCGATGTTGCGCACGAAGCTCTGGTCGATCTTGATGCGCCGCGCCGGCAGACGGCGCAGGTAGTCCAGCGATGCATGGCCGGTGCCGAAATCGTCGATGGCGATCTGGCAACCGATGTCGTGCAGGGCGTCGAGGTTTTCGATCAGGTTGGACACCGACTTCACGCTGATGCTCTCGGTGACCTCCAGTTCCAGGCTCCTCGGATCCAGTCCGCTCTCCTGCAGCGCGTCCTTGACCACCCCGGGCAGGCTCTTCTGGCGCAACTGCACGGCGGACAGGTTCACGCCCACGCGCAGGTTCAGCCCGTAGCGCTGCTGCCAGGCCACGGCGTCGGCGCACGCGGTGCGCAGCACCCACTCGCCGATACCGACGATCAGGCCGGTTTCCTCGGCCAACGGGATGAAGAACCCGGGGCTGATCATGCCCAGTTCCGGATGCTCCCAGCGCACCAGTGCCTCCATGCCGACGATGTCCTCGGTCTTCACGTCGATCTGCGGCTGGTAGTACACGCGCAGCTCGCCGTTGTCCTCGGCCTTGCGCAGGTTGCCCTCCAGGGCGATGCGCTGCTGGTTCGATTCCTCGTGCACCGCCTGGTAGACCTGGTAGTTGTTGCGGCCCATGCCCTTGGCGTTGTACATCGCCACGTCGGCGTACTTGAGCAGCTCCTCGGCGGTGGTGGCATCGTCGGGATAGAAACTGATGCCGATCGAGCAGGTCATGCGCAACTCGCCACCGTCCTGCAGGTTCAGCGGCACTTCCATCAGGTTGACGATCTTCTCGGCGATGCGCTTGACGTCATCGCGCTGGGTGATGTGACGCAGGATCACGGTGAACTCGTCGCCGGCATAGCGCGCCACGGTGTCCGAACCGCGCACGGACTTGCGCAGGCGCTGTGCCACCGCGCTGAGCACCTTGTCGCCGACCGAATGGCCCAGCGAATCGTTGATGGACTTGAAGCGGTCCAGGTCCACGAACAGCACCGCGAACATCTCGCCGGTGCGGCGTGCCTCGCGCAGCGTGGTTTCCAGGCGGTCGTTGAACAGCAGCCGGTTGGGCAGATTGGTCAGCCCATCCTGCAGGCCCTTGGCCCGGCCCTGTTCGCGGGCGCGCTGAAGCTCCAGGTCGAAACCGAATCGCGCCGCCGCCACGCGCAGCGTCTCGGCCAGCAGCGGCCGGCCGCGCCAGGAGTCGCGCGACCCGATCAGCAAGGCGCCGAGCACGTTGCGGCGCTCGTCCAGCAGCGGCAGGCCGGCGAAGGCGCCGAACTCCATGCGCGCGATGAAATCGTCGGTGCGGGCCACCTGCGGCGTGATGCTCGGAAGCAGCACCGGGCGCCCGTCCAGCACCAGCTTGAGCGTCCCGCCGTGCAGGGGGTCGGGAGCCTCGCTGGTGAACTGGCGACGCAGCTCGCGGGTCAGCAACTGCGGCCCGTCCTCCAGTTCCGGTCGCGCCGAATACACCGCCACGTAATCGAGGTGCAGCAGATCGGCGAGCAGGCGCGCCGAGGCACTCATGCGGTCCTCGCCCTTGCCGGTCGCCTGCATGCGGGCCAGCAGGCCCAGCGCCATGCGCGCCGATTCCATCTCCCGGCGATCGCGCAGCGTCGCCAGGTGCACCTGGCGGGAACCCCGTTGGATGGCCTGCAGCGTCATGTCGACCACGTCGGCTTCGCCGCTGGCCCGGCGGCGGCTGCAGCGGCGGCGCGCCAGGCCATCCTTGTCCAGGATCTCGCGCAATTTCGCGAACTGGCTTTCGCCCAGACCGAGCAGGCCCGGAGCCTCCTGTCCGCTCACCTGTTCGCGGCGGTAGCCCGATCCGCGCTCGTAGGCCGGATTGACCTCCAGGACCTTGCCGGACTCCGGATCCAGGATCAGCAGTTCGTCCTCGTCGTATTCGAAGGCGAAGCGGTAGGCGTCGTCCTGGCCGAAAGCCTCGGAAGGTGCCGGAGAGCGTTTCTCGCGAGTCAGTGCCGCCATCAGCTTGGCCTGCACCTCGGCCCCGTCGATCGGGCTGCGTACCCAGTCGTCGAGGCCGGGCGGCACATGCAGGTAGCCCCAGGTACGCTGCTCCGGATCGGCGCTGAGGATGCCCAGGATGCGCGCCTGCGCGGAGGCCGGGTCGCTGCGCAGCTGCCCGCACAGGGTCACGTTCTCGCGCGCCTCGCCGTTGAAGTCGATGAGCACGGCCTGCAGTCCGTTATTTTCGGCCAGCAGCTTGCGCGCCTGGGTGGCATCGCGTGCCGTGTACAGGGCGGCCAGGCCCTGGCCGTCCAGGGCGTCGAACAACCGGCGACGGTCGTCGCGGTCGGAAGCGACGATCAGCACGTGCGGGGCGAGATCGGAAAACATGCTCAGATCACCCACCGCCCGTCGCGCAGCCTCGGGCGCGCCTGGGCCACCTCGCTGCCCAGCACCGTGGCCAGGTCGCCGATGGAGCCGATCAGTTTCTCATCGCTGGTCAGCAGCACCACCTTGCGCACCTGCTCGGAGGCCACGCGCCGTAGCTTGCGCAACAGGACCAGGTCGGGCTGGCTGACCCGGCCATGCAGGCCGGTCACCAGGTAGATGCCGAAATGCATGCTCTGCAGGACGTAGCGGATCGTATCGCCGAAACGGCGACAGCCCGGGACGCGCACGTCGCCCTCGCGCAGGCTGCGTAGACCGTGTTCGGGGTGCCAGACATAGGCACTCTGTCCGCTTCGACGCGTGACCTGCCTGAACTGCTCCACCAGAAGATCGGGCTGTTCGGTGTGCAGCAGCACCAGCGCCGAATCGGCATCGATGATGCGCTCCAGAGTTTCCGAGCCCGGCTGAAGTCCTGCCGCTTCCATTGTTCCAGATATGTCCCGATGCGCTGCGCCACAACACCGTTCCCCCGCACACGGCTGTGTCGCCAGCCAAGCATAAGCGATGCTTGTGCGTTGCGCACGGGGTTGAACATTCGCCCTGCATGCTTCGTTCAGGGACGGCCGGGGCATCTCGCATTCGCCCTGGCCTCGCGGTATCGTGACGCTTCTCCATCGGCTGGCAAAAAAGGCTTATGTTCGAGGGATTGCGCTTCCGGCACTGGCAGACCGACTGCGACGAGGACGGCATCGTCACCCTGGCCCTGGACCGCGAGGGAAGCAGCGTCAACGCGCTTTCGCGCGCGGTGATCGACGAACTGGACGAGATCATCGAGCGCCTCGCCATCGAGGCGCCCCGCGGCGTGATCATCCGCTCGGCCAAGCCGGCCGGTTTCGCCGTCGGCGCCGACGTGCACGAATTCGTCGAGTTCGCCCGCCAGGACAGCGTTCTGGACAACATCCGCAACGGCCAGAGGGTGTACCAGCGCCTGGCCAGCCTGCCCTGCCCCACAGTCGCGGCCGTGCATGGCGCCTGCATGGGTGGCGGCACCGAACTGATCCTGGCCTGCGACCAGCGCGTGGCGGTGAATGACGCCGGCACCCGCATCGGCCTGCCCGAGGTCATGCTCGGCATCATCCCCGGCTGGGGCGGCACCGCGCGCCTGCCGCGGCTGATCGGCGCCCCGCAGGCGCTGCCGGCCATGCTCGCCGGGCGCGCCTTTTCCGCCGGTCGCGCCCGTGCCGCCGGCCTGGTCGACAGGCTGTGCGACGCCGACGACCTGCTGGAAGAAGCCCGCAAGCTCGTCCGCCGTCCGCGCAAGCGGCCGCTCAGGCAGCGGCTGATCGCCTGGGCCACCAACCTGTGGCCGGTGCGCCAGGTGCTGGCCCCCGTCATGCGCAGGAAGACTGCCGCCAGGGTGCGCAAGGAGCACTACCCCGCGCCGTTCGCCCTGATCGACGTCTGGCGCCGCGGTGGCCGCTCCATCGAGCAGCGCCTGCGCCTGGAGGCCAGGACCGTCACCCGCCTGTCCGCCACGCCGACCGCGCGCAACCTGATCCGCGTGTTCTTCCTGCAGGAACGGTTGAAGAAGCTGGGCGCGGACGTCGAACACGGCATCGAGCACGTGCACGTGGTCGGCGCCGGCGTGATGGGCGGCGACATCGCCGCCTGGAGCGCGCTGAAGGGCTTCGACGTGACCTTGCAGGACCGCGAGATGAAGTACATCCAGCCGGCCCTGGACCGCGCCGGCACGCTGTTCGAGAGCAAGCTCAAGTCCGCCGACAAGATCGCCGGGGCCCGGCAACGCCTGCGCGCGGACGTCGAGGGCAAGGGCGTGGCCGACGCCGACCTGGTGATCGAGGCCATCTTCGAGAACGCCGAAGCCAAGCTCAAGCTCTACGCCGACATCGAACCGCAGCTGCAGGCCGACGAGCTGCTGGCCAGCAATACCTCCTCGATCCCGCTGGACGAGCTGCGCGGCCAGCTCGCGCACCCGGAACGCTTCCTCGGCCTGCACTTCTTCAATCCGGTGGCGAAGATGCCGCTGGTGGAGGTGGTGCGCCACGACAAGCTCGACGAGAAGGCGGAAAAACGCGCCCTGGCCTTCTGCAAGGCCATCGGCAAGCTGCCCGTGGCCGTCGCCGGCAGCCCGGGATTCCTGGTCAACCGCATCCTCATGCCCTACCTGCTGGAGTCGATCCGCATGCTCGGCGAAGGCGTGCCCGGCCCGGTGCTGGACAAGGCCGCCCGCCGGTTCGGCATGCCGATGGGCCCGATCGAGCTGGCCGACACCGTCGGCCTGGACGTGTGCGTGTCGGTGGGCAAGGAACTGGCGCCGTTCCTGGGACTGGACATCCCGCAGGGACTGGACCGTTACCTGGAGAACGGCCGCGGCAAGAAGGACGGGCGCGGCATCTACACCTGGGAGGACGGCAAGCCGCAGAAACCGGAGGTCGATCCGGACTACAAGGCCGCCGACGACCTGACCGACCGCATGATCCTGCCGATGCTCAACGAGGCCGTGGCCTGCCTGCACGAGGGCGTGGTCGACGAGCCCGACCTGCTCGATGCCGGGGTGATCTTCGGCACCGGCTTCGCACCCTTCCGCGGCGGCCCGATCCAGTACATCCGCGAAACCGGCGCCCGCGCCCTGCTGGAGCGGCTGCAGGCGCTGGAGGCCGCCCATGGCGCGCGCTTCAGCGCACGCGAAGGCTGGGATGATCCGCGTCTGGCCGGGGAAGCGGCCGAAGAAGCCTGATCGCGTCGCGCTACCAGACCAGGTCGTCGGGCACGCCGTCGTCGTCGGCGTCCTGCGCCGAAGGGTCGACCCGCAGGGCCACGTGGTCAGGCGCGATGGCCTCGACCCCGGCGGCCACTTCCGGCTTCACCAGCAGATAGCGACCGCCCAGCTGCACCACGACCAGCTCGCCGGCATTGATCTGCTCCAGCTGCGTGGCGTCGACGTGCACGCGACGGATCTTGCCGCCGTATTCGAAATGACGCATCAGCTCGGCGTCGGGCTTGTTCAGCGCCGCGTCCTTGAGCAGTTCCTGCAACTTGCGCTTGCGCTCCTTGCGTTCACGCGCCTCGCGTTCGGCCTCGGCCTTCTGGCGGCGGCGCTCGGCCGACTCGGCCTTGGCGCGCAGGGCGTAGGCACGCGCCAGGTCCAGTTCCTCGGCACTCTTGCCCTCGGACTTGGGCGCCGGCCGCGGCGGGCCGGAACGCTTGCCCGTCCGCGGGCCGCCCTTGCCCTTGCCCTTGGGTTTGGGCTTGGGGGCAAAGCCGGCCTGCAATAGTTGGTCACGCAGTGAATTGGCCATGTCGTGGCAACTCCGGATACGGGCTCGCTCGGGAGCCTTCGGACCGTGTCCCGGTCTCAGTAATGCGGCGGCGGCGGTTCGCTGTGCGGATCGTGGCCGCTGTCGGTGCGCAGGCTCTGGATTTCCTCGCGCAATGCACGCAGGGACTGCTCCACCGCCAGCAGGCGGCGGCTCAGGTCGGCGTCCGCCCCCGACAGCTCGGACACCGCGTCGTCGAGAAAGGTCAGCCGGATCTCCATGTCCTGCAGCTTGCCGTCGTGGTCGGACATGATCGTGCGCTCAGTTTCCGGGTCGCCGGGTGGAGCGACCGCGGCCGATGCCGTAATAGGCCAGGCCCGCGGCCTCGACCTGCTCGGGATGGTAGAGGTTGCGCCCGTCGAACAGCGCGCGCGCGGCAAGCGCCTGCGCCAGGCCCTCGAAGCTGGGGCTGCGGAAGGCCTTCCATTCGGTGACCACGGCCAGCGCGTCGGCACCCTCGATCGCCTGCTGCGGCGATTCGCACAGCACCAGGTCACCGCGCTCGCCGTACAGGCGGCCGGTTTCCTCGCGCGCTTCCGGATCGAAGGCCCGGACCCGTGCACCGGCTTCCCAAAGCGCCTCCATGAGGTAGCGGCTGGGGGCCTCGCGCATGTCGTCGGTATTGGGCTTGAAGGCCAGTCCCCACAAGGCAATCGTGCGGCCCTCCAGCTGGCCCTCGAAGTGGCGCTCGATCAACTCGAACAGCTTGTGCTTCTGGCGTGCGTTGACCGCCTCGACCGCGCCCAGCAGCGTCGCGGTGTAGTCGTGCGCGCGCGCGGTGCGCTCCAGTGCCTGCACGTCCTTGGGGAAGCACGAGCCGCCGTAGCCGGCGCCCGGATAGATGAAGTGGAAACCGATGCGCGGGTCCGAGCCGATGCCCAGACGCACCTGCTCGATGTCCGCGCCCACGCGCTCGGCGATGTTGGCGATCTCGTTCATGAAGCTGATCTTGGTCGCCAGCATGGCGTTGGCCGCGTACTTGGTCAGCTCGGCCGAGCGCTCGTCCATCACCACCAGGCGCTCGTGGTTGCGGTTGAACGGCGCGTACAGCTTGCGCAGCAGGTCGATGGCACGTTCGCTGGAGCTGCCGATGACGATGCGGTCCGGACGCATGCAGTCGTTGACCGCATCGCCTTCCTTGAGGAATTCGGGGTTGGAGACGACGTCGAAGTCGACTTGCGCGCTGCGTGCATCCAGCTCGGCACGCAGGGCGTTGCGCACGCGGTCGGCGGTGCCCACCGGCACGGTGGACTTGTCCACCACCACGGCATAGTGATCCAGGTGCCGGCCCACGGTCGCGGCCACTTCCAGCACGTAGCGAAGGTCGGCGCTGCCGTCCTCGTCCGGCGGCGTGCCCACGGCGATGAAGATCACCTGGCCGTGCGCGATGGCCGGAGCGGGGTCGGTCGTGAAGCGCAGTCGACCGCTGGCGTGGTTGCGCTTGACCATCGGCTCCAGGCCGGGCTCGTAGATGGGAATCTCGCCGCGCTCCAGGCCCGCGACCTTGTCCGCGTCCACGTCCACGCAGACCACGTGATTGCCCATTTCGGCCAGGCAGGTACCCGTTACCAGGCCCACGTAACCGGTGCCGAAGATCGTCACATTCATGAGGTGCGCTTATCCGATGCTGGGGACAGGCCGCACATTGTAGGCACCCTGTCCATGCGCGACCAGTTCCGGGCCCGCGCACTGTGAAAAACGACGGGGCGCGGACTGCTCCGCGCCCCGTGCAATACCGACCGCCGGCCGGTGCGAGACGATCAGTTGCCGCCGTCGCCCGAACCGCTGTCGCCGCTGCCGGGAGCCGGCGGCGTGGTCTTGAGGAGCTTGATGTCGAAGATCAGCGCCTCGTTCGGCGGGAACTTGTTGTTCGGACGCTCGCCGTAGCCCAGCTCGGGCGGAATGAACAGCTTGTAGTGGCCGCCCACCTGCATCAGCTCGATGCCCTCGCGGAAACCCGGGATCACGTTGTCCAGCGGGATGCTGACCGGCTTGCCGTCGTTGGCCTTGTTCGAATCCTGGAACACGGTGCCATCGACCAGGGTACCCACGTACTCGATCTCGACGGTGTCCTGGGGACCCGGATGGGCGCCGGTGCCCTGCTTGATGACTTCATACTGCAGGCCGGAGGAAGTGACCTTCACGCCGGGCTTTTTCTTGTTCTTGGCCAGGAACGCCATGCTCTCCCGCTTGTTCTTGGCGGCGACCTTCTTGTACTCGGCCTTGGCCTTGGTCTGCAGCTGGGCCACGAAGGCCTGGCGGATCTCGGCCGTCTGCTTGTCGCTGAACTTGGACTTCTTGCCCGACAGTGCATCCTTGACCGCCTGGGCGACGACCGAGGGATCCAGTTCGTCACGCACGATCGGCGGCAGCTGGCTGCCCATGTCCCAGCCCACGATGTAGCTGGCGTCCTTCTTGTTGACCGGTTTGGCGGCTGCGGCCTTGCCCTTGGCCGGCGTCTGCGCGGCCATCGTGGCGGTGGAGAAAACCAGCGCCATGGCAGCAAGCGCCATCAGCGCGTAACGCGGAAAATGCTTCATTCGATGCTCCCTCTATGTTGAATGTGCCGGCATCGCAGGCAACGGTGACTTCGACGCGGACAGATCCGGCATTGTGCAGGCGCTTGCGCCGGCTTGGCAACGTCGCAGGGGCATGGACAGGCCCGCTGCGCGAAGGTTCCGTGAACCGGATCCGCCATCGCCGACCTCGCCGCCGTGCGGCGAAGGAAGCGAAGCCACTTCAACTTTCTCCGCCATCTGACTGTTTTGATTGCGTAACCTTGCCCCCTTGAGGGGGGGTATCGTCTTCCAGCGTCTGCTTGAGCGCCGCCTGCAGACGCGCATGCAGCTTGACCAGCCCGCGCCACAGCACCAGCGCCACCAGCACGCCCAGCCCGAGCAGCGTCATCGCCACGCCGCGCGGCGGCAGGATGGTCGAACCCAGCGCCACCACCAGCAGCGCCAGCCCGACCAGGGTCAGCAGCGGGATCATGCGCGCCAGCACGTTGCGGATCGTCCAGGTGTACTGGCCGGCGAAGCGTTCGCGGATGCCCAGCTCGGCCAGCAGCATGCCCAGCGCCCCGGACTTGCGGTACACCGCGGTCAGCATCGGCAGCGACAGGAACAGCGCGCAGGCCCAGATCAGCGAATGGCGCAGCTCGCGATCGATGCCGAAGCGGGAGAACAGACGCCAGTTGTGCGCGTTGACGTAGGCGCCGATCACGAACAGCGTCACCACCAGCGCGATGTTCACACCGATGTGCCACAGGAAGCGGCGGAACATCGCCGCGATCACCGCGTTGTCGTCCACCGGGCGCAGATTCTCCAGCCACTCGTTGTAGCTGCGCGCCAGGTGGCGCATCGGCCTGGGCACCACATGCGTCATGCCGTCGACGATGCGGTCGGCCGAGCGCACCAGGTAGGGCGACACCGCCATGCACATCGCCGAGACCGCCACCGCCACCGGATAGATGAAATGGCTGACCACGCCCAGCGACACCCCCAGCGTGGCCATCACGAAGGAGAACTCGCCGATCTGCGCCATGGACAGCCCGGTGCGCATCGAGGTGCGCGCATCGTGCCCGGTCAGGAACACGCCCAGGCTGACGGCGAAGGTCTTGCCCACCAGCACCACGCCTGCAATGGCCAACGCCGGCAGCAGGTAGTGGTAGATCATCACTGGATCGATCTTCAGGCCGATGGCGACGAAGAACAGCGCCGCGAACATGTCGCGCAACGGCTCGACCAGGTGCACCACCCGCCCCGCACTGCGCGACTCGGCCACCACCGCGCCGGCCAGGAACGCGCCCAGCGCCACGCTGAAGCCCAGGCTCGCGGCCAGCAGGCAGGCACCGAAGCAGATGCCCAGCACGCAGATCAGCAGCACCTCATCGCGGCCGAAACCGGCCACGTGGTCGACCAGTCGCGGCAGCAGCAGCAAGCCCAGCACCAGCCCCACCACCACGAACAGGCCCAGGTGCCAGACCACCGTGAAGGCGCCCTCGGCCACGGCGCCGCCCAGCGAAACCGCGGTCAGCACCGTCAGCAACACCACCGCCATCACGTCCTCGGCCACCAGCACGCCGACCACCAGGCGCGCGAACGGCTGGTGCTGCAACCCGCCCTCGGCCAGCATGCGCGTGGCCACCATGGTCGAGGACAACGCCACCATCGCGGCCAGGAACAGCGCGTCGATGTGCGACCAGCCCAGCCAGCCGCCCAGCGAATAGCCCAGCCAAAGCATCAGTCCCACCTCGGCCACCGCCGCCAGCAGCACGCCGGTACCGACGCTGCGCAGCTTGCGCACGCTGAACTCCAGGCCCAGGGTGAACATCAGCAACACCACGCCCAGGTTGGAGATGTCGTTGATGGTGCGCGGATCGCCCACCAGCGCCCCCGGCGTGTGCGGGCCGATCAGCACGCCGACCAGGATGTAGCCCAGCAGCGCGGGCTGTCGCAGGCGGTGAAAGATGAGCACCGCGGCGCCGGCCACCAGCATCACCACTGCCAGGTCGCGGATGAAGCCGATCTCGTGCATGCATGCTCCTTTGCGCGTGTCCGACAGTATGCCGGAAGCTTCGTGAGTGGCCCGGCGAAAAAAAATCGAACCGATCTGCACGAAAACGCTTGACGAGTGCAGGCGCGGTCACTATTCTTTCGCGCTTCCAGCGGAGGGGCCATAGCTCAGCTGGGAGAGCGCTACAATGGCATTGTAGAGGTCGCCGGTTCGATCCCGGCTGGCTCCACCATCCCCTAAGTCCCCATCGTCTAGAGGCCTAGGACACCGCCCTTTCACGGCGGCAACAGGGGTTCGAATCCCCTTGGGGACGCCATCCCGCAAGGGTTGGGAAGCTGGAACACAACGCGGAGCGGTAGTTCAGTTGGTTAGAATGCTGGCCTGTCACGCCGGAGGTCGCGGGTTCGAGTCCCGTCCGCTCCGCCACTATTGAAGAAAAGCCCGCCTCGCGCGGGCTTTTTCTTTGCCCGCATACCGCCAATACCACCCCTACCCTTGTAGGAGCGCCGGAAGGCGCGAACGGCAACGCGGCAAGAGCCGGTCGTCGCGGCAAACGCGCACCACGCGCCATCGCACCACGGGCATTCCCTTCGGTCACGCCTTCCGGCGCTCCAACAAGAAATCAGGAAGGCCTGCGGGGAATGGGTTCAGCCGCAGCGCAGGCGCACCGGCTCGTCGATGCGCTCCAGGGTGCCGATCGAATGGCCCTGCTCGCCCAGGTATTCCAGCCAGCGGTTGAGGAAGCTGTTCATGCGCAGGCGGTGCTGCATCACCGTGCGCGCCTCGGGGAACGGGCCCAGCACCTGCCACAGGTGGCGGCCGGGCTCGCAGTGCCAGGCCTCGGCCTGCTTGGCGTCGGTGTACACGCGCACCTGCGCCGAGGGCGTGGGCAACCCGGTGCGCTCGTCGACGAAGCCGTAGCTCAGGTCCAGTTCCAGGGTGTAGCGATGGCGCTCGAGCACGTGGATGTGCACCTCGATGCCGTCGCCCGGATCGGACACGTAATGACCCGACGCCAGCCGATGCGGCGCGAACAGCCGCGACAGGCGGGTGTAGTTCTCCGTGTACAGCGCCATCAGGTAGCCGAAACGGCTGGGCAGGACACTGGAGGGGCGGTCGAGAATTTCGCTCATGGCCCGATGCTAGCATCGCCGGCCGACCGCGAGCGATACGCTCCTCACATGCAGTTCAGAACGTGTCGCGCTCGATCCCCAGGTGGCTCATGATGCGCGAGGCGATCTCCTCGATCGACAGCTGGGTGGTGTTGATCTGCGGGATGTTCTCGCTGCGGAACAGCTTCCTCGCACGGCTCAGCTCCCAGCGCGCCTGCTCCGGACTGGCGTAGCGGCTGTTCGGGCGCCGCTCGGAACGGATGTGCGAGAGACGCTCCGGATCGATGTCCAGGGCAAACAGCCGATCCTTGTGCGGACGCAGGCATTCGGGCAGGTGCTCGCTTTCCAGGTCGTCCTCGGTCAACGGATAGTTGGCCGCCTTCACGCCGTACTGCAACGCCATGTACAGGCAGGTCGGCGTCTTGCCCGAGCGCGACACGCCGACCAGGATCAGGTCGGCGTCCTCCAGCTTGGTGCTGACGCCGTCGTCGTGGGTCAGCGCGTAGTTGGTGGCGCCGATGCGGCGGTCGTAGCGATGCGGGTCGACCATGCTGTGCGAGCGGTTCACCGCGCCCGAGCGCTTGGTGCCCAGCTCGCGCTCGAGCTGGCCCATGAACGGCGCGAACAGGTCGATCATCAGCGCGCCCGAGTCGGCCACCGTGTCGCACAGCGACTGGTCGGCCATGGTGTTGACCACGATCGGCCGCTCGCCGGTCTTGGCATACGCCGTCTTGATGCGCAGCGCGGCCTCGGCAGCCTTGTCCGCGCTGTCCACGAACGGCAGACGGTGGGCGTCGAAGTCGATGCCCTCGAACTGGGCCAGGATCGAGTGGCCGATGGTCTCGGCGGTGATGCCGGTGGAATCGGAAATGTAGAACACCGTGCGTCGCATGCGCGTATCGCTCCGAAAAAAGCTTCCAGGCCGGCAGTCTAGCCCAGCCGCCGGCCCCCGCCCTGAACGTATGACGCCCGTCCGGTTGTTGATCGGTGCCCGGCAGGCGACAATATGCGCCCTTCATCCTGACGTGTCGCACGTCCACCCCAAGGGAGCTCCCGTTTTGACTGACCACGTGCTTTGGCTGGAACGCCTGCGCATGACCGACCTGGCCCAGGTCGGCGGCAAGAATGCCTCGCTCGGCGAAATGATCGGCAACCTGGCCCAGCTGGGCGTGTCCGTGCCCGGCGGCTTCGCCACCACGGCCGATGCCTACAAGACCTACCTGGAAAAGAGCGGCCTGTCCGAGCGCATCCGCGCCCGGCTGGAAGGCCTGGACGTGGAGGACGTGGACGCCCTGGTCGCCGCCGGCACCGAGATCCGCGCCTGGATCGTCGAAACCGCCCTGCCCGACGACCTGGCCCAGGCCATCCGCGACGGCCTACAAGAAGCTGTGCGCCGATGCCGGCGCCGAGGACATGGCCGTCGCCGTGCGCTCCTCGGCCACCGCCGAGGACCTGCCGGACGCCAGCTTCGCCGGCCAGCAGGAGACCTTCCTCAACATCGCCGGCATCGACGATGTGCTGCTGAAGGTCAAGGAGGTCTTCGCCTCCCTGTACAACGACCGCGCCATCGCCTACCGCGTGCACCACGGCTTTGCCCACGAGGACGTGTTCCTGTCCGCCGGCGTGCAGCTGATGGTGCGCTCGGACGTCGGCGCGTCCGGCGTGCTGTTCACCCTGGACACCGAATCGGGCTTCCGCGACGTGGTCTTCGTCACCGGCAGCTACGGCCTGGGCGAGATGGTGGTCCAGGGCGCCGTGAATCCGGACGAGTTCTACGTCTTCAAGCCCACGCTCAGGGACGGCAAGCCGGCCGTGCTGCGCCGCCAGCTGGGCGCCAAGCAGCAGCGCATGGTGTATTCGGACGCCCCCGGCGAGCGCGTGAAGATCGAGCCGACCCCGGACGAGCTGCGCCAGCGGTTCTGCGTCACCGACGAAGACGTCGAGGAACTGTCGCGCCAGGCCCTGACCATCGAGCAGCACTACGACCGCCCGATGGACATCGAATGGGCCAAGGACGGCATCACCGGCAAGCTGTACATCGTGCAGGCGCGCCCGGAGACCGTGAAGTCGCGCGCCAGCGCCACCCAGCGCGAGCGCTTCGAGCTCAAGGGCAAGGGCACCGTCCTGGCCGAGGGCCGCTCCATCGGCCAGAAGATCGGCGCCGGCAAGGCGCGCCTGGTCAAGTCGCTGGACCAGATGAGTTCCTTCCAGGCCGGCGACGTGCTGGTCGCGGACATGACCGATCCCGACTGGGAGCCGATCATGAAGCGCGCCTCGGCCATCGTCACCAACCGCGGCGGGCGCACCTGCCACGCGGCCATCATCGCCCGCGAGCTGGGCGTACCGGCCGTGGTCGGCACCGGCGACGCGCTGCAGACCATCCCCGACGGCGCCGATGTCACCGTCTCCTGCGCCGAGGGCGACGCCGGCTACATCTACGAGGGCCTGCTGGACTTCGAGCGCATCGTCACGGACCTGGGCGACATGCCCGAGGCACCGCTGAAGATCATGATGAACGTGGCCAACCCCGAGCGCGCGTTCGACTTCGGCCAGCTGCCCAACGCCGGCATCGGCCTGGCGCGCCTGGAAATGATCATCGCCAGCCACATCGGCATCCATCCGAAGGCGCTGCTGGAATACGACAAGCAGGATGCCGCCACCAAGGCGAAGATCGACCCGCGCATCGCCGGCTACGACGGCCCGGTCCAGTTCTATGTGGACCGCCTGGCCGAAGGCATCGCCACCATCGCCGCCTCGGTGTTCCCCAAGCCGGTGATCGTGCGCCTGTCGGACTTCAAGTCCAACGAATACGCCAACCTCATCGGCGGCGAGAACTACGAGCCGCACGAGGAAAACCCGATGATCGGCTTCCGCGGCGCCAGCCGCTACGTCGATCCGTCCTTCAGCGAGTCCTTCGGCCTGGAGTGCAAGGCGGTCAAGAAGGTGCGCGAGGTCATGGGCCTGGACAACGTCTGGGTGATGATCCCGTTCGTGCGCACGCTGGGCGAAGGCCGCAAGGTGGTCGAGGTGCTCAAGGCCAACGGCCTCAACCAGGGCGAGAACGACCTCAAGATCATCATGATGTGCGAGGTGCCCTCCAACGCCCTGCTGGCGGACGAGTTCCTGGAGATCTTCGACGGGTTCTCGATCGGGTCCAACGACCTGACCCAGCTGACGCTGGGCCTGGATCGCGATTCCAGCCTGGTGGCCAGCCTGTTCGACGAGCGGGATCCGGCGGTGAAGAAGTTGCTGGCGATGGCGATCAAGACGGCCAACGCCAAGGGCAAGTACGTCGGCATCTGCGGTCAGGGGCCGTCCGACCATGAGGATCTGGCCGAGTGGCTGATGGATCAGGGGATTCAGTCGGTTTCGTTGAATCCGGATACGGTGGTGGATACCTGGATCAAGTTGGCCAAGCACAAGGCTGGGTGAGCTTTATTCTCTAAGTTGTTGAAAAAGCGGGCTTCGGCCCGCTTTTTTGTTGCGCGATTGCATGGCTGTATCCATGCGGATACCTTTGGAGCATGGGTATCAAGCACTCTCCTTTCGACATGTCCGCCCATCTGGACAGTCCCGAAGCCATTTCCGAATACATCGACCAGGTGCTGGCCGATGGCGATACCGACGAACTGATCCGCGCGATCGGGCATGCGGCCCGGGCACGTGGGATGAGTCAGGTGGCGCAGGATGCCGGGCTGGGGCGGGAAAGTTTGTACAAGGCGCTTGCGCCTGGAGCCAAGCCGCGGGCGGAGACGGTGTTCAAAGTTATGAAAGCTTTAGGGGTACGGTTGAGGGCGGCTTGAAAAGTGCACCTGGAAGCGCGCTTTCTTAAAAGCACGAACTATCTTAGTAATTGAGACGAACCGCAGATAGCATTTGGGCTGATATACAACTCTCAAAGAAAGGAAAGAAATATGGAGTATGCCCTACTAAGATCCCTGCGAGTCCTTGGGCCCGGACTAACTATAATGTTTTTCATTGACTTGTTCGTGAAAAACGAATTTGGCTGGGAATCAATATTTTGGAATCTAGATACAGCAAGATTATTATTAGTCGGATACATCATTGGTGGAGTTTATAGCTATATAACACCAAAATCAAAAATATATAGCTATGCCTTTAGAGGGGTTAACGAAGCAATAAAGAATAAGCTCTTAGAACTTGACAATGGAAATGGTTTTTCAATCTCCGAGAACAAAAAATCCTGGGAAAATATATCGCCAATCTTCTACAAACTAATCGACAATGACAAATCTTTGTCAATTAAAGCGCAAGGTGTATTTTTTAACGGATTTATAGTGACGACATCATTCAATGCAATAATTATTTCAGCACTAGTCATCGCCACCTCCTTAATATCCTCTTTTATAATAGATTTTAGATACATCTTTTTTATTTATCCAACCACAACTATACTTTTTTCAATTATCGCATGGAAGGCCGCCATTGAAAGACACAAAAGACTTTCATTAGAACAAGTAAGTGTCATGAAATTAAGATTTCACCAAGAACTGAAAGAATACCTAACCAAATAACAATGGACTAATAAATGCTGGATAAGGCGATACAAAGATGCGCTCGCGAAATTGTTAATTCTGATAATACGAACTGGGTTATAGGTTACTCGGGCGGAAAGGACTCTACTGCAACATTAAAGGTATTTCTTACAGCTCTAAAATTAGCAAAAAGAAAGGATGATAGGGTCACAGTAATATATTGTGATACAGGTGTAGAAAATCCGGTGTTAGACAAATATGTTAAATACACTCTTAAAAATATTGAGCGTGAACTTGTAAAAGATTTTACAAATTCATCAGTAGAGATACTTAAGGCTCCAGTCAACGAACGATTCTTTGTCAGAATAATCGGTAGGGGATACGCACCGCCAACCAATAGATTTCGATGGTGCACAAAGGGGCTTCGCGTAAATCCAGTAAGAAGATACATAAACAGTCAAGATGGTCAATTTGTTGTCGTTCTAGGACTTCGATTTGGCGAAAGCAATCAACGTGATAGATCTTTAAAAAAGTCAAATAATTTTGAGAACATTTGGCAAGAGCAACGCGATGGAGGAAGCTACCCATTGCTTCTCCCAATAATTGATTTTGGATTAGAAGAAGTTTGGGCAGCCGTCCAATTTATTGAATACCCAAAATCAATAAACCCACATCAGCTCGAACAGATATATCGAGGAGCCACAGGTGAATGTCCAATGGTAAAGTCGCCTCTTTTCTCCACCCTGCGCTTCAGGTCGATTTGGCTGCTGGACCTGCACAGTTGTACGTCGCGACAAATCCGCTGAAAATTTAATAGCGAACGGTGAAGCTCATTTAAAACCGTATCTAGACTTTAGAAATTGGTTGCAGATATTTCGCTCTGATCAAGAGAATAGATGGCCCGTCAGACGCAACGGCGCTAAAGGTCCAGGGCCACTAACTATAAAGGCGAGAAAAATAATTCTTCGCAAACTTCGCAATCTAGAAAAAAAGGTTGGCGAAAAGCTTGTCTCCCCAGACGAGATTGAAAAAATTGAATCTCTATGGGTTTTAGATATAGACACCGAAATTAAGATTGGCGTTAATTAAATAATGGTGTCAAGGACCAATAACGAGGTCAAAGCCCCTTACCACCATGAGAAAAGGTGCCAGGCACAATTTCCATGCGATGGAGCGATGCAAAGGATGATTCGGAAAATGGCGCCAGGGACCATAACGGTTGCATAACGGTTCCAGGTGATAAAAAAGGTGTCAGGGACAATTTCAGTAAAAAAGGAAAAAGGGGACGGGGGTAATTAAATCGCCCGACCCACTGGCAAAACGCGGAAATGACAAAAAGGGGTCACCATTTCGCCGCTCCCGTCAATAGAACCATAAGTGAAATAGGTGTCAGGGACATCTATTTCAGCACGCTGTATGGCAAGAGATGTCAGGGGCGTCACAAGAAATGAAAAACCCGGATCAGGTCCACTTTCGTCCGTTTGACCGGATTCGAGAAAGTGAACCTGATCCTGTTCGTGGCCACCCCGTTCTTGACCGCCATCTTCGATCAGGGGAGGGGGTCGGAAAAGGGGACGGGGGTAATTAAATACAAAGTCGGCACCAAAAAGGGACGGAGGCAATTAATCCAAGGGTGTATATGCGGATATACTGTGCCAAGTTCACTTACAAGCGTTTGAATTCCCGCTCACTCGTCTGAGACATATCCATATTAGGGAAATCCGATGAAACGATCACTCGCCCTTGTATTCACCGCTGTCGCCACCTTAGCGCTTGCGCCAATCACACGGGGAGCGGAAAAGATCGATGTGACTGACTGCTACTCCGGTACCGCGGTCAGCTTCCACACGGACAAATCCGTCACGCCGGTGTACAGCTGGACGCAGAACGGCATCCTGTCGAGCCATGGAAAAGGTGTCAGGGACAATTTCATTGTTGAGGAAGTCATATATTGAAATTCAGACAACTTCATTATGGCGCCTTGTGGGCTTCCTTCCCCTTCATGTCCGGCACCCTCCACGCCCAGAAATCAGTAACCCACCGGCAAATAAGGGGTCAAGTTCATTTTTAGCGCAAGCGCAAAACAAGGGATCGTGCTCGCAAGCCTGTTGATGGCTTTGTCAGCGGCTGTTGGGTCTGCTTGCGCCGTTTCATCGCCTGCGAATGAGCGAGTGTTCGTGGGCCGGCTGATTTCCACCACCTTGCGCCCGGAACATGACCGGGCCGCCGAGCGCGCCTTCGCAAAGGCCCACCCGGACAGGCTCACGATCGACAACGGCTGCGCCCGGGCCAACACGGTGTACGCGGTCATCACCGCGACCGGGGACACCACCGATCGCGTCACCGTGCACTCGTTCCTGGGCGAATGGTGCGACCTGCCAGCTGGCATGGACGGCTTCCCTGCCCTGGTCGACGTGGTGCACCGTGACGGTCGCTGGTGGGTCCGACACGCTTACGCGTTCCAGCCCACGCGGGATGGACATCGGGTCATGATCCCGAGCGGCGATCCCGTGATCTGCGGCATTCGCCTGTGGGACCTGCGCTCCCCGCTGGACCCATACGACTCGCGCATCGATGTCGGAGAGGAAAATCCCAGTCAACGCAAATCGTTGGTCATGCAAGGTATTTTGCACAAGCAGGCCGATGGCTCGCATATCTATGCATCCGCCATTCGCATGCGAGACCTGCTCAAGGCGCTGGAACATGCTCCGTGCCGATTGAAGCCGACAGACACGGACTGAAAACAGGAAAAAAACGGTGACAGGTACACTTATGCCCTCACATCGTAAGCTTGCCCTCTAGCGAGACACCACAAGAGAAACGGCGCCAGATACACTTACACCCGTGTGAATCGGGGCGATGAACACTTTGAAGCGGACGGGGTAGATATTTTCAGAGACCGCGTACGGATTCCAGCGTGAATCGACGCACACCATCGCTGCGATAGATGCCAAACCGTGAAAATTGCCGATGATGGACCTCGAACAGCTTCATCGGGACGGCCATGTCCTGCTTCGCAATGCCATTCCGGCGGATTGGCTGCCCGGCCTGCGCGCCGCGTTCGATGACGGCGTGATGCCCTCGGACCAGTGGCCCGTGCCGCGCAGCGTGTCCTGGCGCCATGCGCTGGTGGACCTCGATGCCACGGTCCAGGCCGCATGCCGCCTGCCCGCCCTGCTGGCTGCGGCGGGTGCTCTGATCGGAGAACGCTTCTTCATTTCTCAGGCAGAAGGTCGAGAGCCCGTGTCCGGTGGCGGGCATCAAGCGCTGCACCGGGATCTGCACGCCGAGCGACCGGGAGATTCGGTAGGTGCCCTGGTTTTTCTGGATGACTACGGCATCGACAACGGAGCCACGCGCATCATTCCCGCCAGCCACCGCACCCGGCCGGGCGAGCCGCCGGTCGAATTCGAAGACGAATCGCGCGCCGTGCATCTTTCAGGCAACGCAGGCGACGTGCTGGTGTTCGATGTCGACCTGGTCCATGCGGGCAGCCGAAACACGAGCGGCGCGCGCCGCCGATCCATCCTGATCGGGTATGGATCGGAGCATCTGCATGCATCCTGCCTGGAAACGGCAAGCCTGCGCGGTGTGCGGATGGACACCAGCGAACGCTTCGATCCATCGGGCCGACGCAGCAGGTCACGTGTGGTGCGTTGCCCACGAGGGTAGATGTCGCCTTCAGGCAGCAGTCCCAAACGCAGCAGCTGCGCCAGGTGCAGGACATCGGTGTCGTCGTTGCCGTGCTTGAGACTGCCGTATGGCGGCACGACCGTGATGTGCCCCAGGCGGTCGTAACCATACGTCTTCACCCGTACCCGCTACAGGTCGATGCCACGGCCACGCTGGCCCGTTCGGATCGGCCGGGGATGAATGCGGGCCAAGGCCCGGTTTGTTGTCGCCTTCCGTTCGCAACGCCCCTGCTTTGCCCCAACTCCCCCCGCACACCGCCCGCATCCGCAAACGGGTGTCCCTTCATGCGTCGGAAATGCGTTTGACCGGGAAGCAGTCCAACTGTCCGATCGACCCGCACTCTCCCCTGGATCAAGGAGCAGACCATGAAACCTCGCCTGACCCATGCACTCGTGTTGATGATGCTCGTACTCGGCGCTGCCGGCCGCGCCCATGCCGAGCAGCTGGCCTACGCCTGGGCCAACCGGCCCACTGCCGCGTCCTACGCACCGGACCCGAACTTCGCGTTCAACCACGATCAGCCGATACGCATCTCCCGCGCTGCCGTCGGCAGCTACAGCGTCCACTTCGGACCGATCGTGGCCACGCGGATCAGTGCGCAGGTGTCGATGTACGGCAACAACACCGGGTTCTGTGCCGTGCAGAACTGGACCATGAACTACAGCGTGGCCGTGCGCTGCTTTGATGCGGCCGGGCACGCGGCGGATCGTCCGTTCACCGTGGTGGTTTTCCGGGGCCAGAGCGCCGACCGGCACGACGCGGCCTACTTCTGGCTCAATGACCCGGGCGTTCGGGGACAGTACCAGCTCAACGGCGCGACCACGTTTCCCGCACCCGTCACGGTCCGCTCGCGCCGCACCGGCACCTACGAGGCACACGTGGGCACGATCGCCGACGCGCCCGTCGCCATGATGGTCACGGGCGCAGGCAATACCTATTGCGCGCCGCTGGCCCGCAGCCGCGGCCAGGTGATGATCACCTGCCGCAACGCCTCCGGCGTACCCACCGACCGCGCATCGGCGCTGCTGGTCCTGCGCCGCGGTTTCGGGGACGCCAGTTTCGCCACCTCCGCTCTGGGCGGTCGCCGGCTCGGCGAAGGCTGGTCCAGCGACGGATCGGCACAGAGCGTGCGCCGGGTGTCCACGGGCCGCTACGTGGCACGCATCGGGCCGCAGGCCAGTACCGGTGGCGTGGTGCAGGCAACTTCGTACTTCTCGACCGCGTTCTGCCACGTCGTGCAGTGGGGTGACGGCGCGGCCACCATCCGCTGCGACCGCAACGGCAGGCCCGTCGACTCGGCCTTCACCGTGACCGCGCTCAAGGCGGGCAGCCCCGGACGCGAGGTGCAGATCTCCGAACGCACCTGGTCCAGCCTGCTGCACCTGATCGCCGGCGGCCTGCGCGTTCACATCAACAACGACGACCCGACCAACCACAGCCCGCTGACCTGCACCGCGGGCTGCCCGTGCCATCCGGACTGCCCGCCCGCCTACCATGCGCTGAAACGCAACGACAGCGTGATCTCCTATCACTCGAACATTCCCGGAGCGGGCCCCGACTTCACCACCCGCTTCACGCCGCAATCAGTCTGGCGCAACCCGTTCCTGTTCCTGCTCAACGACATCAACCTGGAATCGAACCGGATTCGAGCGCATGCCGATCACGGCCAGGTCATCGTCGACCTGCCCTTCGAGAGCAACGGCCGCGAAGTGGCCACCGCCTGCCATTCGGATGTGCGCTGCGGCTGGGGCAAGGCCACCGGCAACAACAAACCCAACGCCGAGATCGACAACCTCGTGATCCACGTGCCGTTCCGGCTGTCACTGGACCGTGCGCACGGTGCGCCGCACATCGTCACGACGCTGGGCCAGGTCAGCTTCCACGCCGATGTGCGCCGCGCCGGCGCATGCCACAACAATGCACTGGCAGCGTTCTGCGACATCTTCGGCGGCGACATCGAAGGCCAGATCCAGGCGGGCATCCAGCAAGCGCTGAATGGATTCGTGAACCACAGCATGCAGATCCAGAACACCATCAATCGTGGAGTCAACGTCGCCGTGTGCCAGCTCGCCCGTGCCCGGGGTCACGACTGCGCCCACCTGAGTGCGATCCACCTGGAATCCAATGGCGACATTACGCTGGTGTTCTGATGCGGGCGGGGACCGTCCACCCCATGCACCAGCCACGGAGTGGCCGTATGCCGGTGGACGTTTCGACCACAATGAACGGACAAGTGGGGCCGGGGGCGGCGAGGCATGCCGCCCCCGGCTCGACGCCGGGTGACCGGGCCGCCCCGGCGCCGTCTACGACAAGCTGCGCCACGGTCACGCCGGGCGCCGGATCGCTGCCGACCTGTCGATGGAAAATCGGGCTGGTCACCAAGCGACAGCCTTCGAAAAAGGATGTCGCAAAAGGAAACGGGAGGGAGTGATTTGAGGTTCCCTTCCGACCCGCTTAATGGAGTGATCTGGACTGTGCGCGCATGGCATCGGCGCGGAGTTCGCGCTCATACTGGTCGTAAGGCATCCAGGTGCTCGCCAGGCACTGCTCGCGCTGGATGTTATCGACCAGCTTGAAACACTCGTTGCGCTGCCAGGACTGCCCGCTCGCATACAGCTGCTGGGCTGTACATCCTGTCAGTCCGGCGAACAGGCAGGCGCCCGCCCACAAGACGAACGGTTTCATATGGCACCCCCGATAAACTTCGCATAAAGATTGGCACGATGCCGTTCCGGAAAGCGTGGCCCGGTTCATCATTCCAGGGCCGGGCACGAGCGCCGGCACCTTGAACGCTTCTCTCCGGCGCCTGGGTGTGACCCTGTTCACAGCCCCCTGAAAGGACCGGGGCAAAGGAAAGCGCCAGCAGAACCGGCAGGTGGCCATGCGAAGATCAGGGCCGCCATCGGACCTGCTGACCGTCCAGGCCGATCACGGGCAGGCCGCGATGCAGCCATTCGTTCATGCCGCCCTGGAATTCGCGAACATGATTGAGGCCCAGGATGCGGGCCAGCACGAACCACGCGCCCGAGGCGTACTGTCCGGTGTTGCAATACACGATCGACGGCGAGAGCTTGCCGATGCCTTGCGTTTTCAACACGTGGCGATATTCAGCCGGCGTCAGGAACCGCCAGGAACCGTCCTTCGCGCGCTTGTACAGCAGTTCCGTGGGAAGCGACCGGGCGCCTGCCAGCCGCGCGGACAACGGGATCACCGGGGTATGGTCCAGAGCGGCGAACTGGGCCAGCGGTCGCGCGTCGATCAGTTGCCCAGGCGTGCGCTGGGCCTTCTTCACCCGGGCGACATCGGCCAGCATGTCGTTGCGCGGCGGCGAGGCCTTCCAGTTCCCCGGATCAAGCGGAGCAATGGCATCCGTATCGACCGGGTAACCGGCCTTGATCCACGCATGCATGCCGCCGTTGAGTATCGCGACCTGGTCCGGCGGCTGGCCGAACACCTGCAACTCGAACGCCAGCAACGCAGCTTCCTGCAGCGAGATGACATGGTCGCCGGTCGGCACCAGCACGATGGGCTTGCCCTGCTGCAGTTGCGAAGCCTGCATCACGCCCTGGAAGGCTTCCGCCGTGGGCAGCATGAAGCGCACCACTCGGCCTTCGATGCGGCGCGGCTCGCGCAATGCCGCAACGTTGGCCGACAGCGCACCGGGGATGTGGCCACCCGACTCGACCAGCACCTTTTGACCACCCACCATCAGGTAGCGCGGCGGCTCGGTGAGTGCATTGAGGTTGTCGCGGATGTCGACCACCTGCACCTGGTCCAGATGGTCGTGCAGCCATGACGCAGTCACCAGCGGACCGGGCAAGGTGTCGGCACGCGCCACGCCAAATGCGAGCAGAAGAAGAAGGAACAAGGGAACATGCGATCGGAACAGGCCACGTCGTGCGTTCATGATCGGCCTCCTCGATGGGTTATGCGCCGGCAGGATCGCCGGGTGACCCCTGTTTGTGACTGAATCATATCCCGTCCCCATCTCTGCGTCCGGGAATGGCCGTGTTTTTCGATCCGCCGGGAACCTCTCGGCCAATGAAGCCGTCGCGGGGACAATGGGCCGGAAGAACCGGCCCGTCTTCGCGCAGCACCCTGCCCGGGCTGTACGCTTGCCCTCTTCCATGCCCCGAACCTACATGCAATCCATGGACGCACCGACCATCATCCTCGGCGCAGGCCTGAGCGGCCTGTACGCTGCCTTCCTGCTTGAACAACGTGGCATCGACACGCTGATCGTCGAGGCACGGGAACGCGTGGGTGGACGGATCCTCGGCGTCGATGCAGGGCGCAGTACACACCGCTACGACCTCGGGCCAAGCTGGATCTGGCCGGCCATGAACCCGCTTGCGGCGGCACTGGTCGACCGCCTCGGCCTGCACATCTACCCGCAACACACCGAGGGCGGCAGCCAGTTCGAGCCGCCGCAGGGCTCCGTCCAGAAGATACCGCGCACCTGGGCCACCGAACCGCCGTCCATGCGTGTCGTCGGCGGCATGCCGGCACTGACAGATGCCCTGCATGCTTCACTGAAACGCTGCCAGGTTTGCCCTGGGGATGCCGCCGCCGCACTGGAAATCGACGGCGAGACGGTCCTCGTCATCCTGGCCAGCGGCAAGCGGCTGCGAACCGGCACGGTGATCAGTGCCCTGCCTCCGCGACTGCTGGCCGAAACCATCCGGATGACGCCCGCGCCGGACGCCGGCTGGCTGTCGGACCTGCGCGCCACGCCGACCTGGATGGCGGGCCAGGCCAAGCTGGTGGCCGTCTACACCTCGCCGTTCTGGCGCGAAGCCGGCCTGTCGGGCACGGCCATGAGCCAGCGCGGCCCACTGGTCGAGATCCACGACGCCAGCGCCCCGGACGGCGCGCACGCGGCGCTGTTCGGTTTCGTTGGCTATCCGGCCCATGCCCGTCGGCAACTGGGCCGCGATACCCTCGTCGAGGCGGCCATCGGTCAGCTGGGCCGTCTGTTTGGCCCGGACGCACGGCAGCCGGTGGCCATACACCTGCAGGACTGGGCCGGGGAACAGGCGACCGCCACCGCCGGCGACGCGCTGCCGCCGACCGCCCACCCCGACTACCGCGTGCCTGCACCGCCGGCACCCTGGCACGGACGACTACGCCTGGCCGGAAGCGAATGCTCGCCCGTGTTCGGCGGCTATATCGAAGGCGCGCTGGAAGCCGCCCGGATGGCCACCGCCATGTAGACAGGCGTCCGATGCGCATCGGAGTCCATCTGCTGTCGCCCGATGCACGCCCGCAGAGACGCTCCGGAGGAACTTTGCTGCGGAACCCGGGCATGCCATCCTGTGGCCTTACCGAGAGGTCTTGGCTGCAGCCAGTGGAGTCGGCACATGGATATCGAATTGACCGAATATCTGCACCTGATGGCACAACGGCAGGCCTCCGACATCATCTTCTCGGCCGGTGCGCCACCCAGTATCAAGATCGAGGGTGAATCCAGCTACCTGGGCGAGGAGCCGCTCGGCCCGGAAGCCGTGCGCGACATCGCCTATGCCGTGATGAGCGAGAAACAACAGCGCCAGTTCGAGCAGGACATGGAAATGAACCTGGCCCTGTCCCTGGCCGACTTCGGGCGCTACCGCATCAACATCTACCGCCAGCGCGGCCATGTCGCCGTTGCGGTGCGCTACATCAGCAACCACATCCCGGGCATCGAGGCACTGAACCTGCCGCCGATCCTGCGCGAGCTGATCATGCTGCAGAACGGCCTGGTACTGATGGTCGGCGGCACTGGCTCCGGCAAGTCGACCACGCTGGCGGCGATGATCGAACACCGCAATCGCAGCCGCGCCGGCCACATCCTCACCGTCGAGGAGCCGATCGAGTATGAGCATGTGCACCGCCGCTCGATCGTGGACCAGCGCGAAGTCGGGCTGGATACCCAGAGCTACGCCAGCGCCCTCAAGAACGCCATGCGCGAGGCACCGGACGTGATCATGATCGGCGAGATCCGCGATCGCGAGACCATGCAGGCAGCCATGGCCTATGCCGAGACCGGGCACCTTTGCCTGTCGACACTGCATGCCAACAACGCCAACCAGGCACTGGACCGCATCATCAACTTCTTCCCGGATTCGGCGCACCACCAATTGCTCGTCGATCTGTCACTGAACCTGAAGGGCGTGATCTCGCAACGCCTTCTCCGCGGCACGGACGGCAAGCGCGTGCCGGCCGTGGAGATCCTGTTGTCCACGCCCTACGTCGCGTCGCTGATCGAGAAGGGCGAGCTGTCGTCGATCAAGGAAGCCATGAAGCAGAGTGGGCAGCACGGCATGCTGACCTTCGATGACTCGTTGTACGCCTTGTACGCCAGTGGCCGGATCAGCTACTCCGAAGCGCTTTCCCACGCCGATTCGCACACCGATCTGGCCTTGCGCGTCCGGCTGGAGGGACCGCCCCCCACCGAAGCGGCGCATGAACTGGACAATGTCGGCCTCCAGCGCGATGAAGACGAGGACGCGGCGACTCAGTAGCGAGCGTGGGCCATCCGCGGACGGCATCATCGCCCTTCCCGCAACTCTCCGCCCATTTCATGGGCTCTTCGGCCGCACGCGCCGGACCGATGCGTTCTCGCGGAGTGGTGGCTACAGGTCCATGCGGATACCTTTTGCGGAGGCCCTTCCGCCCCCGGCCATCGGTTTTCCGTTGGCGTCGAACGCGGCATAGTCCATCTTGGAGGTATAGGTCTTTCCATCCGCGGACAGGGTCAGGGTTTCGGTAAGCACGCCATGCCCGGCCGGCAGCCAGCCGCCGCCGTGTGCGATGTCCGCGAAGCTTTGCGGGGCCCGGTTGATGAAGAACGCATAGCGCGTGCGGAACCGGTTCCCGCCCAGGGCCTTCCACACGCCGTAGGCCGGCGGCACGGGCGGTGCACCATCGTAGTTGGAGGATTCGGTCAGGGTGCCGCCGGCGTTGTAGACATACATGAACTTCAGATCATGCATGTCCGCCAGGGCGCCGCTGTGGAACTGCACGCGTGCAACCCATGCACCGACCAGGGCGGCATCCGGCGAGGAACGGTACGGTGACGATGCATCCTTGTGGCAAGACGCCAACGGCAGGACCAGTGCCAGGGACAGGATCAGTCGACGGAAACGAATGTGCACGGATGGGGCCTCGCGGCAGGTTTGTCGCCCATGGGCGAACGCCGCCTTCATCATGCCCGGCCTTACGAAGAAAAGGGAATGCAGCGGTCCGCGGGCATGCGCGGATACGGCCGATGGCGCATCTTCTCGGGGAACAAAGCTACTTGAAAGAAAAGGAGCGGTATTTTCCTGTAACGTTCGTATTGCACTTACCCAGGGTCATCGCTCCTCGCGCCTACCACTGACATCATCGACATGGACCGAGAAAGGACAAGCGTATGAATACACGATGGATCGTTCCGGCCGCACTGGTCATGCTGGTGGGCACCACCGCCTGTTCCCGCGGCGACGACCCGCCGACCAAGGCCGAGCGTGTCGCCATCACTCGCCAAGTCATGAAGACTGCCATGGCCATGAAGACCGCCACGGAACACATGGATCCCGACCTGTTCACCAAGTTCTGCGTGAATAGCCCGGATTTCCTCTACGTGTCCCCCTACGGCGAGGCCTTCAACTTCGCGCAGTCGCAGAAGTTCTGGAGCGGACTGGTATACACCTTCAAATCGCAGACCGATCATCTGACCAAGAGCCGGGTCATCGTCCTGTCCAGGCGCACGGCCCTGTTCTACTGGGAAGGCCACGTCAGCGGGACGGCGAAGAACGGCGACGTGTTCACCACCGGCCCCTACAGCGGTACCGATGTGTTCAGAAAGATCGGCAACACGTGGAAGGTGGTGTACATCCAGGAATCGGGACCGCCGCCGAAGCAGTCGAACCAGGGCAAGCCTGCGACCGGCAAGAACTAGCTCGGAACATCAACCCCTGCCCACACCAGGACAGGCAAAAAAAAGCCCGGCACATGGCCGGGCTTTTTCATCGCTTGGCGATCGGGTTCAGAGAGGCTGAACCTGATCGGCCTGCAGGCCCTTCTGGCCCTGCGTGACCACGAAGGAGACCTTCTGGCCTTCCTGCAGGGACTTGAAGCCCGAACCCTGAATGGCACGGAAATGGACGAACAGGTCCTCGCCACCACCATCACGGGTGATGAAGCCAAAGCCCTTGGCGTCGTTGAACCACTTCACGGTACCGGTTTCATTCTGAGACATCGTTGTTGCTCCTTGGAACATGAGAAAGCCGCTGTGCGGCAGGAAAGCTGGTTGCAAGGAGAAACGGGTTCAACGATGTAGTGAAACTTGGATCTACAGCATCAGGCCACGATTCAGAGTGACCCTTGAAACTCAGCCGCGCAAGATTAGGCGCATGCCGAATAAAAAGCAATAGCCACGACTCCGGGCATCGGTCGTATGCCTTCCGGACAGTGGGCGGGAAAAAGATGCCGGATGCGCCCGCCTGCAGCACTCCTCTGCCGGATCGCTTTCGTCCCATACAGCGCCCAGGCTCCTGCGCCTCCCGGCTCGCGGACCGCAGGCAGCTGACCGCAGGTCCTTGTAGCAGCTGCATGCCGCCTATCTGGTTCATGAATGCGAATGCGCATTCCATGGACGCCCCGAACCCCAGGCATGTAGGGTGCGTCGTGAACAGGGAAGGATTTTCATTCGCATCAAAGGACAGCAGGCCTTGCACACATGGCGTGACAATCGGTCCGCCTGGACTTTCCTCGGATACCGTGCGCTGTACGCGTGCGTGGCCGCCGCCCTCATGCTGACGGCGCTGCTGATCCTCGCCGATGCCCTGCCCGATGCGCCCGTGCCGGCCTGGATCCACCAGATGGTCGGCGACATGCCCATCCTGTTCGCCGTGACCCTCGTGCTCGGCCTGATGGCATTGCTGCTGGTGCACACGCGACACATCACGCTCACGCATCTGACGGTCATCCGGCACAACATGGACGCTGTCCTGCTGACCGGCACGGACGGCCGCATCCTGACCGCGAACCCGGCCGCCAGCGAACTGTTCGGATACAGCGAACGGGAGCTCAAGTCCGGTGGCCGGCAGTTGCTGGTCTATGCCGGCGACCCCGAAGTCGAAGCCATGCTGGCGCAACGCGCCGCAAAAGGCGCCGTGCGCGGCGAAATGTGGATGCGTCACCGGAACGGCCGGCGTATCCGCGTCGAACTGAGCAGCGTCATGTTCGACTTCAAGGGCGAGCAACGAAGCGCGATGATCATTCGCGACGTCAGCCGGACGCGCCAGAGCGACTACGAGCGGCGCATCGCGCAGACCGTATTCGAAGACATCAGTCAGGCCGTGTGCGTGATCGACGAGCAATGGCGCCAACTGTGGTTCAACCACGCCACGGAGCGGATCACCGGATACACGCGGAGCGAGCTGATGGGTCAACCGACCCCGCTGCGCCGCCGCCTGGAACAGGAAGCTCCCGAGGTGCTGGAAGACATCGAACGAACGCTGCAGGCGGAGGGTCAATGGTCCGGGGAAGTGCACACGCGACGCAAGACCGGCGAGATGTACCCGCTGTACGGCACCATGACGCGCGTCGAGAGCCCGGTCCCCGGCCACCCGCACATCGTGACGACATTCTCGGATGTTTCCGCCATTCGCGACTACGAGCGCAAGCTGCGCAACGTCTCGCAATACGACTTCGTCACCGCACTGCCCAACCGCGTGCTGTTCGAGGAAAAGGTCCAGCAGGCCCTGGGACGGGCGGACCCCGATTCCGACACCCTGGCGCTGATGCTGATCGACATCGACGGTTTCCGCATCATCAACGAATCGCTGGGCCACGAGGCCGGCGACCGCGTGCTGCAGGCCGCCTCGCATCGCCTGGTCGAACTCACGGGCAGTCACGCCCTGGTCGGCCGTCATGCCGGCGACAGCTTTGCCGTTCTGGTCGAGGACGTCGCCGAGATCGAGGAAGCCAGCCTGATCGCAAGCAACATCGTGTCGGGCTTCCATGCGGTGTTCGAGGGGTCGGACAAGCCCATCCGGATGACCGTCGGCATCGGCCTGGCCTGCTTTCCCGACGAGGGCAGCTCGGTGGCGACCCTGCTGCGGCATGCCGAGATCGCGCTAGGCAAGGCCAAGCAGGATGGAGGCGACGGCTTTCGTCTTTACGAGGCCGGGTCCGAACAGGACGCGCACCGGTTCGTCACGCTGGCCGCAGACATCCGCGAAGCCCTCGAAGCGAACCAGTTCGTGGCGCACTTCCAGCCGATCCTGGAAACCGCCAGACAGCAGGTCGTGGCCATGGAAGCACTGGCACGCTGGCCTCGACCCGGTCAGCCACCCATCGGCCCGGTCGACTTCATTCCGGTCGCCGAACGATCCGGCCTGATCGCGCAGCTTTCCGAGCACATGCTGCGCCAGGCCTGCGCCCACCTGCATGCCATGCGTGCTGCGGGTTTCCCCGACCTCAGCGTCAGCGTGAATCTTTCGGCACGGCAATTTCGCGATCCGCGACTGGACGAGCGCATCTTCGCGATCCTGCGCGAGGAAAATGTCTCACCGGCATCGATCATCCTGGAGATCACCGAAAGCCTGCTGATGGACGACCCCGAGCACAAACGCCTGGTCCTGGAGAAGCTGCAGGCCGGAGGCCTGCGTGTGGTCATGGATGATTTCGGCACCGGCTATTCATCGCTCGGCTACCTGAAGCATTTCGAGCTCGACGGCATCAAGATGGATCACAGTTTCACCCAGAACCTCCCGCATGCGTCCAGGGACGTGGCCATCGTGCGCACCATCCTCGCGATTGGCCACGAGCTGGACCTGCCGGTGGTGGCCGAAGGCATCGAGAACGTCGAACAGGCAAGATTCCTGTCCACCCATGGCTGTCCTAGCCTGCAGGGCAATTACATCGGGAAACCGATGTCGAGCGACGATTTCCTCGATTTCCTCCGGCGTGACAATCCGCAAAAGATGCTGCATACGGTGGACGACTGATCCGGCCTCTTCACCCTCTTCGCACAACCAGGCCCGCCGCAGCTGGGCGCGGGATTCGATATGGAATGTATCCTTGGGCCATTCGGTCCCGCCGTCATGGAACGATCCTCCATTCGCCGAACGCAGATGACCTTGCCCCACGACCCAAAACACAGCGATCAGGAGAAGCGCCGGGGCCATGCGCGCCCGGGGATGTCGATGGGCCTGGGACTGGCCATCGGTGCCGGCATGGGCGTCACCTTCGGCGCCGTCATCGGTACAGTGACCGGCCATGTCGCCATGGGCGTGGCACTGGGCGCCACCTTCGGTGCAGGCATCGGCCTGATGCTCGGCGTGCTGATCGCGGTGGTGCAACAAGGGCGAAGGCACTAGCCACACGGAGTGAAACGTCGCTGAGGAAAGGCGCCGGGAGGGAGGAAGGGAATGCCCAGGAACATCGTCATCTGCTGCGATGGCACGTGCAACCAGTTCGGATCGATCAACACCAACGTGGTGCGGCTGTTCCAGAGCGTGGTACGCGATTCAAACGAACAGGTCGCGTTCTACGATCCGGGAGTCGGCACGTTCGCCGCAACCTTCTTCGGTTTCTATATCGGGAAATTCCTCGGCAAGCTACTGGGTGCCGCCTTCGGCTACGGCGTGAAGAAAAACATGGAAACCTGTTACCGGTTTCTCATGGACCACTATGCCGAGGGTGATCGCGTGTACATCTTCGGCTTCAGTCGCGGCGCGTTCACGGCCCGTTCGCTGGCCTCGATGCTGGACCGGTGCGGACTGCTGCATACGGGCAACCAGAACCTGATCCCGTACATGAGCGCACAGTATTTCGGCTCGCATGACGCAGCGGAAATCGACGCCTTCAAGCAGACCTTCTGCCGCGAGTGCAAACCCCGTTTCGTCGGCGTCTGGGACACCGTCGGTTCGATCGGCTGGCTCAAGGCCTTTCGCCAGTTCCGCCACAACCGACTCAGCCCCGGGGTCGAGTTCGCCTGCCACGCCGTGTCGATCGACGAGAAGCGCAGCAAGTTCCCGGTCACGCTCTGGGACGAAGACGCCCTGCAACCCGGCCAGCACGTGCAGCAGGTCTGGTTCGCCGGCGTCCATTGCGATGTCGGCGGCGGCTATGCCGACCACGCCTTGGCGAACATCCCCTTCCACTGGATGCTGGAGCATGCCATGGAGCGGGGCGTGAAAGTCCGGGCCGGCTATGCGGACCGATGGCCGGGCGACTTCGACGGAACGATCCATCACTCCCGGGTGAAGTGGTGGCGCCTGCTGCCGGCGTGCGTGCGCACGATCCCGCCGGATGCGAACATCCATGAAAGCGTCCGCGAACGCATGGCCGCCGACCCCTCCTATCGACCCGGAAATCTTCCGCCACCCAGATGATGTTCGACAACGAGGTCCCGGCATGTCCGACAAGCCCTACGATCTGATCGTCTTCGGCGCCACCAGTTTCGTCGGCCGCCTGTTGTGCCGCTACCTGGTCGAACAGGGCGGTGCCGGCATGACCTGGGCGGCCGCGGCGCGCTCGCAGGACCGGCTCGACGCCCTGAAGTCGGACCTGGGCCCGGCGGCTTCCGGCCTGCCGACGCGCGTGGCCGACGTCGGCGACGAAGCATCACTGCGCGCCCTGTGCGATCAGGCCCGCGTGGTGATCTCCACGGTCGGACCGTACGCGATCCACGGCGAACCGATGGTCCGGGCCTGCGCGGAGACCGGCACCGACTACGCCGATCTCAGCGGCGAGGTGCACTGGATCGCGCGCATGATCGATCGCTACCAGGACACGGCCCGGCAAACGGGCGCGCGCCTGGTGCCCTGCTCGGGATTCGATTCGATCCCCTCCGACCTGGGCGTGTTCCACCTGCAGCAGGCGGCACGGGAGCGCTTCGGCGCACCCTGCCCGCGCGTGAAGATGCGCGTGCGCAGGATTCGCGGCGGTGCCTCGGGCGGCACCGTGGCCAGCATGCTGAACGCGCTGCGCGAGGCGTCGTCCGACCCCGCCGTGCGCCGGATCATGGGCAACCCCTATGCCCTGTGCCCGCCCGACGACCGCCCCGCGTTCCGCCAGCCGGACGTGAAGGGCATGCAGCGCGACGCCGATACCGGCGGATGGATCGCACCGTTCGTGATGGCCAGCGTCAACACCCGCGTGGTCCAGCGCAGCCAGTCGCTGCTCGGCCATGCCTACGGCGAGCGCTTTGCCTACGACGAGGCGATGATGACCGGAAGCGGCCTGCGCGGCGCCTGGCGTGCCGGACTGCTGACCGCGGGACTCGGCGCGATCGTCCTGGGCGGCAGCTTCGCCCCCACGCGCGCCCTGCTCGCCAGCATGCTGCCCAAACCCGGCGAAGGCCCCAGCCCGGCCGAGCAGGAGGCCGGCGGCTACGAGCTGCGTTTCCACGGCCACGCGGAGGATGGCCGGGTCCTGCACACGCGGGTCACCGGCGACCGCGACCCGGGCTACGGGTCGACCGCGAAAATGCTCGGCCAGGCCGGCGCCTGCCTGGCGCTGGACACCCCGGGGGAACGTTTCCCGGGCGGATTCTGGACCCCCGCCAGCCTGTTCGGATCGCGCCTGATCGAGCGCCTCCAGGCGCACGCCGGCGTGCGCTTCGAAGTCCTGCAGGCGCGAAACGATTGAGGCCATCGCCAGTGGCGAAGGAAGCCGCGTGTCCTTCGGAGCGAATCACAACGCCCCACCTGCTTCATCGCGGCATGGAACCGAGCTCGCCTGGCTCGTCGTGCGCGGACTTCGTCGTCGGCACGGCACGCTCGCGCACCTGCCGGTCGATGCGCTCGCAGATGCGACGGACCGATTCCTCGCTACGCCAGGGCGGCAGGAAGACATGCGTACGCTGCACGTCAGCAAGGGCCTCGCCCAGGTCGAACGCCGCGCCCTGTTCGCGCGTCACGTACCAGCCGCGCCTGCCCAGCCAGTCGGCCAGGTAGGCCTGCTCGGTCTGGTTCGGAGTCGGGATCAGCAGGGCGCGCTTGTCGTGCTCGACCAGGTCCATGATCGTGGAATAGCCCGAGCGCGAAATCACGCAGCGTGCCCGCGCAAACAGCTGCTGGCGCAGGCCGCCGCTGGCCACGCCGTGGATGGCCAGGGTGTCGCTGCGCCAGGCGTCGTACGCGGACTCGTCCTCTGCGGCATTGCCGAGCACGAACACCTTGCGCCCGGGCAACTCGCGCGCCTGTTCCAGCAGTGCCCGCACGAACGAGTCCTTGTGCTCGTGCAGGTAGCCGCTGATGACGAACAGGTAGTCGATGTCCTGCTCCACGTCCAGGTGCTGGTAGGAGGACAGCACGCCTACGTAGCGGTGCTCGCAATGGCCGAGGGCCGGCACGTGCGCAAGCCCTCCGGCCATGTTCTCTTGGGTGTCGGGGAAGTCGGCGATGAACAGGCAGTCGAAACGCGCGAAACTCGCGATGTTGAAGGCGGTGGTGATGCGCGACGCCCAACCCAGGCCGCGCGGGGCCATGAAGGCGACCTGGTGCGACAGGATGAACGAGGGCGTGCGCGCGCTGTGGAAACCGTATCGGCCGTCGCTGAAGATGAAGTCGTAATCGCCGGCGACGGTTTTCAGCGCCCGGTGCTCGCGACGGATGCGCCACCACGTACGCGCCAGGTCCAGCAGCAGGTAGACGTACAGGCGCCAGCCGCGCCCGCGTTCCAGCGGCGGGTAGTCGGCCATTTCGCGGAAACGCACGTGCCGCTCCCCTGCAAGCTCCAGGCGCAGGAAGGCCAGCGTATTTCCGGATGACACCAAGGTGACGGCGTATCCGCGCCGCAGGTAGGCGCGTAGCACGGCCAGGGTCCGCGTGGCGTGTCCCAGGCCCAGCGAGCTGATCGCGAACAGCGCCTGCGGTCTCGTCCGTTCGCTCACGATTCCTCCGGCATGGCAAACCCGCCGAACCGGCGCGGGAAGGAACGCATCGACGACCCCCGTAGCGAACATGCACATTGCATGGCTCACTTGATATCAGTCCAACATTGCGCGTTTTTTGCAGCTGCGGTCGGGCATGCCCCGATGGAGCCAGCAGAACACGGTCGGTGAACCGTCGAGGAACCGGCCGCATTGCATGTGCGGTCACCGTCGCGGTCCATCGCCTCGCCGGTGAAGGGGTATCATGAAGTGCTCGCACGCTGCGTCATCGGGGGCAATGCCCCCGGTACCGTCCCATTCGTCAGCAAGGTTGCACATGATCGACTCGAACCGGGCCCGTACCCGACTCCTCAAGGCATTCCGGGAAGACAACTGGGCCCTCGTGCTCCATCGGATCGCGCCGCTACTCAAGGATGCGCCGGACGATGCCGAGCTGCACTTCATGTCCGGCGTGGCGCACCTGCGGATCCGGAAGCTGGTCCTGGCTCTGGAGGCCCTGGACACCGCATGTCGCCTGCAGCCGCAACGCGCGGACTACCTGGCACACCTGGCCACGGTCCTGGTCACCATGCGCCGGCTGGCCCGGGCGCGCGAAGTGGCCGACCGGGCCATGGCGCTTTCACCGGACGATGCCGAGGTGATCGCCATGCTGGGGCGGGTGTACCTGCAGGTCAACGCCATCGAGGCTTCTGCCGATGCCCTGCAGAAAGCCGTGTCCATGCGCCCAGGCAACGCCTCGTACCGTTTTGACCATGGATACGTGCTGGCAGCCCTGGGAGATGCCGGCGCCGCGGAACGGGAACTGGAACGGTGCATCGACCTGGAGCCACGCCGCTGGTCCGCCCACCTGAGCCTGTCCAAGCTGAAGAAGCAGGCGCGCGAAAGCCAGCACCTGGATCGCCTGCGTGCACTGCTCGATCGATACGGCACCGACCCCGGCGCGCAAATCTTTCTCAACATGGCCCTGGGTAAGGAGCTGGAGGATCTGGGCGAGTACCCACAAGCGTTTCGGCACTATGCGCGCGGCAAGGCTGCGGCACGCAGCACGCGCCCGCCTTCCGCCGAACGCGACCACGCCATGTTCGAGGCCATCATCCGTGCCTTTCCGGCCGGTCAACCGGTCCCCAGGGACGGCGACGACGACGCGTCGCCGATCTTCATCATCGGCATGCCGCGATCGGGCACCACGCTGCTCGACCGCATCGTGTCCAGCCATCCCGACGTGTACGCGGCCGGCGAACTGCAGAACTTCGCCACCGTGCTGCAGCAGGCATCGACAAGCCCCATCGCGCTGCTGTCGACACCGGATATCACCGAGCACACACGGAACATCGACTGGAAACAGCTCGGCGCGGCCTACATCGAGAGCACTCGGCCGGCCACGGCGGGCCACCCGCGATTCACCGACAACCTGCCGCACAATTTCCTCTACGCGGGGTTCATCGCCCGTGCCCTGCCAAATGCACGCTTCCTGTGCCTGCGCCGCGACCCGCTGGACACCTGCCTGGGCAACTTCCGCCAGCTGTTCGAACTCGGTTCGGGCTACTACGACTACTCGCTGGACCTGCTCGACACCGGACGCTACTTCATCCAGTTCGATCGCCTGATGGACCACTGGAATAGCATCCTGCCCGGACGGATCCTGGACGTGTCCTACGAGTCGCTGGTGCAGGATCCCGAACCAAGCATCCGCAAGGTGCTGGAATTCTGCGGCCTGCCCTGGAACGACGCCTGCCTGCATTCGGAGGCGAATCCGGCACCGGTCAATACCCCCCACGCCTGGCAGGTGCGCGCCCCGATCTACACCAGCGCCGTGGGCCGCTGGCGACACTTCGCCAACCAGCTCGAACCCCTTCGGGCACTTCTGGTCGATGCCGGCATGACCCTGCCCGGCTGATCCGAACCGGACACCAGGCCGGACCAACCATGCTGCTGCCCTATCGGGCGGAACCCTGCATCCGGCCCGGCAACCGTGTACCGATATGTCACGGAATCAGTCACATGGCCGACCAGCGTGCAATCTGGCCTGGCCACCCGTGGGGATGCTTGACGACCGGCATGGGGGTATGCTGACCGCTGATTGAGCATCGTTACCACGGATCGGTGCGGGATGGTGCCCGCATGGTGCTGGAATCGGTCGCGGTCCGCTCGTGCACCGGGACCCCGCTTCCAGACATGCCTGCCCCGCAGGAATGGCCGGACGCTCGCCCGCATCGAGGGAGGGACCTCGATGTGACAACGAAGACCAGACACGCAGTCGCACTGCAGGATTTCGACGAGGACGCCTGGGACGATCTCCTCAACTACATCGAGGAGCGCCGGGTCATCCCGATCATCGGACCCGAACTGCTGCGCGTGCAGACCGACCAGGGCCTTCGGCCGTTGCATGAATGGCTGGCCGAGAAACTGGCCACACGCCTGGGCGTGGATGCACACGCCCTGGCACGCCCTCTGACCATCAATGACGTCATCTGCAGCTTCCTCGCCCAGCGCGGGCGGCGCGAGGAAGCGTACACGCGGATGCGCTCGATCATGCGCGAACTCGAGATCGAGCCACCGCAGGCCCTGCGGCAACTGGCGCAGATCACCGACTTCGACCTGTTCGTGACCACCACGTTCGACCCGTTGATGGCCAAGGCCCTCAACCGGGAACGCTACGACGGACATCCAGCCACCGAGGTCATCGCCTACGCCCCCAACCGCGTGGCCGACCTGCCGGCCGAACGCGACAGGCTCGAACGCGCGGTGGTCTACCACCTGCTCGGACGCCTCTCGGCCTCGCCGACCTACGTCCTTTCCGACGAGGACATGCTCGAGTTCATCTGCGCCCTGCAGTCCGAGCACCTGACGCCGGAAAAGCTGTTCCACGAACTCGAGCACAACCATCTGCTTCTGATCGGCAGCGACTTTTCCAACTGGCTGGCGCGCCTGTTTCTGCGCATGACCAAGCGCCACCGCCTGTCCGACCCTCGCGACGTCAGCGAGGTCATGGCCGACGATCACACGCTCAAGGACGAGCGCCTGATCCTGTTCCTGCAGCAGGTCAGTGTGCGCACGCGGGTGTTCGGCGGTGCCGAATCCTTCGTCGCCGAACTGCACCGGCGCTGGATGGCACGTCGCGGTGGCACCGTGGATTCGGGTCCGGAAGCCGCCGCCTCGCCCCGGCGCTTCCTGCCCCCGGCGCAGGAGATGCCCGACCAGGCGATCTTCATCAGTTACGCACGCGAGGACCTGCCGGCCGTGCAGAGGCTCAAGTCGGGACTGGATGCGGCCGGCCTGACCACCTGGTTCGACATGGACCGGCTCGGCAGCGGGGACGACTACGACCGCAAGATCCGCGCGAACATCGCCCGCTGCAGCTACTTCATCCCGATCATCTCCACCACCACCCAACGCCGGCACGAGGGCTATTTCCGCCGCGAATGGAGCTTCGCGGTCGATCGCACGCGCAGCATGGCGGACGGTTCGATGTTCGTCTTCCCGGTCTGCATCGACGACACGCCCGAAGCCGAGGCGCTGGTGCCCGAGTTCTTCAAGGCGCTGCACACCAGCCGCCTTCCGGAGGGCGAGCCCGACCCGGGCTTCATACGAAGGCTGCAGGAGCTGCTGCGGGGAGGCGCCTCATGAACCGTACCGAATCCGATCACACGCTGGAACTCGATCCGGACAATCCCTGGCTGGGCCTTTCTTCCTACACCGAGGCCAGCCGCGCCTACTTCCACGGCCGCGACGAGGAAGCGGCCGAGCTGGCGCGCCGCGTCCAACGCAGGAACCTGACCATCCTGTTCGGCCAGTCCGGCCTCGGCAAGACCTCGCTGCTGCGCGCCGGCCTGGTGCCGCGCCTGCGGCCACAGGGATACTGTCCGGTCTATGTCCGCGTGGACTACGCGCCGGACTCGCCCGAGCCCGCCGAGCAGATCAAGCAGGCGCTCCGCACGGAGACCACCCGTGAAGGCGTGTGGTCCCGGCAGGAAAACACCGTCGAAGGCGAATCGTTGTGGGAGTTCCTGCATCACCGCGGCGACCTGCTGCGCGATGCCGGCGGCCAGCCGCTGGTCCCGCTGCTGATCTTCGACCAGTTCGAGGAAGTCTTCACGCTGGCACAGGCCGACGATGCCGGCCGCGCGCGCGCCCATGCCTTTCTTTCCCAGTTGGCCGACCTCGTCGAAAACCGCCCGCCCGAAGCCCTCGAAGAGCGGCTGGAAGATGATGACTCGATCATCGACGAATTCGATTTCGCCCGCGCCGACTATCGCATCCTCATCGCCCTGCGCGAGGACTACCTGGCCCACCTGGAAAGCATCAAGGACCTGATGCCCTCGATCACCCAGAACCGCATGCGCCTGGCGCGCATGACCGGGCCCCAGGCCCTGAGCGCCGTGGTCGAACCCGGCGGAAAGCTGGTCTCGCGGGAAGTGGCCGAGGCCATCGTGCGCTTCGTCGCCGGCGGCTCGGAGCTGGCCAACGCGGAGATCGAGCCTTCGCTGCTGAGCCTGGTCTGCCGCGAACTGAATACCACACGCATCGCGCAGGGACGCCCGGAAATCTCCGCCGACCTGCTGGCCGGCTCGCGCGACACCATCCTGTCCGAATTCTACGAACGCGCGCTGGCCGACCAGCCACCCGGCGTGCGCCGCGTGATCGAGGACGAGCTGCTGACCGAGTCCGGCTACCGCGAGAGCCTGGCCGAGGAACGCGTGCGCAAGGCACTGGACGAAGCCGGCACGTCGCCGGATGCCCTGGCCAACCTGGTCAACCGCCGCCTGCTGCGCATCGAGGACCGCCTGGACATGCGTCGCGTGGAACTGACCCACGACGTGCTGTGCGGCGTGGTCCTGGCCAGCCGCAATGTGCGCCACGAACGCGAGGAGCGCGATGCGGCGCAACGCCAGCTTGCCGAACAGAAAGCGCGCGAACAGGCTGCCCATCGCGCCATGCTTCGTGCCCGCACCGTGGCTGCGGTATGCGCGGTGTTGATGGTGATCGCCATCGCCGGTGCGCTGTTCGGCTGGCTCAACTACCGCCGCGCGCAGACCGCCGAGTCCCAGGCGCAGGCCTCACGCGCAAATGCCGAAAACCTGGTCGGTTTTCTTATCGAGGATTTCTACAACGAACTGGCCCCGACCGGTCGGCTGGAAATTCTCGGCAAGCTGGCCAGAAAGACCGTGGCCTACTACAACGGCCTTCCAGCCAGCCTGGTCACCCCCCAGACCCGCATCAACCGCGCCATGGCCATCCTGCGCGAAGGCCAGGCCGAACAGGCGGGGGGCAAGGTCAAAATCGCGCGCAAGCTCTTCCAGGAAGGGCATGCGGTGTTCGATGCGCTGTGGAAAAAGGGACGCCACAGCGAGGAAGTGGCCTACGGTCTTGCCCTGTCCCTGTATGCCCCGGTCAAACAGAACACCAGCTATGCCTTCCTGCATGCCAAGGACAACCTGGGTCGGGCCTCGATGCTCCTCAAACCCCGGGTCGAATCCGGGGATGCCCGACCGCAGACCCGATTGCTGTATGCCTCCGTCCTCAATGACCTGAGCCATACGCAACCGCCAAAGCAGGCAGTCCAGACCTGCAATACCGCACTTGCGGTGCTCAAGGGCCTTGGCGCGCTGGACCTGGGCAACCTGGATGCCACCTCGCTCTATGCCGATGTTGCCGATTCGCAAGCCCGTCGCCTGATGAGCCTGGGTCGCCTGGACGACGGCGAAAGGATCGAACGCACGAGTTACACGCTGGCCAACCGGCTACTGCACCACCGCCCGGGCGACCTGCACGCCCTGATGGACCGGATCCAATCGGCGCAATTGCTCGCGCAATTTGCTTCCCGACGGCACGACAGCGACGCGGCGCTGAAATTCGCGCGGCGCGCGGTCCGTTCGGCCGAGGAAGAAGTCCATTTCAACCCTTCCAGCGTGGATGCCTGGGCCGACCTCACGTCCGCCCTCGATCAGCTTGCCCGCATCCAGGCAGACCGCGGCGACATCTCCGAGGCCATCGTCACCTTGCAACGCGCCACCGACATGGTGAGGAATCCAGCGCACCCGTTGGCCAATGTCAATGTCATCATGAACACCTTGTTCGACGCCGCAATGCTGCAGATGCAAATTGGCGATCATTCCGGCCTTTCCCGCGCAATCCAGGGCATCCGCGAGGGAAGGAAACGTATCACGCAGGAACTGTCTCCGGACAACCCCTTGAATTCGGTGACGAAAGAGTTTGTAACCATTTATATCCACTGGCTCAAAGCCTGGCAGCAGAACAGGTTCGGGCCGTTGATTGCCCAAACCGACCGGACCCTTCGAAAATTGCAGGACATCCATGTACCCGCCGGGTCTCGAACCAGGATGTTTGTGCAGAATGCTTTCTATGTGGCGCTTGGTCATGCCGCCTTCGCCAGCCTCGAAACGGGTAAATACAAAAAGGCCTTGGACTACATGCGGCGACGGCAAGAATTCGCGCCTTTGCTGAATGTGGACACCAGCCTTCCCTCGATCAAGGCGAACCACAACATCCGGCTCGCACTAGCACTGGCCGGACTGGGACGCAAGGCCGAAGCCAGGGCGCACATGAAATCCGCCCTGGCCTACTACCGGAAGCAGAACAAGCTCGGTCCTGGCGGTATCGATTTCCATCTGGATTTTGCAGCTGCGTTGTATGTCGATGCACTGGCGCAGTCCTCGGACCCGGCGGGACGATCGCGGCGAAGATCCGACCTGGCCAAGGCCGCCCACCTGATTGCCACGGCGCCCGGCCAGGGTCCGGAACTCACGAATGCTCGCTTGCTGGCCCAAAAGATCACCATGGCGCGTCACGCGCACTGAAATCGATCGGGGCGGCGCCGCAGGGACTTGCTGCATACGGCAACAATCAATCCAGGTTCACGTGCGCACCTCTGATGATGGCGCCGACCATCGGTTCTGTCGCTCACGCGAACGGCAAAGAAAATGAACCTGGCGTCGTTTCGGACACGCTTCTGACGCCCTCGCGACCTGCTCAACCGGGATGCAAACTGCTGTCATGAAAAACCGGCGGTGCAGAAGGCACCGCCGGCGAGTCTTTCGAACAGCAAGGTTCAGTCGATCAGTAGCTCATCACGCAACCGCCCGCACCGCCGTTGAAGGCGTTGCTCCACAGCGACTGCACCGGGTAGGTGGTGCCGTTGATCGACACGTCCGCGGAGGCGCCCTGGCCCGAGGAAATCCACGCGCACTTGTCGCCGTTCTCCGAACCGTTGGCATCCAGCCAGCCGGTGCTGGGGAACTGGTCGGAGATGGTCTCGGCCAGCTCGTGGCCCTCGACGATGGTGATGCCGGCATTGGCGCCCAGGCCGTTGAAGTTGGCGCCGCAGCTCGAGCCCGCATCCGTGATGTACGGCAAGTTGGTGTAGGCCACGTTGCCGTACGAGGAGCTGGTGGAGCTGTGGTAGGCGCAGTACTGGCGACCGAAGCCCGACGAGTTGTGGCCGGTCGAGGTCAGGATCACGTACTGGGCGCTGGCATTGCTGCTGGCCGAGGTGTTGCCGAAGTACGCAGCCGCGCGCACCGCCTCGGCGGCGAGATCGGACTGCTTGGGCTTGTTCGGAGCTGCCGAACCGGTGTCGAACCACACGCCCTGGTACATGCCCGGCGGGTTCCCGGCTGCGGTACCCGAACCGTTGCAGAACTCGGTGCCGCTGGCCACGCCCTGGCAGTACTGGGTCACGCTGTTGAGCCAGGAGCTGCCGCCGACGTTGGAAAGGAACGACTCCAGCAACGGCACTTCGCCGCTCGGATCGTTGTTGTTCCACTGCGAACCCCACACGACCAGGTAGACCTTCGGCGCCGTTTCCACGCCGATGCCACCGGTACCGCCGTTGTAGAGCAGGTTGTTGGTGGTGCTGCCACCGCCGCCGGGCTTGCCATGGGCACCCTTGGCACGCTGGTTGGCACGCCACTGGCGCTGGGCCTGCACGGTCGGATAGACCACCGCCGGACGCTGCCCCTGCTCGAGCAGCTTCACGCCGCCCGGATTGCCGTCGTAGTTCATCGGCGGTTTTGCCGCGAAGACCGCGCCCGCGAACACGGTGGCGGAGAGCGCCACCAGAATTTTCCCCATGCTATTCATGTTGCCTCCTCCTGAAGAATGGTGGATCACATTGCGTGATCCGACGGGAGCCCTGGCCCGGAGCGCATGCCCCCGCATGTGCTCCCGCACCCCCGCAACCACCCTTTGGGGTATCCGCTCGACCCTTCAGGTCGCGAATCCGGTTCGCGAATGCGCGAACCCCCGGGCGGCGTGAAACAACACATTGCGGGTTCGCGCCGGCCGGACTCCTGACCCGGAACCATTTCCGGAGCCGACGCGAATCGGTGCGTGCCATTTCCGCCTGTACCGCCACGCCGGCCCCTCGACCGGCACCCCCTGACGGACGCCACATGCAGTGCCGGAACCGGAGGTCTTGCGACTTCCGGCATGGATCGTACCCGGCATGTTCACCGTGCGCGCTACGGCTTTCATCAACCTTTCATAAATCTTTCATCACGCACGAAACACGTGATATTTGCCGAAAACATGCATTGGCGCGGCACGCAGCATCTCGTTGCCAGCCAACACACCGCTGCCGACCCGGCTTGTTCCCTGCTCCTGCTCGCTCGCAAACAGCGGTCGGTGGCACGTCGTGACTTCCGTCCCTGATCCAAATCCGGAGCCGTGTCGTAAGTCACTCGATGGCGCACTTCGGTCAGTCCATATCCGGACCGTCAGGCGTCAGACATTGGAACCATCACAGGGGCATCTCGCATGGCAGAACTGCAACAACTGGTCTACATCAGCCGCGCCGCTTTCGCATCCAGCCGGGAAGGCCTGGGCGTGGAACCGGAGGTCGGGCGCATCCTGGTCCAGTCGCGACTGAACAATCCGCGTCGCGGCCTGGTCGGGGCGCTCTATTACGGAGACGGCTGCTTCTTTCAGTGCCTGGAGGGATCGTCCGAGGCCATCGACACCCTCTACAGCACGCTGCTGTCCGACCCTCGTCACCGCGACCTGAAAGTCGTGCATCGGCGCAGCATCGGCGCGACCTCGTTCACGGACTGGGCGATGAAATACGTGCCCGGGGCCCACGATGTACGCACCCTGCTGAAGAAGCACGGGATGTCCCGGTTCGACCCCTATCGCTTCGAACAGGAGGCCATCCGCGACATGGTCCGCCTGCTCCACCGCGGTGAGGTAGGGGCACCTTCAAAGGCGCCGGCCGCCACCGCTTCGCCTGCATGGGCACGAAACCGGATCCTCGCGGTCATGGGCACCGCAGTCGCTGTGGTGGCCGTGATCGCCTACCTGCTGCTGCATTGACCGTGCAGACCATGCGTGATGTCGACCGCCCAGGTGGGTAGTGCGCAGCCGGGCCTGTAGCAGGCCCTGCAGGGGGCTGGATGCGTCCATGAGCGATCAAGCCGGAAGCCTGCCCAAGGTGCATCGTCCCGTCGCGCGCGCGCCGGGTTGAACGGGCATGGCCCCGGAATTTACCCGTCCAGGGCCCTGGCCAGTCGCGCGCCCATCGTGGCCGGTTCACAGTGTCCAAGCCTCACTCGACTGGCACCATGCCATTCGGCGCACTGACGCAGCGCTCTTGCCACGGCGCGGACGCAGGCGTCTGATGGCGCCGCCGGTGATTCCATGTAGATCCCCCGAGCCTCGAATACCTGTTCGCGGCGATGCACCTTGGCATCGATGCGTCCAACCAGCCGCCCGCGGCTGAGCAACGGAAGCACGTAGTAGCCATAGCGACGCTTGCGCGCGGGTGTGTAGCACTCCAGCGCATAGTCGAAACCGAACAGCTCGCGGGCACGATCGCGATCCCAGACCACGGGGTCAAACGGCGAAAGTAGCGTGACATGGGTTGCGCGCAACCTGCCTGCCGCCACACGGCGCGCAAGTCCGGCATGGTCACGGTGCACCCAGGCCGGACCGTCCCTGCCCTGGATCGCAGTGCACAGCAGATCCCCGCGTGCGGCCAGGCTCTCCAGCAGTGCCGCGTCGACCGGACCTTGCCGATGGTAGTCGCCGATCCATGCGCTCCGTGCCACACCCAGCGCACGCACGGCGTCGAGAACGAATCGCTCGCGCACCTGCGCCTGATCCGGCGCGAAGTCCGGCTCCGTGCCGATGGCTGCAGGCATGCGTGCCTGCACACGCTCGCTGAGATCGTACACGCGCTGGAATCGCTGCCGCCTCGCCACCATCAGTTCGCCGTGGGCAAACAGCGCCTCCAGGCCGGACTTCTCCGCGCTCCAGGTCCACCAGCCCGATGCCTTCGGCCGATCGCCGGTCAACTCGTTCGCCGTGACCGGTCCGCGCATACGTACCTGTTCCAGCAGCGAACGCAGAAGTGCCGGCTGTTCCCGGTGCATGCGATGTGCATGACGATGCGCCCAGTGTCGACCCCGCAGGCCACGTGCTGCCCGATGCCACGGATGGTCGGCGGATGGGACGAAACAGGCTTCGTGGGCCCAGCACTCGGCGATGAGCCCGGCCTCCAGTGCCTCATCCAGCCAGGACTGCCGAAATGCACCCAGACGCGAGAACAGCACCATGTAGGGACTGCGCGCGACCACGTGGATGGAGTCGATCTGCAGCATGCGCATGCGCGCGATGGCCTCGACGACATCGTCCGGACGTGCGCGACGGCTCGGCGGATGCAACAGGCCTTGCGCGGCCAGATGCAGCGTGCGCGCCTGGGACAGGGTGAGCGTGGGCAGTGACGGCGTCGATCGGTCCATGTCCGGCATGTTCGGGGAAACGTCGGGCATCGTCACGCGGCAGAGCCTGCAGCACAAGCGCGGAGCTTTCGGCGGGGAATGTCACGTGACATCTGCCGGGTGGTCACATCAGCTGTTCCTGTACCGCAACGTCTGGCGATGACTTCGCGGATCGGCAAAGTTCGGTCAGAATGCACTCATGATCGCGAACGTATTCCGCCTGCACCGGGGCTTGCCGGTCCTGTGCGCATCCACCCTGTTCCTCCTGTTTTCCAGCGCCGCGGGCGCAGCCCGTGCGCAACCGTGGCGCACGCATCACGAGAACCCCGACGTGCTGTGGCATTTCGTGCACGACCAATGCGCGCCGAAAGCGGCTCGCGGGGTCTATCCGCCCACGCCGTGCGTGGAAGTGGACCATGCACGCGACCCGTCACGCGGCTACGTGGTGTTCAAGGATCGCGACGGGCGCTACCAGTACCTGGTCCTGCCATTGGCGCAGACCCGCGGTATCGAGAGTCCTCGCCTCCTCTCGGCCGATGCCCCGAACTACCTCGCCGACGCCTGGACCGCGCGCATGTACGTGGAGGCGGCGTTGCACCGCCACGTGCCACGCGATGTCATCGGAATGGTGGTGAACTCGGCCCACGGCCGTACCCAGAACCAGCTGCACATCCATGTCGACTGCATCCGGCCGGACGTCCACGCCACGCTGCAAAGAGACATGTCCGAGATCGGTACCCACTGGCATGAACTTCCCGACCGATTGCCTTCGGTGCACGGCCACCGCTACGAGGCCCGCTGGCTGGCCGGTGCGAACCCGACCGCCAATCCGTTCCGGCTACTTGCCGCTGGACTGCCGCCGGGCGACCGCATGGGCATGCACAGCCTGGTGGTCATCGGCGCCTACGACAGCCTCGGCCGACCCGGTTTCATCCTGCTGAGCACACGCGTAAAGGCCGCCACCGGAAACGACGGCAACAGCGATGCCCTGCACGACCGCACCTGTGCGCTGGCCAGGATGCCCGGCTCCTGATCCCCGGCGACCAGCTGGGCCCCGACGCGGCGGCCTTGGCGGATATCGATCCGTCCGCGGATGCCGTCTGGATGTCCGAACCGGGCGCCGGTGCCAAGCACGTGTGGAGCCACAAGGCGCGGATCGTGCTGTTCATCGCCACCATGCGGCATGCGCACTAGGTACTGCGTGCACGCGGCATCCGGGTGCACTGACGCGAACCGCGCGAAAGCTGAAACCGCTTCAGGGCCGCTTGTAGAGCACCCCGCCCTTCATGACCAGCGTCACATCCCGTATGACGGTGATGTCCTTGGTCGGATCGCCGCGCACGGCGATGATGTCGGCATCCAGGCCTTCGCGTAGCTGGCCGAAGCGGTTCTGCTGGCCGAGGATCTTCGCGTCCACCGCCGTGGCCGCCAGAAGCGCCTGGGCCGGCGTCATGCCGTCCTTCACCATCCAGTCCAGTTCACGCCAGTTCTCGCCATGCGTGAACACGCCCACGTCGCTGCCGTTGCCGATGGTCACGCCAGCGTCGAGCGCCAGGCGAAACGCCTTCGCCGATTGCTGCATGGACTCGACCGGCGGCTGGCCGGGTTTCCAGCCACGAAAATACTGCGCATAGGCGGCGCTGGCGGCGAGCGTGGGCAGGTAGGCCACGCCCTGTTTCTTCATCAGTGCGAACACTTCGGCGGTGCCGCCGTAGCCGTGCTCGATGGTGTCCACGCCAGCGATGATCGCGCGGCGCATGCCCTCGGCCGTGGTGGCGTGCGCCGAGACCGGCCGTCCCAGCGAATGCGCGGTCTCGACCGCGGCCTTCAGTTCGGCCTCGCTCAGGGTCGGCACCGCGCCGGGGCTCTTGCCGCAGCGGTAGTCGGCGTAGACCTTGACCCAGTCCGCGCCGTGCCCGACCTGCTCGCGCACCGCATCGATCATCGGGTCCACGCCGCTGACGCCCAGCGCGCCCTGCGGCAGGTCCATGTCATCGCGGAAGCCGGACGGTCCCGGTCCGTAGCAATGCGCGGCCACCGTGGCGCGCGTGGCCACGAACAGGTGCGGGCCGGGAATGGTGCCGTCCTCGATGGCGCGCTGCACCGACACGTCGGCATACCCGGCGCCCTCCGTGCCCAGGTCGCGCAGGGCCGTGAATCCGGCCATCAGCGTGGCGCGCACGTGATTGACCGCCTCGATGGTGCGGTACGGGATCGGCTCCTTCAGCACCTGGTCGTTCCACAACGTCTCGTTGTAGGGATGCAGCAGGATGTGCGAATGCGCGTCGATCAGGCCGGGCAACACGGTCATGCCCGGCAGTGCGATGCGCTCGGTCCCGTCCGGCACCGCGACCTTGCCGGCCGGCCCCACCGCGGCAATCGTCGCCCCGTGGACCAGCACCACCCAGCCGGCGTGCGCCTGTTCCGAGCGGGCGTCGAAGACGCGCTCGGGTTCCAGCAGCCGGAAGCCCGGGTCCCCGTCGGCGGCGCCCGCCGCCCCCATCCCCGGAAAGGCCGACGCGGCCATCATCAACCCGGCCAGCAGGCCCCCGTGGAAACGATAGCGACGCATGCGGCACCTCCCCATCGACGTGGTTTGTGTCCACTCTGCCGCAATTTCGAATCCGCACCAAGCCTTCCCCGCGCGTCCCGGCTTCACCTGCGATTGGGGGCCGGCATGAAACAATGATGCGGATTCATCCACCGCAGCAACGGGAGATCGACATGCAAGTGGGATTCATCGGCCTGGGCGCCATGGGCAAGGGCATGGCGGCCAACCTGCTCGACGCCGGCCACGACGTCACCGTCTGGAACCGCTCGCCGGAGCCGCGCGAGGCACTGCGCGAACGCGGCGCGAAGGTGGCCGACAGCGCGGCCGAGGCCGCCGCCTGCGGCGTGGTCATGAGCATGCTGTCCGACGATGCCGCGGTGCGCGCGGTGATCCTCGACGGCGGCGTGCTCGATGCGCTGCCCGAGGGCGGCGTGCACCTGAACCACGCCACTATATCGGTGCGCCTGGCGCGCGAGCTGGCCGACCTGCACCGCGAACGCGGCGTGCACTACCTGGCCGCGCCGGTGTTCGGGCGTCCGGACATGGCCGCGGCCGGCAAGCTCAATGTGGTCTGCGCCGGCGACGGCGACGCCATCGAGCGCGTGCAACCGCTGCTGGATGCGGTCAGCGGACGCACCTGGCCCCTGGGCACCGATCCGGTGCGCGCCAGCGTGGCCAAGATTGCCGGCAACTTCATGCTGGCTTCGGCCATCGAGAGCATGGCCGAGGCCTGCGCCCTGGGCCGTGCCCACGGGATCGAGGCCGCCGATTTCCTGGCCATCATGACCCAGACCCTGTTCGCCGCACCGGCCTACCAGGGCTACGGCAAGCTGATCGCCGAATCGACCTACGAGCCGGCCGGGTTCCCCGCGCGCCTGGGCTTCAAGGACGTGGGCCTGGCGCTGGAAGCCGGCGACGACGCGCGCGTGCCCCTGCCCTTCGCAGGCGTGGTGCGCGAGGCGCTGCTGGAAGCGCTGGCCGACGGCGGCGGCGACAAGGACTGGGCCTCGCTGGCCGAGATCGCCGCCGGCCGCGCGCACCTGGACCAGCGCTAGGCGCCCGGCCGGGGCCGAGCGAAGGATCTCGGCAAGGCGCAAGCATGCCGCGAAAACCGGGTCTTGCCGCGTTGCCGGATCGCGCCTTCCGGCGCTCCTACAGTGAACCCGTAAGCCTTCCTACCCTTTGTAGGAGCGTCGGAAGGCGCGATGGCGCACGATGAGGGCTGGCCGCGAAAACCGGAACTGGCCGCGTTGCCGTTCGCGCCTTCCGGCGCTCCTACAAGAAAACCGGGTCCTGACGGGAGCCGTCAGGTTTGGTTCGAAGCCACCTGGCTCGCCTGGTAGCGGCGGTGATGGACCAGCAGGCCGGCGTAGTAGCTCAGGTAGTAGCCCATCAGCAGACCGACCACCAACAGGGTCAACGGATGGTAGACGATGCCGCCCGGCCCGGCCCCGGGATGCGCCGTCGCCCTCTCGATCTCGGGCATCTCGACCAGGAACCGGTAGGCCAGCCGGCCCAGCAGCAGGGCCGTCAGCAGGGCGCCGATCCAGACGTTGGGCACGTAGCAGTCGCCCTTGTCGGGATCGGTCTCGAACCGGGTCAACTTCAGCCCGAGCAGGCCCAGCGCCACGCCGCCGGCAGCGCCGCCCAACAGGCCCTCGGCCAGCTGCATGTCCTGCAGGCCGGTCAGGGACAGCAACACGATCACGACCGCAAGCATGACCACGCGCAGCATCATGGCCTTGCGCCGGATGCGCTGGCGTCCGAACTGGCGCCGGATACGGCGAAACAGGACCAGTGCCACCACGGCGGCCATGATGACGTAGGTCGAGTATGGCGAGTGCATGCCCGGATCCTTCTGGCTGGAAAACCCCTGGCAGAATACCCGAGTTCGTTGCGCGGACACGAACCGATCGGGCCGACCGGTCAGTCCCCGTGGGTGGGCATGCACACGTCCAGCAGCTCGCCGCCGGCATCGCTCGACGCGATCAGCTCGACCGATTCGCGCACCAGGTAGGCATCATCCGGCGCCAGCAGCCGCTCATCGCCATCACGCGTGCGCACATGAAAGTGGCCCGCCAGCACGAACAGCAAACGCAACCCGTCCGGAACCGGCGGCGGGAAGCCCACCCCGGCACCGCCGACATGCAGCACCCGTACGTCGGCCGCGCCGCCCGACGCATCAGAGATGCCGGTGTCGCGGACGAGGACGCCGGACATGTCCAGCGCTTCCCAGGTCGCTTCACTGGCGACATGGCGCACGAAACGCTGGCCGCCGAAGACACGATCCGGGCGCACCTGTGGGGTGGGCAACTGCAGGTCGTGGTCGCGCCAGGTCTCGTGTTCGGCCGGGCTGCCGATCTCGACCACCTCCAGCCCCGGCGAGGCCTCCAGCACGCGATGGCGGATGGTCGGCGGCTGCAGCACGCAGTCGCCCGCGTGCATCACGAACGGCGGCCCCTGGTCCTCGTAGACCACGCGCACCCAGCCGCGCCGGCAGTAGATCATCTGGAACCCGACATGATGGTAGTGCACGTAGTCGGGCACCGGGCCGCCGTCGGGAATGCGGATGTGCGAGGCAATCAGCCGCCCTTCCAGGCGGCCGGGCAGCAGGTCGCGATACTGCATGCCGGCGCGGCCGGTAACCCAGGCGCCGTCGGCCTTGGCCTGAACCGCATCGGCTGCATCCGGTCCGGACATGCATTCCAGGTGCAGCGCGATGCCGTGGCCGGACAATCGAGCCATGCGTGGCGCATCGGCCGGCAGGATCATGTCCAGGCGGAAGCCGAGCTCGCCCGTGTACGCCTCCACGGCCACATCCAGGTCCGTGCACGCAAGGTGCATCCGCGGCATGTCCACACGCACGCGCGGTCCGGTCATGCGCACCCCCTATGCATGGCCGTGTTCGGACAGGAAGGCCACGAGGCGCGCCTCGTCCCACACCTCGACGCCGAGCTTCTCGGCCTTGGCCAACTTGGAGCCGGCCGCCTCGCCGGCCACCACGAAGTCGGTGTTCTTCGACACGCTGGAGCTGACCTTCGCACCCAGCGTCTCGAGCTTCTCCTTGGCTTCGTCGCGCGTCATGCTCGACAGCGAGCCGGTCAGCACGACGGTCCTGTCGGCGAGCGGCTGCGCACCCTGCCCTTCGGATACGGGCGCGGCGGACAGCAGGCGCGCCATGGCATCCTCGGCCTCGCGCAGGATCGCGACGTTCTTCTCGGCCGCAAGATGCGCCTCGAGTCCGGCCACGGCGTTCTTCGGCAATCCCGCCGTACTCCAGCCGGACGGACCGGCCTTCACGATGGCATCGAGGCCGGGGAAATGTTCGGCCAGGCGCTTTGCGTTCGTCTTGCCGACATGCTTGATGTCGGCCTGCTCGAGCACCATGGCGAAGTCCAGACGCTCGTGCAGGGCCGCCGAGGGCGCGCCGGTGTCGCTGAATTCAATGCCCGCGGCGAGCAGCTTTTCCACCACCTTGCGGTTGCCGCGCTGGTGGAAGAAGGCGGCAATGGAGGTCGCCACCTCGTGCCCGATGTCGGGCAGGAGACGCAGGATCGGGGCTGGTGTCGACTCGACAAAATCCAGATTTCCCAGCCACTTGGCCAATGTTTTTGCCGTACTTTCGCCGATATGCATGATCCCCAGTGCGAACAGGAAGCGGGCCAGCGTGGCCTGTTTGCTGGCGGCGATGGCCTCGACCAGGTTCTCGGCCCACTTGGTGGCGACCTTGCCTTGCTTGACGGTCTCCGGCGTGGTGCCGTCGCGCTCGTCGGCGCGGCGCTTCATCTCGATGAAATCATCGACCGTGAGGCCATACAGGTCGGCGGGCGTGGACACCATCTCCAGCTCGACCAGCGCATCCACGTAACGCTCGCCCAGCCCGTCGATGTCCATGGCGCGACGCGAGGCAAAGTGGATCAGGGCCTCCTTGCGCTGCGCGGCGCAGACCAGACCCCCGGTGCAGCGATACACCGCCTTGTCGTCCTCGCGCAGCAGTTCCGATCCGCACACTGGGCAGGTATCCGGCATCTGCCAGGGCCTTGCATCGTGCGGGCGCCGCTCGGGCACCACGCGCACGACCTCGGGGATCACGTCGCCGGCGCGGCGCACGATCACGGTGTCGCCCACGCGCACGTCCAGGCGCGCGATCTGGTCGGCGTTGTGCAAGGTGGCGTGGGTGACGGTGACGCCGCCCACCTGCACCGGCTGCATGCGCGCGCGCGGCGTGGCCGCGCCGGTGCGGCCGATCTGGATCTCGATGGCCTCCAGCACGGTCATCTGCTCCTGCGCCGGGTACTTGTGCGCGATCGCCCAGCGCGGCGCGCGCGAGACGAAGCCCATGGCGCGTTGGCCTTCGTAGTCGTCCAGCTTGTAGACCACGCCATCGATGTCGTAGGGCAGCGAATCGCGCTGCTCGCCGATACGGCGGAAATACGCGATCAGGCCGTCGAATCCGCGCGCCGTGTCCACAAGCGGCGAGACCGGGAAACCCCACTCGCGCAGCCTGGCCAGCGTGGCCGAATGCGTCGGCGGCAACTCGCCTTCCTCGACCTGGCCCACGGCGTAGGCGAAGAAGCTGAGCTTGCGCCGTGCGGTGATTGCGGGATCGAGTTGGCGCAGCGAACCGGCCGCGCCGTTGCGTGGGTTGGCCAGCGTCTTGGCGTCGTGCTCGCGCGCCCAGGCGTTGTAGGCCTCGAAATCCTTGCGCAGCATGATCACCTCGCCGCGCACCTCCAGCACGTCGGGCCAGCCCTCGCCGCGCAGGCGCAGCGGGATGGCACGCACGGTGCGCAGGTTGGCGGTCACGTCCTCGCCGGTCTCGCCGTCGCCGCGGGTGGCGCCCTGCACGAACACGCCGTGCTCGTAGCGCAGGCTGATGGCCAGGCCGTCCAGCTTGGGCTCGACCGAGAACAGCGGATCGCTGCGATCCAGGGTCTGCCGGATGCGGCGCACGAAGTCGCCGACCTCGGCATAGCGCTCGGCGTCATCCTCGCCCTCCCCGCCGAAGGCATTGCCCAGCGAAAGCATGGGAATGGCATGACGCACCTCGGCAAAGCCGCCGGTGGCGCGCAATCCGACCTTGCGCGTGGGTGAATCATCCGTGGCCAGCGACGGGTGGTCGGCCTCGATGGTCTCCAGCTCGCGCATCATGCGGTCGTACTCGGCGTCCGGGATGTCCGGGTCGTCGAGCACGTGATAGCGGTAGTTCGCGTCCTCGATGCGCTCGCGAAGCTTGCGTGCCTTGTCGACGGTCTCGTCGGAGGGTTCGGGGTGCGCCATGAATCGTTTTCCTTGCCAGTCCATCCAGTGTACCCGCGACCTGCCGTCCGGGCAGCCCGCCCACGGACGGTCATCGATGGCTGACAGCACGGGGCCAAACCGCGTACCTTTCCACCTTTGCGGCGCGCCGTACCGGGTGCCCGTCATCGCTGGAACGCAAGGAACCTGCATGCGCCCGATCCTCGCCCTGCCCCTGCTGCTTGCCGCCGCTCCGGCGGCCGCTGCCGAAACGGCCGAGTCGAATTTCCATCTCACCGGCCAGCCGATCGGCTGGATCGCCCTGGTGCTGTTCGTGCTGGCCTACGCCGCGGTGGTCGCCGAGGAACGCATCCAGATCGCCAAGTCCAAACCGGTGTTGCTGGCAGCGGCGCTGATCTGGGGCATGCTGGCGTGGAAGGTCGGCGCCGGCCATGTCGAACACTCGCCAGTGAAAATCGCCTTCGAGGGCATGTTCCTGGACTACTCGGAACTGTTCTTCTTCCTGGTGGTGGCGATGACCTACGTCACCGCCATGGGCGAGCGCGGCGTGTTCGAGGCTCTGCGCGCGCAGATCACCAAGCGCCATTTCAGCTACCGGCAGCTGTTCTGGATCACCGGCACCCTGGCCTTCTTCCTGTCGCCGATGATCGACAATCTGACCACCGCACTGGTGATGTCGGCGGTGATCCTGTCGCTGGGCGCGGGCAATGCGCGATTCATCACACTGGCCATGATCAACCTGGTGGTCGCGGCCAACGCCGGTGGCGCCTGGAGCGCCTTCGGCGACATCACCACGCTGATGGTATGGCAGGCGCACAAGGCCGAATTCCTCGACTTCTTCGCCCTGCTCGGCCCTTCGCTGGTCAACTGGCTGGTACCGGCGCTGGCGATGTCCTTCGCGGTGCCGCGCGGCAAGCCGGACGGCGCCTCGGGCGCGGCCCGCATCAAGCATGGCGGCATCGGCATCGTGGTCAGCTTCGCGCTGACCATCACCATCACCGTGCTGGGCAAGCAGTGGCTGGGCATGCCCACGGCCTTCGGCATGCTGACCGGGCTGGCGCTGCTCAACCTGCTGGCCTCGCACATCGATCGACGGCTTCGTCGCTATGCGATCGCACAGGGTCCGGATGCGAGCAACGAGGAAACCAGCTATTCGATCTTCAAGATCATCGCCAACGCCGAATGGGACACCCTGCTGTTCTTCTACGGCGTGTTCGCCTGCGTCGGCGGGCTGGCCGCGATCGGCTACCTGGAGATGGCCTCGCACGTGCTCTACAACGGCATGGGGTACACCGTGGCCAATACCGGCATGGGCCTGCTGTCGGCGGTGGTCGACAACATCCCGATCATGTTCGCGGTGCTGAAGATGAACCCGCCGATGGACCTCGGGCAGTGGTTGCTGATCACCCTTACCGCCGGCGTCGGCGGCAGCCTGCTGTCGGTCGGATCGGCCGCCGGCGTGGCGCTGATGGGCGTCTCGCGCGGCATGTACACCTTCCGTGCACACCTGAAATGGAGCTGGGCCATCGCCCTGGGATTCGTCGCCAGCGTGCTGGTGCACCTGGCCTTCGACTCGATGCACCTGTTCGGGGTGTCCTGACGCGCGGCCCCTATGCGGGTCGGCCGATGGACGAGGGATGTCAATCCTGTAGCATCCCGGAGCATGTCCCACGCCTGCGAGCGCGTCCATGCATCATGCCAGTGACCTCCTGCTGACGCTGTTCATCATCTTCGTCGCCGCGCAGATCGGCGCGGAGATCTCCCAGCGCCTGCGCATGCCCGCCGTGGTCGGCGAAATCGCCGCCGGCAGCATCATCGGCCCCTCCCTGCTGGGCTGGATCACCCTGCCGCAGATCGCCACCGGCGAACCGCTCGACGCGCTGGCCGAGATCGGCGTGGTGCTGCTGCTGTTCTCGGTCGGCCTGGAAACCCGGATGAGCGACCTGAAAAAGGTCGGCAAGAGCGCCGTGCTGGTCGGCGTGCTCGGCGTGATCGTGCCGTTCATCGCCGGCACGCTTTGGGCGCATGGCGCAGGCTTCGTCTGGGTCAAGTCGATGTTCGTGGCCGCGGCCTTCGTCGCCACCTCGGCGGGCATCACCGCTCGCGTGCTGCAGGAACTGGGCGTGCTGCGTCACACGGTGAGCCGCGTGATTCTCGGCGCGGCGGTCATCGACGACATCCTGGCCATGCTGCTGCTGGGCGTGGTCTCGTCCATGCAGAAAGGCGGCGGCGCGATCGACGTCGGTTCGCTGATGCTGACCCTGGGCAGCGCGATCGGCTTCCTGGCCCTGTTCGGCTGGGCCGGCACCCAGGTCGCGCGCCGGCGCTCGTACTGGCTGGACAAGCCGATCAGCCCGCACTCGCCGCTGACCATCGTGCTGGCGCTGTGCCTGGGCCTGGCCTACCTGTCCAGCCAGATCGGCCTGGCCGCCATCATCGGCGCGTTCCTGGCCGGCACCATTGCCTCGGAAACCAAGCAGCGCGAAATGCTGGAAAAGCGCACCCGTCCGCTGCTGGCCCTGCTGACTCCGTTCTTCTTCGTGGTCACCGGCGCCAAGGTGAATCTGCACGCACTGGCCAACTGGGATGCGATGTGGATGCTGCTCGTGGTGACCGTCATCGCGATTGTCTCCAAATTGCTTGGCGGCTTTCTCGGCGCGCTTTCACTGGGCAAGCGCAGCGCCGCCATCGTCGGTTTCGGCATGGTTCCGCGCGGCGAGGTCGGCGTGGTAATCGCGGCCCTGGGCCTGACCGCGGGCGTGTTCAGCGAACAGGTCTACGCGGTGATCGTGGCCATGTCGCTGCTGACCGCGGTGGTCACGCCGCCGGTGCTGTCGCTGCTGCTCAAGCGCGGTGCGCAGGAAGGCGAAGCGGCCGACCTGGAGGCGGAAGAGCACGCATCCACTGCTGAATCCGGCGATCGCTGAACGCGTCCTTCCGAAACATGCCGGTTCGCAGGACGGGCACCGTCCGTCGTGCGGCGCCGCTTGAGCCGGAAATCTGCCGATCGCCGGTCCCGCTCATTTCCCCCGGATGGCGTCGTAGCCGTCCAGCGCGCGCTGGCGCGAGGCCTTGATGTCGAGCATCGGCAGGGAATACCCGCACGAAGCGGCGAAGCCATCCTGCGCCCACGGCTCGTGCACCAGCGCCTTCGGCGCCTCGCCAAGCTCCGGCACCCAGCGACGGATGTAGGTGCCGTCGGGATCGAACCGTTTTGCCTGCGTGACCGGGTTGAAGATGCGGAAATACGGCGCGGCATCGACGCCGCTTCCGGCTACCCACTGCCAACCCAGGCTGTTGCTGGCCAGGTCGGCGTCGACCAGGGTGTCCCAGAACCACCGGGCCCCGTGCAGCCAGTGCTGGCCCATGTTCTTGGTCAGCCAGCTGGCGGCGATCATGCGCACCCGGTTGTGCATCCAGCCGGTAGCCCACAACTCGCGCATGCCGGCGTCCACGATGGGAATGCCGGTCCGTCCGCGCTGCCAGCGCCCGAGCGCCTCGGGATCGTCGTGCCATGGATAGCGGTCGAAGCGCTCGTCCAGGTTGCGATCGGCGCTGTGCGGGAAATGGAACAGCACGTGGTGGGCGAAATCGCGCCAGCCGACCTCGCGCAGGAACGATGCGCAGCCCTTGCCCGCCAGCACGCTGTGCGGCAGGCGTTCATGCAGCGCATGGCGCAGCATGCGCGGGGTGATCTCGCCGAAATGCAGGTGCGGGGAAAGGCGCGAGGTGCCGATGCGGTCCGGACGGTCGCGCTGCTCGGCGTAGCCGCGGATGGCGTCATCGGCGAAGGTGTCCAGGGCGGCCATGGCACCGGCCTCGCCCGGCGTCCAGTGGCTGGCGAAGCCGTCGGCCCAGTCCCGGGTCGGCAACAGATCCAGCGCCTCGAGCCCGAGGCCGCCCTCGAGCGTCACCAGGCGCAACGGCGACGGCACGGCCAGGGGGGATTCGACCGTATCGCCCAGCTGCGCGCGCAGGTTGCGCCAGAACGGCGTGAACACGCGATACGGCTCGTCCTTCTGCGTCAGCACCTGCCACGGACTGCGCCACAGGGCGCCGTCGAAACTGGCCACCTCCAGCCCGCGTTCGCGCATCGCCTGCTTGATTTGTGCGTCGCACTCGACCCGCGCCGGATCGTACAGGCGATTCCAGTACACCGCCTCGGCACCGCTGGCCTGGACCAGGTCCAGCAGCGTGTCCAGACTCGGACCGGCCCGCAGGTGCAGGGCGCCCTGGTGACGGGCCAGGGCCACCTGCAGGGCGTGCAGCGAATGGTGCAGCCACCAGCGGCTGGCAGCGCCCGGGGTCCAACCGCCCTCCTCTTCGGGCGCATGGATGTAGACCGGAAGCACAAGCTGGTGCCGACACGCGGCGGCAACCAGCGCGGGATGATCGGCGAGCCTCAGGTCGCGGCGGAACCAGACGATGGCGGTACCCATGCAGTTTCGATGTCCTTGAATGCGATGACGTTCCAGTACCCTTGTGCTCAAGGGTAGCTTGCCCCGTTCCTACGCAGGCCCGTTTCCACTGGATGCCGGGTCTTGAATTCTTGCCTCTGCGCAGCCACACCGCCTTCATGTCCCACGACACCACCTCCGTCAATCGCCACCGCCACGATTTCAGCGGCCGCGACAGCGTCTGGCTGTTCGGCTATGGCTCCTTGATCTACAAGGCTGATTTCCCGTTCCTGGAACGCCGCTCCGCGCACATCCACGGCTGGGTGCGCCGCTTCTGGCAGGGCTCCCACGACCACCGCGGCACCCCCACATCACCCGGCCGCGTCGCCACGCTGATCGAGACGCCGGGCGCCGAATGCGCAGGCATGGCCTACCGCGTCGCACCGCGGGTATTCGGCCATCTGGACGTGCGCGAGAAGAACGGCTACCTGCGCTTCACCACGCCGCTGGATTTCGGCGATGCGCAGGCCGAGGGACTGGTCTATATCGCTACCGAGGACAACGCCGCCTGGCTGGGTCCTGCGTCCGAGGAAGCCATCGCCCGCCACGTGGCCGCATCCAGTGGCCCCAGTGGCAGCAACAGCGAATACGTGCTGCGTCTGGCCGAAGCCCTGCGGAACCTCGGCGAGGCGGACCCCCACGTGTTCGCCATCGAGCGCCACCTACGCGCGCTGGACGCATGATCGCCCCCCGCATGCGCTAGAATCGCATCCGTCATACAACTTGACGCGAAACGCGGCCAGCGCGCTTTTCAGCCGACCACGTCTCGCTCCATTTCCTGCGTTGCCGCCCGTAAGCGGGCGTTCGTATTGCCCTGGAGCGTTGCATGGTCGGCTACCGTACCCGCGATCTGGATATCGAATTCGGCGGACGGCCTTATCGGGTGCACGCGCTGCTGGACACGCAGCAATTTTCCGATCCCGACCACAGCGCCGAACGTGCCGGCATTTCCTCGGCGCAATGGAGCCTGTTCGGGCAACCCTGGCCGTCCGGGCGCATCCTGGCCGACCACATGGCCGGCTACGACATCGCAGGCAAGCGCATCCTGGAACTGGGTTGCGGCCTGGCGCTGGCCAGCCTGGTGCTGGCCCGGCGCGGCGCCGACATCACCGCCAGCGACTACCACCCGCTGGCCGGGGACTTCCTGCTGCAAAATGCACGCGCCAACGGCCTCGCCCCGATCCCCTTCCTGTGCCTGGACTGGGCGCATCCCGAACCGCTGGCCGGGCGATACGACCTGCTCATCGGCAGCGATATCCTCTACGAGCGCTGGCAGGTGGAGCAGCTGGCCGGCGCGATCGAACGCCACGCCCAGCCCCACGCGGAAGTGGTCGTGACCGATCCCGGCCGAGGCAACGCCGCACGCTTCACGCGCGCGCTCCAGGCGCAGGGCTTCACGGTGGAAGCCACCCACATGGCGTTCGAGCCGGACCAGAAACCGCCCTTCCGCGGTCGCCTGATCACGGCGCGACGCTGAAATCCTCCGGCGACTGCTGCACGGCCAGGGTGCCGTCCTCCTCCCCGGCATAGCGCAGGCGGTAACGCAGGATGTCCGCATAGTTGCGGATCCGGTGGACATAGCGCACCGGTTCCAGCCCGCGCGCATAGCCGTGCGGAAGCTTGCGGTAGTAACGCGATTCGCTGAGCAGGGGCAGCACCTTGCTGACGGCATTCCAATGGTTGGGGCTCTTGCCGAGCCGCTGCGCCAACCGGCGCGCATCGCGAATGTGGCCCAGGCCCACGTTGTAGGCCGCCAGCGCAAACCAGATGCGGTCCCGGGATACGATCTTCCTGCTGAGGCGATTGCGCAGCCGGGCCAGGTAGTCCGCGCCACCGAAGATGCTGGCCCTGGGATTGGTGCGATGCCGGATGCCGACCATGGCGGCCGTCGATTGGGTGAGCATCATCATGCCGCGCACGCCGGTCGGACTGACTGCCGCCGGATTCCAGTGCGACTCCTGGTAGGACTGGGCAGCCAGCACGATCGGCGGAAGCTCGTATTTCTTGGCGGCTTTCCGGAAAAACGGTGCGTAATGGGGGTACACGTCCTCGATCTTGCGCACGTAGGCACGGATGTCGACATAGTCGAACACCTTGGCCAGGCCGTAGTAATGCGTCATCAGGCGCTTCATGCTGCCATTCTCGCGATAGCCGGCGAACCAGCCGCGCAACGCCGCTTGGAGGTGGACTGCCGTCCTGGGCAGTACCCAGGCCAGGTGCTGCGGCTCGCTCAGGTCGAACGCCACCTTGAGGTTGGGAAAGAAACGCCGGTTGATGGCAACGATGTCCGAATCGGCCACCGTGCAGTCAAGCTTGCCCGACCACACCTTGCGCAGCAGGTGTTCCGTGCCCTCGTCGGCGTTCACCTGCCAATGCAGTTTCGGGTCCTTGAGCTTCAGGGACTCCAGCCGCGCCACGTAGCTGCTGTCGGCGACGACCTCCAGGTTCACGCTGTCCAGATCCTTCACCGATTGCGGGCTCGGACCGTCGCGACGGCATACCACCTGTTGCCGGACCTTCTGGTAATCGGGCCCGAAACGGAACCGGCGCTCGCGCAACGGCGTACGCGTGAGCCCGGCGGCGATCATGTCGCCCTTGCCCTGGGCCAGCGCCTGCAGCAGTTCGGAGATGGAGTCCTTGACCACGAACTCCGGTTTCACGCCCAGCGACCGGGCAAAGTCGCGGGCCAGCTCGTATTCTGGGCCTTCGGGCTTGTCGTCGCGCCCGATGTAGTAGGTGGTGGGCGCGTTGCGCGTGAGGATGATCAGGGTGCCGCGTGCACGGATGCGCTGCAGGCGGTTCAGATGGGGACTGCACCCGGCCACGCCGAGAGTGACGATGCAGAGCACGAAGATCGGCAAGCGCCGAACATGCTGCGCCGGTTTGTGCCGCATGCCACCCCCTGACACCAGGATTTGCTGTATCCACGATACCGCAACCGGCAGCGCGACGTGATCAGAAGATGGATTGGCCGGTCAGTTCCGCAAAGCGCTCCAGCGCATGGCTTCCGGCCATGGAGTTGCCGCGACCGTCCAGGCCCGGCGCCCATACGCACAGGCTGAAGGTGCCCGGCATCACCGCGACGATGCCGCCACCCACGCCGCTCTTGGCCGGCAGGCCGACGCTGTAGGCGAAGGCGCCGACCGCGTCGTAGGTGCCGCTGGTGAGCATCAGCGAATTGATCGCCTTGGCCTGGCTGGGCGAGATCACCTCGCCGTCGCTGTTGTGTCCGTGGCGTGCCAGGTACATGAACGAGCGCGCCAGTTCCGAGCAGCTCATCGACAGCGCGCAGTGGTGGAAATACGCATCGAGCACCTGGTCCGGATGATTCTCCAGGTTACCGAAGCTCTTGAGGAAATACGCCAGTGCCGCGTTGCGGTAGCCCAGTCGCGCTTCCGACCCGGCCACGGTCAGGTCGTAGTCGACATCGTCGGCACCGCTCATGCGACGCGCGAAGTCGCGCAGCGCGGCCTTGGCGTCGCCGAAGTGCGTGAGCACGATGTCGGTCACCACCAGGGCGCCGGCGTTGATGAAGGGATTGCGCGGGATGCCGTTCTCGAACTCCAACTGCACCAGCGAGTTGAAGGCGGTACCGGACGGCTCGCGACCGACCCGTTGCCACAGCTGGGTATCGGCGGTCCGCATGGCCTGGGTCAGCGTGAACACCTTGGAGATGCTCTGGATCGAGAAACGCTCGTCGGCATCGCCGACACTGGCGAAACCGCCGTCGACGTCACACACCGCCATGCCGAACCGGGTCTCGTCGACACGGGCCAGCTGCGGAATGTAGTCGGCCAACCGGCCCTGCGGCAGGGTCGGCGCGATTTCCGCGTGGATCTGCTCGAGGATGTGCTGGTATTGCAAGTCCGATGCCCGCTGGGTTGGTGGACTGCGATGCTAACGCGGCGAAGCGGCCGCCCGCACCCCGGTCAGGCCCTAGCCCGCCTCGCCTCGCTCGCGCACCATCATCCACAGGCCACCGTAGATGACAAACAACGGCCACCAGCGATCCCAGCGCACGTCGAGCAGGAACATCAGGGCGATGGTGACGATGATCAGCGCCGTGAGCAGCGGGCGCGTGACATCCGGATCCAGCCGCCGACTCGCGCGCCAGGCGGCGAATGCCTGGGTCAGGGGACCGATCGCGGCGATCAGGATGAACAGCGCCCACCAGTTGTGCATGTACACGAAGGGCAGGTCGACCCCCAGGTTGCGCAGCAGGAAGTACACGCCCACGGCGATGACCACGAGGCCAGCCGCCAGCCCCTGCGGGGATCGTCTGGAATTCCTGTTCCGGGGTTCGTTCACGAGGCAGCTCCTGTCGACAATGCAGGAAGCGTAGATTCGCGCACGCTCCGCGGCAAGTGACGGCTGTCAGGCCATGCTCGCCGAATCATGCGCGTACAGGCGGCGTAACCGCCCCGCGCATCCCCCGGCTGCAGCCACACTCCGTCTGGGCAGGCCCGTGTCCTCCATGCCGGCACGACGGGCAGTTGACGCCGCCATGTGGCATGACCGAGGCTTGGCGCTGTTCTGTCACCACGAGACATGCGCATGAGCGAGAGCCGTTCCGCCGGCGGACGCACCGTCCTGGGCCACCCCGCCGGCCTGATGACCCTGTTCTTCACCGAGATGTGGGAACGCTTCAGCTTCTACGGTATGCGCGCGCTGCTGATCCTGTTCATGACCGCGGCCGTGGCCAAGGGCGGCATGGGCCTGAACGATGCAACGGCCACCGCCATCTACGGCCTGTACATGGCCGGGGTCTACCTGACCTCGCTGCCGGGCGGCTGGATCGCCGACCGCCTGATCGGCCAGCAGCGCTCGGTCTGGTACGGCGGCATGATCATCGCCGCCGGGCACTTCACCCTGGCCATCCCCAGCCACCGCACCTTCTTCCTCGGCCTGGTGCTGATCGTGCTGGGCACCGGCCTGCTCAAGCCCAATGCCAGCGCCATGGTCGGCGACCTGTACCCGGAAGGCGGCAGCCGTCGCGACAGCGGCTTCTCGATCTACTACATGGGCATCAACCTGGGCGGATTCCTGGGTCCCATCATCTGCGGCTGGCTGGGCCAGAAGGTCAACTGGCACTACGGCTTCGCTGCCGCCGGCATCGGCATGGTGCTGGGCCTGATCCAGTACCGCCTGACCCTGGGCACCCTCGGCGATGCCGGTACCCACGCCCTACCCGCCCATGACGAACCGATGCGCCAACAGCAATTCCTGAAGCGCTCCTGGCGAGGCCTGTGGCTGGGCGTGGCCGCTATCGTGCTGGTGGTCGGGCTGGGCTACACCGGCGTGGTCGTGTATGCACCGCAGGCGATCGCGGTGTGGTCCAGTTACGTGATCCTGGGCCTGGGCCTGGGCTTCCTGCTGTGGCTGTTCGCCTATGGAAAGCTCAGTACGGTGGAGAAGAAGCGCCTGGCGGCGTTGACCATCCTGTTCCTGGTGCAGACCCTGTTCTGGGCCGGCTACGAGCAGGCCGGTTCCAACTTCAACCTGTTCGCCCAGCGCTACACCGATCTGCACGTGTTCGGCTACGCCTTCCCGGCCTCGTGGTTCCAGAGCGAGAACTCGCTGCTGATCCTGCTGCTGGCGCCCTTCTTCGCCTGGCTCTGGATCTGGCTGGGTCGGCGAAAGCTGGATCCGTCCACACCGATGAAGTTCGCCCTGGGCATGGTCTTCATCGGCATCGGCTTCCTGATCATGATGGGCGCGGCCTGGGTGGTCGTGGCCGGTCACAAGGCCCTGCCGACCTGGCTGGCGCTGACCTACCTGGTGCACACCATCGGCGAGCTGTGCCTGAGCCCGGTCGGCCTGTCGGCCACCACCAAGCTTTCACCACGACGCTACGCCAGCCGCCTGATGGGCACCTGGTTCCTGTTCATGGCACTGGGCGAGATCCTGGCCGGCCTGATCGCCGGGCGTTTCAGCGCCAAGGACGTCCACGACATGCCGCACATCTACGCCACCATCGCCATCGCCTCGATCGCCGTGGGCGTGGTGCTGGCGCTGTTCGCGAGACCGATCAAGCGCCGCCTGATCGGCGAGGAAGTGCAGATCGCGGGACCGGCCGACACGCGCGAGGCGTAGGGCGGCACCGTCCGCACGGCCTAGATAAAGCTGGCGTACTCGTCCAGCGGCAGCCGGCGGATGTCCGGCACCCGGCAGTCCTGGGCCGGGTGCCCGACGACCAGCAGCAGGTACGGCATCTCGTTGCGCGGCCGCTCCAGGATGTCGTTGAGGAACTTCATCGGGCTGGGCGTGTGCGTCAGCGTGGCCAGGCCGGCGCGATGCAGCGCGGCGATCAGCATGCCGGTGGCCAGGCCGACCGATTCGTGCGGGTAGTAGCGTTTGTGCTTGACGCCCTCCGCGTCGACGACGAAGCGCTGGTAGAACACCGCGATCAGCCACGGCGCGGTCTCCAGGAACGGCTTGTCCGCGTCGGTGCCCAGCGGGGCCAGCGCCTCGAGCCACTGCTCGGGCGCGCGGTGTTCGTAGAAGCTGCGCTCCTCGTCCTCGGCGGCCTCGCGGATGCGCCGCTTGATGGCCGGATCGGACACGGCCACGAAGCGCCAGGGCTGCTGGTTGGCGCCGCTGGGCGCGGTACCGGCCGCGCGCAGGCAATGCTCGATCACCGCGCGCGGCACCGGCGTGGATGCAAAATCGCGAACCGTGCGTCGACGCGACAGTTCATCCGCGAACGCCGCCGCGCGGGCCTCGCGCTCGGCATCGTCGAGCGCTTCGTGTGCGGGCAAGGCGATGGAAGCGGGCGGCTTGGCAGTCATGCGGCGGTCCAACGTTGGTTGACGGACCGCCATGGTAACGCCGTCGCCGTCAGAAGATTTCCGCCACGCAGCAGCGCAGGCTGCCGCCGGCCGTCTCGATCTCGTCCAGCTCGACCGTACCGATGGAGAACCCCCACTGCGCCAGATCCTCGCGTTGCGCCCCGCTCAGGCTGGCCGCCGCGGTCGCGCTCATCCACACCCGGTCCGGATGCAGCGTAATGGCGTTGCCGGCATAGCACTGCTTCTGCTGCGGATCCAGCGCGATGACGCGCCCCTCGTAGGCTGCAGCGATGGCTGCGGGCACCGCCGGATCGCGGAAACCGTCGGCCGCCATCATCACGCCGCGCCCGGCCAGGCAGGCCAGCACCACGTTGGTGTGGTATTCGCCTGGCGCCAGTTCGAAGCAGAACGTCAGGTTCAGGCCAAGCGCCTCGTGCATGGCCGCCGCACCGACCTCGTCGCAGCGCTCGCCCAGGCCGCAGAACCCGACGCCGCGGGCATGGTCGATGACCATCGAGCCGGTCCCCTCGGCCACCAGGTCCTCGCGTGCCGACAGGTCGATCTGCGTGTAGCCGAGCAAGTCGCCGAAGAAGCGGCGGATGTCCATGCGCTGCGCTTCTCGCCGGCGGACCGGATGGCGCATGCGGCCGACGAGCAGGGTTCCGGGGGACGTGACGAAGACGTTGTTGGGGAAGACCGCTTCGGGCGTGTCCGGGTCACCGGGAAAGACGATCACCGGCAGGTCCTCGCGCAGCGCACGGGCAAGGTTCGCATGCTGCGTCGCGGACCGCCGTGCATCGCACGCCGCATCGAACCGCATGTAGGCATTGTCGCGCGCCGATTCGGCTGCGGGGGCGAACCCTTCCGGCGTGACCAGGAAGGCGCCGCGCGCCGTGGACCGGCCCGTGGCGGGAAGCGCGCGGAAGGTGTCGAGGAAGATGTCGGTGGAATCGGTCAGCATGTCGATGTCCAGGTGTCGGAGGCTGCTCGTCCGGCATCGATACCGGGCCCGGTATCCGGGACCGAGGCAACGATCTTGCCTGAAATCGACGTTGCTGCAAACATGGCCCCTGCACCCGGGAGGCAGGACTTGGGGCGGGTGCATCAGGGAGGTCGAGCCTGCTCGACTGGACTGCACATGCGAAGGAATATCGCACTCTACATTGGGGGTAATACCTTGAACTGGTACATCGAAGTTCTCAAGAAATACGCCGTGTTCTCCGGCCGCGCGCGCCGCAAGGAATACTGGATGTTCTTCCTGTTCAATCTGATCGTCTCGTTCGTGATCGGATTCATCGCAGGCATGGCCGGCATGCACACCAACCGTTACGGACTCAACGCCCTTTCCTCCATCTATGCGCTGGCAGTGTTCCTGCCTTCGCTCGGCGTAACGATCCGTCGTCTGCACGACACCGGTCGCAGCGGCTGGTGGATCCTGATCGGATTCGTGCCCATCATCGGTGGCATCGTGCTGCTGGTGTTCATGGTGCTCGACAGCACGCCGGACAACGAGTACGGCCCGAACCCGAAGGCCATCGCGGCCTGAACGCGGCTTGCGGGAAGAACCTTTCCCGCCCGTGCAACACGCAAAGGGCGCGCCGGCCGACCGGCGCGCCCTTTTCGTTGGACCGCGTGGATGCTTGCGGGAGCGCGCGCGAGCGCGCTAGACGAAGGCCACGTCCTGGGCATCCTGCTCCACCACGATCACTTCCACGATCACCCAGATCCCCACGGCGACCAGCGGAATGACCAGCCCGCCCAGCAGCAGGCTGATCAGCAATTGCGCGATGGCCTTGCCGTTGAATCCGGCGTAGCAATTGTGGAGACCCAGTCCGCCCAGGAAGATGCCCAGCAGGACATCGGCCACGCGGCTCTTGGCCATATGTTGAGCCGGTGCCGGTGCCGTCGCGGGCTGGGTGTTCTTGCCGGCCGCTGCGCCACACTTGACGCACACCACGGCGTGATCGCCGACCTCGCTACCGCCATGCGAACAGTACTGGGTTCCCCCCGATTCCCTTTCGTTCATGGTCGCGGCTCATGCCACTCCTTCGAGCCGTACCTTCCTGTGTAAACGAAGCCCGAAGCGCATCAGTCCCCACCAGGCACATGCGCGAGCGGCCTTCGCCGACCGGTACCGGCTCCATCAACGCGGTGGCAGGTAGTGCTCGGGATCAACCGGCTTGCCCTTGCGGCGCACCTGGAATTCCAGCTCGTTGCGCGGAGCGCCACTGGATCCCATGCGGGCGATGACCTGCCCGGCCCGCACGCGCTCGCCCTCGCGCACCAGTCGCGTGCGGTTGTGGCCGTAGGCGGACAGGTAGGTGTCGTTGTGCTTGATGATGATCAGCTCGCCGTAGCCGACCAGGCCGTTGCCGCTGTAGACCACCACGCCGCTGGCGGCGGCGCGCACCGGTTCGCCGGCCTTGCCCGCGATCTCGATGCCGGGGATCGCATCATGGGCGTTGAACTTGTCGACCAGAGGCCCGTCCGCGGGCCAGCGCCAGGTCACCCCGTCCCGGGTCCGCGACGGGGCGGACGGGACCGCGGAGGCCGGGGCCGGAGCGCGGTCGGGTGGCGTGGACTCGCCGGCGACCGGCACGGTCGTGCTCATGGCACTTGCCACCTGTGCCGGATGATGCGGCTTCGGCACGGTCGGCGCAGGCACATGGTGGACAGGCGGCGTCACCGTATGGAATACGGGCTGCGCCGGCACGCCGGCCACATGCGGCGGCGGCGTGATGCGAAGGCGACGTCCCGGATGGATCATGTACGGCGCGGGGATGTGGTTCCAGTGCGCCAGGTCGCGAAAGTCCACGCCGGCGCGGAAGGCGATGCTGTACAGCGTGTCGCCGCGCACCACCGTGTAGTGGGTGTCGGTCATCGGGCCGCTGGCATGCACCGGAACGCCGTCGGCATCGACCGGCACGCCGCCCGGCGGATGTTCGATCACGACCGAATGATGCGGCACCACGCAGGCGCTCAGCGCGAGGGCCAGCAGGACACAGACGGCGACATTCTTGGCATGCATGGCGATCAGGATAACCGGGGGGCGGGGCGATTTCACCGTAGCAGGAACCACCAGGCGAGCAGGCCGCCGAGCAGGACCACGCTGGCCCAGCCGATGCGCTCGATGTGGCGATGCAGGAGCCCGGCCGCGCGCGGACCGAACATGCGGATCAGCAGGGCCAGCAGGTACACGCGCTTGCCGCGTCCCAGCGCGATGCACAGCAGGAACGGGATCAGCGGTACGCCGACGATGCCCGAGGCCCAGGTGATGAACTTCATCGGCACCACCGGCTGCAGCGCCGCCAGCAGCAGCACCAGCATCAGGCCCCAGAAATGCGTGGTCATCTGCGCACGCAGGTGCTCCACGCCTTGCAGGATCGGCGCCAGCAGGTGCAGGTCGGCCAACACCGGCTGCAGTGCCTCGAAGGCAAAGTGGCCCAGGACATAGCCGACCAGCGAGCCGAGCAGCGAGAACAGCAGGCTGACGCTGGCATAGCGGAACGCGCGTCCGGGGCGCGCCAGGGCCATCGGCGCCAGCATCACTTCGGGCATGATCGGGAAGATGAAGGCCTCGACGAAGCTCAGTCCGGCCAGGTAGCGCTCGGCATGCGGGTGCCCGGACCAGCGCAGCGTGCGCTCGTACAACGGACTGAACAGGCGCATCAGGCGCCGCCCCTTGCCGCGTCATGGGCGACCGAATCCGGGCGCCGATGCATTCAGACCAGTCCGCCCAGCAGGGGCACGAAACTGACCGGCCCCAGGTCCTCGGAGACCACTTCGCCGTCGGCCTGGCGGGTCACCCGGTACAGGGTCTGCGCGCCGGCCGGTCCCACTGGCGCCACCAGCACACCGCCGGGTGCGAGCTGGTCGAACAGGTCCTGCGGCACGCCCTCGCCCGCCGCGGTCAGGATGATGGCGTCGAACGGGGCTTCGTCGTGCCAGCCCAGGTGGCCGTCGTCATGCTTGGAGCGCAGGTTCTCGATGCCCAGCTGGCGGAAGCGGCGGCGCGCCATGCGCAGCAGCGGCTCGATACGCTCGACCGTGTGGATCTTCCCCACCAGCGCTGCCAGCACCGCGGCCTGGTAGCCCGAGCCGGTGCCGATCTCCAGCACCCGCTGCGGAACGCCGTGCTCGATCAGCGCCTCGGTCATGCGCGCCACGACCCAGGGCTGGGAAATGGTCTGGCCATGGCCGATCGGCAGCGCGGTGTTCTCGTAGGCGCGCGAGGCCAGCGCCTCGTCGATGAACAGGTGGCGAGGAACGCGCCGGATCACTTCCAGCACGCGCGTGTCCGTGATCCCCTCCTCGCGCAGGGTCGCCACCAGGCGGTCGCGGGCACGCGGTGAGGTCAGGCCCTCGCCGCGCAGGACTTCGGCGGGAAGCGCATGGGTCTTCATGCCGCATCCTCGTCGCGCAGGGCCTCGCTCATGTCGCTGACCCAGGTGCTGACTTTCTCCAGTGCCTGGTAGCGGGTCAGGTCGGTATGGATCGGCGTGACCGAGATGTAGCCGCGGCTGACCGCGTTGAAGTCGGTCCCGGGGCTGTCGTCGTCGACGGCACCGGCCGGCCCGATCCACCAGATCGGCTTGCCGCGCGGATCGCGCTGCTCGATGCACGGCGAGGATGGGTGCCGCTTGCCCAGGCGCGTGACCTCGAAGCCGCGAATCTCCGACCACGGGCGATCGGGCACGTTGACGTTGAGGATGGTGTCGGCCGGCAGCGGATCCTTGAGCAGGTGCTGCATCAGCACCAGCACCGCGCGTGCGGCGGTGGCGTAGTGCTCGCCGCGATGCTCGCGGCTGACCAGCGAGACCGCAATCGCCGGCAGGCCCAGGAAGCGCCCTTCCATGGCCGCCGAGACCGTGCCCGAGTAGATCACGTCGTCGCCCAGGTTGGCTGAGTTGTTGATGCCCGACACCACGATGTCGGGCTGCTTGTCCAGCAGGCCGGACACCGCCAGGTGCACGCAATCGGTGGGCGTGCCGGCCACGCGATGGTAGCCGTTGTCCATTCGGCTGACCCGGATCGGCCGATCCAGGGTCAACGAGTTGCTGGCGCCGGAACGGTCGCGATCGGGCGCGACCACGGTCACCTCGCCGATATCGGAAAGCCGTTCGGCCAGGACATGGATACCCGGCGCGTCCACGCCGTCGTCATTGCTTACGAGAACTCGCATCTGGGACCATCTTGAAGCGGTTGCACCGGCACCCAGTGGCACCGGCATGGGGCACTTCATTCTAGCCGATTCGGTGCCCCCCTGCCCCGCTGCGACCGGCGGGGTAGGATAGTCGCATGAGCCGCCGCCCACCGCCCCATCCGAACGAGGAGGATATCGCCCTGTTCCGCGAGGCGGTGGGTCAGGTGCGACGCATCGAACGCTCGGGGCCGGCCGCACAGAAACCCAAGCCCCGGCCCCGTGCACACATGCGCGAGGCCGACGAAGCCGCCGTCGCCGGCGACCTGCTGCGGGGCGAGTACGATCCGGCGGTGATCGAGATCGGCGAGGAACTGGCCTACCTGCGCGAGGGCCATTCACCCAAGCTGCTGCGCCGGCTCAAGCGCGGCCAGTTCAGCGTCCAGGGCGAGATCGACCTGCACCACATGAATGCCGAGGCCGCCCGCGACTGCATCCTCGAACTGCTCGAGGAGGCCCACGCCGAGGGCTGGCGCTGCGTGCGCATCGTGCACGGCAAGGGATTGCGCTCGCGTCCCGGCGGCCCGGTCCTGAAGGGCCTGACCGACCGCATCCTGCGCCGGCGCAGCGACGTACTGGCCTTTGCCTCGGCCCGCCCCGCCCAGGGAGGCACCGGCGCAGTGGTCGTGCTGCTGCGCTGACCCCGCCATCCGCTCGTCGTCCGCAGGAAAAATATGTCAGTCCCGCGGACCTTTCTTGACCGGCATCAAATCGTGCCGCGCATACATGCGTCACCCTGACCGCACCCAATCGTGGCCGTGGGAGACCTGCCATGCGTATCGCTGACATCTGCACCCATAGAGTCATTCATGTCGATCCCGACCTTTCGGTCCGGGATGCCGCCAAGCTCATGCGCAAGAAGCACGTCGGTACCCTGATGGTGGTCGAACAGCCCGACGGCGAACGGATTCCCGTGGGCATCGTCAGCGACCGCGACATCGTGGTGTCGGTGATCGCTTCCGAGGTCGACCCCGACACACTGACCGTCGGCGACATCATGACGCGGCAACTGGCGACCTGTGCCGCCAGCCAGGAACTGTTCGATGCGGTGCAGACCATGCGCTCGCGCGGCGTGCGCAGGTTGCCGGTGCTCAATCGGCATGGCGGACTGTGCGGCATGCTGTCGGCCGACGACATCATCGCCGCGATGGGCACGCATCTCGGCGAACTGGCCCACGCCCTTTCCCACGGCCAGGTGCGCGAAATGGAAGTGCGCACCTGACGTCATGTCCATGCATGAGGAGCTGGCGATTCGGCACGACCGGCTCCACCGGAACGAACACGGGTCGCATCCGGAATGGCCCGATCCACGAACGGTCTTCGCACGCGGTCAGAAGAATTCGTATTCCAGCTGGAAGCGCACGGTCAGGTCCGGAGCGCTGGCACTGACACCGGCCAGCAGCGAGGCGTTGTAGACGAACTTCCGGCCGCCGCCGAGGGAGGCCTCCCCGAACAGGGCCGGCCCGGCGCGCATCGCCTCGCTGTGCAGCCGGTCGGCATGGCCCAGGCCACCGAAGGCCTGGATTCCCGGTTGCAGGTAGCGGTTGCGGCCGCGCCAGCGCCACTGCGCGGCATAGCTGACCTCGGTGTGGCGAACGGCCTCGCCCGGGCCACGCGTGTCGATGCGCCGGCCCAACAGCACGTTGAGGTTGAACTGCGAGCGTCCGACCTCCTTCTGCAGCATCGGGCCGATCTTCATTTCGTGCTCGCCCTCGATCCGGTTGTATTCGTATTCGGTGAGGATGCCGGCATCGAGCCAATAGCGACCGTGTTCGGTGAGCTGGATGATGTTCTCCCATTCAAGCTCCTCGACGCGGGCGGCCCGTCCCGGAGTCCGCGTGTACTCGGCCGCGAATTCGGTGAACCAGCGCGGCGCCAGGCCGTAGCCGACGGCCAGCTTGGTCGCCTGTTCGCCGTCCGCCAGCTGCGCCCAGTCCTGGCTGCCGCCGCGCAGTTCCAGTTCCCATTCCCGGTAGTCGACGATGGGCGAGTAGACCGTCAGCGCGGGACCGGCATGGGCACGGGCGGACCAAAGGCCGGCGAAAAGGGTAAGCGCCAGGGCGGCAAGAATCTGCGAACGATGCATGAGGAAAGTCCATCCGTGTTGCATGCGGCCCGCGACGGGCCGCTGGTGAAGGAAATCGGGGAAAGGGGAAGGTCTGCTCAGGCCGGCTGCATGTGACGCCGGGCCACCAGCCGTGCGGACAGCGACAGCACGACCACGGTGGCGACGTAGAACGCCAGCATCATCGCGGTGGGTCGCGCCTGATAGCCGACCAGCACATGCAGGGTCTGACCCAGCAGCGAGCCGTCGCTGAGCAGCCCGGAGCTGTCCCACAACACGCCACTGCCGGTGCCGAGCAGGTCGGCCTGTGCCAGGTAACGCGCGGCGCTGGCGGCCAGCCCCGCGGCCAGCAGGATCAACAGGCCGTTGGTCAGGCCGAAGAATCGCCGGAGCGGAATGCGCAGCAGGCCGGCGTACAGCGTGATGCCCAGCATGGATCCGCCGACCAGCCCCAGCAGCAGGCCCGCCACCAGGCCATGTGCGCCGCCGGCGACCATGCCGTACAGGAACAGCGCCACTTCCGAGCCTTCGCGCAGCACGGCCAGCGCCACCACCACGGCCAGCAGGTACAAGGGACTGGCGCCGGTGTGCACGGCATGCCCGACGGCACGCATGCGCTGCGCCAGGTCGCGTCCGTGCACGGACATCCATGCGACATGCCAGCCGATCATCAGCACGGCCGCCAGCAGCACGCCGGCGTTGAACAGTTCCTGGCCGCTGCCGGAAAACGCACCGGCGATCGCCCCGGCGGCCCAGGCCACCCCCAACGCGCCGACCAGGCCCGCGGCCATGCCAGCCAGGAGCCATCGGCCGCGTCCGGCCACGCCGCGCGTGGCGGCACCGACCACACCGATGATCAGGGCGGCCTCCAGCACCTCGCGGAAGACCAGCAAAGCTATCGCAAGCATGGCGTCAGTCCTCTACCACCAGCACGCCCTGCGCGCTGTCGGCGTGGAACTCGCCGAAGAAGCGATATCGACCGGCCTCGAGCGGCCCGACATAGATGCGCGCACTCCGGCCACCCATGATCACCTTCTCGCGGTTGAACTCGTTGCTCTCGAATTCCTCCGGCGTGGCGTCACGGTTGTGCACCACCAGGACCACCTTGCGGCCGGCCGGGATCGTGACCGTCGCCGGCTCGAAACGGTGGTTGCGGATGCTCAACTCGATGGTCGGAAGATCGGCGGCGGCGGCGGACGCCGCCAGCCCCAGGAAGAGCAGGAACATGAGGCTTGCGATACGGAAGAAACGGGCCATGGGTGCAATCCATTAAAATCGTATCGCAAATGATAACGATTCCCGTTTGTAAATCAAGTGCAGCCGAACTTCGCCATTGCTCCAAGTGAATGGCCCAGCAGATACAGTGCGTTATGGAAGGTTCCAGGAAAGGCATCACACCTGCCTGCACACGCAGGATCAGGCGTGATGGGCCAGTTCCCGGGCCACGACGGTGGCGTAACAGCCGGCGGGCAAGGCAAACGCCAGTTCCAGCAGATCGCCCGTGTCCCAGCGCCAGGTCAACTGCTGTGGCAGCAGGCGCAACGGGCGGCGTTCCTGGTCCATGCCGGCCTCGACCAGACCGGCCACCAGCTCCGGCATGGCATCGGCCACGGCACGCTCGCGTTCCCCGGCCTCGTCCCGGGCCGGCGTCTCCCCCCTGCCCCACAACGGTCCGGAAGGATGGATGTCGCCACGGGCCAGGCGATCGCGCAGTTTTTCGTCGAAAGGCTCGGGACCGAACCAGGAACGGGATCCGGCAAGCGACCAGATCTCGCCCTCCAGTGGCGTGTCCCAGCAGCCGTCCTCGACCCTTCCGGCCAGCACGGTATTGAACAGGTGCGAACGCGCCGCCGAGAGCAGCATCGAACGCGTGCGCTTGTCCACGCGCTTGCCGGCGAACATGGCGCGCGCCCGTTCGACATTGGCGCCGCCGCGACCGAAGCGCTGGGCCCCGAAGTAATTGGGCACGCCGCGATCGCGCATGGCACCCAGCACCCGTTCGGCCGACTCCCGGTCGCCCTGCACGTCGCGCAACGTCAGAATGAAGCGGTTGCCAGCCAAGGCCCCACGCTTGAGCTTTCGCCGGTGCCGCGTCGCCGACAGGATACGCACACCCTCGTGCGGCAATGCCGCCCAATCCGGCTCGGCACGGCCGGCCAGGTGCACCGAGAACGCCTGCCGGGTGACCGCATGGCGGTCCTTGAGTCCGGCAAAGCCGATGCCGACCGGAGAAATGTCGACGAAACGGGCCAGCTCGCGTGCCACCCATTGCGTCTCGTGGCCGCGTTTCTCCACCTGCAGCAGCACGTGCTCGCCCTCGCCGTCGGCGGCATAACCGAGAATCTCCTCGACCACGAAATCCTCGGACCGGGCACGCAGGCGCGCGGTCAGCGGCGGATCGCCATGGGCGAATGGAAGTTCGGTAACGGACACGGATTTCGGTTCAGTCATGGGTCGTAGGAAACATGCTCAGATGCAGCGCCTGCCGATCCGGCGGATCGGCCACACGCGCTCGCCCGTCTCAGTGCAGCAGGAACACCGAAGCCAGGCCAAGGAAGATGAAGAAGCCGCCACTGTCGGTCATGAACACCAGGAAGATGTTCGAACCCAGGGCCGGATCGCGACCCAGGCGCAGCATCAGCATCGGGATACCCACGCCCATCGCTGCAGCCAGCATCTGCTCGAGCACCATGGCCACGGTCATGACGACACCGAGCGAAACATTGTGATACATCAAGCCCACCACGATGCCGATGACCCCGCCCCATATCAGGCCGTTGAAGAAGGCCACGCCCAGTTCCTTGCGCCACAGGCGCCAAATCGCGTTCAGGCCCACCTGGTCGGTGGCGATGGCGCGCACGATCTTGATGATGGTCTGGTTGCCGGAACTGCCGCCGATGCTGGCGACGATCGGCATCAGCGTGGCCAGCACCACCAGCTTCTCGATCGAGCCCTGGAACAGCCCGATCACGCGCGAGGCCAGGAACGCGGTGACCAGGTTGATGGCCAGCCACGACCAGCGGTTGCGCACCGAGGCCCACACCGTGGCGAAGATATCCTCTTCCTGGCGCAGGCCGGCACGGCCCAGCGCCTCGGACTCGCTCTCCTCGCGGATGCGGTCGACCATCACGTCGATGGTCAGTCGGCCGATCAGGCGGCCCTCGGTGTCGACCACCGGAGCGGAAATGAGGTCGTAGCGCTCGAAGGCCTGCGCCGCGTCGTCGGCATCGTCGGTGGGCAGGAAGGTGTCCACGTCGCGCGCCATCACCTCGCCGACCGTCTTGTCGGGCGCATTGACCACCAGCCACTTCAACGGCAGCACGCCGGTCAGCACGCTGTCCTGGTTGAGCACGAACAGCTTGTCGGTCTGCTCGGGCAGCTCGTCGAAACGGCGCAGGTAGCGCAGCACCACTTCCAGGGTCACGTCCTCGCGGATGGTGACCATCTCGAAGTCCATGACCGCGCCAACCTGGTCCTCGCCGTAGGACAGCGCCGACTGCACCTGCTCGCGCTGCTGCGGGTCGAGGCTGGCCATCAGCTCGGGCAGCACCTCGGGCGGGAGGTCCTCGACCAGGTCGGCCAGTTCGTCCGAGTCCAGCGGTTCGATGGCGGCGAGGATCTCGCCCTCGTCCATGTCCGCGATCAGCGATTCGCGCACCGCGTCGGACACTTCCAGCAGGATGTCGCCGTCGCGGTCGGACTTGACCATCTGCCAGACGACCAGTCGGTCCTCCAGCGGCAGGGCTTCCAGGATGTAGGCGATGTCGGCCGGGTGCAGGCCGTCCAGGCTCTTCTGAAGTTCGTTGCGGACCTGTCGCTGCAGCAGGCTCTCGACCCGCTGCTGGTGCCCGCCGCTGTCATGCCGGCGCAGCAGGTCCTCGGCATCGCGCCGACGCTGCAGCAGGTCATGAATCTGCGCGAGCTGCTCCTGCAGGGTGCTCTGCGACTTGCGGTTTTCGACTTCGCTCATGACACGCTCCGTCCCCGACGACGGGAGCGCGTCATCGGAGTTACCGGGTCAAGGTGAACGTTACGTTCAAACTGGGAGGTTGACTGGGTACGTCCATAACTGAAAATTCCGACGAGATGCCGGTTCGTGCGTGCATGATACCAGCAGGCACCGCGCAACGGCACGAGCGCCCGGGCCTGTCGCCCCGGGCTTTCACGCAGTCGCAACTAGGCCAGCGGCTCGAGCAGCGCCACGGCCATCGCCGCGATACCCTCGCCACGACCGGTCAGCCCGAGGCGCTCGGTGGTGGTGGCCTTGATGCTGATGCGGCCGGCATCCACGCCCAGGTCCTCGGCCAGGTGGGCGCGCATGGCGTCGGCATGCGCGCCGATCCTGGGTCGCTCGCAGACCACGGTGATGTCGGTGTTGCACAGGGCGTGTCCACACTCGATCAGCATGGCGGCCACCGCACGCAGGAAACGGCGGCTGTCGGCGCCCTTCCACTGCGGGTCCGAGGGCGGGAAGTGATGGCCGATGTCGCCCAGCGCAAGCGCACCGAGCAACGCATCGCACAAGGCATGGATGACCACGTCGCCGTCCGAATGCGCAGCCACGCCCCGGTCGTGCGGGATACGAACCCCTCCCAGCATCAGATGGTCGCCCTCGGCGAACGCGTGTACGTCGAATCCCTGTCCAATGCGCATGCTCGTCTCCTCAACCGTTCACGACGTACGCGGCAGCAGGAACTCGGCCAGGGCCAGGTCCGCGCGCGTGGTGACCTTGATGTTGTCCTCGGCGCCCTCGACCAGCAGGGGCGCGACCCCGGCAGCCTCCATGGCCATGGCCTCGTCGGTAACGGCGACACCCGCCTGCAGGGCACCCTGCAACGCACGGCTGAGCGCCTCGCGACGGAACATCTGCGGCGTGAATGCACGCCAGCGCGCCTCGCGCGGTTCGGTGCCCGCGCTGCAGCCGTGGACATCGGCGCGCTTGAGGGTGTCACGCAGGGGTGCGCCGAGCAGGCCGCCCTCGCCCTGGCCGGCACGCACGATGAGCCGTTCGATGTCCGCCGCGCGCACGCAGGGACGCGCCGCGTCATGCACCAGCACGAAATCGTGTCCGGCCACGCTGCCGGGCAGGGCCTGCAATCCGGCCAACACCGAATCGGAACGCTCGTCGCCACCGATGGCGGTATGCACCGGCGTGTCGTCGAGACGCTCGATGCCCGGCCATAGTGCATCGCCTTCGGCCAGCACCACCATCAGCCCGGCAATGCGCGGATGGGCGGCCAGGCGCTCGAGGGTGCGCACGATCAGCGGCTGCCCCGCCAGCGGCATGTACTGCTTGGGCATCTCGCTGCCGAAGCGTCGGCCGTGGCCGGCGGCGGGCACCACGCACCAGCAGCTGCGTTCACTGGCCATGACTGGATGAACTCGAGGAGGCCGGGCCGACCACCTGGTAGAAGGTCTCGCCCGGCTTGATCAGGCCCAGCTCGGACCGCGCCCGTGCCTCGACCGCCTGGCCGTTGTGCTTGAGATCCTTCACGTCCGCCTCCAGTGCCTGGTTGCGATGCTTGAGCTTGGCGTTCTCGGCGCGCAGCCGGGCGACGTTGGCGCGCAACGCATGGACTTCCCGCATGCCGTCCTGGCCGACCCACAGCTTCCACTGCAGGGTCAGCAGCAGGACGATCAGCAGCAGTGCGATCCAGCGCAACATGGCCGTGGCGCGCCCTCCCGCATCAGCCCGGCAGGGCCGTCAGGTTGGGGAAGGCATCGCGTCCGGCGTAGCGTGCCGCTTCGCCCAGTTGCTCCTCGATGCGCAGCAGCTGGTTGTACTTGGCGATGCGGTCGCTGCGCGAGAGCGAGCCGGTCTTGATCTGGGTGGCGGTAGTGGCCACGGCGATGTCGGCGATGGTGGTGTCCTCGGTCTCGCCGGAACGGTGCGAGATCACCGCAGCGTATCGGGCCGCGTCGGCCATGGCGATGGTCTGGAGGGTCTCGCTCAACGTGCCGATCTGGTTGACCTTGATCAGGATCGCGTTGGCGATGCCGGCGTCGATGCCCTTGCGGAAGATCGCCGGATTGGTGACGAAGTTGTCGTCGCCGACCAGCTGGATGCGGTCGCCCAGGCGCTCGGTCAGCGCCTTCCAGCCGGCATCGTCCTGCTCGGCCATGCCGTCCTCGATGGTCACGATCGGGTACTTGTCGCACCAGCCGGCCAGCACGTCGATGAAGCCGGCCGAGTCGTATTTTCGGCCCTCGCCGGCCAGGTCGTAGGCGCCGTCTCGGTAGAACTCCGATGCCGCCGCGTCCAGGCCGATGAAGACGTCGCCGCCGGCGTTGTAGCCGGCCTTGCCGATGGCCTCGAGGATGGTCTCGATGGCTTCCTCGTTGGACTTCAGGTCCGGCGCGAAACCGCCCTCGTCGCCCACCGTGGTGTGCAGGCCGCGGCCCTTGAGCACGCTCTTGAGCGCGTGGAAGATCTCGGTGCCGGCACGCAGCGCCTCGGAGAAGCTGGGCGCGCCGACCGGCAGGATCATGAATTCCTGCACGTCGACGTTGTTGTCGGCGTGGGCACCGCCGTTGATGATGTTCATCATCGGCACCGGCAGCTGCACGTCGCGGCCGTCGGCCAGGTACTGCCACAGCGCCTGCTTGCGCGAGGCGGCCACGGCATGGGCCGCCGCCAGCGACACGCCGAGCAGCGCGTTGGCGCCCAGCTTGCCCTTGTTGGGGGTGCCGTCGAGCGCGATCAGCTTGTCGTCCAGGCCCTTCTGGTCGGCGGCGTCGAAGCCCGCAAGCGCATCGGCGATGGCACCGTTGACGTTGCCCACGGCATGCGTGACGCCCTTGCCCAGGTAGCGGCTACGGTCGCCGTCGCGCAGCTCGACCGCCTCGCGGGTACCGGTCGAGGCGCCCGAAGGCACGGCCGCGCGCCCCATGGCGCCGTCGGCCAGGGTCACTTCGGCCTCGAGGGTGGGATTGCCGCGCGAATCGAGGATCTGGCGGGCGTGGATGCGAGAGATTTCAGTACTCATGGAGGTCCGTTATTTCTTGAGGAGGCCGATGACGAGAAACAAAAGGATCAGCAGCACGACCGGTGCGTTGAAGCACAACCCGAGGATCGCGAACAAGCGGCGTTGCATGCGCTGCACCACGCCAGCAATGCCCAGGCCCGTGCCGACCAGGGCCAGCAGTCCCACCAGCAGGAGAAGCAGGCCGGCGCCGACAGCGGCCGCACCGTGACTGTCGAGATGCCCGCCGGAAGCCTTGATCGCCGCGACCAGGGACGCCAGCGCGAGCGCCAGTCCGAGCAGGGTCAGCAACCCGATCACGAACGCGGCAATGCCCATGCCCGAATGACTGCTGCGTACCTGCACGTCCGACGCAGGATTCGATCCGACTTCGTTCATGCTTGTTCCTCCCCCCTTGGTGAAAACGATGGCCGCTAGATCGGTGCGTTGTCGTGCCCGAGTTCCAAAAATCCCCGCTTCTTGGTCACCACGTCCAGCTCCATCAGGGTTTCCAGCAGTTCGCGCATGCGTCCCAGCGGCCAGGCATTGGGACCGTCGCTGAGCGCCTTGTCCGGGTCTGGATGGGTCTCGGCGAACAGTCCGGACACGCCCGCGGCGATGGCCGCGCGCGCCAGCACCGGCACGAACTCGCGCTGGCCGCCCGACTTGGTGCCCTGCCCGCCCGGAAGCTGCACCGAATGGGTGGCGTCGAACACCACCGGGCAGCCGGTCTCGCGCATCACCGCCAGACTACGCATGTCCGAGACCAGGTTGTTATAGCCAAAACTCACACCCCGCTCGCAGACCAGGATCTGCTGGTTGCCGGTGGCGCGCGCCTTGTCGACCACGTTCTTCATGTCCCACGGTGCCAGGAACTGGCCCTTCTTGATGTTGACCGGCTTGCCGGCCTCGGCCACCTTGCGGATGAAATCGGTCTGGCGGCACAGGAAGGCCGGGGTCTGCAGCACGTCGACCACGGACGCGACCTCGTCGAAGGGCGTGTACTCGTGCACGTCGGTCAGCACCGGCACGCCGACCTGGCGGCGCACCTCGCCAAGGATCCGCAGACCCTCTTCCATGCCCAGTCCGCGGAAGCTGTCGCCCGAGGAGCGATTGGCCTTGTCGAAGCTGGACTTGAAGATGAACGGCATGCCCAGCGACGCAGTGATTTCCTTGAGCGTGCCGGCGGTATCGACCTGCAGCTGCTCGGACTCGACCACGCACGGGCCGGCGATCAGGAACAGCGGATGCTCCAGTCCGGCGTCGAAGCCGCACAGCTTCATGCCGAGGCCTCCTGGGTGTCGGCCAGGCGCGGCGCGTCGCGCACGTCGCGGTACTCGCGCGCGGCACGCACGAAGCCGATGAACAGCGGGTGCCCGTCACGCGGCGTGGAGGTGAACTCGGGGTGCGCCTGGCAGGCCAGGAACCACGGGTGCTCCTGCGGCGAAAGCTCGATGACCTCGACCAGCAGGTCGTCCATGGACTTGCCCGAGACCACCAGGCCCAGTTCCTCGAAACGCTGCCGGTAGTGGTTGTTGAATTCGTAGCGGTGGCGGTGACGCTCGCGCACCACGTCGCGGCCGTACATGCCGTGCGCCAGGGTGCCGGGCTTGAGCCGGCACTCCTGCGCGCCCAGGCGCATGGTGCCGCCCAGGTCGGACTGCTCGCTGCGCGTCTCGACCTCGCCGCTGGAGGTGGTCCATTCGGTGACCAGGGCGATCACCGGATCCTTGGCGTGGCGATTGTTCTCGCTGGAATCGGCATCCTCGAGGCCAGCCACGTGACGGGCGAAGTCCACCACCGCCGCATGCATGCCGTAGCAGATGCCGAAGAACGGCACCTTGTGCTCGCGGGCGTACTGCGCCGCCTGGATCTTGCCCTCGAATCCGCGCTTGCCGAAACCGCCGGGCACCAGGATCGCGTCGACGTCGCCGAACACCTTCACGGCTCCCTCGGCCTCGATCCGTTCCGAGTCCACCCACTTCAGGTGCACGCGCGTGTTCTGCTTGATGCCGCCGTGGCGCAGCGCCTCGCCCAGCGACTTGTAGGCGTCCTTGTGTTCGACGTACTTGCCCACGATGGCCACGGTGACCTCGTCGTGCGGATGCTCGACCGCCTCGACGGTGGCTTCCCACTCGGACAGGTCCGCCGGCTTGGCATCCAGGCCGAGCTGGCGCACGACGATGTCGTCCAGGCCCTGCCCGTGCAGCCACTGCGGCAGCTTGTAGATGACGTCCAGGTCCACCGCGCTGATCACGGCCTGCTCGGGCACGTTGGTGAACAGCGCGATCTTGCGGCGCTCGCCGTCCGGCAGCGGCTGCTCGCAGCGGCACACCAGCACGTCGGGCTGGATGCCGATCGAACGCAGCTCCTTGACCGAATGCTGGGTCGGCTTGGTCTTGATCTCGCCGGCGGCCTTGATGTACGGGACCAGGGTCAGGTGCATGAACAGGCACTTCTCCGGGCCGTGCTCGATGCGCAACTGGCGGATGGCCTCCAGGAACGGCAGCGACTCGATGTCGCCCACGGTGCCGCCGATCTCGACCAGGGCCACGTCGTAGCCACGCGTGGCCTCGTACACCACGTGCTTGATCTGGTCGGTGATGTGCGGGATCACCTGCACGGTGGCGCCCAGGTAGTCGCCGCGGCGCTCCTTGCGGATCACGCTCTCGTAGATCTTGCCGGTGGTGACCGAATTGCGCCCGGTCAGGCGGGTGCGCACGAAGCGCTCGTAGTGTCCCAGGTCCAGGTCGGTCTCGGCACCGTCGTCGGTGACGTAGACCTCGCCGTGCTGGAAGGGACTCATGGTGCCCGGATCCACATTGATGTAGGGATCGAGCTTCATCAGGGTCACGTTGAGGCCACGCGCCTCGAGGATGGCCGCCAGCGAAGAGGCAGCGATGCCCTTGCCAAGCGAGGACACCACACCGCCAGTGACGAAGATCAGAGGGGTCATGAACGACGGCTCAAGCTGGTAAAAGGCCATTCTACAGAGTCGAACCCGAAGCTGCGAGTCCGTCCGGCCGAGCCCGTTCATTCCTGCGCCGGCCCGGGCGCCCGGAGCGGCCCGGACGCCGGCCGGAGCTTTCAGTGCGAGGGGCTTGAACCCAGCAGGTGGCCGTGGACCCGGGTACCGTACAGCGACATCGGGCTGTCGTGGTACTTCTTGCGCGTCTGCGCCAGGTTGCCGTTGTAGCGCGGATCCTGCGGCCGCTCGTGGGCATCCATGAACAGGGCCACGTCCCAGGCTTGCTGGTCGCTGAGCATGCCGCCGCGGCCGATCGGCATGTTGGCCTTGATGAAGGCCGCGGCGTTGTCGAGCTTGTGCATGCCTGCGCCCCAGTTGAACGAATCGGGGCCCCACAGCGGCGGAAACACGTAGCGGCCGGCCACCTTCTGGCCCTGGCCATGGTCGCCATGGCACAAGCTGCAACGGGACTGGAAAACCTTCTTGCCGCGTGCGTAGTCCGGAGGCTGCGGAGGCTTGAATCCCTGCTTGGGATAGCCGCGCCCGGCCAGGGCAACTCCTGTCGGCGCGCCCTTGGCCAGCCAGTAGGAATAGGCCTCCAGGGCCACGATCACCGGACTCGTGGCCGGCGGAGGGGTGCCATTCATGCTGTAGCGAAAACACCCCTGCAGGCGTTCGGCGAAGGTGTTCACGCGGCCGTTCTTCCTGCGGTAGGCCGGATACATGCCCCAGGCCGCCCACAGCGGCGCGGCGTTGGCCAGGCGTCCCGCATCCAGGTGGCAATTGGTGCATTCGAGCCCGTTGCCGACCCAGTTGCCGGCGTACTGCTGCGTGTGCACGAAAATATCGCGCCCGCGGCGGATCTCGTCGCCGAACGGCGTGTCGGGAATGGCATCCATGGGCGGCGGCGAGAAACGCACCGCCGCTGGGGACTTGGCCACGGCCACCGTGGAACGGCCTGTTGCCGGTACCGCCGATGCGGCGGCCGGGTGCGGCGATCGCGACTGGGAACAGCCGGCCATGACCAGCATCACAACCAGCGCCGCCGGGACCCAAGCGGTCAATATGCGGTGTTTCATCGTTTGGCTCCGTCGACCACTGCCGGCTGTGCGGCGAACCAGCTCGCCACTGCGCGAATATCCTGGTCGCTCAGCCCGGCGGCCACGTGCTGCATCAGCTGCATCGGGTCATTGTGGCGGGTACCGTCGCGCCAGGCCTTGAGCTGGCGCACCAGATAGGTCGCCGGCTGACCCGCCAGGGGCGGGAAATGCGCGCCCACGCCGACGCCATGCGGTCCGTGGCAACGCACGCAGGCGGGCATCTTGCGGCTCCAGCGCCCCCACAGCGCCAGCCGTGCCCCGGGACCGTCGTCGCCGGGCGGATGGGCCGCGCCCCGACGAGCCGAGGCCGGGATCGGCATCGCACTGTAGTAGGCCGCCATGGCCTTGCGCTCAGCGGGCGTCAACGCGCTCGCATTGGGCTGCATCACCCCGTTCTTGCGCGTGCCGCTGGCGAAGTCGTCGAGCTGCTTGAGCAGGTACGCCCGGTTCTGGCCGGCCAGACGCGGGTACCCCGCCACCGCGTTGCCGCCGCCGTGATCGCCGTGACAGGCCTGGCAGGGCATGGCGCCATGGCCGTTGCCCTGGCGTGCGATGGCCGCGGCATCGGGTGCGGACGCCGCACGGGCCTGGAGCCCGGCCGCGGCCAGCAGCAGGCCCACGATGGCAAGCAACGAATTCAGGCAGGCTCGCATCGGCGGCTCCTTGCGTTCAGCGGTTCGTACCAGCATACGGCTTGAACCCGTAGCGCTTGAGGATGGCCAGGGCGCGTGACGAATGGATGAAGTCCAGCCAGGCACGCGCCGCCTTCGGATGCGCCGGATGGGCAACGACCGCGCCGGCATAGATCGCGGTCACGTTGTGGGCCGCGGGGATATCCACGTGACCGATCGGGTGACCGGCCATTTCCTGGAACCGGGCCTCCGATTGCCAGGTCACGCCGCCCTGCACCCGGCCCTGCATGATCCACAGCGGCGTCTGCCGGTGGTGGATGTGCGTGAGCGTGGTGCTGCCGTCGGCCACCTTGGTCGTATACACCGCCGCAAGCAGCTTCTTCCCGCCGGCCTTGACGAGGGCTTTCTCGATGCGCTTGGCGATGCCCTCGAAGGCCGGGTTGGGCATGGCCAGCCTGACCCCGGGGCGCGCCAGGTCGGCCAGGCCGCGGATGTGCGCGGGATTGCCGCGCGGCACCATGATGGTCAGGTCGTTGGTGACGAACGGCACCACCGGCGCCGCCAGGTCACCGCCCTTGACCATGGCGCGCACCCGTCCCAGGCCGGCCATGTACACGTCGGGCGGCGCCGTCCAGGTCATGTTGCCCACGGTGATCGTGCCGCCGGCCTGCATCTGCCGCTGCAACAGGCCCGGCGGGATGGTCTCCCAGTACAGCCGTCCGAGAAAGCGCGGGTGCAGGCGTTCGAAGGCATGCACCAGCGGGGCCATGGCGAAGTAGTAGTTGCCGGCCACGTACAGCACCAGTCGCGCTCCGCCGGGGGACCCGTGGAAATCGGCCAGGTTGTCGACCGGCGCGACGGTGAAGTTCAGTCCGCGATGCACGGCATCGTTGTTGCGCCCGCCGGACCAGGGCGGGAACACGCTGTCGGTGGCACTCCGGGCAGGCGGCCCGGCCTGCGCGGCCCCCGCGAAGGTCAGGGACAGCATGGCTGACAGCAGGAAGACGAGAGATCGGTTCATGAACGGGTTCCGTGCGTCGGTCAACGGGGCGGTCACATCGGTTCCAGCGCGTAGCCCTGGTTCTGCAGGGTGATCAGCGTGCTGAGGGCCGACAGCGACAGGGTCACGTCATGCGCCTGCCAGCCGTAGCTTGAAATGATGCTCGCCCATGGCCTGGGCGCACACCGAGATCTCCACGCCGGCCTTGGTCAGCTGGCGGATCAGCGGCAGGTTGGGATTGTCCACGCCGAACTTGGCGCGGTAATGCGCGTTGTCGAGGACGATCGGCGTGGCCGGACCGGCCGTGACGGCGACGATCTTCAGGTGGTCCAGCGGCACGCCCGCGGCCACGAAGATGTTGACCGTGCGCGCCACGTGATCCAGTGCGCCATTGACCGCCGAAGGCGAGCTGGACGGATGGGTCAGCTCGAACACCACCTTGTAGGTCCTGGCCGGATCGGGCTTGTGGACCGCCCCGGCCACGACATGGATCTTGCCGTGTCCGTGAATCGTGGGCGTGGACCAGAAACCGTCTCCGGCGACCGCCGTCAACGGAAGCGACACGGCCGCGAGCAGCAAGGCAGCAGCGGATGCAAGATGCGCAATACGCATGGGGACACTCCTGGGAATCGGAAACCGGTGCATCTTGACCCGATGAAAACAATGCATCCAATGCAAATAAAGCAATTCACCCATATCATTCATTTATGAATCTTCACCATCTGGCGATTTTCCACGCCATCGCGGACACCGGCAGCATCAGCGCCGGTGCGCGGCAGTTGCATATCTCGCAGCCGGCGCTGTCGCGCGAACTGAAGACCTTCGAGACGCGCCTGGGCGTGCAGCTGTTCGAGCGCATGCCCCGCGGCATGCGACTGACCGAGGCCGGTCGCATCCTGTACGAACACGCCACGCGCCTGTTCGCCCTCGAACGCGAGGCCGAAGCCGCCATCCGCGACCTGGTCGATGCGCGCCAGGGCCGCCTGACCCTGGGGGCCAGCAACACCATCGGCACCTACGTGCTGCCGCGGGTCCTGGCGATCCTGCGCCGGGAACGGCCGAAGGTACGCATCACCCTTTTCGTGGGCAACACCGAACAGGTCGCGCACGGCGTGCTCGACATGCGTTTCATGCTCGGCTTCATCGAGGGTCCGCAACACCTGGAGGGACTGGAAAGCTTCACCTTCGAGGAAGACGAGCTGGTCCCGGTGGTGGCGAACGACCACCCCGCCGCGGAGATCAGGCGCCACGGGCTGGACGAGATCCGCCGGCACCCCCTGCTGATGCGCGAACCCGGATCGGGCACGCGCGAGCTGATCGCCGACAGCCTGGGGCTCCGGGACATGCTGGCCGACGACCGGGTGATGGAATTCGGCAATACCGAGGCCCTCAAGCAGGGCGTCCTGCATGGTGGCGGCATCGCCTGGCTGCCGCGCATCAGCGTGGCTGAAGAACTGCGCAAGGGCGTCCTGCGCGAAGTGGGCGACGGGGACCTGCACATCCGCCGCCCGTTCAAGGTACTGCGGCGCGCCGGGGCCGACGTCACCCCGCTCGAACGGGTGTTCCTGGACCACCTCAAGCCGGGCCTGGGCGCCCAGCTGTAGCGTCGGCACGACCGCACGGACACGACTTCACGCACTGCCGCGAACAACGGTCGCGCTGCTAGCATGCCCGGATGACTACCTCCATCGCATCCCGTATCCAAGCCCTGCGCGCGGCCATGCGCGAGCAGGGCGTGTCCGCCTGCATCGTGCCCAGCGCCGATCCGCACCTGTCCGAATACCTGCCCGGTCACTGGCAGGCACGCCAGTGGCTGTCCGGATTCGACGGCTCGGCCGGCACCCTGGTGGTGACCGGCGACTTCGCCGGGCTGTGGACCGACTCGCGCTATTTCGAGCAGGCCGAACGGCAGCTGGCCGGCAGCGGCGTGGCATTGATGCGCCTGCACGTGCCGCATACCGCCGAGCACGTGAAGTGGCTGCTGGAACGCCTGCACGAGGGCGACACGGTGGCCGTGGCCGGCGACAGCATTGCGGTCGCCGCCGCACGCGGCCTGCAACGTCATCTGGCGACGGTCGGTGCGCAACTGCGCAGCGACCTCGACCTGCCCGGTGCGATCTGGAGCGAGCGCCCGGCCCTGCCCCGCCAGCCCGTGCGCGCCCAGGATCCCGCCTGGAGCGAAGGCAGCCGCGCGCAACGCCTGGCCGCAATTCGCTCCGTCATGGCCGAGGCCGGGGCCAGCCATCACCTGGTCTCCAGCCTCGACGACATCGCCTGGATCACCGGTCTGCGCGGCAGCGACGTCGAATACAACCCGGTGTTCCTGGCCCACCTGCTGGTCGACGCCGACGGCTGCACGCTGTTCGTCGACCCGGCCAAGTTCGACCCGGCCCTGGTCACCGGCCTCGGCAAGGACGGCATCCTGCTGCGCAACTATGGTGAAGTCGCCGAACGCCTGGCCGCCCTGCCCGCCGATGCCCGCGTGATGCTCGATCCCGCACGTGTCGTGGTGGACGTGGCCGGCACCCTGCCCGAAGGCGTGGAGATCATCGAACACGCCAACCCCTCGACCGCGCTCAAGGCGATCAAGAACGACGCCGAACTGGAACACATCCGCGCCACCATGCGCGAGGACGGCGCCGCCCTGGTGCAGGGCATGCACGAGATCGAACGCCGCCTGCATGCCGGCGACACCGTCACCGAACTGGACGTGGCCGACATCCTGCGCGAGAAACGCGCCCGGCGGCCGGCCTTCGTCAGCGAGAGCTTCGGCACCATCGCCGGCTACATGGCCCATGGCGCCCTGCCGCACTACAGCGCCACGCCCGAGCACCATGCGCGACTGGAAGCCGACGGGCTGCTGCTGGTCGACTCGGGCGGCCAGTACCAGGGCGGCACCACCGACATCACCCGCATGTGGGCCTTCGGCGAGACCACTGCCGAGCAGCGCCGCGACTGCACCGCAGTGCTCAAGGGCATGATCGCGCTCAGTCGCGCGCGCTTCCCCGCCGGTGCCAGCGGCCCGCAGCTGGACGCCCTGGCGCGGGCGCCGATCTGGGCCGAGGCCGGCGAGTACGGCCATGGCACCGGCCACGGCGTGGGCTATTTCCTCAACGTGCACGAGGGGCCGCACGGCATCCGCCCGCCCGCGCCCGGCGGTGCGCTGGTGGCGCTTCAGCCGGGCATGATCACCTCGATCGAGCCGGGCCTGTACAAGAGCGGCCGGCACGGCGTGCGCCACGAGAACCTGGCCGCCGTGCGCACCTGGAAGGAAAGCGAGTTCGGGACCTTCCTGGCCTTCGAGACCCTGACCCTGTGCCCGATCGACACCCGTGCGCTGGAGCCGGAGCTGCTCGATGCCGCCGAGAAGGCCTGGCTCAACGACTACCATCGCCAGGTGCACGAGGCGATCGCGCCATTGCTCGACGACGAGGCCGATCACGCCTGGCTGGTCCAGCGTTGCGCCGCCGTGTGAGGCACGCCGGGAACGTATTCACGAACAGACCGGCGCATACTTGACCCCGTGCATGGCGCTGGCCATGCTGCACCGCCATCGATCGACCGGACCGGTAAAGAACCCCATCCATGAGCAGTCGCTACAACGCCGCAGACATCGAAGTCCTCTCCGGCCTGGATCCGGTCAAGCGCCGGCCGGGCATGTACACCGACACCACGCGCCCCAACCACCTGGCGCAGGAAGTGGTCGACAACTCGGTCGACGAGGCCCTGGCCGGGCACGCGAAGAACGTCGAGGTCACGGTGTACAAGGACGGCTCGGTCTCGGTCAGCGACGACGGACGCGGCATGCCGGTGGACATCCACCCCGAGGAAGGCGTGCCGGGCGTGGAGCTGATCCTCACGCGCCTGCACGCGGGCGGCAAGTTCTCGGACAAGAACTACGCCTTCTCCGGCGGCCTGCACGGCGTCGGCGTGTCGGTGGTCAACGCGCTGTCGAAGAAGCTGGAAGTGACCATCAAGCGCGATGGCAACGAGTACCGCATGGTCTACGCCAACGGCGAATGCAGCGAGGCACTGGAAGTGGTCGGCAGCGTCGGCAAGCGCAACACCGGCACCACGCTGCGCTTCTGGCCGGACCCGAAATACTTTGATTCTTCAAAGATTTCCCTTCCCAAGCTCAAGCACCTTCTGCGCGCCAAGGCGGTGCTGTGCGCGGGGCTGACCGTCAAGCTCACCGACGAGGCCAGCGGCGAGGCCGTCGAGTGGCATTACGAGGACGGCCTGGCCGACTACCTCACCAGCGAGATGGGGGGCACCGAGACCGTGCCCGCGCAGCTGCTGGTACAGCACACCGAGCGCGACAGCGAAACCGTCGACGCGGCCTACGCCTGGGTGCCCGAGGGCGAGCTGGTGCAGGAGTCCTACGTCAACCTGATCCCGACCGCCCAGGGCGGCACCCACGTCAACGGCCTGCGCACCGGCCTGACCAACGCCATGCGCGAGTTCTGCGACCTGCGCAACCTGCTGCCTCGTGGCGTCAAGCTGGCACCGGAGGACGTGTGGGAACGCCTGTCCTTCGTGCTCAGCGTGAAGATGCGCGACCCGCAGTTCGCCGGCCAGACCAAGGAACGCCTGTCCTCGCGCCCGGCCGCGGCGCTGGTGGAGAACGCCATCCACGACGCCTTCACGCTGTGGCTGAACCAGAACGTGGCGGACGGCGAGCGCATCGCCCAACTGGCCATCGAACACGCCAGCGCGCGCCTGAAGGCGGCCAAGAAGGTGGTGCGCAAGAAGATCGTGCAGGGCCCCGCCCTGCCCGGCAAGCTGGCCGACTGCGCCTCCAGCGACCTGACCCGCACCGAGCTGTTCCTGGTCGAGGGCGACTCGGCCGGCGGCAGCGCCAAGCAGGCGCGCGACAAGGACTACCAGGCGATCCTTCCGCTGCGCGGCAAGATCCTCAACACCTGGGAAGTGGAATCGACCGGCGTGCTGGCCTCCAACGAGGTGCACGACCTGGCCATCGCCATCGGCTGCGATCCGGGCAAGGAAAGCCTCGACGGCCTGCGCTACGGCAAGGTCATCATCCTGGCCGACGCCGACTCGGACGGCCTGCACATCGCCACCCTGTTGTCGGCGCTGTTCCTCAAGCACTTCCCGACCCTGGTCAGCGAGGGCCACGTGTTCGTGGCCATGCCGCCGCTGTTCCGCGTGGACGTCGGCAAGCAGGTGTTCTACTGCCTGGACGAGGAGGAAAAGCGCATCCTGCTCGAACGCATCGAGCGCGAGAAGATGAAGGGCGCGGTCAGTGTCACCCGCTTCAAGGGCCTGGGTGAGATGAACCCCTCGCAGCTGCGCGAATCCACCATCTACCCCGACACCCGCCGGCTGGTGCAGTTGACCATCCACGAGGGCGACGGTACCGCCAAGGTCATGGACATGCTCCTGGCCCGCAAGCGCGCCAGCGACCGCAAGGCCTGGCTGGAGAAGAAGGGCGACCTGGCCTCGCTGGAAGTCTGAACAGCAGTCCTCGCGCTCAGCTGCGCAGATCGCGCCATTGCGCGGGCGGCAAACCGAATTCGGCCGTCCACAACCGCCGCAACTGCCGCACCGAACCCAGGCCGGCCTGTTCGGCGGCGCGCTCGACGCTGTCGCCGGCGGCCAGCGACTGGCGCGCCAGGGCCAGGCGCAGACGCGCGTGGTAGGCGTGCGCGCTCATGCCGCAGGCCTCGCGGAAGTGCCGGGTGAGGCTGCGCACGCTCATGTGGCCCACGGACGCCAGACGCGCCAGTGGCCAATCCTCGGTCGGCGCGTGCGCGATCGCGTCCTGGATGCGGTGTACCCGGTCGTCCATGTGGTTGCGCCCTTCCAGCCACGGCGACAGCGCCGGATCGTCCGGGGCACGGCGCAGGTAGACCACCATCTCGCGGGCCACGTCCGCGGCCAGGCGCGGCGAGCCCAGCCCGGCGATCAGATGCAGGGCCAGGTCGATGCCGGCCGTGATGCCGGCGCTGGTGCAGACATTTCCATCCTCGACGAATACGCGGCTGTCGAGCACTTCGGCCGTGGGGGCCAGCCGGCGCAGGTCGTCCAGCAGCGAGTGATGGGTCGTGCAGCGGCGGCCTTCGAGCAATCCGGCGCGGGCAGCCAGCAAGGCACCGGAGCAGACGCAGGCCACGTGCCTGCCGCGGGCGGTCCGCCGCAACCATGCAACGACCGTCCTTGCTGCGATCGCCTCCTCCGGCGCCTGGTCGTCGCCGCCACGTACGCTGCCGCAGATCACCACCAGCGCCCCGGCAGCAAGGTCTTCCGGGAGTGGTTCGACGCCGCTGATGCCAAGGCCCAGCGAAGTCGGCGTCGATGCCCCGGCCGCCACCGGCGCGACGAAGCGCAACCGCACGGGCAGGCCCCTGGCCCGAGCGATGCGGAAGGCGTCGGCAGCGCCGGCGAGGTCCAGCAGGAGCAACGCCGGCGGCAGCACGAACACGACGTCAGTCGGCGAGGACATCGTCGACGTTGCGGATGCGGGCAAAGCGTCCCTCCAGTACCAGTTCGGTACGCTGCTTGATCTCGTTCACATCGTAGCGGCGTCCGCTGGCGGCGTGGAGCATGGGGAAGGTCAGCGTGGCCTCGGTGACGTAGTCGACCTGGAAACCGAGGTCCGAGCCCACCCGCGTGGTGGTCTCGCAGCATTGCTCGGTGCGGATGCCGGTGACGATCAGGCGTCGGATGCCGCGCTCGCGCAGCCAGGCTTCCAGGCCGGTGTCGGTGAAGGCGTTGTGCACGCGCTTGTTGAAGGTCACCGCGACATTGTCGGGCATCCAGTCCAGCGGGCGCACCAGCCCCGATTCGGGCGAGAACGGCCCGCTGCCGCCCTGATGGAGGATGCGCACCACCGGCCAACCGCGTGCGTCGGCGCCGTCGAGCAGGGTGAGCATGCGCTCGCGGAAGGCCGGTACATCGTCTTCGCGCCAGGACGGCGCGTGCAGGAAGGATTGCTGGATATCGATCGCCAGGACGGCGGTATCAACGGACATGGGAGAGACTCCACGGCTTGAAGGGAGTCGTCACTCTAGGCGCGCCCGGATTGGCGCACGAGCACCGGCCCGGCCCGCATGCGGACGGATCCGGCCACGTCTTTCCGGTGCCCGGACTTTGCCTGCAACGGCCACGGCGCTATGGTTCGGCCCTGACCCGCAGGAACCTCCCGCCATGCCGCTCGACGCCCCGTTCAATTTCCAGCAGTGGATCGACGAGCATCGCCACCTGCTCAAACCGCCGGTGGGCAACAAGTGCATCGTCGACGGCGACTTCATCGTCATGATCGTCGGCGGCCCCAACGCGCGAACCGACTACCACTACGACGAGGGGCCGGAGCTGTTCTACCAGATCGAGGGCGAGATGGTGCTGAAGGTGCAGGACGAGGGCCATCAACGCGACCTGCCCATCAAGGCCGGGGAAATGTTCTACCTGCCGCCGCGCGTGCCGCATTCACCGCAGCGCATGGCGAACTCCATCGGCCTGGTCATCGAGCGCAAGCGCCTGCCGGAAGAGAAAGACGGGCTGCAGTGGTACTGCGAAAAGTGCAACCACAAGCTCTACGAGGAATATTTCACGCTCGAGAGCATCGAGCACGACTTCCCGCCGGTCTTCGACCGCTTCTACGGATCGCGCGAGGCGCGCACCTGCGGGGCCTGCGGGCACCTCAATCCGGCGCCGGCCCGTTACGCCGATTGATGCCCCGCGACGCGCGTCGCCGGATCCGGAAACGAAAACGGCCCGCGACGACAGGCATCGCCGCGGGCCGCGATCCGTGCCTGATCAAGCCGCGTCGAGATCCGAATGGCGCTGGATCACCCTCGACACCATGCCGTACTCGATGGCCTGCTGCGGATTCATCCAGAAGTCGCGCTCGACGTCGACCAGCACCTTGTCGAAGGGCTGGCCGGTACGCTCGGAAATCACGCGCGCGATGCGCTCGCGGGTGCGCAGGATTTCCTTGGCCTGGATCTCGATGTCCGAGGCCGGGCCGCCGGCGCCACCGCTGGGCTGGTGGATCATGAAGCGGGTATTGGGCAGGCACAGGCGGTTTTCCTTCTCCGCCGCCAGGTAGATGTGGGTGCCGGCGCTGGCCACCCAGCCGCTGCCGATGGTGATCACCGGCGCGCGCACGAAGCGGATCACGTCGTGGATGACGTCGCCCGATTCAACGTGCCCGCCGGGCGAGGACACCAGCACGCGGATGGGCTTGTCCGACTCTTCCGACATCGCCAGCAGGCGCTCGCACACGCGCTGCGCCTGGCGATGGTCGATCTGGCCGAACACCATGACGAAACGCGACTGGAACATCCGTTTCTCGACGTGCTTGTCGCGTCCGGAGACCTTGCCGGCATCGTCATCGGACTTGCTGTGGATCAGGGGGTTCATGGAACGACCTCTGCAATATTCAAGGAGTGCATCCTCGCACGATCCGCGGGCGCCGTGCGCCGCGGATCGCGCGGGGTCATGTCGGGTCGAAGGGCACCCGCGTGCCGACTACGAAGCGATCAGGCGATTCACGCGCTTGAGGAACGCCGCCGGATCGGCCAGCGGCGCGCCGGCGGCGACCTCGGCCTGCTCCAGCAGCAGCAGCGCCAGGTCACCGGCCGTGCCGTCGTCGCCCTCGCCTTCCAGGCGCTTGAGCAACGGGTGCGCCGGGTTCACTTCCAGCACCGGCTTGTTCTCCGGCACGTCCTGGCCGGCCTCGCGCAGCAGGCGCGCCAGGTGCGGGGCCATCTCGTGATCGGCCAGCGCCAGGCACGAGGGCGAGTCGACCAGACGCGCGGAGACCTTCACGTCACCCACGCGGTCGCCCAGCAGGGCCTTGATGCGCTCGAGCAGCGGCTCGGCTTCCTTGCTGGCGGCTTCCTGCTTCTCCTTGCCGGCTTCGTCCAGCGGCAGCTCGCCCTTGGCGGCGTTGCGGATACGCTTGCCCTTGTATTCGGTGAGCGAGTTCAGCATCCACTCGTCGATGCGGTCGGACAGCAGCAGCACCTCGATGCCCCTGGCCTTCAGGGCCTCCAGCTGCGGGCTGCCGGCGGCGGCGGCGTGGGTCTCGGCGCTGATCACCCAGATGGCCTCCTGGCCGGCCTGCATGCGGCCGATGTAGTCGTCCAGCGACACCGTCTGCGCGGCGCCCTCGCCCGCCGTGGAGGCAAAGCGCAGCAGGCCGGCGATGCGCTCGCGGTGGTCCGGGTCCTCGACCACGCCTTCCTTGAGCGTGTTGCCGAAGGCGCCCCAGAAGGTGGCGAACTTCTCGCCCTCGTCGCGCGCCAGCTTGTCCAGCAGGTCCAGCACGCGCTTGACGCAGGCACCGCGGATACGGTCGACCTGGCGATTCTGCTGCAGGATCTCGCGGCTGACGTTGAGCGGCAGGTCGTCCGAGTCGACCACGCCGCGCACGAAGCGCAGGTAGGCCGGCAGCAGCTGCTCGGCGGCATCCATCACGAACACGCGCTTGATGTACAGCTTCAGCCCCTTGCGCTCGTCGCGCCCGCCCATCATCAGGTCGAACGGCACCTGCGCGGGCAGGTACAGCAGCGTGGTGAAGCTCTGCGTGCCTTCCACGCGGTTGTGGGTCCAGGCCAGCGGGTCGTTGAAGTCGTGGCCCAGGCTCTTGTAGAAGTTGACGTATTCCTCGTCGGTGATCTCGTTCTTCGGGCGCGTCCACAACGCCGAGGCGGCGTTGATGGTCTCCAGCTCCTCGCCCGGCTTGCCGTCCTCGTCCTTGGGCATGCGGATGGTGAAGGCCACGTGGTCGGAGTACTTGTGCACCAGCGAGCGCAGCTGCCAGGCCTTGAGGAACTCATCCTCGTCGGCTTTCAGGTGCAGCGTCACCGTGGTGCCGTGCTCGGCCAGCTCTTCGCTCTCCAGCAGGTACTCGCCCTTGCCGTCGCTCTCCCACTTCACGCCCTCGGAGGCATCGGCCCCCGCACGGCGGGTGTGCACGGTGACCTTGTCGGCGACCACGAAGGCGGCATAGAAGCCGACGCCGAACTGGCCGATCAGGCGCGCGTCGGCCTTCTGGTCGCCGCTGAGGTTTTCCAGGAACTTGCGCGTGCCGGAACTGGCGATGGTGCCGATGTTGTCGATCACGTCCTGGCGGGACATGCCGATGCCGTTGTCGCGCACGGAAATGGTGCGCGCCTCGGGATCCCACAGCACATCGATGTGCAGGTCGGCATCCAGGCCCTTGAGCGCAGGATCGGACAGCGCCTGGAAGCGCAGCTTGTCACAGGCGTCGGAGGCGTTGGAGATCAGCTCGCGCAGGAAGATCTCCTTGTGCGAGTACAGCGAGTGCGTGACCAGGTGCAGTACCTGGGCGACTTCGGCTTCGAACTTGCGGGTCTCGGCGGCGTTCGCGTTCATGCGCATCGGGCTCCGGTAAATGATGTGGTGATGGTGAGCGCCGGGAACCCCTCCCCGGCAGGCATGCCGCAGCAATCGGGGCACCGACGCGCACTTTCAAGGCCTGCGCTGGCATCATGCAACCGATGAGCTATCGCGGACGCTTCGCCCCCTCGCCTACCGGCGACCTGCACGGCGGCTCCCTGGTCGCGGCGCTGGGCAGCTGGCTGCGCGCGCGCCAGGCCAGCGGCCGCTGGCTGGTGCGGATGGATGACCTCGACTCGCCGCGCGAGGTGCCCGGGTCGGCCGAGGCCATCCTCGCCGCCCTGCGCGACCATGGACTGGTCTCCGACGAACCGGTGCTGTACCAGTCCAGGCGTCACGCGGCCTATCTGGAGGCCTTCGAACGCCTGCACCGTGACGGCCACGTGTTTCCCTGCTGGTGCAGCCGCCGCGACCTGGCCGATCACGACGGTCTGCACCGCGACGGGCTGTGCGTGACCGCTCCCAGGAAAGACCGCCCGCCGGCCTGGCGCCTGCGCGTGCCGGAGCGCACGATCCGTTTCGATGATGCCCTCCAGGGCCGCGTGGAGCAGGACGTGCACGAGGCCGTTGGCGATATCGTGCTGCGGCGCGGCGACGGCGTGTGGTCCTACCATCTGGCCTGCGTGGTCGACGATGCATTCCAGGGCATCACGGAAATCGTGCGCGGTTGCGACCTGCTCGACTCCACGCCGCGGCAGATCCTGCTGCAGCAGCTGCTCGGCCTTCCCACGCCGCACTACCTGCACCTGCCGCTGGCGCTGCGCGCGGACGCATCCGGCAAGTTGTCCAAGAGCACCCGGGACCTGCCGCTGGACCGCGACGACCCGGTGCCCACCCTGCGCCGAGCGCTGCATTTCCTCGGCATCGAGGCGGCAACGACCACGCACGTGAAGGGCATGCTCGAAGCCGCCACCGGGGATTTCGAACCGCAAAGGATCCCCCACCGAAAGCAGGCGCCCTGGCCCGGAAATCGGTGACCGGGAACGCCCCGGGCAAGGGGCCGGAAAAGCCCCCACGACGTCACTGGTGCAGCGCAATATGATCTGCTAGGTTCGCCGCATGCCCCAGACCAAGCGCACCATCAAGAAGTACCCCAACCGGCGTCTGTACGACACCGAGATCTCCAGCTACATCACGCTGGAAGAGGTACGCCAGCTGGTGCTGGACGGCGAGGACTTCGAGGTTCGCGACGCCAAGTCCGGCAAGGACCTGACCCGCTCGGTGCTGCTGCAGATCATCGCCGAGCACGAGGAACACGGGCAGCCGATGCTGTCCACGCCACTGCTGACCGGCATCATCGGTTTCTACGACGACCCGCTGCAGGGCCTGATGGGGCCGTACCTGGAACAGGGGATGCAGATGTTTCTCGACCAGCAACCCGAGCTGCGCAAGGAACTCGCGGCTGCCCGGGAAGCGTCTCCCTCGCAGACGCTGGAAGCGCTGATCGATCGCCAGCTCGAATGGCTGCGGACCTTGCAGGACGGCCTGCGCAAGAACACCGGCAGCGAGTCCGCATCGAAGTCGCGCACCGGCACCACGGAGCGAAACCGCTGAGTGCGCGGCCCACCGGCGGGGAAGGCCCGTTTCGCCAGGGCCGAACGACGACGCCCTGATTCATCCGCACGGGAAACCTGATGCAACGACCGCCCATCACCATTGTCGGCGCCGGCCTCGTTGGCGCACTCCTGGCCACGCTGCTGGGACGCAACGGCCACGCCGTACGCCTGCTCGAGAAGCGACCGGACCCGCGCCGGGCCGGCTTTGCGGGCGGCCGTTCGATCAATCTGGCGATGGCCGAACGCGGCCTCAACGCGCTGCGCGCCGCGGGGCTGGAAAAGGAGGTCATGCAGCAGGCCGTGATGATGCGCGGGCGCATGGTCCACGACCGCGACGGCACCACCAACCTGCAGCGCTACGGCGTGGACGACAGCGAGGTGATCTGGTCGGTGTCGCGCGGCGGCCTGAACAAGCTGCTGCTGGACGCCGCCGAACGCACCGGCGCCGAACTGCTTTTCGGCCAGGCCCTGGTCGACGCCGATCTCGATGCCGGCGAGCTGGTGCTGGCCGACGCCGACGGCCAGCATCGCACGCTTCCATCGCCGATCACCATCGGCGCCGACGGCGCGGGCTCGGCCCTGCGCACGGCGATGGCGCGCACCACCGACCTGGGCGAGCGCACCGACATGCTCGGGCACGGCTACAAGGAACTGGAGATTCCGCCGCTCCAGACTTTCGATGCCACGCAGCGACCCGCAGCAGTCGAGCCTTCGGGCCGTTTCGCCATCGAGCCGCACGCGCTGCACATCTGGCCGCGCGGCGGCTACATGTGCATCGCCCTGCCCAACCACGAGGGCAGCTTCACCGTCACCCTGTTCCTGCCCAACGAGGGCCCGCACCCGAGTTTCGCCACGGTCAACCATGCCGATGCCGCCGAAGCGCTGTTCCGCGAGCAGTTCGCCGACGCGCTGCCCCTGATCCCCGACCTGCGCCGGGACTTCGACGCCCACCCCGTCGGCACGCTGGGCACGCTGTACCTGGAGCGCTGGCACCTGGACGGACGTGCGCTGCTGATCGGCGACGCCTCGCACGCCATCGTGCCGTTCCACGGCCAGGGCATGAACGCCGGCTTCGAGGACGCCGCCGCGCTGGCGCCGATGCTGGCACGGGACACCGACACCGCCGCCGTGTTCGCCGACTTCCAGGCACGACGCAAACCCAATGCCGATGCCATCGCGGCGATGGCGCTGGAAAACTACGTGGAGATGCGCGACTCGGTGGCCGACCCGCGCTACCTGCTCAAGCGGGCCCTCGGCCAGGAGCTGGCCGCACGGGCGCCGGAGCACTTCATGTCGCGCTACCGCATGGTCACGTTCACCCACCTGCCCTACGCCTACGCCCTGCAACGCGGCCGTGCACAGGACGCGCTGATGGAGCAGCTGCTGGGCGTGCGCGACGATCTCGGCGGACTGGACCTGGAGGCCGCCGCACGCACCCTGCGCGCGACCCTGCCGCCGCTTCCGCCACTGCGAGGCTGACCCGGATGCCATCGCCGCACCCCCTGCAGGAAGTGTTCCTTCGCACCAGCTACCGCGTCCGCCTGCCGCACGGCGGGAGCGCCGTGATCCGGGTGGACGAGCCACTGCCGGAAGACCTGTGGCCGCGGCTGCCCGCGGGCGATGCGTCGTGGGGCTTCATCACCGCCTGCAACCCGCGCGGCCAGACCCGCCCTCATGCCATCAACCGCCGCGCGATGCGCGCCCTGCGCGATGTCCTGCGCGAACGCGTGCCCGCCGCGGCCCTGAGCGCCGGATTCGGCGTGCTCGGCGGCTGGCGCGAACCCAGCCTGTTCGTGGCCGGGGTCGAATTCGCCCTGCTCGAGCAACTGATGCAGCGCTTCGAGCAGCTCGCCATCCTGCGCGGCAAGGGGCATGGCAAGGCACGCCTGCACTGGGCGCCATGGCTCGAGCATGCTGAACCGTACCGACGCTGAATCGCATGCGTGGACCGCGACCCAAGGCCGCATGGACATGCGCACCCCCCCACTGACACAATCGACCGGTTGATTGCAGGACCGCGATGACTCAAGACATTTCACCACCCGCCCTGCTTGAAGCCCGGGGCCTGAGTTTCCTGCGCCAGGACGAGCCGGTGTTCGGGCCACTCGACTTCCGCCTCGAGGCGGGTCAGATCCTGCTGGTCGAGGGCGACAACGGAAGCGGCAAGACCACGCTGCTGCGAGTCATCGCCGGCCTGCTGCGCGCGGACAGCGGACAACTGCTCCTGGACGGCGAACCGCTGGACCACGACCTGTCGCGCGGACGGTTGCTTTTCCTTGCACATCACCTGGGATTGAAGGCCGACCTGTCGCCGCTGGAGAACCTGCGCGTGGCCGTCGGGCTGTACGGCCGGCGCGAGGACATTACGCCCGCCCAGGCCCTTCGCACCGTGGGCCTGCAGGGCTACGAACACGAACCCGTGCGCCAGCTCTCGGCCGGACAGAAGAAGCGCGCCGCGCTGGCCCGCCTGCTGCTGCTGGGCGGCGACCTGTGGCTGCTGGACGAACCGTTCGCCAACCTCGACCGCGAGGGCATCGCCCTGGTCAACGGTGTGATCGAGCGGCATGCCGCCGCCGGCGGCGCCGCCATGGTCACCAGCCATGGCGCGGTGACCTTCCTGCATGGCGAGCCGAGACGGCTGGAGATGCGCGCATGTTGAGGTCCGGAACACTCCGGGACGCCTGCGCCGCGGTACTGCGCCGCGACCTGCTGCTGGCCTGGCGCCGGCGCGGCGACATCGCGATGCCGGTGCTGTACGCGCTGATCGTGGCCACCCTGTTCCCTTTTGCCCTGGGGCCGGATGCCGTCCTGCTGGCTCGCGTGGCCGGTGGCGTGGTGCTGGTCACCGTGCTGCTGTCGATGCTGCTGGCCTTTGACGCCCTGTTCCGCCCGGACCTGGAGGACGGCACCCTGGAGCAGCTGATGCTGGCCCCGCAGCCGCTGGCGCTGATGCTGGGCATGAAGATCCTGGCCCACTGGCTGGCCACCGCCCTGCCGCTGATCGTGATCGCGCCGATCCTGGCCTCCATGTTGCACCTGCCCACGCATGCCAACGCCGTGCTGGTGCTGTCGCTGCTGGTGGCCACGCCCTTGCTGAGCCTGCTCGGATCGGTGCTGGTGGCGCTGACGGCCGGCACCCGACGCTCTGGTATGCTGCTGGCGCTGATGCTGCTGCCGCTTTGCGTGCCCGTGGTCATCTTCGCCGCCGGCGCGGTATCCGCGGCCCAGTCGGGCCTTCCCTGGATCGCTCCGATCGCCTGGCTCGGCGCCACCCTGGCGCTGCTGGTCGTCCTGGCCCCGCTGGCCTGCGCCGCGGCCCTGAGAATCGCCATCGATGCATGACATGAACCCGAAACCCCAACCGACTTTCCTGGCGGAGGACCCGGCATGAAGTGGATTCCGCACTGGATGCACGAGCTCAGCTCGCCGCCGACGTTCTATCGCTTCGCCGGCGTCATGCGTCCCTGGTTCATGGTGCTGGCACTGCTGACCACGGCGATCGGCCTGTATGGCGGCCTGGTGACAGCGCCGGCGGACTACCAGCAGGGCGATGCGTTCCGCATCATCTACATCCACGTACCCAGCGCCGAGATGAGCCTGTTCGTCTACGGCGTGATGGCCATCGCCGGCTTCATCGCCGTGGTCTGGCGCATCAAGCTGGCCGAATCGGTGGCCATGCAGTCGGCCCCGATCGGCGCGGCCTTCACCCTGATCACCCTGGTCACCGGCTCGCTGTGGGGCTACCCGACCTGGGGCACCTGGTGGACCTGGGATGCGCGGCTGACCTCCGAGCTGGTGCTGCTTTTCCTGTACCTGGGCGTGATCGGCCTCTACCATGCCTTCGAGGACCGACGGCAAGGCGCGCGCGCAGCCTCGTTCCTGGTCATGGTCGGCATCATCAACCTGCCGATCGTGCATTACTCGGTCAAGTGGTGGAACACCCTGCACCAGGGCACCACGGTGCGCCTGTTCGGCGCCTCCAGGATCGAGGGCGACATGCTGTGGCCGCTGCTGCTGATGATGGCGGCCGTGCACCTGTACTGGGCCGCCAGCCTGTGCGGACGCGTGCGCACCGACCTGCTGTCACTGGAGAGCGGCAAGCACTGGGTCCGCGAACTGGCCGAAAAGGAGGGTCGCTGATCATGGCATCGTTCTGGCACATGGGCGGATACGCCATCTACGTCTGGCCTTCCTATGCCGTGTTCTTCGCGGTGCTGGCGGCCGATTACCTGGCCCCGGCACTGCGCCGGCGCCGCGTGCTGCGGGAACTGCATGCCCGCATGCAGCGTCACAAGGCACGTGAGGCCCGAAAGGCCGAACTCCACGCAACGCCCGACCCGCACGCGGATCGGACCCCGACGTCACCGACATCATGAACCCCAAGCGCAAACGCCGACTCATCATCGTCCTGCTGGCCGTGGCCGCCGCCGCGGTGGCGATCAGCCTGACCGTGTTCGCCCTGCAGCAGAACATGAACTACCTGTACTCGCCGACCGAGATCGACGCCGGCAAGGCCCCCGCCCACAACACCTTCCGACTGGGCGGCGTGGTCAAGGAGCACTCGGTGGTGCGCGACCCGAACTCGCTCAAGGTGCAGTTCGTGGTCACCGACCGCTTCCACGACATGCCGGTGGTCTACACCGGGATCCTCCCGGACCTGTTCCGGGTCGGACAGAGCGTGATCGTGACCGGGCACATGGACGGCCACCATTTCGTCGGCACCCAGGTGCTGGCCAAGCACGACGAGACCTACATGCCCAAGGAAGTCGCCGACGCCATCCGCAAGGCCAAGGCCAAGGAACGCGCCGAAGCCGCCGAAAAGGCCGCCGCCTCGAAGGGAGGGCACTGAACCATGCTTCCTGAACTGGGACAAATGGCCCTGATCCTGGCCCTGCTTCTGGCCACGGCGCAGGGTGTGCTGCCGCTGATCGGCGCCTGGCGCAACAATTCCTCGCTGATGGCCGTCGCCCGACCGACCGCCATCGGGCACGCGGTGTTCGTGGCCCTGGCGTTCGCCCTGCTGGCCTACGCCTTCCTGAACTTCAATTTCTCGATCGCCTACGTGGCCCAGAATTCCAACCTGGACCTGCCCTGGTACTACCGCTTCGCCGCGGTGTGGGGCGCGCACGAGGGCTCGATGCTGCTGTGGGTGCTGATCCTGAGCCTGTGGACGCTGGCCATCACCTTGTTCAGCCAACGCCTGCCGGAAGTCTTCGCCGCGCGCGTGATCGGCGTGCTGGGCCTGCTCAGCACCGGCTTTTTGCTGTTCATCCTGCTCACCTCCAATCCGTTCGGCCGCCTGTTGCCGCCGCCGGCCAACGGCGCCGACCTCAATCCGGTGCTGCAGGATCCGGGCATGACCTTCCATCCGCCCGTGCTGTACATGGGTTACGTGGGTTTCTCGGTGGCCTTCGCCTTCTCCATTGCCGCCCTGCTCGGCGGCGAACTGGACAAGCAATGGGTGCGCTGGGCGCGGCCATGGACCAACATCGCCTGGGGCTTTTTGACCCTGGGCATCGTCGCCGGCAGCTGGTGGGCCTACGCCGAGCTGGGCTGGGGTGGCTGGTGGTTCTGGGACCCGGTCGAGAACGCCTCGTTCATGCCCTGGCTGGTGGGCACGGCGCTGATCCACTCGCAGGCCATCACCGAAAAGCGCGGCTCGCTGCCGGCCTGGACGGTGCTGCTGTCCATCTTCGCCTTCTCGCTGTCGCTGCTGGGCACCTTCCTGGTGCGCTCGGGCGTGCTGACCAGCGTGCACGCCTTCGCCTCCGATCCCCGGCGCGGCGTGTTCATCCTGATCTACCTGGGCATCGTCATCGGCAGTTCCCTGCTGCTGTATGCGCTGCGCGCGCCGAAGGTGGCCGGCGGCAAGCCGTTTGCGCCGCTCTCGCGCGAGACGCTGCTGCTGATCGTCAACCTGTTGCTGACCACCTCGGCGGCCATGGTACTGCTGGGCACGCTGTTCCCGCTGATCGGCGACGCCTTCGGCTGGGGCCGCATCTCGGTCGGCCCGCCGTATTTCGGCTCGCTGTTCATCCTGCTGATGACCCCGGCCGTGATGCTGATGCCGCTGGGACCGTTCGCCCGCTGGGGACGCGCCGACGGTCGGGCGCTGCTCCGGATCGTGGTGCAGGCCGTGATCGCCGCGCTGGTGGTGGGCGGCATCCTGCTGGTCGTCCATTACCAGGGCGTGCCGCCGTGGCGCGCCATGCTCGGCGGCCTGGGTTCGGTCTACGTGCTTGCCGGCGTGATCGCCTATGCCGTCAAGCGCTGGCGCGAAGCATCACGCGGGAACCGCTATCCGGCCGAAATGCTGGGCATGCTGATCGCCCACCTGGGCGTGGGCATCTTCGTGGCCGGCGTGCTGCTGACCACGGCCATGAGCGTCGAGCATGACGTGCGCCTGGCGCCGGGCCAGACCGAGACCATCGGTGCCTATGCCTTCCGCTTCAAGGGCACCGAGCACGTGAAGGGCCCCAACTGGACCGCCGACCAGGGCACTGTCGAGGTGCTCGAGAACGGCAAGCCGCTGACCGTACTGCATCCGCAAAAGCGCACCTATGACGGTGGCCAGATCCAGACCGAGTCGTCGATCAATGCCGGTGCGGTGCGCGACCTGTACGTGGCACTGGGCGAGTCGCTGGACGACGGCGCCTGGGGCCTGCGCATCTACGTCAAGCCGTTCGTGCGCTGGATGTGGGGCGGCGGGATCCTGATGATGATCGGCGGCTTCGTGGCCGCGACCGACCGCCGCTTCCGCATACGCCGAAACGCGCAGTCCGAGGCGGCTACCGTCAGCACGGTGCATGACCCCGAAACCGCCGGAGCGCAGGCATGAACCGGATCCTTCCGCTGCTGGGTTTCTCCCTGCTGATCGGACTGTTCGGCTTCGGCATCTGGTGGAACACGCGCCACGACCAGCGCGAAGTGCCCTCGCCGCTGATCGGCAAGCCCGCACCGGCGTATGCCCTGCCGCTCCTGGACGACCCGGGCACGCACCTGACCAAGGCCGAGATGCTGGGCCAGCCCTACCTGATCAACGTGTTCGCCAGCTGGTGCTACGCCTGCGGCGAGGAACATCCGGTGCTGATGAAGGAAGCGCAGCAGCTCGGCGTGCCGCTGATCGGCTACGACTACAAGGACCGGCCCGAGGACGCCAAGGCCTGGCTGGCCCGGCACGGCAATCCGTACAGCATGGTCGTGACCGACCAGACCGGCGCCACGGCGATCAACTTCGGCGTCTACGGCGCACCGGAGACCTTCCTGGTCGATGCCCAGGGCATCATCCGCTACAAGCGCATCGGCCCGCTGACCCCGGAAGTGATCGCCACGGTGCTGGAACCGAAGATCCGCCAGCTCAAACAACAGGACAAGCCATGAAACGTCGCTACGGCATTCTCCTGCTGCTGGGCCTTTGCGTGGCCTTTGCCGCCCACGCCTTCCAGCCGATGCATTTCAAGAACCGGGCCCAGGAAGTGCGCTTCCAGAACCTGACGCGCCAGCTGCGTTGCCTGGTGTGCCAGAACGAGAGCCTGCTCGATTCCCGTGCCGACCTGGCCCAGCAGATGCGCCACATCATCTTCAGGCAGATGCAGGAAGGTCGCACGGACGCCCAGATCAAGCAGTACCTGGTCGACCGCTACTCCGATTACGTGCTGTACGACCCGCCGCTCAAGCCTTCCACCTGGCTGCTGTGGTTCGGGCCGGCGGCGATCCTGCTGCTGGGTGCCGGCGGCGTGCTGTTCACGGTGCGCAAGCGCATCCGGAACGCCGCCAAGTCGACGCCCGAACCCGAACTCGAGGACTGGTAATGCCCCTTAGCCCCCTGCCTCCCCGGACCCGGGAGCCGAAGTCGTGAAGATCGGATTCATTCTCGTCGCCCTGCTGATGACGCTGGCCGCGCTGGCCCTGGTGGTCTGGCCCATGCTGCGCACCGGCCGCCGCCACGGCCGCCCCCGCCACGTGCTGTACCTGGCGCTGGTGATCGTGTTCGTGATGCCGCTGGGCGCACTGGGCCTGTACCTGCACGTGGGCACGCCCCAGGCGCTCAATCCGGCCATGCTCAAGCCCAACCCGGACGCCAACCAGATGATCGCGCAACTGCGCGAGAAGCTGGCGCGCAAGCCGGACGAAAAGGGCTGGCTTCTGCTGGCGCAGATCTACACGTCCCAGCATAAGCTGGCCAAGGCACGCGATGCCTACGGCGAGGCGCTCAAGCTGGCGCCGGACAACAGCGACCTGATGGTGGCCTGGGCCGAGACGGATGCCATGGCCCGCACCGACCACTACGTCAATGATCGCGCGCGTGCGCTGCTGCAAGAAGCCGTCAAGAAGAATCCGCGCAACCAGCGCGGCTTGTGGTTGCTGGGCATCAGCGACTACCAGCGCGGCCAGTTTGCGGATTCGGCCCTGACCCTGCGTCGCCTGCAGGTACTGCTGCAGCCGGACTCGAAAGTGGCCCAGGCCGTGAAGCTTCAGATCGCGATGGCCGATGCACGCGCCAACGGCAAGACCCAGCAACAGGCCCTGGCCCTGCTGCAGCAGGCGCAGTCCGCCCCCGCCAAGGACCCCGCGACCAGCAACGCCGAGGGCGCACATATCGCCGTGCACGTGAGCCTGTCCCCGGCGCTGCGCTCGAAGGTCAAGCCCGGCGAGACGCTGTTCGTCTTCGCCAGGGCCGTCAAGGGACCGCCCATGCCGCTGGCGGTGGCCCGCCTGAAGGCCTCGGCGCTGCCGACCACGGTCATGCTCACCGACGGCATGGGCATGTCGCCGTCGCTGCGCCTGTCCAGCGTGGACCAGGTCATGGTGGTGGCGCGCATCTCGCCCAGCGGACAGGCCATGCCCGCCAGCGGCGACCTGGAAGGCTCGGCCGGGCCGGTCTCCGTGGACGACACCGGAACGGTGAACGTCGTCATCGACCACACCCACTGAACGCCCTTGGGCTGGGCGGGCCGGCACGCTACAGTGCCGCCTTGCCCGCTTGCATGGACCGCGCATGGCCGACGCCCGCCGCTACCACGACCTGCCCTCGCCATTCGCGATGAAACGCGGCGGTGCCCTGCACGGCGCCCGGGTGGCCTACGAGACCTGGGGCACGCTGGATCAGGATGCCGGCAACGCCATCCTGATCCTGACCGGCCTGTCGCCCAGCGCCCACGCGGCCTCGAATGCGGACGATCCCTCGCCGGGCTGGTGGGAGGCCATGCTCGGCCCGGGCAAGCCAATCGACACCGAGCGCTGGTTCGTCCTCTGCGTCAACGCGCTGGGCAGCGACAAGGGCTCGACCGGACCGGCCTCCATCGACCCGGCCACCGGCGAACCCTATCGCCTCCAGTTCCCGCAACTGACGCTGGAGGACGTGGCCAATGCCGCCCACTGCGTGGTCGCGGGCCTGGGCATCGAGCGCCTGGCCTGCCTGATCGGATGCTCCATGGGCGGCATGGCCGCGCTCGGCTACATGCTGCAGCACCCCGGCAGCGTGCGCGCCCACATCAGCGTGGACACCGCGCCGCAGGCACAGCCGTTCGCCATCGCCATCCGTTCGCTGCAGCGCGAGGCCATCCGCCTGGACCGCAACTGGGACGAGGGGCGCTACAGCGACGACTCCTACCCCGAACGCGGCATGAGCATCGCGCGCAAGCTGGGCGTGATCACGTACCGCTCAGCGATGGAGTGGAACGGTCGCTTCGCGCGCATCCGGCTCGATTCGGAGGATCGACCGGACGGCCCGTTCGGCTTCGAGTTCCAGGTCGAGTCCTACCTGCAGGCACACGCACGCAAGTTCGTGCGCCATTTCGACCCCAACTGCTATCTGTACCTGTCGCGCGCCAGCGACTGGTTCGACGTGGCCGAATACGGTGACGGCAGCGTGCACGAGGGACTGAAGCGGATCTGCATCGAGCACGCGCTGGTGATCGGCGTGACCACCGATATCCTGTTCCCGCTCGAGCAGCAGGAGCAGATCGCCAAGGGCCTGGAGGCGGCCGGTGCCCGGGTCGAGTTCGTGGCGCTCAATTCACCGCAGGGACACGACGCGTTCCTGGTCGACATCGACCACTACGGGCCGGCCATCGGCGGATTCCTCGATCGGCTCCCGTGAGCATAGCGATGGCGGTCGGTGTCCTCCCTATCCCGGTTTCGCGCGGCGGCACCGCCCGCCGTTGCATCCGGTAACGCCTATTCCTCCGCCGCGGCCGCAGCCGCCGGCTTGGCGTGGAACGGTGGCTTGGTCATCCAAAGCACCCCGATCAGCGCCAGGAACGCCCAGCCAAGCACGTGCATGATGTCGTTGAACGACATCTGGAAACTCTGGCGCGTGATCATGTCGTTGAGGAAATCCATGGTGCGGTGCGGATGACCGGCGGCGCCCATCTTCTCCAGCGCCTCGCGCGAGACCGGGTTGTAGGGTGTGATGTGCGAAGCCAGCTGCGCATGGTGGACCACCGCGCGACGATCCCACACGAACGTGGTGATGGAAGCGGCGAAACTGCCGCCCAGGGTGCGCAGGAAGGTCGACAGGCCCGAGCCGGAAGCGATCTCGCTGGGCTTGAGGTCGGACAGCAGGATGGTCAGCACCGGCATGAAGAACAACGCCACGCCCAGGCCCTGGAAACCACGCACCAGGGCCACGTGGGCGAAGTCCACGCCGATGTAGAACTGCGACTGCATGAAACAGGTCAGCGCCAGCACCACGAACGCCGCCGCGGCGACCAGGCGCAGGTCGGTGCGCGGCGCATACTTGCCCACGAAGTAGGTCAGAAGCACCGGCGCGATGCCGATCGAGGCGCCGGCCAGACCGGCCCAGGTGGCGGTGTAGTGCAAGGTACGCTGCAACCACAGCGGCAGCAGCAGGCCCATCGAGAAGAAGGTCGAGTAGGACAGGATCAGCAGGATCGTGCCGTAGGTGAAGTTGCGGTGCCGGAACAGTTTCAGGTCGACGATGGGCTGCTCGTCGGTCAGCTCCCAGATCAGGAACACGGCCACGCCGATCACCGCGACGATACTCATGATCACGATGAAGGTGGAATGGAACCAGTCGGCGTCGTTGCCCTTGTCGAGCACGATCTGCAGCGCACCCACGCCGACCACCAGGGCGATCAGCCCCACGTAGTCCACGCGGGGACGCTCGGTGACCTCCTTCTTGCCGGCCAGCTGCGCGCCGATCACCACGCTGGCGAAGATGCCAATGGGCACGTTGATGAAGAAGATCCACGGCCAGTTGTAGTTGTCGGTGATCCAGCCGCCCAGGGTCGGCCCGACGATCGGCGCGACCACGGTGACCATGGCCATCAGCGCAAGCGCCATGCCGCGCTTTTCCGACGGATACACCGCGATCAGCAGGCTCTGCGTGACCGGGTACATCGGTCCCGCCACCGCGCCCTGGATGGCCCGGAACAGCAGCAGCATGCCCATGGACTGCGACAGCCCGCACATCAGCGAGGTGAGCGAGAACAGCAGCGTGGTCCAGACGAACAGCTTGACCTCGCCGAAACGCCGCGCCAGGAAGCCGGTCAACGGCAGCGAGATGGCCATGCACACGGTGAACGAGGTGATCACCCAGGTGCTCTGGTTGTAGCTGACACCCAGGTTGCCGGCGATGGTCGGCAGCGACACGTTGGCAATGGTCGTGTCCAGCACACGCATGAACGTGGCCAGGGAAAGGCCGATGGTGGCCAGCAGCAGGTTGGGTGGTCGGTAGTGCGCGTCGGCCACGATAACTGTCATGACAGGTAAATAATCGCCACAGGGTAGCATCCCGAAGCCTGCGCGTCTGCCCTGCCCGCGCCCGGTACGACCTCGAACGGGGTCGCCCGGCCGCCGTCACGGGCGCCCCCACTCGGCCCCGGGTTCGAGCGCGCAACGCTCTCGACCCGGGGCCCCGGTTTGCGGCATACTCGCCGCCTTGCCGAAGTGGCGGAATAGGTAGACGCGACGGACTCAAAATCCGTTTCTGGCGACAGAGTGTGGGTTCGAGTCCCACCTTCGGCACCACTGGCCGCGCAACGCGGCACGATGCATGCTTTACCGCATCGCCCCGGGAACCACCGGCGCCTTCTTGCCATGGGCACCGGGGTGCGCATGAACCGATTGTGCTCTCCTTCTCAACCCTGAACGGTTTGCCGGATCTGCGGCGACGTGCGGGTTGTGCGGAGCGTATAGTTGATGCACTTGGAGAGGGGGTGGCATGAATCCGAACAATGAATCGTCGAGGAACAGCGGAAGCGAGCGCGTCTCGGGCCCGCAGGGGACACAGTTGTTTTCCGCCGAGGAGCTGCGCCGGCACACCGCCAGCGGCCCGCATGCCGACGCACTGGACCGCGCCAGTACCAACCGCCCGGTGCTCCAGGGCATCGACAGCATGGACGGCAAGCGCTTCTCGTTGCGGGCAGGCAGGCAGACCATCGGCCGCCGCGATGACAACGACATCGTCATCGACGAAACCAGCGTGTCCTCCTCGCACGCGTGGATCATGAACCAGAACGGTCACTACGTGATCATGAACACGCTGTCGACCAACGGCACCTTCGTCAACGACCAGCGCGTACACGACGCGGTCCTCAAGCACGGGGATCGCATACGCTTCGGCCAGGCCGAGTTCGTCTTCCGCACGCGCGAATCCGGCCCCTTGGGCGGCAAGCGCTCGCTGACCCTGGTCGGCATGCTGGTGCTGGTCGCGCTCGGCGGCCTGGCCTGGTGGCTGTTCATGCACTGACCCGATGTCCAGCGATCCCATGCCAGCGCAAATCGGCCGGTACCGCATCGAGGGCATCCTCGGTGAAGGTGCCAGCGCGGTGGTCTATGCCGGCTTCGATCCGGAAATCGAGCGCCGCGTGGCCATCAAGTGCCTGCACCGGGACGTCTCGGCCGACAGCGGCTACCGGCACCGGTTCCAGGTCGAAGCCCGTGCTGCCGGCCATCTCAACCACCCGCACCTGGTCACCATCTACGACACCGGCGAGACCGGAGACGGCCGGCCCTACATCGCCATGGAGCGCATGGGCGGCGAGTCGCTGGCCCATCGCGTGGAACGGGAAGGCCTGCCCCCGCTGCCGGTCATCCTGGAGATGGCCATACAGATCACCAGCGCGCTGGAGTATGCACATGGCGAGGGTGTCGTGCATCACGACATCAAGCCCGAGAACATCATGTTCATGGAGGGCTGGCGACAGGCCAAGCTCAGTGATTTCGGCATCGCCGAACGCCGCGGTCCAGCGCGTCAGGGCGAAGGCGGAGAGGACCAGCTCATCGGGGGTACGCCTTCGTTCATGGCCCTGGAACGGCTGCAAGGCAAGCGTGCGGACGCGCGCAGCGACCTGTTCTCGCTCGGCGTGGTGCTGTTCTGGTTGCTCACGGGCAAGCTGCCCTGGTCGGAAACCGACGACATCCAGCAGTTGATTCGAGAGCGCAAGCGCCATCCGCAACCGGTCATCGAGCCGCGCGACCCGTCCACCCCCTCGATCCTGATCGCCATCGTGCGGACCCTGCTGGCCCAGTCGGCCGACGCACGCTACCAGGCCGCCAGCGAGGTCATCGAGGACCTGCGCCTGGCCCAGCGCGAATACGAACGCCTGCAGGAAAGCCCGCTCACCGGCAGCATCATCTCGTTGCGGGTGCGTTGGGCCAGCATGCTGGGAGCCACCCTCACCCTGGTCCTGCTGATCGGCCTTGCCGCGATCTACAGCAAGCAGCGCGCCGCGGTGAACGGACTGGCGCTGGACTATGGAAGCTCGCTCAGCCGCATGATTGCCCACGAATCGGCGGAAAACCTGCTGCTGGGCGACCGCGCCGCGACCCGTGCGCTGGTCGAGGACGTGGCGCGCAACCGGCAGATCCACTACATCGCCATTGCCGACTATCAGGGCCAGGTGGTGGCCAGTACCGTACCGCGCGAGGTCGGCAAGGCGCTGCCGCGGCTCAACGAGCACGACTACCTCTCGCGCGAGGACGACGTCGACAGCTACCGCAGCCAGGTACAGGGCATGCACGCCAGCATGATGCTGTTCAGTACCCCGATCCGCTACCAGGACAAGACGGTCGGCCGGCTGCGGCTGGGGGTCAGCGACGCACCGCTGACGGCTGCCCAGCACACCACCCTGTGGGTCATTTCAGCCGTGCTGGCCGTGACGCTGATCGCCGTGATCGGCGCCGCCTACTGGCTGTTCCGCCGCCCGCTGATCCTGCTGGATCTGCTTGGCGAGGCCATGATGCGCGTGGCCCGCGGCGATTTCCGCTACCGCATCCGCCTGGTACGCAGCGACGAACTCGGCCGGCTGTTCACCGCCTTCAACCTCATGAACCAGTCCCTGCACGCGCGCATGCGCGCCAGCGGCGGAGCGGGCAAGGAAAAGCGGGTGGAAAAGGTCGTCAAGACCACGCGCATCCTGCCCGGCGCCCGGACCCGCACCCGCGTCGCGCCGGTCGCTGCCACCCGCATCCTGCCCGGCAGCGAGCCGGACGAGGACGGCAAGGAGTCCTGAGCGCTCCCCTCAGAGCTGTTTCAGGCGGCTCTGCAGTTCCTGGGCACGCGCGCGGTAGATGATGGCCGGTTCGTAGTTCGGATCGATGGCCAGGATCTTGTCCCACAGGTGAATGGCCTGGCTGAGCTTCTGGTCGCGGTACAGCACGATCGCGCGCTGATGATAGTCCGACAGCAGTTGCTTGCGCACCGAATCGGCCTGGCTGCCCGAGGATTTCAGATTGGGATCGATGTCCAGGGCCTTGCCCAGGCGATCGACGGCTTGCGTACGGCGGCCCTTCTCGAACAGCGCCACGCTCTGGCGCTGCAATTGCGCAGCCTTCTGTTCGTTGCCCGGGGGGGGCGATGCGGACGACGTGGGCGTGGATGTCGTCTTCGACGGTGTGGCGGCCGTCTCGCTGTCGGCCTTTCGCATGTCTCTCGCGTGCGGCGCATCGAGCGGGATACGCACACGCTGTCCCACGCGCAGGTCGGACGGGTCACTGGCGTGGTTGTAGCGGGCCAGGACCAGAAAGCGGTCGGCATCTCCCAGGTATCGCACCGCGAGGCTGCTGTAGGATTCGCCGGACTTCACCACGTGCATGCGCGAGCGCGTGCCCAGTTGCCTGTCCGGATCGATCGTCAGCTGCCGCCACAGGTCGCGTGCCGCACGGTCGTCCGGATGCACCTGGAGATACCGGTGCAACTGCTTCTTCCCGGTCGCGTAGTGGCCGTTCTGCAACTGTCGGGAGACGATGGTCTTCAGGGGCACCACCGGCGCCACTTCCACTGCGGGGGCCGGCGCCGACTGCGCGGATGCCGGCGCCTTGCTGGTGGTGACTTTCGGTGCATGCACGCCGAACGCATGCCCGATGCTGCGCTTGAGCGACTGCATCTGGGCACAACCGGCCAGCAACGCGAGCAGGCCGGTCATAAGGACTGCCGTCTTGCAGTCCCGGAAATGCGGTTTCGGTGTCATGTGTTTGCCATACTCCAGGGAATACACGAATCAGGTGGTGGACCGGCGACGCAGTGCCGTCGGCATCAGGATGGCCCGCGCCCACAGGCCGGCCGTGTAGCGTCGCAGCCTTCCGGCCGCCGATGCACGGACCAGAATAAGGGACGCGTTGTCGCCGTCGGCACCGCCACGCTCGGCAGCGAGCGTAAGCGCATCGCGCAAAGCCTGCTCCTGATCCTCGCGTACGGCGTACCGGCCCAGTTCCGGGGTCGAAAGATGTTCCCACACCCCATCGCTGCACAATGCGAAACCCTGTCCGACACGCAGACGGGTCCCGCCATGCTCGACCTCCGGCACCGCGGAACCACCCAGGCCGCGCAGCAACTTGTGCTGGTCGACGTGCTGCGCCGCCTGTTCGGGCCGGATCTCGCCGCGCTGCACGCGCAGTTCGGCAAGACTGTGGTCACGCGTGCGATACACGCATTGCCCGCCCAGGAAATGATATAGCCGACTATCGCCGACATGTACCCAACTGGCCCGATCGCCCCGCAACAGCAGCGCCACGATGGTCGAGTGCGGTTCACCGCCCATCAGGCCCAGTCGCCGGCGGAGCAGTTCCTCGTGGGCCTCCTGGCACAGGGATTCCAGGAACACCGCGCCCGGAAGCTGCAGCCACAGGCGTTGTTCCCACAGTCGCCGCGCCACCGTGACCACGCCATCGGAAGCAATTTCCCCGGCGCCGTCCCCGCCCATGCCGTCGGCCAGCACCAGCAGTCGGGTGTCCTCGGCCGGATCATAGAAACAGGCCACGGCATCCTGCTGGCTGTCGCGCCCTCCCTGCACACGGCCTGCAGCCACGCGCGGAGAACCCTGGAACTCGATGTTCTGGCGGTCCGGCATGCGTATCCCCCTGCTGCGCATGTGCCCGGTGGGGTCATGCGCCATACCCGGCCAGTATAACGGCGCTCCGCCCGGGAAGGGTCGCGAACGTGTTCACACCAGATGCATGCGCCATCGCTCCTCCGCCACCGGCTTGCCAAACGACCCGCACTGCGTTGACATGCCCGGGCATGCAAGTACCGCACACTGTTCCCTTCCCTGCACACGCCGGGCCCTGGCCCTCTGGCAACGGGCTGTTCCACGTGCAGCTGGCCGATGGCCGGCACGCCTGGTTGAAACAGCATGCAGACCAGCCCGGCTCCTACCTGGCCGCGGAAGCGGCGGGCCTGGATCGGCTGCGATCCGCCGGCGGCCTGCGCGTGCCGAGGATCCTGGGCATGGACGGGCACCGCCTGCTGCTGGAGGACCTGGGAAGCGGCAGTCAGACGGCGGACTTTGCCGCGATCGCCGGCACGGGACTGGCCGTGCAGCATCGTGTCACGGGAGAGACCTTCGGACTGGAGCACGACGGATGGTGCGGCGACGGATTCCAGGACAATACGCCTGATCGCGACGGACACCGCTTCTTCGCCGTGCGTCGACTGTTGCCCCAGGCACGCCGCGCGCTGGATGCCGGGCGGCTCGACGCGGCCGGTCTGCATGCCGTGGAGCGCATCGGTGAGCGGCTGCGCCAGTGGATTCCCGAACAGCCACCCGCATTGCTGCACGGGGACCTGTGGCTGGGCAACCTGCACTGCTGCGCGGACGGACGTCCGGCACTGATCGATGCCGGTGCGGTCCACTTCGGCTGGCCCGAGGCCGACCTGGCCATGCTGACCCTGTTCGGCGATCCGGGGCCTCGGCTGTTCCAGGACTATGCCGAACACGCTCCGCTGCAAGCGGACTGGCGCGAACGCGCCCCGCTGTACAACCTCTACCACCTGCTCAACCACCTGAACCTGTTCGGCAGCGGTTACCTGGGCGCGGTGCGCGCGGTGCTCAAGCGTTTCGCACCGGCGCCCTGACCGGGCCTCAGTGCTCGTGGCCGCCCGGACCGTGGGCATGGCCGTGGGCCAGCTCTTCCTCACCGGCCTCACGCACCGCCAGCACCTCGATGTCGAAATGCAGCGTCTTCCCGGCCAGCGGATGATTGAGGTCGACATCGACCGTGGTCATGCCGACCTTGTGCACGCTGCCTTGCATCACGCCGCCGTCCTTGCGCCGCAACGTCACGGCCGCACCCGGCACCAGCCTGGCCCCCTTGCCGAAGTATTTCTTCGAAAGGCGCTGCACCCGTCCTTCCTGGCGCGGGCCATAGGCCTCTTCCGGCTCCAGGTCGACCGAGAAGGTCTCGCCTTCCGACCGGCCTTCCAGTGCCTTTTCCATGCCCGACACCAGTTGTCCGCGACCCAGCAGGACCTGCAAGGGCTGCTCGCGATCATGCGATTTCTCGTGCACCTGACCGTCCACCTCAAGCTGGTAATGGAAGGACACGACGCAATCTTTGCTGGCTTTCATGGAAGGATTCCGGAGAAGAGAATCGGCGCATCATAGTCGGCGCGCACCCAGGCGTCACGCATGCCCGGTCATAGCTGCCGGGCCACGCGGAAGCCGACACGTCCGCTGCGGGTGGTGGCGTCGGCAGCAATGCGGAACGCCGATCGCGCCTGCGTCGGTGAACTGCCCCACGAGGCGCCGCGAATCATGCGCAGGGCGCATCCCGGATTGACCCAGGCAGTCCCGTCGACGGGTGCGCGGGTGTAGTTGTCGTGCCAGCAATCGTCGACCCATTCGGAGACATTGCCGTCGATGTCGTACAGGCCGAACGGATTGGGCAGGAAATGACCGGCCGGCGCATCGCCCCAATAGCCGTCGCGGTAGCCGCGGAAAGCGTTGGTCCAGCTGCGCCGGAGCGGCGAACGGTCGCGTCCGCCGGCCAGGTTCTCGACTTCGCGCCGAGGCGAACCCGAGCCCCACCAGAACGGGGTCTGGGTGCCGCCGCGCATCACGTATTCGTATTCGGCCTCGCTGAGCAGGCGATAGGCCTTGCCGGTATGGCGGGACAGCCATTTCACGTAGGCACGGGCGTCGCGCCAGGACACGTTGACCACCGGATGGTCGTCGCGCGAGGGACGTCCGGCGTAGTTGTCCTCCCAGGTTGCATCGGCATCGTCGCGCATGGTTCCGCGCTGGCCGTCGTAGACGTTGGAGCCGCCCAGTTTCACCGAGTCGGGTACGTAGCCGCTGTTGCGCACGAATTCGCGGAACTGGGCCACCGTGATCTCAGTACGCGAGACTGCAAAACCCTGCTCAATGGCGACCTTGTGCAGCGGCGACTCGCTGGCTTTGTGCCCGGACTCGTTTTCCGGAGAACCCATCAAGAAGCTGCCGGTGGGAATCACCACCATGGTCGGACCGTGCCCACCCAGGTCGACGTAGCTGTCGCTGAAGTCCTGTCCGGGATGGTAGCTGGCATAGACCCGGGCATTGTGCAGGCGCTGGTCGAGCTTGTTCACCCCCGGTACGTCCGGACTGATGGCCAGGGCTTGGTCACGCAGCTTTTTCGCCAGCACCAAGTCGCCGCCATCCAGCGCGGTGCCGGCCTGCTCCAGGCGAGCCTCGGCTCGCTGCCTGCGGATGCCCTCGATCCGGCCCCGGGTATCCTGCAGCGCGGTCGAATTGGGATCGATCTCCGCTGCCTGAGCCAGGGCCTGGTCGGCACCGTCGAAATCGTCCTGCGCCACCGCACCCAGCGCCTTGTCCAGCAGCTTGCGCTGGATCCGGTGCAAACCCTGCCGCGCCACGGTGTTGGCCGGGTCGAGCTTCAATACCTTGCGGTACAGCGCCAGCGCATTCGACTGCGCGGGCTGCATCTCCTGGCCCTTTTTCATCAGGTCCGCGGCCTGTGCCAGCAGCGGCTGTACCTTCTGCAGGGCCGCAAGGCTGGCCTGAAGACGCTTGGTATCCGCCTGTGCGCCCGGAAGACGACGCAGGATGCCCAGGCTGGTGCGCGCCGCATCAGTATCGCCGCCGGCAAGGTTGTCCTCGATTTCGGCCACCAGACGCTGTCTCACGTGGGCCAGGCCGGCGCGCGCGCGCTGATTGTCCGGACTCATGTCCAGGATCTTCAGGTACAGCGCCATGGCGCTGCCGTCGCCACCGGTCAGGTTGCCCTTGCCCAGGGCATCGGCGGCCCGGGTCAGCAGGTCGTTGACCTTGGCATTTTGCGGGCCTTTCGCCCCCGGGCCCGCACTGGAGGCAGGCGCCGGCCGAAGACGCGCCGCAATCACCGCGTGCGGTGCCAGCGACAGCGGCGGCCCGGCATGCAGTTCATCGCTGCTGCGGGCCGTGCCCGTGGCGGCTTGCGGTCGCTGCTCGAAGCCCAGCGGCGGCGCCATCATCTGCATGGACGACGAACCCTGCAGGCGGCTCTCGTCTCGCTGCACGTGCAGCAGTCCGGGAAAGAAGTGGTAGAGCATGGCCAGCACCAGCACGACCACGCCGATGACGCCACCGAGGGCGCGTTGACGACGTTCGGACTTGCTGCTCGGCATGGAAGCTCTCGTAGACCTGGGCGGACGGGATGCCCGTCCATGGCATGGTACCCGGACCGCCGGACATGCCAAGCACGCGGCGCCCTGTTATCTTGCGGGGCCACCTTAGGCAAACAGGCGCACCAGGGCAACGACTTCCGGTGCGCCCCTGCGCGGAACCGCATCTTGATCGACAGCACCCCATCTGCCACGACACCCGAAGCCGAATGGATCGGCACGCGAGAAGCCCTGGACAACTGGTTGTCCGGCGTGGACGGCCTGCTTGCCGTGGATACCGAATTCATGCGCCGCAACACCTTCCACGCACAGCTGGCGTTGCTCCAGTTCGCGCATGACGGCCGCTATGCCCTGGTCGACCCGCTGGCGGTCCCGCTGGACGGCAGCCTGGCCGACATGGACCGCGAACGCGCCCCGACGTGGATCATGCACAGTCCCAGCGAGGATCTGGACGTGCTGGCGCCGCTGCTCCCCGAGGGACCGGCCCGTCTGTTCGACACCCAGCTCGCCTCGGCTTTCTGCGGCATGGGCCTGGGCATCAGCTACCGTGCGCTGGTCGAGGCCGTGACCGGCGTGCAGCTGGACAAGGGCGAAACCCGCTCGGACTGGATGCAGCGCCCGCTGACCGACTCGCAGCGCCTGTACGCCACGCTGGACGTGGTCTACCTGCACGCCATCCACGAACGCCTGGACCGCGAGCTGCGTGAACGCGATCGCATGGCCTGGTTCGAGCACGACTGCGAACGCCTCAAGCGCCGAGCCACCGGGCGCAACGGCGACGACCAGCCGCAGCAGGCCCTGCGCGGCGCCGCATTCTGGCCACGCGAACGCCAGGCCCTGCTGCGCCGCGTGCTGCTGTGGCGCGAGGCCACCGCGCGCGCCATCGACAAGCCGCGCCCGTGGTTGCTGCAGGACGCCCAGATCATGTCGCTGGTCGAGGATCTCCCCGACAGCGGCAACGAACTGTCGGCCCGCACCCAGGGACAACGCGCCCTGCGCGGCGCCCAGCGACGCGACCTGATGGACCTGCTGCAGCGCCCGGTCGAGCCCGACGAGGTCGAGGCCACCGAGGCCATCCCGGCCCCGCTGGACGGCGCCGGCAAGCGCATCCTGTCGGCCATGAAGAAGGACGTCGAGCAGGTCGCATCCGGCCTCGACCTCCCGACCGGCCTGCTGGCCCCGCGCAAGGCGCTGGAATGGTTCATTGCCACCCGCACCTGGCCGCAAGCCCTGGACGGCTGGCGCCGCGAGTTGCTGCACGAACGCCTGGCCGCCCACCTGCCCGATGCGTGACAAAGCGCGCGCCGCCTATTGGCGCGCCCCCCGCACGCTGCTAGAATGCGCGCCTCGCGTGGGGCGGTAGCTCAGCTGGGAGAGCGTCGCGTTCGCAATGCGAAGGTCGGGAGTTCGATCCTCCTCCGCTCCACCAAAATCAAGCACTTACAGAAAGGCCGAGGATGCGAACCCTCGGCCTTTTTGCATTCCGTGTCCCCGATTTGTCCCATGGCGTGACCCAGCGTCACCCGATAGGACACGCGCAGTGTCCCGAATTTGCCGCGCGAACACGTCATCGCGACGTCGGGGTTGCCGTCCTTCTCGACTCCCAACATGCCGTAAGTTCCCCCGAGTTCTACCCCGTCTCAGCGGAAAGTTGGGTTAAGGTGTTGAACTTTCCCGGCACGCGCCGGCTGCATCCGCCGACAGACTCCTGCTGCGGCCCTGGACCAAGATAGCGAAACCTTCTCCCACTCTGTTTCGCATCATGCCTCGACAACCCAGACTGGATCTGGCTGGTGTTGCCCAGCACGTCATTCAGCGCGGCAACGACCGGCAACCCTGCTTCTTCCACACGGTCGACTACGACCGCTATCGGGATGAACTGCGCGAGATCGCGCTGCGCGAAGGCTGTCACGTTCACGCCTATGTGCTCATGACCAACCATGTGCATCTCTTGATGACGCCCTCTGCTCCGGGAAAGTCTCCCGCGTCATGCAAGCGCTCGGGCGGCGCTATGTGCGATACGTCAACGACCGCTATCACCGCACCGGCACGCTGTGGGAAGGACGCTACAAGTCCTGCCTCGTGGACAGCGAGGACTACCTGCTGCGGTGCTACCGCTATATCGAGCTCAATCCGGTGCGTGCCCGCATGACGGCCGACCCCTTGGACTACCCCTGGTCAAGCCATCGTTGCAACGCCCGTGGTGTGTCCGACAACCTCGTGCAACCGCATGCCTCCTACCTGGCCCTGGGCCGCACACCACGAGACCGCCAGGAGGTCTACCGCGATCTTGTCCTGGAAACCGTCGATCCTTCCGACACCGAAGCCATTCGTCTCCACCTGCAACGCGGTTATGCCCTGGGCTCCGAACGCTTCCGCAAGGCCATCGAAGCACAGCTCAACCGGCGTGTCGGGCCCGTTAAGATCGGACGTCCGCGCAAACATGCCAAGCAATGGAAAAGTGCACTCTGACCCCGGTTTTCCCTAAGGGTGAACAGGCCTTCCGCGGAAGCGGTCGGCCGAAAACCAGTAGCGATGAGCTGACCGCACTCAAGCGCGAACTGGCACGCCTGAAGGAAGAAAACGAGATCCTAAAAAAAGCGGCGGCGTACTTCGCGCGGGAGCTGCCGTGAAGTACGCCTGGATCGCAGGCGAGCGTGGCCACGCGGTGCGCACGATGTGTCGCACCCTGGGTGTCTCGCCGAGTGGCTACTACGCCTGGCGCAACCGCCGCCCCAGCGCACGCGCGCAGGAGAATGCGCGGTTGCTGAAGCGCATCCGGTGCCTGCATGTCGAGTATCGCGAGGCCTACGGTACGAGCGGTTGTGGCGCGCCCTGCGCCAACAGGGAGAGTCGTGTGGATGCCATCGCGTGCATCGATTGAGACGCGCAGGCGGGATCCAGACGCGAAGGCGGCGCCGTTACATCCAGGCGCGCGGCCCGTATCAGCGCGTGCCGGCCGCACCCAATTTGCTGTGCTGGCCTTTCACCAGCCCGACACCGGATCAGGTGTGGTGGCCGACATCAGCTTCGTGCCGACACGCCAGGGTTGGTTGTACCTGGCGGCCGTACTGGATGTGTACAGCCGCCGCATCGTCGGCTGGGCCATGGGTGAGCGGGCCGATCAGGCCCTGGCCAGCCAGGCGTTGGCGATGGCCCTTGCGCGACGGAACCCTCCGAGTGGGGCGGTGCATCACAGTGACCAAGGCTCGCAATACACCAGCAAGGCGTACCGCCAACAGCTGTCGGAGGCGGGGTTGGTTGCCAGCATGAGCCGCAAAGGCATGCCCTACGACAATGCAGTCATGGAGAGTTTCTTCAGTTCGCTCAAGCACGAACTGACGCACCACGTGCGATTCAGCAGCCGCGAGGAGGCTCGCACACAAATCTTCAGCTACATCGAAGCGTTCTATAACCGCAGCCGGCTACACAGCAGCCTCGGCTACCGTTCACCCGAGGCCTTTGAGAAGATGGCCACGGGTGCTTGATTTTACTGTCCGAGAAATCGGGGGTGGCTCAACCTGACCCCTTATTTAAGCCACCCAGCTCCGAGGAAAAATGAACCTGACCACAAATTTTCACACCAGCCCCCACCTGCAACGCGGTCATGCCATGGTCTCCGAACGCTTCCGCAAGGCCATCGAAGCACAGCGCAACCAGCGTGTCGGACCCGTTAAGATCGGACGCCCGCGCAAATTTCCTAAAGTTTGGTGCAGTTTTTATGCAAATAACGATAAACTTTTTTATCAATCTGGAATTTATTTTTAATGCTGTTTAAGTAGCCACAAGGGAGGGTGAATGATTCCTCATACGGCATCGAATATATACCGTTTAAACCAGAATTTATATTTAAAATAATCCATACATAAAGGTAGTTTTGATCTCTTGGCAACACCAAGTACAGTATAAACTCCGTCACCCGTATCCAATTTTCGAATCACCGGAACATTTAATTTCAATTTTCGACTTGAAAATTCTAGGGTTTGAAGTGAAGCCCATATGGGAGCTTGGGTGATCTCTAAATATGATTTACTTTTATTGCTATTTGGAAGCAAGACATAATGGAAATAAATGAAAGAAGCCATTAAAGTTAATACTGCCAGCGAAGCATATATTCCAGCTTTTAAATTAATTTTTATTTTCATTTTAATTAGTACTTACATGAATAGGGTTAAATGTCCTAAATTGTTTAGGAACTTTTCCGCCTTTTGGTAACGAAACCACTGAAGCGCCTGGATAAGACAAAGCCATCATCTTAACAGTCGATGGCAACTGCGTTAGAACTAATGTTCCAGTCATTGATGTAGCTTCAATATATTTTACCCCAATCCCTACGCTCGCAAGGGCACCACTCACTGCTGTTGCGCAATCATGATTCAGTACACTATATTTTTCGGTTGAATTTTTTCCGTAATTTTTTTGTACGAATTGGGCCATTTTAGCTTCTTGAGATTTTGTAGTATTTAATACAATCGCCATGGATGAACGGTATTTGCCCTGAGATGCAAGGTAACTAGTTACGCTTCCACCAAAAGCATCATGTGTCCCATATAGCTTTAAATACCACGCCCTGTAAATGCTATTGCAACGTGGCCTAAGGGATTCCCTAGCGAGTGTTTTTTGGTAGGTGGTGAGTACCCACCAACAATAACTACTGTTTTTTTACCATTCGAATCGACTCCAATTATTGGATTATTATTTGCATAATCATATCGAGAGAATTTAAACAAATCTCCTTTCTTTTCCGGATTTTCAGGATCACACTGCAAAAACCGCTTCCAACCCCGGATCATAGTACCGCGCCTGCATATACACCAACCCCGTATCCGTATCCTCCACATGCCCCGTATACCCCGGCCCATGCTCCGCCGAGCCCCAGCACCTGCGCCCCATACGGCCGATACGCCATCTTCTGGATCACCGCCCCCTGCGCATCGGTCTCCACCACCGGCGTCCCCTGCGCATCGGTCAGGTAGATCGTCACCGTGGTCTTGGCCCGCGCCGGGGCCGACAGGCCGGCGCACAGCAGCCCGAGAACCACCAGGAATGATGCAATGCCTTTGCTCATGATCTGATCCCTCAGTCGTTCACAACAGTGGCGGCTACTGGCCCTTTCCACGCCGAGCATCCCACCGCGTTGCAGGCGCGTAGCGACACCTGCGCCGATGTTGTCGAGTTGGGGGCCTGAATTGAATAGCTCAGCGCAGTGGTGGATACGGTGGTACACGTCGAGCTTCCGTTCAGGCAGTACTTGAGGTCATAGCTCGTCGTAAAGGCCGACGCTGCCCCAGCTGACATTCAGATAGGTTTGCTCGGGTGGGCGCAGATCAATATAGGATCGATGCTCGAGAACCGCTGCCACTGTGGCCGGTGGTTGCGGCGGTACCGATACCGCGACACTCTGGCTTGCACTCCAGCCACTGCAGCCGCCGACATTGCAGGCGCGCACCCGATAGCCGTATGTCGCATTGGTCCGGCCGCTGAGGGCTTTACTGGTGGCGCTGCCGTTGTACACGGTATTCCAGCTGCCGCCGTTGACCTGTTCCTGCAGGGTGTAGCTGGTTGCGCCAGCGACGCTGTTCCAGCTCACCGTGTAGCTGCCGGTGGTATTGCTGACCGTAGACGGCACATTCAGGCTCGGCGCACTGCCCGGCGGGAGTGTGACCGCCACGCCGCTGCTGCCGGCCCGGAACGTGCTGCAGCCGCTGGCGTTGCAGGCCTCGACCTGATAGACCCAGTTCCGGAGCTGGTCTCCTGTGAGGAATAGCTGGTGCCACTGCCGTTGTAGATCGTCACCCAGCCACTGACACCACTCTGTGCGTGCTGCAGGATGTAGCTGGTGGCGGTACTGGACGCTGCCCAACTGACGGCTACCGTGCCGCCGCTGCTCGCCGGCAGACTGATGCTGGCCGGTTCCGGAGGCACGTGCAGCACGCTCACGGTGACCGTGGCGCTCCAGCCGGTGCAGGTGCCGGCTGTGCAAGATTGCGCCCGGTAACCATAGGTACCATTGCCCAGGCCGCTGCTCGCCACGCTGGTGCCGCTTCCGCTGTACACCTGGACCCAGGTCCCGCCGTTGAGCTGCTGCTGGACCACGTAGCTGGTTGCCTCCGGCACCGCAACCCAACTCACCGTAAAGCTGCCGGTCGTGCTGCTGGAAGGCGCACTCAAGGTCGGAGGGGTATCGGGCATGGGCGGAAGCGTGAAGCTGCCCGAGCCACTCAAGGCATTGTTCGCGTTGCCCACGGGCGAATCGCCCTGAACATACAGCTTCTGCCCCCCATAGCTGGAACGCATGGACGCCGTCATCGGGATCGCGAAGCGATAATTCGTACCAGAGGTTCCACAGGCCGACGCCACGGTGGAACCGCTGCTCTGGTTGGCTGTTGCCGTGACGAGATGCGTGCCACCGCCGCCCGACGGTCCACCGGCAAAGACCTCCACTCCGACCGAATTGAGCAGGCCCGTCGAGCAGGCCCAGCCGGTCAGGGTCTCGTTGCCGCTTGCGTCTGCCGTCAGTCCGTCGACGTTGCCGATAATGGCCGAGCTGTTGGTCGTCACCTTGGCAATCAACCGCTTGCCCATGTGGATGTAATCGCTGGTGTCGCCGGTGTTCGGGCTGTAGTTCATCATCAGCTGCCCGGCCGCGCTGTAGACCGCGTAGGTCTTCGAGCCGTCCGCAGCGGTCGTCTTGACTCGGCGGCCGGACGCGTCATAGCCGTAGCTGTCCTTGCCCACCACCTGGTCGAGTTGATTGGCCTCGTCGAACAGCAGGCTGGTGCTGTCCTTGGCGGTCGTGTTGCCGCGAGCGTCGTAGGTAAAGCTGTGCAGGGTGGAGCCACCACTGCTGATGCTGGTCAGAAGGTTGTTGGCGTCATAGCTGTACGTGGCCGTCACGCCGCCGTTGCTCATCTGCGTGATGTTGTTGAGCGCGTCATAGCCGTAGCTCTGGGTACCCCACAACGAGGTGTCCGTGGCCGCGGTCAGGCGGTTGAGGCCGTCGTAGGTAAACGATGCGGTGCGCGTGCCATCCACCAGATCGTTGATCTGCGTGATGTTGGCGTTCTTGTCGTAATTCAGATCCTCGCTGAATACGAAGCTGCTACCTTGCGCGTAGCTGATGTTACGCAGGATCTGGCGGGTGTTCTCCTCGGCGACATATTCGGACCCACCCATGTAGGTCAGGTATTCGAGGTGCCCGTCCGGATAGTATTCGGCACCACTGGCATAGGTACCAGCCTCGGTGGGACGACCCAGCGCATCGGGTGCATACGGCACCACGGTACCGTCCGGATAGGTGGTGCTGGCCAAGAGCGCCGTTGGCGTCATACGCGTAGGTGAATGGCCACTGGTAGCCGTCAATGGACAGCGTCTCGCCGGTCAGCTCGCCGGTGGCGTTGTGCATGTAGGACCAGTCGGCCCCATCCGAGGGCACGTTGGAACTGGCCATGTTGCCGCGCGGGCCGTAGGTGAAGCTGGCGCTGCCGACACCGTCGGGATAGCTGATGCTGAGCACCCGGTTCAAGGCGTCATACGTACGTGAGACCCGAGCGCCGGCAGGGACCTGCGTCTGACCGCAACCGCTACCGGTAATGGTCTGTCCCTCGGCGCTCCAGCTCAGGTTTCCGGCCGCATCGTAGGCCATCACCGTACTGCCGCTTTCCGGTTCAGTGCGCCGGCACAGGCGCTGCTGGGCGTCGTACGCCAGGGTCTTGGTCAGGAGCTCGCCGCCGCCGGACTGGGTGATGGACGTCGGGTTGCCGTAGATGTTGCGGGTGATGGTCTGGGTAATACCTTCGGGCGCCTGCACCTCGATCACGTTGTCATAGGTGGGCGTGTCGAAGACCTGGTAACTGGTCGTGGTGACGTTGCCGTTGGGGTCGGTGACCTGCTTGCGGGCACCGCTGAGGTAAGCGGTTGTAGAGGTCACGCTGCCGCCCACGGCGCTTTCGGCATCCTGGTCGACTTCGGTTTCCCGGCCAAGCGCATCGTACGAAGTGTGCGTACCGAGCGTCAGAGCCGACACGTTCGGGCTGCCGGACACCGGATACGACGCGAATGTGGTCTGCCCGCGCCAGTTGTAGGCGCTGGCCGCGGTGACATCCGAACCGCTGGTGCCGCTGATATACGTATCGGTCAACATCGGACGCAGCTCAGCGTCGAAATACGTCACGTGACGCGCGTTGCCCTGACTGACGGTCCGGTCCCAGTGATCGGCGGTGATGCCGCGCTCGGCGCCGGTAACGTAACTGTAGGTGAAGGTGGTGGGATTGCGCGCCGGCGTGACGGCCGGATAGTCGATTTCGGTGACCCGGCCGATCGCGTCGTAGCTGTAGTTGGTCGTGTCGCCGGCCTGGTCGGTGATAGCCGTGATATCGCCAAACGAATCGACCGCCAGCGACTCGCTGGTGCCATCGGGATAGCTGATGGCGGTCGGGATGCCGCGGACGTAGCTGGACAGGCTGGTGGTGTGGCCGTTGGCATCCGTGAAACTGGCCAGTTGCCCTGCACTGTTGAAGGTATAGTCCATCACCTTCTGGCCAAAGTGATAGCGCGACTGGAGGGTGTCATTGGACGAGTTGTAAACGTATCTGTTCACAACGGCCTGAACCGAGTGATCCGATGGATTCAGGGTATCCGTTTCCTCAGGCAGACCCAGGACCCATAGATTCGTATCGTCGTAGTACGTGGTCTGGGTTTCGTCTGGAACCTGCCCTGCGATCGTGTTGTAACGCTTGGTCCTGGCGACTCGGGCGTACGCGTCGTAGCTCTCTGCAAGCCATGTGTATGTATCGCCATCTTGGACGATCTGTCTTTCCTGCAGCGGCGAATACTCGGTGAGCTGGGTTTGGTTGAGCCAGGGATCGAGCTATCCGCCAGCCGAGGATGGCCATGGCCGTCGTATTCGGATCCGGAGTTGGATTCGCGTACTGCACGTTCTTGACCGATCTCATGAGCGTGGAGGAACCCACGGCACCCGAGTAATAATCGGTCTCAAGCAAGTGGCTCTCGCTGATATCGAACTTGTTGCTGAAGGTACGCCGGACCGTGCTACCGTCCGGATTGATCACGTCCGTCCAGACGGTGGTAGGGCACGAGCCGGTACAGGTATCCCAGCTGGCATTGGCTGCGGAGTATTGATAATCCCAGGTTCGCGTTGGCACCCCAGCACCCGATATCGTGCGCTGGGTAACCGTGAAGTCGTACCACTTGTCGGGGATTGTGTGCGTACGTCCCCGCTGTATCCGCAGTAGCGAGGCCCCCTGTATTCGCGCATCGCTGCGGAACAAACGATCGACCATGCAGCATGTCCTTGACCGTAAACGTACCGGTCAAGCCTGATGGATGGACAATGGTCGCCGTGAACGGGTTCAGGTCTGTCGGGGCATCAATCGTGTTGCAACTTCCCGGTGTCGAAGGATCCACCAGATAAGGCAGCGCAATAAAATTCTGTAAGTTGTACTGCCACTGACTGCCATCGGGCAGCGTGACGGACTGCAAGTGTCGTCAAGCTGCCGCCGTAAAGCGGGTTGGTGAACGACGTGTAGGCATACGTCCAGGTCCGCGGCGCACCGGAAGATGGTTGCAACGTAACGCTCTGCACCTTGCCCGCACTGTTGTATTGAACGCTCAAAGCACGGCCGTCACTTGGCCGTGATACCAGTCAGCGCTCCGCTTGAGTTGTAACTGTATGTCAACGAATTCCCGAACCGGTCAACGACCTTGGTGACCAGAAGAAAGGCCACCTGCTCGACCGATGCTGTCTGAAATCGGCGTGTCGCCGTTCCACGTGGTTTGAGAGGCACCCAGCGCTAGGCCATACGATCAACTCATTGAAATAATATTCGGTACCGTCGGGCGCATGCGCAATAAATCCATCACCGGGCTGTCCATTGGCAGTAAGGATTGCCATTGACTCGGATCTGATACAACTCAATCGCCAGTGGTTCTTGGTGACAGCCGGATAAGTGCCCTTGGTTGCGGCATCCTGATTTACCAGAATGTCCTGACTGCCCTGCCCCGGGATGATCAGATGGTAGTCCTGCCACCACTGCCTTGGATCCCACTCCGTCGGCATGGTGGTCCCTTGATGCGAGACTTGTAATGTAGAGCGGTGGCGGGCCGAAATCCTGGCAACGCATGGTTGTGAAGCCAGTGGCACTACTCACGACCCATCCGGATACTTTTACCGATGTGCTCGTGGTCGGATTGGTTACATATGCCCCTTCAGCAGCCAGCGTCTCGGATGCGCGGCAAGTCGATGGTCCAGTCACCGATGCAATTGTCTCCGCACTGGTGACGGTACGCCGACTGCTCCTTTGAGATTGAATGCACGCGTCAACTGCAAGACCGGGCCATTACCACGGGCACTGACGTCGGTGACGCGAAACGACAAATGGCCGTTGTACAGACCAATGTTTTCCCCGAAGGGATGCGCTCCCAGCGGGTGGATCGCCTGATCGACCCGAATCAACTTCTTGTAGTCGGCTTCCGGCTGAGCATCCTGCCCCCATGCGGGAAGCACCACGACAACAAAGAGCAGCAGCGCCGCGAGGCACGCACGTACCCATCCCTGGTTCATCGTTTTTCCCCTGATAGTCCCCATGGCCCTGCTTAGGACCCTCGGCCGAGGGTAACGTAATCCTCAGGATGAGAAGTGCACGAATTCGGCAACTTTGCCGAAACGGTGTAGGAGGCAGCGCAAGGATGAAGAAGTGTTCATTCACTGCCCGACCCCTAATAGCGATCCCCAACCGATCCGATGCTCGAACTGCCCAGACCCGGTACCAGGAACCCCGGCGCTGATACAAATGGTGTGTTCTGCTGCTGACGTTTAACAACATCACCAACATGATCTGCCAGCCGGGTCACTTGTTCGGCAACACATAGGCAACGGCCAGCAACAATGCAGCTGATTTCCGACGTCAGTCACCGCGCCCCACTCGAGATCAAATGGGGCCTTCAGCTCTTGACCACTACATTCATCACCAACACGATCTGAACCCCGGATCCACCTTGGTTGGCACATGGGCAATTTGCCAGCGCAGATCGGCGTAACGCCGTCAACAACCCCCAGTATCAAGGCCACCTCGTCTTGGCCGCATCTCCCAGTTTTCGTAGGCTAAACCAGCCTCTTTGCAAGCTCACTTGCATCAGGGTGGTAATAGCGCAGCAGCATACGTGTGTCGCGATGCCCCGTGATTTTTGCCAACTCGTGCAGTTGGAACCGCGACGCCAGGCGGGACGTGGCTTCATGGCGCAGATCGTGGAAACGTAGCCCAACCAGGAAGTCTTCAATGGGCTCCTCTCCGCACTCTGCGCACTCTTGCTCATAGATAGCGCGTGCGCGCTGCTTGGCCCGTTCAAAGGACTGCGTGATTCCGTCAGGACGTAAGGCGAATACCGCACCGCGGCTTGAGTCCTTTAAGGATCGATCCGATTGCAGTGTTGATAGCGCCTCTACAGCTACCGGGGATAGCGGGACGTCCCGACTATGCCCATTCTTGGTCAGTGGTATGTGTGCCACGCACCGATCCAGATCCACATGCTCCCAACGCAATCCCGCGATCTCGCCTCTCCGCATGGCGGTTTCCACGGCCAAGGTGACGATCGTGGGCAAGGTAGGTGAATTTGTGGCATCGGCGATTCTTGTCAATTCATCCTGACGATCAGTTGCCTGAGAGCCCACAACACGTCGCATACGAGCATTGTTCGGTGAAGGCTTGCGCACCAGCTCAACGGGATTGGCCAGGCTTTCCATACCCCAGTCACGTCTTGCCGTGCTGAAGACGTGGGATAACACAGCGAGTCGTCGCAAGACCGTGGCTGGCGCAAAGTCTTTCAGCCACTGATCGCGTTGTTGGGCCACATCGTAGCCACGAATGCTCGCCACGGTCCGCACCGCCATCGGGGTATGGCGCCAAGCTGCCAATACGGACGACTCCTGGATCGCGCCGCGTTTCGAAGGCGTCACCTCCGTTTCGTAGCGATCGAGGAGTTCCAGCAAAGATGTACGTTCAGCCTCACTCCGATCGAGCCACACGCCCCTGCTCATCTCGGACTCGATCATTTTGGCCCAGGCCTCGGCTTCGGCCTTGGTACTGAAGGTCTTGGACTGCGGTGGCCAATCGTTACGGCGCACCTGTGCTTCCCAGGAATGCTTTCCCCGCCTTCGGAAGGTCGCCATGTCTCAACTCCCGTGAGTGTGGCAATATTGTGGCATATACGGGTTTTTTTAGTCTATGCTATTGATATATATGTATATATGTTTGCGTTCGCAATGCGAAGGTCGGGAGTTCGATCCTCCTCCGCTCCACCAATCGATTCAACGAAAAAGGCCGCCTCGCAAGGGCGGCCTTTCTCGTTGGAACTTCCTCGGCAGCACACGCCATCATGCCCCATCGCATGATGACGCTTGCCGTCTCGGTGAGCGCTCGCGCCTGCAAGGGGCGCGCATGCATGTCGCAACCCTTCGGAACTACATCCTTTGGCGGCTTGTGAGTCGCTGTCTACGCGCCGTACCGTGAACTTCACCGGAGCGTGAAAGGTTGTTCCGAATGCGCACGCTTCGAAGGGTCTCGCAAGACCCGTCAACGCGCATTTGCGATACCGAACGCGTCCTCCTGGCAGGTCGGTCGGGTCCTGGATGCCGAAATCGATACAGCAACGCTCCGTGGCATTTCCGACCCCCTGGCAGACCCATTCGGAGGGCTGTGAATGAAGGGTCGCACGCGACACGATACGCTAGAAAAGGCATCTTCCGCTGGCACCGGAAGGCACGGATTATCCATGGTATATCAACGCCTTAATGCCACAACAGCCCACTTCCCCGCCGCCACCCCCTCGCTTCCGACCAACCGGGGCTTTTCTTCATCCCCGATGCCGCAGCGCAGCATGACAATGCGACATAATGCCGCTATATGCTTATACCCCAAGGGGTATGCGGCGTCGGGGGATGCCAGGCATACGCAATCACATTGCGGGAGGAGTCCATGAAACAGCGTCCCATCTGGAATGCCCATCTTGCCGGTGCCGTACTCGGCCTGGTGCTACTGCTGACCTTTGTCATGACCGGCCATGGGCTGGGCGCTTCGGGTTCTCCGACAGCGCTGGCAGCGGCGGCTTCCAATGCCGTGGCGCCCACCAGCACCCAGGCCAACGGTTACCTGGGCTGGATGGTCCAGAGCGGGCGCAACCCGCTCGACTCCTGGATCAACTGGGAGGTGCTGGGCGTGGCCCTGGGCGCCCTGCTGGCCGCCTGGTGGTCCGGTCACTTGCGGATGCGCGTGGAAGGCCCGCCGAGGGCGCGTAATGGTGGCCGCCTGGCGCTGGCCCTGGCCGGCGGCATCCTGTCCGGCTTCGGCGCCCGGGTGTCGGCCGGCTGCACCAGCGGCATGGGACTGTCCGGCTCGGCCACCCTGGCCGTGGCCGGTTTCGTGTTCCTGATCGGTTTCTTCGGCGCCGGCCTGGTGACCGGCCTGCTGACCAAGAGGATGTGGCGATGACTTTCCCACTGGGCTGGACCGGACCCGTTTCCGGACTCGTGTGTGGAGCGCTGTTCGGCTACGTGCTGCAGCGCGGCGGCCTGGGCAACGGTTGCCGGCTGACGGCGCAGTTGCGGCTGCAGGACTGGACGGTGTTCAACGTGATGTTCACTGCGATCCTGGTGGCCGCCGGCGGCCTGTACGTGCTGGAGCTGTTCGGTGCGATCAGTTCCAGCCAGATCTTCGTTCCCACCACCTTCCTGTGGGCAACCCTGCTTGGCGGTGCCCTGATCGGTGTCGGCATGGGCCTGGGTGGGTATTGCCCGGGTACGGCGGTGGTCGGCGCCGCGGCCGGGCGCATCGACGGCCTGGTGTTCTTCGTCGGCCTGGTCTTCGGCGTGGTGTTCTTCGCCGGCATCTACAACCCGATCAAGCCGTTGATGACGGCGGCGGCGGGACCGCGTGCGCAAACCCTCGACCAATTGCTGGGCTTGCCGGCCTGGCTGGTGCTGCTGTTGCTGGCCGGCTGTGCCGTGGGCGTATGGTGGTTCACGCGCCGCAATGGCACATCCGAATCCATCACCTGCGCCGATTGAGCAAGAACCACTTCAGGAGTACCCAAGAAATGACCCAGAAAAATCAGACCAACAAGGCTTTGCTGGCCGGCAAGCTGTCGGCCTTGACCCTGGCCATCGGCGCCATGACGCCGATGCTGTCCGCCTGCAACCAGGGACAGAACAACGGCAAGGCGCCCGCCCCCAGCGCACAACAGGCGCCCAAGGCCGGCCCGAGCAATCCGTGTGCACCGCAAGCCGGCCAAGCCGGCCCGACCAATCCGTGCGCACCGCAGGCGCAAGCGGCGCCCAGCAACCCGTGCGCGCCTCAATCGACCGCCCCGTCCTCGAGTGCCCCGCAGCCGAGCAACCCGTGCGCCCCCAGTCAAAGCGGCAACGGCCAGGGCTGATCCATGAGCACGCCCCGGACCATGACCGATGATGCGCGCCTGCCCTTCCCGCAGGCGCGCATCGTGGCCGAGGTTCGTGCCCTGGACGACAGCAGTCGCGGGCACATGCGCAGTGCTGCCCACGACCTGCTCGACTGCCTGCAGGCATTTGCCGAACGCGGCCAGGTCCCCCTGGCCGATGCGGTCCGCGAATCCGGTGCTCCCTGCCTGTGGCAGCAGTACCGGGGCACCGGGGCCAGCCCCTTGGGCACCGGTCCGCACGCATTGCACTACTACTACCACTCGCACGCCGTCTCCGGAGCGCTGCGCCAGGAACACGGGCACTACCACCTGTTCGCACAACTGGGCGCCGACGATAAGGGCACGCCGCGGTACACGCACATCGTGGCCATCGGCGTGGATGCGCGTGGACTGCCGCTGCGACTGTTCACCACCAACCGCTGGGTCACCAACGAGACTTGGCAAACCGCCGAACGCGTCGTGGATCTTGCGAACCGGATCGCCAGGGATACGGATCCTGCCGAGGACGCCACGGCACGCTGGCTGCGCGCGCAACTGGGCATCTTCGCCCCCCAGATCAACGCCCTGCTCCACCATCGCGACCGTCGGGTCAGGATCCGCACGCAAGGCGGACGCCGCCCCGGATTGATGGAGGACCGGCGCATGCACGTACTGAGCCAGTGCCGGGTCTCCTTCGAACGCCAACTGGCCGCCTTCGACCACGCCATTCACTGAATACACCGCAACAGACGGGAGAGGATCCACATGAAAATGCACAGCAAGATCATATGGGCATGTGTGCTGCTGCTCGCCAGCGCCACCATGGCCCAGGCCGCAGTCAAGCTGCCGGGACCGCTGGTCACCCCGCAGTGGCTGAACCAGCACCGCAACGAGGTCAACATCGTGGCCGTGCGCAGCAATGCTGCCACGTTCACCAAGGCACCGGCATTCGCCACCCGCAACGGCAAGAAGACGCTGACCGGCTTCGGCGGCCACATCCCCGGCGCGCTGCTGCTGGACTTCGGCAAAGCGCGCGTGCCGCGCATGGTCGACGGCCGCGAGATCAAGTGGCTGCTTCCCGACCAGGCGGACTTCCAGAAACTGATGCGCGAGGTCGGCGTCAAGGCCGGCCGCCCGACGGTGATCGTGCCGGAGGGACTGGGCGGAGCGGACCTGGACATGGCCGCGCGCGTGTACTGGTCGATGAAGGTCTATGGCGACCATGACCTGGCCATCCTCAACGGCGGCACCACGGGCTGGATCGACGCCGGCCTGCCGGTCAGCACCGCGGTCGCGACCGCTGGTGGCGGCACCTGGACGGCTTCGAAGGCCGACATGCGCTATGTCGCCTCCAGCCGTGACGTGGCCCGTGCCATCGGCAAGGCGCAGATCGTCGACGCCCGTCCGATGCCGTTCTTCGTCGGCCTGGTGAAGAAGCCCAACGTCGGCGCCGCCGGCCATATCAAGGGCGCCGTGAACCTGCCGCCGGACGTGCGCAGTGCCGAATCCGGCGGCAGCGCGCATTACCTGACCGCAGCCGAATACTCGAAGATCTTCCCGCATCTGGGCATCCACTCGAAAAAGCCCAGCATCACCTACTGCAACACGGGCCACCTCGCCTCCGGCGCGTGGTTCGTGCTCAGCGAGGTCATGCGCAACCCGAACGTGAAGCTCTACGACGGCTCGATGTACGAGTGGACGACCGAGAAACGCCCGGTGGTCGGCCTGCGCTGACCGCATGACACGGCCATCGTCCGCAGCCGGTCTGCGGGCGCTGGCCGCAGGCCTCCACGACGAAGCGCGGCAGAACCGGCGCATCGCCTTGAACGAACGGAGTACTGGATGGACCAGCACGATCCCAAACGCGGCCGCGTGATCCCCGCGCCGGAAAACTTCCTCACCGTCGAGGGACGCTCGAGGCGGCGCGCGCTCGGCGGACTGGTCGCCGGTGGCGCTGCCCTGCTCGCGGGCAAGGCGGCCCTTGCCGCCGAGGGTGCCAAGGTCGACCCCAAGCACCTTCCGCCCAACGTTCCGCCGTGGTCGCAGAACCTGGGCAAGCCGGTGGGCAGCGACCCCTACGGCGTGCCTTCCGACTACGAGAAGACCGTGATCCGCCGGCTCAGCCCCGGCCTGACCACGACCAACTTCTCCTCGGTCGCCTTCACCCCGCTGCAGAACCTGTTCGGCATCATCACGCCCAACGGGCTGCACTTCGAGCGCGACCACAACGGCCGCCCGACGATCAATCCCTACGAGCACCGGCTGATGATCCACGGCATGGTGCGCGAGCCCAAGATCTACACCATGGAGGACATCCTCCGCTTCCCGTCGGTCTCGCGCATCCATTTCATCGAGTGCGGTGCCAACTCGGCGATGGAATGGGCCAACCCCTCGGTGCCGACCGTGCAGTACACCCACGGCATGCTCAGCTGTGCCGAGTGGACCGGCGTGCCGCTGTCGGTGCTGCTGGAGGACGTCGGTTTCGACACCAAGAAGGCCAAGTACATCCTGGCCGAGGGTGCCGACGCCGCCGGCCTGACGCGCACCATCCCGATCAATTTCGCGCTGGACGACGTGCTGGTCGCCTACGGCCAGAACGGCGAGATGCTGCGCCCCGAGAACGGCTACCCGCTGCGCCTGGTGGTGCCGGGCGTACAGGGCGTGTCGAACGTGAAGTGGCTGCGCCGCATCAAGGTCGGCGACGAAATGTGGAACACGCGCGAGGAATCGCTGCAGTACAGCGACAAGATGCCCGACGGCAGCTTCCGCCAGTACACCTGGATCCAGGAGGCCAAGTCGGTCATCACCTCCCCGTCCGGCGGCCAGCAGCTGCTGGACAAGGGCGGCTACTACGAGATCACCGGGTTCGCCTGGTCCGGACGCGGCCACGTCAAGCGCGTGGACGTGTCCACCGACGGCGGCAGGAACTGGCGCACGGCCAGGCTGCAGACGCCGATCCTGGACAAGGCGCTGACCCGTTTCCGCTTCGACTGGACCTGGGACGGCAAGCCGGCCCTGCTGCAGAGCCGCTGCATCGACTCGACCGGCTACGTGCAGCCGAAGATGCGCCAGTTGCGTGCCGTGCGCGGCACCCAGTCGATCTATCACAACAACGCGATCCAGACCTGGTTCGTGGATACGGATGGGAAGGTGCACAATGTCGAAGTCTGACCGCCGCCCCGCCGCCCTGCTCGTGATCGTCCTGCTGGCCTTCGCGCTGCCGGCGTTCGCGCAACACAAGAACTACCACCTGGGCCGCAAGGCCACCGCGGCCGAGATCGCCGGCTGGAACATCGACGTGCGTCCGGACGGCAAGGGCCTGCCGCCCGGCTCCGGTTCGGTCGCCCAGGGCGAGAAGGTCTACGAGAGCCATTGTTCGGTCTGCCACGGTTCCTTCGGCGAAAGCAACGAGTACCTGGCCCTGACCAACGTGGGCGAGCGCCTGAATTACGCCACCACCCTGTATGACTACATCAACCGGGCGATGCCGTTCCCGCACTCGAAGTCGCTGACCCACGACCAGGTCTACGCGGCCGTGGCCTACGTGCTCAACCTCAACAACATCGTCGATTCGGACTTCGTCGCCAACCGCGAGACCCTGCCCAAGGTCAAGGCGCCGACCCGCGACACCATGAAGCCCTACGCGCCGATGATGCACATCCGCGGCAAGAGCAAGGTCCAGAACACCGCCTGCATGCGCAACTGCGCCAAGGACGTGAAGGTCACGTCGAGCCTGCCCAAGGGCTTCGTGAAGAACATGTACGGCGACATCAGCGACAACTTCCGCGGCCTGGAGACGATGAACGAGCGCCAGCCGCCCACCGACGAACTGCCGGCCGGAAGCACCACCGCGGTCAAGGCAGGGACCAAGACGGCGGCCGCTGACCCGGCCCCGCAGCTGATCCACAAGTACGGATGCGTGGCCTGCCACTCGGTCGACCACAAGATCGTCGGGCCGGCGTTCCGCGAGGTGGCCGCCCACTACCAGGGCAAGGCCGATGCGGTCGCCCACCTGACCCACAAGATCCGCCACGGCGGCTCCGGTGTCTGGGGCCAGATCCCGATGCCACCGCAAGTCGGTCCCAGCGACAAGGAGCTGGCCGACATCATCCACTGGGTCCTGGCGCAGAAACCGGCCGGGAAGAAAAGCCCGTGAAAACCATCACTCCACTTTCATCCGCAAAACGAGCAATACAGTCGAGGAGTCACACATGAACATGTCCCGAAGGGCATTCCTGCAAGCCAGTGCCGGCGGCACCGCCCTGATGATCGTCGCGGCCTCCGGCCTGATGCCGCGCCAGGCGTTCGCCGCCACCAACCCGCTGGCCAAGGGCGACCACCGCAAGGAGTTCGAAGCCACGTCCCTGGACGAGGTGGTCAAGGCCATGGGTGGCACCAAGGCCCAGCCTTCCACCGACATCCACCTGAAGGCACCGCCGATCGCCGAGAACGGCGCCGTGGTGCCGGTGATGATCGAGAGCAAGCTGCCGAACACGCAGACCATCGCGATCATCTCGGAGAAGAACCCGCACGCCCTGTCGGCCGCCTTCCACTTCCCCGAGGGCACTGAGCCCTACGTGCTCACGCGCGTGAAGATCGCCGAAACCTCCAAGCTTTACGCCCTGGTCAAGACCGACAAGGGCTTCTTCTACACCGACCAGCTGGTCAAGGTCACCCTTGGCGGTTGCGGCGGCTGAGCACGATACGGAGAACGATGAACATGTCTGATTTCAAGCCCGATCCGATGCGAATCCGCGCCCAGCTCAAGGGCGACGTAGTCGAAGTGAAGGTGCTCATGGCGCATCCGATGGAAACCGGCCTGCGCAAGGACTCCAGCGGCCAGCTGGTCCCGGCGCACTACATCGAGAAAGTCACCGCCACCTGCAAGGACAAGAACGTGCTGACGGCCGACTGGGGACCTGCGGTCTCCAAGAACCCGTTCCTGGCGTTCCGCTTCAAGGGCGGCGCCAAGGGAGACAAGGTCGCGATCACCTGGAAGGACACCCTGGGCGCCAGTCGCACCGACTCGACTACGGTACGCTGAGTCGCGCAAGCGATCACCCACGTCCCGGGCGCCACGTGCGCCCGGGATCCGACAGGAGATTCCCCGGGGATGCGACATCGAAGCCGACCCCTGCTGCTGGTCCTGGCCGCACTGCTCGTCAGTATCGCGGCTCATGCCGCCGGCCGTGCCGCGCAGCCGCCCATCAAGGTGGTCTACCACCTGGATGCCGACAGCAAGGGCACGACCACGGCCCTGCACCAGGTCAAGAACGAGCTGGCCGTCGCACCGGACACCCGGATCGTGGTGGTGGCGCTGGGCTCGAGCGTCCGCTATCTGGTCAAGGGCGCCACGACCGAAGGCGGATATCCGTTCGGACTGATGGTTTCGGACCTGCAGGACCGGGGGGTCCGCTTCGAGGCATGCGCCAACACCATGGCCACGCTGAAGATCAAGGCATCTCAACTGGACGACGGCGTGCACGTGGTGCCTTCGGGCATGGCCGAGATCGCCCGTCTGCAGGCACGCGAAGGCTACGTGTACATCCGGCCCTGACCCATGGCGGCATCGCAAGGAGACATTTCATGAATACGGCAAACAAACAACGCGCCCTGTGGCTGGTCATGCTCGCCATCGCCGGTACCGGCATCGCCGCTTCCGTCGCCTGGGCACAGTCGACCACCCCGAACGACCCGGTCGCCGAGTACCGCGAGATGTTCGGCGACGACAATCCCGCCGAACTGTGGGTCGCCCGCGGCCAGGACCTGTGGACCGAGGCCCGCGGCCCCAGGCACGTGGCCCTGGCCAAGACCTGCGACCTGGGCATGGGCGTGGGTGTGGTCAAGGGCGCCTATGCGCACATGCCGCGCTACTTCAAGGACACCGGCAAGGTCCAGGACCTGGAAACGCGCCTGATCACCTGCATGACCACCGAGCAGGGCTTCAAACGCGCTGCGATCCTCAAGCACAAGTACGGCGACGACAGCAACAAGTCGGACCTGGAAGCGCTGTCCGCCTACATCGTCAATGCCTCCAAGGGCATGCCGATCGACCTGCCGCTGAACAACCCCGAGGAAAAGCATGCCTACGAAGTGGGCAAGGCGATCTTCTACTACCGCGCCGGCCCGCATGATTTCGGCTGCTCGACCTGCCACGGCCAGCCCGGCAAGCGCATCCGCCTGCAGACACTGCCCGACCTGGCCACGGCCAAGGGTGCGCGCGAGGCCTACACCACCTGGCCCGCCTATCGCGTCTCGCAGGGCGAGGTGCGCACGATGGAATGGCGCCTGCACAGCTGCTTCCGCCAGCAGCGTCTGCCGGAACTGAAATTCGGTTCCGAGGCGGCGATCGCCCTGACCATGTTCCTGGCCAAGAACGCCGAGGGCGGAAAGATGGACGCGCCCGGCCTGAAGCGATGAAGGAATCGACCATGCATACCACTATCCGCACCCTGATCCTGCTCGCCGCCCTGCCGCTCGCGGCCACCGCGGCCGAGCACAAGCACGTCGACCGCAACGCCGAGGCACTGAAGGTCATGCAGGCCTCATTCCAGGCCCGCGGCCAGGCCGGCATGGACCGCCTCAAGCAGGACCCGACCCAGGCGGCCTGCTCGAAGTACGCGCCGCATGCGCCGCCGGCCGACCTGGCCAAGAAATTGACCGATGCCAACCTGAAGCAGGTCAAGTACCCCGCCGACGGCAAGTTCCTGGGCAACTGGAAACGCGGCATGGCCATCGCCAACGACGGCAAGGGCCTGCAGTACAACGACGATCCAAAGGCCCCGGCCGGCGGCAACTGCTATGCCTGCCACGAGCTGGACAAGGCACAGATCGCCTACGGCACGATCGGCCCGTCGCTGTACCACTTCGGCAAGAACCGCGGTCGATCCAAGGCCATGCTCAAGCTCACCTGGAGCATGCTCTACGACATGAAGGCCTACTCGGTGTGCTCGGCCATGCCGCGCTTCGGCGCCAAGCACATCCTCACCGAACAGCAGCTCAAGGATGTCATGGCGCTCCTGTTCGATCCCGACTCCCCGGTCAACAAGTAAGTCCCGGAGCGTTCCCATGAGCATGACTCGCCGTGAATTCCTTCAGGTCATGGCTGCCGCCGCGGCCGCCGGCCTGCCGCTGTCCGGACGCATGGCGTTCGCGTCCGGGGCGGTGGATGCGCTGTACCGGCCGCCGCGGTTCGGCAACGTCAGCCTGCTGCACATGACCGACAGCCACGCGCAACTGCTGCCGATCCACTTCCGCGAACCGTCCTACAACATCGGGGTGGGCGCGTCGAAGGGTCAACCGCCACACCTGGTCGGCGAGCATCTGCTCAAGCACTATGGCATCCGCCCCGGCACGCGCGAGGCCCATGCCCTGACCTGCCTGGACTATGTCGCCGCCGCGCGCCGGTACGGCAAGGTCGGCGGCTACGCGCACCTGGCCACGCTGGTCAAGCAACTTCGGGACAGCCGCCCCGGCGCACTGCTTCTGGACGGCGGCGATACCTGGCAAGGCTCGGCCACCGCGCTTTGGACCAAGGGCCAGGACATGATCGATGCCCAGCTGCAGCTGGGCGTGGACGTGATGACCGGGCACTGGGAGTTCACCTACGGCGTCGACCGCGTCAACGAAGTGGTCCACGGCGATTTCAAGAACAAGATCGATTTCGTCGCGCAGAACATCCGCACTGCCGATTTCGGCGATCCGGTGTACCCCGACTACACCATGCGCGAGGTCAACGGGGTGCAGGTGGCGGTCATCGGCCAGGCCTTCCCGTACACGCCCATCGCCCATCCCAGCCGTTTTGTCGACGGCCTCTCGTTCGGCATCAACGACGACCACCTGCAGGACGTGGTGCACAAGGCACGCAAGGAAGGCGCCGCGGTGGTCGTGCTGCTTTCGCACAACGGCATGGACTGCGACCTGAAGCTGGCCTCCAAGGTGACCGGCCTGGACGCCATCATGGGCGGCCACACCCACGACGGCGTGCCGCACCCGGTGAAGGTGAAGAACGCCGGCGGCATCACCCTGGTCACCAACGCGGGCAGCAACGGCAAGTTCGTCGGCGTGCTGGACTTCGATGTGCGCGGCGGCACGGTGCACGACTTCCGCTACCGGCTGCTGCCGGTGTTCTCGGACCTGCTGCCGGCCGACCCGGACATGCAGGCGCTGATCGAACGCCACCGCAAGCCGTACCTGGACAAGCTCAACGAGTCCTTCGCGGTCAGCGAGGGCCTGCTGTACCGTCGCGGCAACTTCAACGGCAGCTTCGACCAGCTCATCGTCGACGCGCTGATCGCGGTCAAGGATGCGCAGATCGCGCTGTCTCCTGGTTTCCGCTGGGGCACCACGCTGCTGCCGGGCGAGTCGATCACCCGCGAACGGCTGATGGACCAGACCGGCATCACCTACCCCGCCGTCACGGTCAACGAGATGACCGGCGAACGCCTCAAGGCGGTGCTGGAGGATGTCGGCGACAACCTGTTCAACCCCGACCCGTACTACCAGCAGGGCGGCGACATGGTGCGCGTGGGCGGCCTGACCTACACCTGCGACCCGGCCGCGAAGATGGGCAGCCGCATCAGCGACATGCGCCTTCACGGCAAGCCGATCGACGCGGGCAAGTCCTACAAGGTCGCCGGCTGGGCCTCGATGACGGCCACCGAGGGCGACGCCATCTGGGACGTGGTCGGCAACTATCTCAAGGCCCACCAGCGCATTCCCGCGCTCAAGCCCAACGTGCCCAAACTCATTGGCGAGGCGCATGATCCGGGCATTGCCTGACATGCGGCAACGCCTCGCCTTGGCGCTGCTGGCGCTGGCGGCGCTGGCCGCCGGCCATGCCGGCGCGTCACAGGCGTCCCATCCTCCGCCCTGGAAGCCCAGCCACGTCGCCATGCCCGTGCACCAGGTCGGTCCGCACAGCTACTACGTGCAGGGCGTGACCGAGGAGGCCACGCGCGCCAACGAGGGCTTCATCGCCAACGCCGGCTTCGTGATCACCGGGGACGGCGTGGTGGTGTTCGATGCGCTGGGCTCGCCGGCGCTGGCCGACCAGCTGATCGGCGAGATCCGCAAGCGCACCGACCAGCCGATCAAGCTCGTCATCATCAGCCACGACCACGCCGACCACTTCTACGGCATCCCGGCCTTCCGCCGCATCGGTGCGAAGGTGTGGACGGACGTGCATGCCCATGCGTATCTCAACTCGTCCGCCTCCGGCGAACGACTGGTCCAGCGCAAGGCGCTGCTGGGTCCCTGGCTGGGGCCCGACTTCAAGCTGCCGCTGCCGGACCGCTGGCTGGACCATGACACCGGCTTCGAAATGGGCGACGTGCGCTTCCAGCTCCGGCACATCGGCCCGGCGCATTCGCCCGAGGACCTGGTGATGCTGGTCGAACCCGATGGCGTGCTGTATTCGGGCGACGTGGTCTACGCCGGGCGCGTGCCCTTCATCGGCACGGCCGACACGCGACTGTGGCTGAAGGCGATCGACCGCCTGCTCGCCATTCCCGCCCGGGTCATGGTGCCCGGCCACGGCCCGGCGTCCCGCCACCCGCGACGCGACGCGCAGCTGACACGCGATTACCTGACCTTCCTGCGCCAGCAGATGGGCAAGGCCGTACAGAACTTCGAACCGTTCGACCAAGCCTACCGCGAGGTGGACTGGAGCCGTTTCAGGGCCGAACCGACCTTCGGCGTGGCCAACCGACGCAATGCCTACAACGTCTACCTGCAGATGGAGCAGGAAATGCTGGAAAGCAAATAGAGCAGCTCAACCGAACTTGGACAGCAGGCGCGCCAGTTCATCCGTGGATGCGCGTACGTCCTGCATGTTTCCGGAGGCATCGATATGACTGACCAGACTGCACGCCAACATCTCGTAGAAGGCCTTGTCCAGCGCCCTGCGTGCGGCGGTCAGCTGCTGGGCGATCTGCTCGCACGAGCAGTTGTCGCCGATCATGCCCTGGATACCGCGGACCTGACCCTCGATACGCGCCAGACGGGTGATGATGCGCCGGCGATGCTCCTGTTCGCTTTCGCTGACGGTGGCCTTGGGGGATTTCCCGGTCATCGAATCTTGCCTGTCTTGTTTGATCTAGCCGAGCGACGACACGTCGGGACGCATCACCACCATGGTAGGCCCGTCCACCATGGTTGCCTGCTTCCGGCGCCCGGGCCTGTCGCGCCTGGCAGGGAACGATCCATCCGGCATGGCCGGAACGCCCCCGGATCAAGTGTGCGACACCGGGGCCCTGGAACCTGCAACCGCTTGATATGCATTATCGATCCGGAACATTCGCCCACGCAAGAAGGCATTCCCGGAAACCCGCAGCCACCGGATTACGGCGCCCCGTCCGCCAGTTCCATTCGGGTGGATGCATGCAGCAACGACCGATGGCCGGGGGGGCCTCGGCGAACCATCACCCACCAATCGCTGGGGAGGAGTCCATCATGAAAAAGCGACTGATTGTCACCACCATCGCCCTGCTGGTCTGCAGTGGCACGGCTTCGGCCACGGACGGCTATTTCTCGCACGGCTACGGCATGAAAGCGAAAGGCCGCGGCGGCACCGCCTTTGCCCTGACCAACGATGCCTTCGGCGGCGCCAACAACCCCGCCACCATGGTCATGGCCGGCAACCGCTTCGAGGTGGGCCTGGACCTGTTCAGCCCGCAACGCAGCGCCGAGCGGACCGGCCTCGGCCCCGGACTGGACGGCAGCGTCACCAGCGGCAAGACACTGTTCCCGATTCCCGAGCTGGGCTATAACCACATGTTCGGCGACAACCTCGCCTTCGGTGTCACCGTGTTCGGCAACGGCGGCATGAACACCAACTACCCCGGCGGCCAGTTCAATTGCGGCCGGGGGCCGGCCAACATGCTGTGCGGTGCCAACACGCTGGGCGTGGATCTCTCGCAGCTGATCGTGGCCCCGACCTTCTCCTGGGCCTTCACGCCCAACCAGTCCTTCGGCATCGCGCCACAGATTGCCTGGCAGCGTTTCGAGGCCAAGGGCCTGCAGGCGTTCGCGATGACGCCCAACCTGTCCGTGGCCCCGGACAAGGTCACCAACAACGGCTACGACACCTCCACCGGTGTGGGCGTGCGCGTGGGTTATTTCGCACGCCTGTCGCCATCCTTCTCGCTGGGCGTCACCTATGCCAGCAAGATCCGCATGAGCAAGTTCAACAAGTACGCGGGACTGTTCGCCGACGGTGGTCGCTTCGACATTCCGGAGAACTACGGTGCCGGCATCGCCTTCACGCCGGCCAAGCCGCTGACCCTGTCGCTCGACTACGAGCTCATCAAGTACAGCGGCGTACCGGCCGTCGGTGATTCGAGCATGGTGCCGGTCCAGCTCGGCGCCAAGGGCGGGCCGGGTTTCGGATGGAAAGACATCAACGTGTGGAAATTCGGCGTCGAATACGCCAGTTCCGACCGCTGGACCTGGCGCGCCGGCTACAACCACACCGACAACCCGGTGCAAAGCGCGGAGGTGACCTTCAACATCCTCGCGCCGGGCGTGGTGACCGATCATTTGACGCTGGGACTGACCCACACCACCGCCTCCGGCGGGGAGTTCACCGTGTCGTACATGCATGCGTTCAACAGCACCGTGCAGGGGACGTCGATCCTGCCGGTCTTCATGGGCGGCATGCCGGCCGGCAGCGAGCGGATCTCGATGCACCAGAATTCGCTGGGCATCAGTTACGCCTGGAAGCTGTAAACTGGTCGGTCCCGCGGGCCCGGTGCCCGCGGGACCTGTTATTCGCGAACACCTCGAGATTGATTTCCTATGTACCCCTGGCTGTCCCAACCCTGGCCCTGGTACGTCACAGGCCCGATGATCGGGCTGGTGGTACCGATGCTGCTGCTGATCGGCAACCGGTCGTTCGGCATTTCCTCCTCGCTGCGCCACATCTGTGCGGCATGCATGCCGTCCGGCATCGAATACTTCCGCTACAACTGGCGCGAACAGGCCTGGAACCTGGTCTTCGTCGGCGGCATCGTGATCGGTGGCTGGGTGGCCATCACCTGGCTGACCGCACCGGGCACGGTCACGCCCGTGACCCCCGCGTTTGCCGCAGAACTGGCGCACTACCACATCGCCGCGAACCAGTTCCTTCTGCCGCGCGAGATCTTCGACTGGCAGCACCTGGGCACACTTCCCACGCTGGTGATGGTGGTCGGCGGTGGCCTGCTGCTGGGCTTCGGCGCGCGCTATGCCGGCGGCTGCACGGGTGGCCACGCGATCATGGGACTGGCCACGTTCCAGCGCGCCTCGCTGGTCGCCACGCTGGCCTTCATGGCCGGCGGTTTCCTGATGGCCGACCTGATCCTGCCGATGCTGCTGGGGTAACCGAATCATGAATGCCAAGCCTTCTCCCGTCGCCGTCGAGGCGACTGACGCGAATGCGGCCCGTGGCCGCCTGGTGCGCGGCATCGGCTACCTGCTGGTGGGCGTGTATTTCGGCATCATCCTGATCAAGGGACAGGTGGCCGACTGGTTCCGCATCCAGGAGATGTTCCGCCTGCAGCAGTTCCACATGTACGGCATCATCGGCAGCGCCATCGTCACCGCCATGATCAGCGTATGGCTTCTGCGCCGCCTGAACGCCCGCAGCGGTCGCGGCGATCCCATTGCGGTCGCCAGCAAGGCCAGCCACAAGGGCCAGCTGATCGGCGGCTTCGTGTTCGGCCTGGGCTGGGCCGCGACCGGCGCCTGCCCGGGACCGCTGTTCGCGCAGATCGGATCGGGCCACTCGATCATGCTGCTGGCCCTGGGCAGCGCCCTGGCCGGCACCTGGCTCTACGGCTGGCTGCGCCCGCGCCTGCCGCACTGAAGCCCTACCGACGCACTACAGGCGCTGCTTGAGCACGGCGAGGAAATCGCCGTGCCGGTGCACGGCGTGGTCCAGGTGTCTGTGCACCATGCGCTTGACCGCGTCGGTGAGTACCGCCCAGACCACCGAATACCCCCAGACCAGGCCGACTTCGGCCCAGGAAATCGGGGCGATCAGGCCCAGGCCCCACACGCAAAGGAGCGTGGCGGCGATCTTGGTCCCGATCGCCGACCACAGCATCACCGGCGCCGGGTACGGCTTGCGCCAGAACGCCCCGCGCGTGCGCGCCACGAACAGGGTCAGGTGCCCGGCCACGGCCATCTTCAGGAAGATGTAGGTCTGCACCTTGGCCGTGGGCAGATGCAGCACGTCGATGGCCAGGTACAGCATCAGGATGCTGCCCACGGTGCCGGTCAGGCCCATGATCGTGGACACGGTCAGCACGCGCCGCATGTCCCAGCGCACCGGCGCGGGATCCAGCGCGGTGCGGTCGTAGGCGATGGTCATGATCGGCACGTCGTTGAAGAAGGCCAGCAGGATGATCATCACCGCAGTGATCGGGTAGATGTTCCAGGCCAGCATCGCCAGCACCACGAACACCATGATGCGGATGGTCTCGGTAATGCGGTAGATCGCATAGGCGTTCATGCGCTCGAAGATGCGCCGCGCCTCCTCGACCGCCTTGACGATGGTGGACAGGCCCGGCGCGGTCAGGATCAGGCTGGCCGCGGCACGCGCCGCCTCGGTGGCCCCGGACACCGCCACGCCGACGTCGGCCTGCTTCAGCGCCGGCGCGTCGTTGACGCCGTCGCCGGTCATGGCCACGCGGTGCCCGGCCGCCTGCAACGCCCGCACGATGCCGTACTTGTGTTCGGGAAAGACCTCGGCGAAACCGTCGGCACGGTCAATCTCGCCGGCCAGGTCGCGCGGCGCGGCTCCACCCTCCTTGCCGAACACCTCCCCTGCCGCCAGCATGTGACGGCCGATGCCGAGCTGGCCTCCGATCTCGCGCGCGATGGCCAGGTTGTCGCCGGTCACCATCTTGACCTCGATACCGTGCGCGCGGGCGTTGTCGATGGTCTGCTTGGAATCCTCGCGCGGCGGGTCGTACAGGCCCAGCAGGCCGTCGAAACGCCACGCGTCGGTGTCGCCCGCGCGATGCGCCACGCCCAGCGTGCGCACGCCGCGGGCGGCCTGCGCATCGATCCAGGCCTGGGCCTTCTCGCGCACGTCCGGCGCCACCTGCGCCAGGTCCAGGATCACCTGCGGCGCGCCCTTGGTCGTGTGCAGCTCGCTGCCGTCGGGGGCGGTCCAGATGCCCTCGGCGCGCTTGTGGACCGGGTCGAACGGCACGAATCCGCGCGCGCCGTAGGCCTCCAGTTCGACCGCTTCGGGCAAGGCGGCGAACACGGCCTGGTCGATCGCATCGCCGTCCTCGGCCACGCTGGCCAGGGCCGCGTTGCGCATCAGTTCCTCGCGGCCACCGGCTCCGTAGGGCTGGCTTTCGCCCAGGCGTAACTGGTTGCGGGTCAGCGTGCCGGTCTTGTCCGAGCACAGCACGTCGACCGCGGCCATCTCCTCGATCGACTCCAGCCGCGAAACGATGGCCTTGTCCTTCGACAGCGCCAGCGCCCCCAGGGCCATGGTCACCGACAGCACCGCCGGCATCGCCACCGGGATCGAGGCCACGGTCAGGATCAGGGCGAACTGCACCAGGTCCAGCCACGGCAGGCCGCGCATCAGTTCGACGCCGACCAGCACCACCACCAACGCGATGCTGACGTAGATCAGGTAGTCGCCGATCGACAGCACCGCCTTCTGGAAATGCGAGGGCGCGCCGGCCTTCTGCACCAACTGCGCGGTGCGGCCCAGGTAGGTGTGCCCACCGGTGGCATAGACCACGCCGGTCATTTCGCCCTGGCGCGCCACCGAACCGGAATAGATGACCTCGCCCGCATGCCGGTCCACCGGCAGCGACTCCCCGGTCAGCGCCGACTGGTCCACGCTCAGGTAGTCGCCGTCCAGCAGCTTGATGTCGGCGGGAACGATGTCGCCCAGGCGCACGCGCACGATGTCGCCGGGCACCAGGTCGGCGGCAGCGCAACGGCCCCACGCGCCGTCGCGGCGCACCCGCGCCTTGAGCGCCAGTTGGCGCTTGAGCGCATCGAGCGCGTTGGCGGCCTTGTATTCCTGCCAGAAACCGACCCCGGCGTTGAACAGCAGCAGCAGCACGATGATGACGAAATCGTCCCAGTGCCGGACCAGCGCCGACAGTACTGCCGCCACCTCGATCATCCACGGGATCGGCGCCCAGAAGTAGCGCAACAGGCGCTTCAGGGCGCTGCGCCGTTCCTGCGGCAGCCGGTTGGGCCCGGCTTCCTGCAGCCGCGACGACGCCGCCGCGGCCGTCAGGCCGTCGGCGTTTGCATGCAGGACATCCAGCACCGCTTCGGCGGTCCGATCCTTCGCCGTGCGCTCGTCCAGTGACTGCATGTGCGCGCCCTCCTCCGGCTCAGGCCGGCACCCGTCCCTTGAGCAGGATCGGTTCGCCCATGCCCGACATGTGCCAGGGCTGACCGATACGATCCAGCTGCTCGGCGAAGGCCTGCATGCCGCGATCGTAGTCACCGTGCACCAGGAAAACCTTTTGCGGCTTGCCGCAAGCCTTGAGCCACTCCAGCAACCCCTGCTGTCCGGCGTGTGCGGAAAAGCCGTTGATGGTGTAGATCTTGGCGCGGATCGCGATTTCGTCGCCGAACAGCCGCACCGTGCGGGCGCCGTCGATGATGCGTCGTGCCGGCGTGCCGGAAGCCGCGTAACCGACGAAGATCACGCTGTTGTCCTCGTTCCACAGGTTGTGCCGAAGGTGATGCCGGATGCGTCCGCCCGTGCACATGCCCGAACCGGCCATGATCACGGCGCCGCCCTTGATGCGGTTGATGGCCATCGACTCGGCGGTTTCGCGGGTCATGTGCAGCCCGACCAGCTTCAGCGGGTCGTGCTGGCCCAGTTCCTCGCTGAACCGGGCGCGCAGGAACTCCAGGTGCTCCATGAAAATCTCGGTGGCCGAGATGGCCATCGGCGAGTCCAGGAACACCGGCAGGTGCCGCGGCAAGCGCCCCGTCTCGATGGCATGGTAGAGCGCGTACAGCACTTCCTGCGCACGCTCCAGCGCGAAAGTGGGGATCAGCACGTTGCCGCCACGCTTGTAGGCCGAGGCCACGGCATCGATCAGCTCGTCGACCGAATCCTTCCACGGCCGATGGTCGCGATCGCCGTAGGTGGTCTCCATGACCACGTAATCGGGCGGACTGGGAGGCGGTGCAGGATCGTCCAGCAAGGGTCGGCCGGCATTACCGATATCGCCGGAGAAAAGCACGCTGACCTGCTCGCCCTCGTCCTCGATCTCCAGCAGCACCGAGGCCGAGCCGAGGATGTGTCCGGCGTTGACGAAGGTGGCGCGGATGCCCTTGGCGACCTGGCGGGTTTCGCCGTAGGCCACCGGCTTGGAAAAATGGTCCATCACGCGCAGCGCATCGGTGATGCCGTACAGCGCTTCGGGCATGTTCTCGCCGCGGCGCGAGGCATGACGGCGTGCGCGCCGCACGTCCTCCTCCTGCAGACCGGCCGAGTCCATCAGCACCAGGCGTGCCAGATCGCGGGTGGCGTCGGTGGCGTAGATGTCGCCGCGGAAGCCACGCTTGCGCAGCAGCGGAAGGCGACCGCAATGATCCAGGTGGGCATGGGTGAGCACCACGGCGTCGATGCCGGCGGCACGGAAACCGAATTCCTCGGCGTTTTCCTCTTCCAGCTCGCGGCCGCCCTGGAACATGCCGCAATCAACCAGCAGGCGGGCCTGGCTGGTCTCGATGAGGTGGCACGAACCGGTCACCTGCTTGGCGGCGCCGTGACTGCTGAGCTTGATCATGTCCTTTCCCCTGTCGCGGGCGCCAGCATGCCGCGCACGCCTTCGGCGATCGCGGCGCTGACGTCGATGGCGTCGGGCGCGTGCCCGACGGTGTTGGTGCAGACCACGCGAGCCACGCCGGCCTGCCGGATGACATCCAGCGCATCGCCGGCCATCAGGCCGTGCACGGCGATGCAGACCGGATCGCGCATGCCCATGGCGTGCAGGTGGCCGATCGCGGCCACCAGGGTACGTCCGCTGGAGATGATGTCGTCGAGGATCACCGGAGTGCGATGCCGGTGCTCGGCCACTTGCGGCACGGTTTCCTGCACGTGGGTGTCGCCCAGGCGGGTCTTGTGCACCACGGCCACCGGCGCGCCGATGCGTTCGGCGACGTCACGCGCCCATTGCTCGCTCTCGCCGTCCGGCCCCACGATGACCGGGTCGGTCACGTGCTTGCCGATCCACGCGGCCAGCACCGGCGCGGCATGCACGACGTGGCTGCGCAGCGCGTAGACCTCGTCCAGGCGCGCGATGCGGTGCAGGTGCGGGTCGACCGTCACCAGCCAGTCGACATGCGCCGAGAGCAGCGAGGCGTAGATTCGTGCCGAAACCGCCTGTCCCGGCTCAAAGCGCTTGTCCTGGCGCATGTAGGCCAGATACGGCGCGACCAGTCCGACCCGCTTGGCTCCCAGCTCGCGCAGCGTGGCGGCCGCCATCAGGAGCGGCACGGTGACCGCATCGGGATGATCCAGCGTGCACACCAGCACGGCCTCGGTGTCCGGTTCCGGCGGCTGGACCCGCACCAGGCTTTCGCCATCGGGAAAGGCATGCACGTCGACCGGCGCCACGCGCGCATCGCCCGCCATCGCATGTGCCAGGCGCGCGGCCATGTCCTGGTTGCCGGGCATCGCATGGAACATGATCATGCCGCCACCTCCACGTGCACGATCACCGGATGGCGACCGGCGAAATCGAGCGCGTATTCCAGTTCGCCCCGGGATTCGGCGTGCAGCGTGAACAGCGGCTGGCCGCGCTCGACGCGGTCACCGGTGCGCACCTGCAGGAAGACCCCGGCGGTGGTTGCCATCGGCGCGCCGGCCAACTTGGCCAGGCGTGCCAGCAGGCGGTTGTCGATGCTCGACACGACGCCACCGTGTGATGCACCGATGACATGGGTGTAGGGTGCGCGACCGGGTTCGCGCCAGGCGCCCTGGGCCTCGCAGATGGCCCGGAACTTGCGCCAGGCACGGCCGTCCTCGAGCACGCCACGCGCCAGACCCAGTGCATCCGCTCCGGTGGCCAGCCCGCCCAACTCGATGACGCCGGCCGCCACCTCCAGGGCCTTCTCGCGCAGGTCGCCGGGCGCATCGTCGCGGTTGGCCAGCACGGCAAGCACGTCGTGCGCCTCCAGCGCAGGTCCGATCCCGCTGCCGATCGGCTGGGTCCCGTCGCTGAACAGACCGTGCAGGGTCAGGCCGATGGAACCGGCGGTGGCCTTGAGCGAATCCAGCAGCGAGACCGCCTCTTCCCGGCTGCGTACCTTGGCCGTGGGCCCGACCGGGATGTCGATCAGCACGTGGGTGGAACCGGCCGCGGCCTTCTTGGACAGCACCGAGGCCACCAGCTGTCCCTCGCTGTCCAGGTCCAGCATGCGCTCGACGCGGATCAGCAGGTCGTCGGCGGGACTGAGGTCCATGGCCCCGCCCCAGATCATGCAGCCGCCCTCGGTCTCGACCACGCGACGCATGTCCTCCACGCCGAGGTCAACGCGGGTGAAGGTTTCCACCGTGTCCGCGGTGCCGGCCGGCGAAGTGATGGCGCGCGAGCTGGTCTTGGGCATGATCAGTCCCAGCGCGGTGACGATGGGCACCACGATGGGCGTGGTGCGGTTGCCGGGGAGCCCGCCGATGCAGTGCTTGTCGACCACCACCGGATGCGGCCAGCTCAGGCGGTTGCCCGAATGCACCATGGCTCGGGTCAGGCTGCTGACCTCGTGTTCGTTCATGCGCCCGTCGGCACAGGCGACCAGGAACGCGGCAATCTCGACATTGCTCAGGCGTCCGCCCACCACGTCGCGGATGATCGCGTCGCACTGGCCCTCGCTCAGTTGCTGGCCATAGATCTTGCCGCGCACGTGACTCATGGCCTCGCTGGGCACCGGATGGCGGAAATGCAGGTGCTCGCCATCCTGCGGATCCAGCATGCGCCAGGCCGATTCGGACAGGCCGGCCTGGTCGGTGTCCAGCAGTTGGCCAGTGGTGAGCACGTACAGCGTGGCGATGATGCTGCGATGCTCGCCCACCACTTCCACCCGCGAGTGGGCATCGAATCCCTCAGCGCGACAGACCGGTGCGTCGGCGCGCAGCACCACGACCGGTTCGTGATGGGTATCCACACCCAGCCGCACCGGTTTCAGTAGCGGTCCGTGCTCATCCTCGTGGCCGAGGGGCGGACCCTTGACGATCGTGTTCAAGCTCAACCCTCCGCGCACCCGTCTGCGGGTGGCTACGTCCTTGCGCACCTGGCGGTGCATGTACCAAGCAGCATCAACGGCAGACCAGCACCGGCAGGTCGCAGCCGACCAGCACGCGCTGGGTCTCGCTGCCCAGCAGCAGGCGATCGATGCCGCGACGCCCGTGAGAACCCATCACGATCAGGTCGCAATCCTGGTTCTTGGCCGTTTCGCAGATGACACGCGCAGGGTGTTCGTCGAAGGTGTAGTGGGTTTCGCACTCCACGCCGGCGTCGCGGGCGCGTTCGGCAATTTCCGCCAGGTAGCGCTCCGCGCGCGTGGCCGCCTCTTCCTCGTAGGCCGATGCGCTGATGGTGACCACCTCGGTCATGTAGGTCAGCGCCGGAAACGGCGCCGCCACATGCAGCCCGAATACTTTCGCGCCGACCTTCTTGGCCAGGGCGATACCGGTATCGACCGCGTTCAGGGACAGGTCCGAACCGTCAGTGGGCAGCAGGATGTGCTTGTACATGGCATGACTCTCCTTGGGAACGCGACCAGTATCGGTCTGCCCCGGAAGAGCCACATTGACCACGGTCAACCGCAGCCATAATGGACGCGCCGGTCCTGACCCGGCGCGCGGGGATCAGGCGCTGAACGGGACCCCGCCGATCCAGGTCTCACGTGTCGTCAACTCGTCATCGAGCACCACGAAATCGGCACGGCATCCTGCGGTGATGTGCCCGCGATCGGCGGCCAGGCCGAGGAAGTCGGCCGGATACGCCGACGCCATCCGCGCCGCCTCGGCCACCGGCAGGCCGAGCATGTGCACGCAGTTGCGCACGGCCGTGGCCATGTCCAGCGCCGAACCGGCCAGCACGCCGCCGTCGGTCCGGCAGATCCCGTCGCTGACGGTGATGGTCTGGCCATGCAGTTCGAACCGGGCGGCATCGGTACCGACCGGCGGCATGGCGTCGGTGACCAGGAACATCTTGCCCTGGGCCTTGGCCGCGATCGCCACGCGCAGGCTGGCCGGATGCACGTGATGGCCGTCCACGATCAGACCGCACCAGCTGTCGGCATCCTCCAGCGCCGCACCCACCACGCCGGGCTCGCGGCTGGTGAACGGCGACATGGCATTGAACAGATGCGTGAAACCGCGCACACCGGCATCGAGGGCCGCGCGCATGGTGGCGTAGTCGGCCGCGGTGTGCCCGGCCGTGACCATGACGCCCTGCTCCTGCAGCGCCGCCAGGGTCTGCGCGCTGACCCGTTCCGGTGCCAGGGTCAGCAACGTGATGCCGTGGCGCATGGAGCCAAGCAGCTCCAGTTCCTCGGCCGAGGGCTCGCGGAACTGGTCCGCATCGTGCACGCCCTTTCGCGCCGGCGCCAGGTAAGGCCCCTCGATATGAATGCCGAGCACCCCCGGGACGCCGCTGGCGATGGCCTCGTCCACCGCGGCGATGGCCGCACGCATCACCTGCACGTCGTCGCTGATCAGCGTCGGCAGGAAGCCGGTGGTGCCGAAGCGCCGGTGCGCCTCGGCGATGGCACGAATGCCGTCCACCGTCGGCGCCTCGTTGAACAGCACGCCGCCGCCGCCGTTGACCTGGCAGTCGATGAAACCGGGCAGCAGGTAGCCGCCTTCCAGGTCATGTCGCCTGGCGGCGCGCACGCGCGGATCGGACGGCAGTGCAAGGCCGGCGATGCGATCGTCGTCGACGAGTACGGCGCATCCGCTCTGCAGGCCGTGATTGGTGAGGATGCGTCCGTTGATGAATGCTGTGGTCATGCTCGATCGTTTCTCATGCGTTGGCGGGCGGTCCGTCCAAGGGTTCGGCCTGCAGTTCGGCGACGAAGTCGTAGGCATCGCCGCGATACCAGGACCGCGTGTATTCGGCCAGCCGGCCGTCCTGGATGAAGGTGCGCCGCTCCAGGGCCAGGCCGGCGCTGCCCTCGGGAACGCCGAGAAGCCGGGCCTGTTCGGCGTTGAAATTGACCGCGCGCAAACGCTGCAGGGCACGCACCGGATGGCAACCGAGCGACTCGAGCACCTCGTACAGCGAGTCCTCGATCATGTTCGGGTCGGCAATGATGTCCTGCGGAACGGCGGTGCGTTCCACGGCCAGCGGCTCGTCCGAGCCGTAGCGAAGGCGATACAAGCGCACCACCAGTGCGCCCGGCGAAAGGTTCAGCGCCATGGCCTCTTCCGGTGTCACCTCGCCGATCTCGCGCTCCATGAACACCGAGCGCGGGTTGAGCCCGCGCGCACGCAGGTCGCCGGTGAAACTGGTCAGCTTGGACAACGGCTTGACGATGCGCTCGGACACGAAGGTGCCGGCGCCGTGTCGCTGGGTCAGCACGCCGTCCTCGACCAGGCCGGCCAGGGCCTTGCGCACCGTCACCCTGGACACCTCCAGCTGACGCGCCAGTTCGCGTTCGCTGGGCAGGGCATGGCCGGGCCCGATCAGGCCCTTCTCCACGCTGAGCCGAATCGCACGGCGCAGGCGCATGTAGGCCGGGGCGTGGCTGTCCCCGGCTTGCTGGCGATAGGCGTCGAGCAAGGCACTTTCCATGCAACGAAAATACCAGTGCAATACCAATCAGGCAAGGCTTCGAATGATTACGCCTTCATTACAACCACTTGTCGCCAAGTGGTCCTATAGTGGTATGCTAAGTAAAACCACTTCTGCCCGAGGCGCAATCGTGAGCACGCATGCCAAGCCCGTAGCGGTATTCGACCTGGTGATCTTCGGCGGCACCGGAGATCTGGCCATGCGCAAGCTGCTGCCTGCGATGTTCCGCCGCTTCCTGGATGAGCAGATCCCGGAACACAGCCGCATCATCGGCGTGGCCCGCGAGGAGCAGACCGAATCGGATTACCGCGACCGTGTACGCGAGGCGCTGGTCAAGGCCATCGGCAAGGAGGCGACGGATGCGAAGGTCACCGCCTTCCTGGAGCTGGTGAGCTATCGGCCGCTCGACGCCACCAGCAATGAAGGCTGGGACGATTTCGCCGAACTGATGGGCGCGGTGAAGGATCACGTACGGGTGTTCTACCTTTCCACCAGCCCACGGATCTTCGTCGACATCTGCGAACGCCTGCGCAAGCATGGACTCAACGGCGAGGGTTCTCGCGTGGTGATCGAGAAGCCGATCGGCCACGACCTGGCCAGCGCGCGCGAGATCAACGATGCCGTCGGCGCGGTGTTCGAGGAAAACCAGATCTTCCGCATCGACCACTACCTGGGCAAGGAAACGGTGCAGAACCTGCTGGCGCTGCGCTTTGCCAACGTGCTGCTGGAGCCGCTGTGGAACGCGGCACACATCGACCACGTGCAGATCACCGTGGCCGAGACCGTCGGCGTGGAACAGCGCGGGCCCTACTACGACAACGCCGGCGCCCTGCGCGACATGGTCCAGAACCACCTGCTGCAGCTGCTGTGCATGGTGGCCATGGAGCCGCCCGCCACGCTGGACCCGGACGCGGTGCGCGACGAAAAGCTCAAGGTGCTGCATGCGCTGCAGCCGATCGACGCCGCCAATGCCGCGCAGCAGACCGTGCGCGGGCAGTACCGTGCCGGTGCCGCCAACGGCGGTTCCGCCCCGGGCTACCTGGAGGACCTGGGCGCCGACAAATCGAGCACCGAGACCTTCGTCGCGCTGAAGGCGCAGATCCGCAACTGGCGCTGGGCCGGCGTGCCATTCTACCTGCGCACCGGCAAGCGGCTGCCCAGCCGGGTCTCGGAAATCGTCATGTATTTCCGCGACATCCCCTACTCCATCTTCGAGGCCGGCAGCGGCACCATCGCGCCCAACAAGCTGGTGCTGCGACTGCAGCCGGACGAAGGCGTGAAGCTGTGGCTGATGGCCAAGTCGCCCGGCCCGGGCGGCCTTCGGCTGCAGTCGGTACCGCTGGACATGAGCTTCGCCGAGGCCTTCGGCGTGCAGCAACCCGATGCCTACGAACGCCTGCTGCTGGACGTGGTGCGCGGCAACCCGACCCTGTTCATGCGTCGCGACGAAGTCGAGGCCGCCTGGCGCTGGATCGATCCGATCCTGGCCGCCTGGGAAGCCGGCAGGGACACGCCGCGCGCCTATGCCGCCGGCACCTGGGGGCCGAGCGCCTCGGTGGCGCTGATCGAACGCGACGGGCGCACCTGGCATGACGACGACCACTGACCCGAACGCGGCGATCCCGGCATCGGATCGTCGCGGCCTGCACTGGCATGCCTGCCAGGACAGCCGGCACCTGGCCGAGGCCCTGGCCGAGGCCGTCGCCGGTGACCTGCGCAACGCACTGCAGGCGCGCGGTCATGCCTGCCTGGCGCTGTCGGGCGGCAGCACCCCGACGCGCTTCATGCAGGAACTGGCGCAAAAAGAACTGGATTGGCCGAAGGTCACCGTGACCCTGGTCGACGAGCGCTGGGTCCCCTCCGACCATCCTCGCGCCAATGCCGGACTCGTGCGCACCCATCTGCTGCACGGGCCCGCCGCCCAGGCGACGTTCGTGCCGCTGTACGTGCGCACGCCGACCCCCGAGGGCGGCATCGACCGGGTCCGCGCGCGCATCGACGCCCTGCCCCTGCCACTGGACGTGGTCGTGCTCGGCATGGGCGAGGACGGACATACCGCCTCGTTCTTCCCCGGCGGTGATCACCTCGACGAGGCGCTGGACACGCACGGCCGCACACGCGTGCTGCCCATGCGCGCACCCGGCGCAGGCGAGCCGCGCATCACCCTGAGCCTGCCGGTGCTTGCCGGTGCCCGCGCGCGCTACCTGCTGATCGAGGGCGAGGCCAAGCGGCGCGTGCTGATCGAGGCGATCCAGGGTGCAAACCTTCCGATCGGTGCGCTGCTCGAGGCCGCACCCGGCGTCGAGGCCTACTGGGCACCCTGATCCCCATTCACTTGCGTCGCCCTGCGGCGCGCCGGAACACGCTGTACCGAGGTACGCCATGACACTTCATCCCGTCCTGCAAGAAGTCACCGAACGCATCACCGAACGCAGCCGGGCCACGCGCTCGGCCTATCTGCAGCGCATCGCCGCGGCTCGCGGCGACGGCCCCAAGCGACGCCATCTGTCGTGCGGCAACCTGGCCCACGGCTTCGCCGCCTGCGGCGCCGGCGACAAGGCCAAGCTGAGCGGCGATGCCACCCCCAACATCGGCATCGTCACCGCCTACAACGACATGCTCTCGGCGCACCAACCGTACGAGCGCTATCCGGACCTGATCCGGCGCTTCGCGCGCGAGGCCGGCGCCACCGCGCAGGTCGCCGGCGGCGTACCGGCGATGTGCGACGGCATCACCCAGGGCCAGGCGGGCATGGAGCTGAGCCTGTTCTCGCGCGACGTCATCGCGCTTTCGGCCGCGGTGGCCCTGTCGCACGACATGTTCGACGCCGGCCTGTACCTGGGCATCTGCGACAAGATCGTGCCGGGCCTGATGATCGCGGCGCTGAGCTTCGGCCACCTGCCGGCGATCTTCGTGCCGTCCGGCCCGATGCCCAGCGGCCTGCCCAACGAGGAGAAGTCCAAGGTCCGCCAGCGCTATGCCGAGGGCAAGGCGACGCGCGAGGAGCTGCTGGAAGCCGAGTCGGCTTCGTACCACTCGCCCGGCACCTGCACCTTCTACGGCACCGCCAACTCCAACCAGATGCTGATGGAGATCATGGGCATGCACCTGCCCGGCTCCAGCTTCGTCAACCCGGACACCCCACTGCGCGACGCGCTGACCGAAGCCGCGGTACGCCGCGCGCTGGACATCACTGCGCTGGGACAGGACTACACGCCGGCCGGGCACGTCATCGACGAGCACAGCATCGTCAACGGCATCATCGGCCTCAACGCCACGGGCGGGTCGACCAACCACCTGCTGCACCTGGTGGCCATTGCCGCCGCCGCCGGCATCCGCCTGGAGCTGGAGGACTTCGACGCGATTTCCCGCGTCACCCCGCTGCTGGCGCGGGTGTATCCCAACGGCTATGCCGACGTGAACCACTTCCACAGCGCGGGCGGCATGCCGTTCCTGATCGGCACGCTGCTCGACGCCGGCCTGCTGCACGGCGACGTGACCACGGTCTGGGGCCAGGGCCTGGATGCCTACCGCAAGATGCCGACCCTGGACGCAGACGGCGCCCTGGCCTGGACCGACCCGGGCGAGAGCGGCAACACCAACATTCTCCGCCCGGCCGGCGAGCCGTTCCAGGCCGACGGCGGCCTGCGCGTGCTCGAGGGCAACCTCGGCCGCTCGGTGATCAAGGTGTCCTCGGTGCCCGACGATCGCCACGTGATCGAGGCCCCGGCGGTGATCTTCCACGACCAGAACGATGTGCGCGCCGCCTTCGAGCGCGGCGAACTGGACCGCGACTTCGTCGCCGTGGTGCGCTTCCAGGGCCCGCGCGCCATCGGCATGCCGGAACTGCACAAGCTGACGCCGACCCTGTCCGTGCTGCAGGGCCGCGGCCACCGCGTGGCCCTGGTCACCGACGGGCGCATGTCCGGCGCCTCGGGCAAGGTCCCGGCCGCCATCCACGTCAGTCCCGAGGCCGTCGACGCCGGGCCGCTGGGCAAGGTGCGCGACGGCGACCTGATCCGCCTGGACGCCGATGCCGGCACCCTGGACGCGCTGGTCGATGACGAGGAATGGGCCGCGCGCGAGACCGCCCACGCCGATCTTTCCGCCAGCCACGTCGGCCTGGGCCGCGAGCTGTTCGCGCTGATGCGCAACGCGGTCGGCACCGCCGATGCCGGCGCCAGCGTGTTCGGCACCGTCGATGCGCGCCACGCCGGCGACGCCTGACCCCACTCCACGAGCGCAGACACCATGAACGACCGCACCGACAAACTCGAATCCGTCCTCGCCCTGGCCCCGGTGGTTCCGGTGGTGGTGATCGAGGATGTCGCCCACGCCGTCCCGCTGGCGCGCGCCCTGGTCGCCGGCGGCACGCCCGCCATCGAGGTCACCCTGCGCACCCCCGCCGCGCTCGAGGCCATCCGCGCCATCGCCGCCGAAGTCGAGGGCGCGCACGTCGGCGCCGGCACGGTGCTGGACGGCGCCCAGTACGAAGCCGCCGTGAAGGCCGGCGCCACCTTCATCGTCTCGCCCGGCAGCACCCCCGCATTGCTCGATGCCGCCGCGCAGCAGCCCGTCCCCCTGCTGCCCGGTGCCGCCAGCGCCAGCGAGGCGATGAATCTGCTCGAGCACGGCTACACGCTGCAGAAGTTCTTCCCGGCCGAGGCCGCGGGCGGCGTGGCCATGCTGCGCTCGCTGGGCGGGCCGCTGCCGGGCATCCGCTTCTGCCCCACCGGCGGCGTGAAGCCGGACAACGCGCGCGAATATCTGGCATTGCCCAACGTGATCTGCGTGGGTGGCTCCTGGCTGACGCCCACCAAGCTCGTGCAGGCCGGCGACTGGACCGCGATCGAGCGGCTGGCCCGCGAGGCGGCCGCCCTGCGCTGAATCCGGCGGTTTCCGTTTTCCGGCCGCGCCCCGCTAGAATGCCGGGCGCGCACATGGCCCCGTAGTTCAGCTGGATAGAACAGCCGCCTCCTAAGCGGCAGGTCGCAGGTTCGAATCCTGCCGGGGTCGCCATATGCCCGTCCGGCATGTACGCAAGCTTCTGATACAATGTTCGTTTTGCGCGGATCCTCCGCGCCACGAACGACACAGGAGCGCTCATGTCGCACGAGATTCTCAAGGCACTCGGCCTTTCCGACGTCAATTCCGGCACCTACCTGGGCAACGGCGAATGGTCGACGGATACCAGCGCCGGCCTGATCGAGGTGACCAACCCCTCGACCGGCGAGGTCATTGCCAAGGTCCACGGCACCAGCGCTGCCGACTACGAGACCATCGTCGAGCGCGCCCGCAAGGCGTTCGATGCCTGGCGCACCACCCCGGCGCCGCAGCGCGGCGAAGCCGTGCGCCTGTGCGGCGAAGCCCTGCGCAAGTACAAGGACGCCCTGGGCTCGCTGGTCAGCCTGGAGAACGGCAAGATCAAGCCCGAGGGCGACGGCGAAGTGCAGGAGATGATCGACATCGCCGATTTCGCGGTCGGTCAGAGCCGCATGATGTACGGCCTGACCATGCATTCGGAGCGTCCGGGCCACCGCATGTACGAGCAGTGGCACCCGCTGGGCGTGGTCGGCATCATCTCGGCCTTCAACTTCCCGGTCGCGGTGTGGGCATGGAACGCCATGCTGGCCGCAGCCTGCGGCGACATCTGCATCTGGAAGCCCTCGCCGAAGACCCCGCTGACCGCCATCGCCACGATGAAGATCTGCAACGAGGCGCTCAAGGCCGGCGGCTTCCCGGAAATCTTCTACTTGTTCAACGACGGCAGCAACGAGCTGGCGCAGACCTTCGTCGACGACAAGCGCATCGACCTGGTCAGCTTCACCGGTTCGTGCGCGGTCGGCCGCAAGGTCGGCGTGCGCGTGGCCGAGCGCATGGGCCGTTCGCTGCTGGAACTGGGCGGCAACAACGCCATGATCGTGGACGAGACCGCCGACCTGAAGCTGGCCATCCCGGCCATCGCCTTCGGTGCCGTGGGCACCGCCGGCCAGCGCTGCACCTCGACCCGCCGTCTGATCGTGCACGAATCCATCGCCCAGGAAGTGACCGAGAAGCTGGTCAAGGCCTACAAGCAGATCGAGACCAAGATCGGCGACCCGACCGACCCGGCCACCCTGATGGGTCCGCTGATCGATGAAAGCTCGGTCGAGCGCTTCACCAAGGCGCTGGAAACGGCCAAGGCGGCCGGCGGCACCGTCGCCACCGGTGGCGAGAAGCTGGATCGCCCCGGCAACTTCGTCACCCCGGCCATCGTCACCGGCCTGCCCGGCGATGCGGACATCGTGCGCACGGAAACCTTCGCCCCGATCCTGTACGTGATCCCGTACAGCGACCTGGACGACGCCATCGCGCTGCAGAACAGCGTGCCGCAGGGCCTGTCCAGCGCGTTCTTCACGCTGAACATGCGCCACGCCGAGAAGTTCCTGTCGGCGACCGGTTCGGACTGTGGCATCGCCAACGTCAACATCGGCACCTCCGGCGCCGAGATCGGTGGCGCCTTCGGCGGCGAGAAGGAAACCGGCGGCGGTCGCGAATCCGGCTCCGACGCCTGGCGCGCCTACATGCGTCGCCAGACCAACACCATCAACTGGTCGTCGGAACTGCCGCTGGCGCAGGGCATCAAGTTCGAGATCTGATCGAACGCGATCCTTTCGCACCAATGAAGAGCCGGGCCTGTGCCCGGCTCTTTTTTGTCTGCGTCCACGGCATGCGCGACAGCAGGCGTTTACAATGGAGCCTGGATCACCGGAGACGCCAGTACATGCAGGTTCCCTTCGATTTTACCGGCTACCGGGTGCTGGTCGCCGGCGGCAGCAAGGGCATCGGCCGTGCCATCGCACTCGGCTTCGCCCGGGCCGGCGCGGCCGTTTCGGTCTGCGCGCGCGGCGAGAAGTCGCTGGAAGCCGTCGATGGCGACATGTCCGCATTCGGCGGCACGGTGCACACGCATGCCTGCGACCTGGCCGACGCCGACCAGATCGCACAGTGGATCGATGCCGCGGCGCAGGTCCTGGGCGGCATCGACGTGCTGGTCAACAACGCCTCCGGCTACGGCTTCGACGGCACCGACGACGCCAGCTGGATCGCCGACTTCAATGTCGACCTGATGGCCGCGGTCCGCGCCTCGCGCATGGCGCTGCCGCACTTGGAGCAATCGGAGCACGCCAGCATCCTGCACACCAGTTCCATCGCCGCCTTCCACCCGCGCGCCTCCGGCGCCCCGTATGCGGCGCTGAAGGCCGCGCTGAGCCAGTACACCACCTCGCAGGCGCTGCAGCTGGCCCCCAAGGGCATCCGCGTCAACGCCGTCGCCCCCGGATCGATCGAGTTCCCGGACGGTATCTGGGACCGCACGCGCAGGAACGACCCTGAAGGTTACGCGCGCGTGCTTTCGCGGATCCCGTTCGGTCGCTACGGCGCGCCCGAGGACATTGCCGAACCCGCCCTGTTCCTGGCCTCGCCGATGGCCCGCTGGATCACCGGCCAGACCCTGGTCGTCGACGGCGGCCAGTCACTGCGCGGATGAACGCCGTCCTGTCCACCTGCCTCTTCGCCACGAGCCAAGACCATGTATGACAAGCTGCGACCCCTGCTGTTCGCGCTGGAACCGGAAACCGCCCACACGCTGACCCTGTACGGACTCGGCGTGGCCCAGCGCAGCAACTTCGCGCACTGGATCGCCCGGCCGCCACGCGACCTTCCGGTGCGCGCGTTCGGTATCGACTTCCCCAATCCGGTCGGCCTGGCCGCCGGCCTGGACAAGAACGCCGAACACCTGGACGCCCTGGCCGCGCTGGGCTTCGGCTTCATCGAGGTCGGCACGGTCACCCCGCGCCCGCAGGCCGGCAACCCGAAGCCGCGCATGTTCCGGCTACCGGCGCACGAAGCCCTGATCAACCGCATGGGCTTCAACAACGCCGGCATCGACGCGCTGGTGCGCAACGTCGAGAAATCCACGTACACCGGCGTGCTGGGCATCAACATCGGCAAGAATCGCGACACGTCCAACGACGATGCGGTCAACGACTACCGCCTGTGCATGCGCCGCGCCTGGCCGCTGGCCAGCTACCTGACCATCAACATCTCCTCGCCCAACACCCAGGGCCTGCGCGACCTGCAGGAGGAAGACACCCTGCGCCGCTTCATCGGGCAGTTGCGCGAGGAGCAGGAGACGCTGGCCGGGCAGCACGGGGCGCGCAAGCCGATGCTGCTGAAGATCGCGCCGGACCTGGAAGATGCGCAGATGGATGCCATGGCCGCGGTACTGACCGCGGCCGGCGTGGACGGTCTGATCTGCACCAACACCACGCTCGACCGCAGCGGCGTGCAGGGCGCACCGCACGCCGACCAGGACGGGGGCCTGTCGGGTCGCCCGCTGCGCGATCGCGCCACGCAGGTGCTCAAGGGCATGCGCGAGCGCATGGGCGGTTCCGTGCCGATCATCGGCGTCGGCGGTATCGTCGAAGGCGACGACGCGGCCGCGCGCATGCGTGCCGGCGCCGACCTGGTGCAACTGTATACCGGCCTGATCTACCGCGGTCCGCACCTGCTCGGCGAATGCGTCGAGGAGATCCGCCGCCAGACCGCCGAGACATCGGATTGAAGGACAACGCATGCAGGGCATGAATCCGGCCGTCGACATGGGCGGCTACCGCATTACCGAGAACGCTTCGCTGGCCCACCGCAACACGCTGCGCGTGGACGCGCGGGCGCACTGGCTGGTGGAACTGCACGACGCCGCGCGCCTGCCCGATGCACTGGGTCATCCGGCCTTCGCGGACCGGCCCCTGCTGGTCCTGGGCGAAGGCAGCAACGTGCTGTTCACCGGCGACTTCGAGGGCGTGGTGCTGGCCATGGCCACGCGCGGCGTGCTGGTCGAGACCGAGGGCGAGACCACGCGCATCGCGGTCGCCGCCGGCGAGCGCTGGGACGATTTCGTGCGCTGGTCGCTGAGCCAGGGGTACGCCGGCCTGGAAAACCTGATCCTGATCCCCGGCACGGTCGGCGCCGCGCCGATCCAGAACATCGGCGCCTACGGCACGGAGGTCGCCCAATTCATCGAATCGGTCGAGGCCTGGGACCGCCGGCGCGGGGAAGTGGTGGCCCTTGACCGGGAGGCCTGCGCGTTCGCCTACCGCGACTCGCGGTTCAAGCGCGAACCGGATCGCTACATCGTCACCGCCGTGCGCTTCACCCTGCCCCGCTCGCGGGCGCTGAACCTCGACTACGCCGGCATCGGCGAGCAACTCAAGCGCATGGGCGTGTCCACGCCGACCCCGTTCCACGTCGCCGAGGCGGTGGTCCACCTGCGCACCCGCAAGCTGCCCGACCCGGCCGTGATCGGCAACGCCGGCAGCTTCTTCAAGAATCCGCAGGTGGATGCGGACACCGCCGCGGCGCTCAAGCGCGAACATCCCGACATGCCGCAATGGCCGGTCGACGAAACCCGCGTGAAACTGTCCGCAGCATGGATGATCGAATCCTGTGGATTCAAGGGCTTGCGAGAAGGTGATGCGGGCATTTCGAACCGTCACGCTCTGGTCCTGGTGAACCATGGCCGGGCGACCGGTGGCCAATTGTGGGCCCTTGCACAGCGGGTCCGCGAGGGGGTCCGGGAACGGTTCGGCGTGCGGATGGACCCCGAACCCCGCCTGATCGGCACGGCTCCCTGAACGCGCGAAGGGGTGCCATCGGTTGGCTTGGCGGTGCCGCCCACGACACGTAGTATGAAAAAATGTGGTGATGGAGCGCCATTGGTCTGTAATGCAGGCCCTCCGCGGATCCGCATCCTCTCGATCACCAAGGGAATGACCGATGCTACCTCGCAACTATCAGCCCCTGGCGCTGTGCGCCCTCCTCGTGGCCGGCCTGCTGGCCGTGCGACCGGCTTCCGCCACCACCCCGCCGGCCGCTCCGGCCGGTCATCATCCCGGACATGTCCTGCGCGCCACGCTGGGCAACGGCCTGCGCGTGGTGATCGTGCGTGACACGCTGGCGCCCATGGTGACCACGCAGATCACCTACCTGGCCGGCGGCTACGAGACGCCCAAGGACTTCCCCGGCACCGCCCACGCGCTGGAGCACATGATGTTCCGCGACAGCAAGGGCATGACCGGCGCCCAGCTCAACGAGATGACCGGCAAGATGGGCGGCAACAACAACGCGTTCACCACCATGGACGCCACCCAGTACTACTTCGTCGCCCCCGCGTCCTACCTCGACGTGCTGCTGCACATCGAGGCCGCGCGCATGAACGGCGCGCTGCTGACCGACAAGGACTGGAACCTGGAGAAAGGCGCGATCGAGCAGGAAGTCTCGCGTGACATCTCCGACCCCGGCTACCTGGCCTTCCAGGACGCCGAGCGCACGCTCTATGCGGGCACGGGCTACGCCGAAGACGCGCTGGGTTCACGGCCAACCTTCGACAAGACCGATGGCAAGATCCTGCGCACCTTCTACCGAAACTGGTACGTCCCCAACAACGCTATCTTCGTGATCGTGGGCGACGTCCATCCACAGGCCACGCTGGCCAAGGTGAAGCAACTGTTCGGCGACATCCCCGAACGCGCCACGCCGCAGCGCAAGGCCTTGGCGTTGAAGCCGTTCACCCCGAAGACCATCACCAAGACCACGCCGGACGCCACCGGCTCGGTGCAGTTCATGTACCGCATGCCGGGCCTGAAATCGAAGGATGCCGCGGCCGCCCAGGTCCTGATGGACGTGCTCGACAACGCACGCAGCCCGCTGTCGAAACTGGCCGCCGACGGCAAGGTGCTCAGTGCCGACACCGGAACGCAGCCGTTCACGCGCGGCGGCATCGGCGTGGTCGAAGTGGGTGTGCCCAAGGGCGGTGATCCGGCCCGGGCGCGCAAGGAACTGGACGATGTCATCAACAGTATCCTCGACCATGGCGTGTCCGCCGACCTGGTCGCGGCCGCCAAGCGCTCGGAGCTGGCACAGTCCGAGTTCAACAAGAACAGTTCGGTGGACCTGGCCAGCGCCTGGTCGCAGGCCCTGGCCTGGCAGGGCCTGGATTCCCCACAGCAGGCCGATGCCCGGATCCGCAAGGTGACCGTGGCCGACGTCAATCGCGTCGCGCGCCAGTATCTGCGATCCGATCGCCGCATCACCGTGGTACTGACACCCGATCCCAAGGGCAAGCGTCCGCCGCAGAGCGCCGGATTCGGCGGCACCGAATCGTTCGCCGGCAACGACAAGCTGGACGTGCCGCTGCCCTCGTGGGCGCAACAGGCGCTGTCGAAGCTCGAGATGCCGCACTGGACGCTCGATCCGGTGCGCATGAAGCTTTCCAACGGCATCACCCTGATCGTGCAGCCCGAATCGATCAGCAAGACCGTGACCGTGTACGGCCGCATCGACCAGAACGAGGGCATGCAGGCACCGAAGGGCCAGAAGGGTGTCGGCCGGGTGCTCTCGGCCCTGTTCGACTACGGCACCACCACGCTCGACCGCGATGCCTTCCACAAGGCGATGGACGACATCGCCGCGCGCGCCTCGGCCGGCCCCGACTTCTCCCTGGCCGTGCCCAGCGCCGACTTCGACCGCGGCGTGCAGCTGCTGGCCGACAACGAGCTGCATCCGGCCCTGCCGAAGCACGCCTTTGCCATCCAGCAGCAAACGATCGCCCGCGAACTGGCCGGCCGCATGCAGTCGCCGCGCTACAAGATGAACCGCGCGCTGATGAAGGGCCTGTTCCCGGCCGGCGATCCGGTGCTGCGCGAGGCCACCCCGGACAAGGTCCGCCATCTCGAGCTGGCCGACGTCCAGCGGTACTACCGCAGCGCCTACCGTCCGGACATGACCACCATCGTGGTGGTCGGGGACGTCACGCCGAAGCATGCCCGCGCCACCATCGAGAAGTACTTCGGCCAATGGAAGGCGCAGGGCCCCAAGCCCGACGTGATCCCGCCCAGGGTGCCGCTCAATCCGGCGCATTACCAGGTGGTGGACAATCCCTACGCCTCCCAGGACACCGTGCTGATGGCGCAGACCCTGGACCTTGACCTGCACAACCCGGACCGCTACGCGCTGGACCTGGGCAACGACGTGCTCGGCGGAAACGGCTTCGCCTCGCGGCTGATGGTCGACGTGCGCGTGCGCCACGGCTATGCCTACGGCGCCAGTTCCGGCCTGGACATCGGCCGCTCGCGCAGCCTGTTCTACGTGTATTACGGCAGCGATCCGGACAAGGTGGCCAAGGTCGACGGCCTGGTCCACGCCAACCTCCAGGCCATGCGCAATCGGCCGGTCAAGCCCGACGAGCTGACCAACGCGCGCCAGTACGAAATCCGCTCGATCCCCCTGCAGGTATCCAGCGTGCGCCGCATCGCCCGCTCCCTGGCGACCTGGAGCATGCATGGCGAACCGCTCGACCAGCCGATGGTGGCGGCCCGCCACTACCTGAAGCTCAGCGCCGTGAAGATTCGCAACGTGTTCCGGACCTACCTGCATCCGCATCGCATGGTGCAGGTGGTTCAGGGACCGGCTCCGAAGAAGCACTGAGACCGCACGGGGCATCGTCTGCGACCCGCGGACGGTGCCCCCATCGGCACGGCAGGCGACTTCCCGCGAAAAACGCGGCACAATCAGGTCGGGTTCAAGACGAGGCATATGCTGAGCAACCGGCGACGGTCTGACCCGGCCGATGCGTCGACCAGTCAGCACCGAAAGCAGCATGAGCTTGGCCAGAACGACGCTGTTTCCCTATGTGCGACTGCTGCTCCTCGCAGTGGCGGCGGTCGGCATGCCATGCTGGGCTGCGAGCGACCATGCGCAGGCGAAGCAAGAATCGACGCTGACGCACGGTGCCTGGCGTACGGTCCAGCCCGGCGACACGCCGGCCAACGTTCTGGCCGAAGCGGCGCGCGGCGACCTGCACGTCTTCGATACCTCACGCATGACCATCATTCCCAGCAAGGCGCTGGGTTCGTGGGTTGTGCTGCAGCCTGCTTCCCCGGGCATCGTGGGTACGCGCGTGCTGAGCCTCCCCTCGCCGCCGTTCGTGCCCGTCACCCTGTATGACGCCGACGGCCCGATTTCCAGGGACTCGCTGACGACCCTTCACCCGGCGCTCCCGGCCCACGGCCGCCTGGCCTTTGTGCTGCCCGGCAACGCCTCGGCCACGGAACCGATCCTGTTGAAGTTCGGGCCCTCCATCCATCTGGACGCGCCGGTCAAGTTCGAACTCCAGACCTACGCGGGATTCCGCCACACCGACACCTTGTGGCTGGTCATGGCCAGCGCCAGTTTCGCAGTGATGCTGGCCATGGGCCTGATGGCGCTCTGTTTCGCCTTGATGCTGCGCGATGCGACCTTCGCCTGGTACGCCGCCTACGTGGGCAGCTACGCGGGGCTGCAGGCGGTGCAGACCGGTTTCGTGCTGCATCCCCTGGGCCTGGTCGTCCTGGCCCCGATGATGCTGAAGGCAGGCGCCGCCCTGGTGGCTGTCGCGGTGATCAGTGCAGTCCTGTTCATGGCCGCATTCTGCAACCTCAAGCGCCATGCGCCATGGCTACGATCCCTGCTGCTGTCCATGGCGGTCGTGATCGCCATGCTGGCAGTGCTCAACATCGCCGATATAGCCTGGCTGCGCCACATCGTGCACGTCCTTCTCAACCCGCTACTGGCCCTGTGTTCGGGACTGATGGTGCTGGCCGGATCCGTGGCACTGTTCCGCGGCTCGCGACCGGCGCTGTTCTTCCTGTTCGGCTGGCTGCCGCTGCTGGTGCTGACGGCCCTGACCAGCGCCCAGGCAGGCGGTGCCCTGCCGGACGTCGACTGGCTCAACCCGGCCAGCCTGGCGGCCGGCGCGGTGGAGTCCCTGGTGCTGGCCGTGGGCCTGGCCGACCGCACCCTCAACCTGCGGCGCGATCACCTGCGGGCCCGCGAGCTGGCCGACAAGGATCCGCTGACCGGCATACTCAACCGGCGCGGCTGGATCGACGCGGCCCAGCGCTGCATGGTTGACGGGCGCACCCACTCGCTGCTGTTCATGGACCTGGACCACTTCAAGACGCTCAACGACGAGCTCGGCCACACCGCCGGCGACCGGGCCCTGGTCGCCGTGGCGCAGAGCGTAGCCACCGAATTGCGCCCACAGGACCTGCTGGGTCGCTTCGGTGGGGAAGAGTTCGTGGCCCTGCTGACCAGCACCGATTCGGCGCCGGCCCTGCTGGTGGCGCAGCGCCTGTGCCGACGCCTGCATCGCATGGAGATTCCGCGCAACCTCGACGGGGCATTCCTGACCCTCAGCATCGGACTGGCCACGCGCCGGCCCGACGACACCCTGTCCAGCCTGCTCGAACGCGCCGATGCGGCCATGTACGCGGCCAAGTCCCGCGGTCGCAACCGGGTGGTCGACGAACATGCGGTCGCCCAGCAGCGTCGGCCACAGATGCGGGATACGCGCGCCGTCGGCGACATGGCGGGCCGGTCCAGACCGACGCCCGCCACCCCGCCGCACGACACCGAATCAGCGTCGTGACTTGGCCAGCAGGCGCAACAGCTCCATGTACAGCCAGACCAGCGTGACCATCAGGCCGAATGCGCAGTACCACTCCATGTACTTGGGCGCGCCCTGGCTGGATGCCTGGTCGATCATGTCGAAATCCAGCACCAGGTTCAGCGCCGCCAGCCCGACGACCAGCAGGCTGAAGCCGATGCCCAGCGCGCCGCTGCCGTTGATGAAGCCGATGCCGCCCGCGCCGAACGCCTGCATCCCGATACTGATCAGGTACAGCAGCGCGATCGCGCCGGTGGCACCGACCACGCCCATGCGGAACTTGTCGGTCACGCGGATCCAGCCGGCCCGGTAGGCCAGCAACATCACCGCCAGCACGCCGAAGGTCAGGGCCACGGCCTGGACCACGATGCCCTTGAACTGCATCTCGAAGAACGCCGACAGGCCGCCCAGGGCAAAGCCCTCGGCCAGTGCGTACAGCGGCGCGGTGATGCCGGCCCAGGATTTCTTGAAAATGGTGACCATGGCCAGCACGAAACCGGCGATCAGCCCGCCCCACAGGTAGGGCGACATGCTGGACACGGCCGCCTGGACCTGGCCGGAGCTGGCCAGCGCGGCATCGAAACGCGACCAGGTCCAGGTCGCGGTGGCCAGGCACAGCACCAGCAACAGCCCCGTCTTGGCCACCGTGCCGTTCATCGTCATGCGTTCGCCGTCGGCGAACAGTCCCTGGAAACTCTTCTCGCGAAGTACGGGGTTGTTGGATCGCATCAATGGATCTCCTCGAACAGGCTCTGCAATGTCTTGGTCCGGACATGGACCTTCCCAGCATACCCTGCCGGGCCGGTCGCGGGCACGTGTACGCACGTGCGCCGGGGTGTAATCTTGGACCCACCGTACGCACGGAAGTGCCCGTCATGCGTCTGCGCGATTTCGGCTACGTTGCGGTCTTCGTCACCGCCTCGCTTCCGCTCCAGGCCGTCGGCCTGATGCGCCTGGGCGTGGCGCCGGACTTGGCCGCCTGGCTGCCGCTGGCGGTGATCTTCGGGCTGGTGCCGCTGCTGGACGTGCTGGCCGGGCATGACCGCGGCAATCCCGCAAGCGCCGAGCAGGCCCGACGACTGGAGCAGCAGCGCTGGTTCCGGGTGCTGACCTGGCTGTGCGTGCCGTTGTGGCTGGCCCTGCTGGCGTGGTGCATGCGGCAGTTCCTCTCCCTGCCGATGGGCCTGGCCGGCCGGGCCGGATGGCTGCTGTCGACCGGCGTGCTCGGCGGCATCCTGGCCATCAACGTGGCCCACGAACTGATCCACAAGGCCGGGCGCCTGGAACCGCTGCTGGGCGGCATTGCCCTGACCAGCGTGGGCTACTTCGGTTTCAAGATCGAGCACCTGCGCGGCCACCACGTGCGGGTGTCCACCCCCGAGGACACCTCCAGCGCGGACCTGGGCGAATCGGTCTATCCGTTCATCGTGCGCGGCCTGCTGCGCAACCCGCGCGAGGCCTGGCGACTGGAAGCCGGACGCCTGCACCGGCGCGCCCTGCCCGTGCTGTCATGGCACAACGAGATGCTGCGCTGGACGGGGCTGTGGCTGACAATGATCCTGGCGGCCCACGCCATCGCCGGCTGGACCGGCACCGTGTTCTTCCTGGCCCAGGGCGTGATCGCCGCGGCCACGCTGGAAGTGATCAACTACATCGAGCACTACGGGCTGCGCCGCCGACGCGATGCCGGCGGACGCTACGAGCCGGTCACCCACCTGCATTCGTGGAATGCCACCCCGCGCCTGACCAACTGGCTACTGTTCCAGCTGCAGCGCCATTCGGACCATCACGCCCACGCGCGCCGGCGCTACCAGGTGCTGCGCCACCACGAGGACAGCCCGCAACTGCCCGTCGGCTATGCCGGGATGTTCGTGCTGGCGCTGGTGCCGCCGCTGTGGCGCCGGGTCATGGATCCGCGCGTGAGGCAGTTCCGCGCACGGATCGCAGGCAACGCCTGAACCGGCGCAACGCCCCGGCTCAACCCGGCGGCCATTGCATGCGGCGACCGGCCAGCAGGTGCACGTGCAGGTGATAGACGGTCTGCCCGCCGTCCTCGTTGCAATTGATCACGGTGCGGTAGCCGCGCTCGGCCAGGCCCTCGTCGCGCGCATAGGCCGCCGCCGCCAGCAGCACCTTGCCCAGCAGCTCGGCCTGCGCGGCACCGGCTGAGTCCAGCGTCGCGATCGGCTGCTTGGGAATGAACAGCACGTGCACGGGCGCCTGCGGATTGAGGTCGCGGAAGGCGAGCACGTCGTCGTCCTCGTAGACGATGTCGGCGGGGATCTCGCGGCGGATGATCTTGGCGAAGATGGTGTCGCTCATGGCAGTTCTCCAAAAAACCCGGCGATGCGCCGGTACCGGCAAGTCCAGGCCGGCGCGTGGGCGCAAGAACCGAACAGCTCGTGCTGGCGCACGCAGCGCGGATCGGCCGACGGAACCACCGACACGCCATGCGGCGTCGACGCATCGTGCCGGGTGATGTGCGTGGACATGGCCTAGTCCACCGCCTGGCGCCCGCCGAAAGCATGCGCCAGGGTGCTGCGATCGACGTACTCCAGTTCGCCGCCCAGCGGCACGCCATGCGCCAGGCGCGTGGCACGGATGCCGGCGGCGCTGGCCAGGCGGCCCAGGTAGTGCGCGGTGGCCTCGCCCTCGACGGTGGGATTGGTGGCAATGATCATCTCTTGCACCTCACCCTCCCCCAGGCGCGCGGCCAGGCGCGGCAGGCCCAGTTCCTCCGGGCCGGTGCCGTCCAGCGGCGACAGCCGCCCGAGCAGCACGAAGTACTGGCCGCGGTAGCCGGTGGCCTGCTCGATCGCGGCCAGGTCGCTGGGCGATTCGACCACGCACAGCACGCCGCGGTCACGGCTGTCGCTGGCGCACAGTCCGCACACCTCGTGCTCGCTGAAATTGCGGCAGCGCGAGCAGTTGCCGATGTGCTGCATGGCCTGCTCCAGCGCCGCGGCCAGCCGCCGACCACCCTCGCGGTCGCGCTCGAGCAGCTGCATGGCCATGCGCTGCGCACTCTTGCCGCCCACCCCGGGCAGGCAGCGCAGCGCCTCGACCAATTCCTTGAGAAGCGGTGAACTGGCACTCATCCGGCACCTACCCGGGCGCGATCATCGTCGAACCGCGAAAGGGCCGCGACAAGGCGCCCCACTCCCGATTCCCCATTCCCGATGGCCGGCCTCAAAACGGCAACTTCATCCCGGGCGGCAGGTTCATGCCCGCGGTCATCCCGCCCATCTTCTCCTTGCTGGCCTCGGCCACCTTGTTCACCGCGTCGTTGACGGCGGCGGCGACCAGGTCCTCGGCCATTTCCGGATCGTCGGCGAACAGCGAGCGGTCGATGTTGACGCGGCGCACCTCGTGCGTGCCGCTCATGACCACGGTGACCATGCCGCCGCCGGCACTGCCGGTAACCTCCAGCTGCGCGATCTCCTCCTGCGCACGCTTCATCTTTTCCTGCATCTGCTGGGCCTGCTGCATCAGCTGGCCGATCTGTCCACGCATGTCCGGTACACCTCTTCGTTGACGGTTGACGTTGCGCGCCCGGCGGCACGCCTTCAGGAATCGAGCGGGCGCACCGACTGCGGCACCACGCGGGCGCCGAACTCGCGCTTGAGCTGCTGCACCAGCGGATCGTCCTGCATCGACTGTTCGGCCGAGCTCTGCTGCTGTCGGCGCTGCTGCTCGGCACGCGTGGCCGGGGTCTCGCCGACGTCCTGGTCGCTGCCGACGAAACGCAGGCGCACGCGACGCCCGAGCGCATCGCCGATGCGCTCGGCCATCTGGCCGGTCATCGGCTCGACGGCAAGCTCGGCATGGTTGCTGTCGAGCAGCAATTCAAGGGTGTCGTTCTCGAATGCGCGGATACGGGCGTTGATCGCCAGCGCGCGCATCGGGCCGCGCAGCTCGGCGCGCTCGATCAGCTGCTCCCAGTCCGGCAGGCCGTCCTCGCGCACGGCGAGGGGCGGAGGCGGCCTGGACGGTGCGGGGGCTTGGGCGGACGGCCGCGGTGCCGGCGAAGCGGTCGCGTGCGGCGGCGCGGACGGCCGAGCGGCGGGTGGCGCGGGCATGGCGGGGGCCGGCGAAGCGGCCTTCGTCGGTCCGCCGTGCGTGCGCGGCTTGCCGCCACCTTCGTGCCCGTCTCCCGGGCGTTCGCCACCGGCTCCCGACGAAGAGGACGGCGCGAACGCCAGCATGCGCAACAACACCATCTCGAATCCGGTGCGCGCATCGGGAGCCAGGTTCAACTCGCCGCGGCCGCGCGTGACGAACTGGTAGTACAGCTGCACGTCCTGCGGATCCATGCACCGGGCCAGTTCGGCCAGGGCCGGACCTTCCTCGCCCTCGTCGGACGGCAGTTGCGGCACCAACTGGCGCAGCTGGATGCGATGCAACAGGTCCGCGGTATCGTTGAGCACGCCGGCGAAATCCGGCGAGAACGCGGCGATTTTCGCGCCCTGCTCGAGAAGCGCCTCGCCGTCGCCCCGGGCCAGCGCCTGCAGCAGGCCCAGTACCTGGCTGCGCTCGACGCTGCCGAGCATCGAATGCACCTCGTCGGCCTTCAGCGCGCCGCCCCCGTAGGCCAGCGCCTGGTCCAGCAGCGACAGGCCGTCGCGCATGGAACCGTCGGCGGCGCGCGCCAGTTCAGCGATCGCGACGGCCTCGTGCTCGACGCCCTCGGCCTCGAGGATGTGCTGCATCTGGGTGCCGATCTGGTCCGGCAGCAAGCGCTTGAGATTGAACTTCAGGCAGCGCGAGAGCACCGTCACCGGCAGCTTCTGCGGGTCGGTGGTGGCCAGCAGGAACTTCACGTGCGGCGGCGGCTCCTCCAGCGTCTTCAGCAATGCGTTGAAGGCGCTCTTGGAGAGCATGTGCACCTCGTCGACCAGGTAGACCTTGAACCGACCACGCGTGGGAGCGTACTGCGCGTTCTCGATCACCTCGCGCACGTCGTCGACACCGGTGTTGGAGGCCGCGTCGATCTCCAGCAGGTCGACGAATCGGCCCTCGTCCACGGCCGTGCAGATGGCGCATTTGCCACACGGGTCGGCGGACGGACCCTGTTCGCAGTTCAGCGACTTGGCGAAGATGCGAGCGATCGTGGTCTTGCCCACGCCGCGGGTGCCGGTGAACAGGTAGGCGTGATGGGTCCGCCCCGTGTCCAGGGCATTGGAAAGTGCCCGGACCACATGCTCCTGCCCCACCAGTTCGGCGAAGCGGCGCGGCCGCCATTTGCGTGCCAGTACCTGATACGTCATGCCCGGGACCATCTGGAATCAGGTTCCGATTGTGCCAACTCGGACCGGCCAAGTCAGCACCGAAGGCCCGCGGATGCAGATTCGGTTGCCTGAAATGGTGGCGGCCCTGCCAGCCACACCCCGGCGCCCGAATCCTCCACTACCGTTGCTTCCTTCCGGACCTGGCGGGATTTGCGAAGTATCGTCGCGGGGGGACCGACAGGGCCACCATGGACGGGGCCGGCGGATTCCCTAGCTGGAGGGCCGACGGACCTGATCGACCTCCAGTGGAACGGCAGTTTGAGCTGCAGCAACCGACTGGCGGAGAGGGAGGGATTCGAACCCTCGATACGGGAGACCCGTATACCGGATTTCGAATCCGGCGCATTCGACCACTCTGCCACCTCTCCACGGTCGACCGCGCGCCCTGCGGGCTGCGCGAGCCGGCAATGATACGTCGCAGCGCGCTTGCCCCGCAAGCCATGCGTGCCGCAACGGCAGGCGGCGGCGCGGTCGCTGGTATGATGGCGCGAATTTCCCAGCGGTGAATCCTCATGAGCCTCATCCAGGTGCCGGTCTCCCACGGCGAACTGATCGACAAGATCACCATCCTGCAGATCAAGTCCGAGCGCATCGCCGACGCCGCCAAGGTCGCCAACGTACGCACCGAACTGGAGATGCTCGAGGCGACCTGGGCCGCCGATGCCGCCTCGGCCACCGACATCAGCGACGAGCAGGCGCGCCTGAAGGCCGTCAACGAGGCTCTGTGGGACATCGAGGACGCCATTCGCCTGAAGGAGAAGGCCCAGGCCTTCGACGCCGAGTTCATCGAGCTGGCGCGGTCGGTGTATTTCCGCAACGACGAGCGCGCCGCGGTCAAGCGCGAGATCAACCTGAAACTGGGCTCGCAGCTGGTCGAGGAAAAGTCCTACCAGGACTACCGCGCCTGACCCGCCCCCCCCCGGGCCCGCTTTCAGCGGGCGATGCCCAGATGTTTCATCAGCGCCTCCATGCGCTCGACCACGTCGGCCACGCCGATCAGGTCCATCACGCCCGGTCGCTCGATCTTGGTGCCCCAGCGGAGTTCGCGTGCGCTCTTGTGCAGGAAATGGCGCGCCGCCGCGTCGTAGCGATCCACGCACCAGCGCCGGTCCGAATACGGCCCCGAGCGCGCCGGGTTGCTCGCCGCATGCAGTCCGATGACCGGCGTGCCGACCGCGTTGGCCATGTGCATCGGCCCGGAATCGGGACCGAGCACCATGTCGGCACGGGAGAACAGCGCCAGTGCCTGCTTGAGCGTGTCGCGTCCGGTCAGGTCGATCGGGCGCACACGGGCCGCAGCCAGGATCGCGTCGGCCATGGCGCGTTCGGCGCTGGACGGGCCACCGCTCAGGATCACCCGCAGGCCGCGCGAGGCGGCATGGTCGATCACCGCCGCGTAGCGCTCGGCGCGCCAGTTGCGCAGCGCATGGCTGGAGCTGGGGCTGACCACCAGGGTCGGCGCGGAGATCGGAATCTGCGCACGCGCCCAGGCCCGCGCTTCCTCGGGGACGGGGATGTCCCAGCGGACCTCGCCACGCGGCAGGCCCAGCGGTTCGCCGAAGCTGCCGATGGCATCGAGCACGTGTTCGCCGCGACGGGCGGGAATGCGCTCGTCGACGAACAGGCCGTGCAGGTCGCGCGAGCGCGCTCGGTCGTAGCCGATACGCCGATCGGCGTGCACCGCGAGGCTGAGCAGGTTCGAGCGCAGCGCCACCTGCATGTGCAGCAGCGCATCGAAGCGCCGACCCTTCAGCGCCTTGCGGACCGCCCGCATGCCGGCCAGGCCGCGCGACTTGTCGAACACCACGAACTCCACGCCCGGCAGGTCGCCCACCAGTCGGTACTCGAGCTTGCCGACGATCCAGGTCAGTCGCGCCTGGGGAAAACGTGCGTGCAGGCGATGCACCAGCGGCACCACGTGGGTCACGTCGCCGAGGGCGGATGTACGCAGCAGGCAGAGTTGGCGTGGTTCGTCGCGTGGAGGCATCAAGTTGATAGACTGCGCATGAATACAGGGGCGGCAGCCCGGACTGCCGGACGAAGCCGACCATGACCGATGCACGCATCCATGCCGACGCCGCGGGCCTGATTGTGTTCGACGCGGACCTCAGTCCACAAGTCGGGCACGAATGGTTCGAGCCCGAGCACTGGCGCAAAACGGGCCGACTGCATGCATTGGGTGGCGGACGCGGCACGGCCTGCTTCGTCGAAACGCCCGCGGGACCCTGCGTCCTGCGCCATTTCCATCGTGGCGGCATGGTTGCGCGCCTGCTCGGCGACCGTTATCTGTGGAAACCCTTCGAACGCACCCGCGGCGTGGCCGAATTCCGCCTGCTCGCGCGGATGCTGGGCATGGGGCTTCCGGTCCCGCGCCCGGTCGCCGCACGCTGCGTCCGCCACGGCCTGCAGTACACGGCCGACCTGATCACCTGCCGGATCATGGATGCCGAAACACTGGCCCAGGTGCTGGCGGACGGACGCCTCGATGCCCATCTGGCCGAGAGGGTGGGCGCCCTGATCGGGCGCTTCCATGCGCACGGCGTGTGGCATGCCGACCTCAATGCCCACAATGTGCTGGTCACGCCACATTCGCTGTATCTTATCGACTTCGACCGCGGACGCCTGCGGACTCCCGCTGCGTCCTGGCAACAGGCCAACCTGCAGCGCCTGCGCCGCTCGCTGGTCAAGCTGGGCGCGGCCGGCAAAGGGGAGCACGTGTTGCAGCACAAGATCTGGGAACCGCTGCTTGGCGGTCATGCATCAAGTCTTGCGGAGGCATCGCACTCATGAGCCTGACCTTGCGTTTCCTCGGCACGGGCTCCGCGGAAATTTCCGAGTTGGGGCATTCGTCCGCAGTCCTCGAGCGCAACGGAGAACCGATGCTGCTGATCGACTGCGGCCCCGATGTGGTTCCCCGCTTCTGGTCGACCTACGGAAAGGTTCCACCGGCCATCTTCCTGACCCACCTGCACCTGGACCATGTCGGCGGCATGGAGGCCATGTTCTCGCGCATCATGTTCAGCGACCCCCGCCTGCCCGCCCCCACCCTGTTCGTGCATGCGTCCCTGTTGCCGATGATGCAGGGACGCCTGGCCGACTACCCTGGCGTGGCCGCCGAAGGCGGCCTGAACTTCTGGGATGCCTTCCGCCTGGTGCCCTGCTCGCGCGGATTCTGGCACCAGGGCCTGTGGTTCGACGTCTTCGGCACCCGGCACCACCGTCCGGGCACGTCCTACGGCGTGGCGCTGCGCGGCAGCTTCACCTACACCGGCGACACCCGGCCGATCCCCGACATCCTCGAAGAGGTCGCTGCCGGCGGCGGACCGATCGCCCACGATTGCGCCGTGCACGGCAACCCCTCGCACACGGGTGTCGATGACTTGGATACCCAGTACCCGGACGCCCTGCGCGAGCGCCTGGTGCTGTATCACTATGGCAAGCCGGAGGATGCGAACATCCTGCGCACCCGCGGCTATACGGTCACCGACCCGGGCCAGGCCTTTGACCTGCCCGATCCGTCCCCGGACCCGGGCACGACCGGCTGAATCCCGCCGCGAACGCCACGCCGACCGACCCGCACTGCCGTCGCGCTTGTGCCGATCCCGTGCTGCCGGTATCCTTCCGCGTCCCGATCGTCACGCGCCCCGCGCCTGGCGTCGAGTGTTCCGGAGAGGTGTCCGAGTGGCTTAAGGAGCACGCCTGGAAAGTGTGTATACGGCTTATACCCGTATCGAGGGTTCGAATCCCTCCCTCTCCGCCATTTTTTGCTGCACATGGCGCCGATCCTGGGCGCACGACCGAACCCGCCGAATCCCCCATGGGAGGGATTCGAAGCCTCGAAATCAACCTGCCGGGTTCGACCGATGCGCCTCGCGCATCGGAACGTCGCGCAGCGACGGCCCCGCAGGGGCGAAGCGCCCCGCGCGAGTCATCCCTCCCTCTCCGCCATTTTTTGCTGCACATGGCGCCGATCCTGGGCGCACGACCGAACCCGCCGAATCCCCCATGGGAGGGATTCGAAGCCTCGAAATCAACCTGCCGGGTTCGACCGATGCGCCTCGCGCATCGGAACGTCGCGCAGCGACGGCCCCGCAGGGGCGAAGCGCCCCGCGCGAGTCATCCCACCTTCTAGCACCCGCATTGGGGTCCCGCCCGCCCGGGCAGGTCGCGACTAGCGCTCACACTCCGAGGCGACCGCCGGGTCGGTGGTGGAATCGAGCAGCTGCTCCAGACGCTCCATGCGGTGGCGGTGCGGCGTGGTGATGGCGTAGAAGCGCTCCTGCAATTGCGCTGACCGACCCACGGTGACCAGGGTGCCGGCGCGCAGTTCGTCCTGCACCACCACCTCGGGGAGCACCGTCAGCCACCCGCTGTCCCGGGCGATCAGTCGCAGCATGGCCATGTCGTCGACTTCGGCGCGCACCCGCGGCTTCACGTCGGCCGTGATGCACAGGGCGTCGAATTGCGCCCGCAGCGCATGCCGCGGGCCCGGCAGGGCCAGGTCCAATTCATGCAAGTCGTCGGGTACGTGCAGCGTGCGGCCCTTCCAGTGGCGGGCCGGACCGACCAGCGAAATGGCCTGGCTGCCGAGAAATCGGCAATGCAAGGGGCGGTCGGTATCGGCGGGTACCGCCTCGTTGGCCAGGACCACGTCCAACTGGTGCTCAAGCAGGCGTTGCAGCAGCATCTCCAGAAACCCCGACTCCAGGGTCAGGGCGACCGAAGCATCGGCCAGCAGCGGCCGGATCCAGTTTTCCTGGAAATTGCGCGACATGGTGGCCACGCTGCCCAGGCGAAGTCGTGTCATCCCCTGGTCGCTGCCCTGCAGGCGCCCGAGCATTTCCTGGCCCAGGCCGAAGATGTTTTCCGCATACGACACCACCAGCCGACCGGTTTCCGTGAGGACCAGGCTGCGTCCCTTGCGCTCGAACAACGCCTCTCCCAGGCGTTCCTCCAGTTGCCGGATCTGCGCGGACAAGGCCGATTGCGAGACGTGCAGCGCCCGCGCGGCCTGCGTCAGGTGCCCCAACCTGGCGACATGCCAGAAATAGAAAAGATGACGAAAGTTGAGCTGGCTCAGGTTCATTGTTCTGTTTTACCGATCGATATTTTCCATATATTGAATTTTACAGAATGATGAGCCACGCGCACCATGGGAAGGATTCCTGAACGGAGCGCTTCATGTCCGATCTCCTCCCGGCCGCCGGATTCGTAGTCCTTGTACCTGCCGCATCCATGCTGGTCGCATCGCTGTGGACTCTACGGTGCGGCAAGCGCAGCGAACGGGCCTGGCAGGGCTTTCTCGCGCTCTCCAGCGTGGCGCTGTTGGCAGCGCTGGCAGGGCTGGCTCTTCGCTACGCGCATCGCGGCACGATCCCTGACTTCGGTCACGCCTGGCTCTCCAGCACCGTTCTGGGCGCCTGGATGGCCGTGCTGGTGCAGTTGCTGGGTACGGTGATCGGTGCGTTCTCCGCGCGCTACCTGCAGGGCGAGACGGGACAGTCGCGCTATGCCGCGTCCCTGGCCGGGGTGCTGGCCTCCGTGCAGGTGCTGCTGCTGGCCAACCACTGGATCGTGCTGATCCTCGCCTGGGCCGCGGTCGGCACGATCCTGGAACGGCTGCTCTGCTTCTACCGCGACCGTCCGTTCGCCCTGCTGGCGGCCCACAAGAAGCGCATCGCCGACCGCCTGGCCGACATCCTGCTGGTGACGGCGGCGGTGCTGGCCTGGACCGATACCGGCAGCGGAACCCTGCCCGCCCTGTGGACCCACCTCGGGCAGCACGGCATCTCGATGTCGTTGCAGTGGTGCGCGGCCTGCCTGGTGCTGGCGGTAATCCTGCGCACGGCCCTGCTACCGGTGCACGGCTGGCTGATCCAGGTCATGGAGGCGCCGACACCGGTCTCCGCGCTGCTGCATGCGGGCGTGGTCAACCTGGGCGGCTTCGTGCTGGTCCGTTTCGCGCCCCTGCTGGAAGCGGCGCCGCTGGCGCGCTGGCTTCTGGTGGTCTTCGGGCTGGGCACGGCCGCCCTGGCCGGCCTGGTCATGCTCACGCGCATCAGCATCAAGGTGCGGCTGGCGTGGTCCACGGCCGCCCAGATGGGTTTCATGCTCCTGGAATGCGGACTGGGGATGTACACGCTGGCGGCCCTGCATCTGATCGGCCATTCCCTGTACAAGGCGCATTCGTTCCTGGCCTCCTCGACCGCGGTCCGCCATACCCGCCTGCAGGGCATGCGCGGCGAAGCCGTCCGGTCGGGCTGGAGCATGCTGGCCGCCCCCATGCTGTCCCTGGGACTGGTTACGGGCATCCAGCTGGTGCTGGCCGGCAGCACATGGCCCTGGTGGTGGAGCGGCGTACTGGCCTTGGCCTGGGCACCGATGCTGTGGCTGCCCCGCATGCGCGGGGAACGGCCACGCAAGCTTGCCTGGCGGGCCCTGGGCGGGGTGGGCATGGTCGCATGGCTTTCGCTGCTGGCCAGCCTGGCCCACCTGCTGCCCTTCGGCGTGGTGGACCACCCGGCCCCCGTCGCCGGTCTGGCCGCACTGACCGGCATGTCGCTGCTGTACCTGGGCCTGGCAACGGTCGAATGGCAGCCGCGGCTGCTGGAAGCGGCTCGGCGCTGGAGCTACGCGGGTTTCTACGTGGATGAATTCTTCACCCGCCTGGCCTTGCAGTTGTGGCCCACGCGTTGGGCTCCCCCACCATCCTCGACCCAGGGCAACGGCCGGGAAGCCTTCCCGGCTGCCGTCGCCTGTGACCCGGCCGCCTCGGAGTAAGCCATGGATACCCGGGAAATGAACCCCCACGAATCGCTCGCGGGCGATAACGGCTCTGGTCCAAGTTCGGCAACGCGGGCCGGTACGGACCATCGTGACGGCACGCTTCAAGCGTCCATTGATGCGGCGTGCGAACAGGCCTGCCGCGCCATCGCGCCGGCATGGCCGCTGGACCGCTCCATCGCGGTCAATCCCCACTGGGGCCGGATCGACCGGCCCGTGCGCGAGGTGGCCGCACGCATGGCGGTCCTTTCCTCGATCCGGGTATTGCCGTCAAGGGACCACGTCCGCCGTGCCTGGGAAGAGGAACGTATCCATGCGGACGACCTTGCCCATGCCGTCGCCACCACGCCGGGCGCCGAAGCGGCGGGACTGACGCCACGGGCATGCATCGACGCGCTGCGCGCATCGCCCCGCATCCCCCACCTTCCCTTGCTGATCGACGTGCTGGACGAGGATCCCGGGCACCATTCCCGGCTATCGTGGAGGGAGGCCATCACCTACCAGGTCAGCCAGACCTGTGCGGCCTATTTCGACGAGTTCCAGGCCCACTGGCAGCCCGAACGCGGTGAAGGCCTGTTCGCCTTCTGGCGCGACACGCTTGTGCACGACCACGGCATCGGCATCCTGATGGGACTTCCCGAACTGGGCCGCCATCTGCGGGCCCTGCCGGCCACGCGCCAGGATGCCGAGCGCTGGGCGATGCAGCGCCTGGACCTGCCCCGGGCGGTCTGGGCCGACTACCTGGAAGCGGTCCTGCTGACCGTCAACGGCTGGGCGTCGTGGTGTGCCTACCGCGGCTGGCAGGCAACCCTGGAGGGGCGGACCGACGACCACCTGCGCGACCTGCTGGCGGTACGCCTGGCCTGGGGCGCGATCCTGCTCGACAGCACCCATGATGCCGCCGCCGACCAGGCGTTCGCCGACCTGAAGGACGCCTGGGGTCACGCACCGGAACGGCTGCGCGAGGCCGGCGAACGGCTGCGGGTGGACGAGGTCTGGCAAACCGCGCTCGAAGCCGGGTACCAGCGCGAGCTGGCCCAACGGATCGCCACGCCCACGGCGACCGCCGGGCCGGGCGCGGACACGCCGGCGGCGGAGGTCCAGGCGGCCTTCTGCATCGATGTGCGCAGCGAGCCGATGCGCCGGGCGCTGGAGTCGACCTGGCCCGGCATCCGTACCCTGGGCTTTGCCGGCTTCTTCGGCCTGCCGGCCGCCTACACCCCGCTGGGCACGTCGATGACGCGCCCCCAGCTGCCGGGCCTGCTGGCCCCGGACTTCATGATCGAGGAGCACATGCTCGCCCCCGGTGACGACGCCGGAAAGGACCCGCAGGATGCCGACCGGAAGGCGCGCGCCGCGCGCAGCAAACGCTTCGCCTGGACCGACCAGTGGCAGGCGAACAGTCGCTGGCCCAATGCCTCCTTCTCGTTCGTGGAGGTCGCGGGCATCGGCTACCTGGGCAAACTCGCACACTGGCTGCTGCCCGCAGCCGACGCACGCCACAACGACGACCACGCGGGACTACCGGCGCGCTACCGGGCGCACTGTCGTCCGTCGCTTTCGGGCCTGGACGACGCGGCCCGGATCGCACTGGCGGCACGCGTGCTGCGCGGCATGGGACTCGACCACGACCCGGCGCCACTGGTGCTGCTGGTGGGCCACGGCAGCCAGAGCGCCAACAACGCCCACGCCGCCGCGCTCGACTGCGGCGCCTGCTGCGGACAGACCGGCGAGGTCAATGCCCGCGCACTGGCCCGGATGCTCAATGACCCGGCCGTCCGCGAAGGCCTGCAGGCGCGGGGGATCGGAATCCCCGGGGAGACGGTGTTCCTGGCCTGCCTGCACAACACCACCACCGACGAGATCGAAGGCTTTGATCTCGACCTGCTGCCCGCCGCGGCACGAGACCGCTGGAACCGGCTGCGGGCCGTACTGGACCAGGCCTGCGACCAGGTCCGGCGCGAGCGTGCCGCGCAACTGGGCATGGATCCACGAAGCGGGCACCGCCGCCTGCTCCGGCAGTTCCGCCGGCGCGCCAACGACGGCGCCCAGACCCGCCCCGAATGGGGTCTTGCCGGCAATGCCGCCTTCGTCATCGCACCGCGCAGCCGCACCCGGGGCGCCGTGCTCGACGGTCGTTGTTTCCTGCACGACTACGACGCCACCCGCGACCCGGACGGCAGCCTGCTGGAATCGCTGATGACGGCACCGATGCTGGTGGCGCACTGGATCAACTGGCAATACCACGCATCGACCAGCGATCCGGACCGCCTGGGCAGCGGCAACAAGGTGCTGCACAACGTGGTCGGTGGCCGTATCGGCGTGTTCGAGGGCAACGGCGGCGACCTGCGCATCGGCCTCTCGCGGCAGTCGCTGCACGACGGCACCCGCTGGGTCCACGAGCCCCTGCGCCTGACGGTGGCCATCGATGCGCCCGCACGCGCCATCGAACAGGTCATCGCACGGCACCGCGTGGTTCGCGACCTGGTCGAACACGGCTGGCTGCATCTGTGGCGTTTCGATCACGATCGGCTGGTCCGCTATACGCGGGGCAACTGGCACGCCCTGGACAGGACCGCATCGGTTTCGACCAGCTGAGGCCAGGTTCCTTCGCAACGCGATACGCAAGGATCGACCTACGCCGGTTCCATCCGTCACGCCAGGACACTTCGTGACCATGACAAGCGCCACCCGTTGCGTCATGCTGTGCCCGATTGCGGACGCCCCGACCATGATCGAATTCGGACACGCCACCCATATCGGACTGCGCCGCACGCGCAACGAGGACACCTGTTATGCCGATCCGGCGACAGGGCTGTTCCTGGTCGCCGACGGCCTGGGCGGACACCACCACGGCGCTCTGGCCGCGGCGCTCGCGCGCGACGGCATCGTGGGCGACATCGGACGCGGCCACTCGACCGAACAGGCCATCCGCAACGCCGACCGCATCCTGATCGACCATCCCGAGCACTGCGCCAATGGACATCCCATGGGCACCACGGTCGCGCTGCTGCGGCTGGGCGGGCAGGACTTCGAGGCCGCCTGGGTCGGCGACAGCCGTATCTACCGGATGCAGGACCGCGAGCTGCGACGACTGTCGCATGACCATTCCGCGGTCCAGGTGCAGATCGACCTGGGCGTGATCGACGAGGACCAGGCCCGGCGCGACCCGCGCCGCAACGTGGTCACCCAGGCCCTGGGCGTGACTGCGCCACAGGATCTCCGGATCGGCATGCTGCAAGGACCGCTGGAAGGCACGTCCTGCTTCCTGCTGTGCAGCGACGGCCTGACCGAGGAACTGGACGATCCGCACATCGCCGAGCACCTGAGCCGGACCGACCTGGCTGCACAGGAATGCGTGGAACATCTGGTGCTTGCCGCCCTGGAGGCGGGCGGACGCGACAACATCACCGCCGTTCTGGTCCGAGTCGCGCGCGGCTGACCCGGGTCAGGGTTCCGACCCGCCCTGGCGCCAGATGCAGACGCCGGCACTCTTTTCCAGTGCGTCCAGCCGGGCCTCGTGGGCAAGGCACTCGTCTTCGCTGGCCCGCAGTACCGGCGGGCGATGGGCCAGGGGCGCCACGTTCTCGATCCGTGCGGTGTCGGACGCGTCCCGGTTGAATCCGAGCTCGAAGGCCACCTGGCCCGAGGTCATCGCCAGGTACACCTCGGCCAGCAGCTGGGCGTCGAGCAGGCCGCCATGCAGGTCGCGATGGGCATTGTCCACGCCCAGGCGCCGGCACAGCGCGTCGAGGTTGTTGCGCTGGCCGGGGAACCGCTCGCGCGCCATATGCAGGGTGTCGAGCACCTGGGCGTGGTCGCCGATGCGCCCATACCGATCGCCCACGCGCTGCAGCTCGGCGTCGAGGAATCCGACATCGAACGCCGCGTTGTGGATGATCAGCTCCGCGCCCTCGATGAAGGCCAGGAAATCCTCCACCACCTCGTGGAATCGTGGCTTGTCGAGCAGGAATTCGTCGGCGATGCCGGTGACCTCGCGCGCGCCCTCGTCGATGGCACGGTCGGGGTTGAGATAGGTGTGGAAGGTGCGTCGGGTGACGCGGCGCTCGAACAGTTCGACCGCGCCGATCTCGATCACGCGATGCCCCTGCTGCACCTCCAGGCCGGTGGTTTCGGTATCCAGTGCGATCTGTCTCATCCCGCCGTCCTCATGTGCGCAGGGTTTCGGCCTGGATGCGCGCTGCCTCGTCGACGCGCTCGTTCTCGGCATGTCCGGTATGACCACGCACCCACGACCAGCGTATCCGGTGCGGTTCGCAGGCGGCGACCAGTCGCTGCCACAGGTCCTGGTTCTTGACCGGCTGGCGGCTGGCCGTGCGCCAGCCATTGGCCCGCCAGCGAGGCACCCACTCCTCGATCCCCTGCATCACATAACGCGAATCGGTGGTCAGGTGCACGCGGCATGGCCTTTTGAGGGATTCCAGGCCGATGATGGCGGCCATCAGCTCCATGCGGTTGTTGGTGGTATCGGCCTCGGCGCCGCTGAACAGGCGCTCGGCCCCTCCGCTGCGCAACAGCGCCGCCCAGCCGCCCGGCCCGGGATTGCCCAGGCAGGCGCCGTCGGTGAAGATCTCGACCATGGTCTCGCCCTTGCCGCTCATGCACACTCCCGGTGCGCACCGGTGGCCAGGGTGCCCTGCAAGCGCGCGCGACGGAGCCGGCGCACGTTGTGCAGCGGCGTGACCGCATCCTGGCGCTTGCGGGCCACCAGCAGATAGCCTCCGCCCAGCAGCGAAGCGATGCCGCCGGGGCGGGCGGCATGCGGAAGCACCTGCCCGAATCGATTCACGGCCTCGACTTCCAGCCCTGCGCGTTCCAGGGCCTGGGCCCACTGCAGCGGTGCCCGCAATCGCATGGGGTGATCGGCGCCGCGCATGCACCAGGAAAGCCATGGACTCCAGGCGCTGACCGGATGCATGCCCGACAGCACCAGGGTTCCACCGGGCGAGGTCAGGCGCGCGGCTTCGAGAAGCAGGACGCGCGCGTCGGGGTGAAACTGCAGCACCTGGCTGAGCCATACGATGGAAAAACCCTCGCTGGCGAACGGCAGCGGCTCGCGAATGCCGGCATGCACCTGCCCGGTCCAGCGCAGCCCCCGGCGATGCAGGCGGATCCAGTGGGCCACTGCGTCCGGACAGCCGCCGATCGCTTCCTGCATGCCCAGCCGCAGGCCGAAACTGCCGGCGCGCGAGGGAATCTTCTCGCGCAGTGCCGCCGCCTCGGCGCGCAGCAGCGCGCGCATGGCGGGCATGGCATAGAGGACCTGTTCGGGTGCGAGCATGAGCGGACGGAAATGACGTTGGATCTGCCTAGTGTACTCAAACATTGCGCTACGTCCCGGATGCCGGATCCGGGAGACGCCAGGCGGCTGATATAGTCCGGAAAGTTACCCAGAGGTCCTCCATGCAACTGACCCCCCTGCCTGCACTGAGCGACAACTACATCTGGCTGATCGCCGACGACGCCGGCCAGGCCGTGGTCGTCGACCCGGGCGAGGCGGGCCCGGTCGAGGCTGCGCTGGAGGCCTCCGGTCTCACGCTGCGCGCGATCTTGCTCACCCATCACCATCCCGATCACATCGGCGGCGTCGACGACCTGCTGGCGCGGCACGATGCCCGCGTGTATGCCCCATACGATGAACGCATCGGTACCGCGCACCACCGCGTGCGCGAGGGCGACGAAGTCACGCTGTCCGCACCGGCCTGCTCGTTCCGGGTGATGGAAGTCCCCGGGCACACCCTGAGCCACATCGCCTACGTCGGCCACGGCATGCTGTTCTGCGGTGACACCCTGTTCAGCCTCGGCTGCGGTCGGCTGTTCGAGGGCACGCCAGCGCAGATGCTGGCCTCGCTCGACCGGCTGCGCGCACTCCCCGGCGACACCCGGGTGTGCTGTGCACACGAATACACGCGCGCCAATGCCGCCTTTGCCCGCAGCGTCGACCCTGACAACCCGGACCTGGCCCGGCGCAGCGCCGACGTCGACGACCTGCGCGCGAAGGGCCGCCCGACCGTGCCCTCGACCCTGGACCAGGAATGCGCCTGCAACCCGTTCCTGCGCGTCGATGCGCCCGCCATCGCCGCCTGGGCCGAAGCCCGGGGCGCATCGGACCGCACCGCACGATTCGCGGCCCTGCGAGCCAGCAAGGACACGTACAAGGCATGAGGCTCGCTTCCCGTTGGTGGCCGGGGCTGGGTGCCCTGCTCCTGCTGGCCGCCTGCAGCACGCCACACCCCCGCCCCACCCCGCCGCCTCCGCCGCCTCCGCCGGTTCCTGCCCGGGCACCGGTGCCGGCGCCCGCACCTTTGCCCCCCCAGGACCTTTGGTCGCGCATGCGGGCACGCTTCGTCATGCCCGGCTGTGATGCAGACCCGGGGATCACGGACTGGGCGCACCGTTTCACCCGTCACCCGGCCGGTTTCGAGCGGTATCTACGGTCGGTCACCCCCACCATCGCCTACATCGAACGGGCTGCGCGGCAAGCCGGCATCCCGGCCGAATTCAGCCTGCTGCCCTGGGTGGAGAGCCGCTACCGTGCCGTACCGCCGCGGGGCCATCGCTCGGCCGGCATGTGGCAGATCGTGCCGCGCACCGCGCGCACCCTGCACCTGCCTAGACAGCATGACTACGATGCACGCCTGGACCGGATCGACAGCACCCGGGCCGTGATGAAGATGCTGCGCGGATACCACCGCCGCTGGAAGGACTGGCGCCTGGTCGACATGGCCTTCAACGCGGGCCAGTACCGCATCCGGCACCTGTGGCCGCAGGGACCCGCACCATCGCAACCAGCCATCCCCGACCTGGCGGTCAGCCCGATCACGCACGATCACCTGACCAAGCTGCTGGCCATGGCCTGCGTGATCCGCGACCCGCAGCGTTTCGGGGTGCACCTCCCGAAGCCGGACAAGGCGCGAAGACTGCAGACCGTGGACCTGGAACAACCGGCCACCCTGCATGCGGTGGCCCGGGCGTCGGGCACGCCGGCCAAGCGGGTCCGGCGCCTCAATGGCGCCTACCTGCACGGCCGCATGCCCGGCCAGGGACCCTGGCACGTATTGCTGCCGGCACCTGCCGCGTCCCGCCTGCAACGCGCGATCGCCGCGGGCATGCTGCCCAGGCAGCCGGCCACCTACACCGTCCGGGCGGGCGACTCGCTGTGGGACATTGCCCGCTACCACGGACTCAGCGTGCGGCAGTTGCGCCGGTACAACGGCTTGCACGGCCATGTCCTGCATCCGGGCCAGGTCCTGCGGATCGAGGCGCCAAATTGATCCGCGCCGCGATACCATCCTCGGTTAGACTTGGCATTCCGCCCGTGCGTACACGGGCCTGATCAACACTTTCGGAGGAGCCATGGGATTCCTGCACGGCAAGCGCGCCCTGATCGTCGGCATTGCCAGCCAGCGTTCGATCGCCTGGGGCATCGCCAACGCGATGCATCGCGAGGGCGCGCAACTGGCCTTTACCTACCAGAACGAACGCCTCAAGAGCCGCGTCGAGGAAGCAGCCGCTTCCTTCGGCTCCAACATCGTGCTGCCGTGCGACGTGGCCGAGGACGCGCAGATCGACAACCTTTTCAGCGAGCTCGGCAAGCACTGGGACGGCCTCGACGTGCTGGTGCACTCGGTCGGCTTCGCACCGCGCGAGGCTCTGCAGGGCGAGTTCCTGGACAACCTCACGCGCGAGAGCTTCAACATCGCACATGACATATCCAGCTACAGCCTGGCCGCGCTGGCCAAGGCCGCACGCCCGATGATGAAGGACCGCGGCAGTTCGATCCTGACCCTGACCTACCTGGGCGCGGTACGCGCGCTGCAGAGCTACAACGTCATGGGTCTGGCCAAGGCCAGCCTGGAGGCGAACGTGCGCTACCTGGCCTACAACCTGGGCCCGGAGGGCACGCGCGTGAACGGGATATCGGCCGGGCCGATCAAGACCCTGGCCGCCTCGGGCGTGGGCAACCTGCGCAAGATGCTCGACCATGTGGAAGAGGTCACGCCACTGCGCCGCAACGTCACCACCGAGGACGTCGGCAACGCCGCCGCCTTCCTGTGCTCGGACCTGGCGTCCGGCATCACCGGCGAAATCACCTACGTGGACGCCGGCTACAGCACCGTGGGCATGACCGGCATCTGATTTCGCCCCACCCCTCGGAAACGAACAAGGGCCGCATTTGCGGCCCTTGTTCGTTTCAAGTCCATCCGAATGGCGCGAGGCCGTGCGAACACCTACATGTTCTTGGGCTCGATCTTCACGTCGGTGTGCTTGCGCACGACCTTGAGGAAGCCTTCCATCTCGCTGGTGGCGTAGGCCTGGCTCATGCGCGTCCGCAGAAAGTTGCGCTGCATGTCGGAGATACCGGAAACATCCCCCTTGTGCACGGCATCAACCGCGACCAGTGCATACCCGGCACCGCCCAGGTCCACGCTGGCGTACTCGCTCGCACCCTTGGCCGGATGCGGCATGCGGAAGGCGGTGTCGAGCAGCACCTTGGGTATGTCCTTCTCCACGCGCTTGGCCCCCTTGAGGGTCTGCACGGCGACACCCAGCCCGCCGACGACCTTGGCCATGTCGCCCTGCTTGCGCACCTTGGCCAGCAGCTGGCTGGCCTGTTCCTTGGCCGCCTTGGCCACGCGCGCATCGAGGATGGCCGCGCGGATCTTGCCGCTGACCTGGTCCAGCGTCTCGAGCTTGGACGGCTCGTGCTTGTTCACGTGGATCACGACGATATGGTTGGTACCCAGTTCGATGGCGTTGGAATTGTTGCCCTGTGCCAGCACTTCATCGGAGAACGCCGCCTTGACCACCTTGGGGTTGGACGCCATGCCCTTGTCGGTGCCCTTGCGGGTGAACAGCCCCGTGTGCTCGACCTTCAGGCCCAGTTCCTTGGCCGCCGGCTCCAGGGAACCCGGGTCGGCATAGGTCTTGTTGGTCAGCTTGCTGGCCAGCTCGCTGTACTTGCGCTCGCGGTCCCCTTCCTCCATCTGCTTGGCCAGCTGGTCGCGAACTTCGCTGAACGGCTTGACCTTGCCCGCGCGGATGCCGCGCAGGTCGATGATGTGGTAGCCCTCCGGCGAAAGCACGGGCTTGGAGATCTGGCCCTTCTTCATCGAGAACAGGGCATCCTCGAAGGCCTTGTTGGTGACGCCGCGCTGGATCCAGCCCAGGTTGCCGCCGTCGTTCTTGGAACCGAGGTCGTCGGAATACTTCTTCGCCAGCTTGGCGAAATCGGCGCCGGACTCGGCCTTCTTGTAGATCGACTGGGCCTTGGCCAGTGCCGCCTTCTGTTGCGCCGGCGTGGCGTTCTTGGGCACGCTGATCAGGATGTGCGACACCAGTCGCTGCGCCGGCTCCTGGAAGCGCGACTTCTCCTTCTCGTAGCGCTGCTTGAGATCGGCCTCGCTGGGCGCGGTATCCGCCTTGACGTCGTCGGCGCTGATCTCGATGTAGTTGATCGAGACCTTCTCCTTGGTCATGTAGTCGGACTTGTGCTGCTGGTACCAGGTCCTGATCTGGCTGTCGCTGACCTTGCTGTCGGTCAGCGCCGGACGCGGAAGCGTCACGTAGCGCAAATCGCGCGTCTGGTAGAGAAGCTGGAGGTAACCGTCGACCTGTTGGGCGGTCATCACTTCGGACGCCTGGACTGCGTCGGGCAGCAGGCCCGTCTCCAGGGACTTGCGCACGCGATCCTGGTACATCTCGGGCGTCATGCCGTTGTTGGCAAGGATGGCGCTGTAGGTATCGGCATTGAACTTGCCGTTGACCTGGAACGTGGGGTCGGAGGAAATTTCCCTGCGCAACTGGGCGTTGGTGACGTTCAGGCCCATGGACTTGTTGATCTGCAGCAGCAGCTGCTGCTTGACCAGCGACTCGACCACCTGCTGCTTGACTTCAGGCTTGTCGAAATAGGCCGGGTCGAACTTGTCGCCCTGGGCCCTGGACATCTGGCGCCTCAGGTCGTTCATGCGGTTCTGGAAGTCCTGGCGGGTGATCTCGTGATCGCCCACCTTCGCTACATTCGTATCGGTGCGCTGACTGTTGTAGCTGATCAATCCGAAGCTCGCCAGCAAGAGGGCCATGGCTCCGAAGAGGATCATGGCGGGCCAACCGTGGAGTTTGTCGCGAAGGTTCTGCAGCATGGATGGTTACCGCGGGTCAGGTCCGTCATCCGACAGACAGAAAGATCAAGGGCGCCGGACCGGCGCCCTTGATCGACAAGTGGCGGAGTGGACGGGACTCGAACCCGCGACCTCCGGCGTGACAGGCCAGCATTCTAACCAACTGAACTACCACTCCGCGAACCGGGAGCCGGCGAGGCCGGGGGATGGCGGGACTTGAAAGCCCCGTCGCCCGGTACGCTGGTGGGTGCTGAGGGGATCGAACCCCCGACCCTCGCCTTGTAAGGGCGACGCTCTACCGCTGAGCTAAGCACCCGGCCGACGAATTAGTTTAGGGCGTCCTTCAGTCCCTTGCCAGCCTTGAAGCCGGGGACGTTGGAGGCCTTGATCTGGATGACTTCGTTGGTGCGCGGGTTGCGACCGGTGCGGGCAGCGCGCTTGCGCACGTTGAAGGTGCCGAAACCGACCAGGGAGACGGAATCGCCCTTCTTCAGGGTGTTCTTCACGACGTCCGTGAAGGCATCAACAGCACGCGTGGCATCGGCCTTGCTCATGTCGGCAGCGTCGGCCACGGCATTGATGAGATCGGTTTTGTTCATTGAATTACTCCTTGGTCAAGTTATTGACCGGACCTGCACCGTACGGAGGGTCCCGTCAACGCGGAAATGATCCTGGCTTCCCCCTCGCCAGACTGCAGACCGTGAATAGCCGCGACAGTCGTGCGCGACGAGGCCGCGGGTACGGCCTTTATACCAGTGCCCCAGAGGGTCCGCAATACAAGGTGGGACAAGGCTTTCAGCCGATTCCCGGGGTTGTGCGCAAGACGTTGCCGGCGGAGACAGAATCCGCCGGCAACCGAAAAAGGATGCACTACGCTCGTCGAGGTGGCGTCAGTGCGTTCGTGTTGGCACCGACCGGCCGGACGACTTCTTGCCGGCCTTGACCGTGCTCTCGTCCGCCTCGCTCTTGCCACCACCCTTGCCCGACTTCACGCCCAGCGGACTTTCCAGAGCAAGATCAAGCACCTCATCGATCCAGCGCACGGGGTGGATGTCCAGGGACCCGGTGATGTTTCCGGGAATGTCGGCCAGATCCTTGCGGTTCTCCTCGGGAATGATCACCGTGGTGATGCCGCCGCGATGCGCCGCCAGGAGTTTTTCCTTGAGGCCGCCGATCGGAAGCACGCGTCCACGCAGGGTGATTTCGCCGGTCATCGCCACCTCGGCCCGTACGGGCACCTTGGTCAGCACCGACACCAGGGCCGTGCACATGGCGATGCCTGCGCTTGGGCCGTCCTTGGGCGTGGCACCCTCGGGAACGTGCACGTGGATATCGTTCTGGCTGTGGAAATCCGGGTCGATGCCCAGCACCTCCGAACGGGCACGCACCACCGACAGCGCGGCCTGGATCGACTCCTTCATCACGTCGCCAAGCTGTCCGGTCAGCACCAGCTTGCCCTTGCCGGGAACGACCGAGGCCTCGATGCTGAGCAGATCGCCGCCAACCTGAGTCCAGGCAAGGCCGGTCACCAGACCGACCTCGTTCTGCTGCTCCTTGCGGCCGAAATCGAAACGGCGCACGCCCAGGTACTTGTTGAGGTTGCGCGAGTCGACCTTGATCGATTGCTTGTCCTTGCCGGCCTTGGTCTTGGCCGCTGACGACTTGCCCTTGCCGGACCGGGCACCCTTGGCCGCCGACTTCTTGCGCGACTCGTCCAACGACAGGGTCTTGACGACCTTGCGGCAGATGCGGGCGATCTCGCGCTCGAGATTGCGCACGCCCGACTCGCGCGTGTAGTAGCGCACGATGTCGCGAACGGCACCTTCGGACACCGACAGCTCGCCTTCCTTCAGACCGTTCGCCTTCAGCTGCTTGGGCAGCAGGTAGCGACACGCGATGGCGATCTTCTCGTCCTCGGTGTAACCGGGGATGCGGATGACCTCCATGCGGTCCAGCAGCGGACCGGGGATGTTCAGCGAGTTGGCCGTGGCGATCCACATCACCTCGGACAGGTCGACGTCGACCTCCAGGTAGTGGTCGTTGAAGGCATGGTTCTGTTCCGGATCCAGCACTTCCAGCAACGCCGAGGACGGGTCGCCACGGAAATCCATGGACATCTTGTCGATTTCGTCCAGCACGTACAGCGGGTTGCGCGTGCCGATCTTGTTCAGGTTCTGCACGATGCGGCCCGGCATCGAGCCGATGTAGGTGCGGCGATGGCCGCGAATCTCGGCCTCGTCGCGCACGCCGCCCAGGCTGTTGCGCACGAACTTGCGATTGGTGGCCTTGGCGATCGACTTGCCCAGCGAGGTCTTGCCCACGCCCGGCGGGCCGACCAGGCACAGGATCGGGCCCTTCATGTTGTTCACGCGCTGCTGCACGGCCAGGTACTCGAGGATGCGCTCCTTGACGTCCTCCAGGCCGAAGTGGTCGGCGTCCAGCACTTCCTTGGCCAGCTGCAAGTCCCTGCGCACCTTGCTGCGCTTCTTCCACGGTACGCCGACCAGCCAGTCCAGGTAGTTGCGCACCACCGTGGCCTCGGCCGACATCGGCGACATCTGCTTGAGTTTGCCCAGCTCCTGGCGCGCCTTGGCCAGCACTTCCTTGGGCATGCCGGCGGCGTTGATCTTCTTCTCCAGCTCCTCGATCTCGTTGCCGCCGTCCTCGCCCTCGCCCAGCTCCTTCTGGATCGCCTTCATCTGTTCATTGAGGTAGTACTCGCGCTGGCTCTTCTCCATCTGCGACTTGATCCGGCCGCGGATGCGCTTCTCCACCTGCTGCAGGTCCATCTCGCCGTCGACCAGGCCGACCAGCAGCTCCAGGCGATCACCTACGGCCTCCGTCTCCAGGACCTTCTGCTTTTCGGGAATGCGCACGGAAAGATGCGCCGCGATGGTATCGGCCAGGCGCGAGGGATCGTCGATGCCTGACAGGGTGGAAAGCACCTCGGGTGGCAGCTTGCGGCTCTGCTTGACCAGCTGCTCGAACAGCGAGACCAGCGTGCGCGAGACCACTTCCAGCTCGCGCTCGCCCTGGTCGTAGACCGATTCGATCACGTGCATGTCGGCCCGCAGCAGGTCGTCGGCGTCCTGATACTGGTCCACGGCCACACGCGTCTGGCCCTCGACCAGCACCTTGACGGTCCCGTCGGGCAGACGCAGCAACTGCAGCACGTTGGCCAGGGTGCCGATCGTGTACAGGTCGTCCGGGGACGGATCGTCGATGTCGGGAGCGGTCTGCGCAACCAGCAGGATTCGGCGCTCGCCCTCCATCGCCGCCTCCAGCGCACGCATGGATTTGTCGCGACCCACGAACAGCGGGATCACCATGTGCGGATACACCACCACGTCACGCAGCGGCAGCACCGGTACGGCTTCGATCGGCGATTCGATGGCGGACTTGGTTTCTTCGGTCATGTAGGAATTTCCGGGCACGTGCAGGCTTGACCCGAGCGTGCGCCCGGGTCCCATGATCGTCAAGTGGAGTCGATCGCGGCCCTTCTCAAGGGCCGCATGCGATCACCGCGCGGCTCAGGCCGCGCCGGTGGTACCTTCGGCCGACTGCTGCTGCAGGTTGCCTCGGTAGATCAGGTAGGGCTCGGCCTGGCCCTCGATGACGGCGTCGTCGACCACCACCTTGCTGACGTGCTCCAGCGACGGCAGCTCGAACATGGTGTCCAGCAGGACCTGCTCGATGATGGTGCGCAGTCCGCGCGCGCCGGTCTTGCGCTTGAGCGCCCTGCGGGCAATCGCCTTGAGCGCCTCGGGACGGAATTCCAGCTCCACGTCCTCCATCTCGAACAGCTTGCGGAACTGCTTGGTCACCGCATTCTTCGGCTCGATGAGGATCTGCACCAGGGCGTCCTCGTCCAGCTCGTCCAGGGTCGCGACCACCGGCAGGCGGCCGACGAACTCGGGGATCAGGCCGAAGCGCACCAGATCCTCCGGTTCCACGCCGGCCAGCACCTTGCCCAGGTCCTGGGCACGGTCCTTGCTGCGCACCTCGGCCGCAAAGCCGATGCCGGTGGTCTCCGAGCGCTGCTGGATGACCTTTTCCAGGCCCGCGAAGGCGCCACCGCAGATGAACAGGATGTTGCGGGTGTCGACCTGCAGGAATTCCTGCTGCGGATGCTTGCGACCGCCCTGCGGCGGCACCGAGGCGAGTGTGCCCTCGATCAGCTTCAGCAGCGCCTGCTGTACGCCCTCGCCCGACACGTCGCGGGTGATGGACGGGTTGTCGCTCTTGCGCGAGATCTTGTCGATTTCGTCGATGTAGACGATGCCCGACTGCGCCTTGTCGACGTCGTAATCGCACTTCTGCAGCAGCTTCTGGATGATGTTCTCGACATCCTCGCCCACGTAACCGGCTTCGGTCAGGGTGGTGGCGTCGGCAATGGTGAACGGCACGTTGAGCAAGCGAGCCAGGGTTTCGGCCAGCAGCGTCTTGCCCGAACCGGTCGGTCCGATCAGCAGAATGTTGGACTTGGACAGCTCGACCTCGTCGTCCTTCTGGCGCGATTCGAGCCGCTTGTAGTGGTTGTACACCGCCACCGACAGGGCGCGCTTGGCGCGGTCCTGCCCGATCACGTACTGGTTCAGCGTTTCCATGATCTCGCGCGGCTTGGGCAGCTGCGTGCGCCCGCTGGAGGCCTTTTCCTCCAGTTCCTCGCGAATGATGTCGTTGCACAGCTCCACGCACTCGTCGCAGATGTACACCGACGGGCCCGCGATCAGCTTGCGGACTTCGTGCTGGCTCTTGCCGCAGAACGAACAGTAGAGGATCTTGCCACTGTCGTTGGAACGGCCCTGCCGATCGTCGCTCATGCTCTTGATTCCCGATATGTTTCTGGCCGCGAGCCGAGAATAGCATAGCGCCGCACCCCTGCAATGCAGGTGCGGCGCCGTATTTCACCGATCCGGCTCAGGACGACTGCGACGCTTCCGCCTGGCGCTGGTCGATGACCGAGTCGATCAGGCCGTACTCGCTGGCTTCGGCACCGCTCATGAAGCGGTCGCGCTCGGTGTCGCGGGCGATGTCTTCCACCGGCTTGCCGGTGTGCCGTGAGAGGATGTCGTTCAGTCGCTCGCGCATGGTCAGGATCTCGCGGGCGTGGATCTCGATATCCGTGGCCTGCCCGGAGATGCCGCCAGCCCAGGGCTGATGGATCATGATCCGCGAATGCGGCAGCGAATAACGCTTGCCGGCGGCACCCGCCGTCAGCAGCAGGGCGCCCATGCTGGCCGCCTGGCCCACGCACATCGTGCTCACGTCCGGCTTGATGAACTGCATGGTGTCGTAGATCGCCAGTCCGGCGGTCACCGAACCGCCGGGGCTGTTGATGTAGAGGCTGATGTCCTTGTCCGGATTCTCCGACTCCAGGAACAGCAACTGCGCCACGATCAGGTTGGCCACGTTGTCGTCCACCGGCCCGACCAGGAACACCACGCGCTCCTTGAGCAGGCGCGAGTAGATGTCGTACGAACGTTCGCCGCGAGAGGTCTGTTCGACCACCATCGGGACAAGATTGAGGTTCTGGATCGGGTCCACGGCTTTCTCCGGTCAATGCGTTGCGCGCGACGCTCAGCCCTGCTGGGGCTTCATCACCTCGTCGAAGCTCAGCTCCTTCTCGGTGGTCTTGGCGTGCTCGGCCACCCACTCCGCCACCTGGTCCTCCAGGACGCGGTTGTGCAGGCCCTGCATGAGTTGGGGGTCGCCATTGTAAAGTTCAACGACGCGCTCGGGCTCCTCGTAGGTCGAGGCGATCGCGCTCAGGGTCTTGGCCAGACGCTCGCGATCCACCTGCAGCTCCTGGCGACGCGCGATCTCGCCCAGCATCAGCGCGGCGATCACGCGCTTGCGCGCGGCCGGGGAAACGGCTTCGACCATCTCCGCGGTGGGCTCCTGGCCTTCCGGCAGCTGGCTGGAGATCATGCCGCGGGCCTCGTTGTCGATCATGACCCGGGGCACTTCCAGATCGGCGTGCAGCTCGGACAGCTTCTCGGCGACCTGGGCCTTCAGGCGCCCGACCAGCTGCGCTTCCAGCTCGCGCTCCAGGTTGGCGCGCACTTCATTGCGCAGGGTCTCGACGGTGCCGTCGGCGATGCCGAAGGCCTTGGCAAAGGCGTCGTCGACCTCGGGCAGGTGCGGCTCCTGAACCTTGGCGATGGAAATGTTCACCTTGGCGGTCTTTCCGGCCAGCTTCTCGTTGCCGAAGTCCTCCGGGAAGGTGATGTCGGCACTGAAGTTCTCGCCCGCCTTGTGGTCGGTCAGGGCCTCGTCGAGCGCCTCGAACAGGTTGCCCGAACCGATCACGCTGCCGGCACGCTCGGTGCCCGCCTCGGGGAACCGGTAATCGTCGGTCTCGGCTTCGTAGTCGAACATCACGAAATCGCCGGCCTGCGAGGCGCGATCGACCGGATCGAAGCTGCGGCGCTGCAGGCGCAGCGTCTCGATCATCGAATCGATATCGGCGTCGGTGACCTCGGCCTTCACCCGCTCGATCTCGATCGCAGAGATGTCGACGTCCGGGAGCTCGGGCATCACCTCGAAGGTCGCGGTGTAGGCGATCTCGCCGTCCTCGGCCTTGCCGGTGGTATCCACCGAGGGCTGGGCCACGGGACGCAGCTTCTCCTGCTCGAAAGCCTCGTTGAGGGTGCTGCCGATCAGGTCCGAAAGCACCTCTCCACGCACCTGATCGCCGAAGCGCTGCTGGATGACCTGGGTCGGGACCTTGCCCGGGCGAAAGCCCTTCAGGCGCACGGTGCGACCCATCTCGACGATGCGCTCGCTGACCTTGCTCTCCAGTCGATCCGCCGGGAACTTCACCGTCAACTTGCGCTCGAGCTTGCCGACGTTCTCAACCGAAACTTGCATGTCTTCTCCTGAAACCCGCGTGACGCGATAGCCTGGCGGCTATTCCGCCACCCGTTCGAAAAGTTGTGGGAATGGTGCGAAAGGCGAGACTCGAACTCGCAAGGGTTGCCCCGCCAGAACCTAAATCTGGTGCGTCTACCAATTCCGCCACTTTCGCCCTGTCGTCCGGTCGCGACCGCTGCGCGGCCGCCGTCCTGCTTCCGGGGTCAAGTCGACGATTCCCGTACACGAAACGGGGATTTTACGTTGTGGTGCCGCCTGTGCACAAGAGAACGCGCACTCGCGCGTGCGCGCCCCGCCGGACACCGCTTGCAGACCGCCGGAAAAAAAACGGCGACCTGCAGGTCTGCAGGCCGCCGTACTGGATGGTGGGCCGTGTAGGACTCGAACCTACAACCAATTGATTAAGAGTCAACTGCTCTACCAATTGAGCTAACGGCCCATTGTAAGTGGGGTGGACGATGGGACTCGAACCCACGACATCCGGAATCACAATCCGGGACTCTAACCAGCTGAGCTACGCCCACCACAGTTCGAACGACCACAATTCTGGCGCGCCCGACAGGACTCGAACCTGTAACCGTCGGCTTAGAAGGCCGATGCTCTATCCGGTTGAGCTACGGGCGCATCATACGTCCGTTGCGCTCTGGTCGGGGTAGAGGGATTCGAACCCCCGACTTTTGCGTCCCAAACGCAACGCTCTACCAGGCTGAGCTATACCCCGTGTCCCGCCCCGGACCCTGCGGCTTGCAGAGCCTCGGGATAGTACGGGGGCACCAAAGTGCAGTCAATTCGTTCGGTGTCGCTGAGCGAAATCCCTGCGGTTCTTCACTTGTCCCGTCGGACCGATCCGTTGCCGGCCGGTCCGGACGACGTGGCGACCGGAGTCGCTCGCCGCCCGATACTTGAATGGCGCGCCCGGAGAGATTCGAACTCCCGACCGCCTGGTTCGTAGCCAGGTACTCTATCCAGCTGAGCTACGGGCGCATTTCAAGTTTTGCGACAGACGCGATGTATTGCGTTCTGCCAGTGCAAGGCGCGGCATTATTCGCAAACCGGACCCGCACGTCAACCATTGATTCCGGATCGCGACCGCGATCGGCTGGCAACCGCGGCATCGACATGCTCCGGACGCTCCATATGGACGTCCATCGCGTTCCGACCTTGTCGATACGGATCACCCGACCCCGCTGCAACGGGGCCGGAATACTGGCGGAGAGAGAGGGATTCGAACCCTCGAGAAGGTGATTAACCCTCTACTCCCTTAGCAGGGGAGCCCCTTCAGCCACTCGGGCATCTCTCCGTGTAAAACCATCCGTCAACCGGAGCCGGCTAGGATACCTGCAAGCGAACAGGTACGTAAAGCCTGCTCAGTCGTTTTCGTTGCCCTCGGGCGTGTCGGTGGGATCGACGGGTTGACCTTGTTCGCGCTGGATCCTCTGATAGATCTCCTCGCGATGGACGGAAACGTGCTTGGGCGCGTTGATACCGATCCGCACCTGATTGCCTTTCACGCCAAGTACGGTGACCGTCACCTCGTCACCGATCATCAAGGTCTCCCCGACTCGTCGGGTCAGTATCAGCATAGTTGTATTCTCCTGGCTCCTTAAGGGCCGTGCAGTGCATGAACCATGCACCTCACCCCTGATTGCACGGTTCAACTGCGACGATCCGGAGATCGTCACGGCCCCTCCCCTGTTTGTATTAAGCGCCCTTCGCGACATGAAATCCCATATGTCGCTTGGCTTTCACCACCAGTCCCTGTGGGCGCCGATGGTCGACCGATACTAGCCGTCGCGCAGCCCATACGCAATTGCTGCTATGACAGGAAATGGCCCATGGCCCGGGACCATCACCCCAATTGCGCCTCCAGCCACTGCGGAAGTGCCTCCAGCGCGGCGTCCAGGGCCGGTGAATCCTCACCGCCGCCCTGGGCCATGTCGGGCCGTCCGCCGCCCTTGCCACCGATTTGTCCGGCCACGTGCGCGATCATGACGCCGGCCTTGACCTTCTCCAACGCCGCGCCGTGCACGCCGCCGACCAGGGTCGCCTTGCCTGCGTGCGCGCTGGCCAGCAGGACCACGCAATCGCCCAGCTTCTGCTTGAGATGGTCCATGCTCTCGCGCAACGCCTTGCCGTCCATACCCGGCAGCCGTGCGGCCACCAGCCTGACGCCCTTGATCTCCTTCGCCGAGGACGCCAGGTCGGCGGATGCCGCCGACGCCGCGCGCGCCTTGACGGCCTCCAGCTCGCGCTCGAGCCTGCGGCTGCGTTCCAGAAGCTGGCGCAGCTTCTCGCCGGCATCGCCGACGCTGGCGCCCAGTTGGCCGGCCAGTTCGCGAAGTTGCAGTTCCTCGTCGATCACGAAGGACTCGGCACCGGCACCGGTCAGGGCCTCGATGCGCCGGATGCCAGCAGCCACGCCGGACTCGGAGACAATCTTGAACAGGCCGATGTCGCCGGTCCGCGACACGTGCGTGCCGCCACACAGTTCGGTGGAGAATTCGCCCATGCGCAGCACCCGCACCTGGTCACCGTATTTCTCGCCGAACAGTGCCATGGCACCGAAGTCGATGGCCTCCTGGTAGCCCATGTGCCGGATGTCGGCGGCGTCGTTGCGGCGGATCTGCGCGTTGACCATGGCCTCGATCCGACGCAACTGCTCGGCCGTGACCGACTGGTCGTGCGAGAAATCGAAGCGCAGGCGCTCGGGCGCGACCAGCGAGCCCTTCTGGGTCACGTGCTCGCCCAGCACCTTGCGCAAGGCGGCATGCAGCAGATGGGTGGCCGAATGATTGAGCACGACGGCCTGGCGACGATCGGCGTCGACCCGGGCATCCAGAACCTGTCCCACCGTGAGCGGCTGATCGCCGCTCCAGCGGCCCACATGACCGTGGAAGGTGCCCGCCATCTTCTGCGTGTCCTCGACCACGAAGCGTCCCCGTGCACCCGCCAGCTCGCCGGTATCGCCGACCTGGCCGCCCGATTCGGCGTAGAACGGCGTGCGGTCCAGCAGTACCACCGCGTCCTCGCCATCTTCCAGCGTGTCCAGCGCGACGCCGTCGCGGACCATGGCGACCACCTTGGCATCCCCGGCCTCCAGTGCCTCGTAGCCGAGGAATTGGGTGGGCTTGAGGGTACTGACCAGTTCGGCCGGAAGCTGCCCCTTGGACTCGAAACGGCTGGCGGCACGCGCACGTTCGCGCTGCGCCTGCATGGCCCGCTCGAATCCGTCCATGTCCACGTCCATGCCGCGCTCGCGGGCAATGTCGGCGGTCAGGTCGAGCGGGAATCCGTAGGTATCGTAGAGGCGGAAGGCGTCCTCGCCGGCCACGATCCTGCCATCACCGCCGGCCACGACATCCTCGAACAGCTTCATGCCCTGCTCCAGGGTCTCGCCGAAGCGTTGCTCCTCCTGCTTCAGGGCTTTCTCGACCGCGGATTTCGCCTTGGCCAGCTCCGGGTACGGCTCGCCCATCTCGGCCACCAGCGGCGCGACCATCTTCCAGAAGAATTCGCCCTGGGTCCCCAGCATCCAGCCATGACGCAACGCGCGGCGGATGATCCGGCGAAGCACGTAACCACGACCTTCGTTCGACGGCAGGACGCCGTCGACGATGAGAAAGGCGCATGCGCGGATGTGATCGGCGATCACGCGCAGGGACTTGTTGCCGAGATCCTTCGTACCGGTGAGCTCGGCGGCCTTGTTGATCAGGTGCTGGAACAGGTCGATCTCGTAGTTCGAGTGCACGCCCTGCAGGATCGCGGCCAGGCGCTCCAGGCCCATGCCGGTGTCCACGCACGGCGCCGGCAACGGCGCCAGGGTACCGTCCGGCTGGCGGTCGAACTGCATGAACACCAGGTTCCAGATCTCGATGAAGCGGTCGCCGTCCTCGTCCGGCGAGCCCGGCGGGCCGCCCGGGATGTGCGGTCCGTGGTCGTAGAAGATCTCGCTGCACGGGCCGCACGGGCCGGTGTCGGCCATCTGCCAGAAATTGTCCGAAGCGTACGGCGCGCCCTTGTTGTCGCCGATGCGGATGATGCGTTCGGCCGGCACGCCGATCTCGTCCTTCCAGATCGCGTAGGCCTCGTCGTCGGTCTCGTAGATGGTGACGGTGAGCTTATCGCCCGGCAGGCCGAAGCCCTCGGTCAGCAGCTCCCAGGCCCAGGCAATGGCCTCGCGCTTGAAATAATCGCCGAACGACCAGTTGCCGAGCATCTCGAAGAAGGTGTGGTGGCGGGCCGTGTAGCCGACCGAGTCCAGGTCGTTGTGCTTGCCGCCGGCGCGCAGGCAGCGCTGCACGTCCACCGCACGCACGTAACCCGGCTTCTCGCTGCCCAGGAACACGTTCTTGAACTGCACCATGCCCGAGTTGGTGAACATCAGGGTCGGGTCGTTGCCCGGCACCAGCGGGGCCGAGGGCACGACCGTATGGCCGCGGTCGCGGAAGAACTCGAGGAAACGTGCGCGAATATCAGCTGTTTTCATGAACTTGGGCGTAGGACTTCAATGAAGGTAAAGGCCACGGCGGCGCATCGGGCGATGGCAGGACATCATCCTGCGTCGTCGGCGTCGTCCACCTCGGCACGGGTTACAGCGTTCACTGTGGCGGCGTCGAAGCCACGACGCAAGAGGAACTGGGCTCGCTTGGCCCGCTCGGCGTATTCGGGCGAAGGCTGTTCGCCATAGCGACGGCGCAACTGGGAACTTGCCTCGACCCGCCAGTCCACTTCGGCCTGCTCCAGCTGGCGCTCGATCCGGGCATCGTCGATGCCGTGGGTGCGCAGCTCGGCGCGAATGCGCCGGGGGCCGTAGCCGTGCGCGATGCGCGAACGCACCATCATTTCGGCAAAACGCGCGTCGTCCTGGTAGCCGTCCGCGGCTAGCCGGTCCAGGGCCTGCGCGACGTCATCGCGGGCATAACCGTCACGCAGCAGGCGTTCGTGCAGCTCGTGCCGGGACTGCTCGCGGCGCGCCAGCAAGGCCAGCGCCTTGTCGTAGGCGCAGCGCCGGGGCTTGTCGGCCATGTCCCTGCGCCGCCCCCTCATCGCGGGCGCATGCGTACAGCAAGACAGCCGGTCGGATATCGACCGGCTGTCCGCGGGACCTCATGACCGGGCATGCCGCCGGGCACGCGCGGATCAGGCCTCTTCGGCGACCGTGTCGTCGGCCGCCTCGTCACCGGCATCGGACGCCTTGCCGCCGCCGGCGCCGACCAGCAGCTTGGCGCGCAGGGCAGCGTCGATCTCGTCGGCGGTCGCCGGATTGTCCCGGAGATACTGGCGCACGTTTTCCTTGCCCTGGCCGATGCGGTCGCCGTTGTAGCTGTACCAGGCACCGGCCTTGTCGATCAGGTTCTGCTCCACGCCCATGTCGATGATCTCGCCCTCGCGCGAGGTGCCCTCGCCGTACAGGATCTCGAACTCGGCCTTGCGGAACGGCGGCGCCACCTTGTTCTTGACCACCTTCACGCGGGTCTGCGAGCCGATCACCTCGTCGCCCTTCTTGACCGCGCCGATACGGCGGATGTCCAGGCGCACCGAGGCGTAGAACTTCAGCGCGTTGCCGCCAGTGGTGGTCTCGGGGCTGCCGAACATCACGCCGATCTTCATGCGGATCTGGTTGATGAAGATCACCAGGCAGTTGGTCTTCTTGATGTTGGAGGTGAGCTTGCGCAGGGCCTGGCTCATCAGGCGTGCGTGCAGGCCGACGTGCGAATCGCCCATCTCGCCTTCGATCTCGGCCTTGGGCGTGAGCGCGGCCACCGAATCGACCACCACCATGTCCACGGCGCCCGAGCGCACCAGCATGTCGGCGATTTCCAGGGCCTGTTCGCCGGTATCGGGCTGCGACACCAGCAGGTCGTCGACGTTGACGCCCAGCTTCTCGGCATAGCTCGGATCCAGTGCGTGCTCGGCATCGACAAACGCCGCCGTGCCGCCCTTCTTCTGGCACTGCGCGATGGCCTGAAGGGTCAGCGTGGTCTTGCCCGAGGACTCCGGCCCGTAGATTTCCACCACACGACCGCGCGGCAGGCCGCCGACGCCCAGGGCGATATCCAGGCCCAGCGAGCCGGTGGACACGGTGTCGATGGCCACCTGGGTATGGTCGCCCATGCGCATGACGGCGCCCTTGCCGAACTGCTTCTCGATCTGGCTGAGTGCGGAAGAGAGCGCGCGGGCCTTGTTGTCATCCATCTTCGGTACCTCGGAACGGTTTTGGGATGCCGACAGCTTGCCGGCGTTGCATCTCAGCGGCTGCGACGGGCGTCGCGCCGTTCACGTGGACCAGTATCCCATACCCGGCCCCGGGCGCGTGACGGATGGCGCCGACTCAAGCAGTCAGGATTTGCCGCACACCGTCGAGCGCTGCGGCCACGGTATGCCTGCGCACGGCCTCGCGATCGCCGTCGAAATGGAACAGCCGAGCCTGCGCATAGCCGCCGCGGCGCTTCCAGCCGATCCACACCGTGCCCACGGGCTTGTCCTCGGTGCCGCCGCCCGGTCCGGCAATGCCGGTCACGGCCACCGCCACGTCGCCACCCATGCGCGCCAGCGCACCGGCCACCATCTCGCGCACCACTTCCTCGCTGACCGCGCCATGCTGCTCCAGCGTGCCTGGATTGACGCCCAGCATGGCTTCCTTGGCCTCGTAGCTGTAGGCCGCCACGCCACACTCGAACCAGGCCGAGCTGCCCGGCACGTCGGTCAGTACCTTGGCGATCCAGCCACCGGTGCACGACTCGGCGGTCACCAGCATCAATTTCTGGCGCAGCAGTTCACCGGCCACGTCGCCGGCCTGCCCGCGCAGGGAAACGTCACCGGGAAAGTCCACGGATTGTTCCATGTGTTCGGATTCCATCGTTGAATGAAGCAGCCACGATGCTACTCCTTCCGGAACCGGTGATGATAAATCCGGGCGGTCCGGACCGTGCAGACCTGCATGCAACACCCGGCCGCAGGTAGACTGAACGATCCGACCCTAGCGTCCACTGCCCAACCTGCATGAACAAAGACGAACTCGCCGGCCACACGCCCCTGATGCGCCAGTACCTCTCGGCCAAGGCCGAGCATCCGGACGTGCTGCTGTTCTTCCGCATGGGCGATTTCTACGAGCTGTTCTACGACGATGCGCGCAAGGCCGCACGGCTGCTGGACATCACCCTGACCCAGCGCGGCCAGTCGGCGGGCGAACCGATCCCGATGGCCGGCGTGCCCTATCACGCGGTGGAGAACTACCTGGCGCGCCTGATCCGGCTGGGCGAATCGGTGGCGATCTGCGAGCAGGTCGGCGATCCGGCCAAGAGCAAGGGCCCGGTCGAGCGCAAGGTGGTGCGCATCGTCACCCCAGGCACGGTCACCGACGAGGCGCTGCTGGAGCAGCGTCGCGACAACCTGCTGCTGGCCATCCATGCCGGCAAGTCGGGCTACGGCCTGGCCTGGGTGGACCTGGCCGGCGGCCGTTTCCTGCTGGCCGAGGTGGCCGACGCCGAAGCCCTGGCCGCGGAGCTGGCCCGCCTGCAGCCGGCCGAAACCCTGGTCGCCGAGGACGTGGCCTGGTCGACGCGGGTGAGCACCCTGCCCGGCCTGCGCAAGCGCCCGCCCTGGCATTTCGAGACAGACAGCGCGCGCCGCGAACTGAACCGCTTCTTCGGTACCCGCGACCTGTCCGGCTTCGGCATCGACGGCCTGGAGCGGGCCATCGGCGCGGCCGGCTGCCTGCTGGCCTACGTCGAGGAAACCCAGAAGAGCGCGCTGCCGCACCTGACCGGGCTGGCGGTGGAGCATGCCGGCGAGACCATCGCCATGGATGCGTCCACGCGCCGCAACCTGGAGCTGGATACGCATCCGGAAGGCCGCCGGGAGCACACCCTGCTGGGCGTGCTGGACGAAACCGTGACGCCCATGGGCGCGCGACTGCTGCGCCGCTGGCTGCACCGGCCGCTGCGCCTGCAGGTCGTGCTGCGCCATCGCCACCAGGCCGTGGGTGCACTGATCGACGACCGCCGCCACGAGCCGCTGCGCGAGGAGCTGCGCGCGATCGGCGATCTCGAGCGCATCCTGGCGCGCGTGGCGTTGCGCTCGGCGCGGCCGCGGGATTTGTCGACGCTGCGCGACGGCTTGGCTGCCGCTCCGGTGCTACGTGCGAAGGTTCTGGAATCTGCTGTGTTTACTGATGCGCTCATCCCTGAGCGCAAAGAGCAAGAAGCGGCCATCCATGGCCGCACTGCTCGAGAAGCGTCGCGCCCGGGCGGGAATGCGTCGGATCGCGAGGCAGAAGCGTCGGCCAAGGGCGTGGATGCCACAGAGGTGTCACCGCTCCTGAGTGCGCTGGTGGAGCGCATCGGCGACCACGCCGAGACCTGCGGCCTGCTCGAGCGCGCCATCGTCGAACGCCCGCCGGTGCTGATCCGCGACGGCGGCGTGATCGCCGACGGCTACGACGAAGAACTGGACGAACTGCGCCAGCTGGCCGAGCACGCCGACCAGTTCCTGGTCGAGCTGGAACAGCGCGAGAAGGCCGCCACCGGCATCGCCACGCTCAAGCTCGGCTACAACCGCGTGCACGGCTACTACATCGAGATCAGCAAGGCGCAATCGGACAAGGCCCCGACGCACTACACCCGCCGCCAGACCACCAAGAACGCCGAGCGCTACATCACCGAGGAACTCAAGCAGTTCGAGGACAAGGTCCTGTCGGCGCGCGAGCGCAGCCTGATGCGCGAACGCGCGCTGTACGAGGCGCTGCTCGACACCCTGGGCGGCGAACTGGAGCGACTGCGCGGCGCCGCCGCGGCGATCGCCGAGCTGGACGTGCTGGCCAACCTGGCCGAACGTGCCGAGACCCTGGACTGGAGTGCCCCGGCACTGGCCGAGACGCCCGGCATCGCCATCGAGGCCGGCCGCCACCCGGTGGTCGAGCGCGTGCGCGACGAACCGTTCGAGCCCAATGACCTGAAGCTCGACGACGATCGCCGCATGCTGGTCATCACCGGCCCCAACATGGGCGGCAAGTCCACCTACATGCGCCAGAACGCGCTGATCGTGCTGCTGGCGCACATCGGCAGCTACGTGCCGGCGACCGCGGCGACGATCGGGCCGATCGACCGCATCTTCACCCGCATCGGCGCCGGCGACGACCTCTCGCGCGGGCAGTCCACCTTCATGGTCGAGATGAGCGAGACCGCGTCCATCCTGCACAACGCCACCGCGCACAGCCTGGTCCTGATGGACGAGGTCGGTCGCGGCACCTCCACCTACGACGGCCTGGCCCTGGCGCGTGCCGCGGCGATGCACCTGGCCGCGCACAACCGCGCCTTCACCCTGTTCGCCACGCATTACTTCGAACTGACCGAACTGACCGAGGAACACGACGGCATCGCCAACGTGCACCTGGACGCGGTCGAGTACGGCGAGCAACTGGTGTTCATGCATGCGGTCAAGGAAGGCCCCGCAAACCGCAGCTTCGGACTGCAGGTCGCAGCCCTGGCAGGCCTGCCCCGGGCGGTGATCGACGACGCCAGGCGCACCCTGGAAACCCTGGAACAGGGCCTGCGATCCGGACCGTCGGCGACCCCGTCGACGGCGAACGGACCCTCGCCGCAGATGGGCCTGTTCGCACCGCCCGCGCCCTCGGCCGTGGAGCAGGCACTGGATGCTCTGGATCCGGACAGCCTCAGCCCGCGCGAGGCACTGGACGCGCTGTACCGTCTCAAGACGCTGGACTGAGCGGCATTCGCCATCGGCCATCCGGCCATTCAGGTCTCTCTCAGGGCGCCACATCCGCATGCCGGCGCGGTTTGCGTCTGTTGATAGCCCTTGCCTATAGGAATCATCCAAACATTCGACTTCAATCTATCCCCCTTCCCGCCGTACGGTGTGTCTGTCGCAGACACGCGAAGGCATGGCCTGCCAAGCCACGCCACGGCCATCCGGGCCAACGCAAATAGAACGCAATCGCGAGGAGGGAGACATGAACGTCAAGACCGACACCACGACCGGCACCTGCCCGTTCGCCCACACCACGATGGGCGCCCGCACCAGTCGCGACTGGTGGCCCGAGCAGCTGAACCTGAAGATCCTGCACCAGTTCGCGCCGGCGACCAGCCCCATGGACGATGGCTTCGACTACGCCCGGGCCTTCGGCGAACTCGACCTGCACGCCCTGAAGAAGGACCTGCACGCCCTGATGACCGACTCGCAGGACTGGTGGCCGGCCGACTACGGCCACTACGGCCCGCTGTTCATCCGCATGGCCTGGCACGCCGCCGGCACCTACCGCATCGGCGACGGTCGCGGCGGCGCCGGCCTGGGCCAGCAGCGCTTCGCGCCAACCAATTCCTGGCCCGACAACGTCAACCTGGACAAGGCCCGGCGCCTGCTGTGGCCGGTGAAGCGCACATACGGCAACAAGATTTCCTGGGCCGACCTGATCGTGCTCGCCGGCACGTGCGCGCTGGAATCGATGGGACTCAAGACCTTCGGCTTCGCCGGTGGCCGCGCCGACGTGTACGAATCCGACGAGTCGGTCTACTGGGGTTCGGAGACCGACTGGCTCGGCGATACGCGCCATGGCACCCAGCCCGACCTGGAAAACCCGCTGGCGGCGGTGCAGATGGGCCTGATCTACGTCAATCCGGAAGGCCCCGGCGGCCAACCTGATCCCGAACAGTCCGGAAAGATGGTCCGCGAGACCTTCGCGCGCATGGCGATGAACGACTATGAGACCGTGGCGCTGACCGTGGGCGGACACACCTTCGGCAAGTGCCACGGCGCGGGCGACGCCGGCCAGGTTGGTCCCGCTCCGGAAGGCGCCGGCATCGAGCAGCAGGGCCTGGGCTGGATCAGCAGCCACGGCAGCGGCAAGGGCGGCGACCAGATCGGCAGCGGCCTGGAAGGATCCTGGACGCCCACGCCCACGCAGTGGGACATGAGCTACCTGGACATGCTGTTCGGCAACGAATGGGTGCAGAGCACCAGTCCTGCCGGCGCCCACCAGTGGACGCCGAAGCAAGCCGGCGACGACAACATGGCACCGGCCGCGGACGACCCCTCACGCAAGGTGCCGATCATCATGACCGACGCCGACATGGCCATGCGCTACGACCCCGAATACGAGAAGATCGCCCGCCACTTCCACAAGCATCCGGACGAGCTGGCCGATGCCTTCGCCCGCGCCTGGTTCAAGCTCACCCATCGCGACATGGGACCGAAGGCCCGCTACCTGGGGCCGGACGTACCGGACGAGGACCTGATCTGGCAGGACCCGGTGCCGGCCGTGGACCACGCCCTGGTGGACGAGTCGGACATCGCCGCGCTCAAGAAGACCATCCTGGATTCGGGCCTGACCCCGTCCGAACGGGTCTACACCGCCTGGTCCTCGGCCGCCAGCTTCCGCGGCTCGGACAAGCGCGGCGGCGCCAACGGCGCGCGCATCCGACTGGCGCCGATGAAGGACTGGGAAGCCAACCAGCCCGAACAGCTGGCGAAGGTGCTGGCCAGGCTCGAGGCGATCAAGTCCGATTTCGACGCATCGGCCGGCGGCAGCAAGAAGATATCGCTGGCCGACCTGATCGTGCTGGCCGGCAACGCGGCCATCGAGCAGGCGGCCGGCAAGGCCGGCGTCGACATCACCGTGCCGTTCCATCCCGGTCGCACGGACGCCGGACAGGACCAGACCGACGTCGACTCCTTCGCGCCGTTGGAGCCGATCGCCGACGGCTTCCGCAACTACCGCAGCGACCGCCATCCGGACATCGCCTCCGAGCACTTCCTGGTCGACAAGGCGCAGTTGCTCACGCTGAGCGCACCGGAAATGACCGTGCTGGTCGGCGGTCTGCGCGTGCTCGGCGCCAACCACGGTGGCACGACCCACGGCATGTTCACCGACCGTCCGGGCACGCTGAGCAACGATTTCTTCGTGCACCTGCTGGACATGGCCAACGAATGGAAGCCGGTCCCCGGCGACCGGGATCTGTTCGAGGTCCGCGACCGGGCCTCCGGCAAGCGCAAGTGGACCGCCACGCGCGTGGACCTGGTGTTCGGCTCGAACTCGCAGCTGCGCGCGATTTCGGAGGTCTACGCGCAGGACGACGCGCGGGACAAGTTCGTCCGGGACTTCGCGGCCGCCTGGAGCAAGGTCATGGATGCGGACCGTTTCGACCGGTCCTGACCCGGTCCCGCAACGAAAAACGGCAGGTCTCGCGACCTGCCGTTTTTTCTTTCGTATCCGGCGGATGCCGGGGTGCTTGTCAGAGCGCGAACCACAGGTACAGATACGTGGTGTCGTTGCCGCTGGCATCGGACCCGGTCAGGCCGTTGAACTTCGAGTAGAAGGTGTACTGCAGTCCCAAGCGAAGGTTCACGTACGGCTGCAACCAGGAGTCACGCTTGCCGAACGGGTTGTAGTTCAGCTCCACCGTGCCGCCCTGCGTGTTCGGCGAACCGCCGTACAGGTTGGCGTCGCTGCTGCCCGTGTAGGTGAACGAGGCCAGGGTCACGCCGTAGGTGTCCTTGAACCAGTAGCTGCCCTTGAGGTTGAACGATTCAAGGTTGTTGCTGAGGTTCGAGGCATCACCCGCGTCGAAGCTGTTGTAGAGCTTCTGGTTCTCGTGCACGTACAGGGCGTTGGCAGTGAAGGCGTTGTCGCCCTTGATGTACTGGTAGTCACCCGACAGGCCCAGGTCGTTGTAGTTGTCGGTGGGTCCGCCCAGGGGGAACAGGTTGCCATTGGGGCTGACGCCGACGCCGCCACGCTTCATGTTGAACAGGAAACCGCCGAGCGTGAAGTTGCCGTGCGGCACGTTCCAGGTGTAGGCCGCACGCGCATAGGGCGCCAGGCCCGACAGGCGGCCGTCATACCCTGCGTTGACCTTGTTCAGGAAGGACGGCGACAGCGACTGGTAGCCACCGGCTTCCAGGTACAGGTGGCCATCGATATCGGTGTATGCGGTGGCACCGATGGCCTGACCGCCGATGCTGTCCAGAAGAGCCGGAGCGGCCGGTGCGCCCGGGGCCAGATCCGAACCCATGTACGGGTACATCCAGGCCGGCGCGCTGTTGAAGACGTCGCTGACGGTCGGGTTGTTGTTGACCGAGATGCCCCACACGCCGCGATGCTTGCTGCTGGAGAACTTGTTGGCATAGCGGACGTCAATGTTGTCCCAGCCGAACAGGCCGCCCACCTGCGAGTAGGTGAACTGCGAGAACACGCCCATGTGATCGCTGATGCGGCCGGCGACGAACAGCGAGGCCTGGTCCAGCGACATGTTGTTGTTGGCATTGTAGGGCTTGCCCAGGTCCGCCGGATCCTGCGGGGCCTTGGTGTGGACGAACGATTCCACCAGCATCGCCGAAAGCGGGATCTTGGTGTCGTTGCCCACCTTCATGGTGTAGCCGTTGAGCTTGAACTGGCGCCCGAACGCGGTCAGCTCGGGCCCGAAGCCACCCACGTGGCAGGCCGAACAAGGCTGGTGCGTCTGGCGCGCGTAGGACGGCACCGCGGAAGCGGGTCCGGCATGCAGCAACGCCCACACCAGGGGCAAGGCTGCCCACCCCAGGAGACGCAAGCCACGTGGCCGGCCCCCGAAAGCAGCTTGAGTATTCATGATTAGACTCCCTGACAAGGTGCATCCGGACATCGACCGGCACACCCAACTCCCGCGTATCGGGTCAGCTACGTTGCCCGTGGTCGATGCATGCAGACGCGGAAGATGACTGCTGCTTCGCCACGGGGCGGAATCGCAGCGGGCCCGGGGGGAGGTTCGTTCCGCGTGAACCACGGAACGGGGTCCGCTGCAATTCGACGGTCAGGATAGTTTCAAAGTCATAGGTCGCATTGACTCTAGTCAAAGCTTGCGACGATGCCCGCGAAGGTCGCGACAAATCGCCACAATATGGGACCCGGATCAAGCCACCTTGCTTTCCATGGAGGCATCAAGCGCGCCGCGAAGGTCGTTCCAGATGTCTTCCACGTGCTCGATGCCGACCGACAGCCGCAACATGCCCGGGCCGATGCCGCACGCGCGCTGTGTCGCCTCGTCCAGGGTGCGGTGGGTCAGTCCGGCCGGATGCTGGATCAGGGTGTCCACCGAGCCCAGGCTGACCGCCGGCGTGGCCAGGGCGACCGAGGCCATGACCTGGGCCGCCGCGCCGTGACCGCCATGCACCTCGAAGGCCATCAGGCTGCCGGGGCCGCGCATCTGGGTGCCCACCAGGTGCGCATTGACGTCCTCGCGCAGGCCGGGATAGCTCACGCTGGCCACCGCCGGATGCGCCGCCAGGCGATGCGCGATCTCGACGGCGTTGGCCTGCGCGCGCTCCACGCGCAGCGACAGGGTCTGCAGGCCGCGGTGCAGCAGGTAGGCGCCCAGCGGATGCAGCAGGCCACCGGTGACCGCGCGCATCTGGCGCAGGGACGCGGCCCAGTCCGCGTCGCAGGCCACCACGCCGGCAATCACGTCGCCGTGCCCGCCGAGGAACTTGGTCGCGCTGTGCATGACCAGGCGCGCGCCCAGTTTCGCCGGTTGCTGCAGCACCGGGGTGGCGAAGGTGGAGTCGACCAGCACCGGCACCTCGCCCGCGGCGCGCACCACGGCGGCGATGTCGACCAGTTCCAGGGTCGGGTTGGCCGGCGTCTCGATGACCACCATCGCGGTGTCGGCGTCGATGGCATCGGCGATGGCGTCAGCCTTGGTCCAGCGCACCGGAATGCCCAGCAGCCCCGAATCGAGCAGGTGGTCGCTGGTGCCATAGACAGGACGCACCGCCACCACGTGCTTGCCGCGCTGGCCGGCGGCCAGCAGGCAGGCCGAAAGCGCGGCCATGCCGGAGCCGAACGCCACTGCGTCGGTGGTGCCCTCCAGCTGCGCCAGCGCCTGCTCGAAACGCGCCACGGTGGGGTTGTGCAGGCGCGCGTAGATGGGATTCTCGGCGCTGGCCTGGCCGCCGACCAGGGCGTCGAAACTGGCGGTGCCCACGTCGAGGTCGCGCACCGGATAGGTCGTGGACAGGTCCAGCGGCGGCGCATGCACGCCCAGTTCGGCGAAGTCCTCGCGGCCGGCGTGAACGCCCAGGGTGTCGGGATGATGCATGGCGATCGCCTCTGAATTCCGAATGAGAAGCTCATGATAGAATTGAAAAGAGCTCAATCTTTATTGAACCGAACAATATTTCGCCATCAGGCCATTCCATGCAGCTGGACCGAATCGATTACGCCCTGCTGGACGCCCTGCGAAAGAACGCACGGGTGCCCAACAAGGTACTGGCCGAGAAAGTCGGCGTGGCGCCCTCGACCGCACTCGAACGGGTACGGCGATTGCGCGAGAGCGGCGTGATCCAGGGCTACCACGCCGAGATCGATCCGCAGGCGCTGGGCATCGGCCTGCAGGCCATGATCAGCGTGCGCCTGGAACGCCATGCGCGCACCGACGTGGCCGCCTTCGACACCTACCTGAAGACCCTTCCCGAGGTGCTCAGCTTCTGGCACGTGGCCGGCGGCAACGACTTTTTGGTGCACGTGGCCGTGGCCGACAGCCAGCGCCTGCGCGACTTCGCCCTGGACGCCTTCACCACGCGCAAGGAAGTGGCGCACATCGAGACCAACCTGATCTTCAGCTTCCAGCGCAACGCGCGGCTGCCGGTCCCGAACGCGCGCTGACCCCGAGCCGGGGATGCCGGCCGCCGGCTCTGCGTTCGCGCGGGCGATGTCCTCGATGCCCTGTACCTGGACAAGCCCGGGGCCTGGGTTGGCGGCCACCGCCCGCGGCCGGACGGCCTGCGTGGGTCAACCGGACAGAGGCGCGCCGGGGCCTCGTGCGTCAGTCCCGCGGCGGTCCCTCGACCCGTCGGTAGATGACATACGAATACGCCGCAGGCACCAGACCGGCGACGATCAGTACCGTCAGCGATGCCGGGAACGGCAGGCCGAACAGCGTGCCGGCCAGCACCACCACGCCGGCCAGCACGAAAAGTTTACCTGCCGAGCCGGTGGGTGCGCTCCCAGGTCGTCTCGCTGGCGAGGGTCCAGGGCGTGCGGATGCCGATGAAGAAATTGCGCTGGAGCTTGCCCATGTAGTTGCCGAGGATCGTGAACAAGGCCCCGACACTCAGCATCGCAATCTTCGGCACCGGCAGCGGATATCCGGCGCCGGCCAGCAGTGTGATGACCCCCATCACAAGGAAGAGACCCTGGACTACCAGCATCAGCCCGGCAAAGACCGATGCGAACGGTCCGATACGGAATCGATTGGGAGAGATGGCCGGTAGCAGCCATGTCAACAAGGCGATACCGGTCACGCCGATCATCGGGAAGAGCGCCGCCCACAGACGCGAACGGTAACCGTTGACTTCACCATGGAAGCTCCAGTGCGAGGGCACCTGCGCCGGCAGGTGAGGCCACAGCCAGACCGCGGCGATTGCGGCGATGACGATGAACGCAGCCGAGACCAGCAAGCTACGGTTGGGGTTCATGACTTGTCTCCTGCCCGTCCCCGCGCGGGGAACAGGTCGAATAGCAGCCGCGCGAGATCCTCGAACACGGTGCTGTTGAGCGAATAGACGATGTACTGGCCGCGGCGCTCGGTACGCACCAGGTCGGCGCGCTTGAGCACGGCGAAATGATGCGACAGCGAAGCCGCCGTGATGTCGAAGGCCTCGCCGATCTCGCCGGCGGTCAGCGCGCCATCCTGGAGGCGCTTGAGGATCGCGCGCCGAGTCGGATCGGCCATGGCCTTGAACACTTCCTGCTGTTTCATGCGAACTCCGCCGCAGGGACTATCTAGATAATTAGACAAATATCTAAATAATGCAAGCGCCCCGTGCCAGTCCGACCGAATCCACGGTACGAAGTGACGCGCCCATTCACCTGGACCGCACGCCTGTGCCACACTTGCCCGCCATGCTGATCACCCCTTCCGCCATCGTTGCCATCGTGCTGTACCTGGCCGCCGCCGGGGCACTGGCACGTCCGCTGCTGAGCGGCCGCAATCCGTTGACGCGACTGGCCATGGGCCTGGCGTTCATTGCCCTGCTCGCGCACGGCGGGGTGATCCTGGGCATGCATGGCGGCAAGCTGGACTTCCACTTCTTCGCCGCGCTGTCGCTGGCGGCCTGGGTGATCGCCGCGCTGACCTGGCTGGTCAACCTGTCGCGTCCGGTGGCCGGGCTGGGCGTCATCGTATTCCCGCTGGCGGCCTTGTTCCTGGGCGTGGACCGGTTCATCGCGCCGCCCAGCGCGGCCATGGCCAGCCTGGATTGGCAGATCAAGCTGCACGTCACCGTGGCGCTGCTGGCCTTCGGGGTGCTGTCGATCGCCGCGGTGCTGGCGATCCTGCTGGCCCTGCAGGAGCACGCCCTGCGGCGCAGCCGCTTCGGCCGCTGGCTGCGCGCCCTGCCCCCGCTGACCCTGACCGAGAACCTGCTGTTCCGGCTGATCCACGCCGGCTTCATCCTGCTGACCCTGACGCTGATCACCGGCATCGTGTTCGTGCACAACATCTTCACCCAGCACCTGCTGCAGAAGACCGTGCTCTCGATCCTGGCCTGGCTGGTGTTCGGCGCCCTGATGTGGGGCCGCTGGAAATACGGCTGGCGCGGCACCCGCGCGGTCAACCTGACCCTGTTCGGCATGGCGGTGCTGGTGCTGGCGTTCTTCGGCACCAAGTTCGTGCTGGAGATGATCCTGCACCACCCCATCGACTAGCGTCGGGACAAGACCCTAGCCGGCGGCATCCAGCGCCTCGGCCAGGCGCTCCACACCGATCAGCTCCATATCCCCCATGCGCTTTTTCTTCGGCATGTTCGCCTTCGGCACGATGGCGCGGCGGAAGCCGTGGTGGGCGGCTTCCTTGAGGCGCTCCTCGCCGTTGGGCACTGGACGGATCTCGCCGGACAGGCCGACCTCGCCGAAGGCGATGGTCTTTTCCGGCAGCGGGCGGTCGCGCAGGCTCGAGCGCACCGCCAGCAGCACCGGGAGGTCGGCGGCGGTTTCCTGCACGCGGATGCCGCCGACCACGTTGACGAACACGTCCTGGTCGTAGGCGGCCACGCCACCGTGGCGGTGCAGCACCGCCAGCAGCATGGCCAGGCGGTTCTGTTCCAGGCCCAGCGCCACACGGCGCGGGTTGCCCAACGAGGACTGGTCGACCAGCGCCTGGACCTCCACCAGCAGCGGGCGCGTGCCCTCGCGGGTGACCATCACCGCGCTGCCCGGTGTCGGCCCGTTGTGCGCGGACAGGAAGATGGCCGAAGGATTGGGCACCTCGCGCAGGCCCTTGTCCGACATCGCGAACACGCCCAGCTCGTTGACCGCACCGAAGCGGTTCTTGAACGCGCGCAGCACGCGGAAGCGGCTGCCCGACTCGCCCTCGAAATACAGCACCGCGTCGACCATGTGCTCGAGCACGCGCGGGCCGGCGATGCCGCCCTCCTTGGTCACGTGGCCGACCAGCAGCACGCTGGTGCCGGTCTGCTTGGCAAAGCGGGTGAGCTTGGCCGCCGACTCGCGCACCTGGCTGACCGAACCCGGCGCGGCGGTCAGCAGGTCCGTCCAGATGGTCTGGATGGAATCGATGATCAGCAGCCGCGGCTTGCTTTGCTGGACCTGCTCCAGGATGCGCTCGATGCCGGTCTCGGCCAGTGCGTGCAGCGGCTCCAGTGACAGGCCCAGGCGCTGCGCGCGCGAGGCGACCTGTCCCAGCGATTCCTCGCCGGTGACATAGATGCCGGGCAACCGCGCGCCGATGGTGCCCAGCATCTGCAGCAGCAGCGTGGACTTGCCGATGCCCGGATCGCCGCCGATCAGCACCACCGAGCCGTCCACCAGGCCGCCGCCGAGCACGCGGTCCAGCTCGCCGATGCCGGTCAGGGTGCGCGACTCGACCTCGGCCGCGACCTGGGTCAGCGGCATCACCCTGGGGGCCTCGGCGCTGGCGCCGGCGTAGCCGTCGCGATGCGCCCCGGCGCTGGCCTTCTTGCCGCTCGACGCCGGCTGCACCACGAATTCGCTCAGCGTGTTCCAGGCGCCGCAAGCCACGCACTGGCCCTGCCACTTGTTGTATTCGGCGCCGCAGTCGCCGCAGACATAGGCGGTTTTCGCCTTGGCCATCGATTACCCCGTCAGGCATGGACATCGGATCGGTGCGCAGCGCGCACCGCGATCAGGAACCGCGACGATACCGCGAGCCGGTCGCAGCAGGCGATACGGAACGTGCCGTCCTCAGTCGTCATCCTCGACGAACAGCACGCGACGGGTCATGCCGCAGGTCAGCTCGTAGCTGATGGTCCCGGCCGCCTCGGCGATGGTCTCGACCGGCAGTTCCGGCCCCCACAGCGTGACCGTGTCGCCCACCTTCGCCTGCGGCGCGTCGCGCAGGTCCACCGTGACCAGGTCCATGGACACGCGCCCGGCCACGGTGCCGCGCGCATGACCGATGCGCACCGGCGTGCCGGACCCGGCGCTGCGCGGATAGCCGTCGCCGTAGCCGATCGCGGCCACGCCCAGGCGCATGTCCTCCGGGGCGGCCCAGGTGGCGCCGTAGCCCACGCGCTCGCCCTGCCTGAGCTCGTTGACGGCGATCAGGCGCGTGCGCAGCGTCATCGCCGGGCGGTAGCCGAAATCGGCGCCGCACTTGCCCTCGACCACCGACAGCCCGTACAGCAGGCCGCCCACGCGCACCCAGTCGCCGCGCGCGCCGGGCCAGCCCAGCACGCCGGCCGAATTGGACAGTGCACGCGGTCCGGGAAGGCCCTGGACCGACTGTTCGAATTGCTCGATCTGGCGGGCGGTCAGCGGGTTGTCGAATTCATCCGAGGCGGCGAAGTGCGTCATCAGCACGATGTCTCGGTCGACATGGGCCATCGCCTGCAGCCGCGCATGCACCTCGGCCACGCGCGCGGGCGGAAAACCCAGCCGGTGCATGCCCGAGTCGATCTTCAGCCACACGCGCAGCGGCCGCCGATCGGTATCGGCCGCCAGCCACGCCAGCTGGCTGTCGTGGTGGATCACCGCGTCCAGGTCCAGGCGGCGCATCTCGGCCAGGTCGGCCGGACCGTCCGGACCCGAAAGCACCACGATGCGCTGGCGATGCCCGGCCGCGCGCAGGCGCAGGCCATCGGCGATGGCGGCCACGCCGAAGGCGTCGGCATCGTCCAGCGCCCGCGCCACGCGCTCCAGGCCGTGGCCGTAGGCGTCGGCCTTGACCACCGCCATCACCTTCGCCCCCGGCGCCTGCTCGCGCACGCGCGCCAGGTTGTGGCGCAGCGCACCCAGGTGGATGGTGGCGGTGGCGAGGCGGCTCATGGGTGGGGCTGGGAATGGGGAATGGGGAGTGGGGAATGGGAGGTGTCGGGCCTCTTCTTCATGTTCGCGAATACGAAAGCCTTCGGAAATCGGGCAACTGGAATCATGCGGAGGCCGTCAACCTTGCGAATGCCCCGCTTTTCCCATTCCCCACTCCCCATTCCCGATTCCCGGCCTCTCACTCGAACGACCCCGAATAGTCGTCCGGCGCGAAGTTCTCGAATTTGGTGTACTGGCCCAGGAAGGTCAGCTTGATGGTGCCGGTGGGGCCGTTTCGCTGCTTGCCGATGATGATCTCGGCCTTGCCCTTGTCCGGCGATTCGGGGTTGTAGTACTCATCGCGGTAGATGAACAGGATCACGTCGGCGTCCTGCTCGATGGCGCCCGATTCACGCAGGTCGCTCATCATCGGGCGCTTGTCCGAGCGCTGCTCGAGGGAACGGTTGAGCTGGGAAAGCGCGATGACCGGGACGCTGAGCTCCTTGGCCAGGGCTTTCAGTCCACGCGAGATTTCCGAGATCTCAGTGGCACGGTTCTCCTTGTTCCCGGGCACCTGCATCAGCTGCAGGTAATCGATCACGATCAGGCCCAGCCCGCCATGCTCGCGCTGCAGGCGGCGTGCGCGCGAGCGCAGCTCCACCGGCGACAGCGCGGGGGTGTCGTCGATGAAGATCTTGGCGTCCGACAGCATGGTGATGGCCGAGGTCACGCGCGGCCAGTCCTCCTCGGACAGGTCACCGGTACGCAGGTTCTGCTGGTGGATGCGCCCGATCGAGGAGATCAGGCGGAAGGCCAGCTGCGAGGCCGACATTTCCATCGAGAAGATCACCACCGGCTTCTTGCTGCGGATCGCGGCGTGCTCGGCGATGTTGACCGAGAAGGCGGTCTTGCCCATCGACGGACGTGCCGCAACGATGATCAGGTCCGAGGGCTGCAGGCCCGCGGTGCGCTCATCCAGGTCGGTGAAGCCGGAAGGCAGGCCGGTCAGCTGGCCCTTGTTCTGGTAGCGCTCGGTGAGGATGCGGAAGGCGTCCTTGACCGCCTCGCGCATCGGCACGGTGTTCTTGCGCCCGCGCGCGCCGGCCTCGGCGATGTGGAACACCTTCTGCTCGGCCGCCTCCAGCACTTCCTGCGTGCTGCGCCCTTCCGGACGGTAGCCGTCCTCGGTGATGGTGGTGCCCGCGTCGATCAGCTGCCGCAGCACCGACTTCTCGCGCACGATGTCGGCGTAGGCGTTGATGTTGGCCGCGCTGGGCGTGCTGTTGGCCAGTTCCACCAGATAGCCGGGCCCGCCGATCATCTCGGTCAGGTCGTTGGCCTCGAACCAGTCGCCCAGGGTGACCGCATCGAACGGCATGCTGCGATCGGCCAGGCCGGAAATCGCGCGCCAGATCAGGCGGTGGTCCCGGCGGTAGAAGTCGTCCTCGTTGAGGCGGTCGGCGACGCGGTCGAAGGCCTCGGGCAGGAGCATCAGGCCGCCCAGCACCGATTGCTCGGCCTCGATCGAGTGCGGCGGAACGCGTAGCGTCTCGACGGAAGGCGGGGCGTTGCGTTCGGGCAATACGGGCATGAGCGGATTCCCTGTCGGACGACACCCCATCATACGAAGAGCTGTCGCAAATTCCGATACAACAAGTCTGTGGATAAGCTGTGAACCGCTGTGGAAAAGCGTGTACACGGCCGTTTCCACAAAAAAAGAACGGGCGCCCCGCAGGACGCCCGTCCGGATTCGACCTACGCCCCGGCTTACTCGCCGATGACGGTGACCTTGATCGTGGCCTGCACGTCGGCATGCAGCACGATGTGGGCCTCGTACTCACCGGTGACGCGGATGGCGCCCTCCGGCTGAACGATCTCGCCCTTGTCCGCTTCCAGGCCCTGGGCGGCCAGTGCTTCGGCAATCTCGCGCGGTCCGACCGAACCGTAGAGCTTGCCCTCGGGGCTGGCGTTGACGGTGATCGACAGCTCGACGCCGTCGAGCTTGGCCTTGCGGCCCTCGGCGCCGTCCAGCAGCGACTTGGCCTTGGCCTCGTACTCGGCACGACGCTTCTCGAACTCGGCCAGGTTCTCGGCATTGGCCGGCGCGGCCTTGCCCTGCGGCAACAGGTAGTTGCGGCCGTAGCCCGGCTTGACAGTAACCTTGTCGCCGAGGTTGCCGAGGTTCTTCACTTTCTCAAGCAGGATCAGTTCCATGGTAGATCTCTCGATTCGTTAGCGCCGTTGAGGCGGCGCAGCCCTGGACGGTTGTCCGAATGGATGGGAATCGGGAATGGAGAATGGGGAATCGGAACTACAGCGCCGCGAAGCGACGTGACCATTCCCGATTCCCTATTCCCTATTCCCCCGACAGTCAGGCGTCGTGGCTGTCGGTGTACGGCAGCAGCGCCAGGAAGCGCGCGCGCTTGACCGCGGTAGCCAGCTGGCGCTGGTAGCGCGCCTTGGTGCCGGTGATGCGGCTGGGCACGATCTTGCCGGTCTCGGTGATGTACTGGCGCAGGGTATTGAGATCCTTGTAGTCGATCTCCTTCACGCCCTCGGCGGTGAAGCGGCAGAACTTGCGGCGGCGGAAAAACTTGGACATGACTCTCTCCTGGCTCAGTCGTCGCTGTCGCGATCGTTGTCGTCATCGGAATCGGAATCGGATTCGGAATCGGAATCGCTGTCCTTGTCCGAACCCTTGCTGTCGCGATCGTCGTCGCGGCGGCGGGGGCTGGACTTGGCATCTTCCTTTTCCTTGCTCTTCAGGATCGCCGACTGCTCGGTGTCGGCACCCGGACGCTTGATGACCAGGTGGCGGATGACCGCATCGTTGAAGCGGAAGCCCGACTCGAGCTCTTCCAGGACTTCCTGGCCGCACTCGATGTTCATGAGCACGTAGTGGGCCTTGGCCAGGTTCTCGATGCTGTAGGCCAGCTGGCGGCGGCCCCAGTCCTCGAGACGATGGAGGGTGCCGTTGTTTTCCTCGATCAGCGCCTTGTAGCGCTCGATCATGGCAGGCACCTGCTCGCTCTGGTCCGGATGGACCAGGAACACGACTTCGTAGTGACGCATGTTGTCTCCTCGTGGGTGTCTCCCCGCGACGCTCGCGGGGAAGGCAGCCTCCCGGCGCGGACATCGCGGCGGTGAGGCAAGGCTCCATCACGTCCTCTCGGGGGCGGACAGAAGCGGAATTGTAGGATGCGGGGCGCAGTGACGCAAGATATTGATTCGGGCCGAAATCGACCTGGCGTGCTCAGTCGTCTTCGGGATCGACCGTGAAGCTCTCGCCGCAGCCGCATTCACCGGTGGCATTGGGGTTGTGGAACACGAAATGCATGTTCAAACCCTCGCGCTGGAAATCGATGACCGTACCGTCGACCAGCGGACGGCTCCTGGCATCGATGACCAGGGACACGTCGTCGATGCAGACGATCTCGTCGTCGTCGCGGCGCTCCTCGGCCAGCTCGATGACATAGCCGAACCCCGAGCAACCGGTGCGGCGCACGCCAAAACGCACGCCACTGGCCTGCGGATTGCCCGCCAGGTAGGTCTGCATGCGTTCACGTGCGGTCGGGGTGATCTGGATGTTCATGGTCGATCGCTGGCCTGAAGGGTGTGGTATTGCGGTGTCTAGTGTACGCGTTGCGGGACGCGGACCCAATCCGCCTCGCGAAGCGCCGCGCTTATGCCAAACGGACCTCGCGGGCCGGGGCACCTGTCCATTATCATGGGCTCTTGTCCCAGATACCCACATGCGGTGTCCCTCACGGAGTTTCAATGGATATGACGGTGGTCAGCGTCAAGCAGGCCCTCGCCGGAACGCCCGGCGAAGGCAGTCAAGTCACGGTCCGCGGCTGGGTGCGCACGCGTCGCGACTCCAAGGCCGGACTGTCGTTCGTGCATGTCAGCGACGGTTCGTGCTTCGCGCCGATCCAGGCCGTGGTGCCGGCCGACCTGGCCAACTACGACAGTGATGTGCTGCGCCTGACCTCCGGTGCCAGCGTGATCGTCACCGGCACGCTGGTGACCTCGCAGGGCAAGGGCCAGGGTTTCGAGATCCAGGCCACCCGGATCGAGGTTCCCGGCTTCGTCGAGGATCCGGAGACCTACCCGATCCAGCCCAAGCGCCATTCCATGGAGTTCCTGCGCGAGGTCGCCCACCTGCGCCCGCGCACCAACCTGTTCGGCGCGGTCACGCGCATGCGCCACACGGTGATGATGGCGATCCACCGCTTCCTCACCGAGGAAGGCTTCTACTGGATCAACACGCCCATCATCACCACGTCGGACGCCGAGGGCGCCGGCGACATGTTCCGCCTGTCCACGCTGGACCTGGCCAACTTGCCGCGCGACGACCAGGGCGCGATCGATTTCCGCAAGGACTTCTTCGGCCGCGAGGCGTTCCTGACCGTGTCCGGCCAGCTCAACGTCGAGGCCTACTGCCTGGCCATGAGCAAGGTCTACACCTTCGGCCCGACCTTCCGCGCGGAGAACTCCAACACCCCACGCCACCTGGCCGAGTTCTGGATGGTGGAGCCGGAGATCGCCTTCGCCGACCTGAGTGACAACGCCGACCTGGCCGAGGCCTTTCTCAAGGCCATCTTCCGCACCGTGCTGGAGGAGCGCGCCGACGACATGGCGTTCTTCGCCGAACGCGTGCACCCGGAAGCGATCTCGCGCCTGGAAGCCTTCATCGAGGCGCCGTTCGAGCGCATCGAGTACACCGATGCCATCGAGATCCTGAAGAAATCCGGCAAGAAGTTCGAATATCCGGTCGAATGGGGCGTGGACCTGCAGACCGAGCACGAGCGCTACCTGTGCGAGGAGCACGTCGGCCGCCCGGTGGTGGTGATGAACTACCCCGAGGCCATCAAGGCCTTCTACATGCGCCTGAACGAAGACGGCCGGACCGTCGCGGCCATGGACGTGCTGGCGCCGGGCATCGGCGAGATCATCGGCGGCGCGCAGCGCGAGGAGCGCCTGGAGCAGCTGGATGCGCGCATGCGCCAGTTCGGCCTGGACCCGGCCACCTATGACTGGTATCGCGACCTGCGGCGCTACGGCAGCGTGCCGCACGCCGGCTTCGGGCTCGGATTCGAACGCCTGCTGTGCTACATCTGTGGTATCGCCAACATCCGTGATGCCATCCCCTACCCCCGGGTTGCCGGAAGCGCCGAATTCTGAAATCACACGTCATGCCGTTTCGACGCCCGCCGCTGATCATCCCGCTCGCCGCGCTCGCCCTCGCGGCCTGTAGCGCGCATGCACCCAGCCGAAAAGCGGGGGCCGCCGCGGGTTCGCGCGAACTCGTGCTGGAAAAGCTGCGGAAGGCAACGCCGTGCTGCACACGCTTTTCCGAGTTCGACTTCAAGCATGCGCTTCCGGCCAAGCCACAACACTTCGAGGTCAAGCCGGGACTGCCGGTGGCCGATTTCAACGGCACCCGCAGCTATTTCCTGGCTTTCCGCCTGCCCAAGGGCCACGCGACGCCGTACCGCGTCGTGCTGAAGTCGGAAATGACCGGCCGATGGCTGCACCGCAGCTACCTGTTCGCGCCCTCGGTCGTGGTGCTCGATGGTGCCTACCGTCCGCTGCAGACCACCGATGTCAGCCAGTGCGAGTACATCGGCTGGAGTCGTTCGACCACCGGCGCACTGGGCAGCGTGACCATCGACAGCCCGCGGGCGCGCTACCTGGTGGTGTATACCTCCGGCGATCAGCTGGCCACCAGTACCTACTGGGAACAGTCGCCGACCGCGTTCTCGGCCGATGCCCCGGTGAAAATGGCCGCCTCCGGCAGCTTCCAGATTTCGCATGGCCCCAATGGATCGATCTACATCGGCGTCATGACGCCGCGCTACGCACGGGCCGCGTCCGAGGCCATCTGCGGCAAGCCCAAATCCAATGAATCCAAGGGCGCGCTGTCGACCCTGCGCTCGCTGATCCTGCCCGCATCGCACCAGGATGCACAGTGAACCCGACCCTGCTCCACGTCCTGTCCCTGGTGCTGCTGCTGACCGGTGCCGCCGGCTTCATCGCACACCTGTACGCGCAGTGGCGCTTCGCCCGCACCCTGCGTACGCGCTACCCCGACAAGTGGCGCATCATCGAGCAGGCGGAAAGCGGCCCGGTCAACCGCCTGCGGATCTGGGCCCGCCTGCAGCGGGTCCTGCGCAGCAACGTGGTCGAGCTGTTCGAGGACGCCGAATTGCTGCACTGGCACCGCATGTGGCGTTACGCACCGTGGCTGGCCTGGACGTGCTGGCTGGCCTGGCTCGTGATGCAGTATTTCGCGGCCACGCACTGAACCACCGCCGGCCTCCCGGGAGAACTCCATGCAGTTGCAACTGAACGGACGACACGCGCTGGTCTGCGGCGCATCGAGAGGCATCGGCCGCGCGATTGCCGTCGAACTGGCGGCCCTGGGCGCCGACGTCACCGTGCTGGCCCGCTCGGCCGACACGCTGCAGCAGGTGGTCAACGGGCTGCCGAAAACGCACCCGGACCAGCGCCACGCCATAGCCACGGCGGACATGTGCGACTCGGGCACCCTCGCGACCACCGTGGCCGGCATCGTCGCCGAACGTCCCGTGCAGGTCCTCATCCACAACTCCGGCGGCCCGCCCGCCGGCCGCGCCAGCGAGGCCGAACCGCAGGCCTTCGCCGACGCCTTTGCCCAGCACGTGGTGGCCGGCCAGATCCTGCTGCAGGCGGCCCTGGCCGGCATGCGCGAGGCGGGATACGGCCGACTGGTCAATGTCATCTCGACCTCGGTCAAGGAACCGATCCCGAACCTGGGCGTGTCCAACACCGTGCGCGCGGCCGTGGCCGGCTGGGCCAAGACCCTGTCGGGGGAACTGGCTGCCGACGGCATCACCGTCAACAACGTGCTGCCCGGCTTCACCGAGACCGGCCGCCTGGCCAGCCTGATCGCCGGACGCGCGAAGGCACAGGGCCTGGAGGAGGCCCAGGTGGCCGCGAACATGCGCGCCATGGTCCCGGCCGCCCGCTTCGGAAAGCCCGAGGAAGTGGCCGCGGTGGCGGCCTTCCTGTGCACGCCGGCCGCCGCCTACGTCAACGGCACCAGCATCGCCGTGGACGGCGGCCGCACGCGCAGCCTGAACTGAGCCGCGTGTCCGTGGGATCGGTCATCCGGCGCGCCGCCGAATCCTGCCCGAGCCGCCAACGCTGACGCTGCCGAAAAAGGCGGCTAAGCTTCCCGGCATGGACATGCCCCGCTTCAAGCACCTGATCGACGGCCGCATGGTCGAGGCCTCCGGCAGCCGCTGGCGCGACGTGCTCGAACCGGCCACCGGCCGGGTCTACGCCCGCTGCGCCGATGGCGATGCGTCCGACGTCGAACGCGCTATCGCAGCCGCCGCGGCCGCGGCACCGGAATGGGCCGCGCGTCCGGCCGGCGAGCGCGCCGCCGCGCTGCGCCGCATCGCCGACGGCATCGAGAACAGCCTGGAGGCCTTTGCCGTCGCCGAATCGCGCGACAGCGGCAAACCGATCGCCCTGGCCCGGCGCGTGGACATTCCCCGGGCGGTGGCCAACCTGCGCTTCTTTGCCGCGGCCATCGAGACCGAACACGGCCAATCCCACGCCATGCCCGGCCAGGCGCTGAACGTGACCCTGCGCCAGCCGCTGGGCGTGGTCGCCTGCATCAGCCCCTGGAACCTGCCGCTGTACTTGTTCACATGGAAAATCGCCCCGGCCCTGGCCTGTGGCAACGCGGTGGTGGGCAAGCCCTCCGAGATCACCCCGTGCACGGCGACCATGCTGGGCGAGGTCGCGATCGAGGCCGGCCTGCCCTCCGGCGTGCTCAACATCGTGCACGGCGAGGGTCCCGCGGTCGGCGCGCCGCTGGTCGCACACCGGCAGGTGAAAGCGGTCTCGTTCACCGGCTCCACCCGGACCGGCGCGGCCATCGCCGCAGCCACGGCCGCACAGTTCAAGAAGATCTCGCTGGAGATGGGCGGCAAGAACCCCGCCATCGTGTTCGACGATGCCGAACTCTCCGACGGAGACATGGATACCCTGGTCCGCTCGGGCTTCGCCAACCAGGGCGAGATCTGCCTGTGCGGCTCGCGGCTGCTGGTGCAGCGCTCGATCTACGAGGCGTTCCGTGAACGCTATCTGGCGCGCGTGAAGGCGCTGCGCACGGGCGACCCTGCCGACCCGTCCAGCGACCTGGGCGCGCTGGTCTCCAAAGCGCATTTCGACAAGGTCACCGCGAGCATCGCGCGTGCCCGCGAGGAAGGCGGCCGGGTGCTGTGCGGGGGCCAGACCGTGCATCCCGGGGGACGCTGTGCGGACGGATGGTTCATCGCACCGACCGTGATCGAGGGACTGGGCCCGACGTGCGCCACCAACCAGGAGGAAATCTTCGGGCCGGTGGTCACGCTGGTCCCGTTCGAGGACGAGGCCGAGGCGCTGACCATCGCCAACGGTACCGGCTACGGCCTGGCCGCCTCGCTGTGGACGCGCGACCTCGATCGCGCCCAGCGCATGGCCGCGGCGCTGGAGTTCGGCATCGTGTGGGTCAACTGCTGGATGCTGCGCGACCTGCGCACGCCGTTTGGCGGCGTCAAGCAGTCCGGACTGGGCCGCGAAGGTGGTGACGACGCGCTGCGCTTTTTCACCGAGCCGAAGAACGTGTGTTTCGCCATGCGCCCCGCCCGGTAATATCCACCACGCAACCTGCCCGTCCGGCTCGCCCGGCGACTCCTGACCTCACCGAGATTCCCGTCCATGCCACGCATCAAGGAACTGCTGTCGAGCAACCAGCGCTGGGCCGCGCGAATCCGCAGCGAGGACCCGAACTTCTTCGAACAGCTTTCCCGCCAGCAGGCACCGAAGTTCCTGTGGATCGGCTGTTCCGATTCGCGCGTGCCGGCGACGCAGATCGTGGATCTGCCGCCAGGCGAGATCTTCGTGCATCGCAACGTCGCCAACGTGATCGTGCATACCGACCTCAACGCCCTGTCGGTGATCCAGTTCGCCGTGGAAGTGCTCCGGGTCGAGCGCGTGCTGGTGGTCGGCCATTACGGCTGCAGCGGTGTCTCGGCGGTGCTGAAGAAGGAGCGCCTGGGCCTGATCGACAACTGGCTTCGCCACGTCGAGGACGTGGCCAGCCTGCACCGGGCAGTACTGGATCCGTCGCTGCCGTTCGAGCGACGCCATGCCCGGCTGTGCGAACTGAACGCCATCGAGCAGGCCATGCACGTGTGCGCCACCACTATCGTGCAGGAAGCCTGGCAGCGCGGCCAGGAGCTGCATGTGCACGCATGGGTCTACGGTCTCGACGACGGGCGCATCCACGACCTGGGCCTGGACGTGCACGGCATGGATTCGATGCCGCTGTCGTATGCCCAGGCCCTGGATACACTCACGCGCACATGGACCGAGGAGGACGCGGCATGAACGACCCGATCCGCACCGACCAGGCTCCGCCGCCGGTCGGCGCCTACCCGCACGCGCGACGCGTGGGCGACCTGCTGTTCCTGTCCGGCGTCGGCCCGCGTCGGCCCGACGGCAGCGGCATCCCCGGCAACACCTACGATGACGATGGAAAGCTGGTGTCCTATGACATCCAGGCGCAGTGCCGGCAGGTGTTCGCGAACGTGCGCGCGGTGCTGGAGGCCAGCGGCGCACGCTGGGAGGACCTGGTCGACGTGACCGTGTTCCTGACCGACATGGAACGCGACTTCGCTGCCTACAACGCGCTGTACGCCGAACACTTCGACGGCGTGGACGCCTGCCGCACCACCCTGGGCATCGACGCCCTGCCCACACCGATCGCCATCGAGCTCAAGTGCATCGCCGCCCTGAAGCGGTGAATGCGGGGCGCCACCGGCCCGGAACCAGGGCACAGGGCGGGTACCGCCTATCCATGCGGTGCATCCCGCAAGGCAGACGATGCCCCCGCCCTACGATGGTGCGATCGAGGCCAGGCAGGCTTCCAGCAGGCGCCGGATCAGCGGCTGCACCTTCACTGCGCGGTCGGGCAGGTACTCGAAGCGCTCCTCGTCCATGTAGCAGTCCTGCACCAGTTCCAGCTGCACCGCGTCCACGCCGGTGTCGGGCGCGCCGTAGTGCCGGGTGATGTAGCCGCCCCTGAAACGCGCATCGACCACCTGGCTGTAGGCGTCCTGTGCTGACAGCACCGCGGCCAGTGCCTCGCGCAGGGACGACCGACAGCTGGCACCGCTATGGGTGCCGAGGTTGAAGTCCGGCAGGCGGCCCTCGAACAGCATCGGCACCTTCGCGCGGATGGAATGACCTTCCCACAGCACGACGCGTCCGTGCGCCGCGCGCAGGCGGTCCAGCTCCCCGCGCAGCGCGCAGTGGTAGGGCTCCCAATACGTGGCCACGCGCGCAGCGACCGCCTCGGCGTCCGGCTCCCGGCCGTCGCGATAGACCGGCCGGCCGTCGAACATCACGGTCGGCACCAGGCCGGTCTCGCTGCGCCCCGGATACAGCGCATGGCCGTCGGACGGACGGTTGAGGTCGACCACGTAGCGTGAGCACGAGGGTCGCAGGATGGTGGCGCCCATGTCGCGCGCGAAGTCGTAGAGCCGGCCGACATGCCAGTCGGTATCGGGCGAACGCCGCGCGGCTTCGGTCATGCCGGTGGCGATGGCATGGGGAATGTGGCTGCCGTCGTGCGGCAGGCTGATCAGCAGCGGCGCGTCGCCGCGATGGAGCTCGTAGGTGGCCATGGGGCGATTGTAGCGGGGGGCGAGGGGCCAGGGACGAGGGACGAAACCGGGTCGGTTCGTGGCGAGCTGTCGTCCTGCGGCTTCGTTGTGGTGCCTTGCTGTAGAAGATCCGGACGTTCCGGTTCCCGAATCCGACGGTTTCATCGGTGAATGCCGGATGGGTCGGCCAAACGCTGGAATCTGAGGGATTGCCTGCAAAGAACGCCCCAACGCCAGCGCATGCAACATCGCATCCGGCCGACAACCTATCATCGCCCCTCGCCCCTGTCCTTTCACATCAACACCAGCTCTTCGGCCGCCGTGGGATGAATCGCCACGGTGGCGTCCAGGTCCGCCTTGCGCGCGCCCATCTTCACCGCGACTGCGAAGCCCTGCAGCATCTCGTCGCTGCCCGGACCGAACAGGTGCACGCCGACCACGCGTTCGTCCGGACCCGCGCACACCAGCTTCATCAGCGACTGCTGCGGATGGTCGGACAGCGCCGACTGCATCGGCGTGAAGCGCACGCGGTATATGCGCACGGCGTCTCCGTGGCGTTCTTGAGCCTGCGCCTCGCTCAGGCCCACCATGCCCAGCGGCGGGTGCGCGAACACCACGCTGGGGATGTTGGCGTAGTCCAGGTGCGCATCCGCCTGGCCACCGAACAGGCGATCGGCCAGGCGCCGTCCCGCGGCAATGGCCACCGGGGTCAGCGCTTCCCGGCCGGTCACGTCGCCGACCGCATATACACCGGGCACGCTGGTGTTCTGGAAGTCGTCGGTGCGCACGTGGCCGTCCGCGTCCCGCAACAGCGGGACGGCATCCAGGCCGATGCGTTCGGTATTGGGAATGCGCCCGATGGCCCAAAGCACGCGTTCGTACGGGGCCGCGTTGCCGGCGGCCACACCTTCCAGCCGCAGGCCGCCGTCCTGTTCGCGCAATTCCGGAACGCCGGCGTGCAGGTGCACGCCGATGCCGTCCGCGCGCATGGACGTCGCCAGCGCCTCGCCGAGCTCGGCATCGAAATGACTGAGCAGCGTCGAGCGCGCATACATATCCACCTGCGCACCCAGCGCGTGGAGCACACTGGCCAGCTCCACGCCGACGTAACCGCCGCCGATCACTGCCACGCTGCTCGGGCAGGCGCGCAGGTCGAAGAAATCGTCCGAGACCATGCCCTTCTCGAATCCCGGGGTGGTCAGCCGGCGCGGACGGCCACCGGTGGCAACCAGCACGTGCGGCGCCTCGAGGATGCGTCCCTGTGCATCGACGCGGTCGGCGGCCAGCAAATGCCCGTGTGCCGTGATCACCTCGATTCCGGCTTGCTCCAGCCGCACGCGATATCCGGCATGGATGCGCTCGATGTAGCCCTGCCGACGAACGATGAAACGCGGCCAGTCCAGCGATCCCGGCTCGATGTCGAAGCCGTAGGCGCGCGCACGATCGAGATCCTGCGCCAGTTGCGCCGCGTACCACATCGCCTTCTTCGGCACGCAGCCGAGGTTGACGCAGGTCCCGCCCAGCGCCCGCGGCTCCAGCAGGGCCACCCGTGCGCCATGGCGTGCGGCACGGAAGGCCGAGGCCAAGCCGCCGGAACCGCCGCCCAGCACGATGTAGTCCAGGTGCCGCCTCGCGGGCACGCCTAGAGCCCGAAGCGTCGCGGCGAAAAGGCCTCGATGTCGACATCGTTGGCCCCCGCGCCGCACAGCGCGGTGACGATCTCGGCCGTGCCCGCGGCCATGCTCATGCCGAGCATGCCGTGGGCGGTGGCGAAGACCAGGTTGGACCAGCGCCGGCTCTCGCCGATGATCGGAAGCTGGTCCACGCTCATCGGCCGCCAGCCCCACCACATCTCGCGCATGCGCGGCCCTTCCGCCTCGCGCAGATAGCGCGCCGCGGCACGGCGAATCGCAGCCAGCCGGGCATCGACGAGACGGTCGTCGAAGCCGGCGAATTCCATCGTGCCGCCGAGCCGCAGACCCGACTCCCATCCGGTCACGCAGACCCCGTCCTCGCGCAGCATCAACGGACGCGAAGGCGTATGGCGCGCCCGCGTCCAGGTCAGCGAATACCCCTTGCCCGGCTGCATCGGCAGGCGCAGGCCCAGCATGCGGGCGAATTGCGGCGACCAGGCGCCCAGTGCCATGACCATGCGTTCGCCGGCATACACGCCACGGTGGGTGCGCACCGCCTCGATGACGCGGCCCTCGGTGTGCACGCGCTCGATGCGCGCGCTCTCCTCGATGAGGCCGCCCAGTTCGCGCACCCGGCGCGCCAGCTCGGCAACGAAGGCCTCGGGGCGCAGGTGCGCGTCGCCCGGGTGGTAGTAGCCACCGGCCATGCCCGGGCGCAGCGAGGATTCCATCGCCTGCAGCTCGTCGTCGGTCCTGGGCTGCGCCTCGATGCCCAGTCGCTCGAGCCAGTCCGCATGCGCAGCGGCCTCTCGAAAGGTCTGGGCATCCCGATACACGTACAGGCTGCCGCGGGCAGCGTATTCGCAATCGAGGCCCTGTTCGCGCACCCAGCCGCGGGTCAGTTCGGCCGAGCGGACGAGCAACGCGGCGCGCGCCACGGCGGCGCGTTCGGCCGGGCCCGCACGCCCCTGGCGGGCCAGGCGGGCCAGCCACAGGAAGCGGCCGGGATCCAGTCCGGGACGGATGAACAGCGGTGCATCGCGGCGGTTCATCTGCGCGAACGCCTTGCGCAGGACGCCCGGGGTCAGCAACGGGATCGCGTGACTGGGCGTGAGCGTGCCGCAGTTGCCGTGCGAGGCGCCCTGGCCCACCCGTCCCTGTTCGACCACGCGCACGCTGGCGCCGTGGCGCAACAGGTGCAACGCACAGGCCAGGCCGATCACCCCGCCGCCAAGGATCAGCACATCGCTTCGTCGTTCCGTCATGGCCGCATTCTACCCGTGCGTTGGGATGCAACTCCGTCCATGGTTCATGCTCCGGCCTTTCGACGCAAGCCGCGTGGCGTGAGCGTGCGCTCGAGGACTTCGAACACGCCCTGCGCAAGCAGGGCCAGCAATGCGGCCGGCACCGCGCCCTCGAGAATCAGGTGGATGTCGTCCAGCCGGATGCCGGTGAGGATCGGCTGGCCGTAGCCGCCGGCGCCGATCAGGGCGCCCAGGGTGGCGGTACCGATGTTGATCACCACGGCGATCTTGATACCGGCCAGGATCGGACGCAACGCCAGCGGCAACTCCACGCGCAGCAGACGCACGCGCGGCGGCAGGCCCATCACCCGCGCCGATTCCAGCAGAGCCGGATCGATGCCGGCCAGGCCGGCATGGGTGTTGCGCACGATCGGCAGCAGGCTGTAGAGGAACAGCGCCGCGATCGCCGGGCCCGCACCAATACCGAACAGCGGGATCATGAACACGAACATGGCCAGCGACGGCACGGTCTGCAACACACCCGTCAGGGCCAGAACGGCCTGCCCGAGGCGATGCCAGCGTGACGCCAGCACGCCCAGCGGCAGCGCCAGCAGCAGGGCCAGCCCCAGCGAGATGCCGACCAGCAGCAGGTGCTGGCCGGTGCGCAACAGGAGTCGCGGGACAAACCCCTTCGACGCTGGGGTGTCCTGAAGGCCCAGGAAACCGGCCGCGACCGCGGTTTCCCCGCGTCGCCGGATCTTCACCTGTGCGTTCATGCGCTGCATGGCCTTCACGTCGATGCGCCCGGCCAGTGCCTGCAGCGCGGCGATGGCGCCCGGCACGCGCCGGGCCAGGTCCAGGCGATACAGGAACACGGCACGGTAGGCGGGAAAATAGTGGCGGTCGTCGCGCAGCACGCGCAGGTGGTCGTACGGGATCTCCGCATCGGTGGTGTAGACGTCGGTCACGTCGATGGCGCCGCCGGCCAGCGCGCGATAGGCCAGGTCGTGGTCCATGCCGCGCACGTTTTCCTGCGCCAGGCCGTAGGCTTGACGCAGTCCCTTCCAGCCGTCGTCGCGGTCCATGAATTCGTTGGAAAACCCGAAGGTGAGGCCGGGGTGGCTGCGCAGATCCGAGATCGTGGCGATGCCCATGTCCCGGGCACGTGCGCTGCGCATGCCCAGGGCGTAGCGATCCTGGAATCCCAGCGAATCGGTGATGCCGATGCCGAGCGGCTTCAGGCGCTGTCGCAACCGGGCGATGCTGGCGTCGGCCGGCAGGTCCGGCAGCAGTTCCTGAACCACGGTGCCGGTGTATTCGGGATAGGCATCGATGTCGCCATGGCGCAGGGCCTGCCACAGGATCCGGGTGCCGCCGAGGCTGCGGCGATGGATCGCCGCCACCCCGTGCTCGCGCAAGGACAGACGCGCGATCTCGCCCAACACCACCGACTCGGTGAAGGCCTTCGAACCGATCCGCACCGGCGCGCGGGCCGCTCCGGCATGCGCCGCGCACAGCATCAACGCCAGCATGCCGGCGAACAGGCCGCGCAGCCTCACGAGGACACCTCCGGCAGGCGACGCGTGCTGTCGAGGAATCGGCGCACGTGGTCGCTGGCCGGATGCCGCCGCAACGTGGCGTAGTCGCCTTCCTGCACGATGTGCCCGGCGTGCATGAGCACCAGATGCGAGGCCAGCCAGGCAGCTTCGGCTACATCATGGGTGACCAGCACCACGGTCTTGCCGAGTTCGGCGAACATGCGCCCCAGCTGCTCCTGTAGTTCGTGGCGCACGATCGGGTCGAGCGCTCCCAGCGGCTCGTCCAGCAGCAGCACGGGCGGATCGAGCATCAGGGCCCGCATCAGGGCCACGCGCTGGCGCTGCCCGCCGGACAGCTCGGCCGGGAAACGCTGCAGCAGTGCCGGCGACAACTGCACCCGTTCGGCCAGTTCGCTGGCGCGGGTCCGAATGCGCGCCGGATCCCAGTCCAGGCAACGCGGCAGCAACGCCAGGTTGCCGAGCGCGCTCAGGTGCGGGAACAACCCGCCCTCCTGGATCACGTAGCCCATGCGCCGGCGCATACGTTGCAGGTCCCGCCCGTCGAGCGGCTGGTCGTCGAAGCGCACCTCGCCGCGATCGGGGTAGACCAGCCCGGTCAGCAGGCGCAGCAGCGTGGACTTGCCGCTGCCGCTGCTGCCGATCAGGGCCGTGACCCGGCCGCGTGCAAGCGACAGGGACACGTCGTCCAGCGCGCAGGCACCGTCGAAGGCCTTGGCAACGCCGCGCAATTCGAACATCGGCGAGTCCACCGGTTTCATGCCAGCCCGCCCCTCGTGATCCCCGCTGCACTCATGGCTTCATCATACCCGTCCGGTTCCCGGCTCCATGCAGCGCCACCCGGGTAGGCATTTTCGGCATTTCACATGCCGATCCGTGACATTGGCACCGTTCCTGCATGAGATGCACTGAAGCAACCCGATCGGAGTTCCATCGCCATGCACCTGTCCAAACCGGAAATCCTGCTTGCCCTGCGTTCGCCCGACAGCGGCTGGCTGGGCGTCATGGCGACCGTGCTCGACGAAGCCAACAAGGATCCCCGCTTCAATGCCGCACAGCGCGGGATTCTGCGCCAGTTGCTGCTCGAGGGCAGCATGCCGGAGGACGTCGGCGATGCCGCGCGCCATCGGGCCGCCGTCTTCGAGACCCAGATCATGCGCGACTGCCAGGCTGCGCAGCAGACCGACGAGTGCGACGGGGAGCCTGCCCCGGAACGTCCCAAACTGACGCTGGTCGGCAATCTCAACGGCTGAAACCGCACGCAGTTTTCGCGACACTTCAACTGTTTCGCGCAAGTCATTGATTTGATACCCTCGGTACCGAACGTACCGGGGGTTTTTCGTGTCCACAGCCCGCCCAATGCCCAGCTGTCCTGCCGCCGGCCGGCCCTTCCTGCCCCGCGCGTTCGTCCGCCTGGCCTGCGCCGCCTGCCTGCTGATGCTGGCCGCATGCGCCACCAACCGGCCACGCACCACCGGCGCGAACCCGCCGCCGCCGCCGCAACGCGCCTCCGAGGACGTGCTGTTCCACGCCATCGGGCTGGTCGGCACGCCCTACCGCTGGGGCGGCAATACGCCCAGGAGCGGGTTCGACTGCAGCGGCCTGGTCGACTACGTCTTCCGTACCTCGGCCGGCCTGGACCTGCCGCGCACCTCGCACGCGATGTCGCGCATGGACGCCCCGCGCATCACCGACATGTCGGCCCTGGCCAGCGGCGACCTGCTGTTCTTCCGCACCGAGCACCATCGCATCAGCCACGTCGGCATCTATGTCGGCAAGGGCCGCTTCGTGCACGCCCCCAATACCGGCGGCAAGGTGCGTCTGGACGCGCTGTCCAATCCGTACTGGCACCGCCATTTCGCCTTCGCACGCAGGGTGCTGGACTGATCGCTGCCGCCCCACGCCGGCATTCCGTGGCACAGGACCGTACAGCGTCTGCCAAACCTGCCACGAATGATTGAACGGCCCGGTCGCTTGTGCCTGCGTGCCCGACCCGCCATGATCCATGACGTTGTGTCCACCATCGGCCATGCCGTGCATGCCGCGGCTGCGACCGTCGCAGGGCACTCCCCGCTTCATCATTCCGGGAGGACAACATGAATCAATCGGGTACCTCGGTGGACCCCAACGCCACCGACGACCATCGACTGAACCGCCACATCGGCATCATCGGCCTGCTCTTCACCGCGGTCGGCTCGATCATCGGCTCGGGCTGGCTGTTCGGCGCACTCAATGCCGCCCAGATCGCCGGACCCGCCTCAATCCTGGCCTGGGCCATCGGCGGCATCATGATCATCTTCCTGGCGCTGTGCTATGCCGAACTGGGCACCATGTTCCCGGTGTCCGGCGGCGTGGTGCGCTTCCCGCATTTCGCCTTCGGCTCGTTCGCCAGCTACACGCTGGGCTGGATCACCTGGCTGGCGGTGGCCTCCACGACCTCGATCGAGGTCCTGGCGGCGCTGCAGTATTCGACCAACTACCTGCCCTGGCTGCAGCACCTGCAGGACGGCGTGCCGGTGCTGACCGGCCCGGGCTTCGTCGTGGCCGTGGCCATGCTGGCCCTGTTCAGCCTGATCAACGTGGTCGGCATCCGCTGGTTCGCGCACCTCAACAACGCCCTGGTGTGGTGGAAGCTCGTCATCATCTGCGTGGTGATCGTGGCCTTCCTGATGACCGCCTTCAACGGCGCCAACTTTACCGGCGGCCTCACCGACCATGCCGACAAGGGCGGCTTCATGCCGTTCGGCTGGGGCGGCGTGTTCGCCTCGATCGCCACCGCCGGCATCGTTTTTTCCTACCTGGGCTTTCGCCAGGGCGTGGAACTGGCGGGCGAGACCAACAACCCGCAGCGCAACGTGCCCATCGCGATCATCGGTTCGGTGCTGATCACGGGCGTGATCTACGTCGCCCTGCAGGTGGCGTTCATCGGCGCCCTGCCGGGCGGCGCCCTGGACAACGGCTGGGCCCACATCGGCACCAGTTTCAGCGGCGGACTCGACCATATCGCGGCCACCTACGGTCCGCTGGCCGCCCTGGCCACGGTGATGGGCCTGGGTTGGCTGGCCGCGCTGCTGTACATCGACGCGTTCATCTCGCCGGCCGACACCGGCCTGATCTACACCACGGTGACCGCGCGCATCTCCTACGCCATGGGCCGCAATGGCAATGCCCCCGCGGCACTGGCCAGGGTCAATCATCGCGGCGTGCCCTGGGTCAGCGTGATCGTGACCTTCCTGGCCGGCGTCGTGTTCCTGCTGCCGTTCCCGGGCTGGCAGAAGCTGGTCGGCTTCGTCACCTCGGCCACCGTGCTCTCATTCGGGTCCGGGCCGCTGGCGCTGATCGCGATGCGCCGGCAGTTGCCCGACCAGCAGCGCCCGTTCCGGCTGCCGGCCGTGAACGTGTTCGCCTACCTGGGCTTCCTGTCCTCCAACCTGATCGTGTACTGGTCCGGCTGGGACATCGTCTGGAAGCTGATGATCGCGGTGCTGATCGGTTATGTGGTACTGGTCATCCACGAGCTGGGCAACCGCGGAAAGACGCCCAGGCTCGAGCTGCGCTCGGGCGCCTGGGTCGTGGTCTGGCTGATCGGGCTGAGCGTGATCAGCTGGCTGGGCGAATACCCGGCGCTGGACAAGCACGCCGGCAACCTGGGCGAGATCGGCTTTGGCTGGGCGATCCTGGTGATGGCAGCGTTCTCGGTGCTGATCATGTGGCTGGCCATCCTCATGCGCCTGCCCACCGATCGCGTGCGCGAGCACCTGAAGGAACCGGCACCGGGCAAACCGGTGCTGACCGAACCCAGTCCCTGATTCCCGGTCCATGGTCTACCAATGCGCCGCACGCATGTGCGGCGCACTTTCATTCCCCTGCTGGAGCATCGCATGCTGAACCTGCTTCCCTCGCTGGTCGTCGCCCTGACCGTCGTGCTGCTGATCTTCACGACCTTCAAGGTCGGCCTGTACCGTGGACGCCACGGCATCAAGGCCCCGGCCATCAGCGGTCATCCGGAATTCGAACGCGCCTTCCGCGTGCAGATGAACACGCTGGAGGCCAGCGTGATGTTCCTGCCCTCGCTGTGGCTGGCCACACAGTATGGCGGTGCGCCGCTGGTCGCCGGCATCCTCGGCCTGGTCTGGTTGCTGGCGCGCTTCTGGTACGCATTGGCCTACCAGGGCGATGCCAGCAAGCGTGGGCTGCCCTTCACCCTGGCACTGATGACGATGGCAGGCCTGCTGGTCTGGGGCATGGTCGGCCTGCTCCAGCACGTGTGGATGGCCGCCTGAAAAAGGCATGACACGAAGCAAGGAGGCTACGCAAGCCATGGAAGAAGTACTTGAAACCCCTGTCACAGCAGAACCACCCGTCCGGGCGCCGCGTCTCTGGGGCGCCCTGGGATCGATCGCGCTGTATGCGCTGATCCAGTTCGCCGCCGCCGTGCTGGTGATGGCCGCCCTGATGGTGGTACAGCGGATACTGCACCCCGGCATCAACCTCAAGCACCTGGCACACGACAAGCAGACCGCCTTCCTGGTGATCGGCATCAGCCTTCCGATTTCCTGCCTGGCTTCGCTGGCCGTGTTCCGTGGCCTGTACGCACGCGCCTGGCGCCGCGCCGGTCGTGACGGCATTGGCATGCTGGGCATCCGGCCCGCCCTGTTCCTGCAACAGGTCCTGCTGGGCCTGGCCGTGGCCATCGCAGGCGGGGGGCTGACCTACCTGCTGTCCCAGGGGCATCCCGTGCATCAGGACATCATGCAGATCATGCGCAAGGCGTCCGTGGGCACGCGCCTGCTGATTGCCGTGACCGCGGTGACCTTGGTCCCGCTGGCCGAGGAAACCCTGTTCCGCGGCATCCTGCTGCCGGCCCTGATGCGGCATCTTCCGGTCGCCGCCGCGGTGGCCATCGACGCCGGCCTGTTCGCCCTGATGCACCTGCCCGACCTGGGCTGGAAACCGGCGGGCCTGGCGGCCCTGGCCCTGGTCGGCCTGGCCTGCTGCTGGCGGCGCCTGAAGACCGGCTCGACGGTCAGTTCGGTGGCCGTGCATGCCGGCAACAACCTGCTGGCCATGGTCATGCTGCTGGCGCTCGCGCACTGAGCGTCACGCTGCCGGGCAACGCTCCAGCGCCGTGGCCCCGGCGGCCAGGTCCTCGCCCAGATAGCCGTGCGAGCCGCAGGCGACCAGCCCGGCCCCGGCAAACGCACGCCGGTACCAGGCCGCGCTGCGGGCCACGAAATTCTCGCGGTCGCCCTCGATCGCGTCGCCGCGGCAGTAGACCTCGATGAAGGCCATGCCGCGCAGCAGTTCGGAAAACCCGGAGAGTCCGCGACGGATCTCGGCAGCCGGCATGTAGTGCAGCACGTCGGCGCACACGATCAGGTCGAACGGCTCCTCGAAGCGCAGTTCCGCCAGCTGGTCGAAGCTGGCCAGCCCGATGCGCCGGCTGCGACCGTAGCGCTCGACCACATACGGGCTCGGATCCAGGCCTCGATAGTCGACATCCGGGCGCAGGCGCCGCAGCACGGCCCGCCAGGGGGCCTCGCCGCAACCCACGTCGAGCACGTTGCGCAGCGGCCGGCCCAGATAGAACTCGGCCTGCGCCACCGCCAGCGCCACCTTGCGCCGCAGGACCGCCGGGGTCACCGCCATGTGCCGCCGATCGCGGTACCACTTGTCGTAATAGGCCCGGTCGTAGCGCTTGTCCGGCATGCTCGTGTACTCCTGCACGAAAGATGGCCGCCAAGGCTACCTTGAAACGATCCCGCAAGGATTGGATGGTAAGCATGAGGCTTCCCATTTCGCGATCCGACACCATGCGCCACCGCCTGATCCACGCCTTCGGCGTGCTTGTCCTTGCCCTGCTCGCCCCGCTGGCGACCGCCGCACCATCCACCACCGCGCACGCCGGCCTGTCCCGGGTCCGTCACGTGTTCGTGATCGTGCTGGAGAACGAGCCGTTCGACATCACCTTCGGCAAGCAGTCCCTGGCCCCCTACCTCGCGCACGAACTGCCCCGCCGCGGCGCACTTCTGCCGCACTACTTCGCCGTCGGCCACAATAGCCTGGACAACTACATCGCCATGATCAGCGGCCAGGCGCCCAATCCGCAGACCCAGCGCGATTGCCCGAGGATGACCGAATTCCACGCCACCGGTCCGCTCGACGCCCACGGCCAGCTGCCCGGCGAAGGCTGCGTGTACCCGGCGAAGGTCAAGACCGTCGCCGATCAGCTGCACGCCGCCGGGTTGACCTGGAAGGGCTACATGGAAGACATGGGCACCGATCCCCGCCGCGAGTCGGCCACCTGCGGCCACGTGCCGATCAGGGCGCACGATCACACCAACCATGCCGCACGCAACGACCAGTACGCCGACAAGCACGATCCATTCGTGTATTTCCATTCGATCATCGACGATCCGGCGTACTGCGATACCCACGTGGTCAATCTCGACCGGCTGCCGAAGGACCTCGCCTCCATCGCCGCCACCCCGAACCTGGTCTACATCACGCCCAGCCTGTGCCACGACGGCCACGATGCGCCCTGCGCCGACGGCGAGCCCGGCGGGCTGATCTCGGCCGACGCCTTCCTGCGCCACTGGGTGCCACAGATCACGGCCTCGCCGGCCTTCCGCAAGGACGGCCTGTTGGTGATCACCTTCGACGAAGGCACCGGTGGCGGTGCGTGCTGCGGCGAGCAGCCGCTGCCCGGCGGCCCCGCGCCCGGCCGCTACAACCGGGCCGGCGGCGGCCGCATCGGCGCGGTGCTGCTCTCGCCGTTCATCCGTCCCGGCACGGTGTCGGAGCGCTACTACAACCACTACAGCCTGCTGCGCAGCATCGAGAAGGCCTTCGGGCTGCCCTACCTGGGCTACGCCGGCGGCGCGGGTCCGCACGCCTTCGGGCGTGACGTGTTCACGAACTGATCGGCAACCGCAGCCGCATCCTCGACGAAAGGGTGCGGCTCCGGCGCAATCACCAGCTGCAGGATTGCGGTCGTGCCCGGGTACTCAACCTCCCGCGCGAGATCCCGGGCGACCTGTTCTCGCGGTGCCGGGGACGGTCGCAAAAACCAACCGTGACCGTCCCTCCATGGTGCCGTGACGCGTGATCCGGGACCGACCCGGGTACGCTCAGGAAGATTCCTCGCGCGATCGCACCAGCAGGTGCTTGGCGAGCTGCCCGTGCAGGCGGCCGATGCCGCGCGCCAGGTGCAGCACGGCGAACAGCAGCAAGGCACCGAACAGGCTGACCAGGGGCACCAGCACCCAGTTCCAGCCGGCGGGCACCCATGCTTCGTTGCCCACGACCACCGTGCCATGCGGCAGGAACAGTGCCGCCCACGGCGCGAAGGTCAGCGACAGCGAAAGTGAGATGCCGGTCACGGCGACGGTGAAGTAGACGATGCCCAGCGGCAGCATCAGCAACATGTACAGGAACGTCGACCAGGTACGCGGATCGGTGAACATGGCACCGATGCGCTTGAGCCACGGCAGTTCGCGATTGGCCGGGGCCGGCCGTCGCGGCATGCGCATGCCGAGCATGGTCTCGACGATGCGCCCCTCCACCAGCGACAGCACGCGCACCGTGCCCAGGAACAGCACCAGGAACGGCAAGCCGATGATCAGGATCGAGAATCCGGCCGACAGGCCGATGCCGGTCACGACCCAGGTGAAGTAGAAGATGCCGGTGGCCAGCGCCAGCAGCATGTAGAACAGCGCACCGTAGGTGTGCGGGTCGGCCGCCACGCCGAAGAACTGCCCGAGGATCCCTCTTCGTGGCGGTGCCTTCGGGGTGCGGATGGCACGCTGCACGGTCACTTCCTGGTCGCGGTAGATCTCGGCGACCTCCTCGGGCGCGCCGTAGCTGCCGACCACCTCGGCCAGCATCGCGGCCTCGTCGTGGTCGGCACGCTCGGCCAGTTCCGCCCGCAGGTGCTCCTCGGCGTCGTAGAGCGCGTCCTGGATCATGGCCGGATCGGCCCCGCGCAGCGCGGCGCGCAGTTGCTTGAGGTATTCGGCAATGGTGCGTGGAACGGGGGCGTTCATCAGGAGGTTCCTCCAAGGACGGTGTCGACCGAGTCGCGCGTGGCCCGCCAGGTGGCGGTCCAGGCAGCCAGGGCCTCGCGGCCTTCGTCGGTGATGCGGTAGTAGCGGCGCGGCGGCCCGCTGACCGAGGGTTCGGTACGGCTGGCCAGCAGGCCGGCGGCGTCGAGGTTGCGCAGCACCGGGTACAGCGTGCTCTGCTTGCCGCCCAGCACGCCGCCGGCATCTTCCAGACGCTTGGCGATGAGATAGCCGTACAGCGGCTCCCCGGCCTGCGCCAGCACCGCCAGCAGCGCCAGCGAGACGGTGCCGGACGCCAGCTCCTTCTCGAACTTCTTCTGCAGGTGGGCACGCGCGTCGGTCATGGACTCAGCTTGTTCATAAGCACAATTTCATTGTACTGAGAACTTGTGAATAGTAACTCGGCCAGAAGTCATGGCTCCCGGCCATGCCCACGATGTCGAGCAGCACGGCCGTTGGACGTCCAATCCGCGGTATCAGGGAGAGCGACTGGAGGCACTGCAGTGCAAGAGCGAGAAGGTGGCGGTAACTAGCACCAGCCTCTGCAGCGACCGACGGCAGCCAACGCGTTACGGCGCTTCCTTCCCCCCAAGACCTGGAGTCTTCGGGAAACCCGTGGTGGCCCAGGAAAACACATCGTCTGGCTGTTCACAGCAAAACGGCACCAGGCGCACCTGCCCCGGATTCAGACCGTTGCAAGTGAACCTGGAGCCGTCTCTCCCTTCCGTCAGAGCAGTCGTTTGCCGGCAGCGGTAGCCACCCGCAGGCGGGTCTCTCCCTTATTCGCCAGGCCCTGCAATTCATGGTAAGCGGCAATCTGTGCCGGGTTCGGCCCCTGGTAATCGAGCCCGATGCTCGATTGCAGATACGCCAGCCAGCTGCGCAGCTGTACGTTGTGCAGCACGTCACCCTCGCTCGAGCGGATGTCAAGCTGCGCCACCGCACGGACCGCGTCATGCAGCTCCCTGATCGCGGGAGCGGCAGCGGACGCGTCGATCTTGTGGGACGCGACGGCCTTGACCAGGCGCTGACGAAGCAGGATGGCCGCGTTGATGTCCTTGTCCAGAGCGTCGATGGTGTGGTGCAAGGACAGCTCCAGTGCCAGTTTCTGCTTCAGGATCGCCGGCGTGGTGTGCAGCCGCGGATCGAGCTTCACCGCGAAGTTCTGCCGGAAGGACTGATGGCCATAGCGCAGGACGACCGTGTAGCGGCCCGGATTCACCAACGGTCCGCCGCTCGTTGCCACCATGCCGTCCGTGTCCTCGGGGGGCTCCCAGCCGATCACGTCCGTGGCGTCGGCGTAGCGCAGGTTCCACCGCAGGCGGTTCATGCCCGGCTCCACCGCCGTTTTCTTCTTCTCGTCGATCCGTTTCTTCTGCGACGGCAGCAAGTTGTCTTTCACCGTGGTCGGCAGCTTCTTCGCGTGCTTGTCCTTCAGGTGCAATGCGTAGTGCTGGATCTCCTTGCCCTGCGCGTCCAGGAACGTCAGGCTCACCGGTGTCTTGCCGTCGTATGTCGCGGGAAGGTGGAAGAACACGGTCGCGCCGAATGGCGCATTGGTGCCGACCGGCTGGCGATATTTGGCGTGGGCGCTCTGGCCGTAGGCATGCGTCAGCCAGGCGGCCTGGGGGGCGAACAGGGCCGCCTCGCCAGCAGCCGGCCGCGGCTGGCGCGACAGCTGCTCGAGCAGCGCGAGGTCGCCAAGGATCCAGAACGAGCGACCGTGGGTCGCCGCAACGACCTCCCCTTCGCGCGTGTCGATGGCCAGGTCACGCACCTGCACGTGCGGCAGCTTGGTGGCAAGCGGGTTCCAGTCAGCACCGCCATCCAGGCTGACATACACGGTGTTCGCGGTACCGAGGAACAGCAGCGAAGCTTCGTTCGGGTCCTGCCTCACCGTGAACACGTACTGGTCGTCCGGCAGGCCATGCGTCATGACCGACCAGTGACGGCCATAGTCCGTGGTCTTGAACACGTACGGATGATCGTCGTCCCACATGTATCTCGAAGCGGTGAGGTAGGCCGTACCCGCGGCGAAATGCGAGGGTTCGACCGAGGTGATGGTCGCCCACTGCTGCAATTGCGGTGGCGTGACCAGGCGCCAGTGCTCGCCGCCGTCGAGAGTCACATGCACAAGTCCGTCCTGCGAGCCCGCCCAGATCACACGCTTGTCCACCTGGGACACGGACAGCGCGGAGATGTCCGGGAAGACTTCGGCGGCGGTCTGGTCCAGGTCGATCGGACCGCCGGTCGGCCCCTGGGTCGCCGGATCGTTGCGCGTCAGGTCCGGGCTGATCACCTTCCAGGTGCGGCCGCCATCCTCGCTGACCATCACGTACTGGGAGGCCAGGAACAGTTTCTTCGGATCGTTCGGAGAGAAGAAGATCGGATGCGTCCAGCCGAAGCGGTACTTCATCCTTGCCGCATCCCCGCCATCGAGGTAGATGGGTGACGGGCTCACGGACTTGCGCGCGCCGGTCTGCCGGTCGTAGCGCTGCATGATGGTGTAGTAGTCGGCGCCGTAGGTCACGTAGCGGTTACCGGGATCCGGGGCGACGAAGGTGCTCTCGCCGAGCGCGACCTCGTGCCAGGCGGAGACCGGTATCGCGCCGCCCAGCATCGCGCTCGGCCCTTCGTACGCGCCTTCATCCTGCTGCGCGCCGTACACGTTGAACGGGAATTCGTGGTCGATCGCGACATGATAGAACTGGCCGGTCGGCTGGTTGTGCTCGGAGCTCCAGTTCTTGCCGCCGTCGGTCGATACCGTCGCACCGCCGTCATTGCCCACCAGCAGGATCTTCGGTTGATTGGGGTTGATCCACACGGTGTGATCGTCGCCGTGTGGCATGTGCAGCAGTGAGAACGCCTTGCCGCCGTTGTGCGATAACCACACACCGTCAACGTTGGGAACGTACAGCGTGTCCGAATTCGTCGGGTCGACGTAGATGCTCATGTAGTAGAAGGCGCGCTGCCGCAGGCTCCAGTTGCGGTTGACGCGCTTCCAGGTCTTGCCGCCGTTGTCGGAACGGAACACGCCACCGTGCCTGGCCTGGATGATCGAATAGACGATATTCGGATGGCTGGCAGCGATGGACACGCCCATGCGCCCGAGCACGCCGTGGGGCAGGCCCGGATTGCGGGTGAGGTTGACCCAGTGCGCGCCGCCGTCGGTGCTCTTGTACAGCCCGCTGCCCGGTCCGCCGGAGATCAGCTTCCACGGCAAGCGCTGCGCCTGCCACATGGTCGCATACAGCACCTTCGGGTTGTGCGGATCCATCACCAGGTCGATGGCACCCGTCTTGGCGTTGACGTACAGCACCTTGTGCCAGGTCTTGCCGCCGTCGGTGGACTTGAACACACCGCGATCGGCATTCGGCTTGAAGACGTGCCCCATGGAGGCGACGTACACAACGTTGGGATCGTGCGGATCGACGACGATCACGCTGGTGGTTCGCGTGTTGCGCAGGCCCGAGAATTTCCAGGTCTTTCCCGCATCCACCGACTTGAATACACCGTTGCCAGTGACCATGTCGCCGCGGATATCCGCCTCGCCGGTCCCGACATAGATCACTTTGGGATTCGAAGGAGCGACCGCGATGGCGCCGACGCTGCCGCTGGACGATGTCCACTTTCCGTCGGTGATGTTTTCCCAGCGGGCCCCGTAGCTGGTGCTTTTCCAGACGCCGCCGTCGACTGCGCCCATGTAGAACAGGTTCGGCTGGCTGGGCACGCCGGCCACCGCGATCACACGCCCGCCAACGTACGGGCCGATGCTGCGCCAGGCGAGTTTCCCGTTGAGATATTTCTGCACGGGCGCTGATTGCGCGACGAGCGGCACGCAGCACAATGCCGCGAATGCCACGATCATGAACTTGCAGCGGACGAACCGCGGAGCAGTAGCGGCATGGATCATTCAGTTCCCCTTCTTGTCACTGCAACATGGACAGACTTCGCTATTCACGTCTGCCCCAAACTGGAAATGCACTCTGAAAGCTCATGTCGCCGCCCCCAGCGCGAGACTTCGTGGATTCAGCCGGTCGATCCATCAGCATATTGATATTGCTCCGCTGGCCTCACGGTCCGCTGGCCTCACACGTTGCCTGAAGACTTTCCGGGCCGCTCGTGGGCGATCATGAAAAGCCCCGCCCTCGGCGGGGCTTTTCCGTGGTGGCTTGCCTCGGTTCCGCTCAGTAGAAACTCTGCTTGAAGCGGATGCCGATGGTTCGCGGCTGGTTGGGAACGGTGTAGACCTGTCCATTCGGATACTGCGGGACGACGCCGCGGGCGGCACAGACCGACTCGGCGCATTCGGTGTATTTGTACAACTGGGCACGCGTGTCGAAGGCGTTCTTGATATACATATCGACCGACCAGTCGTTGTGACTGACACCCGCCGAGAAATCCACGACGTTGTAGGCCGCCATGTTGCCGATAAGCCCATTCTCGTACACGCGCAGATCGGATCTGCGCTTCCCCACATGCACCGCGGAACCCTGCACGTACCATTCGTTGTTGCCGACATCCAGGGTGTAGCGCGCGGTGAGGTTGCCCTTGAAACGCGGGGTGACGGGCAACTGGGTGCCCTTGGGCGCCACTGGAACCGGACAGTTGGTTACCGGATTTCCGTTGGCATCGGTGTAACCGCAGTAGTTGGCGGTGAGCTTGGCATCGTAGATGGCCATGCCGCCACTCAGTTCCAGGTTGTAGGTGGCAACCCAGTCCAGCTGGCTCTCGATGCCATTGATGCGGGCCTGGTTGGCGTTCTTGATCTCGGTAAGGCCGTTGGCGCCGAGGATGCTGAACTGGAAGTCTCTCCACTGGTCGCTGAACACCGAGCCGTTGAACGACAGGCGGTTGTTGAACCAGATGGTCTTCCAGCCCAGCTCGTAGTTGATCAGATGATCGGCCTGGTACGGGGGCAGTGTGCCGCGGCGGTTGACGCCGCCGGGACGGAAGCCCTCGGAGCGGGTCATGTACACCATCTTCGTCGGCGAGATCTGCCAGGTCAGGTTGAACATCCCCAGCGTGCCCGATTCCTTGACGCTCTTCTGGAAATCCTGGCAGGGCGCGCCGTGGAACGGCGTGGGTGAGATGCAGCCGGCTTCGCCGTAGCTGGCACCCGGGTAGTACCCGTTGCTGAAGCCGAAGAATCCGCCGAGGCTGTTGTCGGTCTTGTAGTAGCGCCCGCCAATGGTCGCGGTCAGCGTCTTGGGAATGATGTCGTAGGACAGGTTGCCGTACACGGCCTCGTCCTTGTCGATGCGGATCTGCTTGGTCAGCCAGATCGTATTGGGCCAGCCGGTCACCGACAGGAAGTCGGCCAGGCCATCGATCATGTAGCGCTGCTGGATGTCGTGGTACTGGCGCTGCCAGAACAGTCCGCCGACAAAGCGCAGCCGATCGTCCTTGGGCGATGTGATGCGCAGCTCGTGGCTGTCCTTGGTGTAGCCGTCACGGCCCAGGACGTACTGCGACGGATTGATCAGGCTGCCGTTGTTGTCGTAGATGTAGGCGCCGTAGCTGTACAGGGTGTCGTACCAGAACGAGTAGTCGCTGTAGTCGTTGGCTTCTTCCTGATGGCGCTTGAGGTGGGCATAGGCGTAGGTCAGATCGAAGTTGCCGATCTTGCCTTTCACCGTCAGAGCCGCCTGCCACCAGCGGTCGTCGCTTTTTTCGGGGTAGAAGTGGGTGATCTTCAGGTCGCCGACGGCGGGATCGAAGGCAAAGTTGCCGTTGGCGACAGTCTGCTGGCCCATGATGGTGGGGCTGATGGTCCAGTTGTCGTCCAGCTGCACCTTCAACGCTGCGCGCGCGCCCTGGATATCGGTGTCGTTGAATTTTTTCTTGGCCTGGCCGGTGCACACCAGCGTGGGCGTGGAGGTGCACTTGCCGTTGCTGATGGTAATACCGGAGGTCGGGTAGGTGCGCGTGCCGACGACATTGTCGATGTATCCGGCGTCATGCTCGTGCCATCCGACCAGGCGGATCGCCGACGTGCTGCTCAGCGGGATATTGACCATGCCCTCCTCGGTATGGCCGAAGCCGCCGTGCGCCACCGAGTTGAAGTCCAGCGTGTAGTTGGCCTCGAAGCCGCTGGGATCGGGCTTGTTGGTGATGATGCGCAGTGCGCCGGCCTCGGCGCTGGCGCCATACAGCGTGCCCTGCGGACCGGCCAGTGCTTCCACGCGGTCGATGTCGTACATATGCAGGTCGAGCGGGCCCTGGATGGTGGTGATCGGCTGCTCGTCCAGGTACACGCCCACGCTGGGCATGGAGCCGGAGTGGTTGCCATCGCCACCGCTGGCCACACCACGCATGTAGATCAGTGCAAAGCCCGGCCCGTACGTCTGGTAGGAGACACTGGGCAGGTACTTGGCGTAGTCGTCGAATTCATTGACGTGCAACTTCTGCAGCTTGGACCCGTTCAGCACGTTGATGCTGATGGGCACCACCTGCACGTTCTCTGTGCGTTTCTGCGCGGTCACCGTGACGGTCTGCAGCGTGACGGCCTTTTCCTTCTTGGTCGGTTTGTTCGCCTGGCCGGTATCCTGCGCCATGGACGGCATCGCCATGGCGAGACAGATGGCTGCCGTCAGTGGCAAATGGGCGAGCTTGATACGCGATTTGCCGGTTGGTCCGGATCGCGCTAACGATGTGCTGGTTTGCATGGTCATCCCCATAGTTCTGTTGGCAACAGCTCGATCTGCGATGGATCGAAATCGCATGACTACCCAGGCGCCTGGGGATACGCCCCAAGCACCCCTCCCAATGCCTGTTCCAGCGGCCCCAGCCAGGGGGCGTAGTTCCGCCAGTGGTCCACGCCCTCGCGGTAGATCGGCCTGCGCACCTGCTCGGAGCTCGCCGTACGTACCGGGCGGGCATTCTCGAAGAAGCGAAGACACGAGTCCTCGAAAGGCAAACCGCAATAGTCGAGCAGGCGTCGCACCTCCTCTTCGGTGTCCTCGACCATGCGTTCGTAGAAGACGCGGTGTATGCGATCGGGCAACATCACGTCGAAATGCGCCATAAGCGCAACATAGTCGCTGTAGTAGCGACCGATGTCCTCGAGGCTGTAGCTGAAGCTCTGCCCCCTTGCGAAATGCTGCTTGAAGACGGAGAAACCGCACGCCATGGGATGCCGGCGGGCATCGATGATCCTGGCGTTGGGCAGCATCAGGTGAATGAGACCGATATGCATGAAGTTGTTGGGCATCTTGTCGATGAACAACGGCGCATCGGTCTTGCGCTGGATCCGGGTATGGTCCAGGTAGCGCTGGCCGAGCTCGCGCAGGCCCTCGGCATCCAGCCCGGCCAGGGACTGGTGATAGGGCATGGCGCCGGTGGCATCGCCCTGCTCGCGCAGCATGCGAGTGATCGAGGTGATCTCCGGCAGCTCCATCGTGCCTTCGACCTGGCTGTGGCTGGAGAGAATCTGCTCCAGCAGCGTGGAACCGGACCGCGGCAGGCCGACGATGAAGATAGGGTCGCGCGCCGGGCAGCCGGCGCCCGCGCGCGCTTGGAAGAACTCCGCCGTATAGCGCTGGCGGATATGCTCGACGCGCGCTTGTGTCTCACCTGCGCTGTAGTGCAACTGGGACCGGCGGATGGCGTTGCCGCGCGCGTAGTGGCCAAACGAGGCTTCGAAGTCGCATGTGTCTTCCAGCGCCTTGCCGATGGCGAACTCCAGGTGCAGGCGGTCGTCGTCGCCGATGTCCTCGCGGACGAGCTGCTCGCGCATCACCGCGAGGTCGTCCTCGCTGAAGCGGATGGTCTTGAGGTTGGCCAGGCTCCACCAGACTTCCCCGTAGGACGGCTGGATCCGCACGCTGCGTCGATAGGCCTCGATGGCGCGTGCGGTGTGGCCCTCGGTCTTCAGCGCATGGCCATAGCTCATCCATACGCTGGGATTGCCCGGATACTTCTCCAGCAGGTCTGCGTAGATGTCGATGGCCGGTGCGTACTCGCCGATGCGACACAGCACCACTGCCTTGAGATTGCGGTAGCCGGGGTTGTCGGCGTCCACCGCCAGCAGGGTCTCGATCTCCGCCAGCGCCTGCTCGGGCAGGTTCAGGCGGTGCAGCACCAGCGCGTAGTTCTGGCGCGCGGCATGGAAACCGGGCGCCAGCTCAAGGCAGCGCTCCAGCAGGTTGCGGGCGTCGTCGATACGGCCCACCCGCATGGCCACCTCGGCGAACATGCGGATCGCCGCCACATCGGTGGGCGCGGCCTTCAGGTGCTCGCGCAACAGTGCCTCGGCGTCGGGCACGCGTCCCTCCACCAGCGCACCGGCCGCCGCCATCAGACGCGGATCCTGTACGGAATGGCGCACATGGTTGGCATAGGCGGCGTCGGCCGCTTCCTGTTCGCCCGCCGCCATCAGGTGATCGCCCAGTGCGCGCCACGCCTGCGGATACTCGGGGGTGATCGACACCGCCTTGCGCAGCGCGGCGATGGCCGCCTCGCCCTGCCCGGCATCACCGCGCGCCAGACCCAGTTCCAGATGCGCGGGCGCCCAGGTGGGCTGGGCTTCGGCCAGCGGCTCCAGCACTTCCAGTGCGTCGGCCGTTTCCCCCTGCAGCCGTCGTGCCTGCGCCAGGATCAGCAAGGCCACCGGATGTCCCGGTACGATTTTGAGGATCTCCGCTGCCTGCTCGCCAGCCAGGTCGGCACGCCTGTCCAGCATGCGCGCGGCATGCGCCAGCGCCTGCTCCAGCGTGCCGGAGGGCTCGGTGGTACCGCTCACGGGGCGAACTCCGGGGCATGGACGGCCGGACGGCCATCGGGACATGCGATCTGCGGTGTCGGGCAAAGCGGTCGTGTCATGAGTGTGGTCGCTTCCTCTACAGGTTCTTCAGCAGCGCATAGTTGAAAGCGAGCGACTCGTAGTAGGACTTCACCAGGATGCGCTCGTCCTGTCCGTGCGAACGGTCATCGTTTACGTCGTACGCGATACCGTTGAACACATAGGACGGCATGCCCGCCGCGCGAAGGAACACGCTGTCGGAGGCTCCGGCGGACATGTACGGCGAGATCGGCATGCTGTGCCCCCACACCGTCCTGGCCGCCGCGCCGATGTGCGCGAACAGCACCTTGTTGATCGGGCTGGGCGGGCTGGTGGGCGCCGGCGCCACGGGCGCCACCAGGACCTGGGGATCATTCAACGCCTGCACGATCTTTGCTTCCACCTGGGCCGGTGGCTCGTCCGGCATGATGCGGCAGTTGATCGTGGCGCGGGCCATCTGTGGCAATGCGTTCTCGGCATCGCCGCCAGTCAGCAGGGTCGGCACGCAGGTGGTGCGCAGGTGGGCGTTGTTGTATGGCGTGCTGGCCGCCAGCCGCTTCACCGCCGCCGGGTCGGAAGGGTCGTGTGCGACCGCGCGCATGTCGGCAGCCATCTGCCCGGTGTACAGCGTGGCCAGCCGCGCATAGTAGCCGCGCGTGGCCGAATTGGTGTGCAGGGGGAATTCCAGCTTCTCCAGCCGCATCAGCCCGGCTGCGAGCCGGTAGATGGCGTTGTCCGGCCGCGGCAGCGAACTGTGCCCGCCCGGATTGCGCACGGTCAGCGTGTAGCTGGCGTAGACCTTCTCGGCGGTTTCCACCGCCACCACCTCGGGCCGGCCATTGCGGATCTCCGGGCCGCCGCCGTCGACATTGAGCGCGTATTCGGCCTTGATCAGGTCGGGTCGGTGCGCCAGCAGCCACTGGATGCCGTTGGAAACGCCATCCTCCTCGCCCGCGGTGAGCGCGAGGATGTAGTCGCCCCGGGGCTTGAAGCCTTCCTTGTGGAAGCGCAGCAGTGTGGCGATCAGCCCCGCATCGGCTCCCTTGATGTCCATGGTGCCGCGACCGTAGTAGTAGCCGTCCTTCTCAGTCAGCTTGAACGGGGCGAAGTGCCAGTCCTCGCGGCGCGCCTCGACCACATCCAGATGTCCCATCAGAAGGATCGGCTGGCGCTCGCCACGTCCGCGCAGTCGCACCACCAGGTTGCGACGCAGCGGATCGTCGCCCACCACGTGCACGTCCGCTTTCGGGAAACCGGCCTCGAGGAAGCGCTTCGCCAGTTGCTCGGCCAGGCCGGTGGTACGGCCATGTTCAGACGTGGTGTCGGTGCCGATCATCTGCACGAGCAGGTCGTGCGCCAGCACCCGCTCGCTCCTGGGTACGCTGTCGCCGGCGTGGCTTGCCAGCGGCAAGGCCAGCGCCAGGGTGGCGGCAAGCGTACGGACGGCCATTGCACGGTTCATGGGGACTCCAGTGACAGGGCCAGGCCCTGTCCGACGCCTACGCACAGGCTGACCAGCGCGCGGCGTTGCCGGTGACGGCGCAAGGCGTAAGCTGCCGTCATCGCCAGGCGTGCGCCGCTGGCGCCGAGCGGATGGCCGAGCGCGATGGCCCCGCCGTTGGGATTGAGGCGCTGCGCGTCGTCGGGCAGGCCCAGCGCGCGCGCGCAGGCCAGCACCTGGGCCGCAAAGGCCTCGTTGATTTCGATACGGTCGAAGTCGTCCAGCGTGCGGCCTTGCCGCGCCAGTAGCTTTTGGATGGCCGGTACCGGGCCGATGCCCATCACACGCGGCGCCACGCCGGCCGAGGCCATGCCGGTGATGCGCGCCAGCGGCTCCAGTCCGTGCCGGTTCAGCGCCGTCTCCGAGGCCAGCAGCAGCACGCCGGCGCCATCGTTGAGACCGGATGCATTGCCAGCGGTGATGCTGGTATCCGGTCCCAGCAATGGCTTGAGTCCGGCCAGCTTCCCGGCGTCGGTGGACGGGCGCGGATGCTCGTCCTGCTCCACGCGCACGGTCTCGCGACCGTGCGGCGCATCGACGGCGGTGATCTCTTCGGCCAGCCAGCCCTGCTGCTGCGCATGCGCAGTGCGTTGCTGGCTGCGCAGCGCATAGGCATCCTGGCTGGCGCGATCGATGCCATGCTCGCGGGCGAGGTTCTCTGCGGTGTGCGTCATCGAGTCCACGCCGTAGCTGGCGCGCATGTGCGGATTGACGAAACGCCAGCCCAGCGTCGTGTCTTCCAGTCGCTGGTCGCGACCGAACGCGCCGCCGGCCTTGCCCATCACGTACGGTGCGCGGGTCATGCTTTCTACGCCGCCGGCAAGAATCAATTCCGCCTCGCCGCAGGCAATGGCGCGTGCCGCCTGCCCCACCGCCTCCAGCCCGGAGGCGCACAGCCGATTCACGGTGACACCGGGCACGCTCCCGGGCAGGCCGCTGAGCAGTGCTGCCATGCGCGCGATGTTGCGGTTGTCCTCGCCGGCCTGGTTCGCACAGCCCAGGATCACTTCGTCCAGCGCGGCCCAATCAAGCCGCGCGTGGCGCGCCATCAACGCGCGGATCGGCAACGCTGCCAGGTCGTCGGCACGCACGCCCGCCAGCGCGCCACCGTGGCGTCCGAAGGGGGTGCGCGTGGCATCGACCAGGTAGGCCCTAGTCATAGGCGTTCACCATTGCCATGTGCGGCAGCCAGTCACCGCGCCGGATGGCCTGTTCGATGACCCCCTGGGTCTCGCGCAAGGCGGGAAGAATGTCTTCGACGGCACGCCTGGGAGCTCCCTCGCTGAAAGGCATGCCGACATTGAGTGCGGCAATCACGCGGCCGTTGCCGGCATGGATCGGCACCGCGATCGAGCACAGCCCTGGGTCCAGTTCCCCGGTGACAAGCGCATAGCCCTGCTCGCGCACGCACTGCAACTCGTTCTTCAGCGCGCCAGCATCACGCACGGTATTCGGGGTGTAGGCGCGGAAACTCTGTTGCTCGAGCCAGGCGTCGAGCCTGGCCTCGTCCATGTCGGCGAGAATCACGCGGCCCATCGAGGCGGCGAATGCGGGTAGTCGCGCACCCACGCCCAGCGCCACACGCATCACCCGACGCACCGGCACGCGCAGCACGTAGACGATGTCTTCCCCATCCAGCACGGCCATCGAACACGACTCGTCGATGCGCTGCGCGAGCTGCTCCATGCTCTGTTGCGCCAGCTCGGTGAGGTCCAGCGAGGTGATGTAGCTGTAGCCCAGCTCGAGCACCCGCGGGGTGAGGAAGAAACTGCGGCCGCGGCTGCCGACGTACCCCAGGTGCTGCAGCGTGAGCAACAAACGCCGCGCCACCGCACGCGACAGCCCGGTGCGCTCGGCGACCTGGGTCAGGCTCGGGTCGGGGTTCTCACGGTCGAATGCACGCAGCACGCTCAATCCGCGCGCCAGTGACTGGACATAGTTCGAACTCTGCTCAAAAGCCGTGGTGGTCATCAATCTGCCAAAGTCCATTGACAGCCCGAGCGTAGAAGGTTTTCAATGAGTTCGCAATACGAATCTTTGTGCGGTATGCGAACAAACGGAAGCGAGGGAGGCACGGTTGGAACTCGAGCGCAACGCCGTTCTGCATAGCTGGTGCATCCAGGCGGACTGGCAGGCCCCCACCGTCGTCGGCGGTCGTGGTGCACGCCTGTACCTGGACGACGGTCGCGAGATCCTCGACATGAGCAGCCTTGCCGAGTGCAGCAACCTCGGCCACCAGCATCCGGCCATCGTCGCGGCGATCCGCGAGCAGGCCGGGCAGCTTTGCTTCGTCACCGCCGCCTGGGGTGCCCGGCCGCGCGCCGAGCTGGCTAGCCTGCTGCTGGAAAAGTCCGGCTTCGAGGGTGGCCGCGTGTTCTTCACCCTGGCCGGCGCCGACGCCAACGAAAACGCAATCAAGTTCGCCCGCCAGGCGAGCGCGAAGCCGCGCGGCCACATCGTCACCCGTGATCGCTCCTATCACGGCGCCAGCTACGCGGCGATGGCGCTGTCCGGCGATGCGCGCACGCGCACCCAGGTCGATGCCGAAGCCTTCGGTGTGCTCCATGTACCACCGCCCTACCCCTACCGCTGCCCGTACGGCAGCGACGATGCGCCGACCTGCGGCGAGCGCGCGGTGCAAGCGGTCGCCTCGGCCATCGACAGCGCCGGCGCCGCAACCGTGGCCGCCGTGCTGATGGAGCCCAACGCCGGCACCAATGGCATCGTGGCCCCGGACAACTACTGGCCCGGCCTGCGTGCCGTGACCCGCGAACGCGGGGTCTACCTGATCGCCGACGAGGTGATGAGCGGCTTCGGACGCTGCGGCGAATGGTTCGCCTGGCAGCGCCACGGCGAGGCTGGCCGCCCGGACATGATGACCCTGGCCAAGGGCCTCACCGGTGCGCACCTGCCACTGGGCGCGGTGGTGCTATCCAGGACTGTCGCCGAAAGACTGGAGCACGAGATGCTCTACACCGGCCTGACCTACTGCGGCCATCCACTATCCTGCGCCGCCGGCGTCGCGGCCGTGCGCGCCTACGAGGACGAGGACCTGATCGCCCGTTCGCACACACTGGGCCAGCACCTGTACGCCGAGCTGCAACGGCTCAAGGCCAGCCATCCGGTGATCGGCGACGTGCGTGGCGGCCACGGTCTGTTCGCGGTGATCGAGCTGGTCGCCGACCGCACCAGCCGCGAACCGCTGGCGCCCTGGCCGCAGACGCCGCCAGCGCTGAAGTCGCTGCTCACCGATGCCATGGCCGCGGGGGTGTCGTTCGCCACCCGCGGCAACCTGATCATCCTGGCGCCGCCGCTGGTGATCGAGGAGGGGGAACTGGCCGACGCGCTGACCCTGCTCGACCGTCTGCTCGCGCGTCACTTCCCCACCGATGCCTGAGGAATACACGATGAGTTTTCGCCTCACCTACGCCACCATGTACGACCCGCCCGATGTGATGCACACAAACTTCGAGGCGGCGCTGGCCAGGGTGGAGGCATCGCTGGGTGCCCGCCACGACCTGTTCATCGGTGGCGAGGACCGCATCGCAGCGCGCTACATGGATTTGCACAGCCCGATCGATCGTTCGCTGCGGCTGGGCGAATTTCCGCTCGCCGATGCCGCCGCGGCCGACGCCGCCATGCAGGCGGCGCAGGCCGCCTGGCCCGGCTGGCGAACGACCCCGGTCGCCGAACGCGCGCGACTGCTGCGGCGTGTCGCCGACATCATGGAGGAGCGCGTCTACGATATCAGCGCGGCCATGGTGCTGGAGGTGGGCAAGAACCGCATGGAGGCGCTGGGCGAGGCGCAGGAGACGGTGGACTTCTTCCGCCACTACGCCGACGACATTGAACGCCATGCCGGATACGACCACGCACTGCCGGACGACCCGATCGAGGGCGTGGTTTCGCACAACGCCAGCGTGATGCGCCCGTATGGCACCTGGGTGGTGATCTCGCCATTCAACTTCCCGCTGGCACTGGCCGGCGGTCCCGCCGCCGCCGCGCTGGCCACCGGCAACACCGTGGTCATCAAGAGTGCCACTGACACGCCCTGGTCGGGCCGCCTTCTGGCCGACTGCATCCGCGACGCCGGCCTGCCGGCGGGCGTGTTCAACTTCATCTGCGGCAGCGGCAAGGAAGCCGGCGAGGCGCTGGTGAAACATCCGCTCACCGCAGGCATCACCTTTACCGGATCGGTCGCGGTGGGCCGAAAGCTGATGCAGCACATGATCTCCGGAGCCTACCCGCGCCCATGCATCGCCGAGATGGGAGGCAAGAATCCCTGCATCGTCACCGAACACGCGGACCTGGAAGAAGCCGCCGCCGGCATCGTACGCTCGGCCTACGGCCTGGGCGGACAGAAGTGCTCGGCGCTTTCGCGGCTCTACGTGCACGCGTCGGTCGCCGACGAGCTCATCGGCCGCATGCAGGCTCTGATCGGCGCCATCCGCATCGGCGACCCTCGCCGTCGCGAGCACTGGCTCGGCCCGGTCATCAACGCCCGCGCCTACGACCACTACCGCGACTACGCCACGCAACTGCGCAGCGTCGGCGCCACCCTGCTGGCCGGTGGCGAGCGCATCGGCAGGGACAGCGGCGGCGACGAGGCGCTGGCGGACGGCTACTACGTGCAGCCGCTGCTGGCGGAAGCGCCGCTGTCGCATCCGCTGTGGCAGCAGGAAATGTTCCTGCCGGTGCTGATGCTGCACCGCTTCGACGACCGCGAGCAGGCCATGCGCCTGGCCAACGACACCACCATGGGCCTTACCGCCGGCTTCTACGGCAGTGCGGAAGAAGTGGCCTGGTTCCACGAACATATCGAGGCCGGCGTCACCTACGCCAACCGTTCGCTCGGCGCCACCACCGGCGCCTGGCCCGGCTACCAGCCGTTCGGCGGCTGGAAGTGCTCCGGATCCACCGGCAAGGCAATCGCCTCGTTCTACTATCTGTCGCTGTACATGCGCGAGCAATCGCGCACGGTGGTGGAGTGAGCACGCGCCCATGACCCCGCTGCCGCTCGCCGACGCCATCGACCGCTACGTCCACGACGGCGCCAGCGTCGCCCTGGAAGGCTTCACCCACCTGATCCCGTTCGCCGCCGGCCACGAGATCATCCGCCAGCACAAGCGCAACCTGCACCTGATCCGCATGACGCCGGACCTGATCTACGACCAGCTTATCGGCATGGGCTGCGCACGCCGGCTCACCTTCTCCTGGGGCGGGAATCCGGGCGTGGGCTCGCTGCACCGCCTGCGCGACGGGGTCGAGAACCAGTGGCCGCATGCGCTGGAGATCGACGAACACAGCCATGCCGGCATGGCCGCCGCCTTCACCGCCGGCGCGGCGCGGCTGCCGTTCGGCATGCTGCGCGGCTACATCGGCACCGACCTGCCTGCGCACAACCGCAACATCCGTCGCGTCACCTGCCCGTTCACCGGCGAGGCGCTGGCGGCGGTACCCGCGCTTAATCCGGACGTGACCATCCTGCACGCGCAGCGCGCCGACCGCGCCGGCAACGTCGCCATCGAAGGCATCGTCGGTGCCGCGCGCGAGGCGGCGCTGGCGGCGAAGACGCTGCTGGTCACCGTGGAGGACATCGTCGACACGCTTCCCCCGGCCATGAATGCCATCGTGCTGCCGCACTGGGTGGTGAGCGCGGTCGTGCTGTGCCGGGGCGGTGCCTATCCGTCCTACGCACATGGCCACTACGCACGCGACAACGCCTTCTATCGACGCTGGGACACCATCGCCCGCGATCGCGAGCGCTTTCTCGCCTGGATGAACGAGCACGTGCTGGGTACCGCCGACCACCATGCCTTCCTCGCCTCGCTGCGCGAGGAGGCTGCGGCATGACCGACTGCACCCGCGACGAGTGGATGACGGTGGCGGCGGCACGCCTGCTGAACAACGACAGCGTCTGCTTCGTCGGCATCGGCCTGCCCAGCGCAGCCTGCAACCTGGCTCGCCTCACCCACGCACCGGACATCGTGCTGATCTACGAGTCCGGCACCATCGGCACGCGGCCGGACGTGCTGCCGCTTTCGATCGGCGACGGCGAACTGGCCGAAACCGCCACCTGCGTGGTCCCGCTGCCGGAGATCTTCAGCTTCTACCTGCAGGCCGGCCGCGTGAACGTGGGCTTTCTCGGCGCTGCGCAGATCGACCGCTTCGGCAACCTCAACAGCACCGTGATCGGCGACTACGAGACACCTTCCACGCGACTCCCCGGCGCCGGCGGCGCGCCGGAGATCGCGCTGCATGCCCGGCAGGTATTCGTGATGCTGCGCGCCTCCCGGCGCAGCTTCGTCGAGCGGCTCGATTTCTGCAGCAGCGCCGGATACCTCGACGGTCATGGCGCGCGCGCGCGCATCGGCGCAGCCGGCGGTGGCCCGCGCGCGGTGATCACCGACTTCGGCATGCTCGCGCCGCACCACGAAAGCGAGGAGCTGCAACTGGTCGCCCTGTTCGAGGGCGTAGGCGTCGACGAGGCACGCGACGCCATCGGCTGGCCGCTCCAGGTGGCCGACGCCATCGACACCATCGCCCCGCCCAGCACGCACGAGCTGGATACCTTGCGCGCACTCAACGCTCGTACCCGCGAGGCGCACGCGCGCCCCGTGCACATCCCACTCTGACGCAAAGAAGGTTTCGCCGTGAACGCCCATATCAAGACCGCTCTACCCGGACCCAAGGCCCAGGCGATGATCGCCCGCGACGCGCAGGTGATCTCGCCCTCCTACCCGCGCGACTATCCGTTCGTGATGTCGCACGGACGCGGCACCGAAGTGTGGGACGTGGATGGCAACCGTTTCCTCGATTTCATGGCCGGCATCGCCGTGTGCGCCACCGGCCACGCGCATCCGCAGGTGGTGAAGGCGGTGCAGGAGGCGGCGGAGAAGTTCCTGCACATCTCCAGCGACTACTGGCACGAACAGATGGTCGGCCTGGGCGAGCGCCTGGCCGAGATCGCCCCGATGGGCGAGCCGGCCATGAGCTTCATCTGCCAGTCCGGCACCGAGGCGGTGGAAGGCGCGCTGAAGCTGGCCCGCTACGTCACCGGGCGGCCGCGCTTCATCGGCTTCCTCGGCGGCTTCCACGGCCGCACCTTCGGCTCGCTTTCGTTCACCTCCAGCAAGTACACCCAGCAGAAGGGCTTTGCCACCACGCTGGCGGGCGTCACCCACGTGCCCTACCCCAACCCGTACCGTCCGCTGTTCGCCGGCGACGACCAGGGCGAGGCGGCGCTGGAGTACATCCGCACGCTGTTCCAGCGCAGCGTGCCGCCGAGCGAAGTGGCAGCGATCCTGGTCGAGCCGATGCAGGGCGAAGGCGGCTACCTGACGCCGCCCGACGGCTTCCTCGCCGGACTGCGCGCGATCTGTGACGAGCACGGCATCCTGCTGATCTTCGACGAAGTCCAGTCGGGCATCGGCCGCACCGGCAGGATGTTCGCCTGCGAGCACTGGGGCGTGCAGCCGGACATCCTGACCTCGGCCAAGGGCCTGGGCTCGGGCCTGCCGATCGGCGCGGTGATCGCGAAGAAGTCGATCATGTCGCAATGGCAGCGCGGCGCCCACGGCAACACCTACGGCGGCAACCCGATCACCTGCGCGGCGGCCAACGCCACCATCGACCTGGTGCGCGGCGGCCTGGTCGACAACGCCGCCCGCGTCGGCGCGCACTTCATGGATCGCCTGCGCGAACTGCAGCGCGACTATCCGTGCATCGGCGAAGTACGCGGCAAGGGCCTGTGGATCGGCATGGAGCTGGTCGAGAACGACGCCAGGAAGACCCCGGCCACCAAGCTTTGCGACACGGTGATCACCCGCGCCTTCCACAACGGCCTCCTGCTGCTCTCGTGCGGCACCAGCACGGTGCGTTTCATGCCGCCGCTGACCGTCACCACCGAAGAAGTGGACGAGGCCGTGGCGCTGCTGCGCACCAGCCTCGACCAGGCCCTCGCCGCGCTTTGAGCACCAGGAGACTGCCGATGAACCGCCGCCCCATGCCGACACTCGCCCTGCTGGCGCTGCTGGCGCTGCCGCTGTTCGCACATGCCGCCGGGAAGACGCCGTTCACCCCCGCCGACATCAGCCGCCTGGCCGCACTCAGCGACCCGGCGCTGTCTCCGGACGGGCACTGGCTGGTCTACACCGTCACCACCGACAACGCCAGGCGCGATCAGCCGCAGTCGGACCTGTGGCGGGTGAGCTTCGATGGCCGCGAGCGCACGCAGCTCACGCACACGCCCGATGCCGACGAGTCGCAGGCGGAATGGTCGGGCGACGGCACCTTCATCGCCTTCCTCTCCGACCGCAAGCACGAGGACGGCAAGAGCGACGACCAGGAGGGCAGCTCGCAGGTCTGGATGATGCCCGCCGACGGCGGCGAGGCACGCCAGCTCACCCACTTCCCCGCCGGCGTGCAGGAATTCGCGCTGTCGCCGGACGGCAAGCGGCTGGCGGTCATCGCCTTCGACCCGGAGCGCCCACCCGGCGCGAAGAAGCCGAACAACCCGCCGCCGGTCGTCACCGACCGATTCCAGTTCAAGGACGACGACGCCGGCTGGCTGGGCGCGCGCCACAAGCATCTGTACCTGTTCGATATCGCCAGCGGCAAGGCCGTCCTGCTCACCCCCGGCAAGCACGACGAGCAGGAACCGTCCTGGTCGCCGGACGGGCGCCAGATCGCCTACGTCACCCGGCGCGGCGCGGACCCGGATCGAACGCTCGACTACAACATCTACCTGATCGACGCGCACGCCGGCGCCAAGGAGCGCCGGCTCACCAGCTTCCCCGGTTCCGACCTCGATCCCTACTGGGCATCGCGTCCGGCCTGGTCGCCGGACGGCAAGCGCATCGCCTACCTCCAGGGCGGCGCACCGAAGTGGATGTACTACGCACCCTGGCAGCTGGCGGTGATCGACGTGGCCACCGGCAAGTCCAGCATCCCGGCACCGATCGACCGTTGCTTCACCCACCCGACCTGGGCGCCGGACGGACGCAGCGTGTACGCACTGATCGAGCGGGCCGAGGTCACCCACCTGGCACGCATCGACGTGCGCAGCGGCAAGGTCACCGACCTGACCCACGGCAACCGCTTCGACGTGGACCTGTCGGTGTCGCGCAACGGCCGCGTCGCCGTGCTCGGCGGAGACGACCTGCACCCCTACTACATCAGCGCGCTCGACCACGACCACCTGCGCCTGCTGGCCGACCACAACGAATGGCTGGCCGGCAAACAGCTGGCGACCACCGAGACCCTGCATTTCACCGGTGCCGACGGCACCCCGCTCGATGCGCTGCTGGTGAAGCCGATCGGTTATGTGAAGGGTCGCCGCTACCCGACCATCCTGCGCGTGCATGGCGGACCGGTATACCAGTTCAGCCATGAATTCATGGAGGACTGGCAGGTCTACGCCGCCAACGGTTTCGCGGTGCTGGCGGTGAACCCGCGCGGCAGCTCCGGACGAGGCTTCGACTTCGCCCGGGCCATCTACGCCGACTGGGGCGACAAGGACACCCGCGACCTGCTGGCCGGCGTGGACTACGCGGTCAAGCTCGGCGTCGCCGATCCCGAGCGCCTGGGCATCGGAGGCTGGAGCTACGGCGCCATCCTCACCGACAACGTCATCGCGCGCAGCACCCGCTTCAAGGCAGCCGTCAGCGGCGCCGGCAGCGGCGACAACTACAGCATGTACGGCGTGGACGAATATGCGCTCCTGTACGAGATCGAGCTGGGCACCCCGTGGAACCACCGCGCCGCCTGGGACCGCGTGAGCTATCCGTTCCTGCACGCCGACCGGATCCGGACACCGACCCTGTTCCAGTGCAGCGAGAATGATTTCAACGTGCCCTGCGTCGGTTCCGAGCAGATGTACCAGGCGCTGCGCTCTCTGCGCGTGCCCACCCAACTGGTGGTGTATCCCGGCCAGCATCACGAGATCAGCGTGCCCAGCTACCTGGTCGACCGCATGCAGCGCGACCTGGCCTGGTACTCGCGCTTCCTCAAGGACGGAGGCGCGCGCAAGTGAGTGCCGCGCGCAGTCGCCTCGGAAGGTGGATACTCGAAACGGCAGGTACCGCCCGCCACCCCCTTCCCTGCGGGAACCGCCGATGCGCGCCGACCCCACGATGACCGCCAGCCTCAGCCACGCCACCGCCCTGCCTGCGCGCTACTACCGGGGCGAGGCGACGCTGACGATGGAGAACCGGGCCGTGTTTGCGCACAGCTGGCAGCTGGTGGCGCACCAGGACCAGCTGGCCGAGCCGGGTGACCACGTCGTCGATGACGTGGGCGGCGTACCGGTCATCGTGGTGCGCGGCCAGGACGGCGTGCTACGCGCCTTCCCCAACGTCTGCCGCCACCGCGCCGGACCGCTGGCGCTGTGCAACGGCAAGGGCGCGCGCGCCCTGCACTGCAAGTACCACGGCTGGACCTACACGCTGGAAGGCCGGCTGCGCAGCGCGCCGGAAATGGGCGATGCCGCCGACTTCGACATCGCCTCGATCCGCCTGCCGCCGCTGCGCGTGCAGGAGTGGCAGGGGCTGGTGTTCGTGGCGCTGTCCGCTGAGGTGGACGACCTCGATCAGGTCTATGGCGGCATCGCCGATCGCATCGCGCCGATCGACGTATCCGCCATGCGCTTCCTGCGCCGCGACAGCTACGACATCGCCTGCAACTGGAAGGTGTACGTGGACAACTTCCTGGAGGGCTACCACCTGCCGCACGTGCATCCGGGGCTGTCCAGGCTGCTCGACTACCGCATCTACGACACCGAGCTGTTCCCCTGGTATTCGCTGCAATCCTCGCCGCTGCGCAACAGCAGCACCATTTACGGCGATGGCGAGGCGTTCTACTACTTCGTCTATCCCAATGTGATGCTCAACATCATGCCCGGGCGCATGCAGACCAACCGCGTCCTGCCGCTGGGGCCGGACCGCTGCAGGGTGGAGTTCGACTATTACTACGCACAGGACGAGGCCGCGCACGCGCGCATCGCCGCCGACCAGTCCTTCAGCGACGAGGTGCAGGCCGAGGACATCGCCATCTGCGAGGCGGTGCAGAAGGGCCTGGCCTCGGGCACCTACGACGCCGGCCGCCTGTGCCCCAGGCGCGAGAGCGGCGTCTGGCACTTCCACAACCTGCTGCGCGCCGCCTATGCCCGCGCCGCCGACACCGGAGACGCCGCATGAAGCCCACGCTGCCTATCCTGTTCGCCTCGCTCGCCCTGGCCTGCGCGCCGCTGGCCGCGCACGCCGCCACGCGCACCGTGGTGCATGCCGGCCACCTGCTCGACGTGATCAGCGGCAAGATGCTCGCCGACCAGGCGGTGACCATCGAGGACGGCCGCTTCGTCAGCGTGCAGCCGTGGTCGGCGGCGATCGGCGCGCGCACGCATGCCATCGACTGGACCGCCTACACGGTGGTGCCGGGGTTGATGGACATGCACACGCACATTTCCGAAGAAGCGGAAACCGCCGATGCCGCCGCGCCGCTGCACACCACTCCGGCGCGGCAGGCCTTCATCGGCGCGATGAACGCGCGCAAGACCCTGCAGGCGGGCTTCACCACCGTGCGCGACGTCGGCGTGTACCGCGGCTTCGCCGACATCGAGCTGCGCAACGCGATCAACGACGGCCTGGTCCCCGGCCCGCGCATGTTCGTCGCCGGGGCCTACATCACCATCCCCGGCGGCGGCGGCGAGATCACCGACGTGCCGCCCGGCACAGTGGTGCCGATGGCGTTCCGCCGCGGCGAGTCCAGGGGCGTGGCGCAGGTGCGCAGGAACGTGAACATGATCCTCGACCACGGCGCCGACCTGATCAAGGTGATCGCCACCGGCGCCGTGCTCACTGCCGGCACCGAGCCGGGCAAGCCCGAGTACAGCGAGGCGGAAATCCACGCCGCGGTGGTCGCGGCGGCCCGGCGCGGCAAGTTCGTCGCCGCCCACGCGCACGGCGCCGAGGGCATCAAGCGCGCCATCCGCGCCGGCGTGCGCTCGATCGAGCACGGCTCGCTGATCGACGACGAGGGCATCGCGCTGATGGTCAAGCACGGCTCCTGGCTGGTCGCCGACATCTATGACGGCGACTACATCGAGCAGATCGGCCGCCGCGACGGCTGGGCGCCGGCGATCCTGCGCAAGAACGAGCAGACCACCGAGGCGCAGCGCGAAGGCTTCCGCAAGGCGGTCAGGGCAGGCGTGCACCTGGCCTTCGGCACCGACGCGGGCGTGTATCCGCACGGCCAGAACGCGCGCCAGTTCGCCTACATGGTGCGCTATGGCATGACCCCTTTGCAGGCGATCCGCTCAGCCACCATCGACGCCGCGCGCCTGCTCGGCAAGCAGAAGGATCTGGGCTCGATCAGCCCCGGCAAGGCCGCCGACCTGGTCGCCGTGGCCTGCGACCCGATCCGGCACATCGACTGCCTGCGCCAGGTGCGCGGCGTCATCAAGGCCGGACATCCGGTCGCCATGAACTGATCCCGCACACGAGAAAACGATGAACCAAGGCAAGAAGATCGGCTTCTGGACCTGCACCGCACTGGTGGTGGGCAACGTCATCGGCATGGGCATCTTCCTGCTGCCCGCCTCGCTGGCACCGTACGGCTTCAACTCGCTGATCGGCTGGACCGTCACCCTGCTCGGCTGCCTGGCGCTGGCGCGGGTGTTCGCGCACCTGGCGCAGACGCTGCCCGGCGCCGACGGTCCCTACGGCTACATCCGCCAGACGCTGGGCGACCTGCCCGCGTACATGGCGCTGTGGGCCTACTGGGTGTCGCTGTGGCTGACCAACGCGGCGCTGGCCACCGGCGCGGTCGGGTACATCACCGTGGTCGTACCGGGACTGTCGCACATGCAGCCGACGCTGTTCGCACTGCTTCTGCTGTGGTCATTCGTCACCGTCAACCTGTTCGGCGTGCGCTCCGGCGGGGGCGTGCAGATCGTCACCACCGTGCTCAAGCTTCTGCCGATGGTGGCGATCGCCGCGCTCGGCGCATGGATGCTGTTCACCGCACCGGCCAGCTACGTGGCGCACCCGCCGCCGACCCCGGTGACGCTGTCCGGGGTGATGGCGGCCTCCACCATCGCGCTGTTCGCCATGCTCGGCATCGAGTCGGCCAGCGTGCCCGCCGCGCGGGTGGAGAACCCGGGCCGCACGATTCCCCGCGCAACCATGACCGGCACCGTGCTCACCGCGGTGATCTACATCATCGTCTCCACCGTGCCGATGCTGCTGATTCCGCAGCCGCAACTGGCCAGCGCCAGCGCACCCTTCGCGCTGCTGATGGAGCGCTTCGGGGGTAGCGGAAGCGGCCGCTGGTTGTCGCTGTTCGTGGTGGTCAGCGGGCTGGGCGCACTCAACGGCTGGACCCTGCTGGTCGGCGAGCTGACCCGCACCATGGCGGTGAACGGGGTGCTGCCCGGCCCATTCCGCAGGAACAACCGCTTCGGTGCGCCAGCGATCGCACTGGTCGTCACCGGCGCCATGGCCTCGGTGATGATCTGGATGAGCTACAGCAAGTCCCTGGTGTCGGCGTTCACCTTCATCACGCGCGTGGTGACGGCGGCCAACCTGCCCCTGTACCTGTGCTGCTCGCTGGCCCTGGTGGTCTTGTGGAAGCGCGGCTTGGTCGGGCGCGGCGTGCTGCCGATGGCGATCGCCGGCATGGCCTACTCGGTGTTCGCCTTCATCGGCAGCGGGCACGAACCGTTCTGGATGGCGATGGGACTGATTGCGGCGGGCCTGCCGCTGTACGCGATCATGCACCTGCGCCGGAAACGCGCGGCCGCCGGAGCCGCCACGCCATGAGGGATCCGCGCTACGACATCCTGTTCGAGCCAGTGAAGATCGGCCCGGTCACCGCCAGGAACCGCTTCTTCCAGGTGCCGCACTGCAACGGCATGGGCCACGCCATGCCGCTGGCGCACGCGGCCATGCGCGAGGTGAAGGCCGAGGGCGGCTGGGCGGTGGTCTCCACCGAGGAATGCGAGATCCATCCCAGCGGCGACCTCACGCCCTACGTCGAGGCGCGACTGTGGGACGACCGCGACATCCCCGCGCTGGCGCTGATGTGCGAGAAGGTGCACGCGCACGGTGCGCTGGCCGCGCTGGAGCTGTCGCACAACGGCCCCACCGCCTCCAACCTGTACTCGCGCGAGGCGCTGATCGGCCCCTCGCACCAGCCGAGCAAGTACGGCTACCCCTCGCAGGCGCGCGCGATGACGCTGGCGGACATCCGCGAATACCGCCGCTGGCACCGCGAGGCGGCCATCCGCGGCAAGCGCGCGGGCATGGACATCATCTACGTCTACGCCGCGCACGACCTGTCGCTGCCGATGCACTTCCTGCAACGCCGGCGCAACCAGCGCACGGACGCCTACGGCGGCTCGCTGGAGAACCGCGTGCGCCTGCTGCGCGAGGTGCTGGAGGACACACGCGAGGCGGTCGGCGACACCTGCGCGGTGGCGCTGCGCTTCGCCACCGAGGAACTGCTCGGCGCCGGCGGCGTGGAGCTGGCCGAGGCCCGGGACATCGTCGCCATGCTGGCCGAGCTGCCGGACCTGTGGGACGTCAACATCGCCGCCTGGTACAACGACTCCATTCCCTCGCGCTTCGCCCCCGAGGGCGCGCAGGAGCCGTTCATCGACTTCGTCAAGAAGACCACCAGCAAGCCGGTGGTCGGTGTCGGCCGCTTCACCTCGCCGGACACCATGGTCGCGCAGATCAAGCGCGGCGTGATCGACCTGATCGGCGCCGCGCGCCCGTCCATCGCCGATCCCTTCCTGCCGCGCAAGATCGAGCAGGGCCGCATCGACGACATCCGCGAATGCATCGGCTGCAACATCTGCGTCTCCGGCGACATGACCATCTCGCCCATCCGCTGCACGCAGAACCCCAGCATGGGCGAGGAATGGCGCAAGGGCTGGCACCCCGAGCGCATCGCCCCCGCGCGCCGGCCGCGCCGCGTGCTGGTGGTCGGCGGCGGCCCCGCCGGGCTGGAAGCCGCGCGCGCGCTCGGCCAGCGCGGCTGCGAAGTCAGCCTCGCCGAAGGGCGGCGCGAACTCGGCGGCCGGGTCACCCGCGAGGCGCGCCTGCCCGGCCTGGCCGAATGGGCGCGCGTGCGCGACTGGCGCATCGGCCAGATCGACCAGCTCGCCAAGGTCGGCGTCTACCTGGATTCCCTACTCGGCGCGCAGGACGTGCTCGACTTCGGCGCCGACCACGTCGTGCTCGCCACCGGCTGCCACTGGCGCCGCGACGGCTACGGTCGCAGCAACGGCATGGGCATCGCCGCGCTCGCCGCCAACCCGCACGTCTACACCCTGGACGACCTGATGGACGGCCGCCTGCCCGATGGCCGCGTCGCCGTGTTCGACGACGACGGCTTCTACTACGCCAGCGTCGCCGCCGAGTTGCTGCACCGGCACGGCTGCACGGTCACCTACATCACCCCGGACGACGCCATCGCGCCGTGGAGCCAGCACACGCTGGACTACCGCCACATCCGCAAGCGCATGGCCGAGCTCGGCATCGAACCGCTGGTCTCGCAGAACATCACCGGATTCGACGGCGCCACGCTCACCCTGGAAGACGCCTGGAGCGGCCGTACCCGCGAGCAGCCGTGCGAGGCCATCGTCACCGTCACCGCGCGCCAGCCCGACGACGCCCTGCACCAGGCCCTGCTGGAACGCGAGGCCGAATGGGCCGACGCCGGCATCACCAGCGTGCGCTGCATCGGCGATGCCGAAGCTCCCGGCCTCATCGCCCACGCTGTCTATGCCGGCCACCGCTACGCACGCGAACTGGACGAACCGGCGAGCGGCGACGTCCCCTTCAGGCGCCACTTCCACGGCGACGTACCGGTCTAGGGCACGGGCCAGGCCGGACGCGGCTTGTCCAAGGCCCTTGCGTTTGCGGTCAGCCACAGTGGCCCGCGTCCGTTGTTACGCAGCTCCCTGCACATCAGCTTCCTGACAGGTAGCGATCAAGCACGTTGGCCGTGACCCGGGCAACCATCGGATCGCCGCGCAACAGCCCCGCCACCCATTCGCAACTTCCGGCGTGGAACACCTCGCCGGCGCCGCGCTCGAAATGCACGATCATGCCGGCGCCTCGCTTGATGCGATCAACCGAGGACTCGCTCGAATCGCCGCAGCGAAGCTCGGCGACGTACGCCGCTTCTTCATCGGCAATGAACCGGTCGTCGCGCTCGACCTGCGAACGGGGTTCCTCCAGCAACGAGGACAGACCGAGTGCCAGGATCGAGATGCCCGCCGGTGCTCCGCCCGTGGGCAGGGCTTCGGGCAGCCCGTCGCGGATCACATAGGGCAGGCCATCGACTTCGTAACCGAACGCATGGCCATCGGCACCCAGCAGGTCGCCATAGGCGAGATCCGTACCGTGGAAGGCCCAATGTTCGGGCCGATAGACGGGAAAGCCCCGGACGCCGCGCGCGGCGCACCCGCCCCAACCCGCATACAGCCCGTCGGTGGCATTGAGGCCAAACGTGGACGCACCCGGCCGGCCGGTTTCCGGTGCTTCCCAGGAGCCTGTGGTTCGTGATTTGTCGAGTGCCCTGTAGACCGGGTCGTCGGTGCGCGCTCGGTACTTGTAGCAGACCTGGCGCCTGCCCCCGTCCTCGAACCGCGTCTGCCACATGAAGTTGCCGGCGAACCGCGCCACGTGCCCACCGCCGTCGACATAGGCATCGATCGCGTCGCGCATTTCCCAGGTCCAGTACTCGTCGTGGCCGACCATCACCACGCAGCCATAGTCGCGCAGCAACTCGGGTTCGTAGTGGAGTTCGTGCTGGCTGACCAGATCGACGGCGTAGCCTGTGCGTTCGGCCCAGCGCATGAAATGCGCGTCGTAGCTCGCCCAACCGGCCGACGCGTATTTGTTCGAATGGCCGGTCGCGTAGGCCCACTCCATATGCGGGTAGCGCAGGGCCGCGCCCGGCGGAGGCGAGCATTCCAGCGGGACTCGGGGGGCCTCGTCGGGAAGCACGACGAAACCGCGGCACCACGGCCGCTCGATGCTGACAGTCGGCGAGTACTGGTCGCGATTCGGACCGGTCAGGCCCCGATAGTGACTCGAGCCGCCCCAGGTGTTGTATGCCACCCAGGTTCCGGTAGCCGCGACCTGCAGGATCCTGCGCGGCTTGGGTCCGGGAGACGGCTTGACGATGAACAGGTGATGAGAACGGATCGGCGCTCCATCGCGACCCTCGGCCGACAAACTGACGCGGTAGGCGCCGGACGGCCAGTCCTCGCCGACCTGGAACTCGAACGCGGTCGCCCAGCCACAACCCTCGATCGAGCAGTCCTCCGGGGTCGGCTGCCAGCGCAGACCGGACAGCGAGTGCTTCAGGACAACGCGCAGTTCGGCGCCGTCGCGTGCGATCTCGAGTGCCGCGTTCTGCACGCTCGAACTGATCTGCAAGCGCACGGTCGAGCCGGGGGAATAGGCCAGTGCATCGCTGTAGCACCATATCTCGCCGCGCGCGCCATCCATGCCCGGAACCTCGTATCGATGGGCGAAAACGGCCTCACGGCGCTGTGCCGCACCCAGTCCAAAATCCGGGTAATCCGTGCGCATCAAAGGCTTCCGCCAAACGTTCGCATAGTGAACCAAACTCTTGTTGCTACTGGCCTTTTATTGTGATCTCTTCACACGATCCGGCAAAGCAAAATATGCGGCACACCATGCAAAACCACACAAGCTCGCGTCGACGTCGAATCGAACAGCACACGATCTATCCGATTCCGCTCGATGAGCGCCACGGCCGGGCGCGGCAATTGTTCTCGTTGTGGTTCGGCGCGAACTTGAATGTGCTCACGATCGTCACCGGCGCGCTGGCGACGACCGTGTTCGGGCAATCGTTCTTCTACGGCAGCCTGGCGATCGTGCTCGGCAACCTGGTCGGCACCTTGTTCATGGCGCTGCACGCCGCGCAGGGACCGCGTCTCGGCGTGCCGCAAATGGTGCAAAGCCGCGGCCAGTTCGGGGCGCGTGGTGCCGCGTCCGTGGTGGCCCTGGTGATCTTCATGTATATCGGCTACGGGGCGACCGCACTGGTGACCGGTGGCCAGTCGCTGCACGCGATCGTGCCGGCGATCGGCGTACGCGAAGGCATCGTCGTGGTCGGCATGCTCAGCCTCGCGGCGGCGATCTACGGGCACGACCTGATCCATGCCGCCACGCGCGCGATTGCCTACGTTTCTGGTGCTGCGGTCGTCCTGTGCTATGTCGCCCTGGCGCTCGTCGGACGGATGCCGCACGCCTACCTCACGCATGGCTCGTTCTCCATCGTCGGCTTCCTGGGGATGATGTCGATCGGGGTGTTCTGGCAACTGGGATACGCGCCGTACGTGTCCGACTATTCGCGCTACCTGCCCCCCGACACCGGTCCCCGACAGGCATTCTGGGCCTCGTACTGGGGAACGACATTCGGCGCGGTGCTGCCCATGGTGTTCGGTGCCTTGATCGGGCCCGCGGTCGTGGGCGGCGATGTCGTCGCCGCGATTTCCGCGTTGACCGGACCCGCGAGCATGCCGATCGTGGTCCTGTTCACCCCGGGCGTGGCCGTCGCCGGCGCGATCTGCATCTACGGCGGGACGCTCGCGGTGATCACGCTCGCCCAGACCTTCCTCCCCGGCTGGCATGCGAACTGGCGCACCCGCGCGCCGATTGCGACTGCCATCTTCATTGCCGCCGTGGCGCTCGGCACCGTCGGCGCCGCCCGTTTCCTGCCGCTCTACAGCCACTTCACCGAACTGTTGCTGTACCTGATGGTGCCGTGGACGGCGGTGAACCTGGTCGATTACTACTGGGTGCGATTCGGCGACTACCATGTGCCGTCGTTCTTCGCCGCCGACGGCGGGGTCTACGGTCGCTACAACGTGGCGGCGCTGGGTGCCTACGCGCTGGGCATCGTGGTCCAGGTGCCCTTCATCGCCGCCGATTTCTACACCGGACCGGTGGCGCGCATGCTCGGCGGTATCGACCTGTCATGGCTCGCCGGCCTCGTGGTCACCGCAGTCGTCTACTACTTCAGCGCCCCACGCCATGTCGCACAGCCGGCCGTCACGAGCGATGCGGGTTGACACAAGGGAATTCGGGGTTGGCCAAGGCCTTCGGACATGGCAGCCTCCCGTTGCTACCCTTGGATTGGTGCCAAATGCCGGGGCGCATCGAAAACCTCGGCCCACCCGATTCGCGGCTGTCGGCTGTCGGACAACGCATGCAACCCATCAGCGACCTCGAGACACTCCTGACCCACATGAACCCGGTTCTCCACCCGGGCCGCTACGTTTTCGTTGCACTTCCCCCTGACCTTGCGATTGACCCGGACCTCATCGTGTCTTCGATCCGCGAGCCCGAGGGACGTTCGGTCATCGTCCCGGAACAAGTCGCTCAGCAGCATGGTCTGCCGGCCTCGTTCGTCGCGGCCTGGATCACTCTCACCGTCCACTCGGATCTTGCAGCCGTCGGCCTGACTGCCGAATTCTCGCGGGCACTCAGTCTGGCCGGCATCAGTTGCAATGTGGTTGCCGGCGTTCATCACGACCATCTGTTCGTGCCGTTCGAACAGGCTCAGCAGGCCATGGATGCACTGCGCGCATGCTCGCCATCGGCGGGCCAATGATGGATGCATTCGACGCAGCCCCCAGGCGTGGCGGACTCCGGGCCTAAACCTTCGCCGTGGACGCCGGTTTCGACCGATCGCCCGGGCAGCGGCGGCCGTTGAACAGTGCGTTCCGACCCGGGTGTTGCGCGCGTCGGCCATGGATTCGGCTTGTGCACAAACTCAGTGTCATTGTGACGAGAACGGGTGGATCGCCTGTCGGCAGGCCGGCAGTCATGGCCCTGGCGCATCCCGGCTAGACCGCCCAGATCTCCCCGAAGACCCGACGGAAATTGAGCCCGAGCACCTTGTCGGCGACACGCGCCTTGTAGCCGTGCCGGAGCAGCGCGTCGGCCACCCAGGCCAGCTTGCGCGGGGTGTCGACGTCCGGAAGGTACGGCGGCCGGTTCTCGCCCGGGGCGCCCAGGCCCTTCCGGCGCCGCCAGGCCTCGAGCTTGGCAATCTCGCGGAATTCCCGGGCGTTGGGCGGGAAGAACAGCGAGTCGGTGCCGATGCCGACATGGTCTTCGCCGCACACATCGAGCGCGTGCAGCATGTGGCGCATGTAGTCGGGCAACTCGGGCTGGCGCGTGGGCGGGGTCAGGAACGGCAGCATGTAGAGGCCCATCACACCACCCTTCGCCGCCAGCGCGCGCAGGGCGCGGTCGGTCTTGTTGCGCGGATGGTCGTACACCGCACGGCAGCCGGCGTGGGTGATGACCGCGGGTCGCCGCGACAGCCGGATGCCGTCCAGGGTGGTCTGCGCGTTGGCGTGACTCAGGTCCAGCGCCACGCCGAGATCGTTCATGGCTGCGATCGCCTTGCGTCCCAGCGCGGTGACCCCGTCGGTATCGCCGTCCAGGCAGCCGCAGCCGAAGACTGTGTGGTGGTTGTAGGTCAGCTGCATCACCAGCACGTCGAGTCGACGGAACTCGGCGATGCGCTCGACCTTCCCCTGCAGCATGGTGACCGCCTCGAACGAGTTGATCACCGCGATCCTGCGCTCGTCACGGGCGCGATCCAGGTCCTTCGGGCGCACCACCTTGATGAACAAGTCGGGATGACGGTCGACCAGTGCCTGCACCGCCGCGATGTCGGCCACCGCCTGGTCGAAGTCGCCGTTGGCGCCACCCAGGGTCGACTTCATCGCCGTCACGCCGGATCCATGCAGGATGCGCAGGCGCCGGGCGCAGTCCTTTTCCTCGAGCAACTCGCCGATCGAGGCCAGGCCGTTGGCATCGAGCACGAAAGCGTGGCGATACAGGCGGTCGGCACGCGCCGACAGCGGCGGCAGGCGCGGCGCGGCCGGCGCGCTCCTGGCGACACGTACGGATGACCACGGCAGCAGCGCCGCCAGGACTGCACTTCCGGACCCGGCCAGGAATGCCCGGCGTGCGCGTTGTTCCTCGTTCATCGTTCCCCCTGCCCCGGCATCATCGGCGATGCCATCCTCCGGTTTTCCCCAAGGTCACGGTTTCACGCTGCGCTCGAAGCAGTGCCGACCGGCCGGATGCCGCCAGCTGTCGTCATCCGGCAGCGGGCGTACCGCCAGCGGTTCTTGCCGGGACCCGGCGTCAGGCGTGGCGAGCTTGAAATGCGCGCACAGGCGGTAACGGGCCTTGCCCTCCACCTCGTATGCGTACGGCGCCCCGGTCAGCGGGTCGCGCCCCACCGCCGGATTCACGTTCAGGTGCGCCAGGTCCGGCGGCAGCGCCTGATGCACCATCCAGTAGCCGCCGATGTGGTTGCTCAGCTCGCGCAGGTCCTGTACCCGGCGCGCATCCAGCCGCAGGTCACGCTGGTGGCCGGGCGGGCCCAGTATCCACAGCCCCGAACCGACCGCGGCGGCCATCGCCACGGCCGCCGTGATCGCCAACCACCGGCCCGGTCCGCGCGCGCTCACGACTCGGACTCGTCGCGGCGCAGGTCCCACAGGTAGTAGCTGAAGACCGACGCGGCGATGGCCCCCACCACCAGCGCCTTGAGCACGAAGCGTACCGTCAGCGCGCCGCCCAGCACCTGGTAGACCAGCGTGATCAGGTCGCCGATCAGGGTCACCGCAGCCAGGAACAGGGTCAGGTAGGTCAGCCAGCGGCGCACCGCGGACAGCCGCTTGACCGGCTGCTCGCGCAGGCTGCGGGCGATGCGCGCGGACATCGCCAGGAACAGCGGGAAGGCGATCAGGATCGAGGCCACCGACCAGCGTATGGAGGGACCGAACATGCCGGTGTTGTCGGTCGGGTCGGGAAAGGCGCGGTCGATCAGCGCGTACAGCAGGCTGCCAAAGTGGTAGGCGCTGAGGTACAGCGTGGTGAACAGCACCAGGTAGACGAAGGCATCGCGTGCCGAAAGATGCGGACGGGGCCGCGGCACCGGTACCTCGAAATCCACCTCGGCAAAACCGGCCAGTGCGCTGCGCACCTGATCCGGCGTCCAGCCGGCCTGCGCCAGCACCGCCTCGATACGCTCGCGCGGCGTGCCGCGCGCCAGCGCGTCGCGCACAAAGCGATCCAGTTCCTGCGTACTGCCGGCCATGGCGGACTCCGTCGAGAGTGGACCCGGGCAGTATGCCACCCAAGCTTGGTGCCGTGGCGCGCACGCCGGCAACACAGGGCGTCGACCGCTCAGTGTCCCTGGAAGGAAATCTCGAAGGAGGTATAGAAAGGTGTCGGCCAATGCCCGAGCAGCCCGGCGCCGGCCAGTCGCCCGCGTACGCATCGGGCGAACAGCGTGTGACCCTTCAGCCAGCTCGACTTGACCGATCCGTCGGCGTTCAGCGACAGCACCACGGTGAAGGCCGACAGATCCGGATTCGGGCTGGCGCACGCCGCCACTGCCGTTTTCAGCGCCTGCCCCTGCGCCTGAAGCAGTCGCTGATGCAAGGCCGTTCCCAGCCCCGCCTCATTGGCGTCGGCCAGCGCCTTGGCCTTGCGAAAATCCGCGGGCGCCGTGGCCACCTGCGCCGCGAGTACCATGCTGACGAACATGCAAGCCTCCGTGTTTGCGAAACCGGTCGTGGTGGGAATTTGCTACCTTCAGCACTGATCCTGATCGGAAGCCTTCCCATGCGCAAGCTTGCCCCGCTCCCTGCCGCCCTGCTCGGCCTGTCGATGGCGATGGCCTTGCCGGCCGTGGCCGCCACGCACGACACGCCCTCGCGCAAGCAGATCATCGAGGCCTCCAGGCCGTCCGAATGGCACGCACTGGATCCGCACAACACGCTGTACATGGACCTGCCGTCCGGACGCGTGGTGATCGAGCTGGCGCCGTCGTGGTCGCCGAAACACGTGGCCAACCTCAAGACCCTGGTGCGCGAGCACTACTTCGACGGCACCGCGGTGTACCGCGTGGTGGACAACTTCGTGGCGCAGTGGGGCGACCCGGACGGCGACAAGCCGGCCAAGGCGAAATCCATGGGAACGGCGAACAACACCCTGCCGCCCGAGTTCGAGCGCCACGTGGATGCCTCGCTGCCGTTCGTACCGCTGGGCAGCCCGGACGTGTACGCGCCGCAGGTCGGCTTTTCCGGGGATTTCCCGGTGGGCCGCGATCCGGTGACCCACACCGCCTGGATCACGCACTGCTATGGCACGGTGGGCGTGGCCCGCGACGTGGCTCCGGACAGCGGCAACGCCAACACGCTGTACGCGGTGATCGGCAACGCGCGCCGCATCGACCGCAACCTGGCGGTGGTCGGGCGGGTGGTGCGCGGCATGTCCCTGCTGTCCTCGCTGCCGCGCGGTCCCAAGGACCACATGGGTGTGTACCGCGATCGCAAGCGCGACACGCCGATCGTGCGCGTGCGCCTGGCCAGCGACTTGCCTGCCGACCAGCGCCTGCCGCTCGAGGTCATGCGTACCGGCAGCGCCAGCTTCCGCACCCTGATCCATGCGATGAGCCACAAGCACAACGCCTTCTACCAATTCAGCCCGGGCCACATCGACGTGTGCGCGGTCGCGCCACCGGTGCGGCTGGAGCCGGCAAGCAAGACGGACAAGCATCGGTGAAGCGACGATGACCGGCCGTGTCACCGGAGATGCCCGAGCCTGAACGGTCGCCACAACCGCATTTGAGGCAGGCCGCGGCGTTTTGCGACCATGGCGATCTGCACTGACGTCGCCGGCACGCGCGATGCCTGCCGGCGGTACGGCCTCTACCAGGCGAGGAACGTCCATGCCCGACTGGCTGCAAACCCATTCACTGCTCGGCATCCCGATGCTGCAATGGCTGCAGGCGCTGGCGCTCGCCGTCGGCGGCTTCGCGGTCGCCTACACCGTGCTGAGGGTCGTGGCCTCGCGCCTGCGTCGCATCGCCGGCCGCCACCCCAACCCGGTGCTCGATGCCGTGGCGACGGCACTGGAGGGCACCCGCAAGTTCCTCCTGATGCTGCTGTTCGTGCTGGTTGGCGCGCGCATGCTGGAACCGCTTTCGGACTGGTCGGCGGGCATCGGCTATACCGTGTTCGCGATCGCCGCCATCCAGCTGGGCCTGTGGCTGAATCGCGCCGTGGCCGCCTGGACCCGCCACCGCCTGGACGACGACCACCGCAGGAACGGCAACCCGGTCGTGATGACCATGCTCGGCTGGTTCGCGCGCACGGCCGTGTGGGCCACCCTGCTGCTGGCGATCCTGGCCAATGCGGGCGTCGACATCACGGCCTTCGTGGCCAGTCTCGGGGTCGGCGGCGTGGCCGTGGCGCTGGCGCTGCAAAACGTGCTGGGCGACCTGTTCGCCTCGCTCAGCATCGGCCTGGACAAGCCCTTCGTGATCGACGATTTCATCGTGTTCGGTGACATCGCCGGCACCATCGAACGGGTCGGCGTCAAGACCACGCGCATTCGATCGCTGAGCGGCGAGGAGATCATCGTCGGCAACGCTGAGCTGCTCAAGCACATCGTGCACAACTACGGGCGCATGCGGCGACGCCGGATCGTGTTCGGATTCGGCGTCACCTACGACACCCCGCGGGATCGCCTGCGGTCCATTCCCGACATGGTGCGCTCGATCGCCGACGACATCGACCTGGTGACCCTGGACCGCATCCACTTCAAGAGCTTCGGCGACAGCTCCCTGGACTTCGAGATGGTCTACTACGTCGAGGATCCAGACTACACCCGTTACATGGACGCCCAGCAGAAGATCAACCTGGCGCTGGTCGAACGATTCGACCGTGAAAGCGTGGAATTCGCTTTCCCCTCGCGCACACTGTACGTGGCCGGGACTCCTAAGCTGCGGCTGGAGACGGCGCCGGATGCATCCGATACTGCTCGATGACGCGTAGGCTGTAAGCAAGCGCCGCCCGACCCGGTCCACTTGGTTGACCGTCCCCGTATCCAGAGATGCCCATGAAACCGCACCGCTACCTCGTCGCCCTGCTCGTCCCCTGCCTGGCACTTGCCACCGGGCTGACTGCCGTGCGTGCCCAGGGGCCTGCGCAGGCCCCGGACTTCACCGGCATCGCACACTGGATCAACAGCACCCCGCTGTCCATGAAACAGCTGCGCGGAAAGGTGGTGCTGGTCGATTTCTGGACCTACTCGTGCATCAACTGCCTTCGCACGCTGCCGCACCTCAAGTCCTGGTGGGCCAAATACCACGACAAGGGCCTGGTGATCGTCGGCGTGCACTCGCCGGAGTTCGACTTCGAGAAGAAGACCGCCAATGTCGAGGCGGCGGTGAAAAAGTACGGCATCGGATGGCCGGTCGCGCAGGACAACGACATGGCCACCTGGAATGCCTGGAACAACCAATACTGGCCGGCCGAGTACCTGATCGACAAGCAGGGCCACGTGGTCATGCACCACTTCGGCGAAGGCCACTACATGGAGACCGAGAACGCCATCCGCCGCCTGCTCGGCCTGGCCCCGGTGTCGCACGAGGACGTGCCCGCGGCCAATCTCTCGCACGTCGGTTCCCCGGAGATGTACCTGGGCAGCAATCGCGTGCACAACCTGGCCAACCCGATCCCGCCGCTGATGTTCAGCCACGACTACACCGCGCCGGCACGCCTGGAACTGAACAAGTTCGCGCTGCAGGGGTCTTGGCGCCTGCACGGCGAGTATGCCGAACTGACCGGCGACCACGGCCAGATCCGTCTGCACTTCCAGTCCGGCAAGCTGCACATGGTCGCCTCCAGTCCGCAGCCGGTGACCCTCTCGATCACCGTGGACGGCAAGAGGCAGCCGGACGTGACCGTGCACGGCAGCCGGCTGTACACGCTGTTCGACAGCCACGACTACCGCGACCACGTGGTCACCATCGAGATTCCGAAGGCCGGCTTCAAGGCGTTCACCTTCACCTTCGGCTGATCCCGGCGCACCGCCAGCGGTCGCCCATCGTGCAAGCTCGCCCATCGCGTTCTTCACGACCGCGGTCAATTGCTGCATCCTAGGCGGCCGTCCCCACCGTTTCCCGCCCGCCGTGCCTTCCACGAACCAGACCAAGGCCCTCCTGCAGATTCATTTCTGCGTGCTCGTGTGGGGCTTTACCGCCATCATCGGCAAGCTGATCACCCTGCCCGCCCTGCCGCTGGTGTGGTGGCGAATGCTGGGCGTGGCTTTGGCCCTGATGCTGTTTCCCGGGGTCTGGCGCGGCCTGCGCTCGATGTCGTTCAAGCTGATCGCCGGCTATGCCGGCATCGGCGTGCTGGTCGCCCTGCACTGGCTGACCTTCTACGGGGCGATCAAGCTGGCCAACGCCTCGGTCGGTGCGCTGTGCATTGCCATCGCGCCGGTCTTCCTGGCCCTGATCGAGCCGTGGATCGCCAAGCGGCGCTTCGATCCACGCGAACTACTGATGGGCGTGGGCGTGGTGCCCGGCGTGGCGCTGGTGCTCGGCGGCATCCCGCACGGCATGGACGTGGGTGTGGCCGTGGGCGTGCTGTCGGCGCTGTTCGTGGCCCTGTTCGGCGCCTTCAACAAGCGCATGGTCGAACATGCCGACCCGTTGACGGTGACCTTCATCGAACTCGGCGCAGGCACGGTCTTCCTGACCCTGCTGGCGCCGCTGCTGCCGCACAGTGGCCCGATGCTGCCGATCCCCGACCTGCACGACACCGCCCTGCTGCTTCTGCTCTCGCTGGGATGCACCCTGCTGCCCTTCGCCGTGGCACTGGTGGCGCTGCGCCACCTGAGCGCCTTCGTGGTGCAGATGACCACCAACCTGGAGCCGGTCTATGCCATCGTGCTGGCGATCCTCCTGCTGCACGAACAGCGCCAGCTGGACTGGATGTTCTACCTGGGCGTGGCCATCGTGCTGGGCACGGTCTTCCTGCAGCCATGGATCACGCGCCAGCGACCGAAATTGCCGCCGGGCGAAATCATGGGCACGGCCGAGGCCAAGAACCTCGGCGAATGACCAACGGCGGCCTGTCCCTGCCCCGGGCCGCCAGGGCATGCGTTCAGCGGCGCCGGAATCGCTCGCGCGGCTGTTCCTCCAGCCAGTCGATGGCATCGTAGGCCGCCAGGGTGTTGAACACGGTCTGCATGTCCACGCGGGCGAGGGCCGCCACTTCGTGCAGCGGATGCCAGTCGGTCAGCACCCGGCCGACGCGAATCTGGGGATCGAAGTGCTCGCCCAGCTCCAGGCTGCGTCGAAGGTGGAAACTGCCGCCCGGGTCGAGGTGACGCGGCAGCCATCCGTCGCCGCGCCGCAAGGCGAGCAGCCACTTCAGGCGCAGGAAGGGTTGCGCATCGCACAGGGCACGCCAGCGTTCGAGTTCGCGCGTGGTCAGGCGCTCGAAGTCGGCATCCGTGTAGGTCTCCTGGACATAGGGCTCGACCGATTCGAGGTCCCCGACGATCAGGTAGACGCGGTTCTTCGGATCCAGGATCAGCGGCTCGGATCCCTGCAGCACGAGCTGGCAGGGGGCCATCAGTCGCTCGCCATCGAGAAAGTCACCCAGTGGACGACCTTCGCTGGTCGCCGAAGCGGTCGGGGAACGCGCTTCGTGCACCTGCATGTGCGCACCTTCGGGCGGCGCAGATACGCGCGGTGCGTACGGATTGCGTTCGTCACCGCGTACGTCGGCACGGCTGGAGGGGAGATCGCGTTCAACCGGCTCGAGTGCCGTATCCTCCATGAGCTGTTGCGGCACGATGCGGTTGAGGCTGTATTCCTCGCTGTCCCGGCGCAAGTAGTGTTCCAGGTCGACCGCTTCGGGGACCTGCGCCGGCGACGCCTTCGCGCCATCCTCCGCTTCCGTCCGGCTTTCCGGCATGTCGAAGAACTCGGGAGTGGCGGCATCGACGGAACGGAAACCGGCGACCGGGAGTTCCGCGCTGGAAAGCACGCGCTCCAGGTCGTCGATATCGAATCCGGCGGGCAGGTTCACCTCCGCATCGGACAGGGCAACCCCCATCCGCACGCAGCGCACGCCTCGCCCGCGCGCGAGCATGCCGGCCGCCTCGGCCTCGCCCGAACCGGCGGCCAACAGCATCAGATCAGCTTCCTCGGGCTGGCCCAGGCGCCAGGAGACACCCATGCGCCGGCCGGCTTCACCCAGCAACAGCCGCAGGCGCGCACGCTCGAACCCGTTCAGGCCAACGCATGCCAATGTCTTGAAATTCGCCACTCCCTGACCTCCGCAGGCAACTGCGCACCGTGCCCAGTCGGGCAACTGTAGCGCGTTTGCAACACCATCCAAATACCGCAAGGCATACTTGCGCACGGCAGGCCAGACGAGGATGAAGTCCCCCCGCAGGTACCGGCGCTCGGCGCCGGGACCATCAAGGCTACTTCACCGGCTTCAATCTCAGATCCTGGAAATCGAAGCTGAAGTCGGTCAGCGGCGAAATCGGCTTCATGCGCAACTCGCGCACGTGGCCGTCGGCATCCAGGGCGAAGCTGGCAAAGGCGTCAGCGTTCAGCGAACGGTCGCGCCAGTGCACGATGAAGGTGTCGTGCTGCCATGGCTTGAGGTCGCCCAGCAGCTGTTTGGTGTGGCTGAACTGCATCACCAGATGGCCGTGCTGCTTGCGGATGACCACGTCGCCGTACCAGGGGTCGCGGTAGGTGCCGGCATAGCCGCTCAACGGAAGGGACGGTTTGCTGTGCTTGTCGCGTTGGGCTTCGTGCCTGGCCCAGCTCTTGTCGGCGCCGGACTGGCGCTGCGCCACGGCCTTGGCATAGACGGTGGTCCAGTCGGTTTTCTTCGCCCCCATGTACGCATCCAGGATGCGATAGGTCACGGCCTGGAAAGCGGCACCCGACTGCTGGTTGGTCAGCACCACCATGCCCAGCTTCAGGTCCGGGATCATGGTCACGCGCGAGACGAAGCCGGGCCAGCCGCCGGTGTGGTAGACCACCTTGTGGCCGCGGTACTCGGACAGGTGCCAGCCCTCGCCGTAGCCGGCGTAGTCGGGCGTGATCGCGGCCAGCTCGGGAATCTTGGAGCGCTTGGGATGGATCGCAGTCTGCACCGACCACATCTCCTCGTGGCGCTTGGCGCTGAACAGGCGCTTGGGCGAGCCATCGGCGTTCTTCCCGTACTCCCCGCCATCGAGCTGGGCGATGATCCACTTCGCCATGTCGTGCACGCTGGAATAGATGCCACCGGCGCCGGAGTTGTTGGCCCAGGCCAGCTTCGCCACGGGCTTGAGGTCGGTGTAGTTGTACTTGGCGTAGCCGGTGGCCACGTCGTGGTCGGTGGGCTGGATGTAGTGGTAGTTGAAGCGCGTGTCATGCATGCCCAGCGGCTCGAAGAAGCGCGTCTTCAGGAAGTGCTGGTAGCTCTCGCCGGAGACGTTCTCGATCACCAGCTCGGCGACGCCGAAAAGAATGTTGTCGTAGAAGTAGCGCTCGCGGAAGCCGTACTTGATCGGCACATGCGCCAGGTGCTGGATCACCTGCCTGGTGGTGTAGTCGGTGGTCGGCCAGTACAGCAGGTCGCCGGCACCCAGGCTCAGTCCGCTGTGGTGGGCCAGCAGGTCGCGCACACGCATCTCGTGGGTGATGTTGGGGTCGGACATGCGGAACCACGGCAGGTGGTCGATGACCCGGTCGCCCATCTTCAGCTTGCCCTCGTCGGCCAGCATCGACAGCGAGGCGGCGGTGAAGGCCTTGGTGTTGGAGGCGATGGCGAAGATGGTGTGCGCGTCGACCGGCCGGTCCGGCTTGCCGTGCATGCCGTAGGTACGCACGCCGTAGCCCTTTTCCAGCACGACCTTGCCGTCCTTGACGATGGCCACGGCGATGCCGGGCACGTCGAACTGCTTGCGCACGCCGTTGACGTAGGCGGTGAAATCGGACAGTTGCGGCGGCAACGACGCCGGTGCGGTGGACGTCGCCTGCGTACCGGCTGACCGCGATGCGGCAAGCGCCGGCACGGATGCCAGCAGCGTGACGGCAGCAAGGGCGAATACCGTGGCCATGCCACGCTTGAGGACCGGTACGTTCATTGCGACTCCCAGAGGTTCCCGTTAGCGTTCCAGTATGCGGCATGTGCCGGACAAGTCCAGCGCGTGCCACGAGTCCGCGGCATCGCAGTCATGGCGCCGCATGACGCGTGCGTGCGGGCCTCCCCGAACGACCCAAGGACACGCGCATGCATCCGGAAAACCTCCCCTGGTGGCGCCAGGCCCCCGTCAACCGCCGCAACTACCGCTGGGAAGAGCAGCAGGACTGCACCACGCTGGGCGAGTGGTGGCACGGCGCCGCGATCTACCAGATCATGCCGTGGAGCTACAAGGACACCGACGACGACGGCCGCGGCGACATCAACGGCATCATCGACCGGCTCGACTACATCACCTCGCTGGGCGTGGACGCGATCTGGCTGATGCCGCTGTACCCGTCCGGCGACGTCGACGCCGGCTACGACGTCAAGGACCTTTGCGCGATCGACCACAGCCTGGGCTCGATGGACGACTTCGACCGCCTGGTGCACCTGGCCCACCAGCGCGGGCTGCGGGTGATGCTGGACATGGTCTGGAGCCATACCTCCGACCAGCATCCGTGGTTCCGCGAAAGCCGCTCCGGGCGCGACAACCGCCGCGCCGACTGGTACGTCTGGGCCGATCCGAGCCCCGACGGCGGACCGCCCAACAACTGGCCGGCGGTGTTCAACGGCTCGTCCGGCTGGCATTACGCACCCGAACGCAAGCAGTACTACTTTTCCAACTTCTTTCCCGGCCAGCCGGCCCTGAACTGGCACCAGCCGGAGGTCCGCGAGGCGATCCTGGACGTGGCGAGATTCTGGCTCGACCACGGCATCGACGGCATGCGCCTGGACGCGGTCAACTTCTACGCCCAGGATCCGCAGCTGCGCGACAACCCGCCGCGCGGCGCCGACGATCCCCCGCCGGACGGCTTCCAGGACGCCAACGAGGCCACCGGCCAGCGCCTGGTCAACAGCTTCAACCGCCCGGAGACGCTGGAATACCTCAAGCCGCTGCGCGAACTGGTCGACACCTATCCGGGCGTGGCCCTGCTGGGCGAAGTGGTGATGTGCGAGGACAGCATCACCGAGGCCTCCAGGTACACGCGCAACGGCACGTTGCTGCACATGGCCTATCACGCCGGCCTGCTGTTCGACGAACGCATCACCGCCACCCGCATGCGCGAGGTGGTGCGCAAGACCCTGGACACCTTCGGCCCCACCGGCAGCTGCTGGATCGTGGGCAACCACGACTTCGGCCGCATGAGCACGCGCTGGGGCGGCGACCGCTTTCCCTACCCGCACGGCTTCCGCCGCACCATCGCGGCCCTGCTGCTGGCGCTGCCCGGCGCGCTGTGCCTGTGGCAGGGCGACGAGCTGGGCCTGCCCGAGGCGCGCGTGCCCGGGGACATCCCGCACGACCGACTGCGCGACCCGCTGGGCGAGGTCAACGGCCGCGGCCGCGACGGCGCGCGCACGCCGATGCCCTGGAACGACCATTCGCCCCACTGCGGCTTCTCGCGCTGCGAGCAGCCCTGGCTGCCGATCCCGCGCACCCACCGCGGGCTCAATGCCGAGCGCCAGCAGCGCGACGCCCACTCGCTGCTCAACGACTGGCGCTCGCTGCTCAACTGGCATACTGCGCAGCCGGCGATGCGGGTCGGCAAGACCGACCTCATCGAAGCCGACGAACCGTGGCTGGCGCTGCGCCGCAGCTACGCCGAGCAGACGTTGCTGTGCCTGTTCAACCTGGGCGACGACAGTGCCGAGATCGACCTGCGTGCCTACACCGACCCGCAGCCGGTCAAGGGCTTGGGCTTCCCCGCCGAGCGGCTGACAGACAAACGCTTCCGGGTGGCCGCCTGGGGCGCGCTGATCGTCGACGTCAGCGCCGACCACGGCGCCACGCACGCAGTCACGCACGGCGTGGTCGAGGACGAGGACGAGGACGAGGATCCGGAAGCGTGAACCCGTGGCGCGGCCGGACGCCGCGCCACGGATCGGGTCACTTGACCGTGAAGGTGTCGTTGGCCCGGTTGTTGTCCGGGATCACGTGGTCAGGGTCGATCACCGCCGAGACCACGCGCTTGCTGCCCGGCACCGGCACCTCGAAGCGATGGTGTTGCAACCAGGTCTCCACCGGCACCCGCACCCGCGTGTGGCTGCCGTCGGCGTAGTTCACCTGCAACGTGGACGGGAACACCATGCGGTCCAGGTTGGCCACGGTCACCAACGCGCCGTCGTCCGGCTTGCCGTGGACGTATTTCACGCCGGTCACCGCCAGGTCCAGCTTCCAGTTGTGCGCGAACCAGCCGCGCCAGAACCACGACAGGTCCGCGCCTGCGCCGCTGTCCATGGCGCGGAAGAAGTCCGAGGGCGAGGGGTGCTTGAACGCCCAGGCGTGCACGTAGCGGCGGAAGGCCACGTCGAAACGCTCGGGACCGAGGATCTGCTGGCGCAGCAGGTCCAGCCCCAGGGCCGGCTTGAAGTAGGTCACCGGATGGCGGTACTTCTCGCCGATCGCATCGGGCCGGGTCAGGATCGCCGGCGCCGCCGGGTCGTTCATCACCGCCTGGATCTCGTCGACCGGGTTGCCGCACTTGGGTGCGTACTCCCCGTCGCACTTGGGCGCGAACTTGCCGCCCTTGAAGTCCAGCGTGGCGCGCATGTCGACGTAGGTGTTGAAGGCCTCGTCCATCCACGCATCGCGACGCTCATTGGAGCCGACGATCATCGGGAACCAGAAATGCCCGACCTCGTGGGTGGTCAGGCCGAACAGCTTCTTGCCGCCGATCTTCCACCAGTCCATGGCCAGCCCCGGGTATTCCATGCCGCCGACGGTGCCGCCCAGAGCCACCGCGTTGGGCCACGGATAGGGGTACCAGCGCCGCGAGAAGTACTCGACGGTGTGCTTGACGTACTGCGTCGAATCCTGCCAGTGGCCCTTGCCGTGCAGGCTCTCGACCGGGTACAGCGACATCGCCAGGGCGTGCTTGCCGCCAGGCAGGTCGATGCGCGCGGCGTCCCACACGAACGCCGCCGAGGCGCCGAAGGCCACGTCGCGGGTGTCGTGCATGCGGAAATGCCAGGTCTTGGTGCCCTTCGGCTGCGGACCGTGCACCGCCGCGGCGACTTCGGCCGGCGTGCGGATCATCACCGTGGCGTCGCTGTGGCGGGCCTTGGCCAGACGTTCGCGTTGCGTCTTGGTCAGCACCTGCCGGGGGTTCACCAGTTCGCCGGAGCCGGTCACGATCATGTTGGCCGGCACGGTCACGCGATAGTCGATGTCACCGTACTCGAGGTAGAACTCGTTGTTGAGGTACGGCAGCGTGTCCCAGCCGCGCAGGTCGTCGTACACGGCCATGCGCGGGAACCACTGGGCGATTTCGTAGACATCGCCGTTGTTGCTGTGGAACCACTGGGTGCGGCCGCCGAACTTGCCCGGCACGGTGTAGCTATAGACGATGCGCAGGCGCAGCTTGCCGTCCCTGGGCTTGAGGCCGAACGGCAGGTCCACGCGCATGCGCGTGTCGCTGATCTGGTAGTGCACTCGGTGGAAGGTCTTGCCGCGTGCGACCTCCACCGCGGCCAGCCGGTAGCCGTCCGTATGGTCGGTGGCGGCCGGTGCCTTGTCGCGCGTGAAATTGCCGCGCGCATCGCGGCGATACAGGTTCTGGTCCATCTGCAGCCACAGCATGTGCAGCGTGTCGGGGCTGTGGTTGGTGTAGGTGATGACCTCGCTGGCATGCAACGTCCGGTCGGACGTGTCCAGGCGCGCGCGGATCGCGTAGTCGGCGCGGTTCTGCCAGTAATCCGGGCCCGGCACGCCGCTGGCCGAGCGGTAGCGGTTGGCCGGATAGCGGTAGCTGTACGGAGCAAAGGTCTTGAGCGGATCGAAGTGGCCCTGGGCGGCTGCCTGGGCGACACCGCAGAACAACGCCACGCATGCCAGGCATGCGGCGAATCGAGAAACGGTTTTCATGCTGTGGAATCCCCTATGGAGAAGCGGACGCCGGTCCACCGCCGGCGTCCGCCGCGGATCACGGAGTGACCGTCTGGAAGGCCGTCGGGATTTTCGCCCCCGGTCGGGCCACGTGGTACATCTGCCAGGCGATGTCCTTGAGCAGCCAGTCGCGATCGGTGCCCTTCACGTACATGTCGAAATGCGTGCGTCCCGGCAGGAAATGGAACGCAGCCTTGGCACCGAGGCCGTCCATGACCGCCTTGAGCTTGCGCGCCGCACCGTTCAGGTAGAACGTATCGGCGGTGCCCACGTAGAGGTGGATCTTGCCGTTCAGATACGGCTTGAGCTGTTTCCAGTGGGTCTTGATGCGGTACGCGATGTCGTAGTGGTCGCGCCAGTAGTCGACCACTTTCGGATTCACCGCACCGGTCGCGCGGTTGAACATTTGCTGCGGACGACCGTCCTTGCCGCGCGGCGAGAACACCCATTCGAAGGACGCCATCTGGCCACCGTAGGGACCGAGCACGCGTTCGAGCTGGGCGAACTGCCGGAACGTGGCGATGACCTTGCCCTTGTCGCGCACCAGCGGGTACGGGGTGCCGTCCGGCTTCTCGTACACGTTGGCATGCGGCGCATACAGGTCCACGCCGGTGAAATCATGGAAATCGCTGGGATCGGGCGAGGTCGGCCAGGTACCGCCGAAGACCTTCGGGTAGCGCACCTGCAGCCACAGCGTGGCCCAGCCGCCGGAGGAATGACCGGTCAGGAAGCGTCCGCTGGCACGCCCGTCCATGCGGTATTCGTGCTCCAGGCGCGGGATCAGCTCGGTGGTCAGCGCCGTGCCCCAGGGGCCGTTGTTGACCGAGTCGGCGAACTCGTGCGTGCCGGTCGGGCTGGATTCGTCCAGGAACACCCAGATCATCGGCGGCATCTGGCCGTCGGCCATGGCCTGCCAGACCTTTGCGGCCGAAAACGACTCCGTCGCCAGATCGCCGCCAAACCCGTGGGTATGGTACGCGGTCGGATAGTGCCGGCCGGTGTGCTTGTCGTAGCCGGGCGGCAGCAGCACCCAGCCACGCATGTGAATCGGGCGGCCCCAGAACGCGGTCAGTGCCGGACTGACGAAATCGATGGCGCGGGCATGGGCGTGGGCCGCATCCAGCGCCTTCTGCATCGATCCGCGACGCTCTGCCGGAAGCATGGAAGGCGCCTGCCAGGCCTCAAAGCGCGGACCCAGCACGCGGCTCAGGTGCAAGTCGGGCACCGAGGCCTCGCGGCCGCCCAGGTGCACGGTGACCACCGGGCCCACCACGTCGCCCTTGCCGCGGCCGCTGTAGTTGTAGTCGTGGTTGGTATCCAGCACCGCCTGCATGGCGTAGTCGCCCGGGGCCAGCGCCGAGAATCCCTTGGGGAACGCCATGGTGTCGGCGTCGAACTCGACCGCACCGCCGGGCATCAGGTGCGTGACCTCGACGGCCGCGACCGCGGTGCGGGTCGGGTGGAAGGGACTGGTGTCGATGCGCTTGACGTCACCGCCGTGGGCCTGGGCCTTGGCCGTGCGCAGCGGCATGGCGAAGACCAGAAGGCGACCGGACACCGTGTGCTTGACGCTCATGTCCAGCGACACGCGAAGCAGCTGGTTGGGCCGCGGCGCCATCTGCGGTCGCTTGGCCTGTGTTGCGAACGGAATCAGCAGGGCCAGCAGCAGCGGCACCGCGAACGTGCGGAGATATCGTTTCATGAGGTCCTCCCAGGGTGAACCCGGCCATTGTGGCCCCTGCCCGCCTGACATGCACACATCCGAAAGTCATGGTTCCGCGCAGGGCCTGCAAGGCGCGATTCCGCGCCCGGCGCGAAGGCGCTAGCGAGTGCCGGACCGCAGGACATCGGCCTCCGGGATCTTTGCCGAAGGGCGCGCGACCTTGTACATCTGCCAGGCAATGACCTTGTCCAGCCAGTACCGGTCCTTGCCGCGGGCATACACTGCATGGGTCCGCCCCGGCAGGAAATGGAAGTCGGATTTCGCGCCGAGGGCGTCGAGCACGGCCTGGAGCCTGTGTGCGGGGCCGTCCAGGTAGAACGTGTCCGCGCTGCCGACGAACAGGTGGATCTTGCCGTCCAGATACGGCTTGAGCTGCTTCCAGCGGGTCCGGATGCGGTAAGCGATGTCGTAGTGGTCGCGCCAGTAGCGCGCCACCGCCGGATCGACCGCACCGGTGTCGCGATCGAACAGCGGTTCGGGCCGGCCGTCCCGGCCGCGTGGCGAGAACACCCATTCGAACGACGCGTCCTGGCCACCGTAGGGCGCCATGACCCGCTCCAGTTTCGCCAGTTGCTCGGCGGTGGCGTAGACCTTGCCCTTCACGCGCATCGCCGGCCAGGGCGCGCCGTCGGGCTTGTGATAGATGTTGGCGTGCGGGGCGTACAGGTCCGGCCCCATGAAATCGCTGAAATCGACGGGATCGGGCGCGGCCGGCCAGGTGCCGCCGAAGATCCTCGGGTAGCGCACCTGCAGCCACAGGGCGGCCCATCCGCCGGAGGAATGGCCGGTCAGGAAGCGGCCGGCGGGGCGCGCGTCCATGCGGTATTCGGATTCCAGTTTCGGGATCAGCTCGGTGGTCAGCGCCGTGCCCCAGGGGCCGTTGTTGACCGAGTCGGCAAACTCGTGGGTGCCGGTCGGGCTGGACTCGTCCAGGAACACGTCGATCATCGGCGGGGTGGCGCCGCTGGCCATCAGTTTCCAGGCGACGGCTGCGCGATGGGTCAGGGTAACCAGAGTGCCGGTGAACGCCTGCGAGCGATACACCGTCGGATAGCGGCGATGCGGGTGGCGGGCATAGCCGGGCGGCAGCAGCACCCAGCCGCGCATGTGGATCGTGCGCCCCCAGAACGCGCTCAGCACCGGGCTGACGAAGTCGATGGCGCGGCTGTGCGCGCGGGCTGCGTCAAGCATCGCCTGCCGCCGGGCGCGCTGCTTGGCGGGGGTGCGCGGCCGCACTTTCCAGGCCTTCGCCACCGGGGCAGGGTTGGCGTGCAGCACCAGCTCGGGCACGCCGGCATGCCCGCCCAGGGGCACGCGGATGACCGTGCTGACCAGCGTGTTGGCGTCCCGCCCCCGGTAGCCGGACAGGCCATCGGTATCCAGCACCGCCTGGACGTGGTACCGCCCGGGCGCCAGCCTCGAAAACGGTCGCGGAAACGCCAGCGTGTCCGCATCCATCACCACCGATCCCCCGGGCGCCAGATGCCGGACATGCATGGCGGCGACCGCGTTGCGGTCCGAATCCAGGGATCGGATGTAGACATTCCGGACCGGCCGGCCCCGTGCCTTGCCCGAATCTTGCTCCACGGCATCGACGAACACCAGCAGGCGACCGGACACGGCGTGCCGGACGTGCGGCCCGAGCCGGACGCGGAACCACTGCGGACCGCGTGCGTGCGCATTCCCGGCACCGGCGCGGGCAGCGGGCACGCACACCAGGGCCAGGGCAACCGCGATCACCAATCGTTGCATTGTAGACATGCATTCTCCCCCACGTTCCGACCGATCCTAGTGCCCGGCGGCCCGCATCTCCAGTTCACCGATCACAACGCCGACCCCGGCGCTGGCGTTAGAATCACACCAGGACGAACCCCGACGGTTCTTCGCCAACGAGTTTCCCGCATGCAGACCCGGACCGACAGCATCGACCTCGAGGACCCCGCGCAATCGGGCGTGTTCCTGGTCACCGACGAGGACCTGCAGATGGTCGCGCAGGCGACGCATGCGCCCAGCACCTGCGTGCGCAGCGTGGACCTGGCCACCTGCGTCGACCGCGTTTCGGCGGTGGCGGCCCTGGACCATGCCCTGGAAGCACCCGGCGGCAGCAGCCCGCGCTGGGACGCCCTGGGCGAGCGCCTGCACGACCTGTCCTGGCTGCCGGCCCAGGGTTACGTGCTGATGCTCGACGGCGCACACGACCTGCGCGCGTCCAGCCCGCACGATTTCGACATGCTGCTGGACGTGCTTGACGATGCCGCGGCCGGGTGGGCCCAGGCGCAGATTCCATTCTTCTGCTTCGTGGCCCTGCCCTCGTCACCGACCGGTGACGCCAATGCCGATGAGACCTTCCACCTGCACGGCAATTTCGTCGAACTGAACCAGCTGCTGAAGCTGACCGGTATCTGCGACAGCGGCGGCGCCGGCAAGGCTCTGGTCGCTTCCGGCGCGGTCCGGGTCGACGGCCACACCGAACTGCGCAAGACCTGCAAGATTCGCGCGGGTCAGCACGTCGATGTCGATGGGCGGCACATCCGGGTCCTCGCCGATTCAGGCTGAAACGACGCTCGGGCCGCGGAAAACGCTAGCATGTGCGCCTGACATGCGTTGACTGCCTACTGCGCCTTCCGATGACCACGACCCCGCCCCTGCCCGACAACCTCGATGCCGCCGCCGACCTGCTGGCCCATGGCGGCCTGGTCGCGTTCCCCACCGAGACCGTCTACGGGCTGGGCGCCAATGCGCTGGATCCGGCAGCCGTGGCACGCATCTACGCGGTCAAGCAACGCCCGCGCTCCAGCCCGCTGATCGTCCACGTACCCGATGTCGCCGCCGCCCTCGGGGTGGTTTCCGAGTGGCCGGACGCGGCACAGCGACTGGCCGATGCGTTCTGGCCCGGGCCGCTGACCCTGGTCCTGCCGCGCCATCCGCAACTGCCCGACCTGCTGACCGCCGGCGGCAACTGGGTCGGCGTGCGCGTACCCGCGCATCCCGTGGCCCGCGCGCTGCTGCAGCGCGCCGGCGTGCCGGTGGCGGCGCCCAGCGCCAACCGCTTCATGCAGCTGTCGCCGACCACCGCCGAGCACGTGCGGGAAGGACTGGGCGATGCCGTGGACGCTGATCGTGGACGGCGGCGCTTGCACGGTCGGCATCGAGTCGACCGTGGTCGCGCTGTACCCGGAAGGCCCGGTGCTGCTGCGTCCCGGCGGTATCGGCCGCGCGCAGCTGGAGCAGGTACTGGGCCGCACCGTCGCCCTGCCCGACACCCCCGCCCCGGGCCAGGCCCACGCCGCGCCCGGCATGCATCCGCGCCATTACAGCCCTCGCACGCGCACGCTGGTGGCGCTGCCGGGCGTGGCGCTGCCGCCCGGACGCGGTGCGCTGGTCAGCCACCGGCTGGACGCCTTCGCGCCCGCCCCCGGCGTACGTGGCGTGGCCATGCCGGCCAACGCCGCCGCCTATGCACACGCGCTCTATGCCACGCTGCACGCGCTGGACGGCGAGGGCCTGGACTGGATCGGCCTGGACCTGCCGCCCGACGAGTCCGACTGGCAGGCTCTTCGCGACCGCATGACCCGCGCCGCCGCCGACTGAACTTGCATCGGCGGTGCCCGCCCCCATGCTGGGGGAAGCCTCGCCACCGGTTTCGACGTGCCTCCCCACGGCCATTCGCCCTCGCCTGCCCCCGCAAACGCCTCGCTGCGCCAGAGTTTCCTGGGCGTGTTCCGCTACGGCGCGCGCGCGCTGAGCCTGGTGTGGGGCACCAGCCGCACGCTGTCGATCGGCTTCGGCCTGCTGACCCTGGCCGCCGGCCTGCTGCCGGCCGCGGTGGCCTTCGTCGGCGCGCGCATCGTCGACGCCGTGGTCGCCGCGCATGCCGGCTACCAGGCCTCCGGTGCGGTGCACTGGCATGACGTGATCGTGTGGATCGTGGCCGAGGGCGCCCTGGTGGCCGCACTGGCCGGCGCCCAGCGCGGCATCTCGCTGTGCCGGTCGCTGCTGCGCGCGCAGCTGGGCCAGCGGGTCAACGAGATGATCCTGGAGAAGGCGCTGACCCTGGAGCTGACCCAGTTCGAGGACGCCGAGTTCTACGACAAGCTCACCCGCGCCCGCCGCGAGGCCTCCAGCCGGCCGCTGTCGCTGGTCACGCGCACCTTCGGCCTGGGCCAGAACCTGATCTCGCTGCTCAGCTACGGCGCGCTGCTGGTGCATTTCTCGCCGTGGGCGGTGGCGGTGCTGCTGCTGGCCGGCCTGCCGGCATTCGTCGCCGAGACCCGCTTCTCCGGCGAGGCCTTCCGCCTGTTCCGCTGGCGCTCGCCGGAAACGCGCATGCAGCTGTACCTGGAGACGGTGCTGGCGCGCGAGGACCACGCCAAGGAAGTGCAGTTGTTCGACCTGGGCCCGCGACTGCTCGAGCGCTATCGCGGCATCTTCGGCAAGCTCTATCGTGCCGACCGCGACCTGACCGTGCGCCGCGACCTGTGGGGCTTCGTGCTCGGCCTGCTGGGCACCCTGGCCCTGTACGGCGCCTACGCCTGGATCGCCTTCACCACCGTGCTCGGGCGCATCACCCTGGGCCAGATGACCATGTACCTGGCGCTGTTCCGCCAGGGCCAGTCGGCGGTTTCGGCGATCCTCTCGTCGATCGGCGGCATGTACGAGGACAACCTGTACCTGTCCACGCTGTACGAGTTCCTGGAAACGCCGGTGGCGCCGAAAACCGGCACCGCCACGCAAGGGGCCGACCCCGACGACGGCGTACGCTTCGAGGGCGTGGCCTTCACCTATCCGGGCGCCGAGGCCCCGGCCCTGGAGGACATCGACCTGCACATCCGCCCGGGCCAATCATTGGCCCTGGTCGGCGAGAACGGCTCGGGCAAGACCACCCTGATCAAGCTGCTCACGCGCCTGTACCGGCCCCAGCGCGGGCGCATCCGGCTCGACGGGCTGGACCTGGAGGACTGGGATGCCGACGCCCTGCGCCGCCGCGTGGGGGTGATCTTCCAGGACTTCGCCCGCTACCAGATGCGCGTGGGCGAGAACATCGGCGCCGGCGACGTGCGCCATTTCGAGGACGCCGAACGCTGGCGCGAGGCCAGCGACCGCGGCATGGCCACGGGCTTCGTCGAGGAGCTGCCGGAAGGATTCGATACCCAGCTCGGCCGCTGGTTCCGGCAGGGCCGCGAGCTGTCCGGCGGGCAGTGGCAGAAGATCGCCCTGTCGCGCGCGTTCATGCGCCGCGACGCCGACATCCTGGTGCTGGACGAGCCCACCGCGGCGATGGACGCCGGCGCCGAGGCCGAGGTCTTCGAGCAGTTCCGCAAGCTGGCCAGCGACCGCATCGTGATCCTGATCTCGCACCGCTTCTCGACGGTGCGCATGGCCGACCAGATCGTGGTGATGCAGCACGGGCGCATCGCCGAGCGCGGCAGCCACGAGCAGCTGATGGCGCACGATGGCCGCTACGCCCACCTGTTCAAGCTGCAGGCGCGCGGCTACCGCTGATTCATCTCGCGAGCGGCGCCGACATGCGGCGCACGCCGGCGATCAGACCGGCGCCGAGGAACGGCGGCCCAGGCGGCTGACCCACAGGTACAGGGCCGCCGTGACGGCCACGAAGGCGACACCGCCGATCCAGATCGCGGCCTGCCCGAAGCCGGGGCCGACCAGGGCCAGCGGCGTCGAATCCTTGGTCACCACGACGATGCCGGCAATGATCACGCCGAGGATGCTTTCGCCGACGATCAGGCCCGAGGACATCAGCACGCCGAGCTGGTGGGTGGTGGCCGGCTTGGGCGCCCGTGCCGCGCGGCGGTCGAAGTACCAGCCGACGAAGGCACCGACCACGATCATCAAGGTGACTTCCGTCGGCAGGTAGATGCCCAGGCCCACCGCCAGCGGCGGAAGCCGCACCTGCTTGCCGAACAGGCCCAGCACCTCGTCGATCACGATGATGCCGCCGCCGATGGCCGCGCCGGTCCAGATCAGGCCCCAGTCGATGTTGTGCTGCAACACGCCCTGCGCCAGCGCCGAGATCAGGCCTGCCTGCGGCGCCGCCAGGGCCTCCTTGGTGGCATTGGCCGCACCGACGAAGCCATAGGCATCGTTGAGGATGTTCATCACCACGGGAATGATCACCGCGCCGGCCAGCACGCCGATCACCAGCGCGACCTGCTGCTTCCACGGCGTGGCATCGACCAGCTGGCCGGTCTTCAGGTCCTGCAGGTTGTCGTTGGCGATGGTGGCACCGGCGAACACCACCGAGGAGGCGAACAGTGCGAACGCCACCAGCGCCTTGCCCGCGTCCGCCGGCAGGTGCGACTGCACGCCCAGTGCCAGCAGCAACGAGGCGATCACGATGACCAGGATGCCGATGCCCGACAGCGGGCTGTTGGACGAACCGACCAGGCCGGCCATGTAGCCGCACACCGAAGCCACGAAGAAGCTCATCAGGGCGATGAACACCACGCCGCCGATGACCAGCGGCCACAGCTGCGCGCCGAGTCCGGCGCCGGAACTGAAATCCCCCAGCAGCCATGCGATCGGCAGCATACACACCAGGGTCACCAGCGCCACGATGCCGATCGGCATGTCGTGCTCGGTACGCGGCAGCGTGTCACCCTGGCCGGCCTTGCGCATGCGCGTGGAGCGCATGGCGTCGGTCAGGCCCGTGTAGACCGGCTTGATCAGCTTCATCAGCGTCCAGATCGCGGCCGCGGCGATGGTGCCGGCGCCCAGGAAGCGCACCTTTTCTCCGAACACCGTACCGGCCACGTGCTCGGCCGAACCGCTCATGTGCGCGAGAATCGCGAAATGCGGCACCGCCCAGCCCCAGGCAATCAGCGTACCCAGCAGCATCGACACGCCGACCCAGAGGCCGACCAGGTGACCGACGGCCAGCAGGGCGAAGGACAGGCTGAAATCGAACCCGCTGACCCCGCCGCGGTTGCCCACGTGGAAATAGCCGCTGACATCCTTGCCGAAGATCTGCGTGGCTTCCACCACCGCGAACCCGGCCGACGCCAGCGCGCCCACCACCACCGCCAGGAACCCGGCACGTCCGGCCTCGGCCGCATCGGCCGGGACATCGGCGCCGCGGTGGCTGTCGCCGACCTTGAGCACCTCGGCGCAGGCCACGCCCTCCGGATACGGCAGATCCGAGTTGGTCACCAGCGCACGACGCAGCGGAATCGAGTACATCACGCCCAGGATGCCGCCCAGCGCGCAGATCAGCGCGGTCTCCCAGTACGGGAAACCGGACCACCAGCCGATGATGACCATGCCCGGCAGCACGAAGATGATCGCCGAGAGGCAGCCCGCCGCCGAGGCGATGGTCTGCACGATGTTGTTCTCCTGGATGGTGGCGTCGGCCACCTTGCGCAGCAGCGCCATGGAGATCACCGCCGCCGGAATCGAGGTGGCGAAGGTCAGGCCCGCCTTGAGGCCGAAGTAGACATTGGCCGCCGTGAACACCAGCGTGATCAGCACGCCGATGATGACGCCGCGGACAGTCAACTCGGATTGCGGCGTCAGCGCGCCACGGGTGGTGGTATTCACGAAGGCTCTCCCCATCCAGGTACTGCGCCTGATCGTTCCATGGATTCCACGCGTGCCGCAAGCCGACGCCGTGTCTGCTCCGATCCGGGACGCCCGGCGACGCGCGTCAGTCGTGTGGCGGCACCAGCTTGAGCCGCGGTGCACCATGCGCGCCGCCTTCGCGCATCAGACGCTCCAGCTCGGTCGCCTCGATCGGCCGGGAATACAGGTAGCCCTGGCCTTCCTCGCAACCCACGTGCTGCAGGAAAGCGTGCTGCTGCTCGGTCTCCACGCCCTCGGCGATGACTGCCAGCCCAAGGCTGCGTGCCATCACCATCATGGCCTGGACGATGCTGGCATCCTCGGCGCTCTCGGGCAGTTCGTCGACGAAGGACTTGTCGACCTTCAGGAACGCCACCGCCGGCAGCTTGAGATAGGCCAGCGAGGAATAGCCGGTGCCGAAGTCATCGATCGCCACGGCCAGGCCGAGGCCGTGCAGGGCGCTCATGGTGCGCCGCGTGGCTTCGCCCAGGCGCAGGATCGTGCTCTCGGTGATTTCCAGCATGATCTGCCGCGCCTGCACGCCATGGTGCTCCAGCGTCCGGGTGATCTGCTGCACGAACTCGGGGTGCGAGAACCAGCTGGCCGAGATGTTGACCGCGATGCGCGGGGTTCGCAGACCACTCCGGTTCCACTGCGCGATCTGTTGGCAGACGTTGTCGAGCACCCATTCGTCGATATGCCGGATCAGACCCAGGGTTTCGGCCAGGGGCACGAATTCGCCGGGCATGATCAGTCCGCGTTCGGGATGCTCCCAGCGCACCAGGGCCTCGGCGCCTGCCAGGCGATTGTCGACGAAGGCGATGCTGGGCTGGAACAGCAGTCGCAACTGGTTCTCCTCCAGCGCCCGGCGCAGATCGGTCAGCAGGAGCAGACGGCGGTTGGCGTCGGCACGCATGCGCGGGGAGTAGAAGCGGAAGGTGTTGCGCTCCTCCTGCTTGGCGCTGTACATCGCCGCATCGGCATTGGTCAGCAGCGTGGAGGCCTCGTAGCCGTCCAGCGGGAATGCGGCGACACCGATGCTGGCGCTGAGCACGATCTCGTAACCGTCGATCAGGAACGGCTTGGACAGCGACTCGATCAGCTGCTCGGCCAGCCAGGCGATGTCCTCGCGCGACTTCAGGCGGGTGGCCAGGATGGTGAACTCGTCGCCGCCGATGCGACCGGCGACCGCCCCGGAGGGCAGGTGCCGATGGATGCGCTCGGCGACCACCGTCAGCAGCCGGTCGCCGATGGCGTGGCTGTAGCTGTCGTTGACCAGCTTGAAATTGTCCAGGTCGACGAACACCACCGCCGCGCTCTCGTGGCGGCGTTCGGAGTCGCGGATGGCCTCGCCCACGCGACGTTCGAATTCAGAGCGGTTGACCAGCCCGGTCAGGGCGTCGTGAGAGGCCAGGTACTGCAGGTGGCGCTGCCCCGCCTTGCTGTTGGTGATGTCGGTGCAGACCGCCACGTAGTGCTCGACCTGGCTGTCGGCCCCGCGGATCACGCTCATGCTGAGCATTTCCGGGTACACGCTGCCGTCGCGGCGGCGCATCTGCACCTCCCCGCTCCAGTGCCCTTGCCGCTCGACATCGCTCCAGATCGTGTCCGGCAATGGCTGCCCGTCGGGCATGCGCCGGTTCTCGTCGAACGGCATGCCCTCCACCTCCAGGGCCTCGTACCCGGTCAGGCGTGCGTGTGCGGCATTGACCGTGAGTATCCGCCGCGTGGCGTCGGTGATGATGATGCCTTCGGCCACGCTGGCCATGGCCTCGGAGGCAATACGGCGCTCGCGCGCCATGTCCATGCGCTCGGTCAGGTCGCGCAGGATTTCCTGGCGCACCTCGAGATCGTCGTTCCAGCGCACCACGCTGCTGGACACCTCCACCGGACGGGCGCCACCGGACCCCTTGAGCATGCTCATGCGACCCTCGCGGCCCCGGCTGCGGTGCTCGAACAGGTCCGCATAGCGTTGCCCTCGCAGTTCCTCCTCGCTGGAACCGGTCCAGATCGAGGCCATGCGATTGACCTGCAGGATCGTGTCGCTGGCATCTTCGACCATCAGGATGGCATCGGCCGCGCTGTCAAACAGCAGGCGATAGCGCTCCTCGGTCTTGCGGATGTCGCTCAGGATCCGGCGCGCCAGCCACAGCCACAGCAGGACCGCCAGCACGCCGGTGAACACCAGGGCGCTGAACAGCAGGTGCGAGATCCAGACCGCGCCGCTGGCCATCCGGGTGGAAAAGCGCTTGCTGCGCGGCTCGATATAGTTGTTGATCGCGGAAATGGATGCGCGCTCGTTGCGGATCATGTCTTCGTCCACCCGGCCCTGCGCATAGGCCGTTTGCAGACGTCCGGCGATGCGCGCGAGCTGGTCGACCCGCGTGTCGGTGGATCGCCAGGCATCCAGGGATCCGCGAATGTACGGCGCGCGCCGCAGATGACGCATCATGAAGATGATCATCGGGATCGACTCGGGCATGGCGTTGTCGGCGCGCAGCGTGGCGGCGACCTTGTCGTAGTCGTACTGCGGCCTGGTGACCTCGTCGCGTGCGTAGCGGTAGTCGATCAGGACCGCGTACTCGTGCCGGAAGTGCTCCAGGTCGACCGCGCTGCCACTCTCGGCATAGGCATCCAGGTCGATCACCGACTGCTTCTGGGCCTTGGACCAGATGCTCTCGCCGTTGAGAAAACCGGCGAGAGCAACCTGGATCTTGATGGCTCCCCAGGAGAGCCCCAGTAGCAAGGCAACCACGATCGCCAGGCCCCAAGCCAAAGGCATCAGTCTTCGAGTCAGCGGTCGCTGCATTCCGCTCCTGGCATGTCGCATGGGCTATCCCTGTCTTCCGAAACACTCGACAACAAGGTCACTTGCATGCGGTGATCCACTGTTACGCCGCTACATCATTGGCCGCTGATCCGGCCTTGCTGGGTTCGACGCAGATATCGGCCAGGATTCGCATGCTGACATAGCTTCTGCGCACACATTCGATGATGTGCTCGACCTCGTCAAGCGATGGCCGCGTCCCGAGCAGGGTGCAGACGATTTCCAGCGCTTCCCAGGGATGGGTGTCGTCGTAGGCCGCGTGCAATTGCAGCCAGCGAAGCGTCCGGGTGCGCGAGGATTCGGGGAAGCTCTCGCGGTAGGACTGGCTGTCGTACAGGCCGTGCGACCACTCGCCCGTCGCGCCCTCGACGGCGTAGTTGGTCGCTGCAATTCCGGCCGCCAGGCTGTCGCTGGCACTGACCTCCTCGCACCAGCGAGCCAACACGTCCGCACCGCGCGGCACCCGACCCGACAGCACGTCCCTGCGATCGATTCCGGCGCCTTCGGCCCAGTGCAGCCAGTACTCGGCGTGATTCTGCTCCACGCGGATGTTTCGCACCAGCCAGCGACGCGCAAGGTCGTCGCCGGCACTGCGTCCGTACTGCGTCTTCAGCAGGCTGCGTGCCATGTAGCCGGGAAAGCCCTCGATGACGGGCCAGATGCCCACCATGAAGTTGCGTGTGGTCTCGTCCCGGGCCCTGCCCTGACGCATCAGGGTCCACAACTCGTGGTTCACCACGCTGTTTTTGGCTTCCTCGCAAGCGGCCACCATGTCCTGTGCCCATTGCGGATAGCTGCCCAGCTCCATCAGCGGTCCAGTGCGATCGAAATGCGTATTCATCATGCAATCTCCTTCGGTAACAAGATGCCCGTCGCGCGACCGGCATGTCGTCCCATGCGCGACGAACAGGGGTGAACCGGCGGCGACGCGCCGCCAGATGCATGTGCCGGCCCGTTGTAAACGGTGGCCGGCACACGATCAGACTACTCCCGAAGGAGCTGCCCGAACCCCGGAAAAACCTGCACTCGCCCACAGAAAAACCTTTGTTCCATGAACACTTGCGCGACCTTCCACGAAGATCTCCGACGCGTTGCATCGGGCCATCGATCCCGTTCGACCTGGTCGGTTCGCCGCCGCATGCCTGAACCTGCGACAACATGAACACGCGCAGCGTCAACAGATGGCGTGCTGCCCGCGTTCATGTAGACGTGGGCAGTATCGGAAACCAAGGGGCGCGGGCCGGATGTGTCCGCCATGCGTTCCGGGACACTGCCCGCATCGCGTCGCAAGACAGCACATGGCGGCGATACGCAGAACAACGATGGAGGCATCCTCATGAAAAGACATGCCTGGCTTCTCTCGCTGACGCTCCTGCTGGCCTTGCCCGCCGCAGCACAGGTCACGCGCGGATACGCGAGCATCAATCTCAACCTGCGCGCAGGACCCGACATCGGCTATCCGACGGTGGACGTGCTCCCGTACGGCGCACCGCTCTACGTGCATGGCTGCACCGTCGACTGGTCGTGGTGCGACGTGAGCGTGTACGACGAACGAGGCTGGGTCGCGGGCGACTACATCGACTATCCGTACCGCGACCGCTGGGTATCGGTGTACAACTACGGAGGCCTGATCGGGGTACCGGTGATCCGTTTCGTCATCGGCGACTACTGGCACGACCACTACCGCCATCGCCATTTCTACCGCGATCGCGACTACTGGTATCACCAGCGCTTCGCCTACCACCGGGTGCCGCGCTACCACCACGAGCGCAGGCGCCTGGCCGACGCCTTCCGATACGATCAAGATCGTCGCCATGACCGCGACCGCGTTCGCCGTTCCTGGCGCGACGGCGACCGTCGCGACCACGACCGCCACTACCGGCAGGACCGCGACCGCCGCGACCACGATCGAATCGCAATCGCAGGGACCCTCGGATGCACCAGAGTCGCGACAACCATGCGGATCGCGTGCAGCGCAACCGCATGATCGTGCGCGACCGCTACCGCGGCGACCGGCACGAAGGACACAAGCGCCGCCTGGCGCCGACCGTGGCGCGCAACGCGCTGCATCGCCCGCAAGGACGGAGCTACACGACGCAGCGTAGCGAACATCGACAGCGGTTGGGCAGTTTCCGGCCGCGCCCGGACCGTGATGGCCTCGCCAGCGTCCATCCTTCCCGGCATCGCGGCCATGCACCGGTGCGTCATGGCTCCCGCAGCCAGGGTCATCAAGGAAACAGCCACCGTGCCCGCCCGCCCGTCCACCGCGGTCATCGCAACGGAGACGGCAAACACCGACGCCACCATCGCTGAGCACGCAAGGCATCCGGCAAACGGCGGGGACCTGCGTCCCCGCCGTCTTCTGGCACGGCATTCGCAGCGTCCGGATCCTGCGGCCAGCTGCGACCTTCAGGGCCGCAAGCGGTACCCGGTGCGGAAGATCCGCGCGATCACGAGCAGGCAGATCGCCAGGAACACCGCGATCATGACCAGGCTCAGCGCCACGCTGACGTCGGCCTTGCCGTAGAAGCTCCAGCGGAAGCCGCTGATCAGGTACACCACCGGATTGAACAGCGTCACCTTCTGCCAGAACGGCGGCAGCATGTGGATGGAATAGAAGCTTCCGCCGAGGAAAGTCAGCGGGGTGACGATCAACAGCGGCACCAGCTGCAGCTTCTCGAAGTTGTCGGCCCAGATGCCGATGATGAAGCCGAGCAGGCTGAAGGTGCCCGCGGTCAGCAGCATGAACGCGAGCATCCACAGCGGGTGCTCGACATGCAGCGGCACGAACAGTCCGGCCGTGGCCAGGATGATCAGGGCCAGCATGGTCGCCTTGGTGGCCGCCGCGCCGGCAAAGCTGATCACCACTTCCAGGTAGGACACCGGCGCCGAAAGGATTTCGTAGATGGTGCCGGTGAACTTGGGAAAGAAAATGCCGAACGAGGCGTTGGACACGCTCTGCGTGAGCAGGTTGAGCATGATCAGGCCGGGCACGATGAAGGCGCCGTAGCTGATGCCGTCGACCTCCTTGATACGCGAGCCGATGGCCGAACCGAAGACCACGAAGTACAACGCCGTGGAGATCACCGGCGCCACGATGCTCTGCAGCAGCGTGCGTCCGGTGCGCGCCATCTCGAAACGGTAGATCGCCGCCATGCCGTGCAGGTTCATCGACCGTCCCTCACCAGGTTCACGAAGATCTCCTCCAGCGAACTCTGCTGCGTGCTGAGATCGCGGAACACGATGCCGGCCTTGCCCAGGTCACCCAGCAGGCGAGTGATGCCGGTGCGTTCGGACTGGGTGTCGTAGGTGTAGACCAGTCGCTCGCCGCCGGCTTCCAGGCGCAGGCCGTAGCTGGCCAGGACATCGGGAATGCCTGTGAGCGGTTCGTGCAGTTGCAGGACCAGCCGCTTCTCGCCCAGCTTGCGCATCAGCTCGGCGGTCTCCTCGACCAGGATCAGCCGCCCCCCGTTGATCACGCCCACGCGGTCGGCCATCTGCTCGGCCTCCTCGATGTAGTGCGTGGTCAGGATGATGGTCACGCCGCCCTCGCGCAGGGCGCGCACCACCGCCCACATGTCGCGGCGCAATTCGACGTCGACGCCGGCGGTGGGTTCGTCCAGGAACAGCACGTCCGGTTCGTGCGAGAGCGCCTTGGCGATCATCACCCGCCGCTTCATGCCGCCGGACAGCGTGCGCATCCGGTTGTGCCGCTTGTCCCACAACGAAAGATCGCGCAACACCTTCTCGATGTGCGCCGGGTCCTTCGGCCTGCCGAACAGGCCGCGACTGAAGCTGACCGTGTCCCACACCGTCTCGAAGGCGTCGGTGGTCAGTTCCTGCGGCACCAGGCCGATGCGGGCACGCGCTGCGCGGTACTCGCGCACCACGTCGTGGCCGGCAGCGACCACGCGGCCGGACGTGGCGTTGACGATGCCGCAGATGATGCTGATCAGTGTGGTCTTGCCGGCGCCGTTGGGACCGAGCAGCGCGAACAGTTCGCCACGCCGGATCTCCAGGTCGATGTCGTGCAAGGCCTGGAAGCCGCCCTCGTAGATTTTGCTGACCCCGCAGATCGACACCGCGATGTCATCGGGGTCCGCCTGGACCTTGCCGTGCATCGGATCAGCCTCCCGCATCGTGGACACAAGTGGCAAGCCTACAACTTCGGTGCCGGCATGCGCACGCCGCATTTGCCGCCGGTGCGCGACTGCTGCACTCTTTCCGGGTCACGACACCGCAGCCCGAACCGACATGACCGAAGCCGCCCTGCCCGCGAACCCTTCGCGCGGATTCCACTATTACGACCTGATGGTCGGCGGCATGGTCGCCGTACTGCTGAGTGCCAACCTGATCGGCCCGGCCAAGGTCGGCATCGTCACCCTGCCGCTGCTGGGCACGCTCAGCTTCGGCGCCGGCAACCTGTTCTTCCCCTTCAGCTACATTTTCGGCGACGTGCTGACCGAGGTGTACGGCTATGCCCGCGCGCGGCGTGCCATCTGGGCCGGTTTCGGCGGCCTGGTCTTCGCCACGCTGATGACCTGGGCGATCCTGGCCATGCCGGCCAGCCCGTCCGAACCGTTCAATGCGAAGCTGCAACCGGCGCTGGACATCGTGTTCGGCAACACCGGGCGCATCGTGATCGCCTCGATGCTGGCCTATTGGCTGGGCGATTTCGCCAATTCCTACGTGATGGCGAAGATGAAGATCTGGACCGAGGGGCGCTGGCTGTGGACGCGCACCATCGGCTCGACCATCGTCGGCCAGGGGCTGGACAGCCTGACCTTCTATCCCATTGCTTTCCTCGGCATCTGGGAAGGCCAGACCCTGCTCAAGGTGATCGCCTTCAACTGGATCATGAAGGTCACGGTGGAAGTGGTGTTCACGCCGCTGACCTATGCCGTGGTCGGTTTCCTCAAGCGCAAGGAAGGCGTGGACGTGTACGACCGAACCACGCACTTCACCCCGTTCAGCCTGCGCGACGAAGGGCAGCTGGAAAGTCCACGCATGGATTGACGCAGGTCGGGAAATCGCGCCGACGAGGGTGCACAATCGAACCGATCACTCCGAGTCGCAACAAGGATACGCCATGACCGAAGTACCCCAACCCGAGGTTCCGCGCGGTGTGTACCTGCTCGCCGCCAGCGGCTTGCTGCCCTTCGCCGCGGCCCTGGCCCTGGCCGTGGCCGACATGCAGTGGCGGGGCATGGCCCTGCTGGTCTTCATCGGCTACGGCGCCGTGATCCTGAGCTTCATCGGGGGCACGCGCTGGGGGCGCGGCCTGGCCCATGCCCTGCATACGAGCCACTTCGTCGAGGCGATCCTGCCCAGCGGGCTGGCGTTCCTGGCCATGCTGATGATCCACAAGCCGACCTGGTCGCTTGGTCTGCTGGCGGCCGGCTTCGCGATCTGGCTGGTGATCGACATTCGCGACCCGCTGTGGTCACGGCCCTACCGATGGATGCGCTGGTGGATCAGCCTTCCCGTGCTGGCGATGCATGCCGCATGGATCCCACTGCTGTCGGGACACTGAAGGCCCGCCGATGCGCGGGTGGGGCGTATCGGCCCCACCGGTTCCGGATCAGTCCTCCACGGCGGCGCGAAGCTGCTCGCGCCGATGATCGCCCTGGCGCTCGAGCATCCAGCCGGGATACTCGGGCGGCAACGCGCTGACCTTGTCCAGCGCCTCGAGCTCGTCGGCGTCCAGGCGCACCTCGGTCGAGGCGATGTTGTCCTCGAGCTGGTCCATGCGCTTGGCGCCGATGATCACGCTGGTCACGTCCGGCTGGTGGTTGAGCCAGGCCAGGGCGATCTGCGCCACCGACACGCCGCGCTTGTCGGCCATGCCGCGCATCACCTCGATGCAGTCGTAGCCGCGCTCGGTGTCCACCGGCGGGAAATCGAAACTGGCGCGGCGGCTGCCGGTCTCGCCGTCCTTGTCGCGCCCGAACTTGCCGCTCAGCAGGCCGCCGGCCAGCGGGCTCCAGACCATCAGGCCCACGCCCTCGCTGCGGATCGCGGGGATGATCTCGCGCTCCAGGTCGCGCCCGGCGATGGTGTAGTAGGCCTGCAGCGACTGGAAGCGCGACAGCCCCTGATGATCGGCGATGCCCAGGGCCTTGACGATCTGCCAGGCGGCCCAGTTGGACACGCCCACGTAGCGCACGTGGCCGTGCCGGACCAGGTTGTCCAGCGCGCGCACGGTTTCCTCGATCGGCGTGGCCGGGTCGAAGCCGTGCACCTGGTACAGGTCGATGTAGTCCAACTGCAGGCGCTGCAGGCTGGCCTTGACGCCTTCCTCGACGTGACGCCGCGTGAGGCCGCGCGAATTGACCCCGCCGGTGCCGGTCTCGCCGAATACCTTGGTCGCCACCACCACGTCCTCGCGCGCCACCTTGAGGTTCTTCAGCGCCTGGCCGGTCATGATCTCGGAGCTGCCCTCCGAATACACGTCGGCGGTATCGATGAAGTTGATGCCGGCATCGAGCGCGCGGCCGATCAGGCGGTCGGCGTCGTCTTGCCCGAGATCACCGATCTTGCTCCACAACTCGCCCTTGCCGCCGAAGGTCATGGTGCCCAGGCAAAGTTCGGAGACGAACAGGCCGGTGCGGCCGAGAGGCTTGTAGCGCATGGAGAGACTCCTGGTTCGGTGGGAATGACGCGTGTAGCCGGATCTGCCGTGGAACCGGCCGGCACATATCCTCCACGTGAAGACGGTCCGGGTTCTTTTCAACCGCAGGCCGCCGTTCATCGATGCGACATCCACATGGTCCACGTCCCCGTACAATGTATGCGTGCACTGGACGGAACCCCGAAACCAAGCGAGGCGAACCATGTCCGACTACCGCAAGACCCCCGAGGCCCTCGCCCGACTCACGCCCGAGCAGCACCGCGTGACCCAGGAGGCGGGCACCGAGCATCCCTTCCGGAACGCCTTCCACGACCACACCGAAGCCGGCCTGTACGTGGACATCGTCTCCGGCGAGCCGCTGTTCACCTCGTTGGACAAGTTCGACAGCGGCTGCGGCTGGCCCAGCTTCACGCGGCCGGTGGAAGACACGAACGTCATCGAGAACCGCGACACCAGCCACGGCATGATCCGCACCGAGGTGCGATCGAGCCACGGCGACAGCCATCTGGGCCACGTGTTCCCCGACGGCCCGCCCGACCGCGGCGGCCTGCGATATTGCATCAACTCGGCTTCGCTGCGCTTCATTCCGGTCTCCGAACTGGAGCAGGAAGGCTACGGCGACTACCGCAAGCTTTTCGAGGAAGGCGACGCATGAGCCGCGAACGCGCCCTCCTCGCCGGCGGCTGCTTCTGGGGCATGCAGGAACTGCTGCGCAAGCAGCCGGGCGTGCTTTCCACGCGGGTCGGCTACGCCGGCGGCGACGTGCCCAACGCCACCTACCGCAACCACGGCAGCCACGCCGAGACCGTCGAGATCGTGTTCGACCCGGACGTGATCGGGTATCGCCGATTGCTGGAGTTCTTCTTCCAGATCCACGACCCGACCACGCGCAACCGCCAGGGCAACGACGTCGGCGCCAGCTACCGCTCGCTGATCCTGTACGCCGACGAGGCGCAGAAGCGCATCGCCGAGGACACCATCGCCGACGTCGACGCGTCGGGCCTGTGGCCGGGCACGGTGGTCACCGAGCTGGCGCCGGCCGGCGACTTCTGGGAAGCCGAACCCGAGCACCAGGACTACCTGCAGCACTATCCCACCGGCTACACCTGCCACTTCGTGCGCCCGGACTGGGTGCTGCCGCGACGGGACGCAGGCGCGGTCTGAACGCGGAACCCTACTCCCCCGTGCCCAGATAGTCGGCCGGCTGCGTGGGATCGGTGCCGCGATCCCAGCCGCGCACGTGCGCCAGCCACGACAGCGCCAGCGTCACCACCAGGTTCACCGCCAGCGCGTACACCGCCGCATACCCCGGGAAGGTGGCACCGCCCAGGTGCAGCGGGAAGATCGCCTTGAAGTGCTGCGTGGCCGCCATCCAGGTGCCGGCGACCATGCCCGCCGTCCAGCCCGCCACCAGCGCGCCGCGATGCAGCCAGCGCGTGTACAGGCCAACCACGATCGACGGCAGGGTCTGGATGATCCAGATGCCGCCCAGCAGCTGCAGGTAGATGGCGTACTTCTGCGGCAGGAACAGCACGAAAGCCAGCGCGCCCAGCTTGACCACCAGCGAGGACAGCTTGGCCATGCGCGCCTCCTGCGCGTGGGTGCAGTCGGGCTTGAGGTATTCGCGGTAGACGTTGCGCGTGAACAGGTTGGCCGCGGCGATCGACATGATCGCCGCCGGCACCAGCGCGCCGATCGCGATCGCGGCCATCGCCACGCCGAAGAACCACGGCGGGAACCAGCGCTGGAACAGCGCCGGCACGGCGTAGTTGGGACCGTATTGCGCGAACCCGTGGGCGAAGGCCGGGTCGTGCTGCACGCCCGAGGCCAGTGCCATGTAGCCCAGCGCGGCGATCAGCGCCAGCACCAGCGAATAGGCCGGCAGCAGGGCCATGTTGCGCTTGATGGTCTGTCGCCCGTTGGCGCTGAGCAGGCCGGTCACCGAGTGCGGATACAGGAACAATGCCAGCGCCGAGCCCAGTGCCAGGGTCGCATAGGCGCCGGCCTGGCCCGGCTGGAGCAGCAACTTGTCGTGCGGCACCGCGGCGAATACCTTGCCGTAGCCGCCCAGCCTGGCCGGAATGATCACGATCGCGGCGATCACGGTCAGGTAGATCAGCAGGTCCTTGACCACCGCGATCAGCGCCGGCGCGCGCAGGCCGCTGGTGTAGGTGTAGGCGGCCAGGATGGCGAAGGCGACGATCAGCGGCAGGTCGGCCATCGCCCCCGTGCCGGTCAGGCCCAGGGCGCCGATCACCACCTCGATGCCGACCAGCTGCAGGGCGATATAGGGCATGGTGGCCAGGATGCCGGTCAGCGTGACCAGCAACGCCAGGGTCGGGCTGTCGTAGCGCGCGCGCACGAAATCGCCGGCGGTGACGTAACCGTGCTTGTGCGACACCGACCACAGCCGAGGGAACACCACGAACACGAACGGGAACACCATCAGCGTGTAGGGCAGCGCGAAGAAGCCGATCGCGCCCATGCCGAACACCAGCGCCGGCACCGCGATGAAGGTGTAGGCGGTGTACAGGTCACCGCCGAGCAGGAACCAGGTGACCACGGTGCCGAAGCGGCGCCCGGCCAGGCCCCACTCGTGGATGTGGTTCAGGTCCGCCGCGCGCCAGCGCGCGGCGACGAAGCCGAGCACGGTGACCAGGGCGAACAGGCCGATGAAGACGGTGATGGCGGTATGCATCGACGCCTCCTCAGAGCTTCGCCCGGTAGGCCAGCGCGGTGACCACCGCGGTGACCAGGATCCAGCCGAACTGGAACCAGTAGAAGAACGGGATCCCGGCCCATGCCGGCTCGACTCGGTTGTACAGCGGCACACTGAGCGCCACGCCGACGATCACACCGAACAGCGCATACCAGAACACGCGCTTGCCACGCGATGCAGTTGCCATGAGCGCCCTCCCCTGCGCCTCGACATTCCCTCAAGCAAACCGTCCGCGGTATCCGGTGTCAAGCGTCCCCGGCACGAACCACCGTTTCAGACGGCGGAAGACGTCCGTCGCAGGGACCAGAACGCGATCTCGCGGCGAACCCGCCAGCCCGTGCGCCGGTACAGCGCCAGCGCCCGTTGGTTTTCCTGGCTGACGTGCAGGAACGGCAGCCAGCCGTGCTGGAGCTGGTCGCGGGCCAGCTCCGCCATCAGCCGTCGCGCGTAGCCGCGCCCGAGGAAATCCGGGTGCGTGCACACGGCGCTGATCTCGCGCGCGGTGTCGGTGCCCAGCCGTTCGCCGGCGATCGCCGCCAATCGGTGGTCGACATAGATGCCGACATAGCGACCCAGCGCCATGGTGCGCTCACGGAAGTAGTGCGGGTACACGAGGGCCACCAGGTCCAGCACGTCCCGGCGATGCGTCTCGCCCAGCTCGATCACCTCCGGCCCGTCCACCGCCGCCAGCGGCGTCTCGCAGACCATCTGCGCCAACGGCCGGAATGGCTTGAGCACCCAGGCCGGCGACAGCTTCGGCGCCACCCCGAGCAGCAGCCGCTCCTCGCCCTCGCCGACCAGGCCGGCCAGCGCGCCCTCGACATCGGCATCGGCACGGGCCACGCCCAGGAACGGGGCCATGTCGGCCGGGTAGCAGGCGGCCTCGCCCGCGCGCTGCGCGACCCCGGCATGCCGGGTCACGAGCGAGGACCAGAAGGGGTTGTCGAGCGCCGCGGCCGACGCGTCAGCGATGCTGCAGTTCATCGTCCTCTGCCACATCGGATGCCGCCGGACCGTAGTCGGGCAGCTCGAAGCCTTCGCCGGCGCCGTGCCCGGCGATCAGTCCGACCAGCCAGGGCTGGTTCATGGCCTGCACGCCCACGTCCTCGAAGGCGGCCACGTGCGCGGCCATGTCCCGGGCCTTGGCCTGCTCGCGTTCGACCAGAGGGCGCAGGCGCTGCTCGTAGGCGCGGAAAGCCCGTTCGTGATCGCCCCCGGCCCGGGCCAGTTCCCCGGCCAGGACGTAGGCGCCGGTCACGGCCATGCCGGTGCCCTCGCCGCCCAGCAGCGAGATGCTGGCGGCGGCATCGCCGACCAGGGCCACCCGCCCGCGCGACCAGGCCGGCATGTGCACCTGGTGGAGCGCATCGAAATACAGGTCCTCGGCACCGTCCAGGGCCTCGAGCATGCGCGGGCACTCCCAGCCCACGTCGGCGAACTCGCGCCGAAGCAACGCCTTGCGTGCATCCGGACCGGTGGCTTGGACCTTCTCCTGCGAGCGGTACACGAACAGGATCAGCGTGCGGTCGTCGCGCAGGGTGAAGCGGGCCACCTGGCGACCGGGCGTGGCGTGCGTCACGTAGACGCCTTCGTCACGCGGCCGGTAGCCCTTGACCACGCAGGCCGCGACGCGGCAGCCCAGGTCATGTTCGAAGGCCGCATCCGGACCGAAGCCGAGACGGCGCACGTTCGAATGCAGACCGTCGGCGCCGACCAGCAGGTCGAAGGCGCGTCGCGTGCCGCTGCGCAGGGTCAGCAGCAGTTCCGAATCGTGCGTCTCCAGGTCCGTGATGCTTTCGTCGAAGAGCATCTCGCAGTGCCCGCCGACCTGGACGTGGATCGCCGCGGCCAGGTCGCCCCGCGGCAGGCTGGTGGCGTGCTCGTTGATGCGGCTGGGAAACGCGTCGACCTCGATGCGGGCGCCCACCCGGCCGTCCTCGTCGACCGCATCCAGGCGCTGCACCCGATATCCCGCCGCATGCAGCGCAGGCTCGATGCCCATGCGCCGGGCCACGCGATGGCCGGGACCCCAGAAATTGACCATGTAGCCGCCCGTGCGCAGTGCCGGCGCCTGTTCGATGAGGGTCGGCTCATGCCCATGCCGCAACAGCCAGTGGGCCAGCGCGGGCCCGGCAATGCCGGCACCGCTGATGGCCACGCGCAAGGAAGGCGAGATCATGGCGGGCGGTACCTCCGGAACGAATAGGCCCGACCATTATGTGCGCAGGGTCGGCGCTTGTCAGCGCGCCATGAAGTACCCGCCCGGCCTGGTCACTCCGAAGAACTCCTGGCTCAGGATGCAACCCTCGATACCGAAGAAGAGCGCATGGACCCCGACGGATCGCCTGCGTGCCGTGCAGCACCGCGCCGCGCAAGCGAACCGAACTGCACGACGTGGCCTTGCCGTCGGCGACTCGCTCGAGGCCGTGCACGGTCGACGGCTGGACAGCCGGTTCGGCGCCCCGCACGGCCTGCAGCGGGTACGACTGCCTGGCCCCGGACACCCAGGCCTCCGATCCGCCGGTGACCAACGGCTACCGCCCGTTGTCGCTGTCCTCGGTGCGCGCCTGGACAGCCCATCAAGCATAGAAACAATGGCTGGACGCGACGTCCTGCTTGCGTGTCTGTGCGCGGTTCGGAGCGCATCCGGTCGACGCATTTGCACGTAGCAGTCAGGATACGAACACTGTTGCGGCCACAAGGAGGTCCACCCATGCATCGCCGCGCTCTATCCCCGCTCTGGCTGATCCTGCTACCGACCCTGTTCCTCGGCGGATGCCTGGCCACCGGCAACGTCGCCAAGCCGATCCCCACCACGTTCTACCCGGCCCCTCAGCCGGCGAGCCGACTGGTGGTCATGCTGCCCGGCCGCGGCGACAGCCTGGCCGACCTCGAGCGTCATCGCGTCGCGCAGTCGATCCAGCACCAGTGGCCGGACGCGGACGTGATCCTGGCCGGCCTGACCATGCCGTACTACCGGCAGGGGCGCGCACCGCAACGGCTGCACGATGAGGTCATCGCACCCGCCCTCGCGCGCGGCAAACGCCACTTGTGGCTGGCCGGGATTTCGCTGGGCGGCATGGGGGCGCTGCTGTACGACCGCGCCTATCCGGGCCAGGCCCACGGCATGCTGCTGCTCTCGCCGTACCTCGGCGACGCGGCGATCCACCGGCAAATACGCGATGCCGGCGGTCTGCGCGCATGGCAACCGGGGCCGCCGCAGCCGATGACCCCGGACACCTTCCAGCACGAATTGTGGCGATCCATCCGGCGCTGGCAGCACGAACCGGGGCGCGCCTGCACGGTGTGGGTGGCCTACGGCGCCAGCGAACGCTTCCGCAAGCCGATCGAGCTGATGACCCCGTTGCTGCCGCCCAGCCACGCACTGATGATGCCCGGACACCATAACTGGACATTGTGGACGCCGGCGCTCAAGGCACTGCTCAAGCGCGCGGATGCATCGCAGACTTGCCGGTAGCCAGTGCACAAGCTTCCGACGACAGAGAAAGGCCCCGCATGCGCGGGGCCTTTCTCGCTCCAGGGATCACCGTTACCGCAGCCGAGGCATTCGGATCAGGAGCCGCCGGCAAATATTCGGGCATGTTCCTCCTGCCCCTTTCCTGGCATCGGATCGTGGCTTGCATCGCCCGATTGAGCCATGCATTCCCTCGCTCACGGCACACCGTTCGATCGACCGCCCTGGCCCTTGCCGATCACGCCTTGCGCACGAACTCCGACTTCAGCTTCATCGCGCCGATGCCGTCGATACGGCAATCGATGTTGTGGTCGCCCTCGACCAGGCGGATGTTCTTGACCTTGGTGCCGACCTTGACCACCGACGAGGCACCCTTGACCTTGAGGTCCTTGATCACGGTCACCGAATCGCCGTCCTCGAGGACGTTGCCGTTGGCGTCGACCACCTTCAGGCCCTCATCCTCGGACGGTGCCGCATCGTCCGGCGACCATTCATGGGCGCATTCGGGACACACGTACAAGTGCCCATCCTGGTAGGTGTACTCGGAGCCACACTTGGGGCATGGGGGCAGACTGCTCATCGGATGTCCGTTCGGGGTTCGTGGAGGGTGCCGCGACCGGCTCGGCACGCGATGCGTCCCGGGCCACGGCCAGCCTCGCATTGTCGCACTTTCGTGCCCGGCTGGACGTCGCGCATGAAAAAGGCCTCGCACGAGCGAGGCCTTTCGGTCTGCATCCCGGCGTCCGATCGCCGCTGGACGTTGCTCAGATCATCGGCAGCTTGAGCCCCTGCTCCCTGGCGCAGGCGATGGCGTCCTCGTAGCCGGCGTCGGCGTGGCGCATCACACCGGTGCCCGGGTCGTTCCACAGCACGCGCGCGATGCGCTGGTCGGCGGCCTCGCTGCCGTCGCACACGATGACCAGGCCGGCGTGCTGGCTGTAGCCCATGCCGACGCCGCCGCCATGGTGGAAGCTGACCCAGGTGGCGCCGCTGGCGGTGTTGAGCAAGCGCGTTGAGGATGGGCCAGTCCGACACCGCGTCGGAGCCGTCCTTCATCGCCTCGGTCTCGCGATTGGGCGACGCTACCGAACCCGAATCCAGGTGATCTCGGCCGATGGCGACCGGCGCCTTGAGCTCGCCGTTGCGCACCATCTCGTTGAAGGCCAGACCCAGCTTGTCGCGCTGGCCCAGGCCGACCCAGCAGATGCGCGAGGGCAGGCCCTGGAAGGCAATGCGCTCCCCGGCCATGTCCAGCCAGCGGTGCAGGTGCGGATCGTCGGGGATCAGCTCCTTGACCTTGGCATCGGTCTTGCGGATGTCCTCCGGATCACCGGAAAGGGCCACCCAGCGGAACGGGCCGATGCCGCGGCAGAACAGCGGGCGCACGTAGGCCGGCACGAAGCCGGGAAAATCGAAGGCGTGCTCGCAGCCCACGTCGAAGGCCATCTGGCGGATGTTGTTGCCGTAGTCGAAGGTCGGGATGCCCTGGGCATGGAAGGCCAGCATGGCGTCCACGTGCTGCTTCATCGACTGCTTGGCCGCATCGCGCGTGCCCTCCGGATCGGACTTGCGGCGCTCGAACCATTCCTCAACGGTCCAGCCCAGCGGCAGGTAGCCGTTGACCGGATCGTGCGCGCTGGTCTGGTCGGTGACCGCGTCCGGCTTCACGCCGCGCCGGACCAGCTCGGGAAGGATCTGGGCGGCGTTGCCGAGCAGGGCGATGGATTTCGCTTCGCCGGCCTTGGTGTACTTGTCGATGCGCGCCAGCGCATCGTCCAGGTCCTCGGCCTGCTCGTCGACGTACTTCGTGCGCAGGCGGAAGTCGATGCGGCTCTGCTGGCACTCCACGGTCAGCGAGCAGGCGCCGGCCAGCGAGGCGGCCAGCGGCTGAGCGCCGCCCATGCCACCCAGGCCGGCGGTCAGGATCCACTTGCCCGTGAGGTCCCCGCCGTAGCTCTGCCGGCCCATCTCGACGAAGGTCTCGTAGGTGCCCTGCACGATGCCCTGGCTGCCGATGTAGATCCACGAGCCGGCGGTCATCTGGCCGTACATCATCAGACCCTTCTTATCCAGCTCGTGGAAGTGCTCCCAGGTGGCCCAGGCCGGCACCAGGTTGGAGTTGGCGATCAGCACGCGCGGCGCGTCGGCATGCGTGCGGAACACGCCCACCGGCTTGCCCGACTGGACCAGCAGTGTCTCGTCCTCTTCCAGCTCGCGCAGCGACTCGAGGATCGCGTCGAAGCACTCCCAGTTGCGCGCGGCGCGGCCGATGCCGCCGTAGACCACCAGCTCGGCCGGGTTCTCGGCCACCTCGGGATCCAGGTTGTGCTGGATCATCCGGTACGGCGCCTCGATCAGCCAGTTCTTGCAGGTGAGCTCGGTGCCGGTCGGCGGGTGGATTTCGCGCGAGGGGTCGATGCGGGTCGGTTCGGACATGGTCAGGCTCCCGATGGCGTGCGGATGCGATCCGTCGGGCGGCGGCGGCTTGCCGCGCCCGGAAGACCCATGTATACACCGTATACATGGCTGAGCCAACCACCGCCGCGAAGATTCTCGACGCCGCCTACGCCCTGCTCGACCGCGAGGGGCCGGAAGCACTCAGCATGCGCCGCGTGGCCGTGGCCGTGGGCATCACGCCGATGGCGATCTATCGCCACTACCCCAACCGCGAGGCGCTGCTGGAGGCGGTCGCAGAGCGCATCTTCGCCGTGGTGGCCGCGGACTGGAGCCGGCGCAGCCACGCCCCGGACCTGCTGGATCGCCTGATGGCGCTGCTGGAGCCGCACCTGGACTTCGCCCTGCGCCACCCGCACCTGTTCGATCTGGCCTTCTCCGCACGTCGCGAGGGTGCTCGCCGCTACCCGGACGATTTCCGTGCCGGTCGCTCGCCCACCTTCAACGTGGTGGTTCAGACCCTGGCCGAGGGCATGCGCCAGGGCGTGCTCCGGGACGACGACCCGCATGCCGTGATGATGAGCCTGACCGGCCTGCAGCACGGCCTGATCGCGCTGTACCGAGCCGGGCGCTTCAGCTACGACGAGGCGGCCTTCCGCGCCTTCTACCTGCAATCGATGCAGCGCATGATCCACGGCCTGTCCACGTGACCCGGCGCGGCGGATCCTCAGGCTTGCCGGGCGAGGTGACGCGCACGCGGGCCGATTCAGCTTCGACAAAGAGCTGTTTCGCAACGTTCACTTCGAATCGATGGAGCGAATGACCATCGGCCTCAAGGCTTGATCCGGAGTGGTTGATGATTGGCTTGGCGACGACCGCGCTATCGACGCTGGCCTGGTGGTTCGGCGCGCAGTTGCATCCGCTTTGGCCGGCGGCCTGGTTGGCGCCATTGCCCATGCTCTGGCTGGCCACGCGGGTTGGCGCGCGCTGGACGACACTGGCGGCATTCGCAGCATGTACGGCGGGGGCAATGCATCCAAGGCACTACCTGCACCACATGTTGCATTTGCCGCTTGCGGCGATGTTCTTGTCGCTCTGCGGGCAAGCGATCATCTTCACGGCAGCGGTCTTGTCGTATCGACGTCTCGCTCTGCTCGGCCTTCATTTTGCCGCGGCCTTGGCGGTGCCCACGCTGTTCATTTCCCGAACAGTCTGGTGTCGATCAACGGCATCCGGGGCGACCTGGGCTACACCCAGATGGATGCACTGCCGCTGATCCAGATCGCCGCGATCACCGGACTTTGGGGCATGGGCTACGTCGTGCGTCCGGCACGCGCGTTCACACGTTCACGGCGCACACGCATGACTCAGTAATCGCGAACATCCAGCACGACCACGCGGTGTGCACTGTAGGCACCGGCATCGGTCGGCCAGCCGCACTCGGCCAGGGCGCGCGTACCGGCCGGCCAGGGCGCATTGTCCAGCAGCACCTCGGTGCGGGCATCGCCGTCGGCAGGCAGTGCATGAAACAGACGCAGCGCGTGCAGTGCCGGCGTCAGCGTTTCGCGTTGAAGTGCCTCCGCGATGACCGCGGCGGAGGACACCGGAATCACGTCATCATTCGCGCCACGCAGCATCCACGACCCGGCAAACACGTCCCAGGTGTGCAGGCCAGTCTCCCACTGCATCAGCTCCAGTTGGCGCTCGTCGGTGACATACCAGCAAGCCGCCAGCAGTACCGGCAAGGCGCCACGTTCGAAGCGGTCCAGCGCATCGCGCACGCCAGCCTTGCCTTGACCGATGCCGGCGAAGCTCTCCTCAATAACCCGGTCCTCGGCAAACACCACGTCGACATCCAGGCGACCGGGTGCCTCGCCCGCCCCCTCGTGCCATGTGGCACGGATGGCGGGCAGCTCGTCATCGGTCAGCAACCAGCCGTCCTCGTCGGCGTCCAGCTCGATCTCGTGCCGGGCGAACAGATCGATCAGGTGCCGCTGCAGTAGCGTGTCGTGCATGTGGATTCCCGTGAAGCGGCGAACGCCGCGAGTGCACGCCGAGTCTGCCCTAAAGCTGGCCGGCCAGATAGCGTGCCGTGGCTCCCTTCCCGGTCGCAACCAGCTGCGCAGGCGTGCCCTGTGTCACGATCCGCCCTCCCTGGTCGCCGGCGCCCGGACCCATGTCGATCACCCAGTCGCTGCCGGCGATCACGCGCAGGTCATGCTCGACCAGGACCACCGTGTGGCCGGCATCGACCAGGCCGTGCAGCAGCTGCATCAGGCGGTCGACGTCGGCCGGATGCAGGCCGGTGGTGGGTTCGTCGAGCACGTACAGGGTGTGCCCGCGCTGCTGGCGCTGCAGCTCGGTGGCCAGCTTGATGCGCTGGGCCTCGCCGCCGGACAGCTCGGTGGCCGGCTGGCCCAGGCGCAGGTAGCCCAGGCCGACCTCGCGCAGGGTCGCCAGCGAGCGCGCCAGGGCCGGCACCTCGTCGCCGAAGAATGCCGCCGCGGCGTCGACCGTGAGGTCGAGCACCTGGGCGATGTTCCGGCCGCGCCACTGGATGGCCAGGGTGTCCTCGTTGTAGCGCGCGCCATGGCAGTCCGGGCACGGGGTGTACACCGAGGGCAGGAACAGCAGGCCCACCTTGACGAAGCCCTCGCCCTCGCAGGTGGCGCAACGCCCCTTGGCCACGTTGAAGGAGAAGCGGCCCACGTTGTACTTGCGCTCGCGCGCCTCGGGCGTGGCCGCGAACAGCTTGCGCACGTGGTCGAACAGGCCGGTGTAGGTGGCCAGGTTCGAACGTGGCGTGCGGCCGATCGGCTTCTGGTCCACCTGCACCAGGCGGGTGATCGCGTCCAGGCCCGCGGCGATGCGCCCGCCGGTCGGCGGCGGCGCATCCTCGACCGGCAACTCGTCGCCCTCGTCCTCGGCCAGGTGCGGGACACCCAGCCCCTGCGCCACCAGTTCCACCAGCGCCTGGCCGACCAGGCTGGATTTCCCGGCGCCGGACACTCCGGTCACCGTGCTCATCACGCCCAGCGGGAAGGCCACGTCCAGGCCCCGCACGTTGTTGCGCTCGATCCCCTCCATACGCAGCCAGCCGCGGGCCTCGCGCGGCGTGCGCGGGGCGTCCTCGCGCGCATCGAAAAGATAGCGTCGGGTGTGCGAGGTGGCGCAGTCGCGCAGGCCGTCGGGCGGACCGCTGTAGAGCACGCGGCCACCCTGCTCGCCGGCGTCCGGACCGATGTCGACGATCCAGTCGGCGGCACGGATCACGTCCAGCTCGTGCTCGACCACGAACAGCGAATTGCCGCCATCCTTCAGACGCTCCAGCGCCCGCAGCAGGGCTTCGGTGTCGGCCGGGTGCAGGCCCGCCGAGGGCTCGTCGAGCACGTAGACCACGCCGAACAGCTGCGCGCGCAACTGCGTGGCCAGGCGCAGGCGCTGCAGTTCGCCGGGCGACAGCGTGGGCGTGCTGCGGTCCAGCGACAGGTAGCCCAGGCCCAGGTCGACCAGGGTCTCGATGCGGGCGCAGATGTCGCCCGCCAGGCGCTGGGCGACCTGGATCTTCTCCGGATGGGACGTGTCCTCGCCGGCCTGGCCCCGGGCGGCCGGCCCCAGGCGCTCGCCCAACTGGCGGATCGGCAGGCGCGAGGCCTGGGCGATGTCCATGCCGGCGAAGGTCACCGCCAGCGCCTCGCGGCGCAGCCGGCCGCCGCCGCAGCTCGCGCAGGGGCGCGACACCATGTAGCGCGACACGCGCTTCTTGATGGCCTCGCTGGGCGAGCTGGCGAAGGTGTGCATCACGTAGGCACGCGCACTGACGTAGGTGCCCTTGTAGTTGCCGGCCTCGCCGCGCGCGAACCGTTCGCGCGCCTCGGCGGCCGGGACGTCGCGGAACACCGGCACGGTGGGCTGCTCGTCGGTGAACAGGATCCAGTCGCGGTCGGCCTGCGGAAGCTCGCGCCAGGGGCGGTCGACGTCGTAGCCCAGCGTCATCAGGATCTCGCGATAGTTCTTGCCCTGCCATCCCTGGGGCCAGGCGGCGACGGCGCGCTCGCGGATGCTCAGCGAGGGATCGGGGACCATCGATGCCTCGGTGACGTCGAAGGTACGACCCAGGCCGTGGCAGTCCGGGCATGCGCCCGCCGGCGTGTTGGGCGAGAACGCGTCCGACTCCAGCAGCGCCTGCCCCGGCGGGTAGTCCCCGGCGCGCGAGTAGAGCATGCGCAGGGCGTTGGACATCGTGGTCAGGCTGCCCACGGAACTTCGCGCATTGCTGCCGCCGCCGCGGCGCTGCTGCAGGGCCACCGCCGGCGGCAGGCCGTCGATGGCATCCACGTCCGGCGCGCCGGCCTGCTCGATCAGGCGCCGCGCATAGGGGGCCACCGACTCGAAATAGCGCCGCTGGGCCTCGGCGTAGAGGGTGCCGAAGGCCAGCGAGGACTTGCCCGAGCCGGACACGCCGGTGAAGACCACCAGCGCATCGCGCGGCAGTTCCAGGTCCACGTTCTGGAGATTGTGCTCGCGTGCACCGCGCACGACGACGCGTTCGTGCACGGCCCGGTCGGCGGCAGCCGTCATACATTCACTCCGGTTGCAGGACACCGCGCACACGTGCGGCATCGGCCCGGCAGTGTAACGGACGTCCCGCGGGCGCACATCCGGACCCGCGAAAGGTCACGGACAGGCCGCGGGAATCGGACGCTCAGTGCGAGCTGGAGGCGTGGGCCGGCTGGCTGGTGCTCGAGCTCGACCCCGAATGCGCCGTGGACGCTGCCTGCTCGCGATGCAGGTAGTCCTGCACGCGGTCGCGCTGGCGGGAACGGTAGCCGCTGCTGCTGGCGCGGTCGGTCCGGTCGATGCCCTGTTGCGCGCTGCTGCTGTTCTGGAAGGCCTTGCGCGTGGTGTCGGTGGTCTGCTGGCGCTGCTGTTCGCGCAGGCTGCTGGAGCGCAACTGGCTGCGCACCTGGTCGGTGCGGGCCTGCTGCTGCAGGCTCGTGGACTGGGCGGACGCGGGCGTCGCGGCGTTGGCCGCCGCCATGCCCAGGGCCATGGCACAACCCGCGATCGTCACAGATAGGAGTCGTCGATGAGCTGTCATGGTCATCGAATATACTCGCCGGGTTTGATCCCAACCTGAACGCCATGAAATTGCTCATTCGCACCCTGCCGCTGGCGGTGCTGCTGGCCGGCTGCGTCGCGCAGGTCCGACCCGGCACCACGCCGCACGCCCCGACCCCGCCCCCGCCAACCGCGCGCGTGGTGCACAAGACGCTGCCGATGCAGCCGCCGCGGCGCCTGGCCAGCGTGGCGGTGCGCCGACCGGCGCCGCTGCTGCTCATTTCCATCGATGCCTTCCGTGCCGACTACATCCACCGCGGCCAGACGCCGACGCTAAGCCGCATGGCGGCCACCGGCGTGCGCGCACGCGCCATGCAACCCGCGTTCCCGTCGCTGACCTTCCCCAACCACTACACGCTGGTCACGGGCCGGTATCCGGACCACAACGGCATCGTCAACAACACCATGCTCGACCCGCGCATCGGACGCTTCAGCCTGGGCAACCGCAGGGCCGTGGGCGACAGGCGCTGGTGGGACGAGGCCGAACCGATCTGGGTCACCGCGGACAAGCACGGCCTGAAGACCGCGACCATGTTCTGGCCCGGATCCTCGGCGAAGATCCACGGCGTCCGCCCGGATCACTGGCTGCCGTACAACGGCCGCATGACGCCGCGCCAGCGCGTGCGCCGGGTGCTACGCTGGCTGGACCTGCCGCCTTCGCAACGGCCGGACTTCCTGACCCTGTACTTCGACCGCGTCGACCATGCCGGCCACGAATACGGCCCCGATTCGCCGCAGGTGAACGCGGCCATGCACCGCATCGACGCCGCGATCGGCCTGCTGGTCAAGGGGCTCAAGCGACGCGGTCTGTATCGCCGCATGAACATCATCGTGGTCTCCGACCACGGCATGGCGCGCTCGCCGGCGCGCAAGACCATCCTGATGGACCGCCTGGTCGACATGCGCCACATTCGCGTGGTGTCGATGGGCGAGCTGGCCACCCTGTTTCCGAAACGCGGCCACCGCAGGGAAGTCCGGCGGGCCCTGCTGCGCCCGCACCGGCACATGCACTGCTGGGACAAGCACCACATCCCGGCGCGCTTGCACTACGGCAGCAACCCGCGCGTGCCGCCGATCGTGTGCTCGCCGCAGACCGGCTGGACCATCAGCACCACCCGGTGGGAGAAGCATCACGTCCACAACCGCGGCTCGCACGGCTACGACAACGCCGACCCGCGCATGCGCGCGCTGTTCATCGCCCACGGGCCGGCCTTCCGCCGCGGCCTGGTGGTGCCGGAATTTCCCAATGTCGACGTCTACCCGCTGGCCATGCACCTGCTGGGCCTGAAGCCGCTTCGCAACGACGGCAGCTTCGCCGTGGGCCGGCGCATGCTGCGCCACCACCGCCATCCGGGTCCTCGCCGGATGCACTGACCGGCACCGGCCGCGGCGGCATCGCCGCGGCCGCGTCGCTCAGCCGAGCTGGTCGTCGGCCGGGTGGTAGAGCGGATCCTCCAGCACGTTCACCTCGATCATCTTGCGCGCCTTGTGCAGCAGCTCGGCGCAATCGGGGCTGAGGTGGCGCAGGTGCAATCGCTTGCCCAGCTTCAGGTAGCGCTCGGCCAGGGCATCGATGGCCTCGATCGCCGAATGGTCCATCACCTTCGCGTCGCGGAACTCCACGATCACGTCCCTGGGATCCTCGCGCGGGGTGAACAGGTCGGCAAAGCCGGTGACCGAGGCGAAGAACAGGGTGCCCTCGAGGGCATAGACCTTGCAGCCTTCATGGTCGACCGATGTGCTCACGCTGATCTGCTTGGCGTGTTGCCACGCGAACACCAGCGCCGAGACCACCACGCCCACCACCACCGCGATGGCCAGGTCGGTGAACACGGTCACCACCGTCACCGCGACCACCACCAGCGCATCGGCGCGCGGCACCTTGCCGAACACGCGCACGCTGCCCCACTCGAAGGTCTTTTCCGCAACCACGAACATCACCCCGACCAGCGCGGCCAGCGGAATGCGTTCGATCAGGTCCGAGGCAAACAGGATGAAGCACAGCAGCGCGATGCCGGCGACGATGCCGGACAGGCGCCGGGTGGCGCCCGCGTTCACGTTGATCATGCTCTGGCCGATCATGGCGCAGCCGCCCATGCCGCTGAACAGGCCACTGAGCACGTTGGCCGCGCCCTGCGCCAGGCATTCGCGGTTGGGCTGCCCGCGGGTCTCGGTCATCTCGTCGATCAGGTTCAGTGTCAGCAGCGATTCGGTCAGGCCGATGATCGACAGGATCAGCGCGTACGGGAACACGATGCGCAGGGTCTGGAGGTTCCAGGGCACGTCCGGGATGTGGAACGGCGGGAACCCGCCCTTGATCGAGGCCAGGTCGCCGACCGTGCGCGTGGCGATGCCGCCGAACTGGGTCAGCAGCGCCACCGCGATGATCGCCGCCAGCGCCGAGGGAATCGCACGCGTGAACTTCGGCAACAGGTAGATGATCGCCATGCTCAGCGCCACCAGGCCCAGCATCACCAGCAGCGGCGTGCCGTGCAGCCAGTGCATCGCGCCGTCGGCGCCCTTCTCCTTGAAGTGGTGCAGCTGTGCCAGGGCGATCACGATCGCCAGGCCGTTGACGAAACCCAGCATCACCGGGTGCGGCACCATGCGGATGAACTTGCCGAACTTCAACGCGCCGAACACCAGCTGCATCAGGCCCAGCAGCACCACGGTGGCGAACAGGTACTCCACGCCGTGCGTGACCACCAGCGAGACCATCACCACGGCCATCGAGCCGGTGGCGCCGGAGATCATGCCGGGGCGGCCGCCGAACATGGCGGTGACCAGGCACAGCACGAAGGCGGCGTACAGGCCGGTCAGCGGATTGACGTGCGCGACCAGGGCAAAGGCCAGTGCCTCGGGCACCAGGGCCAGGGCCACGGTCAGGCCGGACAGGGTGTTGTTGCGGATTTCGGAAAACGACAGGGACATCAAGCACACTCGGACACGATCCGCGGCGCGGGCTTCGCTCGCGCACGGACACGATTGCTGGGCCGCACGTCCACGCCGGGCGGACGCATGGCAAGAGGCACCTCGAAAGGCGCCATCGGCATGAACCGGGAAATTCCCCGCTTCCGGCACCGGGCAGTGCCGCAGGGAATGCGCATTGTCGCATGCCCTGGCCCGGCGCGGACACCCCGCCGGGTCCGACCGGCCGCTACTGCGCGGCGCCGGGGTGCAGGGAGGTGTCGCGCGAGGCCAGCCGCGAGGGAATCGCCACCAGGCGCAGCGCACCGACCAGGCCCAGCACGGTGAGCGCGGCGGTGAACGCGCTGACGCCGGGCCAGCCTTCGCGGGCCCAGAACATGCCGCCGGCGGCGCCGGCCAGGCTCGAACCCATGTAATAGGAAAACAGGTACAGCGAGGACGCCTGGGCGCGCGAGCGCGTGGCGCGCCGCCCAACCCAGCTGGCGGCCATCGAATGCCCGGCGAAGAAGCCGAAGGTGACCACGGCCAGCCCGACAACCACCCACGCCAGCGGTCGTGCCAGCATCAGCGCGATGCCCGCCAGCACCAGCACGAAGGCACTCCAGAACACCTTGCGCCGACCCACCCGGTTGCCCAGGTGGCCCATCCAGCTGGAACTGAAGATGCCCACCAGGTAGACCGCGAAGATCAGGCCCTCCTCGCCGGAACTGAGCGCATACGGTGGTGCCAGCAAGCGGTAGCCGATGTAGTTGTAGGTGGTCACGAACGCCCCCATCAGCAGGAAACCCTCGGCGAACAGCCAGCGCAGCGCCGGATCGCGCAGCAGCTCGCCCAGGGCGGCGGCCAGGGTGCGCGGGCGCAGCCGCCGCGGCGTGAAATGGCGCGAGGCCGGCAGCGCGCGGATGAACACCAGCGCCAGGCCCAGCCCCATCAACGCGATCGCGGCCACCGCGGCGCGCCAACCCAGCCAGTCGGTCAGCACGCCGGTGAGCAGGCGCCCGCCCATGCCGCCGACCGCCGAGCCGCCGATGAACAGGCCCATGGCCAGGCCCACCGACTCGACGTGCATCTCCTCGCTGACGTAGGCCATGGCCACGGCCGGCACGCCGCTGAGCGAAAGTCCCATCAACGCGCGGACCGCCAGCAACGCGTGCCAGCCCGGCACCAGCGCGCTGGCCAGGGCCAGCAGCGCCGAGGCCAGCAGCGAGACCTGCATCACCGGCTTGCGTCCGTAGGCATCGGCGATCGCCCCGCAGGCCAGCATGGCGAAGGCCAGCACGCCGGTGGTCAGCGACAGCGACAGGCTGGCGGTAGCCGGCGCCACGCCGAAGTCGCGCGTGAACAGCGGCATCAGCGGTTGCACGCAGTACAGCAGGCTGAAGGTGCAGTAGCCGCCCGCGAACAGCGCCAGGTTGGTGCGCCGGAACGCCGCCGTGTTGTGGCGGATCGGTTCGGCATGGGCCGCGGCAACGGGGGCGGAATCGATGTCGGTGTTCAAGCGGCCGGGGACCTGCGGGTCAAACGCGCATGCTCGCGCCATGCCGCGTCCGGAGCAAGCACCCGCGGGCGCATGTCGGGAAAAATGCGGATCACAGCATTTCGCGCAGGCTCTCGAGGGTGACGCGATAGCGTTCGGCGATGCGCTCCTCGTCGCGATGGCGAAAATCGCGCACCACCCAGTCGCCGCCGGCCATGACATCGCGCACCAGCGGCGCGTTGCCGGCGAACAGGAAGCTGTCGAGCATGCTGCGGGTGTCGCGCGCGGCCAGTTGCGGGGCGTCGTCGTCGAGCACCAGCAGGTCGGCACGATGACCCGGCTGCGCCGCGCCCAGGTCCGCATCCGCGGCCTGCGCCCCGCCGGCCAGGGCCGCGTCCCACAGCGTCTCGCCGACGCTGGCACCGGGCGCGCGTGCGACCACGTTGCGGTGGCGCGAGAGCAGCCGCTGGCCGTATTCCAGCCAGCGCAGTTCCTCCACCGGCGAGACCGAGATGTGCGAGTCCGAACCGATGCCCAGGCGGCCTCCGGCATCCAGCCAGGCCGGCAGTGCGAACAGGCCGTCACCGAGGTTGGCCTCGGTGGTCGGGCACAGGCCCGCGACCGCGCCCGTGGCGGCCAGCGCGCGGACTTCGTTGGCATCCATGTGGGTGGCGTGCACCAGGCACCAGCGCGCATCCACCGGCGCATGCTCGAGCAGCCACTGCACCGGGCGCGCATCGCGCAGCGCCAGGCAGTCCTGCACTTCGCCGATCTGCTCGGCGATGTGGATATGGATCGGACCGCTCGCGGCCGGTTCGGCTGCCAGCACTTCGCGCATGGCCGACCCGGGCACCGCGCGCAACGAATGCAGGGCGATGCCCACGCGCAGCATCGGGCTTTCCATGCGACGCAGGCTCTCCAGCAGCCGCAGGTAGGCCTCCACGTCATGGCCGAAGCGGCGCTGGCGCTCGCCCAGCGGCCTGCCGTCGAAGCCGCCGCTCATGTACAGCACCGGCAGCAGCGTCATGCCGATGCCGGTCTCCTCGGCAGCCTCGACCAGGGCCGCGGACATCGCCGCCGGATCGGCATACGGCTGACCGTCGGGACGATGGTGCAGGTAATGGAATTCGCACACGTGGGTGTAGCCGGCCTTGAGCATTTCCACGTACAGCTGCGCGGCGATGGCCTTGAGCTGCTCCGGACCGATGTGCGCGGCGAAGGCGTACATGGTCTCGCGCCAGGTCCAGAAGCTGTCGTCGCCCGGCCCGCGGCGTTCGGCCAGCCCGGCCATGGCGCGCTGGAAAGCGTGCGAATGCAGGTTGGGCATGCCCGGCAGGGCACAGCGCAGCGATGCTTCCCGGGCATCTTTGCCGGACGCCGTCCAGCGACCCCGGGCGTCCGTGGCCATGTGCACCCCGGTGTGCCAGGCGCCGTCGCGCCACAGATGGTCGATCGATACGGATGTCATGGGCATGCTGGACCTTGGCTTTCCCTGGTACGCTCCGGCACCCGGACGGGCCGGACTCGGCGCGGCCAAGTCTGCGACAGATGCACCGTCCAGCCAAGGCGAACGCGCAAGCCCGCGACCGGACATGGCAGGCCGCCCCGTTTTGCCGGCAACCCACGGGTACCGTGGAGTATGCCCTTCGACGGACTGCAAGGTATTGGAAAGCCAGATTTGCGATAATGGGGGGATGCCTAACGCCGCCCGCACCCGCAAATCCACCAACCCCCGCCTGGAAGCCATCCTGGGCCACGAATTCTTCGCGCCCCACCACTGGAAACGACGCATCGCGCTGTGGTTGGCCGCGCTGCTGGTGGCCGTCGCCGCGATCATCTTCGCCAAGGCCAGCGACTGGTCCTTTGACATGTTCAAGCGGATGGTCGCCTACAATCCGTATCTGCCGCTGATCGTCACGCCCATCGTGTTCGGCTTCCTGGCCTGGATCACCGAAGGGCGTTTCCGCGCGGCCCGCGGCAGCGGCATCCCCCAGGTCATCGCCACCCTGCACGTCGAGGACGAGGGCTTCCGCGAACGGATGCTGGCCCTGCCCATCGCCATCGGCAAGATCTTCATGACCCTGCTGGCCATGATGGTCGGCGCCTCGATCGGCCGTGAGGGCCCCACCGTGCACGTGGGGGCGGGCCTGTTCAACTGGATCGGCCGTAAATTCGGCTACACGGACACCAAGGCGATCTCGCGCTTCATCCTGGCCGGTGGCGCCGCCGGCATCGCCGCGGCCTTCAATGCGCCGCTGGCCGGCGTGGTGTTCGCCATCGAGGAGCTGGCCGGCGCCTTCGAGCACCGCTTCTCGGGCCTGCTGCTGACCTCGGTCATCGTCGGCGGCATCGTCTCGCTCGGCGTGCTGGGCAACTACGCCTATTTCGGCGAAGTCAGTGCCAGCCTCCCGTTCGGACACGCCTGGCTGGCCGTGCTGGCCACCGGCATCGTCGGCGGCCTGCTCGGCGGCATCTTTGCGCGACTGATCCTGCTCAGCCGGCGCGGCCCCCTGGCCATGATCGGCCGCGTGCGCGCGCGCTGGCCGGTGCTGTTCGCGATCTTCTGCGGCCTGTCGCTCGGCGTGCTGGGCCTGATCTCGCACAACACCGTCTACGGCACCGGTTACGAGCAGGCCCGTGCCTTCGTGCAGGGCGCACACGACACCGCCGGCAGCTGGTTCGGCATCAACAAGCTGCTGGCCAACGTGGTCTCCTACTGGGCCGGGATTCCCGGCGGTCTGTTCTCCCCGGCGTTGGCCGTGGGCGCGGGCCTGGGCCACAACATCGCGCATTTCCTGCCCAACGCGCCGACCTCGGCCGTGGTGCTGCTGGGCATGAGCTCCTACCTGTCCGGCGTGACCGGCGCGCCACTGACCTCGGCAGTGATCTCCATGGAGCTGACCGACAACCAGGACATGGTCATCCCGATCATGGCCTCGTGCCTGCTGGCCCGCGCCGCCGCCTCGCTGTTCAGCCCGACCCCGGTCTACAAGGACTTCGGCGAGCGCCTGGTGCGCGACTTCGAGAAAAGCCAGAAGGCCATGCAAAAGGCCGAGGAAGAAAGGAAGCAGGCACACTTTGCCGGCATCGATACCTCCGAGGCCGCGCCACCGGCATCGGAAGCAGTCAATCGCACCAGCGCATTCCAGGAAGTGTCCGGTGAAACCATCACCGAGGAAAAGGAAGCCGACCAGCCCGGAACCGAAGACAAGACACCGGACGCGAGTGCTTCGAAGGACGACCCGCCTCGACGCGACGGAGGCTGAACCATGCCCGCCGACACGCCGTTCGATCTGCTGCTGACCCACGCCCGCATCGCCACCCTGGCCGGCGCGGACGACGGCCCCGGCCTGATCGAGGACGGCGCGATCGGTTGCCGTGACGGCCGCATCGCCTGGATCGGCGCCACCGCTGAGCTGGCTGGCGACGCCGGCGCCGAAACCGTCATCGACGCGCAGGGCCGCCTGCTCACGCCCGGCCTGGTCGACTGTCACACCCACCTGGTATTCGGCGGCGTGCGCGCGGACGAGTTCGAGATGCGCCTGGAAGGCGCCGACTACGCCGCCATCGCGCGCGCCGGCGGCGGCATCGCCTCCACCGTGCGCGCCACCCGCGCCGCCGACGAGGACAGCCTTCTCGCACAATCCCTGCCGCGCGCCCGGGACCTGCTCGCCGACGGCGTGACCACGCTGGAGATCAAGTCCGGCTACGGCCTGGACACCGACAGCGAACGGCGCATGCTGCGCGTGGCGCGGCGCATCGGGGAAACACTCGGCATCACCGTACGCACCAGCTTCCTGGGCCTGCACGCGTTGCCGCCCGAATACACCGACGATGCCGATGGCTACGTCGATCACGTCTGCGGGCACATGCTGCCGACCCTGGCCGGCGAGGGCCTGGTCGACGCGGTGGACGCGTTCTGCGAAACCATCGGCTTCAGCCGTGACCAGGTACGACGCGTGTTCGAGAAGGCGCGTGAACTGGACCTGCCGGTGAAATTGCACGCCGAGCAACTGTCCGACCAGGACGGTGCCGCGCTGACGGCGCAGTACGGCGGCCTGTCCGCCGACCACCTGGAATACCTGAGCGAAGACGGCGTGCGCGCCATGGCCGAAGCCGGTACCGTCGCCGTGCTGCTGCCCGGCGCCTTCTATGCCCTGCGCGAGACGCAACTGCCGCCGATCGACACCCTGCGCAAGCACCGCGTGCCCATGGCGGTGGCCACCGACCTCAACCCCGGGACCGCCCCGCTGCGATCGCTGCGCCTGGCCGCAAGCATGGCCTGCACGCTGTTCCGCCTGACCCCGAACGAGGTCCTGCGCGGGATCACCGCGAACGCCGCCCGTGCGCTGGGACTGGACGACCGCGGCACCCTGGCGATCGGCCAGCGCGCCGATCTGGTGCTGTGGAATGCGCAGGGCCCGGCCGAGCTGGCCTACTGGATCGGTGGCGAGCTGGTGGACCGGGTGTTGGTCGCCGGCAAGCCCGCGACCACGGCCTAGTCGCCGCGAGGCCGCTTTTCGGGCACGTGACTCATGGCGTGCTCGGCCAGCGCGGTGATGGTCAGGCTCGGGTTCACGCCCAGGTTGGAGGACAGCACCGAGCCGTCGCACACGTACAGGTTCTGGTAGCCGAACACGCGGCAGCGGCTGTCGCACACGCCCTGCCCGGCATCGGCGCCCATCACCGCGCCGCCCATGCAGTGCGCGGTCATCGGCGTGTCGAACAGGATCTCGCTGAGGGTGGTGCCGGCCACGCCGCCAGTCAGCTTTGCCGAGGCCTCGGCAAAGGCGTTGGCTTCGGGAATGCAGGTGGGCACCTTGGCGCCCTCGGTCACCAGCCTCTTGCGAAACGGCCAGTACCAGCGACGGGCCAGGCGCATGCGCAAGGTGGAATCGAGCGTCTGCATGCACAGGAAGATGATGGTCTCGCGGGCGAAGCCGAACGGCTGCAGCATGCGCAGCGTGCGCAGCGGATGACGCAACAGGTCGCGCGCCAGCGTGCCCAGCCAGGCACCGATGCGCCGCCAGTGCCCGCCGCCGCGCACCATCACCGTCAGCAGCAGGCCCATGGCGTCGGCGCCGCGCGGGTAGCGCGTGGCCTCGATGTGGGTCTTGCCGTCCAGGTGGATGCCGGAGCCGATGGCGATGCCGCGCGACAGGTCCACCTTGCTGCCCGGATAGCGCACGCCGATCAGCGATTCGGCGTTGGTGCGCACGTCGTGGCCCAGGCGCGCCGACAGTCGCGGCAGATGCCCTTGCTCGCGCATGCGCAGCAGCAGGTCCTGGGTACCCAGCGAGCCCGCCGCGACCACCACGCCACGCGTGCGCAGCACCTGTTGCCGTCCGCGATGCACGGCCGTGATGCGATAGCCAGCCGCACCGTCCGCGGAGTCCAGCGGGGTCACCTCGACCACGCGGGTCTCGGCCTGTACCCGGGCGCCGCGTTGTTCGGCCAGGTACAGGTAGTTCAGGTCCAGCGTGTTCTTGGCGCCGTAGCGACAGCCGACCATGCAGCCGCCGCAGCCGATGCAACTGGTCCGCGACGGCCCTTCCCCTCCGAAGAACGGATCGGGCCGGGTGGTGCCCGGCGTGTCACCGTCCGCACCGAAATACACACCGACCTCGGTGGGTCGGAAGCTGTCGCCGAAACCCGCGGCCTCGGCCATCTCGCGCAGCCGCCGGTCGGCTGCGTCCAGACGCCGGTTGGTCGCCACCCCGAGCATGCGCTGCGCGGTGCGGTAGTGCCCCGGCATGGTCGTGGCCCAGTCTTCCAGCCCGGCCCAGCTGCCCTGGGTCCAGACCTCGCCGGGCGGCACCAGCAGCGTGTTGGCGTAGGTGATCGACCCGCCCCCCACCGCCTGGCCGTGCAGCACCATGACGTGGCGGAAGAAGCGGATGTTGAAGAAGCCGCGCAGGCCCAGTCCGGGCCGCCACAGCCAGCGGCGCAGCGACCAGGTGGTACGCGGGAAGTCCTGCGCGCGCCAGCGGCGCCCGGACTCGAGCACCGCCACGCGATAGCCCTTCTCGCTCAGGCGCAGTGCGCTGACGCTGCCGCCGAAGCCGGACCCGATGACGATGTAGTCGTAGTCGAATGCGTCGCTCATGCCCCCTCCTGGCGCCAGCATACGCGAAGTGGCGCCCGTGCCGCGCGCACGAAAAAGGCCCCGCCGGAGCGGGGCCTTGGGTTCACGCATGCCTGCGCGTCATTTCTTGCGCGCGGTCTTGCGCGCCGGCCGCTTGGCCACGGCGGTGGCCGCCGCCGACGGCTTGCTCTTGCCCGGTCGCGTCCTGCCGTGGCTGCCGCGGTAGATCTTGCCCTTGCGGGTGCGCATGTCGCCCTTGCCCATGGAACCTCCTTCACTGGTGGCCGTGATGAAACTACACGCCCATGGTAGTGCGCCGGCACGGCGGATGCATCCGCCATCCGGCCGGTTCGTGCCGGGGCTCAGCGATGACGGCAGGCGACGCTGTGTCGATGTGTCAGGCGCAGGTTGATGATGTGCGCCGAGGCCACCAGCAGGCCGCCGCAGGTGACCATCACGCTGTGCAGGGCCGTCTGCGCATGCAGGTCGACGACGGTCACGCCCAGCACCAGCAGCAGCACGCCCGGGGCAGCCAGCATCAGCGGCAGGCGCCGTGCATGCTTGCGATGCCCGGTCACCAGGGTGGTGGTGGCCAGGGCCGCGGCGAACAGCACGAAGCCGCGCTCGAAATCATGGTCGGCGAGGAATTCCAGCCCCATCAGCGGCAGCAGCGCGATCACGAACGGCAACACCGCGCAATGAATCGCGCACAGGAACGACGCGGTCGCGCCCAGCCGGTCGGCCAGGTGCCACCAGCGGGACTGTTGGGGATCGGTTTCGACGATGACTTCGGTACGCGCGTTCATGCGTGCCTGCTCCGGGATGTACGGGGAAACAAGTCCGGAACGGCAGCGTCGCGAGGGCCACGGTTCCAGATTCATCTTTGTTACAATATAACATATCTTTCCGGGCGCAACGCACCCCCGCCTCGTTCTCACGAAAGGGTGTGGAATCCGTGATTCCCCGGGGTCAGCGGGCCTTCTGCTGACATTCGCTGCACAGGCCGTGCACTTCCAGGGTCTGGTCCTGCGGCTTGAAGCCAAGCGCCCGGGCCTGGGCCGAGATCAGGTCCGCCACGCGCTCGTCGCAGACCTCGAACGCGCTCAAGCACTGGTCGCAGATCAGGAACGGCACTTGGTGCGACTGCGCCGGATGCGGGCAGTGCACGTACGCGTTGATCGACTCGAGCTTGTGGATGAACCCGTGCTCGAGCAGGAAGTCCAGGGCGCGATAGACCGTGGGCGGCGCGGCGTTGCCATGGTGCTCGCGCAGCTGGTCGAGCAGGTCGTAGGCCTTGACCGGCTTTTTCGAGGCCGCCACCAGCTCCAGCACCTCGCGGCGCAACGGCGTCAGCCGCAAACCGCGTTCGCGGCTGGCGCGCACCACCTGCTGCACGAAGCGCTCGGCGTCGTGGTCGTGTTGGTGCGGCTTGTGCGAAAAGACGGTCATCGGGTGGCTTCTTCAGGCCCGGTGCCATCTTATCACTGCGTGGCGGGCGGGCCCGACTCATCCGAATCGGGACGATGGCGCCGCGAAGGCAGGGCCAGCAGGATCAGCAGCGCCACCGGTCCGATCACCAGGCTGATCCAGATGCCGGTCCAAAGCCGCCCCCGCCACCAGCCGACCGCGGCGCCGAGCACCAGGCTGGCCGCGGTGAACCACAGCAGGGCGGTCCACGGCATCAGGGCCAGCATGTTGTGGAAGATCTGCCAGGCCGCGTGCGGCGAGGACAGGTCCACGCCCTTGAGGATCCGGTGCAGCAGTTCAGCCATGGCGAGCCCGACCGCTCATGCTCAACCGGCGCGGCTCAGTTCCAACGCGTGCGCGACGCGACGCAACGCCTGCTCGCGTCCGGCCAGGTACACGGTGTGGTCGATCGACGGCGACACCTGGGTGCCGGTCATGGCCACGCGCAGCGGCTGGGCCACCTTGCCCATGCCCAGCTCGAGCTGTTCGGCCACCTGCTTGACCACTTCGTGGATCGGCTCGGGCTTCCACTCGGGAAGATCCTGCAGCGCCGCCTGCACCGCCTCCAGCACCGCCGGTGCGGTCGCGGACTTGAGATGCTTTTGGACCGCCTTCTCGTCCCACTCGGCGATGGGTGCGTACCAGATGCGGGCGCGCTCGGCCATGTCCGCGAGCGTCTGCACGCGGTCGCACAGCGCCACCACCACGTCGGCGGGCGCCGGGCCACTGGCCGGATCGATGCCGATCCGCTGCAGATGCCAGGCCAGTTCCTCGCCGGTCACGGCCGGATCCTCGCTCTTGAGGTACTGCTGGTTGAGCCAGCCCAGCTTGGCCATGTCGAAGCGCGCCGCCGAGGCGTTGACGTCGGCGATGTCGAACAGCTCGATCATCTGGGCCACGGAGAAGATCTCCTGGTCGCCGTGCGACCAGCCCAGGCGCACCAGGTAGTTGAGCAGCGCGTGCGGCAGGTAGCCGTCCTCGCGGTACTGCATCACGCCCACCGCGCCGTGGCGCTTGGACAGCTTCTGGCCGTCGGCGCCGAGAATCATCGGCAGGTGCGCGAAGGTCGGCACCGGCGCGCCCAGCGCCTGGTAGACGTTGATCTGGCGCGGGGTGTTGTTGACGTGGTCGTCGCCGCGGATGACTTCGGTGATGCCCATGTCGATATCGTCGACCACCACGGCGAAGTTGTAGGTGGGATAGCCGTCGGAGCGGAACAGCACGAAATCGTCCAGCTCGGTGTTGGACCACTCGATGCGGCCCTTGACCTTGTCGTGGAACACCACCGAGCCGGAAAGCGGATTCTTGAAGCGAATGACGCGATGGGGATCCTCGCGGTACGGCTCGTTGCGGTCGCGGTAGTAGCCGTTGTAGCGTGGCTTCTCGCCCTTGGCCATGGCCTCGGCGCGCATCGCCTCGATCTCCTCGCGGGTCTCGTAGGCATAGTAGGCCTTGCCTTCGTCCAGCAGCCGCTGGACCACTTCGCGATAGCGTTCCAGGCGATCGGTCTGGTAGATCGGGCCCTCGTCGGCCTCGAGGCCCAGCCAGGTCATGCCGTCCAGGATCGCCTGCACCGCCGCGTCGGTGGAGCGCTCGCGATCGGTGTCCTCCACGCGCAACACGAACTGGCCACCGTGATGGCGGGCCTCCAGCCAGCAGTACAGGGCCGTTCGCGCCCCGCCGATGTGCAGGTATCCGGTCGGGCTGGGGGCAAAACGTGTGCGCACGGTCATGGTCGCGAAAGCATCATGGGACAAGCCCTTCAGGATACCAGAGCGCCACGGCGTGGACATGTCCCGGCGCGCACGCGAAAAGGTTCCGGCCGCTCTTTCGGGCCGCACCGGACGCATGGGCCCGATTCGCGCGGTCCTTCGGGACAGGGCCGTGCTGGGCGTCCCCGCAGCGCCGCTCGCACGGGAATCCGGGCGATTTTCGTGACCTGATTTCGGGCAGCGGGCCCGCCGCCATTGACCCACGCCGAAATAACGCGACAATGTGCGCACTGATTTTGTGGCCGTGCCTCGGGTTTGCCGGCCATGCTCAGGGGGAAATTCATTGAAGACTTTTTTCAACCTCGCCTTGTCCGGTCTCTCCGAGACCGATGCCAAGAAGGTGCTCGAAACACTGGACTCGCCCAAGCTGGGCCAGTGGAGCCTGTCCGAAGGCGGTAGCAGCGACCTGCTGATTGTCGACGTGGACAGCGTGTGGGGGCACATGGACTGGTTGCGCGCCGTCGCCGAGGATCGCCTCTGCGCGGCCTACACCGAACAGCCCAGCATGCGAGACTGCGAACTGCTGCTCAACAAGCCGCTGGACAGCGACAAGCTTCTGAAGATGCTGCTTCAGGTCCAGCATGGCGAGAACGCCGGAACTCGGCCAGCCCCGGCGCCGGCGAAGGAAAAAGCGGCAGCCGCCCCCCGACCCGCGCCACCCGAGGCCGCCCCCCAGCGCAGCGCCGAGGCGCCTTCCAAGCCGAAAGAACCGGCCAAGGCCGCACCGGTCGCCAAACCGGCACCGGCACCGGCACCGGTCCAGGACGCCGCCCCCGCTCCGACACCGCAAGCGCCGGCACCGACGGCCCCTGCACCCGCCGAAACCGGTGCCGCAGAGGTTCCGGCCACCGTGGGCACGCTGCTGCTCAGTGGCGGCTTGACCGAACCGACCCTGGTCGAGGGCGGTGATGGCGACATCCACCTGTTCATCGATCCGGCCAACAACATCTACCGCGCACCGCCCCAGCTCAAGCCGATCGAGAAACTGCTCGACCTGCCGACGACAGCGTTGCGCAGCATCGAAAGCGATGACCCCAAGGTTCAGCACGCAGGCCCCGAACAGCCGGTCGTGCGCCTGCTCTGGTTCGCCGCCCTGTGCGCCAGCAAGGGCGCACTGGCACCTCATCTGGATGCCTCGGCGGTGTGGAAGCTGACCCGCTGGCCACAGATCGAACGCGAGTTCCCTCGCCATTTCAGGATCGCCACCGCCATGATGAAGCAGGCCGGCACGCTCCAGGAGGTGGCCGACGCAGCCAAGTCCCCGGTCGAGGATGTCGCCGGCTTCATCAACGCCTACTACCTTGCCGGCTATGTGGCCGCGGAAGGTTCCGAGGAGCCCGTCGAGGCCGCCAACTCGACGGCGAACGTGCTGTCGCGACTGCGTCGCTCGGTCTCGCGCTGACGCCACGCGTCCATCTGCCGCACACGGGTACCGCTTGCGCCACACGAACCCCGGCACGGCCGGCACATCACGGGACGCGCCGGCGCAACGCAAACGGGTCGGGGATCCTCAGGTGAACTGGATACTTGGAGACAAGTAGGGCGTGCGTTTTTCCGGCAGGGATGTCTTGTGCACGCGCAGGGTTTCGCTGGGCAACTCGTCGAACAGCTGCCGATAGCTTTCCGCGAAGCGCGAGAGATCCCACAGGCCACACTCCAGGGCAATGGCACGCACGGTGTTCTGGCCCGGCAACGATTCGCTCAGCAGCCGCCGTGCCTCGCACAGGCGCAGCGTGGAAAGGTATTGGTTGGGCGAAATGCCGATGAATTCGCCGAAGATGTAGCGAAGGTTGCGCTCGCTGGTCGAACCGGCTTCGCACAGGTCGCGGACACGGATCTCGTGGCGCAGGTTGGCGGCAATGAAGTTCTCCACGCGCCGCAGCACCAGGTAGTGCGAGTGCCGGGTGCGCGAGTTGTCGGGCGTGGCCGGGAACAGGGAGATGATGTCCGGCAGCAAGGTGGCCTGCAGGCGGGTCAGCAACGCCTTGATGTTGATGTCGCGGCGTTGTTCGACGTAGCGCAGGCGCATGCAGTCGAAGGCGCTCTGCAGACGGTCGGCGACCTCGGTGGCAGGCTCCGGATGCAACCGCTGCACCCGGCGCGAGACGGTCTGGGCATAGAAATCCAGACGCGCGAACTCACGCCGCAGATGATGCCCGCTGGGGAGCATCAGGCTCCAGCAGGTGCCGGCGGCCAGGCGCAATTCGCAGCGGCTTCCGGGCATGCCCAGCAGGACCATGCCCGATTCCAGCTTTTCGCCACCCACCCAGCTTCCCTCGCCCGCTTCGTGCACATAGGCGATCAGGCTGCGGTCCTCGGGAAGGCGAAAGCGCGCACGTACCGGGAACCGGTAACGGCTGCTGCACAGGATCGTGTCCTCGAGATGATCCGAACCCAGCACGGCCTGCATCGGGGCGGGTGCCAAGGGCGTCACGGCCATGCCGCACACACGCAGCAGGCTGCCCAGTGCATGCAGGTCCGGATAGCGCAGATCCAGGTGCCACTCCTGGCCGGGCAGCATGTTCATGCAGCGCTCCCGGGGCATCCCGCCTGCATGGCAACGCCCTTCAGGCGGCCCGTGTCGCGCCGCGTGTCCGTCTCTGGATGGCCCGTCATGCCCCTCCCCTGCATCGGTGTCCCGCTACATGCCGGTCGCAGACATACGCCGACGTGAACCATGATACCCCTTCCTGGGGACGGAAGCGCCCCCGGATGCATGGATACCAAATCTTATTGGTATCACCGTACATCCATCCGCTCAAGATCGGCGCGCCGGATATGAATCTGACCCCGGCATGCAAAGCGCAACCGACCGGAGGATTCAGGCCACGCGGTCCGAACGCATCAGCAGCGCCAGGACGTCGGCCAGCTTGTCACGCATCTCGCGGCGATCGACGATCATGTCCAGCGCTCCGTGCTCGACCAGGAACTCCGAGCGCTGGAAGCCTTCCGGCAGGGTCTCGCGCACGGTCTGCTCGATCACGCGCGGACCGGCGAATCCGATCAGCGCCTTGGGTTCGCCGATGTTGAGGTCGCCCAGCATGGCGAAGCTTGCCGAGACGCCGCCCGTGGTCGGGTGCGTGAGCACCGAGATGTAGGGCACGCCCGCATCGCGCAGGCGGGCCAGCGCGGCCGAGGTCTTGGCCATCTGCATCAGCGAGAACAGACCTTCCTGCATGCGCGCGCCGCCACTGGCGGAAAAGCACACGAAAGGCGCGCGCTCGGCCAGTGCCCGCTCGGCTGCGCGGGCGAATTTCTCGCCGACCACCGAACCCATCGAGCCGCCCATGAAGCGAAACTCGAACGCCGCCGCGACCAGCGGACGCGTCTTCAGCAGGCCGCGCATCACGACCATCGCGTCCTTCTCGCCCGTGGCCTTCTGCGCTGCGGTGATGCGGTCGCGGTACTTCTTCGAATCCTTGAACTTCAGCGAATCGACCGGCTCCAGATCGGCAAACAGCTCCGCACCGCTGCCTTCGTCGAGCAACTCATCCAGGCGCCGGCGCGCGGAGATGGCATGGTGGTATCCGCACTTGGGGCAGACCATCAGCTGGCGCTCGAGCTCGGGGCGGTAGATCACGCCGCCACAACCCTTGCACTTCTCCCACACACCCTCGGGCACCTTGCTCTTGCCGTTGGAGCTCTCCGTGCGGATGCGCGGAGTCATGAGTTTCTGCAGCCAGTTCATCGTTCGCTCTCCGGGGTATTGCCTGCCCGTGAATTCAAGTCTGTCGCTGCGGGGCCTCCCGGTCCAGGGCAGCGCGGATCGGGTTCAGGAAATCGTGAACCCGCGCTCCCGCATCAGCGGCATCCGCCGCTCCGTCCAGCCGATCGACCAGCGCGCTGCCGATGACCACGGCATCGGCGAATTGTCCGATGGCCCTGGCCGTGTCGGCGTCGCGAACCCCGAATCCGACCGCCACCGGCACCCGCGAGCGCCGGCGGATACCGGCCACGCGTTCGGCGATGGTATCCACCGCCAACCGTGCCGCTCCCGTAATCCCCGCAAACGACACATAATACAGGAAACCCTCGGCCGTCTCGCAGGCCTTCGTCAGCCGATCCTCGGCCGTGGTCGGCGCCGTCAGCAGGATGCGACGGAGGCCCGCCGCGCCCAGCGGCGCGGTCGTGTCGTCTTCCTCGATCGGGCAATCGACCAGCAACACGCCGTCGACGCCGGCCTCGGCGGCAGCCCGGGCGAAGGCCTCCTCGCCCATGATCTCGACCGGGTTGAGGTAGCCCATCAGCACCACCGGCGTATCGCTGTCCGTCTCGCGGAAGGCGCGCACCCAGTCCAGCACGTGGCGGACATCCACGCCATGGGCCAGTGCGCGTTCGCTGGCGTGCTGGATCACCGGTCCGTCGGCCATGGGATCGGAAAACGGGATGCCCAGCTCGATCACGTCGGCGCCGGCGTCCACCAGGGCGTGCATCACGGGCACGGTCAGCTCCGGCGCCGGATCGCCGGCGGTGACGAAGGGGATCAGGCCGGTCCGTCCGGCCTTCTTGAGTGCGTCAAAGCGCTTGTCGATGCGATTCATGGGATGCCGGGAATGGAGAATGGGGAATGGGGGATCGTGGGCATGCACGGCATGGGTCTGTCGCGCAGAGATCGGGTCCATCACGCCCAATCACAATTCGATGCCCTCGCGGGCGGCGATGGTATGCACGTCCTTGTCTCCGCGTCCCGAAAGATTGCACAGCACCAGGCCGTCCGGCGGCAATTCGCGCGCCAGCTTGATGGCCTGCGCCACGGCGTGGCTGGACTCCAGCGCCGGCAGGATGCCTTCGGTCAGGCACAGGCGGTGGAAGGCCTCCATCGCCTCCTCGTCGTCGATACCCAGATACTCGGCGCGCCCGGTGTCCTTGAGGAAGGCGTGCTCCGGTCCCACGCCGGGATAGTCCAGGCCGGCCGAGATCGAGTGGGTCTCGGTGATCTGGCCGTCGTCGTTGCACAACACGTAGGTCCGGTTGCCGTGCAGCACGCCCGGACGACCCGCCGCCAGCGAGGCCGCGTGGTGTCCGCCAGCCAGCCCCTCGCCCGCGGCCTCGGCACCGACCAGGCGCACCTCGCGGTCGTTGAGGAAGGCATGGAAGATGCCCATGGCGTTGGATCCACCGCCGACGCAGGCGGTGATGGCATCCGGCAGGCGGCCGAACTGCTGCAGCGACTGCTCGCGGGCCTCGCGCCCGACCACGGCATTGAAGTCGCGCACCATCATCGGATACGGATGCGGACCGGCCACGGTGCCGATGATGTAGAAGGTGTCGGCGACGTGGGTCACCCAGTCGCGCAGGGCCTCGTTGAGCGCGTCCTTGAGGGTCTTCGAACCCGAGGTCACCGGCACCACCTCGGCACCCAGCAGCTTCATGCGGTAGACGTTGATCTTCTGCCGCTCGATGTCGGTGGCACCCATGTAGACCACGCACTTGAGGCCCAGGCGGGCCGCCACCGTGGCCGTGGCCACGCCGTGCTGGCCGGCGCCGGTCTCGGCGATCACGCGGGGCTTGCCCATGTGCCGGGCCAGCAGTGCCTGGCCCACGGTGTTGTTGATCTTGTGCGCGCCGGTGTGGTTGAGGTCCTCGCGCTTGAACACGATGCGCGCACCGCCGACCTCACGCGACAGGCGCTCGGCGTGGTACAGCGGGCTGGGCCGGCCCACGTAGTGCGCCAGGTCGCGGTCGAGCTCGGCCATGAACCCGGGGTCCTTGCGCAGACGCGTGTAGGCGTCGGTCAGCTCGGCCAGCGGGGCCATCAGGGTCTCGGCCACGAAGCTGCCGCCGTAGGGGCCGAAATGGCCGCGTGCATCGGGCCAGGCGTGGTAGTCGTCGACGGGCGTATTCAGTTTCATCGAGGCAGGCACGCAGGTGTCGGAAAGGACATCAGCGTAACGCCTGCCCCGGACCTTCGAAAAGCGAAATGTTGCGACAGGTACGTCAGTTTTTCTCAACTATACGAATGCAGGGAGCCTACACTTCCAGCATGAAAACGTGATTTCCCGGCAATAGCACATCGCCAATGCGTGAGTGAAGCTGCATGCCGCATGCTCTCGGGAGAACCTCAATCGGACGCGGTCCGCGCCGGGCAGACCTGGTCGCCGCCCTTGCCCTTGGCGCGATACATGGCCTGATCGGCACGCATCAGCAGCCGCTCCAGGGGGATTCCGTCCCCCGAGGCCCCCATGGCGCTGCCGATGCTGGCCGTGACCCGCACCTGGCGCCCCTCCAGCGCAAACGGCCGGGCAACCGCGTCACGCACCTTGTCGGCCACGGCGTGCATCGACTCCACGCTCTCCATCATCGCCAGCAGGATGACGAACTCGTCGCCCCCCATGCGCGCGACCGTGTCGATGCGCCGCACGCAGGCATTCAGCCGTTCCGCCATCTGCCGCAACAACGCGTCGCCGGTGGCATGCCCCAGGGTGTCGTTGACCTTCTTGAAATCGTCCAGGTCGATGTACAACAGCGCCACGCCGTGCCCGTACGATTCCGCCTGGGCCATGGCCACCTCCAGACGCTGTTGCAACAGCTGCCGGTTGGGCAGGTCGGTGAGATGATCGTGCAACGCGCTGTGCCGCAGCCGCGCGTCCAGCTGCTTCCGCTCGATCGCCGAGGCCACCTGCCCGGACACGAACTGCAGCAATTCCATGTCCGAGCGGCTGTAGCGCAGTTCGCCACTGTAGCTTTGCACCACCAGCGCCCCGGTCACGCCCTCCGGCGTGACCAGCGGTACGCCCAGCCAGTCCAGCGCGGGATGCCCGGCCCCGTGGCCGACCTCGTGGCGGGTCTCCGGCGTGATCAGCAGCGGTTCGGCACGCCGCACCACTCGCGCGGTCAGGGAATCGGAATCCAGCGACTGCAGCGGCGGCGCCTGGTCGTGCTGGTCCACGTGGTAGGGAAAACTCAGCTGCCCGTGCTTGCGGTCGTACAGCGCGACGAAGAAATTGTTCGCCGGCAGCAATCGCCCGACGATGTCGTGGATATGCCGATACAGGGCGATCAGGTCCTCGGCCGACTGCGCCGCCTGCGCGATGTCGTAGAGCGATGCCTGTTTGGCTTCGGCCCGCTTGCGGGCGGTGACGTCGCGGGCCACGGCGATGCGCAACTGGTCGCGGGACGACCAGCGGGCGGACCACATCACGTGCACGACCTGACCGTCCTTGCGGACGTAGCGATTCTCGAAATGCGTGTTCGGCTTTCCCGCCATCACGCTGCGCGCACTCTCCAGCGTGCGCTCGCGATCATCCGGATGCACCAGGTCGATCATGTCCCGCCCGATGATCTCGCCCGGCGCATAGCCGAAGATCTGCTCGAAGGCAGCACTGACATACAGAAAGCGGCCGTCCCGGTCCACCACGCAAATGGCGTCGACGAGCAGATCGATGACTTCCGCCACCGGCACCTGCAAATCGCCCAGTGCCAATTTCGCGGATACCGCCTTGTTCTCACCATCCACCATGTGAGGCCCTCCATGGAGCGTCATCAACGCATGGACACGCCATCCGGACCGGCACCTGGCGTTTCGCCCGGGACATGCCGGGCATGTCGATCAGAGCGTAGCGCCATTCGCCATGCCGGGAAAAGCGATATGATCCGGCAGCATTGTCAGTTTTCCTGACCACTTGTCCATGGAAAAACTTCCACCACTCAATGCCGTCAAGGCGTTCGAGGCCATCGCCCGACACGGAAGCGTGAGTGAAGCTGCGCGCGAACTGCACGTGACGCATGGTGCCGTGAGCCGCCAGCTGCGCCTGCTGGAAGAGGACCTGGGCTGTGCGCTGTTCGAACGTCGCGGCCGTGGCCTGACCATGACCGAGGACGGCCAGCGACTGCGCGACGCGGCCAGCGAGGCGCTCGAACTTCTGCGCGCGGCACGCAAACGCCTGCGCGCCGGTCATGGAAGCGCGCTGGTACTGGGTTGCCCGGGCAGCATCCTGGCGCGCTGGATGATTCCCCGCCTGGAACGCCTGCGCCACGAGGCGCCCGGTCTGGACCTGCACTTGTCCGCCAGCGAACGTCCGCCCGAACCGGCACTCGACGGCCTCGATGCCGCCCTGCTCATCGCCGAACCACCCTGGCCGCAGGGCTGGACCGTGCAGGACCTGGCCAGCGAGCGGATCGGACCGGTGATGGCTCCTTCGGTGGCTCGCTCGCAGGGGCTGATCGACGCCGAACCCTCCGCCCTGCTGGTCCGGAAGCTGCTGCATACCGCATCGCGCCCGCAGGCCTGGCCGACCTGGGCCAGGGCCAGGGGGTTGCCCGCGGATGCGCTGCAGATGGGACAGGGATTCGAGCATCTGTACTATCTGCTGGAGGCCGCCGTGGCCGGCCTGGGCGTGGCCATCGCGCCCCGGGCGCTGGTCAGCGACGACCTCAAGGACGGGCGACTGGTCGCGCCCTGGGGTTTCGAGCCGACGAAGGCCCGGTGGATCCTGTGCAGCGCAAGGGACCCGTCCGATACCCGTATTGCAGTGCTCGCGAATTGGCTGCGCAACGAACTTCAGTCGTCGCCGGACCCCTGATCGTCCATCGCCACGGCGACCGCACGCGCCGCGTGAATCGCCGCCGTGTCGTAGAGCGGGACCGTGGTGTGCTGCGGCTGAACCAGCATGCCGATCTCAGTGCAGGCCAGCACCACGGCCTGGGCGCCCTCCCCGCGCAAGCCGTCGATGATGTCGACAAACACCTGTCGCGAGGCATCCGCCTGCACCCCCTGGCACAGTTCCTCGAAGATCACGCGATGGATCCGCTCACGTTCGTCCGACGGCGGCACCACAACCTCGATGCCGAAACGATCGGACAGGCGCCCGGTGTAGAAATCCTGTTCCATGGTGAAACGCGTACCCAGCAGCCCCACGCGCGAGATGCCGTCGGCGCGCAGACGCTCGCCGGTGGCATCGGCGATGTGCAGCAACGGGATGTCGATGGCGGCCTGCACCGCATCGGCGACGCGGTGCATGGTGTTGGTGGCGATCAGCAGGACATCGGCGCCGCCGGCCTGGACCGCACGCGCGGCACTGGCCAGGAGCTGCCCGGCGGCCTCCCAGTCACCGACTCGCTGCAGCTCCTCGATCTCGTGGAAATCGACGCTGTACAGCAGGATGCGCGCCGAATGCAGCCCCCCCAGAGCCGCCTTCACGCCTTCGTTGATGTCGCGGTAATACCCGAGCGTGGATTCCCAGCTCATGCCGCCGAGCAGGCCGATCGTCTTCATGCCCCTACCCTGCGACAGGGGCGCGTCCGGGTCAATGCGCCGCAGCGGCGTGGCCGATGGGAACCTCGACCCAGAAGGCGCCGCGGAGTTCGCCGACGCGATAGCCGGTCGCCCGGTCCCGCGGATATGCTGCGTCGATGGCGGCCTTCACGTCCGGGGACACGTGCGTGCCGTGGCAGGCCAGGCACGCTCCCTGAACCGGGATGCCCCGGGCATAGCGCAGCACGGTGTGGCCGGCATTTTCCGAGACCCATTCCAGCTTGCCCGGATCCTCGCCACGCGCCGCACGGGCCGCAAATTGCCGGATCATGTCCGCCCGCCAGCCATCGGGCGTATTGACCAGGTTGCGCGTTCGCGTGCCCACGCGGCCCATGCGTACGCCGAACCGGTCGCCGACGTCGACGGTCAGCCGCTGTGCATTGCGCCGGCAGAAGCCCACGGCACCGGCGACTCCCCGCTCGCCCATCGCATGCACCAACCGGGCTTTCAGCGTACGCCCCAGATCGGAGCTGGCTGCACGTGCACGCTCGAGGGCCGCCCGATGCGCCCCACCGTCACCACCGGAGGTCGAAGTCGCTGCCGGCGCCTGCATCAGCAGACCGGCGAGTACCCACACCAGGACATTCATGAGCACCTCCCCGCATGCGCACGGGCTGAAAGGGGCCGGATGCGCGACCGACTAGGGACACCCGGGCATGCAGCCATGCCACGGAGGCCTGTTCACGGGCACACGTGCCTTGCGGATCAGCGCCGGCCGAACGCAGTCAGCACGGCCGCCAGCACGAGGCCTGCGCCGATGCCGCCGACCATGCAGCCGACGAAGGCCAGCACCGAGGTCTTGAGCAGGAACAGGCCCGCCCCCAGCCCCAGCATCGTGCCGCCGCCGATGGCCCAGCCGCCCACGTCCACCTTCGTTTCCTTGTCCGCCATGTCGCGCCCCCTTGATGCAGCCGAGCATGGGAGCAGGCTAGCTGTCCGCGGACGGCAGGGGAATATTCAATCCGTGGGATGCCGGTCGGCGCTGTGCACGGCATCGACGAAGGCGCGCATCGCCGCGGGATCCTTGATCCCGGGCGACGATTCGATGCCGCTGGACACGTCCACGGCCCAAGGGCGTGCCGCGGCGATGGCCCGTGCCACGTTGCCGGCATCCAGGCCACCGGCCAGGATCAGCGGTTGCTTGACCGCCGCAGGCACCAGCGACCAGTCGAACGCACGCCCGGACCCTCCGGCCTCGCCCAGGCCATGGCCGTCCAGCAACAGGGCGGCGGCATCGGGATAGCCGTCCAGCCGGTCCAGCGCCTTTGCGCCCTCGCCCATGGCGACGGCCTTCAAGTAGGGCCGGCCGTGGGCGGCGCATTGATCGCGCGTCTCGGCACCGTGGAACTGCAAGTAATCGGGCTGCACCCGGGCGACGACTTCCTCGATCCAGTCACGCTCGTCATCCATGAACAACGCCACCACGTCGACGAACGGCGGCACCGCCGCGCGGATGGCCCGCGCCCGCTCGACCGCCACGCAGCGCCGGCTGCGGGCGGTGAACACCATGCCGATGGCGTCGGCGCCCATGACGGCGGCGCGCATGGCGTCCTCGACACGGGTGATACCGCAGAACTTGATGCGGGTACGGCTCAAAGCGTCACTCCCCGGGGCAGGCCCCATTCGGCAGGATAGCGCGGACCGATGAAGGCCAGGCCCGAGGCCGGCGCGGTGGGACCGGCGACCTCGCGGTTGCGGCCATCCAGCAGCTCGGCCATCCACTCGCGCGGGCGCTGCCCGCGCCCGATGGGCAGCAGCGAGCCGACGATGTTGCGCACCATGTGATGCAGGAAGGCATTGGCCTCGATCTCCACGTGCACGCGCGGGCCCTCGCGGAACACGCGCACTTCGCGCACCTCGCGCCGCGCATGGCGGGCCTGGCAGGCGATGGCGCGGTAGGCGCTGAAATCGTGCTCGCCGACCAGCGCCTGCGCCGCCTCGTGCATGGCCTCGGCATCGAGCGGATTGCGCTCCCAGGTCACGTAGCGCGCGTCCAGCGCCGGACGCACCGGGCGGTTGAGGATGCTGTAGCGGTAGCGCCGGGCACGTGCGCCATGGCGGGCATGGAAATCGTCCGCCACCGGCTGCGCCCACAACACGGCGATGCTGTCGGGCAGGTTGGAACAGGAGCCCAGTGTCCAGCCGCGCATGTCGCGTTCGGCATCGGTGTCGAAATGCACCACCTGGCAGCGCGCATGCACGCCGGCGTCGGTGCGACCGGCGCAGGTCACCTCGACCGGGGCATCGGCCACCTTCGACAGCGCGCGCTCCACCGCCGCCTGCACGCTCGGCCCGTGGCTGAGGCGCTGCCAGCCCATGAAGTCGGTACCGTCGTATTCGATGCCCAGGGCGATGCGCATGGTTGAACGTCGTGCGAAGACCAATCAGCAGGCGAGGATACAACGACGCCGGCCCGGACAGCTCCGGACCGGCGTCGCAGGGCCCCGTTGAAGGGCCTCAGTCGAGCTCGTCGAGCAGCTTCTGCGCGGTCTCGCGTTGCGCATCGCCGCCCTCGGCCAGCGCCTCCTCGAGCATGGCGCGGGCACCTTCGGGGTCGCCCATGTCCATGTAGGCACGGGCCAGGTCGATCTTGGTGTCCACGGCGTCGCCGCCGAGTCCCTGCGGAGGTTCGGAAGCCGCCGGCTCGTCCCCGCCCATGTCCAGGTCGCCCAGGTCCAGGTCGAGTCCTTCCGACTCGAGGTCGAAATCGTGCCCGGCTTCCGGATCGTGCGGAGTCTCGGAGGCGGATTCGGGTGCGGTGGTGCCCTGTGTCGACAATTCCAGGTCCGGCAATGGGTCGGATGCGGCGCCGGCTTCGTCCTCCGGCGTCGATTCGGGGGCCGCCTCGTCGGCCGTCAGCGGCGGCAGCGCGTCGAACTCGTCTTCGCTGGGCGCTTCGGTCGGCGCGGACGAAGCAGTCGGGGACAGGTCGAAGTCGTAGGAATATTCGGTCGCCGAACGTTCTCCGGCCGCCTCCTCGTGCGCTTCGGACGCATCCGGTGCGGCGGCGTGCGCCGTGGCGTCCGCGTCGGCACCCTCGGGCTCGTGATCCGCCTCGTACACCCCGGCGTCCGGCTCTTCGTCCACCTCGGGCTCGTAGGCCTGGCCTGCATCGGCGAACAGCGGATAGTCCGGGGCCAGCTCCTCGCCCATCGTCATCACGTCGCGCCACTCGGGCTGCTCCGGATCGCTGATGTGGGCGTGCATGGCCTCGGCGGCCGACTCGAAGCCTTCCACGTCGCGGCGCGCGTAGTAGAGGCTGACCAGCTCCAGGTGCGTGTCGATATCGTCGGGATGCTCGGCCAGCTGGTGCAACAGCTCGTCCAGTTCCTCGTCGAGACCTTCCACGGACGGTGCGTCACCCAGCGGCGAGCTGCCGAATTGATCGGCCAGCGACGAGGACCTCCCGGACCGGGCGGGCTTGTTCTTGCCACGGCCACGCAGGAACAGGCCGATCAACCCGATCAACAGGACCAGTGCCGCGGCGACCTTGGCCCACAGGGTGGCATACCAGGGTTCGCCCGGGCGACGCGCATGCGGCCGCACCGTGGCCGCCGGCTTGGTGGCGGCCGTCTTGGCCACGACAGGCGTGGCCGCCGCGGTGGAAGCACCGGCCACGCCGCTTGCGGCTGTCTTGGCCGCGGTCGATGCCGCGGCCGGACGAGTAGCGCTGGCGGCCTGGGCCACGCTGCCGCTCATGGCCGGTGCCATGGCCGAAGCGCCCGCGGCCGGCTTGCCGGATTCGGCGAGCTTGTTCTGCAGCTCGGCGATCTCCGCGTTCTTCAGGCTCATCAGGCGATCGTTCTTGTTCTGGATGTCCTTCAGGCTCTTCAGGCGCGCCTGCAGGTCGGCGGTCTGCTGCTTGGCGCTGGACAGCGCTTCCTTGGCGCGCGCCACGTCCTGCTGCAGTTTCTCGACCACGACCTTGTTGCTGCCGTGGGCGCTGCCGGCGCGGGCACCGGTGCTATTGCCGCCTTCACTGGGCGGCACCAGCTTGAGGTGGTCCCCACCCGACCCGGCCGCGTGGCCGGCACCGGTCCGGGAAGCGGACGCGCGCGGCGACGGCTGGCCGGAAGCGGCATGGCCGGCCTTGGCCACCATGGTCGGGCGCGACGGCGCCACGGCCTGCCAGGCGTGATCCTGGCGCAGGACCTCGGCAGTCGCCGCGGCCTTGTTCGTGGCCATCACCTGCTCGTGCGTGGGAATGCGCAGGACCGCACCGCTCTTGAGGGCGTTGATGTTGTTCTTGTAGAAGGCGTCCGGATTGGTCGACTTCAGCGCCAGCATCATCTGGTTGACGCTGATGTCGGAGCTGCGCATCTTGCGGGCGATGCCCCACAGCGTCTGGCCGTGCGCCACCGGGCCGTAATTGCCGCCCTGCGTGGATACCGGGGCGGGTGAGGGCGCCGGCGCGGGCTTGCGGGGCGCCGGGGCCACGGTCGGCTTGACTGCCGGCTTGCGGGGTACGGGTACGGTCTTGCCGGTGCTCGCAACCGGCTTGGTCCGGGGCTTGGCCGGAGCCGGCGCCGGTGTCGGTGCGGACGGGCGGGCCTGCGGTTTCGGTGCCGGTGCCGGCACGGCCGGAGCCACGGCGCCCTGCAGTCGCGTGGGCGTGACCATGACCGGCGGATCGAGCAGGATGGTGTATTCACGCAGCAACTGGCCGCGCGGCCAGTCCACCTTGACCAGGAAATCCAGGTACGACTCGCGGACCGGCTGTTCGGAGGTCACCCGGATCACCTTCTGCCCGGCGGCATTGGTGGTGACCTTGAAGTGCAGTTGCACCGAAAGGCTCATGCGGTCCAGGCCGACACGCTCGAACTGCTTGGCCGAGGCCAGCGAGACTTCGAGCTTGTCGGCCTCGCCCGGGTAATCCACGCGCAGCGGTATTTCCGCCACCAGCGGCTTGTTCAGCGTGGACTTGACGCGAATCTGACCCAACCCAAGCGCGAGGGCCTGGGCACTGCTCAACGTCAAAGCCACCAGGATCGACAGCTTCAAGGACCGGTTCATCGAGTGCTCCCCACTCACGACGTCTGCGTCGCGCGACAATCTCGACGCGACTTTACAACATTTTCGTAACTTTAGTTCACCACAAGGATTTTCACCAGCCCGGACAACCACACTACGACCCCGGCCCGGCGTCACCCCCTGGTCACTGCCCGCCGCCAGCTCCCGCCTTCGCGGTCGATGCACCGGCCGGCGCCTCGCGATGGGCCAGTCGCGCCTTGAGCTTGGCGATTTCACGATCGCGTGCGGCCAGGCTGGCCTGCTCGGCTGCGTTGCGCTCACTGACTTCCCGGATCTGCTGCTTGAGATCGTTCGCCTGCGCCTGCTGGTGGGTCACGTCCTTGCTCACCTTCTGCAGCTGCTCGCGGGCAGCCCGGGCGGAGGAAGAAGGCGCCTGGGCCATGCAGGAGGCGGCCGCCAGCAATCCGGGCAGCGCCCATCCCCAACGTTTGCCTGAACTCATCTACAGGTACTCCTCGATCAGAATCTGTGCCACTTGCACGGCGTTGAGCGCCGCGCCCTTGCGGATGTTGTCGGCCACCACCCAGAGATCCAGCCCATGGGGGTGGGAGATGTCCTCGCGAATGCGGCCGACCAGGACCGGATCCTTGCCGGCGGCGTCCCCGACCGGGGTCGGATAGCCACCGTCCCGGCGTTCGTCCATGAGTACCACGCCGGGGGCCTCGCGCAACAGGGCCCTCGCCTGGCCGGCGTCGATCTTGTCGCGGGTCTCGATGTGCACGGCCTCGGCATGGCCGTAGAACACCGGCACCCGCACCGCGGTCGGGTTCACCAGGATGGACGGATCTTCCAGGATCCGGCGCGTTTCCCACACCATCTTCATCTCTTCCCGGGTGTAGCCGTTGTCCATGAACACGTCGATGTGCGGGATCACGTTGAAGGCGATCTGCTTGGTGAATTTCTCTTTCACCGGTTCCTGGAAATTCAGCAGCGCGGCCGTCTGGCGGCCCAGTTCCTCCATGCCCGAGCGCCCCGCCCCGGACACCGACTGGTAGGTGGCCACGTTGATGCGCTCGATGCCGACCGCGCGATGGATCGGCGCCAGCGCGACCATCATCTGCATGGTCGAGCAGTTCGGGTTGGCGATGATGCGGCGCGCCTCGAACTGGGCGATGGCGTGCGGGTTGACCTCGCTGACCACCAGCGGCACGTCCGGGTCGTTGCGGAACTCGGAGGTGTTGTCGATGACCACCGCGCCGGCCGCGGCCGCGCGCGGAGCGTGCTCGCGACTGACCGCGCCGCCGGCCGAGAAGAAGGCGATGTCGACACCGGCGAAATCGAAGTCGGCCAGGTCGCGCACCATGACCTCCTTGCCCCCGAACGTGATCCGGCTGCCGGCCGAACGTTCGCTGGCCAGCGGGATCAGCTCGCCGACCGGCAGCTCACGCTCGGCCAGGATCGACAGGAGGGCCTCGCCCACGGCACCGGTGGCGCCGGCGACGGCGATGTTGTAACTGCTCTTGCGACTCATGGAATGCGGTTCTCGATACAGGTGCGATCAGGCATGCAAAGGAAGGTGGGAGGCTCGGGGCCGATTCAGGCGATGCGCGGTTTCACCGGCCCCACGTCGCCGCACTGGGCGCGGTGACGCAGCGCATGGTCCATCAGCACCAGTGCCACCATGGCCTCGGCGATGGGCGTGGCGCGGATGCCCACGCAGGGGTCGTGTCGGCCCTTGGTCACCACCTCGGTGGGCTTGCCGTCCACGTCCACACTGCGACCGGGGATCAGGATGCTGGACGTGGGCTTGAGCACGATCGAGGCACGGATCGCCTGGCCGCTGGAGATGCCGCCGAGAATGCCGCCGGCATGATTGGACGCGAAACCGTCGGTGGTCATCTCGTCGCGGTGTTCGCTGCCCTTCTGTGCCACGGCGGCGAAGCCGTCGCCGATTTCCACGCCCTTGACCGCGTTGATGCTCATCAGTGCCGCGGCCAGCTCGGCGTCGAGCTTGCCGTAGACTGGCTCGCCCCAGCCCGGCGGCACGCCTTCGGCCACCACATCCACGCGCGCGCCGACCGAATCGCCGGATTTGCGCAGCGCGGTGATGGTGCGCTCGAGCTCCTCCACCATCGCGGCATCGGGCCAGAAGAACGGGTTGTCCTCGACCGCGCCCCAGTCGAAGCTTCGCGGGACCAGTTCGCCCATGCCGGCCAGGCAGCCGCGCACGCGCACGCCATGGCGCTGGTCCAGCCATTTGCGGGCGATCACCCCCGCGGCCACGCGCATGGTGGTCTCGCGCGCCGAACTGCGTCCGCCGCCGCGCGGGTCGCGCACGCCGTACTTGTGCCAGTAGGTGTAGTCGGCATGGCCGGGACGGAAGGTGCGCGCGATCTCGGCATAGTCCTTCGAGCGTGCGTCGGTATTTCGGATCAGCAACGCGATCGGCGTGCCGGTGGTCACGCCCTCGTACACACCCGAGAGAATGTCCACTTCATCGGCCTCGCGGCGCTGCGAGGTGTAGCGCGACTTGCCCGTGGCGCGACGCGCCAGGTCGTGGGCAAAGTCACCAGGATCCAGCGCCAGGCCCGGCGGACAGCCGTCGACCACGCAACCGATGGCCGGCCCGTGGCTTTCGCCGAACGTGGTGACGGTGAGCAGTTTGCCGAATGCGTTGCTGGACATGGTGGGAAGGGACGGATGCGAAGACCTAGCGTCGGTGGTATCGCGCGTGCTTGCAAGCCCTGCGCTTATGCCTTTTCGCGCTGAGCCGCCGCCGCGCGGATTGCGTCGGCATGCGCCAGCAGGTCGCGGCGCTCGATCGCGAACACGCCCATCGGGCCAGTCTGGAACTCCAGCCACACAAAAGGCACCTCGGGCAGCAGCTCGACCAGGGAGGACTCGCTGTTGCCGACCTCGACGATCAGCACGCCGCCTTCGGTCAGGTGCCCGGCGGCCTCGTCGAGCATGCGCAGGCACAGGTCCAGGCCGTCATTGCCCGAGGTCAGGCCCAGCTGCGGCTCGTGCCCGTACTCGCTTGGCAGGCCGTCGTATTCGGCCTGGCCCACGTAGGGCGGGTTGGACACGATCAGGTCGTAGCGCTCGCCCTCGAGCGCATCGAAAAGGTCCGAGCGAAGCGCACGCATGCGATCGACGTCCACCTGGTTCAGGACCATGTTCTCGCGTGCCAGCGACAACGCGTCCTCGCTGACGTCGACCAGGTCCACGTGCCAGTCCGGATGCCAGGCCGCCATGGCGATGCCGATGCAGCCCGAGCCGGTGCACATGTCCAGGGCACGTTCGATCTGGCGCCCGTCCAGCCACGGCGAGAAGCCGTTCTGGATCAATTCGGCGATGGGCGAGCGCGGCACCAGCGCGCGGACGTCGGAGATGAATTTCAGGCCTGCAAACCAGGCTTCGCCGACCAGGTAGGCCACCGGCACGCGCTCTTCCTCGCGGCGGCGGATCAGCGCCAGCACGCGCTCACGCTCCTCGGCCGTGAGCGCCGCAGCACCGTAGGCCGGGGGCAGGTCCGGCGGCAGGTGCAGCGAGGCCAGCACCAGTTGGGTGGCCTCGTCGATGGCGCTGTCCTGGCCATGCCCGAAGGTCAGCCCGGCAGCGGAGAACCGGCTGGCGGCGTAGCGGATGAAATCGACGATGGTGGCAAGTTCGGCAGTCACGCGGTGCGGCTCCGGCGGAATGACCGGCAAGTATAGTGGAGGAGCCAGGGGCGAGGGGCGAGGGGCGAGGGGCGAGGGGCGAAACGCTAAGGAACCGCGCGCGGATCGGTCCATGCGGTCCTTTTCAGGCGTCGTCGATGAAAGGGACGTGAAGCTGATTGATCAGCCGGCTACCGCAGCCCTCCACCAGACATGCTGCGTTTGCCCGGGATGAGCAACCGCGAAGGGGATCGTGGCCCGTCGCCCGGCGTTCGATGTTTCCTTCGACAGCTCGCCAACGGAGCGAACCATTGCGCTGCGTGCGCGCAAGCGACGATCTTCGCCCTTCGCCCTTCGCCCCTCGCCCCTCGCCCCTCGCCCACCCCCTATACTTCCGCCCCATGAAACCCAAGGTCCTGCTCCAATACCTGGTCCCGCACCGCCTGCTCTCGCGCATCGTCTTCTGGGCCACGCGCTGGACCTGGAGGCCGTGGAAGAATTTCCTGATCGGCCAGATCGTGCGCCGCTATGAAGTGGACATGCGCGAAGCTGCCGAGCCCGATGCGACAGCCTATCCCTGCTTCAATGCATTCTTCACCCGCGCACTGAAGGACGACGCACGCCCGCTCGATGACGATCCGCGCAGCATCGTGTGCCCCGCGGACGGACGTATCAGCCAAGCCGGCACGATCGTGGACGGGCGCATCTTCCAGGCCAAGGGCCAGTCCTTCACCGCCGCCGAACTGCTGGCCGACGAGGCCGCCGCCGCGCCCTACCGCAACGGCCGCTTCGTCACCGTGTACCTGTCCCCGCGCGACTACCATCGCGTGCACATGCCGCTGGACGGCGAACTGGTGTCCACGCGCCACGTGCCCGGGCGCATCTTCAGTGTGGCGCCATTCGCCGTCGAGGCCATTCCGCGCCTGTTCGCGCGCAACGAGCGGCTGGTCTGCCACTTCCGTGGCGAGCAAGGGCCGTTCGTCGTGGTCCTGGTCGGTGCGATCCTGGTCTCCAGCGTGTCCACGGTGTGGGACGGGCTGGTCATCCCACCCTATGCCGGACGCATCATCGACCGGGACGCCGCCGGGCGCGGCATCCGCCTGGCCCGCGGCGCGGAAATGGGCCGATTCAACATGGGCTCGACGGTCATCGTGCTGCTCCCCGAAGGGACGGGCGAGCTGGATCCGGACCTGGCCAGCCAGCGTTCGGTGCGGATGGGCCAGCGCCTGGGCAGAATGTGAACCTGATCAAGGTTTAAGCAAAAGTGACGCCTCGCGTCAGTTTGTGACGCAGAAGGATAGATTTCACCCGCAAGCTTGGCTATTCTTGATCCCTGAAACATCCTGGGCGCGATGGATGCGCCCGATCCCGGAGGGTAGCCGCAGTGAAGCCGAAGCATGTCGTCAACCGCATTCTCTCGATGACCCGGATGATGAAACTGGGTCGTCAACTGCGTGAGGTCGAGAACGCCATCTATGCGCTTCCCGCACCGCTGGCACGTCAGGTGGCCACCATCACCACGCGCGAACTGGATCTTGCGCAACGCTGCGATCCGCCCTGGATGTACGGCACACCGCCCGAGGAAAGCGGCAGCGATTGGGGCACCGGAGCCGACATCGGCATCGCCCGCGTGCGCTCGGACAACCCCCAGGTCCGCATGCGCGGCATCGGACTCTGGCTGGCGGTGATCTATCACGAGACTGCGCAATCGCAGACCCCCGGCACGCACGACCTGCACCGCCAGGTCATGCGCGTGGTGCGCCAGCTCAAGGAACGCATCGATCCATCCACCCCGACCTCCGACACCTCGGTGGACGTGGGCAACACTGCTCCCAGCTCGGCTGCCGTGGCCTGATCTCCCCGGCATCACCGCATGGTCCGCCACGGAGGGCGGGCCATGCAGGGCTTGATCATCGCGAACAGTGCGGCAGCTTCAGCACGTGCCCTGCGCGGATCGCATACCGCGGCGCATGCAGGTGATTCATCCGCGCCACCCTGTGCAGACTCGAACATCCCATCCTGCGGACGATTCCGCTCAGGGTGTCGCCGCGACGCACCCGGTAGTGGCGGATGCGCATCGATGCCGGCAAGGTCGGGTCGCTTGCGGCATGCAGCTCGGACGCCAGTTGCGGCCATTGCCCGCTTTCGCACTTGCGCGCATAGGTCTTCTCGAGGATGCGCGGCACCCGCAGCTTGGTACCCGCTGGCTGCGCCTTCTGCGGGTTCAGGCGCGGATTGAGGTTGCGCAGCACGCGGAACCAGCCATCGCGCATGCCGCCGGCCTCGCCCAGACATACGGTCAGCTCCGAAAGCGAAGCCGGTCGCTGCAACTGGATCGAGCCGGGGCGTGTGTCGAAATGCGGGAACTTCAGGTTGTAGCGCTTCGGATGCATGAACAACCAGGCCGCAGCCAGCACCATCGGCACGTAATCGCGGGTCTGGGCCGGCAATGAAAAATAGATCTTCGGATCGTAGAAACTGATGTCGGTGCGCCCGTCGACCAGGCGCCGGACCCTGCCCTCGCCGCCGTTGTAGGCCGCCAGGGTCAGCTCCAGATTGTCGTTGAACACCTTCAGTTGCTCGTCCATGTACGCGGCATTGGCTCGCGCGGAAAGCCTGGGATCGAACCGCTGGTCGAATCCGTCGACGACACCCAGCCCGAAACGCCGGCCGGTCGAATACATGAACTGCAGCGGGCCCGCCGCACCCGATCGCGACACCGCATGGACCTTGCCGCCCGACTCCTTGGCCAGGATGCCGAAAAGGATGGCCTCGGGCAGCCCGGCCTTGCGATAGGCCGGCCACATCTCGAAACGCATGTATTCGTAGTTGACGTAGGCGTCCATGAGGTTCGGACGCAGCCAGGTCAGCCATTCCTCCAGCGACGCCTTGACCGGCCCGTTCATGGCGATCAGGTCCTTGAGCCGGTGCCCGCGCAGCAGCGTCACGCTGCGCTGCGACTGCGGCAGCGCCTCGAGCACCGGTGAACTGGCATCCCCAGCCACGCCGGCATCGGGCGTGTCCGGCAGCGTGTCGCCCTCGTCACCGGCGATGAAGCTGCCGTCCTTCAGGCGCAGCAGGTGGTCGAAGACCGAGAAGAAGCGCTGCGGATCGCAGCCGGGCGTGGTGCCGCATTCGGCGGCGGCGGCCTTGAGCTTGTCGAGCGCGGCGTCGAGCGTCTTCTCGGACCGGCCATGGTCGCCGCTGCGCGCCAGTTGCAGGGCATCGCCGTAGCTGGAACTGGCCTGGTCCAGCTGGTCGTACAGGGCGTTGACCTTCTGCTCGTTGACCGGCGCCTTGGCGGCGGACCCGGGCGCGGATTTTCCGGTGGTGGCACAACCGGCCAGGCAGGTGGCCAGCAGGCCAAGGACGAATGGGGAAAACGGGACCCGACAGCGAAAACCAAGCATGCAACACTCGAAACTGGACGACGAAAGTTCCACACCGTAGCTGCGAGCGCCCATGTACTCAAGGGCATAGCGCGCTTTTCCAAGAATCGATCGAGGATACAATCGGTGGCAACGGGTATCGGGCCGGGGCCCCGCGCCCGACCCTCATACGGGCCCCGGGCCCGCAACGGAGAACATGCACGGCATGCCCAGTGGACCGCCAACCGTCCCCGCCGCACACCCGCTCGGCCCGCGGCTGGCCGCGGCCGTGACGTATCCGTTGCGCGGGGCCGCCCTGGCCGCGTTGACGGGCCTGGCGCTGGTCCATGCGGTGGTCGACCTGCTGCCCGGCCTCATCAACCTGGCCGGCGGCGTGGTGGTCTGGGCCAGCATCATCCTGTATGCCATGCAATGCCTGCGGCGGACCGCCGACGGCTACGTCGATGCGCCCGAAGTGACCCTGTACAGCAACTACGGCCCGGCGGTATCGATGCTGGTGCTGCAGGTGCTCGGGTTCATCGGGCTGGTGCTGGCGCTCAAGGGCATGCCGGCCGCGTGGATGATGGTCCTGGCACTGGTGCTCGTGCTGCCCGCCATCGCCATGTCGCTGGCGTTCGAGGACCACTTGCTGGCCGCGCTCGACCCGCTGCGCTGGGGCAAGGTCTTCGGCGCCTTCGGCCCGGCCTACCTGCTACCGGTGGCGATCGGCATCGCCGAATACCTGGCCTATGTCGGCTACCTGCGGTACGACGGATGGGTGGGCCGCGACCTCTGGTTCGCCGCGGTGGTCTACCTGTGCCTGCTGCAGTTCCACCTGGTCGGCGCATTGATGCATCGCCACCATGCAAAGCTGGGGCACACGCCCGAGTCGGACATCCTGGCCGATGCCAGCGGCCGCGATGCCGACGAGAACCTGCTGCTGCAGGCGCGGACCATGGCCGGCAACGGCCAGCACGATGCGGCCGAGACCCTGCTGCGCGAGCGACTGCGCGAGCGGCATCCTCCGCTGGCCGTGTTCGCCGCGCACCGTGAACTGCTGCGACGGCGCGGCGACCGCGAAGCGCTGCTGACCTGGGCCCACACCCACCTGAACCGCATGCTGGACGAGGACCGGCTGCGCCAGGCCCTGGGCCTGGTCGGCGAATGCATCGAACTGGACCCGGACTTCATGCCCGAACATCCGGCCACGGCCGCCCGGCTGGCCGATGCCGCCGCCGACCAGGGCATGACCCGGCTGGCCCTGAAGCTGGCGCGCGGCTACCCCAACACCTGGCCGCGCGACCCGAAGGCACCGGACTACGGCCTGCTGGCCGCGCGCCTGCTGGCCGAACGCATGCAGCAGACCGCGGAGGCCGGCGTGCTCGCCGGCAAGCTGCTGCGCGCCTACCCGGACCATTCCGCCCGGGCGCGCATCGAACAGTTCCTGCACGGCCTGGGCATGCATCCCGACGGCCCGGACGAGGCGTCGTCATGAGCCGTTGGCGCCCGCCCGCACCGCGTTCGACCGCGATCATCACCCGCGAGGGCTTCGAACGCCTGAAGGCCGAGCTGGACGAGCTGTGGCACCGCACGCGCCCGGAAGTGGTGCGCGCCCTGTCGGCCGCGGCCGCCGAGGGCGACCGTTCGGAAAATGCCGAGTACATCTATCGCAAGAAGCAGCTGCGCGAGATCGACCGCCGCGCGCGCTACCTGAGCAAGCGCATCCCGTCCTTGCGCGTGGCCGAAGCGGCGCCACAACGTCGCGACACGGTGTTTTTCGGCGCGCACGTCGAACTGGAGAATGCCGAGACCGGCGAGGTGGTGCGCTACCGCATCGTGGGGCCGGACGAGACCGATGCACGGCGCGGCCACATCAGCATCGACTCGCCGCTGGCGCGCGCCGCACTCAAGCGCAGCGTGGACGACGCCTTCCAGGTGCAGCTGCCCGCGGGACGGGTGGAGTTCATCGTGCTGGACGTGGACTACGCCGCCATGGACTGATGCCGGCGTCTACGGTGCGGACCCGCTCTGCAGCAGGCGGTTGATCTGCGCCTCGTGGTGCTCGTAGAAACGCATGTTGTCCGTATCGGTCGGGAGCGTGCCGTTGCCCGGATTGCGCTTCATGCTGACCGCCATGGCCGTGGTCACCAGCGCCAGGTTGGCCACCACGAACTGGTGCGGCGTGAACCCGTTGCGCGCCAGCAGCGGCTCGATGCGCGGGTCGACGGCCACCAGCTGGCGGGCCATGTCGTCCAGCGAATGCACCTGGGACATGTCCAGCTGCCCCCGCCGCACCTGCATGCGCCGGCTTTCCGCCACCACCGCCTGCAGGCGCGCCAGCACGTCGGTATTGAGCTTGAAATGGGCGATCTCGGCGCGGTCGGCCGGGCCCAGCGATTGCGTCGCGCTCTGCGCCACGGCCAGCGAGGGAAGCGCGGCCAGCAGCATCAGCACGGCGCACAGCAGCCACGTGCCCGGCACGCGGGCCAATACAGGACGGGGACGGATCGACATCGTTCGGGCTCCACGGATCATGGGGAGACTCTACCCGACCCCGCCCGCGCATGGGTGAGGTCGTGCTGAACCGGCGACCGCGTCAGGCCAGTCGCGCGTCCAGGTCGTGGGCGTCGGCGCCCTCGACCGTGACCTGCACGAACTGGCCGGGCTTGAGGTCCTGGCCGTCGGCGATGCGCACCAGACCGTCGATCTCCGGGGCGTCGGCCGCCGAACGCGCCAGCGCGCCTTCGGTGCCGACCTCGTCGACCAGCACCTGGAGGGTCTGCCCGATGCGGCGCTGCAGGCGTGCGGCGGAGATCTCCGCCTGCACCTGCATGAAGCGCTCCAGGCGGTCTTCCTTCAGGTCCTCGTCGACCGGATCGGGCAGGTCGTTGGCCGCCGCGCCGTCGACCGGCGAATAGGCGAACGCGCCCACGCGGTCCAGCTCGGCCTCGCGCAGGAAGTCCAGCAGCTGATCGAACTCGGCATCGGTCTCGCCGGGGAAACCGACGATGAAGGTGCTGCGCAGGGTCAGCTCCGGCACCTGGCGGCGCCACTCGCGCACGCGCTCGAGCGTGCGCTCGATGTTGCCCGGACGCTTCATGAGCTTGAGGATGCGCGGGCTGGCGTGCTGGAACGGGATGTCCAGGTACGGCAGGATCCGGCCCTCGGCCATCAGCGGCATCAGCTCGTCCACGTGCGGGTACGGGTAGACGTAGTGCAGGCGCACCCAGGCGTCCAGCTCGGCCAGACCCTGGCACAGCTCGGTCATGCGGGTGCGGTAGGTCTTGCCCTGCCAGTTGCGCTCGGCGTAGCGGGTGTCCACGCCGTAGGCGCTGGTGTCCTGACTGATCACCAGCAGTTCCTTGACGCCGCCGCGCACCAGCTTCTCGGCCTCGGCCAGTACCTCGTCCACGGGACGGCTGACCAGTCGGCCGCGCATCGACGGGATGATGCAGAAGCTGCAGTTGTGGTTGCAGCCCTCGGCGATCTTCAGGTACGCGTAGTGCTTGGGCGTGAGCTTGACGCCGGTGTCGGGAAGCAGGTCGACGAACGGGTCGCGGCGCGGCGGCAGCGCGGTGTGCACCGCATCCATGACGCTGCCGTAGTCCTGCGGGCCGCTGATCGCCAGCACCTCGGGATAGGCCTCGCGGATCAGTTCGGCGCGCTTGCCCAGGCAGCCGGTGACGATCACCTTGCCGTTCTCGTGCAGCGCCTCGCCGATGGCGTCCAGCGATTCCTGCACGGCGGCGTCGATGAAGCCGCAGGTGTTGACCACCACGGCATCGGCGGCATCGTAGCTGGGCACGATCTCGTAGCCCTCCACGCGCAGCTGGGTCAGGATGCGTTCGGAATCGACCAGCGCCTTGGGGCAGCCGAGGCTGACGAAGCCGACCTTGGGATGTTCTCTGGACATGATCTGGGCGCCGGGCGCAATGGTAAACGGTCTATTCTACAGGGGTTTTCCGCTTCTTCGCGATCCCGGTACGGTCTACACTTCCCGCCCCGCCCGATCACGCTGCCCGCGTGGAGACCGTCCGCCGCATGAACCCGACTCCGACGTTCGAACTCGATCCGCGCCTGGCCGGGGACACCCTGCCGCTGGGCGACCTGCCCCTGTGCCGGGTGTTGCTGATGAACGATGCCCGCTATGCGTGGCTGGTCCTGGTGCCGCGCCTGGCCGGATGCACCGAACTGGACCAGCTCGAACGTCCGCAGCGCGGGCAACTGATGGACGAGATCGCCATGGCCAGCGCCGTCCTGCGCGCCGAACCGGACGCCCACAAGCTCAACGTGGGCGCACTGGGCAACGTGGTGCGGCAGTTGCATGTGCACGTGCTGGCACGGCATCCCGGGGACCCGGCCTGGCCGGGTCCGGTCTGGGGCCGGGGCCGCGCCGAACCCTACCCGCCGCGCGATGCCGGAGCGCGCCTCGACAGGTTCAAGGCGCGCTGGCGGGAGGCGGCGGGGCCGGACTTCCGCCCGGCCGCGTCCGGTCAACCGCCGGTCGGGAAGTGATTGGAGCCGCTGGCGCTGGTGCCGGCATTGCCGTCCGGCAACGGTGCCGAGTTGGAGTGGCGCTGCAGCTGCGGCACGTCCTTGGCGTTGGTCACTTCCAGGCGCACCAGCTTGTCGTCGTGCTCGTAGAAGACCGCAAAGCCATAGGTCATCTGCATGCGTGCCAGGGAAAGCAACTGGGCCTTCTTGATCTTGGCATCGTCGCTGGGCTTGAGCAGCACCGAGTGCGGCAGGCGGTGCTGATCGCGCAGATAGGCGAAGTGGGAGTTCAGGTCGATCGCCGAAAGCACGGCACCGTCGAGCAGGAACTGTCCGCTCTTGTAGGCCTCCACTTTCAGGTCGATCTTCTGCTCGAGCTTCCGGGTGGCGATTTCCTGGCCCTTGACGCCATGGGTGCAGGCGCTCAGCAACGGCATCGCGGCAACCACCGCCACCAGGGCGGCGCGCGACAGCAGGCGGGGGACTCGATTCATGATGGTGCTCTCCGACGTGAAGATAGTGATGCCGTAACGCATGAAATGGACTCGATCAGGTGCGCGGCAAGGTCACGCCGCGCTGGCCCTGGTACTTGCCGCCGCGATCGCGGTAGCTGGTTTCGCATTCCTCGTCCGACTCCAGGAACAGCATCTGCGCCACGCCCTCGTTGGCGTAGATGCGCGCCGGAAGCGGCGTGGTATTGGAGAACTCCAGCGTCACGTGGCCTTCCCACTCCGGCTCCAGCGGCGTCACGTTGACGATGATGCCGCAGCGCGCGTAGGTGCTCTTGCCCAGGCAGATGGTCAGCACCTTGCGCGGGATGCGGAAGTACTCCACCGTGCGCGCCAGGGCGAACGAATTGGGCGGAATGATGCATTCATCGCCCTTAACATCGACGAAACTGCCGGCGTCGAAGGCCTTGGGGTCGACCACGCTGGAGTTGATGTTGGTGAAGATCTTGAACTCGTCGGCACAACGCACGTCGTAGCCGTAGCTCGAGGTACCGTAGGACACCAGCCGGCGGTCGCCGTCCATCTTGACCTGGCCGGGCTCGAACGGCTCGATCATGCCGTGCTCGGATGCCATGCGGCGGATCCACTTGTCGGATTTGATGCTCACGTCGTGTGCGTTCCCGTAGCGATGCGGTGGCCGGACCAGCGGCGAACATAACCGCTTGCGCGGCGTGCCGCCAGCCGATGTCACTCCGAAGGCGCGTTCTGTACCTGGATGGCACCCAGGCCCAGGGACTTGTTGCGTGGACGCAGCGACAGGCGCCCGGCGGCGTTGCGTGCAATCTCGCGGTAGCGCGCGGCGAGGTCGGAATCGGGCATCGCCGCCACGGTCGGCGTACCGCCGTCGGCCTGCTCGCGGATGCGGATGTCCAGCGGCAGGCTACCCAGCACCGGTACGTCGTACTGCGCGCTCATGCGCGCCGCGCCGCCTTCGCCGAAGATATGCTCCTCGTGGCCGCAGTTCGAGCACACGTGGGTGGCCATGTTTTCCACCACGCCCAGCACCGGGACCTCGACTTTCTCGAACATCTTCAGGGCCTTGCGCGCATCCAGCAGGGCGATGTCCTGCGGCGTGGTGACGATCACCGCGCCGGCCACCGGCACCTTCTGCGCCAGGGTCAGCTGGATGTCGCCGGTGCCCGGTGGCAGGTCGACGATGAGGTAGTCCAGCGCGTCCCAGCGGGTGTCGTTCAGCAACTGGGTCATGGCCTGGGTGACCATCGGTCCGCGCCAGATCATCGGCGTCTCCTCTTCCACCAGCAGGCCGATCGACATCATCTGCAGGCCGTGCGCGGTCTTGGGCACGATGGACTTGCCGTCGGGCGAGTCCGGGCGACCCTCCACGCCCAGCATGCGCGGCTGGCTGGGGCCGTAGATGTCGGCATCGAGCACGCCCACGCGCGCGCCCTCGGCGGCCAGCGCCAGGGCCAGGTTGGCGGCCACGGTGGACTTGCCCACGCCGCCCTTGCCCGAGGCCACGGCAATGATGTTCTTGACCCCGGCCAGCGGCGCCAGCTTGCCCTGCACCTGGTGGGCGTGCACGCGGGAGGTGATCGAAACGGCGGCCGAATCGATGCCGGGATCGGCCTCCAGGGCCTCGCGCGCGGCCCGCGCCAGCGCCGCACGCGCGCCTTCGGCCGGATAGCCCAGCTGCAGGTCGACCGACACGCGCGCGCCATCCACGCCGACCGCGCGCACCTGCGAGCCGAGGCCGGCACCGGTGTGCGGATCGACGACTTTGTCCAGGATCGCCCGGACCCGGTCTTGATCGGGAGCACTCATGGGAACGTCTGCCCTGCGGAAAGGCACCAATTATGCCGCAAGCGTCAAGTCGAGCCGAGGGTGCGACGGCACTTGACGCGGCCACCGAGGCTGGGCACGCTCGAAGCCATACGTTTCCGTATGGGAGGAGTCGAGATGTCCTTGCGCACCGCCATTGTTTCCGCTGCCCTGCTGCTGGCCAGCGTTCCGGCCCTGGCTGCCAGCCTGTCGCCGGTGGGTACCTGGAAGACCATCGACGACAAGACCGGCGAGGCCAAGAGCATCGTCCAGATCACCGAACATGACGGGGTGCTGGAGGGCAAGATCCTCGAGGTACTCAAGTCCGACACGGGCCCACACCCGATTTGCACCGAATGCGACGGCAAGCGCCACAACCAGCCGATCGAGGGCATGAACTTCATGTGGGGCCTGACCCGCGACGACGACGTGTGGGACGGCGGGCACATCCTCGACCCCAAGAGCGGCAAGATCTACAAGGCCAAGATCCAGGTGATTGACGGTGGCCGCAACCTCAAGGTGCGCGGCTACATCGGCTTCGCGCTGCTGGGTCGCACGCAGATCTGGCACCGCTACGAGCCGCCCAAGCCGGCACCGGCCGCAGCCTCGACTGCTGGCCACGCCATGCAGCCGGCACCGGCCGCCAGCGCCACGCACTGACGCCGGCACTGGCAAGGCCAACGAGCCCGGGGCGGCATCCGCCGTCCCGGGCTCATGCGTGTTCGCCATGCCGCAAGGCCGCTCACGAACTGGCCCGTGCAGGTCGCACCCTGCCATAATCCCCTGCTTGTCCCGCACCCCGGAACCACCCGCATGAAACGCCGCATCCTGGCCACCTGCGCCCTGCCCTATGCCAACGGCCCGATCCATCTGGGCCACATGGTCGAGCACGTGCAGGGCGACGTGTGGGTGCGCGCCATGCGCATGGCCGGCCACACCGTGCATTTCGTGTGCGCCGACGACGCCCACGGCACGCCGATCATGCTGCGCGCGCAGCGCGAGGGCATCACGCCCGAACAGCTGATCGCCGACAGCAACACGGCACACCAGGCGGACTTTCGCGATTTCGACATCGGCTACGACCACTACTCGAGCACCCACGGCGAGGCCAACCGCGCGCTGACCGTGCGCATCTACGAGGCGCTGCGCGATGCCCGCCACGTGGAATCCAAGCCGGTGCGCCAGTTCTACGACCCGGACAAGGACATGTTCCTGCCGGACCGCTTCATCAAGGGCGAATGCCCGCACTGCCACGCCAAGGACCAGTACGGCGACTCGTGCGAGGTCTGCGGGAAGACCTACGCCCCGACTGAACTGATCGAGCCGTATTCGGTGATCTCCGGCGCCAAACCAGTGGAGAAGGAATCGGTGCACTACTTCGTGCGCCTGGGCGACTTCGAGCCGATGCTGCGCGAATGGCTGGCCGAGCGCCGCGAGGCCGGCGGCCTGCAGGCCGAGGTGGTCAACAAGCTCGAGGAATGGTTCACCGACGGCCTGCGCAGCTGGGACATCTCGCGCGATGCGCCCTACTTCGGCTTCGAGCTGCCGGATGCGCCGGGCAAGTTCTTCTACGTGTGGCTGGACGCGCCGGTCGGCTACCTGGCCAGCTTCAGCGAATACGCCGCCGAGAAGGGCCTGGACCGCGACGCCTTCCTGGAAGCCGACGCCGCCGCCGATGCCGGCACCGAGATGGTGCACTTCATCGGCAAGGACATCACCTACTTCCACACCCTTTTCTGGCCGGCCATGCTGCACGGCGCCGGCCTGCGCACGCCCGACGCGGTGTACGTGCACGGTTTCCTGACCGTCAACGGCGCCAAGATGTCCAAGTCGCGCGGTACCTTCATCAACGCGCGCACCTACCTCGAACACCTGGATCCGGACTACCTGCGCTACTACCTGGCCGCGCTGCTGGGACCGACGCTGGCCGACCTGGACCTGGACTTCCGCGCCTTCGAGGAGCGCGTGAACTCGCACCTGGTCGGCAAGTGGGCCAACATCGCCAGCCGCTGCGCAGGCTTCGTGCACAAGCATTTCGACGGCCGCCTGGCCGACACCATCGATGCCGACCTGCGCCAGCGCTACGACGACGCCGTGGTACGCCTGGCGCCATGTGCCGAGCTGTACGAGAAGCGCGAATACGCCCACGCCATGCGCCTGATCATGGGCGTGGCCGACGACACCAACGCCTGGATCGCCGAGAAGGCGCCCTGGAAGATGGCCAAGGACGAGAGCCTGCGCGGGGAACTGCACCAGGTGACCTCGATGGCCATCAACCTGTTCCGCCTGCTCAGCGCCTGGCTCAAGCCGGTGATCCCCGCCACCGTGGCCCGCGCCGAAACCTTCCTGGCCCGTCCCGCGAATCATTTTGCCGACGTCGACGAGCCGCTGACCGGGCACGTCCTGGCGCCGTTCCAGCCGTTGCTGACCCGCATCGACCCGAAGAAGATCCAAGCCATGATCGACGACTCCAAGCAAGACCTCGGCGCCGCTCCGGCGCCCGCTCCGGCGCCCGCACCGGCCGCAGCCGAACCCGAGGACGCCGGCATGCCGACCGTCGGCATCGACGATTTCGCCAAGCTCGACCTGCGCGTGGGCAAGGTCACCGTGTGCGAGCACGTGGAGGGTGCCGACAAGCTGCTGCGCTTCGAGCTGGACGCCGGCGAGCTGGGCACCAAGCAGATCTTCTCCGGCATCAAGGCCGCCTATCCGGAACCGGAAAAGCTGGTCGGCAGGAACGTGGTGTTCATCGCCAACCTGGCCCCGCGCAAGATGCGCTTTGGCCTGTCCGAGGGCATGATCCTGTCCGCTGGCGAAGGCGGCAGCGACCTGAAGCTGGTCGAGGTCGACGCCGCGGCCAAGCCGGGCGCCACCGTACGCTGACGGCATCGCACGTGATGGGCGACCTGGCCGACCGCATCGATGCCCTGCTGCCGCAGACCCAGTGCGAGCAGTGTGGCTACCACGGCTGCCGCCCCTACGCCGAGGCCATCGCCGAAGGCTCGGCCGACATCAACCAGTGCCCGCCCGGCGGCCAGGCCGGCATCGACGCGCTGGCCGCCCTGCTCGGCCGCGCGTCCAAGGCGCTCAACCCGGACAACGGCACGGAGAAACCGCGCATGCTGGCGCGGGTGATCGAGGACGAGTGCATCGGCTGCACCAAGTGCATCCAGGTGTGCCCGGTCGACGCCATCCTCGGCGCCAGCAAGCAGATGCACACGGTGATCGCCGACCATTGCACCGGCTGCGAGCTGTGCGTGCCGGCCTGCCCGGTCGACTGCATCGCGCTCGACCCGATGCCCGCAACGCAAATCGACCCCGCCCATGCCGATGCCGCGCGCGAGCGCTTCCGCCGCCGCGAGGCGCGCCTGGCGCGCAACAAGGCCGAACGCGAGGCTCAGCTGGCCGCGCGCAAGGCCGCCATGCACGCGCCCGCGCCGCCCGCCGGTGCTTCCGGGGACGGCACCATTCGCAAGACCATCACCCGCAGCGCCGTGCAGGAAGCCATCGCCCGCGCCAAGGCCAAGCGACACCGTTCCGACTGACCCGACACGGACCCGCCGATGAAGAAAGCCGACGTCGTCGAACTGTTCCGCCGCCTGCGCGAGCTGGACCCGCACCCGACCACCGAACTGGAGTACGACACGCCGTTCCAGCTGCTCATCGCGGTGATCCTGTCGGCGCAGGCCACCGACGTGGGCGTGAACAAGGCCACGCGCAGGCTGTTCCCGAAGGCCGGCACGCCGCAGGCGATCCTCAAGCTCGGCGAGGAAGGCCTCAAGCGCTACATCAACACCATCGGGCTGTACAACGCCAAGGCGAAGAACGTCATCGCCACCTGCCAGATCCTCATCGAGCAGCACGGCGGCGAGGTGCCGCGCGAGCGGGCCGCGCTGGAGGCCCTTCCGGGCGTGGGCCGCAAGACCGCCAACGTGGTGCTCAACACCGCCTTCGGCGAGCCCACCATCGCCGTGGACACGCACATCTTCCGCGTCGCCAACCGCACCGGCCTGGCGCCGGGCAAGACCGTGAACGCGGTCGAACAGAAACTGCTCAAGGCGGTGCCGGACGAGTTCATCCAGGACGCCCACCACTGGCTGATCCTGCACGGGCGCTACGTGTGCAAGGCACGCAAGCCCGACTGCCCGCACTGCGTGCTCGCCGACCTGTGCCGTTACCGGCCCAAGACCAAGGCGGACACCTGAAAAAGGAAACGGCGGGCTTGCGCCCGCCGTTTCTTGCCGTTCCCTGGCTCGATGAACTCCGTGGGGCCATCGTGGCCCGATGATGTTTCGTGCTCGTGACGCTTACCAGGCCACCTGGCCCCAGACACCGATCTCGTTGGTCTTGGTGTTGGCCACGTGCACCGGCAACGGCAGCATCGAGGTGTACTTGCCGGTCTCGTGCTTGTAGGCCACGGCCAGCTTGAAGCCACGAGTCACGTCGAACTGGACGCCAGCGTTGTAGTAGGTGTCCTTCTTGCCCGGATCCAGGTCCTTGCTCGGCTTGACGCTGTCGTAGCGCACGAAGGCCGTGGCACTGTCGCTCAGGCCGGCGCTGGCCCACACGGAGAAACCGTCGGCCTTGTCGGTGGACACGGTCGTCACGTTGTTCCAGTTCTTGGCGTTGAAGTACTCGCCGCCGACACGAAAGCGCTTGCTGACGTAGGCCGCCAGGAAATCGACACGCGAAGCGGTGTTCATCGCGGGCATGGTCTGGGTGTCCTGACCCTTCTTGCCGTCATAGGCTCCCACCGCGACCACCAGGCCGTCGACCGGCATGACCGCCACGCGACCCTCGAAGTCCACGCCCTTGGTGCGGCCCGGGTGCTTGTAGCCACCGCCGTTCACCACGGCCGCCTCGTAGCTGACCATGTCATTGCTGCCGAGCTTGCCGCCCAGGTGGACGCCCCAATCGGCCGAGTTGGCGAAGTGGTTGCGGTCGGTCACGGTCGGCTCGACGTAACGGAAGCCGTACTGGTGCTCGACGAACGGGATCCACGGCATGTCGGCCGAACCGATGCGCAGCACGGCCGCCTTGCTGAACTTGCCCTGCACGTAGGCCTTCTTGACGAACAGGTTGGTCTGGCCGTCGCTGGGCACGTAGTTGAAGTCGGTGGTCAGGTTGGCCGACCAGATGTCGTCGAACTGGTGGCTGACGCTGAAGTAGAAGCGCTTGACGTCCGTGCCGGTGCCGGTCTTGTCGGTCTTGCCGGTGTCGCTGTTCTTCTGGTCGATGTGGGTGAAGTCGAAGTACATCTTGCCGCCGATGGTGGTATCGCCGGGGGCGGCATGGGCGGACACGCTGGCCGCGCCCAGGGCGACGGCGACAGCAACGGCAACGAGTTTGCAGCGCATGGTGAACTCCTAGAACGTTTGAAAGCTACGGTGCATGGCACCGCGCCATGCATCCAACGGTGTGAGCATCAACGGCGTTGTTAAAAACCCGTGACGGCGGCCAGCATGACGATGGAATTTGACGCTTGTGTTGGCGTTGCATGACGAATTGATGACAGTCCGCCGCCACCGACCGCCCTCCGGGCGCCCGCCGCAACACGCCCAGGGCTGCAAGAGAACTGTCATCTGCCGGTGGCAAGCTCGCCTGCGAGTGCACATCCACGCGCGCATTACTCATGACTATCCAGGAGCACACCATGGTCGCAACGCGCCCCGTCCGCCGATGCCTGCAGGCCTGCCTGCCGGTCCTGTTCGTGTTCGCCATGGCCCCCGCCCTCGCCCAGCAGGCCAAACCGGCACCGCTGCAGGAGCGCATGTCCTATGCCCAGTTCAAGCGACTGGGCCTGGACAAGCTCTCGCCCGCCCAGCTCAAGGCCCTCAACGCCTGGCTGGCCACGCACGGCGAACGCGGCCCGTCGATGGACCGTGCCGCGGCACGCCCGAGCGCCGGCACCGCACCGGCGTCAACCGGCCACGGGGACATCCACACCCACATCGTCGGCACCTTCCGCGGCTGGGACACCGGCACGGTATTCACCCTCGCCAACGGGCAGCGCTGGCAGGTGGCCGACGACAGCTCGCTGATGATCCACAGCATGAAGAATCCGGCCGTGACGCTGCGCAAGAGTTTCTTCGGAAGCTGGCTGCTGGACGTCGACGGCGTCGACCAGAGCGTGCACGTGACGCGCAAGCGCTGAAGCGACCGCCCGCCCGGCTGGGCGCCCGGCCGGGCTGGTATGCTTCGCGCATGGAACAGATTTCAAGCCAGCCGGTGAAGCGCATCGCCGATCGCTTCCGCGGCTTCCTGCCCGTGGTGGTGGATGTGGAGACCGGCGGATTCGACTCGCAGCGCGACGCGCTGCTGGAAATCGCCGTGGCCGTGACGCACATGGACGAGGAAGGCCGCCTCGGATTCGACGCGCCGGTGCTGGCGCGCGTGAAACCGTTCGAGGGTGCCAACCTGGACCCGCGCGCGCTGGAAGTGACCGGCATCGATCCCGATCATCCGCTGCGTGCCGCCGTCCATGAGCGCGAGGCACTGGACATGGTGTTCAAGCCGGTCCGCGAGGCGATTCGCGCCACCGGCTGCCAGCGCGCGGTGCTGGTCGGCCACAACGCGGCCTTCGACCTGGGCTTCCTCAATGCCGCGGTCACGCGCGTGAACCACAAGCGCAACCCGTTCCATCCCTTCAGCTGCTTCGACACCGCCACCCTGGGCGGCCTGGCCTACGGCCAGACGGTACTCAGTCGCGCCGTGCAGGCGGCCGGATTCGACTTCGACGCTCGCGAGGCGCACTCTGCGCTGTACGATGCCGAGCGCACGGCGCAATTGTTCTGCACCATCATCAACCGCTGGAAGGACCTGCAGGCACTGGAACGCGACCGCGTCGGCCTGCCCCTGTCCTGAGCCCGCCGCCGCAGGTGGCCCGTCATGCCGATCTACGAATACATCGCCTCCACGCCCCGCAACTGCCCGCGCTGCAAGGACGGATTCGACTGCCTGCAGCGCCTGGGCGACACCCCGCTGGTCGCCTGTCCGGACTGCGGCGCACCGGTGCGCCAGCGCATCAGCGCCCCCAACGTGGTGGCCGGAAACAGCCACCGCACCCGCGAAAGCCACCTGGAAAAGCATGGCTTCACGCAGTACCGCAAGGTCTCGAAGGGCGTCTACGAGAAGACCGCGGGCAAGGGACCGGCCCATATTGCCGATGACGGCAAATAACGCCGGCCCCGAAAAAAACCCTTTCTTTACAAACTCCTGGACTACCCGGCTTGCGTGGATTCTGGCCCCCTGGCCGAGCTTGTCACAGAGCTGCAACAAGAATCTCATTTCATTGCAATGCCGACCGCCTACAAAGCACCCCGAGGGCGGGCATCGCCTGAGACCGAAACCCGAGGAGTTACCGTGTTTACATTCAAATCGCGCATCGCCATTCTTGCTGCCGCGTCGCTGTTCAGCGTGGCCGCCATGGCCACCGACGTCACCGGCGCCGGTTCCAGCTTCGTTTACCCCGTGGTCTCCAAGTGGGCCGCGGCCTACGCGCAGAAGACCGGCAACCAGGTCAACTACCAGTCCATCGGTTCGGGCGGCGGCATCGCCCAGATCAAGGCCGGCACCGTCGACTTCGGCGCCTCCGACAAGCCGCTCGACCAGGCCACCCTGGCCAAGTTCGGCCTGGGCCAGTTCCCCGACGTGATCGGCGGCATCGTGCCGGCCTTCAACGTCAAGGGCATCCCGGCCGGCAAGCTGGTGCTGGACGGCCCGACGCTGGCCAACATCTTCCTGGGCAAGATCACCAAGTGGAACGACCCGGCCATCGCCAAGCTGAACCCGGGCATGAAGCTGCCTTCCGCCTCGATCACCGTGGTGCATCGTTCGGACGGTTCCGGCACCACCTACAACTTCACCCACTACCTGAGCCAGGTCAGCCCGGCGTGGAAGTCGCAGGTCGGTGAAGGCACGGCCGTCAACTGGCCCAGCAGCGCCACCGACATCGGCGGCAAGGGCAACCAGGGCGTGTCCGCGTACATCAAGCAGATCCCGAACTCGATCGGCTATGTCGAGTACGCCTACGCGCTGCAGAACCACATCGGCTACGCGATCATGAAGAACGCGGCCGGCAAGGTGGTCAAGCCGGAGACGGCCTCCTTCCAGGCCGCGGCCGCCACGGCCGACTGGAAGCACGCCAAGAACTTCGAACTGCTGATCACCAACGCCCCGGGCGCCAACGCCTGGCCGATCACCGCCACTTCCTGGGTGATCATGTACAAGAAGCCCAAGAACCTGAAGCACACCAAGGTGGTGATGGACTTCTTCCGCTGGTCCTACAACCACGGTCAGGCCGATGCGCGCTCGCTGGACTACGTGCCGCTGCCGCCGAGCCTGGTCAAGCAGATCGAGGAATACTGGAAGACCCAGTTCCAGCTGTAACCGGTGCCGCTGCCGGCCCTGGCCCGCTTCGCGGCATGGACCGGCACAACACCTGAAGCGGCGCGCGCGGTATCCTTGGATACTGCGCGCGTCGCGCTTTCGTTTCCGGCTCCACCCATCCAGCACACTGCGCCCATGTCCGAGACAGACGACTCAACGACCGCACTCGATATCGAACAGCGCGCTCGCAAGGACGCGCGTCACGACGTCTTCTTTCGTCGATTGCTTCTGTTCTGCGCCATGCTGGTGCTCATCGCGCTGCTCAGCGCGGCAATTTCCACGCTCTGGGGCGGACGCGAGATCTTCCTCAAGCACGGCTGGAAGTTCCTCACCTCCAGCACCTGGAACCCGGTCACCGACCAGTACGGCGCACTGGCGCCGATCCTCGGCACCCTGGTCACCTCGTTCATCGCCATCGTGCTGGCGGTGCCCCTGAGCTTCGGCATCGCCCTGTTCCTCACCGAGATCGCGCCCTCGTGGCTGCGCCGGCCGATCGCCAGCGCCATCGAGCTGCTGGCCGCGATCCCCTCGATCGTCTACGGCATGTGGGGCCTGTTCGTGTTCGTGCCCTTCATGTCGAGCATCGAGCCGACCCTCAACAACACGCTGGGCAAGGTGCCGCTGATCGGCGGCTTCTTCAGCGGCCCGCCGATCGGCCTGGGCACCCTGACCGCAGGCATCGTGCTGTCGATCATGATCCTGCCGTTCATCGCCTCGGTCATGCGCGAGGTCTTCCAGACCGTGCCCGCGCGACTGAAGGAGTCGGCCTACGCGCTCGGCTCGACCACCTGGGAAGTGGTCTGGGACATCGTCCTGCCCTACACCCGCACCGCCGTCATCGGCGGCATCTTCCTGGGCCTGGGACGGGCCCTGGGCGAGACCATGGCGGTCACCTTCGTGATCGGCAACTCCTACGGCATCACCAAATCGCTGTTCATGCCGGGAAGCACCATCGCCTCGTCCATCGCCAATGAATTCAACGAGGCCGTCGGCCTGCACCGTTCGGCGCTGATCGCGCTCGGCTTCCTGCTGTTCGTGGTCACCTTCATCGTGCTGCTGATCGCGCGGCTGATGCTGCGCCGTCTGGCCAAACGGGAGGGCAACTGATGAGCTCGGGCACTTTCATCTACACCCGCCGCCGCATCGTCAACGTGCTGGCCATGCTGCTGAGCGGCATCGCCACCTTCGTCGGCCTGCTGTTCCTGGCCTGGATCCTGTGGGTGACCATGAAGAACGGCGTCAGCGCCCTGAGCCTGACGCTGTTCACCAAGATCACCGCCTACGGCTCCGAGGGCGGCCTGTCCAACGCCATCGTCGGCAGCATCGGCATGGACATGCTGGCGCTGCTGATCTGCGCCCCGATCGGCGTGCTGGCCGGCACCTACCTGGCCGAGTACGCCTCGCGCTCCAAGCTCGGCTCGACCGTGCGCTTCCTCAACGACATCCTGCTGTCGGCGCCCTCGATCGTGCTCGGCCTGCTGGTCTACGTGATCGTGGTGCGGCCGATGTCCAACCTGACCAACGGCGGGGTGTCGTTCTCCGGCCTGGCCGGCGCCATCGCCCTGGCCCTGATCGGCCTGCCGGTGATCGTGCGCACCACCGACGAGATGCTTCGCCTGGTGCCCAGCACGCTGCGCGAGGCCGCGCTGTCGCTGGGCATCCCGCAGTGGAAGCTGACCGTGCAGGTGCTGATCCGCGCGGCCACGTCGGGCATTCTCACCGGCATCCTGCTGGCCCTGGCGCGCCTGGCGGGCGAGACGGCCCCGCTGCTGTTCACCGCCTTCGGCAACAACTTCATGACGCTGAACCCGCTGAACAAGATGGCCAGCGTGCCCCAGGTCATGTACCAGTACACCGGCGATCCGGCCCCGGAGAAACACGCCATCGCCTGGGCCGGTGCGCTGCTGATCACCGCGTTCGTGCTCGCGCTGAGCCTGCTTTCCTATTTCTTCTTCTCGCGCAAGAAGGTGAGTTATGAATGACCTTGCCGCCCCGTCCCAGGCCCAACCGGTGACCGCCACCGGGGCCCGCACGAAGATCGAGGTGCGCAACCTGGACTTCTACTACGGCAAGTTCCATGCGTTGAAGTCGATCAACATGGACGTCCCGGAGAAGAAGGTCACGGCCATCATCGGCCCGTCCGGCTGCGGCAAGTCCACGCTGCTGCGGATCTTCAACCGCATCTACGCGATGTACCCCAAGCAGCGTGCCGAAGGCACGGTGGCGCTGGACGGCGAGAACATCCTGGATCCGAAGTACTCCATGAACCGGCTGCGCACCAAGGTCGGCATGATTTTCCAGAAGCCGGTGCCGTTCCCGATGACCATCTACGAGAACATCGCCTACGGCATCCGCCACCACGAGAAGCTCAAGCGCTCGGTGATGGACGAGCGCGTCGAGGATGCCCTGCGCAACGCCGCGCTGTGGGACGAGGTCAAGGACAAGCTCAAGCACAGCGCCCTGGGCCTGTCCGGCGGCCAGCAGCAGCGCCTGTGCATCGCGCGCGGCATCGCCCTGCGCCCGGACGTGCTGCTGCTGGACGAGCCGACCTCGGCGCTGGACCCCATTGCCACCGGCCGCATCGAGCAGCTGGTGGAGGAACTGAAGAAGACCTACACCATCGTCATCGTCACCCACAACATGCAGCAGGCGGCGCGCGTGTCCGACTACACCGCCTTCATGTACATGGGCGAGCTGATCGAGTTCGGCCATGCCGAGAAGATCTTCACCACGCCGGACAAGAAGCAGACCGAGGACTACATCACCGGCCGCTTCGGATGACCTGAAGCCGGGAATGGGGAATCGGGAGTGGGGAATGGGAACAGCGCATTCGACCTCTTTCCGGCCCCGGTAACCTGACTGCACACCTGTGCCAATGCCCCAACGAGGCAACACATGAGCAAATCCGCCGATCACATCATCAAGAGCTACGACGAGGAACTGGAGCGCCTGCGCGGCGAGATCGTGCGCATGGGCGAACTGTCCGTGGCCCAGCTGGAGGCGGCCATCGACGTGGTCGAGCGCCGCGACGAGCGGGCCGCCCAGCGCGTGGTCGACAATGACGACGCCATCGACGCCATGGAGCACGAGATCAGCCACGGCGTGGTGCGCCTGCTGGCCCTGCGCTCGCCCATGGCCAGCGACCTGCGCGCGGTGTTCGCGGCCCTGCGCGTGGCCTCGGACATCGAGCGCATCGGCGACTACGCCGCCAACGTGGCCAAGCGTTCGATCCCGCTGTCGATGGTCGCCCCGGTATCGCCGGCACACGGCCTCAAGCACCTGGCCCAGCTGGCCGCCGACTCGGTGCGCAAGGTACTGGTCGCCTACCGCAAGGACGACGCCGACAGCGCCCTGCAGGTGTGGCGCGACGACGTGGAAGTGGACGAGGCCTACAACGCCCTGTTCCGCGAACTGCTGACCTACATGATGGAGGATCCGCGCAGCATCACCTCGTGCACGCACCTGCTGTTCATGGCCAAGAACATCGAACGCATCGGCGACCACGCCACCAACATCGCCGAGAACATCTGGTTCGTGGTCAAGGGCGAGCCGCTGGAAGCGACCCGCCAGAAAGGCGAGGAACCGATCGCGCCCGAGGAAGACTGATCCTCACCAGGGATCGTCGCGATGCGCATCGCGCGTGTCGCGACGGCGGCGAAAGCCGAACACGATGCCGTAGATGCTGATCAGCAGCCAGGCCGCCTCCAGCAGGAAGGCGGCCAGGTTGAACTGCCCAAACCCCAGCGACAACAGCACGCCGAGCGCGCCCAGGCCGTTCATCAGCTGGTAGGTGGTGCCGTTGCCGTGCAACTTGCGCACCTGCAGCAGAAAGAAGGCCAGCAACACCAGCGCCACGCCGCCCAGGCCCGCCCACACGTGCCAGGGAAGGATTTCGAGGTTCATGCGCGCGTCCTCCGCGAGTCCTTGTCCGTTCCAGTTCCATCATGCGACAGCCGTGCGCCCGCGCCAAGCGAGCGCACGGCCATGCGCGGCTCAGCCACGCCGCTGGCGCAGCGTCTCGAACAGCGCCACCCCGGCGCTGACCGACACGTTCAGGCTTTCCATGTCCCCGGGCATGGGAATGCGCGCGAGGAAGTCGCAGGTCTCTCGGGTGAGCCGGCGCAAGCCCTCGCCCTCGCTGCCCAGCACCAGCGCGCACGGGCCCTTCAGGTCGATGTCGTACAGGTCGGTGTCGGTCTCGCCGGCCAGGCCGGTCAGCCACACGCCGGCGTCCTTGAGCGTGCGCAGCGCACGCGCCAGGTTGGTCGCCGCCACCAGCGGCACGCGGTCGGCGCCGCCGGCCGATGCGCGGCGCACCACCGGCGTGATGCCCACGGCGCGATCCTTCGGCACGATCACCGCGGTCACGCCCGCCGCCGCCGCGCTGCGCAGGCAGGCGCCCAGGTTGTGCGGGTCGGTGACGCCATCCAGCACCAGGAACAGCGCCTGGCCATCGGCCGCTTCGGCCAGTCTCTCCAGGTCGCGCTCGTCCAGCGCCTCGGGCGCGGCATAGTTGGCCGCCACGCCCTGGTGTCGTGCGCCGTCGGCGACACGTTCGAGCTGGTCGCGCGCGCACTCGGTCACGGCGATGCCCAGGGTGCGCGCCCGCGCCGCCAGTTCGGCCACGCGCGGGTTGCGCGCGCCGCGTTCCACGCGCAGTTCGCGCACGCGGTCGGCATCGTGGCTCAGGGCCCCCTCGACGGGATTGATGCCGACCATCCAGGTGGTCTTGCTCATTTCTTGCGCCCCCCGCGCTTGCCGGACGTGCGGGGACCTGCGGACCGCGAGGCGTTCCTGCCCGTCCCGGAGCCTTTCCCGGACTTGCCCTTCGGCGGCGCCGCGGATTTCGCCGGCCCCCGGCCCTTGCCGCCGTGCTTGCGCCCGCCGTGCGGCGCGCCGCCGTCCTCATCTTCCTTCAGCAGGCGGAAATCGATCTTGCGGTCTTCCATGCTCGCGCGCAGCACCTGCACGCGCACCACATCCCCCAGCCGGTAGACGTGTCCGCTGCGCTCGCCCTTGAGCCGGCGCCGCTCGGCGTCGAAATGGTAATAGTCGTTGGACAGCTGGCTCACGTGCACCAGGCCGGACACCCCGTGGCCGTCCAGGTCCACGAACAGGCCGAACGAGGTCACGCCGGTGACGCGGCCGTCGAAGGCTTCGCCGACGTGCTTTTCCAGCCACGCACACTTCATGCGCTCGAGCACGTCGCGCTCGGCTTCCTCGGCGCGGCGCTCGCGCTGCGAGCAATGCGCGGCCATCTTGGCCATCTGCTCGTCCGAATACAGGTATTTCCTGCGCTTGCCGCCGTCCAGCGCGAAGTGGATGGCGCGGTGCACCAGCAGGTCCGGGTAGCGACGGATCGGCGAAGTGAAGTGCGCGTAGGCTTCCAGCGCCAGCCCGAAGTGGCCGTGGTTGGCCGGCAGGTACACCGCCAGGCTCATCGAGCGCAGCAGCACCGACTGGATCAGCGGGAACTCGGGCGTGTTGCGCACCCGGTCCAGCAGGCGTCCGTAGTCGCCCGGATGCAGCTTCTCCAGCGACGGCAGCGTCAGGTGGTACTGGGCCAGGAACTCGCGCAGGTCCTCGTACTTGTCCTCCGGCGGCGGCGCGTGCACGCGGAACAGCGCCGGGATCTTCTTTTTGGAGAGGAATTTCGCCGCCTGCACGTTGGCCGAGATCATGCATTCCTCGATCAGCTTGTGGGCGTCGTTGCGCTCGGTGGTCTCGACCTGGAACACCTCGCCCTGCTCGCCCAGGCGGAAACGCGCCTCGGGGGTGTCGAAGTCGATCGCGCCGCGGCGCTTGCGCGCCTTCTCCAGCGCCTTGAACAGCCCGTGCAGGTGGTCCAGCACCGGCACATGGTCGGCCAGGCGCTCGCGCACGTCCGGATTCTTCTCGCCAATCGCCTGCCACACCTCGTCATAGGTCAACCGCGCATGCGAGCGCATGACGCCGGCGTAGAAGCGCGAGCGCTTGACCTCGCCGTTCGAGCCCACGGTCATGTCGCAGACCAGGCACAGCCGGTCCACGTTGGGGTTCAGCGAGCACAGTCCGTTGGACAGCGACTCGGGCAGCATCGGCACCACGAAACCGGGGAAGTAGGTCGAGGTGGATCGCTCGAAGGCTTCCTCGTCCAGTGCCGTGCCCGGGCGCGTGTAGTGCGCCACGTCGGCAATCGCCACCACCAGACGCCAACCGCCGCCGCGCTTGGGCCGGGCGTAGACCGCGTCGTCGAAATCGCGCGAGTCGGCACCGTCAATGGTGATCAGCGGCAGGTCGCGGATGTCGGTGCGACCGTCCATGTCGCGCTTGCGCACCTCGACCGGCAGTTCCTCGGCCTCGGCGACCACCGGCTGCGGCCATTCGTGCGGCAGGTCGTGCTGGGCGATGGCCATCTCCACCAGCAGCGACGGTTTCAGGCGGTCGCCGAGCACGCTGACGATGGTGCCGATGGGTCCACGCTTGCTGGTGGGCGGCTCGCTGATCTGGGCGATGACCACCTGCCCGGGGCGCGCGCCGTTGACGTGATCGGGCGGGATCAGCACGTCCTGGTGCACGCGCTGATCGTCGGGCACCACCACGGTCACACCGTGTTCGGTGACCACGCGACCGACGATGCGCGAGAAGCGTCGCTCCAGCACCTCGGCGATGGCGCCCTTGCGCCGCCCGCGACGGTCGACGCTGACGATGCTGGCCAGCACGCGGTCGCCGTGCAGCACCTTGCGCATCTCGTGGGGCGACAGGTACAGGTCCGGGCTACCGTCGTCGGGGCGCAGGAAGCCGTAGCCGTCGGCGTTGGCAATCACCTGGCCGGCGAGCAGGTCCAGCTTGCGCGCCACGCCATAACCGTCGCGACGGGTACGCAGCAGCTGGCCGTCGCGCACCATCGCGCCCAGGCGCTTGTCCAGGGCCTGGATGTCGACTTCGTCGTCCAGGCCCAGCGCCTCGGCAATGCTTTCCTCGCGCATCAGCTCGCCGCGATCCTCCAGCAACGCCAGGATCGCCTCGCGGCTGGGAATCGGTCGCTCGTACCGGCTGGCCTCGCGTTCGGCCCATGGATCGGCCGGCGGCGCGCCCGCGCCACGGCGGGAGGCAGGGGTCTTGCCGGCAGGGGATTTCTTTTTCGTCACTTGGTTTCCTTGTGTCTTGCATGGCCCCGGAATGGAAAATCCGGGATCGGGATATTGACAATGGGTCGTTGGATGCCTATCTTACGCGGCTCCGCAGCGCCCTTGGCGTTGCCCGCAACCTGCCCAGGTGGCGGAATTGGTAGACGCGCTAGCTTCAGGTGCTAGTGACCGCAAGGTCGTGGAAGTTCGAGTCTTCTCCTGGGCACCAGTTTCAAGGTCACGCGACGCTCAATCCAGTCCCGTGTCCGCCCTGAGAACCCCGCGCATCGCGCGGGGTTTTTAGTATCCGCGACCCGCGATCGATGGTCGTTCAGGCGCTGCCACCGTCCGATTCGGCCGGCAACGTCGCCTTCAGTTCGAGCATGTTGCCTTCCGGGTCGTGCAGATACAGCGACGGCCCGCTGCCCTGCGCCCCGTAGCGCGTGCCCGCCTCGCCGATCGTCGCCCCGTGTGCCATCAGGTGCAACTTGATGACCTCCTCGTCGTACGCGTCCACGCGCAGGCAAACGTGGTCCATGTTGTGCCCCTGCTCGCCCGGCGCCGCGCCGCCCTGGCGGCCAAGGGTGCCGTCCACGTCGACCAGGTCGATCAGACTGGTCCCGGCACGCAGCTGCAGCAGGCCCAGGTCCTCGCGCCAGCGGTCCACCGTGCAACCCAGCGCCTCGCAGTAGAAACGCCGCATGCGTGGCATGTCGCGCACGCGCAGTACGACGTGGTCGATGGCGGTCAGGGCAAATGGAGCGGGCATGCAGGCCTTCGAATGAATCCAGGCGTCCATGATGATGGGGCCGACATGAATGTGTCCATAGCCGGTAATGGGTAATGGGGGACGGGGAATCGGCGTGAGGCCTGGCGCGGAGTCATGGCGCCTTAATAGCGAACCGTGCCCGCCCTACGAAACGGTAGCGAATACAGGGGGGTTGGGCTGTATAATTGGCCCGTGACACCACGGTGGGAGAAGCGGGGCAACCCGCTGCCGAAGGCGCAACGCCCGTAATCGCTCAGGCTCCCGTACCACCGCTGCGACCAGGGGCATGCCAGACCGCCGGCGTGCAGGTCGCAAACACTCTGGAGAGACCGGTTCGATCCGGCGCCGAAGGGGCACCAAGCGCCACGCGCTTGCAAACTCTCAGGCAAAAGGACAGAGGGGCGCCACCGAACATCCGCATGCATCGCGGTGTTCTTCCGTCTGCCGCCTTTCCGGACCGCCGCCATGAGCCCCAAGCCCACGCCTTCCCTGCGCGACCTCGAACAGCACGACGCCTTCGTCTCCCGCCACATCGGCCCCAACGACGAGGAAATCCGGCACATGCTCGAGGCCATCGGCCACGACTCGCTGGAGTCGATGACCGACGCCATCGTGCCCGCCAGCATCAAGTCCGCCGCGCCGCTGGCCCTGCCCGATGCCATCACCGAGGAAGCCGCCCTGGCGCGCATCCGCGCCATCGCCGGCAAGAACACCGTGGCGCGCAGCTTCATCGGCCAGGGCTACTACGGCACGCACACGCCGGCCGTGATCGCCCGCAACATCTTCGAGAACCCGGCCTGGTACACCGCCTACACGCCCTACCAGGCGGAGATCTCGCAGGGCCGCATGGAAGCGCTGCTCAACTTCCAGACCATGGTCGCCGACCTGACCGGCATGGAGATCGCCAACGCCTCGCTGCTGGACGAGTCCACCGCTGCCGCCGAGGGCATGTCCCTGGCCCAGCGCAAGGCCAAGGCCAAATCCAACGTGTTCTACGTCGCCGACGGCGCGCATCCGCAGACCGTCGAGGTGCTCCGGACCCGTGCCGAGAGCCTGGACATCGAGCTGCGTTTCGGCCCCGCCGCCGAGGCCGCCGGGGCCGAGTGCTTCGGCGTGCTGCTGCAGTACCCGGACACCCTGGGCCATGTCGCCGACCACGCCGCCCTGGTCGAGGCCGTGCATGCACGCGGCGCGCTGGTGGTGGTGGCCACCGACCTGCTGGCCCTGACCCTGATCGCCTCGCCCGGCAGCTGGGGCGCGGACATCGTCATCGGCAACAGCCAGCGCTTCGGCGTGCCGCTGGGCTTCGGCGGCCCGCACGCCGCCTGGCTGGCCTGCCGCGACGCCTACAAGCGCAACATGCCCGGTCGCCTGATCGGCGTGTCCAAGGACGTGGAAGGCAACAACGCCTACCGACTGACCCTGCAGACCCGCGAGCAGCACATTCGCCGCGAGAAGGCCACGTCCAACATCTGCACCGCGCAGGTACTGCTGGCAGTCATGGCCGGCATGTACGCGGTCTACCATGGCCCCGAGGGCCTGACCCGCATCGCCCGCCGCACCCACCGTCTGACCGCGATCCTGGCCGCCGCACTGCGCCAGGCCGGCGCCTCCGTGGGCCATGACTTCTTCGACACCCTGCACGTGAGCGGCATCGACGCCGCAGCCGTGCATGCGAAGGCCGCCGAGGCCGGCATCAACCTGCGCCACGTGGACGAATCCAGCCTCGCCCTGAGCCTGGACGAAACCACCACGCGCGCGGACGTGATCGCCCTGGCCGGCCTGTTCGGCGCGACCATCGACGACCTGGACGCCCTGGACGCGGCCACCGCGGACGCCCTGCCCGAAACGCTGGTGCGCAGCGACGACTTCCTCACCCACCCGGTGTTCAACACCCATCACAGCGAGACCGAGATGCTGCGCTACCTGCGCAGCCTGTCGGACAAGGACCTGGCACTGGACCGCAGCATGATCCCGCTGGGCAGCTGCACCATGAAGCTCAACGCCACTGCCGAGATGATCCCGGTCAGCTGGCCCGAGTTCGCCCACATGCACCCGCTGGCGCCCGAGGCGCAGGCGACCGGCTACCTGCAGCTGATCGACGAGCTGGAGACCATGCTGGCCGAAGCCACCGGCTACGACGCGGTCAGCCTGCAGCCCAACGCCGGCGCCCAGGGCGAGTACGCCGGCCTGCTGGCGATCCGCGCGTACCACCGCTCGCGCGGCGAGGGCCACCGCCACGTGTGCCTGATCCCCGAGTCCGCGCACGGCACCAACCCGGCCTCGGCGCAGATGTGCGGCATGCGCGTGGTGGTCACCCAGTGCGACGCCAACGGCAACGTGGACCTGGACGACATCCGCGCCAAGGCCGAGAAGTTCTCCGACGACCTGGCCGCGATCATGCTCACCTACCCGTCCACGCACGGCGTGTTCGAGGAAGACGTGGTCGCCATCTGCGACATCGTCCATGAGCACGGCGGCCAGGTGTACACCGACGGCGCCAACATGAACGCGCTGGTGGGCATCGCCAAGCCCGGCAAGTGGGGCTCGGACGTCAGCCACCTGAACCTGCACAAGACCTTCTGCATCCCGCACGGCGGCGGCGGCCCGGGCGTGGGCCCGTGTGCGGTGAAGTCGCACCTGGCGCCGTTCCTGCCGAAAAGCCTCGGTGGCGAGGGTGCCGTGGGCATGGTCAGCCAGGCCACCTACGGCAGCGCATCGATCCTGCCGATCAGCTGGATGTACATCACGCTGATGGGCGCCGAGGGCCTGCGCAAGGCCAGCCAGGTCGCGCTGCTCAACGCCAACTATGTGTCCCGGCGCCTGGCCCCGCACTACAAGACGCTCTACACCGGCCGCAACGGGCTGGTGGCGCACGAGTGCATCCTGGACCTGCGCCCGTTCAAGGACAGCGTCGGCATCGAGGCCGAGGACGTGGCCAAGCGCCTGGTCGACTTCGGCTTCCACGCCCCGACGCTGAGCTTCCCGGTGGCCGGCACGCTGATGGTCGAGCCGACCGAGAGCGAGTCCCTGCACGAATTGGACCGGTTCATCGACGCCATGATCCAGATCCGCGAGGAAATCCGCGCGATCGAGGACGGCCGCCTGGACCGCGAGGACAACCCGCTCAAGCACGCCCCGCACACCGCCGCCCAGGTCGGTGCCAGCGAGTGGACCCACGCCTACCCGCGCGAACTGGCCGCTTTCCCGCTGCCGGTGCTCAAGCACAGCAAGTACTGGTCGCCGGTGGCCCGCGTGGACAACGTCTACGGCGACAAGAACGTGTTCTGCTCGTGCGTGCCGGTGGAGGAGTTCAAGGACATCGAGGCCTTCAGCGAGCCCAACGTCGGCTGAGTCCGTCCACCCAGCGGCAACATCGAAAGGCCCCGCACGCGCGGGGCCTTTTCGTTCCCGAATGCCTTCCTACCCTTTGTAGGAGCGCCGGAAGGCGTGACCGAAAGGAGTGCCCGTGGTGCGATGGCGCGCGATGTGGGCTGGCCGCGAAAACTGGTTCTTGCCGCGTTCCCGTTCGCGCCTTCCGGCGCTCCTACAGTGCACCCGCAAGCCTTCCTAACCTTTGTAGGAGCGCCGGAAGGCGCGATGGCGCGCGGTGGACGCTTGCGGCGAAAACCGGATCTTGCCGCGTTTCCGGGTCGCGCCTTCCGGCGCTCCTACAGTGCACCCGCAAGCCTTCCTACCCTTTGTAGGAGCGCCGGAAGGCGTGACCGAAGGGAATGCCCGTGGTGCGAAGGCGCGCGATATGGGCTGGCCGCGAAAACCGGATCTTGCCGCGTTGCCGTTCGCGCCTTCCGGCGCTCCTACAGTGCAGCCGGAAGCCTTCCTATCCTTTGTAGGAGCGCCGGAAGGCGCGATGGCGCGCGGTGGGCGCTTGCGGCGAAAACCGTCTCTTGCCGCATCACCGATCGCGCCTTCCGGCGCTCCTACAGTGCACCCGGAAGCCGTTCAGGACACGTGCGGTGCGCTCTTGCCGCCTCAGGACGCCTTGCGCGTGGCAGGCAGGTCCTCGTTTACCGGCACCACCTCGCAGCGGTTTCGGCCGTTGCGCTTGGCGATGTAGAGCGCACGGTCGGCCGCCTCCAGCAGGTCGATGGCCTGCGAGTGCTTGCAGTCCTCGCAGGTCACCACGCCCACGCTGATCGTGACCCGACCGAACGGGCTGGTGGTATGCGGCAGGTCCTGTTCGGTCACGGCTTCGACCAGCCGCTGGGCCACCGTCAAAGCGGCCTCCGAACGCGTATTGGGCAGCACCACGGCGAACTCCTCGCCGCCGTAGCGCGCCAGCAGGTCGCCGCTGCGCATCAGGTTGGCGCGTAGCGTCTCGACCACGCGCAGCAGGCAGTCATCGCCGGCAACATGGCCGAAACTGTCGTTGAACTGCTTGAAGAAGTCGACGTCGATCATCAGCACCGACACCCCGCCGGCGCCGCGCCGGCTGGCATGCAGTACCTCCTCGAGGTGTTCGTTTAGCGCGATGCGGTTGGCGATACCGGTCAGCGGATCGATACCCAACTGGTGCTGCAATCGCTGGTTGCTCAGCATGGCCTGGCGCTGGCGATAGCGGTCCCGACTCTGCAGGCAGGCCATGCGCAGGCCATAGAACAGCACCGAAAGCACCGAAACAATGATGCCGGGCCCGAAATCCAGCCGCGATACACCGATGCCCATGCCCAGCACGCAGACCGTCAGCACGATCGGGGCGAAACCGTCGATGACCGAGGTCACCCTGCGCGAGGGGCGCAGCCGGCGCAGCCAGCGCGGCGCCGAATGCGGCACCGCGATCATGACCGCGACAAAGCCCGCCACCAGCAGGATGCCGCTCCACCACGGCAGGCCATCGTGTTGCAGGCGGTTGTACGCCGACACGCCCACGGAATAGCTCCACAGGAAGATCGAGGCCACCAGGAACACCTGCCGGCGCATGCGCGTGCTCGATCCCAGCAAGCGGACCGTGGCCAGGATCGCCAGCGAGTAGTTGACCGCATCGGCCAGAAAGCTCACTTCGCTCGCATGGGCCTGCATCTGCGCTTCCGGCAGCACCACGATGTCGTGCAGCAGCACGTACATGAGCACGACGATGCACACGCCGATCAAACCGTCGAGCACGCGCACCACCCGCGGCGTGCCGGCACTGAAAGTGCGCGCGATCATGTACATGCTCGGCACGATGAACAGGCCCGAGCAGCCCGAAGCCATCAGGCCGAGGAGCAGCTGCACGTTGCCGGACGTCAGGGCGGCCGCGAGGTTGAATACGGTGCTCGCCAACAGCGTCAGCATGGTCAGCGCCATCAGCAGCCATTTGTAGCGCGCCTCGCCCGGGGTGCGCCGCCAGCGTGCCAGCACCGAGGCCGCGGCCGCGGCCTGGATCGCCATGTAGGCCAGCAGGGGCTGGGGCGCCGTGGACGAACCCGACCTGACGGCAAGCGTCACATACAGACCCAACAGGGTCAGGGCGGCGACCAGCCAGGCCCAGGGCTTCACGCCCATGGTTTGCAGCAGCCCACGATGGGGCTTCCCGTCCGTTGTCTGGACGAGCCCGGTGGCCGGAACCTTGGATTGGCTTGAAGAGGTGGCGTTCAATGGACACCCGTGGTTACCGCTGAATGGGAGACAGGAAGCACATACGGTGCCAAACCTCCGCGAATCAGCCACTTGGCCTTACATTATTTCAAATACGTGAGCTATACCGCACTTTGTGCCTTGCATTTCCTTCACATTTTCGCTTGCCGGAGCGCCCCGGTGCTCCGGATCGGCCCCTGCCTCCTCCCGGCCCGCCCGCGAACACCGGACCGCCGCGCAGGCGGTACCATGGTGGCCTCGTCCCACCGGAGGCCACCCATGCTCTACCGCAAGATGACTCCCAAGCCCGTCCCCCGCGCCTTCGAAGACCTGCAGGCCGCCCTGAAGGGGCACGGCTTCGGGCTGCTGCACCACTACGACTTCCGCGAAACCCTGAAGAACAAGGGGTTCGACCTGCCCCAGGCCTGCCTGGTGATGGAGGTCTGCAACCCGGCCCAGGCGCACGCCGTGCTCGAGGTCGACATGGCCCTGAACATGGCCCTGCCCTGCCGCATCTCCATCTACGAGGACGCGGGCCAGACCTGGATCGGCATGGTCCCGCCCACCGAGCAGCTCGCGCTGATCTCCGACGACCCGCAGATCAAGCGCGCCGCCGGACAGGTGGAGGACGCGCTCAAGGCGATCATCGACGAGACGGTCTGAGACCGCCCCGCCGCACCGGCGGGGGCCTCAGTCGTCGTCGTCCGGCGCCGCGGCGCGCTGCGCGGCGGTCGGGGCGCCCGGCACGTACGGATACGGCCGACGGCCCTTGAGGCCTTTCCAGAGGATGTGGTCGAAGGCCACGGTGGGGATGTCGTCCTCCACGTGCCAGTCGTAGCCGCGCGTGCGTGCGGCCCACCACGACGCCGGATGCACCCGGTGCCAGCGCGGCAGCGCACGCGCCTGGCGGGTCTGCGGCAGGGCGGTCGCGGTCAGCGGCCGCGGCTCCACGGCGCGGTAGTCCCAGTCCTTCACCGTGCGGCTGAACACCGAGGCCATGGGCCGCTCGTAGGCATCGTTCAGGGTCATCGGCCCGAAACCGAGGATGTCCTCGATGGTGCGGATCAGGTTGACCGTGGTGTAGCGATCGCTCACCACCGCGTGGCGGCGCACGTACGGTCCCACGATGAAGGCCTCGCTGCGGTGCGCGTCGACGTGGTCGGGCCCGTCCTGGGCGTCGTCCTCGACCACGAACACCAGCGTGGAATCCGCGTACGGCGAGTGCGCCACGGCCTGGATCAGCTTGCCCACCGCATAGTCGTTGTCGGCCACCTCAAGGTCGGGCGTGTCCACGCCCTGGATGGCGTGGCGGAAGCTGCCCAGGTGGTCGTGCATCAGGCGCACCAGCTCCAGCGACGGCAGGTCGTGGTGTTTCACGTAGCCGGCGAACTCGCGCGCCCACTCGGCCTCGCGGTAGAAGTCCGGCATGCGGTTGTCGAAGCCGCGGAAGTACGGGTCGGTGCGCGTGGCCAGGTCCGGGTTGGTGGCCACCGCCACCGTCACCCCGGCCGCGTGCGGGTCGGGGATCTCGGCGAGGCCGCCCTTCTTCGGCGCGATGAAATAGCGCCCCAGGTCGACGAAGAACCCGTAGTTGCGCACCGTCAGCCCGGCGCGCAGGGCCGCGTTCCACAGGTAGCCCTTCTGCTTCTGGCCCTGCGGGCCGTCCGGCGCGCCCACGTCGTGGGTGCCGGGCAGCAAGTCGGGCTGGTCCGGGTAGGTCGGGTCGGCCTTGCGCCGTTCGGCCAGGGTGGCCAGGCCCACGTTGACGTTGCGGTTGGTGCCCTCCCAGTCGTAGGACAGGCCGTCCAGCGCGTAGTTGACCGGCACGTTCTTCTCGCCGGCGTCGGACTCGCGCGCGGCGGTGCTCCAGGCCCAGCCGTTGCCGCTGACCTCGCCGGTGTCGTAGAAGTTGTCCAGGTCCTCGAACCGGCGCGCCAGGCGGTGCGCGTTGGGCGTGACCTGGCGCCCGAACTCGACCAGCGACGGGTCGGCGTTGCCCTCGCCCAGGTCGCCCAGGATCTGGTCGTAGGAGCGGTTCTCGCGCACCACGTAGATGATGTGGCGGATGTGCTTGTGCAGGAACGCCATCATCGCGCGGTCGCTTTCGCTCTCGGTGAAGGCGAAGTGGTTGTTGTGCGCGACCACGTGGGTCAGGTGCACCAGCGTCGCCGCGCCCGGCACCGGCAGGCTCAGCAGGCCGGCGTGCGAGCGCTGCAGGATGTAGTCGTTGCGCGAGCGGCAGTGCACGTTGCGCGCGCGGTCGTAGTTGTTGCGCGAGCAGTTGTCCGGGTTCGGCCCGGGCACGCTCTTGCCGTTGCTCACGTACAGGTGCTGGCCGTCGCGCGACACGCTCACGCTGTCGGGGTAGTAGCCGGTGGGGATCAGCCCGGCCACCTGCGGGTGCGGGGTGTTGACCGCCACCACCGCCACCGCGTTGATGCCGCCGTCGGTGACGTACAGGCGGGTGCCGTCCGGCGACAGCGCCACGCTGTTGGGCACCGTGCCGTGCACGTAGCGTGGCCGGCCCACCAGGGAAGTCGGCGCGGTCACGTTGACGGTGTCGGTCACCGTGCGCGTAGCGGTGTCGATGACCGCCACGTCGGCCTCGTTGTCGCAGGCCACGATACAGGTGCTTGCCGTCACTGCGAGAGCACCATGCGGTTGGGGTTGCCCTTCACCGCGATGCGGTCGACCAAGTGCGGGTGCGCGCCCAGGGCGACCACGTCCACCTCGCGGTCGCGCTGGCTGGACACGTAGGCGGTGTCGTTGCCCTTGACCGCCACCCACAGCGGGTATTCGCCGCCGGCCACGCCGTGCTTCGACGGGTCGATCACGCCCGGGCGCAGCGGCACGTCGCGCACCGTGCGCGTGCGCAGGTCCACCAGCGACAGGCTGTCGTCGTAGTAATTGGCCACCACCAGCGTGCGCCCGTCGGCGGTGGTCGCCAGGCCGGCCGCCTCCGGCTTGACGTGACGGCCCACGCCGCCCTTGTCGGCCAGGTAGGCGCGCGCGTGGATCAGGTGCCCGAGGCGGATCGGACGGCCCTGCTCGGCCCAGCGCCCGCGGCGGCGCGCGAACACGTGCACGTTGTCGTCGTCGCCGCCGGCCACGTAGAAGTGCCGGCCGTCGGGCGCGAACGTCATGCCCAGGTAGGTCGCCGGCACCTTGAGCACCTGGGTCTTCACCGGCGTGCCGTGGCGGATGTCGTAGACGAACACGTACTGGTTCGAATCGGCCTGGATGGCCTTGGTGCCATGCGGGCCGAACAGCTGGTTGTAGCCGCTGGTCAGCACCAGCAGCGTGTCGCCGTCGGGGCTGACCGCGGTGGTCACCGCCTGGTTGGCGCGAAAGTCCGGAAACCGCTTCAGGCCCGGGTCCAGCGCCTGGAACTGCGCGCCCGGCGCCGCGGTCGGCGTGATCGCCTGCCCGCTGGGCGTGAGCGTGGGCGCGTGGCCCGCCGGCTTGGCCAGCGCCGGCATCGCCGCCAGCAACATGCCCATCGCCGCGCCACCGCACAGCACCCGAACCGTCCGTCGCATCGCTCGCACCCCTGATCCTGCACATCAATCCCGCCAGCATGGCGCGTCGGCGCCGCCGGGCCAAGGGCAAGAGGTCACGCATGCGGCCATGCGCCGCGGTGACTGCGGCGTGACGTCCCGTGACGCGGGCCCGCGCCGGGGTCACCTGGGTCTTCACCGGCGTGCCGTGGCGGATGTCGTAGACGAACACGTACTGGTTCGAATCGGCCTTGATGGCCTTGGTGCCATGCGGGCCGAACAGCTGGTTGTAGCCGCTGGTCAGCACCAGCAGCGTGTCGCCGTCGGGGCTGACCGCGGTGGTCACCGCCTGGTTGGCGCGAAAGTCCGGAAACCGCTTCAGGCCCGGATCCAGCGCCTGGAACTGCGCGCCTGGCGCCGCGGTCGGCGTGATCGCCTGCCCGCTGGGCGTCAGCGTGGGCGCGTGGCCCGCCGGCTTGGCCAACGCCGGCATCATCACCGCCAGCCACATGCCCATCGCCGCGCCACCGCACAGCACCCGAACCGTCCGTCGCATCGCTCGCACCCCTGTTCCTGCAATTCAATCCCGCCAGCATGGCGCGACGACGCCGCCGGGCCAAGGGCAAGAGGTCACAGATAGGGCATGCACCATGCACGGCCATGACCGCGCCGTGACCGCGCGATGACAGGTCACGCGGGCAGCCGGTCACCGCGGCTCAGTCCGGGTCGCTGTCTTCCAGGTCGGCGGCGTCGAAGTCATAGTCCAGCAGGTCGCCGGGCCGGCACTCCAGCGCCGCGCACAGCTGGGCCAGGGTGCGGAAGCGGATGCCGCGCACGTGCCCGGAACGGAACAGCGACAGCTGGGTCTCGCTGATGCCGATGCGCTGCGCCAGCTCGCGCGCCTTGAGGCCGCGCGCCTTGAGCAGTGCGTCGAGGGTGATCCGGATCGGCATCAGAAGATCTCGTCGAGCTCTTCGCGCATGCGCTCGGCCTGCTCGACCAGGCGCGCCAGCAGCACCAGCGTGGCGCCGACGATGGCCAGCGCGATGCCGGCCGGATCGAACATCGCGTAGCTGCCGTGGCCGTGGGTGATCAGGCGCGCCAGATTGGTCACCGCGAACAGCTCCAGCAGCGCCCCGGCCGTCACCGCATAGCCGACCCGGCGCAGGCCGCGCGCCACCGCCGGCTGGAACAGCTGGCCCGCCGCCAGCTCGCGCAGGGTGCCGCGCACCGCCCACAGCGCCCATGCAAAGCACAGCCCCGGCAGCAGGTGCACCGCGTACAGCAGCAGGTTCTGCGCCGACCAGCCGCCGGTGGTGTGCCGCAGCAGCCACTGCAGCAGCCCTGCCGGCAGTGGCGCCAGCAGCAGCAGGCCCAGGCCGACGGCCAGCACCGTGCTCAGCCGCTGCAGCCGGCGGCAATGCGTGCGGAAACGTTCCAGCGGATACATGGCAGCCTCGAATTTTAAGTTTGACTTACATTTTCTGGCCGGATAATTTTATCTTTAACTTAAATTTTTTGCGAGCCCGGCCGATGCCTCCCGCCATCCAGACCCACCGGCTGCAGCGACGATTCGCCGAGCATGTCGCCGTCGCCGACGTGTCCATGCACGTGCCCGAGCACGCCGTGTACGGCTTCCTCGGCCGCAACGGCGCCGGCAAGACCACCACGCTGAAGATGCTGCTGGGACTGCTGCGCCCGGATGCCGGGCGCATCGTCATCCAGGGCCGCACCGTCGAACCGGGTCGCCCGCCCGAGCGGCCCATCGGCGCGCTGCTGGAGGCGCACGGCTTCTACGCCGGCTTGAGCGGGCGCGACAACCTGGACCTGTACCGCCGCCTGCTGGGCTGCCCGGCCGATGAGATCGACCGCGTCCTGGGGCTGGTGGAGATGCGCGAGGCCGCGCGCCGCCGCGTGGGCGGCTACTCGCTGGGCATGCGCCAGCGCCTGGGCATCGCCCGCGCGCTGCTGGGCGCGCCGACCCTGCTGCTGCTGGACGAGCCCGCCAACGGCCTGGACCCGGAAGGCATGGCCGACATGCGCGCCTTCCTGCGCACCCTGCCCGCGCGCACCGGCGCCACCGTGGTGGTGTCCAGCCACCTGCTGGGCGAGATCGAGCAGACCGCCACCCACGTGGGCATCGTGCGCCGCGGGCGGCTGGTGCGCGAAGGCGCGCTGGACACTTTGAAGGCGCGACTGGGCGCGTACCTGACCCTGCGCACCGACAACCCGGAGCGTAGCGCCGCGATCGCCCGCGAGGCCGCCGGCGAGGTGAGCACCACCGGCGACGGGCTGCGCGTGCATTTCGCCGACGCCGCCGACCTGCCCGCGCGCACCGCCGCGCTGGTGCGCGCCCTGTGCACGGCCGGCATCGCCGTCCACGCCATCACCCCCGAGCGCCCCACCCTGGATGCGCTCTACGCCGAAGCCTCGGCGCCCCACGCCACGGAGACCGACGCATGCCCCGCCTGAACCGCCCCACCCTCGGCACCGCCCTGGTGGTGGAAGGCCTGAAGCTGCGCCGCTCGCTGGCCCTGGTGCTGGCGCTGGCCGCGCCGCTGCTGATCGCCGTGTTCCAGTTCTTCCAGTACCTGCGCATGCCGCGCACGATGCCCTGGGACCAGTGGGCCATGAGCGCGGCGGCGATCTGGGCCTTCTTCCTGCTGCCGATGAGCGTGACCGCGCTGACCGCGCTGGTGGCCCAGGTCGAGCACGCCCCGCGCAGCTGGGACAGCCTGCGCGCCCTGCCGCGGCCGCGCTGGCACCTGTACACCGCCAAGCTGGCCTGGATCCTGGTGGTCGTTTCGGGGATGGCCGTCCTGGTCCTGGCCTCGACCGTGCTGGCCCTGCACCTGGCCGCCGCCGTGGATGCGAAGCACGCACCGACCGGCAGCCTGCATGTTGGCAAGGCGCTCCTGCTGCACCTGCGCATGGTCCTGGCCTCTTTCCTGATGATCGCCGTGCAACTGTGGCTGGCCTTGCGCTACGCCAGCTTCGTGCCGGCCCTGGCCACCGGGATCGCCGGCACCTTCTTCGCGGTCGTCGCCACGTCCGCCAAGGCCGGCCTGGTCCTGCCCTGGCAGCTGCCGGTCAACATGCTGGCCAGCCAGCCGTGGCGCATGCACCTGGCGCTGGGCCTGGGCCTGGTCGGCGGGCTGGTCGCGATGGCGGCGATGATCGTGCACCTGAGCCGGCGCGAAGTGACGGGCTGAATGCACGCCGCCCGTGGCCCCGCCGCGGCTACAGGTCCACGCCCTCGCGCGGCGGCTTGAGCTGGTGCGGGTCGTCGCGGGTGGCCCAGCGCACCACGCGGCCGATGGTCAGGCCCTGGGCCAGGATCGAGAACACCACGATGTAGTAGGTCATGGCCAGGATCAGGTCACGCGAGGGACCGATCGGCAGCGACAGCGCCAGGGCAATGGAAATGGCCCCGCGCAGGCCGCCCCAGGTCAGCACCTGCCAGGCGCCCCTGGGCATGGTGAAGTAGCGCGAGAGCACCGCCATCGGCGCGCCGGCGCACAGCAGCCGCGCCAGCAGCGCCACCACGATCATCACCGCCGAGACCAGCAGCACCTGCAGCGAGAACTGCACCGCCGCGAACTCCAGGCCGATCAGCACGAACAGCACCGAGTTGAGCATCCAGTCCAGCAGCTCCCAGAATTCGTCGTGGTGCTTGCGGGTGAGCTCGGACATGCCCAGCTCGCGGCCGCGGTCGCCGACCACCAGGCCGGCCACCACCATCGCCAGCGGCCCGGACACCTCCAGCTCGCGCGCCAGCGCGTAGCCGCCCAGCACCGCGGCCAGGGTGATCAGGATCTCCACCTGGTAGTTGTCGATGCTGCGCAGCAGGCGGTAGGTGAGGTAGCCCAGCACCAGGCCGTAGACCAGGCCGCCGCCGGCCTCGCGCGCCAGCAGCACCGCGCCGTGGCCCCAGTCCGGGCCGTTGTGGGTGCCGGCGATCATGCCCAGCAGCATGGTGAACAGCACCACGCCGATGCCGTCGTTGAACAGCGACTCGCCGCTGATCACCACGTCCATGCTGCGCGGCGCCCCGGCGCTGCGGATGATGCCGGCCACCGCCACCGGGTCGGTGGGCGAGATCAGCGCGCCGAAGATCAGGCAGTACGGCAGCGACAGCGACAGCCCCGCCCAGCCCAGCGCCAGCCACACCGCCCCGCCGATCAGCAGCGTGGAGGCGATGGTGCCCAGCACCGCCAGCGCCGCCACGTGCCAGCGATAGGCATGCAGGTCGCTGAAGTTCACGCCCATCGCCGCCGCGAACAGCAGCACCGAGAGCATGCCCTTGAGCACCACCTCGGGAAAGTCGATCGAGGCCAGCAGCGAGGTCTCGTAGTGATGCAGCCCGCCGAAGCCCAACCCGCTCAGCGCCGCCAACACCAGCGAGGCCACCAGCGCGATCACCATCACCCCGATCGCCGTCGGCAGGCGCACGAAGCGATGGTTGACGTAGGCCATGCCGGCGGTGATCACCAGCACGACGACGGCGATGTTGAACATGGGCGGCCTCCGTTGCGAACCGCATGCGCCCCCGCGCATGCCGCCCCATGGTAACGGCTGGCCGCGGTTTTAGGATTCGGAGAGACCCGGCGCACCTGAGAGCCCCCCACGCCAGCATGTGCCCACCGACCCTTTGTGGGAGCGGTGGAAGCCGCGACCGGCAACGCGGCAAGCATCGGTTTTTGCCGCAAGCGCAATTCGCGCGCCGTCGCGGCTTCCACCGCTCCCACAAGACATTCGACACCGCCCCTTTCCCCGCAGAAGTCCTGTCCCGCCGGCCCCGGCATGACGATGGTGTAGCCTAAAAGGTCTGCACCCGAAGGAGGCCTCGTGGCGCAAGGTTCGCGCAAGCACAACACCTTCACGGCCACCGTCGGCCTGGCCGTCCTCGGCGTGGTCTACGGCGACATCGGCACCAGCCCGATCTACGCCGTGCGCGAATGCTTCCGCGGCCTGGCCCCCGTGCCGGTCACCGGGCCCAACATCCTCGGCATCCTGTCGCTGATCTTCTGGGCGCTGATCCTGGTGATCTCCACCAAGTACATGATCTTCGTGCTGCGCGCCGACAACCACGGCGAGGGCGGCATCTTCGCGCTGATCTCGCTGTTGCGCCCGGACCGCGGCCAGGAACGGCTGACCCGGCGCCTGCTGATCCTGCTGGGCCTGGCCGGCGCCGCGCTGCTGTTCGGCGGCAGCATGATCACCCCGGCGATCTCCGTGCTCAGCGCGGTCGAGGGCCTGGAGGTGGCCGCGCCCGGCCTGCACGACTGGGTCATGCCCATCACCCTGGGCATCCTGGTCGGCCTGTTCGCCTACCAGCGCCGCGGCACCGCGCGCGTGGGCCTGACCTTCGGCCCGATCATGGTGCTGTGGTTCGTGACCCTGGCGCTGCTGGGCGTGCTCAACATCGCCCACCACCCGCAGGTGCTGTACGCGGTGTCGCCGCACCACGCGGTGACCTTCCTGGTGCACAACGGCTGGGCCGGCTTCCTGGTGCTGGGCGGCGTGTTCCTGGCGGTCACCGGCGGCGAGGCGCTGTACGCGGACCTGGGCCACTTCGGCGCCCGGCCCATCCGCCTGGTGTGGTTCGGCCTGGTGCTGCCGGCGCTGCTGGTCAACTACTTCGGCCAGGGCGCGGAGCTGCTGACCCACCCGCACGCGCTCAAGCAGCCGTTCTTCCACCTGGCGCCGGCCTGGGCGCTGTACCCGCTGGTGATCCTGTCCACCGCCGCCACCGTGATCGCCTCGCAGGCGGTGATCAGCGGCACCTTCTCGCTGACCCGCCAGGCCGTGCAGCTGGGCATGATCCCGCGCATGCGCGTGCGCCACACCGCCGAGGACGCGCAGGGCCAGATCTACATGCCGGGCGTGAACTGGACGCTGATGCTGGCCGCCTGCGGGCTGGTGCTGTCGTTCCAGACCTCCAGCGCGCTGGCCGTGGCCTACGGGCTGAGCGTCAACGCCACCATGCTGGTGACCAGCATCCTGGCCTTCAACGTGGCCATCGAGCGCGGCGGCTGGTCGCTGCCGCGCGCCATGCTGCTGCTGGTCGGCTTCACCACCATGGACCTGGCCTTCCTGGTGGTCAACGGCATGAAGATCCCCGACGGCGGCTGGTTCCCGCTGGCCATGGGCGCGCTGATGTTCGCGCTGATGGCCACCTGGCGGCGCGGCAGCGAGCTGCTGCTGCGCGCCTACGAGGCCGACGCCGTGGACATCCCCACCCTGGTCGGCCGGCTGGAGAACAACCCGCCCAAGCGCCTGCCCGGCACCGGCGTGTTCTTCACCGCGCGCGCCGAGGACGTGCCGCGCTCGCTGCTGCACCTGCTCAAGCTGACCCGCGCCATGCACGAGCGCATCGTCATCGTCAGCGTGCGGGTCAAGCGCGTGCCGCGCATCAAGCCGGACGAGCGCATCCACATCGAAAGCCACGGCCAGGGCATCCACACCGTGCGGCTGGACTACGGCTTCATGCAGGGCTTCAACATCCCCTCCGACCTGGCCCTGGCCGTCGACCGCGGCGACCTGCCCATCGATCTGGAAGACGTCACCTACTACCTGGGCCGCATCTCGGTCCTGGCCGGCCGCAAGAAAGGCGGCATGATGGCCTGGCGCGACCACCTGTTCGCCTTCATGGTGCGCAACACCATGCACGCCACCTCGCTCTACCGCATCCCCGCCGGGCGGGTGGTGGAAGTCGGGTTGCAGCTGGGCATCTGAGCCCAAACCGCACGCAAGCCCCCTTGCCGCCACGCCTTTTCGCGCGTATAACGCACGTTATAACGTGAAAACGAGCGACCCATGAAACTCAAGATCACCACCATCGGCAACTCCTCCGGCGTCATCCTGCCGCGCGAACTGCTCGCCCGCCTGCGCCTGAAAAAAGGCGACGAACTGTACGCCGTGGAAACCCCCGACGGCCTGCGCCTGACCGCCTACGACCCCGAACTGGCCGCGCAGATGGAAGTGGCCGAGAACGATCATGCGCGAGGACCGCAACGTCCTGCACAAGCTGGCGCAGTAAGCCGCGGCCACGATGATCATCTGGATCGAAAAGCCCCTGGCCCTGGCCATCCACGACCGCCAGCTCGCCGAGCACGGCGGCGGCAGCGGCGTGCGCGACGAACGCCTGCTCGAAGCCGCCCTCGCCCGTCCCAAGCAGATCCACGCCTACGGCGACCCACCGCCCGACCTGGCCACCCTCGCCGCCGCCCTGGCCCACGCCCTGGTCCGCAACCACCCCTTCGTCGACGGCAACAAGCGCACTGCGCACGTGGCCTACCGCGTGTTCCTGGCCCTCAACGACGCCGACCTGGTCGCCAGCGACGAGGAAAAGTACGTGAACGTGCTGGCCCTGGCCGAAGGCTCACTGAGCGAGGAAGCCTTTGCCGCGTGGATCCGTGACCATCTGCACCTGAACACGGAACAGCGCATCAACGAACCCCGTGCAGGCTACGGCGTTAAATAACATCTCGCCAAACGTGGGGCCCATGTTTCGCGCGTGGCGGGTTCATGCCCTGCATGGCGCATGGCTTCATACCACCAGAGAATAACAAGGATGTTATACTCATGTCCTGGAAACTGGTCTATTACAACGCCAAAGTCGCTGAGATGGTCGAACGCTGGCCAGTGGGCGTACGTGCCCGCTATCTGCGTATTCTGGAGCTGATGGCCGAACACGGCCCCGACCTGGGCATGCCGCACACCAAAGCGATGGGCAGTGGCCTGTTTGAAATCAGGGCCAGAGGCCGTGAAGGCATCGGGCGTGCGTTCTACTGCACCGTAACAGACCAGCGCATCGTGATCCTGCATGCCTTTGTGAAAAAGACCCAGAAAACACCGCCGCGCGAACTATCCATTGCCCGGGCACGACAACAAGAGGTGACGAGATGACCCGCGAAGCCTACAAACCGGTCCCTGTAGACATCGAGACCACGCGCAAGCGCTGGTCCCGGGATCCCGCATTCAAGAAGGCCTACGAACGCCCTGGCCGACGAATTCGAAGCGATGGCCGAACTGGTACGTGCACGCCACACGGCCGGCCTGACGCAAGCCGACGTCGCCCAGCGCATGGGCATCGCCCAGGCATCCGTGGGCCGCCTGGAATCCAGCGCGGGGAACCGCAGGCACGCCCCCTCACTGGCCACACTGCGACGCTATGCCGACGCGGTGGGCTGCAAGCTGCACATCGCCCTGACGCCGGCGAAAAAAACGCATCGCAAAGCAGGCTGACGCGCACCACAGACCCTCGCTGCCATGCATGGTGCGTATCCCTTCATGGGGCTCGCCGCACGTCCCGTGCAGCCGGGCCCTACCGCGGCTTCGACGGCACGTGAAACCGCACCGCCTGATCCAGCAACGGCGTTTTCGAAACCTTGCCTTCTTCGCCGGTGGCGCGGTACAGCTCGGCCGACAGATGCGCCAGCCCCATGAACGCCGCAAACCGCACCAGGGTCCGCAGGCTGTAGCAGTGCCGTACTCTCGACTCGCCTCGCGCCGGGTCATCGCGCTGCGCTTCGTCCATCAGCATCGGGAACGCGCGCAGGAAAGCATCCTCGTAAAACTGCCGGGGCCGCGGCGTGCCGCCGTAGCGGCTCAGCAGGTACAGGCTGAACGCGAAGGCATGCTGGATGATCCGGTACTCCGGATACCCGTCGCTGTAGCCCCAGTTGAACCGGCGCGCGCAGGCCTTAAGCAAGACCGGATACACGGCCCGCATGCCATGCGCATCACGCAACAACTTGCACGTACCGGCTAAGGAATAAAGCGGCCCTTGTACTTGCGCAGCAGCCCCGCCTGCTGCGCGACCAGGCGGGTGACATGCAGCGCCACGAAATCCTCCTCGCTGCTGACCTTGCCGATGGGCCGATCCATGCTGAACGGCGAGGCCGCGGCAAAGGCGCGATGCGCCTGCTGGCTGAAGGCGCGCGGCAGGTTGCCCTTAGGCGTGGCCTTCAGCTCCCCCGCATCCAGCGCCTGCATCAGCATCTCGAACAGCTGCGCGATCGGTGCCTGCGGCACCTCTGGCAGCACCGCGGGAAATTCCAGACACCGCGACGAATCGAACGGCGAATACAAAAAGTCATGCATCTGCACGGGCGACAGACCATGAAAGTCATCGATCACCGCCTGATTGGGCTGCTGCATGATCTGTTGCAGATCACGCTGCATGCAGCAACGCCGATAGACACGGCCGCTGCCGCAAGGGCAAGCCTCGTCGGGCCCCACGGGAAGTTTGATCATGTAGGCACCTCAACAATCCTGAACGGTACCAAGGTCTTAGCTAACGATAAGTGAGGGTACCTTAATTACCCCCGTCCCCATTTTCGGTCCCAGGTAGGGCAATAACTAGGCAACAGCTCCCGTTCGTAGGCGTGAATCGCCTTTGCGCTTCCGGACATGACGGCCAGGCTGGCCTTACCCAGATCATCAGGGGATCGATTGAATTCACATTTACCCAGGAACCCGGAGCGCATGAACTTGATGTTCGTATCGGACCTGTACATCTGCGCCAGGTTGGCCACTTCCCCGCAGATGCTGCAGACGAAACCGCACCGGCAGGATGGTGAGGGGTTGAGGATCAGATCGGTCATGACGACTCCTTTGGCTTGGGCGGCTAGCACCCGTTAGCTCGCACTCACAAAATGTTCCTGGCGTAGGGTTTCCTCGCCCTGCCAGCGGTAGGCCACCAGGGGCTGGCCCCCGCCAGCGCTGTAGTCGACACAGGCCACGTTGGGCATCAGCACGCGGGGCTCTCCCTTCATCCAGTAGTGTCCGATGAAGACCGGCTGCGGGCCTGCATAGCCGGCGCAAAGATCGGCGGGCACCGGCAATTCAGGCAGGTTTTACGGGTGGCTTCATCCACGATGGCCGTGGCCTTGAACGTGGTAGCCGAAGGATCCCACCAGCGCGTGCGCGCCTCGCTGCGCATCGTGTTACCCTGCGGGAAACTGCATGCCATCGGGCAGCTCCACTTCAGGGCCCTTGAGCACGGTCTCGACGGCAGCGTAGGTCGAGGTTCCGCGCTGGCAAGCCGCCTCGAGCAAGGCGTCGTCCAGGCAATGGCCGGACTTCAGCAGGGGCTGGATTTCCGCCATCGCCTCGGGATGCCAGCAGGCATGCACCACGCGCAGCTCCGGCAGGTCCAGCCAGAGCGGGAGGGTCCGGAACCAATCCAGGACTTCCTGGCGCAGTTCGGGGCGTCCCTCCGTGGCGTCCAGGAAGGCCGCGTGCTGGCGGAAATTCTTGTCCGAGTGCGGCCTCAGGTACTCTCCGGGCCGATTCGGATCGGGCGTATCCCACGCCAGCGCATTGAACTCGTGGTTGCCCATGACGGCCAGCGCCGAGCCGCTATCCACCATCGAGCGCACCAGATTCACGGTTTCCAGCTGCCCCGGGCCCGCGGTCGATCAAGTCGCCGACAAAGATCGCCGTATGGCCGGGTTTGCGCCAGCTACCCATGCGCTCCGGTAGCCCAGCTTGTCCAGCAGCGCGACCAGCGCGCCGTCATGGCCGTGGATATCTCCGATGATGTCGTAGTTCATCCCGAACCCTTAGTGGTAGTATGTCAACAAGTGCAGGATATCACCTTATTGGCATATTGCAACTATGTGATGGACAAGACAACGGCTGTACCCGATCGTCAACGCGGACGTGGCGTTGTTCACCCTCCAGGACATGCAGCTCAAGGTGCTGCTGATCCAGCGCGCCAACAACCCCACGCCGGGTGGCTGGGCGCTGCCAGGCGGCATCCTCGACCCCAGCAATGGACAACAGCCTGGACGACACCGCGCTGCGCAAGCTGGCCACCAAGACCAGCGTGGTCCTGCCCCACCTGGAGCAGGTGACCACCCACAGCGGCCCAGACCGCGATCCGCGCGGCTGGTCCGTGAGCACGCTGTATTTCGCGCTGTTGCCCAGCGACAAGCTTCCCGCCGTGGCGGGCGACAAGACCGAGTCGATCGACTGGTGTGATCCGGAGCGTCCGGGACATCGGCTGGAATTCGATCACGAAGCAGATGCTGGCCGAGGCCTGGCCGCGTTACGCGACAAGGTCACCCGAGGCGCCCTGCCACTGCACCTGCTTCCCGAGCAGTTCACGCTGACCGAGCTTCAGCATGCCTGCGAAGCCATCCTCGGGCGCGATCTGGACAAGGGCGCGTTCCGGCGTCAATTGAAGGGATCACCGCACCTGGAGTCCATCCCCGGCGCATTCCAGCGCGGGGCACAGCGACCCGCGCAGCTGTATCGTGCGAAAGAAGGTTTTGCGTTCTGAATAAGATCCGTGCGGACTAAGCATGTTGGAGTCCAAAGCCATGCAGATGATCGACCCTTCGATGTCTGATCCGGAGAAGATTGTTGATCAACTTCTCCTGAATGCTATCCGTCGTGGCGCTACTCACATCCACATCGATCCAACCGGGGCAGGCGCTCGCGTTCGTTTTCGTCTCGAGGATGCGCTGACAACAGCGGGGGATCTTTCCCAGTCCGTTGCTCCACAGGTTAACCACCGTGTGAAGTCCATGGCGGGTATGGACCTAGCGATAAAAGATATCCCCAAGATGGCTACTTGCGGATCAATCTTGGGCCTGGGCATTCAGTTGCTTTCCTGGTCCGGACGATGCCCGTCATCGAAGGCGAAAAGATCGTCATCACGCGCGCACCGCCCGATGAGGACGAGCCAACACTCGACGATATCCTCGACGAGCACCAGAAAGATGCCTATGTCCAGGCGCTGTCGCATGAGCAAGGGCTCATTCTGGTGGCGGGCCCTACCGGTTCAGGGAAAGCCGCGCTGCTCTACCACGGCATGCGAATGCTGCCGACCTGCGCGGTGAAGACATCCCGATGGCGACGATCGAGTGGGCCAGGCGGGGAAGGCTGGATAACGCTACGCAGATCGTCGTGTCCTGGAAGGACGGCATCACATTCGACAGTGCGATGAAGCGGCTGGCTGACCAGGGGACCAAGGCCATGCTGGTCGGGGAAATGCACTGATCTTGCCGCCGCGGAAGAAGCCATACGCCTGACCACGCAACGCCGCCGCCTCATCCTTTCCACGGTTCACACTCGGATGCGCCACAGGCCTTGCAGCGCCTGCTGAACATGGGCGTGCCCGGGAAGGACATCGCGGCATCGGTGCGTCTGGTGTTTGCGCTGAGGGCTGTCCGGAAACTATGCCCCGCATGCAAGACGCCTATGCAGATGCCGCGCGCGTCCCTGATCGCCGCTGGTTTCGAATGAGACAAGGCACCGGATTCACTGAACCTGTGGGAGCCGAACCGCAAGGGATGCGACAAGTGCGACCACGGCTTTCACGGACGCCACTATCGTCTGCCAGATGATGCCCATGACGGATGGGATACGTTCCGCCTTGAAAAACGATGCTGTCGAATACCGGAGATGGAACAAGTTGCCTTGCGTGAAGGCATGAAAACCCTGCAGCAGAAACTTCTGGAAGCCGCCATCGCGGGGCACATCCGGCTGGGCGATACCGAATTGGTGGATGCCTGAAGATTGACCGAGTGGGTAGCAAGGCCAGAACTGGCCCGTGGGGAATTTAGGACGCTTGGCATTTGCACAACATATGCGTTACATTCGCGGCACATTTCCAGGTGTGCCCCCATGGCTCCCACCAAGACCAGCACGCTCAATCTGCGCATCGATCCCGCCCTGAAAGAGGCCGCGCGGGAAGCTGCGTTACGCGACCACCGTAGCGTGGCGAACCTCATCGAGCTGCTGATCCGTCGCCATTGCGAAGCGGAGGGCATCCCCATTCCCGAGCAATCAGAATTGTTCGACGAGGGCAGCAGCGATGAATGAGAAGATCCTGAGGGCCCTGGTCGAGGCTGGCGCCATTCGACGTCTACGGATCATTGCAGAGGGTGCCCTGTTTCAAGTCCAAGCGGATACTCAGACCGGAACGGTCGTAGCATGCACGCTTAAAGGCCCGCCAAAGACATGGGGTTCACTGGATGCGGTGGCACGCTGGGCCCGCAATTTGGGTGTGGGGAGCTTGCAGATAGATATCGTCCACTGGCAACCAGCCCAACGTGCTCTCCAGCTTAAGCAGGGAAAAGAACAGCCCATCGAAGAACACGAGGCCAAGCGGATTGCCCAGCAATTCGTTGGCATAAGCAAGACACTTACTACGTGTAAAGGTGTACCCGGCGGGGTGTATTTGTCGAATTCAAGCACCTTTGACAATTGCTACATCTTTTCGGTTGTCGACGATATTCCTATGAGCATGGGTGCGACCAGACATGTAGCTGTATCAAGATCGACAGGAGTAGTCACTGATTTGGGCAAGTTAAGGGAATAGACCGACAGATATTAATTGTTTCAGACGGGAATTGTGATCATGGCAACATATATCTCAGTAAAACGATTAGTCACTAGAGAATCACCACGGGATATTTTCCGGGAAGACTTTCCGCAATGGCCTGACCTCCCCATTCGCGGTGGCTGGGGATACGACACGGAATCTGCCGTCGTCATTGACAAGAATGATCCTACTGTTCCACAAGGGATCCCCTTCGATGGGATGGAGGTTGAGCACATGTTCGCTGATATGCGACTTTGGGAGGAATTGATTGTCTTCCGCCCTCAAGGTGAAAGACTTGCAGGCATACACAAGACAATCATAGATCAGAGCTTGATTAGTGGTGATGAAAAGAGCGGGCTTATGTACGACGTGCTCCGATTTCAAGTTACGGCACTACCCGAAACTGAATGGGAGGCCCTCAAGGCGATATGGGAAGGTCCGAACGGGATAGCATCGCCGACATTTGATCGTGAAGCTCATCAACGCAGGCACGAAGCAGCCACGAAGACATTCGAAGCAAATTACTGGTTTGAGATTTCCAGTTTCTATGGGCAATAGATCTTGTGAACTAGCATTGTTTTTTAACATTCCTGCATATGATGTTTGATTAATGTTTTGAGATTCACTACACACTTGTTAATTTGGACAACAAAATAAATAGCCAGGACGGCCTTGGATGTATCGTAAATCATGTTCGATGGTTACTATGCCACCGGGGAAATGAATGGGGAGGTAGACATGAAATGGCTTAATGCGCTCGGACAGACTATCGTCATTCCGCTTATGCTACTCAACATTTTTGGTAGTATCGTCGCCATCGTCTGGCTCGGCATCTTAGGTGAATGGCACACAATCTTATTAGGAGTAATCGGATTCATTCTCGCTAGACTCATACTCGGGATTGCTCTCCTCGCTGGGTTCATATTCTCTGCGCCAGCGTTGTACTTCAACAGTATCAATTTCAAGCCGGGAACTATGTTTTTCGGCGCTCTAGCCATGCTCTACACCATGATCATGTTTTCCGCTTGGTGCTTTTTGGTTCTATTCCTATTACTTCGAACAAGCGAACACTCCGCAGCACTACCTACAATCCTGCTTGCCTATGGTGTCGCTACTGGTCCAGTCGCTTATTTGGCACAAAGGGAAAACAGCACAGAAGGCGGTAACCCTTTTTCTATACTCACGGCACTTTTCTTACAGATTGCATTCTGTTCGATCATCGTCGCTTACCTGGCCCATATCAGCCTTGAACACGCCATTGTAATTTTCGCTGCGATTATGCTCGCGAACTTCATACTTCAGGCTGTACTTACGGTACTAATAGAGCGCGAGGAAAAGAAGTTAAACCGCGGCTGGTTTCCAGAGGGTTAGGACTCTTGAGTCAATGGAGCGATCATGTAATACGTTTGGATAAATCATAGGGATAATGGAAAATTCTATAACTACAATCTAATGAACTATTTGCCTACCCCTCCTTCACACTCTTCTTTATTTTTGAATGATGGAAGCCGTACCAAGCAATAACTATAATCGTAGCCACGTTGACAATAGACCAGATCTCGCGATTTGCATACACCGGGATGATTGGATTATAGATGCCTGAAATAACGCCCCAAACCCATACCCAGCCCTCATGTCCATCTCGGTAAGACGAAACTGCGATGTATGCGCATGCGGCACACACAATCCAACGCATTACCGAATAGTATCCGTACGGCATGGTTGGTATAAGTGCAATAAGAAGCGCGATTGCGACTATCCACAATGCAAGCTTGCTAGTCATGCCTATAACTCCGATTCTGATCCGCCCCTCTAAGCACTTGATGTGCTGTTACCTTAGAATTGGGCAGCACTGATTGATTTGGTAGGGAAATTACCGCCAAACTGCGGGACAAGCTCAATATCATGGCCAAATACTTCATTCCCACGAACTGAAAAGGTGACCTCATTCTCACCTTCGTTATATGCAGTTGCAGGACCGAAGCGATGACGGATTCCATACCAAATACGACCTATTGCATAGTGAATTTTGTACGTTCCAACAGGCACCTTGGTCTCATAGCTCGAGCCACCACGAACGTATATTGTCATCACGAGGCGACCTGTATGCGCATCGATCAATTTGATGTAGTAGTTCTCAGGCCCCTTGCGAGTCTTAAGGCGAAAGGGCGCAATGCGACGGGATCTAACGTAAACGTGTTGAACACCTTGCCAAATACGGACAGGCTTATAGCCCAGAACAATTTTATGTGCCGTTTTTTTTGTGAACCACCTAGCGCCTTCACGTTCATACTTTGACTTGTATGAAGCGATGGAAGCTATCGCTGCACTGCGCACTTCCTGTTCATACCGATAACTACCACATCGACTGTTGAAATCTTTTACCAGTGAATTAAATCGCCTAACATCAGAATGCACATATGCGTTCAATACTTTTTGAGCCGCCTCAATCCTAATATGTTGTGCAAGGCAATATGTAATTTCATCGGCATTCAAAATATTGTCGGACCCCACTGGCGGACGCACCTCAGTAGGAAGTGCAGAGTTTGATGTCCCCATGACTGATACACTGGCCACTTTAACTGTAGGGGTTGGCGCAAGCTTGAACGCAGGAGTCAACTTATTTCTGTCGGATTCTGATTTCGCAGCTACGAACTGATCAGGCGGTTCCGCATCCCCTGATGGAGTCACAGCTGTAGAATATGATGGTGTATACGAAGATCCTGTATAAGTCGGAGTGCTCGACTGCACTATAAATATGCTGAAACCTATGATTGCGGCACACATAATTCCAGTTTGAATTATGAAAGGACGCCCAAATCGCGACCATACATTTGCAAGCTTCTGTACTGATGTTTTTGTTGGTAGTGTTGCGATAAATGCATCCAGACTCGCACGGAGTCTCGCATCCTCACCTGTGGGTCTCTTTGAGTGATTTAGTGCAAAATCCAAAGCTTGTTCCGCAACAGCTTGCGCTATCTCAAATTTCCCAATTGCAGCGAAATACCACGCCTGATGCGCAAGGATTCGCGCATTCACGTCAGATGGTCTCTTCCCACCAAATAAATTTATGACCAGCGCACGTACTGTATAAATTGGCCCAAAAGGTATGCCCCACCACCCAAGGAACCACGTAAATAGTGTCGCCTTAATTGCTTCTTTTTCAGCACACTTCCGACAATAAATGCCCTGAATCGGTTCGCTACGCGTGGCTAGTATGAAGCTTGCAGTTCGATAGAAGATTACGTAACGCGGTTGCGCCGATACGACACCACATACTGAACAATGTACAGGTTCAGGAACTTCAGGTTTTGAAGTTGCGGAATCAGGCGTCTCCACAGCGGATGCGTCATATCTACTGCGTGATGCGGGATCATGCAGTACACGATAGGCTTCCTCTACTTGCTGAAACAGTGCTTTGGCATTGGGTAACGAGCAACGGTCGGGATGGTACTCCATCGCCTTACGTCTATACGACGTTTTAATTTCGGCAGCAGACGCGTTCGTCCCGACACCAAGAATCTTGTAGAAGCCCTTCGGATCCGATCCGCCCATTTGCTCCGCCCCCAATATTCCCATACCCGATCATAGGCCCGCAGTGTCTACGGTGCCGAGGCTCGTCTACTCAAACTCATTCGCTCGCTAATGTGCTTGTCTCGATAGCGCCTCTTTCACACTCTGATACAACGCAACTCTGAAAGCTTCATCCTGAGCATGAAGCTTGTAGAGCTCAAGCTCCTCTTTCCTTCGATGAAGCATCACGTCCTTCATGATTTTGTCGAAGGCGAGTTCGCGAGCGTAGGGATCCATATTTTCTTTGAATTTCGTTTGGAAATCCGGATGCGCCCGCACGCTCGTCGACTATGCTGAAGAACTTCACACGCTGCTCTTCCGGCGTGGCATTCCAGCCCTGGAACCAGCGCTCATTGAAGCTGCTTATGATGTCATCGAGCGGATCTTCATGAACTTCTTCGCCACGGTAGCCCCTGGGATTGGGGTTTTGTGGATCGAGCTCGGTCTCTGATGCATCCAAACCTATGGTTTGATTCAACTTCGTGCGCTGCAGGCCGTAGGAGGACAGGTCGACGGACTCCAGAAGTTCGTCCAAGGCATCCTGGCCCGGGTCCTTGATCTTTAACTTCGGCACCAGGAACTTCAGGAACCAGAACAGCTTTTCCCAGTCCACCACTTCGAACGGCATGATCGACGCCATCTGGCCGTAGATCTTCACGAACTGCTTGGCCTTGATCTTGAAGTCGATCTTGTCCTTGTCCTCGAGTTCCAGTTCCTGATTGAACCGCTCGGCTGCCGTGTCGATCATCGGGCTCAGCTTCTGGGCATCTTCGTCGTTGAAGAAGCGCGTGCAGAAGTCCTCCACTTCGGTCCATTCGTAGACGCCCGCCTCGTCAAGCGTCGCCTTCAGCTCGTGCAAGACATTCACATCGGTCGCCTCAGACAGCGTCGTGACGGTGTAAGAACGGATCGAAGGCTGTCTTGATGTCCTCGGTCGTGTTGAAGAAATCGAGCACGAAGAGGTCTTCCGTGCGTTTGCCCAGCTTCGGCGCGGAACGGTTCAGGCGCGACAGCGCCTGCACGGCCAGGACGCCCTGCAGCTTCTTGTCGACATACATCGCGCAGAGCTTCGGCTGATCGAAACCCGTCAGATACTTGTTCGCGACGACCAGCAGCCGGATACGTTCGTCGACGTTTGATCGAATCATCGGCTGCCTTTCGTCGGCCGTCGAAATAGAACCGTCTTGTCTCGGGAAAGCCGTTCATCTCGGCTTCGGTGTACTTGATGCCGTCGACTTCCTTCTCGCCGGAGAACGCGATCAGGCCTTGAACGGGTTGCCGCGCCGCTCGCAGTTCGGCCTGCACGGCCTTGTAGTAGCGGATCGCCGTCTCGATGTTCTGCGTGACGACCATGCCCTTGGCCTTGCCGCGCAGCTTCTTGGTGTTCACCACCTGCTCGATGAAGTGCTCCAGCATGATCTCGGCCTTGGTGTTGATCGTCTGCTGGCTGCGCTCGACATAGGCGCGCAGCTTCTTCTGCGCCTTGATGGTGTCGAACAGCGGGTTGTCCTCGATGGACTTCTGGATCTCGTAGTAGCTCTTGTAGGTCGTGTAGTTGGCCAGCACGTCGAGGATGAAGCCCTCCTCGATCGCCTGCTTCATGCTGTAGAGGTGGAAGGGCTTGAAGCTGCCGTCGGGCTGTTGCGTCGCCGAACTTTTCCAGCGTGGTGTTTTTCGGCGTGGCGGTGAAGGCGAAGTAGGAGGCATTGCCGCGCATCTTGCGCGCCTGCATGGCCGCCAGGATCCTGTCCTGCGGATCGTCCTCGTCCGGATCGTCGCTGCCGCCCATGGCCTGGTTCATGTTGTCATGGGCAATGCCGCTCTGGCTGCTGTGCGCCTCGTCGATGATCACGGCAAAGCGCTTGTCGCTCAGGTCGGCGATGCCGTCGATGATGAAGGGGAACTTCTGGATCGTGGTGATGATGATCTTCTTGCCGTTCTCCAGCGCCGCTTTCAGATCGGCCGAGCGCATCGCCGGGGCGACGATGTTCTTCACCTCGGAGAAATCCTTGATGTTGTCGCGCAGCTGCTTGTCCAGCAGGCGGCGGTCGGTGACCACGATCACGCTATCGAACAGCGGCGCGTCCAGCGCCCGTGCGCCGGGCAGTTCCAGGCGCTGCGGATAGGTCTCGATCAGCTGATAGGCCGCCCAGGTGATGCAGTTGGACTTGCCGGAACCGGCCGAGTGCTGGATCAGGTAGCTTTGACCCACCCCATGGTCAGCAGCATGGCCCAACAGCTGCCGCACCACATCGAGCTGGTGATAGCGCGGGAAGATCAGGGTCTTTTTGGCCAGCGGGGCGGTCTTGCCTTGCCCTCCAGCAGCACGAAGTGCTGGATGATCCCGGCCAGGCTTCCGGGCTGGAAGACCTCTTCCCACAGATAGGCGGTCTTGTGGCCATTGGGGTTGGGCGGGTTGCCTGCGCCTTCATTGTGGCCCTTGTTGAACGGCAGGAACCAGGTGGAGCTCCGGCCAGCTTGGTGGTCATCCAGACCTCGTCCGTATCGGCGGCCATGTGCACCAGCGCGCGGCCGAACTGCATCAGGGTCTGCGTGGCGTCGCGGTCTCGCGGTACTGCTTTTGCCCGTGGTAGCGGGCGGTCTGGCCGGTCCAGGCGTTCTTCAGCTCCAGCGTGACGAGGGGCAGGCCGTTGAGGAACAGCACCATGTCCACCGATTCATTCGGGTTGGCCAGGAGTGGTGCACCTGCCGGGTCACGCTCCAGATATTGGCGGCGAAGTTGTCGTGAACCTTTTGCGCGGAGCTGGCCAGCGGCGCCGGATACATCAGGGTGAAATGCGCATCATCGACGGGCAGGCCCTTCTTCAGCACATGCAGCACGCCCTTGCGCTTCACCAGCTTGTCGAACTGGCCGAGAATCTTGGCCTGCCAGTCGGCGGGGTTGCGGGCCTTGAGCTTGTCCAGCGCCTTGCCTTGGGTCGCTTCCAGGAATTCCCAGAACAGGCGGGTGTCGAGCGCGAGGGCGGCGTCGAAGTCGGCCGGGCGGCCGATGCGGATAGGGGCCGGTCCCGGTGCGCGCCTGTCGGCCAGCTCTTCCGTGGTGGTGCCGGTCAGGTGCCGTTCGATGGCCTGTTCCAGCGCGATTTCCTTGGTGTTGCTGACCATGCCCTACCCCTTATGTGACCTTGATTTTGCCCGTGACCGCCGCGTTGATCAGGCTCGTCTTGTATTCCTTGAGCGCGGCAATTTGGTCTTCCTTGATCGAAATAGCATCATCGATCTGTTGACTCTGTTCGTCAATGTACGCAACAATGGCATCCTGCTCTTCCTAGCGGCAGAAGTGTCATGAAATGCTGCAAAACTGTCATTTCGGAATTGTATTGCGAAGGCCTTTGTAAGGCCGCGCAATCTTCTTAACGGTATCCGCGAAGATATGAGACAGATAGCGCGAAGAAATCTGGATTATACATCGCCTGGAGGTCGTAGACTACGTAGGCTCCAGCTAATCATGCCGAAATAGCTCGAAAGACCAACTGCGCGCCGTTAATCTTCCACATCGAATTGGCAGAAGACAAAATCCCCGGGCTGGACTTCCTGGTAAGTATCAACTCAGCCAGAAATTTACCTTCGATGTCTTTCCAGTCACGCCTGATGATGCCCCGAAGGGTAAGCGAAAGCAGGTCATAGTCACGTGCATCGTCTTGCCTATCAGAGCTTCTTATTTATCGTGAAGATGAATTTGCTTGTGCCGCTGCTCCCAATGCGCGGGGATTTGGCCGATCCAGTCGATGCCGCTGTCCTTCATGGGGGCGTCGGGGTTCAGGCCGCGGGTGACGGCCTGCTGGATCAGGATCTGCCTGCGCTCGCGCAAGAGCGTGATCTGCTCCTCCTTGATCCGCACCGCCTCATCGATCTTCGCGCATTTCCCATCCAGAAACGCCGCGATGGCGCGTTGTTCCGGGAGGGCAGGCGGCAGATCAGGATCTACTCGAAGTCCTCGAAATGTTAGATCCTGTCCGCTAGATGAGACCCGAGCCGAGCGCCAATGTAGAAGACGTCTTGTCATACGTATGCGTAGGTAGTGCAGGAAAACAGGATCGATCTCGGCTTCAGCCGAAGATGAAATAGGCAGATCTTATGATCCACGGTCTTGTGCGCGCAAGCCCGTCCGAAGGCTTGTCATGTCATTCTGAAGTCGTTCATCCGACATGATATGTCGCCTGGCTGCGACGATCTGATATGGTCTGAAGCTTCCGGCACAGCCGTCAGCTTGATCTTCAGCTTGCACGATACACCCTGCCGATAGTGTCGACGGACAGCAATGTCGCTCTCCTTCGTGCCGAGTTCTTTTCTTTGCTCTCAAACAGGCAACTTGCGCCGGTTCGACGTCCCAATGGCTCGGAACGTCTCCGAGCCCAGTCGACGCCACTGTCCTTGTAGCTCTCGTATGCTCGGGTAGGCCGCGACGTTCATTCCGCCGCCTCCAGCTTCGACGCCACTTCGACGCCCAGGATATCCGCGATCAGGCCGTCGGCCTTCTCCTCCAGCGCCAGGATGTCCCGCGTCACCTCTTCCAGGCTGCGCAGCGGCTTGTGGCGGTAGAAGTACTTGTTGAAGCTGATCTCGTAGCCGATCTTCACGCTGTCGAGGTTGATCCAGGCCTCCTCCACATGCGGCTTCACCTCGGCCAGGAAGTAGCGGTGGATGCTGTCCTTCAGCGGCACGCTTTCCGCATCGCGCAGGTCGGTAGCGGTCTCGTAGGTCAGGTAGCTGCCATCGTGCTGGCGATACCAGCCGAAATCGGCCAGATCGTCGGGGGCGCAGCCCAGATGGTGCGGTCAGTTCATCCAGCTCGCCCGCAGGACAGCTTGTGCCGCTTGGCGATGACCTTTTCGGCGCTTCTCGTCGTACCAGCTGACGGCGTTCAGGATCGCGTTCTTCTCGGTCGCGGACAGCTTGATCTTGCGGGCCTTGATCGGCCTTGGTCACGCGGTCGCGGAAGGCGTTGAAATCGGCCGTCTCCTCGGTGCCGATGTCGCTCCATCAGCTGGTGGCCGTGCTCCAGCAGGTCGCGCAGGCTGTTTCCAGTATTTGGTGTCGGTCAGCTTGCCGCGCTGCTTGGCGTTCAGGGTGATGCCCTGCTCCTCGCACCAGGCGGTGATGGCTTTGGCCTGCTCCTTCAGGAAGCCCGGCTCGTAGACCTTCTCGCCATGCTCGTCCCAGAGCCACTCCATCGGCTCGCGCAGGGATTTGTCGAAGCGCAGGGGTGCGATGCGCTCGGCGCTGAAGCGCGGCGCGGCGGCGGTCGGGGCGTTCGATGGTGACCTTGTAGTAGCCGAAGTCCTCGTTGTCGAAGACCTTGACGGCGATGCCGTCGGGATCGTCATTGGCGTCGATCTCGCGCTCGATCGGCGCGAAGGCCAGATAGGCGTCGGTGATCTCCTCGATGTGCTCGGGCGCGAATTCGCAGTTCTTGTCGCCCAGGTTCTTGCGCAGCTTGCGGTAGAGCAGGTTGGCGTCGATCAGCTGCACCTTGCCCTTGCGCGCCTGCGGGCTTGGCGTTGGTCAGCAGCCAGATGTAGGTGGTGATGCCGGTGTTGTAGAACAGGTTGTTGGGCAGCTGGATGATGGTGTCCAGCAGGTCGTTCTCGATGATGTAGCGGCGGATGTTGCTCTCGCCGCCGCCCGCGTCGCCGGTGAACAGGCTGGAGCCGTTGTGGACGGAGGCGATGCGCGAGCCGATGCGGGCTGTCGCTCAGCGGCTTCATCTTGTTGACCATCTCCATCAGGAACAGCAGCTGGCCGTCGCGAGGAGCGCGGCGTGGCGTCGCACGGTTTCCTTCTTGCCCCAGTAGTCGGTCAGCTCGACCTTGAAGCGGGGGTCGATGACGTCCTTGCCGTCCTTGATGTATTTCTGCTCGCTGCTCCAGCTCTTGCCGTAGGGCGGGTTGGAGAGCATGAAGTCGAAGCGCTGGCCGGCGAATTCATCGGTGGAGAGGGTGGAGCCGACGCGGATGTTCTCGGGGTTGTTGCCCTTGATCATCATGTCGGACTTGCAGATCGCGTAGGTCTCGTCGTTGATCTCCTTGCCGTAGAGATAGACGTCGCCCTGTGGCCGGATCGGCCCTCGGGGTCGTTGATGTAGTTCTGGGACTCGGTGAGCATGCCGCCGCTGCCGCAGGCGGGGTCGTAGATGGTCATGACCGGCGGCAGCTGATCCTTGAGCGGGTCGAAGACCAGGTGGGTCATCAGGTGGATCACCTCGCGCGGCGTGAAGTGCTCCCCGGCCTCCTCGTTGTTCTCTTCGTTGAACTTGCGGATCAGCTCCTCGAAGACATAGCCCATGCCCAGGTTGGACAGGGCCGGCAGCGTGTTGCCGTCGGGGTCTTCGCCTATCGTGCGGGCGTCAGGTTGATGTACGGGCGAGACGAACTTCTCGATGACGTCGAGCAGCACATCCTTGTTCGCCATGTGTCGCATCTGATCGAGCAGCTTGAAGCGGTCGATGATCTCCTTGACGTTGTCGCTGAAGCCGTCGAGGTAGTCCTCGAAGTTGGCCAGCAGGATCTGCTGGTTGTTCGTGGCCGTGCCGTGGAGCCTCTTCAGCGTCCAGTGGGCTGGTGTTGTAGAAGACATAGCCCGAAGCCTCGCGCAGCGGCTCATCATCCAGCTCGGCGAGCCCATCTCCTCCTTCTGGTAAGCGACTTCCTCCAGCACGGCGTCCTTGGTCGGCTCCAGCAAGCGTGTCGAGACGCCGCAGGACGACCATCGGCAGGATGACATCGCGGTACTTGCCGCGCACATAGACGTCGCGCAGGCAGTCGTCGGCAATGGACCAGATGAAGGAGACGAGTTGGTTGTGGGACTGCTGATTCATGGTGTTCCAGAATTCCTGTAGTTCCTTACTGCGGTTCCGTGGACCCGGGTGCCTGTCCTAGGGTGCAGTTGCAAAAACAGAGCCATGAGCAAATGGCCGACCTGCCATCAGCCACGCCTGTCGGGTTCATCCCCAATATGTTTTGCAGCTTTCAACATGCCTGCACTGATGGCGTCGAACACGTAAGCGGGAAAGTCTGCAGGCAATCGGGCCGAGATGCTTTCGATCGCATCAGGTATCCGGGAACCAGTTCGTCGATCATTTCGCCTGCCCCTTTAAGGCCCATCTTCTCCGCCATCGACACCCAGTGCCAGCGGTGGATGTCATGAAGCAAATAATGTGCGTTCTTGCTGCGGACGGCCATGGCGAGCCGGGCCTTGCGCGGGTCCAGATGGTTCGCCCCCCTGCCCTGAACCGGGTAGGTGGACAGGATGTCGTAGAGCGGTGTCAGCTGGTAGCGCCCGCCGGGCAGCAGATGGATGCTGAAGTTCTTGGCATGGCCATCCGTTGCCCCCAGGAGCCAGAAGACCACCTGCGCCCGGAAAAACGTTGCGCGATCGTGCTCGGCCCGTTCGGAACCCCGCAATCTGTCCATGATGCGCTGGATGCCCGGCCCTCCATCGGCTTCATATTTGAGCGTGGGCGGAAGCCCGAACACCTGGCAGAAGTCTTCTTGCGGAATGCGTTGCCACCAGGTGCCATCACTGGATAATTGGCGATCGAAACGCTCTACGATCAGGGCTTTCTGGTCCTCGAAGCAACCGATTTCAGTGTTTGCCACGGGCAAACCCAGCGCTCCGGCCAGCTGCATACACAGCCACTCGATCTCGACCGAATCTTTCATATCGGCCTGCATGTTGCCCACCATCCCCAGCGGCAACTTGAAGATATGCGTGCTTGGGGTGGCGCCTTGGGGTATGCACCAGCGCCCCTCGTGGCGAAGCAATGCCGTCTTCTCCTGCGCGCCGGCAATCGACAGGCGAAAGGCCTCGGTTTCCTCGCGCGTCCAGCGCCCGGAGGAAGGAACGTCGCGCAGCAGCCTGGCGACCGCGGCCTCATCCAGCGGCTCGCCTTCGATCCGCTTCACATCGCTTGGCGTTTGCCCTGCCGGGACAAGCTGCACGGCTCCGGCACAGTCGCGCCCAACGGCACTCAGCAAGTCAAATGCGCTGGTGGATCGCGTCCTGTAGCGCTCGCGCATCCGCTGCAGGATGCGTTCATTGTCAGGAATAAGATTGTCGAAAAAGGCCGTAACGACATCGCCACGGATCGGCACGGGTTCGCTTGGCTTGTGGCCAAAGGTGACCGGCAGGGACAACGACAGAGGACGGCCGCTTGATGCCGCGATCCATTCTGCGTCGTAGGTGAGACGATCCGACCCGGCACCGCCTCGATCCCACCGCCCCACGCGATGTCCGTTCATCCAGATGTCGAGGGCTTTGACGGCGCGAGGAGCCATGACTTACCACGCCTCCTGCCGAAGGTGTTTCGGTGTTCCAGGTTGCCCTTTGGGCCGCAGCACCACTTCCAGACCGAGCAACAGGCAAAGACGGTGAATGCGGTCGAACGAAGCGCGCCCGGCCTGTTTTTCCAGCCGCGACATGGCTTGAGGCGATATGCCTATTTTTTCAGCCACTTCGGCCTGGGTCAGACCTTGTTGCAAGCGAGCGGCCCGGAGCACCGCACCCACCTGCTCCGGCACGCGGATGATATCCATGAGGAATCAATCTCTACGTTGAAAATTATAAAAACAATCTACACGTTGTTTTTGGTGAAATCAACGCATACGTTGTTTTCTTGCCTGCGTGCTCTTGGTGGGCGGACGAACCGCCGTCCATGAAAAGCGGCTTATACGACACCGGCAAATTGAAGCCTATGCGTCCGCGCGATTTGCGCGATCTGCTCCTCGGTCAGTCCGCCTTCTCGGCAAACTCCGGCCACCGCCGCACGGCCTCGACCACGTCCTCCAGGATCGCCCGGTCCCGCCCGCGCTTGAGCATGGCGGTCCTGGCGCAGGCGCGGAAGTCCTCCAGGGTGAAGTCCTCGCGCTTGCCGTTGATGGTCATCTGGTGGCGGGCGGTCCAGGTGCCGGTGGGGTTGTAGCTGTAGGTGACGTCGAAGGCCGGGGCCAGGGACCATTGGCCCTGCTGGTCCATGAGGAAGGCGATGTTCTTGACGTGGTCGTCCTGGTTGCGGGCGACGACGTTGAACAGCATGCGGCGGAACTGCTCTTCCAGCTGGGCCATGGGCAGGCCCAGCTGGCGCATGACCAGGAAGGCCTGCTCGTAGCTGTGTGGCGCCGGCCTGGTTGTAGTCGAAGTGGGCCAGCGCGCCGAGGGACTGCATGTGCAGCTTGGCGCCGTCGTCGGTGCGGTCGAAGCGGCGGGTCATGAAGTGGCGGCGGCCGTTTTCCTCCAGCAGGCGGCATTCGCTGATGTCGATGCCGGCGGCGCGGGCCATCAGGGCGTAGGCGTACTCGATGGCGCCGTAGCCGCGCGGGTCTTCCAGTTCCTTGTCCTTGTTGCCGGCCACGCCGTCGAACTTCAGCAGCCAGTAGCTGAAACCTTCCCCGGCCTCGACCTGGCCCGAGCGCACCTCGCTGGTTTGCGATCGGCGCTGTTCGAACGAGTTTCATCCGATGAAGTCGCAAGCTTCACCGAACCACCCCGGCCGCGGCCCGGCACGATGCGTCCCTCTTCGATCAACTTTTCCCGCACTGATTCGTATGATTCCTGGGACCAACCCCGTTGATCGCTGAGCTTTCCGTTACCGGCCGAACCTCCAAGCAACTGAAGTATTTCGAGAAATTTTTTGTTCCGGTGTCGTCATGCACTGATCTGGCAAGAAGAAATTCTCAAGTATGGATCAAGGCACTTTTCGAGTCTGGAGGGTTGGCCTCAACGCTGGAATACACTCACTCCTGCAACTGAGCCGTCATGTCACGAATCGGACCGAATACAATTTGGCGCAGCAGTCTTGCCTCGCCCGGAAGAACAGCGCCCGTGTCACCGGCTTCATAGCGCTCAATCAGTGATGAGGCAGCACCATCCACACGTTTGAGAATGTCATCGAGCCAGCGTTGGCCAAGGCTTGGTTTGATGCCCAAGACCTCTCCAAACGCAAGGACATCATCGCGCCGCACCTGACCGAAGCGTTTGGCATCACCCGTTGGGGTCACTATTTCTGCGTTCGCCCAGCCACGATCCTGGTACACAGTGGTGCTTAGAAGATCGTAGAACGGCGCCAACGCAAACCCGTCCCTGCCAGCAAAGAAGCTCAGATTCTTCAGGTGTGCATCACCGTTGCCCACCAACAAGTTATAGATGTGCCCCTGGAACAATCTTTGACGCGTTTGGGCTTGCATGCGGCAAGCCTGAGCGATGCTTTCCAATGTCTGCGCAGTGGCTTGCCGATACTTGTACGCCTTATCCAAATCAAGCAATTGGCACGCATCAATAACATGCAAGCGTTGCGTGTTCTCTCCCTGTGTTCGTCGATCAAACCGCTCAACCAGATACACGGGCTCCGGTACACGGCGCATCTGCACAGCAGGAACAGAAAGCCCAACAGCGCCCGCCAAGCGCATCACGAACCATTCGTTGACCGCACTGTGAGGATAGAGTTCGACATGTGGATGATCGGGCTTGAGGATGTGCGTAGACGCAGTATGCCCTACCGGTTCCCACATCCTGTCACCATCTACTATGACGGCAAGCTTGTGCTGTGCTCCGGCCATGGACATGTGCTTGGGAGCATCATGCGTCAGCGGAACTTTGGGTACGTTTCGAATCCGCTCCGAGAGCCCCTCGTCTTCCAACGGAATCTTTCCACCTTCTGCTGCCTCGACGCCGGGGGCGAGTAGCGTCAATGCTCCAGCGGACTCCGGCCCGTAATATTCGAGCAAGCCGAAAGCATCTGCAGCATCAACATGAGCGTCCTTTGCCAGCAGGTTTCGTACACCTTCCTCTGGCAATAGGTTGTCGAAGAACCACTGCACAGGGCGTCGCGAACTTTGGTCAGTAATCCGTTCGGCACCTCGCGGCAGAGAAGGACACAGGTTGAACCCCTCTCTCGAGACCCGCCATACCTCGTCGTACTTCAACGACCATATGCCGTTGTCCTCCGATAGGCTTCCAACCTTCTGCGTATCAATCCATACATCCAGCCGACGTGCCTCAGGTACGTTCATTGTTCAGCCCCGCACTCTCGTTCGGAACGCTCAGTTCGACCCGGATTCCCAGTGCCTGCAAGGCATTGAGCACGCGGGATAAATGAACGCCTGGTTTGCCTTGTTCCACGTCACGCAAAGCAACGTGACTGGAGTCAATCAAAGAAGCCAGATCTTCTTGGCGCAAACCTTGACGCTTACGTTCAGCCCGCAGGATGGCGCCAATTTCTTTTGGTGTTGCAACCTGGATAGGCATACACACCCCTCATCGAAAATTTAGCTTCGATTCTGTGGCCAGAAGAGTAAATTTGCAACAATTCGAAGGTAATTTTTCGAAATGAAGGAAGGGCCTCCCCTCTCAAGGGCTTTCGAAATTATATTTTCGTTCAAATTGCTAACATCCAGGCTACAGGCACGGAGCTGATGGTTCGAAACGTAGGTACTCATGAGGATGTCCGCTAGTTGGCACTTGCGAACAGAAACCGATGCGCCCGAGCAAGCTGATCGCTCAACACATGGGTAAGCCCCGCTTTCTCCGCAAACTCCGGCCACCGCCGCACCGCCTCGACCACTTCCTCCAGGATCGCCCGGTCCCGCCCGCGCTTGAGCATGGCGGTCTTGGCGCAAGCCCGGAAGTCCTCCATCGTGAAGTCCTCGCGCTTGCCATTGATGGTCATCTGGTGGCGGGCGGTCCAGGTGCCGGTGGGGTTGTAGCTGTAGGTGACGTCGAAGGCCGGGGCCAGGGACCATTGGCCCTTCTGGTCCATGAGGAAGGCGATGTTCTTGACGTGGTCGTCCTGGTTGCGGGCGACCACGTTGAACAGCATGCGGCGGAACTGCTCTTCCAGCTGGGCCATGGGCAGGCCCAGCTGGCGCATGACCAGGAAGGCCTGCTCGTAGCTGGTGGCGCCGGCCTGGTTGTAGTCGAAGTGGGCCAGCGCGCCGAGGGACTGCATGTGTAGCTTGCCGCCGTCGTCGGTGCGGTCGAAGCGGCGGGTCATGAAGTGGCGGCGGCCGTTTTCCTCCAGCAGGCGGCATTCGCTGATGTCGATGCCGGCGGCGCGGGCCATCAGGGCGTAGGCGTACTCGATGGCGCCGTAGCCGCGCGGGTCTTCCAGTTCCTTGTCCTTGTTGCCGGCCACGCCGTCGAACTTCAGCAGCCAGTAGCTGAAACCTTCCCCGGCCTCGACCTGGCCCGAGCGCACTTCGTTGGTCTCGGGGTTCCAGGCGATGATGGCCTTGGCGCGCGCGCCGCCGGCGGAGGTGCCCACGCGCAGGATGTCGCGCAGGGCCTTCTCGCGCTCGTGGCTGCCCAGGCTGACCTTCAGGCCCTGGCGATGGGTGAGCACGTCCGAGGCCAGGCGCACCAGGGCGGCCACGTCGACTTCGCTGGCGCGGGCCGGGCGCGGGCCCATCAGCGGCTTGAATTCCAGCGCGCCCATGCCGCGCGTGCCGACGTAGCACAGGCGCTCGACGGCGTTGAAGCTGTCCGGCGTGCGGCCCTGCTGGGCCAGCCACTGGTCGATCAGCGCGTTGCCGAAGCGGTCCGGCAGCGAATCGGCGAGCAGGCCCGGCAGGCCGTGGAAGGTTTCGCGCGGCAGTTCGGGGAAGCGGTAGATGCGGCGCTGCAGCGGCATGCGCAGGGGCGAGAGCTCGATGCCGCTGCCGACGAATTCGGGCACGTATTCGAACGCCGCCGTGGTGTCGCCCTCGGCCAGCGACACGGCGCCGATGGTGCGGCCCCACAGGCGCACTTCGGCGACGGTCATGTCTTCCACGTCCAGGGCGCGGCGCCCTCGCCGCCCGGCTCGGCCTGGCCGGAGGCGCGCTGGCGGGTGCGGCCCTTGCCCTTGAGCTGCTGCAGCGGGCTGGGCGTGGGCGCGGGGATCAGCGCGTCCAGCTTTTCCTGCAGGCCCAGCACGCGCAGCACGCGCAGGAAGGTGGACAGCTGGGTGGCCACGGCGCCGGCTTCCAGGCGCTCCACGGTGCGCTTGGACACGCCGGCCTGCTCGGCCAGCTGGGCCTGGGTCAGGTCCTGGGCCAGGCGTTCGGCGGCCAGGCGGGTGCCGAGTTCCTGCAGGGCTTGGGTGTCGGTATGTGTTTCGCTGGATGTTCATGACTCGTCAAATATGGCGAATTGTTGCCGTAATGTCAATTTATTCGTCATATATGACGACTTATATGTTAAATAAACGGATTTACTCGCGCGCCCGCCGCAGACCGCAAGTGCAATTGCATGCATGCCTACGCCGCCCCCTGCTCCTGTTGCAGTTGCTGGCGGACGCCGAGGATCGACTCCTGGATCTTGCGCGTGAACGGGGAGTGCTCGCGATAGGTCATGATCAGCCGGTCGATGGCGCGGGTCATGGCCACATACAGCAGGCGCGCCTCGTCGGCTTCGTCCTCGCCGTTGACAGGCATGTCGTCCAGGTTCGGGATCAGCACCAGGCCGAATTCCAGCCCTTTGCTGGAATGCATGCTGACGATCTTGACCGCCGATTCCTCGCCGTAGAGCGCGCCCTTGCCCTGCCAGGAGCGGCCGGACACGTAGGGGATGCCGGCCTTGTCCAGGGCCTGCTCGACGCGCTGCCCCTGCTCGCCCTTGCGGTAGATGACCGCCATGTCGTCGAAGGCGCGGCCCTGGTCCTTTGCGTCGAGGATGCGCTCGACCAGGCACTGCATTTCGGCCCAGGGGGCCTCGCAGCGGATCAGCTCGGGGAAGGCGCCGCGCCGGCCGGCGCTTTCCGGGGCGATGATCGGCACGCCGTCCTCTTCCGCCTCGCGCTCGTCCAACAGCTCAGTAGCGAAGGCGCGCGCGACGGACAGCACTTCCACGGTGTTGCGGTAGTTCAGGCGCAGGATCGTGGTGCGCCCCTGTGCCTGGATGCCGACACTGGCAAAGCTGAAGTCCAGGCCGTGCCGGCCGCGATAGATCGCCTGCGCGTCGTCATAGAGCACCAGCAGGGCGTTGGTCTGCGGGTCGATCATCTGCACGACCAGCTTGAACCAGTCCGGCTGGAAGTCGTGGCCCTCGTCGATGAGCACGGCGGCGTACTGGGCGCGCGGAATGCGTCCCTTGTCGACGCCGTCGATGGTGCGCTCGACCATCTGCGCCATCTTCTGGCCGACGGGCAGACGCGGGTTCGGCCGCTCGATGTGATAGGTGCGCAGCATGTCCGAGCACCAACTGTGGAAGTTGCGGACGCTGACCTTCTCCTCCAGGCCGCGCTCGGCGATGAGCTGCTGCAGCCGCGCCGCCAGGGAGCGGTTGTAGCAGAGCACCAGGATGGGCTTGCTGACGGTCTGCGCCAGGTGCACGCAGCGGTAGCCCAGGATCATGGTCTTGCCGCTGCCGGCCACGCCGTGGATGACGCGGTGCCCTTCCCCCAGCGAGCGCGCCAGTTGCTCCTGCTGCAAATCCATGACCTTGATCAGCGTCGGCAGCGGCGCCTCGGCGTCGGCGAACAGGCCGAACTGGCCCGGCTGCGCGTTGACGCGCACTTCCGGATACAGGTGATAGCGAATCCGATCGATCTGCGGCAGGGTCAGGTGGCAGGGAAACACGTGATGGAACATGTCCCACAGGCGCTTCTGGAAGGCTTCCGCGTCCACCGCCTCGGTCATTTCGTCCTGGAAGATGACGCGCTGCGGATCCAGCACTTCGGCCAGGTTCGTCGTTTCGAACTGGCGACGGGTGATACGGGTCAGAACCACACCCCAGCCGTAGGGCATGACCAGCTGGCCGGCGCGTGCAGCCGCATCCGGATGACAAAGCGCTTCGTCCTTCTGCAACGTCATCGCGACCACCAGGGCATAGGCGCGCGCCTGGTCCTGCGGGTTCTTGACGTCCTTGAGCCGGCCGTTGGCAAAGATCTTGGCAAGACTGCGGTCCATGGACTGGATGGTGTCCAGTTTCCAGTCCTTGACCTCCAGCACCAGGATGCCGCGCTGCGGGTGCAGGATCACGAAATCCGGCTGCAGTGCCTTGGGTCCGACCGGCACGTTGAACCAGCACAGGTAATCGTCTTCGAGCTTCTTTTCCAGGCGCTCGGCCAATCGCCGCTCGCCGGTCGTGTCGAAACGACAGGCGCCGCGACTGGGGAAAAATCGTGCCATGAGTCGAACTCGTTCCTTGGCTTCGATTTCGATCCTAACCAATCTTTGTGTGCAATGCTCGCCTGAAATTTTCAACAGACTGGTGACGATAGGCGAGACCTGAACGTCAGGTACGCATTCCCCGACGGAATGATAAAACTCCGCCGAAGTAGCGATTTATTTCGTATCCAGGCAGATGGGCGCGATTTTCTGTATTGGGGGTGGCGGGTGCCGCAGAAGAGGTGTGTGGTCTTTGGGTGGCTTGTTGTTTGCGCCTTCGCGCCTTCCGGCGCTCCTACAGAGGGTAGGTGGTTTTGGGGTGGGGATGAAAAACCCCGCCGGAGCGGGGTTTTTCGGGTGACGTGATGCAGATCGCTCAGGCGAACGGGTCTTCCAGCACGATGGTGTCGTCGCGGTCGGCGCCGGTGGCGACCAGGGCCAGGCGGCAGTGGGACAGTTCCTCGATGGCGCGCAGGTAGGCGCTTGCCGCGGCGGGGAGCTTGTTCCATTCGCGGATGCCGGAGGTGGGCTGGTCCCAGCCGGGGAATTCCAGGTACACCGGCTTGCACTCGGCCCAGCCGTCGGCGTCCAGGGGGGCCAGTTCGCGGCGCTTGCCGCGGTATTCGTAGGCAATGCAGACCTTGATGGTCTCCAGGCCGTCGAGCACGTCCAGCTTGGTGATGGCCAGGCCGTTGATGGCGTTGATCTGCACGGCGCGCTGCAGGGCCACCAGGTCGATCCAGCCGCAGCGGCGCGGGCGGCCGGTGCTGGCACCGAACTCGTTGCCGGCCTTGGCGATGTAGCTGCCGATGTCGTCGTGCAGCTCGGTCGGGAACGGGCCGCCGCCCACGCGGGTGGCGTAGGCCTTGCAGATGCCCAGCACGTAGTCGATGTCGCACGCGCCCACGCCGGTGCCGGCCAGCGCGCCGCCGATGGTGGTGTTGGACGAGGTCACGTACGGGTAGGTGCCGTGGTCGATGTCCAGCAGCGCGCCCTGCGCGCCCTCGTACAGGATGTGCCCACCCGCGGCGCGCACGTCGTGCAGCACGGTGGCGACATCGTCCACCATCGGGCGGATGTACTCGCCCCAGGCCAGCGCGTCTTCCAGCACCTTCGCCTCGTCGACCGGTTCGGCCTTCAGCCACTGGGTCAGGACGAAGTTGTAGTACGCCACCGCGGTCTTGATCTTCTCCGGCAGCTCGTTGGGGTACATCAGGTCGGCCACGCGGATGGAGCGGCGCGCGACCTTGTCCTCGTAGGCCGGGCCGATGCCACGGCCGGTGGTGCCGATGGCCTTGCCGCCGGCGGCCTTCTCGCGGGCCTGATCCAGGGCGATGTGGTAGGGCATGATCAGCGGCGTGGCCGGGCTGATCTTCAGGCGCGAGCGGACCTCGACGCCGTTGGATTCCAGCTCGGCGATCTCGCTTTGCAGCGCGGCCGGCGACAGCACCACGCCGTTGCCGATCAGGCAGGTCACGCCCTCGCGCAGGATGCCCGACGGGATCAGGTGCAGGACGGTCTTCTTGCCGTCGATGACCAGGGTGTGGCCGGCATTGTGGCCGCCCTGGAAACGCGCGACGGCGCCGACGCGTTCGGTCAGCAGGTCGACGATCTTGCCCTTGCCTTCGTCGCCCCATTGCGCGCCCAGGATTACGACTGACTTGCCCATCTTGAATCTCTCGCTGAAGTTGAAAGTCCCCGCCATGGGGCGACGTCGGTGACTAGATTCGCCATCCATGGCTCATCAAGTCACCCGGCCTCCGGCATCCTGCCTCCGGCGCTCGCCGGCGCGGAATGCCATTCAAGGCATTCCACGCCAGTTCCCGGCTCGCCCCCATTGCGCGCCGAGGATGACGACTGACTTGCCCATTTCGATGAATCCCGTGGTGTCAGGCTGGCGGTGGCCGGGGTGGTTATTTTCGCAGGTTGAAGGGTGATGTTGGAGCGTTTGGGGGAGCGGATCGGCTGCGCTGGCGTTGGCGGGGGTTCCGCTTTGCCGATCGCGCCTTCCGGCGCTCCTACAAAGGGTCGGTGGTTATTTCTCAGGGTTTGACGAAGTGGAGGAGGACCAGGCCCAGGATCAGGGCGACGGCGCCGATGATGCGCAGCACGCGCGGTTCCAGTTCCGTGGCCTGGCGCGCCATGCGCTGCCAGGCGTGCGGGACGGCGAACAGGAACAGGCCCTCGATGACCAGGACCAGGCACAGTGCGGCGTAGAGGTCGGTCATCGAAGCCCTGCCCGGGTCAGTTCTTGTTGCTGTCGCCGTTGCTGAAGTAGCGCATGAAGTCCGAATCGCTCTTGAGCACCATCACGTTCTTGCCGTTGCCGAACGCCTTCCGGTACGCCTGCAGGCTGCGGTAGAAGTCGTAGAACTTCGGATCCTGGTTGTACACCCTGGCGTAGATCTTGGCGGCCTGGGCATCGCCCTCGCCGCGGATCTTGGCGGCGTCGCGATGCGCGTTGGCGATCAGCACCTGGCGCTGGCGATCGGCGTTGGCGCGGATCTTCTCGCCCTCTTCCTTGCCGGTCGAGCGCAGCTCGTTGGCCAGCTTGGTGCGCTCGGCACGCATGCGCTTGTAGACCGATTCGCTGACCTCGGTGGGCAGCTCGATCTGCTTGATGCGCACGTCGATGACCTTGATGCCCAGGGTCTTGACCGTGGACACGTCGGCCAGCTCGCGCACGCGCTTGGTGATGTCCTTGCGGCCGCCGGAGATCAGCTCGTCCAGCGGGCGGGCGTTGATCTCGAAGCGCAGCGCGTCCTTGATGATCGGCAGCAGGCGCTGGCGCGCCTGTTCGGTCACGCCGGCGGTGGCCTGGTAGTAGGTGGCGTTGTTGTTGATGCGCCACTTGACGTAGAAGTCCACCTTGACGGTCTTCTTCTCGAGCGTGAAGTACCGCTCGGGCTGCGTGTCCAGGGTCTGGATGCGCGCGTCGAAACGCATCACCTGCTGCACGAAGGGCCACTTGAAGTGCAGGCCGGGCTTGTCGTTGGTGCGCTCGATGCGGCCGAACTGCAGCACGATGGCGCTTTGGCCCTCGCTCACGACGAACATGCTGTTGTAGGCGCCGATCGCGAGGATCGCGGCCAGGATCAGGCTGGCAGTCTTCATCACTGACCTCCATTGCCGGACGACGCCGACTGCATGCTCGTGGCGGCCTGCGCCGGGGTGGCGGTCTTGTTGTTCTGGTCGCCACTGTTGCTGTTGTTCAGGAACTTGCTCAGCGGCAGGTACAGCATGTTGCGTCCGTTGCCATCGTCGATGACCTTCGGGCTCTTGGACAATACGCTTTCCATGGTTTCCAGCCACAGGCGCTCGCGGGTCACGTTGGGCGCGGCGCGGTACTGCGACAGCAGCAGCTTGAAGCGCTCGGTGTCGCCGGTGGCGCGGGCCACGCGCTCGGCTTTGTAACCGGACGCCTCGGCGGCGATGCGGGCCGCCTCGCCGCGCGCCACGGGGATCACCTGGCTGGCGTAGGCCTTGGCCTCGTTCTCGATGCGCTGCTTGTCCTCGCGCGCCTTGTTGACGTCGTCGAAGGCGTCACGCACCTGGTCGGGCGGCGCCACGTTCTGGAAGCTGACGTCGGTCACCAGGATGCCGCAGCGGTAGCCGTCCAGGGTCTGCTGCAGGGCCTCGCGGGTCTTGGCCACCAGCTTGGCGCCCTGCCCCGAGAGCAGCGTGTTCATGTCGTTGTTGCCGACCACCGAGCGCACCGCGGCCTCGGCGGCCTCCTGCAGGGTCTCGTCCGGGTCGCGGATGGAGAACAGGAACTTGCGGGCGTCGTTGACCTGGTACTGCACGTTGAAGTTGACCGTGACGATGTTCTCGTCGTTGGTCAGCATGGTGGCCTTGTCCGACCACGCGCGCACTTCGGTGGTCTTGACCACGCTGACGTGCTCGATCGGCGAGGGCAGCTTGAAGTGCAGGCCCGGGGCAAGCATGCGCGAGTACTGGCCGAAGCGCAGCACCACGCCGACCTCGCGCGCGTCGATGCTGACGAAGCTGGTCAGCACCACCCAGGCAATCAGCAGCGCGGCGATGATGGTGGCGATGCCGCCACCGCCGGAACCGCCGAAGCGGCCGAAACGGGCGCGCAGCTGCTTGAAGAATTTCTCGAAATCGGGGCCATTGCCACCGCCACCGCCGGAGCCGTTGTTGCGGCCCCAGGGGTCGCGCTTGCCACCGCCAGGTTCATTCCAGGACATGGGTCAGGGCTCTCCTGCGGGCAGCCAGTCGATCGGCGTGCGATTCGGACACCGGCTGCTTGTCATGAAGGGTTCGGGTTTCGCTGCGGTCTTTCGAATCCGGCGCGGGCGTCGGGGACCCGCACCGGGGCTGCGCAAACGGAGTAAATGGTAACAGATCGGACACATGCGGGCGCCTGGGCGGAAGGCAGGGATGGGTCGCCTGCCGATCGCCTTCCTATCCCTTGTAGGAGCGCCGGAAGGCGCGATGGCGCACGAGTGGGGCTTGCCGCGAAATTCCATTCTTGCCGCGTTGCCGGTTCGCGCCTTCCGGCGCTCCTACAAGGGATAGGTGAGTCCGCGTCTTATTCGGGCGTTTCGGCGGGGGCGATGAGGGTGCGCACGGCGCGGGCGGCTTCGTCGCCGGTGCCCGCCAGCGGGGCGAGGACGTTGCGCGGGGCGTCGATCTGCAAGGTCCAGCCGTCGGCGTCGACGTCCTCGCTGGCGATGGCGCCGAGTGCGGCCAGGCGCGCGTGCATGCGCCCGGCGCTGAGCGGCAGCTGCAGCGGCGCGCGAATGCGTTCGCCGCCGAGGCGCTCGCCCAGGGCCTGGCGCAGCAGGTCCAGGCCCTCGCCGCGGGCGGCCGACAGCCACACCTGGTCGGGGCGGCCCTCGGCGTCGCGGTGGATGGCCGGTTTTCCGCCGGTCAGGTCGATCTTGTTCATCACCCGCAGCTGCGGCACGTCGCCGGCGCCGATCTCGGCCAGCACCTCGTCGACCACGTGGGCCAGCAGCTCGCGCTCCTCGTCGGCGGCGTCGCTGACGTGCAGCAGCAGGTCGGCGTCGCGCGCCTCGCTCAGGGTGGCGCGGAAGGCGGCGACCAGGTCATGCGGCAGCTCGCGGATGAACCCGACGGTGTCGGCGATCACCGCCGGTCCGCAGGTCAGGTCCTCGATGCGGCGCACGGTCGGATCCAGCGTGGCGAACAGCTGGTCGGCGGCGTACACGGCGCCGGTGGTCATGGCGTTGAACAGCGTGGACTTGCCGGCGTTGGTGTAGCCGACCAGGGCCACGCGCGGCACCGTGTTGCGCAACCGCGAGCGGCGCTGCTGCTGGCGCTGGGTCTGCACCTTGTCCAGGCGCTGGCTGAGCATCTTCACGCGCGCGCCAAGCAGGCGGCGGTCGGTTTCCAGCTGGGTCTCGCCGGGGCCGCGGTTGCCGATGGCGCCGCCGCGCTGGGTATCCAGATGGGTCCAGCCGCGCACCAGTCGCGTGGCAATGTGCTTGAGCTGGGCCAGCTCCACTTCCAGCTTGCCCTCGTGCGAGCGCGCGCGCTGGGCGAAGATGTCCAGGATCAGGCCGGCACGATCGACCACGCGCACCTTCAAATGGCGCTCCAGGTTGCGCTCCTGCACCGGGGTCAGGGTGTGGTCGACCAGCACCACGTCGGCTTCGGCCGCGCGAACGGCATCGGCGACCTCGTCGGCCTTGCCCGAACCGATGTAGAACTTCGGGTTGGGCTTGTCCACGCGCGCTTCCACGCGCGCCAGGACCTCGGCGCCGGCCGAGCGCACCAGCTCGACGAATTCATCGGCACGGCTGGCGCTGTCGAGGTCGCCACGCGCATGCGGCAGGACGACGACGGCGCGTTCGCCTTTCTTCTCGCGTTCAAACAGGATCGTTCACCTTGTCGATCAGTCGTCCCGGCGACGTTCGCCGGGGCATGGGACGCATAGTGTAGCGCCCGCGCCGTGCATGGTCGCACGACGCACGATCAAGACCCGTTGCCGCGATGGCGGCGGTTCAGGCTTCGGCGGAGGCGCTTTCGGAGTGCTGGTCGCCGTGCGCGGCTCCATCGTCCAGGCGCACGTTGCGGCTGGGAACGACGGTGGAGATGGCGTGCTTGTACACCATCTGGCTGACCTGGTTGCGCAGCAGCACCACGAACTGGTCGAACGACTCGATGGTGCCCTGCAGCTTGATGCCGTTGACCAGATACACGGCCACCGGCACGCGCTCGCGGCGCAATGCGTTCAGGAATGGGTCTTGCAAGGACTGTCCTTTGGACATTGTTGTTATCTCCCCTGGGTGCACCCGCGCTTGCCTGCGGGCGACCGGCACGCGGTCGGTGAAATGGCGTTCCGGACCGTTTCCGGACACCCCGGCCGCAAGATGCCCGTTCCTCCCACGCCGGGCGCGGTGGAAACGGGCGAACACGCGCATCTTACCCCCGTATGTGTATGGCGCAAGCGCCAATTCGGCATAACTGCGATGCGATGCCGCCGATTCAGTTCGGCAGGAACAGGCGCAGCGAGGACAGGGCGGCCTCGAGCGGCGGTGCGCGATCGGGATCGATGCAGCGTGCGTCGTATTCGCGCCGCAGCCAGGTGGTCTGGCGCTTGGCCAGCTGACGGGTGGCGTAGACGATGCGGGCAGGCAGTTCTTTGCGATCGATCCCGCCTTCCAGGTAGTTCCAGGTCTGACGGTAGCCGACCGCGCGCAGGGCCGGCAGGTCGCGGTCCAGGTCGCCGCGTTCGCGCAGGGCGCGCACCTCGTCGACGAGGCCATCCTCCAGCATGCGGTCCACGCGCGCGGCGATGCGTGCGTGCAGCCGGGTGCGGTCTTGCGGCAGCAGCGCCAGCTTGAGCACGCGCCAGGGGAAATGCCGCGCGGCCGGACCCTGCTGCAGGGCGCTGAGGGGCTGGCCGGTGGTCTCGATCACTTCCAGCGCGCGCCCCAGGCGCTGGGCGTCGTTGGGACCGATACGCGCGGCGGCCTCGGGGTCGAGTTCGCGCAGGCGCGCGTGCAGCGCCGGCCAGCCCTCGCGTCCGGCCTGCTCGCGCAGGCGCTCGCGCAGTGCGGGGTCGGCCTCGGGCAGCGGCGACAGGCCCTGCTGCAGGGCGCGAAAGTACAGCCCGGTGCCGCCCACCAGCAACGGCACCCGGCCCTGCGCCTGCGCCGCGTGCATGGCATCCATGGCATCGGCGGCGAACTCGGCCGCCGAATACGGCTGCGACGGGATCGCGGATGTCGATCAGCGCATGCGGGTAGCGCGCCAGGGTGTCGGCGTCCGGCTTGGCGCTGCCGATGTCCAGGCCGCGGTAGACCAGCGCCGAATCGACGCTGATCAGCGACAACGGAAAGCGGTCGGCCAGCGCACAGGCCAGGTCGGTCTTGCCGGTGGCGGTCGGGCCCATCAGGAACAGGGCCGGCGGGCGGGTGTCGATCGCGGACATGCGCGGCATTGTAGGCAATGCGGGCACGAAAACGGGCGGCGCAGGGGCCGCCCGTATTCCGTGGCATGGCTGCGCGGTCAGTTTTTCGCCGGCACGCCCATCTCCTTGAGCAGGTTGTCGGCGTGGTCCAGATGGTGCATCACCCAAAGCATGTAGCGCACGTCGACATGGATCGAGCGCGTCAGCTTCGGGTTGAACAGCCAGTCCGAGCTGACCGATTCCCAGTTCCCGTCGAACAGCAGGCCGACCAGCCGGCCGTGGCCGTCCAGCGTCGGCGAGCCGGAGTTGCCGCCGGTGGTGTCGACGTCGGTCAGGAAGTTCACTGGCAACGAGCCGATCGGCTTCGAGGCGTAGCCGTCGAAGGCCCGGGCACGGATCGCCTCCAGCTCGGGCTTGGGCGCGTCGAACGGTTTGGTGCCGGTGTCCTTCTCCAGGATGCCTTCGGCCGTGGTGAACGGGGTGTACTGGACCGCGTCCTTCGGGCTGTAGCCGCGCACGGTGCCGAAGGTCACGCGCAGCGAGCTGTTGGCATCGGGGTAGATCGGCCGGCCCTCGGCGCGGTTCCAGGCCAGCATGGCCTGCATGTAGCGCGGGCGCAGGGTCTGGAACTGGCCGGCGATGGCCTTGCTTTCCTTCTCGCGCTGCTTGAGTTCGGGCATCAGCGCGCGGGCCAGTGCGATCATGCTGTCGTCGCTGGACTGGATGGCCTGCTCGTCGGCGTTGAACCAGTGCAGTCGGCCCTCGGTGGAGGTCATGGACGTGCCGGCGTAGAGCGCGGCGACCTTGTCCTCGATCGCGGCCTTGTCGCGGGCGCCGCCCAACCAGTCATCCAGGCCCTGCATGCGCTGGTCGGCCGGCAGCTTCACGTAACGCAGCAGGCCATACACCAGCATCTGCCGGTCCACGCCTGGATCCATGCGCCGTGCCATCTGCTCCAGGCTGCCCTTGATGCGCGGTTCGTCACGCGCTTGCAGGCCCTGGTCGCGCTCCAGGTCCGGCTTGGTGCGCGCGTCGGCCAGGCGCACCAGGCGGATCGCGGTGCCCAGCAGGCCGCGCGTGGCCAGGCCGGTGGCGAGATCGCGCTCGCGGTGACCGCGTTGCTCGGCGATCAGCGTGCGCAGCTTGCCAATGTCCGCCGTCAGGGCGCGGTGGCCGTCGCTTGGGTGCGCGGCCAGCCAGGCTTGCAGCGCCTGCTCGCGCTGCTGCTTGGCCTGGACGGCATCGGCCCGGGTCAGGCCCGCCAGCATGCCGTCGAAGTTCTTCAGCGCATTGTTGATGCTCGACACCGTGCCGGCGTACTTGACCGCCACCTTGGGGTCCTTGCTGCCGGCGGTCTCGATGATCTTCAGCAGGTCGCCGTAGACCTTGAGCAGGGTCGGATAGCGCCAGGTCATGGCGTCGGACACTTCCTCGGCCAGGCGGTAGCGGTTGGTGCTGCCAGGGTAGCCGACCACCATGGCGAAGTCGCCGGCCTGAAGGCCCTTCGGGTTGACCTTCAGCCAGTGTTTCGGACGGTACGGCACGTTGTCCTTGCTGTACGCCGCCGACGAGCCATCGGGCGCAACGTAGGCACGCAGGTAGCTGAAGTCGCCGGTGTGTCGCGGCCACATCCAGTTGTCGACGTCGCCGCCGTACTTGCCGATCGACTCCGGCGGCGCGTAGACCAGGCGCACGTCCTTGATCTCGCGCTGGCGGATCAGCTGGTAGCTGGATCCGCCGTAGAAGCTGTACACGTCGCAGCGGAAGTCCTCGCTGGTCTCGCACTGCTTGACCTGGGTCTTCTCGGCGGTGTCGATGGCGTTGAAGCGCGCCAGCGGGGTCATGCCCGGCTGGATCGACGCCTGGATCTCGGCGGTGACGTCGCGGATGTCCTCGGTGACGTACACGTGCAGGTTGGGGCCGCCCGGCCTCTCTTCACCGGTCGTCCTGGCCAGGAATCCGTCGACGATCAGGTTCTTCTTCTCGGTGGAGTTGTACTGCAGCGCTCCGTAGCCGCAGTGGTGGTTGGTCACGATCAGTCCCTTCGGCGAGACGAACGAACCGGTGCAGAAGCCCAGGCTGACCACGGCGCCCATCGGATAGGCGGTCAGGTCGGTCAGGCGGTTCGGATCGATCTTCAGGCCCTCGGCCTTGAGTGTCTTGGCCAGCATGGGCAGCTGGGCGGGTTGCCACATGCCCTCGTCGGCATGCGCTCCATTCATGGCAAGGCCGGCGGTGAGCACGGCGGTGATCAACAGACGTCGCACAGCATTCTCCAGATTCGGCGCCCCTCATGGGGCCGTATGCATCGATGTCAGGGCATCGAGTTAGGCCTTATGCCCGGAACACGAACCGCCTACAACACGATGAAAGTCATAGGCTTGTGTCATCAGCCTGGGGATGCGTGCGGCACGGGATGGGCAACGGCCCGGGTGCCGGACGTATAATGGCGAGCTTGCAATGGAGGTCTTGCATGTCCGACACGATGAAGGCGCTGGTCAAGCGCGAAGCCGCCGAAGGCATCTGGATGGAACAGGTGCCGGTTCCCGAGATCGGCCCCAACGAGGTGCTGGTCAAGGTCGAGAAGACCGCCATCTGCGGCACCGACCTGCACATCTACAAGTGGGACGAATGGGCCCAGCGCACCATCCGGCCCGGCCTGGTGATCGGCCACGAGTTCGTCGGCCGGATCGTCGACATGGGTCCGGGCGTGACCGGCTACGAAGTCGGCCAGCGGGTGTCGGCCGAGGGCCACATCGTGTGTGGCCACTGCCGCAACTGCCGCGCCGGCCGCCAGCACCTGTGCCCGCACACCGTGGGCATCGGCGTGAACCGCAACGGCGCGTTCGCCGAGTACGTGGCGGTGCCGGCCTCCAACCTGTGGCCGATCCCGGACCCGATCTCCTCGGAGCTGGCCGCCTTCTTCGACCCGTACGGCAACGCCGCGCACTGCGCGCTGGAGTTCGACCTGATCGGCGAGGACGTGCTGATCACCGGCGCCGGCCCGATCGGCATCATCGCCACCGGCATCGCCAAGCACGTGGGCGCGCGCAACGTGGTGGTCACCGACGTCAACGACTACCGCCTGAAACTGGCCGCCGAGATGGGCGCCACGCGCGTGGTCAACGTTTCGCAGACGCGCCTGAAGGACGTGGTCGCGGACCTGCACATGGAGGGCTTCGACGTCGGGCTCGAGATGAGCGGCAACCCGCACGCCTTCAACGACATGCTCGGTTGCATGTACCACGGCGGCAAGATCGCCCTGCTGGGCCTGCTGCCCCAGGGCGCGGGCATCGACTGGGACCAGGTCATCTTCAAGGGCCTGACCCTGCACGGCATCTACGGCCGCAAGATGTACGAGACCTGGTACAAGATGACCCAGATGGTGCTGACCGGCTTCCCGCTGCAGAAGGCGCTCACCCACCAGATCGCCATCGACGACTTCCAGACCGGGTTCGATCTGATGGCCTCGGGGCAGTGCGGCAAGGTGGTGTGTTCCTGGTGAAGCCGGGAATGGTGAGTGGGGAATGGGGAATCGACTGCGTTCGGCCCCGCGCGCTGTCCGGGCGCCCTGCTCTCCACGTGACAGGTCGCCGACGTAGGTTGGGCTGAGCCTCGCGAAGCCCAACAGGACGCACGCCAGCTACAGCGTTGGGCTTCGCTGTGCTCAGCCCAACCTACGCGTCACGTTTTCCATTCCCGATGACCCGGCCACGTGCCACCCGATTCCCGATTCCCGATTCCCGATTCCCGATTCCCGTCCCATTCCCCATTCCCGTCCGCAGGAGACCCGACATGGCCTACACCATCCGCGAACGACTCGCTTCCGAGCTGAAAGACATCCGCAACGACGGCCTGTACAAGGACGAGCGCATCATCACCTCGCCGCAGTCGGCCCAGATCACGCTGGAAGACGGCAGCAAGGTGCTCAACTTCTGCGCCAACAACTATCTGGGACTGGCCGACAACCCGGAGGTCATCGCCGCCGCCAAGGAGGCGCTGGACACGCATGGCTTCGGCATGGCCTCGGTGCGCTTCATCTGCGGCACCCAGGACCTGCACAAGCAGCTGGAGGCGAAGATCGCCGAATTCTTCGGCACCGACGACGCGATCCTGTACGCCGCCTGCTTCGACGCCAACGGCGGCCTGTTCGAACCGCTGTTCGGGGCCGAGGACGCGATCATCTCCGATGCGCTCAACCATGCCTCGATCATCGACGGCGTGCGCCTGTGCAAGGCCAAGCGCTTGCGCTATGCCAACTCGGACATGGCGGATCTGGAAAAGCAGCTGAAAGATGCCGACGCCGCCGGCGTGCGCAGCAAGATCATCACCACCGACGGCGCGTTTTCGATGGACGGCTTCGTCGCCAAGCTGGACGAGATCACCGCGCTGGCCGAGCAGTACGGCGCCCTGGTGCACATCGACGAGTGCCACTGCACCGGCTTCCTGGGCGCCACCGGCCGCGGCTCGGCCGAGGTGCACGGCGTGATGGACAAGATCGACATCTTCACCGGCACCCTGGGCAAGGCCCTGGGCGGCGCCGTGGGCGGCTTCACCACCGGGCGCCAGGAGATCATCGACATGCTGCGCCAGCGCTCGCGGCCGTACCTGTTCTCCAACTCGCTGCCGCCGCACGTGGTCGCCGCCGGCATCAAGGTGTTCGAGATGCTCGACGCCGCCACCGACCTGCGCGAGCAGCTGGTGGAAAACACCACCTACTTCCGCCAGCGCATGACCGAGGCCGGCTTCGACATCAAGCCGGGCAACCATCCGATCGTGCCGGTGATGATCTACGACGCGCCCAAGGCGCAGGCCATGGCCTCGAAGCTGCTGGACGAGGGCATCTACGTGACCGGCTTCTTCTATCCGGTGGTGCCCAAGGGCCAGGCGCGCATCCGCACGCAGATGAGCGCGGCGCATACCCGCGAGCAACTGGACAAGGCCATCGACGCCTTCGTGCGCGTGGGGCGCGAAATCGGCGTTCTGGCCTAGGCGGATCCGCCTTTCGGCGGCGCATTCTTCCGTTTGCCGTATGGTTCCTGTCCGCTTGCGGTCGTAGGCTGAAAGGCCCGCCGCGGGCAGGGAACGCACCGCGCGACACCATGCAACCGGCCACGGTCGATCGGACCGCCGCGGCCGCTTGGAGGCAGCGCCATGTCGCCGACTCGACTGCATCAATACCTCGAACGCGAGAACGAACCCTTCGAGGTCATCCACCACGCCCGGGCGATCACGGCGCGCGCAACCGCCGCCCGGGCGAACATCCGCGACGACATGCTGGCCAAGACCGTGATGGTCAAACTCGACGGCCGCATGGTGATGGTGGTGCTGCCTGCCTCGCGTCGCGTGCACCTGGAACGCCTGCGCAAGCTGACCGGTGCCGACCGCATCGAACTGGCCACCGAAGCCGAGTTTCGCGATCGCTTTCCGGACTGCGAAATCGGCGCGATGCCGCCGTTCGGCAATCTCTACGGGATGGAAGTGTTCGTCGCCGATGAACTGGCCAAGGACCATGACATCGTCTTCAACGACGGCACCCACACCGACCTGGTGCGCATGCCCTACGAGGCGTTCGAGCGCCTGGTCGATCCGATCCCGGCCAACGTTTCGCGCCCCGACCATCACGAATAGCTCGCAGTGCGCTACGCCCCGGGTGCCTGTTCCACGGAAGTAGTCGGTGCCGGTGACTTCGGGTCGGCGTCGAGGTGAACGCGAATCTGCTCGATCAGCCGCTCAAGCGGTTCGCGATCGGGCGCCCATCCGATGCTGCCTTCCACCAGGGCCTCGATGGCGTCGACCTGTTGCAGGATCGGCTGCCGCGCCACGCGGGCGCCCTGGCTTTCGGCCAGGGCCAGCAGCACTTCCAGCAGGCGCTTGAGCACGGCCGCATTGCCGGCCGCGTTCTGGCGGATCTGGTTGAAGGCCAGATGGATGAAGTCGCCCATGCGCAGCGCATTGGTGATGACCCGGATGCACTGCTCGTGCACGCGCAACTGCGAAGGGAAGCGGCGTCCGGCCACACGCAGCAGCACCGCACCCAGCCAGTTCACGCACATCACGCCGGTGGTGGTCTCGTTGCTGCCGGGCGAGAGGGCCTTCAGGGCCACGTCGACCAGCTGCCGCAGCCCGTAACCGGGGTCGTTGGCCAGGGTGCGCTGGTTGGCGAACGACCAGGCCTCGTGCAGGGCCTGCACGTGCTCGTCCTCGACCGGCTCGGGGGAGATCAGTTCGGCCAGCACCTCGTCCTCGACCACGAACATGCCCGCGTTGCGGCGCACCCACACCAGGCCGTCACAGGCAATGGCCCCTTCCACCAGGGCGCCGAAGTCGATCCCGGTGATGTACCCGCTGCGCCTGGCATGCACGCGACCTCGATACTCGCCCTCGGGACGGCGCAGGTCCACGTTCTCGCCCTCCGGGGGCGTGAAGCGCTCGGGGAAATGACGGTCGATGGAGGGCAGCGCTTCGCGCGCGATGGCGGCGACCACGTTGGTCGCCTGCAGGCTCTGCACGATGTGGTGAATGAAGAAGATCAGCAGGCCGATGCCGAGGAACGCCAGGCCCAGCGCCGCCAGCAGCGCGATTGCAGGCGCATGGTCGTCGGGGCTGGCGCCGGAAAGCGAGCGCAACACCAGCATGCAGTACACGAAGATGCCCAGGAAGCTGCCCAGCACGGCCTGGTTGGCGCGGTCGCGGACGAAGTTGCGCAGCACACGCGAAGTGTACTGACCCGCCGCCAGGGTGACCGCGGCGATGGTCATCGAGAACACTACGCCGGCGATGGTGATCATGGAGCTGCCGATCATCTGCAGCATCGCGGAGGCGCCGCGGATGCGCACGTCCATCAGCGGATCGAGCCAGTCCACCGGCTTCCACCATCGGGCCGGCAACGAAGCGTCGACTGCCAGCAGGCCGGAGGCCAGCAGCACCGAACCGAGCACGATCAGCATCGGCACGAACCACAGGCTGGTGCGCAGGGCGTCCAGCCACAGGCGTATTCGGCTCATCATCGGCGCGCGCCTCCCTTGCGTCGGTCCGTCGGGTCACCCGTTCCGGGGCCAGTCTACACACCCGGCGGTCCGGTGCATCGTCACCGCTAAATGCATCCATTGCATGCCGGCCTGCGTACTTGTCCCTGAAGCCCAAATCTTCCGGTGTCGCCCGCATGAGTCCAGCCGCAACCAGACCGTCCCTGCCCCGCCGATGCCTCGTCGCGTTGCGGCAGTGGTTCGACACCGGCGCCGCTGCCGAAAGCGCCGCGGGCGGCGATCCAGACCGCATCGACTGGGCTCGCGTGGTGCCGTTCATCGGCATGCACCTGGCCTGCCTGGCGGTGTTCTGGGTGGGCTTTTCCTGGTTTGCGCTGTGGACGGCCGTGGCGCTGTATGCGGTACGCATGTTCGCGGTGACCGCCTTCTACCATCGCTACTTCTCGCACCGCGCCTTCCGCGCACCGCGCGCGGTGCAGTTCGCGTTCGCCGTGCTCGGCGCCAGCGCGGTGCAGCGCGGGCCGCTGTGGTGGGCCGCGCACCACCGCAACCACCACCGCCATTCGGACCAGCCCAAGGACGTGCATTCGCCGGTCCAGCACGGCTTCTGGCGCAGCCACATGGGCTGGTTCCTGACCCGCCGCGGCTTCGCCACCGACTGGTCGTCCATCCCCGATTTGGCCCGGTACCCCGAACTGCGCCTGCTGGACCGCTTCGACATCCTGGTACCGGTGGCCCTGGCCGCGGGCCTGTTTTTCCTGGGCCAGTGGCTGCACGTCGCGAACCCTTCCCTGGGGGTGACCGGCGGGCAGCTGCTGGTCTGGGGGTTCTTCGTCTCCACGGTGGTGCTGTTCCACGCCACCGGCAGCATCAACTCGCTGTGCCACCGCTTCGGCTCGCGCCGCTTCGCCACCCGCGACGAGAGCCGCAACAACCTGTGGCTGGCGCTGCTGACCTTCGGCGAGGGCTGGCACAACAACCATCACCACTTCCCCGGTTCGGCGCGCCAGGGTTTCCGCTGGTGGGAAGTCGACCTGACCTACTACCTGTTGCGGGGCATGGCTGCCTTCGGACTGATCGGTTCGCTCAAGGCGGTGCCTACCGGGCTGCGTCGTTCCAGTGAAGGCGGTGATGCATGAAGCAGCGCATTGCTGTCATCGGCTCGGGTATCGCCGGACTGGCCAGCGCCTGGCTGCTGTCGCGCCGCTACGAGGTGGTGCTGTACGAGGCCGGCGACCGGCTCGGCGGCCACACCCACACCCACGCTGTGGAACGGGGCGGACGGCAGTACGCCGTCGACAGCGGCTTCATCGTGTTCAACCCCGTGCACTACCCGTTGCTGTGCCGGATGTTCGACGAGCTGGGCGTGGCCAGCCAGCCGACCACGATGAGCTTCGCGGTGCGCGACGAGCGCAGCGGACTGGAATACAACGCCACCAGCCTGGCACGGCTGTTCTGCCAGCGCCGCAACCTGTTTTCGCTGCGCTTCCACGGCATGGTGCGCGACATCATGCGCTTCTACCGCGAGGCACCGGCCCTGCTGGACCTGGACGGACCCGGCCCGACCCTGGGTGAATACCTGCAGTCGAACCGCTACGGCGCCGCCTTCCGCGAACAGCACATCGTGCCCATGGCCTGTGCGCTGTGGTCTTCGCCGGCGGCCCGGGTGCTGGACTTCCCGGCCGTCTACCTGGTGCGCTTCATGGCCAACCACCACATGCTGCAGGTGGACGGGCGCCCGACCTGGCGCGTGGTGCGCGGCGGTTCCAGCCGCTACATCGACGCCCTGCGCGAACGCTGGCACGTGAGTGAGCGCATCGGCGATCCGGTGCGGCGCATCGTGCGCAACGGCGACGGAGTCAGCGTCCAGTCCGATGCCGGACGCGAGCACTTCGACCAGGTGGTGCTGGCCTGCCACAGCGACCAGGCCCTGGCCCTGCTGGATGCCCCCACTCCGGCCGAACGCGAGATCCTCGGCGCGATCGCCTGGCAAGACAACGACACCGTGCTGCACACCGACACCCGCGTGCTGCCGCGCAACCGCCGTGCCTGGGCGGCCTGGAACGCGCTGATCCCGCAACAGCCGGGCGAGGCCTGCACGGTCAGCTACGACATGAACCAGTTGCAGTCGATCGAGGCACCGGAGACTTTCGTGGTGTCGCTCAACTGCACCGACCGCATCGATCCGGACCGGATCCTGGCGCGCATGCGCTACCAGCATCCGGTCTACACCCACGACACCGTCGCCGCGCAGGGCCGGCGCTCGGAAATCCAGGGTGGCAAGCAGACCTGGTTCGCCGGTGCCTGGTGGGGCTGGGGCTTCCACGAGGACGGCATGCGCAGCGCGGTCGAGGTGGCCGCCGGCCTGGGGGTGGACTGGACATGAACGCAATGCTGCGCAATTTCCACGCCGGGACGTCCAGGACCGACAAGGCAAGCAGGCACGAACTCGATGCCGCGACACCGCTGGCCAGCGGCATCTACGAGGGCTGGGTGCGGCACCGCCGCCATGCCCCTCATCCGCACGCCTTCCGCTACCGCGTGGCCATGCTGTACCTGGACCTGGCCGAGCTGGACGGGCTGTTCGACCGCCATCCGCTGTGGTCGCAGGGTCGGCGCAACCTGGCCGCGTTCCGTCGCGAAGACTACCTGGGACCGGTCGACCTTCCGCTGGACGAGGCGGTGCGCCGGCGCGTGGCCGAAGCCACCGGCACGCGACCGGCCGGACCGATCCGCCTGCTGACCCACGTGCGCTATTTCGGTTACGTGTTCAATCCGGTCAGCTTCTACTACTGCTATGGCAGCGACGGCGTCACGCTGGAAACCATCGTCGCCGAGATTACCAACACGCCGTGGAAGGAACGCCATGCCTATGTCCTGACCCTGCGCGAAGCCGTGCGCCACGGCCGTGCCTCGGCATGGCGTTTTGCCAAGGACTTCCATGTCTCGCCGTTCATGCCCATGCAGCGCAACTACGCCTGGCGCTTCACCGCGCCGGGCGCGGACCTGCACGTGCACATGGATGTGCTTGAAGGCGAGACCCGCGAATTCGACGCCACCCTGGCACTCAGGCGCCGTCCTCTGGACCGGCGCGGACTGACCCGGGTACTGCTGCGTTACCCGCTGATGACGATGAAGGTCATCGCCGCCATCCACTGGCAGGCCCTGCGCCTTTGGCTCAAGCGCAACCCCGTCCACGACCATCCCGGCAAGCGCCGCTAGATCTTCAGGAGAACGCTTCATGGACATGCGAATCGACCAGGTCTGCTCCGACCGCAACCGCTCCTTCACCGCCCTGGAGCGGATGCTGCGCGGGCGCCTCGTGGCGCAGATGCAGCAACTGGAGGGCTGCCGGCTGACCCTATGCGATGCGCTGGGCGAGGAGCAACTGGGCCAGCCCGCCGCCCGCGACGGCGACACGCTGGCCGTGGAAATCCGCGTGCGCGACCCGGCCTTCTACCGCGCCGTCGCGGCCAACGGCAGCGTCGGCGCCGGCGAGGCCTACATGGACGGGCTGTGGCAGTGCGACGACCTGGTCGCGCTGGTGCGCATCCTGGTGCGCAACCGCGCCATCCTCGACGGCATGGAATCGGGCCTGGCCCGGCTGGGCGGCATGGCGCTGCGCGTCTGGCATGCCCTGCGCCGCAACACCCGCAACGGCAGCCGGCGCAACATCGCCGCGCACTACGATCTGGGCAACACGCTGTTCGAGCTGTTCCTCGATCCGTCGCTGATGTATTCCTCGGCCATCTTCGCCGATGAGCGCGAATCGCTCGACGTGGCCGCCACGCGCAAGCTCGAGCGCATCTGCCGCAAGCTGGACCTGTCCGCGGAAGACCACGTGGTGGAAATCGGCACCGGCTGGGGCGGCTTCGCCATCCACGCCGCCTCGCGCTACGGCTGCCGCGTGACCACCACCACGATCTCGCGCGAGCAGTACGACCTGGCGCGCCAGCGCATTGCGCGGGCCGGCCTGTCCGACCGCGTGACGGTGCTGCTGGAGGACTACCGGGACCTGGAAGGGACCTACGACAAGCTGGTATCGATCGAGATGATCGAGGCCATCGGCCACTCGTACCTGGAAACCTACTTCGAGACCGTGTGCCGGCTGCTCAAGCCCGACGGCCTGGCCCTGATCCAGGCCATCACCATCGAGGACCACCGCTATCACCAGGCGCTGCACTCGGTCGACTTCATCAAGCGCTTCATCTTTCCCGGCAGCTTCATCCCCTGCGTGACCGCGATGTTGTCGGCGGCATCCAACACCACGGACCTGCGCCTGTACAACCTGGAGGACATCGGCCAAAGCTACGCGCTGACCCTGCGCGCCTGGCGCGAGCGTTTCCTCGATCGCCTGCCGCAGGTGCGCGAACTGGGCTACGACGCGCGCTTCACGCGCATGTGGGAGTTCTACCTGGCCTACTGCGAGGGCGGCTTCCTGGAGCGCTCGATCGGCGACGTGCAGATGCTCTTCACGCGCCCCGGCAACCGCCGCGCGCCGTGGCTGCCCGACCTGGAGCACGCATGAACATCTGGGCCAACATCATCGGCTACCAGCTGATGTGGCTGGCCGCCGTGTGGGGCGCCGGACACGGCCTGTGGTGGCCCGGTGTGGCCGCGGCCGCGGTGTTCGTGACCTGGGGCCTGGCCCGCCGCGGCGCTCGCACCGATCTGGTCCTGATGGCCTTCGTGGTGCCGATCGGCTGCGCCATGGATTCGCTGCTGGCCGCCAGCGGCCTGGTCGCCTACGGCGCACCGGTACCGTCCGTGCACCTGGCGCCGCTGTGGATCGCGGCAATCTGGTGCAGCTTCGCCCTGACCCTGCGCCACACCTTCCGCTTTCTCTTCGGCCGTCCCCTGCTCGCCGCGCTGTTCGGCGCCCTCGGTGCGCCCCTGGCGTACCTGGGCGCCGCGCGCGGCTGGAGCGCGATCGCGTTCGGTCACGGCCCGTGGCCGGCACTGGCCGCGCTGGCCGCACTGTGGGCGCTGGCGATGCCGCTGATGCTGTACATCGCCACCCGCCTGGAGCGGCGCCACGATCCGGTCGGCCATGGAGGACATGCCCATGCGTGAGCTCCCGCTGTGGATCCAGCCGCTGGTGGTCCTTGCCGGCACCTGCGTGCCCATGGTGCTGGCCTGGCTGCGCCAGCGCGCGACTCGCAACGCCGGCATCGTCGACGTGGTGTGGGCCGGCTCCATGGCCGCCAGCGCGCTGTGGTATGCGTGGATCGCACCCGGCGCCGTCGGCGTGCGGATCGCGGTGGCGTTGCTGGGCGGGCTGTGGGGCCTGCGCCTGTGCCTGTTCCTGCTGCGCCGCGTGCGCGGCGAGGCCGAGGACGGCCGCTACGCCTACCTGCGCCAGCACTGGAACGACGCCCAGGGCAAGTTCCTGGTCTTCTTCCTGGCCCAGGCCGGCTTCACCGCGCTGCTTTCGCTGCCGTTCCTGGCCGTGACCTGGAATCCGGCGACGCCACCGGCATGGGCCTGGATCGCGGCGCTGGCCATCTGGCTGCTGTCCGTGGCCGGCGAGGCCCTGGCCGACCGCCAGCTGGCGCGTTTCCGCACCGACCCAGCAAACCGCGGGCGCACCTGCCGCGCCGGCCTGTGGCGCTTCTCGCGCCATCCCAACTACTTCTTCGAGTGGCTGCACTGGTTCGCCTACCCGCTGCTGGCGATCGGCTCGCCCGTCGCCTGGCTGGCATGGTCCGGGCCGGTGCTGATGCTCGCCTTCCTGTATCGCCTGACCGGCATTCCCTACACCGAGGCGCAGGCCCTGCGCAGCCGCGGCGAGGACTACCGCGACTACCAGCGCACGACCAGCGCCTTCATCCCCTGGTTCCCCAAGGAGGTCACTCCCGATGAGCGATAGCATGGCCATGACCACGCCCACGCAACGCGCCCCCCGCGAACGCGGCCTGACCGGCCTGGCCGAACGCGGCCTGGTTCCGGACGGCCTGCTGCGACTGGGCATCCGCCGGCTGTGCATGCAGCGCTTGCGCGAGGAATACGCCGGCGGCCCGGACCAGCACTGGCAGCGCTACAACGAGCTGCTGGAGGAACTGCGCCACAGCCCGGTGGCCATCCATACCGACGCCGCCAACCAGCAGCACTACGAGCTGCCGCCGTCGTTCTTCGAGCTGTGCCTGGGCCCGCGCCTGAAATACTCCAGCTGCTATTTCCCCAACGGCGACGAGACGCTGGAAGAGGCGGAAACGGCGATGCTGGAGCTGTATGGAGCACGCGCCGAACTGGCCGACGGCCAGGACATCCTGGAGCTGGGCTGCGGCTGGGGCTCGTTGACGCTGTGGATGGCCGAGCGCTATCCGGGCTCGCGCATCACCGCGGTGTCCAACTCCAGCCTGCAGCGCGGCTTCATCGAGGACCGCTGCCGCGAACGCGGACTGGACAACGTGCGCGTGATCACCGCCGACGTCAACCGGCTGGAACTGGATGCGAACAGCTTCGACCGCGCGGTCTCGATCGAGATGTTCGAGCACATGCGCAACTACGAGACCCTGATGCGCAACATCGGGACCTGGCTGCGCAAGGGCGGCAAGCTGTTCGTGCACATCTTCTGCCACAACGAGCTGATGTATCCGTTCGAGACCGAAGGTGGCGACAACTGGATGGGCCGGCATTTCTTCACCGGCGGACTGATGCCGGCGGCCGATACCCTGCTGCATTTCCAGCAGCACCTGAAGGCAGAGCAGCGTTGGCAGCTCTCCGGTCGCCATTACCAGCGCACCGCCAACCTGTGGCTGGCCAACCAGGACGCCAACCGCGAGCGGGTACTGACGGTCCTGCGCGAGGCCTATGGCCCCGACGCCAAGCTCTGGAACCAGCGCTGGCGCATGTTCTGGATGGCCTGCGCGGAGCTGTTCGGGCTCGAGGGCGGGCGCGAATGGGGCGTGGGGCATTACCGCTTCGTGAAGCCGTGATTTGGGACGCGGGACCCGGGACCCGGGACTCGGGACTCGGGACTCGGGGCTCGGGACTCGGGGCTCGGGACTCGGGACTCGGGATTCGCGGAATTCGGGATTCGGGTACCGGGTCCCGTGTACCGCCCCCCCAATCCCGACCAAAAAAAGCCCGGCCGAAGCCGGGCTTTTTCGTGCTGGCAGTTGCAGGACCGTTACTGATTCTGGTCTTCGGTCTGCAACTCCGTGCGACGGTTGCGGGCGCGACCGTCCTTGGTGGCGTTGGTGGCCACCGGATTGCTCTCGCCGTGGCCGACCGGGCCGTCCAGCTGGCTGGCGCTGACGCCGTGCGAGACCAGGTAGTCGTACACGATCTTCGCGCGACGCTCGGACAGCGTCTGGTTGTAGGACTCCGAACCGACCGAGTCGGTGTAACCGGCCACCATCACACGCACGTTCGGGTAGCGCTTGAGGGTGTCCACCGCCTGGTTGAGGATGTCCATCGAATCGGACATCGGCTCCTGCAGGGTCGTACCGATGTCGGTCTCGCCCTTGTGCGGACGGTCGAACTTGAAGTTCACGCCGCGCAGGTCGATGACCACCTTCTGCGGGCAGCCGTCCGGACCGACGATGGTACCGGCCGGGGTGTTCGGGCACTTGTCGTCGCAGTTGTTGACGCCGTCATTGTCGCTGTCGAGCTGGTTGCAGGTCGGCTGCGGCGGCGGCGGCGGGGCGACCGGCTTGGGCGGCGGCGGCGGCGGGGCGACCGCGCCGAAGCGCGACACCAGGCTCAGTCCGAGGAAGTAGTCGCCATAGCTGCCCTGCGGCTGGGAATTGCTGTCCCAGTCATGGCGATAGCCACCTTCGACGCGGAAGTCCATGTTCTCGTTGATGGACTTGGAAATGCCCAGACCGACTTCCGCCATCGGCGCCCAGCCGCTGTCGAGCATGCTGGTGTGGTGGCTGCCGCCGGCACCGAACAGCAGGTACGGCCGCCAGTCGTTCCAGCCGCCCGCGTAGAAACGCGCCGCCAGGCCCACGGTCAGGTTCTTCCAGTGGCTGGAGGAATAATCGATGCGCCGGCTGGTGTAGTCGGCGAACGCGTCGACGGACGTGTACGAGTTGATGAACTTGCCGAACCCCAGGCCGTAGTACAGCTGGCGGCTGTTGGTGTTGCGGTCGGTGTCGTTGTAGTAGCCGCCGACGGTCGGCGCGATGTACCACCGGCCGTCGTATTTGCTGCTCGAGCTGGTCGTGCTCGTCGACTGGCTGCCGGAGGTGCCCGTGTCCTGGGCGTGCACGGCACCCACGCATCCCAGTGCAAGGGCGGCGAGCATGCACAAAGCTTTCTGCTTCATCTTGAAACTCCTATTTACCATGTTTGCTTTCGCACCCGCTCCCCCGTGCAGTGGCAACTGCCTTGCCACAACCGAGCCCCGGGAATCCGTTAACGGCATCGCGTAATCCGAAGTCGATGCTGTGACGGCGATCTTATCAAAATTCAAACAATTGAACGAGGCTGCGAACGGCCGAAATTCGGCCGTTCGCAGGGCATTGTGCATAGGTCAAACGGCGAACAGCGTCAGGAAATCATGGACCGGCATGGCGTCCAGGGCCTTCGGGTCGGCGGTGGCGGCCAGGATCGCCTCGACTCGCTTGGCCGGCAGATGACCGCGCAGGGCGCGCTCGAACTTGGCCAGCAGTACGGGAATGCCCTCGTCGCGGCGCTTGCGGTGACCGATCGGGTAGTCGATGGAGATCTTGTCGGTGCTGGAGCCGTCCTTGAAGAACACCTGCACGGCGTTGCCGATGTAGCGCTTGTCGGGGTCGAAGTAGTCCCTGGTGAACTGCTCGTTTTCCTTCACTTCCATCTTCTCGCGCAGCGCGTCGATGCGCGGATCGGCGGCGACGTCGTCGTTGTAGTCGTCGGCGGTCAGGCGGCCGAAGATCAGCGGCACGGCGACCATGTACTGGATGCAGTGGTCGCGGTCGGCGTAGTTGGCCAGCGGACCGGTCTTGTCGATGATGCGGCAGCCCGCCTCCTGGGTCTCGATGACGATCTTCTCGATCTCGTCGATGCGACCGGAGACCTCGCCGTGCAGCTTCATGGCGCACTCGACGGCGGTCTGCGCGTGGAACTCGGCCGGGAAGCTGATCTTCAGCAGCACGTTCTCCATCACGTAGCTGCCGAACGGACGCTCGAACTCGAACGGCTTGCCGCCGAAGGCGACGTCGTAGAAGCCCCAGGTCTTGGCGCTCAGCGCCGACGGGTAGCCGACCACGCCCTTGTGCACGGCGTTGATGGCGTGGGTGACGGCGCGGCGGCAGGCATCGCCCGCGGCCCAGCTCTTGCGCGGCCCGGTGTTGGGCGCATGGCGGTAGGTGCGCAGCGCGCCGTTGTCGATCCAGCTGTGCGAGACGGCGGTGGTGATGGCGTCCTTGTCGCCGCCCAGCATCTTCGTGGTCACGGCGGTGGAGGCCAGGCGCACCAGGATCACGTGGTCCTGGCCGACGCGGTTGAAGCTGTTCTTGAGCGCGTAGCCGCCCTGGATCTCGTGCGCCTTGATGGCATGGCCCAGCACGTCGCGCACGGTCAGCGGTTCGCCGCCCTCGCGCACGGCCTTGCGGCTGAGGTAATCGGCGACCGACAGGATGGCGCCGAGGTTGTCCGACGGATGGCCCCACTCGGCGGCCAGCCAGGTGTCGTTGAAGTCCAGCCAGCGGATCTGGGTGCCGATGGCGAAGGCGCCCTGCACGGGGTCCAGCTCGTGGCTGGTGCCCGGCACGCGGGTGCCGCCCGGCAGGGTCGCGCCCGGCACCAGCGGACCCAGGTGCTTGACGCACTCGGGAAACTTCATCGCCAGCATGGCGCAGCCCAGCGAGTCCAGCAGCACGTAGCGCGCAGTGTCGTAGGCCTCGGTCGAGTCGATCGTGTAATCGGCGACATAGTCGGCAATGTCGACCATCGGCTGGTCGGGATCGGGACGCTGGGCGGAACGGATGTCGGGAGCGCTCATGACGGGCCTCGCTGAAGGGGTAAAACGCCCATTGTACCCTGCCGGAACAGGCATCACCGCTGCCCGCGAGCTTGACGCGTACCGTGCGCGCTGCCGACAATCGAACCGGCAAGAGGGAGTAGCTCCCAAGCGCAGCGATCGTCATCACGGGTCGGCAAGCCCCGGTCGCCGCGGCGGCCACCGGCCGCGAGCGAGACTTTTGCGGCGCCCCGGGTTCCGCGCGTGCCCGGCGGTGGCTGCAAGCGTCCCGCGCCCACAGGAGCCCGCATGGATCTTCACCCCACCGATTTCTTCTCCGGCCTGGTGGCCATCATCCTCATCGACCTGGTGCTGGCGGGCGACAATGCCATCGTCATCGCCCTGGCCGCGCGCAACCTGCCCAGGGACCTGCAGAAAAAGGCCATCCTCTGGGGCACCGCCGGCGCCATCGCGGTGCGCATGATCATGACCACGGCGGTGGTGTTCCTGCTCAAGCTTCCCGGGCTGATGCTGGTCGGCGGCCTGGTGCTGCTGCCGATCGCCTGGAAGCTGCTGCGTGAAGGCGACGAAAGCGACGACCCGGGCGTGAAGGTGGTCACCAGCTTCTGGGTCGCCATGCGCACCATCATCGTGGCCGACGCGCTGATGGGCCTGGACAACGTGCTGGCCATCGCCGGCGCCTCCAGAGGGCACCTGGGCCTGGTCATCATCGGCCTGCTGATCAGCGTGCCGCTGGTGGTCTGGGGCTCGACCCTGATCCTGAAGCTGATCCAGCGATTCCCCGTGATCATCTATATCGGAGCCGCCGCGATCGCCTGGACTTCCGGACGCATGATGACCCACGACGAACTGCTCAAGACCTGGTTCGACGCCCATGACGGCCTGCGCTGGGTGGTGGACATCGTGCTGATTGCCGGCGTGTCCGGCCTGGGCGCGTGGGCCGAACGCCGTCAACATCGTGCCCGCGAATGACCCGGCTGGCTTCGCGCCCGGGCTGCGTCCATAATCAAACGATCGTTTGGAATCGGATGCATCCATGAGCGCCACCCGCTACTCCGCCCTGCTGCGCCCGCTGGACCTTGGTTTCTGCACCCTGCCCAACCGCGTGCTGATGGGCTCGATGCACACCGGGCTGGAGGACCACGCGCGCGACTTCGACAAGCTGGCGGCGTTCTTCGCCGAACGCGCGCGCGGCGGCGTGGGCCTGATGGTGACCGGCGGCATCGCGCCGTCCGTCGCCGGCTGGCTGAAACCCTTCGGCGGGCGCATGTCGATGCCCTGGCACGTAGCCCGGCACCGCAAGGTCACGCGAGCGGTGCACGAGGAGGGCGGGCGCATCTGCATGCAGATCCTGCACGCCGGGCGCTACGGCTACCACCCGCTGTCGGTGGCGCCGTCGAAGATCAAGTCGCCGATCACCCCGTTCACGCCACGCGCACTGTCTTCGCGCGGTGTCGAACGCACCATCGAAGATTTCGTCACCAGCGCGAAGCTGGCGCGCGAGGCCGGCTACGACGGCGTCGAGGTGATGGGCTCGGAAGGCTACCTGATCAACCAGTTCCTGGCCGAGCGCACCAACCGGCGCAGCGATGCCTGGGGCGGCGATGCCGAGCGTCGCATGCGCCTTCCCATCGAGATCGTGCGCCGCATGCGCGAGGCGGTGGGTCCGGACTTCATCCTGATCTACCGCCTGTCGATGCTGGAGCTGGTCGAGGGCGGCCAGTCCTGGGACGACATCGTGCGCCTGGCGAAAGCCGTCGAGGCCGCCGGCGCGACCCTGATCAATACCGGCATCGGCTGGCACGAGGCGCGCGTGCCGACCATCGTCACCAGCGTGCCGCGCGGCGCCTTCAGCTGGGTCACCGCGCGCATGAAACGGGAAGTGACGATCCCGCTGATCACCACCAACCGCATCAACATGCCCGGGGTGGCCGAGCGCATCCTGGCCGCGGGCGAGGCCGACATGGTGTCGATGGCGCGCCCGCTGCTGGCCGACCCGGACTGGGTGGCCAAGGCGCGACGCGACGATGCCGGCGCCATCAACACCTGCATCGCCTGCAACCAGGCCTGCCTGGACCACGTGTTCGAGAACAAGCGGGCCTCGTGCCTGGTCAACCCGCGCGCCTGCCACGAGACCGAGCTGCGCATCGAGCCGGCGGCCACGCCGCGCCGCTACGCGGTGGTCGGCGCCGGGCCGGCCGGCCTGGCCTGCGCCGCGACCCTGGCCGAACGCGGCCACGCGGTGACCCTGTTCGACCGCGCCGAGGCGATCGGCGGCCAGTTCAACATGGCCAAGCGGATTCCGGGCAAGGAGGAGTTCCACGAGACGCTGCGCTACTTCGACCGCCGCCTGGGCGATGCCGGGGTGACGCTGGTGCTGGGCCGGGAAGCCGGCGTCGAGGACCTGCGCGATTTCGATGCCGTGGTGGTGGCCACCGGCGTGACGCCACGTGCCCTCACCCTCCCCGGCGCCGACCACCCGAAGGTGCTCGGCTATATCGACGTGCTGCGCGACAACGCCGCGATCGGGCGGCGCGTGGCCATCATCGGTGCCGGCGGCATCGGCTTCGACGTGGCCGAATTCCTGGTCCAGCCCGAACCGTCCCCCACCACTGACGTGCACCGCTGGAACGCCGAATGGGGCGTGGACGAGTCCATGCACGCCGCCGGTGGCCTGAAACCGCGCGCCCCGGAAGCGCCGGCACGCGAGATCTGGCTGCTGCAGCGCAGCGAGGGCCGCCCGGGGCGGCGCCTGAACAAGACCACCGGCTGGGTGCACCGCGCCACGCTGAAGGAAAAGGGCGTGCACATGATGGGCGGGGTGAGCTATGGCCGCATCGACGACGCCGGCCTGCACATCCGCATCGGCGAGGAGGATCGCGTGCTGGACGTGGACCACGTGGTGGTGTGCGCCGGCCAGGAGCCGAACCGCCGCCTGGCCGATGCACTGGAGGGCGCCGGCATCGAGACCCACGTGATCGGCGGCGCCGACGTGGCCGCCGAGCTGGACGCCAAGCGTGCCATCGACCAGGGCACGCGCCTGGCCGCGACGCTCTAGGGATGCTCTGAACAAGTCTACGCAGGCGGCATAGACTCCGCGCTTCAGCGCACCACCAGCACCGGGCGTTTGTCGTGCGCCAGCACCTTCTGCGTCACGCTGCCCAGCAACAGCGAACCGACGCTGCCGCGGCCGTGCGAACCCATCACCACCAGATCGCAATCGTGGTCGTCGGCCGCCTTGCTGATCGATTGATGCACCGGGTCACCGTACTGGAAATGGGTCTGACAGCTCACACCGGCCTCTCCGGCCGCTTTCTCGATGTCCGACAGCATCTCCCTGGCCTGTTCCTCGGCAGCACGGCGGTATTCGACTTCCATGGAGTGACTGATGTCGCCCATCCTGCCGGCATAGATGTGCAAGCTCGGTGCCGCATTCACCCCCACCACACTGGCACCCAGCGCCTTGGCCAGTGCCACACCTTCGGCGACGGCGCGTTCGGAATATTCGGAGCCGTCCGTGGTGATCAGGATTCGCTTGTACATGGCTGCTTCCTCGACTGTGGGTACGGGGTCATTGTCGACGTTACCGCCCCTTGTGGCTTGACACCGGTCAAGCCGCAGCCATGTTGCGGCAGCGTTGCGTCTGGACATGGAGAAACGAGGCCGGGCCGGTGACCCGCGTGAAATCGGCCCGCGCATCGGTCGCCAACCGAACATGCAGCGGTCTGGCGGGACGGCACCCCCGACCGAGGCCCGGCCGGGACGGCGCCTGAACAAGGCCACCGGCAGGGAGCACGATCCGGATCGCCTTCAGAAGCGCAGCGTCGCGAACGCGGACGGTCCGTCCAGCTTCAGGTCCAGGCTGTCGTCGTAGCCGGCATGGCGCTGCCACAGGCGGACGCGGTTGATGCCGTATTCGGCACTGATGCCGAAGTGCCGCAGCACAAACCACTGCACCCCCAGGGCCGCGCGGTAGACGTGGCCGTACAGGCGCCCGCCGTTCTTCTTCACCCCGGCGGCGTTGAGGTACACCCGCCAGCGGTCACCGAAGGCGTGTCGCCAGCCCAGCTGCAGCAGCGGCGCCCAGGCGCTGGCATCGGTCGAGGACTGGACCTGCCCGGTGACGACGCCGTACCCGGCCAGTCCGTTCACCGCGCCCTGGCCGCGGATCGACGCGTCGACGCGGTAGTAGCCGGCCCCCAGGCCGATGCCGAGCACGTCGCGGCCCGATCCGATCCACCAGCGGTAGGCGGCGCTGCCGAAATCGAACCCCAGGCGGGCCTGCACGCTGGCCTGGGCGTCGTAGGTGGTGCCCTCGTAGACGATGCTGTGGTCGAGGGTCGTGCTACGCGCGCGCCGATAGCGGTAGAAGTCGAACGTGAAGCCCTGGCTGTCGCCGACCAGGAAATCCGCGCGCAGGCGCTGGGTCCAGGCGCGGCGGCGAAAACCCAGGTCATCCTCCAGGTGCACGTTTCCGTAATTGCTGCCGTCGAGTGTGCGGGCATGCAGGATAGTGTCGCCTGCGGCGTAGAACCCTCCGATCCAGAGACTGGCACGATCCAGAGCCGGCGAATGTTGCGCGGCGGCCGTGGCACTGAGGCACAAGCCGACGGCCAGGACCAGGGACCGGCCGCACCGACACAACGAGCGAAGGCCACGTTTCATGTAGAACTCCTCATCCGGGAAGTGCCGCGCGAAGTCTGGCAAGGATGCATGCGGCTACGGCCGCTTTCAACGCTCCCGATCGCCGACGCCGCCTGAAGCCATCGTCCACGGGTACTGAACGCTGCGTTTCCGGCATGACTCTTGCGACGGCCACCGGGCATCGGCATCTCCTTGCCACTGGATCCGGAACCCGGAGGACGCAATGAAGCTCTACACCATGCCCGGCGCATGCTCGCTGGCCTCGCACATCGTGCTCGAATGGATCGGCCAGCCCTACCAGGCGCAGAAGGTCAGCCACGACGAGATCAAGACGTCCGACTTCCTCAAGCTCAACCCGGCCGGTGCGGTGCCGGTGCTCGAAGATGCCGGCTGGGTGCTGTACCAGAATGCCGCCATCCTGAACTATCTCATCGACCGTTTCCCCGAAGCCGACCTTGGCGGCGACGGCTCGCCCCGCACCCGGGCCGAGATCAACCGCTGGCTGGGGCTGCTCAATGCCGACATGCACCCCGCCTTCAAGCCGATGTTCGGCGCTACAGGCTATCTGGATGACGAGGAAACGATCGCGCGCACCAAGGACAACGCCAAGGCCTCCCTGCGCATCATGTTCGAACGCATCGACGCGCAGCTGGCCACGCACGACTGGCTGTCCGGCACTCGTTCGCCCGCCGACGCCTACCTGTTCGTGGTCACGCGCTGGGCGCGCGCCATGCGCGTGGACCTGGCGGGTCTGGACCACCTGGACGACTGGTTCTCGCGCATGCGCAAGGATCCGGGCGTGCAGCGGGCCATGGATGCCGAAGGGCTGGCCTGAGCGGCATGACATGCGGACGCCTCCCGGAATCCGCGGGAGGCGTCTGCCGGCGACCGAACTTGCGGTCGCGGCCGGGTTCAACGCACCACCAGCACCGGATGTTCGCCGTGTGCCAGGACCTTCTGGGTAACGCTCCCGAGAAGCAGCGAGCCGACGCTGCCGCGGCCGTGCGAGGCCATCACCGCCAGGTCGCATTGATACTTGCCGAGCGCGTTGATGATCGACTGGTGGATCGGTTCGCCATACAGGTAATGGGTCTCGCACGGGACCCCGGCGGCCTTGGCGACCTTCTCCACTTCCGCCAGGTAGACCCGGGCGCGCTCCTCACCGGCCTGGCGGTAGTCGGCTTCCAGGGTGTTGGTGATGTCGGCCACGCTGCCGGCGTAGATGCGGAAACTGGGTGCCGCGTTGAGGCCGATCACCGTGGACCCCAGCGCCTTGGCCAGCGCCACGCCCTGCTCGATGGCGCGATCGGAGCGTTCCGAACCGTCCGTCGCGATCAGGATTCTCTTGTACATGCCATGCTCCTTCCAGTGTCTGGACGGAACCATCATCCGGTGCGCGGCACGAACCCGCCTTGACGCTGGTCAACGCGATCGACCGGGCGCGTGCCGCTCAATCGCGTTTCCAGTAGCGCTGCATCTCGACGAAGGTGAACGAAGCCGACCAGGTGATCAGCACGAAACCGGCCAGGGCCTCGGTCCCGACCAGGAAGCGCAGCGGACCGGTCGGGATCACGTCGCCGAAGCCGACGGTGGTGTAGGTGACGGCGGAGAAGTACACGTAGTCGAACACCGACGCCGGGTCGATCCCGTGGATCTGGCCGAAGCGCGGATCGACCAGCAGCAGCAGGTACAGGGCCAGGCCGAAGATCCAGATCTCCATCACGTGCAGGACCAGCACGCCGAAGATCCCGCGCAGGACGTGTCGCCGGGCCTTGCCGTGCATTCGCGCCAGCCCGCGCGTGAGCAGCGACAGGCCCTCGTAGTGCAGCAGCACGCACAGGCCCACGACCAGCGCGGTCGCGACGGCCACGGCGAAGTTGACGTCCCAGTGCCCGTAGGCGGACGGATTCAGGCGCGCGGAGGCGACGGTCATGCCAGCAACGTTTTGGTGCATCGTCAGCCTCCGCATCAGGCGGCCCGCGCGAAGCGGGCTGCCCGGGTCCTCAGCGCTTCTCGATCGGCACGTAGGCCTGGTCCTCGGGACCGATGTAGTTGGCGCTGGGCCGGATGATCTTGCCATCCTGGCGCTGTTCCATCACGTGCGCGCTCCAGCCGGTGGTGCGGGCGATCACGAACAGCGGCGTGAACATCGCCGTCGGCACGCCCATCATGTGGTAGGCCGAGGCGCTGTACCAGTCCAGGTTGGGGAACATCTTCTTCAGTTCCATCATCACGTTCTCGATCCGCTCGGAGATCTCGAACAGGCGCATGTTGCCACCGTCCTGGCACAGCTTGCGGCTGATGTCCTTGATGATGGGGTTGCGCGGGTCGCCGATGGTGTAGACCGGGTGGCCGAAGCCGATCACGATCTCCTTGTTGGCCACGCGCTCGCGGATGTCGGCCTCGGCCTCGTCGGCGTCGCGATAGCGGCTGATGATCTCCATCGCCACCTCGTTGGCGCCGCCGTGCTTGGGACCGCGCAGCGCGCCGATGGCGCCGGTGATGGACGAGTAGATGTCCGAGCCGGTGCCGGCGATCACGCGGGCGGTGAAGGTCGAGGCGTTGAACTCGTGCTCGGCGTACAGGATCAGCGACTTGTCCAGCGCCTGCGCCTGCAGCTCGCTGGCCGGCTTGCCGTGCAGCAGGTGCAGGAAGTGGCCGGCGATCGACTCGTCGTCGGTTTCGGTCTCGATGCGCTTGCCGTTCTGGCGGAAGTGGTACCAGTACAGCAGCATCGAACCGAAGCTGGCGATCAGGCGGTCGGCGATCTCGCGCGCGCCGCTGACGCTGTGGTCGTCCTTCTCCGGCAGTACCGTGCCCAGCACCGAGCAGCCGGTGCGCAGCACGTCCATCGGATGGGTCGCCGCCGGAAGCTGCTCGAGCACGGCCTGGACCGGCTGCGGCAGGCCACGCATGCGCTGCAGGCGCGCACGGTAGGCGTTGAGCTCGGACCAGGTCGGCAGGTGGCCGTGGATCAGCAGGTGCGCGACTTCCTCGAAGGTGGACTTGGTGGCCAGGTCCTTGATGTCGTAGCCGCGGTAGTGCAGGTCATTGCCGCTGCGCCCGACCGTGCACACCGAGGTGTTGCCGGCGGCGACGCCGGAAAGCGCCACGGACTTCTTGGGCTTGGGCAGGTTGGACTGGGTGTTCTCGCTCATGCTGAAAACCTCGTGTTTGCTTTTCGCTGAATGGAGGCCGCGCCGGAATGGCCGGCGCTCCCCGCCTGGTGTTCGTCGAACGTAGGGCGGACGCTGCCCGCCCTACGTCCCGTTGTTGGTCACTTTTCGCTGTCGAACAGCGCGTCGAGCTTGTTCTCGTATTCGTGGTAGCCGAGGAAGTCGTACAGTTCCTCGCGCGTCTGCATCTGCGGCACCACCGACTTCTGCGTGCCCTCGCGGCGCACCGTCTCGTAGAAATTCAGCGCCGCCTTGTTCATGGCGCGGTAGGCGCCGCAGCAGTACAGCGCGATGTCCACGCCGGCCTCGCGCAGCTCGTCGACGGTGAAGAACGGGGTCGATCCGAATTCGGTCAGGTTGGCCAGGATCGGCACCTTCACCGCGGCCTTGAACTTGCGGTAGTCGTCCAGTGTCTTCATGGCCTCGGGGAAGATCATGTCGGCGCCGGCCTCGACGTAGGCCATGGCGCGCTCGATGGCAGCGTCGATGCCCTCCTTCGCGGCGGCGTCGGTGCGCGCCATGATCACGAAGTCCGGATCGGTCCTGGCGTCCACCGCCGCCTTGACGCGGTCGACCATCTCCGCCGTCGGCACCACTTCCTTGCCCGGACGGTGGCCGCAGCGCTTCTGGCCGACCTGGTCCTCCATGTGCACCGCGGCCACGCCGACACGCTCGAACGAGCGGATGGTGCGGGCGATGTTGAAGGCGCCGCCCCAGCCGGTGTCGATGTCGACCATCAGCGGCATGCCGGTGGCCTCGACGATGCGACGGGCGTCGGTGAGGACGTCCTCCATGGTGCTGATGCCCAGGTCGGGCATGCCGAGCGAATTGGCGGCCACACCGCCGCCGGACAGGTACAGCGCCTTGTATCCGGTGCGCTTGGCCATCAGGCCGGCATAGGCGGTGATCGCGCCCATCACCTGCAACGGACTTTCGGCCTCGAGTGCGGCACGGAAGGCCGCGCCCATCGACGCTCGTGCACTCATGGAGATGCTCCTTGGAGGGTGGTTCCAGCCCGCCATTGTAGTGCATCCGGCGGTCCCGGGCGTTCGCGACGGCAGGCCGCCGGCACTAGCATGGGGCCATGGACCGCGCCATCGTCACCACCAGCACGCTGACCTGCCCGGCCTGCGGCCACGCCGAGATCGAGACCATGCCGACCCACGCCTGCGTGCATTTCTACGCGTGCAAGGGCTGCGGCGCCCTGCTCAAGCCCCGGGAGGGCGATTGCTGCGTGTTCTGCAGCTACGGCGACACGCCCTGCCCGCCGGTTCAGTCCGACGGCAAGGGCTGCTGCTGAGGCTTCGCCGCGGCGCGCCCGTGCGCCTTGTCCCACTTGCGCAACGCCGCCAGGGTGTTGGCCACGTGCCGGGCCGGGTTGAGACTGGTGTAGCTGTAGATGACCGTGCCGTCGGGCGCGATCACGTAGGAGATGCGTCGCGCATAGCCGTGGAAGATCGGCATCACCGCGTCGTAGGCCCTCGTGATACTGCCGTCGGGATCGGCGGCGACCGGGAACTTGCTGCGGCAGGCGCTGACCGAGAATTTCCGCAGCGTCTCGATCGGGTCCCGCGAGACGCCGATCACGCGGGCGCCCAGCGCCCGGTAGCGCGGCATGGCCGCGGCGAAATCGTGCGCCTCGATGGTGCAGCCGCGGGTGAAGGCCTCAGGGTAGAAATACAGCACCACCGGCCCCTTCTCCAGCGCCGCGGCCAGGCGGTAGGGATGGGTCTTGCCGCCCAGCGTGGCCGTCGCGGTGAACATCGGCGCACGCGCCCCGTCGGGCAGGGCGGCGCGCACGGGCGGTATGGACAACAGGGCCAGGCAGAGGACAAGGATCAGGCTGCGTTTCACGGTCATTCCGGAACTTGCTGCCCGTAACGGGCTGGTATGCAAGGATACGGGGATCGCACGCGGGCGGATGCAGGCCGGCGTGGATCGCCACCACGGGGCACGCGCTGCATACTGTCCGTTGCCGTTGCCCTCTTGCACAATCGTTCGCATGACTGCCATCCCGATCCTGATGTACCACCATGTCGCGCCGGTGCCCGACGGCCTGCGTGGCCTGCGTGGCCTGTACGTGACGCCCGGGGCCTTCGCCCGGCAGATGCGCCTGCTGCGCCTGCTCGGCTTTCGCGGGTTGTCGATGTCGCAGGCCGGGCCGTACCTTCGCGGCGAGGCCGAAGGCCGGGTGGCCGTGATCACGCTGGATGACGGCTACGTGGACAACCTCGACCATGCCCTTCCGATCCTGCAGCATCACGGCTTCGGCGCCACCTGCTACGCGGTCAGCGCCGCGCGCGGCGGGACCAACCACTGGGACGAGGAGCGCAGCGGCGTGCGTGCGCCGCTGATGGATGCCGCCGGCTGGCGCCAGTGGCACGCCGCCGGCCTGGAGATCGGCGCGCACACGCGCTCGCACGTGCACCTGACCCGCTGCGACGACGCCACCCTGCGCGAGGAAGTGCACGGCTGCAAGGCCGAGCTGGAGGACGCCCTGGGCACACCGGTGACCCAGTTCTGCTATCCCTACGGCGACCACGACGAGCGCGTGGTCGAGGCCGTGCGTGCGGCCGGCTACAGCGATGCCACCACCACCGGGCGCGGGCGCGCACGCGCCGGCGGCGACCGCCTGCGCTGGCCGCGGATCCCCATCTCCAACCGCCATCTGTTGCCGCAGGTGGCGGTGCGATTGCTGAGCCGCTACGAGGACCGCCACGCATGAAGCTGCTGTTCGTGGGCACCGATCGCGACCGCGCCGGCGGCGCCGCCCATTTCCTGTCCATGGTCCAGGCCATGTCCGACGCCGGACACACGGTCGAGGCGCTGGCCGACCGCGACGGCTTCATCGCCGGCCGCCTGCAGGAACTGGGCCTGACCTGGCATCACGCCCGTTTCCGCAACGTGTTCGTGCCGTCCGCGCATCGCGCCCTGGCGCGCGCCATCCGCCGCCTGCGACCGGACTGGCTGATCGGCGACTTCGGCAAGGAGTACTGGCCGCTGATCGTGCAGGGGCGCCTGCACGGCGTGCCGGTGGCCCTGTTCCGGCAACGCGCACCGGCCATGCACAAGATGTCCGAATACCTGCTGCCGCGCCTGGCGCAGCGCTTCATCGCCGTGTCCGAACACGCCCGCACGCTGTTCGTCGGGCGCGGCATGCCGGCCGACCGGGTGCAGGTGGTCTACAACCCCGTCGACACCCGGGTCAGCCGCCCCGATCCGGCCTACGGACAACAGCTGCGCCGCGAATTCGGCATCCCGGAAGACGCCATCGTGGTCGGCTTCGTCGGCCGCATGTACACCGGCAAGGGCATCTTCGTGCTGCAGCCGGCCCTGGAGCAGGCCATGGCCGCCGAGCCGCGCCTGCACGCGCTGTGGATCGGCGAGGGGCCGCAGCTGGACGACCTCAAGCGCGACATCCAGGCCGGCGCGCATGCCGCGCGCCACCACCTGGCCGGATGGCGCGCCGACGCCGCGCGCTGCTACAGCGCCATGTCGATGCTGGCCTTCCCCACGGTGATGGAGGAAATGTTCGGGCGCGTGTCGGTCGAGGCCCAGGCCAGCGGCGTGCCGGTGCTGGGCAGCCGCATCAACGGCATCGCCGAGTCGCTGCGCGAGGGCGAGACCGGCCGCCTGCTGCCGGTGGGCCAGGTCGAGGCCTGGCGCGACGCCATCCTGGACCTGTGCACGGACGCCACGCGCCAGCGCATGGCCGCGGCCTCGCGGGCGTTCGTCGAGGCGCGCTTCTCGATGCCGGTGGTGGCGCGCGATTTCGCGCGGGTACTGGCCGGACCGGAGGGGAACGGGCCGTCGCGGTCCGGCGCCTGAATCCGCTGCCCGGTTACCGGTGCTGCGCGGCGTGCCACTTGCGCAGCGCCGCCAGCGTGTTGGCCACGTGCCGGGCCGGATTCATGTCGGTGTAGTGGTACAGGATCGTGCCGTCCGGCGCGATCACGTAGGAAGTGCGGTTGGCGCGGCCCGAGCCGTCGCCCAGGACCGAGTCGTAGTCCTTGATGATGTGCCCGTCGGTGTCGGCAGCGACCGGGAACTTGCTGCGGCATTCGCTGACCGAGAACTTCTTCAGCCGGGCGATGGGGTCGTGCGAGACGCCGATCACCGTGGCGCCCAGTGCCCGGTACTTGCCGATGGCATCGGCGAAGTCGTGCGCCTCGACGGTGCAGCCCGGGGTGAAGGCCTGGGGATAGAAATAGACCACCACCGGCCCCTTCTTCAGTGCCTTGGCCAGGTCGTAGGAATAGGTGTTGCCGCCGAGCGTGGCGGTGGCCGAGAACATCGGCGCCTTGCTGCCCACCGGCAGCGCGGCCAGGGCCGGCAGGGTCATGCACAGGCTGGCAACGAAAAGAGGGATCAGGAAACGCTTCATGGACGAACTCCCGTGAGGTGGAAGGCCGCGGCGTCGCAGGGAGGCACCGCATGCTCGTTCCATTCCTACGCCGGTGGATGCCCGGCGGATGCATGCAGCCTCACTTGCCGACGTCGGGACCGCGCTCGAGCGCGCTTTCGATCTCCTTGAGCGCATCGGGATTGTCCAGCGTGGACAGGTCGCCGGGATCGGCATGCTGGGCCAGCGCCGACAGCGACCGGCGCAGCAGTTTGCCCGAGCGCGTCTTGGGCAGCATCTCGACGATGTAGGTGCGCGCCGGGCGCGCCACCGCGCCCAGCGTGGCCTCCACGCGGGACTGGATGCCCGCCGCAGCCTCGCGCCGTGCCCCGCGGTCGCTGTCCGGCGTGCGCAGGGTGGCGAACACCACCGGTACCTGGCCCTTGAGCTCGTCGGCCACGCCGACCACGGCCGCCTCGGCCACCGCCGGATAGCCGGCCACGGCTTCCTCGATCTCGCGCGTGCCCAGGCGATGCCCGGCCACGTTGATGACGTCGTCGGTGCGCCCGAGGATGAAGTAGTAGCCGTCCGCGTCGCGGATGGCCCAGTCCAGCGAGCTGTACAGCGGCTCGCGGAAATGGCCGAAATAGCCGGCGAGGAAGCGCTCGTCGTTGCGCCACACGGTGGTCATGCAACCCGGCGGCAGCGGCGGCACGATGGTCAGCACGCCCTTCTCGTCGGGCCCGCAGTCCTCGCCGGTGACCTCGTTGATCAGGCGCAGCCGGTAGCCCAGGTTGGGCAGGCCGGGCGAGCCGAATTTCACCGGCTTCAGGTCCAGGCCCGGCAGCAGGGTCAGCACCGGCCAGCCAGTCTCGGTCTGCCAGTAATTGTCGATGACCGGCTTTCCCAGGTGCCGGTGGATCCACTCGGCGGTCGGCTCGTCCAGCGGCTCGCCGGCCAGGAACAGCCACTGGAAGGCGGACAGGTCGTACTTGGCCAGCCAGGCGGCATCGTGCTTCTTCAGCACACGGATCGCCGTGGGCGAGGAGAACATGGTGCGCACGCCGTAGGTCTCGCACAGCTTCCACCAGATGCCCGCATCCGGCGAGGTCGGCAGGCCCTCGTACAGCAGCGAGGTGGCGCCCACGATCAGCGGGCCGTAGATGTTGTACGAATGCCCCACCGCCCAGCCGATGTCGGAGGTGGAGAACATCACCTGGCCCGGCCCCACGTCGAACACCGTGCGCATGGACAACGCCATGGCCACCGCATGACCACCGACGTCGCGCTGCACGCCCTTGGGCTTGCCGGTGGTGCCGGAGGTGTAGAGCAGATAGCTGGGCTCGTTCGATTCCAGCCAGGTGACCGGCACCTGCGCGCCCTCGAAACGCTCGCGCAGGGGGGCGTATTCCACGTCCCTGCCCTCGCGCATGGCCAGGTCCGGATCCAGGCCGCGGCGCACCACCAGCACGTGCGGCGGGGCGTGTTCGGCTTCCTCGCAGGCGGCGTCGACCATCGGCTTGTAGGGAATGACCTTGCCGCCGCGCATGCCGGCGTCGGCGCAGATCAGCAGCTTCGGTCGGGCGTCGTCGATGCGCAGCGCCAGGTTGTGCGCGGCGAAGCCGCCGAACACCACCGAGTGCACCGCGCCGATGCGCGCGCAGGCCAGGATGGCGAACACCGCCTCGGCCATGTTGGGCATGTAGATGACCACGCGGTCGCCCCGCTCCACGCCCAGCTCGCCCAGGATCGCGGCGAAGGCGTTCACCTCCGCGTGCAGCTCGCGGTAGGTCACCTCCCGCGTGGTGCCGGTCTCGCTGGAGATGGCCACCAGCGCCAGCTGGTCGGGCCGTTCGGCCAGGTGGCGGTCCACGGCGTTGTGGCACAGGTTGGTGGTGCCGCCGGCGAACCAGCGCCGGAACGGCGGATTCTCGTATTCCAGGATGCGCTCGGGCGGCGTGTGCCAGTCGATGGCCTCGGCCTGTTCGGCCCAGAAGGCCTCCGGTTCCTCGATGGAACGGCGATAGGTCTCTTCGTAACCCATGCTTGCCACCTCGTGCGGGGACTGGACTGGCTCAGCGTAGGACGACACCCACGCGTTGTATAGCGAGACAATGTCGCAGCCGCCGCCCGCCGGCGGCTCCACCCGGTGCGGCCGGGTACGAAAAAGGCGGCCCGCAGGCCGCCTTTTTCGATTCGTGCGGAACCGGACTCAGCCCGGGAACAGCCCCTCGACGGCGCTGCGCTCCTCGCGCAGTTCCTTGTCGGTGGCGTCGATGCGCGCACGCGAGAAATCGTTGATGGCCAGGTCCTGGACGATCGTGTACTTGCCGTCCTTGCAGGTCACCGGGTAGCCGAAGATCACGCCCGGCTCGATGCCGTAGGAGCCGTCCGACGGGATGCCCATCGATACCCACTCGCCTTCCGGCGTACCCAGCGCCCACGAGCGCATGTGGTCGATCGCCGCCGAGGCCGCCGAGGCCGCCGAGGAGGCACCGCGCGCCTTGATGATGGCCGCGCCACGCTGCTGCACGGTGGGGATGAACTCGCCCTCGTACCAGGCCTGGTCGACCAGTTCCATCGCGTGGGTGCCGTCGACGGTGGCGTGGTGCAGGTCCGGGAACTGGGTGGAGCTGTGGTTGCCCCAGATGATCATGTTCTTGATGTCGGTGTTGTGCTTGCCGGTCTTCTCGGCCAGCTGGCTCATGGCGCGGTTGTGGTCCAGGCGCACCATGGCGGTGAAGCACTTCGGATCCAGGTCCGGCGCGTTCTGCTGGGCGATCAGCGCGTTGGTGTTGGCCGGGTTGCCGACCACCAGCACCTTGACGTCGCGCTTGGCGTGGTCGTTGAGCGCCTTGCCCTGCGGGCCGAAGATCTTGCCGTTGGCCTCCAGCAGGTCCTTGCGCTCCATGCCGGCACCGCGCGGACGCGCGCCGACCAGCAGCGCGTAGTCGGCATCCTTGAAGGCGACGTTGGCGTCGTCGGTGGCGACGATGTCGGCCAGCAGCGGGAACGCGCAGTCGTTCAGTTCCATCACCACGCCCTTGAGCGCGTCCAGGGCCGGGGTGATCTCGAGCAGGTTGAGGATGACCGGCTGGTCGGGGCCCAGCATGTCGCCGGCGGCAATGCGGAACAACAGCGCGTAGCCGATCTGGCCGGCGGCGCCGGTGACGGCAACTCGAACGGGTGCTTTCATGGGTGAACTCCGTGATTCGGGATGAGGGGATTGGGGATTCGGGGCCATCCCCGAATCCCGGCCATCAGGTCAATTCGGCAAAAAAGTCGCGGATGCGGTTCATGCCCGGCTCCAGTTCCTCGCTCTTGCAGGAATAGGAGATGCGCAGACCGCGTGGCTCGCCGAAGGCCGAGCCCGGCACGCAGGCCACGCCCTTGGACTCCATCAGCGCCGTGCACACGTCGACGTCGTTCTCCAGGATCTTTCCGTTGTGGCTCTTGCCGAAGGCGCAAGAGATGTCCGGGAAGGCGTAGAACGCACCCTGCGGACGCGGGCAGACCACGCCCGGAATGCTGTTGAGGGTGTCGACCACCACGTCGCGACGCTGGGCGAACTCGGCACACTTGGCGGTGGGCACGTCCTGCGGACCGGACAGCGCGGCCACCGCGGCCACCGAGGCCACCTCGGGGATGTTGGTGATGTGGTTGGAGTTGAGCGTGACCACGGCCTTGGCGACATCTTCCGGTCCGGCCATCATGCCCACGCGCCAGCCGGGCATGCCGTAGGTCTTGGACAGCGAGTCGACGAAGATCACCCGGTCGCGAAGCTCCGGGCGCGCCTGCACGAAATTGTGGTAGCCGACATCGTCGAACACCATGCGGTGGTAGATGTCGTCGGTGATCACCCAGGTATCCGGATGCTTGACCAGCACGTCGGCCAGCGCGGCGATCTCGTCCTTCGTGTAGACCATGCCGGTCGGGTTGGACGGATTGTTGAACAGGAAGATCTTCGGCTTGCTGGCCAGCGCCTCGTCCAGCTGCGCGGGGGTCAGCTTGTAGTTCTGCTCCGGCGGGCACGGCAGCAGCTTGACCTTGGCATCGAGGATCTCGGCGATGTCCAGGTAGCTGGTCCAGTACGGCGTCGGGAAAGCCATCTCGTCGCCGTCGTCCAGCAGCGCCTCGGCCAGGTTGTAGAGAATGTGCTTGGCGCCGATCGCCACCGCGCAGTTCTCGCGCGCGTAGCCGTCCATGCCGCTGCGCTTGATGTGCCCGAGGAATGCATCCAGCAGGTCCGCGCTGCCGCGGTTGGAACCGTAGGAGCCCGAATCGTTGTCCAGCCAGTTGCGCACCGCTTCGTACACGTGCGGGCCGGGCAGGAAGTTGGGCACGCCGATCGAGAAACTGATGATGTCGCGGCCTTCGGCCTTGAGCTGGCGGGCCTTCTCGGCGATCAGCATGATCGTGCTCGGCTTGGCACGACTCATGCGCTGGGCGAGTTTGGGCATGTCGTCCTCACGCAACGCGGATGGGGAAAACGGCGATTTTATCACACGGCCGCAGCCGCGAACCCACCCGGAGGACGCGCGTACGGGCCGCCGGCGAACCGGCGGCCCGCTGCATTACTGACCGATGTTGCGCAGGCGCTCGCCGGACATCAGGTTGCGCTCGATCTGCTCCAGGCTCACGCCCTTGGTCTCGGGCACGAACCAGATCGTGAACAGCAGGAACAGGATGTTCAGGCCGCCGTACAGCCAGAAGGTCTGTGCCGCGCCGATGCCGTTGAGCAGGCTGAGGAAGGTCAGGCCGACGATGGCGTTGGCGACCCAGTTGGTCAGGGTCGAGACGCCGATGCCGAAGTCGCGCCCCTTCAGCGGCTGGATCTCCGAGCAGATCGCCCACACCAGCGGACCGGCCGACATCGCGAAGCCCACGATGAACACCAGCAGCATCGACACCGTGAAGATCTGCTGGCCCTGGGTGGCGATGCCCGTGTGCATCATCGTGCCCACCGCACCCAGGCCGGCCGCCATGACCACGAAGCCGGCGTACAGGATCGGCTTGCGCCCGATGCGGTCGACGAAGGCGATGGCGATGAAGGTGGCCAGCACGTTGGTCACGCCCACGATCACCGTGGCCCACATCTGCGCGTTCACGCCGAAACCGACGTGCGCGAAGATGCGCGGGGCGTAGTACATGATCACGTTGATGCCGGTCAGCTGCTGCACCACCTGCAGCCCGATGCCGAGGCCGACCGAGCGACGGAAATTGCGGTTCTGCAGGAACATGTGCCAGCCGCGCTGCGGGATCTTCAGCTGCTCCTGGATGTCGGCGACTTCGCGCTCGACCGCCGCGGGATCCGTGCGCAGGTGGTTGAGCACTTCATGCGCCTCGCTGGAACGACCACGCATGACCAGCCAGCGGGGACTCTCGGGCAGGCTCAGCACGCCGACCAGGAACAATGCGCCCGGAATGGCGATGACGCCAAGCATCCAGCGCCATTCACCGTGGTGGCTGAACCACAGGTTGGACAGGAATGCGCCCAGGATGCCGATGGTGATCATCAGCTGGTACATCGAGATCATCGCGCCACGCGTTTCCTGGGGCGCCACCTCGGCCAGGTAGAGCGGCGCGGTGAACGCCGCCACGCCGATGGCGATGCCGAGCAGGAATCGCGCCAGCAACAGGAACGCCGGCGACCAGGCAAATGCGCAAAGCACGGATCCGATCACGAACAGCGCCGCACTGATGATCAACGTGCGTCGACGCCCCAGGGCCGAGGACAACCAGCCCGCACCCGCGGCTCCCGTGGCCGCGCCCCACATCATGATGCTCACGATCCATTCGATGTAATTGTCGCTGATGTGGAAATACGCCTGGATGAACTGCTCGGCACCGGAAATGACGCCGATATCGAGGCCGAACATCAACCCGGCCAACGCAGCCAGAAGATAGGTAAACAAGGTGGATCGGCGCCTCGGCGCCGCGGCTGCAGTGTTCATCGATCGATCTCCCCCGGTGTGCATCGTTGTGATGACGGATTGTTGGTACGTGCGGCCAGCCCCGGACGCACGAAGGCACGTACATCCAAAGGTAGACCCAATGCGTGATTGCAGGCCAATGCATACGTATGCACGATGTCCAGGCGGCGTGCAATGCATAATGATCGGGTCCACGCCGCGGACACATGCAACCGTGTGTCATCGAACCGGAGTCTGTTCGAACACGCCCAAGCCGCGCCGGCAGCAATGACGCGCCAAACAAGCCAGACGTGTCGTCAGACTTCCCCAGAGGAGAGCGCACATGCACTGGATATGGTTATTCGTTATCGGACTGGTGGTCGGCATCGTGGCCAAGATGCTCATGCCCGGCAAGGATCCGGGCGGATTCATCATCACGGCCTTGCTCGGCATCGCCGGCATGTTCTTCGGCAACTGGCTGGCCGGCGTCATCGGGATCCACATGGGCGGCGAACTGGCCGGCTTCATCGTCGGCGTCATCGGCGCCCTGATCCTGTTGTACCTGTACCGGCTGGTGACAAGAACGCGCTAGCCCGGCGCAGGGCGCACCACGAAAAAGGGCGGCCCGAGGCCGCCCTTTTTCATTCGTACCCGGTCGAACGCACTCAGCCGCGTGCATCCAGGGTGGCATTCCAGTCGGCGACACGTTCGCTCATCTTCTCCAGCAGCGCATCGACATCGCCCTCGAGCTCGACCTTGTCGATGGTGTCGCCCTGCTCGATCGCGTCGACCACGGCCTGGTCGGAGGCGTCGACCACCTCGCCGAACACGCTGTGCTTGCCGTCCAGCCACGGCGTGGCGCCGTGGGTAATGAAGAACTGGCTGCCGTTGGTGCCCGGACCGGCGTTGGCCATCGACAGCACGCCCGGCTTGTCGTGGCGCAGGCTGGCGTCGAACTCGTCCTCGAAGCGGTAGCCGGGGCCGCCGCGACCGCTGCCCTCGGGGCAGCCGCCCTGGATCATGAAATCGGGGATGACGCGGTGGAAACCCAGGCCATCGTAGAAGCCGCGACGGGCGAGGTTGACGAAGTTGGCCACGGTCAGCGGCGTCTTGTCGTCGTGCAGGCGCAAATGGATCGGGCCGCGATGGGTGTGGAAGGTGGCGGTGATGCTCATGGCGTGGTCCCGTGATCAAACGACGCATTATATCCGTTCGTCGCTCGCGAAACCCGCACATCGGAATCCGGGCCGTGCCGCTTGTGCGTATCATGGGCTTTTGCATGGTGGCCCCGCGCCGCGATGCGCATGACCGAGGATGCAGACCGTGGGCGCAGCCACCGCCGAAAGGCACGACAGCACGACCGACGCGCAACCGCACTATCTTCGTCTGTCCGCCCTGGGCTGGCTGCATTTCCTCAATGACGGCGCCGCCAACTACCTGCCGGGCGTGCTGCCGGTGGTACTGGTCGCGGTAGGCTTGGGCACCGGCTATGCCGGGACGGTGATGTCTGCCCTGTTGATCGGGCAGTCGCTGCAGGTGTTCAGCGGCTGGCTTGCCGATCGCATCGGGGGACGTGCGCTTCTCGTGACCGGCCTGGTCGGCTCCAGCATCGGTGCGGCGGGCATCGGATGGGCGCCCAGCCCCGGCTGGCTGATCGTCTCGCTGCTGGCGATCGGCATCTCCAATTCGCTGTTCCACCCGCAGGCGCTGTCCGGGGCACGGGACCTGAGCGGCTCCCGGCCCGGATTCGGCATCTCGCTGTTTCTGGTCGGAGGGGAGGTCGGTCGCGGCCTGTGGCCGCTGATCGCCAGCCTGGTGGTGCTCGCTTGGGGTCGGCACAGCCTGTGGCTGCTGGGACTGCCGGCCCTGGCCAGCATCGTCGCACTCTGGTCCGCCATGCCGGTCCAGCCACGCCGTCCGGCGCACCTGGATGGCGTGGACTGGCACCGCCATGTCGTCCCGCGCCTCTCCCTGATCGGATTCTCGACGCTGCGCGCGCTGGCCATCTTCGGCAGCGTGACCTACCTGCCGGTGCTGTGGCACCAGCAGGGACGCCCCATGGTCGACGGCGCGGGAGCCATCGCCACGCTTCTGGTCGTCGGCATCATCGGCAATGTCGGTGGTGGACACCTGGCGGACCGATGGGGACGGCGTACGGTCATGGCCGTATCCAGCCTGCTGGGGACCGCCCTCTTCGCGGCCTTCATATCGGCCAGCGGCACGTGGACCTGGATCCTGCTGGGATTGCTCGGCATCGCCCTGTTCGCTTCGCTCCCGCTGAGCGTCCTGGCCGGCCAGGACCTGTTCCCGGGCAACCGTTCGCTGGGTTCGGGCATGGCGCTGGGATTGTCCAACGGGCTGGCCGCACTGGCCCTGCTGGCGCTCGACCCGCTGGCAAGGGCACACGGCGTGAGTGCCGTGTTCTGGCTGCTGGCACTGGCGCTGCTGGTCGCTGCGCTGCTGTCGCTGGCGACACGCCCCGAAGCGCGCAACGCGCAGTCCTAGGGAAGCTCTGAACCAGTCTACGTAGGCGGCATGATGTCCAGAAAGTTCGCAGGGTGGTGAGCGTGGCGCCGCGCAGGCTGGTTGCCTGGGCAAGCCGCGCGCGCCGCCATGAGGGCCTTCTGGACATCACCCCGACCTTTTGATTCAGACGCTTGGGGCCGTTCTGTCTGCGCGCAGACAGAACGGTGACGCCTGCGTAGACTGGTTCAGAGCTTCCCTAGACCGTGCCACCCTCTGGGTGGCCCGCGAGGATTGGCCACCTGGCTGCGTGCATTGCGCCGTCCGGCCGCGACCGTGATCGGCGTCATGGCCGGGGGCGCGGCCGCTACCTGAACGGACCTGCGAAAGCACTGTTGCAAGGGGCGTTTTCCAGTACAATGGAGGGCTCGAATCTCTCTCACAGGCGGCGTGATCGATCAGGTCGCGCCGATTTTTCATGTCCATCGAAAAGCTGCGCAACATCGCCATCGTCGCCCACGTCGACCACGGCAAGACCACCCTCGTCGACCAGCTGCTGAAGCAGTCGAACACGCTGTCCGAGCGCGAGGTGATCCCGGACCGGGTCATGGACTCCAACGACCTGGAGAAAGAACGCGGCATCACCATCCTGGCCAAGAACACGGCCATCCGTTGGACGGACCCGAACGGCGAGACCTGGCGCATCAACATCGTCGACACCCCGGGCCATGCCGACTTCGGCGGCGAGGTCGAGCGCGTGCTGTCGATGGTCGATTCGGTGGTGGTGCTGGTCGATGCCTTCGACGGCCCGATGCCGCAGACCCGCTTCGTCACCCAGAAGGCCTTCGAGATGGGCTTCAAGCCGATCGTGGTGATCAACAAGGTCGACCGTCCGGGCGCGCGTCCGGACTGGGTGCTCAACGCCACCTTCGACCTGTTCGACCGCCTCGGCGCCAGCGACGAGCAACTGGACTTCCCGGTGGTCTACGCCTCCGGCCTGCAGGGCTACGCGGGCATGGACGAGAGCGTACGCGAGGGCGACATGACGCCGCTGTTCCAGACCATCGTGGACAAGGTGCAGGCACCCGCCGTGGATGCCGACGGACCGTTCCAGATGCGCATCAGCCAGCTGGACTACAACAGCTACGTCGGCGTGATCGGCATCGGCCGCGTCGAGCGCGGCACCGTGCGCACCAACCAGCCGGTCAGCATCGTCGATCGCGACGGCAAGCGCCGCCAGGGCAAGGTGCTGCAGGTGCTGGGCTTCATGGGTCTGGAGCGCCACGAGGTGGCCGAGGCCCGCGCCGGCGACATCATCGCCATTTCCGGCATCGAGGACCTGGGCATCTCCGACACGGTGTGCGCCCTGGACACGCCCGAGGCACTGCCGGCGCTGACCGTGGACGAGCCGACCATTTCCATGACCTTCCAGGTCAACAATTCGCCGTTCGCCGGCAAGAAGGACGTCAGCGGCGGCAAGTTCATCACCAGCCGCCAGATTCGCGAGCGCCTGGACCGCGAGACGCTGCACAACGTGGCGCTGAAGGTCGAGGACACGGACGACCCGGACAAATTCAAGGTCTCCGGCCGCGGCGAACTGCACCTGTCGATCCTGATCGAGACCATGCGCCGCGAGGGCTACGAAATGGGCGTGTCGCGCCCCGAGGTCATCATCAAGGAGATCGATGGCAAGCTGCAGGAACCGTACGAGCAGCTGGTGGTGGACCTGGAGGAGGCCTACCAGGGCGGCGTGATGGAGCGCCTGGGCCTGCGCAAGGCGCAGCTGAAGAACATGGAACCGGATGGCCGCGGCCGCGTGCGCCTGGAGTACATCATCCCGGCACGCGGGCTGATCGGCTTCCAGACCGAGTTCAAGACCCTGACCGCCGGCACCGGCCTGCTGTTCCACGTGTTCGACCACTACGGACCGAAGTCCGAGGGCGTCATCGGCAAGCGGCCCAACGGCGTGCTGATCTCCAACGGCACCGGTCCGGCGCCGGCCTATGCGCTGTACAACCTGCAGGATCGCGGTCGCATGCTGATCGATGCCGGCGTGGAAATCTACGAGGGCCAGCTGGTGGGCATCCATTCCAAGGACAACGACCTCACCGTCAATGCCCTGCGCACCAAGCAGCTGACCAACATCCGCTCGGCCGGCAAGGACGACGCCCTGACCCTGGTGCCGCCGGTGCGGCTGTCGCTGGAGCAGGCGCTGGAATTCATCGACGACGACGAGCTGGTCGAGGTCACGCCGAAGGAAATCCGCCTGCGCAAGAAGCACCTGACGGAGAACGATCGCAAGCGGGCCTCGCGCGCAGCCTGAGTTCGTGCCAACATGATGCGCCCGCGCAGGATTCGCGGGCATGGCGAATACGCCGAACCAGGAACCGCAGGGCCACCGATGGGGGGATCGGAAGCCGCTGTTCCCCGTTTTCCCCCCATGCGCATCATGCGAGCATCATGTCGCTGCCACGCCTGCTTGGAATGGGGTTGTTGCTCGGCCTGCCCGTTTTCGGGTCGGCCGTGGGCGCCGTGCCGCCCGAAACGGCGCCTTCGGCGGTCATGGGCACCCCCCTGCTGCAGCGGTTCGGCCCAGAGGACTACAACGCGGCCCCGGTACAGCTTGCGGCGGCCTCGGACCGTCGCGGCCGCATGCTGTTCGGCAGCCTCGAGGGCGTGCTGCGCTACGACGGCGAAACCTGGCACCTGATCAATATCCCCGGCCATGCCGCCGCCCGCTCCATCGCGCGCGGCGAGGACGGGCACGTCTACATCGGCAGTTACGATTCCTTCGGCTGGCTGGTCACCGACGCCTACGGGCGCACCCGCTACCAGTCGCTGATGAAGCCGTCGCACCTGACCGGCAACCAGCAGCACATCGGTACCGTGTGGTCGGTATTGCCCACGTCCCGCGGGGTATATTTCCGCAGTGACCGGGCGCTGCATTACCTCGATTACGCACACCGGCACGCTCGCAACTGGGCCTTGCCCGAGAATGCGCGCGGCTTCTTCGTGGATGGCAACGCGCTCTACACGCGCTACCAAGGCAAGGGTTTCGGCCAAGTCGTGGACGGCGTGTTCCATCTCGCTCCCGGAGGCGGGCGTTTTGCCGATGCGCCGCTGGTGGCCATGCTGCCGATGAAGGGATGGCGCCTGTTGGTGGGCAACGACGGCTTCTACCGCGCCGACGCCCATGGCATCCGGCCGATTCCCGGAGATGCGGGACACGCCCTGAAGGGCCACCAGCCCTACACGGCAGCGCGGCTCCCCGATGGAGGCGTCGCCGTCGGCTGCCGCGACGGCATGCTCTTCCAGTATTCGCCCGGACTTCGCCTTCGCCGCGAGGTCGAGCTGGGCCATTTCGCCATCCGGGCGCTGGCCTCCGACCACGAGAACGGGCTGTGGGCCGCCACCGAGGGCGGGCTGGTCCGCGTGGCCATGCCCTCGTCCTGGTCGTACCTTGGCGGCCCGCAGGGCGTGAACGGCACGGTGTTCGATTTTTCCTGGTACGACCATGCGCTGTGGCTGGCGGGCTCGGACGGCATCACCCGCCTGGCGCAACACCGGCACGGCACGGTGGCCCGCCACATGCCCTGGACCAACTACGAGGCCTACGCCCTGCTCTCGACCGACCAGGGATTGCTGATCGGCCACCGCGACGGCCTGTTCGTGCTCGATCCGGGCCAAGACAAGCCGCGCACCCTGGTCGGCAAGAACGCGGGATCGGTCTACATGATGCAACGGTCGACCTATGACCGGCAGCTGGTGTATGCCGTGGGCGAGCATGACCTGTTCCTGATCGGCCTGCGCGAAGGTCGCTGGCGGCGGCTGGCCTCGATCGAGACCGGAAGCCTCGATGCGGGCGACCTGATCGAAACCGCCCCCGGCGTGGTGTGGGTGGACAATACCCGCGGTGGACCGCAACGACTGCGCATCGATACCACCGACGGCAAGCTCCTGCAGCAGACCGTCTACGGGGCCGCCGACGGACTCGACCTGGATCCGCACGAGGGCAGCCTGATCTATCGCCTGGACGGCGTCCTGCATGCCGTGTCCGGCGACAAGGGGTACCGCTTCAACGGCAGGCGCTTCGTCGCTGACCGCTCGCCACCGTTCTCGCTGGTCGAGCGCCCCGACGAGCTGACGATCAAGGACACCCCGCTGGGCACGTACGCCTACACGCCCCGCCAGTTGTGGCACCGCCCCCCGGATGGCAAGACCTGGAGCAAGCTCAACCTCAATCCCAACCTGGCCGCCGGCTATACCAACCTGCGACTGAACCGGGATGGTGTGCTGCGCATCAGCACCTGGACCGGGATTTTGCAGTACGACCCGCGCCAGCACATCCCGATGCCGGCCCCCCTGAAGCTCTATCTGGATCGCCTTTCCACGCGCCCGGCCAGCGGCGAGAGCAAGGCCCTTCTGCTGCCGCTGCAAAAGCAGGGCGGAAGCATTCGCGTGCCTCCCGGGAACACCCTGTCCCTGCACTACTCCATGGTCAGCATGAGTGGTGCCCAGTTCCGGTACCGACTGCCGGGCGTCATGTCCAACTGGAGTGAATGGCGCGACGGCGCGATCTTCATCCGCGCCCTGCGAGCCGGATCGCATGTGCTCGAGGTCCAGGCGCGCTCACGCAACGGTCGCAGCACGGTCAAGCAGACCTTCCGCTTCGACACGATGCCGCACTGGTACCAGCACTGGTGGGCCTGGCTGGCCGGCCTGGCCGGGCTCAGTGCATTCAGTGCCCTGCTGACCTGGGCGGTGGTGCAACGCAAGACGCGGCGTTACCGGCGCGCGAACCGGGAACTGGAGTCGCGCATTGCCGAGCGAACGCGCGAGCTGCAGGCCGCCAACCGGCAACTGGCGGAAATGGCCACCGAGGACGCACTGACCGGCGTCGCCAACCGGCGTGCCCTGGAGCAGGGCATGAAGCGCGAGTGGATCCGCTGCATGGACCAGCGTCGCTCCCTTTCGGCACTGATGATCGATATTGACCATTTCAAGCAGTTCAACGACCAGAACGGCCATCTCGAAGGGGACCAGTGCCTGAAGGCGTTTGCCAAGTACCTGCATCAACAGCACAGCCCGCGGCGCGAGTTGCTGGCCCGATACGGCGGCGAGGAATTCGCGCTGCTGTTGCCCGACCAGGATCTCGAGCACGCCTACCGCCGCGCCGAGTCGCTGCGTACCAGCGTGGCCGACTCGAACCTGGGCGTCACAGTCAGCGTGGGCGTGGCCGGCTTCGTCCCCCACCCGGACCTGGACCCGGAAAGCTTGCTCAGGCGTGCCGATGCCGCCCTGTACCGGGCCAAGCATTCGGGCCGAAACCGAGTGGAAATCGACGAGGAGTGAATCGCGAGCCTCCCGGGTGACAGCGTGCGTTGCGCTGGCCACAATGGGCGCATGTCGAAAGCAACCCCCGTACTTCTCGCCTGGAGCGGTGGCAAGGACTGCCTGATGGCACTGCAGGCGCTGCGATCGGATCCCCAATGGCAACCGGTTGCGCTGCTGACCACGGTCACCCGGACCTTCGACCGCGTGGCCATGCACGGCATCCGCCGCGACGTGCTCGAGGCCCAGGCGCACTCCCTGGGCCTGCCCCTGCTGACCGCGGACATCGACTGGCCCAGCAGCAACGAAGCCTACGAAAACGCCCAGGCCGGCGCCCTGGCCGTCGCAGCCGAACGATGGCCCGGAGTGCATCATTGCGCCTTCGGCGACCTGTTCCTCGAGGACGTGCGCGAATATCGCGAGGCTCAACTTGCCCGGCTGGACTGGCAGGGCGTGTTTCCGATCTGGCACACCGATACCGCAGCCCTCGCGCGTCGCTTCCTGCAAGAGGGGCATCGCGCGATGCTCACCTGCGTGGACATCACGCAGCTGGATGCCGGCTTCTGCGGCCGCCGTTTCGACCAGGCCCTGCTCGAGGACCTTCCGCCCGCGGTCGATCCGTGCGGCGAGAACGGGGAGTTCCATACCCTGGCCTTCGACGGACCGGCGTTCCGGACACCGCTGGTGCTGCGGTCCGGATCCACGGTCCTGCGCGATGATCGTTTCCAGTACGCCGACTTCGAGCTCGACAATGCCTCCTGAGGGCCCACCGATCCTGCCCGACCTGCTTCGCCCCGGGCTGCATCTGGTCTTCTGCGGTACCGCGCCCAGCCGCCGTTCGGCTCGGGACGCGGCCTACTACGCGCACCCGGGCAATGCCTTCTGGCCGACCCTGCACGCGGTCGGCATCACCCCGCGTCACTTCGCACCCAGCCAGTTCCGGCAGTTGCTCGAACTGGACGTCGGTCTGACCGACTTGGCCAAGCACCATTCGGGCAACGACAACCAGCTGCCGCGCGATGCCTTCGATACCGACGCCTTTGCCGCGCGCATCCGTCGCCATGCCCCGACCGCGGTGGCCTTCACCAGCAAGAATGCCGCCCGCGCCTGGCTGCGCCGCAAGGTCGACTACGGCTGGCAGGAGGAAGGCATCGGAACCACCCGGCTGTACGTGCTGCCCTCGCCTTCCGGCCAGGCCCGGTCGGCCTGGCGCATCGAGCCCTGGCAGGCGCTGGCCGACTGGCTGCATGCAACCCGAGACGCTTCCCGGGCGCCGCCCGGGGCCCGCAATGTGTAGACTGATGGGGTTGTCACCGCTTGCGTGATGTTCCAGGGGACCGACCATGAAATCCGTTCTCGCGGCCGCCACACCGCTGCTGCTGTTGCTGATCGCCACCGCACGGGCACAAGCACCGCAACCGGCCCCGTCGCATCCCGCCGAGAGCCAGACGCCCGCGGTGTATGCCTCGATCGCCACGCTCCAGCAACGCATGGATGCCGGCCAGCTCAGCTCCGAACAGCTCACGCGCGCCTTCATCGCCCGCATCGCGGCGAAGGACCAGTCCGGGCCGGACGTGAATTCGGTCCTCGAGATCAACCCGGATGCCCTGGAAATCGCGCGTCAGCGCGACATGCACCGGGCCGACAAGGCCGGCGACAAGCACGCGCCTCTTCTGGGCATCCCGGTGCTGCTCAAGGACAACATCGACACCGGCGACCGCATGCAGACCACGGCCGGTTCGCTGGCTCTGGCCGGGGTCCCCGCGCAGCACGACGCCACCGTGGCCCTGAAGCTTCGCGCCGCGGGCATGGTCATCCTGGGCAAGACCAATCTCAGCGAATGGGCCAATTTCCGCTCCTCGCACTCCAGCAGCGGCTGGAGCGGGCGCGGCGGCCTGACCCGCAACCCGTACGTGCTTTCGCGCAGCGCCTGCGGCTCCAGCTCCGGCTCGGCCGTCGCCGTCGCCGCCGGCTTTGTCACGGTGGCGCTGGGCACCGAAACCGATGGCTCGGTGATCTGCCCGTCGGCGGTCAACGGCATTGTCGGCATCAAGCCCACCGTGGGACTGGTCTCTCGCGCCGGGATCATCCCGATCAGCCACACCCAGGACACCGCAGGTGCCATGGCGCGCAATGTATCCGACGCCGCCCTTCTGCTCACGGCCATGGCCGGCAGCGACCCGAAGGATCCGGCCACGCGCGATGCCAACCAGCACGCCACCGACTACACCCGGTTCCTCGATCTTCAGGGCCTGCGCGGCAAGCGCATCGGCGTGGTGCGGTCCCTGGCCGGCGACGACCCCTACACCAACCGCATCCTGGACCGCGCGGTGGCCGCCATGCGCGCGGCCGGGGCCACGGTGGTCGATCCAGTCAAGCTGCCGCATGCCGACGACTACGGGAAGGCGGAAATGACCGTGCTGCTGTACGAGTTCAAGCACGACATCAATGCCTACCTGGCCCACCGCAAGGGCCTGAAGGTGCATTCGCTGGCCGACCTGATCGCGTTCAACCGCGCCCATGCCGCCCAGGAGATGCCCTGGTTCGGCCAGGACCTGTTCCTGAAGGCCGAGGCCAAGGGACCGCTGACCGACAAGGCCTATCTGGAGGCCAAGGCCAAGGCCCATCGACTGGCCGGCCCGGAGGGCATCGATGCGGCTCTCGGCGCGCATCATCTGGACGCCCTGGTGACGCTCGCCACCGGTCCGGCCTGGACCACGGACCTGATCAACGGCGACAGCGTCAGCATGGCCGGATACGGCGCCGCGGCCGTGGCGGGCTATCCCTCGATCACCGTGCCGGCCGGGATGGTACACGGCCTGCCAGTGGGCGTGGTGTTCATGGGCACCCAGTGGAGCGAGCCGAAGCTGATCTCCATCGCCTATGGATTCGAGCAGCACACGCATGCGCGACGCCGCCCGCATTTCTTTCCGACGGTGATGGATGAGGCCACGATGCCGATGCCGGCTTCAGCGGCAACCGCGGCAACGCCGGCAAAGGCAAGCTCCGCCGGAGCCCGGCCGGCCACGCCGCGCAGCAGCGGAACGCCGTGATCAGGTGCCGATGCGCCCGCCCGACTTGCGCACGATGAGCATGGCCAGTTCCAGCGACTGCTCGTAGTTGAGGCGCGGGTCGACGCTGGACTTGTAGGCGCGCGTGAGGTCGGCCTCGACCAGGCCGCGCGCGCCACCGATGCATTCGGTGACATCCTCGCCGGTCAGCTCCAGATGCACGCCACCCAGGCGCGTTCCGGCGGCCGCATGCGCATCGAAGGCCTGGTCCACCTCGCGGGCGATGTTGTCGAAGCGGCGGGTCTTGAAGCCGTTGGAGGTGCTCTCGGTGTTGCCGTGCATGGGGTCGCACACCCACAGGACCCGACGGCCATCCGCGCGCACCGCGTCGAGCAGCGGCGGCAGCTTTCCGGCCACGCCGTCCGCGCCCATGCGGTGGATCAGGGTCAGTCGACCCGGCTCGTCGTCGGGATTGAGCACGTCGATCAGCCGCAGCAGGTGGTCGCGCTGCATGCCCGGGCCGACCTTGATCGCGATCGGATTGCGGATGCCGCGGAAATACTCCACGTGCGCGCCATCCAGCGCCGCGGTCCGCATGCCGATCCAGGGGAAGTGCGTGCCCAGGTTGAACCAGCCCCATTGTCGCGGCACGCGCCGCGTCTGTGCCTGCTCGTAGTGCAGCAGCAGCGCCTCGTGCGAGGTGAAGAAATCCACCCGCGAGAAACTGGGCAGCGATTCGCCGGCCAGGGTCTCCATGAATCGCAGCGAATCGCTGATGCCGGCGACCATCTGGCGGTATTCACCGGCCAGTGGCGAATGGTCGACCCAGGCCAGGTCCCAGTATTCGGGATGGTGCAGGTCAGCGAAACCGCCGTCGATCAGGCCGCGCACGAAATTCATGGTCATGGCCGAGTGCGAGTGCGCACGCAGCAGTCGATGCGGATCCGCGCGTCGGGCTTCGGCGGTGAATTCGGGGTGGTTGACGATGTCGCCCCGGTAGCTGGGCAACGTCAGGCCATCGCGCGTCTCGGTGTCGGCCGAGCGGGGCTTGGCGTACTGACCGGCAAAGCGACCCACGCGCAGCACCGGCAGGCGCAAACCGTGCACCAGCACCAGGCTCATCTGCAACAGCACCTTCAGGCGATTGGTGATCACGGTGCTGCTGCAATCGGCGAAGCTTTCTGCGCAATCGCCGCCCTGCAGCACGAAACGGCGGCCTTCCTGCGCTTCGGCAACCAGCCGCTTGAGGGCCAGGACTTCCCACGAAGTCACCAGCGGCGGACGTACGGAAAGCTGCTCCAGTGCCGCGTCCAGGGCCGCCGGGTCCTCGTACCTGGGCTGCTGGATCGCAACACGCGAACGCCAGGAATCCGGAACCCAGTTCTCGGGTTCGCGAATCGGTTGCAGGTTGCGGTCGCTGGCATTCATGGACGGGGCCGTGGTGACGGGAATTCAAGCTTAGGCATTATCCCCCGTGCGGGGAAATGCCCCAAGGTCATGTCGTGCGTCGCGAACGGGCCGAGAACAGGCCCGCTGCTCCCAGGATCACGAACCAGATCAACGACCACAGCGGGATGGGCAGGCCCAGGATCTTCTCGACCTTGGCGCATTCGCCGGATCCGCTCAGCACCATGCGCAGCACGCCGAGCAGGCCGCCATGCGCATCACGGGTCTGCAGCAGGTATCCCAACGGCGCCCCGCAACTGGGAACCTCGCCGGGCGGCAGGGACTGGATCCAGAGGTGTCGCGTTGCAATGCCGATACCGACCAGCGCGCCCACGGCCACCAATACGGCGTAGACCCAGCGTCCGCCGCCTCGTGGGGCATGCACGGCTCCGACAAGGAACACCAGTCCCATGGCCATGAAGGCCACGCGTTGCAGGATGCAGAGGGGACATGGGTCCAGGCCCATCCGGTATTGCGCGAACAGCACGAAACCGATCAGGCCCGCGCAGACCAGGAAACCGACGAGATAGGTGACACGGAAGGACCAGCGCAATGGATTCATGACTGAGGCACGGCAGGCAAAGTACGAAAGGTACCGGTTCCCTGCCGGCTTGTCATGCCTGCTCCCGGTCGGACTTGCGGACAACAAAAAACCCCGGGGCGTGGGCTCCGGGGTTTTCTGCACAGGCCGGGTCGCGCGGCTTATTCGGCTTCGGGTGCACCCGGGCGATCCACCAGCTCGACATACGCCATGGGCGCATTGTCGCCATCGCGGAAACCGCATTTGATGATGCGCAGGTACCCACCGGGACGCTCGCTGTAGCGGGGACCGATCTCGGAGAACAGCTTGCCCACGGCCTCCTTGTCGCGCAGGCGCGCGAAGGCCAGGCGGCGGTTGGCGACGCCGTCGGTCTTGCCGAGCGTGATCAGCGGCTCGGCGACGCGGCGCAGTTCCTTGGCCTTGGGCAGGGTGGTACGGATCAGCTCGTGCTTGATCAGGGATGCCGACATGTTGCGGAACATCGCCTGACGATGGCTGCTGGTCCGGTTGAACTTCCGTCCGGATTTCATGTGACGCATGGCTAGATACTCTTTTGTTTGTCGTTATGGATGGCCGGCTCTCAGGTCCGGCCTCCGCGGTTTCCCGCTGTAGAGCCTCATACGTTCGAGGCTTCTCGAGTAGTGCGGCCATGGATGGCCGCATCTGATGTCCAACCAGCGCGACATGCATGCACTGGCGGAACAAGTGCTACGAGGCGATCACGGACGATCGCAAAAATCAAACAACAGAACGGCCCAGATTCACCGCAAAGTCCGGAAGACACGACGCTTCTCGAACAGTGCGGCCATGGATGGCCGCTTCTGATGCATCAGCCAGAGCGCACTACACGCTCTGGCCGACTGGGTCCTACTAGGGCAATCATGGACGATTGCACCCATAAACACTGGCAAGGTCACAATCTTTCGCAACCTTGGGAGAACCAGCTCTTACCCGAGCTGCATCCCATGCACCAGACCCGGCGGCGGCCAGTTCTCGAGCTTCATGCCCAGGGCCAGGCCACGGGCGCCGAGGACGTCCTTGATCTCGGTGAGCGACTTCTTGCCCAGGTTCGGGGTCTTGAGCAGCTCGACCTCGGTCTTCTGCACCAGGTCGCCGATGTAGTAGATGCTCTCGGCCTTCAGGCAGTTGGCCGAACGCACGGTCAACTCCAGATCGTCGATCGGACGCAGCAGCAGCGGATCGAATCCGGCCTGCTCGGCCTCGCCCTCGTCGCTCTCGCGCTGGGTGAAGTCACCGAAGATCGACAGCTGGTCGTTGATGATCTCGGCGGCCTTGCGCACCGCTTCCTCGGCATCGATGGTGCCGTTGGTCTCGATGTCCAGGATCAGCTTGTCGAGGTTGGTCCGCTGTTCGACACGGGCGGCATCGACCTCGTAGGCCACGCGACGCACCGGGGCGAAGGACGCGTCCAACTGCAGCCGACCAATCGGCTGGGCCTCGTCGTCGGGCGTGTGCCGGGCACTGACCGGCTGGTAGCCGAGACCCTTGCGGACCTTCAGGCGCATGTTCAGCGCGATGTCCTTGGTCAGGTGACAGATCACGTGATCCGGGTTGACGATTTCCACCGTGTGGTCAACGGTGATGTCGCCGGCAGTGACCACGCCCTTGCCCTTCTTGGACAGCGTCAGCACGACCTCGTCACCGCTGTGCTGGCGAATCGAGACGTCCTTGAGGTTCAGCAGGACCTCGATGACGTCCTCCTGCAGGCCTTCCAGGGTGGTGTATTCGTGAAGGACATCGTCGATCTCGACCTCGACAATCGCCGAGCCCGGGATGGAAGAGAGCAGCACGCGGCGCAGGGCATTGCCCAGCGTGTGGCCGAAACCACGTTCGAGCGGCTCGACCACCACTTTCGAGCGGTTGGGTCCAAGCTGCTCGACGCTGAGGCCGCGCGGCCGCAGCACGTTAGTAGACGAAACTGCCATGTACGGCTCCGGTTATGGTTACTTCGAGTAAAGCTCGATGATGAGGCTTTCGTTGATGTCGGACGGCAGATCGCCGCGGTCCGGCACCGACTTGAACACACCCGTGAACTTCTTGGTGTCCACCTCGACCCACATCGGGCGCAGATCCATGCTGTCGGCCAGCGAAGCAGCCTCCTGAACGCGCAACTGCTTCTGGGCGCGTTCGGTCAGGGTGACTTCATCGCCTTCGCGCACCTGGTAGGACGGCACGTTGACCTTCTTCCCGTTGACCAGGATGCCCTTGTGCGAAACCAGCTGACGTGCCTGGGCGCGGGTCACCGCAAAGCCCATGCGATAGACCACATTGTCCAGACGGCTCTCGAGCAGGCGCAGCAGGTTCTCACCCGTGTTGCCCTTCAGCGAGGACGCCTTGGCATAGTAGTTGCGGAACTGGCGCTCGAGCACGCCGTAGATGCGCTTGACCTTCTGCTTCTCGCGCAGCTGGCCGGAATAATCGGACTGGCGCATGCGACGGTTGGCACCGTGCTGGCCGGGTTTGTTTTCCAGCTTGCACTTGGAATCGAGGGCGCGCGACGGGCTCTTAAGACCGAGGTCGGCGCCTTCACGGCGCGCCAGCTTGCAGGTGGCTCCACGATATCGGGCCATGATGGTGCTCCTTAGACGCGACGCTTTTTCGGGGGACGGCAGCCGTTATGCGGAATCGGCGTGACGTCGGTGATGTTCAGTACCTTGTAGCCGAGTGCGTTCAGCGAACGCACGGCCGATTCGCGACCCGGACCGGGGCCCTTGATGCGCACTTCCACCGTCTTGACGCCGTAGTCCAGCGCGGCACGACCGGCACGCTCGGCAGCAACCTGCGCGGCGAACGGGGTGGACTTGCGGGAACCGCGGAATCCCGCGCCACCAGCAGTCGCCCACGAAAGGGCATTGCCCTGTCGGTCGGTGATGGTGACGATGGTGTTGTTGAAGGACGCCTGCACGTGTGCGATCGCATCGGTAACGACGCGCTTGGCCTTCTTCTTGGTCTTAACCGGCTTTGCCATATCTCGGTAATCCGTTTATCGCTTGATCGGACGACGCGGGCCCTTGCGGGTACGCGCATTCGTTTTGGTGCGCTGACCGCGAACCGGGAGGCCGCGACGATGACGCAGGCCGCGATAGCAGCCCAGGTCCATCAGGCGCTTGATCGACATGCCGACTTCACGGCGAAGGTCACCCTCGATCACGTACTTGCCGACTTCGGCACGCAGCTTCTCGATTTCGCCCTCGCTGAGCGACTTGATCGGCGTGGTAGGTTCCACACCGGCTTCGGCACAGACCTTCCTGGATCGGGTACGACCGATTCCAAAAATGCTCTGCAGACCGACCCACACATGTTTGTGGACCGGCAGGTTGACACCCGCAATGCGCGCCATGAGCTGTTCTCTCCGATACGTAACGTGCGCGGTAAACGCGCAATTCTAACCTTTATTTCATCAAACAGAAAGCCCTACGGTCGACCGACAGCGGTCGCCCGGCTTTCCCCCAAGGCCTGCGCCGCGTCTCAGCTGCGACGGAGATTGGCCTTCTTGAGCAGATTGTCGTACTGGTGGCTGTACATGTGAGCAGAGATCTGGGCCGTAAAGTCCATGACCACCACCACCACGATCAGCAGCGACGTACCACCAAAGTAGAACGGCACGTGCCACGCATTCTGCAGGAACGTGGGCACCAGGCACACCAGGACCAGGTAGATCGCGCCCACCGCCGTCAGACGGGTCATGACGCCATCGATGTAATTGGCCGTGCTGCGTCCCGGACGGATGCCCGGAATCAGGGCGCCCGAACGTTTGAGATTGTCGGCCGTTTCCTGCGAATTGAACACGATCGCGGTGTAGAAGAACGCGAACACCAGGATCAGTGCGCCGTAAATCACGTCATGCAGGGGCTCGCCCGGCGACAGCGCCGTGGTCAGCATGGTCAGCCAGTGCGCCTTGGTGCCATTGCTCGACCCCATGAAGTTCGCGACCGTGGCCGGGAACATCAACAGGCTCGAAGCGAAGATCGGCGGGATCACACCCGACATGTTGATCTTCAGCGGCAACGAGGAACTCTGGTTCTGGTAGCCCTGCCGACCACCGCCACGCCGCGCGTAGTTGACCGTGATCTTGCGCAGCGCCTTTTCCATGAACACCACGAAGGCGGTCACGCCCAGGACCACGGCGATCACCATGAACATACGCAGGGTCGACAACTCGCCGTTGTGCGACATGGTCAGGGTGTGCACCACCGCGGACGGCAAGCCGGCGACGATGCCGGCGAAAATCAGCAGCGAGATACCGTTGCCGACACCGCGCTCGGTCATCTGCTCGCCCAGCCACATCAGGAACATGGCGCCAGCGGTCAGTCCGACCACGGCCGAGAGCACGAAGCCGCCGCCTTGGAAATACACCAGTGCCGAGCCGTCCGGGGCATGCTGCTTCTGCAGCGCCACGGCGATACCGAATGCCTGGAATGCCGCAAGCGCCACCGTACCCAGGCGGGTGTACATGGTCAGTGTCCGCTGACCGGCCTCGCCTTCCTTGCGCAGCTGCTGCATGCTCGGCACCACCGCGCCCATCATCTGGACCACGATCGATGCAGAGATGTAGGGCATGACGCCCAGGGCAAACACCGAAAGACGGCTCAGCGCACCACCGGAGAACATGTTGAACATGCCCAGCAGGCCGCCTTGCTGGTTGACGAAGTTGCTCATCGCCTCGGGGTTCACGCCCGGCACCGGGATGAACGAGCCCAGACGGAACACCACCAGCGCACCGATCACGAAGAAGATGCGCTGGCGCAACTCGGTCAGTTTGCCGAGCGAACCTAGGATGCTGTTGCCCTGCGAACCTGCCACGCCTTACTCCACGCTTCCGCCGGCCGCCTCGATGGCGGCCTTGGCGCCGGCCGTGGCCAGCACGCCGGAAAGCTTGACCGCGCGATCGATGCTGCCCTGCAGCACGAGCTTGACCTTCTTGGCACGGCTGCTCACCAGTCCCGCTTCGCGCAAGGTGGCGAAGTCGATGGTGTCGGTCTTGACGCTGGCCAGCTGATACAGGAACACCTGCTCGGTGTCGGCCTTCTTCAGCGAGCGGAAACCCACTTTGGGCAGACGGCGCTGCAGCGGCATCTGGCCGCCTTCGAAGCCGACCTTGTGATACCCACCCGAGCGCGCATGCTGACCCTTGTGGCCGCGGCCACCGGTCTTGCCCAGGCCCGAGCCGATGCCGCGACCCACACGGGTGCGGGCCGGGCGCGAGCCCTTGGACGGCTTGATGTCATTCAGACGCATGATCGATTACTCCTCGACACGAACCAGGTAGTTGACCTTGTTGATCAGGCCGCGCACCTGGGGGCTGTCCTTCAGTTCGCGCACATCGTTGATCTTGTTCAGTCCCAGCGCCTTGACGCTGAGGCGATGACGCTGCTGCACGCCGCGCAGGCCCTTGACCAGGCGCACGCGCACGGTTTCGGCATTGTTCTTAGCCATTGCCCATCACCTCTTCGACAGTCTTGCCACGCTTGGCGGCCACCTGCTCGGGCGAAGCGACGGCCTTGAGGCCGTTGATGGTGGCGCGCACCAGGTTGATCGGGTTGCGCGAACCGACGGCCTTGGCCAGCACGTTGCGCACGCCGACCACTTCCAGCACGGCACGCATGGCACCGCCGGCAATGACGCCGGTACCCTCGGCGGCAGGCTGCATGTACACGCGAGCCGCGCCATGGTTGGCCTTGATGGCATACCAGAGGGTGCCGTTGTTCAGGTCGATCTTGACCATGTTGCGACGGGCGCGCTCCATGGCCTTGGAAATGGCCAGGGGCACCTCGCGGGCCTTGCCGTAGCCGAAGCCGACGCTGCCTTCGCCGTCACCAACCACGGTCAGCGCGGTGAAGCTCATCTGGCGGCCACCCTTGACGGTCTTGGCCACGCGATTGACGGCAATCAGCTTCTCGAGCAGGCCGTCCGAATTGTCACGATCATTCGAAGCCATGTGTTTTCCTGTCGTGCCCGGAACCGTTCCGGGACTTCTACTTACGGCTCTGGGCCGCTTGGAGTTGTTGTGTTGAAGGGATTCGTGGATAGGGATTAGGGATTGGCAAGAGCCGAATCACGAATCCCTTCATCTCGAATCCCGGATGGTCAGAATTTCAGACCGGCCTCGCGGGCGGCATCGGCGATGGCCTTGATGCGCCCGTGATACTTGTTGCCGGACCGATCGAACGCCACGCTGTCGACGCCGGCGGCCAGGGAACGCTCCGCCACGGCCTTGCCCACGGCTGCGGCGGCGGTCAGGTTCTTGGTGCCCTTCAGGCCATCGCGAACCGACTTCTGCAGCGTCGAGGCCGATGCCACCACCTTGCTGCCGCTGGCGTCGATGACCTGGGCGTACAGGTGCTGACCGGTGCGATGCACCGTCAGGCGCGGCACGGCCAGTTTACGGATGTGAGCGCGCGTGGCCTTGGCACGGCGCTGACGGGCGATTTTCTTGTCCACGATCTTGTTACTCCCGGAAGCGGATCGGCTTGCGTCATCGAGGGCCTTCGGCCCGCGGCGACCTTACGCCTTCTTGGCTTCCTTCAGACTGATACGCTCGCCCGCATAGCGGACACCCTTGCCCTTGTACGGTTCCGGCGGGCGCACCGAACGGATCTTTGCGGCGATTTGGCCCACGCGCTGCTTGTCGGCACCCTTGACCAGGATTTCAGTCTGGCTCGGGGTTTCGATGGTGACGCCCTCGGGGGCCTCGAACACCACCGGATGCGAATAGCCGACGCTCAGGTTGAGATTCTTGCCCTGCATCGAGGCGCGGTAACCGACGCCGAACAGTTCCAGCTTGCGCTCGAAGCCGTCGGTCACGCCCTTGATCATGTTGGCGACCAGGGCACGCGCGGTACCGGCGAACTTGATTTCGCCACCCGCAGCGACGGTGAAGCGCAGGGTGCCGTCCTCGTCGTTGATGACGACGCCCGGAAGCGCATGCAGCGACAGGGTTCCCTTGGGGCCCTTGACGGTCACGCCCTCGGCGTCGGACTTGAATTCCACACCCTTGGGGACGGAAATCGGGGCATTGGCAATACGAGACATGTCAGATACCCCCTTAGGCCACCATGCCGATCACTTCGCCACCCACGCCCTTGCTTCGGGCCTGGGCGTCGGTCAGCAAACCGGCCGAGGTGGAGATGATGGAGATGCCCAGGCCGCCGATGATCTTCGGCAGCTCGTCCTTGCCGCGATACACGCGCAGGCCGGAGCGGCTAATGCGCTGGATGCGCTCGATGGCCGGACGGCCCTGGAAGTACTTGAGCTGAATTTCGAGCTGGGCTTGTGGCCCTCGCCCTGCTCGGTCTTGCTGTCGAGGATGTAGCCCTCGTTCTTGAGCAGGTCGGCAATGGCCGCCTTCAGCTTGGATGCCGGCATGCTTACGGTCGCCTTGCCCATGGCCTGGGCGTTGCGGATCCGCGTGAACATGTCGGCAATGGGATCAGTCATGCTCATGTGTCAAACCCTTGAGATTGCACCGATATCCGTTGACCGGAATCTTGGATTGTAATGCCCGGCCGCGGTAAACCGCGCCGGGCAGACCGGCAATTGTAGCAGTGTTTCTGCCGGTTCGCGAGTTTTACCAGCTGGCCTTGCGCAGGCCCGGCACGTTGCCGCTCATGGTGGCTTCGCGCAGCTTGTTGCGGCCCAGGCCGAACTTGCGATAGACACCGCGCGGACGGCCCGTCAGGGCGCAACGGTTGCGCATGCGAACCGGGCTGGAGTCGCGCGGCAGCTTCTGCAGCTTGGCCTGCGCTTCCATCTTCTCCTCGTAGGAGGATTCCGGATTCAGCACGATCTTCTTCAGCGCCGCACGCTTCTCTGCGTACTTCTCGACGAGCTTGGCGCGCTTGATATCGCGCTCAACCATGGAGGTCTTGGCCATGTCTAGTAACCTGCGTTCAGTTGCGGAACGGGAAGTTGAAGGCTTCCAGCAGCGCCTTGGCTTCCTCGTCGGTCTTGGCGGTGGTGGTGATGGAGATATCCATGCCGCGCATCGCATCGATCTGGTCGTAGTCGATCTCGGGGAAGATGATCTGTTCCTTCACGCCCATGTTGTAGTTGCCGCGACCGTCGAAGGAACGACCGTCACGCCGCGGAAGTCGCGGACGCGTGGCAACGAGACGTTGATCAGGCGATCCAGGAACTCGTACATGCGGGCGCGGCGCAAGGTCACCTTGCAGCCGATCGGCCAGCCGTCGCGGATCTTGAACGAGGCCACGGAAACGCGGGCGTTCGTCGTGATCGGCTTCTGGCCGGCGATCTTGGCCATGTCGGCGACGGCGTTTTCCAGGACCTTCTTGTTGCCCACCGCCTCGCCCACGCCCATGTTCAGCGTGATCTTGGTGATGCGCGGTACCTGCATCACGTTCTTGTAGCCGAACTTCTCGATCAGCTTCGGCACAACCTGTTCTTTGTAGAAATTTTCAAGGCGCGTCATGATATCGTCCTTACACGTCCACGACTTCGCCACTGGAGCGGAACACGCGGACCTTGCGCCCGTCTTCGAGCGTCTTGGTGCCGACGCGTTCGCCCTTGTTCGTGGCGGGGTTGAACAGCATCACGTTGGAAATGTGGATCGAGGCTTCACGCTCGATGATCCCACTCGGGGCTGCGGGTCCTGCGGATTGGGCTTGGTGTGGCGCTTGATCAGGTTGACGTTGGAAACGAACACGCGGTCGCCGTCGACGCGGAGCACGTCGCCGCGCTGGCCCTTGTTTTTGCCGGTGGTCACGATGACCTGGTCGCCTTTCTTGATTCGATTCATGGTCTCGGTCCTCCGCTCAGAGCACTTCCGGCGCGAGCGAGACGATCTTCATGAACTTCTCGCTGCGCAGCTCGCGGGTCACCGGCCCGAAAATACGGGTACCGATCGGCTCGAGCTTGTTGTTGAGGAGCACGGCCGCATTGCCGTCGAAACGGATCAGCGAGCCATCGGCGCGACGCACGCCCTTGGCGGTACGCACCACCACGGCGTTGTAGACCTCGCCCTTCTTCACCTTGCCGCGCGGAATGGCATCCTTGACGGTCACCTTGATGACGTCGCCAATGCGGGCATAACGGCGATTGGAACCGCCGAGCACCTTGATGCACATCAGTTCGCGCGCGCCGCTGTTGTCCGCTGCGGAAAGCGTGCTTTGCATCTGGATCATGTCTGCACCCTCGCCTTACTGTTCGGCGCGCGAAACGATTTCGACCACGCGATGATGCTTGGTCTTGGACAGCGGACGGCACTCGTCGATCCGCACCACGTCACCCTCGCGTGCACCGGACTCGTCGTGCACGTGCAGCTTGGTGGAACGGCGGATGATCTTGCCGAATACCGGATGCTGCACCTGGCGCTCGATCAGGACGGTGACCGTCTTGTCCATCTTGTCGCTGACCACGCGCCCCTGCAGGCTGCGCGCTGTTTTCTGGTTCTCGCTCATGTCGGCGGTCCTTACTTCTTCTCGCCCAGCACGAACTTCGTGCGGGCGATGTCGCGCCGTACGCGGCGCAGCTGATGCGGCTGGGAAAGCTGGCCCGAACCCTTCTGCATGCGCAGGTTCAACTGCTCCTTGCGCAGCTCGAGCAGGTGCTCGTTCAGCTCCTCGACCGATTTCTCGCGAATTTCGTTGATAGCCATCACATCACCGCCCTGGTCACAAACTGGGTCTGCACGGAAAGCTTGGCCGCGGCCAGACGGAAGGCCTCGCGAGCGGTCTGCTCGTCGACGCCCTCGATTTCATAGAGCATCCGGCCGGGCTGGATCGGAGCGACCCAGAACTCGACGTTGCCCTTGCCCGAGCCCATACGCACTTCGATCGGCTTCTTGGTGATCGGCTTGTCCGGGAACACGCGGATCCACAACTTGCCGCCACGCTTGACGTAACGCGTGATGCAACGACGCGCGGCCTCGATCTGGCGCGCCGTCAGCTGGCCGCGCGTGGTCGCCTTCAGGCCGTACTCGCCGAAGCTGACGAGGTTCGAGCTCTGGCTCAGGCCGCGGTTACGGCCCTTGTGCATCTTGCGGTATTTGGTTCGCTTGGGTTGCAGCATGACTGTGACTCCTTACTTCGCAGCCCGGGCGCGGCGGCCTTCACCACCCTCGCGACGACCGGACGGCTTTTCGACGTCCTTGCCTTCGCTTCCTCGGCGGCCTCCAGGTCGAAGATCTCGCCCTTGTAGACCCAGACCTTGATGCCGATGACGCCGTAGGTGGTCTTCGCTTCGGCAAAGCCGTAGTCGATGTCCGCGCGCAGGGTATGCAGCGGCACGCGACCTTCGCGGCTCCACTCCGAACGCGCGATCTCGGCACCGTTCAGGCGACCGGCGACGTGGATCTTGATGCCCAGCGCACCCAGACGCATGGCATTGCCCACGGCGCGCTTCATGGCGCGGCGGAACATGATGCGACGCTCGAGCTGCTGGGCGATCGACTCGGCGACCAGCTGCGCGTCCAGCTCCGGCTTGCGCACTTCGCTGACGTTGATGTGCGTGGGAACGCCCATCACCTTCGTCACTTCCTTGCGCAGCTTCTCGATGTCCTCGCCCTTCTTGCCGATCACCACGCCCGGACGGGCGGTGTGGATGGTGATGCGGGCGTTCTTGGCCGGACGCTCGATCTGGATGCGGGAGACACCGGCCTGCTTGAGCTTGTCCTTCAGCAGCTCGCGGACCTTGAGGTCGGCCGCCAGGTACTCGGCATAATCGCCCTTGTTGGCGTACCACTTCGAATTCCAGTCCTTGGAAATGCCGAGGCGGATGCCGGTGGGATGTACTTTATGACCCATCGTTTACGTCCTCGTTCAGTTGCCGACGACGACAGTGATGTGGCTGGTGCGCCTCAGGATGCGCGAACCGCGGCCCTTGGCGCGGGCGTGCATGCGCTTCATCGTCGGACCCTCGTCCACGAAGATGCGCGACACCTTCAGTTCGTCGACATCGGCGCCGAGATTGTTCTCGGCGTTGGCGACGGCGGACAGCAGCACCTTGCGCACCAGGTGCGCGGCCTTCTTGTTGGTGTACTCGAGCACGCCGTCGGCCTGGCCGACGGGCAGGCCGCGGACCATGTCGGCCACCAGGCGCACCTTCTGCGCCGAGATGCGCGCGCTGCGCAGGATCGCTTTGGCTTCCATCGTGCTATCCATCGTCATTTCGACTTCTTGTCGCCGGAATGGCCCTTGAAGGTGCGCGTCACCGCGAACTCGCCGAGCTTGTGCCCGACCATGTTCTCGTTGATGAGCACCGGCACATGCTGGCGACCATTGTGGATGGCAATGGTCAGGCCGACCATTTCCGGCAGGACCATCGAGCGACGCGACCAGGTCTTGATCGGACGCCTATTGTTGGCGGCGGAGGCAACCTCCACCTTCTTCAGCAGGTGCAGGTCGACGAACGGACCTTTCTTCAAAGAACGCGGCATGATCGTCTCCCGTTACTTCTTGCTGCGACGACGCACGATGAACTTGTCCGTGCGCTTGTTGTTACGGGTCTTGTAACCCTTGGTCGGCGTACCCCACGGGCTGACCGGATGACGGCCACCGGAGGTACGGCCTTCACCACCGCCGTGCGGATGGTCGACCGGGTTCATGGCCACGCCGCGAACCGTCGGACGAACACCGCGCCAGCGCTTGGCACCGGCCTTGCCGAGCTTGCGCAGGCTGTGCTCGCTGTTGCCGACTTCGCCAATCGCCGCGCTGCACTCGATCGAGACGCGACGCATCTCGCCCGAACGCAGGCGCAGGGTGGCATAGGCCGACTCGCGCGCGACCAGCTGGGCCGAGGCACCGGCGCTGCGCGCGATCTGCGCGCCCTTGCCGGGCTTGAGCTCGATGCAGTGCACCGTGGTGCCGACCGGAATGTTGCGCAGCGGCAGGCTGTTGCCCGGCTTGATCGGCGCATTGGAGCCGGCCAGGATGCGGTCACCGACCTCAAGGCCCTTCGGGCGCGATGATGTAGCGGCGCTCGCCATCGGCATAGCACACCAGCGCGATGTGGGCGGTGCGGTTCGGATCATACTCCAGACGCTCGACGCGAGCGGCGATGCCGATCTTGTTGCGCTTGAAGTCGATGATGCGATACAGCTGCTTGTGACCACCGCCACGATGACGCGTGGTGATGCGACCGTGATGGTTGCGGCCACCGGTGCGCGACTGCGCTTCGGTCAGCGCCGCGTAAGGCGCGCCCTTGTGCAGGCCCGGCGTGGACACACGAACCGTGGAACGGCGTCCGGCAGAGGTTGGCTTGAGTTTGATCAGTGCCATCGAAATTGAACTCCTGGATCAGGCCCGTGCCGACGATGTCGATGGACTGCCCATCGGCGAGGCGGACATAGGCCTTGCGCTTGCCCTGACGCTTGCCGGCGCGAAAGCGGAACGACTTGGACTTGGCCTTGCCGTTGACGATGTTCACCCGCTCGACGGTGACGTCGAACAGATCTTCAACGGCGGCCTTGACGTCGGCCTTGGTCGCTTCGGGGGCGACCACGAAAACGTACTGGTTCTGGCCGCCGAGCAGCGCCGACTTCTCGGAGATGTGCGGCCCGCGCAGCGTGTCCAGAATGCGTTCGTTGCTCATCCGAGCCACTCCTCGATCTTCTTGACCGACTCGACCGTCGCCACCACGTAGTCGGCGCCGACGAGGCTGACCGGGTTCAGTGCGGCAACATCGACGACATGCACATACGGGATGTTGCGCGCCGCCAGAACAGTTCCTCGCCGGCGCTCTCGGACACCAGCAGCACGCGGCCATTGACGTCCAGTTCGGCCAGCTTGGCCGACCATGGCCTTGGTCTTGGCCGAATCGATGCCGAAGTCCTCGACCACCTTGAGGCGGTCCTGACGGTTCAGCTCGGCCACGATCAAGCACGGGCGCCGCGGTACATCTTGCG
>CAWFPB010000004.1:0-182713 GCA_963817755.1 uncultured Gammaproteobacteria bacterium
GCGCGCATCCAGCCATCGCCCCAGCAGCATGACACGACCGCGCGCGTGCGGCGCGCGCTGGTGCAGGGCCTGCACGTGGGACGGTTCCATGGTCAGCACCAGGTCGGCCTGGCGCAGCATGGCGTCGTCCACCTGGCGGGCCACGTGGGCGCTGCCGTCCAAGCCGTGGTCGGACAGGACCTGCATGGCGGTGGCGTCCATCGGCTGGCCGACCAGCGCGGCCAGGCCGGCCGAATGCACCGTGGCACCGGGACGGTCCAGGCGATGGCGCAGCAGGATTTCGGCGGTCGGGCTGCGGCAGATGTTGCCGACGCAGACGATGAGGATGTTGGAAAACACGCGGGGGCGGGGTTCCTTGCCCGTTAAGTCGGGGAATCTAGAGGGTGGGTCGTGGGGGGTCAAGGTGGGGGGGTGTGCGGGCCAAATATGCCTTGGGGGGGGCGATGGAAGGCGCGATGGGGGAATGCCCAGGTGCGATGGCGCGCGGTGGGGGCTGGCCGTGAAAACCGGGTCTTGCTGCGTTGCCGGTTCGCGCCTTCCGGCGCTCCTACAGTGAATCCGGGGGCCTTCCTACCCTTTGTAGGAGCGCCGGGAGGCGCGATGGCGCGCGGTGTGGGCTGGCCGTGAAAACCAGGGCTTGCTGCGTTGCCGGTCGCGCCTTCCGGCGCTCCTACAGTGAATCCGGGGGCCTTCCTACCCTTTGTAGGACGGGGAGGCGTGCCGATGGGACTGGCCGTGGCGCGATGGCGCGCGGTGGGGGCTGGCCGCGACAACCGGAATGCACGCTATGACGTGGCGTTCTGCACGCGGGCCATTCGCTGGCTCAGTCGCCGCAGCTTTTGTTGCAGGACGCCGGAGCAAGGGTGATGGACAGGGCGCGCATGCACTGTTCCAGCCGGCCGGGACGCTCGCGCAGTGCGGCCAGGGCACGCTGCAGGTCGCGCGCGACCGTGGGGCCATAGGCCTGCGCCGCCTTGCCCCACGCCGGCCGCAGTGTCCTGGGCGGAAGGTCGAGCATGGCCAGATCGATCGCATCACGCGCGTAGGTACTGTCATCGCGCCAACGATCCGCGTTCGCGAGCAGCTTGCTGGCGGCCAGGTCCGTGCGCGTGAGGGTGCGAACCCCGGCGATGCGGTCGTTGCGGCCCGGGGCATCGAACCGGATACGCCCTTCGTGCACGATCTCGAACTTGATCGGGGTGGTGTCTGCGATCACGAATGCACGGATGCCGTAGCGGTCGGCCCGGGCCTCGCTCTCGAGGGCGAACGCCTCCTGCCCCGGTCGCGTCACGGGCGCCAGCGTGCGGGCACCGGCCAACAGGCCGCGCAGCTCCCGGTAGCCTGCCGGGTCGGATACCAGCAGGTCGATGTCCACCGATTCGCGGAATTCGCCTTCGCGCATGGCGATGGCCGTGCCGCCCCCGAACCAGCAGGCATGGGCCTGGAGCCGGTCGGCGTCCAGGCTGCGCAGCACGCGTGCGATGCGCTGGTGATGTTCACGACGGTAGATCATGCAGGCCCCCATAGACGTGTCGCAGCGCGCGCATGAGTGTCATTTCCTCCATGTCCAGACGGGTCCGGATCCAGATGCCGGCCGTTGCGCTCGTACAGTTCCCAGGCCTCGCGCGGGGTGAGCGTGTCCACGCCCTTGCGAAGCTGCCAGGCCAGGCGCTGGAGGCCCGGGATAGCGGGCCAGATGGATCTGCAGGGGCAGCACGTCTTTTCGCGGTGCTTCGTGGTCGGGTGGCGGTGCCTCCTTGCGGCCGCGCAAGTGGCATTCCAGATCCAGCACCCGGGCGGCCTCCAGCAGGAAACCCAGCTGGACCTGGGGTTCACCGTGTTCCAGCTTGTGCCAGGTATAGCGCGACATGCCTGCGGCCTCCGCCGCGGCCGTCATGCTGATGCCCAGCGCCTTGCGGCGTGCGCGCAGGGCGCGCCCGAGGACGGTTGCGGTCGGTTGTGGCGTGGGTTTTTTCATGACGCTTGTACCAATGAATGTTGCTTATCGTAGACAAATTGTACTTTTTGTCAATTCTGGGCAAGTGTGGCCGGACGCCTTCCTACCCTTTGTAGGAGCGCCGGGAGGCGCGATGGCGCGCGGTGTGGGCTGGCCGCGAAGACCGGGGCTTGCTGCGTTGCCGGTTCGCGCCTTCCGGCGCTCCTACAGTGAATCCGGGGGCCTTCCTACCCTTTGTAGGAGCGCCGGGAGGCGCGATGGCGCGCGGTGTGGGCTGGCCGCGAAGACCGGAACTAACCGCGTCACCGGTCGCGGCTTCCACCGCTCCCACAAGAATCCCCCGGCCTACCGCATGAATCCCGAATCCCGAATTCCGGGTCCCGGATCCCGAGCCCCGAGTCCCGCCCCCCGGTTGCCTGCGCCCACCCCTTAGTGCGATCCTCAGGGCCTTGTTTTCGCATGGGTCCGCACGGTTGCGGATTCCGTTCCCTGGAGGGAAGCGCATGAAACTGAAGGCAGTGACCGCCACGATCCTTTCGCTGTGCCTGTTGGCGTCCTCGTCCGCGGTGTTCGCAGCGCATGCCGCGGCGGCGGCAGACGCGCATGCGGCTGCGCAGACGCAGCCGGTGGCGCAGCCCAAGCCGGCCGGCACCAGCGGCGCGCACGACCTGGCCAAGAAGCACCGCAACCAGAAGGTGGTGCTGTGGGTGGCCGGCGTGGCGCTGGCCGCGGTGATCATCGGCACCAGCGGCAGCGGCAAGTCCAGCAGCGGTACCACCGGTTCCACCGCACCCTGACCTGCCGGGCCGTATCGACGGCCTGCCCCGTATGTTGTTTTTTGCGCCGTTCTGCAGGCCCGCTGGCCCGCGGAACGGCTTGCCGTGGCGCTTGCGTGGCGCGCGCGGTTGGTGCCATCCTTGACCGGGTGCATTCATACGGGGGTCCGCAAGGTTGCGGAATCCGTTCCCTGGAGGGGAAATCATCATGAAACTCAAGGCACTGGCCGCCACCTTCCTGTCGCTGAGCCTGCTCGCTTCGTCGTCCGCGGCGTTCGCGGCCACCAGCGCTGCCGCTGCTGCAGGTTCGAGCAAGCCGGCACAACAGACCAACGTGTCCGACAAGGACAAGATGGAAGTTTCCCAGCCACAGCCGGCCGGCACCGCCGGCGCGCACGACATTGCCAAGCAGCGCCGGCACCGTACCGTGCTGCTGTGGATCGGCGGCATTGCCGTGCTGGTCGCGGTCGTCGCCGCCAGCAATTCGTCCAGCAGCGGCACGACGGGTTCGACGGCGCCCTGACACGCATGACCCGGCCCCGCCCGGGGCCGGCTGTTTCAGCCAAGCGCCCGTCATCGCAGACCCATGCGATGACGGGCGTTTCGATTTACGCAAGGGGAAGGAATCTTGAAGTACATCGCTAAGTGGGTCGCGCTGGCGGCATTGGGCGCGAGCCTGGGCGGCTGTTTCCTGGCGCCTGGCCAGCACATGGACACGCGCGCCCTGGAAGACAGCTCCTCGGCCTCGGCCGGCCGCATCGAGCTGGTGCCGATCACGCCCAAGCTGATCGCGCAGGAAGACGCCAACCGCCCCGATGACGCCATTCCCCCTGCCCTGCTCCACTTCAAGCCCGCCGAATACACCATCGGCGCCGGCGACCAGCTGTACATCACCGTCTGGGACCATCCGGAGCTGACCGCCCCGTCCGGCCCGCAGCAGCAGATCTACGCCAACGGCCGCCTGGTGCGCCCGGACGGCACGCTGTTCTACCCCTACGTGGGCCAGATCCACGCCGCCGGCATGACCCTGGAGCAGCTGCGCGAGCGCATCGCCTCCAAGCTGGCCAAGTACATCGAAAAGCCGCAGGTGGACATCAGCATCATCCAGTACGCCAGCCAGAAGGTGTGGCTGAACGGCGCCTTCCTGCATCCGGGCTCGCAGCCGATCACGGTGACCCCGCTGACCCTGGGCCAGGCCCTGGGCACCGCCAAGGTGGACCCGGCCAACGCGGACCTGTCGCACCTGGTGCTGCGTCGCGACGGCCACGACTACACGCTGGACCTGTACGCCCTGCAGCACGGCCTGTACGGCCCGGCCGACATCGACCTGAAGGCGGGCGATCACATCTACCTGGGCTACAACGACCGCCAGCAGGTGTACGTGATGGGCGAGGTGGGCCGCCCGCAGGCGCTGACCTTCCGCACCGCACGCATGAGCCTGTCCAAGGCGCTGGGCGAGACCGGTGGCCTGAACCAGACCACCTCCAGGGGCAAGTCGATCTACGTGATCCGCGGCGTGAAGAAGCTGGAGGACACCCCGTCGATGGTGTTCCAGCTGGATGCCAAGTCGCCGGCGGCGTTTGCCCTGGCCGACAACTTCCAGCTGCACCCGGGCGACATCGTGTTCGTGGGCGCGGCCGGCATCACCCGCTGGAACCGCTTCGTGAGCCAGATGCTGCCGCTGTCGGTCCTGCTCAATTCCACCACCAGTGCCAACAAGAACCTGCAGTAACGTGCCGGGAGGTCCGGCCATGCGCGTCCTGATCGCCGCCGCCCTGGCCGCCCTGCTGGCCGGCTGCAGCGGCGTGTACGCCGACAGCGCGCAGGCGGTCAAGCAGGCCGTGATGGGCCCGCCGTCGCTGCATTTCACGGCCAAGGAAGTGTACGCGCGGCCCTACTACCAGCTGCGCCTGGACTGGCGCGAAGGCCCGGAGCTGCTGGTGATGGGCCACGTCGAGCACGGCCGCACGCTGTGGTACGACGGCGGTGATCATTTGTTCGTGCTGCGCCACGGCCTGGTGGTGAAGACCGCGCACGTGGTGTCCAACCTGGACGCCACCGCCCTGCCCGCCGACGACCCGTTCCGCACGGGCCTGGAGCACTTGGCCGGGCCGGTGGACCTGATCCGCCACGTGGACCTGTCGCCGGGCTACCGCTACGGCGTGACGCTGCACGTGCACCTGGCGCCGGCCGGGCACACCACGCTGACCATCCTGGGCAAGGTGCACACCGTGCGCATCGTCGAGGAGACGGTGCGCGCGCCGTCGATCGATTTTGTGGCGCACAACCGCTACTGGGTGGATGCCGCCGGGGTGGTGTGGAAGTCGCGCCAGACCCTGCCGGACGGCCCCACCCTGACCCTGACCGCGCTGCGGCCCTACGGCGAGGCCTCGCCATGACGCGCGCGCGCCTTGCCCTGCTGCTGGGCCTGCTGCTGCCGGCCATCGCCATGGCCGCACCGGCCAAGCTGCACGTGACCGTGCGCGGCGCGGTGACCCATGCCGGCACCGTGGCCGTGCCCGCCGGCACCCGCCTGGCCGACATTGCCCTGGCCGTGGGCGTGCGCGCGGACGCCTACCCGCTGGGCGCGGACTGGCAGGTGCCCGCGCGTGTACCGAAGCAGCGCGCGCTGAAGGCCGGGCTGGTGTTCGACCTGCGCGTGCTGGCCGATGCCGCGCGCCTGCGCGGCGACACCGCCCTGCACGCCCTGGCTGCGCGTTGGCTCACGCGACTGACCGCCATGCCGGTGACCGGGCGCCGCCCCGGCCTGGTGCTGGACCCGCGCCGGCTGGAGCTGGCGCACGTGAACCCGCTGGTGGCCGACGGCGCCACGCTGCGCTACCCCACGCGCCCGCATAAAGTGCGCGTGGTCGGCGCCGTGCATGCGCCGTGCACGCGCGCCTTCGTGGCGATGCAAGCCGCCGTCGATTACGCGACCGCATGCTCGCACGCGACCGGCGCCAGCCCCGATTGGCTGTACGTGATCGAGCCGGACGGGCACGTCACGCGCCGCGGCATCGGGCCGTGGAACCGGCAGGCGCCGACCCCCGTCGCCCCGGGCGCAGTGCTGTTCGTGCCGCTGGACACCGATGTGCTGAAGATCCTGCGCGATGCGCACTTCAACGCCGACATGGCGCGCTTTTTGGCCACCCAGCCACTGCCGGGGGACGGCGCATGAGGCGTCACGCCCTGACCCTGGCCGTGCTCGCGGCGCTGGCCGTGGCCGCCGCGCCGGCGCATGCCGACGGCGGCGACAGCAGCCAGGTCACCTGGTACAGCCAGGGCGACAGCGGCAGCGTGGGCTTGCTGCAGATGCCCACCGCGCGCATGGAGCCGGCCGGCACCTTCGCCTTCACCGCCAGCCGCGTGGCGCCGTACACGCGCTACGGGTTCTCCATGCAACCGGAGGACTGGCTGGAGCTGTCGTTCCGCTACACCGCCATTTCCAACGTGCGCTACGGCGCGGCCTACTTCGCCGGCAACCAGACCTACAAGGACAAGGCCGTCGACACCAAGGTGCGCCTGTGGCGCGAGAACCGCTGGCGCCCGGCGGTGTCGGTGGGCCTGCGCGACATCGGCGGCACCGGCCTGTTCTCCGGTGAGTACGTGGTGGCCAGCAAGCGCTGGTACGACTTCGACTTCACCCTGGGCCTGGGCTGGGGCTACGTGGGCGCGCGCGGCGACCTGCCCAATCCGCTGGGCTGGCTGGACAATCGTTTCAACACGCGGCCCGGCGCCCAATACCGGCGCGGGCCAGCTCAACGCCCGGGAGTTCTTCCGCGGACGTACGGCGCTGTTCGGCGGCGTGTCCTGGAACACGCCGTGGGCGCCGCTGCAGGTGAAGCTGGAATACGACGGCAACGACTACCGCCACGAGCCGTTCCACCATCGCTTCCGCGTGCACTCGCCGTTCAACCTGGGGCTGGTCTACCACGCCAGCTCGATGCTGGATCTGGCCGTGGGGGTCGAGCGCGGCCACACCGCGATGCTGTCGCTGACCCTGCACACCGACCTGGCGGCCGCCCATGGCCCGGAAAAGGTGATGGACCCGCCGCCGGAGACCGACGCCCCGGCGCCGCCCGCCGCGCCGCACCAGGCCGACTGGGCGGCGATCAGCCAGCGCCTGCGCAGCAACGCCGGCATCGACGTGTCGCGCGTGGAACGGCGCGGCGATGAGGTCATCGTCACCGGCCAGCAGCGCAACTTCTTCTACCCGCCCAAGGGCGTGGGCCGCGCCACGCGCATCCTCGACCACGCGCTGACGCCGGATATCGACTGGATCACCGTGCGCAGCACCAAGCACGGCATGCCGATCGTCGACACCAGCGTGCACCGGCCGCGCTTTGATGCGCTGCTGCACGGCGACATTGACGACACCGCCATGCGCCGCAGCGTGGAGCTGGATCCGCCGATCCGGCGCGACGACACCACCACGCTGTACCGGCGCGATCCGAAGCGCTACCACGGCGGCTTCGGCATCGGCTACCAGCAGATCCTGGGCGGACCCAACGCGTTCATCCTGTACCAGCTGGATGCCAACTACGACGCCGAATACCGCCTGGCGCACCACTGGTGGGCCAGCACGCACGTGAACGTGAACCTGTTCAACAACTACAGCGGCTTTACCTACACCGCCCCGTCCAACCTGCCGCGCGTGCGCACCTACCAGCGCGAGTACGTGACCACCTCGCGCGCCAACCTGACCGACCTGCAGCTCAACGGCGCCTGGCGCCTGGCGCCGGACTGGTACGGCATGGTGTATGCGGGATACCTGGAGAGCATGTACGGCGGCGCCGGCGGCGAAGTGCTGTACCGCCCGTTCGGCGCACGCTGGGCGCTGGGCGCGGACGCCAACTGGGTGCGCCAGCGCGGCTTCGCGCAGCACCTGGGTTTCCGGTCCTACCAGGTGGCCACCGGCCACGTGACCGCCTACGTGGACACCGGCATCGAGCACGTGCTGGCCAAGGTGAGCTTCGGCCGGTATCTGGCCGGCGACTGGGGCAGCACCATCGATTTGTCGCGGGTGTTCCGCAACGGCGTGAAGATGGGCGCGTATGCCACGTTCACCAACGTGTCGCGCCAGCAGTTCGGCGAGGGTGGCTTCGACAAGGGCATCTACGTGACCGTGCCCTTCGACCTGCTCCTGCCGCGCTCGTCCCCGCACAGCGGCCGCTTCCTGTGGGAACCCCTCACCCGCGACGGCGGCGCCCCCCTGCACCGGCGCTACAACCTGTACGACCTGACCCGCGACCGCGATTCGCGGCTGTTCTACGACAATTTCGACACCCTGACCCAATAAGCCCGGAACCTGCCCTACCCTTGTAGGAGCGGTGGAAGCCGTGACCGCGCGCGATTTAGGCTTGCCGCGAAGACCGGCCCTTGCCGCGTTGCCGGTCGCACCTTCCAGTGCTCCCACAAGAAAACCGATGCCTTTCCTACTTTTTGTGGGAGCGGTGGAAGCCGCGACGGCGCGCGATAGGACCTTGCCGCGAAAACCGGTTCTTGCCGCGTTGCCGGTCGCACCTTCCAGTGCTCCCACAAGAGTCCCGTAACCTGCCCTACCTTTGTGGGAGCGGTGGAAGCCGTGACCGGAGGGAATGCCCGTGGTGCGACGGCGCGCGATAGGACCTTGCCGCGAAAACCGGTTCTTGCCGCGTTGCCGGTCGCACCTTCCAGTGCTCCCACAAGAAAACCGATGCCTTTCCTACCTTTGTGGGAGCGGTGGAAGCCGTGACCGGAGGGAATGCCCGTGGTGCGACGGCGCGCGATAGGACCTTGCCGCGAAAACCGGTTCTTGCCGCGTTGCCGGTCGCACCTTCCAGTGCTCCCACAAGAGACCGTGCCTGCCCTACCCTTTGTGGGAGCGGTGGAAGCCGTGACCGGAGGGAATGCCCGTGGTGTGACGGCGCGCGATAGGACCTTGCCGCGAAGACCGGGTCTTGCCGCATTGCCGGTCGCGCCTTCCAGCGCTCCTACAAGAACACCGAAGCCTACTCGGGTCTCGTGCCTTGAGCTGTTACGGGCCCTAGGTGCCAAAGGTCAGCAGGTCATCGAAGGTCTCGATCCAGCGGCTGTTCCAGTAAGGCCACTGCCACGGATCTTCCACCAGGCCGGCGCGCACCGGGTTGGCGACCAGGTATTGGGCGGCGCGGCCCAGCTCTTCCTGGGTTCGCAGTACATGGTCGTGATAGCCGCGCGCCCAGAACGCGCCGCTGCTTCCCAATACGCTGTTGGCCAGCCTGGACGTGACGGATTTGATGCGGGTCACCAGGTGCGGCAGGTTCTCATCGTCGGCCAGTTCACACAGCACGTGGACGTGATCAGGCATCAGCACCCATGCATGCACGGCATGGCTGCGCCACAAGTGCCGTCCATCGAGTTCGCGTGCCACGGCGTGCGCCACATGGTGATGACCAAAATACCGGCGGCGGCGATGGGTGACGAAGGTGATCAGGTAGATGCGTTGCGGCTGTGAACGGCGTCCGATGCGCAGGGCCTTGTAGCCGGGGAATTCGTTGGTTGGTTTCATGCCACCGAGGGTGGCGGACGGATGTCGGTCTGGAACAGCATCCGAACCCATCTTCGGCTGACGGTGATTCCTGGTCGATGGCGTAGGCAGAGGATGAAGTTTGCGCCCGCACCGGAAGACTTCTGTGTCGAAGCAGGCGAGGATCGTTCCTGCCAGGACCGGCTCCTTCCGCGTTACCGGTCGCGGCTTCCACCGCTCCCACAAAGGTAGGGCAGGTTTCGGATTTCTTGTGGGAGCGGTGGGAGCCGTGACCGAAGGGAATGCCCTTGGTACGACGGCGCGCGTTATGGGCTTGCCGTAAAAAAACAGGATCTTGCCGCTTTGGGTCACGGGTCGCACCTTCCAGCGCTCCTACGGGCATCATGGCCCGCCGTGCTGCAGTCGCAGGCCGACATACACGCTGCGGCCGGGGCCGGCCTCAAAGAACTTGCCCTGGGCCTGGTTGACCACCACGGCGCCGACCCAGGTGCGATCGAACAGGTTGTCCAGGCGGGCGAAGACGGTCATCTGCAGGTCCCCGGCGTGCCAGGTGTGGTCGGCGCGCAGGCCGATCAGGGCGTAACCGGGGGCGCGCTGGGTGTCGGCGTCGTCGACCGGGACCGAGGCGCGCGCGTCGGCCTGCAGTCCGGCGTGCCAGCCGTGCGCGCCGGTCCAGTCCAGGCCCAGCTGCAATCGCCGGCGCGGCACGCCGGGCAGCGGGGTGCGGGTGCCGTCGGCCTGTACCTGCGCGCGCAGCTCGGTGGCGGCCAGCTCGAACCGCCAGTGGCGCGCCAGCGGCCAGCGCAGCGAGGCCTCCATGCCGCGCCGCCGACTGGTGCCGAGGTTGCGATAGGTGGTGCGTCCGCCGCTGGATGTGGCCACGCCCAGGGTGTCGCGGGTGTTTGCGCCGAACACGGCCAGGTCCGCGCGGGCCCCGCCCGTCCCGCGCCATTTCGCGCCCAGCTCGGCCTGCACCGTGCGCGCCGGGCGCAGGGCCAGGTTCAGGCCCGCACTGCCGTCCGGGCGGTAGGCCAGTTCGGCGCCAGTCGGGGTCTCGAAGGCGCGGCCCCAGGAGGCATACAGGTGCCAGGCCGTGCTGGCGCGGAACAGCACGCCGGCCACCGGGGTGGTGGCGCTGTAGGTCATGCGGCCGCTGTCGTCGGGATTGGCCGCGGTGACGAACCGGTCGCGCACGCGCACCTGCACGCGGCTGCGGCGCACGCCGGTGCTGAGGCTCCAGCGCGGCGCCAGGCGCAGCGTGCCCAGCGCGTACAGGCCCTGCGAGCGGCTGATGTCGTGCTCGTCGCGACGCAGGTCGCCGGGCACGCCGAGTACGTCGCCGACGAAATTGTCGTAGCCGCGCCGGTGCACGTCCTGGTATTCGTCGTCGTACCCGGCGGTCACCGTCCACGGCCGTTCGCCCGCGTGTCCGCGCCATTCCCAGCGCAGGCCCAGGCCACGGAAGGCGCCGCCGAGGTCGATCACGCCGCCGGAGCTGAGCGGGCTGGCCTGCACGAACACCGGCACCGACAGGTACTGACGCACCGCGCGGTGCCCCGCGTACGCCGTGGCGCGCACGGACTGGTGCGTGCCAATCGCCTGGTGCAGGGTCAGGCCGGCCTGGGTCTGGCGCACGCGCTTGCGGGTGTCGTAGGCCAGCGCGGACGGCGCGGCCTGCTGCGGATCGGTGCGGAACTGGGCACGGGTGAGGCTTTGCGGATCCTGCGCGCGCGGCTGGTCGAATGCGTTCATGGCCAGGGTCCAGCGCTGGCGCGTGCTGCGGCGCCAGTCCAGGCGCAGATTGGCGCCGCTGCGGTCGGCGCGGGCGTGGCCGCGCTGGCCATCGACGTGGGTCCGGTCCAGGTTGAGGTTGTAACCCATGGATCCGACGCGACCGCTGGCCCCGGCTTCGGCATGGCCGATGCCGTGGCTGCCGCCGCCGATGTCGACCCGCTGGCTTGCCGGCGTTTCGCCCGCGGCGGTACTCACGCGGATCAGCCCGCCGGCAGCGTTGGCGTACAGCGCGGTGAACGGTCCGCGCAGGACCTCGATGCGCTCGGCGGCGCCGAACATCGCGTGCGACAGCTGGCCCTGGCCGTCCGGCGTGGTGGCGGGGATACCGTCCACGACCAGGCGCACGCCGCGGATGCCGAAGGCTGCCCGGGCACCGAAGCCGCGGATCGACACCGGTGCGTCCTGGGCCAGGTTCTGGCGCTCGCCCACGGCCAGACCAGGCACGCCGCGCAGCGCTCGCCGCGCGCCGATGCCCGGCACGTCGCGGCCCGGGACGGTCAGGTCGATCACGTCGACCGCGGCCGGCAGGTCGAACGGACGCGGCGCCGTGGCACGCGCCGTGACCACCTGCACCGGCATGGCCTGCACGGGGACGGAGTGCACCGGCGGTGGCACCGTCGCGGCCGGAGCCGCGGCGGCCAGCGCCAGCAGGGGCAGCATGCTAATCATTGCGGCAGCGCGAACGCGACGATGGCATCGCCGCTTCCGGTGCCGAGCTTGCCATGGCCGCCGGCCGCCACCACCACGTATTGCCGCTTCCCGTCCACGTAGGTCATCGGCGTGGCCATGGCCGGCGCGGATAGATGGTGGCGCCACAGCACCTTGCCGGTTTTCTGGTCAACGGCACGCAGGTAGCCGTCGGTGCTGGCACCGATGAACAGCAAGCCGCTGCGCGTGGCCAGCGGGCCGCCCATGTTGGGCACCCCCTTGAGGAACCAGAACGGCCAGGGCGCCTGCCCGCGGCTGTTGCCCAGCGGGGTGCTCCAGGCGATGCGCCCGTGCGCCAGGTCCAGCGCCACCAGGCGGCCCCACGGCGGGGCGATGCAGGGCGCGCCCGAAGGCCCCAGCAGGGCGCGGCGGCGCATGCCGTACGGGGTGCCGTGCTGCGGTGCGTATTCCCAACCCGGTGTACGGCCGGCCTTGACCTGACGGTTGTATTCGGCGCGTGGCAACAGTTGCACCTCCATCGGCAGGTCGTTGACGTTGGCGAACAGGGTCTGGGTGGCCGGGTTCCAGGCGCCGGCGCCCCAGTTGCTGCCGCCGGCGTAGCTGGGCATCTCGATGCTGCCCTGCTCGGTCTGCGGCGTGAACATGCCGTCGCTGCGCAGATGCTCGATCTTCTTGCGGCAGGCGTTGCGGCTCCAGAAGGTCAGGCCCCAGGCATCGGACGGCTTGACCGGGCCCTGTCGGATCAGCGCCGGCAGCGACGAGTACGGCTGGGTCGGACTCAGGTGTTCGCCGGGCACGCCGTCGGTGGGCACCGGCTTTTCGGTGATCGGGAATAGCGGCGTGCCGTCGGTGCGATCGAACACGAAGGCCTGGCCGTTCTTGGTCAGCTGCACCACCGCGGGGATGGCCTGGCCGTGGCGATGCAGGGTGATCAGCATGGGCTGGGCGGCCAGGTCGTAGTCCCAGGTGTCATGGTGGATCAGCTGGCGGGCCCAGACCCGCTTGCCGGTGCGCGTGTCCAGCGCCACCAGGGAATTGGCCCAGTGGTCGTCGCCGGGGCGTTCGCCGCCGTACAGGTCCGGGCTGGCCGAGCCGGTGGGAATGAACACCAGGTGGCGCTCGGCGTCGACCGAGAACACGCCCCAGGCGTTGGCCGCGCCGTTCCACTTCGGGTACGGCTTGCGCTCGGGATGGGAGGCGTCGGTGCGCACGATCGGGTCCCAGTGCCAGCGCGGCGCGCCGCTGCGTGCGTCGAACGCGCGCACCACGCCCAGCGCTTCGGCGGCGGTGCCGTTGTCGCCGATGGAGATGCCGGCGATGACGGTGCCGTCGGCCACCACCGGTGGCGAGGTCAGTTCGTAGTCGTATTTCCATGTGTCGCGCAAATGCGTGGCCAGGTGGATCTGGCCGTGCTCGCCGAAATCGGCGCAGGGCTTGCCGGTGGCGGCATCCAGGGCGATCAGGCGCGCGTCGATGGTGGGCACGAACAGGCGCGCCGCGCAGGGGCTGCCCGCTGCGGCCTTCGGGTCGCGCCAGTAGCTGACGCCGCGCGAGGTCAGTTCCGAGTACCAGCCCTTGGGGTCGACGTGGGCGTCGTAGTGCCAACGGGGCTTGCCGGTGGCGGCATCCAGGGCGAATACCTGGCCGGTGGACGTATCGAAGTACAGCGTGCCGTCGACGTACAGCGGCGTGGCCTCGAAGGTGAGCTTGCCGGCCACGTTCCAGCCCTCGGCCATGGCGCCGGTGTGGAAGGTCCAGATCGGTTCCAGGCCGGCCACGTTGGTCTTGGTGATCTGGTCGATGGGCGCGTAGCGATCGCCGCCCGCGCTGCCGCCCCAGTGCGACCACTGGAATGCGCGCGCCGCGGCGGAGGGCGGCGACGGTGGTGTGGACGGCCCACTGCAGGCGGCCAGGCCGGCAACGAGCACGGCGACGAGCGGAATCGACAGACGCATGGGCATTGCTCCCGATGAGGTTGTCCCCGATCCTCGGTGGCGGTCCGTGTGCGCACAACGCATTTGTGACGGCCGGGACCGGCGGCGACGCGGACGGCGTGCCGACCCACGTTCAGCGCCCGCGCAGCGCCTCCGGCAGCGCTTCGCGGTAGCGCCGGCTGACCTGCACGGTGCTGCCGTCGCGCAGGGTCAGTTCGGCATCGCCATGGGCGCGCGGGGCCAGGGCGGCGATCTGGTCGGCGCGCACCAGGTGCTGGCGGTGCACGCGAAGGTAGCGTTGCGGGTCCAGCCGCTGCGCCAGGCGAGTCAGGCTGGTGCGCATGAGGTAGCGGCGTTCGGCGGTGTGCAGCTCGACGTAGTTGCCGCAGCTGGCCATGCGAATGACGTCCTCCAGAGGCACCACCACACGGCTGCCGCGATCATGCACCACCAGTGGCGGCGGCGCGGGCGGATCCGGCAGGGCCGCCTTCACGCGGCGCACATCCTCGTCCGCGGGCAGCGGGTCGGGCTCGGCCAGGCGCTCGCGCAGGCGGTCCAGGGTGGCGGCCAGGCGGCGGTCGTCGAAGGGCTTGAGCAGGTAGTCGACCGCGGCCACGTCGAACGCGCGCAGGGCGTGCTCGTGGTAGGCGGTGGCGAACACGATCAGCGGCCAGGGCTCGGGCAGGCGGTCGAGCAGGTCGAAGGCGGTGGCGTGGCCCAGGGCGATGTCCAGGAACACGGCGTCGGCGCCGGACTGCGGCAGTCCGGCCAGGGCCTCGCGCAGGCCGTCGGCCTCCAGCACCACCTCGACGTCGGGGTGCGCGTCCAGCAGGCGCCGGAGCCGCGCGCGCGCCGGCGCCTCGTCCTCAACGATGGCCAGGCGCAGCGTCATCGGTGTACTCCAGCGGCATGTCGATCACGACCTCGGTGCCGCCCCCGGGGCGCGGACCGATCGTCAGTTCGTGATCGTCCGGATACAGCAGGGCCAGGCGCTCGCGAACGTTGCCCAGGCCCAGGCCCGGTTCGGCATCGTCGTCCATGCCCACACCGTCGTCACCCACGCTGCAGCGCAGGCGGCCGTCGTGCGCCTGCACCCGGATCGACAGCTTGCCGCGGCCATCACGCAGCCCGTGGCGGAACGCGTTTTCCACCAGCGGCTGCAGCAGCAGACGCGGGATCCGGGCATCGCGCGCCGCGTCATCGACATCCATCGCCAGCTGGAAGCGACCCGGCTGGCGTTCGGCCATCAGCTGGCAGTACGCCTCCAGCCAGTGCAGTTCTTCGGACATCCGTACCCGGTCGCCGCCGTCGCGCGCCATGGCCGCGCGCAGCAGCTCGGCCAGCGCCACCAGCATGCGGTCGGCGGCGGCCACGTCCTCGTACATGCGGTTGGTGATGGTGTTGATGGTGTTGAACAGGAAGTGCGGCTGCATCTGCGCGGTCAGGTGGGCCAGGCGCGCATCGCTGGCGGCCTTGCGCAGCTCCAGTTCGCGCAGCTGCTGGCGGCGGCGCTCGCGCACCGTGCGCAGCAGGGCGCAGGCAATCAGGATGCCGGCGTAGGTAACCAGGTCGCGCTGGAACTCGTAGAAGAAACCCTCCACGACCGGGCCGAAATCGTAGTGGTCGCCGCCGACTGCGTAGGCCAGCTTGCGCAGCCACACCATCAGGGACACGTGCACCACCGAGAACACCACGGCGCCGACCGCATGCAGCGGCAGCCGGCGAAGCACGCCCGGGCCGGTCACCCGCCAACGATCCTCGATGCGCGCCACGACCAGCGCCAGCAGGCCGACCACCATGGCACTGCTGATCTCCCACACGTATACGTGCCAGTCCGGCGGCGGGTGCATGTTGCGGCGCATGCTGATCACGCTCTCGGCACCCTGCCACAGGCCCAGCAGCAGCCAGGCCAGGAAGTACAGCAGCAGGAAGCGGACCCGCGGCCAGCCGCGCGCGCGCACCGCGTGCGGCACGTCGGGCGTGGTGGGTGGGCAAGGTTCGGACGTCATCGTCCCCATTGAACCGTGATGGAGGGTCGGCGTCGACTCCGCTCGTCACGGGGGTGGTCCCGTTGGTCACATGTTCGGGTGCAGGGGCCGGGTTTTGCCGCGTTGCCGTTCGCGCCTCCCGGCGCTCCTACAGTGTGGCCGGGCGCCTTCCTAACCTTTGTAGGAGCGCCGGAAGGCGCGATGAGCGCGCGATGTGGGCTTGCCGCGAAGACCGAGTTCTTGCCGCGTTTCCGGTCGCGCCTTCCAGCGCTCCTACAAGACCCCCGAAGCCTTCCCTACCTTTGTGGGAGCGGTGGAAGCCGCGACGGCGCGCGATGGGGGCTGGCCGCGAAAACCGGATCTGGCCGCGTTGCCGTTCGCACCTTCCGGCGCTCCTACATGTGGCCGAGGCCCTTCCTACCTTTGTAGGAGCGCTGGAAGGCGCGATGGCGCGCGATGGGGGCTGGCCGCGAAAACCGGGTCTGGCCGCGTTTCCGATCGCGCCTTCCGGCGCTCCTACAGTGAACCCGACCCTTCAATCGGCGATGTCGGCGACCAGGCGCTCGATTTCCAGCTTCAGGGCCAGGCCTTCGTCGCGCAGCCAGATGCGCTGGGTTTCCCAGGCGGGGTCGAGTTCGGCGACCTGGCGCCAGAAGCGCGGGGAGTGGTCGCGGACTTTCAGGTGGGCCAGTTCGTGGGCCAGCACGTAGCGCAGGGCCGGGGCGGGGGCCAGGGCCAGGGACAGGTCCAGGTTGATGCGGTCGCGGGTGTCCAGGCTGCCCCACTGGCTCTGCATCGGGCGGATGCGCAGGCCGGTGGGGGCCAGGCCCAGCTGCGGGACCATGCGTGCCATCCAGCGCGCCACGTCGCGGCGCATGCGCTCTTCCAGGAAGCCGGCCAGCAGGCCGCGCGCCACGGGCAGGAAGCGCGGGGTCAGGCGCGGCAGGGCCAGGATCACGGCCTCGCCCTCGCGCTGCACGCGCGGGTAGGGCGCCTCGGCCCAGGTCAGCGGTACGCGCTCGCCGCGCAGCGGCATGTCGGTGTCGCGGCCCACGCAAAGGCGCGGCAGGGTCCGGACGGTCTGGCGGCCCAGCTCGCGTTCCAGCCAGTCGGCGTTCTCACGCAGGAACGCCGAGACGCGGGCCGGGTGGGTGCCGTGCGGATAGCTCACGCGCGCGCCGCCGGGGGTGACCGTCAGGCGCAGGCGCTTGGAGCGCGGATGCGGATTGCCGAGGACCTTGATGCGGGTGCCGCTGGCCGTGGACAGCTCCAGCCAGTTGCCCGTTACGCGTTCGCGAACCATGGTTTGTGTGTGCTCACGTCAGGCCCCGTCGTCGGGACGGGGCAGGCCGAACCATTCATCCAGTTTGCCCAGCAGGCGTTCCAGTTCCAGGGTCATCAGGGCGAACCGCGCGTCCATTTCCTCGGCGGCCGAATCGGCCTGGGCGTGGTCCAGATCGTCGGTGACCACGTCGAAGAATTTCAGCTTGCGGATCACCATGTCCTCGCCGAGCACGAAGCCGATGCGCTCGTCGAATTCCAGGCCCAGCTGGAACACCTGCTTGCCACCGCGAAGATGCTCCCGGATCTCGTCCGATTCAAGCTCCTGATGACGACAGCGCACCACCGCGCCGCCGGCGTTGGCCGGATCGCGCAGTTCGCACTCGTCGGACAGGCTCAGGCCGGCCGGCAGGTCGCCGCTGGTCAGCCAGTCGGTCATGATCTGGCGCGGCGCTTTTTCCGGCGCCAGCGGCACCGCGGGGAAGCTGCCCATGGACTCGCGCAGGGTGGTCAGGGCCTGCTCGGCGGCCTTGCGGCTGGAGGTGTCGAACACCGCCCAGCCGAGCTTGCGCTGCAGCCACACCTGCTGGCGCGAGGGGCGCGAGAAGGCGCGCGGCATCAGCTCGTCCAGGGTTTCCTGCTTGAGGCGCTTGCGCTCGCGCCCTCCGACGCGGCGGCCTTCGGCCTCGGCCAGCTTGCGCACCTTGCGCGACAGTTCCTCGTTGACCACCGAGGACGGCAGCAGCTTGTCCTCGCTGCCCACCGTGACCAGCAGGCTGTCGCCCACGCCGTGGGTCAGCGCCTCGGCGTCCGGGCCCAGCGGCGGCACGAAGCCGTGCGTGGCCATCTCCATCGCCCCGCACGGTCGCAGGCGATGACCGTCGAGCGCGGATTCGAGGTCGTCCAGCGAGGCGGACACGGCGGGGGAGAAGCGGAACAGGGTGAGGTTGCGGAAGAACATGCGGGTCCTTGCGGTAGGGGGTGAATTCGCCCGGGGCGCGGGCGGTCATGATAGCGGGTCGGTGGGAGTGTGGGCGGTGAGATTCGGCGAACCGGATCCGGGTTTGCGCCCAAAGACCTCCTACCCTTTGTAGGAGCGCCGGAAGGCGCGAATCGGCAACGCGGCAAGAGCCGGTCTTCGCCGCAAGTTCCCACCGCGCGCCATCGCGCCTTCCGGCGCTCCTACAAAGGATAGGCGGGTTTGCGCGGGGTCAGGCGCTGACAGCGGCGATGGCGGCGGCGACGGTGTCCAGGTTGCCTTCGTTGAGCGCGGCCACGCAGATGCGGCCGGAGCCGACGGCGTAGATGCCGAATTCGTCGGCCAGGCGCTGTACCTGGTCGGCGCTCAGGCCCGAATAGGAGAACATGCCGCGCTGGCGCTCGATGAAGCTGAAATCGCCGGGCACGCCGTGCGCGGCCAGGCGCTGGACCAGGCCGGTGCGCATGGCGCGGATGCGCTCGCGCATCTGGCCCAGTTCCTCTTCCCACATCGCGCGCAGCGCCGGCGTGGACAGCACGTGGCTGACCAGCGCGGCGCCGTAGGTGGGCGGGTTGGAGTAGTTGGTGCGCACCACGCGCTTGAGCTGGGACTGCACGCGCCGGGCCTCGTCGTCGCTGGCGGTGACCACCGACAGCGCGCCCACGCGCTCGCCGTACAGCGAGAACGACTTGGAGAACGAGCTGGCCACCAGCAGCGGCAGGCCGCTGTCGGCGAACAGGCGCACCGCGGCGGCGTCCGGCTCGATGCCGTCGCCGAAGCCCTGGTAGGCGATGTCCAGGAAGGCCACCAGGTCGCGGGCCTGCATGCGCTCGATCACCTGCTGCCACTGGGCGGTGTCCAGGTCCACGCCGGTCGGGTTGTGGCAACAGGCGTGCAGCACCACCACGGTGCCGGCGGCGTAGCCGTCCAGCGCCGCGAGCATGGCGGCGAAGTCCACGCCGTGGCTGGCCGCCTCGTAGTACGGGTACTGGATCACCTCGAAGCCGGCATTCTCGAAGATGCCGCGGTGGTTGGCCCAGCTGGGCGTGCTGATGGCGACCTTCGCATTCGGCTCGAGGCGGTGCAGGAAGTCGGCACCGACCTTGAGCGCACCGGTGCCGCCCACGCCCTGCACGGTGACCACGCGGTGTTCCGTCACGGCCGCCGATTCGGCGCCGAACAGCAGGTGCTGCACAGCGGTGTCGTAGGCGGCGATGCCGTCGATGGGCAGGTAGCCGTGCGCGGTGGGCGCGGCCAGGCGCGCCTGTTCGGCCTCGCGCACCGCGCGCATCAGCGGCAGCTTGCCGTCGGCGTCGAAATACACGCCCACGCCGAGGTTGACCTTGTTCTTGCGCGTATCGGCGGCGTAGGCCTCGTTGAGGCCGAGGATCGGGTCGCGGGGGGCCAGTTCGACGGCGGTGAACAGGGACATGGGGGCAACCTGTGGCGTGCGGGGTGTCGGGGAGGGGCATTGTACGCCCCGGGGCGGCTGCGGTCGGCGGGGGGCTTATGAGGATTGGGTGTGTGGGTGACGGCGCGATGGGGGCTGGGCGCGAAGACCGGATCTTGCCGCGTTGCCGTTCGCGCCTTCCGGCGCTCCTACCGTGCATCCGGGAGCTTTCCTACCCTTTGTAGGAGCGCCGGAAGGCGTGACCGAAGGGAATGCCCGTGGTGCGATGGCGCGCGATGGGGGCTGGCCGCGAAGACCGGGTCTTGCCGCGTTGCCGTTCGCGCCTTCCGGCGCTCCTACAGTGAAACCGGAAGGGTTGCGTGATGGCCTACAGGCTGGCGAAATCGAACTGGGTGGGGTCGGCCAGGTGCGAGGGGACCACGTGGCCGAGGGCGCGCAGGATGTTGTCCACGCGGCCGGGGTGGTCGGCGTCCCATTGGTCGAGCATGGCCTGCACGGCCTGGCGCTGCAGGTTGGGCTGGCTGCCGCACAGGTTGCAGGGAATGATCGGGAAGCCCTGCTGCTCGGCGTAGGCGGCGATGTCGCGCTCGCGGCAGTAGGCCAGCGGACGGATGACCACGTGGCGGCCATCATCCGAGCGCAGCTTGGGCGGCATGGATTTCACCGTGGCCTGGAAGAACAGGTTCAGGAACAGGGTGGCCACCCGGTCGTCTCCGTGGTGGCCCAGCGCGATCTTGCTGATGCCGTTGTCGGCCGCCCAGGTGTACAGCGCGCCGCGGCGCAGGCGCGAGCACAGGCTGCAGGTGGTGGCGCCCTCGGGGATCACCCGCTTGACCACGCTGTAGGTGTCCTGCTCGATGATGTGGAACGGCACGCCCCTGGCGCGCAGGTAGTCCGGCAGCACGTGCTCGGGGAAGCCGGGTTGCTTCTGGTCCAGGTTCACCGCGATCAGCTCGAAGTGCACCGGGGCGCGGGCCTTGAGCTGAAGCAGCATGTCCAGCAGGGTGTAGGAATCCTTGCCGCCGGACAGGCACACCATGACCTTGTCGCCGTCCTCGATCATGGAAAAATCGGCGATGGCCTTGCCGGTCAGGCGGCGCAGCTTGCGGCCCAGGGACTCGTTGCGGCGCGTGCCGGCGAGCTGCTGGACGGGGATGGTCACTTCGCGGGCATTCATAATCGGGTGATTGTAACGGCCTCAACGGCGCTACACTGGGGCTTTCGGTCACGGAGCCCGCGTCGTGCGAACGCCCGACCCGATCGAGATCGCCCGCCAGCTGGAGGCCCTGCGCCTGGAGCATCGCGACCTGGACGACGCCATCGCGCGCCTGTCCGGTGATCCGGCCTGCGACCAGGTTCTCCTCACGCGCATGAAGAAGCGCAAGCTGCAGCTCAAGGACGCGGTCACGCGGCTGCAGAGCCGGATGATCCCCGATCTGGACGCCTGACGCGTCGCCCGGCGCGATCAGCCGCCGGACTTCATCGGGTAGGTGGCGGCCTTGCCGGTCTCCTGCGGTGCGGCCGGGTTCTTGTCCTTGCCGGCACTTGGCAGCTGCTGGCTGCCGCACTGGTAGGCACCCCAGGACTGCGCGCCGTCCTGGGGATCGCCCAGCGGCTTGACCGTGTCCGCACCCATGGTGGCGGCCTCGTTGCGCGCCATCACTTCCAGCTCGTCGGCCACCTTGATGCCGTTGCGGTCGATCGGGCCCACGCGGTCCATCACCGAGACGGTGATCTTGCCCATGTTCTTGCAGCTGGAGACGTCCTGGAGCCAGGCGGTGCGGACCTTGCGGCCGCCGGCATCGAGCTTGATGCCCCAGCTGCAGCCGGCGATCAGGACGGGCAGGGCGACGAAGGTCAGCAGCAGAACGCGCTTGCGCATGGGGGTCTCCGGAAACGGTACGGGGCTTGGGATCGTTGCATGCTACCGCAGCTGCGTGACCGGTGGCTTAAGGGACGTGTGCCGCGCGGCGGGATGCGGGATGCGGGATGCGGGATAGCGGGACTCTGTCCGGGAGCGGGACCGCGATCGCGGGACTCGGGACTCGGGACTCGCGGGCTCGGGACTCGGGCTCGGATTGGGGATTGGGATTCGGGATGGGGCGGTCGCTCGCATCCGGCGGAGCGCCGCATGCGTATGTGTGAATACGAGCACTACCCGGATCCTGCATGATCGCGACCCTGCTGTTGTCCATGGCCCTGCACGCGGCGTCGGCCGCTGCGCAGCCCCCCGCGACCCGCTACACCGGCATCGCCACCGCACCGGACGGGACACAGGTGCTGTACCGCGAGGACCACTACCGCTACGGGCCCGCCGATGCGCGCCGCGAGCTGGTGCTGTACCGCTGCCCGGACGGACGGCCGTTCGCACGCAAGCTCATCGACGACGGCCACGCGCTGGCCCCCGACTTCCAGCTGCACGATGCGCGCAGCGGTTATCGCGAGGGCGTGCGCAAGCGCGACGGCCGGCGCCAGGTCTTCGTGCACCGCGTCGGCGCCGACCGCACCCGCAGCAAACCACTGCCGACGGTGTCCACCCCGGTGATCGACAGCGGCTTCGACGTGTTCATCCGCCGGCACTGGAAGGCACTCGCCGCCGGGGATGCGCTGAAGATCGACTTCCTGGTGCCCAGCCACCTGAAGTTCATGCACTTTCGCATCGTGCGCCATGACGATGCCGAGGCCGCCGCGAAGGGCATCATGGTGTTCCGGCTGAAACTGGACCGCTGGTTCGCCTTCGTGCTGCCGCATATCGATGTGGGCTACTTCGAGAAGGGCCGCACGCTGGCCTGGTTCCGCGGCCTGTCCAACCTGCGCGACGTGCGCGGCGAGAACCTCAAGGTGCGCCTGCGCTATCCACCGGACCAGCGCGGCGTGCGCGTCACCCCGGCGGCGCTGGCGGCCGCGCGCCACACCGAATTGGCCGGGCAGTGCACGTTGCACTGAATCGGTCCGCTGCCCGCGTCCGTACTGTCCGGTCGCGGGCGGACACGCGTCCGCGGACATGTACCTGTCGCCGCATACACTCCAGAAAAACTATTTAGAACAACAACTTGTGAACTCCGCCATTCTTGGCACGACCCTTGCGAGATAGACAGCACAGGGACACTTCCTCCCCAGGAGTCACGAGATGAAATTCGAAAGTCTGCTCTTACGTGGTTTGTTCGTGGTCTGCATGGCGCTGTGTGCCGCGACCGTCGGATCGATGCTCTTCCCGCCGACCGTGCAAAGCCGTTCGGTGGCCACCGAGACCCAGCTGGCCGGCACACATGCCACCGGCCTGGGGGCGATCACCCCGATGGCCTGTCCGCTGCTGCCCGACGGTGTGCTGTGTCTGCGCAAGGACTGATGTGCACCGCCGGCGCGGACCCGGGGGCGGATGCAGGATAATGCACGCATGCTCAACGTCATCCTGCACCGCCCCGAGATCCCGCCCAATACCGGCAACGTGATTCGCCTGTGTGCCAACACCGGCGCCGCGCTGCACCTGGTGCGCCCGCTCGGCTTCGATCTCGACGACAAGCGCCTGCGCCGCGCCGGCCTGGACTACCACGAGTACGCCGACCTGGCCGTGCACGAGGACCTGGACGCCTGCCTGGCCGCGCTCGGCCACCCGCGCATGTTCGCCCTGACCACCCGCGGCTCGCGCCGCCCCACCGATACCGCCTTCGCCGACGGCGATGCCCTGCTGTTCGGCTGCGAGACCGCCGGCCTGCCCGATGCCGTGCTCGACGCGCTGCCCGAGGAACGCCGCCTGCGCCTTCCGATGCGCCCGCAAAGCCGCAGCCTGAACCTGTCCAACGCCGTCGCGGTGACGGTGTTCGAGGCCTGGCGCCAACTCGGATTTCCCGGCGCAGCCTGATCGCGGCACTGCGCCGCGCACGCGCAGTGCCCGTCGCGACGCGCCCTGCAGGTACAATCGGCGCATGACCGATACGCCTTCGCTGCTGCCGCGCCCGCTGCGCGTGCTTGCCGGGCGCGCCCTGGAGAGCGCGCTCAACCGCGCCGTGGACCTGGACCCGGACACCCGCAACCAGCTCGAGACCCTGGAGGGCCGGCGCGTGGTCGTGTACATGCACGGCCCGGAGCTGGCGCTGTCCGTGCACGTGGAAGACGGCCGCCTGAGGGTAGGCCCGCCGCCGCCCGACGAGGCCGGCGGTCCGACGCTGCGCGTGAAGGCCACGCCCGGCAGCTTGCTGGCCATGGCGCTCCAGCGCGGCGAGGACGGCATCGCCCCCGGACAGGTGGAGATCGCTGGCGACGCCGGCCTGGCGCGGCGACTGGAAAAACTGGCGCGTGAATATGCCCCGGATTTCGAGGAAGCTTTCGCGCAGCGCTTCGGCGACGTGCTCGGCGTGCCCATGGCGCGCGCCATGCAACGCGGTCTGGCACACGCGCGGCGCGGTGCCAAACATCTGGTCGAGGACACCGCCGACTGGCTGCGCGAGGAATCGCGCCTGGCGGTGGCACCGGACGAGATGGATGCCTTCCTGGACGACGTCGACACGCTGCGCGAGCGCGTGGAGCGGCTGGACGCGCGCCTGAACCGGCTGGGCCGAAGCCTGGAGACCGACGCGTGACGCCGCTGCGACTGGCCCCCCGGCTGCTGCGCGTGGCCAGCGTGCTGGTGCGCTACCGGCTGGACGAGGTGGTCGACGCCGCGCACCTGTTCCGGCCGCTGAAGTGGCTGCGCCTGGTGCTGCCGCGCGCCCGCGCCGACGTGCGCCGCCAGTCGCGCGGTGCGCGGTTGTGCGTGGCGCTGAACGAACTGGGCCCGATCTTCGTCAAGGCCGGCCAGGTGCTGTCCACGCGGCGCGACCTGATTCCCGCCGACATCGCCGACGAGCTGGCCTCGCTGCAGGATCAGGTGCCGCCGTTCCCCGGCGCCGAGGCACGCGCCATCGTCGAGGACGCCCTGGGCCAGCCGGTCGACAAGCTGTTCGCGCAGTTCGACGAAACGCCACTGGCCTCGGCCTCGATCGCCCAGGTGCACGCCGCGCAGATGCATGACGGTGCCGAGGTGGTGGTCAAGGTGCTGCGCCCGGGGATCGACAAGCGCATCCGACGCGACGTCGACCTGCTGCGCGCGCTCGGCCACCTGGCCCAGCGCTGGCACCCCAACGCCGACAAGATCCGCCCGCTGGAAGTGGTCGCCGAGATCGAGAAGACGCTGGAGAACGAGCTGGACCTGCAGCGCGAGGGCGCCAACGCCAGCCTGCTGCGGCGCAATTTCGAGCATACGGACGAGCTCACCGTACCGGCGGTGTTCTGGGACCTTTCCAGCGCCCGGGTGCTGACGCTGGAGCGCCTGCACGGCGTGCCCGCCGACGACATCGAGGCGATCGACGCGGCCGGCATCGACCGCCGCGCCCTGGCGGCGATGGGCGTGCGGCTGTTCTACGAGCAGGTGTTCCGCGACAACTTCTTCCACGCCGACGCCCACCCGGGCAACATCTGGGTGGACATCTCCAGCACGCCGCCCGCGCTTCATCGCGCTGGATTTCGGCATCATGGGCTCGCTGCCCGAAGCCGACCAGTACTGGCTGGCGGAAAACTTCATCGCCCTGTTCGAGCGCGACTACCGGCGCATCGCCGAGCTGCACCTGGCGGCCGGCTGGATGCCGCGGCACATCCGCGTGGACGAGCTGGAGGCGGCGGTGCGCACGGTGTGCGAGCCCTACTTCACGCGGCCGCTGGCGCAGATCTCGCTGGCCGAGGTGGTGGCCAAGCTGTTCCAGACTGCGCGCCGCTTCGAGCTGACCCTGCAGCCGCAGCTGATCCTGCTGCAGAAGACGCTGCTCAACATCGAGGGCGTGGGTCGGATGCTGGATCCGGACATCGACATCTGGTCGGTGGCGCATCCGGTACTCAAGCGCATCCTGCGCCAGCGCTACCACCCGCGCCGCGCCCTGCAGGCACTTCGCCGACGCCTGCCCGAGTGGCTGCACACCGCCCCGCGCATGCCCGACCTGATCCACGACCTGCTGGAGCAGGCGGTGGGCGGGGAGACCCGCGTGCAGTTCACCTCCGCCGAACTGGAGCGCCTGGGCGCGCAATCCGCGCGCACCCGGCGCACGGTGTTCGGCAGCCTGCTGGGTACCGCGCTGGTGATCGGCGCGGCACTGGCCTGGTCGCTGCAGGCGCCGGATGCGGCCTGGATCGCCGGCACGGCCGGCGCCTGCGGGGCGCTGGCGTTCATCCTGAGCTGGCCGCGGCGGGGATAGCCCCCGTACGCCTGCCTACTCTTTGTAGGAGCGCCGGAAGGCGTGACCGGAGGGAATGCCCGTGGTGCGATGGCGCGCGATGGGGGCGTGCCACGAAGACCGGGTTCCTGCCGCGTTTCCGGTCGCACCTTCCAGTGCTCCCACAAGACCCCCGAAGCCTTTCCTACCTTTGTGGGAGCGGTGGAAGCCGTGACCGGAGGGAATGCCCGTGGTGCGACGGCGCGCGATGGGGGCTGGCCGCGAAAACCGGGTCTTGCCGCGTTGCCGTTCGCGCCTTCCGGCGCTCCTACAGTGTGGCCGGGTGCCTTCCTAACCTTTGTAGGAGCGCCGGAAGGCGCGATGGCGCGCGGTGGGGGCTTGCCACGAAGACCGGGTCCTGCCGCGTTTCCGGTCGCACCTTCCAGTGCTCCCACAAGACCCCCGAAGCCTTTCCTACCTTTGTGGGAGCGGTGGAAGCCGTGACCGGAGGGAATGCCCGTGGTGCGACGGCGCGCGATGGGGGCTGGCCGCGAACACCGGATCTGGCCGCGTTGCCGTTCGCGCCTTCCGGCGCTCCTACAGTGTGGCCGGGTGCCTTCCTAACCTTTGTAGGAGCGCCGGAAGGCGCGATGGCGCGCGGTGGGGGCTTGCCACGAAGACCGGGTTCCTGCCGCGTTTCCGGTCGCACCTTCCAGTGCTCCCACAAGACCCCCGAAGCCTTTCCTACCTTTGTGGGAGCGGTGGAAGCCGTGACCGGAGGGAATGCCCGTGGTGCGACGGCGCGCGATGGGGGCTGGCCGCGAAAACCGGGTCTTGCCGCGTTGCCGGTTCGCGCCTTCCGGCGCTCCTACAGTGTGGCCGGACGCTGTCCTATCCTTTGTAGGAGCGCCGGGAGGCGCGATGGCGCATGGTCATGTGCTTGCCGCGCGGGGCCGGTACACTTTGCGCATGCTTCGCGTGAACCGATCCATCGCCATCCCCGAATCCGAGCTGACCGAGCGCTTCGTGCGCGCGACGGGGCCGGGTGGGCAGCACGTGAACCGGACCGAGAGCGCGGTCGAACTGCGCTTCGACGCGGCGCATTCGCCGGCCTTGCCCGATTCCGTGCGCGCCCGGCTGCTGGCGCGCCACGACCGGCGCATCAGCGGCGAGGGCGTGGTGGTGATCCAGGCACGCCGCTTCCGCGACCAGGCGCGCAATCGCGAGGATGCACGCCAACGCCTGGCCGAACTGCTGCGCACGGCCACCCGTGCGCCGGCCAAGCGCATTCCCACGCGTCCCACGCGTGCCTCCAAGGAACGGCGGCTGAAGGCCAAGCAGCGCCGGGGCCACATCAAGCAGACGCGTTCTCGCGACTGGAAAGGCGAATGAGTGACCCGATCCTGCCCGACATGCCGCCGCAAGCTCCGCGCGTACGCCGCGGCCTGTTCTCACACCTGTGCCATCTGATCCTGCGCCTGTCCGGCTGGCGCTTGCTCGGCACCCTGCCGGATGTGCCCAAGCTGATCCTCATCGGCGCGCCGCATTCCTCGTACTGGGACGGCGTGTGGGGGCTGATGATCAAGGTCGCGCTGGGCCTGGACATCAACATCATGATCAAGAAGGAAGTGATGGACGGCCCGCTGGGTCCGCTGCTGCGCCGCTTCGGGCTGATCCCGATCGACCGCAAGGCCGCGATCGGCGTGGTCGGGCAGATGCTCCATCGCTTCAACGGGCGCGAGCACATGTGGCTGGGCATCACCCCGGAAGGCACGCGCAAGAAGGTCGAGCGCTGGAAGTCCGGTTTCGCGCGCATCGCCGATGCGGCGCACGTGCCGATCCAGCCGGTGATGATCGACTACCCCAGCAAGACCTTCACCCTCGGCGAGCTGCAGACCACCACCGGCGACCTGGATGCCGACGTGGTGCGCATCCGCGCCCTGTTCAAGGACGCGCGCGGCAAGCACCGCGGCGCCTGAGCGCGCACGTCAGGTGCCGGACGACGGCGTGCCCGGTACCGCCGATCCGAGCACGTCGCTGGCGGTGATCCTGCCGTGCTCGTCATGGTGCACGCGCTGCACCTTGGTCCGGCGGATCTGCGCTACCAGCGCCTCGCTGACGTCGTAGGTCCGGGCCACTTCGGCCAGCGTGGCCGGCTCGGTCGCGGCGCGGCGCGAACGCCCGCGGAAGCGGAACAGGTTGTAGGTGGCCCACAGCACGAAGGCCAGGCCGGCCGCGCCGATGATGATGGCGTAGACCATCAGCGTGTGCATGGCATCGCTGGTGTTGTGGAGCACGTATTCGTTGAAGCGCTTGTAGCCGAACACCCAGGCCATGGCGCTCAGCAGCGGTCCGAACAGGTACAGCCAGACCAGCCAGCCGATGGTCGACAGCAACGCGTACACGCTGCGCTGCACGCGGCTTTGCAGTTCCGGCCGGTGGATGGTCTGCGGCAGGCGGATCTCGGGATCGTGGCGCGTGGCATTCATCGCGTCTGTCCTCATTCCGGTCGCAGGCCGCGGTCGGGACTGACCCAGCGTGCGCGCTTGCGCCGGCGCAGGATCGTCTTGGGCAAGGCCACCACGGCGGTGAACATGGACAGGATCCAGTACAGCAGCGGGTACCAGATCACCCAGAAGTAGTTGCGCAGGAAGCGGCCGTGCTCGTAACGGCGATCGATCCACAGGCTGACCAGGAACTGGATCAGGCAGGTCACGCCCAGCACCGTGCCGTTCCATTCCGGCAGCAGGGTGTCCACCGCCCACTCCGGCGGCAAGGCGATGAACTTGCCCAGGAAATACAGCACGAAGATCAGCAGCATCACGTACGACCAGGTCACGCTGGTCATGTATTCCAGCGCCACGCCCCAGAACCGCCGGTGGCGCCAGGTCGTCAGCTGGCGGGCGTAGCGGAACAGCACTTCCACGCCGCCCTGGGCCCAGCGCAGGCGCTGCTTCCACAGGCCGGTCAGGGTCTCGGGCATGTAGATGTAGCACAGCGCCTCGGGCTCGTAGCGGATGTCCCAGTGGTCCATCTGCAGCCGCCAGGACACGTCGATGTCGTCGGTGACCATGTCCTCCTGCCAGTAGCCCACGCGCTGCAGTGCCGACTTGCGGAAGGCCGCGATCACGCCCGAGACCGTGAAGATGCGCCCGTAGGTGCGCTGGGCGCGCTTGATCAGGCCGATGATCGAGGAGAACTCGCCCACCTGCACCTTGCCCAGCAGCGAGGAGCGGTTGAGGATGCGCGGGTTGCCGGTCACGGCGCCCACGCGCGGGCCTTCGTGGAAGTGCGCGATCATCCAGTGCACGGCATAGGGATGGATCAGCGCGTCGCCGTCGATGCAGATCAGGAACTCGTGGGCCGAGGCCAGGGCACCGGTGCGAAGCGCGATGGCCTTGCCCTGGTTGTGGGCCAGGTGGATCACCCGCAGGCGATCGTGCCGGGACGCCAGCTCGTCCAGGATCGGCCCGGTCTTGTCGCTGCTGCCGTCGTTGATGGCGATGACCTCGAATTCCGGGTAGTGCGAGGCCAGGGCGTATTCGATGGTGTCGCGCACGTTGTCCTGCTCGTCGAAGCAGGGCACCAGGATGCTGCACGGCGGCGATTCTTCCAGCGGATCGGGGTTGTCCGGCCCCAGCCCCTTGCGGCGTTCGCGTCGGATGTAGAACCAGACCCCGCCGATCATCCAGATCCAGGCCATGAACAGCGGGTAGTAGAAGGCGAAACCGAACAGGATGTCGCGCATGTTCCACGACGCGGCATGGGTAATGTCAGGCCACATCATCGACCTCCCTCGCCATGCGGATAGTCGTTGAGACTGATACCGGTGAAGGTCGGCTTGTACGGTGGCTTGCCGGCCAGGAAGTCGTCGGGGTAGTAGGCCAGGTTCAGCGCGCCGTCGCGGACCAGCTCCTGCATCCAGCCGCGCAGCTTCACGCCCGGAATCCATTGCTTGCGGTTCCAGTCGCGCGTTTGCAGCTCGAACACCGTCTTGCGCAGGCCGTCCGGATGCTCGGCCACCTTCTCCGCCAACTGGTCCAGCCACACGGACGGTTTCTCTTTCGTGCCGTCCAGGTAGGGCATGGCCATCAGCGCCACTTCATCGTAGTGCTTGAGGAACGGGCCCAGCGCCTGGGCGAACCGGTTCTCGGCCGACGGATCCATGACCACGCGCGCGTAGAGATTGCGCGCCACGTGGAATGGATTGCTCAGGTTGGTGTAGTAGCGCATGTGATCGGTCACGGCCTGGCCGAAATCGATCAGCGCCAGGGTCTTCTGACGTGCGCTCAGGCGGCAGTTCTCGATCGCACGGTCGGTGCCCGGCCAGCGGGCCTGTGGCAGGCAGCTGGTGGCGTCCTCGTCCGCGTGCAGGGTGGCGTCGTCGTGGATCAGCACGCCGTTGACGCTGCTCAGGTTGCGTGCCAGGTCGGCATAGATGCCCTTCACGATGCGCAGCGATTGCGGCTGGAACGGACTCAGTCGACGGTAGTCGCCGGTGGCCGGCTCGGGCTTGCCGTCGGGGCCGAACTGCTTCACGTCCAGTCGTTGCTGCTGCGTCTTGTCGGGCAGGTCGTAGGCCAGCAGCGGCAACCACGCGTAGACCACCACCTGGGCGCGCGTCTTCAGCTGCCAGGCCACGCGGTTGAACAGGTCCGCGCGCATCGGCAGGAACCGGTTGGGGAAGTACAGTGCCGAGGCGGTGCCGTCACCATCCGGATCGGCAAAGGCCTGCAGGTAGACCGTGCGCACGTGCATCTTCAGGATGCGATCGAGCAGCTTGCCGAGGTTGCGGTTTTCCTGCTTCGGATCGGGGTCGTAAATGTCATCCAGGTCGACCTGCACCGCGCGCTGGATCTTCGGCAGCGGGGCCAGGCTCTCGGCCAGCTGGCTGACGATGTCGATCGGGCCGGGGTCGCCCATGATCAGGAAGCGCCCCAGGTTGCCGATGTGCTGGACGCTCGAGGCATGCTTGTCGATCAGGCTGAAGGAGACCTTCAGTCCGAGCGCGTGCGCGATGTCGAGGGTCTCGCCGGTGGTCGCGCCATACGGCCACACCACCACGCGCGGGCGCACGCCGGTGTGCTTGGTGATGATGTCCAGGCTGCGCTTGAGGTCGTCACGGATGCGCCGGCGGAACATCGCGTTCGATTCGTAGTCGTGCGTGGCCGGGTGGTACATGCGGGTGACCGCGGCCGGCTCCTGGTTGCCCTGCGGATTGGACAGCATGCCGTGGTGCAGACTGTCGGTATGGGTGGCGAACTCGACCAGTCCCGAGGCCTGCATCTCGCGCACCTGGGCCCAGTTGACGAAGCCTTCCGGCCCCAGCTCGGTGCCGTTGTAGTCGACCTTGCCGGGCTCGTCGAGGTTCTCCGACACCGCGCCGGCGGCCTCGTCCGCGAGTTGCGCCGGGCTGGCCGGTTCGTCGATGCCGCTGATCACCGGACCGCCGTGCACGCGCCGAAGCCAGCCGGTTTCCAGCGCGAACAGGGCCGGGTAGTGGTAGGCCTTGAGCAGCGGATAGACCTGCGAATACGTGCTTTCCAGGCCATCGTCGAAGCTCAGCAGCACGGCGTTGTCCGGCAGGGCCGGGCCGCCGTTGTGGGCATCGATGATCTGCTGCACGGAAACCGGGTGCCACTGGTTCTTGTGCATCCAGTCGAACCACTGCGCCAGCTTCTCGGTACTGATCGAGTACAGGCGCTTTTTCGCCGCGGCCTCGGTCGGTACCACGTCGTGGAAGCACAGTGTGACGAATCCGCCCTTCGGGACCTGCACGACGAGTCCGCTGGGCGCGGCGTAGGCACTGGCGCAGGCAGCGACCAGAAGGATCAGCCAGAGGCGACGCATGCGTTTCATCAAAACACCCCCGACACGCCGATCACGGCGAATACCCGGTGTTCGCGGTTGCCGTCGTAGACATGGCTGCCCCAGCCGAGCCCGTAATGCAGCTCCCAGGTCCGGGACAGCTTCCACTCATGCATGTACTGCACGTCCACCCCGGCCGCGCTGCCGTAGTTCTTCTGCCATTCGGAGGCCCCGGTGACCACGAAGCGCTGGGTGAACGAACGCTCGTAGCGGCGCCAGGTGATCCAGTCGTGCTCCACGCGGATGCCGACCGCGTGCGTACGCTCGGGATTGAAGTAGGCCGCGTTGGGCATGACGTCGTTGCGTTCGGCGCTGGCCTGCAGCGTGATGCGCGTGAGGTGGTGCGCGCTGGCCTGCACGCGGCGTCCGACGTCGGCCGCGATGTCCACGCGGCGGTTGCCGTCGCTGATCTTCATCCGGCTGACGCTGAGCGAGGCGTCGGTCGACTCGCTGCCGCGCCAGTCCAGCTCGGCCTGCGCGCTGCGCCCGCGCAGGCCCTCGCGTGTGGCGCGCAGCGGCGTGTCCGGGGAGAAGCTGTTCACGCCCAGCTGATAGCGCCAGTGATCGCCCAGCCATTGCGACCAGCCCAGTTCCACGCCCAGGTCCTGTCCGCTCAGGCGGCTCTGGCTGACCTGGGCCCAGGCGTGCTTGCGCGCCCAGCGCCATTCACCGCCCACGCCGAAGCGGCTGATGCTGGTGTTGCCGCCCTCGTAGGCGCCCCAGCGATAGTCCTCGGCGGCATAGGCACGCCAGCCGCCCGACGACCAGGGCGAATTCACGCGCATCTGCAGGGCCTGGTCGCGCTTGCCGGTGATCGGTGCATTGGCGCCGCTGTGGCCCAAGGTGTATTCGGCACTCATCGAGGCATGGTTGCGATCGTTGTACTCGGCCAGGCTGCGGGCCACCTTGGTGTCTTTGGGAAATTCCCGCGCCAACGGCACGATCCAGTCGCGCCAGCGATCGAAGTGCTCCATGTCGCGCGCGTCGTTGGCCCGGTTGATGCGGGTGCTGCGTGCCTTCGGCGCATAGGCTGCGGCCATGTCGACCCAGCGCTCGGCCCGGGTCGGCCAGCCGCGCCAGCGCAGGACCGTGGCGTACAGGTTGTACATGTCCGGATTGCGCGGCGCCAGGCGGGCATCTTCTTGTGCCAGCCGTTCGGCCTGCTTCTCGTGCCGGCGATAGGCCAGGTCCAGCACGTTGAGCTGGTCCACGCCGAGGAACTCGTAGTTGGGCGCCCGCGGTTCCTTGCCGCGCGCGATCCATAGCGGCGTGGTGCGGTTGATACGCGCCAGCAGCTTGCCGGCCTCGTGGTAGTGCTCGGCTTCGATCAGCGCGTAGTACCAGGAGATGTAGACGTCCACCTCGACCTTGGGGTTCTTGCCGATGATGGCCGCGTACATCTTCGCGGCGCGTTCCGGGTGTCGTGTCTCCAGATAGGCATCGGCGGCCGCGCGCTGCACGTATTCGGGCTGTGACTGCGGGTCGCCCTCCAGTTTCCCGAAATCGGCCAGGCATTCGTGCATGCGACCCAGCTCGCGCAGCACGTAGACCCGGTCACGCAGCGTGCGCTGGCGTGCCGCGCTGCCGGCGGGGAAATCCTTGAGGTTGGCGTCCAGCTCGACCAGGACCTTTTCCAGCGGCCGGTAGCGCTGGGCATACAGGTAGCGTGACTCCAGGCGCTTGCTTTCATGCCGTGCATCGCGGATGTCGGCCATGGTGGCGTTCGCGCGCAGGTTCCACCGCTCCGCGTCGCTGAACATCGCCCGATGCTTCAGCGCCTTCTCCAGGGCAAGGTGCGATGCGCCCAGCCGGGACAGCGTGGTGATTTCTGTGCGGATTGCATCGCGACTGTCCGGATCGGCATTCCTGGCACGCTGGCTCAGGCCCAGGGCGGTCCCGAGCTGCTTGTGGTCGCGATCGTTCCTGGCCTGGGTGGCCAGGTCGGCGGCGTCCGGGGGGCCACCACCGCCGCGCACCTGCGCGCCGGGAACCGTGGCCGGGGCATCCGTCGCAGGGGGTGGAGGGGGCGTTTCGCTCGCCAGGGTGATGCACGGCATGGCCAGCACCAGGCACAGCGCCGCGTACAGCGGTGTGAAACCCGGGCGTTTGGCCCAGATGCGTCTTCGGCTGCCGACCTGGACCGAACCGGACATGGGCGCGGTACCGGCAGACTGCTTTGCGCACACTCCATCGCGGCCGGTGCCCAACGCATGGCTTGCGTGAACTGTCTGGATTGGTCGACTCACGCCCCGGGTCCCCTGATCGTCGTCCTTGAAACCACATGGTTTCACTTTTCTTTTCGCCGCGTCCATGCGGCCAAAAGGGCAGTTAGTGTGATGCAGTTCACATTCTTAGTCCACAATACTCCGTGACTTGCATCCTCATCCTGAGTTGATCTCGATGTTTGCGCACACCCGGACACTACCGCGATGAATGGCCCGATTCGTCGTATTCACGGTGCGTGAGCATGCCCGGGCGGATCAGGTCGATGAACGCGCGCGCTTCCTTGCTCAGGTATTTGCCCTTGCGCATGACCACGCCGTAGCTGCGCTGCGGGAAGTAGCGTCGCATGTTGCGCACGGCCAGGTGGGCGCGGTCTTCGTCGGTCAGGCAGATCCCGGTGACGATGGAGATGCCCAGTCCCATGGCCACGTAGTGCTTGATCACCTCCCAGCCGCCGACCTCGATGGCCACCGTGTAGGGCACCTGCCGCTTCTGGAACACCAGGTCGACCAGGCGATAGGTGGTCAGGCGCTGCGGCGGCAGGATCAGGCCGTAGGGCGACAGGTCCTCGATGGCGATGTCCTGCTGGTCCGCCAGCGGATGGTCGAGCGGCATGATCAGCATCGGGTCGTAGTGGTAGACCGGTTCGTAGGCCAGGTCGTGAGGCACGTCCAGCATCGAGCCGACGGCGAAATCGGCGCGGTCCCCGCGCAGCAGGGCCAGGCCGTCCTTGCCGGTCACGTTGGCCAGCTCCAGGTGCACGCCGGGCATGCGCTCGCGGTAGGCCTGCACCAGGGTCGGCAGCAGGTACTGGATGGTCGAGGCTCCGGCGGCGATCACCAGCGAGCCGCTCTGCAGGCCCTGCATCCGGGCCCGGAAGTCGCTGTCCAGATTTTCCCAGCCCTCGATCAGCGGTCGCGCCAGCTCGAACAGCACTTCTCCGGCATCGGTCACGGTGATACGCCGGCGGGTGCGCTCGAACAGGGTCACGTCCAGCTCCCGCTCAAGCGCCTTGATCTGCAGGCTGACCGAGGGCTGGGACAGGAACAAGGCTTCGGCCGCGCGCGTGAGCGTACCCAGCTTGACCGTGTACACGAACGCGCGCAGTTGCTTGACGCGATTGCCCTTGTAGTAGAAGCGTGGCTCGCTCGCCGCTTCCAGCACCGTCTCTTTTGCGGATTTTTTTGCCACCCGTCCCTCTTTCGCACCCACCCGGCGCCTTGAAAATCAGAAAGATGCAAGGAGCATTGACTATGTCAATCTTTTAGATTGAAACATTTGCTTTGTCAATTTGAAGTTTCTGCCGCAGCGTGGACACCCCGACGATCTGCTGGAGCACGCCATGTCCGCCCTGCCCGAACACGTCCCCGAACGGGGCACCGTCGCCGTCCACGGCCCCATGAACGCCGAGCGTGCCCGCATCCTCACGCCGGAGGCGCTGGAGTTCCTGGCCGCACTGCATCACCGCTTCGATGCCCGCTGCCTGGCCCTGCTGGCCCGGCGCCGCCAGCGCCAGCGCGAGTTCGACGCCGGCCGGCTGCCGGATTTTCGTGACGACACCCGGGCGATCCGCGAGGCCGACTGGACCGTGGCGCCGATCCCCGCGGCCCTGCGCGACCGGCGCGTGGAGATCACCGGGCCGGTCGAGCGCAAGATGATCATCAACGCGCTCAATTCCGGTGCGAAGGTGTTCATGGCCGACTTCGAGGATTCGACTGCGCCGACCTTCGCCAACGTCATCGACGGGCAGACCCACCTGCGTGACGCTGTCGACGGCAGCATCCGCTTCACGAATCCCGACGGGCGCGAATACCGGCTCGGCGCGAACCCGGCCGTGCTGGTGGTGCGTCCGCGCGGCTGGCACCTGCCCGAACCGCACCTGACCGTGGATGACAACCCGCTGAGCGGCGCCCTGGTCGACTTCGGGCTGTTCGCTTTTCACAATGCCCGCGCCCTGCATGCCGCCGATCGCGGCCCGTACTTCTATCTGCCCAAGCTCGAGAGCATGGAGGAAGCGCAGCTGTGGGACCAGGTGATGACGTTTGCCGAGGCCGAGCTGGACCTGCCCGAAGGCTGCATGAAGGCCACGGTGCTGATCGAGACGCTGCCGGCCGCGTTCGAGATGGACGAGATCCTGCATGCGCTGCGCCAGCGGGTGGTGGGCCTGAACTGCGGGCGCTGGGACTACATCTTCTCCTACATCAAGACCTGCCGCGCCGACCGTTCCCGGGTACTGCCCGAGCGCGGCCAGGTGGGCATGACGGTGCCGTTCCTGCGCGCCTACTCGCAGCTGCTGATCCGCACCTGCCACCGCCGCGGCGCCTTCGCCATGGGCGGCATGGCCGCACAAATCCCCATCAAGGGTGATGAGGCCGCCAACGCCACCGCGCTGGACAAGGTGCGCGCCGACAAGCTGCGCGAGGTTCTGGACGGCCACGATGGCACCTGGGTCGCGCATCCGGCACTGGTGCCGGTGGCGATGGACGTGTTTGACGCGCACATGTCCGGACCCAACCAGCTGGACCGCCCGCTGGCCGATGTCGCGATCGGTCGCCAGCAGCTGTTGGCGCCATGCGGGGGCTCCATCAGCCGCACCGGGTTCGACAACAACGTGGAAGTGGCCCTGCGCTACATCGCCGCCTGGCTGGATGGACTCGGCTGCGTGCCCATCCACCACCTGATGGAGGATGCCGCCACCGCCGAGATCGCCCGTGCCCAGTTGTGGCAATGGCTGCACCACGAGGGCCTGCAGTTCACCGACCACGCGCCGATCGACCGGGCGCTGTTCGAGGGCACCCTGGCCCGCCAGGTCCACCACCTTCGCGGCACCGGCATCCCCGGCGCCGGACGCATCGACGAGGCCGCCGCCCTGCTGGCCGAGCTGACCCGCGCCCCGGTGCTGGCCGATTTCCTCACCCTGACTGCCATCAACGGCCTGCGCGATCCGACGCGGACCGCCTGAGCCTGCCCCCTTTCCGACCCCGATCCCGGAGAATGTCCATGAACGCCACCACCCTGCCTACCGCCGAGCAACTGACCCGCAACTGGAACGAGCATCCACGCTGGAACGGCATCTCCCGTCCCTACGACGCCGCCGAAGTGGTGCGCCTGCGCGGCAACGTGCATGTCGAACATTCGCTGGCCCGCCGCGGCGCCGAACGCCTGTGGAACTCCCTGCATGGCACGGACTACGTCAACGCGCTGGGCGCGCTGACCGGCAACCAGGCCATGCAGCAGGTCAAGGCCGGCCTGCAGGCCATCTACCTTTCCGGCTGGCAGGTTGCCGCCGACGCCAACACCGCCGGCACCATGTATCCGGACCAGTCGCTGTACCCGGTCGACTCGGTCCCCGAGGTGGTCCGCCGCATCAACAACACGCTGCTGCGCGCCGACCAGGTCCACCACGCCGAGGGCGACGACCGCATCGACTGGCTGGTGCCGATCGTGGCCGACGCCGAGGCCGGTTTCGGCGGCGTGCTCAACGCCTACGAATTGATGTCGCACATGATCGAGGCCGGCGCCGCAGGCGTGCATTTCGAGGACCAGCTGGCCAGCGCCAAGAAGTGCGGCCACATGGGCGGCAAGGTGCTGGTGCCGACCCGTGAGGCCGTGCAGAAGCTGGTTGCCGCGCGCCTGGCCGCGGACGTGGCCGGCGTGCCGACCCTGATCGTGGCGCGCACCGACGCCATGGGCGCCGCCCTGCTGACCTCCAATGTCGACCCGGTCGACCAGCCGTTCTGCACCGGCAAGCGCACCGTCGAGGGCTTTTTCGAAACCGAGAAGGGCATCGACCAGGCCATCGCCCGCGGCCTGGCCTACGCGCCGTATGCCGACCTGATCTGGTGCGAGACCGGCACGCCGGACCTGGACCAGGCGCGGCGCTTCGCCGAGGCCATCCATGCGCAGTTCCCGGGCAAGATGCTGGCCTACAACTGCTCGCCCAGCTTCAACTGGAAGAAGAACCTCGACGAGAAGACCATCGCCTCGTTCCAGCGCGACATCGCCGCGATGGGCTACAGGTTCCAGTTCATCACCCTGGCCGGCTTCCACGCGCTGAACTACTCGATGTTCGAGCTGGCGCGCGGCTACAAGGCCCGCCAGATGGCCGCCTATGTGGAACTGCAGGAGGCCGAGTTCGCCGCCGAGAAGGTTGGCTACACCGCCGCCCGGCACCAGCGCGAAGTCGGTGCGGGCTACTTCGACAGCGTCAACCAGGCCATTGCCGGCGGCCTGAGCTCGCTTTCGGCCCTGTCCGGCTCCACCGAGGAAGACCAGTTCGATCCCACGCCGCGCGCCGACGCGGCCTGAGTTCGGACATCCCCGCCGGCCGGGACCTCGGGGCGACCACCCCGGGGTTCCGGCCGCCGCGTCATCCATATCTCACCCTGTGTGAGACGGATGCGCAAAGTCGGCAAAATTCCTTTCAGAAGCTTCCCTATACCCCGGATATTGCTAGGATGGCTATCCATAAGCGCAGTTGGGGACCGGCTGGTGTTGACGCCCAAGGCCGACATTGCAAGGGGCAAGCCCGGCTATCTTTCCGAGGAGGCCCAGATCCGCCGGTTGTCCGGCGCCGAGATGGGGTCGTTTTGCTCGGTCGGCACGCGCTGCGAGATTCCCGCCGGCCACGTGCTGTTCCGGCGCGGCGAAATCGGCCAGTGCATGTTTCTCATCGACAGTGGCCGGGTTCGCCTGGACTTCGCCGGGCACGTACAGAGCAAAACGCTGGGCGAGCGCGAGTTCTTCGGCGAGCTGGCCCTGTTCATCGGCCACCACGCGCGCATGGCCGATGCCGTGGCCGAGACCGACTGCGAGTTGTGGTCGGTCGACCGGCCCGGCTTCGATATCCTGTTGCAGAGCCAGCCCGAGCGCATGGTGCAGTTCATGCGCCGCTCCTTCTCCTATCTGGTGGCCAGCGAGCAACGCCTGGTGCTGGGGTTGCAGCGACGCAACGAGGATCTGATGCGGGCCATGGAGTCGCTGCGCCAGACCCGCGGCGACCTGCATCGCGCCGAGGACCAGGTGCGCACCGACGACATGACCGGGCTGCACAACCGGCGCGGCCTGTACAACTACCTGGACAGCCTGACACCGCCTTCCGGCAACCTGCAGCTGGGCCTGTTGCTGATCGACCTGGACCGCTTCAAGCAGATCAACGACCAGTGCGGGCACATGGTCGGCGACGAGGTCCTGTGCGCGGTCGCTCGCCTGGTCGAGGAAACGGCGGGCAGCAGTGACATGGCCTGTCGCCTGGGTGGGGACGAATTCGCACTGCTGTGCCACGTCGCGTCCGCGGGTGATTTGTGCGAACGCGCCAATCGTATTCTGGACGGCGTCCGCCATCTTGAATTTTCGCACCTCGACCAGCCGCAACTGCTGGCCAGCGTCAGCATCGGAGGTGCATTGTGCCGCTTCATGGACGGCTGGTCGGCCTGGTACAGCGACGTCGACCGGGCGCTGTACAGCGTCAAGGCCATCGGCGGCGACGGCTGGCACGTCGCCGGACTCACCGACGTCGAAACCTGACCCGATGACCGATTCCCTGGATCTCGGATTGCACTGGCCGCCTTCTTCCAACTCCGGCCAGCCCGTCCTGCGCACCATGGTGGTGTGCGACCTGTCCGATTCCACCGCACTGGTCGAGCGGCTGGGTGACCGGCATGCCGCGGCCCTGCTGCGCAAGCACGACCGCCTGACCCGTGCACTGATCGACGAGCACGGCGGGCGCGAGATCGACAAGACCGACGGCTATCTGCTGCTGTTCGAACGCCCCACCCAGGCCGTGTCCTTTGCCCTGGCCTACCACCGCGGCCTGCGCTACATGTCCGAGGCCGAGGAAGTGTCCGTCACCGCCCGCGTGGGCATTCATGTCGGCGACGTGGTGATGTGGGAGAACACCCCTGAAGACATCAGTCGTGGTGCCAAGCCGGTGGAAGTGGAGGGCCTGGCCAAGCCGGTCGCCGCCCGCCTGGCCTCCCTGGCGCGCCCGCGCCAGATCCTGCTGTCGGGCGTGGCCGCCACCATCGCGCGTCGTGGACAGGAGGAGATCACCGAGGAATGCCCGGATGCGCACTGGCATACCTACGGTACGTACCAGATCCGCGGCGTCGCCGAACCCATGGAAGTGGTACAGATCGGCGAACCGGAGGTGGCCGACTTCACCCCGCCCAACAACCGCGCCGTGGCCCACCGCATCCTGCCGTTCTGGCGCCGTCCGTCGACGCTGTCGGCAGCCGCCTTGCTGCTGGTCGCGCTCATCGGCTCGGTGACCTGGATGATCCTGCGCCAGCCGCCGAAGATCGCCTTCTCGGCGCGCGACTGGGTGGTCATCTCCGACGTGAAGAACCACACCGGCCAGTCCGAATTCAACAACACCATTGATACGGCTATCCGCATCGGCCTGCAGCAATCTCGCTTTGTCAACGTTATTACACCGGCGAAAATGCGACAAACGCTCGCGCGCATGAAGCTTGAGGACAACACACGAATTAACGCCAAGATCGGCTCGGAAATTGCCCTGCGAGACAACGCCCAGGCACTGATTGCCCCAAGCATCACCACCTCGGGCAACAATTACGTCATCAGTGCCACAATCATCGACCCGAACAATCATAAGACCATACGAACCATCCGGATCACTGCTGTCGATAACAATGCCATCGTCCCGGCCATCAGCAAACTGGTTGTTCGGATTCGCAAGAACCTCGGTGAATCACTGGCGCAGCTGAAGTCGACAAGCCTCCCTCTGGAACAAGTTACAACATCAAACCTCAATGCGCTCCGCTCTTACTCACTCGCCCATGCAGGCAAGCGCTCGCGGTAATAACAACCTTGCAATTGACCTTCTAAATCATGCCTTGCAGCTTGATCCTTCCTTTTCATCTGCATGGGCTTCCATGGCATCGGAGTACCTGACACTAGGACACAACGAACAAGCCAAGCATGCTATTGCTAGTGCACTCAAGCACGCTGATCGCTTGAATCCGCTGGAACGGATGAAACTACATGCCCAATGGATAACAATCTATAACTCTAAAATGGCCGCCACAAACGCATGGAAAGTTATTTCCGACTTGTACCCGGACGATGCGGTAAGTGCCAACAATACGGGGCTTTACTATGCGGCATATTTCAACGACTGCGCTTCAGCCCTTCCGTATCTTCGTCACGCAGCCGACTTGCCGCAGACTTTCCGCCCGGCCTCAATCTACATCATGGCGACCTGCCTGCTGTCTACAGGCAATACACAAGTGGCCATCCAGAATTTCAAACTTGCCTACCAAGATGGCTTCCGTGGCCAGTTCCTTGCTCTGGCCGACGCCTATGTTGAAAACCGTCAATACAGCAAAGCGTCAGATTTTCTTACTAACGTACCAAATGATCCCGACACCCTGATAAGCCTCGCCATCCGACGCGCCCTCGTACGTACAGATCAGGGCGACCTGTCCGGCGCTGAAAGTGGCTTGCGTCATGCTCTTGATACCCTTACACCTGACCTGAAGTCTCAAGAGTGGCCTATTCGGCTGGATCTTGTCGGCGTCCTTTGGGCGCAGGGCGAGAACACTCAGGCTTTGACCCAGGTCAGGAAAGATGTTCATACCTTGCTTGGCATGTCCAAGTTGGCCCGACAGCACCTTGGCGCTGACTATCCGACACTGCTCGCCATGTACAGTCGATGGTCAGCTCGACTGGGTGACTTGGACCTGGCAAGAGAGGGTATCAAGGTCGCCAGTGAAAAAAATCGTCAACGTGGCTATCCCGTACGTGCTCAACTGATTGCAGCCGCCCAGGCGGAAGTGGCCCTTAAGCAAGGCGACCCCATTCGTGCCGAAAATATCGCTTCCGCTGCGGATTCTCATCCGATTTGGGAGCTAATTGAGGTGATCGCTCGAGCTAAGGCCGCTGCGCATCAATCGGGCGCCGCTAAAGCATACGAACGAGTAATTTCCAATCGCCCCCTGGCTTTTGGCGAACTTTTCGAAAATGAACTTGGTATTTGTACGCGTTCTGCACAATGGAATATTTCACTGTTAGACGCAGCAAAATATATGGCTCATAACTCCAAACCCAAATCTTCCAGCTATGCCAGCTTGTTCCTCGATTACTGGCACATGGCGCCTGCCACAAATCCTTATATACACGACGCCCACCAACTTCTTCGAAGAGATATGTGATTACTCGATCCACATGCGTCAATAAAATAAGCGAACCGCATTCACGCGGCTCGCTTGTAATTTTGAACATGCGAACCTTCTAGATATGAAAAACCTTGACCACGCTGGCCGAGGCCGCGAATTTCTCGGCAATACGGTCCAGCTGCTCGTTCAGCATTTCCTTCGACGGCAGCTTCACGCCGCCAGCCGGCAGCTGGCTGGGATCGGCACGGAAGCCATACTGCGCCGCGGCCGCCACCGGGTTGGCCAGCGTGTAGGCGCGGAACGCGTCGTCGCGCGCCAGGCGCTCCATGAACGCATGCGCCAGGGTCTTGTGGCTGGCCACCGTGGCGGTGGTCTCGAAGGTCTCGTTCTGGATGTCGAAATCAAACATGGGTAATTCCTCAGGGATGTATGGGTCAGTCTTCACCCGCCTTGCGGGTGTCGCGCATGAAGGCGCTCTCTCAGATATGAAAAACCTTGACCACGCTGGCCGAGGCCGCGAATTTCTCGGCAATACGGTCCAGCTGCTCGTTCAGCACTTCCTTCGACGGCAGCTTCACGCCGCCGGCCGGCAGCTGGCTGGGATCGGCACGGAAGCCATACTGCGCCGCCGCCGCCACCGGGTTGGCCAGCGTGTAGGCGCGGAACGCGTCGTCGCGCGCCAGGCGCTCCATGAACGCATGCGCCAGGGTCTTGTGGCTGGCCACCGTGGCGGTGGTCTCGAAGGTCTCGTTCTGGATGTCGAAATCAAACATGGGTAATTCCTCAGGGATGTATGGGTCAGTCTTCACCCGCCTTGCGGGTGTCGCGCATGAAGGCGCTCTCTCAGATATGAAAAACCTTGACCACGCTGGCCGAGGCCGCGAATTTCTCGGCAATACGGTCCAGCTGCTCGTTCAGCACTTCCTTCGACGGCAGCTTCACGCCGCCGGCCGGCAGCTGGCTGGGATCGGCACGGAAGCCATACTGCGCCGCGGCCGCCACCGGGTTGGCCAGCGTGTAGGCGCGGAACGCGTCGTCGCGCGCCAGGCGCTCCATGAACGCATGCGCCAGGGTCTTGTGGCTGGCCACCGTGGCGGTGGTCTCGAAGGTCTCGTTCTGGATGTCGAAATCAAACATGGGTAATTCCTCAGGGATGTATGGGTCAGTCTTCACCCGCCTTGCGGGTGTCGCGCATGAAGGCGCTCTCTCAGATATGGAAAACCTTGACCACGCTGGCCGAGGCCGCGAACTTCTCGGCAATACGGTCCAGCTGCTCGTTCAGCATTTCCTTCGACGGCAGCTTCACGCCGCCGGCCGGCAGCTGGCTGGGATCGGCACGGAAGCCATACTGCGCCGCCGCCGCCACCGGGTTGGCCAGGGTATAGGCGCGGAACGCGTCGTCGCGCGCCAGGCGCTCCATGAACGCATGCGCCAGGGTCTTGTGGCTGGCCACCGTGGCGGTGGTCTCGAAGGTCTCGTTCTGGATGTCGAAATCAAACATGATGGTATTTCCTCAGGGTGTGTAAAAAATGAAGATGGGTGCTTCAGGGTTTGCACCGCAGGTGTCGCCTTCCGGACTGGCTTTTCGGCTCGGGCATTCCGTGCACGCGCTTGTTCCCGATCTTGTCCATTCGGGCCGTGAACGGGAGAAAACGAAAATCCGGTCGCGTTCTGCGCGTGATGGACAAGACAAGTCATACCGCCAGGGCATGTCTCGAATACCCTGGAAAAACGCCCGCGTAGCGCATGGTGCGGCGAGTTCACCATGTTTTGTTGCTGTCTTTAGCAACTAAATCCGTTCTCTACAACGACTATCGCTATGCGTTTCGGGCGCGAATGCACAATTTCGGAAAAAATTCAGTTTTACTACCGTAATCGGTTGCAAATGGGCTGGATCGTCTTCAGGGACTGTCCGGAGAAGGGTCGTACGGCTCCGGATTGAAGTGCAGCGCGATATTGGTCTCGTCGCCGACGATACCCAGACCGCTGACCCCTATCGGAGCCGCTTCCAGCGGATCCAGGCCCAGGTACGCTCCCAGATCCTGGTCGTTGATCGCGGCTGTGTAGAAGGCGCCCAATGACCGCTCGGTAGCCAGCAGGTAGAACGTCTGACTGAGGTGGGCCGAGTCCATCAGCAGGGCCTTGTAGGCCTTCTTGTGCCCGCGGTATTTCCAATGGTGCCGGTCGAAGCGTGCCACGTGGATGACTGCAGCCTGGGCTCGGGCGAAATAGTCCTGTCCGGCGGTCATGTCCATCAGCAGGTCACGCAGTTCCTGCTCGGGAACCGGCTTGAGCAGTTCCAGCGCGTGCCGGCTCATGTCGTAGTGGTAGATGCCCGACGCGAGGCCCTCCACCCGCATGATGAAGGGATACGGATCGATGGGCGTCAGCCCCCCGCCTGAAGCGCTGGTTCGCTTGACGGCCGTGGCCCCGGGGGCTAGCTCCCGGGTTCCCTGCGCGCCGAAGCAGCCGTACAGCAGGTATGCCAGTTCCGCCTGCGGCAGGGGCTTGACGGTGTCGAACACCCGGGTCGTGCGTCTCGCCTTGAGTATCCGTGCAAGCGGACTGTCGAAGTCAGGCAGTTGCAATGCATGCGTAGCAATTGCGTCGGTGCGCCGCGGGAAATGCGTGGGCGGTGGTCCGTGCCGCTCCATGACCTTCTCAAGCCGGCCGCGGTGCGCCTCGGGCGTGTGCTCGAGGTCGATCGTCTCGTCGGCGACGCCGGTCCAGCGGGTCATGGCGTGGTACATCGCGGTCAGCTCGTGCCAGCCGACCGACTCCAGGCGTTCCTCGGCGGCCAGGATCGCCTGGCTGGCGCGGTCGCCCTCGACATCGGATAGCACGATGCGGCGGCGGACCAAGTCCTCCAGCGTCGCGGCATCGATGCGCCCGTCGTCCACCAGCTGTCCGGCTTCGGTCCATTCGCTGGAGGAGAGGCCGGCCAGAAGGCGCAGTTCCTCGCCCTGCACGCGCAGGCGCTCGCCGCTCAACGGGCACAGCAGCTGCGCGCTGGTCTCGTTGGCGAACTTCAGTTCCCCGCTGAACAGCTCGCCCAGGTCGGGCACCAGGTCATCGGCGACCTGAATGAAGCAGATACGGCGGCGACGCACGCGCATGGAAGTCTCCTCGACGAGTTCGGTGGCGGGCCCGACATGCCCGGGCCCGATGAAAATATCACGCCTGCTGCACCGGTTTCTCCGACGCCGGCGGCACCAGCGCGATCACCGTCGATCCGGGCCTGGGATCGAACTTGCGCTTGCTCGAGACCACGCGCAGGCCGCCGCGCTCGCCGATGGAAAACAGCGGCACCGCATCCTCTCCATGGCGCTCCACGAACTGCGGCCAGTCGAAGGTGTCGGTCAGGCGCGTGGACTTGATGCGCCAGCCCCGGTCCATCAACTCGGCGAAACGGGCATGGGTCATGTCGTCGCCGAACAGCGCCGGCGCCAGCAGGTACCCGGCGAAATTGCGGCGGTCGTGCCGCTCCTCCGGGGCCAGGTTGCGCAGGCGGTAGACCCGCTCGCGGCCGAATTCCTGGCGGTAGTGCACCACCGCCAGGGAATTGAGTTCGCGGCGCGTGGACATGGCCAGCAGCCGGCCGATGCCGGTCAGGTCCATGTGGTGGTCGGCGTACTGCGAGGTCGGGCTGCCGAAGAAGGTGTCCAGGCCCTGCATGCGCGCGGCGCGGATGCCGTCCCAGTCGTCGTCGACCACCAGCACGCGCACCTCGACCGCCTTCAGCGCCGTGGCCACCGCGCGCGCCACCGGATCGGCGCCGAACACCATGACGCCGTCGGGCTCGGGTTCGGCCACGCCGAGCCATTTCGCCATGTGACGGGCGGTCGCGCTCTGTACCACCACCGTGCCGATGATCAGGCTGAATATCAGCGGCACCAGGGCCTCGGCGCCGGGTACGTCCAGGGCTTCCAGGCGCAGGGCGAACAGCGCCGAGACCGCGGCGGCGACGATGCCGCGCGGGGCCACCCAGGCGATCAGCGCGCGCTGGCGCCAGCTCAGGCCGCTGCCCAGCGTGGCCAGCACCGCCGACACCGGGCGCACCACGAACTGGGCCGCCAGGAACACCAGCGCGCCGCCCGCCAGCATGCCGTCCGGCAGCGGCCAGCGCAGGCGGGCGGCCAGCACCACGAACAGCAGCGAGACCAGCAGCGTGGACAGGTCTTCCTTGAAATCCATGATGTGCTCGATGTGCACGTCGCGGCGGTTGCCGACCACGATGCCCATGATCGTCACCGCGAGCAGGCCCGATTCGTGGGTGACCGCGTTGGAGGCGGTGAACGCGCCGAGCACGGCGGCCATGGTGCCGAAGTTCTGCAGGTATTCGGGGATCAGGTGCCGGCGCAGCAGGAAGGCCAGCAGCACCGCGCCGACCACGCCGATCACCACGCCGCTGGCGATGGTGGCGGCGAACACGCCCAGCGAATGCCCCTGCTCGCTGGACACGATGGCCTCGAACACCAGCACCGCGAACAGCGCGCCCAGCGGATCGATCACGATGCCTTCCCAGCGCAGCGTGTTGGCGACCTTGGCGTCCGGACGCAGGGTGCGCAGCATCGGCACGATGACGGTCGGTCCGGTGACGCATCCGAGGGCGCCGAACAGGAAGGCGATCGGCCAGGGCAGACCGGCGAACCAGTGCGCGGCCAGGGCCAGCATCAGCAGTGCCGCGATGGCGCCGTAGCTGACCAGGCCGCGCACCGCCCGCCCGATCCCGCTCAGTTCGTGGAACCGCAGCGTCATGCTGCCTTCGAACAGGATCAGCGCCACCGCCAGCGACACGGCCGGAAACAGCCAGTCGCCCAGCAGCCGGTCCGGATCGACCAGGCCGGTCACCGGTCCCAGCACGATGCCGGCGATCAGCAGGAACAGGATGGCCGGAAGCTTGACCCGCCACGCCAGCCATTGCGCCGCGAAGCCGATCACCAGCAACAGCGTGAGCATCAAGGCGGGATGAACGATCACGGGATGGGCGCTTCCGTACGGGCCGTGCTGTGATGGTAACGGCATTCGGCACGTCGGGGGTGTGACTCGACCGCAGCTCAGCCGGCTGGTGCCAGCAGCATGCGGGCGAAAGGTGTACGGGAGTCGGGGGAAGTGCCGATCCCCGGTACCGGATGCGGGGGGAGGGGGATCCGATACCGGGGCGGCTGGGGGAGTCGGGTACTTTGCATACCCGACAGTTCAATTATCCGCGGCGCCCCGTACCCGGTCAAGCGACCATGGGTCTCGAATGGCGAACACATTGTCCACGAAAGATCACACGTCGATCCGGCGCAACTGCAGGGCCTCGGCCAGGTGTTCGCGGTTCACGCAGGCGGCGGAACCCTCCAGATCGGCGATCGTGCGTGCCACCCGCAGCACGCGATGGTAGGCGCGCGCCGAAAGATGCAGCTTCTCCAGCGTCTGCTGCAGCCAGGAACGTTCCCGCTCGCCCAGGGCGCAGTCGCGTTCCAGCTCGTGGGTGGTGATTTCGGCATTGGGACGCCCGGCGCGCAACAGGGCCTGCCGGCGCGCCGCGATCACACGCGATCGAACACTGGCGCTGTCCTCGTCCGCACGCTCGCCACGCGGCCCGGTCATTTCCTGCAGCGGCACCCGCGGCACTTCCACCTGCAGATCGATGCGGTCCAGCAGGGGGCCCGACAGACGCCCCCGGTAGCGCGCCACCTGGTCCGGCGTGCAGCGGCAGCGTCCGCCGGGATCGCCGGCGTGCCCGCAGGGACACGGGTTCATCGCCGCGATCAGCTGGAACTGGGCCGGAAACGTGTTCTGGCGGGCCGCCCGCGAAATCACGATACGGCCCGACTCCATGGGCTCGCGCAGCACCTCGAGCACGCGGCGCTCGAACTCGGGCAACTCATCCAGGAACAGCACGCCGTGGTGGGCCAGGGAAATTTCCCCGGGCCGCGGGCGCGATCCACCGCCGACCAGGGCGGCGGCCGAGGCCGTATGGTGCGGGGCGCGGAACGGACGCCGCCGCCAGGTCGCCGGATCGACCGGCTCCCCGGCCACCGAACGCACGGCGCATGATTCCAGGGCATCGGATTCGCCCAGCGGCGGCAGGATGCCGGCCAGGCGCTCGGCCAGCATGGTCTTGCCGGTACCCGGCGGCCCGATCAGCAGCAGGTGATGGCCGCCGGCTGCGGCAATTTCCAGCGCGCGCCGGGCCAGCGGCTGGCCGCGTACATCGGCCAGGTCCGGAATGAAGGGGCCACTGTCGACCTCGGGGTCCGCCTGCGGCCTGTCCAGCTGTTCCTCGCCGCGCAGCCAGGCGCAGACCTGGGCCAGCGAATCGGCCACCAGGACGTCAGCTTCGGCCACCAGCGCGGCCTCGGCGGCATTGGCGCGCGGTACGATCACCCGACGCTGGCGCTTGCCGGCCTGCAGCAGCGCCGGCAGCACGCCGGCCACCGGACGCAGCTCGCCCGACAGCGCCAGCTCGCCCAGGAATTCGCAATCATGCAGGCACTTGCGCGGTACCTGGTTGCCGGCCGCGAGGATGCCCAGTGCGATGGCCAGGTCGAAGCGACCGCCGTCCTTGGGCAGCTCGGCCGGCGCCAGGTTCACCGTGACGCGTCGCTGGGGATACTCGAAACCGGTGTTCTGGATGGCCACCTTGACGCGATCGCGCGCCTCGCGCACGGCGGCCTCGGGCAGGCCGACGATGAAGGTGTTGGGCAGGCCGCCGGAGAGGTTGACCTCGACCAGGACCTGCGGCGCGCTGACACCTTCCTGCGCGCGGCTGAGGATGACCGAAAGACTCATGCGCGGCAGTGTCCCATCCATGGTATCGGTGTCGCGGTCCGACGTGCTGTGCTCAACGCTCGCGTGCTCCCTGCGTTCGTCCTCCCGCCACCCGGCGAAAAAAAGCCGCCCCCGATCTTTGACTCGGGGTGAGGTGACGGATCGAGGGCGGTCTCCCGGGAGGCGGCTGTACTGGATGCTCAGTGGCCGTTGTCGGCCAGTCGTGCCTCGAGTTCGGCGATGCGTCGTTCGCACTGCTCCACGTGTTCGCGGGTGCGGGCCAGGACCTGACGCTGGACGTCGAACTCTTCACGCGTTACCAGATCGAGGCGGCGCAATCCCTGCGCCAGCACGTCACGAAAGTTGTCCGCCAGATCCTCGCGCGCCTGCGCAAGCCCCGGGGGGACCGCGTTCGCGAGCCGCTGCGCGATGGCGTCTATGGACTGGACATCAATCATGGCAGCACCTCGAAACTCTTGCGGTCAGTGTGGATGCGCCAGCATAACGACGCCATCGGGGGATTGCATCAGAACGTGTAGGGTTTTGCCTACACGACGGTCTGCCGGGTCGGGCGACCCGGCCATCGCGCCGGCATTGCCGGTATAGTGTGCGCCCACATCCATCGCAGTTCCGGATCCGGCATGAAGCTGATCACCGCCATCATCAAGCCGTTCAAGCTCGACGACGTGCGCGAGGCCCTGGCCGACGTGGGCGTGCAGGGGCTGACCGTGACCGAGGTCAAGGGCTTCGGCCGCCAGAAGGGCCATACCGAGCTCTACCGCGGGGCCGAGTACGTGGTCGACTTCCTGCCCAAGATCAAGCTCGAGGCCGCCGTGCCCGGAGAACTGCTGGACCGCGCCGTGGAGGCCATCCAGCAGTCCGCGCGCACCGGCAAGGTCGGCGACGGCAAGATCTTCGTCAGCTCCCTGGAACAGGTGATCCGCATCCGCACCGGCGAACTCGACGCCGACGCGCTCTGACCGGAAGGTCGCTTCAGCCCTTGGCCTTGCCCTGGTTGGCCACGGCCTGCATCTTCGCCTTCAGCGCCTCGGGATCGCCCAGGTAGTAGTGCTGGACCGGCTTCATGTCGGCGTCGAACCGGTACACCAGCGGCACGCCATTGGGGATGTTGACCCCGGCGATGTCGGCGTCGGAGATGCCGTCCAGGAACTTCACCAGGGCTCGCATGGAATTGCCGTGTGCGGCCACCAGCACGCGCTGCCCGGAACGGATCGCCGGGGCCAGGACTTCATGCCAGTAGGGCAGCACGCGCGCCACGGTGTCCTTCAGGCATTCGGTCAGCGGCACCTGCGACGGCTCCAGGCCCGCGTAGCGCGGGTCGCCGGCGAACGGGTTGTCGGCCACGTCCAGGGCCGGCGGCGGCGTGTCGTAGCTGCGCCGCCACTCATGCACCTGCTCGTCACCGTACTTTTCCGCAGTCTCGGCCTTGTTCAGGCCGGTCAGCGCGCCGTAGTGGCGCTCGTTCAGGCGCCAGTCGGTGACCACCGGCAGCCACATGCGGTCCATCACGTCCTGCACGTGCCACAACGTGCGCACCGCGCGCTTGAGCACGGAGGTGTGGGCGATGTCGAAATCGAAGCCGGCCTCCAGCAGCAAGCGTCCGGCCTCGCGCGCCTCGGCGGCACCCTGTTCGGTGAGGTCGACATCGGCCCAGCCGGTGAAGCGATTCTCCAGGTTCCACTGCGACTGGCCGTGGCGGATCAGGACGAGGGTGTGCATGACGACGGTCCGGATGAAAACGACTAGGATGCGTTCCTCGGCGCGGAGCGTCAACGCAGGTATCCTTCGGCACGGACCTGGAACGCGAACGTGACATTGGTCACGGCCGACTTCCAGCACGCGCGCACCCGACCGAAGGACCGGCACACTCCCCCGACATGAACCTGTTCGCTCCCATGATCCGCCGCCCGGCGGGCATCACGCTGCTCGCCATCGGATTGCTGCTGGGTGGCATCGTCGCGTATTTCCGGCTGGGCGTGGCGGCCCTGCCGCAGCTGGATATCCCGGCGGTGTTCGTGCAGGTCTCGCTGCCCGGCGCCAGCGCCAACACCATGGCCACCACCGTGGCGGCGCCGCTGGAGCGGCACCTGGGTCGCATCGCCGGCATCCGGGACATGCGCTCGACCAGTTCCAACGGCAGCACCTTCGTGCTGCTGCAGTTCGACTTCAACCGCAACATCGACGCTGCCGCGCGCGAGGTGCAGGCCGCGATCAACGCGTCCACGCCGGACCTTCCCTCCAACCTGCCGCGGGCGCCGCAGCTGTTCAAGTTCAACACCGACCAGATCCCGGTCCTGCTGGTGGCGCTGACGTCGGTGTCGCAGACGCCCTCGCACCTGTTCGACCTGGCCAACCGCATCCTCTCGCCGCGCATCTCGCAGATTCCGGGCGTCGGGCGCGTGCAGGTGTTCGGCAGCGCGCCGCCGGCGATCCGCGTGGACATGAACCTGGATGCCATGTCCGCCAAGGGCATCACCAGCGACGACGTGCGCAACGCGCTGAACGCGGCCAACGTCAACGCCCCGCTGGGCACCATCGAGCAGGGCCAGCGCCAGTTCATGGTGGAGGCCAACGACCAGCTGCACACCGCCACCGATTTTTCCCGCATCGTGATCGCCCAACGCAGTGGGGTGCCGGTGTACCTGGGCGACATTGCGCACGTGTACAGCGCCGCCGAAGACCTGCACCAGGCCGCATGGCTCAACGGCCATCGCGCAATCCTGCTGCAGATCAGCAAGCGCCCCGGCGCCAACGCCCTGGCCACGGTCGACGCGATCAAGGCCCGCCTGCCGCAACTGTCGGCCTGGCTGCCGGCGGACGTGCACGTCAAGCCGCTGTTCGACCTGACCGTGACCACGCGCTCGTCGATCCACGAGATCGAGATCACGCTGCTGATCAGTGTCGCCCTGGTGGTGCTGGTGATGCTGCTGTTCCTGCGCCGCACCGGCCCGACCCTGATCGCCGCGATCAGCGTACCGCTGTCGCTGGCCGGCGCGTTCGTCACCATGTACGTGCTCGGCTACACGCTCAACAATCTGTCGATGATGGCGCTGGTGGTGTGCGTGGGCTTCGTGGTCGACGACGCCATCGTGGTGATCGAGAACATCGTGCGCCACATGGAAGCCGGCGAGACTCCGATGCAGGCGGCCCTGCGTGGCGTGCGCGAGATCGGCTTCACGGTGATCTCGATCACCGTCTCGCTGCTGGCGGTGTTCGCGCCGCTGCTGTTCGAGAACAGCATGTTCGGCATGATCATGCGCGAGTTCTCCGTGACCCTGGCCGCGGCCGTGGTGATCTCGGCGGTGGTGTCGCTGACCCTCACCCCGGCGCTGTGCGCCCACCACCTGCGCCACAACAGCATCCCGCATGCGCACGAGCGCTCGCGCTGGCAGCGCGCCCTGGAACGCTTCGACGATGCGGTCCTGGGCCTGTACCGACGAACCCTGGACTGGGCCCTGCATCATCGTCGCCTGATGCGCTGGCAGCCGATCCTGCTGCTGGCCATGACCGTGGGCCTGGGCATCCTCACCTTCAAGGTCGTCGGCGGCACCTTCATGCCGGCCCAGGACACCGGTCTGCTGCGCGTCAATGTCACCGCCGATACCGACGTTTCGCCTGCGGCCATGACCCGCCGTCTGCAGAACGTGGCGCGCATCGTGCAGCGCGACCCGGCCGTGGCCAACGTCTCCTCGTTCCTCGGCGGCGGCGGCGGCGCGGTCGGCAACAACGGTCAGCTGTTCATCGACCTCAAGCCCTACGGCAGCAGCCCGGGCGACCGGCCGCTGAAATCCCACGCCATCATCGAACGCATGCGCAAACGCCTGGGAACGATTCCCGGCGTGCGCTGCTACGTGAACAACGTGCAATTCCTCGGCGGCGGGGGCGGCGGCGGCAACAGCAAGGGCCAGTACAGCTTCCAGCTTCGCGGCGACGACCCCGTGGCCCTGCAGCAATGGACCATGCGACTGGAAAACGTGCTGCGCAAGCAACCGCAGCTGCGCGACATCAGCAGCGACTATGACGACGTCGCCGTGCAGCAGACGGTGGAGATCAACCGTGACCGCGCCGCACGCCTGGGCGTGAGCGTGGCAAGCATCGACGCGGCCCTGTACGGCGCCTTCGGCCAGCAGCCGGTGTCCACCATCTATACCGACAACAACGAATACCGCGTGGTCCTCAGTGCGGCTTCGCGGCAGATTCTCACGCCCGACTCGCTACTGAAACTGTACGTCATGGGCCAGGGCGGACAGCGCATCCCGCTATCGACCCTGGCCCACCTCCAGCCCACGGTGATCCCGCCGCAGGTGGTGCATGAATCGCAACTGATGGCGGCGACCATCAACTACGACATCAAGCCCGGCACGGCGCAGAGCCAGGCCATCGACCTGATCAAGGCGCAGGCTCAGGGCCTGGGGCTGCCCGAAAGCGTGCGCGTGGACTTCACTGGCGACAACCAGCGCCTGCAGCAACTGCAGTCGAACATGTTCACGCTGTTCATTGCCTCGATCCTGGCCATGTACCTGGTGCTGGGCATCCTCTACGAGAGCCTGCGCCACCCGTTGACCATCCTGTCCACGCTGCCGGCCGCCAGCGTCGGCGCGGTTGCCGCGATGCTGATGACCGACACCAAGCTGTCGCTGATCGCCGCCATCGCCATGCTGCTGCTGATCGGCATCGTCAAGAAGAACGCCATCCTGATGGTGGATTTCGCCCTCGATGCCGAGCGGAACCGCGGCCTGGATCCGGTCCAGGCCATCCGCGAAGCGGCGCTGACCCGCTTCCGCCCGATCCTGATGACCACCCTGGTGGCCATGTTCAGCGCGGTACCACTGGCGATCGGCATCGGCGTCGGTTCGGAACTGCGCCAACCGCTGGGCATTGCCATGATCGGCGGCCTGGCGATTTCGCAGCTGCTCACGCTGCTATCGACGCCGGCGATCTATCTCAACCACCACGACCGCCAGCAGCGCAAGGCCGCGCGTCGCGCGCGCCGGGCCGAGCGCAAGCGCCAAAAGGCCCTGCTCAAGCAGGCCGCGGCGGAGCAGGGCTGAGCTCCCGGGCAGGCGGGCCGCGGACACAGCGCGTGCCATGATGGGCGCCTGTCCCGCACGAACACGTCCTGCAGCATGTCCCGCCTTGCCCGCGCCACCCTCGATGACATGCACACGGCGGCCGCCTTCTCCGGCTGCCGCCGCTACCGCTATGCGCTGTGGCGACGCTGGAGCGACGGTCCGCAGCTGCTGTTCGTGATGCTCAATCCGTCGACCGCCAGCGAGACTGCCAACGACCCCACCATCCGCCGCTGCATCGGGTTCGCCCGCGCCTGGGGCTACGGTGCGCTGGCCGTGGGCAACCTGTTTGCCTGGCGCACGCCCTCGCCGGCACGTCTCAGGCGTGCACGCGGCCCGGTGGGTGGCCCGAACGACGATTGGCTGGTGCAGCTGCGCGATGCATCGTCGATGACGGTCGCCGCCTGGGGCAACCACGGCGCGCTGCATGGGCGCGACCGCATCGTGCGCGCGCTGCTCGGGGATCCGCATGTGCTCGGCCTGACCGCCGCCGGCGCTCCGCGCCATCCGCTGTACGCGCGCGCCGATCTCCACCCGCTGCACTGGTCCCAGGCGCGTGCTGCCGGCACCCGCTGAGCACCTCGCCGCGCCGGACTTGCATCGCCCGTCGCCGCCATCGACACTGGCCGCATGCATGATCAAGCCCAACAGGTGGAAGCCTTCCTGCGCGAGTTGCAGGACCGCATCTGCGATGCCGTCGAGGCGGTGGACGGTTCCGACGGCGAAGGCGAAGGTTTCATCGAGGACGCCTGGCGACGCGACGCGGGCGGCGGCGGTCGCACCCGGGTACTGAAGAACGGCGGCGTGTTCGAACAGGCCGGCGTGAATTTCTCCAGTGTCTCCGGCGACACCCTGCCGCCCAGCGCCACCGCACACCGCCCGCAGCTGGCCGGCGGCAGCTTCGTTGCCACCGGCGTGTCGCTGGTCCTGCATCCGCACAACCCCTACGTGCCGACCACGCATGCCAACGTGCGCTACTTCGAGGCACGTCGCCCGGGCATGGACCCGGTGTGGTGGTTCGGTGGCGGCTTCGACCTGACGCCCTACTATCCCTTCGACCGCGACGTGCGCCACTGGCACCAGGTCGCCCACGATTTGTGCGCGCCCTATGGCGAGGATGTGTACCCGCGCTACAAGCAGTGGTGCGACGAGTATTTCTTCCTCAAGCACCGCAACGAGACCCGCGGCATCGGCGGGCTGTTCTTCGACGACCTGGACGAGGGCGGCTTCGAGCGCTGCTTCGCCTTCCTCAAGGACGTCGGCCAGGGCTTCCTGGATGCCTATCTGCCGATCGTCGAACGCCGCATGCATGAACCCTGGAGCGAGCGCGAGCGCGACTTCCAGCTGTACCGGCGCGGCCGCTACGTCGAGTTCAACCTGGTCTACGACCGCGGCACGCTGTTCGGACTGCAGTCGGGCGGGCGTACCGAGTCGATCCTGATGAGCCTGCCGCCGCAGGTGCGCTTTGAATACAGCTGGGCTCCGGCACCGGACAGCGAGGAGGCCCGTCTGTACGACTACCTGCGTCCGCGCGACTGGCTCGAGGAACTGGACTGACCCCGAGCGCGGTCAGTTCGCGTCCGGCAGCATGACCTTGCGCGCCTGCGGCTGCGGCGTGTATTGCGCCGGGATCACCGCGATGCGATCACCCACGCGCACGTAGCGCCCCGGCTGGAACGGCGTCATGGTGCCGTAGTCCAGGCGCCTGCCATTGAGCCACAGGGTCAGACGCGGCGGCTTCAGTCCCAGCGTGTGCAGGTCCAGGCCGCGTATCGCACGCCAGCGCTGCACCGGCGCCGCGGCGATCGCGGCGGCGCGATCCAGCCAGCCGTTGCCGCCCGCACGTTCCGGCTTTGCCCCCTGCCGCCACCAGTGCCCGTCGCGGCGCTCGTAGTGCTGCGCCGGCTGACCGGGCAGCGCGATGTCGATACGCTCGACGCTTTCCGGCGCGATCGCCAGCAACGTGCCCGGAGCAGCAGCGCGATCGGCGCGCCACTGCGCCCAGGCCAGCAGCACCAGCGCCACCAGGGCCAGACTGCCGAGCAGGATTTTCCAGCGACCGTGCACGTGCTCAGCGTCGCCGCCGGCGCCAGGCGATACCCACGCCCAGCAGCAGCAACAGCACGGGCAGGGCGATCATGAACACCGCCGCCAATGCGGTAAGCCCCCCGCGGGACAGCCGGACCACCCGGTCCGGCGCCACCGCGCGGTCGACGTCGAGCAGGGCATCGTCGCCCAGCAGCCAGTCGATCACGCGGTCGCCCAGGGCTCGGTTGCCGGCCTGGCCGATGAAGGCGTTGGACAGGAAGTCGCCGTCGCCGATGACCACTGCGCGCTGCTGGCTCTTGTCGGGGCTGGGCGAGAGCCGCGACAGGGCGAAGCCGAAATCCAGCGGGCCGCGCAGCTCGCCCTTGTCCGGGTCGAAGCGGATGGTGGACGGATGGGCGTCGTCGATCGGCTGCAGCTCGGTCCAGCTGCGCGCGCTCGAGCGCAGCAGCGGCTGGGCGTCCCATGCGGTCGCCGAGGTGCTGGCCAGCGCCTGCACCTGGGCGAACAGCGTGGTCTGGTCCAGTCCGCGGGTGATCGCGGTCGGCGGGTACTGGCCGGTGGCGACGATGCGCGGGTCCTTCAGTCCCAGTGCCGAACCCTGGCCGTCGACCAGCACGCCGGGCAGGCGCTGGATGCCCAGCGCGCGCGCCAGCGGGTCCAGTTCGGGATGCGGATCGTCCGGTTCGCTCAGCCACAGCAGGTTGCCGCCGCCCTGCACCCAGGCCACCAGCGCCTGGACCGCGCCTGCGGGCAGGGTCGATCGCGGGCTGGCCAGCACCACGAGGCTGGTGCCTTCGGGCACCTGGCCCACCTGGCCGAAATCCAGCGGCACCGCGCGCAGGCCACGCTTGGCCAGCGGCTTGAGGAACAGGCCCAGGTCCGCGCCCTTGACCCCGCCGGGCAGGCGTTCGCCGTCGCCGCCGACGAAGGCGACCATGCGCTGTCCGCCACGCGCCAGCCGCTCCAGCGCGTTGGTCAGCGCATCCTCGGTCAGCTCGCGCACGTGTTCCTGCCGCCCCCGGTATTGCAGCACCAACTCGCCGGCGACCTCGATACCGGCCGCACGCATGGCGCCCGGGTTCTGGTCGGGGTCGACGAAATGAAGGTGGATATCGGACTTGAGCGCCTGGTAGCGGGCGATGAAGGCAGCGATGGTCGGTCGCAGGCGCCCGCCCGGCACGGCGTAGCTGGTGATGTCGATCGGCCCGTGCATGCGTGCCAGTACCTTGCGCGAGGGCGCACTGAGGCTGGCGCGATGCCCGGCGCTCCAGTCAAACCGGACACGATGGCGCGTGGTCAGGTAGCCGATGCAGCCGGCCGCCACGACCAACGCCAGCGCAACCAGCCACAATGGCAGCCGGCGCCGCATCAACCGCGGGTCCTTTCATCGCCGACCCGGCGGATCGCGACCAGCAGTGCCAGCCCGATCACCAGCGCGAACCAGGCCAGGTCGCCGCTGTCGACCAGGCCGCGACCCATCGGCTGCAGGTGCGTGGAAAGCGCCAGCCAGTTGGCGATGCCGCCGAGCGTGCCCTGGGCCAGCGACAGCCGGTTCACGCCCACCAGCGCGGCGGTGATCACGAACGCACCCGCCGCGGCCAGCGCCGGATGCCCGGCAAAAGCCGAACAGGCCATGCCCACCGCGGTCAGTGCCGCCATGGCCAGTACCAGACCGAGTGCCGCCGCCGCCAGCTTGCCCCAGTCCGGCCCGGCGACCAGGGCCAGCGCCAGGGGCATGGCCAGCACCAGGGCCAGGACCAGCAGCTGCCAGCCCAGTGTCGCCAGGTACTTGCCCAGCACGATGGCCGCCGGCGACACCCCGGCGGCGAACAACAGCGGAAGGGTGCCGCCGCGACGCTCGCCGGCCAGCGCCGACATGCTCAGCAACGGCGCCATGACGAAGGCAGCGACCACGAACAACGCCAGCCAGGGCAGGGTGACCAGATCGGTGAAGCCGCTGGTGTTGCCGGCGGCCGCCATGCGCACCTGCAGGGCCAGGAACTGGTTGAGCATGAGCAGGAATTCCCAGCCCATGCCGGCCACGACCAGGGCGGCCAGCACCCAGCCCAGCGGCCGTGTCCACAACCGGCGCCATTCGCAGCGGACCATCGCGCCCAGGCTCATGCGGCGTCGGCCTCCGTATCGTTCGCGTGCTGCGTGGCGATGCGCAGGAAGGCCTGCTCGAGTTCGTCCGCCGCCGGCTGCAGGCCGGACAGCGGCAGTCCGGCGGCGATCACGGCCTGCGCCAGTGCCGCCGCATCGCTGCCGCCGCGCAGGGTGACCTCGTGGCGGCAGCCGTCCAGGGACTCGACCGCGGCGACCGGCTGCAGGCCGGCCACAAGTTTGCGCTCGACCGGACGGGCCAGGGTCAGCAGCAGGCGATCCTTGTTGGCCGACAGCGGCGCGTCGTGGCGCAGGCGGCCATCGTGCAGGATGGCCACCCGGTCGCACACGGCGGTCACTTCCGCCAGCAGGTGCGTGGACAGCACCACGCCGCAGCCGGACTCGGCGCGTTCGCGGATCAGTTCGCGCAAGTGCGCGGCCTGCAGGGGATCGAGGCCGTTGCCGGGTTCGTCCAGCACCAGCAGGGCCGGCTCGTGCAGCAGCGCGCAGGCCAGGCCCACGCGCTGACGCTGGCCCTGGGAAAGCACGCCGACCAGGCGTCGCGCCTCGCGTTCGAGGCCGAGGCCTTCCAGCACCTGCGTGCGCCGCTTGCGCAGCTGCACACCGCGCATGCCGCGCAGCCGGGCGACGGCGTCCAGGTGTTCGTTCACGTTCAGGTCCGGCCACAGCGGGGCACGCTCGGGCAACCAGCCGATACGGGTGCGCGCAAGATGGGGATGCTCGGCCAGGTCGGCACCTTCGATGCGCACACGGCCTGCGTCCGGTCGCTGCGCGGCCGCCATCATCGCCAGCGTGGTGGATTTCCCGGCGCCGTTGACGCCGAGCAGGCCCAGCACCTGACCGTGCTGCAGCGTCAGGTCGAGCGCCTGCACGACCGCGCGCCCGCCCAGCCGGCGGCTCACGTGTTCCAGTTGCAGCAGAGGCGGCGACGGCTCGTTCACTTGATGATTTTGGCCAAGAACCCATCTTAAGGACAAGCGCCGTGTACGAAAGTGCGCAGCAGGCGCGGTTTTGCGTGACGCGATATGTTTCAATGGATCCGTCGCCCAGGGCTTGGCCGCGACCGAATGTCACCGTGCTGGTGGGTATGGACGCTCCCCGCGTACACTGCACCCAACCCCCTTGTTTTCCGAGAGTTTTACCATGTTTGACACGTTGCTCGACTACGCCGCCCGAGGCTTGACCGGGGCCGGCTGGGTCACGTGGCTGGTGTACGGCCTGATCGTCACCCAGCTGACCATCTTTGCCGTCACCCTGTACCTGCACCGCAGCCAGACCCATCGCGGCGTGGACTTCCACCCCGTGATCGCGCACTTCCTGCGATTCTGGGCCTGGCTGACCACGGCCATGGTCACCAAGGAGTGGGTCGCCATCCATCGCAAGCATCATGCCCTGGTGGAAACCGAGGACGATCCGCACAGCCCGCAGGTCCACGGCATCAAGAAGGTGTTCTGGGATGGCGTGAGCCTGTATCGCAAGGCCAGCCAGAACACGGCCGACATGGAGAAGTACGGTCGCGGCACCCCCGACGACTGGATCGAACGCCACGTGTACGCCAAGCACCCGTCCCTGGGCCCGACGCTGATGCTCCTCATCAATGTCGCCCTGTTCGGCGCGGTCGGTCTGGCCATCTGGGCCATTCAGATGTTGTGGATCCCGTTCTGGGCCGCCGGCTTCGTCAACGGCATCGGCCACTGGTGGGGCTATCGCAATTTCGAAAGCTCGGACACCGCCACCAACCTGATCCCGTGGGGCTTCTGGATCGGCGGCGAGGAGCTGCACAACAACCATCACGCCTTCCCCAGCTCGGCCAAGTTCGCCCTGCGCAAGTGGGAGTTCGACATCGGCTGGGCGGTGATCTGCGGCCTGCGTGCCGTGGGCCTGGCCAAGGTGCTGCGCGTGGCGCCGTCGCTGGACGTGAATCCGAACGTGAAGCTGCCTGACACCGAAACCCTCAAGGCTGTGCTCACGCACCGTTTCCAGGCCATGACCGACTACTACCACCAGGTCATCATGCCGACTCTGCGCGAGGAAGCCGGCCATGCCGGCGACAATCTGCGCGCCGTGCCCAAGCGCCTGCGTCGTGCCCTGGCCGACGGCGGCCGCTGGCTGGACCGCGACAAGAAGCAGCAGCTCGAAGCCGTGGTCGAGAAGCGTCCGACCCTGCGCGTGGTGTGTGATTACCGTGCCCGTCTGGCGGCCCTGATGGAGCAACGTGGCGCCGACGCAGCACTCAAGGGCCTGCAGCAGTGGATCCGCGAAGCCGAGCAGAGCGGCATCCGCGCCCTGCAGGACTTCGCCCAGCACCTGAAGGGCTACCGCATCGCCTCGACCTCCTGACCGTTCACCATGACCGGCAGACGAAAAGGCCCGCTTCGGCGGGCCTTTTTCTTGCGCGATCCACCCTCACGCCCTGCCCGGTTCGGCGGGCACAAAAAACAGGGCCCGCCGGATGGCGGGCCCTGTCTCGGAAGGCGGATCCCGGCGATGCCGGACCGCATTGCCGCAACCGTACGGCCGCGGGCTTACTTGATCTTGCCTTCCTTGTAGATGACATGCTTGCGGACGACGGGATCGTACTTCTTGATCTCCATCTTCTCGGGCATGTTCTTCTTGTTCTTGTTGGTGGTGTAGAAGTGGCCGGTGCCGGCCGACGATATCAGGCGGATCTTGTCGCGCTTGGAAGGCATGACGGGACTCCTTAGACTTTCTCGCCGCGGGCACGCAGGTCGGCCAACACGGCTTCGATGCCATTCTTGTCGATGGTGCGCAGTGCCTTGGAGGACACGCGCAACTTCACCCAGCGGTTTTCGCTGGGCACCCAGAAACGACGCTCATGCAGGTTCGGCAACCAGCGACGGCGCGACTTGTTGTTGGCGTGCGAGACGTTGTTGCCGGTCTGCACACCCTTGCCGGTGACTTGGCATACACGGGCCATGTTGACCTCCGGTGTTCATGTGTACCGCCCATTGGCCAGGACGGTTTCGGCCCAGCTGCGGCCCGGGGCCGCCTGCGGTGTGCTGGTGTCGTGCCCCGCTTCCCTCCGCGTGACCGCGGGCGCGGATGGCTCCGGACAGGCCGGACATGGCAGGGCAAGCTAACCATTATCCCAAGCCCGGATGAAATGCGCAACTGCCAGTGCCGCGCCGCGCAAGGCCGTACACGCTGCCATGTCCGGGCCTGAGGCCCGTACATGCCCCGGCAATCTGTGGGACAATGCCGGTCTTTCGCAACACAATCCGACCGATTCAGGGAACATCATGGCAGAACACATCGAAGCCAACGGCGAAGACCAGCTGCAGCTGGTGCTGCAGAAGGTCTACATCAAGGACGCCTCGTTCGAGGCACCGAACGCCCCGGCCATCTTCCAGGACATGGCCGAGCACCCCGACCAGCAGCCGGAAGTGCAGCTCAACCTCGGCCACAAGGCCACCAAGCTGGACGAGACCACTCGCGAGGTCGTGCTCACGCTGACCCTGACCTGCACCCTGGGCGAGCAGACCGCTTACCTGGCCGAAGTGCAGCAGGCCGGCATCTTCACCATCGCCGGGTTCAGCGCCGATGACGAGGACAACGTGATCGGCAGCTATTGCCCCAACGTGCTGTTCCCGTTCGCGCGCCAGGTCATCTCCTCGATGATCCAGGATGGCGGCTTCCCGCCGTTCCTGCTGCAGCCGATCAACTTCGAAGCCCTCTACAACGAGCAGCGCCGTCGCAGCGCCGAGGGCGATTCGGCTCCTTCGCTCAACTCCTGAGCGAACGTCCATGACGCAGGACAAGCTGCGCGTCAGCGTCCTCGGCGCCGGCTCCTGGGGTACGGCCCTGGCCGCCCTGCTGGCCCGCAACGGCACGCCCACCACCCTGTGGGGGCGTGACCGCGACGCGCTGGACGAGATGCGGGCGGCGCACCGCAACACGCGCTACCTGCCCGACCTGGAACTGCCGCAGGGGCTGGCCTTCGAGGCCGACCTGGCGGCCGCCGTCGTGCGCGCCGACATCGTGCTGATCGCCGTTCCCAGCCACGCATTCGCCGCGTTGCTGGACGACATCGCGTCATTGCTTCCCGCCCGCTGCGCGGTGTCCTGGGCCACCAAGGGCTTCGAGCCCGGCACCGGGCGCTTCCTGCACGAACTGGTCGGCGAACGCCTGCCCGACCGTCCGATGGCGGTCATCACCGGCCCGTCCTTCGCCCGCGAGGTGGTCGCCGGCCTGCCCACCGCCGTCACCGTGCATGCGTCCGAGCTGGAGTTCGCCCAGACCCTGGCCGACCTGCTGCATTCGAGCAATTTCCGCGCCTACACCGGCGAGGACATGCTGGGCGCCGAACTCGGCGGCGCGATGAAGAACGTGCTGGCCGTGGCCACGGGCGTGGCCGACGGCATGCAACTTGGGCTCAATGCACGCGCCGGACTGATCACGCGCGGCATGTACGAGATGCTGCAGCTGGGCATCGCGCTGGGCGCGCGCCCGGAAACCCTGATGGGGCTGTCCGGCATGGGCGACCTGGTGCTGACCTGCACCGGCGACCTCTCGCGCAACCGACGGCTGGGCCTGGCGCTGGGCCGCGGCGTGCCGCTCAAGCAGGCCATTGCCGACATCGGACAGGTGGTCGAGAGCGTGGTCACGGCCGACGAGGTCGGCCGCCTGGCCGAACAGCACGACCTGGACCTGCCCATTGCATTCGGTGTGCGCGCCGTCCTGCATGGCGAGGTCACGCCCACCGAGGGCCTGCGCGCGCTCATGTCGCGCGAGCAGAAAGCCGAATATTCCAGCAGCCTGTTCCCGCCGCGCTGAATGATCCTCAAACTGTTGATCCATCGACTGATCGCCGGATGCGCACAACCCGTCCCGGCCTGCTAGTCTTGAGGTTTTGACGCTCGAGCGAAACGGATGCAGCGACCGACCCGCGAGCGTCGGGTTCCCGCCCGGCCACGCAAGGACAAGGCGAAGGATTCGCCCGGCACGGTACCCGGCGCCTGGAAGCGCCTGCTGGCCGGTCAGCCCCCGGCGGCGCCCGAGAGCACCCGCAGCGGCGGACCCACGCTGGGTTTCTTCCTGGAGATGGTGCAGGACGAGGGCCGCCCCGTGGCGCGCCTGGAAGTCGCCCCCGTGCTACTCAACGTCGGCGAGAAGGGTCGCCTGTACCATGCCGTGCCGCTCGATCCCCGGCGCCTGGCCCAGACCCGCCTGCCCTCGATCGAGCAACGCCTGGCCACCAGCCTGCTGGGCCTGCCGCACAGCCAGCGCAAGGGCCGCAACTACGCCCACCTCCACGGTGCCGTCGGCGACGCCCTGCTGACCGAAATCCTCGACACCTCGCCGTGCTTCCTGGGCGGCGTGGCCGGTCTGCGCCTGACCCGGGGCAAACCGCATCGGCCGACCTGGGCCTGGCATATCGACAGCGACGGCACCCAGCGCCTGCAGCCGCAATTGCCCGACGGCCAGCGGCTGCTGGTCGCGGGCACGCCCTGGTTCCTGGATCCGGAAAATGCCCACCTCGGGCCACTGGAACTCGCGCCCGAGGAAACGCACCTGATCGATGCACCGCCGCTGGCGCCCGAGGATGCCGCCTCGGTGGCCGCGGCCCTGGCCCGGTCACCGCTGGCCGAACGCATCCCCCCGCCGCAGGTGCTGGCCCGGCCGCGCGCGTCCAACATCGCGCCGCAACCGGTGCTGACCCTGCGCGCGCTGACCCGCCATGCGCGGCTGGCCGCCGGCACGCCGCCGCTGGCCTATGCCCGCCTGAGCTTCGACTACGGCGGCGAACGCCTGCCCAGCCGCGGCGGCGAGCACCAGGTGCACCGGGTGCAGGGCGGCAAGCTGATCGAGATCACCCGCCGCCGCGCCGACGAGCTGGCGGCCATGGAAAGACTGGAGAACGCCGGCCTGACGCCGGCCGTGGACACCGAGGGCCTGCCCTGGGACCTGGCCGACATCCTGCCCGACGATGCCTGGCTGTTCCCCGGCGCCGGCCATACCGGCGCGCTGGACGTGAACACGCCGGCGCGCTGGATGGCACTGCGCGGCAAGCTGGAAGAGGACGGCTTCGTCCTGGACTACGACTCCAGCTTCCCGTTCGAGGTGCTGGAAGACCCGGTGCACTGGTACGGCGAGGCCAGCGCCGGCCGCGACGACGACCGCTTCGAGCTGGAGATCGGCATCGAGGTCGGTGGCGAGAAGGTCAACCTGCTGCCCGCGGTGGCGCAGGCACTGGGCGAGCAGCAGCTGAGCCTGACCCCGCCCAGCAACGAAGCCGAGGACGCGGTCTGGTATGCGCCGGTGGACGAGCGCCGTCGCGTCCCGGTACGCCTGCGCGAGCTGCGTGCCATGCTGGCCCCGCTGGCCGAATACCTGGAAAAGCCCCGCACGCGCCTGCGCCTGCCCAAGGTCCAGGCCGGGCGCCTGGAGGAACTGGCCAAGGCCCTGCCCAGCGACGGCAAGCTGGAGGCACCGCGGGCCCTGCGCGGGTTCACCCGCCGCCTGCGCGAGGCGGCCGAGCGCGCCCGCGACACGGTGCCGGACGGGCTCAACGCCACCCTGCGCGATTACCAGCGCGAGGGCCTGCGCTGGCTCAATGCGCTCGACGCCGCCGGCGTCGGCGGCGTGCTGGCCGACGACATGGGCCTGGGCAAGACGCTGCAGCTGCTCGCCCACCTGCTCACGCTCAAGCAGGCCGGACGGCTCAAGCATCCGGCGCTGATCGTGTTGCCCACCAGCCTGATCCCGAACTGGCAGGGCGAGACCGCGCGCTTCGTGCCGGACCTGACGGTACTCACCCTGCACGGCCCGCAGCGCAGCGAGCACTTCGGCGAGATCGACCAGCACGACATCGTGCTGACCAGCTATGCCCTGCTGCCGCGCGACCTGGACGTGCTCACCCAGCATCGCTTCGAACTGGTGGTCCTGGACGAGGCCCAGCAGGTCAAGAACCCGCGCACCCAGGCTCGCCGCGCGCTGCTCAAGCTCAAGGCCGGCCGCATGGTCTGCCTGACCGGCACGCCGCTGGAAAACCACCTGGGCGAGCTGTGGTCGCAGCTGGACCTGGCCGTACCCGGCCTGCTCGGCGACGAGCGCGCCTTTCGCCGCCACTACCGCGGCCCGATCGAGAAGCACAACGACGTGCCCTGCCAGCAGCGACTGAACCAGCGCATCGCACCGTTCATCCTGCGCCGCACCAAGGCCGAGGTCGCCTCCGAATTGCCGGCCAAGACCGAGATCACCCGCCGCGTGGTGCTGGAGGGCAAGCAGCGCGAACTGTACGAGAGCCTGCGCCTTTCGCTGGCCGAGGAGCTGCGCGAGGTCATCGCCCAGCGCGGCATCGAGCACAGCGGCATCATCGTGCTCGACGCCCTGCTGAAGCTGCGCCAGGCCTGCTGCGACCCGCGCCTGGTCAAGCTCGAGGCCGCGCGCGGCGTGCGCGAGTCGGCCAAGATGGAGCTGCTGCTGGAGATGCTGCCGGCGCTGGTCGCCGAGGGGCGCAAGGTGCTGCTGTTCAGCCAGTTCACCGAGATGCTCAAGCTGATCGGCCGCGAGCTGGACCGCAAGCGCATCCGCTACGTCACCCTGACCGGCGAGACCCGCGACCGCGCCGCCCCGGTGCGCCGCTTCCAGGACGGCGAGGTGCCGCTGTTCCTGCTCAGCCTGAAGGCCGGCGGCGTGGGCCTGAACCTGACCGCCGCCGACACCGTGATCCACTACGACCCGTGGTGGAATCCGGCGGCCGAGGCCCAGGCCGCCGACCGCGCCCACCGCATCGGCCAGGACAAGCCGGTGTTCGTGTACAAGCTGATCACCGCCGGCACGGTGGAAGAGCGCATCGAGACCATGAAGGTACGCAAGGCCGAACTGGCCGCCGCGGTGCTGGAGGGTGGCGGCAGCCGCGACCGCCTGAAGTTCGACCAGGACGACCTCGACGCCCTGCTGGCAGCCGAACCGGGGCGCTGAGCCTGCCGGACCTCCGGACCGTGCGGCGCCGCGCGCCCACCGTTTCGTTCGCCTCCACCCACCGGGTCAGGTCCCAGGCCGCGGCCATCCATGCCATGATGATGGTCCACGGAACTCCGATCACGGAGCGCAAGGAATGAAGCCCCACACCCTGGCCACGGTCGGCCTGCGAATCCTCGCTGTCTATCTCGTCTCGCAATCGTTCCTGGACATCGCCTCGGTGGCCACGCGAGTCCTCGGGAACTCCACGGACCTGTCGCATGCCCCCGCACTGGTGTGGGCCTATACCTGGGTCCTGGCACCGCTGGTCATCGGGGTGGGGCTTTGGCTGGCCGGGCCCCAGCTGGCGCGCTGGGCCACGCGCCGCCTGCGTCCGGAACCGCTGGCCTGCATCGATGAAGGGGTCCTGGCCCACACGGCCTTCGCCGTGGCCGGGGTGCTGATCTTCGCCACCGCGGTGCCCTACGTGATCATGGAAGCGTTGCGCATCTGGCAGTCGCACCAGATTCCCGACGGCTACGATGCGCCCAACATCGCCTACCTGGTCGCACACCTGGGGCAGATGGTACTCGGTACATGGCTGGCGCTCGGCGCGCGCGGCTTGGCGCGCCTGCTGCATGTCCTGCGTTATGCCGGTTCCAGCGGGGAGCCGTCCTGAAACCGGTTATGCCGGGGCCGGGCACGATGCATCCATGGCGCCGCCTGCTCGTGTCCGCCATGCTGTGCCTGCTGTTGGGCGCTCCCGTGGTCCTGGTCGTGCACGGCTGGCTGGCCAGGCCCGACATCCAGGCCCGCTACACGCAGGCCTCGGTGCGCATCGTCGATCATTTCCTGACCGAGTACAGGCTGGGCATGCAATCGGCCACGCTGGCCGACCCGCAGACCGGCCGCGTGCTGGTCAGGGTGTCCTGCCCGACCGGCCGGGTCTTCACGGCACTGGAACTGCGCTTCGGCACGCGCCGTATGCAGCTCGACCCCCACAGCGCCTGCCGTGTGCATGCGCGGCTTCCGTCCGGTTTCGCGTTCCGGCGCGACCAGCCGCTTCGCGTCACGGTCACCGGCAACAACGGCTACGGCGTGATGCGTAGGGCCACCCGGATGCTTGCTTCCCGGGCTGCGCATCCGGATCGCGGACCGGTCGTGCCCACACCGGCGCTGCCGGCCGGCCGTCGACCGGCCGCCTGACATTCGCCCGCTTCAGGGTGCGCGGGCGGTCGCGCCCGCACGGCTCGTTCCCTGGCAGTCCACCAGCGTCGGCGCACCCGTGAGCCAATCGCGGTCGGGGTAGTAGGCGAACACCACCGACTGCTTGCGGATGGTGTTGATCAGGGGCTTGGCCACGGCGGGGCGCACGGCCGGGCAGCCCCAGCTGCGACCGATCCGGCCCACCGACCTGGCGAACTTGCGGCTGACGTAGCGCGCACCGTGGATCACGATGGCGCGCTCCTCGGCACGGTCGTTGAAGCGTCCGTCCAGCCCCTTCAGCCGCAGCGAGTAGCCGTTGTGGCCGACATAGGTGCCGTCGGTGACGAACGTGCCCAGGCTCGACATGTGGCTGCCTTCGCGGTTGGAGAAATGTTTCGCGAACTGGCCGCCGGTGTTCTGGCCGTGCGCCACCAGCACGTGGAACAGCAGCGAGCGCCGGGCCAGGTCGAACACCCACAGGCGCGGGGTGGTCGAAGGCAGCGAATAGTCGATCACGCTGAGCGTGCGCACCGGCATGCGATGGCGCACACAGCGCAGCGCGCGCGTGGCCAGGGCGATCACGCGTGGATTGGCTTTCGGCGCCACCTTTTCCAGCGCGCTTGCCAACGATGATCCCGAGCGTCCGGTCGTGGCCGGAGCCGCGAATGTCGGCGCAAAAGCGCTCGCTGCCACGAGCGCAAGCACAAGGGCGGCGTGCAACCACGCACGGTGTGGTCTGGAGTAGAACATAGGGAAGTGCACCCCTGAGAGAACCTTGGCCAATAGTCTTACCGATACCCGTCTACGGATATTGTGAGATTGCCTTGGTTTTTCAAGCCTTTGTAACGACTTGTTCAGTTTGCACTGGTCGCTTTGGTCGGGGCGGACTCCAGCAATGCGCCATAGGACGGGTCCGGCGAACGGCCGTAGCCCGGAAGGTCGGTCACCAGCACCGTGGTGCCCGGGCGCATGGCCGCACGCATGCGCTGGCCGAACGCCCGCGGCAGGTGGATGTGCCGGGCCAGCTCGGCCGGCTCGGGTACCGGCCCGCTGCCGCGGATACGGTAGCCGCTCCAGCGATGATGCAGGGCATCCTGCATCTCCTGTCCCTGCGCCGCGCCCTTTTCCGCTTCCATCACGTACAGCAGGATGCCGTGAACCTCGTTTTTCGGCGCCACGGCCACGGGTGCATGCGCGATCAAATGCCCGTTTCGAAGCACGTAGGCGGTACGGTCGGCGGTACTGATGATGATGCTCAAGGGACCGTCATTGATGGTGTCGGCCGGAGCAACCGTGAAGCTGCCGGCAGCCGTCGGCAGCGCCATCGGCTGGCCGGCCAGGTCGACCGGTGCCACCGCGGCCGGATGCACGATGCTGGAGGGCGCCACACGGGCATTGGCCACCACCACCACGTCGCCAGGGCGGGTGGCCGTATACAGCTCCCGGGCGAATGTCGCCGGAAGGCGGATGCAGCCGTGCGAAGCGGCACGCCCGGGCAGGGACCCGGCGTGAAGCGCCACGCCTCCCCAGGTCAGGCGTTGCATGTACGGCATCGGCGCGTCGTCGTACAGGTTGGAGTAGTGCTCGCGTTCCTTCTGCAGGATCGTGTAGACCCCGGTCGGGGTGTCGTACCCGGGCTTGCCGGAACTGACCGGGCTGACGCCGATGGCCACGCCGTTGCGGTACACGTACAGCTGCTGCTCGTCGAGGCTGACCACCATCACCAGCGGACCGGCCGGGGCGATCTCCGGATGCCAGAACGGCTTGGGGATCGAACGCGGGGCGGCCGCCACGGCCGTGACCAGCGCCCACAACAGCACGCCGATCCAGCGGGCCGCCACGCGCCGGCGACCCGCCCCGCGGGCGGGGCGGGCCGATTCGAGCGTGGACGTGCGCTTGTGCTTCATGAGGGCTGGCTCGCCGCCGTACGTCGGGATGCGCCGATCGCATCCTTTCCCTGAATGATGGGTCCGCAAGTGGATCGGCTCAAGTCAGCTGGGCCGAACCGGCCGCGAACGCGTGCCTGCACGCGAATGTCCAAGCCGCCCGGTACGTGCACCCCGGGCGGCCGGCCTTCACGCGGCGTGTCTCAGGACCACAGGGTACGGCCGAAAAAGGTCAGGGTGCGATCCCAGGCCATCCGCGCCCAGTCCGGGTCGTATTGCGTGCCGGCGATGCGGCCCTCGCCGACGGCGGTCTCGTTGGCGAAGGCATGGTGGGCCAGGTAGCGATGGAACTGCACGTCCACGCCGGCGTCGCGCATCTTCTTCTCCAACTGGTCGATGCCGTCGATCGGGAAGAAGGCGTCCTGGGTGCCGAAGTGGCCCATGACCGGGAACGTGACGTTCGACGGATCGACGTACTCCAGCGGCGGCGCACCGTAATAGATCACGCCCGCGGCCAGGTCCGGCAGGTTGCACACCGACAGCACGCTTAGCGCGCCACCCATGCAGAAGCCCATGACGGCGACCTTGTCGGTACTTTTTTTCAGCTCGTCGACCGCGCCGCGGATGTCCTGCGCGACCGCGTCGGCAAAATCCAGCCCGTCCATCAGGTGATGGGCTTCCTCTTCCTCCACCGTGCTCTTGCCACGATACAAGTCCGGGACCAGCGCCTGATAGCCGCATCGGGCCAGTCGATCGGCCACGCCTCGGATCTGGTCGTTCAGTCCCCACCATTCCTGGATCACCACCACGGCCGGCGCCTTGTCGCCATGCGCGGGTCGGGCCAGGTAGCCCTCGACCTTGCTGCCGTCGGGGCGGGTGAAGGCCATCGTCGTGCCCTTGGCGTGGTTCATGCCATTGCTCCTCTTGATCGAATGGTGATGGGATCTGTTTGTCCTACGGTACAGGGCCGGCAGCGGTTCCGGCCACGTCGGGGCCGGTGTTTGCGTACCACTCAGCCGGTCTTTTGCTGCGCGAGCTTGTCCTGGGTGTACCGGTCGAAATCGCTGGCGGCATGGCGCTCGTGCAGCTGCCCGGCCGGATCGCCCCAGGTGCGGTTGACCATGCGACCGCGCCGGACGGCAGGACGCTCGGCGATGCGCGAGGCCCAGCGCTGAACGTGCGTGTACTCGGCCACCTGCAGGAAGGTCCCTGCATCGTACAGCTCGCCCTGCGCCAGCACTCCGTACCAGGGCCAGACGGCGATGTCGGCAATGCTGTATGCGTCGCCGCCCAGGTACGCGGTCTGTGCCAGGCGGCGGTCCAGCACGTCGAGCTGGCGCTTGGCTTCCATGGCGAAGCGGTCGATCGGATATTCGAGCTTCTCCGGCGCGTAGGCGTAGAAGTGACCGAAGCCGCCGCCCAGATAGGGCGCGCTGCCCATCTGCCAGAACAGCCAGGAAAGGCATTCGGTGCGTGCGGCGGGATCGGCCGGCAGCAGGGCGCCGAACTTCCCGGCCAGGTACAGCAGGATGGCGCCGGACTCGAATACGCGCTGCGGTTCCCCGCTGCTGCGATCGACCAGCGCCGGAATCTTGGAGTTGGGGTTGATCTGGACGAAACCGCTGCCGAACTGGTCGCCTTTGCCGATATCGATCAGCCAGGCGTCGTATTCGGCGCCCTCGTGGCCCAGCGCCAGCAGCTCCTCGAGCATGATCGCGACCTTGACGCCATTGGGCGTGGCCAGCGAATACAGCTGCAGCGGATGGTTGCCGACCGGCAGCTTCCTTTCATGGGTCGGACCGGCGATCGGGCGATTGATGCTGGCGAACTTGCCGCCGTTGTCGCGATTCCAGGTCCAGATCTCGGGCGGGGTATACATGGTGGTGGTTTCGGTCATGGTTGCGTCGTTGTTTTGCGTGGGTCCGGGCATGCGCGAACGCCTGTGCCTACTTGCATGGGTCGGTTCCGGCCGTCATTCAAGGATGTCCCGACGGCGCGATGGCGCGCCGGGGACCGGCCGGTCCGTGGCCCCGGCCGGGAACGGATCTGCCCGGGCGGTGCGCAAACGGCGTATCACCCGGACGGCAGGTTGGGGCATTCCCTGCCCCGGAAGCGATGGTGGAAACGGTGCGGCTGCGGTCCTCGCAGGCTCAGAAGCGTCCGGCGTTGAAGTCCTCCACGGCCTGGATGATTTCCTGGCGCGTGTTCATCACGAACGGGCCGTAGCGGGCCACCGGCTCGCGCAGCGGCCGGCCAGCCACCAGCAGCACGCGGGCCGCTTCGTCCCCGGCGGCCAGCGTCACCGCATCGCCGTCGGAGAGCACGGCCAGTTCGCTGCGATCCAGGTCCTCGCCAGCCAACGTGACGCCGTCGCCCTCGAACACATAGGCAAAGGCGTTGTGGCCAGCCGGAACCGGTACCTCCAGCGTCGCTCCCGGCGCCAGCGCGATGTCCAGGTACAGCGGCTGCGTGGCGATGCCCGCGACCGGCCCTTCGGTGTCGCCAAAGCGCCCGGCGACCACGCGCACGGTCACCCCCACGACCGGCTCGATCTCGGGGATCTTTTCCGGCGCGATGTCCTGGTAGCGTGGAGCGCTCATCTTGTCCTTCGCCGGCAGGTTCACCCACAGCTGGAAGCCGCGCATCAGCCCCTCTTCCTGCTCGGGCATCTCCGAGTGCACGATGCCGCGCCCGGCGGTCATCCACTGCACGCTGCCCGATTCCAGCAGTCCGGAATTGCCCTGGTTGTCGCCGTGGCGCATGCGTCCGTCGAGCATGTAGGTGACGGTCTCGAAGCCGCGGTGCGGGTGATCGGGGAAGCCGGCGATGTAGTCGCCGGGCTGGTCCGAGCCGAACTCGTCCAGCAGCAAGAACGGATCGAGCATGTCCAGGGCGCTCTGGCCGATGACCCGGGTCAGGCGCACCCCGGCGCCATCGGAGGCGGGCTGGCCGCGGACGCGGCGGGTGATGGTGCGGGCGGTCATGGTGCTCTCCATCGGAAGGGGTGGGATGGACACAAGATGCGCCCGCACGGCCGGCGGTTCCAGTGCCGCAACGGGAACGGATTGTTCCTCGCGTGACACCAATGCGCCCGGTTCGTGCACTCTTGATGCTATTGCACGAACAGCCAGCGGACGCCGGACGGTGCGTGTTGCCGATCAGTGCAGGGAATGGCCGTCCCGGCTCCGCGGCGGCTTGTCGGCCGGTTGCGGTTCGCCGCTTTCGCGTTCGTGGGCGGCGCGGCGCTCGGCCTCGCTGGGCGCATGCTCGTGCCAGTAACGCGCCACCGACAGCAGTACCTCGGGCAGGCGCAGCAGGCAGGCTTCGTATTCGTCGTCGGACAGCTTCTCGAACTCGGTGTCTCCGGACAGCACGCCCTCGTCCACCGCCAGCGCCATGATCGGGCTGAGCAGTTCGATCAGCTCCACGTCCTCGGACAGGCGGTGTTCCCAGAACCCGGCGCGCAGGTCGATGCCGCGGCTGAAGCCCTCGCACCAGCCGGACGCGGTCAGCGCCGACCCCTGTTCGTCCTGCAGTTCGCCGAGGATCGGCTCGTAGGCATCCACGTCCAGCTCGGCACCGATCGAATCATTGAGCTTGGCCAGCAGGCCCAGCACGCGCTCGCCCTGGACCGGGTCGGTGAACGGTTCGTGCAGCACTTCCGGCAGCCACTCGTCCGGCGGCGCCGGTTCCGGTCCGACGATCAGGGCGGTCAGCAGGCCGTGCACGCCGTCCAGCAGCAGGTCGCCCTCCTTCGCGCGCTGGCGCAGGAAGGTGTCCAGTTCCTCCAGTTCGTTCGCGGTCAGCGAGCTTGGCCAGTCGGTGCTGTTCATGCCGGCTCCAGTTCCACGATGACCGGGGTATGGTCGGAGGGCCTTTCCCACGTGCGCGGCGTGCGTTCGATCGCGGCGCCGGTGGCGCGGTCCTTCAGCGCGTCGCTGATCAGGATCAGGTCGATGCGCAGCCCCATGTTGCGCCGAAACGCGGCCTGCCGGTAGTCCCACCAGCTGAAATGACCGTCACCGTCCTCGAACAGGCGAAAGCTGTCGCTCAGGCCCAGGTCCGTGATGGCCGCCAGCGCCTCGCGCTCGGGGGTCGAGCACAGGATCCGCTCGTGCCAGGATTCGGGATCGTGCACGTCGCGGTCGTCCGGGGCGATGTTGAAGTCGCCCAGTACCACCAGTTGCGGATGACGCTCGCTTTCGCCGGCCAGGAAATCACGTACGCGCGAAAGCCAGTCCAGCTTGTAGTCGTACTTTTCGTCGCCCACAGCCTTGCCGTTGACCACGTACAGGTTGACCACGCGCAGGTCGCCGACGGTCACTGCCAGGATGCGGCGCTGCTCGTCGGTCAGGTGGGGCGGGTCGGTGACCACGTCGGTCATCGGCTGGCGCGAGAGCACCGCGACGCCGTTGTAGGTCTTCTGCCCGGAGTAGGCTGCGTGGTAACCCATGGCCTCGATCTCGGCGACCGGAAACTTGTCGTCGGTGAGCTTGGTTTCCTGCAGCGCGACGATGTCGGGCTTGGACTCGGCGAGCCACTGCTCCAGATGCGGCAGGCGCACCTTGAGCGAATTGACGTTCCAGGAGGCAATCTTCATCGGACTATTGTAAAGGCTTTGCCGCGCGGGCTCTTTCGTGCCTGGCGGACGGTGCCCGCGCCACGCCCTACGCGGCCAGGCCGTAGCTGCGCAGCAGTGCGCCCGGCTCGGGTTCGCGGCCGCGGAAGGCGACAAAGCTTTCCAGCGCCGGCCGGGTGGCGCCGACGGCCAGGATCTCGCGGCGGAAGGCCTCGCCGGTGGCGCGGTCGATCACGCCCGCCGGCCTCGAAGCGCTCGAAGGCGTCGGCCGACAGCACCTCGGCCCACAGGTAGCTGTAGTAGCCGGCCGCGTAGCCGCCGGCGAAGATGTGGGTGAAGGCATGCGGGAAGCGCTGCCAGGCCGGCGGGTGCAGCACCGCCACCTCGCGCCGCACCTGCTCGAGCACCGCCATCGTGCGCGCGCCGCGACTGGGGTCGAAGTCCTGGTGCAGGCGGAAGTCGAACAGGCCGAACTCGAGCTGGCGCACCAGGAACAGGCCGGCATGGAAATGCCGCGCGTCGAGCATGCGCTGGTACAGCTCGGCGGGCAGGGCCTCGCCGGTCCTGTAGTGACGGGCGAACAGGTCCAGCGCCTGGCGGTTCCAGGCGAAGTTCTCCATGAACTGGCTGGGCAGCTCGACCGCGTCCCACTCCACGCCGTCGATGCCGCCGACCGAGGGCAGGTCGACCTCGGTCAGCAGGTGGTGCAGGCCGTGGCCGAATTCGTGGAACAGGGTCAGCACGTCGTCGTGGGTGAGCAGGGCCGGAGCGTCCTCGGTCGGCGGGGCGAAGTTGCAGGTCAGGTAGGCCACCGGCAGCTGCAGCGCCTCGCCGTCGCGGAAGCGCGAACGGCACACGTCCATCCACGCGCCGCCGCGCTTGCCGTTGCGCGCGTACAGGTCCAGGTACACGCCGGCGAAGACCGTGTCGTCGGCATCGAGCACCTCGTAGTAGCGCGCATCGGGGTGCCAGGTCTCCACGTCCTCGCGCGCCACCAGATGGATGCCGTACAGTTTCGCGGTCACCGCGAACAGGCCGTCGATCACCGCCGGCAGCGGGAAGTACGGCTTGAGCTGCTCCTCGTCCAGCGCGTAGCGTTCCTGGCGCAGCTTCTCCGAGGCGTAGGCCACGTCCCACGGCTCCAGGTTGGCCAGGCCCAGCTGCTCGGCGGCGAACGTGCGCAGGGTCTGTAGTTCCTCGCGCGCCACCGGCCGCGCGCGTTCGGCCAGGTCGTGCAGGAAATCGAGTACGGTCTGCGTCGAATCGGCCATCTTGGTGGCCAGTGATTCCTCGGCGGCATTGGCAAAGCCGAGCAGCTGCGCGGCCTCGTGGCGCAGCGCCAGGATGCGCTCGATGCGTTCGGAATTGTCGTAGCGCCCGGCATCCGGCCCCTGGTCGGAAGCGCGTGTCTGGTAGGCCCAGTAGACCTGCTCGCGCAGGGTGCGGTTGTCGGCGTAGGTCAGCACCGCCTGCACCGCCGGCTGCTTGAGGGTGACCAGGTAGCCTTCCAGGTCCTCCTCGCGCGCGTACTGGCGCAGCACCGCGCGTCCGGAGGCGGGGATGCCGGCCAGCTCGCGCTCGTCGGTGACGTGGTGGCGCCAGGCGTCGGTGGCGTCGAGCACGGCATTGGCAAACCCGGTGCCCAGTTTCGACAGCTCGTTGGCGATGGCGCGGAAGCGGCTGCGTGCCGGCTCCTCCAGCGCCACGCCGGACAGACGGAAATCGCGCAGCGCATGGTCGACCAGCGCGCGGCGCACCGGTGCCATGGTCGCGCCCTCGGCGTCGGACACGGCCTGGACCGCGGCGTACAGGTCGCGGTTCTGGCCCAGCTCGGCGGAGAAATCGGTGATTTTCTCCAGCGCCGCGTCGTAGGCCTCGCGCAATGCCGGCGAATCGGCCACCGAGTGCAGGTGCGAGACCGGCGACCAGACCCGGCCCAGGCGCTGCTCCAGGCGCTCCTGCGCCTGCATCACGTGCTCGAAGTCGTGCGGCGCACCGGCTGCGGTGATGGCCGCGATGGCGCTGCGGTATTCGGCCAGCACCGCGTCCACCGCCGGCACCACGTGCTCGGGCCGGATCGCGGAAAAGGCGGGCAGGGGAGACGCGGCGAGCAGGGGGTTGGTGCTGGTCATGAATGTTCGCTGGCAAAGGGGCAATTGCCTGCAAGCGTGGAGACGCCGGCATGGAAATTCAAGCTACGATGGACGGCATGTCGCCCGGCTCCATCGACACCCTGGCCCTGTTGCGCCGCAACCACGTGTTCGGCGATCTCGACGAGGACGTGCTGGCCTCGGTGGCCGGGCACATGGGCGAACTCACCCTGCGCGGTGGCAGCCTGCTGTTCGCCACCGGCGAACCCTCCGACGCGCTATACGTGCTGCGCTCGGGCAGCATCGGCATCTTCCGCCCGCCGCGCGCAGGCGGTGCCCCGCACCTGGCCGGGGTGCTCGGCAGCGGCGACACGCTGGGCGCGATCGGCCTGGTGCTGGACCAACCGCGCGACGTGGCCGCGCGCGCCCTGCGCGACACCGAGCTGCTGCGCCTGTCGGGCGAGAGCTTCCAGGCCCTGATCGAGCGCCACCCGCAGGCCATTCTCGGTGCCGCCCGGACGGCCCTGCGCAACCTGCTGGCGCGCGGCGGCGACGAACCGCGCCTTCTGCCGCGTTCGTTCGCGATCCTGCCGTACGGTTCGGACGTTCCGGTGCGCGACCTGGCCGAACAGCTGCGCCACGCGCTGCTGCCGTTCGGCAACTGCCTGCTGATCGACCAAGCGCTGGGTCGCGACCGCGGGCCGTCCTGGTTCGCCGAACGCGAGGCGGAGATGCGTTTCGTGCTGTACCTGGACGAGGGGGGCGACGAGTCCTGGCGCAACCTGTGCCGGCGCCAGGCCGACACCCTGCTGCTGGTGGTGCGCAGCGAACAGCGTCCCGGCGCGTGGCCGGACCATGCCGCGCTGTCCGAGCATGCCGACCTGGCACGCCCGCGGCACCTGCTGCTGATGCATCCGCGCGGCCAGATCATCCACGGCAGCGCGCGGCGCTGGCTGAAGGCCGTCGACGGCATCGACCAGCACCACCACGTGCGCGGCGCCCACGACATCCAGCGCATCGCGCGGTTGCTGGCGCGGCGCAGCCTGGGACTGGTGCTGTCCGGCGGGGGCGCACGCGGCTTTGCCGCCATCGGCATGGTGCGCGCCCTGCGCGAACGCGGCTACGACATCGACCGCGTCGGCGGCACCAGCATCGGCGCCATCATCGCCGCCGGGGTGGCCACCGAGTGGGGCGACGATGCATTGCATGCCCATTATCGCAGTGCCTTCGTCGAGAACCGCCCGCTGGGCGACTGGACCCTGCCGTTGGTGGCGCTCAGCCGCGGCGAGCGGACCTCGCGGCTGCTGCAGCGCTTCTTCGGCCCGGCCGACATCGAGGACCTGCCGGTCCCGTTCTTCTGCGTGTCCTCGGACCTGACCCGTGGCATGCCCGCGGTGCATCGCCACGGGCCGCTGTGGCTGTGGCTGCGCGCATCCAGCGCCGTGCCCGGCGTGCTGCCGCCGGTGCTGCACCACGGCAGCGTGCACGTGGACGGGGCGGTGATGAACAACCTGCCGGTGGACGTGATGTACGACCGCGGCATGGGTGCGATCCTGGCCTGCGACATCCGCGCCGACGACGTCATACGCACCGACCTGGACAGCGCCTGGCAGCCGGGCGCGTGGCGCCAGTGGCTGCAGCGCCATCGCCAGCCCGGCATCGCCTCGATCCTGCTGCGCTCGGGCATGGTCAATGCCGAGACGGCCGCCGACGGTCGCCGCACCCTGGCCACCCGGGTACTGTCGCCGCCGCTGGAGGACATCGGCCTGCTCGACTTCGAGGCCTTCGACCGGGCCGTCGAGGCCGGCTACCGCCACGCCCGGCAGGCGCTGTCGGATCCGGTCGGCTGAATCGCTACACTGCGCGCATGGACAACCTTCGCGACTACCGGGGCTCGCGACCGGAACTGGGCCGGCATGTGTACATCGATCCGGCCGCCAGCGTCATCGGCGACGTGCACCTGGGCGACGACGCCTCGGTCTGGCCGGGCGCGGTGGTGCGCGGCGACGTGCACCGCATCCGCATCGGCGCCCGCAGCAACATCCAGGACGGCGCCATCGTGCATGTCACCCACGACGGTCCGTACACGCCGGGCGGCCAGCCATGCCTGATCGGAGACGACGTCACGGTCGGCCATGGCGCCGTCGTACACGCCTGCACGCTGGAAGATGCCTGCCTGATCGGCATGCACGCGACGATCCTCGACGGCGCGGTGGTACGGCGCCACGCCTTCGTCGGCGCCGGGGCACTGGTAGCGCCGGGCAAGGTGGTCGGCGAGGGCGAGCTGTGGCTGGGCAATCCGGCGCGCTGCGTGCGCATGCTCGACGACAAGGCCATCGAGCAACTGCACTACTCGGCCGACCACTACGTGCGCCTGAAAAACCATTATCTGGGTCGGCCTTCCGGCTGACCCACAGGCCCTCGTTTCGACTCCCCGCCCATCGTAGGATGCCCTCGTATCCATGCGGGGAGAGGGTCATGACACGATTGGGCATCCATACGGTCGCGCGGGCGCTGCTGGCCGGGTTCGCGCTGGCGCTGGTCGCCGCACCGGTGTGGGCGGGACCGCCCGCCAAGGCGCCTCCGGCCCGCTACTTCGACCACAGCGGCTATTCCGACGCGCTGTCCGGCGGCGTGCGCATGATTCCGGTCACCACCCCCGACGGCACCTTCCGCGTGTGGACCAAGCGGGTCGGCAACAACCCGCGCATCAAGGTGCTGCTGCTGACCGGCGGTCCCGGCCTGTCGCATGCCTACCTGGAAGCCTTCGACAGCTTCTTCCCGGGCGCCGGCATCCAGTACTACTACTACGACCAGCTCGGCACCGGCCACAGCGACCACCCCAAGGACACCGCGCTGTGGACGCTGCCGCGGGCCGTCGAGGAAGTCGAGCAGGTGCGCAAGGCACTGGGCCTGAACAAGGACAATTTCTACCTGTACGGCCATTCCTGGGGCGGCGTGCTGGCCCTGCAGTACGCGCTCAAGTACCAGGGCCATCTCAAGGGCCTGATCATCTCCAACATGATGGCCAGCGGGCCGGCCTACAACGCCTATGCGCACAAGGTCCTGATGCCGCAGATGGATCAAAAGGCCCTGGCCCAGATCCTGAAGCTGGAAAAGGAAGGCAGGACCGACGACCCGCAGTACATGAAGCTGCTGATGGCCCACTACTACACCAAGCATGTCCTGCGCATGCCGCCCGGGCAGTGGCCGGAGCCGGTCACGCGCGCGCTCGATCACGTCAACGAGGCCATGTACGTCCGGATGCAGGGTCCCAGCGAGATGGGCCTGGGCGGCCGCCTGACGCACTGGGACGTCAGCCGGCAGCTCCGCGACATCCGGGTGCCCACGCTGACCATCGGTGCGCGCTACGGCACCATGGACCCGAAGTACATGCAGTGGATGGCCGGGCAGGTGCAGCACGGGCGCTACCTGTACTGCCCGCACGGCAGCCACCTGGACATGTACGACGACCAGCCGATCTACATGGCCGGGTTGATCCGGTTCATCGAGGATGTCGACACCGGCCGCTTCCCGGCTCGGCGGCATTGATCCGGAGGCGCGCGTTCACATCCTGAATTGGATGCGGCTGCTGACCTTCTGCGCCACCGGGTGGCCGTCGACCTGCGCCGGCTTGAATTCCCAGTGTCGTACCGCACTCAGTGCGGCCACGTCGAACATGTGCGTCGGGTGGGCGTCGATCACCCGTGCGTCGACCACCCGTCCGCTGCGGTCGACCGTGTAGGACACGTCTACCCAGCCCTGACGGTGGGCGCGTCGCGCCGCCTCCGGATAGGCTGGGCGCACGTCGCGCAACAGCAACGGTGGCGTTCGCGAAACCGCCCGGGAAGCCCGATGCTCGGATTTCTTGACCGCCAGAGCCTGCACCGACAGGGCAACCTGCTTCCCCGGATTCGGTGTTGCGCGCGCCTCGGGTGCCGGAGCAGCCGGTACCGGTGCAGGCGCGGTCGTGCCAGGCGCTGCCACCGGCGCCGACTTCGCCAGACGGTTCGGGATGGGTTTCGCTGTCGGAACCGCCATCGGGCCTGCATCCACCAATCGCTGTTGCGCCTCGAGCTTCCCACGCAGGATGGTCAGCGAATAATTGGTTGGATCGGCGCGCTCGAGCAGGCCGATCTCCTGCTGCGCCTGCTCCAGGTGCCCGGCGTTGATGGCCTGTTCGGCCTCCTGCACGGCGAACGGAAACAGCTCCCGTAGCGCGGCATCGACGACGGCGTTGTGCGGCTGGCGCTTGCGCGCTTCCAGGTAGTAGACGAAGGCATTGTCGCCGGCCGGCGCCAGCAAGCGGTGTTCGGCCAGCGCACGGCTCGCCGCCGCCAGCAGCTGGGCATGCCCCATGCCGGCCGCGTGGGCCACCGGCCGAACCGTCTTGGCTGCCACGGCGGGGAGGACGGCACGGTCTGCGCGCTCGGCCGCCTTGCGCTGCAACCACGCATGCGTCACGGCGATGCCGGCTGCGGCCAGGATCAGGAGCACCAGCACGAGAACCGTGGCGCGACCGCGCATGCGCGTGCTGGGTGGAGTGGTTCGGAACATGACGGCACCGAGAGTGGACAGGAAGGCACCGGCCCGCAGCATCCATCCCCGGGCATGAGCGGCGCGCCGTAAGCCGTGCAGCTTAGGCATCCGTTGTTGCGCACACGTTGCGTGAATCTTTCCGTCCGCATTTCTGGGCGTGCTGACCGGGGCTTTCCCGCGGAGCCGGTTGCGACCCGCTCAGGCCGTTCGCCGATCCAGGTCTGCCAGATACGCCAACGCCCGGTCGCGGTCCGCGCCGCACATCGCCGGTTCCGGGCGCAGGCTCCGGCATACCGCCGGTCGTCGCGGGTCGCCGAACAGCGCACAGTGGTAGTCGTCGGTCAACTGCACGCACGGGATGCCGGCCGGCTTGCCGTGCGGCATGCCGGGGATCGGGCTGGTGATCGACGGGGCGATGCAGCAGGCACCGCAGCCGGGTCGGCAATCCATCGGTCCGATCAGGCCTGCTCGGCGCGCAGCGCGTCGTACACCGCATCGCTGTCGGGCCGCTTGCCGTGCCACAGCGCGAAACTGTCGGCGGCGGTTTCCACCAGCATGCCCAGCCCGTCCAGCGCATGGCGTGCGCCGGCCGCATGCGCCCAGGCCAGGAAGCCGCTGGCGGCAGGTCCGTAGGACAGGTCGTAGCACAATGCGCGCGAACCGATCAGCGAGAACGGCAGATCCAATGCATGCCCCTGCACGCCGGCCGAGGTGGCGTTGACGATCAGGTCGTAGCTGCCCAGCGTCGCCAGGTCCTTCCAGTAGCGGCTGTGCGCGCGCGCCGGATCGCCCAGGCGGTCGGCCAGGGCATCGGCGCGTTCGGGGTTGCGGTTGACGATGGTCAGGGTGGCCACGCCGGCGTCGAGCAACGGGGCGGCCACGCCCTGCGCGGCACCGCCCGCACCCAGCAGCAGGGCGTCATGCCCGCGCAGGTCCAGGCGGTGGCGATCGGTGAGGTCGCGCACCAGGCCGGCACCGTCGTTGTTGTGTGCAACCAGGCTGCCGTCGGCCTGCGGCGTGAGCACGTTGGCCGCTCCGGCCCTGGCCGCGGCTTCGCTGTGGCTGTCGGCCAGCGCCAGCGCGGCATGCTTGTGCGGCACCGTGACGTTGGCACCGGCACCACCGGCGGCAAAGAAGTCGCGCACCGCGCTGGCGAAGTCGTCCGGTGCGACGTCGATGGCGTCATAGTGCAGCTCGATCCCGAACTGCTTCGCGAACGCCTGGTGAATGCGCGGCGACAGCGAGTGCGCGACGGGGTGGCCGAACACGGCATACCGACGGGGTGAATCGCTCATGCGGGTCCCTGCTGGAAGAATATTGGACCGGCATTGTAGCCGTTCGCCCCGGCATTACTGGTAGCCGGGACGGCCGACCTGGTCCGCTTGCTGGGGTACGCGCCGCAGCTGGTCCACGGGGTAGCCCAGGGCCTTGGCATCGGCCACGTACTGTTGGTACGCCGCGTCGGGCATGCTGCGCTCGCGCGACATGATCCACAGCAGGTCGCGCGAGGGCACGCCGACCATGACGTAGCGGTAGTCCGGGTCCAGCTTCAGGATCAGGTAGTCGGAGGTGAACGGCCAGATGATGCGCACCTTCCAGTGCGCGGCGTCGTTCCTGTCGGGCAGCCAGCCCTTGCCGTGCCAGGCGTCCGGCTTGCCCTCGAAGCCCTTGCGGAAGTGGTAGGTGATGCCGATGTCACCGTCCTTGCGCAGGTGGTATTCGTCGGATGTGGCCACCTTGCCGCGTTCCAGGAAATTGGGGATGTTGGCGATCACGTGCCAGGTGCCCATGTAGCGGTGCAGGTCCACGTGATCGACCGTGCGCGGCCACTTCGACGGGTTGGAGGCGCAGCCGGCCAGCAGGGCCAGACCGGCCAGCAGCATCAGTTTTCTCTTGCGCATGCGGGACTCCGTGGGTGCCCATGTATGCCTTCTTACGCAACGCCCGTGACATCGGATGCGTCAGCGTCGCAGACGGTGAGATGTACGGAAGGCAGGCTGACGTACAAAGGAGGAGACCCCATGAACACACCACACCACCCGCGCCGCGCACGTGCACTGATGGCCCTTGTCTGGCTGGCCTGCGGCCTGATGCTGCTGCTCACCCCGCTGGCCTGGCCCAATCGCGTGTTCGGCTTCACCTCGGTGTTCTGGCTGGTCGGCGCGCCGGCCTGCGTGCTGCTGGCCCTGCAGCCGCGCCTGGCCACGCGGTTGCTGGTTCCCGCTCGCTCCAGGCGCCGGCCGCGCTGACGGCTATCCGGACACGCCCAGGCGCTTGCGCTCGAGCCGTCGCACCAACTCGCCGATGATGCGCCGGTACAGGTCCTCGCCCAGGTAGCCGTCCTCGACCCCGGCGTCGATCGACGGGTTGTCGTTGACCTCGATGACCACGGCACGCCCGTCGACCTGCTTGAGGTCCACGCCGTACAGTCCGTCGCCGATGGCGTTGGCGGCCTTGACTGCCAGCCGTACCACTTCGGCCGGCGCCTCGCGCACCGGCAGGGTCCGGTACCCGCCCGACTTCGAGCCGGTCGCCCCGTGATTGTAGATCTGCCAGTGGCCGCGCGACATGAAGTACTGGCAGGCGTACAGCGGCTCGCGGTTGAGCACGCCGATGCGCCAGTCGAATTCGGTGTACAGGTAGCGTTGCGCGATGATCAGCGCGCTGTGCCCGAACAGCTCGGCCACGGTGGACTTGAGCGCCTCGAGCGTCTCCACCTTGACCACGCCGCGCGAGAACGCGCCGTCGGGAATCTTCAGCACGATCGGCAACCCGAGTTTGTCGGGAAGGGCGTCAAGGCTGTCCGGATCGTCGCGGTACAGGATCTCGGTGTCGGGCACGGCCAGCCTGCGCGAGACCAGCAGGTCGTGCAGGAAGATCTTGTTGGTGCAGCGCAGGATCGACGCCGGATCGTCGATCACCACCATGCCTTCCTGCTCGGCGCGGTGCGCGAAACGGTAGGTGTGATGGTCGATGGCAGTGGTCTCGCGGATGAACAAGCCGTCGTACTCGGCCAGGCTCGCGTAGTCGTTGGGCCCGATCGGATCGACCTCCACGTCCAGTTGCTTGCCGGCGGCGACGAAGGCCTTCAGCGCCGCTCGGTTGGACGGCGGCAGGGCCTCGTCCGGATTGACCAGCATGGCGATGTCGTAGCGGTAGCGCCGGCGCGCGCGCGGCTTGCGCCAGACCTTGCCGGCAAAGTGCTCGAGCGCCAGCGCGAAGGCGTCCTCCTGGGCATCGTCCAGCGTGTGCAGGCCGACCGGCCGGATCGAGCCGATCTGCCAGACGCGATCGCGCCGGAACGTGATCCGCAGCAGCGGGCAGGGAAACAGTTCGAACACCTGGCGCGCCAGGTCCCGCAGCAGCGGGTGCGCGGTCTGGCCGAAACACACCAGGATGCCGAAGTCGGTGCTGTCGTGCTCGCGGTCCTTCAGTACCTGCGCCAGTTTCTGGTTGAGGTCCTCGATGTCCAGGCCGTACAGGGCCCGCCGACGCAACCCGTTGATGGTGCGCACCGTCGGAATCACGCGATGTCCGCGCGCCTCGGCCAGCAGCGAAACGTAGTAGCCGCTGCCCAGGTACTTGTAGCTGCGGCACAGGTTGATGACGTGGGTGCGCTCGCCGTTGCCCAGCGGTTCGCGCAGGTAGTCGCGTGCGGCCACCACGTGCGTGGACGGGTAGTAGGCACCCCAGTCGGCGGGGTTCTCGACCACGATGACCAGCCGGCTCATGCAACCTCGCTGTTGCCTGCGCGCCGCAGGGCGCCGCGCGTACGGTCGACACCGCTCCCTGGCGGCGAATGGCGCGAAGTGTGCGCACACGCGGCCGCGAGTGCAAGGGGCGCGCGAGGCCTTTTCCATGGGATGGGAAGCGGCTTCCTACCGGCGTAGAGTGCGCCCATGCCCGCTCCCGAAGACATGCTGCTGGTCCGTGAGGCTCGAAGCGCCGACCTCGGCGCGCTGCTGGATCTGGAGCAGGCCAGCTTCGACGGCGACCGGCTCAGTCCGCGCCAGTACCGGCATCATCTTCAAAGCGCCAGCGCCCGGCTGCTGATCGTCGAGGACGGGCCGCGCCTGGTCGGATCGGCCGTGCTGCTTTTCCGGCGCGGCACACGCGTGGCGCGGCTGTATTCGCTGGCAGTCGATCCCGTGATGCGCGGCCGCGGGGTGGGCCGTCGACTGCTGGCTGCCGCCGAACATGCAGCCCGCGCACGCGATTGCACCCGGATCCGGCTGGAGGTGCGCGCCGACAACCGTGCCGCACAGTCCCTGTACGAGAGCGCCGATTTCCGACGCTGCGGGCAGCGCACGGGCTATTACGCGGACGGCGCCGATGCCTGGCTGTACCAGAAAACGCTGCAGGCGGCGCCGGACTAGCCGGTGCCGTCATCCAGGTGCCGGGCGGTGGCCGCGTCCGGGCGCACCACCAGCGCCCCGGTGGCCATCAGGCTGACCTTGTAGCGGCCCCCGTCCACCAGCGGCATGTACACCCCGCTGCCGAACTGCGTGTCCACCATCGGCAACCAGTCCGGGTACCGGTGGCGCAGGTCGAACAGGTCCGGCCCCGGGGCGCGCAGATCGTAGATGGTCGAACGCGCCTCGCTGGCTTGACCGGCATCGGTGTAGCGGCCCGACAGGCGATCGAGGCGATACAGCGGCGGCACGCCGGCCAGCTCGGCCGGCAGTTTCCACTTCACCACGACCGCCTCCAGGCGGAAATCGTCGCCGTTCAGCGGCAGCGTCCGGTCATGGCCGCCGGGGAGCTGCAGATCGATGCGCCAGTACTCCGGCCCAAGCTGGTGCGCCACCACCGTGGCCACCGGGGTCTCCCGGGCCAGCACGCGGTAACCGCGCAATGCCATGCCACTGCCGCCGGCCACCACGGACAGGGCAAGGAACGCCACGGCCAGCAACGCACGCCAGGAGGCCGCCACGCGACGGCGGTCGCGCCATCGGCGCCGGCAGGACACGCCGTGCCCGATCGCCAGCAGCAACAGCACGCCGGCCACGATCAGCATCAGCAGGGACGGCCAGTAGAGCATCTGCATCCAGTTCACGGCATGCGTTCCCCGGGCGAAAACCGGCTTTCATCATACCGGCCAGGCTCACGCCGCAACCGTCACGATGCGTATACTGGCTCCCGGATCTGCAAGGAAACCGCTCCATGCGTCGACTGCTGTTCATCTTCGCGGCCGCCCTGGCGACGTGCATGCTGGCCGCCTGCGGCAACAAGGGGCCGCTGTACCGGCCGGCCGCCGCACCGGCCGCATCCGTGTCTTCTGCGGCCCCCGCCAGCAGCGTGGACACGCCTGCGCCGGCGGCCAGCATAGAGTCCGGCAACCACGCGGGCTGACCCATGCGCCTGGCCTTCACCAAGATGCACGGCCTGGGCAACGACTTCGTCGTGCTCGATTGCCGCGAGCAGCCGATGCCCCTGCACGCCAGCACCATCCGCGAACTGGGCGACCGTCATACCGGCATCGGCTTCGACCAGCTGATCAGCATCGAACCGGCCGGTCCACGCGACCAGGCCGCCTTCGCCTACGGCATCTGGAACCGCGACGGACAGTCCGTCGGACAGTGCGGCAACGGCGTGCGCTGCGTGGCGGCCTGGCTGCATCGTGCCGGCCTGCTGCCGCTGGAACAGGACGTGAAGCTGCAAAGCCCGTCCGGCCCGGTCACGGTGCGGCTGACCGATCCGCTGACCGTGGCGGTGGACATGGGCGAACCGGATTTCGAACCGTCGCACATTCCCTTCGACGCCCCCCACCGCGACGAACGTTATCCGCTGGACGTCGACGGTGCACCGGTCACCGTCGGTGCCGTTTCCCTGGGCAACCCGCATGCGGTGATGCAGGTGGACGACCTGCATGCTCCGGCGCTGGAACGTCTTGGCCCACAGATCACCACCCACCCGCGGTTTGCCGAAGGCTGCAACACCGGCTTCGTGCGGGTGATCGATCGTGAGCACCTGCGACTGCGCGTGCACGAACGCGGCAGCGGCTGGACCCGGGCCTGCGGCACCGGCGCCTGTGCGGCCATGGCGGTGATGCGCATGCAGGGCCGTGTCGAGGACACGGTCGACGTGCAACTGCCCGGAGGACACCTGAAGATCGAATGGAAGTATCCCGGCCGTACCCTGTGGATGACCGGTCCGGCGGCCTTCGTGTTCGAGGGAACCTGCTCGCTACCGGAATGAATCGGCCGCGCGACTTGTTCCGCGCCGCTCGAAGGACGCACACTTGGACCATGCACTCGCGGAGCACGACATGTCCGACATGACTCTCAAAGACGGTTTGCAGGCGATGGATATCGCCGAATACCTGCGCAGCAATCCCCAGTTCCTGAAGGATTTCCCCGACCTGGCCATGAGCCTTCAGATCCCGCGCGAACAGGGCCCGGCCGCGTCTTTGGCCAGCTACCAGCTGGACGTGCTGCGCGGCAAGAACCGCGCACTGGAACGCCGACTGGCCGAACTGATCGAGATTGCCGGCGACAACGAGCAGCTGGTGGTGCAGGTACATTCGCTGACCCTGGGACTGCTGCGCGCCGATGACCTGCTGGAGAGCCTGCGCAGCGTGGTCGCGGGCCTGACCGAGGATTTCGACACCGACCTGGTGCGCGTGGTGCTGCTGGACGCCTACGATGACCTGCCCGCAGCAACCTGGCTCAAGACCGAACCCGGCGGCGCCGAGGCACTGCCCCCGTTTGCCGAATTCTTCGCGCGCAAGGAGCCGATGGTCGGCCGGCTGGCCTCGGACAAGCTGTCCTACCTGTTCGGCAACGAGGCCGAATCGGTCCAGTCGGCGGCGCTGATGCGCGTGGGCGAGCACGGCATGCTCGCTGTCGGCAGCCACGAGGCCAACCGCTTCCATCCCGGCATGGGCACGATGTTCCTCAAGCTGATCGCCGAGAGCGTCAGTGCCGCGATCGAACGCTACGCGGACCGGGACTGAGCCTGTGCCACGCCCGGCCGAACAGGTCCATGCCTGGCTCGAACGCCTGCGCGTGGAGCGTGCGCCCTCGCCGCACACGCTGTCGGCCTATCGTCGTGACAGCGACAAGCTGCTGGCCTTCATGCTCGATCGAGGCATTGCCTCGTTTGCCGCACTGACGCCGGACCGCATGCGCGCCTTCGTCGCTGCCGAACACCGTCGCGGCCTGTCGCCGACCAGCATCCAGCGCCTGCTGTCCTCGTGCCGCAACCTGTTTCGGCACCTGGTGCGCGAGGGCGCGCTGGACCACGATCCGGCCGCCACCGTGCGCGGCCCCAAGACCCGCCGCAAGCTGCCGCAGGTACTGGATACCGACGACGCCACGCAGCTGGTCGAGACCCCGATCGATGGACCACAGGGCCTGCGCGATCGTGCCATGCTGGAGCTGTTCTATTCCTCGGGACTGCGGCTGTCCGAGCTGGTCGGACTGGACTGGCGCGACCTGGAACTGGACTCGGGCCTGGTCCGGGTGCTGGGCAAGGGCAACAAGACCCGCATCGTGCCGGTCGGTCGCCATGCCATCCGCGCGCTCGAGGACCTGCGCGACAGCCTGCACGCGCCCCCCGAAAGCCCGGTCTTTCGCGGCCGCCACGGCCACCGCATCCATCCGCGCACGATCCAGGCGCGCATGCAGAAGCTGGCGCTCGAGCGCGGCCTGGCCCAGCGCATCCACCCGCACCTGCTGCGCCATTCGTGCGCCAGCCACCTGCTGGAATCGTCCGGTGAACTGCGTGCCGTGCAGGAACTGCTCGGCCATGCCGACATCGCCACCACGCAGATCTACACGCACCTGGACTTCCAGCACCTGGCCAAGGTGTACGACGCGGCGCATCCGCGGGCGCGGCGCAAGGCGGACGATTGATGCGGGGATGGCTCGTTTCGTAGGGATGCGCCTTGCCAAGCGCGTACCTGCGCGACCCCCTCTCCCGCAAGGGGATTTCCTTTGGTCACCTGCCTCCCCCTGCCATGCAGGGGGAGGTCATCGGCAGCGTAGGCCGGTACATCGCTGGTTGGGCAACCGACCACCCGCTGCAATGCATGCTGCGTCCGCGCAATGCCCCTTTTGGGGCAGGGAAGGGATGGGGGGAACATCGAAGCTGTACGTGTCGAACCGCCGACATTCCCATCGTCGAATTGAACCCACCCTTGGAAACGCCGCCCGCCGACCCATCTTCGGTATCTCCCCGGTCAAAACCACGGCACCGCACATGGATTCGTTCCACGCCACCACCATCGTTTCCGTTCGTCGTCACGGCAAGGTCGTGATCGGCGGCGATGGCCAGGTCACCCTCGGCAACACGGTGATGAAGGCCAACGCGCGCAAGATTCGCCGCCTGGGCAAGGAAGGCGCGATCGTGGCCGGGTTTGCCGGCGCCACGGCCGACGCCTTCACCCTGTTCGAGCTGTTCGAGGACAAGCTGGTCAAGCATGGCCATAACCTGACCCGTGCCGCGGTCGAGCTGGCCAAGGAATGGCGCACCGATCGCCGCCTGGGCAAGCTCGAGGCGATGCTGGCGGTGGCCGACAAGACCAATTCCCTGCTGATCTCCGGCAACGGCGACGTGCTCGAGCCCGAGGACGGCCTGATCGCGATCGGCTCCGGCGGCCCCTACGCGCAGGCCGCGGCCCGCGCCCTGATGGACGGTTCCGATCTCGATGCGCGCACGATCGTGGAAAAAGCGCTCAAGATCGCCGGCGATATCTGCATTTACACGAACCACAACACGTCCATCGAAGAGCTGTGAATGGGGAATGGGGAGTGGGGAATCGAAACATTCCCGCCCCGGACCGTACATTCCAGCCCTGACCGATTCCCGATTCCCGATTCACCATTCCCGGCGAAGCCATGAGCGAACTCACCCCCCGCGAAATCGTCAACGAACTCGACCGCTACATCATCGGCCAGAACGAGGCCAAGCGGGCCGTGGCCATCGCGCTGCGCAACCGCTGGCGGCGCATGCAGCTGGATCCGGCCATGCGCAACGAGGTCACGCCCAAGAACATCCTCATGATCGGGCCCACCGGCGTGGGCAAGACCGAGATCGCGCGGCGCCTGGCCAGCCTGGCCAACGCGCCGTTCGTGAAGGTCGAGGCGACCAAGTTCACCGAGGTCGGCTACGTCGGCAAGGACGTCGAGTCGATCATCCGCGACCTGGCCGACCATGCCTTCAAGCTGGTGCGCGACAAGGCCATGCAGCGCGTGCGCACGCAGGCCGAGGACCGCGCCGAGGACCGCATCCTCGATGCCCTGCTGCCGCGTCGCCAGTCCAGTGCCCCGAACGACTGGACCGAGGACGCGGCACCACCGCCGTCGATCGAGAGCGACACGCGGCAGAAGCTGCGCAAGCAGCTGCGCGAGGGCAAGCTGGACGATCGCGAGATCGAGCTGGACATCAACCTGCAGGTCGGCGTGGAGATCATGTCCCCGCCGGGCATGGAGGAAATGAGCCAGCAACTGCAGCAGATGTTCTCCAACCTCGGCGGCGGCAAGACCCAGAAGCGCAAGATGACCATCGCCAGCGCGCGCCCGCAGCTGATCGAGGAAGAGGCCGCCCGGCTGGTCAACGAGGAGGAGATCCGCACGGCGGCCGTGGAATCGGCCGAGCAGAACGGCATCGTGTTCCTGGACGAGATCGACAAGGTCGCGCAGCGTTCCGAATACGGCGGCAGCGCCTCCGGCGTGAGCCGCGAGGGCGTGCAGCGCGACCTGCTGCCGCTGGTGGAAGGCTCCACGGTGTCGACCAAGTACGGCCCGATCAAGACCGACCACATGCTGTTCATCGCCTCGGGCGCCTTCTCGCTGGCCAAGCCGTCGGACCTGATCCCCGAACTGCAGGGCCGGCTGCCGATCCGCGTGGAGCTTTCGGCGTTGTCGGTGGAGGACTTCAAGCGCATCCTGCGCGAACCCAACAACGCATTGACCAAGCAGTATTCGGCCCTGCTGGGCACCGAGGGCGTGACGCTGGAGTTCGAGGATTCGGGCATCGACCGCCTGGCCGAGGTGGCCTTCCAGGTCAATGCACGTACCGAGAACATCGGCGCGCGCCGCCTGCATACGGTGATGGAACGCCTGCTGGAAACGATCTCCTACGAAGCCACGGACAAAAGCGGCGAAAAATACGCCATCGACGCCGAATATGTCGACAAAACGCTGGAGAACCTGGTCGAGGACCAGGACCTCAGCCGCTACATCCTTTAACGAGCGCTGCCCGGTGCGGTGCTAGAATCGCACGGCTATGGGAACCATTCACCGCCTGCACAACCGGGGCCAGCGCGCCCGCTTGCGCCAGGCCCAGCAACAACGCCAGTTGGTCCGCCTGTGGCGCGGCAACCTCGAGCACGGCAGCTTCTGCGGCTACGTCGCCGGCGTCGGCCGCGAGTTCTTCCTGCTGCACGTGATCGGCGACGGCATCACCGATGACGGCCTGTACGCGATGCGCCATCGCGACGTGACCGAACTGGAGCTTCCCGACCGCCACGCTCGCTTCATCGACCGCGCCGTGGTGCTCAAGGGCATCGCTCCGCGCCAGCCGGCCTCGTTCCCGCTCGACGACGTGCACCAGGTGCTGGTGGCCGCCTCGCGCAGCGCACCGGTGATCGGCGTGCACGTGGACAGCGAGGACGAAGCCGAGGTGTGCTACATCGGGCGCCTGATCGAGGTCGCCGACGACAGCTTCGGGCTGCAGGAGATCAGTCCGGACGCCGAATGGCTGCGCGAAGTCTCGCAGTTCGGCTGGGACGAGGTTTCCACCATCTCCATGCACGATCCCTACGCCAGCGCCCTGCTGGCCGTGGCCGGTGCCGTGCCGGCGGTCGATCCCGGGGATGCGGGGATCGGGCATCTTTCTTGACGGGACTCGGTTCCGACTCGGGACTCGGGTGTCGGTGCGCGGCATTCGCGCTTGCGTGGCTTGACTCGATCCCGGGACCCCGGAACCCGGGACCCGGTACATCGGTATGTCTTTCGCATTTGAACGGCTGATGCCCTCGCAAGGTCGTAGGGCGGGCACCGTCCGCCGCGCGCACGGCCCCATTCCCCAGAGGACACCCATCGCACCTGGGACCCGGTCCCGGGCACCGGGTCGCCGAACATCAGCGCACCCGCTCAATTCTCGCCGTGACCGTGACGCGCTCGCGCCCCACCCTTGACCTTCCGCTCGAAGAAGTCGTCGATCAGGTGGAACACGTGGGTGCGCTGGCCGGGCCGGTCCAGGCCGTGCTTGCCGCCGGGGTAGGTCATCAGTTCGAACTGGATGCCGCGCTGCTGCAGCGCCGCCATCAGCTTCGTGGAGTTGAGGAACAGCACGTTGTCGTCGGCCATGCCATGGACCAGGGCCAGCGGTTTGGTCAGTCCGTCCAGCCAGGCCATCGGCGAGCTGCGCGTGTAGCCGGCCTCGTTGTCCTGCGGCAGGCCCAGGTAACGCTCGGTGTAGAAGGTGTCGTACAGGTGCCAGTCGGTCACCGGGGCCACCGCCACGCCGCCGGCCAGGTCGGCCGAATCCTTGGCCAGCATCATCAGCGTCATGTAGCCGCCGTAGCTCCATCCGAACACCCCGATGCGCTGCGGATCGACCCACGACTGCTGCTTCAGCCAGTCGATGCCGGCGATCTGGTCCTCGACCTCGGCCACGCCCAGCTGGCCGTGGATCACGTCGCTGAAGGCGCGCCCGCGCCGCGCCATGCCGCGGTTGTCCAGGGTGAACACCACGAATCCGCGCTGGGCCATGTATTCGGCGAAGTAGTCGACCCAGCCGCGCGTGACCATCTGCGCGTGCGGTCCCCCGTAGAAGGTGTCGAAGACCGGATACCGTTTCTTCGGGTCGAAGTTGAGCGGCTTGTACACCCGGTAGTAGAGGTCCTGGCCGTCGGACGCCTTGATGTGCCCGAATTCGGGCGTCACGTGGCTGTCCATGTAGGGCCAGTAGGGGTGGTGCTCGTCGAGCCGGTTCTCCTCGATCCAGGTCACGAAGCGGCCGTCGGCGCGGTGCACGCTGACCTGTGGCGGCGTGTTGGGGTCGGAGAAGGTGTCCACGTACAGGCTGCCGTCCTCGGCGAACTGCACCTGGTGGGTGCCGTCGCGCTGGCTGATGCGCCGTGGGACGGTCGGCGGTGCTGCCGTCCAGTTTCAGCGCGTAGACCTGGCGGTCGGGCACGAAGTCGCGATTGGAACTGACGTAGACCAGGCCCTTCGGCTCGTCCACGGCCAGCAGGCCGTCGAGATTCCAGTCGCCCGCGCTGATGGCGTGCTCCAGCGTGCCGTCGATGTCGTACAGGTACAGGTGGTGAAACCCGCTGCGGTCGCTGCCCCAGATGAACCGCTTGCCGCCGTCCAGGAAGCGTAGGTCGTCGTGCAGGTCGATCCAGGTGTCGCTGCTCTCGGTCAGCAGCACGCGCTGGGCCAGGGTGTCGGCGTCGACCAGGCGCAGCTCCAGTTTCTGCTGACTGCGCGGCATCCACTGGTAGCTGAGCCGCTTGCCGTCCGGCAGCCACTTCACGCGGGTGAGGTAGATGTCCGGATCCTTGCCCAGGTCGATCCAGCGCGTGGCCCCGCCGGTCGGCGCGACCAGGCCCAGCTGGACCGCGACGTTGGGATCGCCGGCGAACGGATAGCGCTGCGCCACCACCGCGGTGCGGTCGGCGTACAGCTCCATGCGCCGGGTGACCGGCACCGGCGCCGCGTCGTAGCGCTCGTAGGCGATTGCCGAATCGTCCGGTGCCCACCAGTAGCCGGTGCTGCGGCCCATTTCCTCCTGGGCCACGAACTCGGCCTCGCCGTTGTGCACGGTGCCGCCGCCGTCGGCGGTCAGCTGCGTGGCCTGCCCGCTGGCCAGGTCGATCACCCACAGGTTCTGGTCCTGCACGTAGGACACGTAGTGGCCGGCGGGCGAGATCTTCGGGTCGATGGCCTCGCCGCCGGTATCCAGCGCGGTCACGCGCTGGTCCTTCGGCTGGTCCAGGTCGTACAGGTACAGCGCGCCATTCATGGGGATCAGCAGCTTGTGCCCGTCCGGCGACCACTGGTAGTGCAGGATGCCGTGCAGGCCCGCGGTGCGCTGGCGCTCGCGGCGCGCCCGCTCGGCGTCCGACAGCTGCTGGCCGGCGGCCGGCAGCGAGGCCGAATCGACCAGCATCTGCATGCGCTGGTCGGCCAGGTTGTACTCCCACAGGTCGAAGGTGTGCTGGTCGTCGGCCTTGGCGCGCAGGAAGGTCACGCGCGTGCCATCCGGCGAGATCTTCAGCCCGCGCACGTCGGCGCCGCTCAGGCTGCCGCCGTCGAAGATGCGTTCGATGGTGAGTTTCTTGGCCACGGCCGGACTGGCGGCCACCGCCAGGATGCTGGCAAGCACGAGTGCGCGCATCGGGATTCCTGCAGGTCTCGGGTCAGGGGCCGATTAAACCGCGTGCGCGCGTCGGCGTCGATACGCGAGGTGCGCCGTGCCCGTCGGGGGAACTGTTTTTCGGTGCCACCGATTCCGCGATGGTTCGCGCCCTACTTGCCGATGCAGAACGATCCGAAGATGGCGCCCAGAAGGTCGTCGGCATGATAGGCCCCGGTGATTTCCGACAGCGACTGCTGGGCCTGGCGCAGGTCCTCGGCGGCCAGCTCGCCGGCGCGCGTGGTGGCCAGGGTGTGTTCGGCCGCGTCCAGGTGGGCGGCCACCGCCTCCAGCGCCAGCACGTGCCGGCGACGCGCGCTGAAGGCGCCCTCCACATCGCTTCCTGCGCGCGCGCGCAGCAACCGTCGCAACGTTTCCAGACCGTCGCCCGTGCGCGCCGAAATCCACAGCCAGTCGACCCCGTCGCGGACCTCGTGCCGCGGCTCGCGGCCGGCGGTATCGATCTTGTTGACCAACACCATGCGCGCCACGCGTTCCTCCAGGCCGGCGAACAGCGCGAGGTCGGACACGGCCGTGTCCTCCTCGCTGACCAGCAGTGCCAAATCCGCGCGCGCCAGATGCGCGCGGGCCCGGCGCACGCCTTCGATTTCGACCGGGTCCTGGCTGTCGCGCAGGCCCGCGGTGTCCAGCAGCTCGATGGCGCTGCCGTCCAGGTCCAGGCTTTCGCGCAGCACGTCGCGGGTGGTGCCGGCGATGTCGGTGACAATGGCGCGGTCGGAACCGGCCAGGGCATTGAGCAGGCTGGACTTGCCCACGTTGGGCCGGCCGATGATGGCCACGCTGAGGCCGTCGTTCAGGCGCACGCCACGGCGGGTTTCCTCCAGCAGCCGGTCCAGCCGCGTTCGCAGCGCATGCATCTGCTCGGCGATGGCCGGATCGGCCAGGAAATCGATCTCCTCCTCGGGAAAGTCGATCGCCGCCTCCACGTGCACGCGCAGCGCGATCAGCGCCTCCAGCAACTGCCTGCACGCGTTCGGAAAAAGCGCCTTCCAGCGAACGCAGGGCCGCGCGCGCGCCGGCGCGCGAAGTGGCCGCGATCAGGTCGGCTACCGCTTCGGCCTGGGCCAGGTCCAGCTTGCCGTTCAGAAAGGCACGCTCGGTGAACTCCCCCGGCCGGGCCCGCCGCGCGCCCATCCGGCACACGCGTTCGAGCAGCATGTCCAGCAGCACCCGGCTGCCGTGGCCCTGCAGTTCCAGCACGTCTTCGCCGGTATACGAATGCGGGGCCGGGAAGTGCAGCAGCAGGACCTGGTCGAGAACCTCGCCCCGGGCATCGTGCACGGCGCACAGGTGCGCGTGGCGTGGCGTCGGCTCGCGCCCGAGCAGGATCCCGGCCATGGCCGGCACCAGTCCACCGGACACGCGCACCACGCCGACGCCGCCGGCGCCGGGCGCCGTGGCGATGGCGGCAATCGTCTCGCTCGCGTGTGGTGCGTGGTTCACGGAAGGACTCCGTTCATGGCATGCCACGCGATGATGGCGCAGCCGCGCGGGCTGCGCCATGCATGGACCTTCAGGCGGTCTTGGATTTGCGTCCGCGCTTGTGGTCCTCGGCGTCGAACTGGCGCATCACGTGCCACTGCTGGGCCACGCGGGCCAGGCCGTTGACGGTGTAGTACAGCACCAGGCCGGCGGGGAAGAAGGCGAAGAACACCGGGTACACCACCGGCATCCACTTCATGATCTTGGCCTGCGTGGCGTCCATGCTGGCGGTCATCGGCATCAGGCGCTGGGTCAGCAGCATCACGCCCATGTAGATAATCGGCAGCACGAAGTAGGGATCGGGCGCGGACAGGTCGTGGATCCAGCCGATGAACGGCGCCTGGCGCAGTTCCACGCTCTCGCGCAGCACCGTGTACAGGGCGAAGAACACCGGGATCTGCACCAGCAGCGGCAGGCAGCCGGCCACCGGATTGATCTTCTCCTTCTTGTACAGCTCCATGGTGGCCTGCTGCAGCTTCTGCTTGTCGTCGCCGTAGCGCTCCTTGAGGGCGTCCATGCGCGGCTTGAGCTTGCGCATCTTGGCGCCGGAGCGGTACTGGGCGGCATTGAGCTTGTACAGCAGCACGTTGATCAGCAGCACCACCAGGATGATGGCCAGGCCCCAGTTGCCGGTCAGGCCGTGGAACCAGGTCAGCAGCATGTGCATGGGTGCGGCGACCACGGTGAACATCCCGTAGTCGACCGACAGATCCAGCCCGGGGGCGATCTTGCCCAGCTGGTTGCGCAGCTTGGGACCGGCGTACAGGCGTGAGGTCGAACTGGCGCTCGCGCCCGGCGCCACGCGGATCTGCGGGCCGATCTCGCGGATCAGGTAGCGCGGCTTGGCGCCGCCGTCGACCACCTGCGTGCTGAACTGCTGCGTGGCCTTCTCGGCCGGCAGCCAGGCCGCCATGAAGTAATGCTGCTCCATGGCCATCCAGCCGCCGGTCACGCTTTTCTTCAGCGGCTCCTTGGCGAAGTCATCGAACTTGCGGGTCTTGAACTTCGACTCCGGTCCGTACCAGGCCGCGCCGAAGAAGCTGTAGCGCGACTGGTCCGACCACTTGGCCAGGAAGTTGTTGTGCTTGGGTGCCGGTGGGACCACGCGCTGCAGCTGGCGGTACGGCCAGGCGCTGAAGGTCGCGGTGCTTCCGTTGACGATCTGCTGCTTGAGCCCGATCACGTAGCTGCCGCGGGTCAGGGTGTAGCGCTTGATCACCTTGACGCCGTCGGGCCCGGTCCAGGTCAGGTCCACGGCCAGGGTTTTCTGCCCCGGCTGCAGGCTGTAACTGGTCCTGGCGGACTGGAAGGTCGCGTTCTGGTCGGGTGCCGTATGGCCGCGATTGAGCAGCCCGTTCTGCGCCACGAAGAAGTGGCTGGCGCTGTCGCTGAACAGCTGCACGGACTGCTTGGACTTGAGCTTGGCAGGGTAGGCCAGCATGGCGCTGCGCACGATGCTGCCGCCGCGCGTGTCGATGGTGAGCCGCAGCACGTCGGTGGTCACCGTGACCAGATTGCCGTGCTGCATGGGCTTGGCCGCGGGCTTGGCGGTGACCGGGGTGCTGGGCACGCCCGAGCCGGTGGCGGTGGAAGCCGTGGCCGGATTTGCACTCGTCGGGGCACTGGCCACGGACGGCACGCTGGCATCGGTGGACGAGGCCGCCGAACCGGGCAAGGACGCGGTTGCAGCCGCGGCCGGCGGAGCCTGGGGCGGCGTGTGGTAGTCCTGTTGCCACTGATTCCAGAGCAGGTAGGCCACGAAGGCCAGCGCCAGGAGCAGGAACGAACGCGTTTGTGGCATGGCGGGAAATCCGTAGGAGGGTCGCGGGATTCGGGCGCAGGCCCGTCGCGGGGATCGCCGAAACGAGAGGTCAGCCCGCGATTGTGCCGGGCACGTGGCGCCACATCAACGTGCGCGCGACTTCAATCGTCTCCAGAGCTGGTCCACTTCGGCGCGCAGATCGGCCCTGGACAGGTCCACCGCCGACGGACTGGCAATGATCAGCACATCGACCGGCGGCAATTGGGCACGGTGCAGACGGAAGGATTCGCGCACAATGCGGCGAATGCGGTTGCGATCCACAGCGCGCTTGGAGACGCGTCGGGAAATGGCCTGGCCCAGACGCGCAAAGCCGACCTCGTTGTCACGGTAGCGGATGCGGAAGCATGCGCTGCCGAGACGACCGGTCGGCTTTCGCAGTGCGGTGAAATCTGCGGCCCGGCGGAGCCGCGCTTCGGGCGGCATGCCGATGTCCGTCATGACAAGACCGCTTACGGGATCAGACGCTTGCGACCTTTGGCGCGACGCGCGTTGATGATCTTGCGGCCGTCAGCGGTGCGCATCCGGGCACGGAAACCGTGTGTGCGGGCGCGCTTGAGCTTGCTCGGCTGGTACGTACGCTTCATGGCGTGCTCCAGTACAGATGTAGGGAAAAAGACGCGGGAGTATGCGAACAGATGCCGCTTCTGTCAAGCGTTTGCCCGGCTTTCGTGCGCGGTTCCCAGTCGCGGACAAAGGCCGCGGTTGCCTGTCGGCATGCTGCTAGACTGAGCCCTTGGACTGCGCACACGGACGCATCCGCGAACGATGTCGGTGAAGGCTTGATGAGCGATTTGTGGCGGCGCTGCCTGGAGCGCCTGGAAGGCGAACTCGACGCCGAGGACCTCAATACCTGGCTGTTGCCCCTGCAGGCACGCGAGGACGGCGGCTCCATGCGTCTTTTCGCGCCCAATGCCTACACGCTCGACGTGGTCCGCAGCGACTACCTCGATCGTATCCGCAGCGTGCTCGAGCACCTGAACGGCGACACCATGGCCGTGCATCTCAGCGTGGGTTCAGCCAGCCTTCCCGTGCCGCCGGCCCGGGAAGCAGGCCGCCACGACGGCCGCGGCAACGGCGCCATTGCAGCCTCGCGCAGTGCCGACCACAACCTTGATCCACACTACACCTTCGAGACCTTCGTCGAGGGCAAGTCCAACCAGCTGGGCAAGGCCGCGGCGATGCAGGTGGCACAGAACCCCGGCCGCGCCTACAACCCGCTGCTGCTGTATGGCGGCACCGGGCTGGGCAAGACCCATCTCATGCATGCGGCCGGCAACCTGATGTGCCAGCACAAGCAGGGCACCAAGGTGCTGTACCTGCGCTCGGAACAGTTCGTCAGCGCCATGATCGAGGCCCTCAGGGCCAAGAACATGGACGCCTTCAAGCGCCGCTTCCGCTCGGTCGACGCGCTGCTGATCGACGACATCCAGTTCTTTGCCGGCAAGGACACCACCCAGGAAGAGTTCTTCCATACCTTCAATGCCCTGTTCGAGGGCAAGCAGCAGATCATCCTGACCTGCGACCGCTATCCGAAGGAAGTGGACAAGCTCGAGCCGCGCCTGAAATCTCGTCTCGGCTGGGGCCTGTCGGTGGCCATCGAGCCACCGGACTTCGAAACCCGCGCCGCCATCCTGTTGTCCAAGGCCCATGACAAGGGCGTGGACGTGCCCGAGGACGTGGCCATGCTGCTGGCCCGGCGCATCCGTTCCAACGTGCGCGATCTCGAGGGTGCGCTCAACACCCTGGCGGCACGTGCCAATTTCTTCGGGCGGGCGATCAGCGCCGATTTCGCGCAGGAAACGTTGCGCGACCTGCTGAGCACGCATGCCCAGGCCGTCACCGTGCCGAATATCCAGAAGACCGTGGCCGACTACTACCAGGTGCGGCTGTCCGACCTGCTCTCCAAGCGTCGTGTGCGCTCTCTGGCGCGCCCGAGGCAGCTGGCGATGACCTTGTCCAAGGAGTTGACCGAGCACAGCCTGCCCGAGATCGGCGAGGCGTTCGGTGGCCGCGACCACACCACGGTACTGCACGCGTGCCGTACCATCCGCGCCTTGATGGACAAGGACGTGCGATTGAAGCAGGACTGGGAGCAATTGATCCGTATACTCACCGGCTGAGAAGCTGTGGATAACCGGTGGATGTGGCCATGATGGAAAGTTGTCCACAGTCTGGACACAGGTTTCCGGTTCAGATGCACACCGCTAGTTAACTTTTAAGATATTGATTCAAAAAGGTAAAAATGGCTTCTCCAAGCATGCACAGGACCAGCCACTACTGCCTTTTCTCTTAAACATCTCATTCTTTGGATTGGGGATAAGGGGCATTCACATGCAATTCGGGATTCAACGAGAAGCGCTGCTCAAGCCCTTGCAACAGGTTGTGGGCGTGGTCGAACGCCGCCAGACCCTGCCGGTGCTGGCCAATCTCCTGGTGCAGGCACAGGACGGCAAGGTGGCCTTCACCGGAACCGACCTGGAAGTCGAAATGATCGCCAGCATTGCGGTCGAGGGAGCCAACGATGGTGAAGTGACCATCCCGGCGCGCAAGCTATTCGATATCGTGCGTGCCCTCCCGGATGGCGTGCATATCGACTTGGCGCTGAACGGCGAGCGTGTCGCGCTCAAGGCAGGCCGCAGTCGGTTCACCCTGGCAACACTGCCAGCCAGTGAATTCCCGACGATCGAGGACATCGAACTGGTCGAACGTGTCAGCCTGCCCGAAGCCGTCCTCAAGGATCTGATGGACCGCACCGCGTTTGCCATGGCCAACCAGGACGTGCGCTATTACCTCAACGGCATGTTGCTGGATCTCAACGAGGATACCTTGCGCTGCGTGGCTACCGATGGCCATCGCCTGGCGCTGGCCGAGACGGCCCTGTCCTCCGGCGTCGGTTCGCGTCGCCAGATCATCATTCCGCGCAAGGGCGTGATGGAGCTGATCGGCCTGTTCGAAGCCGGGGAAGGCGAGGTTGAACTCGAATTCGGCCGCAATCACCTGCGCGTGCGCCGCGGCGACGTCACCTTCACCTCCAAGCTGATCGACGGTCGGTTTCCCGATTACGAAGCCGTCATTCCGATTGGTGCGGACCAGGAAGTGGAACTTCCCCGCGATGCCCTGCGTGCTTCGTTGCAACGCGCGGCGATTCTTTCCAACGAGAAGTACCGCGGCGTGCGTCTTGAGGTGAGTCCCGGAAAGCTTTGCATCATGGCGCACAACCCGGAACAGGAAGAAGCCGTCGAGGAACTGGAAGCGGAGACCACGGTGGATGATCTCGCGGTGGGCTTCAATGTCGGTTACCTGATGGACGCGCTGGGCGCCCTGGCCGGAGAGAAGGTCAAGGTGAACCTTCGAGATGCGCAGTCCAGTTGTCTGCTGCAGTCCAGCGAGGACGACCGCATCCGTCATGTCATCATGCCGCTCCGGCTCTGATCTGTAGCGGATTCATGACCCAGGTCACCGCCGGGCGCGTCGTGTAGTCACGCGCCCGGCGTTCTTTTTTCCGGAGTCCGCCGATTGCACATTCGTCGCCTGCAGATCCAGTGCCTGCGCAGCCTCGATGATGTTCGTCTCGAGCTCGATGCCGGCATCAACCTGATCATCGGACCCAACGGGGCCGGCAAGAGCAGCGTGCTGGAAGCGGTCTATCTGCTTTCCCACGGCCGTTCCTTCCGCAGCGGTGCACGGGATGCGCTGGTGCAACGCGAATGCGACCGCATGAGCGTGTATGCAGAGGTCGTCGACGTGTCCGCAAGCGTGCATCGACTGGGACTCGGTCGTCAGGGACATCGATGGCAGGTGCATCTGGATGGCGAGTCTTCGCGCACGTTGGGTGATCTGGTGGCCCATTGCGCTGTCATCTGTTTCGAACCCGGCTCCCATGCCTTGATTGCCGGCCCCGGGGAAGAGCGGCGCCGCTACCTCGATTGGGGAGTGTTCCACGTGGAACAGGCGTTCCTCCAGCATTGGCGTCGTTACCAGCGCGCCTTGCGTCAACGCAATGCCCTGCTTCGGCATGCTGGCATGGGAGGGGATCCTGCAGCTCTGGATGCCTGGGAGTCCGAGTTGTCGCAATCCGGAGAACACATTGCCCAGGCCCGCGCTTCCTATGTGGAGCAGCTCACACCCCATCTCGAGCGACAGTTGCTGGCCTTGCTTCCGGAATTGGGAGCGATGGCCCTTGATTATCGCCGTGGCTGGAGTGAAGAACAGTCCCTGGCCGAATCTCTGGCTCAACGACGCGAGCGTGATTCGTACCGTGGTCACACCGCGGTCGGTCCGCATCGCGCCGACTGGAGCGTGGGTTTCGAACACGCTCCATCGCGCGAACACCTTTCTCGCGGTCAGGAAAAGCTCTGTGCCATGGCCTGTCTTCTGGCGCAAGGACATCTTTACGCCGAGCGGCATGGGCACTGGCCCATTTTCTGCCTGGATGATCTTGCTTCCGAACTGGATGCTCATCATCAGTCGAGCGTCGTCCGGTCGCTTTCTTCGGTCGAGGCCCAGGTGTTGGTCACTGGAACCGAACCCGTGGCGGCCATGCAGGATGTGGAGGCCAGGGTGTTCCACGTGGAACACGGAAGGATCAAATCCTGAGGCCAGCCATTCCCGTCCGGGAACCGGGCAAAACGGCCGTTGCGGGCGGGCAGGGTTCATCCATCGCCCTGCTATACTGGAACGAATGGCGTATCGCCCCGAAATCCTCACGCCCGGCTGGTGCCGGGCCAGCGGCAGTCGAGCATGAACCAAACCTACGATTCCAGCAGCATCAAGGTCCTCAAGGGTCTCGAAGCGGTCCGCAAGCGCCCGGGCATGTACATCGGCGATACCGATGACGGTACCGGCCTGCATCATATGGTCTTCGAGGTCGTCGACAACTCCATCGACGAAGCGCTGGCTGGTCACTGCGACCGGGTCGTGGTGACCATCCACGAGGATGGATCGGTCAGCGTCAGCGACAACGGCCGCGGCATCCCGGTCAAGGACCACCCCGAGGAAGGGCGCTCGACTGCGGAAGTCGTGATGACCGTGTTGCATGCCGGCGGCAAGTTCGACGCCAATTCCTACAAGGTCTCCGGTGGCCTGCATGGCGTGGGCGTGTCGGTGGTCAATGCCCTGAGCGAAAGCCTGTGGCTGACCATTTACCGTGACGGTCAGGAATACCGCCAGGAATACGCCGATGGCGAGCCGCTCCGGCCGATCGAGGCCGTGGCCGACACCGACCGCAGCGGCACCATGGTCCGCTTCCTGCCGAGTCCGAAGACCTTCACCAACATCGAATTCCATTACGACATCCTGGCCAAGCGCCTGCGCGAGCTGGCGTTCCTCAATTCCGGGGTGCGTATCGAGCTCAACGACGAGCGCGTCGATCGCCATGATGTCTTTGCCTACGAGGGCGGCATCCGTTCCTTCGTCGAGCACCTGGCGCAGCTCAAGACGCCGCTGCATCCCAACGTGATCAGCATCGGTGCCGAGCAGGACGGCATCGTCGTCGAGCTGGCCATGCAGTGGACCGACGGTTACCAGGAAACGATGTTCTGCTTCACCAACAACATCCCGCAGCGCGATGGCGGCACCCACCTGACCGGCTTCCGCGCTGCGCTCACGCGCACGCTGCAGAACTACATCGAGAAGGAGGGCCTGTCCCGGAGCAAGGTCTCGTTGTCCGGCGACGACATGCGTGAAGGCATGATTGCGGTGCTTTCGGTGAAGGTGCCCGATCCGAAGTTTTCCTCGCAGACCAAGGACAAACTGGTTTCGTCCGAGGTCAAGACGGTCGTCGAGCAGGTCGTCAACAAGGAACTGGGCGATTTCCTGCTCGAACATCCGGCCGAGGGCAAGGCGATTGCCTCCAAGGCCGTCGATGCCGCGCGTGCCCGCGAGGCGGCGCGCAAGGCCCGCGAAATGACCCGGCGCAAGGGTGCCCTGGACATTGCCGGCCTGCCGGGCAAGCTGGCCGACTGCCAGGAGAAGGATCCGGCGCTGTCCGAGCTGTTCCTGGTCGAGGGTGATTCGGCCGGCGGCTCGGCCAAGCAGGGCCGCAACCGCAAGACCCAGGCGGTGCTTCCGCTGAAGGGCAAGATCCTCAATGTCGAGAAGGCGCGCTTTGACAAGATGCTTTCCTCGGCCGAGGTTGGCACGCTGATCACCGCGCTCGGCACCGGCATCGGCAAGGACGAGTACGACCCGGACAAGCTTCGCTATCACCGCATCATCATCATGACCGATGCCGACGTGGATGGTTCGCACATCCGCACCTTGCTGCTGACGTTCTTCTACCGGCAGATGCCCGAGCTGATCGAGCGTGGCCATGTCTACATTGGCCTGCCGCCGCTGTACAAGATCAAGCAGGGCAAGAACGAGCTGTACCTGAAGGATGACGCGGCGCTCAACGCCTACCTGATTTCCAATGCGGTGGAAGGGGCCGAGCTGCTGTATGACCCGGATGCGCCACCGATCAGCGGTGAACCGCTGGAGAGCCTGCTGCGCAACTACCAGGCCGCATTGAACCAGATCGATCGCCTCAACACTCGCTGCGACACGCTCGTGTGGTCGGCCATGCTCGAGCATGCGCCCCTGGAACCGAGCCTGTGGGACGATCCGGCTGCCCTGCAGGGCTGGCTGGACGCGCTGGCCAGCCGCCTGGCCGCCAGCGGCCTGGGCAAGCCGCGTTTTCGTTTTGCGTTGCGAGCGGCCAGCGAGGACCAGCCTGCCGCGATCGAGGTGGTACGTAGCCAGCATGGCCTGGAGCACACCTGGATCCTGTCGCAGCCGTTTTTCTCCGGCACCGAATACCGGCCGATCCTGGCCGTGGCTCGCGCACTCGACGGCATGATCCAGCCAGGCGCCGAAGCGCGACGCGGCAACGCCTCGCGCGGCATCGTGCAGTTCAGCGAGGCACGCGAATGGCTCCTCGGCGAGGCCAAGAAGGGCCGCAGCATCCAGCGCTTCAAAGGTCTGGGCGAGATGAATCCCGAGCAGCTGTGGGAAACCACGGTCAATCCGGAAACACGCCGCATGCTGCAGGTGGGGGTCGAGGACGCGGTGGCCGCCGACCAGATGTTTTCCATGCTCATGGGCGAGGCGGTCGAACCGCGCAGGGACTTCATCGAGAGCAACGCGTTGCGCGTGGCCAACCTCGACATCTGACATCCGCGGGCCGGTTGCCGATTCGATCGCACGATCGTCTGTCGAACCGGCCAGATGTAAAATTTAAGTAAAATCAATACGCTGGCGTATTCTTTGCGCGCAGTCCATCACTTGAGTATTCGATAATGATGCGGGTACTCTTGACGACTTGACCGCGCGACGGACTGCGCATGCCCCCGCAACCACTGAGGTGAACGATGAAGTTGGTATCGTTTTCAAAAGTTCTGATGGCCGGCGCCCTGGCGTTGACCATGATCAGCGGCACCGCCCTGGCGCATGGCGGCCGCGCGGACAGCCAGAAGAAACAGCAAACGAAATATCCGAATGCCACGCGCACCGCGCCCAAGCTGGACCTGCGCACGCAGTCCGATGCCGATGCGATCAACAAGGGCGCCCAGGCCTACAACAAGGGCGACTACGATCAGGCCAAGAAGCTGCTGCAGCCGTTCGCCGACGGCAAGGGCACCGATTCCAAGTATGCCCAGGTGGTGGCACTGCAGATCCTGGGCAATATCGCCTTCAAGAATGGCCACATGGACCAGGCGATTGCCAACCTTGAGAAGGCCCTCAGCCTCAAGGTGATGCCGAACGACACGTATTTCGACATGGAGTACGAACTGGCCCAGTTCTACCAGGCCAACGGCAAATACCAGAAGTCGCTGGACACCGTCGAAAAGTGGCGCAGCGTCGGCAAGCGCGAAACGGCCGATTCCTATGGCCTGGAAGGCGTCGACTACTACCGGTTGGGGCACTACAACAAGGCCATTGCCGCGATCAAGAAAGCGCAGTCGATGACCGACAAGCCCAACACGGTCTGGAACCAGGTGCTGGCCGCCAGCTATGCGGAGACCGGAAACACCGACCAGGCGGTCGCAGCCGCCAAGGCGCAGCTGGCCAAGCACCCCGATGACATGACCACCCTGCACAACACCGTGTCGGTGCTGATCAGTGCGGGCAAGTACTCCGAAGCGCTGGACATGATGCAGCAGGCCAACGACAAGGGTCTGTTCAAGCAGGGTAAGGATTACATCCTGATGGCCAAGCTGCACATGATGAAGGCCAACGACGCCGACAAGCCCAAGCCGGAGACCCGGGCCGCACTGGCCGTCCTCGAGGAAGGTATGAAAAAGGGGCTGGTCAAGCCCGGCTACGAGAGCTACCGCATCGAGGGCGATGCCTATTACCTGCAGGACGATGTCAGGAAGGCCATCGGCAAGTACGAGCTGGCCGCCAAGACTGCGCCCGATGGTCAGATGAACCTGCAGGCCGCAAGCCTGCTGCTCAGCCAGGGCCAGCGTAGCGCGGCGCGCACCCATGCACGCGAGGCGATCAAACAGGGCCTCAAGCACCCGGGACATGCCTACATGATCATCGCCGAAGTCGAGCGTCACTACGGGCACGAGAACGCAGCGGTTGCCGCTGTGCGCAAGGCAGAAAAGGATCCGGCCACCAGGGCCAAGGCCAAAGCCTGGCTGAAAAAAGCGAACCACTAATTAAGCGTAACCCTATAAATCCTAAGGATTTTTTGGTACATGAACCGGGGCTATACAAAACTGCGTCGCTAGTGTACCTTGGGTAACTTCCGCTCCACGGATGGGGTGACGCCAAGGAAAGCATCCTGCGTCACCCCGTTAGGGTGGACACAACATTCCGTTGGGTTTTAGCAATTAACTGATGGCATCACAGACAGACAACTCAGGTCGCGAGGCGTTCAACTGGAGACGCACCTGGGCGATTGCCGTGTCCGTTGCGCTGCACAGCTTCGCGCTGTTGCTGCTGGCGGCCCCTGCAGCGCCTCCCGCGAAAAAAGAGCAGGCCAAGGACAAGGTGGTGAAGGTGACCTTCATCGAACCGCCTCCGCCGCCCCCTCCGCCGCCGCCGCCGCCGCCGAAGCCGCCGAAAATTCCGCCGCCGAAGGTGATCAAGCAGGTCAAGCCGCCACCGACCCCGCCGCCGCCGTCGCCGCCGCCGCCGGTCAACGAACCATCCCCGATGGCCGTTGCCACGCCGCCGGCTCCGCCGTCGCCGCCGCCGCCGCCGAGCGTGGTCCAGGCCAGCCAGGACCTGTCCTACCGGCAGCAGCACCCGGTTCGGTATCCGCCTCAGGCACGACGTCTGCACCACCAAGGCACCGTGATGCTGAAGGTGCTGGTCGGTGTCGACGGATCGCCCAAGCAGGTGATCATCCAACAGGGCAGTGGCTACCACGAGCTGGATCGTGCAGCCGTCCGGGCAGCCAAGCGCTGGAAGTTCAATCCGGCCACGCGCAATGGTGTACCGATGGAGGGTTGGGCCTTGATTCCGGTCCAGTTCAAACTCGGGGGCTACTAAGTCCGTTCCACAAACTTTTTTCCACAGCAAATCTCACGCTTGTATTCCCAAAGGTAGCGTTATGTTTCTACAGACCACTCCGAACTCTCCGGCTGACGCGCCGCCGCCGTCCCTTGGAGGCAACGGCAACGCTCATGCCATTACGCAGATGGGCTTCGGCAACCTCGTTCAGCACTTCGACTGGCTGAGCTGGGTCGTGTTCCTCACCCTGGTGGTGATGTCCCTGCTGTCCTGGTACTTCATCATTGCGAACTTCATTCGCAACTCGATGATCCGTTCGCGCGCCGACAAGGTCATCGCTGCGTTCTGGAACAACCCGTCCGCACAGGAATCCATCCGCGAGATGGAAGCCCAGCCCAAGTCCGAGCCGTTCTCCAAGATCGCCCTGGACTGCGCTTCGGCTGCGGCCCACCACCAGCGTTCGGACGGCGGCCGCCTGGCCGAGTCGCTGAACCGTTCCGAGTTCATCGACCGCGCCCTGCGTCAGGCCGTGGCTCGCGAGAGCCTGCGTCTGGAAGGCGGCATGACGCTGCTGGCCACCGTGGGTTCGTCGGCACCGTTCGTCGGTCTGCTGGGTACCGTGTGGGGCATCTACCACGCCCTGATCGGCATCGGCGCCAGTGGTGAAGCTTCAATCACCGCCGTGGCCGGCCCCGTCGGCGAGGCGCTGATCATGACCGCCATCGGTCTGTTCACCGCAATCCCGGCCGTGCTCGCGTTCAACTTCTTCACCCGTTCGAACCGCCTGACCTATGCGCAGTTCGACGAGTTCGCGCATGACCTGCACGACTTCTTCGCTACCGGTGCCCGCGTTGATACGCAGGCGCAGGCCAAGAAGTAATCAGCGGAGGACTTGAATCATGGCGATGAGCGCCGGAGGAAATGATGGCGGCGTGATGTCGGAAATCAACGTCACGCCCCTCGTGGACGTGATGTTGGTTCTGCTGATCATCTTCATGATCACAGCGCCGCTGCTCACGCACAAAATCAAGGTCGCGGTCCCGGATGCCAATCCGAAGACCCAGAAACAGAAGGTCATCAAGCCGATCGATCTCGCGATCAAGGCCGACGGCAGCATGTACTGGAACGACCAGGAAGTGAGTCATGCGCTGCTGGTGGCGAACCTGAAGCAGGCCGCTTCGCAGAGTCCGCAGCCGGAAGTGCAGATTCGAGCGGACAAGACCTTGAAGGTCGGTACGATCAAGGGTGTGCTCAAGGCAGCCAAGGACAGCGGCATCGTGCACACGGCCTTCATCTCGACCGGAAAGCAATAAGCGTGTCGCCCTCCGGGGCGGCCGGGTGAACGCGACGCCGGTCACGGCGTCGCTTCACCACCAGGCAACAATCACTACAGACGTGACCCGCGAGCGCTATATCAGGGTCGAGGTGGCACACCGGGCATGCCGGACCATCCGCCGCGTCGGAGGACAGCAACATGGCTTTCAGCTCCAACTCAAGCTCTGCTGCGATGTCGGAAATCAACGTCACGCCCCTCGTGGACGTGATGCTGGTGCTGCTGATCATCTTCATGATGACGGCACCGATGCTGACCCATCGCATCAACATCGATCTTCCGCAGCCGAACAACAAGATCCAGCCGCCGAGCAATCCACCGGAACCGCTACGCCTGAAGATCCAGGCCGACGGCTCGCTGTATCTGAACGACGTGCCGATCAGCGAGGCCGGCCTGAAGCTGCAGCTGGAGGTCTACGGCAACAAGCCGCAGGACAAGCAGCCGGAACTTCAGATCGCAGCCAACAACAACGCCCAGTACAGCGTGCTGGCCAACGTGCTGGCCGATGCCAAGAGCGTGGGCATGCAGAAGATCGGCTTCCGCGACATGGATCAGGCTCAGTAGGGCCGGACCGACAAAGCGTGAATTGTGGACGGGCGCTTCGGCGCCCGTTTTTTTGTGCGAGGAAATCGAGTCAGCTGAGGATGTCGAGGTAGCGGCGTACCGTGGCATCGAGCCCGTCATACAGGGCCTCGCTGATCAGTGCATGGCCGATGGACACCTCGGCCAAGCCGGGAATGGCCTGCTTGAAGGCACCCAGGTTGCGCTGGCTGAGGTCGTGTCCGGCGTTGACCGCAAGTCCGGCGGCATAGGCCCGACGGGCCGTCTGCGCGCAACGTTCGAGCTCGCTTTGTGGTTGGCCCGAGGCGAAGGCGTCTGCATACGGACCGGTATAGATCTCCACTCGATCGACGCCGGCGCGGGAAGCGGCCAGAAAGGCGTCGTCGGAATCGTGACCGGGATCGATGAACAGGCTGCAGCGCGCACCGACAGCATGAATGACATCCAGGGCTTCCTCCAGGCGCTGAATGTCGCGGACAAGGTCGAAGCCGTGATCGGATGTGAGCTGGTCGTCCGAGTCCGGAACCAGGGTGACCTGAGTGGGCCGGGTTTCACGCACCAGCTCGAGAAAACCGGGATAGTCGCCACGTGATCGGGCGAACGGATTGCCCTCGACGTTGAATTCGACCTGGTCGCGAGTCATCGAGGCCAGTTCGCGCACGTCGTCGGGACGGATGTGACGCTGGTCCGGGCGCGGATGCACGGTGATGCCGCCGCAACCGGCGGCCATGCAGACCCGGGCAGCCGTGGCCAGGTCGGGTTGGTCCCCGCCGCGTGCATTGCGCAGCACGGCAATCTTGTTGAGGTTGACGCTGAGTTCGGTCATGCCGGCATGTACCTGCAAGAACGGATTACTTTACGGGAAATTCTTCGAACGGGCACGAAAAAAACGCGCATGCGGTGGGCATGCGCGCGTAAGGGGAAACCAGAGAGATGTACAAGAGTGCGTTCACGGCCTTGTAAACGCTCAACCACAAGTCAGGGAGTGGATCATCTTGCAATGAGTGGGACTGTGGATGAATCGAAAAGTTCCCGGCATCAGGATTCGGCAAGGTCGAACCAGCACACGACACGCTTGGCATCGCGCCAGGCGAGGCAGCAAAAGCCGATTTCGTCATCCGCGCGTTGCAGATTCCAGGCAGGGATGGGACCGGCCTCTGGAGAGAAGGTATCGGCATGGACATGGCCATTGTGCAAACGGAAGGCGACACGATCCAGACCGAACCGAAGACCCTCGCCGAGGGCCTTGAGGACGGCCTCCTTGGCGGTCCACAAACGCAGGAAACCGGTATCCACTGCAGCAGGATCCAGATGCTCCAGTGTGGACGATTCGTCGGGGTGGAAAAACCGCCGGGCCAGACGCAAGGCGTGTGGACGGGGACGGTGCGTCTCGAAATCGACGCCGAGGATCGGCAACGAGTGGGCAACGGCCAGAACCGCCATGGCACCACTATGGGACCAGTTGAAATCGAGGTCGGACCGGGGCGCCGCCAATGAAGGACGGCCGTGTTCGTTTACAACGAATTCGATCTGCTCCGGGCGGACGCCAAGATACGCGGCAAGCAGTCGTTGTACCGGCGTGCGTCCAGCGTCGGGATGATAAGGAAGCCGCCACACGTGAATGGCATCCGGCCCGAGCAGGTGAGCCTGCCGGGCCGGATCGGATGGAACAAAAGGGGACATGCCGGATTACTGGGTGAGACGTTCGCGTACGAGCGTGTCGACCACCGAAGGATCGGCGAGGGTGGAAGTGTCGCCAAGCGCCTCGGGTTGGTTTTCGGCGATCTTGCGCAGGATTCGGCGCATGATCTTGCCCGAGCGAGTCTTGGGCAAGGCGTCGGCCCACTGGAGGTGGTCGGGCTTGGCGATGGGACCGATCTCCTTGCGGACCCAGGCGATCAGTTCCTCGCGCAGCGCATCGTCCGGCTGGACGCCCGAAACCAGCGTGACGTACGCATAGATACCCTGGCCCTTGATGTCGTGCGGGCAGCCGACCACGGCCGCTTCGGAGACCTTGGGGTGGGCCACCAGGGCGCTTTCGACTTCGGCGGTGCCGAGTCGATGGCCGCTGACATTGATGACATCGTCGACGCGACCGGTGATCCAGTAGTAGCCGTCTTCGTCGCGACGAACCCCGTCGCCGGTGAAATAGCAGCCCGGGTAGGTGCTGAAGTAGGTGTCGATGAAGCGCTGGTGGTCGCCGTAGATCGTGCGCATCTGGCCCGGCCAGGATTCGGTGATGACCAGGTTGCCCTCGCAGGGACCATCGTGCGGCTTGCCATCGGAATCGACAACGGCCGGGACGATGCCGAACAGGGGCTTGGTGGCCGATCCCGGCTTGAGGTCGGTGGCGCCGGGGAGCGGACTGATCAGGATGCCGCCGGTCTCGGTCTGCCACCAGGTATCGACGATCGGGCAGCGACTGTCGCCGACCACTCGGTAGTACCACTCCCATGCTTCGGGGTTGATCGGCTCGCCGACGGTGCCGAGAATGCGAAGGCTGCGGCGCGAAGTGCGCGTGACCGGTTCGTCCCCTTCGCGCATCAGGGCGCGGATCGCAGTGGGTGCGGTATAGAAGAGCGTGACCTTGTGCTTGTCCACGGCCTGCCAGAACCGGCTGCAATCGGGATAGTTCGGCACGCCCTCGAACATCACCGTGGTGGCGCCATTGGCCAGCGGCCCGTAGACCACGTAGCTGTGACCGGTAATCCAGCCCACGTCGGCGCTGCACCAGAAGATATCGTCCTCCTGGAGGTCGAACACGCATTCGTGGGTGTAGCTGGCGTAGACCAGGTAACCGCCAGTGGTGTGCAGCACGCCCTTGGGCTTGCCGGTGGAACCGGAGGTATAGAGGATGAACAACGGGTCCTCGGCATTCATGGGTTCGGCCGGGCAGTCGGTGGACTGGCCATCGATCAGGCTGTGGTACCAGCGATCGCGTGGTGACTGCATGTGTACGCCGGCGCCGGTCCGCTGCACCACGACCACGGTTTCCACGCTGCGCGTGCCCTCGCGCTCGAGCGAGGCGTCGACGTTGGCCTTGAGCGGAATCTTCTTGCCGCCGCGCACGCCCTCGTCGGCGGTGATCACGACCTTGCACTGCGAATCGGCAATCCGGCCAGCCAGGGAATCGGGCGAGAAGCCGCCGAAAACGACCGAATGGATGGCCCCGATGCGCGCGCAGGCCAGCATGGCCACGGCGGCCTCGGGCACCATGGGCATGTATAGCGCCACGCGATCGCCCTTGACCACGCCCAGGTGGCGTAGGGCATTGGCGAAACGGCAGACCTCGGCATGCAGTTCACGGTAGGAGATGTGTCGGTCCGAGTCCGGCTCGTCCCCCTCGAAGATGATGGCGGTCTTGTCGCCGCGTTCGGCCAGGTGGCGGTCCAGGCAGTTGGCGGCCACGTTGAGCACGCCGTCCTCGTACCAGCGGATATGCACATGGTCGCGGGCGAAACTGACATCCTTGATCTTGGTCGGAGGGGTGATCCAGTCCAGGCGCTTGGCGACGTCGGCCCAGAATGCCTCGGGATCTTCGATGGAATGTGCGTAGAGCTTGTCGTACTGGTCCCGGTTGAAACGTGCAGACGCGGCAAATTCGGACGGCACCGGATGCAGCTCGGACATGATTCACCTCCAGAAATGGACAGGGACGGCCTGCGTGCCGATGAGGTGCAGGCGGACCGCATCAGTGTAGCGGACCGCGAAACGGCAGCGGATAAGGGAGTGCTGAGACACTTGGTCTCAGGAAGACGGAGTGTCGGAGGGGTCGGAGGATTGGCCCAGATCCACGGGGGAATCGGTCTCGCCGGAGTACGGATGCGCCACGAAGGCGTCCGGCCGGGCGTGGGAGTCGATCCGGGCCTGGGCAAAGGCAAGGGTGGAGGCGATGCTGCCGAACAGGAAACTGAACAATCCGAGTGCCACCCAGCCAGGCGACGGCCCGAAAAACATCAGGAGCAAGGAAGCCAGGGTGAGAAGAAACAGGATCCAGCGGAGCATGACGGGTATCGGGAGCAGGGGATGAGCCGATCATAAGCTGCGGCCATGGATACGGATGCGCGATGTATCACGGGGTCCGACAGATGTCGGAGGATGCCGCTTGCAGTATCTTGGGGGAATGATGGCCGAGCGGCTCGCAGGGATAGTCCAGCATGGAACCACCTATTTCAACCATTGAACGCCTACCGCTCCTCCTGCAGGAACAGCGTGAGGCCCACCGCAACCAGCCTTGTCCTTCCTGGGCGGAGCGGGCGCGGCGGTTGAAAGCCCTGCGCACCATGCTCAGGGAAAACGAGAAGGATATATGCAGGGCCATCTCCGAGGATTTCGGATGCCGGCCCTGGGAGGAAACGCGGCTTCTGGAGTTGTTCCCGTCACTGGACGGCATTGCACATGCGCTCAGGCACGGGCCGCGCTGGATGCGGCCGAAGCGTCATTTCGCCGGTATGTGGTTTCTTCCGGCGCGCACCGAGTTGCGGCCGCAACCGCTCGGTGTCGTGGGCGTGATCGTGCCGTGGAACTACCCGCTGTATCTTGCCGTGGGGCCGGTCAGTGATGCATTGGTCGCGGGTAACCGCGTGGTCGTCAAGATGAGCGAATACACGCCGGGATTCTCGGCGCTGTTTGCCCGGCTCGTTTCGAGATATTTTCCCGATGGGGAAGTCCTCGTGGTCAACGGGGATGCACACGTGGCGCAGGCCTTTTCGGCCTTGCCGTTCGACCACCTGCTGTTCACCGGTTCCACGGCCATCGGTCGTCACGTGATGCGTGCGGCGGCGGAGCACCTGACGCCCGTGACGCTGGAACTGGGCGGCAAGTCGCCGGCCATCATCGGTCCGGGGGCACGGTTCGAACATGCCGTCGAACGTATCCTGTACGGCAAATGCGTCAATGCCGGACAGACCTGCATCGCGCCCGATTACGTGTTGCTGCCGAAGGAACGCCAGAAGGATTTCATCGAAGCCGCACGAAGGATCTTCGCGCGGATGTATCCGGATTTCGCCGAGGGCGGGCAGTACGCCAGCATCATCAACGAAGGGCAGTACGAGCGGCTCGAACGATGGCGCGACCAGGCGGTGCAAAACGGGGCCATGGCGCATGCACTCAGCGGAGCACATCCGGCCATGCCCAGAACCATGCCGCCGACGCTGCTGACCGAAGTGGACATGGACAGCACGGTGATGCACGAGGAGATCTTCGGCCCGCTCCTGCCGCTGGTGCCCTATGACGATCTGCAGCAGGCACTGGATTTCGTGGCCGAACGGCCGCACCCGCTGGCGCTGTACCTGTTCGAGGAAGACCGAAGCATCCACCAGAAGGTGCTGGAGCGGCAGCTGGCCGGCGGCGTGACCGTCAACGACACGCTGTACCACATCGCGCAGCATCATCTTCCCTTTGGCGGCGCCGGGGATTCAGGCATGGGCGCCTACCACGGGGAAGCGGGATTCCGCACTTTCTCCAAGATGAAACCGGTGTTCCGGCAGGCGCGTCTGAATGGTGTCGGACTGCTCAATCCGCCGTATGGATCGCGGTTCCGGAAAATGATCAAGCTGCTGATGCGAGGCTGAACTGGACGCGAAACATGCGTCGAAGTTGGTGAGACAGCACGCTGCAAGAATGCGCGCATGACCGCGTTCGATCCGCAATCTCCACAATGGATCAAGGGTCGGGGCGCCGCTTCCAATCCGGAAGGGCGGTTCGACACCGTGCGGCGCCAGGCCGAGGACGATGGCTGGCAAAGCACGCTGCTGGATGCAGATGCACCACGTCCGCGCACCGAGGTGACCGACGAGCGCGCGCGTAGCGTGATCACCCGCAACGATTCGCCGGATGTGCCGTTCAGTCAGGCGATCAATCCGTATCGCGGCTGCGAGCACGGGTGCATCTACTGCTACGCCCGGCCCTCGCACAGCTACCTGGACCTGTCGCCGGGACTGGATTTCGAGACCCGGATCCGGGCCAAGGGCAATCTGGCCGACGTGTTGCGCAGGGAGCTGGCCCGGCCCGGTCACGTGCCGACCCCGATCAACATCGGCAGCAATACCGATCCCTACCAGCCGGCCGAAAAGCGCCTGCGGCTGACCCGCGCGGCACTCGAGCTGCTGGCCGAATGCAGGCACCCGTGCACCATTGTGACCAAGAACGCCCTGGTCGAACGCGACCTGGACCTGCTGGTGCCGATGGCCGAGCAACGCCTGGTGCAGGTGTTCGTCTCGGTCAACTCGCTGGACAACCGGCTGGCGGCGAAACTGGAACCGCGAGCCAGTGCGCCCCACCGGCGGCTTCGGACCGTCGAGATCCTGGCCGAGGCCGGGGTGCCCGTGGGCGTACTGGTGGCGCCGATCATCCCGGCCCTGAACGACTGCGACATGGAGACGATCCTGAAGCGCGCCGCCGCGGCAGGCGCGCGCTGTGCCGGTTACACCACCCTGCGCCTGCCTTGGGAACTGAAGACGTTGTTCCGCCAATGGCTGGACCTGCACGTGCCACAACGTGCCGAGCACGTAATGAGCCTGGTCGGGCAGATGCACGGCGGTCGCGCGTACGACGCGGATTTTCGCACCCGGATGCGCGGGCAAGGCGTGTTCGCCGACCTGCTGCGCAGAAGATTCGAGGTGGCTTGCCGCAAGCACGGTTTCGGCCGGGCACGGGATCTGTCACTGGATGCGTCGCGGTTCGTGCCGCCTCGACCGGAATCGCCGCAAGGTGAACTGTTCTGAGCCGGTCGAACAAGCGTGTCCGTCACATGCGGGCGAGCGCGACCCCGGGTGCGGCATGGCTGCAGCCAGCTTGCCGGTGTTGGCGGCATGGGGATCCCGGCCTGCCGTTTCCCGGGACCGGGCCATTGCGCTCACTGACGAGAAGGCCAATGGAGCGAGCACGAATACAAGGTTGATCCGCAGCTGCTGCAGCGCCGGATGCATGCGTCTGCTGGTGGACGATGCGTTTGGTCTCGTCGAAGGGAAGCTTCCAGCGACGTGACGCGCATGTGGCAGTGAGATAGAGCGGACGCGAGGACACGACCTGTCCCAGTTCAGTCGGCGGGGTTTGGCAACGGCAGGAACGGATGCGGCCTGTGAATGTAGGCATCCAGGCCGCGACGACCGAGGAACAGCAGCCACGCACTGAAGGCCGCCCAAGCCAGGAGGATCCCGACGAGCAGGGCATGGATGTGCGCGATCGGGTGCCGTCCCAGCCCGGTCAGCGGCACGAACAGCGACAGCGCCACCAGGGCCAGCAGCACGAAGGACACCACGCGCATGCGCCACATCGACATCGGTCGGCCGCCGAGCACGTTCAACCCGACGGCCACCAGGGCGACCGCGCTGCCGAATTCGGCCAACGAGACCGAGACCAGGGCCAGGCCCTGCATGTGCAGGTAGTCCGCGGCGATCAGCACCAGGCCCCACAGCGCGATCAGGCCGGCGACCGGCAGCCCGAGACTGGCGCGCAGCAGCTGGCGACGGACCTGCTCGCGCGAACCCAGGCCCGGAAGCAGGGCCAGCAGGGGCAGCTCGGTGTTGTGCTTTGACCAGTTCCGGCGCAGCAGGAAGGTCCCCAGGTTGAACAGCAGGTACGAACCGAAGATGCCGATCGAGCCGACCACGCCAACCGAGAAGCCTTTCCAGAAGGTGTGCGACAGCGACACACCGTGTCCGTCCTGGAACACGAAGATCAGCACCGGCACGAACAGCAGCAGGAACAGGAGTGGCAGGCCGCTGCTGCGCAGGTGGCCGGCCAGGGTGCGCGGCACATACACCCCGCCCAGGGCCACGCGCAGCGCGCGCACCGGCCAGCGCGGGCCCACGCGGCGCAGGTCGGCGCGCGCCTGCATCCAGTCGGGACGGCTGCGGATCAGCCCCACGCTGCCGTAGCAGTTCGGCCCCCAGGCACTGCCACCGCCGCTGCGCAGGTACTGCATGACCAGGGCACTGCGCAGTCCCTGGGCACGCGGCGAGGGTTCGCGCAGCAGCAACCGCCAGCGCACCACCACCACGAGGGACAGGAGCAGAGTGGCGGGCACGGCCCAATGCGTGAACAGGGGGGATTCGGGTCCCGGGACGTGCACGTACTTGCGGGCACCCATGGACAGCGCCGGCAGGAACCCGATCCACATGGACGCATAGCGAGGCAGCAGCGGAAAGGCCAGGCCGACCGCAGTGCACAGGGCAAGCAGCGTACCCAGGCTGACCATGTCGCCGCCGCCGGCGCCGAGCAGCAGGGTCGCCGGCACGATGCCGAGCACGACATACAGCATCACGCTGTACGCAGCCGTGCGCTCGAGACCGGGAATGCGCAGGGTGCGTGCGTCGCGGGCCAGCAGGAGGACCTGCGAGAAATGGAAGGCCCAGACGTAGAACAGGCCGAAGCAGAGGGTGAAGGCGCTGAGCGTGGGCCAGCTCGACTTGGCGGCGAACACCCCGAAGGAGACGGCCATCAGGCTGGTGACGGCAAGTACGAAGACCGACAGCCAGCGCAGCGAGCGGTGGCCGCAGCGCCAGGGCGTGACCAGCAGGATGCGCAGGCTCATGGGTGGATCTCCGCAAGCAGGCCCAGGACCGGAAGCAAGGCGCAGGGCACCATCCAGGCTGGCCAGGCGGTCATGCAGGCGGCCACGACGGCTATGGCCACGCCGGCCAGGGTCAGCGTCAGCTGCTCCAGTCGCGGGTGGCGCCGGCGCGTGGACAACATGGACAGGGAGTGGCTGCGCGCATTCATTCGGCAATCTCCACGAACAGGTCCTCCAGACCCAGGGTGTCCAGCCGGGCGCCGGGAAGCTCGACCGCAGGTGGCCAGCGGTCGTCCGCATCGCGTTCGATGACCACGCTCAGGCTGCCGTCGTCGTGACGGTGTCGACTCAGGGCGTGTTCCGGTGCCGCCGCGCTCTGGCCGGCCGGCAGCCACAGGCGGGCGAAACGTTCCTTGGTGTCGTCCACGGGGCAATGCAGCAGCAGGCGACCGTCGTGCAGGAAGGCGATGTCCGAGGCCACGCGCTCCAGGTCGGAGACGATGTGCGTGGAGAACAGCACGGAGCCGCCAGCCTCGCCCGCGCGCAGCGCGACCTCGCGCAGCAGGTCGCGCCGGGCCACCGGGTCCAGCGCCGCCGCCGGTTCGTCCAGCACCAGCAGCTCCGGCTGCGAGGCCAGGGCGCGGATCAGGTCCACGCGCTGGCGCTCGCCCGGCGAGAGCTTGGCCAGCACGCGCTGGGCGGGCAGGTTCCAGCGCTGCATGGTGCGCTCGACGAAGGCATGGTCCCAGCGCGGGTAGAAGCGCGAGAGGTAGTCGAACATCTGCGCGGCGCTGAGCCAGGCCAGCGCCTCGGGCTGTTGCGGTACGTAGGCGATGCGCGCCTTGCTGGCGTCAGATAACGCCAGCGCGGGTTCGCCGAACACGCGAGCCTCGCCATGCAGCGGCTCCAGCAGCCCCAGCATGGCGCGGATCAGGGTCGACTTGCCGGCGCCGTTGCGGCCGATCAGGCCCAGCACGCTGCCGCGCGGCAGCTCCAGGTCGACCCCGAGCAGGGCGTTGCTGCCCTCGTAGCTGTGGGTGATCCCGTGGGCGGACAGCGGTGCCTCCACGGCGCGATCTTCCATGTTCATGACGGCGTTCATCGGGTCAATCTCCTAGCAGTTGCCGCAGCCGTTTCAGCACGGCATCGGCGGGCAATTCCAGTTCGCGCGCCTGGCGCGCGGTTTGCAGAAGATGCGGTTCGAGCAGCTGCATGCGTTGCTGCGGGCTGTGCGTGGTCGCGGTTCCGGCGGCCACCACCATGCCCTTGCCGCGCTGGCGCTCGAGGAGGCCTTCGGACTCGGCCAGTCCGTAGGCGCGCGAGACCGTCATCGGGTTGATGGCGTGGAAGCCGGCGACCTCGCGCACCGACGGCAGGCGGTCGCCCGCGTCCAGCTGGCCGCCGGCGATCAGTCGTCGCAGCTGTTCGACGATCTGCCGGTAGATCGGCTCCGGCGAGGCCGGTTGTATGGTCAGGATCGATGCATCCATGTGTATCAATACAACAATACACACATGCCGAAGTCAAGCACGGTCGTGACGGGCGCGGCGCCCGAGCCGGCGAAAAGCGGCGACAGCGGCGTTCAGGAGCCCCGGCGTGGCGACCGGAGCATGGCCAGCAGGTCGATCGCGACGTGCACGAGCATGGGCACCAGCAGGCTGCCGGTGGCCAGGTACAGGGCGGTCAGCAGGGCGCCGATCAGGGTGGTGGAGAGCACGCCGCCGGCGCCCTGGTACAGGTGGGCCCAGCCGAAGGCGATGGCCATGGCCAGGGCCGGCACGGCGATGGGGGCGGCGGGAAAGGCGGCGACCAGCAGGGCGAGCAGCATGCCGCGCCAGATCACCTCCTCGGTCAGTCCGGCGGTGACGGCGAGCAGGGCGAAGCCACGTCGCTCGGCCGCGGAGCGCGGCAGCATGTGGAACGCCTCGGGGACCGGGCGGACCGGGGCGTGGGTCGAAGAGCGGGATCGGCGTCCCAGCACGATGCCCAGGACCAGGCCGGCCAGCACCGCACCGACCAAGCCGCCGACCATGCCGCCGACAAACTCCCGGGAAAGATGCCCGGTCATGTGCGGCACGCGCAGGCCCAGTTGCGACGGAGTCCAGCCGAATACCAGAAACGCCGCGGCCAGGGCCACGAACATGAACAGCCAGGCCTGCAGGGTCCAGGCGCGGTAGAAGCGGATGCGCGCCGTTTCGTCCCCGCGGTCGAGCGCCTGCAGGAAACGCCGGAATCCGGCACGGCCGAGCCACGGTTCGGCCACCAGCATCCAGGCGAGGATCGCGCCGGCGAGCAACCATTGCGCGCCGTGCAGGGCGACCCCGGCGGTCCAGGACGAATGCCAGTGAAAAAGCAGGGTCGAGGCCTCAGCCGGCGTGTTCACGATGGTAGGTCTCGGCCATCGCGACTTCTTCCTTCGAACCCAGGAACACCGGCACGCGCTGGTGCAGGGCGGCAGGCACGATGTCCAGGATGCGCTTGCGCCCGGTGCTGGCCGCGCCGCCGGCCTGCTCGACGATGAAGGCCATCGGGTTGGCCTCGTACATCAGGCGGAGCTTGCCGCCCTGGGCGGCGATCTTGCGATCCAGCGGGTAGCTGAAGATGCCGCCACGGGTGAGGATGCGATGCACGTCGGCGACCATCGAGGCCACCCAGCGCATGTTGAAGTCGCGCCCGCGGGGCCCTTCGAGTCCGGACAGCAGGTCACCGACGTAGCGTTGCATCGGCGCTTCCCAGAAGCGCTGGTTGGACATGTTCACGGCAAATTCGGAAGTCTGCTCCGGAATCCGAGCGTCGCGTCGGGTCAGGATGAAACTGCCCACCTCGCGATCGAGCGTGAACACGTGGGTGCCGTGGCCGAGGGTCAGCACCAGCAGCGTGCAGGGACCGTACACCACGTAACCGGCGGCGACCTGCCGGTGGCCGGGCTGCAGGAACTCGGCGGTGTCGGCCTCGGGACCGGCGTCGTCGGGGCGCTTGAGCACCGAGAAGATGGTGCCCACGGAAATGTTCACGTCGATGTTCGAACTGCCGTCGAGCGGATCGAACAGCAGCAGGTAGCCGCCCTTGGGATAGGCATCGGGGATCGGCTGCGGGTGCTCCATTTCCTCCGAAGCGCAAGCGGCCAGGTGACCGCCCCAGGCGTTGGCGTCGAGCAGGATCTCGTTGGAGAGCACGTCGAGCTTCTTCTGCGCCTCGCCCTGCACGTTGTCCGAGCCGGCCTCGCCGAGCACGCCGCCCAGCGCGCCCTTGCCGGTGGCCACGCCGATGCGCTTGCAGGCACGGGCCACCACCTCGAGCAGCTGGATCAGGTCGGTGTTGCCGTGGCCGGCACGGCGTTCCTCGGTCAGGAACTGGGTCAGGGTGATGTTCTTCATGCGGGCCTTCCGGGCGCGGGTAAGCGTCCATTGTCGCGGACTTGGGTCCGCGCCGGAACCCTGACGGCGACCCGCGTACGGTGAAACGGTGCGCGTGAAGGTCCAATGGCACGTGCACCCGGGCCGGGATGTTTGCCATGATCGGAGGCTGGGACACGAGCAAGGGGCGAACATGATGCGGCGGATGCTGGGATGGACTGTACTGGGCGTGATGCTGCTGGCGCCGCTGGCGCAGGCACGGGGCAGCACGGCCGACGCCCGGTTCCGGGCGATCTACCAGCAGGAGTGGTCCTGGCGCAGCGGTGCATCGCGCGGACCGGTGGCCATGCACCTGCCCGACAACAGCCGCCTGGATTCGGTCAGCGCCGCCGACCAGGCGCGGCGCCTGGCCTACTGGAAGAAGGTGCTGGGCGAACTGGACGCAATCGACGTGGGCCAGCTGACCCCGGCCGATCGCATCAACTACGATGTCTACCATCGCCAGATCGCCAATTTCGTCGCCGACGGCCAGCTGAAGACCTGGCAGATGCCGTTCAACAGCGACTCGGCGTTCTGGTCCGACCTGGTGTACGAACTCGGCAACGGCCCGTTGCGCAGCGAGGCGGATTATCGGGCCTACATCGCCAGGCTGCGTGAAGTGCCGCGCTATTTCGCCCAGGAGGAAGCAAACATGCGACTGGGCCTGGCGCGCGGTTTCAGCGTGCCGCGGGCGGTGCTGGACGGTCGCGACAAATCGATCGCGGCCGTGGCGCGCCTGAAGGACCCGACCGCAAGCGCGTTGTACAAGCCGTTCCGCCACCTGCCGGAAAGCATGCCTGCCGACCGCGCACGGCAACTTCAGGAGGAAGCGCGCAGCGCAATCACGCACGCGGTGATTCCGGCCTATGCGGAACTGCTGAACTTCTTCGACAACGTCTACGTGCCCAACGCACGCACCACCCTGGCTGCCGAGGCCCTGCCCGAAGGCAAGGCCTATTATCGCCAGCAGATCCGCGAGTACACCACGCTGGATCTTTCGCCCGATGCCATCCATGCCATCGGGCTCAAGCAGGTCAGCAAGATCCATGCGCAGATGATCAAGACCATGCGCGCGACCGGATTCAAGGGGAGCTTCGCGCAGTTCCTGCATTTCCTGCGCACCGATCCGCGCTTCTACGCGAAGAGCCCGCAGGAGTTGCTGGACAAGACCGCCTGGGTGACCAAGGAAGTGGACGGACAGCTGTCGCGTTTGTTCGGCCACCTGCCACGCGAGCGCTTCACCATCAAACCGGTGCCGGCCGACATCGCGCCCTACTACACCTCCGGGCGTGGCGGTCCGGGCGTGTACCTGGTCAACACCTACGATCTGAAGGCGCGCCCGCTGTACAACATGCCGGCGTTGACCCTGCATGAGTCCTACCCGGGACACGCCCTGCAGCTGGAGCTGGCCGGCGAGGCGAAGAACCAGCCGGCGTTCCGCCGCGACGGCTACATCTCCGCCTACGGGGAAGGCTGGGCGCTGTACTCGGAATACCTGGGCAACGAGATGGGCATCTACAAGACGCACTACCAGCGCTTCGGCTTCCTCAGCTACCAGATGTGGCGGGCTTGCCGGCTGGTGGTCGATACCGGGATCCATCACCTGGGCTGGAGCCGGGACCGGGCCATCCGCTACCTGCTCGACAACACGGCCCTGAGCCGGCACGAGATCGACAACGAGGTGGACCGCTACATCAGCTGGCCGGGTCAGGCGCTGAGCTACGAACTGGGTTACCTGGAGATTCGGCGACTGCGCGCGAAGGCGGAGAAGGCATTGGGGACCCAATTCGACATCCGAGCCTTCCACGACACCATCCTCTCGCTCGGCTCGGTCCCGCTTCCGGTACTGTCGCGACGCATCGATCGCTTCATCGCCGACGGCGGCCCGGATCCATATGACGGTCAGGCTGGCCCAAAGCCATAGTCCGCATGCCGGATGCGCCGCACGCTGCCGGGACGTGGCCACTTGATCCCGGTCAAGGCCGGGCGCATCCGGAATGATCAGAATCCTCGCGAAACAAACCCCCTGTCGCTTCCCGAGGATAAAAAACATGAAAAAATTCTTTCCTGCCGCCCTGGTTGCGGCAATCGCACTGGCCGGTGTCGGCAGCGCTCATGCCGCTGACGGCAACTGGGTGGTCAAGGTCGGCGTCCACGTAGTCCAACCCAAGTCCAACAACGGCACCCTGGCCAACGGCGCCTTCAAGGTCGATGTCGGCAACAATACCCAGCCGACGATCACGGCCGAGTACCTGTTCACCCCGAACCTGGGGCTGGAGATCCTGGCGTCGACGCCGTTCAAGCACGACGTGAACCTGAACGGCGTCAAGGCCGGCTCGTTCAAGCATCTGCCGCCGACCCTCAGCCTGCAGTACCACTTCAATGCCGACGGCACGGTGTCGCCGTTCATCGGCGCCGGCGTGAACTACACCTACGTATACGGCGAGCGCACCACCGGACCGCTGGCGGGCGCCAAGCTGAGCGTGGACAACTCGTTCAACGTCGCCGCGCATGCGGGCGTGGATTTCCGTCTGAACTCGAACTGGCTGTTCACCGTGGATGCGCGCTGGATCAAGCTGGATGCCAAGGCGCATGTCAACGGTGTCGATGTCGGTACGGTGAAGGTGGATCCGATGGTCTACGGTGTGGCCGTCGGCTATCGTTTCTGATCACGATTGCGCTGCAACTCGCAAACCCGCCGCAGGCCCGGTGCCAGCGGCGGGTTTTTCATTTTGTGGGCAGAGCACGCAGTGACCGGATCGTAAGGAAGTGATGTTCCGGACACGGGATCCGCAGGCGAAAAGCGCAAGAGGCGAGGGGGACAACCGCGGTTGTCTGGGGCGCGATTGAAGCCGGGCCTCGCATTGCAATGAACCGGCACAGGGCGGAGTATGGAAGGGCTGCATCACGAGATCGATGCATCGCGATCTCGCGGGAATGCGAGCGAACCTGACCGAACCAGGGAGACCGGCCGTGCGCAAGAACATCGTCATGGGGCAACGCGATCTGATGCGCGAGGCGCGCAACGAGGCAGGGATGGCGGTGATGGCCGTGGCGGTGGGGATCGTGGCCGGATACGGTGCCGTGGCCTTCCGCAAGCTGATCGCGTTCTTCCACAACGTGTTCTTCTTCGGCCGCTTCAGCACCACGTTCGATGCGCTCAAGCACGCCGCCGCGAGCCCGTGGGGCGTATGGATCATCGCCGTGCCTGTGGTCGGCGCGGTCATCGTGACCTTCCTGGTCAAATCCTTTGCACCCGAGGCCAAGGGGCACGGCGTGCCGGAGGTGATCGATGCGGTGCATTTCAAGCGCGGCTACATCCGTGCACCGGTGGCCCTGATCAAGGCGCTGGCGTCCTCGATCTCGATCGGTTCCGGTGGCGCGGTGGGCCGCGAGGGTCCGATCATCCAGATCGGCGCCACCTTCGGATCGATTCTTGCCAAGTGGACCAAGATCCCGGAGTGGCAGCGACTGGCGCTGATCGCCTGCGGCGGTGGCGCCGGCATCGCCGCGACCTTCAACACCCCGATCGGCGGCGTGCTGTTCGCGGCCGAGATCCTGCTGGTGGAGATCAGTGCGCGCACGCTGATTCCAGTGATGATCTCGACCGGCACGGCCAGCCTGATCGGGCGCGTGTATTTCGGCGACCACCCGTCGTTCATCCTGCCGCCGTTGACGTTGGACCATCCGGCACTCGGCGCCAGCGCCGCGCTGGCGGCGTTCGTGGTGCTGGGCCTGCTGATCGGCGCGGCGGCGATGGTCTTCACGCGCTCGATCTACGCCTTCGAGGACCTGTTCGCGCGCATGCCCGGCAACGACTACCTGCGACACATGACCGGCATGGCCATCGTCGGCGTGACCATGTACCTGCTGCTGCACTACACCGGACACTACTACGTGGAAGGCGTGGGCTACGCCACCATCCAGGACATTCTCAACGGCAGCCTGGCGGCGGCCGGCCTGGTGTTGTTGCTGGCGCTGCTGAAGCTGCTGGCCACGTCGCTGACCCTGGGATCGGGGGCTTCCGGCGGTGTGTTCTCGCCGGCCCTGTTCATGGGCGCGACCCTGGGCGCGGGGTTCGCCGCGGCGGTCCAGGTGATGTTCCCGGGCATCGACGTCAATCCGGCCAATGCCGCGGTGATCGGCATGGCGTGCATGGTCGGTGCCAGCACCGGTGCGGCCGTGACGGCGGTGGTGATGATCTTCGAGATGACCCGCGATTACCACGTGATCATCCCGCTGATCATCAGCGTTTCGGTGGCCTATTCGATGCGCCGGCTGCTGATGAAGGACACCATCTACACCATGAAGCTGACCCGTCGCGGCCAGCGCATTCCGAGTGCGATCCAGAGCCAGCTGTACCTGGCGCGGCGCGCGCTGGAGTTCATCAGCGCACCGTATGTGTGCCTGGGCGGCGAGGCCACGCTGGGGGATGCCCTGGACAACCGCGCACGCCATCATCGCACGCCGCGCGTGGTGCTGGTCGAGCATGGACGACTGCTCGGCGTGGTGCCGGCGCGTATCGTGCGTGCCGCAGGGCGCCGGCTGGACCCGGGCACCGCCCTTCGCGAACTGGCCGATACCCACGTCACCGTGGTCAAGCGCACCATCCGCGTGTTCGACCTGATCGCGGTGCTGCGCAGCCAGCGCTGCCGCAATGCGGTGATGACCCGTGACGGGACCCTGGAAAGTGCCGACAGCGTGGTCGGGGTGGTGACCTGGGAGGACCTGGTCGAGAATACCAACCTGTCCGACTATCTCGATCACGAGGCCGGCTCGAAGGTCTAGTCGCGCGCCTGACCGGGGACGGAAGCCGCTGGCCCGTCGACAGTGCCGGCATCGCGGTCGTGGCGCTTGACGCCGGCGATCCAGGTGGCGCGCACGGCACGGTCGTCGCCCAGCGTCATCAGCACCGCAAGGGTTTCCTCGAGGCTGTCCACGTGCTGCATGCGTGCGGCCATCAGCGGCGTGGAGTGCAGGTCGAGCACGACCAGGTCGGCCTCCATGCCCGGCGCGATGCTGCCGATGCGGTCGTCCAGGTACAGCGCATGCGCGCCGCCACGGGTGGCCAGGTAGAACGCGTGCGCGGGGGAAAGCGGCCGGTCGCGCAGCTGCGCGACCTTGCCGGCCTCGTCCAGGGTGCGCAGCATGGAAAAACTGGTGCCGGCGCCGATGTCCGTGCCCAGGCCCACGCGCACCGGTCGTTCGGTCGCCTTGGCACGCGCCAGGTCGAACAGGCCGCTGCCCAGGAACAGGTTCGAGGTCGGGCAGTGCGCCAGCGCGGTGCCGCTGGCGTGGCAGCGCGCGAAGGCGCTTTCGTCCAGGTGGATGCCGTGCGCGTGGATCGCACGCGGACCGGCCAGGCCGTGGTGTTCGTAGACGTCCAGGTAGTCGCGGGCCTCGGGGAACAGTTCTCGCACCCAGGCCACCTCGGCCTGGTTTTCGGCCAGGTGCGTCTGCACGAAGCAGTCCGGATGCTCGCGCCACAGGGCGCCGGCGGCATCCAGTTGCGCGGACGTGCTCGAGGGCGCAAAGCGCGGTGTGATGGCGTAGCCCAGGCGGCCCTTGCCGTGCCAACGCGCGATCAGCGCGGCCGATTCGTCGTAGCCCGATTGCGCGCTGTCGAGTAGCGCCTCGGGCGCGTTGCGGTCCATCAGCACCTTGCCGGCGACCAGGCGCATGCCGCGTTCCAGGGCGGCCTGCATCAGCGCATCGACCGAAGCCGGGTGCACGGTGCAGAACACCGCCGCGCTGGTGATGCCGTTGCGCAGGCTTTCGTCCAGGTACAGGCTGGCCATGGCGCGGGCGTGCGCGGCATCGGCAAAGGCCTGTTCGGCGGGAAAGGTGTAGTGCTCGAGCCACTGCAGCAGCGGCAGGCCGCGAGCGCCCAGGATCGAGACCTGCGGATAGTGCACGTGGGTGTCGACGAAGCCCGCGCAGATCAGGGCACCGGGGTAATGCTCCACGGGTGTCCCGGGAGGCAGTTGCCCCAGCACGGCCGAAGCCGCGCCGACCGTTTCGATGCGCCCCTGGTTCATCACCACCAGCGCATCGCGGTCGAAATGCATGCAGGACCGGACGCCATGCAGGAACGGATCGCCGCTGAAATACAGCACGTCGCCGCGCAGTGCGGTGCGTTCGGTTTGGCGGGCGGATGCGGGCATGCGAACGGATGGGATCGGGTTGGGGCCAGACTACCAGCCGGGGCGGCCGGACGGCGTCGCGCTCATTCGTGACCGGAACGTCGCTTGCGCGAGGCCCCGAGCTTGCGCGTGAGGGTGTTGCGGCCCACGCCCAGGGCCTGCGCCGCATGCCCGCGATGGCCACCGTGGGCCGCGAGCGCGGATTCCAGCAGCACCCGGTCCAGGGTGTCGCGGGCGCGGGCGTGGATGTCCGCCTCGCCGTCGGCCAGGGCCTGATCGGCCCACGCGCGCAGCCCCTCGCTCCAGTGTTCGCCCGGCGGGGCGGCCGGCGCGTCGCGTCCGCGGCCAAGGTCGGCCGCACGGATCTCCGCACCCGGAGCGATCACCGCCAGGCGCCGGCACAGGTTTTCCAGTTCACGCACGTTGCCGGGGAAGTCCTGGCGCGCCAGCGCGCGCAGTGCGGCGTCGGAGAAGCGCTTGGGTGCGACCTTCAGTTCACGGGCGGCGGCGGCAAGGAACTGCCGCGCCAGCAGCGCAATGTCCTCGCGGCGCTGGCGCAACGGCGGCAGCGCGATGCGCACCACGTCCAGCCGGTGCTTGAGATCGGCACGGAAACGGCCTTCGGCGATCAGTGCATCCAGGTCCTGGTGGGTGGCGGCGACGATGCGTACGTCGCAGCGCAGCAGTTCGCGCCCGCCGACCCGATAGAACTCGCTCTCGGCCAGCACGCGCAGCAGGCGGGTCTGCAGCGAGGCCGGCATGTCGCCGATCTCGTCCAGGAACAGTGTGCCGCCCTCGGCCTGCTCGAAGCGTCCGGCATGGCGGCGGCTGGCACCGGTGAAGGCACCGGCCTCGTGGCCGAACAGTTCGCTTTCCAGCAGCTCAGCCGGGATCGCCGCGGTGTTGAGGGCCACGAACGGGCGGTCCCGGCGCGCGCTCTCGGCATGCAGCGCGCGCGCGGCCAGTTCCTTGCCGGTACCGGTCTCGCCGGTGACCAGCACGTTGAGGTCGCTGGCGGCCACGCGGCCGATCAGGCGGAACACCTCGCGCATGGCGGCGCTTTCGCCGAGCAGGCTGTCGCCGGACGGCGCCTCGTCCGTATCCGCGGGCGGGGCGTCGGCCAGTGCGCGTTCGACCGCTTCCACGGCCTGGTCCAGGTCGAACGGCTTGGCCAGGTAGTCGATCGCGCCGGCGCGGTAGGCGGCCGCGGTGGTCGCGACGTCGGTGTAGGCGCTCATCACGATGACCGGCATGCTGGATTGTTCGCGCAGTTCGCGCAGCAGTTCCAGGCCGTCTTCGCCGGGCATGCGCACGTCGGTGACCAGCAAGGCGGGAATGTCGTTGCGCAGCGCCGCGCGCACCGCTTCGGCGTCGTCGAATCCACGCACGCCATGGCCGGCGTCGCGCAGTGCCGCGGCCAGCACGAATCGCACGTTGCGATCATCGTCGGCGATCCAGATTTCACGGCTCATGGTGGCGGGCACTCCGGAAATGGTTGCGTTCAGGGACGCTCGGGCATCTCGCCCAGGGGCAGAAACAGGGAGAACACGGTCGTGTCGTCCAGGCGGGCATGACGCAGGTCGCCGCCGTGTTCGAGGGCGGTCTCGCGGGCCAGGGCCAGTCCCAGGCCGGTGCCGTCGGGGCGACCGGAGACCAGCGGCTGGAACAGCGTTTCGCGCAGCGCATCGGGCACGCCGGGACCGTCATCGATCACGTCCACGCGCAGCGCGGTCCGAAGTACGCGTTCGCCCACCCTCAGGCCATGCTCGACACGCGTGCGCAAGGTCAACGTGTGTGCACCGGCATCCACGGCATTGCGTGCCAGGTTCAGCAGCAATTGCTGCAGGCGGTCGGCGTCGCCGGTGCAGGAAGGGAGGCTGGGATCGTAGTCGCGCACGATGCGAGGTGTGTCGGGCAGGCCCTCGAGCACGGCCTCGATGCGATCGAGCACGGCGTGCAGGTCCAGTGAGCCCAGTTGCGGGCGCCCTCCGTGATGCAGCAGCCGGTCGGCCAGCGCGGCCAACCGGTCGGCTTCGCTGATGACCATGCCAGCGAGGTTGGCCAGGTCCGGACCGTCGACCCGGCGCTGCAGCAGCTGCGCCGCGCCGCGCAGGCCGGCCAGCGGGTTCTTCACCTCGTGGGCGAATCCGCGAAGAGTGGCCGAAAGCGGAGGGCTGCGGGAGTCGGGCTCGCTCAGCGGATGCACTTCCAGCAAAAGTTCACCGCCGGCCAGTCGCTGCAGGTCCAGATCCGCATGCAGGATCTCCCCCTGCAGGGTGTGCAGGCGGGTCGCACGCATGCGCACCGGGGGTTGTCCGTCGAGCACGCGGGCGGCCTGTTCGACAAACGCGGATTCCGCGACCCGAGACGGGAACACCTGGCCGCGCAGGCTGCGCACGCCGACTTGCAGGATTTCGGACAGGGCGTCGTTCAGCCACAGCACGCGCAGATCCGCATCCAGCACGGCCAGGCCGGTCGCCAGCGCGTCAGGAATGTCGGATGAAAACGGTGCATTCATTGCACCAACCTAGTGCATAAAAGGGCGCCTCGCAACGGATGCGCGTGCAGACAAGAGCGAGCTGCACAGGCACACTGGCCCTCCGTTTCCTTGCCGATGGTTCGATGCTCCGATCCGGCCGTCCCGCCCTGGCTCGCAACAACGGCATCGACCTGCTGCGCGGCATTTCGATTGTGCTGGTGGTCATGAACCACATCGGTTTGCGCATTCCCCTGTATCGGACCGGACTGCGTCAATGGCTGCCCGGGAACCTGCTGCGGGCGCTGATCTACAACGGTCTGCCCGCGGTGTACATGTTCTTCGTGATTTCAGGCTTCCTGATCACCACGAACATGATCCGGCGATGGGGAACGCCGGTGGCCGTATCGCTGCGTGCGTTCTACGCCCGTCGGTTCGCCCGGATCGTGCCGCTGCTGGTCCTGCTGGTGGCCGTGTTGAGCCTGATGCACCTGCTGCAGGTGACCGATTACGTGATTCAACGCCAGGGTCAGTCGCTGGGTGGAGCCATCGCTTCCGCCTTCGGCCTGTACCTGAACTGGTATGAGGCGCGCACCGGCTACCTGCCGGGCAACTGGGACGTGTTGTGGTCACTTTCGATCGAGGAAGTGTTCTACATCGGATTCCCGCTGCTGTGCCTGGCCATCCGCAGGCTACGCGTACTGGTGCCGCTGCTGGTGCTGTTGGCGCTGTCATTGCCTGTCACCCGCGGCCTGGCCAGCGGCAACGAGATCTGGATGGAGAAGGCCTACCTGCCGGGCATGGCGGCCATCGCCAGCGGCGTGATCGGCGCGCTCGTGGCCGCGCGCTGGCACGCCACGCGCGCGGTGGCGACATGGATGGTCGCGGTGGGCGGCGGGCTGCTCTGCGGCCTGCTGCTGCGCGGCAATCGGCTGTGGCCGTATCTGGGGCATGGGGTGATGCTCGTGCTCACTCTGTCCACCACGATGCTGGTACTGGGCCTGCATGCCCGCGCCGCGGCCGAGCCGATGCCACCATCCGGGTGGTGCGGGACAGGCTGGTTGCGCGCCTGCGGACGTCACAGCTACGAGATCTACCTGACCCACATGTTCGTGGTCTACGGCGCGGTCGGCATGTATCACGCCGTCGGTTCGCCGCTGCCTACCGGTTACCTGTGGTACCCGCCGATCCTTCTGTTGGCCGGACTGCTGGGCGCGGCGGTGGCACGCTGGATCTCGCAGCCGTGCGAAAGTGGCCTGCGCGATCGCTGGCTGGGACGTGCCGGGGAGATGCGAACCGCAGCCTGAGGCGGTCCGGCCAGGATCGTGCATTGCCGCCAGGGCGAACAGTTGGCATGCTTCCATGACGACACAGGGAGGGGTGGGAATGCAGACACTGACGCTGGGTGATTTCGCGGCACGCGTGAACGAGACATTCACGGTGAGCCTGGATCACGGACAGGGTAATGCGCCGTTCACCCTGGTCGAGGCCCGGCCGATGGACGAGGCGGTCACGCTGCCGGGCGCGACGCGTGAACCGTTCGCGCTGCTGTTCCGCAACGAGGCCGCGATCCTGTTCCCGCAGCGCATCTACCCCATGCAACACGTGGCGATGGGCGAGTTCGGCATTTTCCTGGTGCCGGTCGCGCGCGAGCAGGCCGGTTTCCTGTACCAGGCGATCTTCAACTGATGTCGCGCTCGCGGTGCATGCAGCGGTAGGCGCCTTCGATTCCGGTCTGCACGAAACCCAGGCGCAAGTAAAGCCGGTGAGCGGCGTCGTTGCGCAGGTCCACGTGCAGCCTGACCCCTCGCCCCTGCGCGCTGGCCTGGTCGATCACGGCCTTCAGCAGGGCGCTGCCAAAGCCCTGGCCGCGGCACTCGGTCCTCAGCGTGATGTCAACGATGAGCAGGTCCTCGGCCTCGGTGTGCAGATAGAGCCGGCCGACCGGCGCGCCGTGACGCTCCACGACCAGGAACGGGCCGCGGGGGAAATGACTCATGTAGTGCCGATGCTGCAGCGCGAACTGGCTGGCGACGAAATGCTCGCGGGCCTGGCGCGGCCAGCCGACGGCATCCAGTTCCGCGGCGCGGGTCAGGGCATACAGGGTGCGCAGGAAGGGCAGGTCCGGGACCGTGGCTGGACGCAGGGCCATGCCGTCGGCGCGCAGCGAGGTCGGCAGGTCCGGAGCGCACGCCGGATCTGCCGGGAAAGCCGGCAGATCCGGATCGTTCATGGGCGCGTCGGGTAAATGCCCTGCAGGGCGATGCAGAAATTCACCGCCAGGTAGGGCTGCATGTTGTCATGCGGCTGGTTGCTGCCCGTGCTTCCCACGCTTTGCGCGGACAGCGACGTGTTCGGTTGCGTGCTGCTCGAGGCGTATGCCGTGGCGCTGCCCGGCGTGGACAGCGCGTAGCCGTTGGCGGGCGTGGCCGCGCGCTTGCTGCTGTCGCGCTGACCGTAGACCTCGACGCCGTGGCTGTGCGCGGGGATCTGGCTGTCGGCGAGGGACGCGGTGCTCGCGCCGAAGGCCTCGCCTATCTGTCGCTGTGTCAGGCCCGGACCATGTCCCTGGTTGCACGGTGCCCGGTCCTGGAAGTTGGGCAGGTTGAAGGTCGATACGCCGTTGCCGCCGTAGGTGGTGCCGATGAGCGAGAACAGCGCGGTGTTTTGGCTGATCGGCAACGACCCACCGGAGCAGAAGGCCCAGCCGCGCGGCGCGAAGTTGAAACCGAACAGCTGGATTTCGCCGTAGAAGGGTTGTGTCATGGTCGGGCGCCTCCGTGACGCTTCGATATCCGTTGGGGTGAACGCGGCTCAGGAGCGGCTCGGGTAGATGCCTTCGACGGCGATGCAGAACGAGGCGGTCAGCGTCGGCATGAGATTGTCATGCGCCTGGCTGCCGCCGTTGTTCGCCAACGTGGCGGGACTGAGCGCATCCGGCGACACGCCGGTGAAGTCGGTGGCGTACAAGGTGTCGCCGCCGGCCGGCGTGCCCAGCTGCAGATTGTTCGCCGGCGCCGTGCTGCCGGCGTTGGAGGTGGTGGCCTGGAACGCGTGGCTGTGTGCCGGCATCTGGCTGGGGAGCAGGGTCACGTGTTCGCTGCCGGACGTGTCGCCCAGCGGGTACTGGGATAGCCCCGGTCCCTGGCCGAAGCCGACCGGGACGCGTCCGCGCAGATCGGGCAAGGCGAAGGTGGTCCGCCCATCGCCACCGTAGTTGGTTCCCAGCAGCGAGAACAGTGCGTCGTACTGGCTGACGGCCAGCAGTTGCCCGTTGCAGCTCATCCAGCCCACAGGCGCAAACGGAAACGAGAGCAGGCGAATTTCGCCGACATACGGTGTACTCATGGTTCGACTCCGGTTCGATGGCCGCGGCGACATGGCGCCGCGACGGGTCCGTGGATCAGCTGCGCGAAGGGAAGATGCCTGCCAGGCAGATGGCGTAGTTCAGCGCCTGGAATGGCTGCAGGTTGGAGTGCGGCATGCCTTCGCCGCTGTGGGCGACGGTCTGCGCCGCGAGTGTCGCTTCGCTACCCGGGGTGGCGTAGAGCGCCTCCGATGCCTGCGCCAGCACACCGCCGGTCGGCGCGCGCTGGCTGGCCGCCGAGGTGGTGCCCTGCAGTGCATGGCTGTGCGAAGGCAGGTTGGCCGGCTGCAGGGTCACGTTTTCCTCGCCGCCGCGCTGGCCCATCGCGTAGTCGTGCCCGAAGCCCACCGGCACGCGCCCGCGCAGGTCGGGGAGCGCGAAGGTGCTGGTGCCGTTGCCGCCGAACTGCGTGCCCAGCAGCGAGTACAGGGCCTGGTTCTGAGAGATCGACAGGGTGGAACCATCGCAGAAGCTGAAATTTATGGGCGCGAAATTAAACCCGCCCAGCATGATCTGGCCGATAAAGGTCTCACTCATCCGACATTCCCCCCCATTCCGTTTGGTTCCCTGGACAAGCCGGGGCGTGATTAGTGCTTGAGTCTGCACGTGCTGGACAGTGAACACATAGGCAATTCCGGCAAAGATCATGAAATGAAGGGTATTCTCTGCATTTATCACCTTTGAAGGACTTCACCGCGCACGCCATTGCTGATTCAATGTTGATCAAGCAAAGGGAGGCGGCCCGGCGTGATTCGGGCCGTTTGCATCAGGGGAATCGGCGTCATCCGTCTGCGAACCCATCCCGCCGTACCGGCCGGATCCGCAGAATAATCGCCAGGGAGTCCGTCATGACATCTACTTTCGACACTGGCGTGCGCACGGTGCGCACGATCGCGCGTGCGCAGGCATGGTTTTCACGCAGGGCACGCGCATTCGGCGCCCTGTTCGTGCTGTGCGCCATGGTCATGCTCCCGGGCATTTCCCATGCCTCCGGCTGTCTCGCCTATTCGCCCATCAACATCACCGTGGGCTCGGGCCAGACCTACACGATCGACCTGACCGCCAATTACGGCGATTGTGCCTACTACGGCACCACCCTGACGCAGACCACGTCCGCGCACGGCACGATCAGCAACAGCAATACCAACCCGGCCGCGCATATTTACGTCTACTACACCAACAACGGTGATGGCGCGACGTCCGACGCCTTCAGCTTCCAGGATGACGTCGGCAATAACATCCAGGTCAACGTCACCATCCTGCCGGCGGCCTCGGCGATCAGCATCACGCCAACGTCCTTCAGCTTCACCGGCGGCACCGCGGTCAATACCAGCTTTTCGGCCTCCGGCGGCACCGGGTCCTATTCCTACAGTGTCACCGCGGGTACATTGCCGGCGGGCCTGAGCCTGAGTACGGTCGGCGCGCTGACCGGCACGCCGAGCGCCTACGGTCCGTACAGCTTCACGGTCACGGCCACCGATTCGAGCAGTACGCCACAGAGCGGCACGCAGTCGTACACCGGCAGCGTGGCGCCCGGCAACCTGACCATTTCACCGGCCTCGCCGCTGACCAACGCCACGATCACGATTCCGTATTCGGTGTCGCTGAGCGGCAACAACGGCATCGCGCCGTACTCGTTCGCGATCACCGATCCGGCCAATCTGCCGCCCGGCATCTCGTTGAGCGGGAACACCCTGTCCGGCACGCCGACGGTGGCGGGCACCTACAACTTCCACATCGCGGTAACCGACAGCGAGACCGACGCCTCGGGTGCCAGTTCAAGCAACACCGTGGTGCTGCCGTATCAGCTCGTCATCCAGACCGCACCGACCATCACGATTACGCCGACGACGCTCTCCAACGGCACGGCGGGCACGGCCTACACCTCGACGAACTTCACGGCCAGCGGCGGCACCAGTTCGTACACCTATTCGATATCGACCGGCAGCCTGCCGGCCGGCATGAGCCTGTCCACAGCCGGCACGCTGAGCGGCACGCCGACGGCGGCGGGGACGTTCAATTTCACCGTCCAGGCCAAGGACGCGAACAATTTCACCGGCACCCAGGCGATCGCCCTGACGGTGGACGCGCCGGCCATCACGGTCACGCCAACCACGGTAGCCAACGCCACCGTGGGCGCGGCCTATACCCCGGTGAACTTCACGGCCAGCGGCGGCGCCGCGTCATACTCCTACTCGGTATCGGCGGGCAGCCTGCCGGCCGGCATGAGCCTGTCCACAGCCGGCACGCTGAGCGGCACGCCGACGGCGGCGGGGACGTTCAATTTCACCGTCCAGGCCAAGGACGCGAACAATTTCACCGGCACCCAGGCGATCACCCTGACGGTGGACGCGCCGGCCATCACGATCACGCCGACCTCACTCTCCAACGGCACGGCGGGCACGGCCTACACCTCGACGAACTTCACGGCCAGTGGCGGCACCGGGTCGTACACCTACTCGGTATCGGCGGGCAGCCTGCCGGCCGGCATGAGCCTGTCCTCCGGCGGCACGCTGAGCGGCACGCCGACGGCGGCGGGGACGTTCAACTTCACCGTCCAGGCCAAGGACACGAACAATGTAACCGGCACGCAGGCGATCTCCCTGACGGTGGACGCGCCGACCATCACGGTCTCGCCGAACACGGTATCCAATGCCACCGTGGGCGTGGCCTATACCCCGGCCAGCTTCACGGCCAGCGGCGGCGCCGCGGCGTACACCTACTCGGTTTCGGCGGGCAGCCTGCCGGCCGGGATGAACCTGTCCTCCGGCGGCACGCTGAGCGGCACGCCGACGGCGGCGGGGACGTTCAATTTCACCGTGCAGGCGAAGGATGCGAACAACTTCACCGGCACGACCTCGTCGATCAGCATGACGGTGAACGCGCCGACCATCACGGTCGGTCCCGGCGCGATATCCAACATGCAGGTCGGCGTGCCCTACAGCCAGCAGTTCATCGCGTCCGGCGGCACCCAGGGCAGCGGCTACACGTTCGCGGCCTCGGGCACGGTGCCGGCCGGCCTGAGTCTGTCCAGCAGCGGCCTGCTGTCCGGCACGCCGACGTCGGCGACCAGTTCGGCCAGTTTCACGGTCACGGCGACGGACCAGAGCACGGGCACGGGTGCGCCGTTCTCCGGCTCACAGGGATATACGGTCAGTGTTGCTGCTCCGACGCTGTCGATTTCCCCGGTCTCGGGGACGACCCTGACCGCTGCGACGCAGAACAGCAGCTACAGCCAGCCATTCACCGCCAGCGGGGGCACGCCCAACTACAACTACCAGATCACCGGCGGCACGCTGCCCAATGGCCTTTCGTTGAGTAACGGAGGCCAGCTGAGCGGCACGCCCACGGAAGCCGGAACCTTCAACTTCACCGTGACCGCGACCGACAGCTCGACGGGGACGGGTTCGCCGTTCACGGTTTCCGGTTCGTACACGCTCGATGTCCAGCCGATCGTGCCGGTGGCCAACCCGGTCACGATCAATGTGCCCTACAGCAGCACGGCGAATGTCGTTTCGACGAGTTTCTCCGGCGGCACGCCCACGTCGGTAGCCGTCGCTTCGCCGGCCAGCCACGGCACCGCAACGGCCAGCGGCACGACGATCACCTACACGCCGACCGCCGGCTACACGGGACCGGATTCGTTCACGTATACCGGGACCAACTCGGCCGGCACTTCGGCGCCGGCCACGGTCAGCATCACCGTGTCCGCCCCGACGCTCGCGATCACGAGTTCGAGCGGCGGTACGTCGCTGACGGCCACCGTGGGTCAGTCCTTCACGCAGACTTTCACCTTCAGCGGCGGCAAGGCGCCGTATCAGGGCTACAGCATCACCGGTATCCCGGCCGGGCTGAGCGTCACCGGCTTCAACAACACCAGCATCACGATCTCGGGCACGCCCACGGTCAGCGGCTCCTTCACGCTGGGCGTCAGCGGCACCGATTCGAGTACCGGTACCGATCCGAGCTCCGGCGCCAACGCGCCGTTCACCGTCAACCAGACCTTCTCGCTGCAGATCAGCCCGGCTGCGATGAGCGTGTCGCCGGCCTCGGGGACGTTGCCCGGTGCGACCGTGGGCGCGGCGTACAGCCAGTCGATCACCGCCAGCGGCGGCATCTCGCCCTACAGCTACGCGGTAACCTCGGGTTCGTTGCCGGCGGGGCTGACGGTGACGCCTGTCGGCATGGTGCAAGGTACGCCTTCCGCAGGAGGCGTGTTCACCTTCACGGTCACGGCCACCGACAGCAGCACCGGCGCCGGCTCGCCGGCGACCGCATCGGCCACCTACAACCTGACCGTGGCCGCACCGGCGATCACCCTGACGCCGGGCACGCTGCCGGGCGCGCAGCAGGGCACGGCCTACAGCCAGCAGCTGACGGCCAGCGGCGGCACGGCGACCTACACCTACCAGGTGACATCCGGGAACTTGCCGACCGGCATGACCCTGTCGTCGACCGGCTTGATCAGCGGTACCCCGACGGTGGTCAACACCTACAACTTCACCGTGACCGCGACCGACAGCAGCACCGGTACGGGCAGTCCCTACACCGGCAGCCAGAGCTATTCGCTGGCCGTGGCCCTGGGCGCGCCCGTGGCCAACGCGGACACGGCGACCACGCCCTCGCAGTCGGCAGTGACGATCCCGGTGACCAGCAATGACACCGGCACCATCGACAGCATCGCGATCGCCAGCGCACCGTCCAACGGCACGGCGACGGTCAGCGGCACCTCGGTGGTGTACACGCCGACGGGGACCTTCTTCGGCACCGACACCTTCTCCTACACGGCGACCAACAGCGCCGGCACCTCGGCCGCGGCCACGGTGACGGTCACCGTCAAGCCGTTGCCGGCGCCGACGGTGACCAACCAGTCGATGCGCGTGCTGGGCGGCCAGACGGTGACCATCGACCCCACGGTAGGTGCGACGGGCGGGCCGTACACCGCCGTGGCCATTGCCAGCGCACCTGGCGTGGGTACGGCCACGGTTTCGGGCCTGAAGATCAGCTACAAGGCACCGGCGACGGCCTCGGGAACGGACACCTTCACCTACACGCTATCCAATGCCTACGGCACCTCGAAGCCGGCCACGGTGACGCTGACCCTGATCCCGCGTCCGGATCCGACCAAGGATGCGGAAGTGATGGGCGTGCTCCGTGCGCAGGCGCAGTCGACCCGGCGCTTCATGCGGGGGCAGATCGACAATTTCCAGAGTCGCCTGGAGAATCTGCATGACGGCGGTTCGGCGTCGACGTTCCAGAACAACCTGAGCGTCACGTTCGGCGGTGGCCGGCGCGGGATGCTGCATGGACCGGCGGCCCTGGCCGATCCGGACATGAGCATGGACGGGCTGGACGGATCGGGCGGTCACACGCTCTCGGCACGAACGCTGTCCGGCGCGGAGGCACAGGCCCCGCAGGGCGAAACCGACGCGCACGGCTTCACGCTGTGGGCCAGCGGTGCGCTGAACTTCGGTACGCAGAGAGTCGGCACCAGCTACAACGGCATCGACTTCAACACCTCGGGCCTGACCCTGGGCGCGGACACGCATGTATCCGACCGGCTCGCGCTGGGCGGCGGCATTGGCTATGGCCATGATGCCAGCGACGTGGGCAAGAACGGCAGCCGCAGCACGGCCGATGCCTACAGCGTGGCCGGCTATGCCAGCTACCGGCCCAGCGAGACGACGTTCGTGGACGGCGTGCTGGGCTACCAGTGGCTGTCCTTCGACGCCCGGCGCTACGTCACGGTGGACGGCAACTTCGTCCACGGCAGCCGCAACGGATCGCAGGTATTCGGCTCGCTCAGCGCCGGCTTCGATCACCGGCGCGGCAACATGAGGCTGTCGCCTTATGGCCGGATCGATGCGGCACGAGCGCAACTCGATGCCTACACCGAGCAGGGCGATGCCCTGTACGCGCTGCGCTATGACCCGCAGACGATCCAGACCACCACGGGCGCCTTGGGCCTGCGACTGGACTGGTCGCTCAAGCGTGACTTCGGGGTGCTGCGGCCGATGCTGCGGGTGGAGTACCGGCACGACTTCCAGGGCACGAGCGCGACGACCATGCGCTACGCGGACATGATCGGTCCGCTGTACCGGTCCAGCGTGGGTGTCCAGTCGCGCAACCACACGCTGCTGGGGGTGGGGCTGGAGACGCAGAACGACAACGGTTTGCGTCTGCGCATCGAGTACCAGAACATGTTCGAGAGCAGCACCAGCTCCAACCAGTCGGTCCTGCTGCACCTGGAGAAGTCCTTCAGGTAATGCGAGCGAAGGCGCACAAGGATGTGCGCGCCGTGGTGAAACGAGCGGAAGCGGCCGGGACCCCGTCACCGGCAATCTGCCGGCGGCACGTGCCACCTCGATCACGTCGGGACATGTCTTGAACCGGCGGTCCGCGCTGCCGCTTGTCGGCCGCCCGGCAATGCGCGAAAGTGAGGCGGGGCACAAAGGGGAGATAGGGATGTTCATGTCGATGCTGGCGGCGTTCGCACTGGCCGTGCCGGCGACTGCCCGGGCCGCAACCGTTGCTCCACCGACCGGGTACGCGATGTTCCGGCGCTCGCGATACCAGGAAGTGGAGGTTTCGCCGGACGGATCCAGGCTGGCCATTGCGTACCACATCAAGCGCGGAACGCACGTGGCCATTCTCGACCGTGCCACCCTGAAGCCGATCAAGCAGATCGACAACGGCAAGCGCGGCGTGATCAACGCCTTGGCCTGGCTGGGCAACGAACAGCTGCTGATCGTGGCCAACCACACCATCGGCCGGTTCGGCGCGCCGGTCGACAACCCGGGCCTGTATTTGCTGAACCTGCATGACAAGCATCCGCAGCTGCTTCCGGACAACTTCATCGGCACCATCGACGGGGACGACCATCACATCCTGGTCGATGCCTACCTGGGCTATTCCGAGCGCGAGACGGTCCGCATGCTGGACGTCTCGGACGTGACCGGCGAAGGCAAGCTGCTGGCCGAGACGCCCAGGGTGAAGGATCCGGATTCGATCAGCTTCGACTTCCAGATCGACCATGCCGGCCATGTGCGCTTTACCACCGGTTACGACGACAGCGGTCACCAGCGCCTGTACCAAAGACAAGCCAAGGGCAAGTGGAAGCTGCTCAACGACAGCGCCAGGAGCGGGATCGGCATGTACGTCTGGGGGTTCTCGCGCGACAACCGCAAGGCGTACATGGATGTCGAGCAGAAAACCGGAACCGACGTACTCGAGCAGTATGACCTGGCCACGGGCAAGTGCATGCCGTTGCTGCGGGATCCGGAATCCGATCCGCTGTCGCTGATCTGGTCGCTGGACCAGAAACAGCCGATCGGCGCCTGGTTCGGGCCGGGCAAGCCGCGCGCCCGCTATTTCAATCCGTCGAGTCCGGATGCCAAATGGCACCGCGCACTGGACAAGTCGTTTCCCGGCGAGATGGCCTACGTGACCAGTGCATCGGAGAACGGGAACGTGCTGGTGATCCGGACGATCAGCGATCGCGATCCGGGCAGTTTCTACCTGCTCGATCGCAGCACACGCAAACTCGCGCTGTTGTTCCACACCCGTCCCTGGATCGATCCGAAACAGATGGCGTCGACGCGTGCGTTCACGATGAAAGCGCGCGACGGATTGACCCTGCACGGTTTCGTCACCATGCCCACCGACGGCATGAAGCCGGCGCCGATGGTGGTTGTCGTGCACGGCGGCCCCTACGGCATCCGCGACACATGGTCCTACGACCCGGAGACCCAGTGGCTGGCCACGCACGGGTATGCGGTGCTGCACATCAATTTCAGGGGTTCGGGCGGGGATGGCCGGGATTTCATGATCCGCGGCTATCGGCAGTGGGGACGCGCCATGCAGGACGATGTCACCGATGCCACCCGCTGGGCCGTGCGTCAGGGACTGGCGATCCCGTCGAGCATCGCCATCTACGGCGGAAGTTACGGTGGATACGCCGCACTCATGGGGGTGGTGCGCCAACCCCACCTGTACCGTTGCGCGATCGGCCTGGCCGGCGTCTACGACCTGAACCGCCTGTATTCCTGGGGCGACATCCATCGCGACAACTATGGCAAGAACTACCTCAAGCGCGTGCTCGGCCACGACAAGGCCCAGCTGACCGCGCGTTCGCCCGCCGACCAGGCCGCGAAGATCCGGGTGCCCGTGTTCCTGGCCCACGGCACCATGGACGGGCGGGTCCCGGTCAAGTACGCCAGGGAGATGCGAAGCGCCCTCGAAAGCGCCGGGCGCAAGGTCGAATACAAGACCTACACCTACGAGGGGCACGGGTTGGCTCGCCTCGACCACCGCGAGGATTTCTACACGCGGATGCTGAAGTTCCTACATGCCAACATGCAGTCGGTGCATGCCGCGAGCGCGGCCCGCTGATCCGGAAAAGCAGGACGGGGCGCAAGCGCCCCGTCCCGTCGTTGCCATCCGGCGCCGGCGCGTTCAGATGGAGTAGTACATCGAGAACTCCAGCGGATGCGTGGAGGCACGATAGCGGGTGACCTCCTGCATCTTCAGGGCGATGTAGCCGTCGATGAAGTCGTCGGTGAACACATCGCCGGCCTTGAGGAAGTCGCGATCCTTGTCCAGGGCCTCCAGCGCGGCGTCCAGGCTGGCGCACACCTGCGGGATGTTCTTCTCTTCTTCCGGCGGCAGGTCGTACAGGTCCTTGTCGGCCGGGGCGCCCGGGTCGATCTTGTTCACGATGCCGTCCAGGCCGGCCATCATCAGGGCGGTGAAGGTCAGGTAGCCGGCCTGCATCGGATCGGGGAAGCGTACCTCGATGCGGCGGCCCTTGGGATTGCTGACGAACGGGATGCGGCAGCTGGCCGAGCGGTTGCGGGCCGAATAGGCCAGCATCACCGGTGCCTCGAAGCCCGGCACCAGGCGCTTGTAGCTGTTGGTGGTGGCGTTGGAGAACGCGTTGATGGCGCGGGCGTGCTTGAAGATGCCGCCGATGTACCACAGCGCGGTCTGGCTCAGGCCGCCGTACAGGTCGCCGGCGAACAGGTTCTCGCCGTTCTTGGACAGCGACTGGTGCACGTGCATGCCCGAACCGTTGTCGCCGACCACGGGCTTGGGCATGAAGGTGGCGGTCTGGCCGTTCATGTGGGCCACGTTCTTGACCACGTACTTCATCATCAGCAGTTCGTCGGCCTTCTTGACCAAGGTGTTGAACTTGGTGCCGATCTCGCACTGGCCGGCGTTGGAGACCTCGTGGTGGTGCACCTCCACGGTCTGGCCCAGCTCCTCGAGCACCTTGCAGATGTCCGCGCGCAGGTCCGACAGCGAGTCGACCGGGCTGACCGGGAAATAGCCGCCCTTCACGCCCGGACGGTGGCCGGTGTTGCCTTCCTCGTACTTGTGCCGCGAGCTCCAGTGCGCCTCCTCGGACTCGATCTCGTAGAAGGTGCGGCCCATGTCGTTCTGCCAGCGCACCGAGTCGAACACGAAGAATTCCGGTTCCGGACCGAAGAAGGCCTCGTCGGCGATGCCGGTGGACTTCAGGTAAGCCTCGGCGCGGCGTGCGATGGAGCGCGGATCGCGGCCGTAGGCCTGCATGGTGGACGGTTCCAGGACGTCGCAGGTCAGGATCAGCTGCTTGTGGCTGCTGAACGGATCCACCAGGGCGGTGTCGGGATCGGGCATCAGGATCATGTCCGACTCGTTGATGCCCTTCCAGCCGGAGATCGACGAACCGTCGAACATCTTGCCGTCCTCGAAGGTCGACTCGTCGATGGTGTGGGCCGGGTAGGTGACGTGATGCTGCTTGCCGAGCATGTCCGCGAAGCGGAAGTCGACGAACTCGATGCTCTCGTCCTGGATCAGTTTCAGTACGGCGTTGGCGGTCATGGATACATCCAGCGTGATGGGGTGAAAGACGGTTCTGCCCCTAGCATAGGGCATGCCATCCGCAAGTGACTGAATCGCTGTCCGTGAGGCGCCGGCACGACCGGCAATTGCACCAATGTCGTGCGAAACCATCGAGTAATGCACAACAAGAGTGCAGAAAAGATCCAGGCGCAGTGCACGGCGCCGGCAAACGGTCATGCGTTACGCGTATATTGGCGTTTTTTGGTCACGGACCCCGCCCATGCATGACCTGATCCGCGTGATCGTCCTCGGCATCATCGAGGGCATTACCGAGTTCCTGCCGATTTCCTCGACCGGCCATCTGCTGATTGCCGAACGCTGGCTGGGTGCGCGCTCGGACCTGTTCAACATCGGCATCCAGGCCGGTGCGATCCTGGCGGTGACGCTGATCTACTGGAAACGCATCTGGCAACTGCTGACGCAATGGCGTGATCCGGCCAACCGCGATTACCTGTTCAAGCTGACCACCGCCTTCCTGATCACGGCGGTGATCGGCCTGGTGGCGGTGAAAATGAACTTCCGCTTGCCCAAGACGGTGACCCCGATCGCATGGGCGCTGGTGATCGGTGGCGTATGGATGCTGATCGCCGAGCAGATCGCCGCGCGCAAGCCCGATTCGCGCTCGATCACCTGGACCGTGGCGATCCTGGTCGGCGTGGCGCAGATGCTGGCCGGGATCTTCCCCGGGACCTCGCGCTCGGCCGCCACCATCTTCGCGGCGATGCTGTTCGGCACCAGCAACCGGGAGGCGGCCACCGAATTCGCGTTCCTGGTGGGCATTCCGACGATGTATGCGGCCACCGGATACGAAGTGTTCAAGGTGTGGCATGCGGGCAATGTGAGCCACGAGGGCTGGAGCAACCTTGCCGTGGGTTTCGTGGTCTCGGCGATCGTCGCCTTCATCGCCGTGAAATGGCTGTTGGGCTACATCCGAAGCCATCGCTTCACGCCGTTCGCGATCTACCGCATCGTGCTCGGCGTGGTGTTGCTGCTGTGGCTGCCGGTCGGCGCCTGAGCGCGTATCCCTGCGGGTGCCGCCGGCCGGACGTCAATGGCCGCTGTCGGGGGGCGTGTATGTGATGCGATAGATGGCGCCAGCCAGGTCGTCGCTGACCAGGACGCTGCCGTCTGGCATCACGAGCACATCGGCGGGTCGGCCCCAGGCCTTCTCGTGCTGCTGGAAGCCATCAGCCAGCGGCCACTGGCGGATGACCCGGTCGCCCTTCACCTGCACGGCCATGACCCGGTAGCCGCTCTTGGTGGTGCGGTTCCAGGAGCCGTGCTCGGCGATCAGGATGGCGCCGTGGTAACGGGCCGGGAACATCGAGCCGGTGTAGAAGCGCATGCCCAGCGCGGCCACGTGGGCGCCCAGCTTGAGCGCCGGCGGGACATAGCGGCTGCACGGATGGGCCGCGTCGCCGAATTGCGGGTCGGGCAGGTCGCCCTGGTGGCAGTACGGGTAACCGAAGTGCTCGCCGGCATGGTCGACACGGTTGAGCTCGTCGCTGGGAAGGTTGTCGCCCAGCATGTCGCGGCCGTTGTCGGTGAACCAGAGTTTTCCGCTGCCCGGTTGCCAGTCGAATCCGACCGTGTTGCGCACGCCGCGCGCCACCGGCTCCTTGACCCCGCTGGCCAGGTCCACGCGCCACAGCATGGCGAAGGGAGGCATCGGGTCGCAGATGTTGCACGGTGCGCCGATCGGCACGTACAACTTGCCGTCCGGGCCGAAGGCGATGAATTTCCAGCCGTGGTGGCGCTTGGCCGGGAAATCGTCCATCACGACCTGCGGCCGGGGCGGGTCGTCCAGGTGATGGCCGATATCACGCAGCACCAGGATGCGACTGACGGCAGATACGTACAGGTCGCCGTCATGGAAGGCGACGCCCACCGGCATGCGAAGGCCGTGGGCAATCACGCGCACGCGCTCGGCCCGGCCATCGTGGTTGGCATCGGACAGGGCATAGACCTTGCCGGCGTCCATGGATCCGACATAGAGGGTACCGTCCGGGCCCAGTGCCATCTCGCGTGCGGAAGGCACCTGGTCGCTGTAGACCGAGACGTGGAAGCCGGGTGGAAGCGACAGGCGCTGGATCGGCGGAGCCGCATGCAGTGGCAGGGCGAACAAGCCCAGGACGAAGGCGAACACGTAACGCATCGGACGATGCCTCCATGATCGGTACGGAATCCAAGCGTACACCCGGCACGGATCGACTCAAGTAGCAGGAAGTCGTGTTCTGCTATGGTCACGCGCGGATTCCGGGGATACGCATGAACGACCTGCACGACCTGAGCACGCTGGTGCGTGCACGTACGCCGCTGATCGTGATCGAGACCCTCGACGAGCAGCGCGTGATCGACAGTTTCCGCCACGTGATCGGCCAGGCCCTGCGCCCGTTGTGGCGCTGGACCATCACCGACGGTCTGCACCGTCTGGACATCACACAACCGACATCGAGCGTGCCGCCGGACGTTTCGCGCACGCTGGACGCGATCCGTGAACACGATCAGGCGGGCATCTACCTGCTGTTCGACCTGCATCCGTACCTGGGCTATGCCATGACCCGCCGTGTGCTGCGGGAGATCGTGCAGCGACAGCGCAGCGCGCCGCACACGCTGGTGTTGGTAGGGGCAAAGATCGAACTGCCCGAGGAGCTCGAACGCCTTTCGACCACGGTGCGCCTGAGCCTGCCCGACCTGAAGGCGATCGCCGCCCTGGTGCGCAGCGAGGCGCTGGCCTGGCAGCGCGAGACCGGACGCAGGCTGGAGGTGGACGGTGAGGCGGCGCGCCTGATCGTGCGCAACCTGCTGGGGCTGACCCGCAACGATGCGCGGCGCATCGTGCGCAAGCTGATCCATGTCGACGATGCACTGGGTCCGGACGACCTGCCGCGCCTGATGCAGGCCAAGTTCGAACTGCTCAATCGCTCCGGTCTGCTGCATTTCGAATACGAGACGGCCGGCTTTGCCGATATCGCCGGCCTGTCCCGCGTCAAGCAGTGGGTGCAGCGCCGCCGCGCGGTGTTCCTGGGTGGCGAGAACGCGCCGAAACTGGATCCACCCCGAGGCTTGCTGCTGCTGGGTGTACAGGGGTGCGGCAAGAGCCTGGCGGCCAAGGCTATTGCCGGCGGGTTCGGCGTGCCGCTGGTGCGCATGGACTTCGGCACGCTGTACAACAAGTTCCAGGGCGAGACCGAACGCAATCTGCGCGAGGCGCTGGCATCGGCGGGCTTGCTGGCGCCTTGCGTGCTGTGGATCGACGAGATCGAGAAGGGCCTGGCGTCGGGTGGCGAGGATGGCGGCGTGTCGCGTCGGGTACTCGGCCACCTGTTGACCTGGATGGCCGAGAACCGAGACCGGGTGTTTGTGGTGGCTACCGCCAACACGGTCGACGAGCTGCCGCCGGAACTGTTGCGCAAGGGGCGATTCGACGAGATCTTCTTCGTCGACCTGCCGGCGACTGCGGTACGGGCGGACATCTTCGCCCTGCACCTGCGGCGGCGCGAACTCGATCCGGCCGTCTTCGACCTGCCGGCGCTGGCCGCGGCCAGCGAGGGGTTTTCCGGCGCCGAGATCGAACAGGCGATCGTCAGTGCCCTGTACGATGCGGCTGGCGGCGTGGGCGCGCTGGACCAGGCATTGTTGCTGCATGCGCTGGCCTCGACGCGACCGCTGTCGGTGTTGATGGCCGAACGCGTGCAGGCGTTGCGAACCTGGGCACGTGAGCGTTGCGTGCCCGCGGACTAGGGTGAAGCGACGCAGACTCCGGAGGCCGCACAGGGCGGAACCGGCATGCCCATGCACGTGCTCGGTGTTTGTGCGGCAAGTCCAGGCAACAAAGGATGGACCCCGCGCCGTGTGGCGACAGGCCGGGCGGGGACACGAGCGTGCAGGATGCGGCCTTGCGCGCGGCCAATCGCAGCGCTTCAGGCGCGACCGGATCGAGCCGCGGCCGCGTTGAAACGCGCGGTGATGTAGTCGTCGGTGAAGCTGCGCAGTTTCCAGTTCTCGACGAAGCTGCAGTGGCCACCAAACGGCGCAATGTCCAGCTCCACGCAGGCCGGAAGGCGCAGCTCGCGAAATTCCTTGACCGGAATGACCGGATCGTCCTCGGCGGTGAGAATGGTGGTCGGAACGGCCAGTTCGGACAGGCGTTCGCCGCTGACCGAATAGCCGTCCAGATATTCTTCCAGGGAACCGAAGTCGGTGTGGCGCTCGACCTGCACGCGGGTCAGTCCGCGCAGGCCCTGGCGCAGGTCCTCGGGTGCGAAGTAGCCCTGTTCCGGGTACAGCCTCTGCTTGCGCTTGAGCGATCCACGCCATTTGTGCATGAAGTACCACTCGTACATCCACGGCGCGGTTTCCAGCGCGAACAAGCCGGCATGCGGGTCGATGACCGGACACACCGCCACGGTGTGCGCCAGGGGCAATCCGGCTGTCGGCGCGCGCAGCGCGGCGCGCAGCACGAAGTTGCCGCCCAGCGAGAACCCGGCCAGTCCCACCGGTGCATCGTTGGTGCGGAAGCGTGCGACCGCTTCGGCCGTGGCCTCGACCACCTCGTTGATCAGGCAGGAATGGAACAGGCCCACGTTCAGGTGATGGGTGTCGCCGTGGTCGCGGAAATTGAGCCGGAACACGTCCCAGCCCGCCTCCAGCAGGCTGGCTCCGGTCTGCAGCACGTAGGACGAGTCGATGCTGCCCTCCCAACCGTGGTAGATCACGGCCAGGCCGCGCGGATCCGGGTGCAGCCGCTGGCGGGTGAACGATCCGACCAGGCGCACGCCGTCCGACAACGAGAAATTGACGTCCTCGGCCCCCTGGCGCACCAGGCGGATGCGGTTGCGCAGGAAAAGCCGGCGCAGGCTGCTGGAGGAGAGCATGGTCTGCACATGTCCGTTGCGCAGCAGCCGCGGTGGCTGGAAGTCGCGTCCTTTCGGAAGAGTCACCGTACGTCCTCGTGTTTGCCGTCCAGCGCATCGGCGATGGCCTGGCGTGCGGTCTCGGCCATGCGTCGGCGGCCGCCCTCGAGCCGCGGCACGGGTGGCAGGAAGTGCACCTCCACCACCAGCGGTGGATCGCCCAGCAGGCGCAGGAAATTGCCCATGAAATGCTCGCCGGGCTGGAACGCGGCCTCGTAGCAGCGTTCGCCGTTGCGCATGAACCGCAGCGCGGCCGGTTGCACCTGGGCGTCTGCATCCAGCGCAGCCTGGAAGATGCGGGCGTGGAAGACCTTCAGATTGCGCCCGTCGTTGGTCCCGCCCTCGGGAAACACCGCCACCGAGCGGCCCTGGCGCAGGCGACGCGCCATGGCCTTCATGACCAGGTTCAGCGAGTCGTTGCTGCCGCGGCGATGGAAGATGGTGCCGCCGTTGGCGGCCAGCCAGCCGACCAGCGGCCAGCGCGCGATCTCGGACTTGGCCACGAAGCAGGCCGCGCGCTGGGTATGCAGCAATTCGATATCCAGCCACGAGGAGTGGTTGCACACGAACATCACCGGATCCGGCAGCGCCCTGCCGCGGGTGACCACGCGGAAACCGAAAATGCGCAGCAGCATGCGCGACCACCAGCGGATCAGGCGATGCGCGAGCGGCTCGTGGCCCTTGTTCACCGCATGGCGGTTCCAGCTGAACACGGTCAGCGCCAGCACGACAGCCAGCAGCACGTGCAGCAGCAACAGCGGCACGCGATACAGGTATCGCAACGCGCGCAGCGGATCGCGCGCGAAAGAGAGTGGCCGGGCGGGTGTATTCATCCAGCCTGCAAGGATACGCGAGGCGATACCTGCACTTCCAGCCGTTTCAGGTGTCCGTATGCGACCGGTTCAGGGGCAGCGATGCGGCGTGCTTGACCGTGCGCAGCACGAAACTCGAATTGACGTCGGCCACGCCGGCGGTATTGAGAAGCTGGTCGAGCAGGAAGTGCGAGAAATGTTCCAGGTCGGCCACGTGAATGTGCAGCAGGTAGTCCATGTCGCCAGTCAGCGCATGGCAGGCGGCGACCTCGTCCCAGCCGTTGACCAGGCGCACGAAGCGCTCGATGGTTTCGGCGTCGTGCTGCTTGAGCTGTACGCGCACGAAGGCCTGCAGGCCCAGGCCCACCGCCTGCGGATCCACGCGAGCGGCATAACCGGCGATGACCCCGCTTGTTTCCAGGCGCTGCACCCGGCGCAGGCAGGCCGAGGCCGACAGCTGGACCCGGTCGGCCAGTTCGGCATTGGTGATGCGGCCGTCGCGCTGCAGCTCCTCGAGGATGCGGCGGTCCGTGCGGTCAATCGCCATGGATAGACATGAAAAATGCGCAAAATGGGATTACGAGCAATTTTATTGCATGTAAGTCGGAATTTCACGCAATTTGGCAACCATCTTGCGGAAGCCTGGATTTATCCTGATGGGAGGTTGAAGAACACCCGGAGTTTCGCCCATGAGCACCCCCCGACGCGTCGAACACCAGCAGACCGATCGCGGCACCATCCCGGTCTATGCCACCGGCGTGGTCGAACAGCCGTGGGACGACTACACCGCGGTCGACCACCACGTCTGGGGCGAGCTGTTCAAGCGCCAGCGCGAGATCCTGCCGGGCCGTGCCTGCCAGGAGTTCCTGGACAGCCAGAACGTGCTGCAGATGACCGCGGACGCGATTCCGAAATTTTCCGAACTCAACCCGATCCTGCGCGAGGCCACCGGCTGGGAGCTGGTCGGCGTGGAGGGCCTGCTGCCCGAATACACCTTCTTCGAGCACCTGGCCAACCGACGTTTTCCCGTGACCTGGTGGATCCGCAAGCCGGAACAGATCGACTACATCTCCGAGCCGGACCTGTTCCACGACCTGTTCGGCCACGTGCCGCTGCTGATGAACCCGGTCTTCGCCGACTACATGGAGGCCTACGGCCGCGGCGCGATGAAGGCGCACGGCATCGGCGAGCAGGCGCTGCTCAACCTCACCCGCCTGTACTGGTACACGGTGGAATTCGGCCTGATCCACACCGACGCCGGATTGCGCATCTACGGCGCCGGCATCGTCAGCTCCAAGGGCGAGTCGATCTACTGCCTGGAGTCGGATGCACCCAACCGCATCGGCTTCGACCTCGAGCGCATCATGCGCGCGCAGTACCGCATCGACACCTACCAGCAGACCTACTTCGTGATCGACAGCTTCGAGCAGCTGTTCGATGCCACGCGTCCGGACTTCACGCCGATCTACGCGGAAGTCGGGGCCATGCCCGACGTGCGTGCTCGCGACGTGCTGGACACGGACAAGGTGTTTCATCGCGGCACCCGCGAAGGCTTCGCCACCGACGCCGACGCCTGACCGGTCGATCTGCCGGGAATGGCCCAAGGCGGCCAGCATGGCGCATGTCGCCGCCGCCCCGGCGCCCGGCATGGTTCCGATCGTACCCGGCATAGTAGGCTTGCCGGGATGACACGCCACGAAGAAGGCCGCCCGTGACTGCACCCCTTATCCGACCCGCAACGTCCCGTGACTTCGAGCGTCTGGTGGCGTGGAACGCGGCCATGGCCATCGAGACCGAGAACAAGACCCTGGACCCCGCGGTGCTCGGCGCCGGCGTGCAGGCGGTGCTGGACGAGCCGGAACGCGGTTTCTACCTCATCGCCGAGCGAGAAGGCGAAGCCGTCGGCAGCCTGCTGGTCACCTACGAATGGAGCGACTGGCGCAACGGCGACTTCTTCTGGATCCAGAGCGTGTACGTGTCGCCGGACGCGCGTCGCACGGGGGTGTTCCGTGCCCTCTACGCTGCGGTGGAACAGCGCGCACGCGATGCCGGCGCGGTGGGCCTGCGCCTGTATGTGGAACACGAAAATACGCGTGCCCAGCAGACCTACGAAGGCCTGGGCATGCAGCGCTGCCACTATCACATGTACGAAATCGAATTGGGCTGATCCGGCGGGGAGCGGAAAGCCGGCCGGGTCTTCCGGTCACCGAGCCACGATTCGGGCACGGGCGGTCCGGCCGCGTGGGGGAATGTCGCCGCGATGAATCGGTTGGCATGGCGTATGCAGCATGCTGGGGGAAGGGAGCCGGCCAGGCTCCCGAGGGACACGCCCATGCATGATTCGTCACATTTGGCCTCTGAGGGGCGCAAGTTGACCGGGAACACGGCTTCGTCCTCCCAGGAGCGACGCAGCAGCGACCGTTTCTGGTCGGTCGGGCCGGGTTATGTCGTGTACACGCGCGAAGGGGCCTGGCTGCATGGGGTACTGAAGCGGATGCCGGGACCGCGAGGCATCTCGCTGGTGCTCGAGGATGGCAGTGAGCGGCGCCTTCCGGGCGGAAGCTTCCGTTTCGTGTTCCGTCCCGACCAGCGCAAGCTCCCGCAGGGGCCGCCCGATGCCGTCTTCGATACCCGCCTGCTCGACGGTTCCAACGTACGTGGCGAACTGTGGGCGCTTTCGGTCTCGTCCGAAGGAGTCGGCATGGTCGGCCGGATCGGCGAGATGGAGGGCCGTTTCCTGCTTGCGCGCGACATGCTCGATACCTTGCAGATGAATTTCCCGGCGCCGGTAGTGGCCGCGCCGACGAAGCCCGAGGGTCCGGACGTGGACATCGGCACGCGGGTGGTGCTGATCAACGAACAGGCGCAGCTGCAACGCTATCTCGATGCGCAGGTGGCGCCGGTCCCGGACCCGGACCAGGAGCAATGGATCGACATCGACCTGGAGACCTGGCGGAAACAGGCCGGTGACGATGACGAGGCGCGGTTGCGGTTTGCCCAGGCCCAGCGCTTCGGCCTGCCGCTGGTGGACCTGTCGTGCATCGAGGCCAGTGAAGTGGCTACCAGCCTGATCAACCCGGCGCTGGCACGGCAACTGCGAGTGCTGCCGCTGGCCTTGCGCGACAGCGCCGTGGCGGTGGCGGTGCTGGATCCGGCCAATGTCGAATTGAATACCACGCTGGAATTCCTGACCAGTCGACGGGTGGTCCCGCTGCTGGCCCTGCGCGAACCCCTGGACAAGGGTGTCAGCGAATGCTACGACCGTGCCGAGGATGCCTCGATTCTGCATTCGCTGGGGATGCGCGGAGACGCGGGCAGGGATGTCGAGCCCGCGGACATCGAGAGTCTGGCCGACCAGCAGCCCATCGTGCGCCTGGTGTCCGGCCTGTTCGCCGAAGCCATCCGCCGCCGGGCGTCGGACATCCACCTGCGGCCGCACGAGAACGACGTGACGGTGCTACTGCGCGTGGACGGCCTGCTGCAGCCGATCCGCCGTCTGGCCAAGCCGCTGCTGCGCGTGGTGGTCAGCCGCATCAAGGTGCTGGCCGGCATGGACGTGGCCGAACACCGCCTGCCCCAGGATGGCCGCGCCACCGTGGTCGAGGGCGACAACGTGGTGGACCTGCGCATTTCGGTGCTGCCCACGGTGGATGGGGAAAGCGTGGTGATCCGCCTGCTCAACACACGCGAAGGACTGCGCAATCTGGACGAACTGGGACTGTCCGAAAAAGACGAGCGGCAGCTTCGCGACATGCTCTCGCGCAGTCACGGCCTGGTGCTGGTGACCGGACCTACCGGCTCGGGCAAGTCGACCACGCTGTATGCGTCCTTGCTGGATGTGCGCCGTCGCAACGTCAACATCATCACCGTCGAGGACCCGGTCGAATACCACGTACCCGACATCGAGCAGGTGCAGGTCAACAAGGGCATCGGCTACGACTTCAACCGGACCCTGCGCAACATCCTGCGCCACGATCCGGATGTGATCATGATCGGCGAGATCCGTGATCGCGAGACCGCCGAGATCGCGGTGGAAAGCGCGCTGACCGGACACATCGTGCTCAGCACGTTGCACACCAACAGCGCCGCGACCACGGTCACCCGCATGCTCGACCTGGGCGTGGAATCGTTCCTGCTTCGTTCCACGTTGATGGCGGTCCTGGCGCAGCGACTGGCGCGGCGCAACTGCCGGCACTGCCTGGTCGAGGAAACCGTCGATCCGGTGATCCGGGAGGCGCTGGGCGTGGGCGAGGACGAACGCTTCTACCTGGGCGCCGGTTGCTCGCGCTGTGAAGGCACCGGCGTGCACGGACGCCAGGCCGTGTATGAACTGATGCCGATCAGTGCAGGCCTGCGAGGCCTGATCGTGCCCCATGCCAACGCCGATGCGATCCACGATACGGCGGTCGAGGAAGGCATGGCGCCGCTGACCGCGCGCGCGCTGCAACTGGCACGCGAGGGCGTGCTTTCCCTGGCGGAGGTCTACCGCATTCGCGTCGAATAGCAGGCGTTTGCGGGCGTACGGCCGGCACCGGTCACGGTGAGCGGTTGAACCATTGCAGTCCGTCGTACGGCTTGTTGCGCAGGGAGCGGAGCCGGCTTTCGAGATCGCCGGCATGAAGTTCGAGCTTGTGCCCGTCGGGATCGAGGACATACAGCGATGCGCCTTCGCTGGTGTCCTTCTTCCATTCGACCGCGCCCTGTGCCCGGATCGACGCGGCGCGCGAGGCAAGATCCTCGCGATCGACCGAGAAGGCAAGGTGGGTGTATTCGGGCAAGGGAGCGCGGCGTGCGTGTGCATCGAGTGACAGGCAAACCCAGTCGCCTCCGGCCGACAGATAGGCGCCGCGATGCCATTTCACGACCGGGACCAGGCCGAGCATCTGCGTATAGAACGCAAAGGAGCGGTCCAGGTCGCTGACGGACAGCGTGACGTGGTTGATGCCGTAGATCATGCCTCGGGACCTCCCGACCGTTGAAGGGTGAATGGTCGGCCGGGACAGGTGCCGGGGAAATGTTCGCCGCGTGTCATGCACGGGCTGTGATGCGACATGGCGGCGGCGTGCGGACCGCATGAAGCACGCCGAAGATGGCATGTGAGCAAACACCGGGCATGCATGGCGGAAGGGGCCTTGCGTCGCTCAATGCAGCGGCGACTGTGCGGGTACGGTCAAGGAGAAGCTCTTGTCCATGCACAGGCGCTCGAGGGGCTGCGGGGTCGGCACGGTTCCGTAGCGACCGGCCAGGTGGGCAAGATGTGTATCCAGGCGTCCTGCGAGGACCAGCGCATGGGCAATCGGGTGCACGCGCGGGCCGTCCGTCTGCGCGATGCTGATGGCAACGGTGCCCAGGCCCGGGGCCGGATGGGTGAAAAGCGCGGGCGTAGGCAGGGTCGGGTCGGTGTCGGCCACGGATTCCAGGAACAGGCCCTCGTGGTCGGAGGCATTGCCATCGATGCGCAGCGGCAGCTGGTGGGCGGCGAGTACGGCGGCGTGCTGGCGCAGTTCGAAGATCCATCCGGCCAGAGTGTGGCCGGCCTCGTCGGGACGTTCGTGGTCCACGGACCGCAGCTGCGCGAGCGGCGAGGCGACGTGCACGGCGCCGGATTCGTAGCGCAGCGGCAGGCCGCGCGCGCTGACCGTGGATTCGGTGCCGTGCGGGTCCAGCAGGGCCGCCTCGAGCACGGTCCACAGCGGCGCCAGGCCGGCATGTTCGTACTGCACGCAGGTCATCGCCATCAGGTCGTGCCGGCTCAGGTAGCGCGCATGTTCCAGCCGTACGCCGAGGGTGCGCATCAGATAGTCGGCGGTCTGCGTGCCAGCCTCGCCGCGGCCGATCAACTCGGTTTCCATGGCCTCGCCCAGCCCCTGGCCCTGTTCGGGGGCGGCCTGCAGGATCCACGGCAGGTACAACATCGGGCTGCCCGCCAGGGATGGATCCGGGGTCAGCGGCTGCACCGGCATGCGGCCCTCGCGCGCGCCGAAGGCGACGATGCCGCCGCGCTCGCGCGGCAGGCGCGAGGCCAGCTCGTCCAGCGTGGTGTAGGCCGGGAATCCGGGACGCAGCAGCTGGGCGGCGTCGAACAGCGCGCCGCCCACAGCCAGGCGGGTGCCGGCGAGGTCCGGCAGCAGGCCGGACAAGTCGGCGCCGATGAGCCCGGCCAGGTGCTCGGCTTCGTCGCGATCGAGCATGAGTCGATCGGGCACGTGCTCGGGCGTGCATTCGAGTGCCAGCACGCCGTGGCAACGGATGAGGGTGTCGTCGTTCATGCCGGGCCCCGAGGGCAAAGACCGAAAGTGTACCGCGCCCGACCGCAGGTCCGGAGCAGGCTTCCGCCACCGGCGTGTGCGCGTTACCTTTGGAAGCATCACGGAACCGGACGGAATCGACCATGCAGACCCTGCAAAAACGTGTTGGCGTCATCGGCGGCGTGCGCATTCCTTTCTGTCGGCACAATACGGCGTATGCCGAGGTCGGCAATTTCGGCATGTCGGTGAAGGTGCTGGGCGCGCTGGTCGAGCGCTTCGGACTGCATGGCAAGGAGCTGGGCGAAGTGGCGCTGGGTGCGGTGCTCAAGCACGCCTCGGACTGGAACATCGCACGCGAGGCGGTGCTCAGCTCCGGCCTGGCGCCGACCACGCCGGGCATCACCACCGCACGCGCCTGCGGTACCTCGCTGGACAATGCCATCCTGATCGGCAACAAGATTGCCACCGGGCAGATCGAGGCCGGCATTGCCGGTGGCAGCGACACCACCAGCGACGTGCCGATCGTGTTCAGCCCGCGCCTGCGCAAGCGCCTGCTGCGCATCAACCGCGCCAAATCGCCGATGGACAAGCTCAAGGTGGCACTGCGCGGATTCTCCCCGGGCGAGCTCAAGCCGGTCTTCCCCGGGGTGGCCGAGCCGCGCACCGGCAAGTCGATGGGCGAGCATTGCGAGCGGATGGCGCGCGAGTGGAAGATCGCCCGCGGGGACCAGGACCAGCTGGCGCTGGACAGCCACCGCAAGCTGGCGGCGGCCTACGAGGCCGGGTTCTTCGATGATCTGGTGGTGCCTTTCCGTGGCATGAAGCGCGACGGCTTCCTGCGGCCGGACAGCACGCTGGAAAAGCTCGCGGCGTTGAAGCCCGCGTTCGATCGCCGCTCCGGCCACGGCACGCTGACCGCGGGCAATTCCACGGGCCTGTCCGACGGCGCCGCCGCGGTGCTGCTGGCCAGCGAGGACTGGGCCGAAGCCCACGACCTGAAGGTGCAGGCATGGATGACCCATGCACGGGTGGCGGCGGTCGACTACGTGCATGGCGAGGGCCTGCTGATGGCGCCGACCATCGCCGTGCCGCGCATGCTGGCCGAGGCCGGCCTGACCCTGCAGGACTTCGATTTCTACGAAATCCACGAGGCTTTTGCCGCGCAGGTGCTGTGCACGTTGCGGGCATGGGAGTCGGAGGAATACTGCCGCCAGCGGCTGGGCCTGGACAAGGCGCTGGGATCGATCGACCCGGACAAGCTCAACGTCCACGGATCCTCGCTGGCGGTCGGCCACCCGTTCGCGGCCACCGGTGCACGCATCGTCGCCACGCTGGCCAAGCTGCTGGAAAAGAAGGGTTCGGGCCGCGGCCTGATCTCGATCTGCACCGCCGGCGGCATGGGCGTGACGGCGATCCTCGAGCGTCCCTGAGCATGCCGCGCCTGCGTGTCACGCTGGCCCTGAGCGTGCTGGTGTTGCTGCTGAGCGTCGGAGCCACGGCCCTGCTGAGCAGCGTGCAGCGGCTTGGCGGAGGCACCACGCTGGATGCAGGGCCGCACCGGGCGGTCCGGGTACCGCCCCCTCGCCGTGCGGCGCCCCTGCCGCGGCGTGCAACTGCACCGTCGGCGAGCGAAGGCGGGGCCACGGGCAGCGCCCGGGCGGCGGAGCCCCGCCCGCTGCATGCTCCCGCACCGCACTACCCGATCGACGCGCTGCGTGCCCATCGACAGGGCCTGGTGCGCCTGCGCGTGCAGCTGGGTGTGCAGGGACGGGTGCTGGGCACCGCGGTGCAACAGTCCAGCGGCGATCCGCAGCTGGACCGCGCGGCGCAGGCCGCGGTGCGGGGCTGGATATTTGCCATGCCACCCGGGGCGCGACGCCAGACCACGGTGCCGATCCGGTTCCACATCGACGGACCCGGTCGCTAGGGAAGCTCTGAACAAGCCTACGTAGGCTTGTTCAGAGCTTCCCTAGAGGATGCCGGTGAAGCTCACCCCGAAGGCGGTAATCAGGCGCGTGTAGATGGTCTTGAAGGGCAGTGCCACGCCGGGGAAGTCACCGACCGGTCGGTAGCACTGATGGAACTCCGGATCGGACGGCAGCATCGGCGTGCAGCCGGGCTTGAGGGCGTAGTCGGTGCCGTACCGGAATGGCCACAGGTCGAACAGCGGCAGGTGTTCGGAGACCGTGCCGATGGCCTGGTTGATGTAGGTCAGCACCGGCACTTTGGGCTGGCGCGGCGCCATGATCCAGGCATTCTGCGGGCGGATGTCGCGCAGGATCGAACGTTCCAGCTGCGCGGCAAAGCGCTTGTCGTAGACGATGATGCCGGCCTCGGTGTTGTAGTGGTCCGAACGCGGATCGAAGTTGTGCGAGCCGACCATGGCGAAGGTGCCGTCGACCACGATGGACTTGGCGTGCAGGCCGAAGCGAATGCCGGGTGTGATCAGCGGCGCGGGACTGTTGCGGCGGCGACTGCGCGACATGTGCTTGCGCGGTGGGTCCAACGATGCCGTGGTCGGCTTCACGACGTCGGCCGGGACCGTCTGTGGCGGCTCGGCCGGGTGCGGCTTCAGTTCGTGGATCTGGAAACCGTAGTCGCGCAGGTAGCGCTTGCGGTGCTTGTAGGACATCGCGTAGACAGCGAAGGCATCGGTGGAGGCCAGCGAGTTGGTCGACACGATGACCTGCGGCGGGTGGGCGGACCGGTGCAGCTTCTCGAACAACTTGCGCGCCTTGTCGCTGAGCACCAGGTACGGTGTCTGCAGCACGATCTGGTGGCGCGCGCCCCGCAGCATCTTCATGATGTGCTCGGTCAGTTCCTGCGAACGGGCACGGTCGGGGTAGTCGGTCTTGCCGGGGTAATCGGAAAAGTACTGGACGTCGCCGACCTTCAGGGTGTGGTCGAGGATGTGCCGGCCCAGCCAGGCCGGATCCTCGGACTGCGCCAGGAGCCGGGCCACGCGGACCGGATGGGCGTAGTCCGGCGTGGTCCAGCGCACGGGTTCGACGCCGGTCTTGCGCAAGATCGCGTTGACGTCGCGCAGCTGGGTCAGTCGCCGGGTACGCTTGTGGTTCCAGAAGCGGTCGAAGGTGGTCGCCATCTCGCGGGCGGCCGGTCCGCCGACCATCACGTCGCGGTCGATATAGTTGAACTTCGGATTCCAGCCGAAATAGCGGTCCTGGATGTTGCGCCCGCCGGTGATGCCGATGCGGTTGTCCACCAGCAGCAGCTTGTTGTGCATGCGCTGGTTGAACTGGAAGAAGCAGCACATGATGCCGGCGGCGAACTCCAGCGGCGGCGTGTTGGCGCTGGCAAAGGTGGGGTTGTACAGGCGCAGCTGGAAGTTCGGGCTGATGCGTGCCAGGCGCGCCAGTTGCGCGGCGCTGGAGAACGAGAACAGCTGATCGGCGATGATGCGCACATGCACGCCGCGCCGGGCAGCCTTGACCAGTTCGTCGAGCATCAGCTTGCCGGTGTCGTCGGAGGCCCAGATGTAGGTCTGCACGTCGATGCTGTGGCGCGCGGCTCGAATCAGGTTCACGCGAGAGGCCAGGGCGGCCTCGCCGTTGTTCAGCAGGGTCACCACGTGTACCGGATGCCCGGGGCGGGAAAGGTCCATCGCACGTTCGGCCGCGGCCATCAGCGGCGATGGACGGGCACAGTCCTGCGGACCGTGGCAGGTCGGGGTATCGGTCGCCTGCTGGCTGCGCTGGACGATGGCATCGGCTTCGCGCACGTCCACGCGCGAGACCGCGCATGCCTGCAGGGCCATCAGCAGTACCAGCAGGAGCGGCCATCGGAGTCGGAACATCATGGGGATCGATTCTATCCGCTGGAGTGATCCTGCGTGGAGGTTTCATGTGCCGGCGCAGCGACTTGCAGGTGGATCACCAGATCCAGTCGCACGTGCCTGGAGGCAAAGGCGCGATAGGCACGCATGCCGAATCGCGTGCGGTCGAGCCAGCCCTTCAGCCGCAATGTGCACTGGTCCAGGGTCGGGCCGGTGCAGTCGGTGTCGAACAGCTGCAAGCTGAACGGACGGGTGATGCCGTGCAGTGTCAGCCGTCCATGCAGGTGCTTGCCGCTGCGAAGCTTGTCCGTGTCGATCGACTCGGACCGGAAGACGATGTACGGATAACGCGCAGCATCGAAGAAACTCCGGCCCAGAAGGCGTTTGCGGTAGTGCGCCGGGTGCATGCGCAGGCTGCGGACGCCGATGCGGGCATGCACACGTGCCGTATGGTCGACCGGATCGATGCGGACCCCACCCTGCAAGTCACTGAACTGGCCGGAAACGGTCTGGAACCAGACCATGCGGACACTGAAATCGGCCCGCGAACGTTGGGGCTGGAACAGGAGTTCATGCGTCGCCTGTGCGCTTGCCGCAAGCGGACAGGCCAGCACGGCCATGGCAACCAGAAGGCGCAACTTGCGCCCGTTTCTATAGGGGCGGTCAGGGTGACCAGAAGGCATGGAGCCGGGCCGTCCCCGGTTGCAGCGGCAGCGAGGCACGCAGCCAGGCCAGCCCGGCGGGCGGCATGCCTCGCGATTCGCTGGAGGTGCCTTCGGTGAGCAACCCGACCAGTTGTTCGAGGCCCGGGTTGTGACCGATCAGCACGATGGTGTCGGCGTCGGTCTGCTGGTCGAGGAGCGTGATCAGGGTGCCGGGAACGGCATCGTAGATAGACGGTTCCAGCACGGGCTCGACGGGCTGGCCCAGGGCATCGAGCACCGCGCTTGCCGTCATCACGGTGCGGCGGGCGGGAGAACACAGCACGCGGTCGGGACGAAGGTCGTGGGCAGCCAGCCAGCGGCCGGCCTCCCGTGCCTCGCGTTCGCCGAGCTGGCTCAGGGGGCGCGTACCGTCGGTACCGTCGGGGGACGCGGACATGGCTGCGGCGTGGCGCAGAAGGAGGATGTCATGCATGAGTTGCCGATCGTGCTGGGCGGCCGGGGCCGGGGGGTCAGGGGGAAACGTCATTTGTTGCGGGCGATCCAGCGCAGCGGCTTGCGCCAGTCGTCCTGGTGGCGACGCACCAGTTCGGATCCGTAGTCGAAGATGCTCTTGCCCATGCCGGTCAGCAGGACGTAGGCCTGGCTGTCGCGCAGGGCCCCGACCACCGGGAAGGGCATGTCTTTCCAGATTTCCACGGCATCCTGGCTGGCATGCGTCCAGGGCTTGAGGCGGTTGCCCACGATGCCCACCGGCATTTTGCCACGCCGGATGGACGAAATGCCCCCGAGCATGGCGAGGAAATCAATGGTCGCGTCCATGTCGATCTGCGAGGGCAGGGCCGGGACCAGCACCATGTCGGCGCGCTCCACCCACGGGGTAATCTGGTGCTCGGTGATCCCGGCCGGGGTGTCGATGATGACCAGCTCGGTGTCCTCGGGCATGCGCTCGAAGGCGTGGCTGGGCGAGCCGTCCATGCCCAGGACGCCGGGCAGGTTCTCGTATTCGGCGCGCCGGGCGCACCAGTGGAAGCTCGAATGCTGGCGGTCGGCATCGATGATGGCCACCTTGCGGCCCTTCTGTGCCCGGGCGGCGGCAAGGTTGGTCGCCAGGGTGGTCTTGCCGCAGCCGCCTTTGCTGCTCGCCACAAGTATCGTCTGCATCGCCGACTGCTCCCGTAGCCAAGGGGTCGGCTACGGCCAGCGATGGCCGCAACCTGCGACAAGCCTACACGGCGGGGGCCGGAGCGCAAGTCAGGGATGGTCGGGTGCGGCGCGCGCGGAGCTGTTTGCGGCTGGACCCGTACCTTCCTCCGGCGGTGCCTGATCGGGAATGCCGGAGGCACGCAGCGCGGACAGCATCAGGTCCATCTGGGTCCCGCCCCGGCGTGCCAGCATCAGCAGGCGCCGGGCCACGTCCAGATGGTTGCGTGCCCGGACCTGCAACCGGCCGAATTGCCGGACCTGCCAGACCAGGTCGCGCATGTCGGCCCGGGCGCGCTTGCGATCGACCGGGTCGGGCGCGAGCGTGGACTGGATGTGCAGGCCCAGCGAGCGTGCAAGCGGGCTGCTGCCCCGGACAAGCACATGGGCCAGCTGCAGGCACAAGGTGCGGCGTGCCGGCGCATCCGCCGCGATGTCGCTGCGGCAGTGCGCGGCAACGAGGTGAAAGCCCGGAATCGGTTGCGCATCGGCGATGCCGTACACCATCAGCACCTGCAGGGCGGCAACCCGGGTGGCGCGATGGTCCGGTCCGGACAGCGTGTCCCGAGGGGGTGGGAGCTGCGTGACCGCATCGGCCAGCGCTTGCAGGGAGCGTCCGGTGTAATCGTCGTAGACCCGGGCCCGGGCGGCCTTGTGCAGGGCTTTGGTGGCGACCCTCATCTTGCCGTTGGCGATGGCTTGACCCATGCGCAACAGCCAGACCGCGGCATTGTCGGGCGCCTGGCGAATCAGCGCCTTGAGGGCTTGCGGGTTGGGGCAGTTGTCGGCATCCGCGTCGCAGTCGCTCAGACGCACCCAGTTCACTGCCGGGCCGGCATCCGGGGCCGAGGCCGCACGGCGGATCAGTTGATGGAAGCCCAGCGGCCCGCCTTCGTGGAGCCGTGTGCGGGCCAGCAGCGCGGCCCCCAGCAACGGCCGGGCTTCGGCGTGCCGCGCCAGCAGCGAGACCAGGTCGTGCTGGAAGGCGCTGCGCGCGTGGGCGTGAGAAGCGGTCGGGTTGTCTGCCTGTGCCGCCAGCGGCAGGAAGGTCGGCAGCAGGATCGTCAGGCAGGCCAGAAGATAAGGGCGAAGCCGGGACGTGAAGGGTACGCGGTGCATCACGGGAGCTTACCCCGGGCGTGGACGTGTGCGAAATTGCGCCTCGCGGTTGATGCACGAGTAACACGAACGTTGTTAGAGTGCAGGGAGCGGTGAGCCGGATCGTGTCCAACGGGGCCAGGAATCCGGCCGGCACCTTCATGCAATCTGCCTTGCGGAGTTCAGCAATGGATCAAGTCGCGACGATCGCTTCCCACGGCGCGCCGTATTTCGTCGGCTGGGGCACGCTGGCCCTCATCAACGCCGGCATTGCCCAGGGGAAGAATCGCAGCGGCCTGGGCTGGTTCCTGCTCTCGCTGCTGCTGGGTCCGGTGGCGACGCTGATCCTGGTGCTGATGCCGAAACAGCGGCAGACGCTGTTCTAGACTGGATCGTCAAGGTCGCGCCGCTTGTCACTCGTTGAGCGCTTCGCGCAGGAATTCGGGCAGTGTCAGTGCCGCGCGATGGATGTCGGCATTGTAGTAGCGTGTGGGAAAGGACTTGGTGGCCGCACCGCGTTCGCGGAATCCGGACAGGTCGGCTCCCTTGCGCGCCATGGTGCAGCTCCACCATCCGGTCGGATAGCACGGCTGCGGGAACGGCAGCGTCTTGAGCGCGTTGAAGCCGGCCGTGCGCATGGCGCCGCGCATGGCCTTGATCAGGTCCAGATGTGCCAGCGGTGATTCCGATTGCTGCACCAGCAGTCCGCTGTGGCGCAACGCCTTGAAGCAGCTGGAGTAGAAATCGGCATTGAACAGGCCCTCGGCGGGACCGACCGGGTCGGTGGAGTCGACGATCACCAGGTCCACGCTCTCTGGCTCGCATTCGGCCATGTACTTGATGCCGTCCTCGAACTTCAGCTCGGCACGCGGGTCGTCGTTGGACTCGCATAGTTCCGGGAAGTATTCCTCGGACAGGCGGGTGACGCGTTCGTCGATGTCGACCTGGGTCACGCGCTCGACTTCCTCGTGCCGGAGCACCTCGCGCAGCGTGCCGCAGTCGCCGCCGCCGATGATGACCACGCGCTTGGCGCGCGCATGGGTGAACAGCGCCGGGTGCGTCATCATCTCGTGGTAGAGGAAGTTGTCGCGGCCGGTCAGCATCACGCAGCCGTCGATCACCATCAGCTTGCCCCAGTCGGTGGTCTGGTGGATCTCGATGCGCTGGAAGGCGGTCTGCTCGCTGTGCAGCATGGCCTCGGTGCGAAAGCCGATCGATGAACCGGAGGCCTCGTGGGCCTCGGTGAACCAGCTCGGTTGCGACATGTCGGTTCCTTGGAATTCTCGGGGGCGCCGGTGATCCATGTGTCCGGTGGGGCCGGATGTGCCTGCGCGGCGCGGATCGGGGCAGCCCGGAACATGGGATGCGGAGTAGCCGCACATTGTACCGTCTTGTCCGGCCCGGCACATGCTGCACTACACTAACGCGTTCGAATTCGAGACCGAGGGAGCACGCCGAGGATGAGCCAGGACTGGAACCCCGAGCAGGCGCGCCGCACCTGGTCGATCCCCCACTGGAGCGAGGGCTACTTCGACGTCGGCGACGCCGGCGAGCTGCGCGTGCGTCCGCAGGGAACGGGCGGACCGTCGCTGTCGCTGCCCCAGGTGGTCGGGCGCGCGCGCGCCGAAGGCCTGCGCCTGCCGCTGCTGGTGCGCTTTCCGGACATTCTGGCTGATCGCCTGGCGCGGCTGCAGGGTGCCTTCGCCCGGGCGATGGACAGCCAGGGCTACGGCGGCGGCTACACCGCGGTCTACCCGATCAAGGTCAACCAGCAACGCGGCGTGGCCGGCGAGCTGGCGCGCGTGGGCACGTCCGGTTTCGGGCTGGAGGCCGGTTCCAAGCCCGAGCTGATGGCGGTGCTGGGCCTGGCGCGACCGGGCAGCCTGGTGGTGTGCAACGGCTACAAGGACCGCGAATACGTGCGCCTGGCGCTGATCGGCGTGAAGATGGGCCTGAACGTGCACATCGTGGTGGAAAAGCCCTCCGAGCTCGAGCACGTGATCGCCGAGTCGCTGGCGCTGGGCGTGGAACCGAAGCTGGGCGTGCGTGTGCGCCTGGCTTCGATCGGCGCCGGCAAGTGGCAGAACACCGGCGGCGACAAGGGCAAGTTCGGGCTCAGCCCGCGCCAGGTGCTGGCCATGGTCGAGCGCCTGGAGCAGGCCGGGCTCAAGCACACCCTGCGCCTGCTGCACTTCCACATGGGCTCGCAGATCTCCAACGTGCGCGACATTGCCACCGGCATGCGCGAGGCGGTGCGCTACTACGTCGAGCTGCGCAGGCGCGGTGTGCCGATCGCGATCATGGACGCCGGCGGCGGCCTGGGCGTGGACTACGAGGGCACCCGCTCGCGCAGCTTCAACTCGATCAACTATTCCATGGACCAGTACGCGGCCAGCCTGGTGCAGCCGCTGGCCGAGGCCTGTGCCTCGGCCGACGTGCCGGAACCGCGCCTGGTCACCGAGGCCGGCCGGGCCATGACCGCGCACCATGCGGTGCTGGTGATCAACATCAGCGAGGTCGAGCGCGTGCCCGAGGGCCGCGTCGAAGCGCCGCGCGAGGACGAGCCGGACGTGTTGCGCCACCTGCGCGATGTGCACGCGGCGCTCGAAGAGCGCCCGCCGCTGGAGCTCTACCACGAGGCCCAGCACCATCTGGCCGAGGGCCAGACCCTGTATGCGCTGGGCCAGCTGGGCCTGGACGATCGCGCGCGCCTGGACGACCTGTACTACGCCATCGTCGGTGCGGTACGCCCGCGGCTGATGCCGGGCGAGCGCGCGCACCGCCAGGCGCTGGACGAGCTGGACGAGAAGCTGGTCGACAAGTATTTCGGCAACTTCTCGGTGTTCGAGTCGGTGCCGGATGTCTGGGCCATCGACCAGGTGTTCCCGATCGCGCCGATCGCGCGACTGGACGAGGCGCCGACCCGGCGTGGCGTGCTGGTGGACATGACCTGCGACTCGGACGGTCGCATCGACGCCTACGTCGACGCCGAGGGCGTGGACGTGAGCCTGCCCCTGCACGAACTGCGGGAGGGCGAATCGTACTGCCTGGGCATCTTCCTGGTCGGCGCCTACCAGGAGACCCTGGGCGACATCCACAACCTGTTCGGCGACACCGACGCGGTCAACGTGCGCAGCGATGGCGAGGGCTTCCGCTTCGACCACGTGCGCCGTGGCGACACCGCCGACCTGATGCTGGACTACGTGGGCTACGCGCTGGACGACCTGCGCGCCGCCTACGACGCACGCCTGTCCGAGGCCGGCATCGGGGGCGAACAAGCGCGCGCTCTGCGCGATGCGCTGGAGGCGGGGCTGACCGGCTACACCTACCTGCAGGAATCGTCCTGACCTGCGGCTCCTGAAGCCGGGCGTCCGGCATCGATCAGCCGGGGCAGGGTCCGCATGTCGTCGAAGATCGCGTGCGCGCCGGCTTCGCGCAGGCGGCGGACCGGCATCAGCGCGGCATACCCGAACACCGTCATACCGGCGGCGCGCGCTGCCGCGACGCCGGTCGGGGTGTCCTCCACCACCAGGCAGTGGGCCGGATCCACACCGCTGCGCTCGGCGGCCAGCAGGTAGACGTCGGGTGCGGGTTTCGGGCGCTCGACGTCGTTGGCGCTGAACACGCGTCCCGCGAACTGCGGCCATAGCCCGGTCGCGCCCAGGGTGATGCGCATCTTGGCGTGTTCGCCGTTGGAGGCCACGCAGGTCGGTAGTGCAATGCGCTCCAGCGCCTCGACGATGCCGGGCACCGGTACCACCTCGCGCTCCAGCGCGGCGCGCGTGCGACGGTCGTAGTCCGCGACCAGGCCCGGCGGCGGGTCGCGGCCGAGCATGTCGCCGATGCGCGCCAGGCACTGCGACATCGACAGGCCGACGAAATGCTCGAACATGTCTTCCTGGCGCAGCTGCAGGCCCAATTCGCCGAGCATCTGCGCGAACACGCGGGCGCTGATGCGCTCGCTGTCGACCAGCACGCCGTCGCAGTCGAAGATGATCTGGCGGAATGCAGTCATGCAGCGGGCTTTTCCGCCCGGGTGGCGATACTGGTGGGACTGAAGCGGTTCAGCGGGGTCGCTTCGTCGTTCCAGTCGTCTTCGTACAGGGCGTGCAGGACGAAGCCGGCAGCCAGCTGGCCACCGATCTGGGCGCCGAGCGAGTGGCTGTATTCCAGCGCCCGTCCGGATTTCATCAGGGTGGCCTGTTCTTCCGGCGAAAGGCTGTCCGGTTCCCGATACGGAAGCGGGAAGCGCACGGCCAGCGTGCCCGACTCGTTGGCCGCTTCATGATCGAACAGGAAGAAGCTGGGATTCATGAATCCCGCGAGCAGTCGTCCGCCGGGTTTCAACACGCGATGGCATTCGTTCCAGACCGGTTCGAGGTCCGCGACGAACACGTTCGAGACCGGATGGAAAATCAGGTCGAATGCATGATCCTCGAAGATGGTCATGTCCGCCATGTCGCCGCGTACGCAGCGCAGGTCGAGATCGTCACGGGTGGCCACGAGGGCGTCTTTCGCCAGTTGCTCGTCGGAGAGGTCGTAACTCACCACCCGGGCCCCCGCGGCGGCCAGCACCGGTGCCTGCTGGCCGCCGCCGGAAGCCAGGCAGAGGACGTGACGGCCACGAAGCTCGCCGAACCAGGTTCGGGGCACGGGGCGGTTCGGGGTCAGAATGACCTGCCAGTGCCCGTTGCGCGCCTGGCGAATGGTCTCCGCGTCCACCGGGCGGGTCCAGGGGCTGCCTTCCCGGGATTCGCGATTCCATGCCTGTCGATTGTGCTCGAGGAAGTCCATGGCCGTCTCGGCAGAAGGTTCAGGCGTCGCGATGCACCTGCAGGCCGGCGGCCGACTGGCTGGTCGGCATGACCTCGATGCGGTTCACGTTCAGGTGCGGCGGCAGGTGCGCGACCCAGGCCACGGTCTCGGCGATGTCCTCGGCCGTGATCGGGCGGGTACCGGCGTACAGGCGATCCGACGCGTCCTGGTCGCCGCCGGTGCGCACCAGGGTGAACTCGGTCTCGGCCATGCCCGGTTCGACCGAGGTCACGCGCACGCCGGTGCCGTGCAGGTCGGTGCGCAGGCCCAGCGAGAACTGGGTGACGAAGGCCTTGGTGCCGCCGTACACGTTGCCGCCCTTGTACGGGTAACTGCCCGAGATCGAGCTGATGTTGACGATGGCGCCGCGGCGTTCAATCAGCGTCGGCAGCAGCTTGCGGGTGAGTGTGACCAGCGCGGTGACGTTGGTATCGATCATCTGTCGCCACTGTTCCAGGTCCGATTCCTGGGCCACTTCCGTACCCAGCGCCAGGCCGGCATTGTTGACCAGCAGGTCGATCCCGGCGAAGTGTCCGGGCAGGGCGTCCAGCGCGGCCTGCATGGCTGCACCGTCGCGGATGTCGAAGGCGGCGGCGTGCACGCGTTCGGCGCCGTGACGTTCGACCAGCGGCTGCAGCCGTTCGAGGCGGCGCCCGCAGGCGATGATGTTCCAGCCGTCGGCCAGCAGCCGTTCGGCGATGGCCGCGCCGAAACCCGACGTGGCCCCCGTGATGAGTGCGGTCTTGGTGGTCATCGAGTCAGTGTACGGCTGCAGGCGGGTGGGCGTGAAGGGGCGAGATCCACCTCGCGCGTCGGCTGGACTATGATCGAACGGTTCGGGGAGGACGGGGAGACGGCATGGCGGGATCGAAGTACTCGGTGACCCTGACCGGCAAGGTGCGCGCCGGACGGGATGCGCCGGCGGTGTGGGCGCGTGTGGCACAGCTGTTGCGGCTGGATACAACAGCCTTCCGCGAGCGCGTGCTGGAGCGATTGCCGGTGACGCTCAAGGCTGTGGCCTATGAGGAGGCAAGGCGGCAGCAGGAAGCACTGGCTTCCAGTGGGGCCGACGTGATGCTGCTGGACGAGGACAAGTCGCCGCGACTGTGGATTCGAATCGAACGCACCACGCGCGGGCCGTTGAGCATGACCTATGCACGCCGGGTGCTGCGCGATGGTGGCCTGCCCGGCTCCACCCAGGCCTGTCTGCAGGGCGGGCGGGAATGGTACTCGCTGGAAATGCTGGCCAAGCAGCATGCACCGCCCCCTGCGCCGCCCGTGCCGGCACGGACGAAAGCGGCCGACACCGCTGCGCCGGAGCGCATCCGCGGCGGATGGCCCGGCTGGGTCCTGGGCGCGATCGTGGTGGTCGCCAGCCTGGCCCTGGTCGGCCTACTGGTCGCACTGATCGGTGTGCCCGCCTGGCGCGACCACGTCATCCGCGAGCAGGTGGTCCGGGGCGCGCAACGGGCCGATCGGCCGCGGGCGGCCGTGGCGGGGTATCTGCGTGCGCATGGCATGCCCCCGGTGGACAATGCCGCAGCCGGACTGGCGACGGCCTCCAGCCTCCGCGGGCCGTACGTAGCCTCGATCACGGTCGATCACGGCGACGTCACCGTGCACTTCGGTGGCCAGGCCGCCGATCGCCTGCGCGATCGACGCTTGTTGTTCTCGCCGGTACTGCATGCGGGGCGCGTGACCTGGACCTGCGTCAGCCCGGACCTGCCGCATCGCGTGCTGCCGCGCTGGTGTCGTCACTGAGCCCGGCGGACGGCCGGGCCGTTGCGTCCGTCAGTGTTCCTTCAGCGCAATGGCCTTGATGCCGGCCGAGGCCAGGCGCTGCTTGTCCGATTCCAGCTTTGCGGCCGAGGCGTAGGGCCCCAGTCGCACGCGGTTCCAGGTCTGGCCGTTGATGGTCACCGGCTGCACCTTGGCCACGAATCCCTGCAGGGCCAGCTTGGCCTTCATCGCTTCGGCATCGGAGGCGTTGGGGAACGAGCCGACCTGCAGCAGGTAGCCGCCGCCGTCGGTCGGGGCCTTGGCGCCGGGCTTTTCCTCGGCCTTGGCGCGCCGGCTGATCTCGGCGTCCGGGATCACGACTTCCTTCTCCGGCAGCACCTTGTAGAAGTCGTAGCTGGGCTTTTTGTGGCTCTTGGCGGCAGCCTGGTCGGCCACGCCGGGTTCGCTGCTGCGCTGGACCGCAGCATTCGGGTTGGGGTGGGGGCCGTCGTGCTTGCGACCCATCGGCAGCCAGCCGCCGCGGATGGCCATGCCCATCAGCAGGGCACCGATGACCAGGCCGACCAGCACCCAGCCCCAGGCCGGGAATCCGCCGCTGCGTACCGCCTGCTTGTTCTTGCGTTGTGCCATCACATGCTCTCCGGGGCCGACAGGCCCAAAAGCTCCAGTCCGTTCGCCAGCACCTGGCGCGTGGCAATGACCAGGGTCAGCCGCGCCTGGCGCAGTTCGGCGTCGTCGACGAGGAACTGGTGCGAGTTGTAGTAGGTGTGGAAGGCCTGCGCCAGTTCGCGCAGCCAGTTGGCCAGCAGGTGCGGCTCGAGGCCGACTGCGGCCGATTCGACGATCTCCGGATAGCGCGAGATCTCAGTCATCAGGACCAGTTCGTGCTCGTTGTCCAGCCGTGCCAGGTGCTGGCGGCCGATGCCGGGGTCGAAGGACAGGCCCTTCTCGCGGCACTGCGCCAGCACGCTGCACACGCGCGCGTGGGCGTACTGGATGTAGTAGACCGGGTTGTCGTTGGACTGCGAGCGCGCCAGATCGATGTCGAAGGTCAGCTGCGAGTCGCCCTTGCGCGCGATCAGGAAGTAGCGCGTGGCGTCCTTGCCGACCTCGTCGATGAGGTCGCGCAGGGTCACGTAGCTGCCGGCGCGCTTGGAGATCTTCACCTCCTCGCCGCCGCGCATCACCGTGACCATCTGGTACAGCATGTAGTCCGGGTAGCCTTTCGGGATGCCGGCATCGAGCGCCTGCAGGCCGGCCTTCACACGCGCCAGCGAGCCGTGGTGGTCGGCACCCAGCACGGTGATGGCGCGCTCGTAGCCGCGCTGCCACTTGCTGCGGTGGTAGGCCACGTCCGGCACGAAATAGGTGTAGGTGCCGTCGGACTTGCGCATCACGCGGTCCTTGTCGTCGCCGAAGTCGGTGGTGCGCAGCCACAACGCGCCGCCTTCCTCGTAGGTATGGCCGTGGGCGACCAGTTCCCGGACGGTCTCCTCGACGGTGTTGTCCTTGTACAGCGCCGATTCGAGGAAATAGACGTCGAAGCCGACGCCGAAAGCCTTCAGGTCAAGGTCCTGTTCGCGGCGCAGGTAGGCCACGGCGAAGGCGCGGATGGCCTCAAGGTCGCCAGGGTCGGCCGTGCCGGTGACGGTGTGGCCTTCCACGCGGACGCTCTCGCCGTCCAGATACGCCCGGGCGACCTCGGCGATGTACTCGCCGCGGTAGCCGTCCTCGGGCCAGCCTTCCTCGCCCGGCGACAGGCCGCGTGCGCGTGCTTGGGTCGAGACGGCCAGGTTGTGGATCTGCACGCCGGCGTCGTTGTAGTAGAACTCGCGGCGCACGTCCCAGCCGCTGGCGTCGAGCAGGCGCGCGATGCAGTCGCCCAGCGCCGCGTTGCGGCCATGGCCCACATGCAGCGGCCCGGTCGGGTTGGCGGACACGAATTCCACGCCGACCACGTGTCCGTTACCGCTGCCGTTGCGTCCGTAATGGGCGCCGCGATCGAGCACCTGGCCGATTTCGGCATGGTAGGCCGCGGGGCTGAGGAAGAAATTGATGAAGCCGGGGCCGGCGATCTCCACGCGATCGACCCGTTCGCTGGTGGGTAGCGCCGCGACCAGGGCCTGGGCCAACTCGCGCGGATTGCGGCGTGCCGGACGCGCCAGCAGCATCGCCGCGTTGGTGGCGAAATCGCCATGCTCGCGGTTGCGCGCGCGCTCGATGACGAAATCGGGAGCCTCGAGGTCGGCGGGCAGGGTGTGGTCGTGCTGCAGGGCGGCAAAGGCCTGCAGCACCAGGTCGTGGAGCTGCTGTTTCACGTTGGCGTCAGGTGGTTTCGGAAGCGCTCATGCTAGCAGCCCGGGGCGTGCTCGGAAATCCGCAAATCGGCGCCGTGACTGACAATTTCAGGGCTTTGCGGAGCGCCGTGCACACTTGTGGATAACTCTGTGGGCAAGATTGGGAGCGGGCCTGTGTTCCATCGTGGGGCACGAGTCTGCGCAGTGGAAACATCAAGAATATAATTTATATTCAATTAGATAGGATCGTTTCCTGGGTTTCTTGCTTAGCTTGAAGCCGTAAGTGACCGATTTGTGAATCTGTGCATAAGTGGCCCCGTGACGCGACCGGTTCGCCTCATTTGCGCCGGATTTGTCATACGCCGGTCATGCCGCAGCGGGAGACTGCATGTGTCCGGCAAGCGCGGCGGCGCGGACGGGCCAATGCCATCGCAAGTGCGCTCCCCCGCTTTACGATGGCAGTCGCTGATCCCACGCGAACACGCGACAGCATCGGGGCGTGGCCGACGGCCACGCCCCTTCTTTTTGTCCGTGTGATCAGAGCAGGCCGCGCGAAGCCAGGGACACAGGCAGGCCGCTGCCGACCACGATGTGGTCGAGAACGCGCACGTCGATCATGCGCAGGGCCTCGCGAAGATGCAGGGTCAGGTCGCGGTCGGCGCGACTGGGCTCGGCCACGCCGGAGGGGTGGTTGTGGGCGAAGATCACCGCGGCCGCATTGTGCTTCATACAGGCTCGGACCACTTCGCGCGCATGCACGCTGGCGCCGTCGATGGTGCCGCGGAACAGTTCCTCGAAGCCGAGCACGCGATGCCGGTTGTCCAGGTACAGGCAGCCGAAGACTTCGTGCGGCAGGTGGCGCAGGCGGGCCTTGAGATAGGACGCACTGTCGACCGGATCACGCAGCGGTGCACCGCGTTGCAGATCTTCGCCCAGCGCCCGCCGCGCCAGTTCCATGGCGGAGACCAGGCGGGCCTGCTTGGCCGGCCCCAGGCCGTGCATCTGCGGCAGGCCCGAAGCGCCGAGCAGCGCGGACAGCCCACCGGCGGACTGCAGCAGCTCGCGGCCCATCGAAACCGCATCCTTGCCGCGCACACCGTTGCCCAGCAGCACGGCCAGCAGTTCGGCATCGCTCAATGCACCGGCCCCGCGGGCCAGCAGGCGCTCGCGTGGACGCTCCCCGGCGGGCCACTCGGAAATGCTCATCGATGCTTCCTGTCTGCATACGTTCCCTGAATGATGTGAGTTTGTGCGGGACCGGTGCAGGGGCGCAGACATGCGAATCCGGTAAGCTACAGGCTTGTCTGGTTGTCAGCGAGTACCGACATGAGTCTGGCCCGTCGCCGCATCCTGCTGGGCGTATCCGGAGGCATCGCCGCCTACAAGGCATGCGAGCTCGTGCGCCGGCTGCGCGATGCCGGTGCACAGGTGCGCGTGGTGATGACGGCGGGAGCGGAACGTTTCGTGACCGCGACCACCTTCCAGGCGCTTTCCGGCCAGCCGGTGCGAACCGGCCTGTGGGATGCGCAGGCCGAGGCGGCGATGGGACATATCGAGTTGGCGCGCTGGGCCGAGCGCATCCTGGTGGCGCCGGCCTCGGCCGACGTGCTGGCACGACTGGCCCAGGGCATGGCCGACGACCTGCTGACCACGCTGTACCTGGCCAGCGCAGCCCCGCTGCACGTCGCTCCGGCGATGAACCGTCAGATGTGGGCCCATCCCGCCGTGCAGGATAACGTTCGCACGTTGCGGCAACGCGGCGTGCGGGTGCACGGACCGGACAGCGGCGACCAGGCCTGCGGGGAGACCGGCGCCGGCCGCATGGTCGAACCCGACGCCCTGCGCGACGCGCTGGCGGCCAGCTTCGCCGAAGGTCCCCTGGGCGGCGTGCGCGTGCTGGTCAGCGCGGGTCCCACCTTCGAGGACATCGACCCGGTGCGCTTCCTGGGCAACCGCAGCTCCGGTCGCATGGGTTTCGCGGTTGCCGAGGCCGCGGCGGCAGCGGGTGCGCAGGTCTCCCTGGTGGCCGGACCGGTCAGCCTGGACACGCCTTCCGGCATTGCGCGTCGCATCGACGTGCGCAGCGCGCGGCAGATGCACCAGGCGGTGCTCGAACAGGCACCGAAGTGCGATATCTACATCGCCGCCGCCGCGGTCGGCGACTACCGTCCGGCCACGGTGGCGGCGCAGAAGATGAAGAAGCGGGATGGCCGGGCGCTGACCCTGGAATTGACCGAGAACCCGGACATCCTGGCGGCCGTCGCCGCCCTGCCGAAGCCGCCCTTCCTGGTCGGCTTCGCCGCCGAGACCGAGGACGTGGAGGCCTACGCGCGGGACAAGCTGGCGCGCAAGAAGCTGGACATGATCGCCGCCAACCGCGTGGGTGAGGGACTCGGGTTCGAAAGCGAGGACAACGCCCTGACCTTGATCCGCGAGGGCGCGAGCGAGGCGCTGCCGCGCAGCAGCAAGCGTGAACTTGCGCAGACACTCATCGAACGCATCGCCGCACAATTCCGGGCCGAACGAGCACACACAGCCGAATGATCGACGTCGAACTGAAGATTCTCGACCCCCGCATGGGCAGGGACATTCCCCTGCCGTCCTATGCCACCGAAGGCAGTGCAGGCATGGACCTGCGCGCGGCCATCGATGCACCCTTGACCCTCGCGCCGGGTCAGAGCGAACTGGTACCCAGCGGACTGGCCATCCATATCGGTGATCCGGGCTGGTGCGCGGTGATCCTTCCGCGATCGGGTCTGGGCCACAAGCACGGCCTGGTCCTGGGCAACCTGGTGGGCCTGATCGATGCCGACTACCAGGGACCGCTGATGATTTCCTGCTGGAACCGGGGCCGGGAAAGCTTCACCATGCAACCGGGGGACCGCATCGCGCAGCTGGTGTTCATGCCAGTGGCACAAGCGCGCCTGAACGTGGTGGAATCGTTCGATCCGAGCGAACGCGGAAACGGTGGATTCGGATCCACGGGTGTCGGCTGAGCCGGTCGGGAGGTACGGATGGAGAACAACGCGGTAAAGCGGCAATGGAATGCGTTGCGGGGCATTCTGGCGCGCCTTTGGCCGCTGGCGGCGGGAACGGCATTGTTTGTACTGGCCGTATTCTTCGGTTGGCAGACGTGGCTGATCTCCACGCGCAGCAGCGCCGCGCATGAAGTCCACCAGACCCAGCGACAGGCGGTCACCCGCATCGACGGCGTGCTGAAGAACGAGCGCGAGCAGGTACGCAAGGCGCTGTCGAATCCGAACCTGCTCCAGAGCCTGGCCCACGGCGACGCCGCCGGCCGGACACAGGCGGCCAGCATCGCCAGGGCCCTGCTGCCCAAGGCCGAGAACATCGTCTTTTTCAGCCCGTCGCTGGATGAAGTGGTGCGTGCCGACTACAACCGCTTTGGCTACTCACGTGCCGCCCAGCTTCTGGGTGCACAAAGTTCCGACACGCCACCCCCGATGCAGGCCCGGTTCGAAAATGGGCGGGTACGGCTGACCCTGGCCAGGGCGGTCGACGACAAGGGCAAGATACTGGCCTATGCATGGGTCGAATTGCCGTTCGCGCCGGTGCATGACGTGCTCGACCGGTTCGATATCGGCAACGGACGCCTGGACCTTCGGCTCGGTGACGGATCCGACGGGTTGCTGCTGTACAGCTACGGCAAGGCGGATGCGGTCATTCCCGAAGTGTCGATGGGCCTACCCATCGCCGGCACGCGCCTGCGCCTGGTGGCGGCGGTCCCGCGCGCCTGGATCGTCCTTCCGCGTTCCATGGTGGTGGCCGGACTGCTGACCCTGGGTTGCCTGCTGGGAGGCGTTGCCTTGCTTTGGATGCGCTTGCGGAACGTTCGTCCGCAGCTGCCGGCGGAGTCGGAAAGCGAATCGCTGTCCGACGTGCTGTCGGCCGGCAAGATGGAGTCCGCCGCACGCAAGAAGCCGGCTGCACAGCTGGCCCCGGCAAAGGCGCCGGCGCCGGCGGCGGGTACGCTGGATCGCAACATCTTCCGTGCCTATGACATTCGTGGCGTGGTGGGCAAGAGCCTGGATGCAGGTATCGCACGCCTGATTGGACAGGCCATCGGCAGCATGATGCACGACAAGGGCCTGAGCGAGATCGTGATCGGCCGCGATGGCCGCCTGTCCGGTCCCGAACTGTCCGAAGCCCTCGCCAATGGCCTGCGCGAGGCGGGCGTGGACGTGATCGATATCGGCGCGGTACCGACGCCGCTGGTCTATTTCGCCTCCTACCACTTCAACACCGGTTCGGCGGTATCGGTGACCGGCAGCCACAACCCGCCCGACTACAACGGTTTCAAGATCGTGGTCGGTGGCGAAACCCTCTCGGAGGGATCGATCCAGGAACTGTACGAGCGGATCGCCGAAAACCGCCTGCAGGGCGGCGGCAGCGGCGAGCTGAAGCGGCTGGACGTGGTCGGCGACTACATCGACCGCATTGCCGACGACGTGCAGGCCGAACGCGGCCTCAAGGTGGTGGTGGACGCCGGCAACGGCATCGCCGGCGCGATCGGCCCGCAGGTGCTGCAGGCGATCGGCTGCCAGGTGGTGCCGCTGTATTGCGAAGTCGACGGTGCGTTCCCCAACCACCATCCCGATCCTTCCGACCCGGACAACCTGCAGGATCTGGTGCTTTCGGTGCAGAGCACCGGGGCGGACCTGGGCCTGGCCTTCGACGGCGACGGCGACCGCCTGGGCGTGGTGACCCGCGAAGGGGAGATCATCTATCCCGACCGCCTGCTGATGCTGTTCGCGCGCGACGTGCTCACGCGCAATCCGGGCGCGACGATCATCTATGACGTCAAGTGCACCGGGCACCTGCAGAGCGAGATCCTCAATGCCGGCGGCAGCCCGCTGATGTGGCGGACCGGGCACTCGCTGATCAAGGCCAAGATGCGCGAGACCGAAGCTCTGCTTGCCGGCGAGATGAGCGGACATTTCTTTTTCCGCGAGCGCTGGTACGGCTTCGACGACGGAATCTATTCGGCGGCGCGCCTGCTGGAGATCCTGGCCGGCGACCTGGACGAGCGTTCGCCCTCGGACATCTTCGCCACCTTGCCCAATGGCGTGTCCACGCCCGAGCTCAAGATCGAGATGAAGGAGGGCGAGCATTACGCCTTCATCAAGAAATTCCGTGAAAAGGCCAGCTTCGAGGGCGCCCGCCTGACCACCATCGACGGCCTGCGCGCGGACTGGAAGGACGGCTGGGGCCTGGTCCGGGCCTCCAACACCACACCGGTGCTGGTGCTGCGTTTCGATGCCGACGACGCTGCCGCGCTCCAGCGGATCCAGGAGGCATTCCGGGTGCAGCTGCTGGCGGTCAAGCCGGACCTGCAGCTGCCGTTCTGAAGCGGGCGGCGAGCGGTGAAGGGCCCCGCCCGCCGGTCGCTTACGGGTTGTCGGCGTTCTGCTCGGCCTGGAGCTTGCGGTAGCGGGCGATGCGCTCGGCCACCTTCTTGACGGCCGCGTCCTTGGCCGCCTGCTGCTTGGCCAGGGTGGCGCGCTGATCGTTCACCGCCGCGCGTTGCGTGTCGATGCGCTGTTGCATGTAGCCGGGCACGGGTTTGCCCTGGTGCTTGAGGTCGGCCACGTGGGACAGCAGATCGGCCAGATTCTGCTCCTGCGCATGGAGGTTGATCTGGGTCGTGCGCACGGATTGCTTCAGTTCGTTGATCTCGGCCTCCTGGGCGTCGCGGAACACGCGCACGTTGGGGTAGGCGTTGAGCATCTGCATGTCTTCGGCATGGCGGCGCTCCGCAGCGGCCTCGGCCGCCCGACGCTTGGCTTCCTTGGCCTCGGCAATCTTGCGTTCGGACGGGCTGAGCTGGCGCTGCACGTGGCGCACGACCAGGCCGTTGCTGTTGAGCACGTCGTAGCCGTTCTTGATGGCTTCGGCATTCAGGCTGTCGCTGAAGTGCATCTGGCCGTGGTCGTCGTTCCAGCGGTAGCGATAGCTGTCCTGCTGCTTGCTGCTCTGGGCCATGCCGGCCGTGCTCGCGAAGAGCAGGCCGAGCAGGATGCCGCGTGTGATCAATTTTTTGTGCATGAAAACCTCCGAAGCCGAGTATAACGATGCGGCATGCTGCGGAAATATGCCGTGACGCACACTCGGGGCCGTTTCATCGGCAGCCGTAGCGTTCCCGGTAGGCTTCCAGGGCCGCGCGTTCGTTCTGCAGCTCGGGTGATTCGGCGGCAAAGGACAGGACATCGGCAAAGCCCGCGATGGCAACGACTGGCACCCCCTCGGTGGCCGTCAGTTCCTGCGCGGCCGAGCGCTCGCCTTCGCCGCGCTCCTGGCGATCCAGTGCGATCAGCACGCCCGCGGGCGTGGCGCCCTGAGCGCGGATCAGCGCCAGCGACTCGCGCACCGCGGTGCCGGCAGTCATCACATCGTCGACGATCAGCACCCGTCCCGCCAGCGGGGCGCCGACCAGGTGCCCTCCCTCGCCGTGGTCCTTGGCTTCCTTGCGGTTGTAGGCGAAGGGCGTGTCGCGTTCGTGCGCATCGGCCAGGGCGATGGCGGTGGTTGCGGCCAGCGGGATGCCCTTGTAGGCGGGGCCGAACAGCATGTCGAACTCGACGCCGGAAGCGATGGCCGCTGCGGCGTAGGCGCGGCCGAGCTTGCCCAGGGAGGCTCCCGAGGCGATCCGGCCGAGGTTGAAGAAATACGGGCTGACCCGGCCCGACTTCAGCGTGAACTGGCCGAAGCGGAGCACCCCGCTGGACAGGGCGAGTTCGATGAATTGGCGTTGGTGCTCTTGCACGCGGATCTCCTGTACGAGAGGGCCGCGACCGGCCCTGCGGGGTTGTTATGATGCCGCATTGACCTCGGGAACGTCGCGCATGCGCATCATCAGCCTCAACGCCAACGGCATCCGCTCGGCGGCCCGAAAGGGTTTCTTCGACTGGTTCGACCAGCAGGACGCGGACATCCTGTGCCTGCAGGAGACCAAGGCCCGCACGCACCAGCTGGATGACCCGGTGTTCACCCGCCAGGGCTACCACGACTGCTTTCACGATGCCCGCAGCAAGAAGGGCTACAGCGGCGTGGCGATCTATTCGCGCGAGCAGCCGGATGAAGTGCGGACCGAGCTGGGCCGCGAGGATTTCGACTGCGAGGGCCGCTACATCGAGGCGCGCTTCGGCAAGCTCAGCGTGGTGTCGCTGTACTTCCCGTCCGGCTCCTCGGGCGAGGAGCGCCAGCAGTACAAGTACCGCATCATGGACTGGTTCGCGCCGGTGCTGGACGAGTGGCTGGCCAGCGGTCGCGACTACGTGGTGTGCGGGGACTGGAACATCGTGCGCAGCGAGCTGGACATCACCAACTGGAAGTCCAACCAGAAGAATTCCGGCTGCCTGCCCGAGGAGCGCGAGTGGATGAACGACCTGATCGACACGCGCGGCTGGGTCGATGCCTTCCGTGCGCTGAAGCCGGACACGGTCGAATACACCTGGTGGTCCAACCGCGGCCGCGCGCGCGAGAACAATGTCGGCTGGCGCATCGACTACCAGCTGGCCACGCCCGCCCTGCGCGAGCGCTTGCGCGATTGCTCGATCTATCGTGACGAACGCTTTTCCGACCACGCGCCGTTCATCGTGGACTACGACGCATGAGTCCCGGCAAGGTGCGCGGCTGGCGCGGCATCGTACAGGCCTTTACCACGCCGTCGGCCGGCACGTTGTGCCTGCTGGGTTTCGGTTCGGGGCTGCCGTTCCTGCTGATCGGCTACACGGTTTCGATCTGGCTGCGCGAATTCGGGTTGGCCCTGGGTGCCATCGGCCTGTTCAGCTACGTCAGTTTCTTCTACGTGTTCAAGTTCATCTGGGCACCGCTGCTCGATCGCTGGAAGGCGCCGTTGCTGGGGGGGCTGGGCCGGCGCCGCGGCTGGCTGGCGCTGTCGCAGATGGTGCTGATCGCGGCGCTGGTCGGCATGGCGATGACCGGTCCGTCGCACCTGGCGCTGTTCGTGATGCTGGCGGCGCTGGCCGGGTTCTCGGGCGCCACCCAGGACACCATGATCGATGCCTACCGCATCGAGATCGCGCCGGCCGAGGCACAGGCCGCGCTGGCCGCCACCTACACGCTGGGCTATCGGTTCGGCCTGATCGTGTCCGGTGCTGGCGCGTTGTACATCGCCCAGTACAGCAGCTGGCGCGAAGCCTACCTGTGGATGGCCGCTTCGCTGCTGGTGCCGCTGCTCACCACGCTGATCGCCCGCGAGCCGGAGACCATCCGTGTGCGCGAGAAGATCCGCTTCCAGGAGTCGTTCATCGGTCCGTTCGCGGACTTCTTCCGGCGGCACGGCACGATGGTGGCCGTCGTGCTGCTGGTATTCATCGGCATGTTCAAGCTACCCGACCAGATGCTCGGGGTCATCAACGGTCCGTTCTATGTCGATACCGGCTACACCAAGGAACAGATTGCCACCGTGTCCAAGCTCTACGGCGTGTGGATCGGCATTGCCGGGGCCTTCCTCGGCGGGGTCTCGGTGGCGACCCTGGGCATGAAGCGGTCGCTGTACATCGCGGCCCTGGGCGTGGCGCTGTCGAACCTGCTGTACCTGTTGATGGCGCAGCATCCGGGGCAGACCTGGGCGTTCATCGCGGCCATATCCGGCGACAACTCGACGCTCGGGTTTGCCGGCGTGGTCCTCGTCGCGTTCCTGTCCTCGCTGACCAGCCTGGAGTTCACGGCGACCCAGTACGCCCTGCTCAGTTCCCTGGCCAACCTGCCGGGCAAGCTGATCGGCGGCATGTCCGGATTCCTGGTCGAGCGCTGGACCTATTCGGGGTTCTACATCTTCAGCGCGGTCTCGGTCGTGCCCACGTTGTTCCTGCTGGCCTGGCTGACGCGGCGCATGTCGCTTGACGTGGAGCGCGATGCCCAGGCCGGGGGAGAAGCTGCCAAGTCCGCGAAAACCTGACACAATACCTGCCACAGGGGGCATGTTGCGTGATGGAGGATTCGCACGTGCCGGACATCGTCGTACGCCATATCGATGACGCCATGGTCGAGCGCATCAAGCAGGTTGCGCGTGAGAGGAAGTGGTCGATCAACGATGTGGTCCTGCACGCCATGCGCAGTGGCCTGGGCCTGGGCGGGGAAACCCTGGGCGTCGAGCGTGAATTCCGCAGCATCGCCACCCTGACCGGGACCTGGCAGGCCGAGGAGTCGGCGGCGTTCGCCGAGGCCCTGGACGCGATGGCCTCGGTCCCCGAGGGTCAGCTGGCGCGCAAGCCCGGCGACAAGCGCAAGAAGTGATCCCTAGCGCGGCGCGGCATGCACCGTGCCGAGCAGGCGCGGTCCGGCAGCGCCCGTGACCGAGGGCAGGTTGCCCGCCTCGCCAAGCAGGCGCCGTCGTGCCAGCCAAGCAAAGCCCATCGATTCGACATGGTCCGGCGCCACCCCCAGTTGTTCACTGCTCCACAGCTTGCGCGGCGCCAGCGCCGCGGCCAGTTGCTGCATCAGCAGGCGGTTGTGCACGCCGCCGCCGCATGCCACGACCTCCCGGACCGATGCCGCTTCGCGCACGACGGCATCGGCCACCGAGCGCACGGTCAGCGCAAGCAGGGTGGCCTGCACGTCCTCGGGACGCAGGTTCTCGGTCCGCGCACGCTCCTGCATCCAGCCGAGGTGGAAGGTTTCGCGCCCGGTGCTCTTGGGGGCGGCCTGTGCGAAATAGGGGTCGGACAACAGCTGCTGCAGAACAGACTCGTCGACTGTGCCACGAGCGGCGAATGCGCCGTCGCGGTCGAACGGCTGGTCCAGGTGCCGCTGGCACCAGGCATCCATCAGTCCATTGGCCGGTCCGCTGTCGAAGCCGGTCACGCGGCCGTCGGCGTGCAGTACGCTGAGGTTGGCGATACCGCCCAGGTTCAACACTGCGCGCACGCCATCGGGCGCGCCGAGTACGGCGGCGTGAAAGGCGGGCATCAGCGGTGCGCCCTGGCCGCCTGCGGCGACGTCGGCACGGCGGAAATCCGCCACGGTGTCGATGCCGGTACGCTCGGCGATCACGCTTGCGTCGCCGATCTGCAGCGTGAACGGATGGTCGCCGCCGATACGGTGGCGGAGCGTCTGGCCGTGGGAACCGATCGCGCGGACCGATGACGTTTCCACACCGGACGCCTGCAGGAGCTGATCGACGGCATCGGCGAAGCACCGACCCGCTTCCACGTCGAGGCGTCCGAAGTCGTCCAGGTCGAGCGTGCCCGTGCCCTGCGAGATGTCGAGGATGCGCCGGCGTACATCGTCCGGCCAGGGATGGGTGCAGGCATGCAGCAGTTCGACCTGCGGCTCGAAACGGCACAGGGCCGCGTCGATTCCATCCGCGCTGGTGCCCGAGATCAGGCCGACGTACAGCCCGGATGCGGAATCGATCATGGCGGCGTCAGTCGGCCTTCGGGGCCTTGTCGTCGGTGGTCCGGCTGGCCAGGCGCACGTTGGCATCGACGGCGTCGATGCGCGTCATGAACGGCTTGGCGTGCTGCTTGAACTGTGCCAGTAGCTTGGACGGCAGCGGCTTGGGCTTGGGCATGGTCACGGTCAGCGGATTGACCGGGCGGCCATGGATGCGCACCTCGTAGTGCAGGTGCGGTCCGGTGGCCCAACCGGTCTGGCCGACGAAGCCGATGACCTGGCCCTGGTGGACATGCGAGCCCACGTGCAGGCCGGACGCGAAACGCGACATGTGGCCATAGCCGGTGCTGTAGGCGGGGGTGTTGCGGATGCGGATGTAGCGGCCGTAGCCGCGCACCCAGCCGCGGATGGTGATCACGCCGTTGCCGGCGGCATGGATCGGCGTGCCCGTCGGGGCGGCCAGGTCGACGCCGGCGTGCAGGTGCCGGCTGTGCAGGACCGGATCCATGCGCATGCCGAAGCGGGAGGAGATGCGGCTGAACTTGAGCGGCGTGCGCAGCAGTGCACGCTCCAGCGGCCGGCCGTCCTCGCTGTAGTAGCCGAAGCTGCCGTCGGGTTTCTGGAAGCGGAACGCAGTAAAGCGGTGACCGCGGTTGTTGAATTCGGCCGCCAGGATGTTGCCGCCATGCAGGTACGCACCGTCGCGCCAGACATCGTCGTAGATCACCGTGAAGCTGTCGCCGGTGCGCACCTCGCGGGCCAGGTCGATGTCGTACTTGAACACGTCGGCCAGCTTCACCACCATCGCGTCGCTCAGGCCCGCGCGGCTGGCGGCACCGAACAGCGAGGAGCGGATCACGCCGTGGGCGATGTGCTGGCGGCGTTCGACATGACGTTCCTGCATCTGGCGCGTCACTTCGCCATCGGCAAAGCGCAGCACCACACGGTGCTCAGCATCCTGTTCGAAGCGCATGGCCTCGAGCTTGCCGCTGCGGTCGGTGAGAAATCCGATGGCGTCGCCCGGATGCAGGTCGTGAAGGGTGCCGGATTTGTGGGTGGCGTCGAGCGCCAGCTTGAGATCGGCGAAATCGAGATCGCGCGACTGGAACAGGCCGGACAGCGTCTGGCCCGGTTTGACGTGGACCACCTGCCACTGCGGCTGCCTGGCCGGCAGCGGTTGCGGCGGGAGCACCGGCAGTGTCAACGGGATCTCGGTTATGCTCTGGGCATCGGGGGCGGGTTTGTGGACGCTTGCCCAGGTCGGCATGACCAGCACGGAAAGCACGGTGACCAGGCTCACGGCGACCGTGAGGATCCAGCGTTCGCGGGCCCAGTGCACGGGCGTGGACTGGTTCGGCGAACCCTTGAACCAGCTGGTCAGGCGTTCCCGGAAACGCGGGCGATGGTGTGCGGAAGTGCGTCGTGTCGCCTGGCGGCGATCCTGGTTCGCCGTCGATTTGCCCTGATTCATCGTGCCGATCCGCCCCGCGATCATGTTGGGAGTAATGAGTACGGCTACGATAGCGAGCGCTGTGAAACCCCGTCAACGCCTTTTTTTTCAAAGCGTTGCGCCCATCACTTCGATTAACGCACAATTAACCGCATTCAGCTCGCCAACCCTGCCGGCGGGCGCCATTCCTTGAGTAAAGAGGTCTGCATGAGCGACATCGAGCGCGCCCTGGCGCTGATCGGCCGTGGCGCCGACGAAATCATCAAGGTCGAGGAGCTGGAGAAGCGCCTGGCATCGGGAAAACCGCTGCGGGTGAAGGCCGGCTTCGACCCGACTGCGCCGGATCTTCATCTGGGCCACACGGTGCTGCTCAACAAGATGCGCCAGTTCCAGGACCTGGGCCATACGGTGATCTTCCTGATTGGCGACTTCACCGGCATGATCGGCGACCCGACCGGCAAGAACGCCACGCGCAAGCCGCTCACGCCCGAGCAGGTCAAGGCCAATGCAGAGACCTACGCCGCGCAGGTGTTCAAGGTACTCGATCGCGACAAGACCGAGGTGCGCTTCAACAGCGAGTGGTTCGGCAGACATGAATGCAGCCGACATGGTGCGGCTGGCCGCGCAACATACGGTGGCGCGCATGCTCGAGCGCGATGATTTCGACAAGCGCTACAAGGCGCAGCAGCCGATCGCCATCCATGAGTTCCTGTATCCGCTGGTTCAGGGCTACGACTCGGTGGCGCTCAAGGCCGACATCGAGCTGGGCGGTACCGACCAGAAGTTCAACCTGCTCATGGGGCGCGCCCTGCAGGAGCACGAGGGCCAGCCGCCGCAGGTGGTGCTGACCATGCCGCTTCTGGAAGGACTGGACGGCGTCAACAAGATGTCCAAGTCGCTGGACAACTACATCGGCATCGACGAGCCAGCCATCGACATCGTCACCAAGACCATGAAGATCGGCGACGAGTTGATGTGGCGCTGGTTCGAGCTGCTCAGCTTCGACGTGTCGCTGGACGAACTGGCGCAGATGAAACAGGAAGTGGAGGGCGGCCAGCTCAATCCGCGCGACGCCAAGCTGCGCCTGGCGCGCGAACTGGCCGCGCGCTTCCACGATGCGGCCGCCGCCGAGCAGGCCGTTGCCGGCTGGCATGCCGTGGTGCGCGGCCAGGGCGATACCTCGCTGTTGCCGCTGGACGAGATCGCGGTGCCGGCCGAGGGCCTGCGCCTTCCGGCGCTGCTGACGGCGGCCGGCCTGACCAAGTCCAATTCCGAGGCCCATCGCAAGCTCAAGGAGCGCGCAGTGCGCATCGATGGCGAGGTCGTCCAGGATGCCCAGCTAGCGTTCGGAGCCGGGTTCGAGGGTGTCTTGCAGATCGGCAAGCGCAACTTTGCCCGGGTGCAGTTGAAGGCGTCCTGAGCACGATTTTTCACATAGGGGTTGCGCTGTGCGCGACGCCTCCCTATGATGCGCGGCCCGCCAACGCACAGGCGGGGCGCGGCCCATTTCCGGCGATGCAAATTTCCTTGA
>CAWFPB010000005.1:0-249572 GCA_963817755.1 uncultured Gammaproteobacteria bacterium
CCTTTTTTACGAGGTATTTGCGCTCCGGAAACAACGGCCATGGAGATGGCCGCCGCTCTGTGCGGGCCGCGAATCATACGCCCACCGGCGCGACGAGGGAAGGGGGCGGGCGAAAGTTTTTTGCGAAGCGCGCGATACACTCACCTTCCAGCCCTTTCTCATCACCCATCGAGAGTCCCGCACGATGAAACGTTACCTGCTGACCCTGGCTTTCACGCTGTTTGCGGGCGCCTGCCTTGCCGCTCCCGCCCGGAACGCCACCACGCATGCGCTGCACCTGCACGGCCACACGTTCCAGGTGGAACTGGCCACGAACGACGCACAGCGCGAGCTGGGCCTGATGCACCGCACCTCCCTGTCAGCCGACCACGGCATGCTGTTCGTGTTTGCCTATGACGCTCCGCAATCGTTCTGGATGAAGAACACGCTGATCCCGCTGGACATCCTGTTCTTCGACAAGGATCGCAAGCTGGTGTCGATGCAGCTGGACGTGCCGCCGTGCAAGGCCGACCCGTGTCCGACCTACCCCAGCGGCAAGCCCGCAACCTATGTGCTCGAGCTTGCCGCCGGGACCGTGGCTCAGCTGGGGATCACCAACGGCGATACCTTCTCGCTGGAGGGGAAGATCGGGCCGGTACGCTGAACATCCTCGGCCTTGGCGTGCCGGCACGGCACCCCGACCTGGTAGGGCACCAGGCGCTCGGGCATGGATTCGGGATGATCCAGCCATGCGTCGTCGAAGGGGATGAACTGTTTCATGGGCTGCCTCCATCGCAGTGCGTGTCGGGATGCAGTTCCATGAAAGCGCCGGCGACGGACACCGGCCTGACCGAATCGGGCGATCCGATGACCGGATCGGCGCCTTCGATGACGGATCAGTCGATCTCGATCATCTCGAAGTCGTCCTTGGTCACGCCGCAGTCGGGGCAGGTCCAGGTATCCGGAATATCCTCCCAGCGGGTGCCGGGCTCGATCCCTTCCTCGGGCAGGCCCTCGACCTCGTCATAGATGAAACCGCACACCACGCACATCCACTTGCGGGCAGCCACAGTCTCGGTACCGGAAACGCTCATCGATGAATTCACGACATGAAACGGAACATGGAACGCCTATTGTCGCAGCAACGCGCCGCCCAGGTACAGCGGGGGGCTGCTTGAACGGCCGCCTGCCCGCCGCCGGCCTGTACGCGATCACCGATGCCACCGGCCCGCAGGCCTTGCACGCCGCACGCGCGGCCCTGGCCGGCGGTGCGCGCATGCTGCAGTTTCGCGACCTCCATGCCGATCCTGCGCAGCGCCTGGAACGGGCACGCGCCCTGGTCGAAGTCGCCCGGCCCTTCGGGGCTCCGGTCATCATCGACCACGATGTCGAACTGGTGCGTGCCAGCGGTGCCGCCGGCGTGCACCTGGGCTCCATGGATGCCAACCCGGCCACAGTGCGTGCCGACCTGGGGCCGGATGCGATCATCGGCGTGTCCTGCTACGGCGACCTGGAACGCGCCCGCCTCATGGCTTCGAAGGACGTGGATTACCTGTCCTTCGGCGCCTTCCATCCCTCGCCCAGCAAACCGCAGGCGCGCCAGGTGCCTGCTACCCTGCTGGCCGAAGCGGCCCGCCTGGGGCCGGCGGTGGTGGCCATCGGTGGCATCACCCCGGACAATGGCGCCGCGCTGATTGCGGCCGGCGCCGATTTCCTGGCCGCCATTTCCGCCGTTTTCGACACCGATGACGTGCGCGGCGCCGCCCATCGATTCGATGCCCTGTTCGACGCAACACGAGCCGACCCGACATGACCAGCAACCACGAACTGTTCCAGCGCGCACAACCGTTGATGCCCGGCGGCGTCAATTCCCCGGTGCGCGCCTTTTCCTCGGTGGGCGGCGAGCCCTTCTTCACCGCACGCGCCGACGGCGCCTGCCTGTGGGACGTGGAGGGCACGCGCTACATCGACTACGTCGGCTCCTGGGGGCCGATGATCGCCGGCCACAACCACCCGAGGGTACGCGAGGCGGTCGAACGCGCGGTGCGCGACGGCCTGTCCTTCGGCACACCGTGCGCAGACGAGGTGACCATGGCCGAGACCATCCGCGACATGGTCCCGTCCATGCAGATGATGCGCATGGTCAACTCCGGCACCGAGGCCACCATGTCGGCGATCCGCCTGGCGCGCGGCGCCACCGGCCGCAACCTCATCGTCAAGTTCGAGGGCTGCTACCACGGCCACGGCGACAGTTTCCTGGTCAAGGCCGGCTCGGGCGCACTCACCTTCGGCGTGCCAACCTCGCCGGGCGTGCCCAAGGCCGCGGCCGACCTGACCCTGACTCTGCCCTACAACGACCTGGAGGCGGCCCGGGCCCTGTTCGCCGAACGCGGCGCGGACATCGCCGGACTGATCGTCGAGCCGGTGGCCGGCAACATGAACTGCGTGCCGCCGGTACCCGGGTACCTGGAGGGTCTGCGCGTACTGTGCAGCGAACACGGCGCAGTGCTGATCTTCGACGAGGTCATGACCGGCTTCCGCGTCGCCGCCGGCGGCGCCCAGGCGCGCTACGGCGTCACGCCCGACCTGACCACCTTCGGCAAGGTCATCGGCGGCGGCATGCCGGTGGGCGCCTACGGCGGCAAGCGCGAACTGATGCAGCAGGTCGCACCGACCGGCCCGATCTACCAGGCCGGCACGCTGAGCGGCAATCCGGTGGCCATGGCCGCGGGCCTGGCGATGCTGGAGCTGGTGCGCGAGCCGGGTTTCCACGACGCGCTCGAGGCCAAGTGCGCCACCTTGACCGGCGGCATGCAGGCGCTGGCCGACAAGCACGGCATCGCCTTCAGCACGCACCACGTGGGCGGCATGTTCGGCCTGTTCTTCGGACCCGGCCCGGTCACCCGCTTCGACCAGGTCACGGCCTGCGATATCAAGGCCTTCAAGCGCTTCTTCCACGGCATGCTCGAACGCGGCGTGTACCTGGCGCCGAGTGCCTTCGAGGCCGGCTTCATGTCCTCGGCGCATTCCGGGGCCGATATCGAGCAGACCCTTGCGGCTGCCGACGAAGTCCTGGCCGATCTCGCGCGGGAGCACGACTGAGCATGGCCGGCGCGCCGCTGCCTGCGCGCATCGGGCCGCACGAGCCCGCGCAGGGAGCGGCCTGGCGCGCGCGCGCCTTCCACGTCATCTTCGGGCATCACGACCGGCCCGGCCGGTCCTTCGACGTGGTCCTGATCATCGCCATCCTCGCCAGCATCCTGGTGACGATGCTCGATTCGGTGCAGGACCTGCACCAGCGATTCGGCGATGCGTTCTATCTGGCCGAATGGGGCTTCACCCTGGCCTTCACCGCCGAATACACGGTACGCCTGTGGGTGGTGCGACGGCCGTGGCGCTACGCGCGCAGCTTCTTCGGCATCGTCGACCTGCTGTCGGTGCTGCCCACCTACATCAGCCTGGTGCTGGCCGGCAGCCAGTACCTGCTGGTGATCCGTGCGCTGCGCATCCTGCGCATCTTCCGCGTACTGAAGCTGACCCGCTATGTGGGTGAGGCCACCCTGCTGTGGTCGGCACTGATCCGCAGCCGGCGCAAGGTGCTGGTGTTCGTCAGCACCTTCCTGACCCTGGTGCTGATCTTCGGCGCACTGATGTACCTGATCGAAGGACCCAAGGACGGCTTCACCTCGATCCCGCAATCGATGTACTGGGCGGTGGTGACCATGACCACGGTCGGCTTCGGCGACGTCACCCCGCACACGGCGCTGGGCAAGATGCTGACCTCGCTGATCATCCTGGTCGGCTACAGCATCATCGTGGTGCCCACCGGCATCTTCACCGCCGAACTGGCCTCGGGCATCCGCGAGGCGCGCCAGCGGAGGCGATGCGAGGAATGCGGTTTGGCCGGTCACGAGTCCGACGCCCGCTTCTGCCGGCATTGCGGGGCCAGGCTGCCCCGTGTCACCGCTACCGAAAGCGATGCCTGAAACACCGGCGGCCGTTTTGCACGAGGCTCAGCCCGTCTTCATGCGACGAAATCAGCCAGTGCGGCGCGCAGCCGGGCCAGACCCTCGTCGCGCTCGCTGTCGGTGATGTTCAGGGCCGGTACCACACGCAGCACATCGGGGCCGGCCTGCAACAGCAGCAGGCCATGCCGTGCGGCGTGATCGAGCACCTCGCCGGCGCGCCCGGCATGGGCGTCGTCCAGGACGGCCCCCAGCATCAGCCCGCGACCGCGCACCTGGCGGAACACGCCCATTTCCTCACCCATCGCCTGCAACGCTTCGCGCAGCGCCCGCGACTGCCGGGCCACGTTGTCGGTGACCGCCGGCGATTGCAGTTCGCGCAGCACCGCCCGTGCCACGGCCGCGGCCAGTGGATTGCCGCCGAACGTGGTGCCATGGGCGCCAACCCCCATCACGTCGGCCACCTTCGGCCCGGCCAGCATGGCGCCGACCGGGAACCCGCCGCCCAGCGCCTTGGCCAGGGTGACGATGTCGGGCCGCACCCGATCCTGCGCATGGGCGAACAGGGTGCCGGTGCGCCCCATGCCGCACTGGATCTCGTCGAGCACCAGCAGGGCATCATGGGCATCACACAGTTCGCGCAGGCGCGCCAGGAACCCGGGCGCGGCCGGCACCACGCCGCCCTCGCCCTGCACCGGCTCGACCAGCACCGCGGCCACGTCGCCGGCCCGCATCGCCGCCTCCACCGCCACGGCGTCGTTGAACGGCAGGTAGCGGAAGCCGCCGGGCAGCGGTTCGAAGCCAGCCTGGTACTTCGGTTGCGCGGTGGCCGTGACCGTGGCCAGGGTGCGGCCGTGAAAGGAACCCTCGAAGGTGAGGATCACCCGGCGCTCGGGCGCACGACCCTGCGTCGCGGCCCACTTGCGTACCAGCTTGATCGCGGCCTCGTTGGCCTCGGCGCCGGAATTGCACAGGAACACCCGCTCGGCGAACCGGGAGGCCGTGACCAGCTCCTCGGCCAGGCGCAGCGGCGGCTCGGTGTGGAACACGTTGCTGACGTGCCACAGCTTGTGCGCCTGCGCTTCCAGCGCCGCCACCAGGGCCGGATGCCGATGGCCCAGCGCGTTCACGGCGATGCCGCCGCCGAAGTCGATGTATTCGCGGCCCTCGATGTCCCATACCCGCGACCCCTGGCCGCGATCCAGCACCAGCTCGCGCGGCCGGTAGACCGGCAGGTAGTACCGCCGGCCGAGCGCGGTCAGCGCCCCGGTGGGCGTGGAATCGGGGGAAGTATCGTTCATGGTCTGCGGTGTCCGGCGAAACGGCGGCTGCGAAAAAGCCCATTATGCAGCGCAACCGTCCCGCAGGTACCGGGCCCGGCGATGACCGGTTACCAGCTGCCGGTATTGGGCATCGACGCCCAGGGCTCGGCCGGTTCCAGCGGGTCGCCCTTCTGCAGCAGCTCGATCGAGATCAGGTCCGGCGAGCGCACGAAGGCCATGTGGCCGTCGCGCGGCGGGCGGTTGATGGTCACGCCCATGTCCTTCAGGTGCGCGCAGGTCGCGTAGATGTCGTCCACCGCGAAGGCCAGGTGCCCGAAGTTGCGCGCCGAGCCGTAGTCCTCCTCCGAACCCCAGTTGTGGGTCAGCTCGACCTCCACGTCCGGCTGGTCGGGCGCATGCAGGTAGAGCAACGTGAATCGCCCCTCGGGGTAATCCTTGCGCCGCGCCTCGACCAGACCCAGCCCGTCGCGGAAGAACCGCAGGGAAGATTCGAGGTCGCGTACGCGAACCATGCTGTGCAGAAATTTCATCGGCGCCATCCTCCGGGATCCGGCATTCGGTGAACGTCCCAGGACGGCATGTGGCCGCGGATCGCGTCGCATCCGACGCATGGGCTAGGCCGCATGAAGCGGTCTCCCGGCTACACGTCGGAGCCGACTGGCCATCCGTCGGACCACCGCGCCTGTGACACCTGTTTCATCAGCGTAACACCCCGTACCGGGCACGGGTGCGCAAGGCCTGCACGCCGGCAAAGGGCCCTGAATGCCTGGCGACCTGTATCACCGATGCAACACCATTCGTGCCCAGACTACGGAAGACCCTCGGGAAATCTCAACCTCTTCAAGGATTTGAGAGGATGGCACCGAACTTGCGATGGACTACGGGGCAAGTGCAAGGAGCACGAGATGTCCCCGCAAGTGATGATTCATACGAACCGTCCGAACCGAATGACCCTCGCATGGCGCGCCGCGATGTGCTGTGCAGCCGCGGCGGCCCTGGTCCTGACGGTACACGATGCGCATGCTGGCGATGCGCGCAAGGCCGTAAAGGCCGCACATGGCGAAATCGTCGTGTTGCGTACCGTGGCCACGCGTCCCGCCACGCGCATGCAGCCCCCGGGCATGGCGCTGCTGGTCGATCCCCGCCCCAACCGTGAACTGAACGCCGTGCTCGGCCAGGGCTCGCTTCTGAGCGACGCCGAGATCGCCACGCTCAGCGCCAGTCCCGTACGTACCACCACGCGCCGGTTCGGCCACACGATCACGCAGGTGCTGGGAGCTCCGGCGACGGGCAGCGTCCGCCAGGCTCCGAACGACAACGCGCCTCCCGGCGCGCACCCGATGGGCACCATCGGCCAGGCCACCCGTGGCCTGGGCAACACCATGCAACAGGCCATGGGCGCCATCCCCGTGCCCACTGGAACCCGTTGAGGTGCCCCCATGCGCGGATTGACCCTCCTACCCACCCTGCTGCTCCTGGCCACGGTATTCGCGACCCCGGCCATGGCGCAGAACGCCCCGCAGGACAGCTACGACAGCATGCTGCACTACCTGACCAGCACGCGCATCGACGGGCAGGCCATGTCCGGCGCCAGCGGGGTGGTCGGCGTGAACATGGCCGCGGGCGACTTCAACCAGCAGGCCAACCTGCGCGTCTTCGCGGTCGGGCCGAACGCCGGTACCCGCGTCCGGGCCAGTCAGCTGCAAGGCAACAACCTCGCACTCTCTCCCGACCAGGCCAGCGCCAGTATCGGCGGCAGCGCCTTTCACGGTGCACAGGGAGTGCTCTCCATCAACCAGGCCAGCGGCGCCAGCAACACGGAACTGAACGTGGTTTCAGCGGCGCTGGCCTCACAGGGCATACGCGAAGCCGGTGACGCGTGGTTCGCCACCGCCTCCGCGTCCGCAGGGGGAACTGTTTCCCCCGCTCCGATGGCGGATACCGCCAAGGGGCGCCACGTCGCCGTCGAATCGACCGCCCTGCGGGAGGTTCAAGGCGTCGTGCAACTCAACCAAGTGGCCGGATCCGCCAATGCAGCCGCGAACGTGCTGCACCTGTCGGTCTCGCCTTCCCAGCGATAGCCACTCACTCCAATACCAGAGAGAAGAGAGGACATCATGAAAACGATACTCAACAAAACCCTGCTCGCCATCGCAGTGACCACACTGCTCGGCGCAACCGCGGTGCAGGCCCAGCAGAGCCAGGACCCGCACCAGGGCAACAACGACCAGGTCTCGATGAAGAAGAGCATTTCGCTCAAGTCGAAGGTGAAGGTGGCCGGAAACGTCGATGTGTCCGGCGCCATCAACGTCGATTCGGCGGCGATCTCCATCATCAACAACCGTCAGACCAACGGCGACAACTACGTCGAGAACGGGATGGTCACCAACCGGTCGTCCATCAGTGACAGCACCGCCAGCGGCGCATCGGGCAACATCGGCGCCAACGTCGCGTCCGGCGACAACAACCAGCAGGACAACGCCGCCGCGCTGTCCGCGGCCGATGCCAGCTTCACCTTCGGCATGGCCGACGCCGAGGTGTTCGTCAACCAGTCCGGCGCCCTGAACCAGACCATGAATCTGGGCACCACCAACCGGGCCACGGTGAGCGGCGACTCCTTCAACGGTGCTTCCGGCAACATCGGCGTGAATATCACGTCCGGCAACAACAACCAGCAGAAGAACGCGCTGTCGGCCTCGGTGGCCACCAGCAGCTTCGCGCAGGCCACGGTCTCCTCCGACCAGGCCTCGGGCCACAACACCACGCTCAACGACGTGTTCCAGGACACGTACATGACCCGTGTTGACGTGGCGCTTTCCGGCTCGGGCAGCGGTACCTACAGCGGTAGCGGCCAGGGCAGCGCCAACCTCGGGCTGAGCGGCGCGGTCGACCAGATCGGCAACGTCTATCCGGACATGTGGTCCGGTGCCTCGCACCCGAATGGCAACTCGACCGGTCACTTCGATCTGGATACCCAGACCCAGGGTGGTTCGGACCTGAACGGCGACGGCGGTGCGCTGGCCTTCGGCTACACCCGAGGCTCGTCGGCCTCCGGCGGCCTGGGCTTCTCCGAGGCGGGAGACGTCACGCTGAACAACATCAACCTGACCGGCTCGGTGTACTACCAGCAGATCTCGTATCTGCCGACCACCAACACGGCCTCGCTCAGCGGCAACGCCTTCAGTGGTGCCTCCGGCAACATCGGGATCAACGTCTCGGCCGGTACCGGCAACCAGCAGGCCAACAGCCTGGCCATGGCCATTGCACAGCCCAGCACCGGCGGTGGCAGCACCGGCGGTGGCGGCGAGTCGCAATAAGCCAGCCACTCGCGTGCACTTGCACGCACGCTCCCCGGCCGAGGATCGGCCGGGGAGCACTTTTCACCGCAACACCACGAACATCGAACGTAGGGATTCCATCATGCGCATGGCCGCCAGCCTGATCCTGATCGCGCTATCCATGCTCGCCCCGGCACAGGCCGGCGAGGTGGAGTTCAGCGGCGTACTGCCCAACGGCGCGCTGTACACGACCCACGTGGAAAGCATGCGCGATGCGCGCTTCCGATACATCGTGCGCCAGCAGACCGACTACAGCTGCGGTGCGGCAGCCCTGGCCACCATTCTTCGCTACGGCTACCACATGCACGTCGACGAGAACCTCGTCATCCAGGGCCTGCTCGGCGTTTCCGACCCCAAGGAGGTGTCCAAGCGCGGTTTCTCGCTGCTGGACATCAAGCACTACGTCGAACGTCTCGGATTCCGCGGTCGCGGCTACCGCGTCACCGTGGCACGCCTGGAAACGGTGCGCGTGCCCACGATCGTGTTGATGAACGTGAAGGGTTTCAGCCACTTCGTGGTGCTCAAACAGGTGCGCAACAACGTCGCCGAGATTGCCGATCCGATGCTTGGCAACCGCCAGTTGTCGCTCCAGCAATTCCTCGCCGAATGGCCCTCACGCGCGCTGTTCGTGGTCATCGGCAGCGGCTTCGACCGCAACACCGTGCTACTGCAACCCAAACGTACACCCAGCGCCCGCGCCCTGATGGCGCGGCGCGGACCGATTTCCGATGCCGAGCTGCTGGATTTCGGCTTCACCCATGCGGACCTGTTCTGAGGAACAGTCCAGGAGAACCACCATGAAACATCCCCTTCCCCTCGCCACCGTGGCCCTGGGCCTGGCCAGCCTCTCGGGACACGCATGGGCCGCACAAATCCACACGGCCAACAATAACGGCATGACCGAGATAGGCGATGAAGAACTGGCGCAGATGCGCGGCAAGTGGACCCCACCCGGCAACTCCAGCACCGTGGCCTACTTCGGCGTCACCATGACCAGCAACTGGAACGCGACCAGCGGCCAGCAACTGGCCAGCAGCATGACACTGGGCATGAACTTCGATGCCAACGGCAACGTCCAGATGACCTTCCAGCCGACCGTGACCATCGTGCAGATCACACCGACGACGACCACCGCAAACAACGCGGATTCGGTTCAGCGCACGGTCGACAGTTCCGGCCTGAGCAACGTGTCCGGGCTCGTACAGGGCGTGCAGATCGCAGGCGATCGCAACGTGGCCGACAACGTCACCTCGGTGGCGGTGACCTCCGAGGGCGATGCCGGCAGTCCGGCACCGGCCGCCGGCACGGCCTTCACGGGCCAGCCCCAGACCTACGCCCTGCAGAGTGGCGATGCCAGCGCCAGCGCCAGCATCGGCGACCAGGGCATGCAGGTGTCGCTGAGCATCAGCGGCCAGGGCCAGGTGCAGCAGTGGATCAACGGCGGCAGCCTGGGCCAGGTCATCGCCATCGGTACGGACGGGCAGTCGGTGCACAACAGCCTGCAGCTCCAACTGGTGCAGCGCTCGCTGGCCGGCACCGTCGACCTCAGCCGCGACCTGGCGCAATCGATGACCCAGATGCGCGGCATCGGCATGAGTTTCTGAGACCAATAAGGGGAACAAAGCATGCAAGCAGACCACAAACCGGTGCGGCTCGTCCGCACCCTGCTGGCCGCCAGCCTGATGCTGGCCTTTGCCGTACAGGCACAGGACAACGGCTCGGACAACCAGGCAAGCATGACCGCAGCCGAGCGCGACCAGGCCAAGGTGCGTACGCTGATGGCGAAACTGCAGGCACTGAAGGCCAGTTATGCCGACCAGGTCCGGCACCTGCGCGAACTCGATGCCCAGGTCCAGGCCCTGCAGGCCAAGCTGGAGGGTCGCGTCAACGGCCAGGCCGTGGCCACGCAGACGGAACCGTCCGGGCAGGAAACGGCGAAGACCGGCGGTACGCAGACCATCCGCAACGCCGAGGGCAAGACCGGCGAAGACACCCGCCCCTCGCGCAGCGTGGAGGATGTGCTGCAGCAGGAGCACGCCGTGTTCGATCGCAAGTTCACGCTGGAAAACAGCCTGACCTACGCCCGCTACGACCGCAAGCAGCTCACCCTGAACGGTTTCCTGGCGCTGGATGCGATCTTCCTCGGCAACATCGCCATCGAGAATGTCGAGTCCGACACCCTGACCTACAACCTGGCCGCACGCTACGGCATCAGCCCGCGCTGGACCCTGAACCTGGACGTGCCGTACCTGGCACGCCGCACGACCTACCAGAAGGGCGGCGCGGGCGGCTCGGCCGCGGCCACGGCCGAGCAGAAGGTCTCCGGAAACCACATTGGCGATGCCACGCTGAGCGTCAACTACCGGATGTTCACCGAAACCCTGCACCGGCCCGACACAGTACTGACCTTCGGCGTGACTGCGCCCACCGGGCGCGCACCCTACGGGATCGACTGGCGCGTGCTCGAGCGAGACAACGACAAGTTCATCCGTTTCGCGGTACCCAGCCAGCAACCCACCGGCAACGGCATGTGGACCGCCAACGTCGGGATGTCGATGGTCAAGACGCTGGATCCGGCGATCCTGTTCGGCAGCGTCGGCTTCGGGCACAGCTGGGCGAACCAGTTCGGCGACCTGGACAACAACCCCGATACCGTCAACCCCGGCCGCGTGCAGCTGGGCAACGTCTACACTCTGGGTGGTGGCGTGGCGTTTGCCTTCAATGAACGCAGCAGCCTGAGCCTGTCCTTCAACGACCGCATCAATGCCAAGGCACGCGTGAAGCCCAGGAACAGCTCATGGGGATCGGTCATCGGCAGCGACGGCCATGCAGCCACGTTCAACGTGGGCGTGACCTACGCCATGAGCGAACACAGCACCCTGGTCAGCGTGCTGGGCGTCGGCCTGACGCCGGATGCGCCGGACATGACCCTGAGCTTCAAGCTCCCGTATACCTTCTGAGAGCCTTCGCGCCCCGCGGGCTCAGTTCGGGGGAGTCGCATCCAGGGTGACGCTGTACTTCTTGCACAGGCGGTAGACCGTCACCCGCGACACCTGCAGCCGCCGCGCGCATTCGCTCACGTTGAAGCGGCTGGCGCGCAGGCAGGCAAGGATGGCCTCACGCTCGGCCTGGGCACGTGCACGGTCGAGCGTGGATGCCGTTACCGTCGTGCGCGTGCCCGCATGGGCGCGTGCGGACAGGTCCAGGTCGGCGGCGGAAATCAGGGAGGATTCGGCCACCACAGCCGCGCGCCGCACGCGGTTCATCAGCTCGCGCACGTTGCCCGGCCATGGGAATGCGCACAAGGCAGCCTCGGCTTCCGGCCCGAACTCCTGCACGTGGGTGCCGGCGGCATGTTCACTCCTGAAGGTGGCGAGGAAATGTCGCGCCAGGCGCAGGATGTCCTGGCCGCGCTCGCGCAACGGAGGCACCGGCAGGCGCAGCACGTTGAGACGGTAATACAGGTCCTCGCGGAAGCGGCCGTTGGCGACGGCCTTTTCCAGATCCACATGGGTGGCCGCGATCACGCGCACGTCCAGGCGCAGCGAAGTGCAGCTGCCGACGCGCTCGATCGTGCCTTCCTGCAGGAAACGCAGCAGGTTGGTCTGCGCATCCAGCGGCAGGTCGCCGATCTCGTCCAGGAACACCGTGCCGCCGTCGGCGGTCTCGATGCGCCCGATCTTGCGCGCATTGGCGCCGGTGAAGGCGCCGCGCTCGTGGCCGAACAGCTCCGATTGCACCAGATTGGCCGGCAGGGCGCCGCAGTTGATGGCGATGAAGGGCTCCCCCCGGCGCGAGGAGCGCTCGTGCACGGCGCGGGCGGCGACTTCCTTGCCCGTGCCGGTTTCGCCGGTGATCAGCACCGGTACGTCGACCGGCGCGAACTTCTCGATGCGCGTGCGCAGTTCGCGCATGGGCGCGCTGTCGCCGAGCATGTCCCCGAAATCATCCTGCGCTCGCGCATTCGTCCCGGCAGTGTGCAGTTGCGCCATGCCCCACGCGTGTCCCAACGCGGCAGCCAGGCGCTCGACATCGGCCGGGGCCGTCACGTAGTCGAAGCAGCCGGCGCGCACCAGCGAGGTGATTCTCGGATTGGCCAGCGCCCGGGGACATACCAACGCGATCCAGCGCTTGTCGGGATGCGCGCTCAGCAGGGTCTCGAGCGCATTCAGGTCGCAATCCTCGCTGCTGCGCAGGTCGATCACGCCCACCATGGAGCGGCTGCGCGCCAGTTCTGCCTCGGCGGAAAGCTGCGGCGCCATCTCGCTGAGTAGCCAGCCCGTGCTCCTGAGATCCTCGCGCAATGAAGTTTCCACATCACCGATCCACAGCGCGTGGCGCGGATTCGAAAGTACATGCTCCCCGAGTGCTTGACCCATGCCCGATCCCGTCCTGTATCTGGTGAATTGGCAAGCGTGACGCTTGACCAGCATCGCGCGACGGACCGGGCGCTTCCATTCCACGGGCGCACTACGCCCATCAGCCATACGAACATTTCAGTCCAGGAACAGGTCCGGAAGCAGTCGATTGCCGGGCTGGACGGCATAGGCGGAGAAATCCTCCACGCCTTGTTCGCGCAACACGTCCTCGTCGAGACGGAAACCGCCATTGCACGCGGCGGCGGGCCGGCACAACAGGGCATGCGCGGCATCGGCCACGATGTCCGGGCGACGGCAGTGTGCCGGCTGCACGCTGTCGCCGAGCATCGCCAGCGCCGCCGTGGCGATCACCGTGCGCGGCCACAGCGCGTGCACGCCGAAGCCCTGCTCGCCCAGCTCCGCGGCCAGCCCCAGGGTGACGAAACTCATGCCCATCTTGGCCAACGTGTAGCCGGTGTGCGGCCCCCACCACTTCGGGTCCAGGCTGGGCGGCGGCGCCAGGCTGAGGATGTGCGGGTTGGCCGCCTGCCGGAGGTAGGGCAGCGCCGCCTGCGCGCAGACGAAGGTTCCGCGCGCATTGACCTGCTGCATCAGATCGAAGCGCTTGATCGGGGTCTTCTCGATGCCGGCCAGCCAGATCGCGCTGGCATTGTTGACCAGGATGTCGATGCCGCCGAAATGCTCGGCCGCACGGGCCATGGCCTCGGCCACGGCCGGGTCGTCGCGGATGTCGAGCTTGATCGCCAGGGCATGGCCGCCGGCAGCCTCGACCGCTTCGGCGGCGGTGTGGATGGTGCCCGGCAGCTTGGGATTGGGCACGCTGCTCTTGGCCGCGATGACCACGTTGGCACCATCGCGCGCGGCGCGCAGGGCGATGGCCAGGCCGATGCCGCGCGAGGCGCCGGTGATGAAAAGGGTCTTGCCGGACAAGGTACTCATGGGGATCATCTCGCGATGCGTGAAGGCCGTGACCCGAGTCTACTGCCCGGTCGGTGATTCATTCGCGCTGGAAACGCGGCAGTGCGTCGCGCAGTTCGGCCAGGCGCTCGAGCGGATCGCGCATCTCGAGCAATGCCTGGCGCTCGGTGTTGCCCAGAGGCAACAGTTCGGCCAGGCGAAATCCGACCCAACTGGCCTGGTCATAGCTGGCCGCGTCGGCATCGTGCCACTGCGGCGCGGCCTGCTCGACCAGTCGACGCAGGATGTCGGCCAGCAGCACGTGCTCGGGCGGAAGTTCCATGTGCGCTTCGGGTGACCAGCAAGTCACCTGGCCGCGCACCTGGCCGTTGTCGCGCATATGCACCTTCTCGACCCGGAATCGTTCCTCGCCGACCACCTGGACGCCGAGGATGCCGTCGCCATCGGTGAAGAAATCGGCGATCCGCGCCAGGGTACCGACGGCCGCCGGCACCGCCGGCGCGCCCGTCTCCTTGCCCTCCAGGATCAGGCACACGCCGAACGGCACGTCGCGCCCGGCGCATTCGCGCACCATGTCCAGGTAGCGCGGCTCGAAGATGCGCAGGCGCAACCGCCCACGGGGAAACAGCACCGTGGACAGCGGGAACAGCGGCAGGTCGTCGAGGTGGTCGGGAACAGGACTCATGGCGCCAGTATAGAAGTCCGGCCGACACGATCAGCCGATCCCCACGTGACAACGCACGGGCGATGCTGGCCCACGACGGTCAAATGCCCGATGATGGGGACTGGTATCAAGGAGGATTGCCTGCATGTCGGTGACTGCCCCCGTTTCCAGCGAAGTCTGCGTGCAGGTGCGCGGACTGCAGAAACGCTTCGGAAAGCGCGAGGTCCTGAGCGGCCTGGATTGGTCGATCCCCGCCGGACGCGTAATCGGACTGCTCGGACGCAACGGCGCGGGCAAGACCACGCTGTTGCGCTGCTTGGTCGGCCTGTCGCCGGTCGATGCGGGCAGCGTCGAGATCTTCGACCAGCCGATGACCCAGCCCGGCGGGGAGCGCCTGCAGCGGATCGGCTTCGTGCCGCAGAGCTTCGACCTGTTCCCGTGGATGAAGGTCCGCAACTTCCTGGATTTCACCGCCGCGTTCTACGCGCACTGGGATCGCGATTTCGCCGAACGGCTGCTGGTCGAATGGGAGATCGACGCCCGCCAGAAGATCGGCCAGCTCTCGCAGGGACAGCGACAGAAACTGGCGATCGTGCGCGCGCTGGCGCCGGATCCGGACCTGCTGCTGCTGGACGAGCCGGTGGCGAGCCTGGACCCGCAGGCGCGGCGCGCATTCATGGGCGAGCTCATGCAGCGCGTGCAGCGCCCTGGCAAGACGGTGGTGTTCTCCACCCACATCACCGCCGACCTCGAGCGGGCCGGCGCGGACATCGCCCTGCTCAAGGACGGGCGCATCGTGCTCGAGAGCACGCAGGCCCTGCTGCGCCAGCGCATCCGCCTGGCGCGGCTCACCCGCGAGGCGGGCTGGCCGACCCTGCCCGGACTGCCCGGCCTGCTGCGGGCCAGCGCATCGGGCGCCGAGCTGCGTCTGGTCGTCGATGACGCCGACGACACCGGGTTGCGCGAGCTGGCGGCACGCGAGCAGGCACGGCTGGAGATCGAGCCGCTGCCGCTGGAAGACCTGTTCGTGGAGCTGGCATGAAGGCGGTGTGGAAACTGCTCGGCCTGCCGATGCGGCAGATGCCGGTGGCCGTCGTGCTGGTGCTGCTGCTGTTCGTGGCCAGTCTTGCGCTGCTGCTGGTGAGCGGCAAGCCGTCGATGCTGGTCCTGACCGGCCTGGCGGTCCTGTTCTGGCACATGCTCGCCGGCATCGCCCTGCGCGGGCTGATGCGCGCGCACACGCGCATGCTTCCGTCCTTCGGGCGACGCCTGCTGCTGGCCGGCCTGCTGGACCTGGCCGTCAGCGTGCTCGTGCCCGGCCTGCTGGCACGGGTGGCCGGCCCCGCCCTGGCGTCGCATGCGGCGCTGGCGTTCGCCGCCCTGCTGCTGATCGCGGCCATGGGCCTGGCGACCGGTGCCGGCATGCGCGCCCTGATGCTGGCGTGGGTGGGGCTGGTCGCCGTGGGATGGTTCCCCCGCCTGGCATCCTTCCTCGCCGATGCCGTCGTGCATTCGCCGCTCACGCCGCTGGCCGTGGTCTTGCTGGCGGTGCTGCTGATCCACCTGGCCGTGCGGCCACTGTTCCGGCTGGATGACCAGGATGTCGCCGAATCGCCGTTGGGCACGGCCCTGGGCGGAAGTCCGTCCCGGTATTCCGGATCGGCCCCGGGGCGCCCGCGTTCCCGGCTGGGACGGCTGCTGTCCCGGATCCTGGAAGGCCAGGCGGAAAGCCACCTGCACCGCGCCCTGCGCCGATACGAACGCAAGACCAGCGAGCGCCACCGCATCGCCCTGGTGCGCGCGGTGCTGCTGCCGCACGACAGCCCGCGCGCGATGCTGGTGCAGGTGGCGGTGATCGGTCTGTTCGCCACGTTCTACTTCTTCGCCACGCATGCCGCCACACGCTGGAACGCCGTGTACGTCGGGGGCTATGCCGTGTTCGTCGGCACGGCACGCTTCACTACCGTGGGCCGTGGCCTCAAGCGGATGCGCGCGAATCTCGCCGAGCTGTACATGACCCTGGCACCGCGCACCCACGCCGAGTTCCAGTCCACGCTGGTGGATGCCCTGAAGTGGCTGGTCGCCGTATCGGTGTTCTACTGCCTGGCCCTGGGCGTGCTGGTGGACGTCCTGATGCACGCACACCAGCCGGTGCGTTTGCTGCTGGCCGTGCTGATCAGCGGCACGGCCGCCTCGGTGCTGGCGTTCTCGGCCTTCCTGGTCGGCCCGGAATCGACCAGCGGCCAGATGATCATGCGCCTGATCCTGGTGCTGTTCTACATGGGCCTGTATGCCCTGGCGTACTGGCTGCTCGGACGCTTCGGACTGGGCACGGGGGCGTTGCTGGGCGTGCTATTGACCTGGACCTTCGGCATCGGCGCCTGGCTGTCCGCCCGCCGCGAGTACCTGCGCCGCACGCCGCGCTTCGACGTGCCGCTGTGAGACCTAGTGCGCGGGCCGCGGCTGCGCGCGCAGCGCGGCGGCAAAGCGGCGGGGCGCGTCCTCGAAGCCGCCGTTGGACATGAACACCACGTGGTCGCCGGGCCGCACCGCAAAGGCGAGGGCCTCCAGCAGCGCGTCCACGCTGGGCGCGACATGGCCGCGGCCGGCCAGTGCACGGGTCACCTTGCCCGTATCCCAGGGCAGGCCGGCCCGCTGCAGGAACAGCACCTGGTCGGCATCGGCCAGCGAGGGTGCCAGCGCATCGGCATGGGCGCCCTGGCGCATGGAATTGGAGCGCGGCTCCAGCGCCACCAGAATGCGCGCGTCGCCGACCTTCGCGCGCAGCCCGGCCAGCGTGGTGGCGATGGCCGTAGGGTGGTGGGCGAAATCGTCGTACACGTGCACGCCGCCGGTCTCGGCCACGGTCTCCATGCGGCGACGGGCATTGGCAAAATCGGCGAAGGCGGGCAGCAACGCCGCCGGATCGCAGCCGTGCGCGGCCGCGGCCGCCAGCGCGGCCAGTGCGTTCATGACGTTGTGCCGGCCCAGCTGGATCCAATGCACCTGGCCCAGGACCGCGTCCCCACGACGCACCTCGAAGCGGCTGCCATCGGACTCCAGCAACCGCGCGCGCCAGTGCCCGGCGTCGATGCCGAAGGTCTCCACCGGCGTCCAGCAGCCCATCTCCAGCACCTCGGCCAGGCGCGCATCCTCGGCGTTGACGATCAGGCGGCCGTTGCCGGGCACGGTGCGCACCAGGTGGTGGAACTGGCGCTGGATCGCGGCCACGTCGGGAAAGATGTCGGCGTGGTCGTATTCGAGGTTGTTGAGGATGGCGATGCGCGGGCGGTAGTGCACGAACTTGGAGCGCTTGTCGAAGAACGCGGTGTCGTATTCGTCGGCCTCGATGACAAAAGGCGCGGCCGAAGGCCGCTCTTCGTCCTTCCCCCTGCTCGCGACCGGAGGGAGTGCCTGTGGTGCAGGGGGAACCGAAGGGGGTTGCCCGCCCGACGAAGCGCTACGCCCACCCAGGCGGGCGGACACATCGAAGTTGCCCGGCACGCCGCCGATCAGGAAACCCGGGGACCTGCCGGCCGATTCAAGCAGGTGTGCCAGCAGGCTGGAGGTGGTGGTCTTGCCGTGGGTGCCGGCCACGGCCAGCACCTCGCGCCCGGCCAGCACGTGCTCGCCCAGCCACTGCGGCCCGGAGGTGTAGGGCAGCCCTTCGTCGAGCATGTACTCGACCGCCTCCATGCCCCGTTTCATGGCGTTGCCGACGATCACCAGGTCCGGCGCGGGCTCCAGGTGCGCGGCACGGTAGCCCTGGCGCAGCTCGATGCCCAGCGCCTGGAGCTGGTCGCTCATCGGCGGATAGACGTTGGCATCGGAGCCCTCGACCTCATGACCCAGCTCGCGGGCGAGCGCGGCCGCGCCGCCCATGAAGGTGCCGCAGATGCCGAGGATATGCAGGCGCATCAGCCGTGGGCGGCGGAGCCGTCGCCCGGCAGCTGGGACAGGATGCGGCCGAACACCGCATCCAGCTCACCGACGCCGTCGACGACTTTCAGCATGTCGTGACGCTGGTACCAGTCGGCCACCGGGGCGGTCTGCTCGGCATAGACCTCCAGGCGCTTGCGCACGACCTCGGGGTTGTCGTCAGCGCGACCTTCCGCCTTGAAGCGGATCTCGCAGCGGGCCACGATCTCCTCGGCCGGCACGTCCAGCTTGACCACCACGTCGAGCGGCTGCTCGATGCGCGACAGCAGGCCGTCCAGCGCCTCGACCTGGGCCAGGTTGCGCGGATAGCCGTCGAGGATGAAACCGCCCTTGGCGTCGGGCTGCGACAGGCGCTCCTCGAGCATGCCCAGCATGATGTCGTCGGACACCAGCTGGCCGGCATCCATCACCGCCTTGGCCTTGCGCCCCAGCGGCGTGCCCGCGGCGACCGCCGCGCGCAGCAGGTCGCCGGTGGAAATGTGCGGCACACCGAGCTCCTTCTTCAGCCGCGCGGCCTGGGTTCCCTTGCCCGATCCGGGCGCACCGAGTAGCACGAGTCGCATGATCGCTCCCATGAGGGTCCGGCGCGCCGCATCACGGCAGCGTGCTGGACACCGAAAAAAATGGAGTTCAAGGTAGCCTTTGCGCCGGGGACAGTCAAACCGGCCGCCGCCGGCCGGCGAAGCCTGTGCGAGGCCCCCGAACCAAGGAGCGCCGGCCACGCGACGCGACGTTCCAGTCCCCTGCCCCATGGCCTGCAAGGAGCCCAACGATGAGCCGCGGAAAACTGCTCTACGCCCAGTCCGGCGGCGTCACCGCCGTGATCAACGCCACCGCCGCCGCCGTGATCGAGCGCGCCCGCGAGCACGGCGTGAAGGTCTACGCTGCACGCAATGGCATCCTCGGTGCGCTGCGCGAAGACCTGATCGACACCTCGCGCGAGACCCGCGCCACCGTGGCCGCCCTGCACCACACCCCGGGCGGGGCCTTCGGCTCGTGCCGCTTCAAGCTGAAGTCGCCGGAAGAGAACCCTGCCGAATACGCGCGACTGATGGAGGTCATGCGCGCCCACGACATCCGCTGGTTCCTCTACAACGGCGGCAACGACTCGGCCGACACCGCGCTCAAGCTCTCGCGCATGGGCCGCGAGAACGGGCACCAGATCACCTGCATCGGCGTGCCCAAGACCGTCGACAACGACCTGACCGTGACCGACTGCTGCCCCGGCTTCGGCTCGGTCGCCCGCTACGTGGCGCTGTCCACCCGCGAGGCGAGCCTGGACGTGGCCTCGATGAGCGAGACCTCGACCAAGGTCTTCATCATGGAGGTGATGGGCCGGCACGCCGGCTGGATCGCGGCCGCCGCGGGCCTGGCCGGCGAAGGCCCCGATGCCCCTCCGCACGTGATCCTGTTCCCCGAGCGCAGTTTCGACCCGGAGGCCTTCCTGGCACGGGTCCGGGCCACGGTCGAGCGCGTGGGCTACTGCACCGTGGTCGCTTCCGAGGGCCTGCACGACGACCGCGGCACCCTGCTGTCGGAAACCGGACGGCGCGATGCCTTCGGCCATGCGCAGCTGGGTGGCGTGGCCACGGTGCTGGCACGCATGGTCGAGGACCAGCTGGGCCTGAAGGTGCACTGGGCGGTGCCCGACTACCTGCAGCGTTCGGCACGCCACGCGGCCTCGGCCACCGACCTCCAGCAGGCCCAGGCCGTGGGCCGGGCGGCCGTGGACTACGCGCTCAAGGGCATGAACGCGGTGATGCCGGTGATCGTGCGCAAGCAGCACGCCCCGTATCGCTGGTCGATCGCGCCGGCGCCGCTGGCGCGCATCGCCAACCGCGAGAAGAAGATGCCCAAGAGCTTCCTGACCCGCGACGGCTTCGGCATCACTGCCGCCGCACGCCGCTACCTGGCCCCGCTGATCCGTGGCGAAGCGCCGGTCCCGATCGGTCGCGACGGCCTGCCCCGTCACGCCGAGCCGCGGCGCGTGGCGGTGAACAAGAAACTGCCGCCCTGGGAACCGCGCTGAAGATCCGGCGGATCGACGGCGCTGCGGCATATTGCAGCGCACAAAAGCCTGCAGGCCGCATGGCCCCTATACTCGCGGGACCGTCATGTGACGGAACCTGAGATCTGGGGAGGTCTAGATGTTGCACGATTACGGTTTGTGGATCGCGCTCGGCTGCGCCGTGCTGGCGATCCTGTACGGCGTCTTCTCGGTGCGCTGGGTATTGAGCCAGTCGGCCGGCAACGAACGCATGCGCGAGATCGCGGGGGCGATCCAGGAGGGGGCGCGCGCCTATCTCAACCGCCAGTACGCCACCATTGCCATTGCCGGCGTGATCCTGTTCCTGCTGATCGGCTTCTTCCTCAACTGGCCGACCGCCGTCGGCTTCGCCATCGGCGCGGTGCTCTCGGGCGCCACCGGCTACATCGGCATGAACGTGTCGGTACGCGCCAACGTGCGTACGGCCGAGGCTGCGCGCAACGGCATCGGCCCGGCCATGAACGTGGCCTTCCGCGGCGGCGCCATCACCGGCATGCTGGTGGTCGGCCTGGCGCTGCTGGGCACGGCCGGCTACTACGCCCTGCTGCCGCATTTCGGCCTCAAGGGCGAGGCCGCACTGCACGCGCTGGTCGGCCTGGCCTTCGGCAGCTCGCTGATCTCGATCTTCGCGCGCCTGGGCGGCGGCATCTTCACCAAGGGCGCCGACGTCGGCGCGGACCTGGTGGGCAAGGTCGAGGCCGGCATCCCCGAGGACGATCCGCGCAACCCGGCGGTGATCGCCGACAACGTGGGTGACAACGTCGGCGACTGCGCCGGCATGGCCGCGGACCTGTTCGAGACCTATGCGGTGACGGTCGTGGCCACCATGCTGCTGGGCGGCCTGGCCTTCGCCAGCAACCCGGACGCGGTGCTTTATCCGCTGGTCCTGGGCGCGGCCTCGATCATCGCCTCGATCATCGGCACGTTCTTCGTGCGGGTGAAGGAAGGCGGCTCGATCATGGGCGCGTTGTACAAGGGCGTGATCGTGTCGGGCGTGCTGGCGGCGGTGGCCTTCTGGTTCATCACCCACAGCTTGTTCCCCCACGGCCTGGCGGACACCCAGAACGGCATGACCATCTCCGCCAACAGCATCTTCTACTGCTCGGTCATCGGCCTGCTGCTGACCGGCGTGATCGTCTGGATCACCGAGTATTACACCGGTACCGAGTACAAGCCCGTGCAGCACATCGCCCAGGCTTCGACCACCGGTCACGCGACCAACATCATCGCCGGCCTCGGCGTTTCGATGAAGGCGACCGCCCTGCCGGTGGTCTCGGTGTGCCTGGCCATCTGGGCTGCTTTCCATTTCGGCGGCCTGTACGGCATCGCCATCGCCGCCACCGCCATGCTGTCGATGGCCGGCATGGTGGTTGCACTGGATGCCTATGGCCCGATCACCGACAACGCCGGCGGCATCGCCGAGATGGCCGAACTGCCGGCCGAAGTTCGCGGCGTCACCGACCCGCTGGACGCGGTGGGCAACACCACCAAGGCGGTGACCAAGGGCTACGCGATCGGTTCGGCGGCCCTGGCCGCGCTGGTGCTGTTCGCCGACTACACGCACAACCTGGCGGCCAACCATCCCGGCCACGCCTTCACCTTCGACCTGTCCGACCACATGGTCATCATCGGCCTGCTGATCGGCGGCCTGATCCCGTACCTGTTCGGCGCCCTGGCGATGGAGGCGGTGGGTCGCGCGGCCGGCTCGGTGGTCGAGGAAGTGCGTCGCCAGTTCCGCGAGATCACCGGCATCATGCAGGGCACCACCAAGCCCGACTACTCGCTCGCGGTGGACATGCTGACCAAGGCCGCGATCAAGGAGATGATCATCCCTTCGCTGCTGCCCGTGGCGGTGCCGGTCCTGGTCGGCCTGCTGCTGGGTCCGAAGGCGCTGGGCGGCGTGCTGATCGGCACCATCGTCACCGGCCTGTTCGTGGCCGTGTCGATGACCACCGGCGGCGGCGCCTGGGACAACGCCAAGAAGTACATCGAGGACGGCAACTGCGGCGGCAAGGGCTCGGAGGCGCACAAGGCCGCGGTCACCGGCGACACCGTCGGCGACCCCTACAAGGACACCGCCGGTCCGGCCATCAACCCGCTGATCAAGATCATCAACATCGTCGCGCTGCTGCTGGTGCCGCTGCTGGCCATGCACTGACGACACGATTCATCCGATCGTTTCCCGGCCCCTGCCCACGCAGGGGCCTTTTTTTCGCCCGAGCCCCGGACAAGCAACCGCGGCGGAAGGCAGGAACCGCGTACCGGAGCCGCGGTGGAAGAGAGGATGTTCCGTGCAACAATGCGATCACCGGGTTCAAGGGGAGCCCGGTGACGGGAGACGGACATGATCGCGACATGGGCCCTGCTGGTGCTGGTCGCCTACGTCATCTGGGTCTTCAATCGCCTGGTCCGCGACCGCAACCAGGTGCACGTGGCGTGGAGCGACATCGACGTCCAGCTGCAGCGCCGCCACGACCTGGTGCCGCGGCTGGTCGAAGCCGTGCGCGGCTACGCCCATCACGAGAAGCAGTTGCTCGAGCGCGTCACCCGCGAGCGCAGCAGCGCACGCGCTGCGCAAGACACCCGCGAACGCGCCTCGACCGAAGGTGCCCTGGGCAACGACCTGGGCCGCCTGGTCCTTCTGGCCGAGGCCTACCCCGACCTCAAGGCCAGCGCGAACTTCAGCCAGCTGGCCGGCGAACTGGTCGAGGTGGAGGACGCCATCGCCCATGCGCGGCGTTTCTACAACGGCTCGGTCCGTCAGTACAACACCGACCTGGAACGCTTCCCGCAGCGCCTGGTGGCACGCGCGACCGGCTTCACTCCCGCCACCTTTTTTGCCTCCGACAGCGACGCCCGGACCCACGTGGCCGTGCACACGGAGACCGACCGTGAAACCTAGCCTTGCTGGATTCCTGCTGCTCCTGGCCTGCCTGGCGGCATGGCCGGCCCCGGCGCATGCCGACGAGCGCATCCTTGCCTATCACGCCGACATCCACGTTGCCGCCGACGGCAACATGACGGTGACCGAACACATCCGGGTCCGCGCCGAGGGCCGAAGCATCCGGCGCGGCATCTACCGCGACTACCCCACCGACTATCGCGACCGGCAGCACAACCGCTACCGGGTCGGCTTCCGGGTCCTCGATGTCGAGCGCGACGGCCATGCCGAACCCTGGCACACGCAGCGACGCGGCAACGGCGTGCGCGTGTACATCGGCCGCCGCGACCACATCATTTCCCGGGGCATGCACCGCTACGTTCTGCGCTATCGCACCACGCGGCAGGTCGGGTTCTTCGACCACCACGACGAGCTGTACTGGAACGTCACCGGTACCGGCTGGGCCTTCCCCATCGACCAGGCCAGCGCCACCGTGCACCTGCCGGCCGATGTCGCACCGACACGCCTGAACGCCTTCGGCTACACCGGCGCGCAAAGTTCGGATGCACGCGACCTGCGCACCCGCCTGATGCCCGATGGCGCCGAATTCTCCACCACGCACGCGCTGGGTCCCCACCAGGGACTGACCATCGTTCTCCAGTTCCCCAAGGGCCTGGTACACGCTCCCGACCGGGCACAAAGACTGGCCTGGCTGCTGCACGACAACCGCAACCTGCTACTCACCCTGGCCGGCCTCGTGCTGCTGTGGCTGTATTACGGATGGGCATGGAACCGGTTCGGCCGCGACCCGGCATCTGGTCCGCTGGTGGCCCGCTACGAGCCACCGGACGACGATTCGGCGGCGTCGATGCGCTACGTGCGCAACATGGGCTACGACGACAGCTGCTTCACCGCCGGCATTCTCGGACTGGCGGCCCGCGGCTGCCTGGACATCGAGCAGACCGGCCGCAAGGACTACCGCCTGGAACGCAAGCCCGATGCGCCCGTCGACGCATTGCCCGGTGACAGCCGGGCACTGTTCAAGGCCCTGTTCTCCGGAAGCAACACGCTGGACATCACCCAGGCCGAGCGCGCGCGTGTGCTCAAGGCCCGCAAGGCCCATGAGCGCATCCTTTCGCTCACCTATGAGAAGAAGTACTTCCTGACCAACCACGGCAAGCTGTGGCCGGGCGTGCTGATTTCCCTGCTGTCCCTGCTGGGCATGGTGTACGACAGCGGCGGCAAGGGTGCCTTCATGCTGCTGTGGCTGTCGATCTGGAGCTTCGGGGTCTACGGCATCGCCGTCACGGCCCTGCGCAAGAGCCGCAGCGGGCATGCCGCCGGCAGCATCGGCCTGTGGATCTTCCTGGTCCCGTTTGCCGCCGGCGAGGTGGCCGGCCTGGTCCTGTTCGGCTCCCTGGTCGGCTACGCCGTGCTGCCGCTGTTCGTGGTCCTGATCGGCACCAATATCGCCTTCTACCACTGGATGAAGGCACCGACCCAGGACGGCGCCCGCCTGCTGGACGGCATCGAGGGATTCCGCTGGTACCTGGGCGTGGCCGAGAAACAGGAACTGGACGCGCGCTACAAGCCCGAATCGCATCCGCAGCTGTTCGCCCGCTACCTTCCGTATGCGGTGGCGCTGGACGTCGGCAACGCCTGGGGCGAGCGCTTCGCCGACGCGCTGGACGCCGAACAGATGCGCCAGGCGCAACCGACCTGGTACCGCGGCAGCAACATCGGCATGTTCAGTGCCGGCCACCTGGCAGCCTTCGGCAGCAGCCTGGGCTCGGGCGTCAGCAGTGCCATCGCCTCGGCCTCGGTCGCCCCCGGCTCGAGTTCCGGGTCGGGCGGTTTCTCCGGCGGCGGCGGTGGCGGGGGCGGCGGCGGCGGCTGGTGAAGGCCCGCTGCGCCCCTGCCGGACCGGCTGACTTCATGCCCATGCGCGATCACATTTCCGCGCACATACTCCCTCATCAAAACCAAGCGCGAGGCGATTCCATGAAAGCGTTCGGACTGTTCCTGGCAGGATGTGCCGCATCGTTCGGCATGAACGTGGCGCTGGCGGTCCCGCCCACACAGCGCCACGGCCCCGCCGATCCCTACCTGTGGCTGGAGAAGACTCACGGTTCGCAGGCCATGCAATGGGTGCATGCGCAGAACGCACGCACCGTGAAGCGCTTCGCCGACAGTGCCCGCTTCGAGTCCATGCGCCGTGGCATCCTGCAGGTGCTCGACTCCGATGCCCGCATTCCCTACGTCCGGCGCATGGGCGGATACCTGTACAACTTCTGGAAGGACAAGCAGCATCCGCGCGGCATCTGGCGGCGCACCACGCTGGCCAGCTACCGCACCGCGCACCCGAAGTGGCAGGTCCTGCTGGATGTGGATGCGCTGGGACGCTCCGAAGGCCGCAAGTGGGTCTTCAAGGGCACCCAGTGCATGAAACCGGCCTATCGTCGCTGCCTGGTCTCGCTGTCCCCGGATGGCGGCGATGCCGTCGTGGTCCGCGAATTCGACATCCCCTCCCGCCACTTCGTGAAGAACGGCTTCGACCTTCCGCTTTCCAAGACCGTGGTCGACTGGATCGACCGCAACCACATCTACGTCGGCACCGACTTCGGACCCGGCTCGATGACCACATCGAGCTATCCGCGCATCGTCAAGGAATGGACGCGCGACACCCCGCTCAAGGATGCGAAGACGATCTTCGCCGGCAAGGCCAGCGACCTTGCGATCTCGGCCACGCACGATCGCACCCGGGGCTTCGAGCGCAACTTCATCCGCGTGACGAAGGACTTTTTCCACGGCACGACCTACCAGCTCGTGCACGGAAAGCGGGTCCGGATCGACGTGCCCGACGATGCCGACATCAGCGTGCACCGCCAGTGGCTGCTGGTGGAGACCAAGTCGCCCTGGACCACCGGCGGGAAGACCTGGCCGGCGGGCGCCCTGCTGGCCATCCACTACACGACCTTCATGGCCGGCAAGCGCCAATTCACGGCGCTGTTCACGCCCGATGCGCACACCGCGCTGTCCTCCTACAGCTGGACCCGCCATCACCTGATCCTGACCACGCTGCGGGACGTCCAGAGCCGCCTGACGGTGCTCACGCCCCGCGCCGATGGCGCATGGTCGGGCAAGCCGCTCTCCGGTGCCCCGGAACTGAGCACCGTGCGCGTGGTCGACACCGACCCCGACCACAGCGATGCCTACTGGATCACCGTCACCGGGTTCCTGACCCCGGCCACGCTCGAGCGCGGCGTCCTGGGCCGTTCCGCGCCCGCGAAAATCAAGCAGGCGCCGTCCTTCTTCGATGCATCGAAGTTCACCGTCAGTCAGCACTTCGCCACCTCGAAGGACGGCACCCGCGTGCCCTATTTCGAGATCGATCCCAAGGGCATCCGGCATGACGGATCCAACCGGACCCTGCTGTACGGCTACGGCGGTTTCGCGATTTCACTGCTGCCCCGCTACAGCGGCTCCATCGGGCGCGCCTGGCTGGAGCGCGGCGGCGTCTTCGTGGTGGCCAACATCCGCGGCGGCGGCGAATACGGCCCGCGCTGGCACCAGGCCGCGATGAAGGCCCACCGCCCCAAGGCCTACCAGGACTTCGCCGCGGTCGCGCGCGACCTGATCCGCCGCGGCGTCACCTCGCCGGCCCACCTGGGGGCCGAGGGCGGCAGCAACGGCGGCCTGCTGGTGGGCAACATGCTGGTCGGCTATCCGAAGCTGTTCGGCGCCATCGCCTGCGAAGTGCCGCTGCTGGACATGAAGCGCTACATCCACCTGGATGCCGGCGCCTCGTGGATCGGCGAATACGGCAACCCGGACGATCCCAAGCAATGGGCCTACATCCGCACCTTCTCGCCCTACCAGCTGGTGAAGAAGGGGCAGGACTACCCGCCGGTGCTGTTCTACACCACCACCAGCGACGACCGCGTGGGGCCGGCCCAGGCGCGCAAGATGGCGGCGAAGATGGAAGGCATGGGCTATCGGCACGTGTGGTTCTACGAGAACACCGAGGGCGGCCACGGCGCCGGGGCCGACCACCGCCAGGCCGCGCACATGCACGCCATGGCCTGGAATTTCCTCTGGAATCAGCTGCGCTGAGGAGCATGCAACGGACGAAGGTGTCGCCAACCGGCGCCTTCGGTCCATTACAATTGGAGCGCATGAACAGCAAGACTTCACACAGCCACTCCCTGCGCGAATGGGTGCTGTCCAGCGCCCAGGCCGGCCACGACATCGACCAGATCATCCAGATGATGCTGCGTGCCGGTTACCAGCCTCGCCAGGCGCGCCAGTTGGTGGCCAAGATCCTGGACCGCCCGGCCGTGGCGCTGAGCGTGGCCACCGACAAGCGCAACGGCCGCCGCAGCCGTCACCCGGAACCGCCGTTCCATGTGGTCGACGGCAAGCGCGTGGAGGTATCGGTCAGCGTCGAGCGACCGCCGATCCGCGTGCTCGAGGGGCTCATGGACGACGACGAATGCGAGCAGCTGATCGAACTGGCGCGCCCGCGCCTGGACCGATCGCTGACCGTCGACAAGACCGGTGACGACCAGGTCGACACGGCACGCACCAGCCAGGGCATGTTCTTCCAGGTCGGCGAGACACCGCTGATCGAGCATATCGAGCAGCGCATCGCTCTCCTGGTGGACATGCCCGTGCACTACGGCGAAGGCCTGCAGATCCTCCGCTACGCCCCCGGCCAGCAGTACGAACCGCACTACGACTGGTTCAATCCCGACCACCAAGGCTATCCGACGCTCACCGCGCGGAGCGGCCAGCGCGTGGCCAGCGTGGTCATCTACCTCAATTCCCCGGCCGGTGGCGGCGGCACGCAGTTCCCGCGCGCCGGCGTTACCGTCACTGCGCGCCGGGGATCGGCGGTCTACTTCGCCTACGAGGAAGGGGACAAGGATTCACTGCACGCCGGCCTGCCGGTCACCGAGGGCGAGAAGTGGATCGCCACCAAATGGCTGCGCGAACTTCCCTTCTCGTGAACGCTGCAGCTACCTGCTGAGTGCCCGTTGCGGGTCGCTGGCGGAACGCCCGGCTTTTTGCGACGCAACACGGTTTGCCCTATCCTTGCGCGCCCTCCCCCAAGCCATGACAGGATCGATCCCCATGAGCCTCGACCAGGTGCCGGCCGGCGCCAAGAATACCGGCGAATACAACGTCATCATCGAAATCCCCAAGGACGCCGAGCCGGTCAAGTACGAGGTCGACAAGGACAGTGGCGCGATCTTCGTCGATCGCGTGCTGACCACGCCGATGCGCTATCCGTGCAACTACGGCTACGTGCCGCACACCCTGGGCGGCGACGGCGACCCGCTGGACGCGCTGGTGATCCTGCCGCTACCCCTGGTACCCGCTTCGGTGATCCCCTGCCGCCCGGTCGGCATGCTGAAAATGACCGACGAGGCCGGCAGCGACGAGAAGCTGCTCATGGTGCCCAATGCGAAGGTCTTCAGCGGCTACGCGCACATCGAGGACCTGGAACAGCTGTCCGGCCACTGGCTGCAGCGCATCGGCCACTTCTTCGAGCACTACAAGGACCTGGAACAGGGCAAGTGGGTCAAGCTCGAAGGCTGGGAAAATGCGCAAGCCGCACGCGCCGAGCTCGATGCCGGCGTGGCACGGTACAACGCCGAACACGACTGAGATCGCTACCGCTTGCCGTGCGTGGGGCCGGTCACCGAAGCCGGCCCGACCGACCGCTTGATTCAGTCCTTCACCACATCTTCCGTGCCGGTCGCATAGGCGCGCAGGAACATCTCCACGGCGGCCTCGGCATCCGCCTCCATCTCGGTGCGGAACTGCGTGCAATCGGAGTCGACGCATCCGATCAAGCGGCGGAAATGCATGTCGCCCTTGAGCAGGCACAGGAACTGACTGGCCGCACGCGCCACGTCGTCGATCGACAGGGTACCGGCCGTGACCTGCTCGCGCAGCAACACCTGCATCAGCTGGCGCGAGCGCGTCGGCCCCTCTTCCCACAGCAACTGCGCCAGTTGCCGGTTGCCGTCGTTGCAGGAACTGGTCACCGCACGCCACAGGCCGATGGTCTCGGAACTGCTCATCAGTGCGGCATGATGTCGCGCGATCCGGAGCAGCGCCTCGCGCAGGGAATCGCCTTCATGCATGCGATACAGGTGCTCGGGCACCATGGCCTGGCAGCGTGCCCGTACCGCCTCGCGGAACAGTGACGCCTTGTCGCCGAAATGGCTGTAGACGGTCAGTTTGGAGACACCGGCACGCGAAGCCACGGCATCCATGCTGGTGTGCTCGAAACCCTGCCCGGTGAACAGTTCCTGGGCAGCCTCGAGGATGGCGGCGCGTTTTTCCAGGTCCTTGGGGCGACCCGGACGCGAACATTTGACGGTCGTGCTCATGTGACGCGGCTTGCATATGGTTCGACAGGCTTTATTATACGCATCGGTTCATTTATTTGCACGGACGTGTCCGCTGCCGGACATGCCCGGACGCCCGCGGACACGATGACTTCCGGCACTTCGGTGACCTCGCGCAAAGCCCCACGATGCCGCCGGAGACTACGTCCGATGTTGCATGACCAATCCCGACGGGCACCCCTATAATTCCACGCTCCGAATCCTTGCCGGAACGCTACATGACCATGAACCTGGAACAGGCCCGCCACAACATGATCGAGCTGCAGGTGCGCAGCTGGGAAGTGCTCGACACGCACGTGCTCGACGTGCTCGGTCGCGTGCCGCGCGAGCACTTCGTGCCCGCCCCCTACCGCAATCTGGCCTTCGCCGACATGACGCTTCCGCTCGGCCACGACGAGGTCATGATGCGCCCGGTGGTCGAGGGTCGTCTGCTTCAGGCGCTGCAGCTGGAAGGCCATGAGGACGTGCTCGAGATCGGTACCGGCTCGGGCTTCCTGACGGCCTGCCTGGCCTCGCTGTCGCGCCGCGTGGCCAGCATCGACGTCCACGCGGACTTCATCGAAGCTGCGGGCCGTCGCCTGCGCGAGGCCGCGATCGACAATGTCGAACTGGTCACGGCAGAGGCCGTGAACGAATACCAGCCGGGCGGGGTGTTCGACGTGCTGGTGGTGACCGGTGCGGTCATCGCCATTCCCGACCGATTCCACCGCTGGCTCAAGCCTGGCGGCCGGATGTTCGTCATCCGCGGCCGCTCGCCGGTCATGGAGGCACTGCTGCTTCACCACGAAGGCGAAGGCCGCTTCCGCGAACAGAGCCTGTTCGAGACCGATCTTCCCTATCTCAAGAACGCACAACCGGAATCGCGGTTCGCCCTGTAGCGCCGCGCGTCAAGAGGACGACCCATCATGAGGCACATCATGCGTTTGAAACCCCTTCTGCTGGCCCTGGCCATCGCCGTCGCTGCACCGGGCATGGCCCATGCCGAGGACCTGATGCAGGCCTATCGCCAGGCCCGCCAGAACGACCCGCAGCTGGCCCTGGCCGACGCCAACCGGCGCAGCACCCACGAAGGTATCTACCAGGCGCGCTCGGCCCTGCTGCCTCAGATCGACGCCAGTCTCGGCATCAGCCAGGACAACCGCGGCTTCGACGACCCGCTGCTCGGCCCCTCCGGCCACCTGCGCAGCCGCCAGTTGTCGCTCAACCTGAGCCAGAGCGTGTTCGACCTCAGCCGCATCGAGGACCTGAAGGCCGCCGACAAGCTGTCGTCCAGCCAGAACGCGCAGTACAAGGCCGCGGCCCAGAACCTGATGGTGCGCGTGGCATCGGCCTACCTGAACGTGCTGACCGCCAAGGACCAGGTCCAGTTCAGCAAGGCCAACGAGAAATCCCTGGCGCGCGAACTGGACCAGGCCCAGCAGCGCTTCAAGGTCGGCCTGTCGCCCATCACCGACGTGCAGGACGCCAAGGCCCAGCATGACGCCGCCACGGCGCAGCTGATCCGCGCCGAGAACGCGCTCGACGACGCCCGCGAGGCCCTGGCCCAGATCACCGGCCAGCCGGCCAACGACCTGAAGGTGCTGCGTGACAACGTGCCGCTGAATTCGCCCACGCCCGACAACATGAGCGACTGGGTGCACACCGCGCTGCAGAACAACCCCGGCATCGCGGCGCAGCAGTTCAATGTGGATGCTGCGCAGGACCAGATCAGTTCCGCGCGCGCCGGGCATCTGCCCACGATCAGCGCCAATGTCAGCTACGGCAAGGGGGCCAACTGGACCCGGCTCGGCTATACCCGCGTGCCCAGCAGCACCACCATCGGCCTGACCCTTCGCGTGCCGTTGTTCTCCGGCGGCCTGACCCAGTCCCAGGTGCGCCAGTCCATTGCCCAGCGCGATGCCGCCCAGGACGGCCTGGTGTCGCAGCGGCGCCAGATCATCCGCAACACGCGCAACTACTTCCGCTCGGTCAACGCCGGCATCAGCGAAGTCGAGGCCACGCGCCAGGCCGTGATCTCCTCCAAGAGCGCGCTGGAAGCGACCGAGGCCGGTTTCAAGGTCGGCACCCGCACCATCGTCGACGTGCTGATCGGTCAGCAGAACCTGATCAGCGCCCAGCAGTCCTATTCGCAGGCTCGCCACCAGTATGTGCTCAACCGGTTGCTGCTCAAGCAGGCCGCCGGCACCATCACGGTCAAGGACCTGGAGGCGGTCAACGCCTTGCTGCAATGATCCTTCCGGCCGCTGCTGCAGTCATGGCAGCAGCGGCTCGATCCGCTGCATGATTTTCGCGACGGCCCCGCTCTCGCGTTCGAACACCCGACGTGCCGACTCGCCCATGCGGCGACACTGTTCCGGATGCTCCAGCAATTCCCGGACGCATTCCCCCAGGTTCTGTGTCGTGATCTCCCGCGCCCCGCCCTCGCGCAACAACGAGCGCGTGATGCCCTCGAAATTGAACGTGTGCGGCCCCACCAGCACGGGCTTGCTCAGGGCCGCGGGCTCGAGCAGGTTGTGCCCGCCGATCGGAGCCAGGCTGCCACCGACGAAGGCCACGTCGGATGCCGCGTAAAAGCGCATCAATTCGCCCATGGCGTCGACCAGGAAGCACTGTGTGGACCCCTTGGGCAGGTGGTCCCCGCTGCGCGTGGCGATTTGGAACCCCAGGTTGCGCACGCTCTGCTCGACCATGCGGAACCGTTCGGGATGACGCGGCACCAGCAGCAGCAACGCGTCCGGGAACCGCTGCAGCACATCCAGGTGCGCCTGCAGGGCCTGCTCCTCCTCGCCCTCGTGGGTACTGGCCGCAATCCAGACCGGCCGCTGTATCCCCCAATGCTCACGCATGTCGTGCGCTTCCCGGTCCAGATGGGCGGGCAGCGGCATGTCGAACTTCAGGTTGCCGGCCACGCTGATGCGGTTCGCAATCGCACCCAGCAACCGGTAGCGCGCCGCATCGGTAAACGATTGCGCGGCAACGAACTGGACGCAGCGCAGGGCCTGGCGGGCCAGCGGACGCAGCGGCATGTATCCCCGCAGCGAACGTTTCGACAAGCGTGCATTGACGATCATCAGGGCGATCCCGCGCTTGCAGCAGGCCGTGTACAGGTTCGGCCAGATCTCGGTTTCCACGATCACCGCGATCGCCGGGCGGATCCGGTCCAGGAAACGCGCAACCGAGTACGGCAGGTCATAGGGCAGGTAGACGTGGAATACGCGATCGCCGAACAACTGTCGCACGCGCTCCGATCCGGTCGGCGTCACCGTGGTCACCACCATCTGCCTTTGCGGATAGCGGCGCATCAGGGCCTCGATCAGCGGCTCGGCGGCATTGACCTCGCCCAGGGAAACTGCATGCACCCAGATGCCGCCGGCAGCAAATTCGGGAACGTCGAAATGACCGAAGCGCTCCCGCCAGCGCTGATGGTAGTCGCCATAGCGCATGCCACGCGCCCACAACCGCAGCATCAGCAGCGGCGTGGCGATGAACATGGCAAGGGTGTACAGCAGGCGCACCCGGCGACTCCGGAATCCACACGGCGGGCCAGTATAGCCAGTGCATGGCCCGCATACCCGCAAACCGCTCCGCATTGACTACAATCGGAGGTCCATGCCCGGCGCTCCACGACCCTCCTTCCGACTCTCCCTGCTCCGCCCGAGCCAATGGCCGGCGTGGCTGGGGCTCGGCTGCACCTGGCTTCTGGCGCACCTCCCCTATCGTGTCCTGCTTGCCTTGGGCCGCCTCCTGGGCCGTCTCATCGACCACATCCCCAGCCCGCGGCGACCGGTGGCCGAGCGCAATATCTCGTTGTGCTTCCCGGAACTGGATGCACCACAGCAGCAGGCGCTGGTGAAGGCGCACATGCACGACCTGGGCTTGATGCTGGCCGAATTCGCGCTCGGCTGGATGGGCAGCGATGCCGCCCTGGGGCGCATTCCCGTGCGCATCGAGGGACTGGAGCACCTGCGCGCCGCACGCGAACAGTCCCGCGGCGTGCTGCTGGTCGGCGGGCATTTCTCGCACCTGGAGCTGTGCGCGCGGCTGGTCTCGCACAGCATCCGCATCGCCGGCATGTACCGGCGCATGGACTCGGACGTGTTCGAATGGGCGGTCCTGCGCGCCCGGCTCGACTATGCCGAGGCCATGTTCGACAAGGACGACCTGCGCGGCACCGTGCGCTACCTACGAGGCGGCGGTACGCTCTGGTACGCCCCGGATCAGGACATGCGCAGCAAGGACAGCGTGTTCGTGCCGTTCTTCGGCGTGCCGGCGGCCACCATCACCGCCACCCACCACCTGGCCCGGCTCTCCGGCGCGCTGGTGATGCCGTTCTTCCACAGACGTCGCGAGAATGGCGGCTACGACATCCGCATCGGCGCCCCCCTCGTGGACGTGCCCAGCAAGGATGTCACCGCCGACACCGCGCGCGTGAACGCCGCCATTGAGCAGATGGTGCGCGAGGCTCCCGAGCAGTACCTGTGGGTGCACAAACGGTTCAAGACGCGGCCCGCGGGAGAGCCGCCGGTGTACGGGAAGGCCAGGGACTAGGGGCGAAGGTTGTCGGCGCGCGCGCAAGCTTGCGCTCGCATGCTTGGTCGGATGCGCCCCGGTGACGGCCTGTTTCGACCTTCCCGTTGTTCCAGGACGTTTCCCTGCAACGTACTCCCGCCCGGGGCATCGTATTGCTCATCCGCGAGAAGCACCGCAATCCCAAGGCCGCGGTACCTCGGCTCAGTTTCGTCCCTCGCCCCTCACCCCTCGCCCCTGGCCTTTCGCCCGCCGCGCCTCGTGCAGCTTGGCGTACTTGAGAAACACGTAGTACGCGCCGGTGACGCTGGCGATGAATCCTGCCCAGCCGTTGAGGAAATAGCGCTTGAACAGATACTGGCGCCAGAAGAACACCGGCGGGTACAGCAGCATGCGCAGACCGGTGAATCGCTGCCCGCGGCGCAGCTTGTGCGCCACCATGCCGCTGGAATAGCGGTTGATCTTGTCCACGCGCGTGGCGATGTCGCCATCACCGTCGTTGACGAAATCGGCCGCGTGGAGGGTCCGCACCGGGCCGTCCACCACGACCGAGGCATGCACCTCGACATCGTTCATGCGCCCGCGGCGGCGATCGAACAGGCGCAGGTGCGCGTTGCGCTGGCTGCGTCGGTGCTGCACGGTCCAGAACATGCGCTCGCGCCGCGGCAGGCGGTAACCGGCCACCGACGGCGCGGTCAGGGCGCGTTCGATCACCGCACGGGTGCCCGGCGACAGGATCTCGTCGGCATCCAGGTTCAACACCCAGTCGTGACGCGCCATGTCGATGGCGCGCTGCTTCTGCGGGCCGTAGTCGTCGAACGGGTGCACGGCCACGCGGGCCCCGTGCCGCTCGGCGATGGCCACGGTTTCATCCTGCGATCCCGAATCGAGCACCACCAGATCCTCGGCCCAGTCGACTTCGCGCAGGCAACGCTCGAGTGTGTCGGCATTGTTGTAGGTGATGACCACCACCGACAGCGGTTCACGTGCGGGCATGGTCATCCCCCGCCGGGTCCCGGGCCACGAACAGCGCCGCGCACCACAGCGACAGCAGCCACCAGAAAAACAGGCCCCACCAGGCTGAATAGAAGGCCAGGTGCGTATTCAGCGGGAACAGCGTCACGCCCAATGCCACGGTGGCGGGAAAGGCCCGCGCGCGCGCGGCTTCGCCGACCCTGCGCCAGGCCCGCCAGGCCACCGCCACGGCCGCCAGCCAGGCCAGCAGCCCGAGCGTGCCGGTGCCGCTGGCCACTTCCAGCAGCCACTGGTGCGCATGACAGGCCCCTTCGCCCTTGCCGCAGGCTTCCTCGCTGGTCACGAAGTGATCGCGCCGCGAGGCGTAGCGCGGATAGGCATAACGGAAACCGCGCACGCCGACGCCGTTGACCGGATGGGCCGCGTACATGCGCAGCGCTACACCCCAGATGTCCAACCGACCGCTGAGCGCATCGTTGACCCCCGCGTCGGTGTCGGTCAGGACCTGCATGCTGCGCTGCATGCGGGCATCGAAGCGCGGCGAGAAGCGCCATGCCAGGCCGCCCACCATGGCCAGCACCAGCACCCCGGCGCCGCACCAGGCCGCGAATCGCAGCGGCGTGCGCGCCTCGCGCCAGGCGAAGGCCAGCGCCACCAGGCCATAGGTCAGCCAGGCCGCGCGCGAGCCGGACAGCAGGACCGGGCCGAGCACAGTGACCAGGGCCAACACCAGCCCCGTCCGGCCCCAGCGCTCGCGCGCCGCCCACAGCACGAACGGTGACAGGCTGGCCAGCACCGGCCCCAGCTTCAGGTTGCCGGCGCCGAAGACCCCGGAAATACGCAAGGGGGAGGCATGCCCCCCCAGGCTCCACCCGGTCAGCATCTGCACCCAGGCATCGGCGACCCACAGCGCCACCACCACGGCCGAGGCGAAGTACATGGCCCGCAGACGCGGCCAGCGGCGGATCGAGAAGCAGGCGTAGACTCCCAGCGGCACGTAACGCAGGATTCCAGCCACCGTGAGCCAGCTTCGCCCCGGTGCCACCGAATCGACCGCCGATGCCAGCGCCGCACCGAAGTAGGCGGCGAACAACACCAGCAGCAGGCGCGCGCCGGCATGGTCGGCCAGCGCCCGGGGCTCGCGCAGGAACAGCATCACGACCCCGAACAGGCACAGCAGCGTGCCCAGCTCGCTGGCCCGGCCGACCGGCAGCAGTGCCAGGACCAGCCAGAATGGCAGCAGCGGCGAACGCAACGCGGCGTGCAACGGCGAAGCTCGATTCATGCGCGGTGGTCATGCCGGAGAAAGCCCGATTGTAGGCCAGCACGACCGAGGCCCACCATGCGGCGGCCCGGGAAGCGTCAGGCAGGCTTTTCGGCCAGCTGGGCGTACAGGCCGAGGACCTGCTCCTGCATGTCCTGGAGACGATAGCGGTCCAGCGGCGCAATCGAGGGCGCCAGACGCAACAGTTCAGCGGCGCGCTCGACCAGGCGCTCGCGATCACCCAGCGGCACGCGCCCGGCCGGATACAGCTCGGCCAGCAGTTCGCCGACGCCGCCATGGGCATAGCCGAGCACCGGCCGGCACAACGAGAGGGCCTCGATCACCGTGCGGCCGAACGATTCGGGCTTGTTGGAAAGCTGCAGGATCAGGGCCGACACCGCGAAGATGTCGCGCACGTCGTCGCGCGGCGGCGTCATGACCACCTTGCCTTCCAGGCCGCGCTCGGTGACCAGTTGGCGCAGCTCGGCCACATAGGCTTCGCGCCCTTCCTCGAGCACGCCGAGCAACAGCAGCCGCGCCTCGATGCCGCGGCTGTGCAGCCCGGCCAGCAACTCGATGGCATCGGCATGCCCTTTCAGACGCGTGCCGCGTCCGGGCAGGGTCAGCAAGGGGTAGTCGTCCAGCTGCGGGAACTGGCTGAAGAAGCGTTCGCGCCAGTCGTCCTCGGGACGGTAGCCGTAGGGAAACTCGCTGCTGTCCACGCCGCGCGGGATGACCTCCAGCCGTGAACGCTCGAAGTCCGGATAGTGACGCAGGATGTAGTCGCGCACGCTCTGCGATACGGCGATCACGCGATCGCCGCGCAGCATGATGCGGCTGTAGAACCCCGGCGAATTGAGCCCATGTACCGTGGTGACCAGGCGGGGACGCTTCTTCATGCCGCGCATGGCCAGCCAGGCCAGCCAGGCCGGAAGCCGCGAGCGCACGTGCACCACGTCGGGGGCGAGGTCCCGCAGGATCCGGCGCAGGGCCCGCACCTTGCCCAATGAACCCAGCGACTTGCGCCCGATATCCAGCGCGATGTGCCGGCTGCCCTCGCGTTCGAGGCGCTCGACCAGGCGACCGCCGGCGGAAATGACGATTGAACGATGCCCTCCCGCGACCAGCGCCCGGGCGATTTCGAGCGTCGAGCGCTCGGCCCCGCCCGAATGCATGGCAGGCATCAGCTGGACCACGGTCATCGAGGTCGACGGCCGTGCATCGAGTGTATCCCGGCTAGACATGTCGGTCGGACTCTGTGGCCCGGTGTTGTACATGACGCCACTGCTCGCATTCCGTTTTTTCCCCGATACATCAAGCAATAAACATGCCCAAACAGGAGAAAAAACGTGAGGTGACGCCCAGAAATTCAGTCACTCAATACATAATGTGCCGCGCAATAAGGACATACGGCCTCTCCGCCTTCTTCCTCGATCGGCAGGTACACCCGGGGATGGGAGTTCCACAGGTACATGCCGGGCATCGGGCAGGACAGCGGCAGGTCGCTGCGCGTCACTTTGTAACGATGCTCGGCATTGGCCGGCACCAGTTTTTCCGCGGCCGGATCGTGGCGCTGCATGTCGGGACTCCAAGGATCGAAATCGGGTCCCCCATGGTACCGCAGCCGGCGCGCGGAAGGCAGCCGACGCGCGGGCGCCGGGCTCCGACATTGCACTAGAATGGACGCGGTTACGGGGGACACCGGATGCTCCGGCGCCAGGGCAACGACACCGGCCTGCATCCACATCAAGGGAGACCACGCGATGGATTTCGAGAAACTGCTGGCCCGCGTCAAGGGCATCCTCCTGCAGCCTGCCCGCGAGTGGCCGCAGATCGCCGGCGAAGCCGAGACCCCGGCCGGGCTCTACAAGCGCTACATCCTGATCCTGGCCGCGCTGCCACCGGTGTTCGGTTTCATCAAGTACAGCCTGATCGGCCAGCACACCTTGGGCATGTACCTGCGCGGCTCCATCGTCGGCGGCCTGTGGAGCATGCTGCTCGGTTACATCGTGAGCCTGGTGACGATCTACATCATGGCGCACATCGTCAATGCGCTGGCACCGACCTTCGAAGGCCGCAAGGACCTGATGCAGGCACTGAAGGTCACGGCCTATGCCTGGACGGCCGCCTGGGTCGCCGGCATCGCCGTGATCGTGCCGTGGCTGGGCTGGCTGATCGGGCTGGCCGGCATGGCCTATTCGATCTACCTGCTGTACCTGGGCCTGCCGCAGACCATGCACTGCCCGCCGGAAAAGAGCCTCGGCTACACCGCCATCAGCGCGTTGCTGGCGATCCTTCTCGGCTGGCTGCTGGCGGTCCTGCTGGGAGCCCTCACCGGGGTGGGTTCGCTCGCCTATCGCATGCACCATGAAACCGCCGGCCACGCAAAATCCGAGGTGTCCGCCGCCATGGCGCAACTGACGCACCGGCACGTGAGGGCGTCGCAGTCCGCCTCGTCCACGCAGCCGGCCGACGACTCGACTGCCGCGCCGGAGAAGGTGCAGTCGCTCGCCCCCGAACGCATGCGCGCGATGCTGCCGCAAAAGCTGGATGGCTACACGCGCGCGTCGGCGCGGGCCAGCCGCCAGAATGTGCTGGACACGCAAATGAGCCAGGCCGAGGCGATCTATCGTGGCAAGGACGGTCGCAGCATCGACCTGACGATCATCGACACGGCCGGCATGCGTTCCCTGCTGGGCGTGGCAGGCACCTCGTCCGGCGATGCCGAATCGGTCACCGACACCGGATTCGTCAAGATCCGCCACGACGGCGACCGGGTGATTCACGAGACATGGAACAGCCGGGACCGGACCGGCCAGTACACCGTCACCGTGGCCCGGCGCTACGTGGTGCGCGCGAACGGCACGGTCAAGGACTTCGGCGAACTCGAGGACGCGGTGCGGTCCGTCGACCTGGATGCGCTGGACAAGCTCAAGGATGCCGGTGCCGCGGAGCACTGAAACGCACCGGTCACGCCCCGCCTCCGGGCCGGAGGCGGGGCGGCATGGCGGGCTCAATGCTTGGCGTCGGCCTCGACGGTGATCTCAAGGTGCACCGTGTCGCTGACCATCGGCGCATAGGCGCCCACGCCGAAATCGCTGCGCTTGAGGGTTGCAGTGGCGTCGAAGCCCGCCGCCGGCACCTTCATCATCGGCTGCATGCCGATCTTGTTGACCGTCACATGCAGCGTCACCGGGCGCGTGATGCCGTGCACCGAAAGCTTGCCGTCCACGGTCAACCGATCCTTGCCCGCCTTGCGCACGTCAGTGCTGACGAAATGTGCCTGGGGATACTTGGCGATGTCGAAGAAATCGGCGCCCTTCAGGTGCTCGTCGAGCGCGGCGACATGCGTGTCCAGCCCCGCCATGGGAATGTTCACCTTGACCGAGGAACGCGTCGGATGCTCGGCGTCGTAGACCAGGGTCCCGGTCACGTGGGTGAAGTTGGCCGCCGGGTGGGAGAAGCCGAAGTGGGTCCAGACCACGCGCACCTGGGTGTGGTTGGGGTCCAGGTGGTAGGTGACCGGCTTGGCTGCGGCCGGCAGGGCCACGAACAGGCCCAGCAGAACAGTGGCGAGAAGGGTACGCATTGAATCAGACTCCGGGGATCGGTGCAGGAAAGAACGCACGCAAGGCACGAGATACGTGGCATTGCGTTCGAATGGTTCACGCACCAGTGTAGGAACGCCACGACACGTTCCAAGGGCCGACCCGAGAACAGACTGTGCTCGAAAACGAAACGACCACCGTTGCGGACAACGACTGCTGGGTACTGACCGACGGCGCTGCCGGAAACGAGCGCCAGGCACTGGCACTGGCGCAGGCGCTGGGATTGCCGGCGCGCAATCTGGTCCTGCCGCTGCGCGCCCCCTGGTCCTGGCTGGCACCGCGCCGGCTGCCCGGTGGCCGGCTGGCCGTGGCCGCCGCCCAGCGTCCGCGGCTCGCCCCGCCCTGGCCACGCCTGGCCATCGGCTGCGGCCGCAGCGCGGCCCTGCTCACGCGGCTGCTGCCGCGACTTTCCGGCGGTGTCTGCCGCAGCGTGCAGATCCTCGATCCGCGCATCGACCCGCGTCACTGGGACCTGGTGATCGCCCCCCTGCACGATGCCCTGTCCGGACCCAACGTGATCACGCCGCTGGGCTCGCTGAATCCGGTCGACGACACCTGGCTGCAGGCCGGACGCCAGGCGTTCGCGCCCCTCGGCGAGCTGCCCGCGCCACGCACTGGCGTGCTGCTGGGCGGCCCGCGCCGCGGTGTCCCGCTGGGGGAGACGCAGGCGCAGATGCTGGCCGACCACCTCCGTGAGCGCCACCAGAGCCACGGCGGCAGCGTGCTGCTGCTGGCCTCGCGGCGCACGCCGGACGCCCTGTACACGGCCTTGCACGAAGCCCTGGCCAACCTGCCCGGCGTGCGCTGGCGCGACGCTGCGGACGGTCCCAATCCCTATCCGGGCGTGCTCGGCTGGTCCGACCGCCTGGTGGTCACGCCCGATTCGGTGAACATGCTCTCCGAGGCTGCCGCCGCCGGCGTACCGGTCCACACCCTTTCCGTGGACGCCCTGCCTGCCAAGCTGGCCCGCTTCCATGCCGAGCTGCGCCAGCGTGGCCTGTTGCACGACCTGGACGCGGACGCCCCTGCCCCGATCGCGCCGCTGCGCGAGACCGCGGCCATCGCCGCCGAGGTGCGCCGCCGGCTGGGCCTTTGAAAAGACCACGCCAGCCGCCCGCCGTGGCATCCTAGCGTCCTCATGCGCGGCCTGATCCCCGAAAGCTTCATCGACGACCTGCTCACCCGCATCGACATCGTCGAGGTGGTGGAGCGGCGCGTGCCACTGAAGAAGGCCGGCCGCGAATGGACCGCCTGCTGCCCGTTCCACGACGAGCGCACGCCCTCGTTCTACGTCAGCCCGCAAAAGCAGTTCTACCACTGCTTCGGCTGCGGCGCGCACGGCAGCGCGATCAAGTTCCTGATGGACTACGAGCGCCTGGAATTTCCCGACGCGGTCGAGGAACTGGCGCAGTCGGTGGGGCTGGAAGTCCCGCGCGAGGGCGGCGACCGGCGCCCGCGCGAGGACCGCAGCGGCTGGTACGAGTTGCTCGACCAGGCCGCCACGTTCTACCAGAACACACTGCGCGAGAACGGGCCGGCCAGGGCGTACTGCGACCGGCGCGGCCTGGATGCCGAAACCATCGAGCGTTTCCGCATCGGCTGGGCCCCGGGCGGCAGCAGCCTGCTCAAGCGCCTGGGCACCACGCCCGAGCGCTCGCAGTGGCTGGAGCAGGCCGGCATGGTCTCGACCGGAGACAACGGCAAGTACGACCGCTTCCGCGCGCGCCTGATGTTCCCGATCCTGGACCGCCGAGGACGCGTGATCGCCTTCGGCGGCCGCATCCTGGAGGGCGACGGTCCCAAGTACCTCAATTCGCCCGAAACGCCGCTGTTCCACAAGGGCCGCGAGCTGTTCGGCCTGTGGCAGTGCAAGCAGGCCAACGCCTCGCTCACGCGGTTGCTGGTGGTGGAGGGCTACATGGACGCCATCGCCCTGCACCAGGCCGGCCTGCCGATCGCCGTGGCCACCCTGGGCACCGCGACCACGCCCGAACATACCGAACGGCTGTTCCGCAGCGCGCCCGACGTGGTGTTCTGCTTCGACGGCGACCGCGCCGGCCGCGCCGCCGCCTGGAAGGCGCTGGAAGCCGCACTGCCGCGCCTTCGCGACGGCCGCCAGGCGTTCTTCCTGTTCCTGCCCGAGGGCGAGGACCCCGATTCGCTGGTCCAGGCCGAGGGCAAGGACGGGTTCGAACGCCGGCTGGCCGAAGCCACCCCACTGTCGGAATACTTCTTCGACCACCTCGGCGAGGACATCGACCTGCGTTCGCTGGACGGGCGCGCGCGCCTGGCCGAACGTGCGCGGCCGCTGGTTGCGCGTCTGCCCGACGGTGCGTTCCGGGACCTCATGGCGCAGGAACTGCACCAACGGACCGGCGCCGACGCACGGCTGGACGCAGCACCCTCCACGCTACCCCGGCAACAGCCGCTACAGCAGCGCGCCGTGCGCCGTACCCTGGTGCGCAGCGCCATCGCCCTGCTGCTTTCGCGCCCCGGGTTGGCCGCGGAACTGGAGCCACCCTACGCCTTTGCCCGCCTGGACAAGCCGGGCGTCAAGCTGCTGGTGGAGCTGATCGAGCTGATTCGCCAGCGTCCGGGCATTCGCACCGGCGTGCTGCTGGAGCATTTCGCCGAACGCGAGGAAGCCCCCGCGCTGCAGAAGCTGGCCATGGCCGAGGTGGTCGGCAACGCCGACATGCAGCGCAGTGAATTTTTCGGTGCTCTGGAGCAGATGCAGCGCCAGGCGGACATGCAGCGCATCGCCGCCCTGCACGCGCAACGCGCCGAGGGCACCCTGGACGAAGCCGGCAAGGACGAGCTTCGGGCCCTGCTCGCCGCCAAGTCGAATCCGGGTTCCTGAACGCGCCTTCTGACGGCATGCCCCGACCTGTGATCGGGCCCCGATCCATGGGAAGATGCCCGCTCGACGCCGCGGATGGCCCCTGAACACCTCGATGGATCTACTTTCCCGCCTGGTCAGCTTCTTTGCCGAGAACGGCTACCTCGCCGTGTTCATGGCCCTTCTGCTTTGCGGCATGGGCATACCGATCCCCGAGGACGTGACCCTGGTCGCCGGCGGGGTGATCGCCGGCCTGGGCTATGCCAACGTGCACGTGATGTTCGCCGTGACCATGCTCGGCGTGCTGGTCGGCGACGCCGGCATGTTCCTGGCCGGGCACCATTACGGCGTGCGCCTGCTGCACAAGCGGCCGCTGAAATGGGTGCTCACGCCCAAACGCTACTGCGCCGTGCAGCAGCAGTTCGAGCAGTACGGCAACCGCCTGCTGTTCACCGCCCGGTTCCTGCCCGGCATGCGCACGGCGGTGTTCGTCAGCGCCGGCCTCACCCACCGCGTATCGTTCGGCCGCTTCCTCCTGCTGGACGGCCTTGCGGCGCTGATCAGCGTGCCGGTGTGGGTCTACCTGGGCTATTTCGGCGCCAACAACCACAAATGGCTGCTGACCTGGATCCACCGCGGACAGGCCGGGCTCTGGATTGCCCTGGGACTGATCGCCGCCGGCATCGTCATCTACGTGTGGCGCCGCCGCAAGCGGCGCGCCGAACGCGAAAAGGCCGCGCTCGAGGACTAGGTCGGTCGTGCCGTGCCTTGGCAATCCACCGCTTCCATGACCGTAGTCAATTCCCCCCTGGAGCATTGTGCGCACACTGGCCTCCCTGTCCTCGCAAGGTGAAGGCCATGAAGCGTTTACTCCTACTGGGTGCCTTCGGGCTGCTTTTCTCGCTCTCCGTGCCGGTCTTTGCCGGCAGTGCCTACGTGGGCATCAACCTGGTGCTGCGCGCGGGTCCGGACATCGGCTATCCACGGGTGATGATGGTCCCGGCGGGCAGCTACGTCCAGATCTACGGTTGCGTGTCCGACTACACCTGGTGCGACGTCGGGATCGATGGCAGCCGCGGCTGGGTGGCGGCAACCTACCTGCAGCTCTACTACGGCAGCAGCTGGGTTTACCTGCCCGCGTACGCGCCCCGCATCGGCGTGCCGGTCGTGACCTTCGTGCTGGGCACCTACTGGGGCAACCACTACCGGCATACCTCCTGGTATCGCGAACGCGAGCGCTGGCAGCATCCGCCACCCCGGCACGTGCCGCCGCCGCACCGCACCCCCAGCTTCCGGCCGCGCCTGCCACCGCCGGCACAGCCGTCGTCCCGCGTCGTGCGCTATCCGCGTGCCACGCGCCAGACCTCGCCGGCCAGCCGTCCTTCGCGTCCGACCCAGCAGATTCGGCAGACCAAGCAGTCCAAGCAGGGCAAGCAGCCCCGGCGTCGCGACCAGCGCGGCGGCGGTCGCTGATCGTCGTCGATGCATCGCGTATGCAGCGGCAGCATCTCGCTGCCGCTGCAGAACCGTTCACCCGCAAAACGCGGTTCCCGAGGACACCCCCTGGCCGGTCGCAAGCGATACCCGGCTAATCCATCGGGATGCGATGGCGCAGGTTGTCGCCGTCGTGGGGGCCCGGCGTGGCGATGAGTTCGCGCGCGGCCTCGACCTGGCCCCACACGTTCCACAGCAACACGCCGCGCACGCGGCCGCCGTCCATGTAGTAGGTCACGCCGCGCCGGAACGGCTCGGCCCAGTGCTCGACCACCTCCAGGTGCCTGGCGTCGAGCTCGCCCACGGCCTCGTAGCCCAGATCGAACAGGTCCGAATAGAAGAACGGCTCGACCGTCCAGGCACTGTCCTCGCCGGCCATGCCGCACCCGGCATGGTGCCCCATGCTGATGGCCGCATTCTCGTGCTCGACGCGTCGGCGCCCCAGCGTCAGCGAGGGGAAGCGGGCCACGTCGCCGGCGGCCCAGATGGCCTCGTCCGCCGTGCGCAGGCGCGCGTCGACCGCGATACCGTCCTCGACCGCCAGCCCGGCCTGTTCGGCCAGGGCCGTCTCCGGCTCCACGCCCAGTCCCGCCACCACGGCGTCGGCTTCCAGTTCGCTGCCGTCCGACAGCGCCAGCGTGACCGCGCCCTGACCCGACCGGCCGCCCTCGACCTTCAGCCCGGGGCGCAGGTCGACGCCGCGCTGGCGGTAGTAGCCGTTGAGAAAATCGGACAGACCGTCGGAAAAGCGTCCAGCGCCGATGCCGTCGCCCGGAAAGACCATGCTGACCTTGCAGCCGGCATCGGTCAGCGAGGCCGCGAGCTCGGCACCGATGAACCCGCCGCCGACCACGGCGATGTGTGCGCCCGGGACGGCGTGGCGGCGCAGGCGCAGGAAATCCTCGCGGGTGCGGAAGGCCACCACGCGCTCGCCCTCGAACGGCAGCTTGCGCGCCCGCGCGCCGGTGGCCAGCAGCAATTTGCCGTAGGCATGGCCGTCGCCCTGGTCGTCGACCACGCGCCGGGCCGGGCGGTCCAGCTTCACCGCGCGCCGCCCCAGGTGCATGTCCAGGCCGTGGCGGCGCGTGTCCAGGTCGATGGACGCCAGGTCCTTGTCGCCCTTCCACAGGCCCTTGGTCAGGGGCGGCCGCTCGTAGGGCGGGTCCGGCTCGGCACCGATCAGGCCGATGCGGCCCTCCGGGTCGCGTTCGCGAATGGCGCCGGCAGCCGCGTCCGCGGTCATGCCGCCGCCGATGATCAGGTAGTCGTAGCGGTGTTCCATGGCACTCCTCCGCAACTTGGACCCATCCGGTCGTGGATGACGCCTTCATGGTGACACGGCCACGCCGCGAACCCCATCGCCCGGACGGGCGAGTGTTCAGGTGCCGGGACTCAGCTTCTGAGACGCGGCGTCGTACACTGGGCGCACAGGAAACGCTGCACCCGAGATCACCGACTTCATGACCGCTACCCTGCTGCCCGCGCTCGGCGCCCTCTTCCTCGGCCTGATTCTGGGGGCCATGACGGCCTACCTGTTTCTGAAACGAAGCGCCGTGCGCGATGCACAGGCATGGCGCCAACAGCGTGAGGACATGGAACGCCGGCTGGTTCGCGCCGAAGCCGACGCGCAGCGGATGACGGGCCTGGAGACCGAACTTCGCCAGACTCGCGATGCGCTGGCCGGGAAACGCGAGGAAGCGGCGCGCCTGGAACAGCAAATCGAATCCGCCCGTCAACGCGAGAAGGATACGGAAAAGCTGCTGGGCGAGACCCGGGAAGCCATGACCAAGGAATTCAAGCTTCTTGCGGGCTCGCTGCTGGAGGAAAAGGGCGCCCTGCTGGGCAAGCAGCAGAAGGACACCCTGGCTTCGCTGCTCACTCCGTTCAGCCAGACCCTGCGCGAGTTCAAGAGCAAGGTCGAGCAATCGCGCGAGGACGACCTCAAGGCACGAGAGGGACTGATTGCGCAGATCCGCCACCTGACCGAACTCAACCAGGACATCGGTGCCAAGGCGCAGTCGCTGACCAACGCCCTGCGTGGGGAAAGCAAGACGCGCGGCATCTGGGGCGAGCAGGTCCTGCTGAAGCTGCTGGAACTGGCCGGACTGAACGAGGGCGTCAACTTCCGCACCCAGGCCAGCCACCAGGACGAGACCTCCGGCGCGCGCCTGGTCCCCGACGTGGTGCTGGACCTGCCGCAGGACCGCGCCATCGTCATCGATTCCAAGGTCTCCCTGGTGGCCTATGAACGACACGTGGCGGCCAGGCAGGACGATGGCGAACGCGAGCAAGCGCTGAAGGAACATTGCGCCTCCGTGCGGCGCCACATCAAGGACCTTTCGGAGAAGAACTACCCGCGGCTCTACGGGCTCAAGAGCGTCGACTTCACCTTGCTGTTCGTACCCATCGAGAGCGCCCTGATGGCCGCCAGCGAATCTGATCCCGGGCTGGCCCAGTACGCGCTGGAACGGCATATTGCACTGGTGTCACCGAACACGCTGTTCACCGTGCTGCGTACCGTCGACTACATCTGGCGGGTGGAGAAGACCACCCGCAACATGGACAAGATCGTCAAGCGCGGCGAACTGATGTACGACGCCGCCCGCCGATTCGGCGAACACATCGTCACCATCAACGACACCCTGTCCAAGGCGACGGCGGCAGCACGGGACGCCGAGAAGGCGCTCACCGATCCCAGCCGGGGCCTGGTGCGCCAGGCGGAACGGCTGCGTGCGTTCGGGGTCAAGCCCCGCAAGGACATGCCCGAACGCCTGTCTGTCGACGACGACATCGAGGACGGCACCGACGAGGCGGACACCGGCGGCGACACCTAGCTGTCCCCGGGCCGCATGCATCCGACCGCGCACGGTCCGCGTATCAGGAGCATTCGCCCATCCCGGCGCCAGGACGCCGGGCCGGTTCCGCTACACTAGCGCCCTGCACGCCAAGGATCTCCCATGAGCGACCCGACCCGTTCCGACGTCACCCCCGAACAGGCCGAACAGGCCGTTCGCACCCTTCTGCGCTGGGCCGGCGAGGACCCCTCGCGCGAGGGCCTGCTCGATACCCCCAAGCGCGTGGTCAAGGCCTACCGCGACTGGTTCTCCGGCTACGACGAGGACCCGGGCGAGTACCTGCGCCGTACCTTCGAGGAAGTGGAGGGCTACGACGAGCTGGTGGTGCTTCGTGGCATCGAGTTCGAAAGCCACTGCGAGCACCACATGGCGCCGATCATCGGCCGCGCCCACGTCGGCTACCTGCCCGACCGCAAGGTAGTCGGCATCAGCAAGCTGGCACGCGTGGTCGATGGCTTCGCACGCCGCTTCCAGGTGCAGGAGAAGCTGACCGCGCAGATCGCCCACTGCATCGCCGAGACGCTGCAGCCGCGCGGCGTGGGCGTGGTCATCCATGCCCAGCACGAATGCATGACCACCCGCGGCGTGCACAAGCGCGGCGTGTCGATGGTCACCAGCCAGATGCTGGGCACCTTCCGCGAGGACGCGCGCACCCGTGCCGAGTTCCTGCGCTTCATCGACATCGACGGGCACTGATGCGCACGGTGCTGGCCACCCTTGCGCTGGGCCTGCTGCTGGCGCCGTCCGTGCATGCCGCGCATCCCTCGACGATCTCCGCCTACCTGCGCCTGTTCGATGCCAACGGCGACGGCCGCATCAGCCTGCGCGAATACCAGGCGCACATGATGCACGGCTTCGATGCCATGGATCGCAACCACGACGGCATCATCGAACGCGAAGAACAGCCGGCCGGACCGCGCCGCCACGGAGCCATCCCGAAGAGCCGATACCTGCGCAACCTGGCGGCGACGTTCCACCGCCAGGACGCCGACCACGACGGTTACCTCGACGCCCGCGAACTGGCCGCCCCGCCGCGATGAACCCCGACGTTATCGTCATCGGCGGCGGCGCCGCCGGCCTGATGTGCGCGATCGTCGCCGGCCGGCGCGGGCGTCGCGTGCGGGTGCTCGACCACGCCAACCGCGTGGGCAAGAAGATCCTGATGTCCGGCGGCGGGCGCTGCAATTTCACCAACCTGGATGTCGGCCCGGACCACTACATCTGCGCCAACCCGCATTTTGCCAAGTCGGCGCTGGCTCGCTACACGCCGTGGGACTTCATCGCGCTGGTGGAAAAGCACGGCATCGCGTACCACGAGAAGGAACGCGGCCAGCTGTTCTGCGACCTCTCCTCCAAGCTCATCGTGCGCATGCTGCTGGACGAATGCACGGAGGCCGGTGTCGAAGTGCGCACCGGTTGCGACATCGGCGAGGTGACCCGCAGCGATGCCGAATTCCATGTGCAGACTTCGCAGGGCGCGATGACGTGCCCCTCGCTGGTCGTCGCCAGCGGCGGCCTGTCGATTCCGCGCATGGGCGCGACCGGTTTCGGCTACGACCTGGCGCGCCGGTTCGGCCATGAGGTGCGTTCCACGCGCGCCGGCCTGGTACCGCTGACCCTGAGCGGGAAGCACCTGTCCGACTATGCGGACCTGGCCGGCGTGGCCGTGCCGGAGGTCGAGGCCCGCAGCGAGCGCAAGGGGTTCCGCGCCGGCCTGCTATTCACCCACCGCGGCCTCAGCGGACCGGCCATCCTGCAGGTGTCCTCGTACTGGGAGTCCGGCGAGCCGGTCCACATCGACTTCCTGCCCGACCGCGACGCCCCGGACTGGCTGCACGTGCAGCGCCAGGCGCATCCGGACCGGGAACTCAAGACCGCGCTTTCCGACGCGTTGCCCAGGCGCCTGGCACAGCGCCTGTGCGATCTCGATTTCGGCCACCACCCGCTGCGCCGGTACGGCGAAGCGGAACTGCTGCGCATCGGACGGCGTCTGCACGACTGGCCGATCATCGCCAGCGGCAGCGAGGGCTACCGCACCGCCGAGGTCACCCTCGGCGGCGTCGACACCGACGGCCTGTCGTCGAAAACCATGCAGTCGCGCAGCGTGCCCGGCCTGTACTTCATCGGCGAGGTCGTCGACGTTACCGGCTGGCTGGGCGGCTACAACTTCCAGTGGGCCTGGGCTTCCGGCCATGCGGCGGGAATGGCCATCACATGACCGCGATGTGCACCTGCCACGTGGCATGCAGGGCCATCGCTTCCTTGCCGGAAACCGATGCACGCGAACCGCGAACCAGGCCCGCCGCACCAAGCCACGCCGGGTACCAAAACCGCCTCAGGGCAGCTTGCGGAACACCGCCGGGCGCGCATACGCCTGGTATTCGTGCTTGGACAGCCAGCCATTGCCATCGCGGTCGTAGGACCGGAATTCACGGCGCAGCTTGTGCATGGCGTGCGGAACTTCCGAACGCGTGAGGCGACCGTCGTGATTGCGGTCGAGCTGGCTGAACGACGGCGCCGACTTGCCCGAATCCGACGACGACTTGTTGCCAGTGCCGGCCCAGGCCGTGCCCAGGACCAGGGCGCCCAGCACGGCGGTTACAACGACGACTTTCCTGTTCATTGAGATCTTTCCTCCCGGAGCATGTCCATCCAATCCATCGTGCATGCAAGGCTCCCCTGGCTGGCCGAGGTCCGGCGCCCTTGGACGCCATTTTGGGCCCATTGCCCAGGCAGAGCCTTCCGATCCCGGCCCGCATCAATCCATCGGGTAACGCCGGGATTCACGTAGCGTAACAAAGCTTTTCACCAAACGGCAGATCGCTACGGCGGGGATGCTGAATGTAGTCAGCCCGAAGGTTGCCGCACGAACGGTGAATCCATGGCGACGGCCTCGTTCGGCGCGGCCGGTGCCCGCAGTCGTCTCGCGCCCTTCCCCGGATGCATCAACGCATCGACCTGCCGGCCGTAGTCCTTCTCCGGATCGTCCTCGCCGAGTAGCTGGAAATAGATCGGCATGCGGATGCGGGTGGTCACCGCATGGCCGTCCAGCTGCATCGGCAGGCCCCTGGCATGCTTGATGATGTCGACGGCGGCTCGGGCGAAGATTCGCCCCCCGTCGGACGCGGTGGTGAAGACCTTGACGGCTCGGGCGTCGGCGATGGTGCCGTCGGGAAGCACCCGGGCCTCGACCACCGCGGCACCGGAGTAGCCCTGCCTTCGCATGCGTTGAGGATAGACCGCTCCCCGCAGCTGGCGCAGGACCGGACCGTTCCTGCGGTAGTGCAGATCGAGACGGTAGCTGCCATCGGCCATCTTGAGGATCTTCATGGTCGTGTAGGCATAGGTGCGCCCGGCCACGGCATGCCCGTGCAGCTGCGGGGCCCGGAATCGCCACTTGCGCGCCACCGCCCGCACCGCCTGGTCCAGGCTGGCGGGAAGTCCGTCCGCATCCGCACCGGCGACCCGGCGGGCGTCGCGCCCGGCAGCGCCCCGGCGGCGCATGACCTTCGCCGCCGTGACCTGGCCCTGCGCGTCGACATCCAGCTGCAGCAGCACCGACCGCTGGCGCACGACCTGCTGCGCCCGGACCGTCATCGGCAGGACCAGCAAGCATGCGCAGATCATTGCCCATCGTTTCATGTTCGAGCCCTCGTGCGTTTCCGGCGGCGCGCGCCGGAACCAGTGCATGGAACCCGATTCCACTCCAGGTCGTGCAGCAAGCGCCGGGGGCCTCAGCTGGACGGCTGCTTCACGAACGGGCTGTCCAGGGCCAGAGCCTGGCCGGATGCCAACGGCACCCGGGGCGCGACCCGGCCCAGCGGCTGCATGGCCTTGCGGACCTGCGCATGGATGCGCGCCCGGTCGGCACTGGACATGTCGCCCAGCATGAAGAACATGGGGATGCGCAGGTGCGTGGGTACGTCACGGCCGTCGATCTGCTCGGGATGTCCCTTCCAGTGCCGCATCGAGTCCAGTGCCGCCTTGCGGAACGCAGAGGATGAACCGCGCGCGTTTCCATGCACGCTCACGACCCGCAGATCGCTCAACGAGCCGTCCGGCTCGATGACCGCCTCCAGCACCATGCCAGCATAGCGATGCTGCGTGATCATGCGGCGCGGATACCGGGGCGCCACGGTGCTGTCGATGTACGGTCCGTTGTCCTGGTACAGCAGGCGCACGCCATAGCTCGACTTCGCCTGCTGAACGATCTGCAATCGGGCCCGTGCCCAGGTGCGCCCGGAAACGGGCTTGCCGTTCACTTTGCGCGACTGGAAGGTCCATTGCATCGCCACCTTGCGGGCAGCACGGGCCAGTTCGCCGGTCAAAGGTGCTGAGGCCTTGCGTACCACCATCAGCCCCTGGCGTGTGGGCATGCGGGCATGCGGGCCCGGCATCGGCGTGACCGCCGTGACGTGGCCCTGCGCATTGACGTCCAGCTGCAGCACCACCGGCATCGTACGCACCACCTGCTGGCTCCGGGCACACAGCGGCATGGCCAACAGCAGCAGACACCCTACGATCCCTCGCTTCATGCTTGTCTCCCCTCCACCCCGCCTTCCACGATGGATGGCGCTGATCCTCACCCCGCCGCCGAGACTACACGATGTATGCGGTTGATAGAGCGTTCACATGTCGGGGAGGTGCCCGTCATCGCCACCGTGCGTGTCCGCGTCCGATTCGCCGGTGTGGTGATGCCACAGGTCGTGCGCGTCGATGCGCACGCGGGCCGTGGCCTCGATCGCGTCGACGTCGGCACGACGTTCGGCCAGGGCCGCCTCGCGCTCCACGCGGCGCGCCGCCAGCAATTCGGCCAGGCCGCTTTCGCCCAGGGTGTAGGCGCGCTCCTCGCGTGCGGCGCTGTCCTGCGCGGCCTGGAGCGCCGCGGCGCGGCTTTGCCAGATGGCGTGGATGGCACGCGCGCGGGCCACGACCTCGCGGGCGTCGCGGTTGACGTCGCGTTGCACCATCGCCGCCTGCGCCTGCTCGGCCATCGCGTCGGCATCCGCCGCCGCAGCCCGGGCCCCGCGCTGGCGCACGCCAATGGGAATGCTCAGCACCAGGCCCACGGCGCGTTCGCGCCCGCCCAGGTCGCTGAGCATGCGCACGCCGACAGTCGGGTCGGCCAGGCGGTCGGCACGGGCGCGCCGGGCCTCGGCCTGGCGCATGCGTACGCGCGCCAGGGCCGCACCGATCTCATGGCTGCGCTCGACGATCAGCCGGCTCCAGTCGGCATCGCTGCCGGTCAGGACCGGGGGCGCCGCACCCAGCCGCACGCGCGGCGGCAGCGGCAGGTCGGGAAATGCGCTGGCCAGCAGCCGGCGGGCACTTTGCGCTTCGGCGTCGGCCTGCACCGCGGCCGCTCGAACCTGCGCGAGTACGGCATCGGCGGCGATGCGGTCGCGTTGCGCCGCATCACCCAATTCCACGCGTCGGGCGATGGCCTTGCGGTCGCGTGACCACAGTTCCACCTGTTTGTGCTGCTCCTGTGCCAGCACGCGGGCGCGCTGCCAATTCGACCACAGGGCCAGCAACCGGCGTGCGGCGGCATGGTGGGCATCGCCCAGATCCAGCCGCGCCGCCTCCACGCCGCTGGCGCCGATCTCGCGATCCAGGCGCGCCTTGCCCGGCCAGCGCACACCACGGCTGACCTCGGCCTCCCATTCGTTGAAGGTCGGACCACCCTCGACACGGCGTCGTTGCGGGATCACGGTGAGCTGCGTTTCATGCGTACCCACCGCGCGCAGGCGGGCATCGGCCTCGGCCCGCGCCAGTCGTGCTGCGGCGGCCTGCACCTCGGGGATGCGCTCGATGGCCCGCAGGGCCAGCTGTGCCGGCGGCAGGGGCGAGACGGAGGATGCGGTCGCCGGCGTCTGTGCGCGGACCGGCTGCACGGCCCATGCCGCGATGACCGCCATCATGAACACGGTTGCGCTTTTCATGCCAGCCTCCCCATCGAGTCCACCGGCTCCACCCACCAGACGATATCCGGGTGCGGCATGCACCGGCGCAATTGATCCAGCACCCGCTCGACATCCTCCCGGGGAAGCACCAGCCAGGTCATGCTGCGCTCGATGCGGCCGCGCACCTGCTCCTGCACGCGCGTACCCTCGAAGCGTTCGCCGTGTCCGGAGACCGGAAGGGTAGTGAATCCCGGCAGGGCCGGCTTCATCTCCAGCAGGGCTTCCAGCACGGCATCCTCGAGATCGCGCGGGGCCAGGATGGTCAGTCGTTTCAGTTCCAGGCTCATGGGTCACTCCTTGTCCGTGCGCGGCTCGCCGAATCGGCGGAACAGCGTCGGCAACAGCAGCAGGGTCAATGCGGTGCAGGTCACCAGACCGCCGATCACCACGATCGCCAGGGGTTTTTGCACCTCCGAACCGGGCCCGCTGGCGAACAGCAGCGGCACCAGGCCCAGGGCGGCGATCGAGGCGGTCATCATCACCGGGCGCAGGCGTCGCATCGCACCCTCGCGTACCACTTCGTCCATGGCCATGCCGGTGGCGCGCAGCTGGTTGAAATAGGTCACCAGCACCAGGCCGTTGAGCACGGCGATGCCCAGCAGCGCGATGAAGCCGACCGAGGCCGGCACCGACAGGTACTGGCCCGACAGCCACAGCGTGACGATGCCGCCAACCATCGCGAACGGCACGTTGCACAGGATCAGCACCGCCTGGCGGATCGAGCCGAAGGTCGAGAACAGCACCAGGAAGATCAGGCCCAGGGAGATCGGGATCACCAGGGCCAGGCGTGCGGCGGCGCGTTGCTGGTTCTCGAACTGGCCGCCCCAGGTGACGCTGTAGCCGGTCGGCAGGTGGACCTCGCGCTGCACCGCGGCCCGTACTTCGTCGACGAAACCGACCAGGTCGCGACCGGCGACGTTGGATTGCACCAGGGCGAAACGCGAGCCGTTCTCGCGGCGAATCTGCACCGGGCCGGTGGTCGCCTTGAGGTGCGCGATGCGCTCCAGCGGCACCTGGTTGCCGTCGGCGGTGGCCAGGTTCATGCGCTCGAACAGCGTCGGCGTGTCGGCCAGGCGGGTCTGGCCGCGCACCAGCACCGGCACCCGGCGCTGCTCCTCGAGCACCGTGCCCGCGCGCATGCCCTCGAGCTGTCCACGCAGTTCGTCCTGCACCGCCGCCACGTCCAGGCCATAGCGCCCGGCGGCCTGGCGATCGATGCGAACACCGAGATAACGCACGCCTTCCTGGGTCTGTGCGATCACGTCCTGGCTGCCGCGGGTTTTCTTCAGTAGGTCGGCAATGCGGTTGGCGATCTGGTTGAGCGTGCCCATGTCCGGCCCGAACACCTTGACCGCAATGTCGCCGCGCGAGCCGGTGAGCATCTCCGAGACGCGCATCTGGATCGGCTGGGTGAAGCCGTATTCGATGCCGGGGAAGTCTTTCATGATCGCGCGCAGCTGGTCCTCCAGCCAGGCCTTGTCGGCCACCCGCCATTCCTTCTTCGGCTTGAGCTCAAGGAACATGTCGGTCTCGTTCAGTCCCATCGGATCCAGACCCAACTCGTCCGATCCCAGCCGCGCGACCACGTGCTCGACCTCGGGCAGGCGTGCCTTGATGGCCCGTTCGATGGCCATGTCCTGGTCGCGCGAGGCATCCAGGCTGATCGAGGGCTGCTTGACCAGCTGCATCAGCACGTCGCCCTCGTCCATCGTCGGCATGAAGGTCTTGCCCGTCCCCATGTAGGCCAGCGCGCCCACCACCAGCGCCACGCCGGCGATCGCACCCATCCAGCGCGCATGCGTCAGCGACCAGCCGAGCAGGGGGCGATAGCCGCGCTCGATCTGGCGCATCAGCCACGGCTCGGTGTGCGGACGTTCGCGCAGCAGCATCGAGCACAAGACCGGCACCACCGTCAGCGACAGCAGCAGGGAGGCTGCCAGGGCGAAGATGATGGTCAGCGCCACCGGCCCGAACAGCTTGCCCTCCAGGCCCTGCAGGGTCAGCAGCGGCATGAACACCAGGCAGATGATGGCAATGCCCGATACCACCGGCCGCGCCACCTCGCCCACCGCACGATAGATCCGGTGCAGTTTCGGCAAGTCGCCGGCACCGTGGCCGGGCACCAGGTGGCTGACGGTATTCTCCACCACCACCACCGCGGCATCGACCAGCAATCCGATGGCGATCGCCAGGCCGCCCAGGCTCATCAGGTTCGCACTGAGATCGAACAGGTGCATCATCCAGAAGGCGATCAGGATCGCCAGCGGCAGGGTCAGCGACACCACCAATGCGGCGCGCACGTCGCCCAGGAACAGCAGCAACAGGATCACCACCAGCACGGTGGCCTCGATCAGCGCGCTGCGCACGGTCTCGACGGCGCGCTCGATCAGCGCGCCGCGGTCGTAGAACACCTCGATGCGCACCCCCTTGGGCAAGGCCGACTGCAACTCGGCCAGGCGCGCACGCACGGCGTCGACCACCTTGGAGGCATCAGCGCCGCGCAACCCCACCACCAGGCCCTCGACCGCCTCGCCGGTACCGTCGCGGGTGACCGCACCGTAGCGGGTCAGGCTGCCGTAGCTCACCTGTGCCAGATCGCCCACACGCAGCGGCATGCCGTCACGCGTGGCCACCACCACCCGGCGCAGGTCATCCAGGGTGTGTACCGCGCCCTCGGCGCGCACGATCAGCGCGTCGTCGCCGTCACGCAGGCGTCCGGAACCATCGTTGCGGTTGTTACGCTGGACGGCATCGACCACGTCGCGGAAATGCAGGCCGGCCGCCGATAGCCGCGCACGATCGGGCGTGACCAGGAAGGTGCGCACCTTCCCGCCCAGGGCGTTGAGGTCGGCCACGCCGGGAATCGTGCGCAAGGCGGGACGTATGGTCCAGTCCAGTATCGTGCGTCGCTCGGCCAGGCTCAGGCCGCCGCCCTCGATGGTGAACATGAACATGTCCGACAACGGCGTGGCGATCGGCGCCAGGCCGCCGCTGACATCGCCCGGCAGTTCGCCCGCGGCGGCGGCGAAGCGTTCGGAAACCTGCTGGCGCGCCCAGTAGATGTCGGTGCCCTCGTCGAAATCCAGGGTCACATCGGCGATGGCGTACTTGGAGGTCGAGCGCAGCATGTGTGCATGCGGGATGCCCAGCAGCTCCATCTCCAGCGGCACCACCACCCGGGTCTCCACTTCCTCGGGCGTCATGCCCGGGGCCTTGAGGATCAGCTTGACCTGGGTGGGGGCGATGTTTGGATAGGCATCGATGGGCAGCTTCAGGTAGGACCACACGCCGGCACCGACGATGGCCAGCGCACCCAGCAGCACCAGCAGGCGCTGCGACAGCGAAAATCCGATCAGGCGCTGCAGCATGTCATTCTCCCGCGACCAGCATGGCCTTCAGCGCCCCGGTACCGGCCACCACCACATGGCTGTCCGGCTTCAATGCGCCGGTGACCACGCTGCGGCCCTCGCCGGTCTGCGCCTGGAGTACCACCGGCACGGCTTCGAACCCGCCGCTGCGTTCGACGAAGACCACGCGCTTGCCAGCGTGTTCGGCCACGGCGCCGGACGGCAGCGACCAGGCGTTTGCCGGCGCCGGAAGCTCCAGCGTGGCGCTGGTCTGCTGGCCCGGCAGCAGCTTCTCGCCCTGCACGCTGGCGCGTACCAGTACGGTCTGGCTGGCGCGATCGATCGCCGCGCCGATCTCGCTCAGGGTGCCGCTGGCGCCGTCGGACGTGCGCACGTGCAGACCTGTGTGCAAACGTGCCGCGTAGCGTGCCGGCACCTGCATTTCCAGCATCACGCGACCGGGCTCGGCGACCATGAACGCCTTGTCCAGGGCCGCCACCGGTTCGCCCAGGCGCAGGCTGCGCTCGATGACGCGGCCCGCCAGCGGCGCGCGCAATTCATAGGTTCCCGGCGGTCCACCGGCCGCCGGCGGCGCCATGGCGCGCGCGGCCTGCAGTTCCTTCAGGCGTGCCGCCGCGGCATCGCGCCGCGCGACGGCCGTCTGTACACGACTGGCCGGAATGATGCCCTCGGCCTGCAACTTCAGGTCTCGTGCGGCCTGTGCCCGGGCCACCCGGTACTCACCACGGGCCGATGCCAGTTCCGCGCCCAGCCGCATGGCCTCGCGGCTCTGGATACGGGCCAGCGGCTGGCCGAGCCGGACATTGGTTCCCTCGCGCGCAAGCACGGCGACGGTAATGCCGGCAAAGGGTGCGGTCACCACGGCACTCTCGTGCAGGGGCGCGCGCACGGTGGCCGGCAAGCCGTCGACGGGTACGTGATCGGCTGCCGAAATCGTGCCGGTGCGGATACCCATGGCCTGACGCTGCGAGGGGGAAACCTTCAGCAGTGTTCCGGCCACCGCGGGTGTGGCGGCAAACACCAGCAGTGCGCTGGCCAGCAACAAACGACGCATGAGGACACCTCGAGGGTTCAATTCCTACCGTCAAGGATCCGCGGACCGGCTTTGAGCAGGCTTAAGATGCCGACGCAGGCCTCAGTCGGGCATCTGAAGGCTGGACAGTCCCCCCAATTCCGCCCAGAGCCATCCGTCTTCCAGGCGAAAATCCAGGTCCAGGCGCAGCAATTGGGCCAGGCTGCGTGCCAACGCCAGTCCCAGCCCGCCATGCCGGCTGGCCTCGCGCGCGGGCGATTTGCGCCAGAAACGCTCCCCCAGGCGCTCCAGGTCCGTGGGCTCCAGTTCCGGAGCCCGATTGCCGATGCCCAGGTCGATACGCCCTTCCTCGCACCGCAAGCGGACATGTACCTCGCCACCTTGAGGCGCGTGTTCGGCCGCATTGAGCAGCAGGTTGTCGAGCACCCGCTCGAGCAAGGCGGAATCGGTCTGCGTCCAGCATTCGGCAGGAGCATCCAGGTCCACGTTCACATTCCTGCGCTGTGCCGGTCCCTGGGCCAATTGCAGTGAACGATTCAGCAGGGTCGTCAGGTCGACCGGTTCCAACTGTACGTCCTGCATCCCCGATTCGTAGCGCGACAGGGCCAGCAGGCCGTTGATGCTCCGACCCATGCGGTCGGTCGAGTCGAGCGCGCCCTGCAAGGCCGGCGAGGCGTGCGCATCGCGTCGCGCCAGCTCCACGGCCGTGCGGATTTCGGCAAGCGGCGTGCGCAACTCGTGTGCCACGTCGCGGGTGAAACGGCGCTCCCGCTGCAGGGCTCGCCGCAATCCGGTGAATGCACCGTTCAATGCATGGGCGAGCGGCTGCAGTTCCCGCGGCAGCGTCCGCGCCTTCAGATCCGCCGATTCGGCTCCCTTGCGGGCCGCATCGCCGAAAGCCAGCAAGGGTCGCAACCCGCCCCGCACGGCCAGGTAGGACAGCCCCACCGCGATCAGCAACGTCAGCAGCACACCGCTCAACAGCACCACATGTACCTGACGTTCCAGCGCATCGGCGCGTTCGCGCTCCTCGGCCACGGCGAGAATGGCGTCGCCCGTACGACCCTGCAGCGTCACGCGCACGGCAACGGCCCGTCCGTGATGGCCGTCCGGCAACGTCAGATCATAGAAGTACGGCGCATTGGCGGGCACGTTCCTCGGCGGCGTCATATTGGCGTCGCGATTGCTCCCCGAGACCAGCAGGGTCTTGCCCGTTGCACTCCACAGCTGCAGGAAGTCGGTATGGCCTCCACCTGCGAATTCCGGACTCATGGCCTGCAGTTCGGCCAACGCATCTTGCGCCGGTCTCGATTCAAGCAACACCGAGATGGCGTGGGCCCGCGCTCGAAGACCCTGGTCCATGCGTCCGTAGATCTGCCGGTCCAGGCCGCGATTGAGCAGGGCGAACAGGCCGAGCATCACGATACCCAGACCGGTGAACAGGAACAGCAGCAGGCGCAAGCGAATCGACAGCGGGCGGTGTTCACTCCACCACATAGCCATACCCCCGCCGGGTGCGCACGAGATCGGTGACCCCGGCGTTGGCCAGTTTCGTGCGCAAGGTGCTGATCAGCACCTCGATCACCTTGTCCGACGATTCGCTGCGCGAGTCGTACAGGCGCTCGAACAGCGCGGTGCGTGTCATCACCCGCCCATGTTCCATGCACAACGTCTCCAGCAGCGCATATTCCTTGGGCGTCAGTTCCAGCGGCCGTCCCGCCACGCGCGACAGTCGTGCTCTCGGATCGATCTCGAGCACCCCAAAGCGCAATACCGGATCCGATTGCACGCTACGTCGCGCAAGCGCCTGCAGGCGTGCGGACAATTCGTCATAGGAGAACGGCTTGACCAAGTAGTCGTCGGCTCCCAGGTGCAGGGCCTCGACCCGATCCTCGACTTGATCGCGCGCCGACAGCACCAGGACGCGCGGTCGTGGCGCATGACTGCTCAGGCCACGCAGCACGGTCCAGCCGTCCACTTTCGGCATCATCAGGTCCAGCACCAGCGCGTCGTAGTCGTAGCTGGCCAGGTACTGCTGCGCCTGGGCGCCATCGGCGGCCAGGTCCACGGCGTGCCCGTCCCGCGCCAGCGATTCGCGCAGGTCGCGTCCCAGGTTCGGCGAATCCTCGACCACCAGCAGACGCACGTCAGGCCTCCTCGGTTCAGCTCATCCTACACGCTGCAGCCCCATGCCCAGCTGCACCATGGGATCGACCAGCCAGTGGTCGACGAGGAGAAAGGCGAACAGCACCATCAGGTAGGTGATCGAATAGCGGAACACCTTCATGGCGTAGAGCTCGTCGGGCGGGTTCATCAGGCGCACGGCGTAGTACAGGAAGAACCCACCCAGCACCACGGCCCCGCCCAGGTACAGCACCCCGCTCATGCCGGTCAGCACCGGCAGCAGCGTGGCCACGAACAGCAGCACGGTATAGAAAAGCACGTGCCAGCGCGTGTAGTGCACGCCGTGGGTGACCGGAAGCATCGGTACTTGCGCGCGCGAATAGTCCTCGCGGCGGAAGATCGCCAGCGCCCAGAAATGCGGCGGCGTCCACACGAAGATGATCAGCACCAGCAGCAGCGCGTAGGCCCAATCGCGCTCGCCGGTCATGCCGGTGATGGCCGACCAGCCCAGCAGTGGCGGCGACGCCCCGGCAATGCCGCCGATGACGATGTTCTGCGGCGTGGCGCGCTTGAGGAAGGCGGTGTAGATCACCGCGTAACCGATCAGCGAGGCGAAGGTCAGCGCCGCGGTCATCCAGTTGACCAGCCACGCCAGGATCACCATCGAGACCACGCCCAGGGTGAAGGCAAAGGCGAACACCTGGATCGGACGCAACTGGCCGGTGGCCAGCGGGCGGTGCGCGGTGCGACTCATCACCTTGTCGATGCGCTCGTCGATCAGGTGGTTGAAGGCCGCCGCCGAGGCCGAGGCCATCCAGATGCCCAGCGAGCCGAACACCAGCGGTTTCCAGGGCGGCAGGCCGGGCACGGCCAGGAACATGCCGATCACGGCGCAGAACACCAGCAGCGCGACGACACGCGGCTTGGTCAGCTCCCAGTATCTGGCATAAGGCAGGTTCACGGCGGCTCCGGAGATAGTTTGTCGCGGCCACTGTACGGCGTCCGCGAACCGCACAGTTTACACCCTGACCCAGGGGCTAGGGGCTAGGGGCTAGGGGCGATCTTCGGGGGCCGTGCGACAAGAGGCATGCCCGAGGCTTCTTTGGACACGCCACCCACGGATGCGAAATCTCCGGCCCGGCGTGCAGGACAACCTACCCTCGCCCCTAGTCCCTCCATTCCGACCCCAGCCGCCGCTGGGTCCGCGCCAGTGTCGCCAACAGGCTGAACAACAGCAGCGCGGCCATGCCGTTGTGCGCCGTGGCCACCGGCAGCGGCAACCCGAAGTGCACGTTGCTGATGCCCAGCGCCACCTGCGCCAGCAGGGTCACGGCGATGGCGACGCCGAATCCCCGCAGGCCGGCCCGTGCGGTCCGGTGCGAGAGCCAGCCCAGATAGAGAAACACCACCAGCGCACCGATGCGATGCGCCATCTGGATGGCGGTGCGCGCCGGGGCGTCCAGGATGCCGCCTTCGTAATCCACGCCGATGTGGCGCCACAGGATGAAGCCCTGGTGGAAGTCGGTCGCCGGCCACCATTGGCCCATGCACTTGGGGAAGGCGCTTCCGCCAACGCCGCAGGCCAGCGCCGCGTAGTTGGTGCTGGTCCAGCCGCCAAGGAAGATCTGAGCCGCAAGGAGCACGATGCCGATGGCCACGAAACGGCGCAGCCGCGCATGCTCCTCGCCATCGGCCCCGATCGGCGTCAGGCGCAGCGCGATGTAGCCCAGTAGCGCGAAGGTGGCCATGCCACCCAACAGGTGCCCGGTGACCACGATCGGCACCAGCAGCAACGTCACCGTCCACATGCCCAGCATGGCCTGGAAGATCACCAGGGCCAGCGCAATGACCGCAATACGCCAGGGCGGTGCGCGGGTCAGGCGCGCGGCCACCACCAGCGGCGCGGCGATCGCCAGGGCGGCCAGCAGCGAGGAAAACACGTGCTCGCCGCCGATGTACAGGGCCGTGCCCAGTGCTGCGGCCACGGCCGAACCGATCACCGTCCATCGCGACCAGCGTCGGCGCCACACCGCGACCAGCGCCAGGCTCAGCACCAGCACGCCCAGGGTGCCGGCGATCATGCGATGGAACTGCTCGCGCCACGGCTTGCCCGGCTCCACCGGGCGCTGCGGGAACGCGGCGTCGGCCCGTGCCACCTGGTGCGCCTGGTGCGGCCAGGTGACGTGGCCGTAGCAGGTCGGCCAGTCCGGACACGACAGCCCGGCATTGGACAGGCGCACGAAAGCGCCGAACATCACCACGCCGAACGCGAACAGCGCGGCGAACCAGGCCAGCCGCGCCGGCCACGAGAGACGGGAAATCGCACGGAACATCAGCGGATCACCTTGTGCAGGTCGTCCTTGAGTCCATTGGGGTCGAAACCGGCCCGGTAGCGGGTCAGCGCCGTTCCGTCCGATTCGACCAGGATCGCGGACACGCTGTCCGGGCCGCGCGGGCGAAATTCATCCAGCTTGTGGCCGACGTCGGTACCGACCTGCCAGCCGCGCATCACCTTCGCGGCCTTCGGGCCGTGTGGCGGTTCGCCCACGTACAGCAGGCGCAGGCGGTCGGCGTTGGCGTTGAGCGTGATGCGGGCGTTGCTCATCAGGTGCAGCAGGCGCATGCAGTTGTCCAGGCAGTCGCTGCCGGGCAGCGCCACCAGGGTCATGCGGGGCTGGCTGTCCTTCCACGGATAGGGCTTGCCATTGGCCAGGCGAATGTCGATGCCCTGGAAGCTTCGCTGCGGCAGGATGGCCTGACCGTGACTGCGGGTGCCGGGACGCCAGCCGGTCGCCGTCAGCACGATCGCGGCCAGCAGCGGCAACGCGAACACGCCCACCACCAGCAGCAGCTTGATGCGGCTCAGCCGCCTGCGCGATGCGCTCTCATTCATCCTCTTCGTCTCCGTTGTCGGTCTTGCGATGCATGATCACGAAGATCGCCACCGCGGCCAGGGCAAAGGTGAACCACTGGAAGGCATAGCCGCGGTGCCGGGCCGGCGGCATGAAGCCCGGGGTCCACTGGCGCACGTAGGCCTTGGACGGATCCGGATCCAGCAGCAGCACGCGCGGGTACAGCGGCGCGTGCAGGTCGCCCTCGATCTGCTTGAGGGCGATATACGTGGTCAGCTTGGGCCAGTGCTTCTGCTTCTTGAGCGCGTTGCCGCCCAGCTCGAGGCCGGGGGACGGCGCGGGTGCGTAGATGCCCTGGATGCTTTCCTCGCCGGTCTTGATCGCGGGAAGCTGCGGAAGCTTCAGGTCCGTACCCTCGCGCGGCAGGAAACCCAGGCCCACCAGCACGAGCCGCGCGCCCTGGTCGGGCTTGAACGGCGCATAGACCCGCACGCCGGGACGGCCGGCATGGTTCTGGTCGTCCAGCATGTAGGCGCGGTCGGCCAGGAAATGTCCGTGCACGCGCAGATGCGGGTACCGCTTGGGCACGGCGCCGTGATGAAGGGTGTCGAAATCCTGCACGGGCGCGCTGGAGGCCGTGGCAAAGCGTCGCAGCAGGACCTCCTTCTCGGCTGCCCGGTTGAGCTGCCAGATACCCAGGCGCACGAAGAACGCCACGCCGGCCACGGTCAGCACGACGGCGAACAGCGAGGGCCTGCGCAGCCGGATCATGCAAGACCCCCCATGGTCGACGTTATACTGGTCCGGACTGTTCGCACTGGAATCATCGCGTGGAAACCATCTACAAGGTGGCCCTGATCGCCGTACTGGGCATCGTGATCTTCAACCTGTGGCAAGCCCTGTACCTGATGATGAAGGACAAGGGCGACGAAAAACGCACGGTGGTCAAGTCGCTGACTCGACGCATCGGCTTCTCGCTGCTCCTGATCCTGATGGTCATCGTCGGCATCTGGGCCGGCTGGCTCAAACCGCACGGCATCGGCGGGTAAGCCAGCGATTGTACCGCACTGCCCCGCCTGCGCCGCCAGCCTGATACCTGGCGGCGCGGTATCCGACGTTGTGCCCAACCCGGACCCCGGACACGCAAAACCCGCCGTACGGCGGGTTTTGCGCAATGTCTCGCGGAAACCTGTACGTCCTACATGATGTAGACGAACAGGAACAGGCACAGCCAGACCACGTCCACGAAGTGCCAGTACCAGGCCACCGCCTCGAAACCGAAATGGTGCTCCTTGCTGAAGTGGCCCTTGGCGCAGCGGAACCAGATCACGATCAGCATGATCGTGCCCAGGGTCACGTGCAGGCCGTGGAAGCCAGTCAGCATGAAGAACGTGGAACCGTATACGCCGCTGTGCAGGGTCAGGTTCAGGTGCTCGTAGGCCTCCATGTACTCGTGCGCCTGGAAGTACAGGAAGGTCGCGCCCAGCAGCACGGTCAGGGCCTGGAACACCAGCAGGCGCTTGCGCTTGCCCGCACGCAGGGCGTGATGGGCGATGGTGATGGTCACGCTGGAGGTCAGCAGGATCATCGTGTTCAGCAGCGGCAGCCCCCAGGGCTCGACCGTGTTGAACTTGCCACCCACGTGGCCCGGACCGTTGGTCGGCCAGGTGGCGGTGAACTGGTCCCACAGGTAGTGATGGGTGAACGCGCCATGGCCCGAGCCGCCCAGCCACGGCACCGAGAAGTTGCGCGTGTAGAACAGCGCGCCGAAAAAGGCGCCGAAGAACATCACTTCCGAGAAGATGAACCACATCATGCCCATGCGGAAGGACACGTCGACCTGGGCGTTGTAGCTGCCCTTGATCGATTCGCCGATGACGGATGTGAACCAGCCGAACATCATGAAGATGATCACCGCCAGGCCCACGAAGAACATCGGCCGTCCCAGTCCGGTCGCGCCGTTGATCCAGTGCGCGGCCCCGAACATGGTGGTGAACAGGCCCACCGATCCGACGATCGGCCAGATGCTGTGGTGCGGTACGTAGTAGGCGCCTTGCTGAGCCATGCTTGTATTCCCGTAGATGTGCATACGCGGGGCCGGGCCCCTTACTTTCGATCCGGTTCAGAACAGGAACTGCGACAGGAACACGCCCATGATCACCACGATCGCGATGACCAGGATCCAGACCGTGCGGCGCACCGCGGCGCGTCGCTCGGCGGGATCGAAGGGGGCGTGTTCGCGCGTCATGTCGTTCAGTGGCTCACGTCGCCGTGGGCCAGCTGACTGTCATCGATGACCGGCGGCACCGTGAAGGTATGGTGCGGGGCCGGCGAGGGAACGGTCCACTCCAGGCCACGGGCACCTTCCCAGACACGGTCGGAGGCCTTCTTCCTGGCGAAGAACACGCAGTGGATGATCACGCCGACGAAGATCAGCTGGGTAGCACCGAACACGAAGCCGCCGATGGAGCTGATCATGTTGAAGTCGGCGAAGGCCACGTTGTAATCGGGGATACGGCGCGGCATGCCGGCCAGGCCCAGGAAGTGCATGGGGAAGAACAGCACGTTGACCGAGATCACGCTCAGCCAGAAGTGGGTCTTGCCCCAGCGTTCCGAATACATGTTGCCCGACCACTTCGGCAGCCAGTAGTACACGCCGGCGATGATCGCGAAGGCGGCACCGGTCACCAGCACGTAGTGGAAGTGCGCCACCACGAAGTAGGTGTCCTGGTACTGGAAGTCGGCCGGCACCAGCGCCAGCATGATGCCGCTGAAGCCGCCGATGGTGAACAGGATGACGAAGGCCACCGCGAACAGCATCGGGGTCTCGAAGGTCAGCGAGCCCTTCCACATCGTGGTGACCCAGTTGAACACCTTCACGCCGGTCGGCACCGCGATCAGCATGGTCGCGTACATGAAGAACAGCTCGGCGCCCAGCGGCAGGCCGGTGGTGAACATGTGGTGGGCCCACACGATGAACGACAGGAAGGCGATCGACGCGGTGGCGTAGACCATGGCCTTGTAGCCGAACAGCGGCTTGCGGCTGAAGGTCGGGATGATCTCCGAGATGATGCCGAAGGCCGGCAGGATCATGATGTAGACCTCGGGGTGCCCGAAGAACCAGAACACGTGCTGGAACAGCACCGGGTCACCGCCGCCCGCGGCATTGAAGAAGCTGGTGCCGAAGTACTTGTCGGTCAGCAGCATGGTCACCGCGCCGGCCAGCACCGGCATCACCGCGATCAGCAGGAACGCCGTGATCAGCCAGGTCCATACGAAGATCGGCATCTTCAGCAGGTCCATGCCCGGGGCGCGCATGTTGAGGATGGTGGCGATGATGTTGATCGCGCCCATGATCGAGCTGATGCCCGAGATGTGCACGAAGAAGATCAGGAACGCGATGGAATCGCCGCCCTGGATCGACAGCGGCGGGTACATCGTCCAGCCGCCGGCGGGTGCGCCGCCCGGCAGGAAGAACGAGGACAGCAGGATGGTGAACGCGAACGGCAACAGCCAGAACGACATGTTGTTCATGCGCGGCAGTGCCATGTCCGGCGCGCCGACCATCAGCGGGATCATCCAGTTGCCCAGGCCCACGAAGGCCGGCATGATCGCGCCGAAGATCATCACCAGCGCGTGCATGGTGGTCAGCTCGTTGAAGAAGTACGGCTGGACCAGCTGCAGGCCGGGCTCGAACAGCTCGCCGCGGATGATCATCGCGAACGAACCGCCGATGAAGAACATCAGCAGTGCGAACACCAGGTACAGCGTACCGATGTCCTTGTGGTTGGTGGACATGAACCAGCGACGGAAGAAGCTCTTGGGAGCCTCGTGGTGATCGTCGTGGTGGTCCTGGGTGGCTGCGTGCGCCATGACCTATACCTCTACCTAGATTGTCCGGTTAACCCTGGCTGTCGCCATGGGCGCTGGTGTCGGCCTGCGCCGTGCGCGAGACCTTGTCGAGCTTGGCGGCGCCTTCCTGGTCGGCCAGCCACTTCTCGAACTGCGCCTTGGGCACGGCCTTGACCACGATCGGCATGAAGCCGTGATCCTGTCCGCACAATTCGGCGCACTGCCCCCGGTAGGTTCCGGGCTTGTCGATCTTGGTCCAGGCGGTGTTCACGACGCCGGGGATCGCATCCATCTTCCAGCCCAGGTCGGGTACCCACCAGGAGTGGATGACGTCGCCTCCGGTGACCAGGAAGCGGATCTTCACGCCCACCGGAACCACCAGCGGATGGTCGACGTTGAGCAGGTAGTCGTTGCTGCCGTCGGCCGCCTTCACCTTGTACGGGCTCAGGCCCGAGTCCAGCTGGCGGGTCACGTCGCTGTCGTGGGCCAGGCGCGACATGAAACCGACCTTGCTGACGGTCTTGCCGTCATAGTCCAGGTAGTCGTAGCGCCATTTCCACTGATAGCCGGTGACCTTGACGGTCATCTGCGCGTGGGCGGTGTCGGTGGTGTTGACCAGCACGTCGGTCGCCGGCCAGGCCAGGCCGACCAGGATCAGTACCGGAAGGATCGTCCACACCAGTTCCAGCTTGGTGCTGTGCGACCACTTCTCGGCCACTGCGCCCCGCGACTTGCGGAAACGGATCATGGCGATGATCATCGCGCCGAACACGATGATGCCGATCACCACGCAGACCAGGAACGAGGCCATGTTCAGGTCCCACACCTCATGCGAGGTCTGGGTCACGCCCTTGGTCAGGTTCAACTGCCAGGGTTGCGGGTTCGCCCAGGCCGCGCCGCTGAGCAAAACGCCCGCTGCGACCGCCCAGGTCATGACCCGTCCTCGAATGCCACCAGATTTCATCGTTTGCACCCTAAGAATTTGCTAGTCACCACGGCAAGACGGAATCTACCCGCAGCCGAATCAACATAGTCCCTTTTGTCCCCTGCCGGAGTCTTCTCCGCCGCCCCGGTACGCACCCCGGACCCCTGCGGCCTCCGAATTACCGTTCGATCTTCAGTTGTCCTGCCGTGGCGCCGTCTTCTGTGCCAGCAGCGTCCGTAGCGTCTTCATCACGTCGGCACGTTCCTCTTCCCCGAGGAAGGAACCGACCTCCACCTCGCCTCCGTGCGAAGTGAGCACCAGGCGTTCCCGGTTGCCTGCCCTTCGCATGCACACGCGCACCCAGTAGGACTGGAATGACACGTGGCGATGCCCGGGAAGGCATTCCAACTCCAGCGAACGCTCATCGATCGTGATGCGTTCGCTCCTGTCGCCGGCACGCCAAGCCAGCGACAGCGCGTAGACCAGCGCGGCCGACTCGACCAGCGCGAACGGCAGAGCATAGACGTTGCCCGCTTGTGCGCACAATATCGCCACTGCCACCGTCACCGTCACCAGCCCGGTCTTCAGGCGACGCATGCCGCGTCGACTGAGCGAACGATTGGGCCGCAGGCACACGGTCACTTGCGAGCCCCCGGCTGCTGGCGGTTCAAGCACAATCATGGGCTCATGCCGTGCCTTGGTACACCCAAGGATAGTCGCGCCCCCCCACATCGGCAAGACTGCATCCGCGATGCGGCATATTGTCGCAACCTTCGCCAGGAGCACCTTCGCTCCTCCAACCCCGGTTTCGTCACCCCCTGCGGTGCAACGACGCGGCGGCATCGGCCTGGTTGGAAGGCTGCCGCATGGGGCATACAATCGCGCAATTCCCCCTTCCTCATTTATAGGTTGCGCCGCCCGTGAACGCCCAGATCCTCAGCCCCGAGCTGCACGACGCCATCGATCCGGCGCGCCAGCGCATCACCGACGCGTGGTTGCGCGAGGAAACCGGCATGGTCTCGGCCCTGCTCGACGAGGCCGAGTTGCCCGAAGACCAGCGCGCGCGGGTCATGCAGCGCGCCAGCGCACTGGTCGAACGCGTGCGCGTGCGCGCAGATGACCAGGACGCCATCGACGCCTTCATGCGCCAGTACGACCTGTCCAGCGAGGAAGGCGTATTGCTGATGTGCGTGGCCGAAGCGCTGCTGCGCATCCCCGACACCGACACCATCGACATGCTGATCCGCGACAAGTTGGGCGACGCGGACTGGCAAAAGCACATCGGCGGCAGTCATTCGGTGCTGGTCAACGCCTCCACCTGGGGCCTGATGTTGACTGGTCGCCTGGTCCAGATGGCCGAGGACACCCGAAGCGATGTGCGTGGCGCCATGCGCCGGCTGGCCGGCCGTGCGGGCGAGCCGATGGTCCGCGCCGCCGTGCACCAGGCCATGCGCATCATGGGCAAGACCTTCGTCATGGGCCGTCGCATCGACGAGGCCGTCGAGCGCGCCGACAAGAAGGCCAACCGCCCGTACCGCTACTCCTTCGACATGCTCGGCGAGGCCGCCCTGACCCAGGCCGACGCCGATCGCTACCAGCAGGCCTACCGCGATGCCGTCGTTGCCCTGGGCAAGGATCCGGACGCCGGCAACCTCATCGAGGCCCCCTCGATCTCGGTCAAGCTCTCGGCCCTGCATCCGCGCTACGAATACAGCAAGCGCGAGCGCGTGCGCGAGGAACTGGGCGCCAAGGTGCTGGAACTGGCGCAGATGGCCATGCAACAGGGCATCGCGCTGACCATCGACGCCGAGGAAGCCGATCGCCTGGAGCTGTCCCTGGACGTGGCCGAATACGTGTTCGCCCACCCCTCGCTGGAAGGCTGGAACGGCCTCGGCATGGCGGTGCAGGCCTACCAGAAGCGCGCGCCCGCAGTGATCGACTGGCTGGCCGAGACCGCGCGCCGCCACAGCCGGCGCTGGTTCATCCGCCTGGTCAAGGGCGCCTACTGGGACACCGAGATCAAGCGCGCGCAGGAACAGGGCCTGTCCGGCTATCCGGTGTTCACGCGCAAGCCCAACACCGACGTGGCCTACCTGGCCTGCGCCCGACGCCTTCTGGATGTCGGCGCCGACCTGATCTACCCGCAGTTCGCCACGCACAACGCGCACACCATCGCCTACGTGCACCACATCGCAGGCAACCGTCCGTACGAATTCCAGCGCCTGCACGGTATGGGCGAGGATCTGTACGCGGAGGTCATCGGCAAGGACAAGCTGAACGTGCCGTGCCGCGTGTACGCCCCGGTCGGAAGCCACGAGGACCTGCTGCCCTACCTGGTGCGTCGCCTGCTCGAGAACGGCGCCAACACCTCGTTCGTCAACCGCATCTTCGACGAGGACGTCAGCGTCGAGGAACTGGTGGCCGATCCCTGCGAAACCGCACGCGGTTTCAAGTCCCTCTCGCATCCGCGCATCCCGATGCCGGTCGACATCTATCAAGAGCAGCGAAAGAATTCCATGGGCGTGAATTTCTCCAACGAAGACGAAATCCGGCAACTGGCTGAAGACATCGAGGCCCACGCGGGTCCATGGGACGCCCAGCCGCTGGTCCCCGGCGCCAAACCGGCCGGGGACCGGGTCGAGGTCACCGACCCGGCCGACCACCGCCGCGTGGTGGGCCACTGGATCGGCGGCGACGAAGCCACCGTGGACAAGGCCGTGTCCAACGCCGTGGCGGCACAGCCGGGCTGGGATCGGGTGCCGGCTGAGCAGCGCGCGCAGATCGCCGAGCGTGCCGCACAGATGATCGAGGACAATCGCGGCCAGTTCGTGGCCATGTGCGTGCGCGAGGCCGGCAAGACCCTGCCCGACGCCATCGCCGAGGTGCGCGAGGCGGCCGACTTCTGCCGCTACTACGCCAACATGGCGCGCAAGCTGTTCGGCAAGCCCGAGGACATGCCCAGCCCGACCGGCGAGACCAACCGACTGTTCCTCAACGGCCGCGGCGTGTTCGTGTGCATCAGCCCGTGGAACTTCCCGCTGGCGATCTTCGTCGGCGAGGTCATGGCTGCGGTGCTTTCCGGCAACGCGGTCATCGCCAAGCCCGCCGAACAGACCTCGCTGATCGGCCATGCCGCGGTGAAAATCCTGCACAAGGCCGGCATTCCCGAGGATGTGCTGCAGTTCATTCCCGGCGACGGCGCCAGTGTCGGCGCGGCGCTGACCAGGGACCCGCGCATCGCCGGCGTGGCCTTCACCGGCTCCACCGAGACCGCCTGGGCGATCAACCGCACGCTGGCCGCACGCAAGGGCCCGATCGCGGCGCTGATCGCCGAGACCGGCGGCCAGAACGCGATGATCGCCGACTCCTCGGCGCTGCCCGAGCAGCTGGTCAAGGACGTGATGGCCTCGGCCTTCGGTTCGGCCGGCCAGCGCTGCTCGGCGGCGCGCATCCTGTTCATCCAGGACGAAGTGGCCGACCGCGTGATCGAGATGCTGGCCGGCGCCATCGACGAGCTCAAGGTCGGCGACCCCGGCCTGCTGTCCACCGACGTCGGCCCGGTCATCGACCACGAGGCGCTGGAAGGCCTGCAAAAGCACGTCGACCGCATGCACCGCGAAGCGAAGCTGATCCGCAAGGCGCCGGTGGACACCGATGTGCTCGAGCACGGCACCTTCCTGGCCCCGCACGCCTTCGAGATCCCGTCCCTGGACATGCTCGAGCGCGAAGAATTCGGCCCGATCCTGCACGTGGTGCGCTGGAAGTCCGGCCAGCTGGACAAGGTGATCGAGCAGATCAACGCCACCGGCTACGGCCTGACCCTGGGCATCCACAGCCGCATCGACGACACCATCGCCTACGTGCAGCAGCACGCGCGGGTAGGCAATTGCTACGCCAACCGCAACCAGGTCGGCGCGGTGGTCGGCGTGCAGCCGTTCGGCGGCGAGGGCCTGTCCGGCACCGGCTTCAAGGCCGGCGGACCGCACTACATGCTGCGCTTCGCCACCGAACGCGTGCTGACGGTCAACACCACCGCTGCCGGCGGCAATGCCAGCCTGATGATGCTGGGCGACTGACGCCCGTCGCCAAGCGGCACAAAAAAACCCCCGCGGCATCGCGGGGGTTTTTTCTTGCCAGCCCCGGAAGGCCGGTGATCGGGCATCGCCTCAGTAGTGATAGGCCACCGAGAACGCGAGCAGGTTGCCCTTGTCCTTGAAATTGCCGGTCAGTCGATCGCCGGTCGGGCTGAGGTTGTTGACGTGCGCATCGGACACGAAGATGTGCGCGTAGCCCACGTTCAGGTCCAGCTTGGCCGTCGGCTTGTAACCCAGGCCAACGCTGATCCAGCGACGGGTGCCGTCCGGCACGCGCGGGTCGCGGGTGGCCACCGAGGTCGGCGTGCCGTCCACGGCCACGCCGGCACGCAGCGTCAGCTTGTCGTTGACGTAGTACTCGCCGCCCACCGAGGCAAAGATCGTGTTGGTCCAGTTGAAGGTCTCGACCGAAGTCGGCTGGGCCGGGTTCTGGTAGTTCACGCGCAGCTCCTTGAAGGAGCTCCACTGGGTCCAGGTCACGTCCGCGCCGAAGCCGTAGCTGCTGCCCTGGTGCCAGTAGCTGAGGTTGGCGTAGGCCGGGGTGGTGAACGGCGCCGAACCCTTGGTGTCAGTGAACGGCACCCCGCCCGAGCCGGCCAGCAGCGGCTGCACCTGCGGATTGGTCAGAAGGGCGGTGACGTTGGCGGGCACCGTGAAGGTGGCATTGCCCTTCAACGTGTGGGTGATCTTCGAGTGGTAGCCCAGGGCCAGGCGGTCGTTGCCGGTGATCTTCCAGAAGGCGCCCAGCTGCCAGCCGTAGCCCCAGTCGTTGCCCTTGATGCGGGCCACGCCGTCGCTGCCCGGCGGAACCACGCCATTGATCAGGCCGATGTAGGTCGGTGCCGCCTGCGCGGGCAGCTGGCCGCTGGCCACCGCCTGCTGCACCAGGCCCACGCCGACGCTGTTGAAGTTGATCGCGGAGGTCAGCTCGGCGTTGGTGCGCTGGGCGACGAAGCTGGCGCCCAGGGTGAAGCTGTCGGTCACGTCATAGGAACCGGAGAAGGTCGCCGCCACCGACTGGAAGTTGGACTTCAGTGCGTTGTAGCGGCCGACCCAGCCGTAGTCGTAGTTGGTGCGGAAACCGAACGGCGCGCTGACGCCGAAGCCCAGGTGCGTGCGATCGTTGACCTGGGTGGCGATGAAGAAGGCCGGCACCGGGATGGTGGTGCCGCCGTCGCCGCCGTTGCCACCCGTGATGGGCCGCCCGAACGCGTCGGTGGCGCTGCCGCTGAACTTGGTGCTGAAGTTGATCGCGGTCACGTCGGCCTGGAACACGGTGCCGTGCAGCATGGTCATGGCTGCCGGATTGTTGACCACGACCGAGGCGTCGCCGCCCGCGGCCGCCGAGCCGGCGAAGGAACGTCCCAGCGCCTTGGCGCTGTTTTCCTTGAGCTGGAATGCGCTGGCGTGTGCCGCCTGCGGCAGAATCAGCGCCGCGACAACGGCAGCCGACAGTGCAGCCATAGCCAGCGGGCGCGCTGCTTGGGCAAACGAGGTTCTCATGGACATGGTGTCACTCCTGCGATCGGACGCGATTTGTTGCGATCCGCACCGGGCGGATACGTGGCATGGGTTGTGTGTCTTTCATACAGACGTTTGAAGACTGTGACAGAACTTTGACGACAGTTTCGGACGATTGCAAGTATCCCCGGTCATGGCCGGAGCCGGCCCAAGCACCCGACCGCGTATGCTTGCCCCCCAACCTCATCCCGCACGGAGACCGACTGTCATGCAATGCCACGTCTACGCCAGTGTGCGCAGGCAGGATACGTACCTGTGGCTGGACGATCCCCAGCGCATCGACACACTGCCCGAAACCCTGCACGAGTTGCTGGGCGAACTTCGCTTCGTCATCGAACTGGACCTGCAACCGGACCGGAGCCTGCCGCGGGAAGATGCAGGTCTTGTGCTGGAAAACCTGCGCACGCAGGGCTGGCACCTGCAAATGCCGCCCGGCGAGGCGACTGACTGAACGCAACCCTACGCCCGTGCGGACCCGGCACGCCCACGCGTAGTATCGTTGCGCGCAACACCCCAAGCCGGCCCCTGGCCCTTCATCATGCCGCCGACCGCATTGCGCCGCCGTCCACCCCTCAACATCCTGCTGGCCGCATCCCTTCCGGTACCGGCCATGATCGTCGCCGCCGCCTATCTCCCCTCGCCCCTGGCTGCGCTGTGCCTGCTGCTGGCCAACAGCCTGATGTTCAACGCCGCGGGCCTGATGGCAGGCGCCCGCCCGGCGAACGCCAGTACGCGCCATGTATCCGGCCGCATGCTTGCTCACCTCATTTTCTTCACCATCTACACCGCAGGCGTGCTGGCGCTGGTGGCATGGCCGATGGCACAGCTCGCGCAGCGGCCGACGCTCGGCGGCGTCCTGGTGCTTTCCACCGTGCTGGCCGGCTGCATCGCCGCCCTGTGGCGGCACTGGCCGGTCTTCGCGCTGGTGTTCACCCGCAGCGCCGCGGGTCACGGCAAACCGGCCTCCCTGCGCCCGGTCCTCTCGCAAAGCCTGCGCCTGGCACGCCAGCTTTCCGCGGAACAGCGACTGTTCGCCGACATCCTTCCGGTGGCCGGTGGCATGCTGGCCTGCGCCATGGGCGTGCTGGCGCTGGGCGGCCTGGTCGATGGCGTGCCCGAACCGCTGCGCATGCGCATCCTGTGGCTGTACGGCCTGGTGCTGCTTCCGCTCAGCGCGGCACTCGCGTTCCAGCGCACCCTGCGTGTTCTTGCGCGCAGCGGCGTGGCGCCTGCGGCGGCCGGCGAGGACCTCGCGCCGCGCGATGCCGTCCTGCCGGATCAGGCAGGGACCGATGCCGATGTCTCCGATCCCGATACATTCACCGGCGAGGGCAACCTGATCGACCGGGTCCGTGCCGGCCATGTCGAGCAAGCCCTTGCCCTGCTGGAGCAGGGCGCCGATCCCAACGAAGGGCCGCAGGCCGGTGACCGCGACCAGCGCTCGGCACTGATCCTGGCCGCGCAGCTGCCCGAAACCCGGCTGCTGCGCGCCATGATCTCGCACGGCGCGGACGTCAACCGGGTGCAGGGCGGGCTCACGCCGCTGCTGGCCGCCACGCGCGACAGTTACCATGGCCGCGCCGAAGCGGTGATGACGCTGCTGGCCAACGGTGCCGATCCGTCCTTCGCCGATGCCGACGGCAACACCCCGCTGCACGGCGCCGCACTGAGCGTCGAACCATCCGTCGCCGCCATGCTGATCGACGCCGGGGCCAATCCCAACGTGCTCAACCGTACCGGGCTCACGCCGCTGGCCACCGCCTGCCGTGCGGGCAACTGGGCACTGGTGCAGTATCTGCTCGAACACGGCGCACGGGCCGCTTTGGACCATGGCGAGCCGGCCCTGCTGTCCGCCGCCTCCATCGCCGAGGACGACCCGGAAGGCGTGCAGCTGCTGCTGCGGCACAAGGCACCGGTCAACGGCGCCAACGCCATCGGTCGCAACGCACTGATGGCCGCGGCACTGGAAGGTCATGCCGACATCGCCCGCGCGCTGGTCGGCGCCGGCATCGACATCGACGCCGTCGACGGCCACGGCACGACCGCGCTGATGGAAGCATCGCGTTCGGGCGCGCTCGGCGTGGTCCACGTGCTCGCCGCGGCCGGTGCCGACGTCCACTGCCGCGACAAGCACGGCCGCGACGCACTGATGCTGGCCTGCCAGTCCCCGCGCACCCAGGGCGACATCGTGCGCTCCCTGCTGGACCTGGGCGCCGACCCGCGCGCCGTCGGCAACGACGGCCGCAGCGCGCTCGACCATGCCGCGTCCACCGGCCGCTGGGACCTGGTCGCGCTGATGGATCCGGAAACCCCCTTGCCGGCCAACCTCGACGTCGGCGCCGGCCCCGAACCCGGTGCCGATACGCCCGACCACCTGGCCGATGCGCTACGCTTCGGCCACTGGGCCATTGCCTCGACCTTCTCCCGGCGCGTGCGTGAATGGCCCCGGGAAGAGCTCGGCCAGGTCTTCCTGGTGCTGGCCGATGCAGCGCCCGCCGCACGTCGGTGGCTGCTCGATCACGGCCTGTCGCCCCACGCCCGCCTGGCCGACGGCACACCTCTTCTTGATGCCCTGATCGATGCACTGCCCGACAGTGCCGCGGCCATCCACGAACTGCTCGACGCCGGTGCCGAGGCGGCCGGCGGTGCGCGCATCGCGCGGGCACTTGTTGCGGCATCCGCTGATCCGGGCTGTGCGGACGTGGTTCTGCGAATGCTGCAATCGGGCGGCGATCCGTTCGCACGCCATGCCGGCAGCGCCACGCCGGTGCATCTGGCTGCATCCTTCGGCCAGACGGCGGTACTCGATGCGTTGCTGGCCATCGGCTGCAATCCCAACGTGACCGACGCCACCGGCCGCACACCGCTGCATGCCGCCCTCGAACATGCCGATCCGCTTCCTCAGATCCGCGCCCTGATCCGCGCCGGTGCCGATCCGGAGGCCGCCGCCGCCAACAACGAGACGCCGCTGGGCGCGGTACTCGACCATGCCGATCCGGACGTGCCGCGATGGCTGCGCTGGGGCGACGCCTGGCCGCTGCCCGGGCGGGCGTTGCGTACTTCGGACCTGCCCGCCGCCGCAGCCACCGGCGACAACGAAGCGGTATGCAAGCTGCTGGCGCTGGGTTTCCCGGTCGACAGTCGTGACGCCCAGGGCGCCAGCGCCCTGCTGCGTGCAGCCGGCATGGGCCATACCGACACCGCTCACCTGCTGATCGAACACGAGGCCGACCTGGCCCTGAGCGCGCGCACCGGGGTCACGCCGCTGGCCGCCGCCGCCAATGCCGGACGCGCGGACATGGTCGAGCTGCTGCTGGACAACGGCGCGCAGATCGACCAGCCGCTGCCGGGGCGCACCACGGCGATGATGCTGGCCGTGGCCCGCGGCCATGTCGACATCGTCGAGCGGATGCTGGCCGCCGGTGCCGATATCCACGTGCGCGACATGTACGCCCGCAGCGTGCTGCACCCGGCCGCGCAGTTCTGCTTCGCCGGGCGCGACAGCCTGCGTGCACGACGCATGCTCGACCTGTTGCTGCGCCACGGCGCCGAGGTCAACTTCGCCGACCAGGACGAACGCACCCCGCTGCTTCTGTTGCTGGGCGCACACGCCCCTCCCGGCGCCGCCTGCGACGGCACTCATCTCGGCGCCCTGCTTCCGGTACTGCTGGATGCCGGCGCCGATCCGCGTCAGTCCGACCGCCGCGGGATCACGCCCCTGCATGCCTGCGCCATGCACATGCTGGTCGGCCCGGCGCGACTGCTGCTGGCGAACGGCGCGGCCCGCGACGCAGTCGACGAACAAGGTCGCACCCCGGCCGAACTGGCACGCGAACTGGGCTACATCGACGTCGCCGTGGAACTGGAGGCGCGAACGCCGGGCGTACCCGGTGTCAGCCAGACGCTGCGCCGTCCTGCCGCCGACTAGCGGCGCACCATCCCGGAGTTTCCCTGGCAACCCGCCTTCCACGCTCCGGTGAAAGGCGCTCCGCAGGTGTGGACGGGGTCATTGGGCCAACACCGTGCTGCGGCCCCGCCACAGGGCACCGCCGGACTCCCGCGAAGCGGGATCCGTCCGCACAACGACAGCGGCCGGCACCGGCCCGGCCCCGCCCGCATGCCCGAACCAAAACCTTCAGACGCTTCGGCGGGTCACGGTCGTCAGTCCGACACCCGGGACTCACGTATCCCCTTCGGCTTCCCCGCTCCGGCTGTCGGCCTCGAACAGCCGCTCCAGATCCGCAAACGCCTCGCGCGTGGTGCGCATGAGCGCGGCCTCGTCGTCGTAGACCAGGTACTGTGCCTTCAGCACCGACTCGTCATGCTCGCGGAATCGCGCAAGCAGTTCCTCTGCATCGGCATCGGTCGTACCCAGTCTTGTCAGCACCTGATGGGTCAGGCGCAGGCTGGAATGGAAGGTCTCGCGCACCGGCTCTTCGATACCCAGGTCCATCAGATGGTAGGCGTGCTGACGATTGCGCGCGCGGGCAAGGATCTTCAGGTGCGGGAAGTGCCGGCGCACCACGCGCGCCGCGCGCAGGTTGGCCTGCGGATCATCCGTGGCCAGCACGAAGATCTCGGCCTTGTCGGCCTGCGCCGCGCGCAGCAGGTCGGCACGCGCCGGGTCGCCGAAGAAGATCTGGGTGGTCCCGAAACGGCGCACCATGTCGACCTGCTCGACCGACGCCTCCAGCGCCACGAATGGGATGTGCTGGGCACGCAGCACGCGCGCGACGATCTGCCCGACACGGCCGAACCCGGCAATGATCACGCGCGGGGCATCGGTCTCGATGCGGTCGTACGCGCGTTCGGGCGTCTTGTCGCCCTTCCCGAGCACGTGCGCCAGGCTCACCACCAGCAGCGGCATCAACGCCATGGACAGACTGATCGCCAGCACCAGCAGGTCACGCTGGCGGGCGTCCAGCAGGTGCTCGCCCAGCGCCAGGTTCAGCAGCACGAAGGCGAATTCGCCGCCACTGGCCAGCAGCATGGCCATGCGCAGGGCATCGCCCGATCCCAACTTGCCGACCCAGCGGCCCAGGGGCCACAGCATCAGGCCCTTGACCGCCATCAGGCCCAGCACCAGGCCGGCAATCAGCAGCGGCACCTGGCGCAGCAGGCCCAGGTCCACGGTCATGCCCACGCTGATGAAGAACAGGCCCAGCAGCAGGCCCTTGAAGGGCTCGATGTGCGATTCCAGCTCGTGCCGGTATTCCGAATCGGCCAGCAGCACCCCGGCCAGGAATGCACCCAGCGTGGCCGAGGCGCCGGCCAGCTCCATCACCCAGGCCGTGCCCATCACCACCAGCAGGGCGGTGGCCGTGGAGACCTCCTGGATGTTGGTGCGCGCGACGATGCGGAACAACGGACGCAGCAGGTAGCGCCCGCCCACGACCACCGCCACGATGCTGACCACGATCCGCAACACACCCGGCACGATCGAGCCTTCGGCCGTGGCCGCGGCGCCGCCGAGCAGGGGCACGGCGGCGATCAGCGGGATCGCGGCCAGGTCCTGGAACAGCAGGATGGCGAAGGTCAGGCGTCCGTGCGCACTGCCGGCCTCCTTGCGTTCGGCCAGAATCTGCAGCCCGAAGGCGGTCGAGGACAGCGCCAGTGCCGCACCCACGACGACCGAGGCGCGCAGGGCCAGGCCGAAACCGAAGTGGGCGATCGCCAGCAGTGCCGCACCACAGGCCAGCACCTGCAACGCGCCGATTCCGAACACCGCCCGGCGCATGACCATCAAACGTGCCGGCGACAGCTCCAGGCCGATCACGAACAGCATCAGCACCACGCCCAGCTCGGAGATCTGCGCGACCCGCGCGGTGTCGCCGACCAGGCCCAGTACATGCGGGCCGATCACCACGCCGGCGACCAGGAAACCGAGCACCGAGCCGAGCCGGAACTTGCGCACCAGCGGCACCGCAAGCACCGTGGCCAGCAGGAACACCACGGCGGTCTCGAGCAGATGTCCGGTATGCATGGGGCGCGTCCCGACGTTCCCGGCGATGCACGGCGCATCGCTTCCGATTATGTCAGGGCGCGGCCGGACGCACGAGACGCCGGTGGGGCGTCAGTCCTCGCGCAGCCAGCGCGCGGCGTCCAGGGCGAAATAGGTCAGGATGGCATCGGCCCCGGCCCGCTTGATCGATGTCAGCGATTCCAGCACGCAGGCACGCTCGTCCAGCCAGCCGTTGGCAAAGGCTGCGCGCAGCATCGCGTACTCGCCGCTGACCTGGTAGACGAAGGTCGGGGCGCCGAAGGCGTCCTTGACCCGGCGCACCACGTCCAGGTACGGCAGGCCCGGCTTGACCATCACCGCGTCGGCGCCCTCGGCCAGGTCCAGCTCGACCTCGCGCAGGGCCTCGTCGCTGTTGGCCACGTCCATCTGGTAGGTGTGCTTGCCGCCACCGCCCAGGTTGCCCGACGAGCCGACCGCGTCGCGGAACGGGCCGTAGAAGCTGGAGGCGTACTTGGCCGAATAGGCCAGGATGCGGGTGTGGATGTGCCCGGCATCCTCCAGCGCGTCGCGGATCATGCCGATGCGCCCGTCCATCATGTCCGAGGGCGCGACGAAGTCCGCGCCGGCCTCGGCCTGGGCCAGGGCCTGGCGGACCAGCACCGCCACGGTCTCGTCGTTCATCACGTAGCCGGAGGCATCGATGAGCCCGTCCTGGCCGTGCGTGGTGTAGGGATCCAGGGCCACGTCGCAGATCAGGCCCAGCTCGGGCAGCGCCTGCTTGAGCGCGCGGATGGCGCGCTGCATCAGGCCGTCGGGATTGAAGGCCTCGGCGGCGTCCTCGCTCTTGGTGCCCTCGTCGGGAACCGGGAACGGCGCCAGGGCCGGAATGCCCAGTTCCAGCGCCTGCTCGCCCACGCGCACCAGCTCGTCGATCGACAGGCGCTCCACGCCGGGCATCGACGGCACCGGCTCACGCACGCGGTCCCCTTCGCACACGAACACCGGCAGGATCAGGTCGGCGGGGGTCAGCACGGTCTCGCGCATCAGCGCGCGGGAAAAGGCGTCGCGGCGCATGCGACGCATGCGAATGGCGGGGTAGCTCATGGCGAATCCGGTCGCAAGGGGGACATGAATTCCCATTGTACCGCCCGTCCGCCACCTTGCGGCCAGATGCGGTCCTGCGCCGCGCCGCCCGCGCGCCCGATTCCGCCATGTCGCGTGGTCAATCTCATGGCGTGGATCACAAAAAACCCGCTTGCTGTTAAATGAAAATTAATCTACTGTAGATCAAGACGATACAGCCTGATTTGCAGCCAAACCTCAAGAGCTGATTTCAAGTCACGGATTTACAAGACATGCCCGCCTCAATTGCCCTGGTCTTCCTGCTCGTCTTCAGCGCCCTGACGCTGGGCATGTCGGTCAAGCGCATCCCCGAGGGCCAGGTCTACACGCTGCGCCGCATGGGTCACGCCTCCCCGCGCCTGCTGCAGCCGGGCACGCACTGGGTCTGGCCGGTGCTCGAGCACGTCACCCACCGCATCAGCCTGGTCGGCCATACCCTGCAACTGGATGCCGGCGACGCCCTGCCGCACGGCACCATCTTCTGGCAGGTGCTCGAACCCGAACGCGCCGATGCCGTCATCGACCAGGCCGAATCGATGATCCGCAGTCACCTGCACCGTACCGACGCCCGGCCGGAGGCTTTCGCCGACGCCGCCGCGCGCGATGCGGCCATCAAGCGCCAGCTCAACGAGGCCCTCGCCAAGCACGGTATCCTGGTCACCCGGGTACGGCTGGGCAGCACTGCCTGAAACCGGAGCGCACTGGAACTACCGCCGCGACCCGGGGATACTTGCCGGTTCCATCCGCCGTACGCCCGGTGAACCGCGCATGCAACGCGCCGCCCTGCAACGACAACTCGACGACGGCATTGCCGCACTGGGTCAGGACCTGCCGGCCGATGCGCGGTCACGCCTGATCGACTTCATCGAGCTGCTGATGCGCTGGAACGCGGCCTACAACCTCACCGCGGTGCGCGATCCGCGGGACATGGTGACCCGCCACCTGCTCGACTCGCTGGCCATCGCGCCCCATGTGCGCGGCGCGACCCTGGCCGATATCGGCAGCGGCGCCGGCCTGCCCGGCCTGGTGCTGGCCATCGCCGCGCCGCAGCGCAGGGTCACCCTGATCGACACCAACGGCAAGAAGTGCCGCTTCCAGCGCGAGGCGGTGCGCCACCTGGGCCTGGACAACGTCGAGGTCATCCACGGCCGGGTTGAGGACGTGCGCGGAAGCTACGAGTGCATCACCGCACGCGCCTTCGCCAGCCTGGCCGACATGCTTTCCTGGGCCGGCCACCTGCTGGCGCCGAACGGCTGCTGGCTGGCCATGAAGGGCCGCCGACCGGACGACGAGCTGGTCGCCCTGCCCCCCGGCTTCCGCCTGGCAAGCGAACATGTACTGCACGTGCCCGGCCTGGACGCCGAGCGCCATCTGCTGGTCCTGGCACGATCCGGGGCGGCGTGATGGTACGCTTCGATTCCCCGCCCGTGTCGACCGCGCGCTCCGGCGCGTCCGATCCGGCGGCAGCCACGTTTGCGAGGGGAGCATGACCCGCATCATTGCGATCGCCAATCAGAAGGGCGGCGTGGGCAAGACCACCACCGCCGTCAACCTCGCCGCTTCGCTGGCCGAAGCGCGGCGCAAGGTGCTGCTGGTCGACCTCGATCCGCAGGGCAACGCCACCATGGCCTCGGGCGTCGACAAGGACGAGGCCAAGCCCAACGGCTGCGACGTGCTGCTCGAGGAAGCCAGCCTCGATGAAGCCATCATCCATACCGAGGCCGGTTTCGACCTGCTGCCCGGCAACGGCGACCTGACCGCCGCCGAGCTGAAACTGATGGATGCCATCGCGCGCGAGTCGCGTCTGGCCGAACAGCTGGACAAGCTGGACGACCGCTACCACACCATCCTCATCGACTGCCCACCCACGTTGCACCTGCTCACGCTCAACGCGCTGACCGCGGCCGACGGCGTGCTGATCCCGGTGCAGTGCGAATACTTCGCGCTGGAGGGCCTGTCCAGCCTGCTCGACACCGTGCGCGCGGTGCAGCAGCGACTGAATCCGAAACTGCAGATCGAAGGCCTGCTGCGCACCATGTACGACGTGCGCAACAACCTCGGCAACGAGGTCTCGGCGCAGCTGACCAAGCACTTCGGCGAAAAGGTGCTGCGCTCGATCATCCCGCGCAACGTGCGCCTGGCCGAGGCGCCCAGCCACGGCCTGCCCATCAATTTGTACGACCGCGGCTCGCGCGGCGCGATCGCCTACCTCGGGCTGGCCGGCGAGATGATCCGCCGCGAGCGCAACGCGCAGCCTTCCGCCCCACCGGCGACCCACTAGGAGATTTCCCGATCATGGCGGCCAAGAAACGTGGACTCGGACGCGGCCTCGACGCGCTGCTCGGCAGCGAGGAAGGCGGCGCCACGCGCGAAGGCGGCAGGGCCGAGGGCGAACTGCGTACCCTGCCGATCCACCAGATCGGCCCGGGCAAATACCAGCCGCGCCAGCACTGGAACGAGGACGCGCTGGCCGAACTGGCCGACTCGATCCGCGCCCAGGGCCTGATCCAGCCGGTGGTGGTGCGCGCCATGGGGCGCAACAAGTACGAACTGATCGCCGGCGAGCGCCGCTGGCGCGCGGCGCAGAAGGCCGGTCTGGACGAACTGCCGGCGCTGGTGCGCGAGGTGCCCGAGCAGTCGGTGCTGGCGATGGCGCTGATCGAGAACATCCAGCGCCAGGAGCTGACCGCGCTGGAAGAGGCCCACGCGCTGCAGCGCCTGATCGACGAATTCGACCTGACCCACGCCAAGGCCGCCGAGGCGGTGGGCCGCTCGCGCGCGGCGGTGTCCAACCTGCTGCGCCTGCTGGACATGCCCGGACCGATCCGCACGCTGCTCGACGAGGGCAAGCTGGAGATGGGCCATGCCCGTGCCCTGCTGACGCTGGAGGAGAGCCTGGCGGTACCGCTGGCACGCCAGGCTTCGCGCCTGGGCTGGTCGGTGCGCGAACTGGAGGAGGCCGCGCGCCGCGCCCAGGACGGCAGCGGCAAGAAGGCCAAGGCCGGGGCCCCGGCACCACGCAATCCGGATGTCGAGCGCCTGGAGAACGAGCTGGCCGAGAAATTCGCCACCCGCGTGCAACTGGCGCACGGGCGCGGCGGCAAGGGCAAGCTGGTCATCCACTACCACAGCCTGGATGAGCTGGACGGCATCCTGGGCAAGATGCGCTGACGCGGCCCGCCCGGTGCGACCCGGCGTTGAAAGATGCAACGGCCTTCCCCGGTCTTGTCTCCTGAACGCCGCCATGAAGCCGAATCGCCCCGCGTGAATGCCCGCCAGCACCAGTTCGAGGCCCTGACCCGCGCCCATGCCGCGGACCTGTTCCGTTTCGCCTGGTGGCTGTGCGGCCAGGAGGCGCTGGCCCAGGACCTGGTGCAGGAAACCATGCTGCGCGCCTGGAAGAACCTGGACAGCCTGCGCGACGCCGCCGCGGCCAAGCCGTGGTTGCTGACCATCCTGCGCCGCGAACACGCACGCCTGTACGAACGCAAGCGCCTGGACCTGGTCGAGATCGACGACAACGTGGCCGAAAACGCGGCCTGGGCCGATCCCGAACGCCAGGGCCGCACCGCCGAGATCCGACGCGCCATGTGGAAACTGCCGAAGAAATACCGCGAACCGCTGCTGCTGCAGACCCTGGGCGGATTCAGCTGCGAGGAAATCGCTGCCGAGCTGGGCGAAAAGCCCGGCGCGGTCATGACCCAGCTGTTCCGTGCCCGGCACAAGCTCAAGGACCTGCTCGACGACGACCGGGAGGCCACGCATGGACTGTCTTGAATTCCGCCGCCACCTCGCCGCCACGCCGCGCTCGAGCGACCCGGGGATGGAAGCGCACCGTCGCGGCTGCCCGGCCTGCCGGGCGGCCTGGGAGCAGGCCCAGTCCTTCGAGAACGAACTGCTGGACGCGCTGCACGTTCCCGCCCCCGAAGGGCTGGCCGAGCGCATCGTGCTGGCCCAGGCCACCGGACGCCGCCAGCGGATCGGGCGCGGACGTCGCGCGCTGCTGGCCATCGCCGCCTCGCTGCTGGTGGCGATGGGGGTGGGCGGCATTGCCTGGCAGCACCTGGACGCGCACTCGCTGCCGGCCCTGGCGGTCGCGCACATGCCGCCGGAGATCCATTCGCTGGACCTGACCCGGCCGTTGACCGCACAGACCATCGACGCCGGTTTCGCCGGCCGCGATCTCGTGCTGCGCGGACCGGCACCGGCCGACACCACCTACGTGCACGACTGCATGGTGGGCAAGTACGAGGCGGTGCACCTGGTGACCCGCCGCGACGGCGAGCCGGTGGTGGTGCTGTACCTGCCGGACAAGCGCGTGGCCAAGGCCCGCGACTTCCGCCGCCAGGGCTGGGTGGGCCGCACCATGCCGCTGGGCTCGGGCTCGTTGGTGCTGCTGACCAACCGCGGCAACCGCGCACCGTTCCACGCCCTGGCCCGCGAGTGGCAGCGTGCCATCGAGGGCCCGGCCGCATCGCTGCAGCGAGCACCGCTGGCGCCCTGAGACCCGACGACGCCCCATCCAAACGCGGTCCACGTTGACGCTATGATGTCCGGGCGCATACCCGCGCATGACCGGAGGGGGACGGCATGCCCAGTGTCTACGACATCAAACCGCGCTTCCAGGCGCTCCTGCGGCCCTTGGTGCGACGCATGGCCGATGCCGGCGTGCGCGCCAACCAGGTCACCGTGGCCGCCATGCTCGCGTCGGTTGCGGTCGGCCTGGTCATCGGGCTGGCCGGCGACGCGCGGCGCGCAGTGTGGTGGCTGCTGCCGGCCTGGCTGCTGGCGCGCATGGCGCTGAACGCCATCGACGGCATGCTGGCGCGCGAGCACGACCAGGCCTCGGCGCTGGGCGCGATCCTCAACGAACTGGGCGACGTGGTCGCCGACGCCGGACTGTACCTGCCGCTGGCGCTGACCTCGCTGTTCGCGCCGTGGCCGATGACGCTGTTCGTGCTGGCCGCCGTGCTGACCGAAATGACCGGCGTGATCGGGGTCCAGATCGGCGCCTCGCGCCGCTACGAGGGCCCCATGGGCAAGAGCGACCGCGCGCTGGTGTTCGGCCTTCTCGGCCTGCTGCTGGCGCTGGGCGTGCCCGGCGGGCGCTGGATCGACCCGCTGGTGTGGGTGCTGGCCGCGCTGTGCGCGCTGACCGTGCTCAACCGCGCCCGCCAAGCCCTGCGCGAGGTGCACGGGTGAGGGACGCGCGCCCGTACGCGGCGTGCCACGAGCCGCGCCTGTACCTGTCCGCGTTCGCCTGGGGCGTGGCCGAGTCCACGCTGTTCTTCGTGGTCCCCGACGTACTGCTGACCTGGATCGCGCTGCGCGACCGGCGGCGCGCCCTGGATGCCTGCCTGGCGGCGACCGCCGGAACGATCTGCGGCGGGCTGCTGATGGCCATGCTCGGCCAAGCCCATCCGCACGCCATGCACGCCTGGCTGGACCGGGTGCCGGCGGTCAATGCACACCTGATCGACCAGGCCCGCCAGGCCATGCACCGGCACGGCGGTTTGGCGCTGGTCGAGGGCGCCTTCTCCGGCGTGCCGTACAAGCTGTTCGCGGGCCAGGCGCACGCCGGCGGCCTGTCGTTGCCGGCCCTGCTGATCTGGACCGTGCCGGCGCGCCTGTCGCGCTTCGTCCTCCTGACCCTGGTGGCCAACGCGGTGGCGCGCTGGCTGCGCCCACGCACGCATCACGGCGTGGTCGTGGCGCTGTGGGCACTGGCCTGGAGCGTCCACTACGCGCTGTACTGGTCGCTCATGCACTTCTGACCGCCTCGTCCGGGAGTCCTCCATGCTCGAACCGATCGTTGCCCGCAGCCTGACCGGCTTCATCCAGCTCCTGACCGGCACACGCGCCCTGTGGCGCGGCTGCGAACCGGCGCGGGGTCGCCGGGTGTATTTCGGCAACCACACCAGCCACGGCGATTTCGTGATGATCTGGTCGGCCCTGCCGCCGAAGCTGCGAGCGCATGTGCGTCCGGTGGCGGCGGCCGAGTACTGGCGCGACGGCGCGCTGCGCCGCTACCTGATCCGGCGCGTGTTCCACGGCGTGCTGGTCGAGCGCAACGCGGCCGAACGCGAGCGCGACCCGATCGCCGACATGGCCGCGGCGATCGAGGACGGCGCCTCGCTGATCCTGTTCCCCGAAGGCACGCGCAACCTCGGCGAGGGCGTGATGCCGTTCAAGAGCGGCCTGTACCGCCTGGCCGAGCGCTGTCCGGACCTGGAGCTGGTGCCGGTGTGGCTGGACAACCTCAAGCGGGTCATGCCCAAGGGCCGACTGATCCCGCTTCCGCTGCTGTGCACGGTCACCTTCGGCACACCGCTGCACCTGGCCGAGGGCGAGGACAAAACCGCGTTCCTGGAGCGCGCACGCGAAGCACTGCTGGCACTGGCGCCGGAGGAGCACTGATCATGGATTCGAAGTCCCAGGCCATCTGGCTGTTCGTCGGCATCGGCGCGGTTCTGCTGGTGGCCACCGTCATCGGCCGGCTGCTGGCGCTGCGCGCCGGAACCGGTGCGCGCGCCACCGTCGACAACCTCAACGCGCGCATCAACGCCTGGTGGGTCATGGCCGGCCTGATCGGCCTGGCCTTCGTGTTCGGCCGCCACGGCGTGCTGGTGCTGTTTTTCGGCATCTCGTTGTTGGCGCTGCGCGAGTTCATCACCCTGCTGCCCACGCGGCGCGGCGACTACTGGGAACTGGTGGCCGCGTTCTACGTGGTGCTGCCGGTGCAGTACGTGCTGATCGACATCGGATGGTACGGGCTGTTCGCGATCTTCATCCCGGTCTACGCTTTCCTGCTGCTGCCGATCCTGGCCGCCTCGGGCGGCGACACCACGCACTACCTGGAGCGCACGGCCAAGGTGCAGTGGGGGCTGATGATCAGCGTGTACTGCATCTCCCACGTGCCGGCGCTGCTGACCCTGCACATCCCCGGCTACGCACACCGCCAGCTGCTGCTGATCGCCTTCCTGGTGATCGTGGTGCAGTCCTCGGACGTGCTGCAGTACGTGTGGGGCAAGCTCGCCGGCAGGCACAAGATCGCGCCCTCGCTGTCGCCCTCCAAGACCTGGGAGGGCTTCGTCGGCGGCATCGCCTCGGCCTCGCTGCTGGGCGGCGCGCTGTGGTGGATCACGCCGTTCGGTTTCTGGCCGGCCGTGGGCATGGCCCTGGTGATCAACCTGATGGGCTTCCTCGGCGGCCTGGTGATGTCGGCGATCAAGCGCGACCGCGGCATCAAGGACTGGGGCCACCTGATCGAGGGCCACGGCGGCGTGCTCGACCGCCTCGACTCGGTATGTTTCGCCGCCCCGGTGTTCTTCCACCTCACGCGCTATTTCTGGCAGTAGGACGGGCACGGTCCACCATCGGAACGCGACAGCGTTCCATGCCGGGCCCGCATGAAGGTCCGCGCAGGCGGACACAGACCGACCTACGCCGGTCGCCTTGCGTGTGGCCGGATCCAGCGGTCCAGCAGCGCATCCAGCGACCAGCGCCCGGCGCCCAGAGCCACCAGGGCCAGAAGCATCAGGCCCCAGGCCTTGTGGTCGGAAAAATCGCTGCCGGCCAGGCCGTGCCAGAACCCGTGCGGCCACAGGGCCGGATAGGAAATCACGGCAACCAGGTTGTAGACGAACAGGAACGCGGCCATCGCCCGGGTGCCCAGCCCCAGGGCCAGGAACCAGGGCACGATCAGCTCGACCCAGGTTGCCATCGCGGCGGCGAAGGCCACCGGTAGCAGCGGCACGTGGTACTCCTCGGTGAACAGGTACAGGGTGCTGTCGGGACTGTCGATCTTGACCACCCCGGCGCGCCAGAAGGCCAGTGCGACGAACAGGCGCAACAGCAACAGGACCAGCGGCGTCAGGTGTTCGAGCCGGGCGGTGAGGCGCGCCCACGTGGACAGGATGCGGGCGTTCATGGTCGGGGCTCCGAAGCCGCCGGCGATGCCGGCGTGGTGGTGATACGGGCGATCAAGTCGAAGTCGAGCAACGGCTGCAGGCAGGCCATCAGGTGCGCCGGTGCGTGCTCGCCGGCCAGCGCGTCGGACAACGACTGTCCACGGCCCAGGGCCTGCACGAAGGCGGCGCGCTCGGCGTCCAGCGCCTGCATGTGCACGCGCGTGTCGCGACGCCACAGCAGCACGCACTGGCCGGGGCCGTCCGGATCCGGCACGTCGCCATGCGGGTCCAGCGCCCAGGTCCACAGGTCCAGCACCGGATTTCCGGTGCCCAGCACCCGTACGTGTGGCTGCAGGAGCAGATGGATCGATTCATCCGGGGCCTGCTGCAATTCCTGCAGCAGTTGCGGGGCCGCAACGTGCGCAGCCTGCACCGCCAGAAGCGATTCCTGGCGCAACCATTCCAGTCGCGCCACGCCGAACAGCCATGGATAGGCCGCCGTCTCCGGCTGCGCCCGCACGAACTCGGGAAAATCGCGTCCGAAGCCCTGCAGGTTGCCGCTGTCACTGCCGCGGCGAGCGGTGTAGCGCGTGGCCAGGCCGTCGAAGCTGTCCGCACCCACCAGCGCGCGCAGTGCCGGATACACCGCCTCCAGGGCCTCGACATGGATGGCGAAACCGGCGTTGCGGTAGATCGCCAGGCGCGCGGCCGGATCGATGCCGCGCGCGGCGATCCACGGCGTCAGCGTATCCGCTTCGCCGCCCACCAGTGCGGCGGCGAATGCGCGTTGCAGTTCAGGCAGGGACGGGGCGTGTCGCATGCAGGTACTCCGTGGCGATGCGGGCCTCGTCCTCGAGGACCGCGAAATCGGGCAGGTCCTGGTCCCATTCGATCAGGGTCGGCGTGGGTCCGAAGCGGCGAAGCGCCTCGACGTACAGCACCCACACGGCGGCATCCACGCGCGCGTCGTGCGAATCGATCAGCAGCTCGCCGCCCAGGCCGGTCTTGCGGGTGAAACCGGCCAGGTGCATCTCGCCCACCGCCGCGGCGGGTATCGCATCCAGGAAATCGCGCGGATCGAAGCCGTGGTTGACGCTGTTGACGTACACGTTGTTGACGTCCAGCAGCAGGCCGCAGCCGCTGCGTGCGGACAGCGCCGCGAGAAATTCCCATTCGTGCATGGTCGAGTGGGTGAAATGGATGTAGCTGGAAACGTTCTCGACCAGGATCCGCCGCCCCAGCGCTTCCTGCACCGCCTGCACGCGACGGGTCATCCGCGCCAGCGCTTCCTCGGTGTACGGCAGCGGCAGCAGGTCGTTGTAGTGACGGCCGTCGATGGCGCCCCAGCACACGTGCTCGGACACCAGAACCGGCTCGACGTGGGTGGCCAGTCGCCTGAGCCGTGCCAGGTGGTCGGCGTCGAGGGCGTCGGCCGACCCCAGCGACAACCCCACCCCGTGCAGGCTCAGCGGATAGTCCACGCGCAGGGCGTCGAGCAACTCGCGGTTGGGCCCGCCCTCGGCGAAGTAGTTCTCGCTGTGCAGTTCGAAGAACCCCACCGCCGGACGCCGGCTCATGACGTGGTCATGATGCGGGGCACGCAGCCCGATCCCGACCGCGGCCGGGACCGGATGCGCGCACGTGTTGTGCGGGAACGACATGCTCGATCAGCTTTTCTTCATGCCGTCGTGCATCGCGCCGCCGTCCGCCGGCTGGGTGGAACCGCCGGCCAGCTTCTCGCACAGGCCCGCGGGCATGGCGACGAAACCGTTGGGATCACGCGCTTTGGAGTCCTGGCCCGCGCAGGAATGACCCGGGGAACGGCAGTCGTTCTTGTTGGCGGCGTTCACGCCATAGCATTTGACCATGTGGCCCGAACCCATCTTCGCGCCTGCGGTGGCCGTGGCGGCCGTGCCCAGCGCGCCGGCGGCCAGCAGGGTGATCAGGGTCGATTTCAGCATCGTGTTGGCATGCATGGTTCTCTCCTCGATGAAGGGACGCCGGCAATGTGCCGGCATGCAAGAGGACCCGGATGGATGGCGTTTGCTTACAGCCGTCGACCAGAACTCCTGCGCCAGAGGCGCGCATGCGCGATAATGGCCCGCCAAATCCGTTCCGGAACAAGCCCATGCCCGACCTGTCCGTGGTCGTGCCCGTGTTCAACGAGCGCGACAACATTCCTCCGCTGCTGGCCGAAATCGCCGCTGCCCTGCGCGACTCGGTCGACTACGAGGTGATCTACGTCGACGACGACAGCGACGACGACAGCCGGGCCGTGCTGGCGGCGCAGAAGGCCGAACACCCGGAACTGCGCGCGCTGCACCACGTCACCCGCAGCGGCCAGAGCACCGCGGTGCGCAGCGGCGTGAAGGCCGCGCGCGGCGCCTGGATCGCCACGCTGGACGGCGACGGCCAGAACGATCCGGCCGACATCCCCAAGCTGATCGCCGAGCGCGAAGCCGCCGATGCGAAGGTGAAGCTGTTCGCCGGTTGGCGCGTGGACCGCAAGGACACCATGAGCAAGCGCCTGGGCTCGCGCTTCGCCAATGCCCTGCGCAGCCGCCTGCTGCGCGACGAGACCCCGGACACCGGCTGCGGCATCAAGCTGTTCGAGCGTGCCGCGTTCCTGGACCTGCCCTACTTCGACCACATGCACCGCTACCTGCCGGCGCTGATGCAGCGCGCCGGATGGAAGGTGAAATCGGTCCCGGTGCACCATCGCCCACGCAACGCCGGCCATTCCAAGTACACCAACCTGGGGCGCGCCATCGTCGGCATCTCCGACCTGCGTGGCGTGGCCTGGCTGATCCGGCGCTCGAAGCGGACCGAGGTGGAAGAGGATTGAGGGACGAGGGACAAGGGTGCCTCAGCCCCACCGATCCTGGGGGAGCGCCGTGAGGCGCGAAGATGCGTGCACATTCGGCCCGGGAAAGGTAGGCCTTGCCGCGTTGCCGATCGCACCACGGGCATTCCCTCCGGTCACGCCTCACGGCGCTCCCACAGGCCCACAGACCCACAGGCATTTCGCCAGCGAAGGACAGGCGATACTCGCTCCTGGCCCCTAGTCCCTGGCCCCTGACGGGCCAGCCTCCGCGTCCGGCCCGTCGACGCTGCCACGGTCCGGCACGCTCGCCTGCAACCCGTGCAGGCGCCGCGGGTGCCAGGCGTCGAGGATGTCGCCGGCATGGGTGCGGCCGTACTCGATCAGTTCGCGCGCGCGATGGAACTCGTAGGCCATCGACACGTTGGCCGGCATCTCGATCAGCAGGTCCGGCTGGTAGGCCGCCAGGCGCAACTGCGACATGCTCGACTGCATCAGATCCAGCGCCTGGGACAGCAGCTCCAGCGCGCCGGCCTCGTGCGGCCGGAGGGACTTGTCCGCCTTGTCCCCGTTCCCCGGCACCAGCTTGCCGATAAACTCGAGGATGCGCTGGCTGTAGCCATTTGCTTCATCCAGCTCGCGGGAGTCCGCGTCGACGGGGCCATCGTGGACTTCCGGCCCGTTCACGCCGACCGCGATCATGTAGTCCCACGACGCACCCAGCAACGGGGTCACCGGCAACGGGTTGAGCAGGCCGCCATCGACCAGACGGCGACCGTCGATGTAGTGCGGACGGAACACCGAGGGAATGGCAATCGAGGCACGGATGGCGTCGAACAGCGGCCCCCGGGTCAGCCAGATCTCGCGGCGCTGGTCGATGTCGGTGGCGACCGCGGTGAACTGCATCGGCAGGTCCTCGATATCGACTTCCCCGATCAGTTCGCGCAACGTCTCGATGATGCGCTCGCCCTTGATCAGGCCGCCGCCGCTCAGGGTCCAGTCGACCAGGCGCAGCACGTCGATGCGCGCAAGCGAACGCACCCAGTCGCGGTACACGTCGAGCTTGCCGGCAGCGTAGATGCCGCCAAGCAGCGCGCCCATGGAACTGCCGGAGATGGCCACGATGTCGAAGCCGCGTCGCTCCAGTTCCTCGATCACGCCGATGTAGGTCAGCCCCTTGGCCCCGCCGGCGCCCAGCGCCAAGGCGATGCGTGGACGGTCGGTCATGGGCCGCTGTCCAACGGAATGTCCGGCGTCGTTCATGCGCTCCTCCTGCGACTCAGCGCGGCGGCGACTGGTACACGCCCTGGGCCAGCTGCAGCAGGATCTTCATCTCCTCGCGCAGCGGCGCCGGGGCCACCACCTCGGCGTCGGGCCCGTACTTGAGCACGTCCATCAGCAGCTCGCGCGAATTGGAATACGGCAGCTTCAGTTCGTAGCGCCCGTCCGGCAACCACTGGCCCTGCTGCTGTGAATGCCAGTGCTCGTCGGCGACCCAGCGCGCCGCGTGCCGGGAAAAACGCAGCGTGGCCGTGGCCTTGGGCGTGCCGGCAAAGATGCCGTAGCTGGAGGCCAGGCTGTCGTTGAGCTCGGCTTCGGCGACCTCGTGCGCGGGTTCGTCCAGGGCATGCGCGTCGGTGATGCGGTCGACGGCGAAGCTGCGCAGGGCCTCACGGTCGTGGTCCCAGGCATCCAGATACCAGTTGTCGCGGTAGTGGGTCAGGCGCTGCGGCGAGACCAAACGGCGGCTCTCCGCATCGGTGGTGCGCGCACGGTAGCGGAAGCGCAGCCGGGTGCGCTCGAGCACCGCGCCGGCGACCACGCGGAAGGCGTGCTGGTCAAGCTTGCGCGCACCGTAGTTGATCACGCGGATGCGCTCGACCGGCAGCTTCTTGCCGCCGGCATGGTCGGCCAGCAGGCGCTCGATGCGCGAGGTGATCGGCGCCAGCGCACCCGACAGTACGCCGGGATCGGAACGCTGCACCAGCGCCTGCAGGGCCATCAGTGCCGACAATTCGTCGGAGGTCAGCCACAGGCCGGGCAGCTCGAAGCGATCGCCCTCGCCGGCCTCGTAGCGGAACGCCGCATGCTCGCCGCCGGCGCTCTCCACCGGCGCGCCCAAAGCGTCGCGCAGGAAGGCGATGTCGCGGTACAGGGTGGCCCTCGAGCACGACAGCTCGTCCATCAGGCGCGAAAGGGTGACCGGATAACGGGCCGACTTGAGCAGCCTGTGCAGGGTGAGAATGCGTTCGTATCGATCCATGGCGCGTTCCCGCAGGTCGAAGGCGTGCGCGGGCACGCCGGGTGACCCCATGCTCCCACAACCGGCAGTCGGCCGGAAGCCGCCCGCATACGGCCGTTCGGCTGCGATTATGCGAAGATCGGGGTTCCCCGCGTGCGCATCGGCGCTTGCGCCGCCCCCGCGGTGCATGGCACAGGTACGTTTGCACGCATCCCACGATTCGCACGAGACACCGCCCGACCGTGAGCACGCCCGCCCTGCCCGACATCCACACCACGCCCGTACCGCGGGAGCCGGCCCCATGACCTGGCAGGCCTGGGCCACGGTGGCCGTGATCGTGTCCGCGATGGCGCTGTTCGCCAGCGAGCGCGTGCGCATCGACGTGGTCGCGCTGCTGGCACTGGCCGTGCTGGCCGTGCTCGGCATCGTCACCCCGGCCGAGGCGCTGGCCGGCTTCAGCAACGAGGCCACGGTCACGGTGGCGGCAATGTTCGCGCTGAGCCTGGGCATCGAGCGTTCCGGCCTGCTCGAGCCACTGGCGCGCATGCTGACCCGCATCCGCAAGCCCTGGCTGCTGACCCTGGCCATGATGCTGGTGATCGCGCCGCTGGGCGCGTTCATCAAGAACATCGCCCTGGTCGCCACCTTCCTGCCGCTGGCCCTGCGGGTGTGCCAGCAGACCCGCACCTCGCCCTCGCGCGTGCTCATGCCCATGGCCTATGCGGCGCAGATGGGAGGCGTGTGCACGCTGATCGGCACGTCCTCCAACCTGCTCGCCGACAGCCTGGCGCGCGAGGGTGGCCTGCCCGGCTTCAGCGTGTTCGAATTCACCGGCCTGGGGGCGCTGCTGGCGGTGGCCGGCATCGCCTACCTGATGCTGTTCGGTCGCTGGCTGCTGCCGCGCGACAGCCAGTTGCCGCGCGAGCAGAGCGAGGAAGTGGGCAAGTACGTCACCGAGCTGCGCGTGACCGAGAAGTCACCGCTGGTCGACCAGACCATCGCCGACGCGGTGCTCGGCGAGAACCACGGCGTGTACCCGCTGGAACTGCTGCGCGGCGAACGCCGCATGTGGTCGCCGCGCTCGCAGAAGTTGCAGGTCGGCGACGTGCTGCTGGTGCGCGGCAGCTGGGACAAGATCGAGACCTTCCGCAACCGCGCCAACCTGGAGAACGCGCCCGAGGCGCGCTACGCCAACACCCGTAGCGACAAGCCGCGGGTGATGGCCGAGGTGATGGTCGCCCCGGCCAGTCCGATCGAGGGCCACCGCCTGGGCGGAACCGCGCTCAACTGGCGCTACGAGGCCACCGTGCTGGCCATTCACCGCCGCGGCCACATTCTGCGCGACAAGCTCAGCAACGTGCCGCTGGCGATCGGTGACGTGCTGATGGTGCTGGTCGACGAGGCCACCATGCCGCGCCTGCGCAACGACGAGAACTTCATCGTGCTCAGCCAGCGCGAGAGCCCGCGGCCGATCCCGCGCAAGGCGGTGATGGCGGTTGCCATCATGGCGGCCGTGGTGCTGGTGTCGGCCCTGAAGCTGCTGCCGATCCCGATCGCCGCGGTCTGTGGCGCGGCGGCCATGGCGCTGACCGGCTGCTTCGGCACCAAGGACGTCTACGAAGGCATGGACTGGAAGATCATCGTGCTGCTGGGCGCGATCCTGCCGCTGGGCACGGCGATCCAGAACACCGGCCTCTCGCACACCGTGGTCGAAGGCGCCATGCACCTGGTCGGCACCCACAGCCCGCTGGCCGCGCTGCTGATGGTCTACCTGCTGACCGCGCTGCTGACCGAGCTGATGGGCCACAACCCCTCGGTGGTGCTGATGGTGGGGATCGCGATCTCGGTGGCGCACGCCATCGACGCCAGCCCGACGCCGTTCGTGGTGGCCGTGGCCTTCGCCGCCGCAACCTCGTTCGCCACGCCCGTCGGCTACCCGACCAACACCATGGTCTACTACGCCGGCGGCTATCGGTTCACGGACTTCATGAAGGTCGGCATCCCGCTGATCGCGCTGTTCTGTGCGCTTTCGATGTGGTTGATCCCGCTTTTCTGGCCGTTCCATCCCTGAACGGGTGCCGATCCGCACTGGCCGCTCCCGGGAACGATGCCGTACCCTTTGCGGGCGCGGAGTCGCTGCCGCGCATCTCGCCCACCCACCCCCGATCCACGACGGAACGCATCCCATGAACGACGTTTCACGACTGCTTTTCGCCCTGCTCCTGGCCCTTCCGCTGGCCGCCATGGCCCAGGATCACCCCGCACCCGGCTCCGCCATTCCCTCCGGCAAGGACAACAGCGGCGGCTGGTCGGGCAGCGGCGAATTCGGCTACGCCGCGGCCAACGGCAATTCGCACACCGAGAACCTCAACGCCAAGCTCAGCCTCAAGCAGGAAAACGAGCTGTGGAAAAACAACTTCTACCTGACCGGGCTGCGTTCGAAGGGCAACGTGAACGTGACCGACGCCAATGGCAACACCATCACCCAGTTCACGACCACCGCCAACCGCTACGAGGCCGGCGCCTCGGTCGGCTACAAGTTCAGCCCGCGCAGCTACCTGGTGACCGCCGCACGCTACGACCACGACAGCTTCGGTTCCAACCTGTGGCAGGGCGTGGTGTCGGTCGGCTACGGATACATCGCGCTGAAGACCGCCAGGACCGAGCTGTCGTTCGAGGCCGGCCCCGGTTACAAGCGCTATCGCCCGGCCGACCAGAGCGTCCTGATCAACGGGCAGACCGTCCACGTGCCCTCGCCGATCAAGGACGAGGCCGTGGTGCGAGCGCTGGTCAACTGGAAATACCAGATCACGCTCAACACCAAGTTCGAGAACACGCTGCTGATCGAAGCAGGCTCCAGCAACCGCTACTACCAGAACGATGCCGGGCTTTCGGTCAACATGACCCAGAAGCTGGCGCTGAAGCTGGGTTACCAGGTGCGCTACAACTCCAACGTGGAGCCGGGGATCAAGAACAAGGACGAGCTGTTCACCACCAACCTGGTCTACAACTTCTGAAGCCGGCGGCTGCCCGGCCCGAGGTCATCGTGTCCCGCGCCGGGCCGTCCTCAGGACGCCGGCGTACCGGCGTGCGGCTCGAGGAATTCGGCCGCGCCCTGGTCCAGCAGCATCTGTGCGACCTCGCGACCCAGCGCCGCTGAAGCCTCCAGGCCAGCTTCGGCCGAGGCCCGCAGCACGCGGCCGCTGGCGACATCGCCGACCAGGCCGCTCAGGTGAAGCCCGTTTTCGCCGACCACGCACCACGCGCCCACCGGCACCGTGCAGCTGCCGCCCAGGGCCGCGTTCATGGCGCGCTCGGCGGCGACGGCGCGGCGCGTCTCGGCGTCGTCCAGCGTCGCGAGCAGCTCGGCCGTACGCGTATCGCCCTCGCGCAGTTCGATGGCGATGGCCGCCTGGCCCGGCGCCGGCAGCCAGGCCGGTGCATGCATGCGCGAGCGGATGCGCTCACCCATGCCCAGCCGCTCCAGTCCGGCGCAGGCCAGGATGATGGCGTCGTACTTGCCGTCATCCAACTTGGCCAGGCGCGTGTTGACGTTGCCACGCAGGTCGGCGATCTCCAGGTCCGGCCGCAGCGCGCGCAACTGCGCGGCGCGACGCAGCGAGGAAGTGCCCACACGGGCGCCCTCGGGCAATTCGGATACGCGTGCGTGCCGGTTGCTGACGAAGGCGTCGGCGGCATCGGCCCGCGGCAGGATCGCGCCGATCGCAAAGCCCGGCTCCAGTGCCGCCGGCATGTCCTTCAGCGAATGCACGGCGATGTCGGCGCGGCGCTCGAGCATGGCCACTTCCAGCTCCTTCAGGAACAGCCCCTTGCCGCCGATACGCGACAGCGGCTTGTCCAGTACCTGGTCGCCGCGGGTGCTCATGGGCACCAGTTCCACCGCCAGCTGCGGATGCGTCTGGCGCAGCAGCGCGGCGACATGTTCGGCCTGCCACAGGGCAAGCGCGCTCTTGCGGGTGGCGATGCGCAGGGTAGCAACGGTCATGCGGGATCCGGATCCGGCGCGCCCATGGCCAGGGCGCAAAGGCCCATTCTAGCGGGCCGGCCGCCGGCGCCTCCAGCGGCGCTCGGCCGCACCGGTCAGTCGCCATCCCCGCGCAGGCGACGGCGGACCGCCGGGAGGTTGCGGCGGCTGACCTCCGGCGTCTGCTCGCTGCCGGCCAGTCGCACCACGGTGCGTCCGTCCTCCAGGGTGCGCAGGCCCAGCAGCCGCGCGACGGAGACCAGGCAATTGCGATGCACGCGCAGCAGGTGCTCGGGCCAGGCCTGTTCGAGCTGGCGCAGGGAATCCTCGATCAGGGCCTGCCCCCGTTCGTGGTGCACGGTGACGTACTTGTCGTCGGCCTGCAGGCAGATCACCTCGGACAAGGGGATGCGCTGCTGTTCGTCGCGCGAGCGCACGGTCAGCGCCGGCACGCTGCCGCCGGCCGGCCGCACCATCCGGCGACGCGCGCGTTCGAGCGCCTCGCGCAGCCGTTCCAGGCGCACCGGCTTGAGCAGGTAATCGACCACCCCCAGCTCGAAGGCACGCGTGGCGTACTGTTCGTAGGCGGTGCAGAACACCACCTGCGGCGGTGCCGGAAGCTGTGCCAGCCGGCGTGCCAGTTCGGTGCCGTCCAGGCCGGGCATGTTGATGTCCAGCAGCAGCAGGTCCGGATGGTGCTCGGCGCAGGCAGAGAGCGCGTCCTCGCCATCGGCGACGCTGGCCACCGCGTCGACGTCGTCGCATTCACCCAGCAGTGCGGCCAGGCGAGCGCGGGCCAGCGGTTCGTCGTCGACGATGACCACCTTCATGCCTCGCCCCTCGGCAGGCATACCGTGACCACGAAGCGCGCCTCGCCGGCCTCGATGTCGAGCCGTCCGCGTACGCCGTAATGGTAGGCGATGCGCCGGCGCACGCTGTCCAGGCCGTGGCCGTGGCCGTCGTCCCCTTCGTCCTCCAGTGCTGCCGTGGCGGTGGATGGCATGGGGTTGTCGATCACGATGCGCAACTCGCGCGCGTCGCACGCACCGGTCAGGCGCACCGTGCCGCCCTCGCGCCGCGGCGCGATGCCGTGGCGGATGGCGTTCTCCACCAGCGGCTGCAGCAGCAGGCGCGGCAGGTTGTACTCGGCGGGAAGGTCGGCCAGGTCGCGCTCTACCCGCAGCCGATCCCCCAGACGCAGCTGCTCGATGTCCAGGTAGCGGCCGACCAGGGCCAGTTCCTCGCCCAGGGTACCCTCGCCTTCGCTGGCCAGCGCGGCGCGGAACAGGTCGGCCAGGTCCTCGACGGTGCGCTCGGCAGCGCCGGGATCGACGCGCACCAGCGCCGCCACGGTATTCATGCTGTTGAACAGGAAATGCGGGCGGATGCGCGCCTGCAGCGCCTGCACCTGGGCGCGCGTCACCGCCGCCAGCCGCGCTCGCCATTGCGCCAGCACGTAGAAGTAGCGCAGCAGGGCGGCATCGATCAGCGCCACCACCACGCCATTGGTGAGCGTGAAGCGGGCGGTCGTCTCGCGGGTCAGGCCCATGGCCAGGCTATGGTCGATCCAGCCGATCAGCACGCTGAGCAGCACGGTCAGCCCCACCATCCATGCCCAGGTAGCAAGGTACGGAAAGACACCCGGCAGCCGTTCCATCCACGGCCGCAACTTGCACACCGTGACGGCCAGCACCACCGACAGCCACACCGCGAACAGCATGCCGACGCTGAAACCGCGCCAACTGGGGGCGTGGCCCGGGGCCAGCTGCATCACGGTGACGGCAAGCGCACCCACCAGGACCAGCGCGAACAGGCCCTGCGCGCTGCACAGGTCGGGCAGCGGCACGGGCTCGTGATCGCGGAATGTCCGGCGGTTCATGGGCTCATCGTCCCTGCACTTGCGCATCCGGCGCAAGCATCGGTCTGGCCCGGGCCGTCAGCCGCTGACGGCCGCCGCGGCATCGGCGCAGCCCAGGCGCGGCCCCAGCCAGGACTTCAGGTCGGCGATTTCCTCGCCGCTGACCTGGTGGGCCATCGGGTAGCTGTGCCAGTCGACGGCATAGCCCAGGGCCTGTAGCGCATCGCGGGAGTGCTCGCCCAGTGCCTGCGGCACCACCGGATCCTGGCTGCCGTGGCCCCAGAAGATCGGGGTGTCGGCATGGGCCGGGCTGCGCTCGCCGGCCAGGGCGTCGGCCAGCGGCAGGTAGGTGGACAGGGCAACGATGCCGGCCAGCCGCTGCTCCAGGCGCAGGCCCAGGCTGAGCGCGATCGCACCACCTTGCGAGAAACCGGCCAGCACGATGCGCTCGGTCGGCACGCCGCGCTCGTTTTCGCGCTCGATCAGCGCCTGGACCGCCTGCATGGAGGCACGGATGCCGGCCTCGTCCTGCTTGTCGGCGATGTCCATGCCCTTGATGTCGTACCACGCGCGCATGGCCATGCCGCCGTTGACCGTCACCGGCATCACCGGCGCGTGCGGGAACACGAAGCGCAGCGGCGGCCAGTCCGGCGCGCTCAGCACCGGGATGATGGGCACGAAATCATTGCCGTCGGCACCCAGGCCGTGCAGCCAGATCACGCTGTGGGTGGGATGGTCGGTACTGGATTTTTCTACGGTTTCAAGCAACGGCATCGTTCTTCACGGACTGGGGACTTGAAGGGGAGCTTAGCAGCGGTGGATGACACCTCGTCCGCTGCGGCACCGTCCCTGTGAACGGTGCCGCAGTGGCGATCACTTCAGGCCCAGCTCGGCGGCGAAGAAGCCCAGCGCCAGCGAGGTGTTGCCCACGCGCTGGCTGAAGCTGGCGTTGACGCCGTGGCCGGCGTGAAAGCGCGTGAGCAGCAGGATCGGCTGGCCCGAGGTCGAGGCATGCTGCAGCGCGGCGGTGAACTTGCGCGACTGCCACGGCGCCACGCGCGGGTCGTTGGCGCCGGTGGTCATCAGCACCGCCGGGTAGGCCGTGCCCGGCTTCACGTTCTGCAGCGGCGAGTACTTCAGCGTGGCGCGCAGCTGCGCCGGGTTGTGCACGGTGCCGTATTCGCTGACGTTGTACTTGCCGTTGGCGAAATGGGTCTGGTGGCGGACCATGTCGTAGATACCGACCATCGACACCACCGCGCGGACGCTGTCCGGGTGCTGCACGATCTGCGTGCCCATCAGCAAGCCGCCGTTGCTGCCGCCGAGGATGCCCAGGTGCGCGGTGTCGGTCCAGCCGGACTTCTTCATCGCCTGCACGGCGGCGTGGAAGTCGTCGAACACGTTCTGCTTGTCCAGTTTCTGGCCCTTCGCATGCCAGGCCTCGCCGAACTCGTTGCCGCCGCGGATGTTGGCGTAGGCCAGCACGCCGCCACGCTCGAGCCAGGCCAGGTACGGCCCGACGAAGTGCGGGGTGACCGGGATGTCGAAGCCGCCGTAGCCGTACAGGATGGTCGGGCGCTTGCCGTCGGGCTTGACGCCGGCCATGGACAACACCGTGACCGGGATTTTCGTGCCGTCCTTCGACACACCCTCGATGCGGTGCGCGCGGATGTTCGCATACGCACCGGAGGCCGGCTTGACCTCGAACACGGTGCGGACGGCCCCGCTGCCGGCGTTGTAGTCGACCCAGCGCGAGGGCAGCTTCCAGCCGCCGTAGCTGATCAGGGCGTGCTCGCGGCCGTGCTCGGAGGCGATGCCGCCGATGGCGATGCCGTGCTCGGGCAGGTCCACGCGGCGCACCCGGTGTCCCCGGGCGTCGTACTGCACGGCCCACCAGTCCGGTCCCCAGCTGTAGACGGCCAGGAAACCGTTGCCGATCGGCGACACGCCCTGCAGGGCACCCTTGCGCTGCTCGGGCAGCAGCTGGTGCACGTTGCCGCTCGGCTCGCGGACCAGCAGGCGCCCACGCGGTGCGCCGGCGAACTGGCGCATCACCAGGCGCTGGCCGACCCAGGTCGCGCCGCGCACGTTGGCGCGCCGGCCCAGCAGCAGGCGGAAATGCCCATCCTGGCGCAGGTAGACCTCGGCCGCGCCGCCATCGCCGATGTTGGCCAGCACGGCCAGGTGCCTGGCGCCCGGCGAGTCGAGCAGCCGGTACTCGGCCACCGCCGAATAGTGCTTGCCGAACACCACCTTGTCGTGCGCGGATGGCTGGCCCAGCACGTGGTGCACCAACGCGGCATGGAACTGCTTCACTGCATGCCCGGTGGACGGCGGCGGAAAGCGCACGTAGGTGAACCCGTGCTCGTCGGCGTCCCAGGCCAGGCCCTGCGGCGTGGTGCCGCCGCCGGCGTACGGTAGGGCATCGGCCAGCCGCTTGCCGGTCTTCACGTCCAGCACGTGGATGGTGGTCAGCTCGCTGCCGCCCCTGGCCGTGCCGTAGGCCAGGTAGCGCCCGCTGGGCGAGGGCCAGTAGGCGGTGATCGCCTCGCCGCCCTGGTCCGCGTTCAGGTCCACCAGCACCCGCGCCTTGCCGTGCAGGCCGTGCTGGGCCACCAGCACCGGCTGCGGCTGCGGCGGGGTCTCGCGCAGGTAGAACAGCGTGCCACCGGCCAGGCGCGGCGCCGAGCGCGTGGTCGAGGTGATCGCCAGCTCGCGCACCCGCTTGCTGATGGCCTTGTGGCCGGGCATGGCGTCGACCATCTTCTCGGTGTAGGCGTTCTGTTCGGCGATCCACTTGCGCACCGCCGGATCGTCCGGGTGCTCCAGCCAGCGATATGGATCGGCGACATGGATGCCGTGCAGCGTACTGCCCGCGGCGTGCCGAGCCGTCGGCGGCGGTGGTGGCACGTTCGGCTGGGTGTAGTGGGTGTCGATCAACGCCGTCTGGGCGGAGGTCGGCTTGTGCCGGGCCGGCGCCTGGGCGTTGGCCACGCCGGTCACGAACAGGAAGGCCGCGGAGACGAAGAGCGGGAATGCACGCATGGATGGCTCACCTCGAACGGAGTCGCAGTCCTCGAAGCGTAGCGCGCCGCACACGGCGGCGCATCCGTCGTGGCCGCACCCCTGACTTGTGGCACAGACGCCGTGCAGCCGGACAACAAGGCGGTATCCTCGACGTTTTGACCCGGAGAACCGCATGCGTCGTTTTGCCTTCGCCGCCGCCCTGGTCCTGACCTGTGCGCCCGCCCTCGCGGCGCGGCTGACCGTCGACCAGATCATGGCCAACCCGGACTGGATCGGTCCGGCCGTCGAATCGCCCTACTGGAGCGCCAACGGGCAGTACATCTACTACAAGCTCAAGCGCGACGGCAGCGAGATCCGCGACCTGTACCGCGTGGACCCCGACAGCGGGCGCACGGTCAAGCTCACCGACGCACAGATGGCCACGGTCGACGGCCCGTCCGTGTACAACGCCGCTCGCACGCGTGCCGCCTACGTGCTGCACGGCGACGTATTCGTGCGCGACCTGGCCAGCGGCAAGCGCATCCAGGTCACGCGCACCGCGCAAACCGAGTCGGGCGTGCAGTGGAGCGCCAATGGCCACGCCGTGCAGTACCGGGTCGGCAACAACTGGTACAGCTACGATCTCACCACCGGCACCACCAGCAGCGTGGCGGTGCTCAAGGCTGCGGACAACCCGCAGGACAAGCAGCCCGGGCAGCTCGAACGCCACCAGCTGCGCCTGTTCAAGGTCCTGCGCCACGGCAAGACCGAGCGCGACGCCGAACGCGCGCACGAAGATCGCCTGGACCGCGCCGACGCCACCCGTAGCGCGCAGCCGTTCTGGCTGGGCAAGGGCGTGCGCATCGTCGATACCGAACTGTCGACCGGCGGTCGCTGGATGCTGGTGGTCACGCAGCCGAAGGGCCACGAGAGCGGCAAGAACCCGGTGGTCAACCATTACGTGACCGACTCCGGCTACGTCCGGGCGGAGAAGGCGCGCACCTACGTCGGCCGCAACAAGCCTGCCCCGCAGTCGCTGGTGCTGCTGGACCTGTCCGCGCACAAGCAGTACCCGCTGTCGCTGGGTGGCCTACCCGGCATCCATCACGACCCGCTGGCCAAGCTCCGCGCCGAACGCCAGGCGCAACTGCGCAAGGAGGGCCACGACGCCGAGGCCAAGGCCCTGGATGCGCCGAAGACGCGCGGCGTGCGCATCGCCGACGAAGGCCCGGCCCAGGTTGCGTGGAGCGAGGACGGCAAGGCCGCCGCGGTGATGATGCGCGCCATCGACAACAAGGACCGCTGGATCGCCAGCATCGATTTTTCCGACCACAAGCTGGTGCCGCAGGACCGCCTGCACGATGCCGCCTGGATCAACTGGAACTACAACAGTTTCGACTTCCTGCCGCACAGCCATACCCTGTGGTTCGAGAGCGAGCGGACCGGCTACGCGCAGCTGTACGTCAAACCACTGCACGGCGCCGCGCGCCAGCTCACCGCCGGCCACTTCGAGGTTCGCCTGCCGCAGGTCTCGCCCGACGGCAAGTGGTTCTACGTGGTGGCCAACCGGCAGGCCCCGGCCGACTACGACGTCTACCGCGTGCGCACCACCGGCGGCAAGCTCGAGCGCGTGACCGCCTACCAGGGCCTGTACGATTTCGAGGAGCCGACCCCGTTCCGCCTCTCGCCCGACGGCAAGCGGCTGGCGGTGGTGCATTCGTCGGCCTACGTGCCGCCGCAGCTGGCGGTCATCGATACCAACGGAGCCGGCGGCCGCGAACTGACCGATACCCGCACGGCGAAATACAAGGCCATGCACTGGGTGCAGCCGAAGTTCGTCCAGGTGCCCTCCAGCCACGGCGACTTCGCCATCCACGCCAAGCTGTACGTGGCGCCGCATTTCGACGCGTCCAAACCGCACCCGGCGGTGATCTTCGTGCACGGCGCCGGCTACCTGCAGGACGTGACCCGCAGCTGGACCTACTACTTCCGCGAGCAGATGTTCAACAACCTGCTGACCCAGGAAGGCTACGTGGTCATCGACCTGGACTACCGCGGCTCGGAGGGCTACGGCCGCGCCTGGCGCACCGCGATCTATCGCGACATGGGCCATCCCGAACTGCAGGACCTTCTGGACGGCAAGCACTGGCTGGTCAAGCACTACCACGTCGATCCGCAGCGCGTGGGCATCTACGGCGGCAGCTACGGCGGCTTCATGACCGAGATGGCGATGTTGCGCGCGCCGGGCCAGTTCGCCGCCGGCGCGGCGCTGCGTCCGCCGGCCGACTGGATGACCTACAACGACGGCTACACGTCCAACATCCTCAACGACCCGCAGCTCGACCCGGCCGCCTACAAGCGCAGCTCGCCGATCGAGTACGCCGCCAACCTGCAGGATCCGCTGCTGATCTGCCACGGCCTGATCGACAACAACGTGATGCCGACCGACTCGATCCGCCTCTACCAGCGCTTCATCGAGCTGCACAAGCACCACTTCTGGCTGTCGCTGTACCCGACCGAGCGCCACGGCTTCGTCCACGCCGACGACTGGCGCGACGAATACACGCGCATCCACGACCTGTTCACGCGCTTCGTGCTCAACGGCCCATCCCCGGCCAGCACAACGACCGCACACTGAGAGGCCCCATCATGCACCTGGCATCGGTCAACGTCGGACTTCCGTGTGAAGTCATGTACGAGGGTCGCCCGGTGCGCACCGGCATCTTCAAGCACTCCGTGGACGGACCCGTGCACGTGGGACTCAACAACCTGGACGGTGACGCCCAGGCCGACCCCGTCCACCACGGCGGGCTGGACAAGGCCGTGTACGCGTTCTCGCTGGAGCAGTATGCGTACTGGGAGGCGGCCCTGGAGCGGCCGCCGATGCCCAGCGGACAATTCGGCGAGAACCTGACCATTGCCGGGCTCGACGAATCGGAGGCCTGCGTGGGCGATTGCCTGCGCATCGGCGGAACGCGGCTGGTGATCACCCAGCCGCGCATTCCCTGCTTCAAGCTCGGTCTTCGCATGCAGCTTCCGGACATGCCCAGGCGCTTCACGGCACACGCCTGGACCGGCTGCTACCTGCGCGTCGAACGCGAGGGCGTGATCACGGCGGGGGACAGCGTGGAATTCGCATCGCGTGACCAGAACAGCGTGTCGGTCCGCGACCTGTTTCGCGCCTTCATGAATCCGGGCCAGGCGGACGCCGCGGAGATTCTTCTGCGCGCGCTGGACGTCCCCGCTCTGGCCACGTCGCTGCGCAAGACGATCATGCGCCGGCTGGACAACGCGCCAACCTGAACCCGGTCGGACTGCTGCCGGCTTGCTCCATCACCGAGGCACGGCACGTGCCTTCGCCGGCGCTACACTTCGCGCTCATGCCTGCCGCAAGGAGCCCGTCATGCCCATCACGCCCCGCATTCCCATTCCCCGGCCGTGGGTCGACCGCAAGAGCACCGCGCGCACGCTGATGGCCACGGAGCTGGAGAAGCTTCCGCCCCAAGAGCGCGAGATCGTCGAACGCTTCATCCACCGCAAGCACATGGCGCGCAACGTGCTGCGCGAATTCGACGAGAGCATGAGCTTCGGCGAGCGACTGTCCGACCGCATCGCCGAGATCGGCGGCAGCTGGACCTTCATCCTGACCTTCCTGTTCTTCCTGATGGTCTGGATGATCTTCAACAGTTACGTGCTGCACCGCGAGGCATTCGACCCCTATCCGTACATCCTGCTCAACCTTGCGCTGTCGTGCCTGGCCGCGCTGCAGGCACCGATCATCATGATGAGCCAGAACCGCCAGGCCGATGCCGACCGCGCGCAGGCCAAGAACGACTACGAGGTGAACGTGCGTGCGGAGCTGGAAATCCTGCAAGTGCACGAGAAAATCAACATCCTGCGCGAAACCGACCTGGGCGAGGTGATGGAAACCCTGCGCCGCCAGGAAGCGGCCATCCAGGCACTCGCTGCGCGCCTGGCAGCCACCGGGCACTGAAACGCAGCCATGAAAAAGCCGGCGATGCACGAGGCACCGCCGGCCGGTCTTGCAGGTGTTGCTGATCAGGCGATCAGTAGGTCATCACGCACCCACCGGCGCCGCTGTTGAAGGCATTGCTCCACAGCGACTGCACCGGATAGTTGGTGCCGTTGATGTTCTCGATCGCCGAGGCGCCCTGGCCGGAGGAGATCCACGCGCACTTGTCGCCGGTCTCCGCGCCGCTGCCGTCCAGCCAGCCGGTGCTGGGGAACTGGTCGGTGATGGTCTCGGCCAGCTCGTGGCCCTCGACCATGGTGATGCCGGCGTTCGGACCCATGCCGTTGTAGTTGGCGCCGCAGCTCGAACCGGCGTCCGTGATGTAGGGCATGTTGGTGTAGGCCACGTTGCCGTACGAGGAGCTGGTGGAGCTGTGGTAGGCGCAGTACTGCGTGCCGAAGCCCGACGAGTTGTTGCCGGTCGAGGTCAGGACCACGTACTGGGCGCTGGCATTGCTGCTGGCCGACGTGTTACCGAAATAGGCCGCCGCACGAACGGCCTCGGCCGCGATGTCGGACTGGGCCGGACGGCTCGGGGCCGCCGAACCGGTGTCGAACCACACGCCCTGGTACATGCCCGGCGGGTTGCCGGCCGCGGTGCCTGCGCCGTTGCAGAAGGTGGTCCCGCTGGCCACGCCCTGGCAGTACTGCGTCTGGCTGTTCAACCAGGTGCTGCCGCCGACGTTGGACAGGAACGACTCCAGCAGCGGCACCTCGCCACTCGGGTCGTTGTTGTTCCACTGCGAACCCCAGACCACCAGGTACACCTTGGGCGCGGTCTCCACGCCGATGCCGCCGGTGCCGCCGCCGTACACCAGGTTGTTGCTGGTGCTGCCGCCCGGCTTGCCGTGGCCGTTGGAGCCCTTGGCGTTGTTGTGTGCGCGCCACTGCTGCTGGGCTTCGACGGTCGGGAACACAACGGCAGGACGCTGGCCCTGTTCGAGCAGCTTCACGCCGCCCGGGTTGCCGTCATAGTTCATCGGCGGCTTGGCGGCAAACACCGCACCGGCCACCAGGGTCAAAGAAAGGGCTGTCAGAACTTTCCCCATACGTTTCATGCAAACGCCTCCTCGAGAAATGGACACAGGCGAGCAGCTCGGGCGCTGGCGCCCGACGACTCCCTGTTCACTGGAACTCCCCCTGATTCGCCTTGCTGCATGCGTGCTCCCGCAGTCCTGCGGGGCCGCTGCCAATCGGCTGGTTCCAAGCTGGTCCCCGGGGCTTTCACGGACCTTTCCCAAAAGGCCCAAACGTGCCCGTATCCGGCAAACCTGTATGCGGATCCGGCAAACTTTTCATGCCCATGAACTCGACCGGCCATGCCAGCGCCCCCGAATACCCGACAACTGCATGATTCGTGGTTGATTTCCACGACCGATCGCTTGCTCGCCGAATAACGACCCGCTATACCTGCGCCCGGGAGGGCCCCGCGAAGGACTCCAACGTCCCGGTTGCGCCCTTCCCGACGCTCCGGACTGCACGGCGGTTCGGGCGCGCGCGCTACTTGCGACGGGCCGCCCTCCGGCCCTGCACTGCGCCTGCCCCGTGCCACTGCCCGACCACTTCTCGTGACCCAAGCAGGAGAGCACCATGGCCATCCGATATCTCAAGATCATCCTCGTGCTGTTCGTCGGCCTGCAGGGCTGGCTGTACGTGGCCGGCAACCTTGCCAACTGGCCACAGGGCGTGGGCGCCATCGCGTACGTCATCGGCATGCACGAACACGCCGTGTATCCCACCCCCATCTTCCCGGCCCTGGAAGGCACCGGCTGGGCGATTGGCGCATTCGCGGTCATCCTCTTGGGCGAATTCGCGGTCGGCGCGCTTTCCCTGTGGGGCGTCTGGCAACTGTGGGCCCGGCGCAAGGCCGGCCCGGCCGCTTTCCACGCCGCCAAGACGCCGGCGATGCTGGGCGCCGGCATGGCCCTGGTGGTGTGGTTCGGATTCTTCGTCGTGATCGGTGGCGCGCTGTTCCAGATGTGGCAGACCCAGGTCGGCAATGCCTCGTTTCGTGGTGCCTTCGTCTACGCCATCACCAGTGGCGTGGTGCTGCTGTTCCTGCAGCACCCGGAACCGGACCTTCAGCGCCCGGTTGCCTGAGGCATCCTGCGTGCCGACGGCGGCTGCGTGGCGATATGCTGCAGCCCGGCGCGCAATGTCGCATGGGAAAGCTCGCCGACGTGAATGTTGACGAGCCGGCCGTCGCGACCGATGAACAGGGTGGTCGGATAACCGCGCACGCGGTAGTAGCCGGCCAGTGCGCCATCGTCGATGACCACGTTCTCCGGGTGCAGTCCCTGTGCCGCCAGGAACCTCCGCACCTTGTCCGACGATTCGGCCTGGTCGGCGAAGACGAACCGCACGCCGGGATATTGCCGCTGTGCCTGCACCAGCACCGGCATCTCGCGCCGGCACGGTCCGCACCAGGTGGCCCAGAAATTGAGCACCAGCGGACGACCGCGCCACGCAGTGGTGGCGACCGGACGTCCATCGAGGTCGCGCACGGAAAGGGCGGGCAAGGGCGGGTGTGCCGCCGTGCTCAGCTGCATGCCCCCCAGAAGCACCAGCATCCAGGCGGCCACGCCGACCCCTACGGTCGCCAGCAGCGGCCGGCGCCTTCGCGCGCTTGTCCATGCGATCGCCACGGTGGCGATGACCACGGCCGACAGCCCGGCCACGGGATCGAAGCCGCCATCGCGCACGTTGAGGATGTCCCAGGGATGGGCAGCGTAGTCGGGCCACTGGCGCAGCACGTACACGCCGCGTGCGACCAGCAGGGCCAGGCCCAGCAGCCACCATGCCGGCGTGGTCATGTCCGCTCGACCGCCCCGGGCCAGGAATCGCGCCATCCAGTGCGCCGCCAGCACGCCCGCCAGCAGCGCCAGCACGCCCATGGAGAACAGGAACGGCCCGATCGCCACCGGATTCACGGGCAGCGCCCCGGCGCGAACATCGCGGCGTGCGCTGTCACGAGCCGAAGATCGCCTTGATGGATGCTGGCTTGTCCGGCATGCCGTCCAGCAGCTGCAGGTTGCCGTCCGGGTCGCGGAACAGGATCGCCGGCGTACCCGAGATGCCGAACTGGTCCATCAGTTGGTTGTTGGCCTCGATCTTCTTCATCATCGCCGCCGGCACGTGCGCCATCGGCCGGATCGGGCTGTGGCCGAAGTCCTTCTCGTGTCGTCGCATCGCCTTCGCCGGATGGGCTGCGGACAGGATGGCCGCCGCCCGGCCCAGGCTCTCGGGCCGGATCACCGCCACCATGACGTAGCGCACCTGCACCGTGCCGCCGGACAGCAGCGGCTGCACCTGCTGCCACAGGCGGTGGCAGTACGGACATTCGGTATCGCTGAACACGTAGACCACACGCTTGGGATGCACCGCGCCCTCGGCGATCCAGGTGCTCGCGGCCAACGCCTTCCAGGCCCCGGCCCCCAGTTTCGGCTTCACCGCTGCCGCAAACGGCCCGCGGGTCAGGTCGTGCCCGTCGGCATCGAACAGGTTGCCGACCACCACATGCTTGCCGTCCGGCAGCAGGTAGACCGGAAGCCGCTGGCCCTGGAATTCGGCCAGGTACCCGCGAAATCCCGGCGGCGCCTGCATTTCACCCTGAATCGTCAGGCCCTTCTTCTGCAACGCCTGGATCGGCGGCGGGGGCTGGGCGGCCATCGCGCCGGCGCTGAACAGGGCCATGAAAAGAACACACCATGCTTTCACGTACTCGACTCCTGCCCGAAGGCTCTTGGTTGCGTCCGGCGCCATGCCCCGGACGCTGCAGATTGAATGCCGGAACCGGCCCTGTCCAGCCAGACCGGCAACGGAGTGCACATCTTTCATCCCTTCCCGCTGAATGTTTCCGCCTGCGCCACCGGCTGCCATCGACACCATGCGCATCCATGCGGTCACTCCCCTGCGTACAGGCCAGGTGACGATTCATCACGACACCCAGCCCATCGTGCATCGCAAGCTCCACCTTCCCTACAAGACCTGTCCCGCCTGCCTGCGCCCGTCTGTCCGGCGGCGCAAGTGGACACGCTGCCGGGACCCGGTCCGTTGCTGTTCGGCCGCACGCCACACCCGGGCACGACGGGGGACTCGCCGGTGAACGCGCAGGCCCGCCCCGTGGTGGCCGGCCTGCGGATGCCGGCACGGATCCTGGTGACCGGCGCCAGCAGTGGTATAGGACTGGCCATGACCCGGCAGTTGCTGGCAAGCGAACGGGTCGACACCCTGTATGCGTGTTCCCGTCACGCCTCGCGCAGTACCGCTCTGGGTGCCCTCGCCGATCGCCATCCCGGTCGCCTGGTGCCCCTGGACGCCGACCTCACCGACGAAGTCCAGGTCCGGCACATCGCCGCCCAGATCGCTGGACGTACACCCGAATTGCATCTGGTCTGCAACGCCGCCGGCCTGCTGCACACGCCGGGCCTGCAGCCGGAAAAGAGCGTGGCCCAGGTGCGCCTGGAACATCTTCAGCGCGTGTTTGCGGTCAATGCCTTCGCCCCGGTGTTGCTGGCCGGCGCCCTGTTGCCGTTGCTGCGCCACGGGCAGCCCTGCGTGTTCGCCTCGCTGTCGGCCCGGGTCGGCTCGATCGGCGACAACCGGCTGGGCGGCTGGTACAGCTACCGCGCCTCGAAGGCGGCGCAGAACCAGCTGCTGCGGACCTTTGCACTGGAGCTGTCGCGCGCCAACCGGCGCGCCTGCTGCCTGCTGCTGCATCCGGGCACGGTGGATACGCCGCTGTCGGCGCCGTTCCAGGCACGCGTGCCGCCGCAGCAGCTGTTCACGCCCGAACGGGCCGCGCGCCAGTTGCTGGACATCATCGCCGGCGCGGAACCGGGTGACAGCGGGCGGTTCCTGGCCTGGGACGGTCGCGCGATTGCCTGGTAGTCGGCCAGGATCTCAACCGTGCCAGGTCCGCCACAGCATGTAGCCGGAAACAATGACCAGTGCACCGGCGAACACCATGTTCAGCGCGCCCTTGGTACTGGCCAGGCGCTTGGCCAGCATGGTGCCGACCCAGCCACCGATGATGCCGCCGGCAATGAACTCCAGGGTCACGTGCCACTCGGGCATGATGCCCGAGGCCATGTAGCTGATCGACGTGGTCATCGCCGACGTGCCCACGGCGAACAGCGACGTGCCCACGGCGTAGATGATGCCCATGCCACTGGCGAACATCAGTCCGGGCACATACAGAAAACCGCCGCCGATGCCGAAGAATCCGGCCAGGGTGCCGGCACCCAGGCCGACCGCGCCCAGGCGCGGCACCATGTGCGGCTTGGGCCAGGCATCGTCCCCGCTCTTGCGCCTTCCCCGGATCATCAGGAAGGCCACGATCAGCATCAGCATCGCAAACAGGAACACCAGATGCTTGCCGTCCACGATCTTGCCGATGGTCGATCCCGCCCACGCACCGAGGATGATCATGGGCGCGAACGTGAAGGCCGCCTTCCAGCGCACATGACCGGCACGTGCGTGCGGGATCAGGTTGGCGAAAGCGTTCAACGACACGGCCAGCGCACCGGTGCCGATGGCTTCGTGCGGGTCCTTCACGCCGACCACGTACAGCAGCAGCGGCATCGCCAGCATCGAGCCGCCGCCGCCCACCAGGGCCAGCGAAAGTCCGACCAGCGACCCGCAAGCCAGGGCCACGACATCAGATGACAACAGCATCCACGTTCTCCTCTACTCGTAACGATGCTGCCGGACGGGTGTCCGGAACGCACGCATCATGCCGATCATGATCGGCGTTTTGGGTCATCTGAGCCCATCAACTACCGAACTGGTCGATGGGCAACTTCAGGTAGCGTACGCCATTGTCCTCGGCCGGCGGGAATGCACCGGCGCGCATGTTGACCTGCACCGAGGGCAGGATCAGCCGCGGCATGGATAGCCCTGCGTCGCGCTTCTCGCGCATCGCCACGAACGTGGCCTCGTCCACGCCTTCGTGCACGTGGATGTTGTCGCGTTTCTCCGCGCCGATCGTGGTCTCGTACGCCAGTTCGCTGCGCCCGGCCGGCAGGTAGTCGTGGCACATGAACACCCGGGTCTCGTCCGGCAGTTCGAACAGGCGCTGGATGGAGGCGTACAGCGCATGCGCATCGCCGCCCGGGAAATCGCAGCGCGCAGTGCCGTAGTCGGGCATGAACAGGGTGTCGCCGACGAAGGCGGCATCGCCGATCACGTGGGTCATGCAGGCCGGCGTGTGCCCCGGCGTGTGCAGTGCCACGGCCTCGATGTCGCCGACGCGATAGGTCTCGCCGTCGGTGAACAGATGATCGAACTGGCTGCCGTCGCGCGCGAATTCGGTGCCGGCGTTGAACACCTTGCCGAACACGTCCTGCACCGTGCGGATGTGTTTGCCGATGCCCAGCTTGCCGCCCAGTTGCTGCTTCAGGTAGGGCGCGGCCGACAGGTGGTCGGCATGCACGTGGGTATCGATGATCCAGTCCACGCTCAGGCCCTGCTCGTGCACGTGGGCGATGATGCGGTCGGCCGATTCGTGCCCGGTCGAACCGGAAGCGGAGTCGAAATCGAGCACGCTGTCGAGGACCGCGGCTCGCCGGGTGCCCGGATCGCTGACCACGTAGCTGTAGGTGTTGCTGGCCGGGTCGAAGAAGGGCTGCACGTTTGGGCGCTGCTGGCTGTTCATGGGGGCGCACTCCTGCCGCTCGCGGAGGGCGGACCTTGACGGCCCGGGCCCGCGCAGGGCTTTAAATATTCGAGAATTCTAATATAAAGGCTCGGTCCCCGGCACTGCAAGCGTTGCCGCAGGGCATTTGCTTGACATGGATATAGTTGCCTTGACAATTATGTCTATGTCTATAGAATGCGCGCATGCTTCCCCAACCCCCCGTCCTCGAACCCGGCGAACGCAGCCTCGGCCTGCTGGTCAGCATGATCCGCACCGAGCTGGTGCGTGCACTGGAATCGGCGCTGCAGCGCGAGGGCGTGGGCCTGCGCTTCACCCAGTTCCTGGCGCTCAAGCGCCTGGCCAAGGACGGGCCGATGTGCGCGGGCGAACTGGCCCGGGCCCTGGATCACGACGCCGGTGCCATGACCCGCGTGGTCGACCAGCTGGAGAAGAAGGGCTATGTGCGCCGCCAGCCCAACGAACAGGACCGCCGCTCGCTGCGGATCGCCGTCACCGACGCCGGCAAGGCCGTCTGGCGGCACATCGCCATCGCCCACGAACACACCCTGGAGCGCGCACAGCAGGACCTCGGTGCTGACGAGCGCGCCCAACTGATGGACCTCCTCGAGCGCGTGCACGCGTCGCTGCAGACCATCGAATAACCTCATTTCTGCCCAGGCAAACACTTCCCATGCGTATCGCCTATTTCTCCCTTACTGCCGTGCTGGTGGCCGCCCTGGCCGGCTGCGCCAGTTCTGCCGGACTGCGCTCGGACGCCCGCCCGCTCAAGGCCAGCAACCTTGCCGCAGCGCACAGCCTGCACGGCGCCCCGGTCGATGCCAACGGCCCGGCCCGGGACTGGTGGACCGGTCTCGGCGACCCGCGCCTGGATGCGCTGGTGCGCGAAGCCCTGAAGAACAACCCGGACCTGGCCATCGCCCGCGCCCGCGCCCGTGCAGCCGAGGCCCGGGCCGGTGCCGTGCACGCCGACACCCTGCCGAGCGTCAACGCCGGCGCCAGCATCGCCGGAGCGCATCCGCCCGCCACCCTGCTGCCGCCGCCGATCGGCGGGCACTTCAGCTGGATCAAGTACGGCGACGTCAGCTTCCACTGGAACCTGGATCTGTGGGGCGGCGACCGCGCCGCCTGGGAAGCCGCCGTCGGCCGTACCCGCGCCGCCGCTCTGGACACCCGCACCGCGCGGCTTGAAGTCTCCGCCAATGTCGCCCGCGCCTACGCGCAGCTGGGTTACGCCTGCCGCCAGCAGGACCTGGCGCGCGAGCAGCTGCAACGCGCCGAGCACGTGCGCACGCTCACGGCGCAGCGGGTGAAGGCCGGCATCGACAGCCGCCTGCAGCTGCAGCAGGCCGACGCCGAGCAGGCCACCGCCCAGCAGCAGCTGGCCGCCGCCGGTCGCGGCGTCTCGTCCGCACGCAACGCGCTCGCCGCACTGCTGGGCAAGGGTCCTGACCGCGGTCTGGACATCGGCCGTCCCAAGCCGCTGCATCCGGCCGCCGTGGCCCTGCCCTCGACCCTGCCGGCCGAACTGCTGGGCCGCCGTCCCGACGTAATCGCCGCGCGCCTTCGCGTGCAGGCCGCCGGCAAGGACATCCGGGTGGCCAGGAAGCGCTTCCTGCCCAACATCAGCATTGGCGCACTGGCCGGCCTGGCCGCGGCTGGCGGCACCAACCTGTTCCAGCTGCCCGCGCGCTTCTACCAGGTGGCACCCGCAGTCAGCCTGCCGATCTTCGACGGCGGCCGCCTGCGCGCCAACCTCGCCGGCCGCGACGCCGCGCGCGATCTGGCCGTGGCGCAATACAACAAGACCGTGATCGGCGCGCTCGGCAGCATCGCCGACAAGCTCGACGCCATCGATTCGCTCAGGCAGCAGGTTGCCGCACAGCAACGTGCGCTCGACGCCGCGCGCGAGGCCTGGACCCTGGCCATGCAGCGCTACCGCTCCGGCGTCGGCAGCTACCTGCAGGCGCTGACCGTGCAACGCCAGCTGCTGGCCGCCGAACAGGGCGCCGCCGCGCTGCATGCCGAGCAGGTCGATCTTTCCGTGCAACTGATCCAGGCCCTGGGCGGCTACCGCCCCGACCATGCAACCCCCGCCGCCGTGGCGGTGAAAACCAACGCTCCCCGAGGCATCCATGAGTAACGAGACGTCCAACGAAACCACCGCCCAGGCGACCCGCAAGGGCCGTCGCAGCTTCCTGCTGCGCGGCCTGCTGATCGTGATCGTGCTGGCCGCCATCGCCTGGACCCTCTGGTACGTGTTCGAAGGCCGCTGGTACGCCGACACCGACGATGCCTACGTGCACGGCAACGTGGTGCAGATCACCCCGCGCACGCCCGGTAGCGTGGTCAGCATCGGCGCCGAGGACGGCGACCTGGTGCACGCCGGCCAGATGCTGGTCAAGCTCGATCCCAGCGACGCCGAAGTCGCCCTGCAGGCGGCCGAGGCCAACCTGGCGCGTACCGTGCGCAAGGTGCGCGGCATGTACAGCCAGGTGCAGGGTGCACAGGCCGACCTCAAGGCGCGTCGGGTGGCCCTGAACAAGGCCCGTGCCGACTACAAGCGCCGCGAGGGCCTGGCCAAGAGCGGTGCCATCTCCAGCGAGGAACTGGCCCATGCACGCGATGCCCTGGACGCCGCCGAAAGCGCGTTGAGCTCGACCCTGCAGAAGTACAACTCCAGCAAGGTGCTGGTCGACGACACCGTGGTCGCCTCGCATCCGGACGTGAAGGCCGCCGCCGCCAAGGTGCGCCAGGCCTACCTGGACACCGCGCGCAGCACCATCGTCGCGCCGGTCACCGGCTACGTGGCCAAGCGCAGCGTGCAGGTGGGCCAGCGCGTGCAGCCGGGCGAGCCGCTGATGGCGGTGGTGCCGCTGCACCAGGTGTGGGTCGACGCCAACTTCAAGGAGACCCAGCTCGCGCACATGCGCATCGGCCAGCCGGTGCAGCTGGAATCGGACCTGTACGGCGGCTCGGTGACCTTCCACGGCACCGTGCAGAGCCTGGGCATCGGCACCGGCAGCGCGTTCTCGCTGCTGCCGGCGCAGAACGCCACCGGCAACTGGATCAAGATCGTGCAGCGCGTGCCGGTGCGCATCCGCCTCGATCCCGCCGACGTGCGCGCCCATCCGCTGCGCATCGGCCTGTCGATGAGCGCCTCGGTCAACCTGCACGACCGCAACGGCCCGGTGCTGGCACAGCAGGCGCCGAAGAAACCGGTGCTCACCACCGCCATCTACCACCGCCAGCTCGACGCCGCCGATGCGCTGATCGCGCACATCATCCACATGAACATGGGTCACTCGAAGCCGCACTGAGACCCCGCACCGATCCCATCACGCTCCGGCCGCCCACGCGGCCGGAGACAGGGAAGTGCACCCTCCGCCTCGCCCGAAGACCCGTAACGCCGACCGGACCCGATCGCCATGGACACCCATTTTCGTCCCCCCAACCTGGCATTGACCACGATCGGCCTGTCGCTGGCCACGTTCATGCAGGTGCTCGACACCACCATCGCCAACGTGTCGCTGCCGACCATCGCCGGCAACCTGGGCGTGAGCAACGACCAGAGCACCTGGGTGATCACCTCGTTCGCCGTGGCCATGGCGATCTCGCTGCCGCTGACCGGGTTCCTGACCCGCCGCTTCGGCGAGACCAAGCTGTTCGTCGTCTCCACGCTGCTGTTCGCGCTGACCTCGTTCCTGTGCGGCATCTCGCAGTCGATGGGCATGCTGCTGCTGTTCCGCACCGTCCAGGGCGCGGTGGCCGGTCCGATGTACCCGGTCACGCAGAGCCTGCTGATCGGCGTGTACCCGCCGGAAAAGCGCGGCATGGCGCTGGCGCTGCTGGCCATGGTCACCGTGGTCGCGCCGATCGCCGGCCCGATCCTGGGCGGCTGGATCACCGACCGCTACTCGTGGCCGTGGATCTTCTTCATCAACGTGCCGATCGGCATCTTCGCCAGCGTGGTGATCGGCAACCAGCTGCGCGAAAAGTTCGAAAAGCTGCAGCGCCCGCGCATGGACTGGGTCGGCCTGGTCACCCTGATCGTCGGCGTAGGCGCACTGCAGATCGTGCTCGACAAGGGCAATGACGCGGACTGGTTCCACTCCACCTTCATCATCGTCATGAGCATCGTGGCGACGATCTCGCTGGCCATCTTCCTGATCTGGGAGCTGACCGACGACGACCCCATCGTGGATCTGAAGCTGTTCCGCCACCGCAACTTCAGCGCCGGCACCCTGGCCCTGGTGCTGGCCTACGCGGCGTTCTTCTCGATCGGCCTGCTGGTGCCGCTGTGGCTGCAGCAGAACCTGCACTACACCGCCACCTGGGCCGGCTACGCCACCGCCCCGCTGGGCGTGATCCCGGTGCTGCTGACCTTCTTCGTGGGCAAGTACGCCATGCGCATGGACCTGCGCGTGCTGGCCGGCCTGGCCTTCCTTGTGATGGCCCTGACCTGCTTCATGCGCGGAGGCTTCAACCTGCAGGTGGACTTCTACCACGTGGCCATGGTGCAGCTGTGGCAGGGCCTGGGCGTGGCGCTGTTCTTCATGCCGGTGCTGACCATCCTGCTGTCGGACCTGCGCCAGGACGAGATCGCTTCCGGTTCCGGGCTGGCCACCTTCCTGCGCACCCTGGGCGGCAGCTTCGCCGCCTCCATCACCACCTTCGCCTGGATCCGCGGCGCCGACACCCACCACGCGCAGCTGACCGAGCACATCACCGCCTACGACCCGCAGGCCCGGGCCGCACTGCACACGCTCGGCCACGGCAACACCGAACTGGGCGGGCGCATCCTCAACGGCATGATCACCCAGCAGAGCTACCAGATCTCGTTCAACGAGCTGTTCCACGTGCTGGGCTGGATCTTCCTCGGCCTGATCGCGGTGATCTGGCTGGCCAGGCCGCCGTTCGGGCCCAAGGGCACCAAGCCGGCCGGCGGCGGCGGGCACTAGACACCGGACGCGCAGGATCGACCTGCGTCGGCCGGGCAACCTTTCAGGTGCCCGGCGCTTGCGCTCTGAACCGGGCAAGGCATGGCACTCTCGCCTGCGCGCAACCGGTGGCGACATGGATAGCCTGGCTGGCCTGCCGCTGCCGCGCACGTACCGCCCGGCTCGCCGGGCGGGTGCCACAACGCAAAGCCGGCGTCACGGATGACCGGAGGCGGTGTACTTCACGTCGGTCACGACGCCGTTCCTGTCGTAGGAAACGACCAGCTTCCGGTCCTCAAGCAGCTTGACCCCGGAAATCTGCTTGCTGAAATAAACCAGGGCCCGATAGTTCGAATCCGGGATCAGGGGCGGCGCATACAGGCCACCGGGCGGTCCGAGCAACCGGATCACGTCGCTCTTCGTGCTTTCGCCCTTGTGGATGGACGCGATGCTCTTCGCATCGAACTCGGTCCCTTCGCCCTTGAACGAATCGGTGAAATCCATGCCGACCAGCACATCATTGAGGAAGTAGAAGGTCTCGGCCTTGGTGGGCGTGATTTCGGGCCGCAGCGCCTTGCTGAAATTGTTCTTGTAGAGGTAGGTCATCGTCCAGACGTCCTTGCCGCGGACATGCAGCTTCTGGAAGGCGTTCGGATGCGGACCCACCCGTGCGTAGACCTCGTCCCGCATGGTCTTTCCCAGCGTGAAGGCGTCGGGCCGCACGCGCACGAAATTCTTCCCCGTGCAACCGGCGAGCACCAGCATCGCCGTTGCCGCCAACACCGCGCAGCCGCTCTTCATGCTTCCAGCTTTTTGTCGCACCATTCGCTTACTCCCCATGGTCGGACAGGCCCCGACCATTCATCCGAAAGACATCCTCGTCGAGGTTATAGCGTGCTGCGCACGGGGACGCCAGCATCCTGCCACGCGCGCCACTCAGCGAATCCGCGCTGCCATGCGCTCGTGACCGATGAAGTTCGCCCAGCGAAGTCCGATATCGATCCACATGAGATACCCCGATTCGAGCAACATGCGCGCGCGGTAGCGCGCGTGGCGGGGGAGTGAGGGTTCGGCAGCGACCGGGGAGGCGTCGAAGCCCAGTCTGCGGGCCAGCAGCAGGCAGCGGGCCAGATGGTAGCGACTGGTGACCAGGGCCACCGGCGGAAGGCCCTCGGCATCGCGCAGCAGTTCGCGTGCGTGGCGCAGGTTTTCCAGCGAGTCGATCGAGGCCTGCTCCAGCACCAGCGGGACATGATCGGGAAAACCCTCCCCGCGCAGCCAGTCGGCGCCGGCTTTCGCCTCGCTGGTGCGGCTTCCGCTGGATCCTCCCAGCAGCAGCACGCGCTCGACATTGCCCGCGCGCACCAGGCGAAGGGTACGCATCAGGCGGTATCGGTAATCGTGCTCCGGTCGTTCGTCCTGCAGCCGACGACCGAACACCAGCAGCACCCGGACACGGTCCGCGCGGGCCGGGCTGCGCCGGGCCACCCGCCATACGTGCACCAGGTAGGCCACCCAGACCAGCCCGCCGCTGAGCACGGCCACCAGCAGCGCCACGGCCAGCGAATGCAGCACGTCGACGTCGCGCAGATAGCGCCAGGTGCCGCGTCGCAGGGGGGCCGTGGGTTTGCGCATCGTCGATTCGTTCGCCGGATCGGGACTGCAGACTAGCGCAAGCCGCACACATCAGCGTGGGCTTCCTACCTGTGGCATGGGAAAATATTTCGCCCAGACGCTACTCTGCACCCGATGCCCGAGATCATGCCCGCGCTCGCCGTCAGCGCCTACACCGCCACCTCTGCCCTGGGGCGAGGCCTGGATGCCCACGCCATGGCCCTGCGAGCCATGCGCGGCGGACTGGTCCGCAACACCATCTCCAGCCAGCCGCTGGACTGCTTCACCGGCCGCGTCGTGGGCCTGGAAGAAGCGCCGCTGCCGGAGCGCTTTTCGGCCTGGGAATGCCGCAACAACCGCCTGGCCTGGCTGGGCCTGCAGCAGGACGGCTTTCTCGATGCCGTGCACGAAGCCACCGAACGCCACGGCCGCGACCGCGTGGCCGTGCTTCTGGGCACCTCCACCGGCAGCATCGCCACCACCGAAGCCGGTTATCGCCACCTGGATGCCGACGGATGCCTTCCCGAGGAGGCGCGACGGCCGATCATCCACTGCCTGCATTCGCTCAGCGCTTTCGTACGCAGCGCCCTGGACCTGGCCGGGCCATGCCTGACCCTATCCACCGCCTGCTCGTCCAGCGCCAAGGTCCACGCCATGGCTGCACGCCTGATCCAGGCCGGCATGGTGGACGCGGCCGTGGTCGGCGGCACCGACACCCTGTGCGACAGCGTGCTGTTCGGATTCAACTCCCTGGAGCTGGTTTCGCCACAGGCCTGCCGTCCGTTCGACGCCGACCGCGACGGCATATCGATCGGCGAGGCCGCCGGTTTCGCTCTGCTCGAACGCATCGACCGCGCGCCGCAGGCCCCGCGGCTGGTCGGCTACGGTGAATCCAGCGATGCCCACCACATGTCCACCCCGCACCCGGAGGGCGCGGGTGCCGAACAGGCCATGCGCGAGGCCCTGGCGCGCGCCGGGCTGACCCCGGAACAGGTCGGCTACGTCAACCTGCACGGCACCGCCACGCGCAAGAACGACGAGGTCGAAGGCGCACTGATCGCCCGCCTGTTCCCGTCCGGCACGCCGGCCAGTTCGACCAAGGGCTTCACCGGTCACACCCTGGGCGCCGCGGGCGCGCTGGAAGCCGCCATCGCCCTGCTCGCCGTCGAGCGCGGTCTGCTGCCGGGCACCCTCGGCTGCTCCACCCCGGAGCCGGCCTGCGCCAACCACCTGTTGCTGGATTCGCGCGAAGCCGACGTGGCGGTCGCGATGAGCAACTCCTTCGGCTTCGGCGGCAACAACGCATGCCTGGCCTTCGCCCGCGCGGAGGCGACTGCATGAACGACGCGATGCGACTGTGGGTCCGGGGCATCGGCGTGTGGGCGCCGGGCCTGCCCGACTGGAACGCGCTGCGCAGCCATCTCCACGGCGCGCCGCCGATCGAGGACGCCCCGGCGCGTCCCGCGGCCGCACTGCTGTCGCCGGCCGAGCGTCGTCGTGCGCCGGATACGGTGCGCCTGGCGGTGGAAGCGGCCGCGCAGGCGGTGGCCATGAGCGGAGCCAACGCCGCGGACCTGCCCAGCGTGTTCACCTCCGCCCACGGCGACGCGAAGATCATGGACTACATGTGCGCGACCCTGGCCGTCACGCCCATGCAGATGTCGCCCACACGCTTTCACAATTCCGTGCACAACGCCGCATCCGGCTACTGGACCATTGCCACCGGTTGCCGGCGCGCCTCCAATGCAGTGTGCGCCGACGTGTACAGCTTCGGGGCAGGCCTGCTGGAGACGGCGACTCAGTCCCTGGTGGGCCATGAGGCCGTGTTGCTGACCGCGTTCGACGCGCCGGGAAGCGGCCCCCTGGAAACCATGGTCCTGACCCGCCAGCCGTTCGCCTGCGCACTGGTGCTCACCCCGGAGCCCGGTCCGCGATCCATGGCTGCGCTGAGCCTGCGCCTGACGCCCGCGGACACCCCGGCCTCGACGCCGAAGGACATGCGGCTGAAGGCACTGGCCGTGGACAATGCCTGCGGCGACGGTCTGGCCCTTCTCGAGGCCCTGGCACGCACGGAACCCGGCAACGTGCGCATCCCGGTCGGTGACGGCCTGGTCCTGCATACCGATATGGAATTCGTCCGATGAAAGCCCCAGACGGCCCCTCGCCCCGTACCGCTTCCTGCTGCGTACTGATCCCGTGCCTGAACGAGGCGCTGGCGATCCGTTCCGTGATCGATTCGGTGCTGGCGCTGGACCTGCCGGTACTGGTCGTGGACGACGGTTCGGACGATGCCACACCGGATATCGTCGCGCAGCTTCCGGTGATGCTGGTGCGCCATGACACCCGTCAAGGCAAGGGCGAGGCCCTGCGTACCGGATTCCGCGCCGCGCTCGAAAACGGTTTCGACGCGGTGCTCAGCATGGACGGCGACGGCCAGCACGTGGCTGGCGACATCCCGCGCCTGCTGGCCACGGCGCGCACCTATCCCGGCCACATCGTCAGCGGCGCGCGCATCCGCCACCGCGAACGCCAGCCAGGCTACCGCCGCCGCGCCAACAATTTCGCCGACTGGGGCATTTCCTGGGCCGCGGGCCAGGCGCTGATCGACACCCAGTGCGGTCAGCGCTATTACCCGCGGCCAGCACTGGAGCTGGCCGATATCGACAGCGGAGGTTTCGCCTTCGAGACCGATATCCTGATCGAGGCAGCACTGCAACGCGACGTGCGCGTGGTTTCGGTACCGATCGAATCGCGCTACCAGGGCGACATGCGCCTGAGCCATTTCCGCCCCGTGCGTGACTTCAGCCGCATCACCGCGCGCGTGGTCTGGCGCATCCTGCGCGCCGGCCTGATGCTCGAGCACCTGCGCCGCATCCGCGGCACCGAACCGCTGATCCACGACCCGGACCGTGACCGCGAAGACGTAACGTGACGCGAGCCACGCTCTGAGGCATCATCGGGTTCACGACGACGGGAGCAACGGCATGCACAGCACGACCCCGTACGACGCCATCATCCTCGGCGGCGGGCTGGCCGGCCTGACGCTGGCGCTGCATCTGCGCCGCGACCACCCCGACCTTTCCATCCTGGTGATCGAACGCCGCCGGCATCCGCTGCCTGCGGCCGCGCACAAGGTCGGTGAATCGACTGTCGAGATCGGCGCCCATTATTTCGCCGAAACGCTGGGCCTCCGCGAACATCTGGAACGCGACCACATTCGCAAGTTCGGCTTCCGGTTCTTCTTTTCCGACGGTCGCGAGGACCTCGAGAACGTCACCGAACTGGGCGCCAGCAAGGTCCTGCCCACGCCCAGCTACCAGCTCGACCGCGGCATCTTCGAAAACTTCCTGGCCGCCGAAGCACGGCGTCGCGGCATCGAGGTGCGCGACGGCGTCACGGTCTGCGGCCTTGCCATGGGCGAAAGCGGGGCGCTGCACACGGTTTGCAGCCGCGACGACAGCGGCGAACAGTCGCTCAAGACGCGCTGGGTACTGGATGCCTCCGGTCGCGCCGGCCTCCTGCGTCGCCGCTTCCGGCTGACCCGCGACAACGACCACCACGGCAACGCGGTGTGGTTCCGCCTGGACGATCGCATCGAGATCGACGGCTGGTGCGAAGACGCCGCCTGGCACGACCGCTGCAGCCCGCCGGAACGTTGGCGCTCGACCAACCACCTGGTCGGCCCCGGCTACTGGGCCTGGCTGATCCCGCTGTCCTCGGGTGCGCATTCGGTAGGCATCGTCGCCGATGCCGGCATGCATTCGCTCGAATCCATGCGCGATTTCGATCGGACCCTGCAGTGGCTCGGCGCTCGCCAGCCGGCGCTGGCGCGGGCCGTACGCGAGCGCCGCGGCGCATTGCTCGATTTCAGCTTCCTGCGCGAATACTCCTACGGCTGCGCGCAGCTGTTCTCGGCCGACCGCTGGGCACTGACCGGCGAGGCCGGAGCCTTCCTGGACCCCTTCTACTCGCCGGGCAGCGATTTCATCGCCATCGGCAACACCTACATCTCCGCACTCGTGGGCCACGATCTGGCCGGACGCGCACTGGCGCCGCACGTGGCCATCTACGAGCAGCTTTTCCAGTCCTTCCTTGCCAACAGCCTGCCGCTGTTCCGGCACCAGTATCCGCTGTTCGGCGATGCCGAGGTGCTGCCCATGAAGGTGACCTGGGACTACAGCTACTACTGGGGTGTCCTGTGCCCGCTGGTGTTCCAGCAGCGGCTGACCGACCTGAACCTGCTGGGCCGCGTGCGCGGCGACCTCGAACGCGCACAGATGCTGAACCTGCGCATGCAGCAGCTGTTCCTGCACTGGCATGCGTCCAGCCGCGGGCGCAATCCGCGCGCCATGCTTGACCAGTACCGACTGGACTGGTTCGCCGCGCTCAACGGCCACCTGCACGAGCATCTCGACGACGATGCCACCGTGGCGCATATACGCGGCAACGTGGATCTGCTCGAGGCACTGGCCGATGCGCTGATGCTGCGCGCCACCGCCAGCGACCCGGCCTTGAAGGCACCGCTGTCGGGCCGCCGCCGTCCGCCGCTGTTCTCCGCGGCAGCCTGACCGGGCTCAGCCCATACCACCATTGACGCCGATGACCTGGCCGTTGATGTAGGCCGCGGCGTCCGAGCACAAAAAGCCCACCAGGGCGGCCACTTCCTCCGGGGTTCCGACGCGTCCGGCCGGCACCAGGGCCTTGAGCTGATCGGGCGCGAACAGCGACTCGGTCATGGCGCCGGCGATGACGCCCGGCGCGACCACGTTGGCGGTGATGCCGCGCGAGGCCATCTCGCGCGCCAGCGACTTCACCGCCCCGTGCAGGCCGGCCTTGGCCGCCGCGTAGTTGGTCTGCCCGCGGTTGCCCAGCACGCCGGCCACCGAGCCGATCGCCACCACCCGGCCGAAGCGCGCGCGCGCCATCGGCAACAACAGCGGCTGCACCAGGCGGAAGAAGCCGTGCAGGGACACGTCGATCACGCGCATCCACTGTGCCTCGGACATGCCGGCCATCGGCGCGTCGTCGTGCACGCCCGCGTTGCTGACCGCGCAGTGCACCGGGCCGTCCGCCAGCAGCGCGTCGATCGCTTCCTTGCAGGCCGCGGCATCGCCGAGATCGAAGGCCACCGCCTCAGCGCTTCCACCCGATGCGCGAATGGATTCGACCACGGCCTGCGCCCGCTCGATGCGGGTATGGGCGTGCACGATCACGTGCTGTCCGGCTTCCGCCAGCGCCGTGCAGATCGCCGCGCCGATGTCTCCGCTACCGCCGCTGACCAGGGCGCGGCGCGGGCCTGTCTGTACTTTCATCGCAGCTACCTTGCCTGGAATGCGTCGAGCTTAGCGCAACGTTGCCGTCCTTCACTCGTGGTGGTCGTATTCGGAAACCGCGCATGCCTTAACAGGGGGAGACAGGGCTTGTCCGCACCGAGCCGCCGGCTTCGTTCCCGTCTTGGGATTCCGACCCGGGACCATGGCACTGTGGCTAGCCCCGCCGAGACCCTCCTCTCGCCCTGCATATCCCACCCGGTTTCCCCATTCCGCTTATACTTGGGTCCACGGTACGACTCGGGGATGTTCGTGTCCGATTGCATCGATGCCGAAGGGCAGGTACCTCTGTCGCTTCCGGTGGCACTTGGCCAGGAAACACGCGTGCGCCAGCCCGGTGTGGAGATCAGGGTACTAAGCCACGTCTTCGACAGTGGCCTGCGCCTTTACGACACGCGTATTCGCACCACGCACAACCGGAAGGTGACGGCGCGCAGCCCGCACAACCGCCCCTTCATCGGCGCCCACGTGTGCCTGCGGGGCGCAACCACCCTGTGCATCCCCGGATGCAAGCCCAGCACCGCCACCACGGCACAGGGCAGTTTCTTCCGCACCATCGGCGACGAGTCGCTGTTCGAGGCCGAACATGCCCAGCACAATCTGCGCGTGATCGGCATCGCTGCGGACCTGGACGTGATTGGCAACTGGTTTGGCGGCCATCTGCCGTCATCACTACGCCCGTTCCTTCATGGGCGACTGCAGACGCACCACGCCGCCACGGTGCCGGTACCGGCCGCGCATGCGGCCGCGGCGGCCCTGGCCGACACCACTCTGCACGCCCCGATGCGTGCATTGATGCTGGAAGGCGCGGCCATGCAGATGGTGGCCGGGTTCCTGCAGTCGCTGTGCCGCCACGAACACGCCACCGACGGCCTGCGCAGTCACGAACGACGCGCGGCACTGGATGTCCACGCCCTCCTGCGCGAAAACCTGGACGCCAGCTACACCATGACCGGGCTCGCAGAAGCCGTGAGTCTGGCACCGCAGCGGCTGCAACGTGCCTTCCGCGAACTGTTTGGCGGCAGCGTCTTCGAGACCCAGCGGCACCTGCGCATGGAACAAGCCATGACCCTGTTGCGCAGTACCTACCTGCCCGTGCGAATAATCGCCGGCCAGGTGGGCTATGCAAGCCAGGAAAGTTTCCGCCGCGCCTTCCATGGCCATTTTGGGGTCAATCCGAGCCGGGTGCGCTCACGCTGAACCGTTGCCGTGGCTGCCGGCGACCGTCGGCGCGTGCAACACGGCACAGCGGCCCTCGGCGAGGACCTTGCCATCATGTTCGATGCGGAAGGCGTACTGGGTACCGGCTTCGTCGGCGTACAGGCACCGTGCATGGACATCGAGGGCGCCGGGCAGGTCGTCGATGAACTCCAGCGCCAGTCGCACGTCGCGCAGGGCCACCAGCATCCCGGGCCGTGGTCGGCCGGCGCCGGCCGCACGCGCACGCAGTGCGCCGTGCACCGCCGCCGCCTGGGCGCCGTACTCGGCCAGGTGCACCGCATGCAGGCGTCCGTCATGTCGCAACGGATGCCCGACATCGCGATGACCCTCGCTGCGGGCATGCAGGTGGACATCGTCCCAGTCCACCACCGCATCCAGCAGGCACATGCCGCCGGCGTGGGGAATCAGGTGTTCCCAGTCACTTTTCGCCAGCATCGTCCTTCTCCGCGTGCGGGGCCATCAGGATCGACAGGCAGAAATGGAAGGCCACGCCCAGGCTCACGGTCAGGCCGATCGCGCGCAGCACCGGGATCGACGACCAGGCCAGCATGCCGAACACCAGCAGCGCCGAGAGCACGCAGACCACGGTGGCATGCAGGGTCCGCCGTTGCTCGGCGGGATCGCCCGTCTCGCGCTCGAAGAACAGCGCGTAGTGCAGGCCCAGGCCGGCCGCCAGGATCAGCGCGACCAGATGGAACAGCGAGATCTCGATGCCGGCCATGCGCTCGACCGCCAGCACCGCGAAGGTGGCCAGCGTCATCGGTCCCAGCACGTGCCAGGTACGGCGCAGACTGCGCAGCGAGGCCCCGACCGTGATCACCAGCAGCACCAGGGCGATGCCCAGCGCGACGAGGATGCGCGAGCGATAGGCGGCCACCAGCGATTCGGTGGCCTGCTTGATGTCCAGCAGATGCACCCGACCGCCGGTCGAGGCCGCCAACTCAGCAAACGCGGCCGGATCGCGCACGCCGCTGAGCGTGGCCAGCCCGACCCAGCCGCCCTTGCCTTCACCGGCCGGGCGCCGTACCAGCATGGCCGCCAGGCGCTGGCCCAGCGGCGAGCGCTCGAACATCGTCGGCGTCAGTAGCGGCAGCGTGCGCGCCTTCTGCACGGCATCGACAAAAGGTGCGAACACGCCCTCGCGGAACGGCATGCCCTTCGTGGCCTGTCGCAGCGCGGCCTCCAGCGTGGCCCGGTCGGGCAAGCGGGCCTGGCGCCGCCGCTGCACCTCCAGCGGCGGCAGGTAGCGTGAGGGCAGCTCCACGCTTTCCACCGCACCGCGATGCACCAGGTCCTGGAGCTTCGGCGCGACCCGTTCGGACAGGCGCAGTACGCCATCGGCGGTGGGTGCCTCGAGGACCAGCAGGTAGCGCACGTCCGGTGCGCCCAGCGCCGCACGCAATCGCGCGTCGGTCTGGATCAGCTTGTGCGGCAGCGGCGTCAGATGCGCCAGGTTGTTCTGCCAGAACCGCCCCGGAGCCAGCAACAGCATCGCCGCCACCGCGACGGTGACCAGGACAACGATCCAGCGCGGTCGCGGCAGGCGATCCAGGGTGCGTCGAAATCGCGCCAGCCCCGGTGTATCGGCCACATCGACGAAGCGCCGCGGCAGCACCCGCGGCAACAGATAGCGCGTGGTCAGGCCGGCACCGAGCAGGCCGCCGATGGTGAACACCGCCAATTGCTGCAGCCCCGGCACGCCGGAGGCGTAGAAGGCCAGGTAGGCGATGCAGGCCGAGGCGATGGCGGTGCGCAACAGTGGCCAAAGCCCGCGCACGCTGTCCAGGTTGGAGGCGCCGGTGCGACGATGGCTGAGCACGCGGATCGGATACTCCTGCGCCACGCCCAGCAGGGTGAAGCCGAACGCCAGGGTGATGCCGTGCACCGCGGGATAGACCGTGACCAGGGCGGCCAAACCGGCCAGTGCGCCGCTGGCGATCGGCAGCGCGCCCAGCAGCAGCGCGCCGGGACTGCGGTAGGCCGCCAGCAGCAGCAGGATGAAGCCGATCGTGGAAATGTAGCCGATCCAGTCGGCCTGCTGCCGGGTATGGCGATCGATGACCACGCTGAAGTAGCCCGGACCGCTCAGGGTCAACGTCGCCGCACCACGATGCGGTAGATGCTCGAAGGCCTTGCGCAGGGCCGAAATGGCCTGTTTCTGCGCCCCCGGGTCGAAGCCCGCGGCGCGCGTCTGCGCCAGCAGCAATGCCTCGCCGCGGGCATCGAACCACACCCCGTCGCGCACCGCCGGGGCGTGCGGAGGCGACCAGCGTCGCGCCAGCTTGAGCACTTCCAGGGTCGGATCGCGCGGCAGCCAGGTCTCCAGCATGCCACCGGCCGGCGAGGCCATGTCCTCGAGTCGCCGCTGAAGCTGTACGCGCAGGTAGGCGGCATCGAGGCGATGCGTATCCAGGGTCGAGGACAGCAGGTAGCGATACGGCAGCAATGCCGGATCCAGATCGGACGGATCGAAGCTGCCGTTGACCACCTGACGGAAATGCGGATCGTCGGCCAGCGCTGCGGCCAGCCCCCGGCTGAGCCGGGCCAGGCGGTTCGTCGAGGCGCCGCCCAGGGCCACCAGCAGCAGCCGCGAGCCGGGTCCGTGCCCGATCTGGTCCATCAGCAGGCGCTGGTCGGCCGTGGCCGGCGGCGGCATGAAGCTGCGCAGGTCGGTGCTCACATGCAGCGACCGGGCCACGTACAGGCCCACCCCGCCCAGCACCAGCAACCAGGCGATCAGCAGCGTCAGGCGCGCGCGCAGGCTAGTGGTCGCCATGCCGGCACAGGGCATCGAGGGCCTTGCGGGTTGGCTGCGCCGGCATCCGCGCGGCCAGCGGGCCAAGCAGGTCGATGCTGGCCGTGCCGCCGGCTTCGACGATCTCCATGCAGCGTAGTCTGCGCGCATCGCCATCCAGACGGATGCTGGCCAGGCTGCGAGCCAGGCGCGGCGACTTCGGCGTCAGCGCCAGCGACCACACCTTCGTGCCGCCGACATCCTTGCGCTCGACGTCGAAGACCCGGCGCAGGCGTTCCGGCTGCCCTGAGAGCACCGCCACCAGGCTCTCCAGCAGCGCCTTGAGGGGCGGTGCGCGGTCGAGAGAGAAATGCCGGGTGCCGTGGCCGGCACGGTGCATGCTGACCTCGCCGTCGTCGATCAGCGTGGTCTCCACATAGGGCATGTCCACGTGCCGGCGCAGGCGTTCCCCGCCTTCCCAGGCCAGCTGGCCGGAGACCACCAGCGGGCGGTTCAGCAGGGCCGAAAAGCGCGCCTCGGCGAATGCCACCCGCGCAGGAGGTTGCTGCGCCAGGGCTGCGACCGGTGCCAGCGGATCGGGCGCTTGGGACTGCGGCTCAGGCCCCTGCGCCCACGCGATCGTCGCGGCCAGCATCAGCGCTGGCCCCGTCCACCTGCGAAGGGTCATGCCAGAAATCATAGAAATTGAACCAGTTGTAGGGATGTGCACGCGCATGGTGCTCAAGCCGTTGCGCATAGGCACGCACGAACTCCGCGACCGCCTCGCCACGCGCGCGGCGCGGCAGGTCACGTGGGTCGGCGAACGACTCGAACACCAGCTTATAGCGATTGCCCCCGAGGTACAGCCCGAAGCACAGCGTCACCGGAATGCGCAGGGTTGCCGCCAGCATCCACGGACCCACCGGGAACGCGGCCGGACGCCCAAGGAACGGCACCCGCAGCATGTTCTCGCCGTGATGTCCCCTGTCGGCGAGCAGGGCCACCATGTGGCCCTGGCGTGCAGCCTCGCCCACGGCAAGCACCACCGAGGCCGGGTCCTGCGAGCCGTCGATCACGCCCCGGCCGATATCCGGTGCCAGTGCGTCGAGCAGGGCCGTGAGCGCCGGAGCCTGCTTCTTGTCCAGCACCACGCGAAGGGCCACCTCGTCATGCCGCTGGGACAGCATGCGCAAGGCCTCGAAACTGCCCAGGTGCGAACCCATCAACAACATCCCGCCGCCCTCGTCGAGCCGTTGATGCATCTGTTCGAGGCCCTCGATCTCGAGCCGGAAACCGTTCTCCCCCCGCGCCAGCATGAACACGCGGTCCAGGATGACCGATGCGAAACTGTGGATGTGACGCAGGACCTGCCAGGGCGAGGCCGAACTCCCCTGCACCCGGCTCAGGAAATGGTGCGATGCGCGGCGTTCGTACCCGCGCCGGAAGTAGAAATACAGCGTCACCGGATACAGGATCACGCGCGCGATGCCGCGACCGCAGTACAGGGCAATGAAGCGGATCAGCCACAGGGCGAAGAATCCGCCGCCCTCCGGCCGCTGGCGCCAATGCGCGCTCATGGACAAGCCTCCACGCGACCACGGACCAGCACTCGCTCGTCGCCACGGATCTCGAAACGCAGACGCGGCGGCTCGCCGATCAGTTCCACGCGCGCCTCGCATCCGGGCAGCAGCGGCGCCATGAACTTGGCCTCGACGATGCGCGCCAGGCGCAGGCCGTGGCGCATTCGCAACGCCTGCGCCACGTGCTCGAGCAACACCACCCCCGGCACCAGCGGATGACCGGGGAAATGACCCGGAAGGCAAGGATGGTCGCGATCGATCCGGATCGTCATCGGCCGCTCCACACCGTGGTTGTCGTGGAGGGTCATCGGTCACCGCCGGTTTCTTGTGCCCGGACAATTCGCGGCCAGCATGCCAGCAGTCGGCGCACAAAGGCATGCACCGGCAGGTGCGGCTGTCCGCGAAAGCGCCAGCGTCGCCAGGCGTATTCGGCGGTCATGGCCAGCACCGGCAAGGCGTACCCTCCCGCCTGCAGCCACGCATGCGTCCACGCCGGTGCTGCGTTGCCACGCTGCAGCAGTTGCTGCCAGCAGACGCCGAGCACCACGACCTGGGCTCCTGTCAGGACGGCCCAATAGATGGTCACGGCCCGGGTGTAGCCCCTCACGCCCGGCAATTGCAGACGCTCCTCGCCCTCGACCTCGCGCACCACGCGGGTGACCAGCGGCTCGCGATTGCGTCGAAGGGTGCGGGCAAAGATCCAGCAAAGGCCAGCGTTGATCAGGATCGGCAGCGTCCCCAGCACGGTGCGCGAGTGGCCCCGCATGTCCAGCCACAGCAGCCCCGCACCCAGGATCAGCCAGACCACGAATCCGCCCACGCGCCGCACCGGTAGCGCCAGGGCCAGCATCAGCACCAGCATCGGAACGGCCGCCCGTAGCGCCCAGCCCTGGCTGCCCAGCGTACCGACGCCAGCCAGCACGACATAGCCCGCAAGCACCAGCGGCAGCAGGCGACGTGGAAGATGTCCGGTTTGCGTCGACACGGTCAAGCCGTGTCGTCAGACTTCGACCCGACGCTGCTCGATGTGCTCGGACAACGAACGCAGACTGGCGAAGATTTCGCGATTTTCGGGATTGTCCGAGCGCAGCTGGAAGCCGTAGCGCTGGGACACGGCCAGAGCGATTTCCAGCGCGTCGATCGAATCCAGCCCCAGGTCACCGCCGAAAAGCGGGGCCTCCGGATCCATGTCCGCGGCCTGGACGTCCTCGAGATTGAGGCTGTCGACGATGAGTTCGGCCAGTTCGTGCTCGGCTTCGGTCTGTTTGCTCATGCCAGATTCTCTTTTCCCCCGGTACGCCAGCCATTCCCGGATTGGCGCGCGCGGAGTGTACCATAGGGCGTTTTCCCCGATTGCCGGAAGCGACCCGCCCGCCGTGGTCGCCGGCACGATTGCGACGGATCCCGCATGAACCACCCGCCTACGCCGCAAAGCCGCACCCCCTCCGCATGCCATCCGCACGTGCGCTACCGCCCTTCCGCGCAGGCCGGCAACCTGCTGCATGAACCCGGCACGCTGGCCGTCCTGGAATTCGGCACGCAACAGCCTGGACGGGAAGACCCCCGCTCACTCGCCGTACCCCTGCAAGCCCTCCCGGCCGGCGGCTCCGGCATCTGCGAGCACTGGAGCGTGGAGGCCAAGGTCGAATGCGGGCGCAACGCCGGATTGCATTGGGCGCGTGGCGGTGGCTGGCTGTTCGTCTCGCTGACCCTGGACGAACGTGAGCACGGCGGCCCTGGGGCCACGGCCGCGCAGGCCTATACGCGTTTGTGCGACTTCCTGGCCAGTAGTGCGCAACGGCACGTCCAGCGCCTGTGGAACTACGTCAGCGACATCAATGCCGGTACCGGTGACGACGAACGATACAAGCAGTTCTGCGCCGGACGGTTGCGTGGCATGGGCGACATGTTCGTCGACGGTTTCCCCGCCGCGACCGCCATCGGCCACCACCTGCAGGCGCCGCTGTTGCAGGTGTACTGCCTGGCTGCCGAGCATCCCGGCGCACGCGTGGAGAACCCGCGCCAGATGAGCGCGTGGCGCTATCCGCGCCAGTACGGCCCCACCCCGCCCAGTTTTGCCCGTGCCATGCGACTGCGCGGCGAGAACGCGCTGGCCATCTCCGGCACGGCCTCGATCACCGGTCACGAATCGCGGCACCCGGAAGACCTCCAGGCGCAGCTGGCCGAGACCCTGGCCAACCTGCGCGCGCTGCTGCGCGAAGGCGGATTGCCCGAGCACTTCACCGCCGACGACCCGCTCAAGGTCTACGTGCGCCACCCCGAACACGCCGAGGCAGTGAACGCGTTCCTGGCTGAACACGTGCCTCACGCGCCGCGCCTTCTGCTGGAAGGCGACGTGTGCCGGCGCGAGCTGCTGGTGGAAATCGACGGCTGGCGCTACGCGCACTAGGTGCACCAGGCGCGTTCCACGCCGATCTCACCGTCACGGGGGGAAGCACCGATCGCGCACGCCCTCGGTCACGTCACCCGCAACTTTCATGGGGCGCGGAGACGCATGGCGGGCTTCGTCCGCCCTGCGCGATGGAGCACGCACGCCGCCAGCCCGCTGCTGGCGCGTGATCTTCAATCGGCCTTCTTCTGCGGGCGCTGCCAGCCCTTGAGCGTGACCTGGCGGGCGCGCGCGACCGTCAGCTGGCCTTCCGGCGCGTCCCCGCTGATCACGGAACCGGCGCCAACGGTGGCCCGGGCGCCGATGGTCACGGGCGCCACCAGAGCGCAGTTGGAGCCGATGAAGGCGCCATCGCCGATCCGTGTCAGGTGCTTGTTCACGCCGTCGTAGTTGCAGGTGATGGTGCCGGCGCCGATGTTGGCCCCGGCGCCGATCTGGGCGTCGCCCAGGTAGGTCAGGTGATTGGCCTTGCTGCCCGGCCCCAGGGTCGCCTTCTTCATTTCCACGAAGTTGCCGACATGGGCGTCGGCAGCCAGGACGGCCCCCGGCCGCAGGCGGGCGAACGGGCCGATGGTGCACGGCCCCTCGGTCACCGCGCCTTCCAGGTCGCAATGCGCATGCACCACGGTACCGGCGGCCAGCCGGACGTCGCGCAGGCGGCAGAACGGGCCGATGCGCACGCCCTCGCCCAGTTCCACCTCGCCTTCCAGGATCACGTCGACGTCGATCTCCACGTCGCGTCCGGCGCTCACGTTTCCGCGCGCATCGAAGCGCGCCGGGTCGGCGATGCGCACCCCGGCCTCGGCCAGTTCTCGCGCGCGGCGGTGCCGATAATGCGCCTCCAGCCCGGCCAGTTGCCAGGCGTTGTTGGCGCCGGCCGCGTCGCCGGCCTCGGCCAGCACCACGCAGCGCGCCGGGGAGCCGGCCGCGGCGGCCTGGCCGAACACGTCGGTGAGGTAGTACTCGCCCTGGGCATTGTCGTTGCCCAGCGTGCCCAGCCAGACCCGCAGCGGGGCGGCGTCGGCGGCGACGATGCCGGTGTTGGTCAGGCACACCGCTCGCTGTTCATCGGTGGCGTCCTTTTCCTCGACAATGGCGTCCACGTGTCCATTCTCGTCCCGCAGCACGCGACCGTAGCCGGCCGGATCGTCCTGCTCGGCGGCCAGCACGGCCAGGGCGCCGTCGGCGCCGACCAGCGCGTCCAGGTCGTCCGTGCGCAGCAGCGGCACATCGCCGTACAGCACCAGCACGCGGGCCTCGTCGGGCACCTGCGCCATGGCCAGCTGCACGGCATGCCCGGTACCCAGCTGCTCGTCCTGCGCCACCCAGGTCAGGCCGGCATCGTCGGCGAATGCGGCACGCAACTGCTCGCCGCGATGGCCGTACACCACGTGCACCCGCGCCGGACGCAGGGACCGGGCGGTATCGAGCACATGGGCGAGCATCGGCCGCCCGGCCAGTGGCAGCATCACCTTGGCCTTCGCCGATTGCATGCGCTTGCCCTCGCCGGCGGCGAGGACGATGACGTGTAGCGGTGCGCTCATGTTGCGTCCCTGTACGATTCCGCCCGCCACTTTGCCGCAAACCGGCGTCCGCTGCCTAGTCGAAGCGCCTCAGGACGATTCGGCCGCGCGATGCACGCCGGCCACGGCACGCCCGGAGGGATCGTCGCATCCCTCGAAAGCCTTGGACCAGCGGTAGGCGGTCGGCGTCGAACAGGCGATGCTGGGTCCGCCGGGCACGGTGCGCGCGGCGGCGTCTCCGGGGTAGTGCTGCTCGAACAGTACACGGTAGAGATACGCTTCCTTGCTCTGCGGCGGGTTGATGGCAAAGCGCTGTGACGCCAGCGCCATCTGCGCCTCGCTGACCTGCGCAGTTGCGTAGTCCTTCAGCGCATCGATCCAGCCGTAGCCGACGCCATCGGAGAATTGCTCCTTCTGACGCCACAGGATGTCTTCCGGCAGCAGTCCCCGGCCGGCTTCGCGCAGGATGTTCTTCTCGATGCGCCCGTTCCCCGGACGCTTGGCCGACGGTGCCGTGTGCATGGCCGCCTCGAGGAAGGTCCGGTCCAGGAACGGCACGCGTGCTTCCACGCCCCAGGCCGACATGGACTTGTTGGCGCGCAGGCAGTCGTACTGGTGAAGGCCATCGAGCTTGCGCACCAGCTCTTCGTGGAATTCGCGGTCGTCCGGCGCCATGTGGAAATACAGGTAACCGCCGAAAATTTCGTCCGCGCCCTCGCCCGAGAGCACCATCTTGATGCCCATGGCACGGATTCGCCGGGCCAGCAGGTACATCGGCGTGGAAGCGCGGATGGTGGTGACGTCGTAGGTCTCCACGTGGCGGATCACGTCGCTCAGTGCGTCCAGGCCTTCCTGCACGGTGAAGTGGAATTCGTGATGCACGCTTTCGATGGCCCCGGCCACGGTACGTGCGGCGGACAGGTCGGGCGAGCCCTCCAGGCCAATGGAAAAGGTGTGCAGGCGCGGCCACCAGGCTTCGCTGCGGTCGTCGTCCTCGGTGCGCCGGGCGGCGTAACGTGCGGTGATGGCCGCGATCAGCGAGGAGTCCAGGCCGCCCGACAGAAGCACGCCGTAGGGCACGTCGCTCATCATGTGCGCATGTACCGCGCGCTCCAGAGCGCGGCGCAGTTCCGCGGGATCCTCCGGACCGTCGGCCACCGCGTCGAAGTCGCGCCAGCCGGGCGCGTAGTAGCGCTCGGGTGTCGCCATGCCACGTGTCCACACGCAACCAGGCGGGAACACTTCCACGCTCACGCACACCCCGGCCAGCGCCTTCATCTCCGAGGCCACGTACAGGCGCCCGCGCGCATCGTGACCGACATACAGCGGGATGATGCCGATCGGATCGCGCGCGATCAGCCAGTCACCCTTCTCGCGATCCCACAGCACGAAGGCGAACATGCCCTCGAGCCTGTTGAGGAAATCCTTTCCGTGGCGACGATAAAGCGGCAGGATGACCTCGCAGTCCGAGTCGGTGCGGAAGGCGTAGTCGGGGAATTCGGCACGCAGTTCACGATGGTTGTAGATCTCGCCATTGACGGCCAGGACCTGGCCCTCGTCTTCCGACAGCAGCGGTTGTGCGCCGTGCACCACGTCGACGATGGCCAGACGCTCGTGCACCAGGATGGCATGCGTGTCGGCATATACGCCGCTCCAGTCCGGACCGCGATGGCGCAGGCTGCGCGCCTGCTCCAGCAATGCCGGACGCAGTGCGCCGACATCGCCCTCCGGGTCCAGTACCGCCACGAATCCGCACATCTCCACACACTCCCGTAACCGAACCTGCATCCTCGCACGGTCCCGTCTCCCGGGCATATGAGCGTTCGTCAGATCACCCCCTGGCCATTCGTTGGATACCGGAAACGGGGCTGTTCACCTGTCAGATAGCTGCTCGTGCGTACCCTCATGGACATGTTTCCCCTCCGCCAACGCGTCGATGGGAGCGCAGCGCGCGCAAACGGGCTGGCCCGCCTGCTGCGCCAGGGGCTGGGATTCTCCGCCGTCGGCGGCCTGCAGCTGCTGCTGGACTGGGGCGTGATGATGGCGCTGAGCGCAAACGGCTGGCCCCTTCCGGCCGCCAACGTGGCCGGGCGCGTGGCCGGCGCCAGCCTGGGTTTCTGGGCCAACCGCCAGATCACGTTCAGCGCTCATGCCGGCCCGGCCACCCGGCACCTGGCTCGCTTCCTGCTGCTGTGGTCGTTCCTGACCGTCCTCAGCACCCTGCAGGTGGAGTACATCGCCCTGCACGACGGCCTGTCCCGTGCCTGGCTGCTGAAGCCGCTGATCGAGGCCCTGCTGGCCGTGGTCAGCTTCCTGAGTAGTCGCTACTGGGTCTTTCGCTGAACTGAACGGCCGTCAACGCATCCCCGGCCGTGGGCTTGTCCGGCACGGGTGGCGCGCGGTTCTTCACCGATCCCGAACTCCTTCGTTTCCCGCGTCGTCGCGGCAAATGCGAACGGTTTCATGGTTTCGGCATGCCAAGTCGGCATCTATTGCTAACAGCCTATGCCGGACCCCGGAATCTGGAGGTTCCGTTCATGCATGGCTAACGCTTCTGCTGGAATAGTGTCCTTGTCGTTGACATGCAGTTTATTGATTTTCCGGCATTCTCAGTATCCGGTCCGCGATGCACCGGCACCCCATGGCTTTCGTCCGGGAGATCGCCAAGCCAGACCGAAAGCCATAGACCGCATCCCTGCCCATGCGGCAATCCGACGACCGGCGACCACCGGACCGTGCCCGCCATGCACGGCACGGTACCGCCTACGGAGCGACCTACAACCGTGCCCGGATTGCGCACCGTTTTCGTGCCTGGCCCGAACCAGGCGCTACAGACCGGTCGTGGCTGGAGTCACGATCTCTCTTCCCGGGACCGGACCGCCCGACGCACCACTGGACCCGCCATGAACGTTCTCGCTTTTCCCTCTCGCGCCTTGCATTTTCCCCTTGCGCTGCTGCTCGTGTTCGGTTTCGTTTTCATGACCGGCCTGCGTTCGGCGCATGCTGCACCAGCCACGCCCAAGACGCCGATGTACGGCATCACCCTCGACACCGTCTCACACTTCCGCAAGACACTCGCCTCGCTGAAAAACCTGCCCTACAAGCCCACCGTGCGCGTGGTGTTCGACATGGGCACCCCGGCTTCCGACTACCGCCGCAAGCTGGTCAAGCTGCACAAGGTGGCCTATGTGATGGGCGAAGTGATGGACTCGTACTACTTTCCCACCGACCTGTCGACCTACAAGGCTCGAACCCAGGAACTGGTCGGCCAGCTCGGTGACGTCGTGGACATCTGGGAGATTGCCAACGAGATCAACGGCGAGTGGCTGCGGCCCCATCCCAACGGCAACGACGCCACCGTGCAGGTGGAGGAAACCGACATCGGCCAGATGGTCGCCGCCGCCAACGCCATCGTGAAGCAGGCAGGCGGCAGAACAGCCATCACCCTTTACTACAACGATGACGGCAAGGGCAGCAACTGCTGGCAAAAGCCCGTCGACGACTGGCATACCTGGCCAGCCAACTTTCTCCCGGCCAGCGTGCGCAACCAGGCCGACTACGCCTTTTTCAGTTACTACCCGTACAAGGATTGCCCCCATCTGCAACCGTCCTGGGAAAACGATTTCCAGACGCTCGGCAACTTGTTCCCGAACGCCCGGCTGGGCTTCGGCGAGATGGGTACCTCGCAAAAGAGCGCCGCCTGGTCCATCCAGTCGAACCTGCTGACCTCCTATTACACGATGATCGACACCATCCAGAACCCACGCTATGTCGGCGGTGTCTTCTGGTGGTATTACGCCGAACAAATGGTGCCCTGGAACGGCAATCGCTACTGGCAACTGCTCGACAACACCCTGTCGACGCTGCCCCCTCCGCAATAAGTCCAGGGAATCGGTCCTGCGCTGCAAGGTGGAAGCCCTTCCGGCGGCCCCTCGCACTGCATCCTCCGGTCAGGTCCAGGCACCCGATCAGCACGTACTCGACGTTGTCGTCCCCCGGGACTAGCATGTTCCTCGAGACTGCATGCAGCCGTCTCCGCCAAGGAGTGCGCCCATGAAACGCCTGCTGATCTTCCTCGCCGTCCTGGTCCTGGCCGTGGTGCTGGTCGCGGCCGGCGCCCTGTTCATGGTCGACGCCAATCGCTTTCGCCCGCAGATCCAGACCTCGCTGAGTGATGCGATGGGCCGTACAGTGACTCTGGGCAAACTGCACGTCTCGGTGTTCACCGGTTCACTGGATGCCGACGACATCCGCATCGGCGACGCCCCTGCCTTCGGCAAGGAACCCTTCATCCAGGCCCGGTCGCTTACTGTCGGCGTGCGCCTGTGGCCGCTGATCGTCCACCGCGAGCTGCACGTCACTTCGCTGACGCTGGACGCCCCGAGCGTGCGCCTGGTCCAGAACCGCGCGGGCCAGTGGAACTTTTCCAGCTTCGCTGCCGGTGGCCCGGGCAGCCGGCCGACGACGGGCGCATCTTCCTCCCCCGCGCTCACGGTCGATGCCCTGCGCATCCGCAACGGCCGCATCGTGCTGCACCGCGCCGCAGGCGGCACCCGGACCTACGACATGGTCGAGCTGACCGTCGACCACCTGGGCACACAGGCAGCCTTCCCGTTCACCTTGAGCGCCCAGGTGCCCGGCGGCGGCCGCATCAAGCTGGACGGCACCTTCGGCCCCTTCGATGCCGGCAACGCCATCCGTTCACCGCTGACGGCGCACCTGGTGATGAGCGGGATCGATCTGGTCCGGGCCGGCCTGGTCAGTCATGCCCAGGGCATCAGCGGTGTGATCGGGCTGGACAGCCGCATCCACTCGCAGGGTGGGGTGCTGCATTCGCAGGGCCGCATCGATGCCCGCCACCTGCAGCTGGTCGCCTCCGGCTCCCCGGCACCCCAACCGATCCGGATCGACTACCAGGCCGATTACACCCTGGCCTCGAGCCGTGGCCGCGTCCACGACACCCGCCTGGGCACCGGCAAGGCCAGCCTTGCCGTCCACGGAAGCTTCGACGGACGTGCAGCCGTGATGCGGCTGGACCTGACCATGGCCGGGCACAAGCTTCCGGTGGACGACCTGCAGCCTCTGCTGCCGGCCTTCGGTGTGGTCCTGCCCAACAATTCCCGGCTTCGTGGCGGCACCCTGGGCGTGGACCTGCGTGCCCGCGGTCCGCTGGATGCCCTGGTCATCAGCGGTCCGGTCACGCTCGACCACACCACGCTGGCCGGATACAGCCTTGGCGACAAGCTCGGCGGCGCGCTTTCGCTGGCCGGCGTCCAGGCTCCCCGCGACACGCAGATCGAGCACGCCGAAGCCACCCTGCGGATCGCCCCCTCGGGCATCCGCGCCGATCCGGCCCAGGCCGACGTCAAGGGACTGGGCTCCATGAGTGGCAAGGGAACCATGGCCGCCAGCGGCGCGCTGGACTTCGACATGCTGGTCAAGCTGGACAAGAGCCTGTCCTCCAGCGTCACCTCCGGCAAGGCTCTGTCCGGCTCCAAGGCCGGGCGTTTGCTGGGTGGTCTGCTGGGCGGTACAAGCCAGAGCGGCATCGGCGTTCATGTCGGCGGCACTGCAAGCGAACCGAAATTCCGTCTAGACCCCCGCGCGGCCGTCGACCTGCTGCGATCCGGCTTCGGCGGTTCTTCCGCCGCATCCAGGAGCACGCCGTCCGGAACGCAGAAAAAGCCTGCCAACACGCGCGATACGATCACCAACCTGCTTCAGAACGCACTCGACAAAAAGGGAAAGAAGAACTAGTTCCTACCCATCCCCGGCATCCAGGCAACCATGGTTCCCACAGGAACCTGACTGCATGCTCGGGGGTCCAATGCGTTATCAGCGCCTTCGCGACCGGTTTCGGACGGGGATCGTGTCGCGACAGCGAACCGTTGTCCCCGTCGGAGAGTACCCATGAAGCGCCTCCTCAAAGGTTCCGGTGTCCTGACGATATTCGCCCTCGTGCTGGTCGCATCCAGTGCCTTGGCACAACCACCATCCCCCGCAGCGTCACCGTCAGTTGTCGTCTCCTATGCGCATCCCGACCAGTTCACGGAAATGCGCAGCTCGCCGGGTAGCCAGCGATCCGAGATCAAGGACGACCTGGACCTGCTGAAGAGTTACATTCACAAGCGCGCCAACCGTTTGCTCGCACCCGGGCAGCACCTGTCCATCGTCGTGACCGACGTCGCCTTCGCCGGTCACTACGAGCCCTGGACCGGCGCCCCTGGAGGCTGGATGCGCGTTGTTCGCCGGACCTTCCCGCCCCGCATCGACCTGCATTTCGTCCTGCGCGACGCCCAGGGCAAGGTGGCCAGGGAGGGTACGCGCAAACTGACCAACTCGGCCTTCATGGATGGTCCCAGCCTTCACGACAGCGATCCGCTACGCTACGAGAAGGCGCTCATCGACCGCTGGATGCGCAAGGGCGTGAACGGCCTGTAGCGGCTGCACCAACGAAAACGCCGGCACAAGGCCGGCGTCTTTCGTCTGGCGTTGTACAACCGCGTCAATGCTTGAGGTTGCGGCGCATGCGTTCCAGCGCCTGCAGCTGGGCCATGGCCTCGGCCAGCTTGGCCTGTGCCTCGGCCACTTCCATCTCGTCGGTGCGGTCGGCCAGTGCCTTCTCGGCCTCTTCCTTGGCAGTCAGGGCCGCGGCCTCGTCCAGTTCGTCGGCCCGGGCTGCGGTGTCGGCCAGTACCGTGACCACCTGCGGCTGCACTTCGAGGATGCCGCCGGAGACGTAGAACGACTGGCGTTCACCGTTCTCCTGGATCACTTCCACGTGACCGGGCTTGAGCCGGGTGATCAGCGGCGCGTGACGCGGCGCAATGCCCAGCTCGCCCTGCTCGCCGGTGGCGATGACCAGGGTCGCCTCGCCGTGGAAGATCTCGGCCTCGGCGCTGACGATGTCGCAACGGATGGTGGTCATGGTTCTCTCTCGCTTCGCTCGTTCGCGGGAATGGGGAGTGGGGAATGAGGAATGGGGGCTCGAAACGCTACGGCTGTGCCAGCTCTTGCGATTCCCTATTCCCTATTCACCATTCCCGGAAGGCGGCCTCAGGCCGCCTTCTTGGCGCCCATCTCCTCGCCCTTCTTGATGGCGTCGTCGATGCCGCCGACCATGTAGAAGGCCTGCTCGGGCAGGTAGTCGACCTCGCCCTCGACGATCATCTTGAAGCCGCGGATGGTCTCGCTCAGCGGCACGTACTTGCCCGGTGCGCCGGTGAACACTTCGGCCACGTGGAACGGCTGGCTGAAGAAGCGCTCGCACTTGCGCGCGCGCGCCACGACCTGCTTGTCCTCTTCCGACAGCTCGTCCATGCCCAGGATCGCGATGATGTCCTTGAGCTCCTTGTAGCGCTGCAGGGTGCCCTGCACCTTGCGGGCCACGTCGTAGTGCTCGTTGCCGACCACGTTCGGGTCCAGCTGGCGGCTGGTCGAGTCCAGCGGATCCACCGCCGGGTAGATGCCCAGCGAGGCGATGTTGCGGCTCAGCACCACGGTCGCGTCCAGATGCGCGAAGGTGGTGGCCGGCGACGGATCGGTCAGGTCGTCGGCGGGCACGTACACGGCCTGGATCGAGGTGATCGAACCGGTCTTGGTGGAGGTGATGCGCTCCTGCAGCACACCCATTTCCTCGGCCAGGGTCGGCTGGTAGCCCACCGCCGACGGCATGCGGCCCAGCAGTGCGGACACCTCGGTACCGGCCAGTGTATAGCGGTAGATGTTGTCGACGAAGAACAGCACATCCTTGCCCTTGCCGGACTCGTCCTTCTGGTCGCGGAAGTACTCGGCCATGGTCAGGCCGGTCAGGGCCACGCGCAGGCGGTTGCCGGGCGGCTCGTTCATCTGGCCGTAGACCATGGCGACCTTGGAGTCGGACAGGTTGTCGGGCTTGACCACGCCGGACTCGATCATCTCGTGGTAGAAGTCGTTGCCCTCGCGGGTGCGCTCGCCGACGCCGGCGAACACCGACAGGCCCGAATGCTCGGTGGCGATGTTGTTGATCAGCTCGAGCATGTTCACGGTCTTGCCCACGCCGGCGCCGCCGAACAGACCGACCTTGCCGCCCTTGGCGAACGGGCACACCAGGTCGATGACCTTGATACCGGTTTCCAGCAGTTCGTTGGAAAGCGCCTGTTCGTCGTAGGCCGGGGCCTCGCGGTGGATCACGTTGTGCGCCTCGGCCTCGATCGGGCCGACCTCGTCGATCGGGCGGCCGAGCACGTCCATGATGCGGCCCAGCGTGGCCGTGCCCACCGGCACCTTGATGCCCTCGCCGGTGTTCTGCGCGACCAGGCCGCGCTTGAGGCCCTCGGTCGAACCCAGGGCGATGGCACGCACCACGCCGTCGCCGAGCTGCTGCTGCACCTCGAGCGTGATCTCGGTGCCGTCGACCTTGAGCGCGTCGTACACGGCCGGCACCTGGTCACGCGGGAATTCCACGTCGACGACCGCGCCGATGATCTGAACAACCTTGCCCTGACTCATGGATATGCTCCAAGTAACTCTAAATGCGTTTAGGTTTCAGTACAGCGCCGCCATGGCGTCGCTTCTCGAACAGTGCGGCCATGGATGGCCGCTTTTTGATTTTCGCGATCATGGACGATCGCACCAACAAACACTGACAACTCCAGGGTTACCGCGATGCCGAATCAGACCGCCGCGGCACCACCCACGATTTCCGAAATTTCCTGCGTGATCGCCGCCTGGCGGGCCTTGTTGTAGACCAGCGTCAGCTCGTCGATCACCTTGTTCGCGTTGTCCGACGCGCTCTTCATGGCCACCATCCGCGCGGCATGTTCGCTGGCCAGGTTCTCCAGCGTGGCCTGGTAGACCAGCGACTCCACGTAGCGCGTCATCACGTGCTCGAGCACGCCCTCGGCGTCCGGCTCGTAGATGTAGTCCCAGTCATGCTCGCGCTTGACGTCGATGGCGACCACGGTGTCGCCCTCGCCGGCTTCCTTCTCCTGCGCGACGATCTGCTCGGCGGCCACCGGCAGCGGCAGCAGCGCATCCAGGCGCGGCTTCTGCACCATGGTGTTGATGAAATCGTTGAAGCCCAGCACCACGCGGTCGACGGTGCCCGCGCTGTAGGCGTCCAGCATGACCTTGATCACGCCGATCAGCTGCTCCATGCGCGGACGCTCGCCCAGGTGGGTGACCGTGCCCAGCAGGTGGATGGACTTGATGCGGCGGAAGAACTGCACCGCCTTCTGGCCGACCACGACCATGTCCACTTCCACGCCCTTGGCCTGCCAGTCCTTGATCTCGGCCAGGGTCTTGCGGAACAGGTTGGCGTTGAGGCCGCCGCACAGCCCGCGGTCGGTGGCGACGATGATGTAGCCCACGCGGGCGACGGTCTCGCGTTCGACCAGGAACGGATGCCGGACCTCGGTGCTGGCCGCGGCCACGTGCGCGATGACGTGGCGCATGGCGTGGGCGTACGGACGCGAAGCCCGCATGCGGTCCTGCGCCTTGCGGATCTTGGAGGCCGAGACCATCTCCAGCGCACGCGTCACCTTGCGCATGTTCTGCGTGCTCTTGATCTTGGTTTTGATTTCGCGTCCGCTTGCCATGGACTTCTCGCTCGCTTTGCTCGCTCGTGGGAATGGTGAATGGGGAATCGGGAATGGTTGATGGCGCTGCGCGATGCCTCGCTGCTTTACCGATTCCCCATTCCCTATTCCCGATTCCCGGCTTTACTTACCAGCTACCGGTCTTCTTGAACTCGTCCAGGGCGCTCTTGAAGGTGCCCTTGATCTCGTCGTTCCAGTCGCCGGTCTCGACGATCCGGGCCATCAGCTCGCCGTGGTTCTGGTGCATGAAGGCATGCAGCGCCTTCTCGAACGGCAGCACCTTGGCGATGGGCAGGTCGTCCAGGTAGCCCTCTTCGGCCGCGAACACCGAGACCGCCAGTTCGGCGATCGACAGCGGCGCGTACTGCGGCTGCTTCATCAGCTCGGTCACGCGCTGGCCGCGCTCGAGCTGGGCGCGGGTGGCCGCGTCCAGGTCCGAGGCGAACTGCGCGAAGGCCGCCAGCTCGCGGTACTGCGCCAGCGACAGCTTGATGCCGCCGGACAGCTTCTTGACGATCTTGGTCTGCGCCGAACCGCCCACGCGCGACACCGAGATACCGGCGTTCACGGCCGGACGGATGCCGGCGTTGAACAGGTCGGTCTCCAGGAAGATCTGGCCGTCGGTGATCGAGATCACGTTGGTCGGCACGAACGCGGACACGTCGCCGGCCTGGGTTTCGATGATCGGCAGCGCGGTCAGCGAGCCGGTCTTGCCCTTGACCTCGCCGTTGGTGGCCTTCTCCACGTACTCCTCGTTGACGCGTGCGGCGCGCTCGAGCAGGCGGCTGTGCAGGTAGAACACGTCGCCCGGGTAGGCCTCGCGGCCCGGCGGGCGGCGCAGCAGCAGCGAGATCTGGCGGTAGGCCACGGCCTGCTTGGACAGGTCGTCGTAGATGATCAGGGCGTCTTCGCCGCGGTCGCGGAAGTACTCGCCCATGGCGCAGCCGGCGTACGGCGCGATGTACTGCAGCGCGGCCGACTCGGACGCCGAGGCGACCACCACGATGGTGTGGTCCAGGGCGCCGTTCTCTTCCAGCTTGCGCACCACGTTGGCGATGGAGCTGCGCTTCTGGCCGATGGCGACGTAGATGCACTTCACGCCGCTGCCCTTCTGGTTGATGATCGCATCGACGGCCAGGGCGGTCTTGCCGGTCTGGCGGTCGCCGATGATCAGCTCGCGCTGGCCGCGGCCGATCGGGATCATCGAGTCGACCGACTTGTAGCCGGTCTGCACCGGCTGGTCGACGCTCTTGCGCCAGATCACGCCGGGCGCGACCTTTTCGATCGGGCTGGTGGTCTTGGCCTCGATCGGACCCTTGTCGTCGATCGGGTTGCCCAGCGCGTCGACCACGCGGCCCAGCAGACCCTCGCCGACCGGCACCTCGAGGATGCGACCGGTGGTCTTGGCGGTGTCGCCTTCGCGCAGGTGCTGGTAGTCGCCCAGCACCACCGCGCCGACCGAATCGCGCTCCAGGTTCAGCGCCAGGGCGTAGGTGTCGTTCGGCAGCTCGATCATTTCGCCGGCCATCACGTCGGCCAGGCCGTGGATGCGCACGATGCCGTCCGACACGCTGATCAGCGTGCCCTCGTTGCGGGCCTCGGCCTCGAGCTTGAACGACTCGATGCGGGTCTTGATCAGTTCGCTGATTTCAGAAGGGTTGAGCTGGGTTGCCATAGTTGTATCCCGGCGATCTCGATGCTTTTAATGGGTTAGAGCCGAAGCCAGTCGCTGCAGCCGTCCGCGCGCGGAACCGTCGATCACCTGCTCGCCGGTGTCGATGACCACACCGCCCAGCAGGGCGGGGTCGACCTCGGCGGCGATGTCGATGTCGCGCTGGAAACGGCGCTTGAGCGATGCCTTGAGCTGTTCGGTCTGCTTGTCGTCCAGCGCCATGGCGCTGGTCACGCGGACCTTCAGGACCGATTCGGATTCACGCTTGAGAGCGTCGAACAGCACACGCACCTCGGGCAGGAGCTGCATGCGGCCGTGCTCGGCCATCTCGGACAGGAAATGCGCGAACGGGGTGTCCGCGCCGACGTCGGCCGGCAGGTGCATGGCCACCAGCTGCGCGTCCTCGACCCGCGGGTCGCTGCGCAGGGCGGCGATGCGCGGATCGGCGGACACGGCGGCGGCAAAGGCCAGGGCCTGCGACCATTCGTTCAGTGTTCCCTTGTCCTGCGACCACTCGAAGGCGGCACGGGCATAGGGACGGGCGAGCGTGAGCGCTTCCATCAGATTTCCGCCGCCAGCTGGTCGAGCAGGGCCTTGTGGACGCCGGCGTCGATCTCTCGCTGGACGATCTTCTCGGCGCCCTTGACGGCCAGTGCACCGACCTGATCGCGCAGTTCGGCGCGGGCACGTTCGGCCATGGAGGCGATCTCCTCCTGGGCCATGGCCTTCTGGCGGTTGATCTCGGTGACGGCGTCGGCACGGGCCTTTTCGAGGATCTGGTTGCCCTGCTGCTGCGCCTTGTCGATGATCTCGGCGGCCTGCGAGCGGGCCTTCTTGATCTCGTCGGCGACGCGGGCGTCGGCGTCCTTGAGTTCGGCACGCGCCTTGTCGGCGGCGGCCAGGCCGTCGGCGATCTTCTTCTGCCGTTCCTCGATCGCGGTGTTGATGTGCGGCCAGATGAACCGGACGCTGAACATGATCAGAAGGGCGAATGCGATCATTTCGCCGATCAGGGTCGCGTTGAATTCCATCGCTGCGCTACCTGTAGCTGCGGATTACACGGGACACGAACGCAGCGCGCGTTCGTGTCCCAGGAGTGTTGCGTCGAATCGGTCGATCAACCGCCGGCGTGCTGCAAGACCTGCGACAGCAGCGGGTTGGCGAACGCCAGCAGCATGGCCAGGGCCACGCCGATCAGGAACGCGGCGTCGATCAGGCCGGCCAGCAGGAACATGGAACCCTGCAGCATCGGCTTGAGTTCCGGCTGGCGGGCGGCGGCCTCGAGGAACTTCGAACCCATCACGCCGATACCGATACAGGCGCCCAGCGCGCCCAGGCCGATGATGAGACCGATGCCGATGCCGGTGAAACCCTGCACCTGGGCGAGAAGGCTGGCGATGTGCTCCATGATGTTCTCCTGAAGAAAAGCTTCGAGTAGTTAAGGGTGTGGAAGGTATTGCTCAGTGGTGATCGTGGGCCATGGAGATGTACACCACGGTCAACACCATGAAAATGAAGGCCTGGATCGAGATGATCAGGATGTGGAAGATGCCCCAGGCGGTGTAGCCGATGATGCCGAAGCCGTAGAGCACCCAGCTACCGGCACTGAACAGGCCGGCGATCAGCATGAACACCATCTCGCCGGCGTACATGTTGCCGAACAGTCGCATCGACAGGCTGACCGGCTTGGACAGCAGCTCGACGATGTTGAGCAGGATGTTGAACGGCGCCAGCCACGGTCCGAACGGCGCGGTGAACAACTCCTTCATGTAGCCGCCGGGGCCCTTGGCCTTGAAGCTGTAGAAGATCACCAGGATCAGCACCGTGATCGACATGGCGAAGGTGACGTTCAGGTCGGCGGTGGGCACGGCGCGGAAATGGCCGGCGCCCGAATGTTCGGCGATCAGCGGCAGCATGTCGACCGGCAGCAGGTCCATGAAGTTCATCAGGAACACCCAGACGAAGATCGTCAGGGCCAGGGGACCGAGCACGCGGCGATCGCCGTGGAAGACGTCCTTGACCTGGCCGTCGACGAATTCCAGCACCAGCTCCACGAAGGCCTGGCCCTTGCCGGGCACGCCGGGCGTCGCCTTGCGTGCCTTCAGCCAGAACCAGCCGCTGAACAACACGCCGAGCACCAGCGAGACCAGGATCGAGTCCACGTGCACCGACCAGTTCCAGAAGCCGCCCGCACCGACGTGGGGCCATTCCCAGAACTTCATGTGGTGCTGGATGTATCCGGTGAACCCACCTTCGGGCGCATTCGCCAACATGTTCAGTCCCATCGCCTATCGCTTGAATCGGAGCGCGAACAGATTGACCATCACGGCCAGCATCAGTCCCGCTATCGCAGGCACCGGCGGCAATCGCCAGCGCACCATTACAACGTACATCCCCGTAAACACCACGGCCCACTTCATCAGCGTGCCCAGAATGATCCGCGCCAGCGCCATCCCGGCCCCTCCCTGACTGAACGCGCGCGCCCCCGCGAGCGCATTGCCCAGCGCCACTGCCAGGGCGCTGGCCGAGGCGGCGAGCGCAGCACGCCGACCCAGGGTCAGGAAGATGAGTCCCGCCATCACAGCCACGCCCAGCTGCCACAAAACGAGGCGCAAGGCGAGACGGCGACCGGCGGCGAGGCTGTTAAGCACGCGGTTCTCCTGGACGGCCGCACCCATTCGCGCGGCCCGTGCATCACCAGGCCACGGTCAAGTTAAAAAATTATAGCAGGCGCCGGAAGAGCGCCACAAGCCACCCGGACGCGCGCAAACGCTCCCCAGGCTGAGGAAAATCCGACACTTGCGGCCATGCCTCAGCCGGCTCCGGTGCAGATCGCCCCGGCCGTGCAGGTTTCGTGCACCACCACCCGCTCCAGGGCCGGAAGTGCAGGCTTCAGCCGCCGGAAAATCCACCGCGCCAGATGCTCGCTGGTGGGGTTTTCCAGGCCCTCGATGTCGTTCAGGTAATGATGGTCGAGCTGGTCGTACAGCGGGGCGAAGGCGGCCTTGATGTCGGCGTAGTCCATGATCCAGCCGGTGTGCGCGTCCGGTTCGCCGCCGACGTGGATCTCGACCCGGAACGAGTGCCCGTGCAGGCGTGCGCACTTGTGCCCGTCCGGCACGTTGGGCAGGCGATGCGCGGCTTCGATGTGGAACAGCTTGTAGATCTGCATGGCGCGCATTGTAGCCGCCGACCGGCCAGCACGGTTTGCCCGAACTCTCCCGAATATGTCCATAGGGGTATGTGGCTCTTTGTCGCAGGCCCGCTTCCACACCCGCCGGCACGCACCCCGGGCGCTAGGACGCCCCGCCTGCGTCGTCGACCTCCTTGTGACCGCCGAATGCGTGGCGCATGGCCGACAGCATCCGGTTGGCGAAGTCGTCGTTGCCGCGCGAGGCGAAGCGCCCGAACAGCGCTGCCGTCAGCACCGGCGCCGGCACCCCCTGCTCGATGGCCGCCAACGCGGTCCAGCGGCCCTCGCCGGAATCGGACACCCGCCCCGCATACCCTTCGAGTCGATCGTCGCCGTGCAGTTCGGCCGCGGTCAGGTCCAGCAGCCACGAGCCGATCACGCTGCCGCGCCGCCACAGCTCGGCGATCTCGCCCAGCGGCAGCTCGTAGCGGTAGCGCTCCGGATGCTCCATGGGCGCGGTCTCCGCATCCTCGCTTCGATCGCGGCGGCCCGCGTCGGCATGCCGGAGAATATTCATGCCCTCGGCATAGGCCGCCATCAGCCCGTACTCGATGCCGTTGTGCACCATCTTCACGAAATGACCGGCGCCGACGGGTCCGCAATGCAGGTACCCGCGCTCGGCCGGCGACGGTTCGTCCTCGCGCCCGGCCGTGCGCGGCACCACCTCCACGCCGGGTGCCAGCGCCGCGAACACCGGCTCCAGCCGGGCATAGGCTTCTTCGGGTCCGCCGATCATCTGGCAGTAGCCGCGCTCGCGCCCCCACACGCCACCGCTGACGCCGACATCCAGGTACATCAACCCGTACCCGGACAGCGACTCGGCCCGGCGCAGGTCGTCGACGTAATGCGAGTTGCCGCCATCGACCAGCACGTCGCCTTCGTCCAGCAGCGGCGCCAGCGGATCGATGACACGGTCGACCACCGAAGCCGGCACCATCAGCCAGATCGCGCGGGGCGGCTCGAGCGCCTCCACCAGCGCCTGGAGCGATGCGACCGCATGCGCGCCCTCAGCCTGCGCCCGGTCGCGCGCCGACGCGTCCCGGTCGTAGACCACGCACTGGACGCCTGCCTGCTGCAGGCGGTGGACCATGTTCCGCCCCATGCGCCCCAGGCCGATGAAACCCAGGGGCGGAAGCTGCGGTTCGCGAGGACTCATGACGGGGGCTCCTTGGTGGCTCCCGTGCTGGCGACAGGAGGTGCACGGGTGTCCGTGCAAGCCTAGGACCGCCGGACCGGTCCGGGCAAACCGTGGCCGATGCCGCGCGCGCATCGGCCCGGTGTGTTGACACGTGTTCGACTTTGGCGGTAGTGACGTGACTGGAATCCCCTTTCGTCGCCTCCCGCAAGGACATGCCATGCGCCTCACGTTCCGCTGGTCGCTGCTGCTCTGCCTGCTGCTGCCCCTGACCGCCGTCGGCGCGCCGCCCGCGCGCACGGTGATCGCCGCTGCCGCCGACCTGCACCACGTCATGGACAAGCTGGTCGCGGTCTACCGCCAGCAGCACCCCGGTGCGCACATCGACGTGGTCTACGGTTCTTCCGGCATCCTGCGCACCCAGGTGCGCCAGGGTGCACCGTTCGCGCTGTTCTTCTCGGCCAACAGCGCCTACCCGCAGGCGCTGGCCCGGGACGGGCACACCGACGGCGCCCCGGTCGTGTACGCGCTGGGACGTCTGGTCCTTTGGAGCGCCACCCTGGACATGAAGGGCGTCAGCGTGGCCGAACTGGTGCAGCCGCGCTTCGGGCGCATCGCCATCGCCAACCCGCTGCACGCCCCCTACGGCGACCGCGCACGGCAGGCACTGCGCAAGGCCGGGATCTGGAAGGCACTCGAGCCGCGCCTGGTCTACGGCGAGAACATCGCCCAGACCGCACAGCTGGCGCTCAGCGGCAACGCGCGCGTGGGCATCCTGGCCCAGGCGCTGGTGCTGGCGCCGGACATGCGCAAGGGCCGCTACGCCCCGGTGCCGACCTCGCTGTACGCGCCGCTGCGCCAGAGCTTCGTGGTCACGCGCCACGGCGCGGCCAACCCGCTGGCGCATGATTTCGCCCGCTTCGTGCAGAGCCCGCAGGCACGCGCGATCTTCCGGCGCTACGGCTTCGGCCTGCCCGGCACCGCACACTGAACGCGCCCATGCCCCTGCTGTCCGGCCCGGACCTGGAAACCTTTGCACTGACCCTGCGCCTGGCGGCCACGGTGACCGGGCTGCTGCTGCTGCTGGGCATGCCGCTGGCGTGGTGGCTGGCCACCACGCGCTCGCGCTGGCAGAAGCCGGTGGCCGCCCTGGTGGCGCTGCCGATCGTGCTGCCGCCGACAGTGCTGGGCTTCTACCTGCTGCTGGTGCTGGGCCCCGAGGGCCTGGTCGGGCGGATGCTGCACGCGCTGGGTGCCTCGCCGCTGCCATTCTCGTTCCGCGGCCTGGTGGTGGCCTCCATGCTGTATTCGCTGCCGTTCGTGGTGCAGCCGCTGCACGACGCCTTCGCGGCGGTCGGACGCCGTCCGCTGGAGATGGCTGCCAGCCTCGGCGCCGGTCCGCTGGACCGTTTCGCTTCGGTGGTGCTGCCGATGGCCTGGCCGGGCGTGGTCACCGCCACCGTGCTGGGCTTCGCGCACACCGTGGGCGAATTCGGCGTGGTGCTGATGATCGGCGGCAATATCCCCGGCCACACCCGGGTGCTGTCCACGCAGATCTACGACTACGTCGAGGCCGGCCACTACCACCGCGCACAGGTGCTTTCGCTGATTCTGCTAGGCGTCGCGTTCCTGGCCCTGCTGAGCATGGCCCTGCTGCGGCCCAGGAGGCGTCCGCATGACTGACGCTCCTGGCCTGCAGCTCGATCTCGGGTGGCGCCGCGGCGAGACCGCGCTGGACCTGCACCTGGACCTTCCTCCGCGCGGCATCAGCGTGCTGTTCGGTCCGTCCGGCGCCGGCAAGACCAGCTGCCTGCGCGCGGTGGCCGGGCTGGAACCGCAGGCACGCGGACGCGTGACGTTCCGTGACCGCGTGTGGCAGGACAGCGATGCCGGGGTGTTCGTCCCGCCGCACCGACGGCGCATCGGCTACGTGGTGCAGGAGGCCAGCCTGTTCACCCACCGCTCGGTGGCCGACAACCTCGACTACGGCTTCCGGCGCGCCGGCCGGCCGGCACACCTGGACCGCGAGGGACTGATCGACCGCTTCGGCGTACGCCCGCTGCTGGCGCGCCCCGTGACCGCACTTTCGGGCGGCGAGCGCCAGCGCGTGGCCATCGTGCGCGCCCTGCTGAGCGATCCCGTGCTGCTGCTGTTCGACGAGCCGCTGTCGGCACTCGACGCCGGCGCCCGCGAGGACCTGCTGGGCCAGCTAGAGGCATTGCACGAGCGCCTGGCCGTGCCCATGCTCTACGTCAGCCATGCCATCGACGAGGTCGCCCGCCTGGCCGATCACCTGGTGTTGCTGGACGCCGGCCGCATCGTCGCCCGGGGCCGCCTGCAGGACACCCTGGCCCGCCCCGACCTGCCGCCGGCGTTGCGCGAGGCCGCGGGTACGGTGATCGAGGGCACGGTGACGCGGCATTTCGCCGACGAACACCTGACCGAGATCAGCTTCGACGGCGGTCGCCTGCTGCTGCCCAGCCGCGGCGCGGCGACCGGCCAGCGCCTGCGCTGCCGGATCGGCGCGCGCGACGTGGTCCTGGCGCGCCACCCGCAGCCCGACAGCAGCGCCCTGAACCAGTTGCGCGGACGCATCGTCGCCATGGCCGAGGCCGACCACCCCTCGCAGTGCCTGGTGCAGCTGCAGGTCGGCGACAACCTGCTCCTGGCGCGCATCACGCGACGCTCGTGGCAGGCCCTGGAACTGGCGCCGGGGCGCGAAATCTGGGCCCAGGTCAAGGCGGTGGCCCTGGGCGGCGTCTGATTTCGACGCAACCGGCCGACTTGCCTGCAAAGTTGAACGATGCCCATACTCCCCCCACTATCTGAACATCGCCATGGAACCGCATCCAGCATGATCAGCGTCCGCCAAGCCCAAGCCCTGATCGCCGAGCACATGCCCGACTACGGCAGCGTGCGCGTGCCGCTGGACGCCGCCCCCGGGCGCATCCTGCGCGAACCGGTGCGCACCGAATCGGACCAGCCGCCGTTCGACCGGGTGACCATGGACGGCATCGCCATCCGCTGGAGCGATCCGCTGCCCGACGCCTTCGCCTGCACCGGCGAGCAGATGGCGGGCATGGCGCCCGGCGCGGCAATCGTCAGCGACGCCCGCAGCTGCGTGGTCGTGGCGACCGGTGCCGTGCTCCCGGAGGGCTGCGACTGCGTGATTCCGGTCGAACGCACGCGCCGCGCGGGCGAACGCTTCGAGCTCGAGGCCGACTATCGGCCCGAACGCGGCCAGTTCATCCATCGCCGCGGCAGCGACTGCGGCGCGGGCATCGACGTACTCACGCCCGGCGTGCAGCTGGGGCCTGCGCAGATGACGCAGCTGGCCTCGCACGGATACGGCCGGGTCGACGTCGCCGCGGCGCCGTCCATTGCCTTCGTGCTGACCGGCGACGAACTGCTGGCGCCGGAAGCACTGCTGCAGCCGGGCCGCATCCGCCGCTCCAACGACACCGCCATCGGCTCGGCCCTGCGCTTGCACGGCTTCACGAGCTTCGAGGTGCGCCACGTCGGCGACGATCCAGCCGCCACCACCCGCACGCTGGGCGAACTGCTGGAATCGCACGCGGTGCTGATCCTGTCGGGCGGCGTGTCCATGGGCGCGCGCGACTACGTGCCCGGGGCGTTGCAGTCGCTGGGCGTACAGCGCGTCTTCCACCGCATCGCACAGCGCCCGGGCAAGCCCATGTGGTTCGGCACCGGGGCCCGCGGGCAGGCCGTGTTCGCCCTGCCCGGCAACCCGGTGTCCTCGTTGGTCTGCGCGGTCCGCTACGTGCGTCCGGCGCTGCTCGCCGCCCAGGGACTGCGCGCCCGCCCGACCCCCTCGGCCGTCCTGGACCGCGCCGTCCCGCGCCATCCGGAACTGACCCGTTTCGTGCCGGTTCGCCTGGACGAGACCGGCGACGGCCGCCGCACCGCCGAACCGGTGTCCACGCACACCTCCGGCGATTTCACTTCCATCGCCGCCACCGACGGTTTCGTCGAACTGGCCCCGGGGACGGACGAGGTATCCCCCGGCACCGCCCTGCCGTTGTATCGTTGGTGACATGAGCACGCCGAAGACCACCACCGGTCCGACGAACGCGCCTGCTCCCCGCGACCGGCGCGGCCGGCCCCTGCGCGACCTGCGCATCTCGGTCATGGACCGCTGCAACTTTCGCTGCCCGTACTGCATGCCCGAATCGCGCTATGGCGAGCATTTCCGGTTCCTGCGCAACGACCAGCGCCTGGACTTCGGCGAGATCGTGCGCCTGGCCACGCTGGCCGCACGCCTGGGCGTGACCAAGCTGCGCCTGACCGGCGGCGAACCCCTGCTGCGCCCGGACCTGACCGAACTGGTGTCGCGCTTGCGCCGCATCGAAGGCATCGACGACCTGGCCATGACCACCAACGGCGTACTCCTGCCGCGGCATGCCGATGCGCTGCGCGAAGCCGGCCTGGACCGCGTCACCGTCAGCCTGGATACCCTGGATCCCGCCGTGTTCCACCGGCTGAGCGGAAACCGCGGCGCGCTCGAAGATGTCATCGCCGGCATCCAGGCCGCGCGTGCGGCCGGATTTCCCAAGGGCGTGAAGATCAACAGCGTGGTCCAGCGCGGCGTCAACGAGGACGGCGTGCTGGACCTGGTCGAACATTTCCGCGACACCGGCGTGACGGTCCGCTTCATCGAATACATGGACGTGGGCAACCGCAACGACTGGAATCCGGACGCCGTGGTGCCCGCGCGCGAACTCATCGAGCGTATCGACGCGCGCTGGCCGCTTCAGGCGGTCCCGCCGCGCTACCCCGGCGAGGTCGCCACGCGCTACCGTTTTGCCGACGGCGCAGGCGAGGTCGGCATGATCACCTCGGTCAGCCAACCCTTCTGCGGCGCCTGCTCGCGTGCCCGCCTGTCCTCCGAAGGCGTACTCTATACCTGCCTGTTCGCCACCGAGGGCACCGACCTGCGCGCACCGTTGCGCGACGGCGCCAGCGACGACGAACTGCTCGAGGTCCTGCGTTCGGTCTGGCTGCAACGCGACGACCGCTACAGCGAGGAACGCGCCCGGCTGCGCGACGCAAATCCGCGCAAGATCGAGATGCACTACATCGGCGGCTAGCGCCGACGCGGCCCCCCGGACCGCCGCGCCCCGCCCGGAGCACACTGCCCATGAGTCACCCCACCACCAAGCTGTCCCATGTCGGCGACGACCAGCAACCGCGCATGGTCGATGTCGGCGACAAGCAGCCCACCCGACGCACCGCCGTGGCCCGGGCCCGCGTGCAATTTCCCGCCGCGGTCGCACAGACACTGCGCGAGGCCGGCCACGTCACACCCAAGGGCTCGGTACTGACGGTGGCCAACATCGCCGGCGTGATGGGCGCCAAGGCCACTGCGCAACTGATCCCGCTCTGCCATCCGCTGCCCCTGGACAAGTGCAAGATCGAGATCGCCATGCAGGGTGACGATGCGCTGATCGACTGCAGCGTCTCCTGCCACGGCACCACCGGCGTGGAGATGGAAGCACTGACCGGCGCCAGCGTGGCCGCCCTGACCATCTACGACATGTGCAAGGCGCTCTCCCACGACATCGTGATCGGCGAAGTGCGCCTGCTCAGCAAGACCGGCGGCAAGCGCGATTTCGACCGCGCCGGGGAGGCGACTTCATGACCGCCCGCACGCCTGCCCCGCTCTACGGCCTGCTGCTCGGCGGCGGCGCCAGCAAGCGCATGCAGCGCGACAAGGCCGCCCTGGAATACCACGGCGAACCGCAGCTGCTGCATGCCTGGCGCCTGCTCGAGGCGGTCACCGAGCGCGCCTTCGTGTCCGTGCGCGAGGACCAGCGCGACGACCCGCTGCGCGCGCAGCTGCCGCAGCTCGTCGACACCTATACGGCCTCCAGCCCCGCCGCCGGCATTCTCACCGCGCAGGATCGCCACCCCGAAGCCGCCTGGCTGGTGCTGGCCTGCGACCTGCCGTTGCTCGACGCGGCGACCCTCGACCTGCTGATCGCCTCGCGCAATCCGGACGCCGACGCCACCGCCTTCCGCAGCCGCTTCGACGACCTGCCCGAGCCGCTGTGCGCGATCTGGGAACCGTCCAGCCACGCCCTGCTCTCGCAACGCCTGCGCGAGGACAAGTACTGTCCGCGCAAGGCGCTGATCCTTTCCGACACCCACCTGCTGCCGCCACCCGGCCAGGCCCTGGACAACGTCAACACGCCGCAGGAGTTCGACGCCATGCGGCGCGCGATGGAATCAACGACATGACCACCCTGCACCTGGAGTACTACGCACAACTGCGCGAGCAGGCCGGCACCGCCAGCGAACAGCTGGTCACCGAGGCCGCCTCGCTGCACGAGCTGTACCGCGAACTGGCCGCCCGCCACGGCTTCTCGCTGCCGGCCGAGCAGCTGAAGGTCGCCGTCAACAAGCAGTTCAGCGACTGGGACCGCCCGCTCGCCGAAGGCGACACCATCGTGTTCATCCCTCCGGTGGCCGGCGGATGAAGCGCTTCGCCATCGCCCCCCGCCCGGTCGACGTGGCCGACCTGCGTGCCGAACTGAAGTCGCCCGGCAATGGCGGCTTCTGCGCCTTCGAGGGCTGGGTGCGCAACAGCAACGAGGGGCGCGCCGTCGACGGCCTCGAGTACGAAGCCTACGTCGACCTGGCGCAGTCGGAAGGCGAACGCATCCTGGACGAGGCTGCGGCCCTGTATGGCGTCGACGACGTCGTGTGCGTGCATCGCACGGGCGACCTGAAGGTCGGCGACATGGCGGTGTGGGTCGGCGCCGCCGGCGCGCACCGCGACGAGGCCTTCCGTGCCTGCCGCTACGTGATCGACGCGATCAAGCACCGCCTGCCGATCTGGAAGAAGGAACACTACCTGGAAGGCGACACCGCCTGGGTGGCCTGCACCCACAGCCACGACCACGCGCTGACCTGGACCCCGGACTACTCGCGCCAGACCCGCCTGCGCGAGGTCGGCGCCGAAGGCCAGGCGAAGCTCGCCGCCGCGCGCGTGCTGGTAATCGGCGCCGGCGGCCTGGGCAGCCCGGCGCTGGGCTACCTGGCCGGTGCCGGCGTGGGCACCCTGGGTATCGTCGACGGCGATCGCCTGGAAGCCAGCAACCTGCATCGCCAGACGATCTACGACGCGCGCGACGTCGGCCGGCCCAAGACCGAACTGGCCGCCCGGCGCGTACGCGCGCTCAATCCCGAAGTGCAGGTGCACACCATCAGCGAACCGCTCGATGCCGGCAACGCGGCCGAGGTGTTCGCCGAGTACGACCTGGTGCTCGAATGCACCGACAACCTGGCCAGCCGCTACCTCAGCAACGATGCCGCGATCGTCACCGGCACCCCGCTGATCCTGGCCAGCGTGTACCAGTACGAAGGCCAGCTGCAGGTGGTCACGGGACAGCCCGGCGCGCCATGCCTGCGCTGCCTGTGGCCCGAGGAACCGCCGCCGGAGGCCACCGGCAGCTGCGCCGAGGCCGGCGTGCTCGGTCCGGTGCCCGGCGTGCTGGGTGCGATGCAGGCGATGGAGGCACTGAAGATCCTGCTCGACCTGCCGCGCCCGGACGACCACGCGCTGGTGCTGGTCGACCTGCTCGATCACACCATGCGCCGGCTGCCCGTCGATCCGGCCCGCGGCTGCGCCACGCGCGGCGGCTGCATCGACATCGCCCGCAGGGCGCTGGCCGAGGCGGCCGACTTCGGCGACATTGAACAGGTCTTCGAACGCCTCGATCACGCCGTCGCCGAAGGCTACGTGCTGGTCGACCTGCGCGACCCGCAGGAGATCGCACAGCAGCCGGTCCGCGTTCCCACCCGCTGCATTCCCGTCGCGCGCATCGTCGAGCACGCCGACGAGCTGGCCACGGGACGTCACCTGCTGCTGTGCTCCCACGGCCAGCGCAGCGGCCACGCCGCGCGCACCCTGCGTCGCCACGGCCTGCGCGAGGTGTATTCGCTGGCCGGCGGCCTCGAAGGCCTGAACACCACACCCGCACACGCCCACGAATAACACGGCGCACGAACCCGCCGCCCCCCGCCAGCGGCGGTGGGACGATGTCGTTGTCGGATCGGATGGCGTGCGCCGGACAGCGCCTCGCGGAAGAACCATGGTGGCTAGGGGCGGAATCGAACCGCCGACCTCAGCATTATGAGTGCCGCGCTCTAACCGTCTGAGCTACCTAGCCATGGATTCCGTGCGATTCGCCACGTGATGCGGCGCACAGGCAGGGCGCGCAAGTTTAGTAGCGCATGAACGCGCTTTCAAGAGCGCCTTGCCGGTTCTTTGCGCAATGTGGTTGAATCGAACCACAGGAGCCGTCGGGGGTATCCGGCCCGTCGCGACCGCCGGCAGCTCGATTGCAGTCAGGAGTCCGGCATGATCGACGCCGATGGATATCGCCCCAATGTGGGCATCGTGCTGCTGAACGGCGACGGTCGCCTGTTCTGGGCACGGCGCGTGCGCCGCGACGGCTGGCAGTTCCCGCAGGGCGGCATGCGCAGCGACGAGACGCCGCTGGAGGCCATGTACCGCGAGCTGGCCGAGGAAACCGGCCTGGATCCCGAGCACGTCGAGGTCATGGCCACCACCCCGGGCTGGCTGCGGTACCGCCTGCCCAACCGCTTCGTGCGCCGCCATCAGACACCGCAGTGCATCGGCCAGAAGCAGGTCTGGTTCCTGCTGCGCTTCACCGGCCAGGAGCAGCACCTGAACCTGGAGGCCAGCGAGACGCCGGAATTCGATTCCTGGCGCTGGGTCGACTTCTGGTATCCGGCCGACCATGTGGTCTCGTTCAAGCGGCGCGTGTACGAGCGCGCCCTGCGCCAGTTCGCGCCGCTGGTCGAGCGCGCCTGCCGCATCCGCATCGAGCAGCCGCACCACCGCGGCAAGCGCGCCGACCGCCCCGGCACCGCCGCGGCCTGAACGCGCCCCGGCCGGAATCCCGGAATCCCGGAACACTAATTGACAACCATTCCCATTTGCGTTTGAATCGCAGGTGGAGGTTTCCCATGTACATTTGCATCTGCAACGCCATCACCGACGCCGACATCCGCCGCGAGGCCGAGGATGGCGTGTGCAGTTTCGAGCAGCTGCAGGCGCGCACCGGCTGCTCGACCGGCTGCGGTTGCTGCGAGCACGAGGCGCGACAAACGCTGCACCAGGCCGTACTCGCCGTGCAGTCCGTGCCCCTGCCGTTCGTCAACGCCGCCTGAATCGAGACCGACGCCCTTCCTGCAAGCGCTTCCTGCGCAGCGTTATAGTCCCGGACATGCACACGCCCCCGGCGCGTGCGTCCCGCGGACGGCAAAGGAGGACGGCATGAAAGGCGAAGCCCGGATCATCGAGCACCTGAACAAGGCCCTGCAGAACGAGCTGACCGCGATCAACCAGTACTTCCTGCATGCGCGCATGTACCGCAACTGGGGCTATGCCGCACTGGGCGATCACGAATACGCCGAGTCGATCGACGAGATGAAGCACGCCGACCGGCTGATCGAACGCATCCTGTTCCTGGAGGGCCTGCCCAACCTGCAGCAGCTGGGCAAGCTGCTGGTCGGCGAGTCGCCGAAGGAAGCCCTGGCCTGCGACCTGAAGCTGGAACAGGCCGCCATCCCGGATCTCAAGGATGCCATCGTCGATTGCGAGACGTCGGGCGATTACGTCAGCCGCGAATTGTTCGAGGACATCCTCGCGGGCGAAGAGGACCATATCGACTGGCTGGAGACCCAGCTGGCCCTGATCGGCAAGCTGGGCGAGACGGCGTACCTGCAAACCAAGCTGGACGCCTGAGCGCGCCACGATCGCGCCAATCCGGCGGCGGGTCCGCCCTGCCGGTGTGTCAGCCCGGCTTGACCACCACCAGGATCACGATCGCGATCAGCAGCAGCGCTGGGATCTCGTTGAAGATCCGCAGCCCTCGGCTGGTCCAGTCGAGGGCGTCGCGGCGGGCATCGCGGACCATCTTGATCAGCATCCCGTGGTAGCCGATCAGCAGCAGCACCAGGCCCAGCTTGGCGTGGAACCACCAGCCGTTCATCAGGTAGCCCGGCGCATGCGCCAGCCACCAGCCCATGGTCGCCAGGCCGAAGGCCACGGCCAACAGGCCGCCGATGTGGGTAATGCCCAGCAGGCGACGTTCCATCACCTTCAGGCGCTCGCGCACCACCGGCTCGGTGGCCTCGACGTGGTAGACGAACAAGCGCGGAAGGTAGAACAGACCGGCGAACCAGGTCACCACGAAGATGATGTGAAAGGCTTTCAGCCAGAGTAACCAGTGCACGTTGCGAACCCGTCCCGAGAATCAGTGTCCGAGTATACGCATCCGCGCCCTCCAGCCTTGACGCTGGTCCCGTGCGGTGGCTATATGTCCGCTTTCCCCCGGGTAGTCCATGAGCACTCGTCCACCGCCCCGTTATGCCGTGCATCCAGTGCACGCACCCCCGACCCGCCCGCGGTCGCGGCTGTGGTGGATCCTGGGTTGGGGCGCATCCCTGGTGCTGGTCGGGAGCCTGGCCTTCGTGCTCGGCCGCAGCGATGTCGCGGCCGGTTCCGGACCGGCCGGCAACACGCGAAAGCTGGCCGCCGAGAACGCCCAACTCAAGCAACAGCTGGCCATCGCCCGGCGCTCGGTCCAGGTCGCCAACGTGGCCAGCCGCAAACTCACCGAGAACCTTGCCGAGCGCGATGAGAAGATCAACGGCCTGCGCGCCGACCTGGCTTTCTACTCGCGCCTGGTCGGCGGTAGCGGGCAACGCCAGGGACTGCAGCTTCAGGGTGTGCACCTGGACCGGGTCGCGCACTCGCGCGCCTGGAACATCACCCTGACCCTGACCCGCAACGCACGACGCGGCAACGAGGTCCGCGGCAACGCGCGGATCGCCATCGACGGCGTGCGCGGGGGCTCGCTGACGCGCCTTCAGTGGCAGGACCTCAGCGCTCCCGACCAGAAGGACGGCCTGCCCTTCCGGTTCAAGTATTTCCAGCAACTGCATGGGACACTGCTGTTGCCCAAGGGCTTCACGCCCAACCGCCTGCAGATCCGTCTCGACCCGACACGCGGCAAATCCATCACCCAGAGCAAGTCCTGGACGGACGCATTGAAGAATCCGGAGAACAACCAAGATGTGGAGCAATAACCAACGCAAGCCCGACGCCAGCACCGATGCACATGCCAGCGACACCAGTCTGGTGGCCTCGGGCACCAGGATCCAGGGCGACGTGCACTTCAGCGGCACGCTGCATCTGGACGGCTGCATCGAGGGTTGCGTCAGCGCCGAGAACGACAGCGGTGCGGTGTTCACCCTCAGCGAACACGGCCAGGTCATCGGCGAGGTGCGGGTCCCGCACGCGGTCATCAACGGCGCCGTCAAGGGCGATATCCACGCCGCCGAACGCCTGGAACTGGCCGCGCAGGCCTGCGTCGAGGGCGACGTGCACTACCGCGTGCTGGAAATGGCCGCCGGCGCCCAGGTCAACGGCCGCATGGTCCACCAGAAGGAAAACCAGCGGCAGTTGCCGAACCCGGAAGGCGAAAAGACCGTGTTCGACGACGACGTGGTCATGGACAACGGGCGCGAGAGTTGAGGGATCGCGGGCTTGAGCCAACGCCGCCTGCCCCCATGTCGGGACGGGCGGCGGCTTGCCGCGATCATGCTTAGGCGCGACACTAGACCCCATGAACACCGTTCCCATCCAGATGCCCGACTACCGCAGCAGCGGCGCGCCGCTGGTGTTCACCGACGCGGCCGCGCACAAGGTGCGCGAGCTGATCGACGAGGAAGGCAATCCCGCGCTGAAACTGCGCGTGTACATCAGCGGCGGCGGCTGCTCGGGCTTCCAGTACGGCTTCACCTTCGATGAGACCCGGGCCGAGGACGACCTGGCCGTGGACAAGGAAGGCGTCACCTTGCTGGTCGATCCGCTGTCGCTGCAGTACCTGACGGGCGCCGAGATCGACTACGCGGAGAATCTCAGCGGCTCGCAGTTCGTGATCCGCAATCCCAACGCGACCACGACCTGCGGCTGCGGCTCCTCGTTCTCCGTGTAGGCAAGGCGCAGGTTCCGTGGACCGCGCCCCCGCCCCGCCGATCAACCCCTTCGCCGGACTGGCGCTCGACCGCATGGCCGAACGCCGCGACGACCGCGACTGGCTGGCCGGCCTCGAGCGCCACCCGGGCTCACGCTACCTGGTCCTGGACCCGGATACCCGCCTGCTGACCGATGCCGATGCCACCGGACCGCGTCTGCTGTCGCCGGACGAGCGCGTGCGATGGCTGCCCGACCCGTCCACCAGCCTGCTCGGCCTGACCGATGACGGGCACGGGTACTTCCTGCTGCATGCCGACGCCGCCCAGGCCGACGCGCTCGAGACGACGCTGCGCGGCAGTCGCATCGACCTGCGCCGGGCCGGCATGCAGTTCGATGCCTTCCACGCCGGCCTGTTCGCCTACGCCAGCGGCCTGGCCCACTGGCAGGCGCGTACGCGCTATTGCCCGGCTTGCGGCGGCGCGCTCGAGCGCGAGTCCGCCGGCCATCGCGCACGCTGCACCCAATGCGGCACGCTGCAGTTTCCGCGCAGCGATCCGGCCATCATCGTCATCGTCGAGCACGACGGCGCGTGCCTGCTGGGTCGCCAACCGAACTGGCCGGAAAAACTCTATTCGACCCTGGCCGGCTTCGTCGAACCGGGCGAGTCGCTGGAGGACGCGGTACGCCGCGAGGTCGCCGAAGAAACCGGCGTCGAGGTCGTCGCCAGCCGCTATCACTCCTCCCAGCCCTGGCCGTTCCCGGCCTCGCTGATGCTGGGCTTCACCGCGCAGGCGAGCGCACGCGACATCGAGCTGCGCGATGGCGAGATCGAGCATGCCGACTGGTTCACCCCGGAACAGATCGTGCACGGCATTGAACAGGGCCGACTGGTGGTGCCGAGCTCCCTGTCGGTGTCCTGGCAGTTGATCGCGCACTGGATGCACGTGCGCGCCGGCATCGACCTCGGCGCGGTGTGCCGCTCCACCGCCACCTGAACCTGCGCGGCCCGCTACAATCGGGCCGAATCCCATTGCCGATGCCCGGAGTCGTTCCGTCATGGCCATCCGTCTGCTGGTCGTCCTGGTAGTGATGCTGCTGATCCAGCTGCTGCCCTACATCCCCCGGTACCGCCGGCACGGCTGGTTCCACCGCTGGACCGGCCAGCATGCCGACAGCGACGGCGCGGCCTTCGTCGCCTGGACGCTGCTGCCGCCGCTGATCGTTTGCGCGGTCATTTCCATCGTGCTGTGGCAACTGCCGATGATGATGGCGCTGTGGGGCGTTTTCGCCGGCTGCGTGCTGGCCTACAGCCTCGGCCCGCGCGACCTGGAACGCGACATCGACGCCGTGCTCAAGGCCGGCGACCGCGAAAGCCGCCTGGCCGCCGCCCAGTTTCTTCGCCCCACCGACAGCCTCGACCCCTTGCCGCTGAACGCCCACCGCCTGGTCGAAGCCACGGTGTGGGCGGGCCTGCAGCGGCGTTTCGCGGTGATCTTCTGGTTCCTGCTGCTGGGGCCGGCTGGCGCGCTGGGCTATCGCCTGGTGCGCCTGCTGCTGGTCGAGGGGCCGCCCGAGACGGGCAGCGAAAACGGCACGGCCCCCGCCGAGGGATCCGACGCGTCCCCTGCACCTGCGCGCGGGCGCGCCGCGGCGCGCCGGCTGGGGGAGGTCCTGGACTGGCCGGCCGCGCACCTGATGGTGCTGGCCATGGCGCTGGTGTCGGACTTCGACGCCGTCACCCGCGCCTGGCGCAGCTGGCATGCCGACCCCGGCAACGCCGCGCGCAGCTTCGACCCCGGTTTCCTGTCGGCCGTGGCGCGCGCCAGTGTCGACGCCGATGTCGAGGCCGGCGACGCCGAGACCGAGGACACCAGCGACGCCCTGGCCGAGCTGGGCGACAGTCGCCGCCTGCTGCACCGCGTGCTGGTGGTGTGGCTGGCGGTCGCCGCGCTGATCGTGCTCGGCGGCTGGTTCGTGTAGGGCGGGGAATGGGGAGTGGTGAATCGGGAATCGGGTCGCGGCTTCATGCTTGCGCGATGTAGGGGTTGAGATTCGGGAAACGGGATTCGGGATTCGGACCGCAAGCCGGATGCTTGCGCGGATCCAGCCGGCCCTTGCCCCTGGACCCTTGCCCTACGCCTCCGCCCCGCGCAATTGGCGCACCTTCGCTTCCAGCGCCGCGGCGTTGGCCTGGTCCGGCGGCACCGGATGCCCGGCGCGCAGCTCGATGCGGGCGCGGAAGCGGCGCGGCAGGCGGGCGCGGCGCAGGAAGTTGTCGCGGCGGCTGAACACGCTGCCCCACAGCCCGCGCAGGGCCAGCGGTACCACCGGCACCGGGCGTTGCGCGAGGATGCGCTCCACGCCCGGCCGGAACGGCGCGATCTCGCCGTCCGCGGTCAGGCCGCCCTCGGGGAAGATGCACACCACCTCGCCCGCCGCCAGGGCCGCGTCGATGGCCTCGAAGGCCGCCTCCAGCAGCGCCGGATCCTCCTTGCGCCCGGCGATCGGGATCGCCCCGGCCATGCGGAACAGCGGCCGAAGCAGCGGCAGGTTGTAGATGCGGTAGTACATCACGAAGCGCACCGGGCGGCGCACGCAGGCCATCACGATCAGCGGATCGGTGAACGCCGCGTGGTTGCACACCAACAGCGCCGCGCCTTCCGACGGCACCCGGCCGATGTCCAGGCAGCGCACCCGGTACAGCGTGTTGACCAGGATCCAGCCGAGAAAACGCAGCGGGAACTCCGGCACCAGGGTGAAGATGTACACCGCCACCGCAGCGTTCATCAGCGCCACCACCAGGAACAGCTGGGGCACGGTCAGGCCCAGGCCCAGCAGGGCCATGCCGAAGCCGGCCGCCAGCACCATGAACAACGCATTGATGATGTTGGTGGCGGCGATGATGCGCGACAGCTGGCTGCGCGCGGCGCGCGACTGCACCAGGGCGAACAGCGGCACGATGTAGAAACCCGAGACCATGCCGATCAGCACCAGGTCCACGGCGATGTGCCAGCCGCCGGCGCCGGTCAGCATGGCCCACCAGTCCTGGCCCTTGACCAGGGCCTGGTGCGGGCGCACGAAATACAGGTCCACGCCGAAGATCGTCATGCCGGCCGCGCCCAGCGGCACCAGCCCGGGCTCGACCTTGCCGCCGGACAGCTTCTCGCACAGCAGTGAGCCGATGCCGATGCCGACCGAAAACAGCGCCAGCGCCAGGGTCAGCACGCTGGCGTCGCCGCCGAGGTAATTGCGCGTGTACAGCGGCAACTGCACGGTCAGGGTGGCGCCGAAGAACCAGAACCAGGAGATGCCCAGGATGGCGTTGAACACGGTGCGCTCGCGCACGCTGTAGCCGAGCACGCGCCAGGTCTCCACGAACGGATTCCACTCGAAGCGCAGGTCCGGCGCGGTGGCCGGCGCCGGCGGGATGGCACGACTGGCCAGGTAGCCGGCCACGGCCACCCCGATCACCGCCCCCGAAGCCAGCTGCGGTCCGATCCGTGGAACCGCCATCAGCACGTTGCCGGCCAGCGACCCGAGCAGGATCGACAGCGAGGTACCGGTCTCGACCAGACCGTTGCCGCCGACCAGCTCGGTCGGTTGCAGCACCTGCGGCAGGATCGAGTACTTGATCGGCCCGAACAGGGTCGACTGCAGCCCCATCAGGAACAGCACCACCAGCAGCATGGACGGGCTGGCAAGCATGAAGGCCACCGCGGCCAGGCACATGACCGCCACCTCCATCGCCTTGACGATGCGGATCAGCCGGGCCTTTTCCATGCGCTCGGCCAGCTGGCCGGCGCTGGCCGAGAACAGGAAGAACGGCACGATGAACAGCGCCAGCGCCAGGTTGTTGTAGCCCGACAGCGCCCTGGAGGACATGCCCAGGCGGAAGGTGGCCATGCCGATCAGCGCATAGCGGAACGCGTTGTCGTTGAACGCGCCCAGCGCCTGCGTCGCGAAGAACGGCGCGAAACGGCGCTTGCCCAGCAATGCGAACTGGCTCATCCCCTGCCCCGGTGGAAATCCAAACCCGGACCAGCCTAGCGCAAATGACGTCGGCCGCGGGACGTGCGGATCAGTCGCGGCGCAGCGCCCGATGACCGATGTCGCGGCGGCAGAAAGCGCCTTCGAAATGGATCTTTTCCGCACACGCATAGGCGCGATCGCTCGCGGCGGCCAGGTCCTCGCCCAGCGCGCACACGGTCAGCACGCGCCCGCCCGCGGTGACCACGCGCCCGTCCTCGTCCAGCCGGGTGCCGGCATGGAAGACCTTGGCGTCCTCGCCGCAGTCGCCGTCCAGGCCCTCGATCGGCAGGCCCTTGCGCACGCTGCCCGGGTAGCCGCCCGAGGCCAGCACCACGCCGATCGCCGGGCGCGGATCCCATGCGGCCTCGATCTGGTCCAGGTGCCCGTCCAGGGCGGCCTCGACCAGGTCCACCAGATCGGACTTCAGGCGCATCATGATCGGCTGCGTTTCCGGATCGCCGAAACGCACGTTGAACTCGACCACCTTGGGCGCACCCTCGGCGTCGATCATCAGGCCGGCGTACAGGAAACCGATGAACGGCGCACCCTCCGATGCCATCCCGTGCAGGGTCGGCTCGATGACCTCCTCGCGGATGCGACGCTCGACCTCGGGGGTCACCACCGGTGCCGGCGTGTAGGCGCCCATGCCGCCGGTGTTGGGCCCCAGGTCGCCCTCGTCGCGGCGCTTGTGGTCCTGGCTGGAGGCCATCGGCAGGTAGTTGTGGCCGTCGCTGACCACGATGTAGCTGGCTTCCTCGCCTTCCAGGAACTCCTCGATCACCACGCGCGCCGAGGCCTTGCCGAAGGCATGGGCACCGAGCATGTCGCGCACCGCCTGCTCGGCGTCGGACAGGGTCAGGGCCACGACCACGCCCTTGCCCGCGGCCAGGCCATCGGCCTTGATTACGATCGGCGCGCGCCGGCTGCGCACGTAGGCGAGCGCGCGCTCGACCTCGGTGAACACCGCATAACGCGCGGTGGGGATGTTGTGGCGCAGCAGGAAGTCTTTGCTGAAGGCCTTCGAACCCTCCAGCTGCGCGGCGATCGCGCGCGGCCCGAAGCAGCGCAGGTCGGCGGCACGGAAGCGGTCGACCACACCGGCCACCAGCGGCGCCTCCGGGCCGACCACGGTCAGTTCCACGCCTTCCTCGCGGGCCAGCTGCAACAGGGCCTCGGGATCGGCGACGTCCACCGCGACATTGCGCATGCCGGGCTCGCGTGCGGTGCCGGCATTGCCGGGGGCCACCAGGACCTCGCTGACGCGGCGCGACTGGCCGATCTTCCATGCCAGCGCGTGCTCGCGGCCGCCGCCACCAATCACCAGGACCTTCATGCCATTGCTCCGCGTTGCGATCGTTCAATCATGCGCTGCGTGGGGCGCGGCATCACCGGGAAGCGGCCGTCACGCATGCGCGGGGGGCAAAGGATAGCGAAAACGGCGGCGCCGCGTTTCAGGGCTTCAGGGCATCGAGCAGCGCGCGTCGCGGCAGCTTGCCGGTCTCGTTGCGCGGCAGCGCGTCCACCATGCGCAGCGGGCGCGGCAGGAAGGCGGGGTCGAGCATCTCGCGCAGCTGCGCCATCAGCGCGGCCGCGTCCAGCGAGGGCGCGACCACCAGGGCCGCGATGCGCCGCACGCGCAGGCCGTCATCGCCCTCCATCTGGAACATCACGCCGTCCTCGACCCCGTCGATGGACAGAAGACGGCGATTGAGGTCACCCAGCGAGGCGCGCTTGCCGGCGATCTCCAGCAGGTCGGTATTGCGCCCGCACAGCCTGAAATGCCCGTCGTCGGGCAATTCGACCAGGTCGGCCAGGGTCACCGGCGCAGGCAGCTGCGGCGCTTCCACGCGGGTGCCGTCCGGCTGCGGATGCAGGCGCACGCCCGGATACAGCGTCCATAGCGGTTCGGTGGTGGTGCGACGGCTGGCGAACACGCAGGTTTCGGTGGAACCGAACACCTCCAGCAGCGGCGCGCCGCAGGCCTGCTCGGCCGCTTGAGCCCGTTCCACCGGCATCGGTGCCGTCGCTGAGACGATCGCCGCCAGCGGCGGCAGCGCCACCCCGCCGGCCAGCAGCGCACGCAGGTGCACCGGCGTGGTCACCAGCACCCGCGGTGCCGGGACTTCCTCCAGTGCGGCGGCAATGTCGGCGGCGAAGAAGGGGCGCCCCGCATGCACGGTGGCATTCCCCAGAAGGGGCATCAGCACCGACATCTCCAGGCCGTACATGTGCTGCGGCGGCACCGTGGCGACCACCTGGAATGCCCCCGCGACCACCTCGCGCAGGGCGTTCAGGTTGCCTGCGTTGCTGGCGTGCAGGCTGCCCCAGGTCTTGCGGTTGCCCTGCGGGTGGCCGGTTGAACCGGAGGTGTAGCCGATCACGGCCGTGTGCGCGGCCGGGATCGACGGCACCTGGAAGGTGTCCTCGACCACGGCGTGCAGGGCCGGCATGCGGATGAAGCCCGGCGGGCGGACTTGCGGTGTCTTCTCGCCCAGCGCATGGCTGCCCGGGTGGGCGGCCATGATCTCCGCCACCGCCCGGGGTGCGCGCGAGGGCGGCAGCAGGTTGACCTGCCCTGCCAGCACGATGGCACAGAACGCCACCAGGAAGTCGTAGCGGTCCTCGCACAGGTTGACCACGCAGGTTCCCGGCGGCAGGCAGGAGCGGACCTGGCGCACGTGGGCCAGGAACACGTCGGCTCGTACCGGTTCGCCATGGCGCCAGACCACCACACGCGAAGGCGCATCCGCCCACAGCAGCGGCCGTTCCCCGTACGACGCTTCGCGCGCCTTGAGTGCATTGGCTTCGAATTCGTTGTTCACGCGAACCCACCCGTCACGATCTTTGCGCCCCCCGACAATGCGCCCAGGCACGGATCATAGCGCCAGTGACGTACCGGCGGATGCAGCCGAGGCGCCTGGGGCCACCGTCCTCCGGCGCACGGACGCATCGTTCGATGCCGTCCGGCAAGATGGCACCCGTTGCGGAAAGGGCGTTTCGCCTCAGTCGCCGGATCCGGTGCCGGAGGCCGTTTTCTTGCCAGTCGTCTTCTTCGCAGCCGTCTTCTTGCTGGCGGTCTTCTTTGCAGCGGTCTTTTTCGCGGCCGTCTTTTTCGCGGCCGTTTTCTTGGTCGCCTTCTTCGCAACCTTCTTGGTGGCCTTCTTCGCAACCTTCTTGGTGGCCTTCTTCGCGGCCTTCTTGGCCGCACCGCGGCGCTTGCGTACCGGGGCGGCGGCCAGCAACTCCACGCACTCGGCCTCGGTCAGCGACTTGGGTTCGCGTTCCTTGGGGATGCGCGCGTTCTTCTCGCCATCGGTGATGTACGGACCGTAGCGGCCGTTGAGCACCTGGATGCCGCTGTCGAACTCGTTGATCACGCGGTTGGCCAGCATCTCCAGCTTCTCGCGGATCAGCTCCTGCGCGCGCTCGAAGGTGACCGTGTGCGGATCCTCCTCCTTGGGCAGCGAGGCGTAGGTCGAGCCCTTCTTCACGAACGGGCCGAAACGGCCGATGCCGGCACTGACCTCGTCGCCGTCCTCGGTCTCGCCAAGCTTGCGCGGCAGCTTGAACAGCTCCAGCGCCTCGGCCAGCTCGATGGTGTGCATGGACTGCCCGGGGCGCAGGCTGGCGAACTGCGGCTTCTCCTCGTCGTCACGGGTGCCGATCTGTGCGAACGGCCCGTAGCGTCCCAGGCGCACCGACACCGGCTTGCCAGTCTTCGGATCGGTGCCCAGCTCGCGCGCGCCGGTGGCCTGGCCGCGGTCGACGGTCTCGAGCTTTTCCTCGACCTGGCTCTTGAACGGCTTCCAGAAGCGCTGCATCAGCGGCACCCAGGCCTGGTCGCCACGGCTGACCGCGTCCAGGTCGTCCTCCAGCTTCGCGGTGAAGTCGTAGTCGACGTACTTGGCGAAATGCTCGGTCAGGAAATTGCTGACCGTGCGGCCGACGTCGCTGGGCTTGAAGCGGCGACTGTCCAGCCAGACGTACTCGCGGTTGAGCAACACCTGGATGATCGAGGCGTAGGTGGACGGACGGCCGATGCCGAATTCTTCCAGCGCCTTGACCAGGCTGGCTTCCGAATAGCGCGGCGGCGGTTCGGTGAAGTGCTGGTCGGCGAGGATGTCGGCCAGCGGCACCACGTCGCCGGCGACCATCTTCGGCAGGCGCCGCTTCTCGTCGTCGTCGGCCTTGTTGTCCTGGCCTTCCTCGTAGACCGCCAGGAAGCCAGGATCGATCACGGTGGTGCCGGTGGCGCGGAACGCCGATTCGCCGACCGGGAAGTCCACCGCCACGGTGTTCAGTCGCGCATGGATCATCTGGCAGGCGACGGTACGCTTCCAGATCAGTTCGTACAGCTTTCGCTGGTCGTCGCTGAGGTACTTCGCCATGTCGGCGGGGCGTCGCATCGCCGAGGTCGGGCGAATCGCCTCATGCGCCTCCTGGGCGTTCTTGGACTTGGCCTTGTAGACCTGCACCGCCTCGGGCAGGGCCTTGTCGCCGAAGTCCCGGGCGATGACCTCGCGCAGCTCGGTCGTGGCTTCCTGCGACAACGCGGTGGCGTCGGTACGCATGTAGGTGATCAGGCCGACGTTGCCCTCTTCGCCGATCGCCACGCCCTCGTACAGCCCCTGCGCCACGCGCATGGTGCGGCTGGTGGAGAAACCGAGCTTGCGCGCGGCCTCCTGCTGCAGCGTGGAGGTGGTGAACGGCGCCGCCGGGCGACGCTTGCGCTCGCGGCTGCCGACCTCGCCGACCGTCAACTGGCCATTGGCCGCCTTCTGCAGCGCTTCGCGGGCGGCATGTGCCGTGCGCTCGTCGGTCAGGTCGAACTGTTCGAACTTCTTGCCGTCAAGGCGCGTGAGCTTGGCGCGGAATTCGCCGTCGGGATGCCTCAGATCCGCCTCGATGGTCCAGTATTCGCGCGGATCGAAGGCTTCGATCTCCTTCTCGCGCTCGACGATCATGCGCAGCGCCGGGCTCTGCACGCGACCGGCGGACAGGCCGCGCTGCACCTTGCGCCACAGCACCGGCGACAGGTTGAAGCCGACCAGGTAGTCCAGCGCGCGGCGCGCCTGCTGGGCATCGACCAGGTCGATCGAAAGCTCGCGCGGATGCTCGACCGCCGCCTTGATGGCGCGCGGGGTGATCTCGCTGAACACCACCCGGTGCACGTCCTTGCCGTCGAGCAGGCCGTCGGCGCGCAGGATCTCGCTGATGTGCCAGGAAATGGCCTCGCCCTCGCGATCCAGATCGGTGGCGAGATAGATGGCGTCGGCCACCCTGGCCGCTTTCTCGATGGCGTTGACGTGTTTCTGGTTGCGCTCGATCACGTCGTACTTCATGGCGAAGCCGTGCTCGGGATCGACCGCGCCCTCCTTGGGCACCAGGTCACGGACATGACCGTAGGAGGCCAGGACCGTGAAGTCCTTGCCGAGGTACTTGTTGATCGTCTTGGCCTTGGCGGGCGACTCGACGATGAGCAGGTTCTTGGCCATTCAGGAACGCCATTGGTGTTTTGCTGGGTAAGAGAAACGCGGGAGCTCCCGCGCACGCACACATATATCTAGTGGGACCACACGCCGCATCGGGCTGTCAAGCGCCGTGTGCCGCGAACGTGTGCAAATACCGCTCACAGGCGCTGGTAACGGCCCCCGGGAAGGCTGGCCACCGCGCCGTCCAGTTCCAGCATCAGCAGGGCCGGAGATAGCGCCGCCGCGGCCAGTCCGCAACGTTCGCACAACTCGTCCAGGGTGGCCGGATCATACCCCAGGGCCTCCAGGATGCGGTCATGGCCGGGCTCGGCTGGCCCGGCGTCGGGTGCGCGATCGTGCGGCCGCGCCTCGTCCCCGCCGGCCTGGTCCACGTCAACTCCGGCGTTCCCGGACCGGACCAGCCGCGCCCGCAGATCCGCGCCCTGCGCCCGGGCCAGCGGCGTCAGGGCCGCCAGGATCTCGTCGACCGACTCCACCAGGCGGGCACCGTCGCGGATCAGGCGGTGGCAGCCGCGCGCCAGCGGATGATGGATGGACCCCGGCAACGCGAACACCTCGCGACCGCATTCGGCCGCCAGCCGCGCGGTGATCAGCGATCCGGAGCGCAAGCCGGCCTCGACCACCAGCGTGCCCAGCGACAACCCCGCGATGACGCGGTTGCGCCGTGGAAAATGTCCCGGGCGTGCCCGTGTGCCCGGGGCAAATTCGCTGACCAGCACGCCCTGCTCGGCGACCGCCGCGGCCAGGTCGGCGTGGTGCCGTGGATAGACGATGTCCGGCCCCGTACCGACCACGGCCACGGTGGACCCCGTGGTCGCCAATGCCGCCTTGTGCGCAGCCGCGTCGATGCCCTCGGCCAGCCCGCTGGTGATGGCCAGGCCGCGCATGGCCAGGGCCCGGGCGAATGCGGCCGCGTTGCGGCGCCCGCCGGGACTGGCGTTGCGCGCACCGACGATCGCCAGTTGCGGCTGCAGCAGCATGCCCGCGTCACCGGCGACGAACAGGGCTGCCGGCGGATCATCCATGCGCTCGAGCTGGGGCGGGAAATCGGCCTGCGTGCAGCACAGCAGCCGGTGTCCGGGCTGCGCCAGCCAGGCGGCATCGCGCTCCAGGCGCCCACGATCGGGCGCACGCAGCCAGTCCCGGGCCCGCGTACCGGCGCCCGGCACGCCGTCGCGGCGCGCGAGCTCCAGCGCGGACCGCACATCCCCGACACGCTCCAGCAGGGCACGCAGGCCCCTGGCGCCCAGCCGGGGCGCGCGCAGCAGGGTCAGCCAGGCCGTCTGTTCGGCATCCTCGTCCATGCCGTCGATGGTAGGCGTCGCCGATACGAAAACGGCGCGGCCGAAGCCGCGCCGTCGTGTAGTCCCGGGCCGATGCGTGGCCGCGGTCGATGCCTACTCGGGCATCTTGAGCAGGTCGCCGACGTGCACCGGCCGCACGCCGTCCATGACCAGGCCGTAGCTGACATGGTCGAACGTGCGGAACACCATCACGTGGCCGACGAACTCGGGCGGCAGCGTGACCCGCTGGCCCTCGCCGCGGCGCAGGCTGTCGCTGGCGACGTCGTCGTGGATGGTGTCGCCCGGCTGGAACACCGAATAGGTCTGGCCGTTGTCGACCCCCTCGCTGCGGCCGATCGACAAGGCCACCACCTGCCGTGGGCCGACCGCGTTCAGCGCATCGGTCAGGGCGAGCACGCGGGCGTCCTTGGGCACGGACTTGGGTGCGTGCGGGTAGTAGGTGGCATCGTAGGGCTTGTCGTTGACCGGCAGCAGGCGGTCGCCGGCGCGAACCTCGCGGGTGCTGTCATCCAGCATCAGCGTGCTGGGATCGCCGCCGCGCATGAAGCGGGCATGCCCGATGACCTTCACCTCCAGACCGATCTGCTCGCCCAGCCCGAAATGGCCGTTGTGGCGCAGGTTCTCGCTCCACGGCCCCTGGACCAGGGCCACGTCGCTGTCGAGCTTGTCGGCGACCTCCTTCGGGGAATCGCTGAACTTGCGGAACACGTGGCTGGGCCGGACCACCGCGAAGCGCTGGCCGGGCCTGGCATCCTTCAGGCCGCGCACGTACAGGAAGTGGCCGGCCACGCCGCGCAGGCGGTTCTGCTCGAATCCGACCACGTAGGGCGTTTTCTGCAGGTCCCCGGAATCGACCACCCGCAGGTCCTTGAGGAACATGCTCAGCTGGTCCAGCGGGATCGCGGTGATGGGCGAGCCTTCCTCGCGCATGCGCGGCTTCAGGGTCACCACGTGGCGATTGTTGACGTAGGCCAGGTTGAGCACGTCGCCCGGATAGATCAGGTGCGGGTTGTGCACTTGCGGGTTGGCCTGCCAGATTTCCGGCCACAGCCAGGGCTTTTGCAGGAAACGGGCGGAGATGTCCCACAACGTGTCGCCCTTCTTCACCACGTAGGTGTCCGGATGGCCGGAACGCAGCTGGGCACCGGCGGCATACACCGCGACCGTCACCAGCAGACCGGCGATCAGGGCAAGCGATTTCTTAAGCATGACGGGTAATCCCCCGTTTCCCCAAGGTTTTTGCGAGTGTAGCTGATTCCCCTGCCGACGCAAACGAAACAGCGGGGATTCGCGACGCAGGCCGCAGCCACGTACAATGGGCATGCTAATGACACGGGTGCTTGGTTTTCGCCGATTCGCCCGCAAATTGGCGTTTAACCACGGATTTTCATCATGAGCCAGCTGACCGTCCTCGAATTCCCCGATCCGCGCCTGCGCACCAAGGCCGCCCCCGTGGCGGTGTTCGACGATGCGCTGCGCACGCTGGTCTCGGACATGTTCGAGACCATGTACGAAGCCAAGGGCGTGGGCCTGGCGGCGACCCAGGTCGACCGCCACCAGCGCTTTTTCGTCATGGACGTGTCGGAAAACAGCGACCAGCCGCAGGTGCTGTGCAACCCGCGCATCGTCGAAAAGCGCGGCAAGCAGGTCGAGCAGGAAGGCTGCCTGTCCTTCCCCGGCATCTTCGCCAACGTCGAACGCGCCAGCTGGGTACGTGCCGAGGCCGAGGACGCCGAGGGCAACACCTTCACGCTGGAGGCCGAGGGCCTGATGGCGGTGTGCATCCAGCACGAGATGGACCACCTTCAAGGCAAGGTTTTCGTCGACTACCTGTCCCCGCTCAAGCGCGCCATGCTGCTCAAGAAGCTGGACAAGCAACGCCGCCAGGCGGGCTGAGGCGTGCACAAACCGCTGCGGCTGGTCTTTGCCGGCACCCCCGATTTCGCTGTCCCCTGCCTGCGCGCGTGCACCGACAGCCGCGCCGAAGTGGTGGCCGTCTACACCCAGCCGGATCGGCCGGCCGGCCGCGGCCGCAAGCTCACGGCCAGCCCGGTCAAGCAGGCCGCGCTGGAAGCCGGCGTGCCGGTCGAGCAGCCGGCCACGCTGAAGGATCCCGACGCACAGCGCCGGCTCGCCGACCATGCGCCGGACCTGCTGGTCGTGGTCGCCTACGGCCTGATCCTGCCGCAATCGGTGCTCGATATCCCTTCGCTGGGCTGCTGGAACGTGCACGCCAGCCTGCTGCCGCGCTGGCGCGGCGCGGCGCCGATCCAGCGCGCCATCGCCGCTGGCGATACTGAGACCGGCGTGTGCCTGATGCAGATGGAAGCGGGCCTGGACACCGGCCCGGTGCTGCTGGAAAAGCGCACGCCGATCGCCGACGACGAGACGGGCGGAAGCCTGCACGACCGCCTCGCCGCGCTGGGCGCCGAAGTCCTGGCCGAGGGCCTGCAACGTGCCCTGCGCGACGAACTGCCCGCACCGACACCGCAGCCGGACCGGGGCGTGACCTACGCGCACAAGCTGGACAAGGCCGAGGCGGTGCTGGATTTCGCCCGCCCGGCGATCGCGCTGGAGCGCACCGTGCGCGCCTTCGACCCGTGGCCGGTGGCCGTCGCCGACGTCGCTGGCGAGCGCCTGCGCATCTGGGCCGCCACGGCCATCGGGCGCACCCGTGAGGCCGCACCCGGCGCCGTGCTGGCCGCCGGTCCCGACGGCCTGGACATCGCCTGCGGCGAAGGCGCGCTGCGCCTGCACGCCGTGCAGCGCGCCGGTGCCCGGCGCGTGGCCATCGCCGACTACCTGAACGCGCGCCCCGAACTGCGCCGTCCGGCACCCTAGGCCCGCAGCCATGGCCCGACCCGCCCGCCCCGACACCCGCGCGCTGGCCGCCACCGCGCTGGCCGAGATCGCCCTGCGCGGCGCCTCCTCGCGCGAGGTGCTGGCGCGCAGCGCGCCGAAACTTCCCGATGCCCGCGACCGCGCCCTGCTGCATGCACTGGTGCAGGCCGGCGCCCGCGGCTGGCTGCGCTACGACGCGGCGCTCGAGCGCCTGCTGGACAAGCCGCTCAAGCGCAAGGAACCGCAAGTGCATGCCCTGCTGGTGCTGGGCCTGGTGCAGCTGGACGTCCTGCAGCTGCCTGCCTATGCGGCCGTGGCGGCCACCGTGCAGGCCGTGCGCGCACTGGGCAAGCCGCGCATGGCCGGCCTGGTCAACGCCATCCTGCGCCGCTGGCAGCGCGAGGGCGACGCCCTCAAGACCGCGCTGGACCGTGATCCGGTCTCGCGCTGGGCGCAACCGCGCTGGTTCATCGAGGCCGTCGAGCGCGACTGGCCGGCACAGGCCGAACGCGTGCTCGACGCCGCCCAGCACGAAGCGCCGCTGACCCTGCGCGCCAACCGTCGCCACGGCACCCGCGAGGTCCTGCTCGAGCGCCTGCGCGAGGCTGGCGTGGCCGCGCATGCACATCCCGAACTGAGCGACGCCGTGGTCCTGGCGCAAAGCACCGACGTGACCCGCCTGCCCGGTTTCGACACCGGCGACTTCGCGGTCCAGGATGGCGCCGCGCAGCTGACCGCCGACCTCATGGACCTGGCCGACGGCCAACGCGTGCTCGACGCCTGCGCCGCGCCCGGCGGCAAGGCCTGCCATGCGCTGGAGCGCCACGACCTGGACCTGGTCGCGGTGGAGCTGGAGCCCGCGCGCGTGCCGCGCATCCGCGACAACCTCACGCGACTCGGCCTGAAGGCGCAGGTCGTCGAAGCCGATGCCGCCCACCCCGATGCCTGGTGGGACGGCCGCCCCTTCGAGCGCATCCTGATCGACGCACCGTGTTCGGCCACCGGCGTACTGCGCCGTCGCCCCGACGTGCGATTGCACCGCCGCGCCGGCGACATCACCGCGCTGAACACCGTACAGGCGGCCCTGCTCGAGGCGCTGTGGCCGTTGCTGGCACCCGGTGGTCGCCTGCTGTACGCCACCTGCTCACTGCTGCGCGCGGAGAACGAGGGCATCCTCGCGCCGTTCCTGTCCGCGCACGACGATGCCGAGGCGGTGCCCCTGCAGCTGCCCATGGGCCAGGCGGCCGGTCCGGGCTGGCAGGTGCTGCCCGGCGACGCCGACCTGGACGGCATGTTCTACGCCGCCATCGTCAAGCGCCCGGCCTGAACCGGGCCGGCCCGGCAGGTATGCTGTCGCGGATTTCCTGCCGCGATCCCGCCGTGTCCCGACCCGTACCGCTGTCCCGCGCCCGCCCCCTGCTGCTGCGCACTGCGCGCGGCGAGCTGATCGCGCTGCTGGCCTTCACCCTGATCCTGCTGGGCATCGGCATCGGCCTGCGCGACCCGTGGCCGTCGGACGAGCCGCGCTTCGCATTGGTGGCACGCTGGATGGTCGAGCACGGCCAGTGGCTGTTCCCGCACCGCGGCCACGAGCTGTATCCGGACAAGCCGCCGGTGTTCATGTGGCTCCAGGCGCTGTTCTACCTGCTCGTGCGCAGCTGGCGCGTGGCCTTCCTGCTGCCCTCGCTCCTGTCGGGGCTGATGACGGTGGGCCTGGTCTACGACCTGGGCCGGCGGCTGTGGAACCACCGCAGCGGCCTGCTGGCGGCCGCGGCGATGCTGCTGACGGTCCACTTCGGCTACCAGTTCCGCGATGCCCAGATCGACCCGCTGGAGGTCGGCTGGATCACCCTGGCCAACTACGGCTTGCTGCGACACCTGCTGCTCGGCCCCAGCTGGCGCTGGTTCGCGGTCGGATGCTTCTTTGCCGGCGTCGGCGTGATCACCAAGGGCGTGGGCGTGCTGGCGCTGCTCATGCTCGCGCCCTACCTGCTGGCGCGTCGTCGCGGCTGGCGCCACCTGGCCGTCATGCCGGCCGGCGGCTGGCGCTGGGCCGGTGGCCTGGCGCTGTTCCTGGTGCCGGTGCTGGGCTGGCTGGTGCCGATGGTGTGGGTGGCGCACCTGGACGGCGACCCGCAGCATGCGGCCTACGTGCACGACATCCTGCTCGGCCAGACCGTGCACCGCTACGCCGCCCCCACCGGCCACCTGCAGCCGCCCTGGTACTTCCTGGGCATCATCGCCACCGACTGGCTGCCGCTGTCCCTGCTGCTACCGTGGGCGATCCCGGCCTGGTGGCGGCGCCTGAAGCGCCGCGACGCGCGCTACCTGCTGCCGCTGGGCTGGTGGCTGCTGGTCGTGGTGTTCTTCTCGATCAGCCCCGGCAAGCGCGACGTGTACATCCTTCCGGCGCTGCCGATGACGGCCCTGGCGCTGGCGCCGCTGCTGCCGGGCCTGCTGCGCAAGGCCGGCCCGCGCCGTGCGCTGTTCGGCTTCACCGCGCTGCTGGGCGCGCTGCTGACCGCGATCGCCCTCGAGGCGATGTTCGCCCACCCGCGCTGGCTGGCGCACATCGAGGTTGGCCTGGATCCGCGCATCTGGCACGTGCTGCTGTCCATGGGGCTATGCGGCCTGGTGGTGGCCGCGCTGTTCCGGGTGCGTCGCGCCCCGGCGGGCTGGGCGGTGTTCGCGTTGGCCATCTGGAGCCTGTACGGGCTGTGGGGCTATCCGCTGATGAACGGGGCGCGTTCGGCGCGCAACGTGATGCATCGCGCTCGAGTGCTGGCCGGGCCCGGCACCACGCTGGGTCTGGTGGCGTGGAAGGAACAGAACCTGTTGATGGCGCAGGGACCGGTCACCGAATTCGGCTTTTTGCGTCCGTGGCCGCAGCAGTTCACCGCCGCCGCGGACTGGCTGCGCGCCGACCCGGTGCACCGGCAACTGTTCGTGCAGCAGCCGGCCATGGGCGATTGCGTGCGGCGCGAACGGGCCACGTTCATCGGCCAGGCCAACCGCCGCCGCTGGTGGCTGGTGCCGGCTGACGCACTGGTCCCCGGCTGCGTGCCTGGGTAAACGGGCACGGTGTGCGTTACAGGGGCCGACGAGGACGCGTCCGCGCCAGGTCGCGATGAACGGTAATGCCCGGGTTGCGGAGCGTGGCTTCCTCCCCTTCGAGGGGAGGACTGAGGTGGGGTTCCGCGCCGCAGGCGCGGGGCGCTGGAGGAGGGGTATCTGTAGGTCCCGGGCGTTCGCGCGGTAGACCTTGGCCCCTCCCAGCCCCCCCTGCTCGCAGGGGGAGGGGCGGTTGCGCTGCGACTCCCGTATCCCGTATCCGGGGCCTACCTCGCGGCGTCCTCCAGACGCAAGTCGTCCGGCGCCACCACGAACTCGGCCAGGTGCGCGTCGAGGCCCTGCTCGCAGCGGGTCAGGGCGTGCGCCACGGTAGTGTCGAGAATGTCGTCGTTGATGCTGCGGCCGCGGTACTTGCGGCTGGCGTGCCACAGGTGGGTGGCCATCCCGGCGAAACGCAGGTCGCGCCGCAGCAACCCGTGGTTGAACGCGCGCACGGCCAGCTCGGCGTCCTCGCGGCCCCAGCCGGTCATGGCCTCGTTGAAGCCGTTGATGGCGAGCAGGTCCTCGCGCCAGAAACCCATGTTGCAGCTCTTGATGCCGCGCCGGCTGACCTTCGGCCGCGCCCACAACCGCGCCAGCCACGGCAGGCGCAGCGCGTGCCGGCGACGTTCCAGGCCGCGGCTGAAGAAGTGCGGCCGGTAGCGACCTCGCGCCAGCATGCGCCGGCTGACGGCCTCGTTCGGGAGCATGCGCGAGCCCTGCACGAAACAGCCGGGCCGGGCGAATGCACGGTGATCGGCGATGAAGTGGCGTTCGGGCACCATGTCGCCGTCCATCAGCACGACGTAGTCGCCGCGTGCGGCGGCGATGCCGCGATTGCGCGCGCGACTCATGCGCGCGCCGACGTCGGGCTGCCACACGTGCACCAATCGGGCCGGAAAATCCTTCGCGATGTCGCGCAGCAGTTCGCGCGACGGCTCCCCGGAGCCGTCGTCGGTGACGATCACCTCGTACGGGAGCTCGCTCTGCCGGGCCAGACCGTCCAGCACGGCGCGCAGGGCCTCGGGCCAGTTGTAAGTAATGACGACCACGCTGATGCGCATGCGGCGGCTCCCGGGGCCTGCGCGATCAGAGATCGCGGTGTTCCTTCGGCGCCTGGCGGCGGCGTTTCCACACCGGCCACAGGATCGACACGCTGCGCTCCAGGCTCTTGAACCAGGGGGCGTCGGGGCGCAGGCGCACCAGCGCAGCATAGCGCTTGGCCTCGCGCCAGCTGGCCTCGGGCTTGGTCTTGAACTCGTGCTTGGCCAGCTCCACGCACTTTGCGTCCAGACCGATGCGCCGGGCATAGAACTCGATCAGGCAGCGCGAACGGAACTTGTTGAGGAACTCGTTGGCACGCGTGCGGTTGCCCCACCAGCCGTTCTTGCCGTGGATGCGGTAGAACACCTCGCCGGTGGGCAGGTAGTACTTGCGCCCGCCCAGCACGCTGGTGCCGAATACCAGGCAGTTGTCGGCCGACAATCGCCAGGTGGCGCGGAAGTCCTCGGGCAGGTCCAGGGTCTGGTGCGCCATGGCCCGTCGCAGCGACAGCGCCGAAGTCGGCGCGCCATACCAGTGAATAAGCATGTAGGTGCTGACAACGGTGTAGCCCAGGTCCAGCGGCCGGTCGGCATAGCCCATGCGATGGTTCTCGTCGCCGAACAGCTGGATGTCGGAGAACACGAAATCGATGTCGCGCCGGCTGTCGTAGATTTCGCCGATGCGCGCCAGGTACTCCGGGCCCCAGTAGTCGTCGGCATCGAGGAAACACACCACGTCGCCGGTACACGCCTGCAGGCCCCGGTGGAAGGCCGCCAGCTGGCCACCGTTCTCGCCAAGCAGCAGCGTCACCCGGGCATCGTTGCCGTAGCGCTCGCGCAGCAGTTCGGGCGAACCGTCGGTGGAGCCGTCGTCGACCACGATCACCTGGGCGGGCCCGCGCGTTTGCGCCAGCGCGGTGTCAATGGCCTTTTCGACGAAGTCGCGGTAGTTGTAGCTGGTGATGACGACGGAGAACGTGGTTTCGGCAGCCATCAGTGCTCAGGCCTCCAGCAGGTTGCGGAAATAGCGCACGGTCTCGCGCAAGCCATCCTCCAGCGCCACCTTCGGCTCCCATCCGCCCAGCTTCTCGCGCGCCAGCGCGATATCCGGCTGGCGCTGGCGCGGGTCGTCGGAGGGCAGCGGCTTGTGCACCAGCTTCGAGGTGCCGCCGACGATGGTCAGCACCTTCTCGGCCAGCTCCAGCATGCTGAACTCGGACGGGTTGCCGATGTTGACCGGCCCGGTGAAGCCCGCCTCGGTGTCCATCATGCGCAGCATCGCCTCGATGAGATCATCGACGTAGCAGAAGCTGCGCGTCTGCTGGCCGTCGCCGTAGATGGTGATGTCCTCGCCCTTGAGCGCCTGCACGATGAAGTTGCTGACCACGCGCCCGTCATTGGGGTGCATGCGCGGGCCGTAGGTATTGAAGATGCGCACCACCTTGATGTCCAGCTGGTGCTGGCGGTGGTAGTCGAAGAACAGCGTCTCGGCGCAACGCTTGCCCTCGTCGTAGCAGGCGCGGATGCCGATCGGGTTGACCTTGCCCCAGTAGCTTTCCTGCTGCGGGTGCACTTCCGGGTCGCCGTAGACCTCGCTGGTGGAGGCCTGCAGGATCCGCGCCTTCACCCGCTTGGCCAGGCCCAGCATGTTGATGGCGCCGTGCACCGAGGTCTTGGTGGTCTGCACCGGATCGAACTGGTAGTGCACCGGCGAGGCGGGGCAGGCCAGGTTGAAGATGCGGTCGGTTTCCACGTACAGGGGAAAGGTCACGTCGTGGCGCATCACCTCGAAATAGTGATGGTCCATCAGGTGGGCGATGTTGCGCTTGCTGCCGGTGAAGTAGTTGTCCACGCACAGTACGTCATGGCCGGCATCCAGCAGGCGCTCGCACAGATGCGAACCGAGAAAGCCTGCTCCGCCTGTTACCAGGATTCTGTTCATGACGACCCCTGCATTCGGATGGGTGTGCGCACGGGACCCGTGCGTCCAGTGCACTCGAACGGGCATGCGAGGGTCCATTGTATGGGAAACGGCGGCATGGACCGAGCGCTGGGGAAATACGTGATAAAGTTCCAATTATTGAGGATGTGCTGGCTGGATTCAGCTGTCGTCCATGATGCATCGACTACGCCATTGGAACTGGCACCCCATGTCATGGAATTGACCTTGTTCAGCTCGACCCGAATCCGCCCCTCCCTCGGCGGAGTCATTGCTCTCCGCCACCCGGAACGCGCCACGAGGCCTCGAACCCGTCGGAAGCGACCCGAGGGCCCGGTACCGGTCGCGCATGCCGCCGGACATCCCGGTTCGAGCGACGGCGGCCTGCGCGTGGCGCCTGGCAGCTTCAATCCGGTCGCACCCCTTCCACGGCACGCCTTGCACCGGGCCCTGAAATCCCAGGGCATGCTCTGGCGCGAATCCCTCGCGCCGAGCCTTCACCCGGGTACCGCCCCGGCTTGCGCTCGCCGGCGATCGGCGACGCCCGGCCCAGGCATCGCCGTCGCCCTGACCACGGACGCGGTCGCGTGAATCATCAGGACGCATTCGAAGGCGGCTGGGCAGGCACGAATGCCGGCACCCCGGAACCCGGACGCTCCGCCCGCGCGTCCGGCGTCCCCGCGCAGGCCGAATCCCGTTCACGGTACGACCGGATCCGTGACGGGCTGCTCACCTCGGGACGGTGGTGCGCCGTGGCCAGCCTGTTCTTTGCCTCGGTGAACAAGCCCGGTACCAACATCGCGATCTTCCTCAGCCTGGTCTTTTCCCTGCTCGGCAGCGATCTTCGCCAACGTTGGTCATCCGCCTTCCGGCATCCGGTGGCCCGCGGGTTCCTGGTGTGGTGCGGCGTCCTGGTACTCAGTGCGCTGCATACCTGGTACCTGACATCCCGCCTGCCGCTGCGCGGTACCTTCGTCTGGGTCTGCCTGTATCCGCTGGTCATGGGTACCCTGCTGCAGACCCGGACATGGCGCCGCCGTGCCCTGGCCGCATTTGCCATGGCGGTGCTCCTGACGCTGCTCCTGTCCTATGCCATGTCCATTGGGCTGATCCCGCAGCGGCCCCGGGTGCAGCACAATCCGTTCTTGGCCGACACGGTGTTCAAGGAGTACACGCAGCAGGGACTGGCGCTGCTGATCTACCTGTCGATGGCCCTGGCCGCCAGCCTCGAGACCCGCTCGCGCCGCAAACGACTGCTGCTGCTGGCGTCGGTGGTGCTGGGTCTGGTCAACATCGTGTTCATGATCGAAAGCCGCACGACCTACCTCACGCTGATCCCGCTGGCCGCGTTCTGGACGTGGTGGCTGCTCATGCGCCGGCGTAGCCGCTGGCGCACGGCGCTGCTGGTCTCCAGCCTCGGCATCGTCACCCTGACCGGCATCCTGCTGACGCCCGTCGTGCGCACGCGACTGGTCGACGACATGGCCTCCGAGACCGCGCTGTACCTGAAACATCACGTGGCCACGTCCACGGGCATCCGCCTCGAACTTTGGCGCAAGACGATCCCGATCGTGGAATCGGCCCCGTGGTTCGGCCATGGATTGCACCAGTGGGCGCCCCTGTACAGGAAATCCATCGAGGGCACGCCCGACATGCACGGATTCCTGATGGGTCACCCGCACCAGGAGATGTTGCTGATCCTCGCCGAGCAGGGCGCGGTCGGTCTGCTGATCTACCTGATCCTGGTCATCGCGCTGGCCCGCTACATCCAGCGACTGGAACCGCCCGAACAGGGCCTCTACGCCAGCATCCTGCTGATCTACCTGGTCGCGGGCCTGGCCAACGGCCTGTGGGCGGACTTCACCCACCGAAACGTATTCGTGCTCCTGCTGGCCTGCATCCCGATGGCCAGTGCGAGGACGCGCCCCAACAAGCCACTGCCAGGGACCGGATGATGACCGAACATGCATTGAAGGACGTCACGATCGTGTGCGTCACCTATCTCAGCCGGGACCTTGCCGACCCGCTTTGCGACATGCTGAGACCGTTCCCCAACATCATCCTGGTCGACAACGCGAGCACCGACGGCACCGCGGCATCCCTGCGCGAACGACTGCCGCATGCCACCGTCATCGAGAACACGCACAACGAGGGTTACGGCCGTGCCTGCAACCTGGCCCTGGCGGGTGTCTGCACGCCCCTGACCCTGCTGATCAATCCGGACTGCGTGATCTCGCCCGACTCCCTGGCCACGCTGATGGCGACCCTGCAGCGCTACCCGTCGGCCGGCCTGGTCGCCCCGCAAAGCCTGGACCGCGACCTCTCGCCGCGCAAGAGCTACCGCCCCGCGTTCCACCTGCGCATGAACAAAGCCCGCTACCGGGTCCCCGATGCCACCTGCAGCGCGCAGTGGGTGCACGGGTGCTGCCTGCTCCTGCGCACGCACGCGTTCCACCGGATCGGTGGATTCGACGAACGCTTCTTCCTGTTCTTCGAGGATGACGACCTGTGCCTGCGCATGCAAAACGCCGGCTTCGACTGCCTGCTGGAACCGGCCGCGACGATCCTTCACACCGGCGGCGCGTCGTCGACGCCCACCCTGCGCAACCGGTTCCTGCGCTGCTACCACTACGTGCGATCCAAGCATCTGATCACCCAGAAGTACCTGGGCAGGGAGCCGGCGCGGAGTTACCTGGCCAAGATCTTGCTGGCCTGCCTGCCGGCGATGCTGTTCTACTCGCTCCTGCTGAAACGCCGGCACTTCGTCAAATGGCTTGCCTGGGGCACGGCCGCCCTGGCCTGTACCTTGCACCAGACAGCCTTGACCGGGGACTTCGACGCCACGCGGACCCCCGGCCCCATCCCCCACTGACCGCTGCGACGCCCGGCTGGCGTCAGGGCCGCAACCGGACCGTGCGCCGATGCGTGTCACGTCCGGCCGGCCCGTTTAGAATGGCACCATGCAAGCTTTGCCCCTGACCCTGGTGGTGATCACCTACAACGAGGCCGCGCATATCGCGCGCTGCCTGGACAGCGTGCCGTTCGCGGCCGAGAAGCTGGTGATCGACAGTGGCAGCACGGACGACACCGCAGCCATCGCCCGGGCACATGGCGCACGCGTCGTGCACCAGGACTGGCTGGGCTTCGGGCCGCAGCGCAACTTCGCCACCACCCAGTGCTCTCACGACTGGATCCTGGCGCTGGATGCCGACGAATACCTGTCACCCGAACTGGTCGACGAGATGCGCCAGCGGCTTCCCGAACTGATGGCTTCATCGCTGGCCGCGGTCTACCTGCGCCGCACGACGCTTTTCATGGGCGCACCCATGCGGGGCTACAAGCCGATGCTGGGCGAGCGCATGGCCCGCCTCTACCATCGCGAACGCGCCAGCTGGGCCAACGTGCGCGTGCATGAATCGCTGCGTTTCGAAGGCGCGTCCACCACGCTGCGACACACCTTCCAGCACCTGCACAACCCGACCCTGGTGCACAAGAGCCTGAAGGTCGTGCGCTACTCGGAACTGAAGGCTCGCGACTGGCGCCAGCGCAACCGCAAGCCCCGCATGTGGGATGTGCCGCTGGTGTTTATGAGCGCCTTCCTGAAAGACTACCTTCTCCGCCGCGCCTTCCTCGATGGATGGCGCGGCTTCATCATCGCCCAGACCGCGGCCAGCTATGCCGTGTACAAGCGCATGCGCTACTACGAGATGTGCGTGAACCCCGACTCGGTGGACATGGCCGCCGACCTGCTCAAACGCCACGGACTGGACCGCTGATCCGATGCCCAAGCATTACCTCCTGTACGGCTCCGAACGCTACGCCCTGGCCATCCTGCGTCCGCTGCAGGCGGCCATCCGCGCGCGCGGCGACCAGGCCGCCTGGTTCTTCGACGGTCCCGGCGGCGAGGACCTGGACGAGGGCGAGACCTGGCTGCGCACCACCGAGGAAGTACGCGCCTTCGCCCCGCGCGCAGTGCTCACCCCCTCCAACGCGGTGCCGCACTTCTTTCCCGGCGTGAAGGCCGAGATCTTCCACGGCTTCGATGCCGGCAAGCCGCGCCACATCTACATCCGCGGCTTCTTCGACCTGTACTGCACCACCGGCCCCAACGACACCGCGGCCTTCACGGAGATGGCCGACAAGCTGGGCCACTTCAGCGTCGCCCAGACCGGCTGGCCCAAGCTCGACCCGTTCGCCGACGTGTTCCAGCCGGACCACCCGGCGCCGGTGCGCTCGCCACCGGTGATCCTGTACCACTCGACCTTCTCGCCCTCCTGGAGCGCGGCCGAGACCCTCCACGACGAGGTCAAGCGCCTGTCGCGCGACGGCCGCTGGCGCTGGATCGTCACCTTCCACCCGAAGATGAACGCCGAGACCGTGGCGCGCTACAGGGCCCTGGAGAACGAGCACCTGACGTTCGCCACCAACGACAACATCCTGGAGCTGTTCCCGCAGGTCGACATGATGTGCTCGGACACCTCCTCGGCGCTCAACGAATTCCTGCTCACCGGCAAGCCGGTGGTGACCTTCAACAACCGCCGTCCGGGCCCCCAGCTGATCGACATCCATGATGCAGCCGATTTCGAACCGGCGATCGCACGCGCACTGTCGCGGCCGCCGGAGCTGATGGCCGCCATCCGCGACTACGGCCGAGCCATCCACCCCTACCATGACGGCCGCTCCAGCGAACGCGTGCTCGACGCGGTGGAAGCGTTCATCGCCGGCGGCGGCCGCAACCGCAAGCGCAAGCCCGCCAACTTCTGGCGCAAGCTGAAGATCCGCCGCCGCATCGGCTACTGGGGCCGCTGACGCCCCGCCCTCTTCCACGACGCAGGTTCCATGCTTCCCAGGCACTATTCACGCTCTGAACACCTGCGCGCCCTGTGGCCCTGGCTGCCGCTGTGGCTGGTGCTGGCCCTGCTGGCCATCTTCGCCCACGGGCCGATGCCGATGTACTCGACCCGCACCCTGGCCGTGGCCTGGGAAATGTGGAGCGGCCACCACTGGATCGTGCCCTGGTTCAACGGCGCCCCCTACAGCCAGAAGGTGCCGCTGCTGTACTGGCTGATCCATGCCGGCTGGTCGGTCACCGGCGTCAACGACGTGTGGCCGCGACTGCTGGAAGTGGGCTTCGGCGCCACCGAACTGGTCCTGGCCGCGACCCTGGCGCGACGCCTGTTCCCGGACCGTCCGTGGGTCGCCCGGGCCACGCCGTGGATGCTGGCGGCGCTGGCCTATGCGTTCCTGTTCAGCCTGCAGATCATGTACGAGGTGCTGCTGGCGGTGTGCGTGCTGTCGGCCCTGTTGAGCCTGGTGCCGACCGCGCGCCGCGCCCGGCCGCGCTGGTGGCTGTTCGGCCTGTGGATCGGCGCCGGCCTGCTGGCCAAGGGGCCGGTGATGCTGCTGCACGTGGCCTTCCCGTGGCTGCTCGGCCCGCTGTGGAGCGAGCACGCGCGTCGCCACAAGGCCCGCTGGTACGGCTTCGGCGGCCTGGCCGTGCTGGGCGGACTGGCCATGCTGGCGGCCTGGCTGGTGCCGGCCATCCACCTCGGCGGCGAGGCCTACCGCAACGCGCTGCTGTTCAAGCAGACCGGCGGCCGCGTGGTCGATTCCTTCGCCCACGCCCAGCCGGCATGGTGGTACCTGGCCTGGCTGCCGGTCCTGCTGTTCCCGTTCGCGGCCTGGCCGCGCGCCTGGGTCGCGGTGGCCACGCTGCGCCGCCCGCTGGAACCGGGGCTGCGCTTCCTGCTGTGCTGGTTGCTGCCGGTGTTGCTGGGCTTCTCGCTGATCAGCGGCAAGCAGCTGTACTACCCGCTGCCCGAGTACGGCGGCGCGGTGATGCTGCTGGCCGCCGCCATCGCGGTGCTGCGCGAGCGCCGGCCGCGCCTGGCGGCCTCGTCCTGGCTGGGCAGCTGGCCGCTGGCGCTGGGCAGCGTGGCCACCGGCCTGTTCCTGCTGGCGCTGCCGGACCTGGCCGGCCACCCGCCGTTCACCAGCCACTGGCTGGTGGACCTGGCCGGCTACAGCCGCTTTTTCGGCGTCGTGTACCTGCTGCTCGGCGCCTTGCTGTTCCTGCGCGGGCGTGGCGAGATGCGCCGCATCGCCGTCGCCGGGCTGGTCGGCGCCTTCGCCTTCAATACCCTGTTCACCCTGACCCTGTGGATGCCCTATGACCTGAGCGCGCCCAGTGCCCTGCTCGCCCGGGCACGCGCCCAGGGTCATGCCCTGGCCAGCGTCGGCCATCCCGAGGGCCAGTTCACCTTCGCCGCCCGCCTGCGCCAGCCGATCCGGTCCCTGCGCGACAGCCGGGCCATCGAGCGCTTTGCCCGGCAGCATCCGGACGGCCTGATCGTCACCTACCCCGACAGCCACGGGCTGCAGCCGGACAACCTGCGCTACGCGCTGCTGGTGCAGCCGTTCCGTGGCGACTGGCTGGTGGTCTGGAAGGCCAGCACCCTGGCCGCGATCCGCGCCGGCGAGACCCCGCCCGAGCCGGACCAGCCCACGCGCCTGCTGCCCTCGCCCGACTACTGGCGCTATCGCGCCTTGCGAGCCCGCGGATGAACGCCGCGCGCATCGAGAGCCTGCAAGCCCAGGTCGACGGCCCACGCGACGGGGCCCTGCTGCGCTTCGCCCTGGCCAGTGCGCTGCTGGAAGCGTCACGCCACGCGGAGGCCTGCACACAGTTACGCGCCGCGCTGGATTTCGATCCCGGCTATTCGGCGGCCTGGAAGCTGCTGGGCAAGGCACACCTGGCCGCCGGTGACCGCGACGCCGCGGCCACGGCCTGGCGCGAGGGCATCGCCGCCGCCCAGGCGCGCGGCGACAAGCAGGCCCAGAAGGAAATGCAGGTGTTCCTGCGTCGCCTGGAACGCGGCGGCCGGGGCCCTCACTCGCGGTAGGGATTGTCCTCGCCCGGCGCCGGCGGCGTGAAACGCCGGTAGGTCCACTGGTACTGCGTGAAGGCCCGCTCGACGCACATTTGCACGCCCCGGTTGAGCGCCGCGCAGGCGCGGTCCGGATCGGCGTCGTCCAGCCCTTCCGGTGCCGGGATCAGGTGGATGCGATAGCCGGCCCCGCGCGGCAGGCGTTCGGCGAACGAGAACAGTACCGTGGCGCCGGTACGCGCGGCCAGGCGCGGCAGCAGCACCATGGTCAGCGCGCGCCGCCCGTAGAACGGTGCATATCGCCCCTCGCCCTGGCGCGGCTTCTGGTCCGGCAGGATGCCGATCGTGCCTCCCGCGGCCAGCCGCTTGAACAAGGTGCGCACGCCCGCACCCTCGGCGCGTACCTGCTCCGGCGCAAGGTCCCCGCGCACCTTGCGCAACAGCGCCTCCAGCGCCTTGACGTGCGGGGGCCGGTACAGGATCGCCATCGGCGTGCGACTGCACAGCCAGTAGTTGAGCAGCTCCCAGCAGCCCAGGTGCGGCGCGGCGATGATCACGCCCTTGCCCTGCTCCAGGGCGGCGCTGAAATGCTCCTCCCCACACACTTCGCGCACACGCCGCAGCGCACGTCGCGCACCACCGCCCCACACGCTGGCCATCTCCATCACCGAGCGCCCATGCTCGCGCAGGCACGCATCCGCCAGGCGTCGCTGCGCCGGCGGCGAAAGCTCCGGCCGCGCGATCGCCACGTTCGCCCGCGCGTTGCGTGCGGCGCTCGCGCCCATCCAGCCCAGCAACCGCCCCAGCCCACCCCCGATCGCATGCAGCACGCGCAGAGGCAACAACGCCAGCAGGCGCAGCAGGAGATAGACGAGAGCAATGTCGGGACGCATCCGGCAAGTGTAGCGAAGAGCCGGGAATGGAGAATGGGAAATCGGGAATGTGGCCGCCATCGATACCCTTACGCTTGCGATGCGGCTTGTTCTACGCTCTAACGATTCTCCATTCCCCACTCCCCATTCCCGGCCTGCCCATGATCGCCCTCATCCAGCGCGTTACCGAAGCCCGCGTCGACGTCGACGCGGAGACCGTCGGCGCCATCGGTCCCGGCCTGCTGGCGCTGGTGGCGGTGGAACCCGACGACGGCGAAAAGCAGGCACGGCGCATGCTCGAGCGCCTGCTCGGCTACCGGGTGTTCGCGGACGACGATGGCCGCATGAACCGCTCGCTGGCCGACACCGGTGGCGGACTGCTGCTGGTCAGCCAGTTCACCCTGGCCGCCGACACCCGCAAGGGCATGCGCCCCAGTTTCACCGGCGCCGCCAGCCCGGAACACGGCCGGCGCTGGTTCGACCGGCTGGTCGAACTGGCGCGCACAGCGCATCCGGGGGTGGAAATCGGCCGCTTCGGTGCCCATATGTGTATCAGCCTGGTCAATGACGGCCCCGTCACCTTCTGGCTGACGGCACGGTGAGTCTCCCCGACTTTTCCGACCGCGATCCGCGCCCCGCGCGGGTCGCGGTCCATGGGGTCATCGGCGAGGCAACGGCAACCGCCGGCAGAAGGCGCTGCAAACCCTTGTCGGGCATGCTTTTTGCTTCGCCGTCCGGGTTGGAATAGTCGCTTGAATACTGGCTAAAACATCACCATCTGGTATACTGAACGGTTCCGGGTCCCACGGTTTCATCCATGGAAAACAACAAGTCGCATCAGCAGCAGTCCGAGATCAAGCAGCTCATCACGAAGGGTCGTGAGCAGGGCTACCTGACCTATGCCGAGGTCAACGATCACCTGCCCGAGGACGTCGTCGATTCGGAGCAGATCGAGGACATCATCTCGATGATCAACGGCATGGGCATCGAGGTGCACGAGGCCGCACCCGACAGCGACATGATCAACCCCGATGCCGCGTCCGGCAACGACGACGACACTGCGGCCGAGGAGGCCGTGGCGCTGTTCTCGGCCGCCAACGCGGAAGTCGGCCGCACCACCGATCCCGTGCGCATGTACATGCGCGAGATGGGCACGGTGGAACTGCTCACCCGCGAGGGCGAGATCGCCATCGCCAAGCGCATCGAGGAAGGCCTGCTGCAGGTGCAGACCGCGCTGGCCAGCTTCCCGTGGGCCATCCAGCTGCTGGTCGAGGAATACGACCTGCACAAGGACGGCAAAAAGCGCCTGTCCGAGATCCTGGCCGGCTTCAATGACGTCGAGGACCCGAACGACGTCATGACCAAGAAGGAAGAGAAAGAGGACGAAGGCGCCAAGAACAGCAGTGGCGACGACAGCGACTCCGACGATTCGGACAGCGATTCCGACGACGACGACAACGACGGCGAGGAAGAGAAGAAGAACGTCAACAACGGCCCCGACCCGGAAGAGGTCGAGCGCCGCATCGAGGCGCTGCGCAAGCTGTACGAGAAGTTCCAGCGTGCCGCGGCCAAGTACGACATCGAGGACAAGAAGGTCGCCAAGATCCGCGACCAGATGGCCGAGGGCTTCCTGGCCCTGAAGCTTCCGTCGGTGCTGATCGACGGGTTCGTGCGCAAGATGCGCGAGGTGGTCAACAACATCCGCCGTCACGAACGCACCCTGATGCACATCATGGTCAAGCAGTGCCGGATGCCGCGCAGCGAGTTCCTGAAGATCTTCCCGGAGAACGAGGGCCGCGTCGAGTGGGGCGCAGAGCTCGCGCGCAAACGCCAGAAGTGGGTGCCGGCGCTGAAGAAGCACCTGGAGGAAATCGAGACCGAACAGCAGAAACTGGCCGACATCGCCGAAGCGCTGTATCTGCCGTTGGCCGACATCAAGGAGATCAACCGCTCCATGTCCATCGGCGAGGCCAAGGCCCGCCGTGCCAAGAAGGAGATGGTCGAGGCCAACCTGCGCCTGGTGATCTCCATCGCCAAGAAGTACACCAACCGCGGCCTGCAGTTCCTGGACCTGATCCAGGAGGGCAACATCGGCCTGATGAAGGCGGTGGACAAGTTCGAATACCGCCGCGGCTACAAGTTCTCGACCTACGCCACCTGGTGGATCCGCCAGGCGATCACGCGTTCGATCGCCGACCAGGCGCGCACCATCCGCATCCCGGTGCACATGATCGAGACCATCAACAAGCTCAACCGCATCTCGCGCCAGATGCTGCAGCAGTTCGGTCGCGAGCCGACGCCGGAAGAGCTGGCCAAGGTCATGGAGATGCCCGAGGACAAGGTCCGCAAGGTGCTCAAGATCGCCAAGGAGCCGATTTCCATGGAGACGCCGATCGGCGACGACGAGGATTCGCACCTGGGCGACTTCATCGAGGACGTCAACGTCGACCTGCCGGTCGATGCGGCGACCGCGACCGGCCTGATCGAGAACGTGCGCGACATCCTGGCCGGCCTGACCCCGCGCGAGGCCAAGGTCCTGCGCATGCGCTTCGGCATCGACATGAACACCGACCACACGCTGGAAGAGGTCGGCAAGCAGTTCGACGTGACCCGCGAGCGGATCCGCCAGATCGAGGCCAAGGCCCTGCGCAAGCTGCGCCATCCGAGCCGCTCGGAGCAGCTGCGCTCGTTCCTCGACCACGACTGAGCCATTCGCCACGCACGATCCGGAGACGGCCGCCGCAGGCGGCCGTTTTCGTTGCCGGACTTCGCAGCACCCGGTGTGAGCGGGATTCAAGCCGGACACGCACAACTTTCAGTGGTGCTCAGGCCGTGTCGAACGCATCATGGAACGGTCGCAGGGACGCCCGTGTCCCGGCCTTCGACCACACCCGCGCCCCGGGCGTGCACCGCCCGCCCCCACCCCGAGTTCGACCAGGTATCGTCCGTGTCCAAGATCCATTCCGCATCCCATTCGCACGCATCGATGCGCAGCGGCCTGCTGTTCGGCCTGGCCTGCTACGGCATCTGGGGCGTGCTGCCGCTGTATTTCCAGCGCCTGGCCTTCGCCTCGGACCTGGAGATCGTCGGCAACCGCACGCTGTGGACGCTGCTGATCTGCGCGGCGATCCTGCTACTCACCGGGACCCTGCGCCAAGTCGTCGAAACGTTCCGCAACCCGCGACGGCTCGCCTTCATGGCCATCGCCGCCGCGCTGATCGGCGCCAACTGGCTGATCTACGTCTACGCCGCCAACCACCGCCAGGTGCAGCAGGCCTCGCTGGGCTACTTCACCAACCCGATCCTCACCGTGGGCCTGGGCGTGCTGATCCTGAAGGAGCAACTGCGCCCGCTGCAGTGGGTCGCCATGGGCATCGGCGGGCTTGCGGTGCTGGTGATCGCCGTCGGCGATGGCCAGCTGCCGTGGATCGCGCTGGGCCTGGCCTTCAGCTTCGGCCTGTACGGCCTGGCCAAGAGCTACGCCGGCCGCCACACCGGCGCGGTCGCCAGCCTGGGCATCGAGACCCTGCTGCTGGCGCCGTTCGCCATCGCCGCGCTGGCCTGGCTGCACGGTCGCGGCCAGACCCACTTCACCACCGAGGGCGCGCGCAGCATGCTGTGGCTGGCCTCCACCGGCATCGTCACCGCTGCTCCACTGATCTTCTTCGCCGCCGCCGCGCGCCGCCTGCCGCTGAGCATCGTCGGCATGATGCAGTACATGGCGCCGACGCTGCAGTTCATCATCGCGGTGGCCATCAACCACGAGCCGATGCCGCCCAGCCACTGGCTCGGCTTCGGCATCATCTGGCTGGCCCTGGCCGTGCTCACCGGCGATGCGCTGCACCACAACCGCCGCCGCGCGCGCCATCGCCGCGCCGAAGCGGCCGCCCGGGCAGCCGGCTGACCTCCAAGGCCATCGCGGGACACGCTACACTTCACGCCCGGCGAGGGGCCTATAGCTCAATGGTTAGAGCAGGGGACTCATAATCCCTTGGTTCCAGGTTCGAGTCCTGGTGGGCCCACCAACGCATGCCCGACCCCGCATCGGGGTTCGCAGCAAACCCGTTCTGGCGCGCAGGCGCATGCCTGGTTCGCCGAGGGCCGCATCCGCGCTTGTGGGCGACAGCCATCCTGCGCCGTCACCGTCGACGCCCGGCCCTGGCTGGCACGGATCGACAAAGGCACTGAACCGGGCCCGGTTTGCCTCTACCATGGGCCTTTCACTGCTTACGGAAAAGGCGGACGCATGCTGGAGAAATGGTTGGCCCTGCTCGCCGGCGCGATCATCGCGGTGATCTCGCGAATGGGATACCTGGGCATCGTGCTGCTGATGGGCATCGAGAGTGCCTGCATTCCCCTGCCCTCCGAGGTCATCATGCCGTTTTCAGGCTACCTGGTATTCCAGGGCACGCTGTCGCTGGGCATGGTGGCCCTGGCCGGCGCGCTCGGTTGCCTGCTCGGCTCGTGGCTGGCCTATGCCATCGGCGCGTGGGGTGGCCGGCCGCTGATCGAGCGCTACGGCAAGTACGTGCTGATCTCCCGCCACGACCTCGACCTGGCCGATCGCTGGTTCCAGCGCCATGGCGACATCACCATCCTCGTCGGCCGCCTGCTGCCGGTGATCCGCACCTTCATCGCCTTTCCGGCCGGCGTGGTGCGCATGTCGCCCTGGCGATTCAGCCTGTACACCTTCCTCGGCTCGCTGGTCTGGTGTTGGGGACTGGCATGGATCGGCATGAAAATGGGCGAGCACTGGGACACGCTGGGCGTCTATTTCCACCGCTTCGACGGACTGATGGTCGCGGGCATCGTCATCGCCCTGGCGATGTACGTGTGGCGGCACGTCCGCCAGCTGCGTCGTGGCTGAGCGGCGGGCGTCCGGCCTGGTGTCGCTTGCCAGGTGGAAGGGCGTACCTGCGCCCCATCACCCGCGCCCATGCCTTCCTGGAGTGTCCCGGCAGCGTCCGCCAGGATGACGGCTCCGATTGCAGGACGAGGCCATTGGCCTGGCGGATGGCATGGAGCACAGGATCGAACGCTTCCGGCCGAACGACGCACCGCTCGGCCATCCGTCCTGGCGCGGCCGGACAACTCTGTATGATCGGGTCCTCGCCAGCACCCTGCCCGTGCACGGGCTCCTGGCCGGTCCACCGGAGTCATCGTGAGCCCTTTTCCCGACCATCCGCGCCACCCGCGCTTCGCCGACACGCCGGTGGCCATCTTCGATCTCGACGGCACCCTGATCGACACCGCATGGGACGTGGCCGAGGCCCTCAACCCGACCCTGCGCGAACACGGCCTGCCCACGCTCGACCGGGTGCAGGCGGCCGCCCTGATGGGCCACGGCCTGCGGCGGTTCGCCGAGGGCGCATTCGCCCTGCATGCACGCACGGCCGAGGAACGGGACATTGCCGCCTTCGTCGATCGCTATGCGCACCACCCCGTCGTGCACACGCAGCCCTACCCCGGCGTGCGCGAAACCCTGGTGCAGCTGGCGTCCGACGGCTGGAAGCTGCTCGTGTGCACCAACAAGCTCGAGCACCTGGCCACGGATATCCTGCAGCGCCTGGACCTGCTGGCGCACTTCGACGCCATCTGCGGCAGCGACCGGACCCCGGCGAAGAAACCCGATCCGCGACACCTGCAGGCCACCCTGGCCCGTGCCGGCCTGACCGACCACCCCGCGGTCATGGTGGGCGATTTCACCACCGATCTGGAGGCCGCGCGCGCCTTCGGTATTCCCGGCGTGTTCGCGCACTGGGGCTACGGCGCACCGGAGCTCGCCGCGCGGGCCACGGCCAGTGCGGAACGCTTTGCCGAACTGCCCACATTGCTGCCGCAGCTGCTGGACGCCGCACCCGGGCGCCACTGAACGCCCCCCTTTCACCGATGCCGCGGCTCGTGCTTGCATGTATGCCGGGCATGGACCGGAAACCCGTCGCATGAACATTTTCTCTACTGCATTTGCTCGACAGCTGGGCATCCGGCTGCCGATCCTGCAGGCGCCGATGGCCGGCGTGTCCTCGCCAGCGATGGCGGCCGCCGTCACGCGGGCCGGCGGCCTCGGCGCGCTGGGCGTGGGCGCGATGGACGCGGACCAGGCCCGCTCGGCCATCCACGCCTTCCGCGCCGCCTGCGAGGGTCCGCTCCACGTGAACCTGTTCGTGCACCGGCCCGCGCGCGACGACGCCGAACGCACCCGGCGCTGGCTGCGCCGCATGGCGCCCCTGTTCGCACGCCACGGCGCCCGGCCTCCCGAACGCCTGCGCGAGATCTACACCACGTTCCTGGAGGCCCCGGACATGCTGGCCATGCTGGTGGAGGAAAAGCCCGCCGTGGTCAGCTTTCATTTCGGCCTGCCGCATCCGGCCCAGGTCCGGGCGCTGAAGGCGGCCGGCATCGTGCTGCTGGCCACCGCCACCACCCTGGACGAGGCGCGGGCCATCCGCGACGCCGGTCTCGACGCCGTCGTCGCGCAGGGCTACGAGGCGGGCGGCCATCGCGGCATGTTCGATCCGGACGCCGAGGACAGCCGACTTGGGACACTGGCGCTGACCCGGATCCTGGTGCGGCATGTCGATCTTCCGGTCCTCGCCGCCGGCGGCATCATGGACGGCGCCGGCATCGCCGCGGTGCTGGCCGCGGGCGCGTGTGCGGCCCAGCTGGGCACGGCCTTCGTCGCCACCGACGAATCACTGGCCGATGCCGGCTACCGCGAGCGCCTGGCCGGCGACGCCGCCCATCGCACCGTGATGACCCGCGTCATCTCCGGCCGTCCCGCGCGCAGCCTGGCCAGCGACTTCACGCGCTGGGCCGCCGGGGTCGCTGACAACGATGTGCCCGACTACCCCCTCGCCTACGATGCCGGCAAGGCCCTCCACGCCGCCGCCAGGGCGACCGGCCACACCGGCTTCGGCGCCCACTGGGCCGGCCAGGGCGCGCCCCTGGCCCGCGCCATGCCAACCGCGGCGCTGATGCAGGCACTGGAACGCGAACTGGAACAGGCGCTGTCGTAGGGCGCCGGACGTTGCTACCTTGAACGGGTTCCATCGTGCCCACTGCCGCCACGGATGCCGACCATGACCGAACCCGTCACCACCCACCAGGCCGAGGACGATGCGCGCAACGCGGACATCCTCGTCTACGTCGACGGCCGCATCGTGCCCCGGGCCGAGGCCGTGGTCAGCGTCTACGACAGCGGGTTCCTGATGGGCGACGGGGTGTGGGAAGGACTGCGCCTGTACCACGGTCGCTGGGCCTTCCTCGGCGAGCACCTGGACCGGCTGTTCGAGGGCGCCAAGGCGCTCGACCTGGACATCGGCATGGACCGCGACGGCGTGGTGAAGGCGCTGGAAGATCTGCGCCAGGCCAACGACATGCACAGCGACGTGCACGCGCGGCTGATGGTCACGCGCGGGGTCAAGACGCATCCGTTCCAGCACCCGTCGCTGTCGCGCTCGGGGCCGACCATGGTGATCATCATGGAGCACTCGCGGCCCTCGCTGCCGCGCCCGGTGCGCCTGGCCACGGTGCCGCACATGCGCGGCCTGCCGATGACCCAGGACCCCAAGCTCAACACCCACTCCAAGCTCAACTGCATCCTGGCCTGCATCGCCGCCGAAAAGGCCGGCGCGGACGAGGCGCTGATGCTGGACGTGCACGGCTTCGTCAACACCACCAACGCCTGCAACTTCTTCATCGTGCGCAAGGGCGAGGTGTGGACTTCGACCGGCGACTACTGCATGAACGGCATCACCCGCGGCAAGGTCATCGAGCTGTGCCGCGAACACGGCATCCCGGTGCACCTGCGCAACTACTCGCTGGTGGATACCTACGGCGCCGACGAGGCCTTCCTGACCGGCAGCTTCGGCGCGCAGACGCCGGTCGGCGAAATCGACGGACGCGTCATCGGCGACGGCGCCATGGGCCCGGTGACCGCACGCATCCGCGAGCTGTACAAGGACCGGATCGCCCGGGAGTGCGGCGCATGAGGATCGCCATGTGGTCGGGCCCGCGCAACCTGTCCACCGCGATGATGTACAGCTTCGGCGCGCGCGGCGACTGCGCGGTGTCGGACGAGCCGTTCTACGCCGCCTACCTGGCCGCCACCGGCCTGGACCACCCGATGCGCGAGGAGGTGGTCGCGGCCGGCGAGACCGACCCGGCCAAGGTCGCCGCCGCCTGCGCCGGCCCGATCCCGGGCGACCGGCCGATCTGGTACCAGAAGCACATGACGCTGCACATGCTCGACGGCTTCCCGCGCGACTTCATGCGCGCATGCACGAACGTGTTCCTGATCCGCCACCCGGCGCGGGTGGTCGCCAGCTACGCGCGCAAGCGCGAGGCCCCGACCCTTCACGACATCGGCTTCATGCAGCAGGCGCGGCTGTTCGACGAAGTGGCCGACCGGCTCGGCCACGCCCCGCCGGTGATCGACAGCGCGGACATCCGCGCCGACCCACGCGCGAAGCTCGGCGCGCTGTGCGAGGCCATCGGCATCGGGTTCACGGAGGACATGCTGCACTGGCCCGCCGGCGGCCATCCCGACGACGGCGTCTGGGCCCCGCACTGGTACGGCGCGGTGCACCGCTCGACCGGCTTCGCCGAGGCCGAAGGCCCGTTGCCGTCCCTGCACGGCGAAGCTGCCCGCGTGGCCGAGGCCGCCCTGCCGCACTACGAAACCCTGCGCGTGCATGCTTTGTGAGTCGCGAACGTGCCATGTCACGATGATGCTGGATGATGCGCACGCCGCCGCCGGATTCGCGCTGCAACCAGCCTGCCGCTCCGCGTCCCGCCCATGACATGCGGTGCCGCGTGGTCACGCCTTCTTCACCGGAAAAGGCGCACACTGGGCATCTTGCACGACAGCCCTGCACGCGATCGGCCACCGGCCGACGTGATGCGGGGGACGTTCGAACCCTGCGAAGGAGGATCGCATCGATGAAACGCGTTCGCTTGATACTGGCCGCCACCGCCATCCTGGGCCTTCTGGCCGTGGGCGTGCCCGCGCTGGCCGCGCTGGCGCCCGGCGCCAAGGCACCGGACTTCACCGCCCCGGCCAGCCTGGCCGGCAAGAACTTCACCTTCTCGCTGAAGCACGCGCTGAGCAAGGGCCCGGTGGTGGTGTACTTCTATCCGGCGGCCTACACCGGCGGCTGCGACCTGGAAGCGCATACCTTCGCCACCGACAAGGACAAGTTCGTGGCCGCGGGCGCCACCATCATCGGCGTGTCGGCCGACAGCCTGAAGCGGCTGGACATGTTCTCGGCCGATCCCAAGTACTGCGCCGGCAAGTTCCCGGTGGCCTCCGATCCCCACGGCAAGATCGCCGCGACCTACGGCCTGAAGCTGATCCCGCCCCAGGCCGGCGTGAAGGACGTGCGCGGCGTGACGGTGACCCACGGCTTCATCCCGCGCACCACCTTCGTGATCGACGCCGACGGCAAGATCGTGGCCTCGTTCTCGTCCGCCGCCGACCACCTGACGCCGGACCAGCACGTGAAACGGGCCCTGGCCATCGTGCGCCGCCTGCACGCCGCCGGTCCGAACGCGGGCGCCAGGTAGGATCTTCCGGTCGCGTCCGTTCGGCTCCGCAGGCCATGAACGGACGCGACGACCCGTCGCAACGCCAGCGTCACCGCACCACCCTTCCAGCGCCCGAAAAAAGCCACATCCATGCGGCACGGTGGGCCTTCGCTGCCCATCCCGAGGAAGGAACCCATGACGCGTCGGCCCGGCCTGGACCTGCTGCGCGCGATCGCGATCGTGTGGGTGATGGTGTTCCACGGCTACCTGGCCGGCTGGATGGGCGGCGGGGTGCTGCGCTGGAGCGGATGGATGGGCGTGGACCTGTTCTTCGCCCTGTCCGGCTTCCTGATCGGCACGCAGGTGTTCACGCCGCTGGCGCACGGCCGCCGCGTGGACTTCGTCGACTTCTACCTGCGTCGCGGCTTCCGCACCCTGCCGGCGTACCTGGTGGTACTGGCCCTGTACCTGGCCTGGCCCTCGCTGCGCGAGGTGCCGGGCATGATGCCCGCCTGGCAGTTCCTCACCTACACGCTGAACCTGTTCATCGACCCCTCGCGCGTGGCCTTCTCGCACGCCTGGTCGCTGTGCGTGGAAGAGCAGTTCTACCTGCTGTTCCCAGCCCTGGCGGTGCTGCTGACGACCCGCGGTTCGTGGCGGCGCGGCCTGATCGTGCTCGGCGCCCTGGTCCTGGGCGGCATGGCTCTGCGTGCCGGCCTGTGGTGGCACATCATCGGACCCGAGCAGCAGCGTGGCGTCAACGTCAACGGCGACTACCTGCGTTTCCTGTACTACCCCACCTACGCGCGCCTGGACGATCTCCTGGCCGGTATCGCCCTGGCCGCCCTGCGCAGCCGGGGCACGCGCGCCTGGAACTGGATCGAACGGCACGCGAACACCGTGGCCGTGCTGGGCGTGGCGCTGACCATCGCCTGCATGCTCGGTTTCGCCGGCCGCCGCGAGGGTTTCGCCGCCAATGTCTTCGGCTATCCGGTCCTGGCGCTGGCCATGGCGGCCCTGGTCGCGGCGGCGGCCGCCCCCCGCGGAATCCTGTCGCGCCTGCAGGTCCCCGGCGCGGCGTGGATCGCCCGGATTTCCTACAGCCTGTACCTGACCCACGTGATGGTCTACGGTCTGGGGCACGGACGGTTTGCGCAGGCGTTCGACGGCCACGGCGCGTGGACGGCCGCGTGGTATGCACTGGCCGTGCTGGGCGTCGGTGCCGCCCTGCACTACACGGTGGAACGCCCGTTCCTGCGCGGGCGCGAACCGGTCCGGCGGCGGTGGGCCGATCGGCGGCGGCGCATGTCCCTCGGGGATCCCGGATGCACCTGGGTCGCCGGCGACCATCGACCCACGACCCTGTACATCCGGGAGCACTGACCATGTCGATTCGTACACGAGCCCTGGTGGCGACTGCGCTCATCGTGTTTTCCGGGGTCGCCTCCGCCGCAACCGCATCCGCATCCGCGCCTGTCGCGTCCCGTGCCGTCGTCCAGCGCACCGTCGACCGCGTGGTGCACCCGCTGATGGCCAAGCACGGCATCCCGGGCATGGCGGTGGGCGTGATCGTGGACGGCAAGCCGTACGTGTTCGACTATGGCGTGGCCTCGCTCGAAACCCGCCACCCCGTTACGCACGGGACACTGTTCGAGGTCGGTTCGGTCAGCAAGACGTTCACGGCGACGCTGGCGTCCTGGGCACAGGTGCGCGGGCAACTGTCATTTTCCGATCCCGTCGCGCGCTTCCTGCCGTCGCTGCGCGGCACGGCGTTCGGCCGCGTGCCGCTGCTGGACCTGGCCACGCATACGCCGGGCGGGCTGCCGCTGCAGGTACCGGATTCCATCCATGACCGCGCCCAGCTGATGGCGTATTTCAGGGCATGGCGCCCGGCCTGGCCGCCGGGCACGCATCGCACCTACAGCAACATCGGCATCGGCACGCTGGGGCTGATCGCCGCCAGGGCCATGGGCGGGGACTTCGTCACGCTGATGCAACGGCGCCTGTTTCCCGCGCTGGGCCTGCGCGACACCTTCCTGCGCGTGCCGGTCTCGCGCATGGACGATTATGCGCAGGGCTACACCGGCCAGGGCACACCGATCCGCATGGCCCCCGGCGTGCTGGACGCCGAGGCCTACGGCGTCAGGACCACGGCCGCGGACCTGCTGCGCTTTGTGCAGGCCAACCTGGGCATGATCGCCCTGGATCCCGGGCTGCAACGCGCCATCGCCGACACGCACACCGGCTATTACGTGGCCGGTCCGATGACCCAGGACCTGATATGGGAGCAATATCCCTGGCCCGTCACGCTGAAGCGGCTGCAGCAAGGCAATGCGCCGGCCATGCTCTTCGACCCCTCGCCAGTTACCGCGCTGCGCCCGCCGCGCAAGCCGCGCCCGGACCGGTGGATCAACAAGACCGGATCGACCAACGGCTTTGCGGCCTACGTGGCCTTCATCCCGCAGCAACGCATGGGCATCGTGCTGCTGGCCAACCGCAGCCTGCCCAACGCGGCGCGGATCGACGCCGCGTACGCGATCCTCTCCGCCCTCACGGGTCCCCATGCATCGCCATGAGGGCGAAACCCGCCCCCGGTGTCAGTGCAGCTTCACCTGCGGCCGCGAGCGGCGCGAAAGACCGCGGCCGATCCAGCGGAAGGCGCGGCGGCGGCCGCCGCTCAGGGCCAGCAGGTGCAGCTTGTACAGCGAGCTGTACATCAGCCGGGCGATCAGACCCTGGACGCGGAAATTGCTGCCGATCAGCGAGCCCATCAGGCTGCCGACCGTGCTGTAGCGCCCCAGCGTCACCAGCGAGCCGAAGTCGCGGTACACGTAGGGTCTGAGCGGCTTGCCGGCGATACGGTTCGGGATCTGCACGAGCAGGTGCGAGGCCTGCTGATGCGCCGCCTGCGCACGCGGCGGGACCGGCGTGTCGTGGCCTTCGCGCGGGCACTGCGCGCAGTCGCCGATGGCGAACACGTTCGGATCGCGCGTGGCCTGCAGGGTCGGTGTGACCACCAGCTGGTGGATGCGGTTGGTCTCCAGCCCGCCCAGTTCGCGCAGTCCCTCGGGCGCCTTCACGCCCGCGGCCCACACGACAAGCTCGGCCGGGAGAAACTCGCCGCCGGCCAGTACCACCCCGTCCCGGCGCACTTCCTCCACGCGCGAGCCGGTGCGCACCTCGATGCCCAGACGCCGCATCAGGCCGCTGGCCGAGGCCGCGATGTCCTCGGGCAGCGCCGGAAGGATGCGCGGCGAGGCCTCGAGCAGGATGATGCGGATGTCGGTGAGCGGATCGATGCGGTCCATGCCGAAGGCCACCAGTTCCTGCGCGGTGCGATGCAGTTCGGCGGCCAGTTCGGTGCCGGTCGCCCCGGCGCCGATGATGGCGACATGCAGTTGCCCCGGCCGGATCGACTCCGGCTGCGCCTGCGCGCGCAGGCAGGCATTGATCAGGCGGCGGTTGAACCGCTTGGCCTGGTCGGCCGTTTCCAGCGGGATGGCATGCTCGGCCGCCCCCGGCGTGCCGAAGTCGTTGGTCACGCTGCCCACGGCCACCACCAGGGTGTCGTAGCCGATGCGGGTCCCGGGCGTGATCCGCTTGCCTTCCTCGTCCCGCGTCTCGCCCACGAGCACTTCCCTGGCCTCGCGGTCCAGCCCGACCATGGCGCCGTACACGTAGCGGAAATGATGCCAGTAGGCCTGCGCCAGGTAGTCCAGCTCATGGTCGCCCGGATCCATGCTGCCCGCCGCGACCGCGTGCAGCAGCGGCTTCCACAGGTGGGTCCGGCTGCGGTCGACCAGGGTCACGCGTCCCTGTCCGCTGCGCTCGAAGCGCTCGCCGAGCTGGGTCGCCAGCTCCAGGCCGGCCGCGCCGCCGCCGACGATGACCACGTGATGCCGCGCATCGTCGGCGTCTCGTACAGGTCCGGATCTTGCTGGTTTGTTCATGGGCATTCCCGATTCCGGTCGAGGAACAGGCTTCCAACGCGGTCGCCACCCGGCGATGTCGTGCGTGCCCGGCGCGACCAGGAACACGATTCCCCTGGCAACAGGGTGACAAGAGGACCGGGGCACGGACCACTCGCCATTCGACCGATGCATGGACGCCCCGGCCACGTTCCCTTCCAATCCATCATAGGCGACCCGGGCCGGACCCCGGCGGCCTGCGGCCATACGCCGTAGCCACCGGCATCACCGCCTTGGGTCCTGCAGTCGGCCGGGCGCGTGGCCCTGTACCTCCACCTGCCGACCCGGACCCGAGACACGACCTTCGGCTCATGCTAGCTTGGCACCAGGAAAGGGGCAGCCGCGCACCATCAGCTGCTCACCGCATATGCAGGGAGAGCGCCTATGCGCCATCTGATGGTGTTTCTCGTCGTCACCCTGGGCCTGGTGTCAGGTCTTCACGCGTCCGAGCCGGTACGCCCGGTTGCGCCTGGCACGCAGCCCCTGCGCGTGGTCACGGACAACAACTTCCCGCCCTACGTCTACCTGGATGCCCACGGCAAGGCCGTCGGCTACGAGGTCGACCTGTGGAAGCTGTGGTCGAACAAGACCGGGCGCAAGGTGGACCTGGTCACGACCCGGTGGGACAAGGCGCAGGCCCTGATGCGCGCGGGCCAGGCCGATGTCATCGACCTGATGTACCGCACGCCGGCCCGCGAGGGCGCCTACGACTTCACGACCGCCTTTGCCAGTTCCACGGTCTCGATCTTCTCGATCGGCACCATCACCGGGATCGACGGTGTCAAGACGCTGCACGGCTTCCGGGTCGGCGTCGAACGCGGCGACGCCTGTGCCGAACGCCTGCAGGCGGACGGCATCACCACGCTGGCGTACTACCCCGACTACCGTGCCATCCTGGCTGCGGTGAAGACCGGCAACCTGCACATTTTCTGCATGGACGACGGCCCGGCCTACTACTACCTGTACAAGGACCTGCCGGGGCTGCACTTCCGCAAGGATTTCACCTATTACCACGGGCAATTCCGGCGTGCGGTCCTGAAGAGGCACCCGGCCACGCTGGACCTGATCGACCGCGGCATGGCGATGATCACCCCGGCCGAGCGCGCCCGACTGCGCGAGAAGTGGATGGGCCGGCCGGTCAGCTTCACGCCCTATGCGCGCCGGCTCGGGATCGCCCTGGCCGTTGCCTTGGTGCTGTCCACGCTGGCCGGGCTGTGGGTGCTCGCGCTGCGCCGGGCCGTCGCCCGCCGCACGCGCATGCTGTATCACCGCACCGCACAGCTGGACAGCCTGGTCGAGAGCAGCCCCGACCTGATCTGGATGAAGGACCGCAAGGGCATCTTCCGGGTCTGCAACCAGCATGCGGCCGCAGCCCTGGGCAAACCGACCGCAGCCATCCTGGGCCATCGCGAGCAGGACCTGCGCGATCCGCACGCCGCCGCGGACGTGCCGGCGCAGGACCGGGAAGTCCTCGAACAGGGCAGGACCCTGGTGAAGGAGGTCAGCCTGCCCGCCGCTGGCGGGCAACCGGCGCGCACCCACGAGGCGATCCGCGCGCCCGTGCGCAATGCCGACGGCTCGATCATCGGCGTGCTGTGCATGGCGCGCGACATCACCGAACGCAAGCTTGCCACGACCCGGCTGGAACAGTCCGCCAAGGTCTTCGAAAGCATGCGCGAAGGGGTCATCGTGACCGATTGCCAGTTGCAGATCCTGTGCGTGAACCGGGCCTTCAGCCGCCTGACCGGCTACGGCCAGGAAGATGTCACCGGTCGCGACCCGGACCTGCTCGACGTGCAGCCCGGAAACGACAGCCCCTTCACCGACGCATGGCGACAGGCGGCCGCCGGATCGGACTGGCAGGGGGAGCTGTGGATCCGGCACAGCCGGGGACGCGTGATCCCCGCCTGGTGGTCCATCCACGGGGTGCGCGACGCGCAGGGTTCGGTCACGCAACTGGTCGCGGTGTTCACCGACCTGCAGCAGATTCGCCAGTACCAGGATCGCATCCACACCCTGACCCACTACGACCTGGTCACCGGGCTGCCCAACCGCACCATCGGCATCGACCGACTCGGCCAGGCCATCCGGCGCGCCGGAGCCGAGCAGCGCAAGCTGGCCTGCCTGCTGCTGGGCCTGAGCAACTTGCGCGAGGTCAACGAGAGTCTGGACCACGCCACCGGCGACGCCCTGCTGGGTTTCGTCGCCGAACGGCTCAAGCAGAACATCGAACCGCAGCACACCCTGGTCTACGTGCGCGGCAACAAGTTCGCGCTGCTGGTCGAGGACCGTTTCCGGGCCCTGGAACTGACGGCACTGGCCGAGCGCTTGCTCAAGGCGATCGCCGATCCGATGCTGGTCGACGGACAACGCATCGTCGCCCGCGGCGGCATCGGCATCGTGATGTATCCGGAGGACGGCACCGACCCGGAAACCCTGGCGCGAAACATGGATACGGCCATGCACCAGGCCAAGCGCCAGCCGCAACCGAACATCCGGTTTTACAGTGAGCATCTGAGTGAGGACGCCCGGCGCGCCCTGCATCTGGATGCGGCCCTTCGACAGGCCGTCGACGAGGACCAGTTCGAGCTGTTCTACCAGCCGCAATGGTCGTTTGCCGACGACGCCCCGAGCGGCTACGAGGCCCTGCTCCGCTGGCGCAGCCCGGAGGACGGGCTGGTCACGCCGGACCGCTTCCTGCCGTTCGCGGAAAGGAGCGGCCTGATCGTGCCGATCGGTCGCTGGGTGCTGCGCACGGCCTGCCGCCAGGCCGCGCAATGGTCGGCGCAGGGCCTGCCGGCCCTCCCGGTCGCCGTCAATGTCTCGGCCCGGCAGCTGGACACCCCCGAGTTCGATCGCGAGGTCGCGGCAGCCCTGGCCGATTCCGGGCTGGCGCCCGAACGCCTGCACCTGGAGATCACCGAGGGGCAGCTGCTCAACCGCGGGCGGAACATCGACCAGGTCCTGGCGCGGATCAGCGCCTCCGGGGTTTCGCTGGCCATCGACGACTTCGGCACCGGCTATTCGTCGCTGGCCTACCTGCGCCACCTCCCGGTGCGGGTACTGAAGATCGACAAGTCCTTCGTCGACGACATCCCCGGCGACCGCGACGCCACGCGCATCGTCGCCGCGATCATCTCGATGGCGCACAGCTTGCGCCTGGAGGTCGTGGCCGAGGGCATCGAGCGCCCCGAGCAGGCCCAAGCCCTGCGCGAGCTGGGCTGCAACCACCGCCAGGGCTTCCTGGACAGCCCCGCCGTGCCGGCGGCGCAGTTGCCCGACGTGTTACGACGCCGTGCCTGAGGCGACGGACGCCGGTTTCCGCTGCACGCCGATGCGCTCGAGGATGCGCACCTGCGAGGGCACGCCGAACGGGCTGACGGTGTTGCGATACAGCACCCGCCAGCAGGCCTCGTCGATGAAGCCGTCCAGATCGATCGGACGGCAGCCGCCCACCAGCGAGGGGGCGATCCGGAACACCCCCGACCAGAGCCACGAGACCAGCCGGGAGAACATGCCCACGCCGCGTCCCAGGCTGGCCAGGCACACATAGCCGCCCGGGCGCAGCACCCGGCAGGCCTCGCGCATGAAGCGGCGGATATCCTCGTCGGCCAGCAGGTCCAGCACGTAGCACGACAGCACGCGGTCCACGCCGCCCTCCTCGAACGGGAACTGGATCTCGCCCTCGGTATGCACGATGCCGGCGCGTCCGGCATGCGATTCGATGCGCCGCCGGGCCAGGCGGGTCATCACCGGGCTGAGATCGTTGCCCACGTAGCGAGCGGTATCGGGAAGATGGGCATCCAGCAGGCGCCTGGCCAGCCGGCCGGTGCCGCAGCCGAACTCGAACACCGCCTGGGCATGCTCGAAGTCGGCGTGCGTGACCAGGGCATCGGTGGCCGGATCCTCGTAGAACGCCTGGCTGTCCTGGCGGGTACCGAAGCGGTCGTAGTAGGCGCGCACGGCGGCGCGGCCCAGCACGGCATGCGTATCACTCATGTGGATCCTCCTTGATCAACGGCGCCCAATGGTGCGCCCAGGGCTGGGCACGTTCCAGCTGCGCGGCCAGCTGCAACAGGGTGGCCTCGTCGCCGAAACGCGCCACGAACTGCGCGCCGAACGGCAACGCCGGACCCTGCGGTTCCACCGACGCCCAGTGCATCGGCACCGACATGCTGGGGGTGCCGGTGAGATTGGACAACTGCGTGAACGGCACGCGCTGGAGGCTGTTCTCGACCAGCGTGTCGACCATGCCGCTGCGCAGCAGCAGCCCGCCGGCGCGCAGCGCCAGCACCACCTGCGCCAGTGTCCGCTGCAACGGCGTCGTGTCCAGCTCGCCGATGCGGTTGGGCGGCTGCGCCGTGGTCGGCACCAGGTACAGGTCATGCGTGCGGTGGAACCGACCCAGCGCACGGGCGAAATCGTTCCACTGCTTGTGGCAGGTGACGTAGTCGCCGGCGCGTACGGTGCGTCCGAGCAGGCCCAGGACGCGTGTCTCCCATTCAAATTCGCCACGCCCGGCCCCGCTCCGCCGGCGCGCCTCCGCCACGGCGGCGGCGACCTGGCCGAAATACATGGTGATGTAGCTGCGCGCCAGCGCCGGCCCGTCGATGTCCGGCTCGGCCGGCTCGACCACGTGTCCCAGCGATTGCAGCAGGTGCGCGCTACATTCGACGGCCCGCACGCATTCGGGATGCACCGCCCCGCCCAGCGGCGAGCGCGTGCTGAAGCCGATGCGCAGCGGCCGCGGTGCGTGCTCGATCATCCCGGCCCAGGAGCCCGCCGGTCGCGCGATCTCGAACGGATCGCCGGGTTCCGGTCCGGCCAGCACATCCAGCAGGCGTGCCGAATCGCGCACGCTGCGCGTGATCACGTGCTGGCTGGATGCGCCTTCCCAGAGTTCGCCGTTCCCGGGGCCCACCGGCGTTCGCCCGCGCGAGGGACGCAGCCCGAACAGGCCGCAATAGGATGCGGGGATGCGGATCGAACCACCACCGTCCGAAGCGCCGGCCGCGGGCACGATGCCGGCCGCCACCGCCGCGGCCGCACCGCCCGAGGAGCCTCCCGGCGTGCGCGAGAGGTCCCACGGATTGCGCGTGGGCCGCCCCCACAGCTTCGGTGCAGTCTCGGCCTTGAGCGCGAATTCCGGCGAGGCGGTCTTGCCGAACACCACCAGGCCGGCCGCCAGCACGCGCTCGACGTAATGGTCGTGGCGCTTCGGCACGTAGTGGCGCAAGGCGCGGCTGCCCATCGTCGATGGCACGCCGGCGTAGTCCTGTGCCATGTCCTTGAGCAGGAACGGCACGCCGGCGAACGGGCCCTGGAGTGTCTGCGCCGCGCGCGCCCGGGCAATGGCGTCCATCGGCAGGCAGATGGCGCCCAGCTGCGGATCGACCTGGGCGGCGCGCGCCAGCGCGGCCTCGAGCAACTCGGGCGCCGACACCTCCCCTCGCTCGACCAGGCCGGCCAGGCCCGTGGCGTCGTACTGCGTGTATTCCTTGAACATGACCCCTCCTCGCACGCCCCGCAACCATCCTAGGCCTTGTGCACCCGATTGGGTATGCCGGGACCTGTCGCCAACCCTGGCCTTCAGCGCTTCGACCGCGTTCTCACAGGCTTGTCAGGCTGTGCGGTGGACGTCTGGCCATGCATGCGAGCGAGCACGCAGGACCCCACGCTGAAAGCCCATCCGGACGACCGATGCACGGCGGTGCCCGGTCCCGAGCGAACTTCGGACTGGCGCGGCGCCTGCCGCATCACATTTCCTCCGGCGGCAACTTGCTGCCCGCCTGGCGCCGGCGTATGTTTGAGATACGTCGCAGGCCGTCCCCCCTCGTGGTCGGCGACGCCCGCACGCGCGGCACGCCCATATCCTGCCCGGGCAGGGAAGCAGACAGCATCTGGCCACGCGTTGACCGCGCGTCTCCACTCAGGAGGCATTGCCATGAACGTCCGAACCCCCATCACCACCGCCATCCTCACGCTCGGCCTGGCCTGCGCGCCCGCCTTCGCGGGTCCAGCCCATTCCTCTGTGGGCACTTCGGTCCAGACGCCTTCCAGCATGGTGCAAACGGGCACCCGGAACATCGCCCTAACCGTGCGCAAGGTCTATGACTTCGACAAGCTCGACCGCAACCACAACGGCATGCTGACCCGCGCGGAGATTCCCGCCGACATGAAGAATCTGCGTCGCAACTTCAACCGCGCCGATTTCGACCACAACGGCCAGCTTTCGCAGCGCGAATACTATTTGTACTCGCACGGCCTCTCGCCGAACTACATCGGCGCGTACCATATTTTCGTTGCCGTGCACCGACACTACAGCCCTGCAGTCGAGCGCATCGGCCTGGATCGCTGACCGGAGTCGAACCCTGTACGCATGCACGGGACTGTCACGGTCCCGTGCATATTCAAGTCGCTGGACCGGCTTTCCGAAAATCAGGTCGTGGAGGGCATCCCGTCCGTCACCACCGGTCGCGGGTCCGGCTTCTGCCGATACATGTCGCGGTCGGCCTCGGCGTACAGGCGGGCCTCGTCGGCGGCATCCTCGGGGCACAGGGCTACACCGATGCTGGCCTCGACCCGGAGTTCGCGCTGGGCGATCGCAAACGGCTCGCCCAATGCGGCCTTCAGCTTCCGCGCCACTTCCCGCGCGGCCGCGCGGTCGCGGATCCCGGGCAGGATCACGGCAAATTCGTCGCCCCCCAGGCGCGCCAGCGTGTCGTGCTGGCGCACGATGCGTCCGAAGCGTTCGGCGATCCCGCGCAGCAGCTCGTCGCCATAGGCATGGCCGTGGGCATCGTTGACCTGCTTGAAGCCGTCCAGGTCGATGACCAGCAGGGCCATCACGCTGCCCTGCCGCTTGCTTGCCCGCACGGCATCGTGCAGCCGTTGCATGAACAGGCGGCGATTGGCCAGGCCGGTCAGGTCGTCGTGCTGGGCGGCATGCTCGGCGCGCGTCATCTGCTCCTCGAGCAGGGTGAAGATCAGGCCGGTGGCGACCAGGAACTTGGGCAGGTTCCAGACTTCGTGCTCGACGTGCACGTCGGGCCACAACATGGCCATGCCCAGACCCACCGGGAACACCAGGGCCCAGGCCAGGAAGCTGAAGGTGGTGAAGCGCACGCCGATGCCCGAGCGCGAGGTGGCCAGGCGGAAGAACGCGCCCGCGGCCAGGTAGTGCCAGAACAGCGACCAGTTCAGCGCCATGTCGGCCTTGTCCAGGTACAGCAGGACGCCCTGGACGGCATAGACCAGCACCAGCACCGCCGCGCGCATGTTGCGCTCGAAGCGGTCGTCCATGCGCCGACCGCCGCAGAACCACCACAGCGAGGCGGCCAGGCCGGCCGCGGTCAGCACCGCGTAGACGGCCAGTGAATGCACGTCGTACACCAGGCACACGAACATCAGCGCATCGGGCGTGACCGTCAGCAGGATGGCGCGCAGGTCGGCCGGACCGACGTGCCGGCGCATGTCGTCGCTGGCCCAGACGAAGGCGGCACTGGTGAACAGCAGCATGATCAGCGAGACCGCCACCGCCGCACGGGCCACCGCCGCCGGCGTGTTCTGGCTGACGAACTGGGCCACGATGTGCACCAGGATCAGCACCCACCCGACCAGCCAGTAGCGCAGGCGCGTGTTGCGGGTGCGCCGCAGCAGCGCGCCGAAGGCCAGCACCAGGGCGCCGATGGCAAGGAAATCCGGCAAGACCGAGAAATTCATCGTCTACCTGTACCTGCCTGCTTGGCGTAGCGGACGCCGGCCCGTACGGCGCACGGGCCGGTCGCGGTCAATTGTTACGGATTTTCAGGCCGTCGACCAGCAGCTTGAGCTTGGCGGCCATGACCGGCTGTGGATGGGAACCGTCGCGATGGTAGTAGACCGGGTACAGCACCCGGGGGTGGCTGCTGGCGTCCGGACCGACCACCGCGGTGATCTTCATGGTGTCGTTGTCGTTGCGCGCCACGCCGTCATACGGGTGGCGCCGGTGCTCGACCTTGTGCCAGATGCTCTTGTAGCGGTCTTCCATGTCCCCGGTCGGCCGTACCGCGCGCGCGACGTTGATGGCGTCGCTGTCGTAGGGGTTGGGCGCTGCCCATACGTCGGCCACGCCCCACACCACCTGGCCCTTGTCCTTGTAGAAACTGAAGCCCAGCGTGAGCACGCTGTCGGGCTGGATCTTCTGCAGCTTCGGCGTCCACGACAGGTTGAGCGGGCGCGAGGCGTAATCGAAGCGCTTGCCGTAGTCGAAATCGATGCGGATGTGGCGCAAGGCGTCGGGCAGGAGCTTGCGCTGGGCCAGGAACGGTTTCCACTGCTTGAGCGTGCCGTCGTAGGTCACGTACATGAAGTCGGCCAGCGCCTCGGCGTTGATCAGGTCGTCGTGGGTCTGCGGCGCGTTGGGGAACTGCAGCAGGCCGACGTAGCCGTCCGGTACCGGCAGCGTCATCAGGATCGCGTTGGTGTTGGAATACGGCAGCGGCCAGACGCGCACCTGCCATCGACGATGCCACTGGTCCTCGTGCACGAAATCGCGCGACGGCGTGCCCATGGAGGTGATCTTGATGCGGTCGGTGCCCACGTGGCGGCGCATGTAGCCGGTCTTCAGGATCAGGTCCATCAGCAGCTTCGGATCGTGGTAGAGCCGGGCGGCGGCGATGTGGTCGGGCTTGCGCAGGTGCAGCAGCAGGATCTTCTTGTACTGGCCCACCTCGATGTAGCCGTTGTCGTCCAGCGCCACCTTGGCCCCGCGCCTGCCGGACAGGCCCCACTGGCCGTTGCTGTCGCGCGTGACCAGGCTGGGAAAATCGCGCAGGGTGGGCGCGCCGTGCAGCAGCTTGTCCGAGCCCGGGCCGTTCGGGAACATGCGCTCGGGCTGGTAGGCCAGCAGGGCCTTGAGCTGGGTGTCGGCGTAGTCGCGCTGCAGCTTGCCGAAGGCCCGGAAGAAGGCCGCCTGGCCGAGCGGCAGGTCGAACCGGCCCTTGAAGATGTTGTGCAGCTTGGTGTCGATCACGGCGAAGCCGTAGGACAGGCGCTCGTCGATCACGGCCTGGTCGTCCGGGGCGTTGAGCACCTCGCGGATCGGCAGCGCGTAGTTGAGGTTCTCGTTGGCCGACTTCATCAGCACCACGCCGGTGACCCGGCCTGCGGCGTCCAGCAGCGGGCCGCCGCTGTTGCCCGGCGAGGCCGCGGCCGAGAAGCGCATCCACTTCCAGCTGCCCGACTGCTGCTCGGGCGTGTCGGAGGTGTACAGCCCGTCGCGGATCACCACGCCGGTGCCCAGCGCGTTGCCGACCGCATACACCACGGTGTTGAGCTGCGGATGGATGTTGATCGGCAGCACCGCCTTGCTCGGCGGATGCTTGAGCGAGAACACCACGAAGTCGCGGCGCAGGGAGAACTTCTCGATCTTGTCGATCGGATACACCTTGCCCGAGGCATCGCGCAGCGCCAGCGGACCCCACAGGCTGTCCAGCCCCACCATCAGCACGTGGCCGGCGGTGACGTAGCGGTTGTGGCCGATGGCGAAGGCGGTGCCGATGGAATAGTACTTGTCGGTGCGCTCCTGGTAGGGCAGCAGGTCCAGCGGCAGCTTGTGCGCGTAGGTCAGCGGGTCGTGCACGGGCTTGGCGGCCACCACCTCGTAGGTCGCCGCCTGCACGTTGGGCAGCAGTTTGGGGTTCATGCTGGCGGCCCGGGCCGACTGCATCCCGGCACCGCACAGGGCGATCAACGCCCATGCCGCCATCCGCGTCCATGGATGAAACCGCTCCGTAGAACTCGCCTGCATGTTGCTACCCCCGATGTTCGTGCCCGCCGGATCGCACCGTGCGTCCGGGGCCCGAGGTGAACATGCCACAAGCGGTGTTCCCATGCACCGACGGCCTCTTGCTACCCTGTACGGGTTCCACGTTTCGCCGCACCGGTGCCGTCCATGGGCTGTCTTCCGCTGATCGTGCTGTTCGCGCTCGGGACCGGCATCGGCTACGCCGTCGATGGCCGGCACGGCGCCCTGTGGGGCGCGGGCATCGGCCTGTTGCTGGGACTGGCCTCCGGCGCGGCGCTGGTGAAACTGCTGCGCGGGGCGCGCCGTCCATCCTCGCGCGAATCCTGAACGAACCCTGGAGATGTCCGTCATGAAAAGCCGTGCCGCCGTGGCCTTCGAAGCCGGCAAGCCGCTCGAGATCGTCGAAATCGATGTCGCCCCCCCGCGCGCCGGCGAAGTGCTGGTGAAGATCCACGCCACCGGCGTGTGCCACACCGATGCCTTCACCTTGTCCGGCGAGGACCCGGAGGGCGTGTTCCCGGCCGTGCTCGGCCACGAGGGCGGCGGTGAAGTCATCGAGGTCGGCGAGGGCGTGACCACGCTCCAGCCGGGCGATCACGTGATCCCGCTGTATACGGCCGAATGCGGGAAGTGCAAATTCTGCCTGTCGGGCAAGACCAACCTGTGCCAGGCCGTGCGCGCCACCCAGGGCAAGGGCCTGATGCCCGACGGCACCACGCGCTTCTCCTACCAGGGCAAGCCCATCTACCACTACATGGGCACCTCCACCTTCAGCGAGTACACGGTGGTGCCGGAAATCTCGCTGGCCAAGATCGATCCCGCCGCGCCGCTGGAGAAGGTCTGCCTGCTGGGCTGCGGCGTGACCACCGGCATCGGCGCGGTGCACAACACGGCCAAGGTGAAGGAAGGCGACACGGTGGCGGTGTTCGGCCTGGGCGGCATCGGCCTGGCGGTGATCCAGGGCGCGGTGCAGGCCAAGGCCGGGCGCATCCTCGCCATCGACACCAACCCGGACAAGTTCGCCCTGGCGCGCGAGATGGGCGCCACCGACTTCGTCAACCCGAACGACCACGAGGCGCCGATCCAGGAGGTCATCGTCGCCATGACCGACGGCGGCGTGGACTTCTCCTTCGAGTGCATCGGCAACGTCAAGGTGATGCGCGCGGCGCTGGAGTGCTGCCACAAGGGCTGGGGCGAGAGCGTGATCATCGGCGTGGCCGGTGCCGGCCAGGAAATCTGCACGCGGCCGTTCCAGCTGGTCACCGGTCGCGTGTGGCGCGGCTCGGCGTTCGGCGGCGTGAAGGGCCGCAGCCAGCTGCCGGGCATGGTCGAGCAGGCCATGCGCGGCGAGATCGCCCTCGACCCCTTCATCACCCACAACCTGCCGCTGGAGAAGATCAACGAGGCCTTCGACCTGATGCACGCGGGCAAGTCGATCCGCACGGTGATTCATTTCTAGGTCGGGAATGGGGAGTGGGGAATCGGGAATCGGAACAGCGAGGACCTCATGGCAAGTATGGAACGCATTGAACGGCACGCCAGTTTCGGCGGGTGGCAGGAGGTGTGGCAGCACGACTCGGACGCGCTGGGCTGCGCCATGCGCTTCGCCGTCTACCTGCCGCCGCAGGCGGCCGAGGGACCCTGCCCGGTGCTGTACTGGCTCTCGGGCCTGACCTGCAGCGAGCAGAACGTCATCACCAAGGCCGGCATCCAGCAGCACGCGGCCGCGCACGGCCTCATCGTCATCGCCCCCGACACCAGCCCGCGCGGCAAGGACGTGCCCGACGACGAGGCCTACGACCTGGGCCAGGGCGCCGGCTTCTACCTCAACGCCACGCAGGCGCCATGGTCGCGCCACTACCGCATGTACGACTACGTGGCGCGCGAACTGCCGGAGCGGGTCTCAAGGCACTTCCCCGTGAGCGAGTCGCGCGGGATCTTCGGCCATTCGATGGGCGGGCATGGCGCACTGGTGATCGCGCTGCGCCATCCCGGCATGTACCGCAGCGTGTCGGCGTTCTCGCCGATCGTCGCGCCCACGCCGCGTGCCCTGGGGCGAGAAGGCGTTTTCCGCCTACCTGGGCGAGGACCGCGAAGCCTGGAAGGCCTGGGACGCCTGCGAACTCATCGCCAACGCGTCCGAGCGGCTGCCGCTGCGCATCGAGCAGGGCGGCGACGATCCGTTCCTGGACGAGCAGTTGCGCCCGCAGCTGCTGCAGTCCGCGTGCGATTCGGCCGGCCATCCGTGCCAGATCCACCTGCGCCCGGGCTACGACCACAGCTACTACTTCATCGCCAGCTTCATGGGCGAGCACATGGCGCACCATGCGGCCGCGCTGAAGACCTGAGCACGGCGGCGGACAACGTCCACCCATCCGCCCGGGTCCCGGCGCGTCCGAATCCGTGAGACGGCGGCGGGCGTATCATGGCCCTCCGTGGCCGATGTTGCGCCCTTGCCATGCCGCTCAACGATTTCCATCCCGCGGTCGCCGCCTGGTTCGCCGACCGCTTCGCCGCCCCCACCCCGGCCCAAACCGCGGCGTGGCCGGCGATCCGTGCGGGTCGGCCCACGCTGGTGGCCGCGCCGACCGGCTCGGGCAAGACGCTGACCGCCTTCCTGGCCGCTATCGACACGCTGGTGCGCGAGGGCCTGGAACACGGTGGCGAACTGCCCGACGCCACCCGGGTGGTGTACGTCTCGCCGCTCAAGGCGCTGTCCAACGACATCCACGTCAACCTCGAGGAACCGCTGGAAGGCATCCGCGCAGAGCTGGAAAAGCGCGGCCTGCCGGACGTGGCCATCCGCACCATGGTGCGCACCGGCGACACCCCGCAGCGCGAGCGCACCGCGATGCGCAAGCAGCCGCCGCACATCCTGGTGACCACGCCCGAGTCGCTGTACGTGCTGATGGGTTCGGATTCGGGCCGCGCGGTGCTGGGCACCGCCGACACCGTGATCGTCGACGAGATCCACGCCATCGCCGGCTCCAAGCGCGGCTCGCACCTGGCGCTGACCCTGGAGCGGCTGGAGGCGCTGTGCCAGCGCCCGCTGGTGCGCATCGGCCTGTCGGCCACGCAGAAGCCGATCGAGCGCGTGGCGCGGTTCCTGGTCGGCCCCGGCCGCCACGCCGCCCTGCCCGTCGACGCCGCCGCCGATGGCGATGCCGACGCCGCTCCGGACTGCAGCATCGTCGACGTCGGCTACACCCGCGCGCGCGACCTGGCCCTGGAGCTGCCGCCGGTGCCGCTGGACGCGGTGATGTCGGGCGATGCCTGGGGCCTGGTCTACGACCGCATCGCGCAGCTGGTGGCCGCGCACCGCACCACCCTGGTGTTCGTCAACACCCGGCGCATGGCCGAACGCGCCGCGCGCGCGCTGGCCGAACGCCTGGGCGAGGACGCGGTCACCGCGCACCACGGCAGCCTGTCCAGGGAACACCGCCTGGACGCCGAGCGCCGCCTCAAGCGCGGCGAACTGCGCGCGCTGGTGGCCACCGCCTCGCTGGAGCTGGGCATCGACATCGGCGACGTGGGGCTGGTCTGCCAGCTGGGCTCGCCGCGCTCGATCGCCGCCTTCCTGCAGCGCGTGGGCCGCTCCGGCCACAGCGTCGGCGGCCTGCCCAAGGGCCGCCTGTTCCCGTCCACCCGCGACGACCTGGTCGAATGCGCCGCGCTGCTGGACTGCGTGCGCCGCGACGAGCTCGATGCCCTGATCGTCCCGCCGGCGCCGCTGGACGTGCTGGCCCAGCAGATCGTGGCCGAGGTCGCCTGCCGCGACTGGGACCAGGACGCGCTGTTCGACACCCTGCGCCGCGCCCAGCCCTATGCGCAGCTGTCGCGCGCCGACTTCGACGCCGTGGTGCGCATGCTGGCCGACGGCTTCACCACCCGGCGCGGCGCGCGGGCCGCGTACATCCACCGCGACGCCGTGCACGGGCGCCTGCACGCGCGCCGCGGCGCGCGACTGACCGCCCTGACCTCGGGCGGCACCATCCCCGACACCGCCGACTACTGGGTCGAGCTGGAGCCGCAGGGCCACCTGATTGGCACCGTCAACGAGGATTTCGCCGTCGAGTCCATGACCGGCGACATCTTCCAGCTGGGCAACCAGAGCTACCGCGTGCTGCGCATCGAGCGCGACCGCCTGCGCGTGGAGGACGCGCGCGGCCAGCGGCCCAGCATCCCGTTCTGGTTCGGCGAGGCACCCGGGCGCACCGACGAGCTGTCGGCCGGCGTGGCGCGTCTGCGCGAGGGCGTGGAGCACCAGCTGGTCGAAGGCGGCAGTGACGCCGCGCGCCAGTGGCTGAAGGACGACCTCGACCTGCCCGAAAGCGCCGCCGCGCAGATCGCCGACTATCTGGGCGGCGCGCGCGCCGCGCTGACCGCGCTGCCGACCCTCACCACGCTGGTGATGGAGCGCTTCTTCGACGAATCGGGCGGCATGCAGCTGGTGATCCACTCGCCCTACGGCAGCCGCATCAACCGCGCCTGGGGCCTGGCGTTGCGCAAGCGCTTCTGCCGAAGCTTCAACTTCGAGCTGCAGGCGGCGGCCACCGAGGACGCCATCGTGCTGTCGCTGTCGACCAGCCACAGCTTCCCGCTGGAGGAGGTCGCGCACTACCTGCATTCGAACACCGCCGAACACGTGCTGATCCAGGCCCTGCTGGATGCGCCGTTGTTCCCGGTGCGCTGGCGCTGGAACGCCACCACCGCGCTGGCCCTGCCGCGCATGCAGGGCGGACGCAAGGTGCCGCCGCCCATCCAGCGCATGCGCAGCGAGGACCTGCTGGCCAGCGTGTTCCCCGACCAGGTGGCGTGCCTGGAGAACATCGTCGGCGAGCGCGAGATTCCCGACCACCCGCTCATCGCGCAGACCCTGCACGACTGCCTGCGCGAGGCCATGGACATCGACGGCCTGCTGGCCCTGCTCCGGCGCCTGGAAGCGGGCGAGATCCGCATGATCGCGCGCGACCTGCCCGCGCCCTCGCCGCTGGCCGCCGGCGTGCTCAACGCCGCGCCCTACGCATTCCTGGACGACGCCCCGCTGGAGGAGCGCCGCACCCAGGCGGTGCAGAACCGCCGCTGGCAGGACCCGGACAAACCGGATGACCTGGCCGCGCTGGACCCCGAGGCCATCGACGCGGTGCGCGCCGAGGCCTGGCCCGAGGTGCGCGACGTCGACGAGATGCATGCCGCTCTGATGGGCCTGGGCACGATCGTCGCCGCCGACCTGGAACGCGAACCGGACTGGTCCGCCCGCCTGCACGCACTGGCTGCCGACGCCCGCGCCACGCAGTTCACCCTGGCCGACGGCAGCACGCACTGGGTCGCCGCCGAACGCCTGCCGGCGTGGCGGGCCGTGCATGCCGATGCACCGATGCAGCCGGCCATCGAAGCGCCTGCCGAATACGCCGCCGAGGACTGGAGCGCCGAGACCGCGCGGGTGGAACTGGCGCGCGCCCGCCTGGGTGGCCTGGGTCCGGTGCCGGCCACCGCGCTGGCCGCGGACCTGGGCGTGCCCGAGGGCGACCTGGCCATCGCCCTGGCCGCGCTGGAGCGCGAGGGCACGGTGATGCGCGGCCGCTTCACGCCCGGCGCGGAGTCCGAGGAATGGTGCGAACGTCACCTGCTGGCACGCATCCACCGCTACACGCTGGGTCGCCTGCGCCGCGCCATCTCGCCGGTCCGGCGCCGTGACCTGATGCGCTTTTTGTTCGAGTGGCAGCACGTGGCGCCGGCCGCGCGGGTGCGCGGCCCGGACGCGCTGGCCGGCGTGCTGGCGCAACTGGAAGGCTACGAGGCCGCCGCCGGCGCCTGGGAGTCCGAGATCCTGCCCGCGCGCGTGGCCGACTACGAAAACGCCTGGCTGGACGCGCAGTGCCGCGCCGGCCGCCTGGTCTGGATGCGCCTGCGACCGCGCAGCGCCGAACACGCCGCCGGCGGCCCGGTGCAGGCCACGCCCGTGGTGCTGCTGCCGCGCCGCGAGCGGGCGCTGTGGACGACGGTCACCGACGGCGCCGACGCCCCCGCGCCGAACCTGTCCTCGCGCGCGCAGGCGGTGGTCGAAGCGCTGGACGCGCACGGCGCGATGTTCTTCGACGAACTGGCCGACGACACGCGATTGCTGCAGGTGGAACTGGAGAACGCGCTGGGCGAGTGCGTGGCCGCCGGCGCGGTCACCGCCGACAGCTTCGCCGGCCTGCGCGCGCTGCTGGTGCCGTCCAGCAAGCGGCAGAACCGGCGTCACCGCCGAGCGCGCCGCCACGCGCTGTCGGACATCGCCGACGCCGGGCGCTGGTCGCGGGTACGCGCGCCGTCCGCGGAACTGGACGCCGATCAGGTCGAGGACGCGGTCGAGCACGTCGCCCGCACCCTGCTGCGCCGCTACGGCGTGGTCGCCTGGAAGCTGCTCGAGCGCGAGGCGCCGTGGCTACCGACCTGGCGTGCGCTACTGCGCGTGTTCCGGCGCCTGGAGGCGCGCGGCGAGATCCGTGGCGGACGCTTCGTCGAAGGCTGGGTCGGCGAGCAGTTCGCCCTGCCCGAGGCGGTCGAGCTGCTGCGCCAGGTGCGCCGCCGCGAGGCCGACGGCACCCTGGTATGCATCAGCGGCGCCGATCCCCTGAACCTGGTCGGCACCGCGCTGACCGGCGAGAAGATCCCCGCCGTGACCGGCTCGCGCATCCTGTACCGCGACGGCATCGCCATCGCCGCCCAGGTCGCCGGCGAAGTGCGCTTCCTGGCCGAGCTCGACGAAGCCGAGCAGGCCGCCGTCAAGACCCTCCTGGTCCGCCACGACGCCCGCGCCGAACCGCCCGCCCCGCTGCCCCGGCGCAAGCCGCCCCCCGCCGATGCCGTGGGCGCGGCGTAAGGCCGCGAACCGGCCACGCGGCAAGAACCGGTCTTCGCGGCAGGCCCCACCGCGCGCCATCGCGGCTTCCGGCGCTCCCACAAAGGATAGGAAGGCTTCGGGGGTCTTGTAGGAGCGCTGCGTCGAGAGCCCGTGGACACGGAAACGCGGCAAAAACCGGTCTTCGCGGCAAGCCCCCACCGCGCGCCATCGCGGCTTCCACCGCTCCCACAAAGGGTAGGAAGGCTTCGGGGGTCTTGTGGGAGCACTGGAAGGTGCGACCGGAAACGCGGCAGGAACTCGGTCTTCGTGGCAAGCCCCCATCGCGCGCCATCGCGCCTTCCGGCGCTCCTACAAAGGTTAGGAAGGCGCCTGGCCACACTGTAGGAGCGCCGGAAGGCTGACCGAAGGGAATGCCTGGTACGAACGGAAACGCGGCAAGAACCGGTCTTCGCGGCAAGCCCACACCGCGCGCCATCGCGGCTGCCACCGCTCCCACAAAGGTAGGCAAGGCTTCGGGTTTGTGGGTCACTGTAGGAGCGCCTGGGAAGCCCAGGCGTGACCGAAGGGAATGCCCGTGGTACGAACGGAAACGCGGCAGGAACCGGTCTTCGCGGCAAGCCCCCACCGCGCGCCGTCGCGGCACGTCCTCAAACGAACGACGGCGGCCGGTCGGCCGGGTCGGCGCCGTAGGCCGGGTTCGGCTGCGGGCCCATCTCGAACACCAGATGCCCGCCGGCGGCCAGGTCGGCGTGGCGCAGCCAGGTGCGCGTGTGCGGCTGGCCGTTGAGGGTCACCGACTGCACGTACGGGCGGTCCGGGCCGTTGTTGTTCGCCTCGACCACCAGGCGCCGGCCCTGCCCGACATCCAGCGTCACGCGGTCGAACAGCGGGCTGCCGATCACGTAGTTCCCGCTGACCGGATCGACCGGGTAGAAGCCCATCGCGCTGAGCAGGTACCACGCGCTCATCTGCCCGCAATCCTCGTTGCCGGCCAGGCCGTCGGGCTTGTCGTGGTACAGCGTGGTCAGGATCTGGCGCACCCGCGCCTGGGTCTTGTGCGCCTGCCCGGCGTAGGCGTACAGGTAGGCGATGTGGTGGCTGGGCTCGTTGCCGTGCGCGTACTGGCCGATCATCCCGGAGATGTCCGGCGGCGCGTTGCCGGGCAGTTTGGAGCTGGCGGTGAACAGGCCGTCGAGCTTGGCCGCGAAGGCCTCCGGCCCGCCGAACAGGCGCATGTATTGGTGCACGTCGTGCTGGTTGAGGAAGGTCGCCACCCAGGCATTGGACTCGGTGAAATCGCGGTACTTGTCGGTGTGGCCCATGCTGCGCGGGTCGAACGGGTTCGCCCAGTCGCCGTTGGCCAGGCGCGGCTGCACGAACTGGCTTTGGGTGTTGAACACGTGCTGGTAGTTGCGCGAGCGCGCCCGCAGCGCGGCGTAGCCGGCTTCGTCGCCGGCCGCGCGCGCCAGATGCGCACTGGACCAGTCGCAGTAGGCATACTCCAGCGTCTTGCTGGCCGACTCCCAGTCCTTGTCGCAGGGCACGTAGCCGTACTTGCGGTAGGGCTTCAGCCCGCGGTAGTCGTCGACGAAGGCACGCTGGCGGTATTCCTTCCAGGCGCGACCGTAGTCGATGCCGGTAAAACCCTTGGCGTGCGCCTCGGCGATCACCGCCGCCGAATGCCAGCCGATCATGCACGCGGTCTCCACGCCCTGCAGCGGCCACACCGGCACGCCGGCCGGGCTTTCCGCGGCCATGCGCACCAGGCCGTTGACCAGGGGCGGCACGCGTTCGGGCTGGATCAGCGTGTACAGCGGATGCAACGCGCGGTAGGTGTCCCACAGCGAGTAGGTGCTGTAGTTGTGCTCGCCCTTCGGCAAGCGGTGCACCTTCCCGTCCATGCCGCGGTAGCGTCCGTCGACGTCGTCGAACAGGGTCGGCGCCAGCATGCTGTGGTACAGCGCGGTGTAGAAGGTGCGCCGGTGCGCGGCCGAGTCGGTCTGCACGTCCACGCGCGCCAGTTCGCGTTCCCAGGCGTCGGCGGCGTCCGCGCGCACACGCTCGAAATCCCAGTGCCCGATCTCCGCATCCAGGTTGCGCAGCGCGTTTTCCGCGCTCACGCCGGAGAGGCCGACCTTGACCAGCAGCGGGCCGTCGTGAGCGTCCGGGTAGCGCAGGATCGCCTTGAGCCGCTTGCCCCTGGCCTGCCGGGCCGAACCGGCCAGCGGACGGTCCTCGGCGTACAGCTGCGCGCCGGCGAACGGGCGCGACAGGCGCAGGGCGAAGTAGATATGGCGGCCGTTGGCCCACTGGTGCACGCGGCGCCCACCGAGCACGGTGCGATCGTCCACCAGGCGCAGGTCGGCGTCGCTCACGCGGGTGGGCTGGTCCGGGCCGTTGGCGATGCCGTGCGCCCAGTCCAGCACCAGATGGCCGCTGCGGCCGGCCGGGAAGTGATAGCGGTGGATGCCGGCGCGCTCGGTCGCGCTCAGCTCGGCGCGCACCGCGTAGTCCTTCAGCAGCACCGTGTAGTAGCCCGGCTCGGCGTGCTCGTCGGCATGGTCGTAGCGCGAGCGGTAGCCCTGCGCGGGATGGTCCATGGGTCCGGGCGCGATGCGCGCCTCGCCGGTGGCCGGCATCAGCAGCAGGTCCAGCATGTCGCTGGCGCCGGTGCCCGACAGGTGGGTGTGCGAGAAACCCATGATCGAGGCGTCGCCCAGGTGGTAGCCCGAGCACGCGTCCCAGCCCACGGTGTTGGTGTCCGGGCTCAGCTGCACCATGCCGAACGGGCGCGTGGCGCCGGGATAGGTGTGGCCGTGGCCGCCGGTGCCGAGGAACACGTCGACCTGGTCGCAGTGCGGACGCCCGGCGGCACCGGTGGATGCGTCGCCCTTGCCGCGCGGCGACGGCAGCGGCAGGGACGCGGCCCGTCCCTCGACGCCGCGGCCGGCGAACAGCGCAAAGGCGATGGCCCCTTGCAGGAAACGGCGGCGAGTGGGCATGACGAACTCCTTCGATCGTTCGAGGTTCAGGCCCGCAGCAGCTGCGGGCGGTGCGTGTGCAGCTCGACGATCAGCGCGCCGAACAGGGTGTTGGCCCAGGCGAACCACGCCCGGGTGAAGTGCCTGGGGTCGTCCATGTCGAAGGCCTCGTGCATGAACCCGGTGCCGGCATCGGTGTCGCGCAGCCAGGCCAGGCACTGGCGGATCTCGCGATCGTCGGTGGCGGTCAGCGCGCGCACGATGATGGACATCGGCCAGATCATGCGCGGCCCCTCGTGCGGCCCGCCGATACCGTCGGCGGCCGTGCCGTGGAAGAAGTACGGATTGGCCGGGCTCCACGCCTTCGCGCGGGTGCGCCGGTACAGCGGGTCCTCGCGCCCGCAGATGTCCAGCCAGGGCAGGCCCAGCAGGCTGGGCACGTTGGCATCGTCCATGAACAGCCGGTGGCCGCGGCCGTCGACCTCGTAGGCCCAGGTGTCGCCGTGCGCGCCGGGGATGCGGCCGTCGCGGTGCGTGGCGGTCTCCACTTCCTGCGCCAGCGCCGTGCACTGGTCGGCGAACGCGTGGTCGCGGTGGATCGCGCGGCTCATCGCCGCCAGCTGGCGCAGGGCCACCACCGCGAACAGGTTGCCGGGCACGTTGAGCGGGTAGGTGCAGGCGTCGTCGGAGGGCCGGAACGCGGCGTGGATCATGCCGTTGGGCCGCGTGGGCGCGCCCAGGCCGTCGCGGGCCAGCGATTCGGACGGCCGGTCCGAGGAGCGGTGGTAGCGATACGGGCCGGGGCCGTGCAGGCGCTGCTGCTGGCGGAAGGTCACCAGCACGAGGTGCATCGCCGCGCGCCAGTCCTCGTCGAACGGCACGGTGTCGCCGGTGGCGCGCCAGTAGCCGTGCGCCACGCGGATCGGATAGCACAGCGAGTCGATCTCCCACTTGCGCTCGCCCACCCCGGGCTTCAGCGCCGGGGTGTCGTGCACCGCCCACGGCAGTGGTCTGGCATGCGCGTCGCGCAGGAAGGCGTTGGCGTAGGGATCGAGGCGGATGCAGCGCGCCTGGCGATGGATCAGCCCGCGGAACAGGCGGCGCAGGGCCGCGTCCTCGCGCGCCAGCGGCAGGTACGGATGCACCTGCGCGGAGGAATCGCGCAGCCACATCGCGTCGATGTCGCCGGTAATGACGAAGGTGTCCGGCTTGCCGTCGACGGTGCCGGTGAACACCGTGGTGTCCAGGGTGTTGGGGTAGCAGTTCTGAAACAGCGCGGCCAGCTTCGGATCGTCGATGCCGGCCTTGACCCGCGCCAGCTCGCGCTCCACGGCGGCACTGCGGAAGCGTCGCTTGCCGGGCGGCGGGCGGCGGTCGGGGAACGCCGTGCCCGCGTGGGCGCTGCGCGGCAGCCAGCCCGCGACCAGTGCGGTGGCCGTGGCCATGCCGGCCATGCGCAGGAAGCGTCGCCGGTCGGCCCGGATGTCGTCCGGTGCCGGAAAAGGGACGGATGCCTCGTGCCGATGGCGATGCATGACCATTCCTCCAGCGTACGCCTCCGGCCGTACATCGCCAGGGCCCGCGCCTTGCCGGTCCATGCCCCGCCCGGCCGCGGACGGCTGGGCGGGGTTTGCTCGACGAGCGTCAGTGGTGATCGGTGGCCCGGATGAACGCGGCCACGTTGTCATGCAGCTTCTTCAGCGACGGCAGGTGCGCGTAGACCATGTGCCCGGACGGGTACAGGTGCACGGAGATGTTCTTGTGCAGATCCTGCGGGATCGGCAGGTGGTTGAGCTCGTACTCGGCCGCGAAGAACGGGGTGGCCAGGTCGAAGTAGCCGCCGTTCATCATCACCTTCAGCTTCGGGTCGGCCTTCATCGCCTCGGCCAGGTCGGTCATCACGTTGAGCGACTGCTGGTTGTGGTGATGGGTGTCGTCCCAGTGGTGGAAGCCGGCGAACAGGCGGTAGTGCATGTCCTGGCCGAAGTGCAGCGTGTTGCGCACGTAGTCGTTGAAGGTCGACACGTAGGCCGAGCTGATGGCGCTGCCCTGCGGGTCGTATTCGGCCTCCTTGCTCATCGGGTCCATGCTGGGACCGGAGAAGCGGGTGTCCAGGCGGCCGGTGCTGTCGCCGTTCTTGCCCAGCAGCTCATGCTCGAACATGCCGCCGTTCACGCGCAGGTCGGCCTTGACCCAGTAGGCCGTCGGCAGGCCGGTGAACTGGTGCAGCTGCTCGGCAATGGCCTGCTTGCGCGACGCGCTCAGCAGCGAGCCCTCGCGCAGCGCCTCGGCGTAGGGTCCCATCGCGAATGGCTCGACCTTGGCCATCAGGTCCTTCAGGCTGGCCGGCGGGTTGGGCAGCTTGTGGTGGTAGAAGGCGGTGGCGGCGTAGGTCGGCAGGGCCAGGAAGTACGGCTGGTCGACGCCGGGGTTGGACTGCGGACCATCCGGGCTGTTGTCGAAGCTGAGGATCTGCGACAGCAGGATCACGCCGTTCAGATCCACCGAATCCTGGTTGGTCAGGATGTTGGAAAGCACCGCCGAACGGGTGGTGCCGTAGCTCTCGCCGAACAGGTACTTGGGCGAGTTCCAGCGGCCGTACCTGGACAGGAACCGGGTGATGAACTGGGCGAAGGCCTGGCCGTCGCCGTCGACGCCGAAGAACTGCTTGTCGCGCTTCTTCATCAGCGCTTCGCGCTTGTCCTTGTCGCCGGTCTTGGCGATCAGGCGCGAGAAGCCGGTGGCCGGAGCGTCGATGAACACCACGTCGCTGGCGTCGAGCAGGCTGTAGTCGTTGTTGACCAGCTTGTACGGCGCGGCCGGGGTATGGGTGTGGTCGGACGTGTCCACGCGACGCGGGCCGAACGCGCCCATGTGCAGCCACACCGAGGCCGAACCCGGGCCGCCGTTGTAGACGAAGGTCACCGGACGATGCGACGGGTTGGCGCCCTTCTTCATGTAGGCCACATAGAAGATGCTGGCGGTGGGCGTGTTCTCGTCGTCGCCCTTGCCGTGCAGGATGATGGTACCGGCCACGGCCTTGTACTGGATGCGATGTCCCTCGACCACCACGCTGCCGTAGGTGACCGACTGCTTCGCCTTCACCGGCTGGGCGCCGGCGTTGTCCTTGCTCGGTGCGTCCTTGGCGCCGGCGACCATCGGCGCCGTGCACAGGCACAAGGCGGCAAGTGCCGCCAGGGAAGTCAGTTTACGCATCGGATTCTCCCTGCTGAGGTTGGATTGCGGTTCGTCGCACGCGCGACGATCCCCCCAGCATACGCGCGCACCGTGCGCTCCCCATGGGCAGATAGTCACGGCCTGGGGATTTTCGTGCATGCTCGAAGCGGTTCCGCTTGCACATCGGCGATGCAGGCCGCATAACCGGTGCATGCCCGAATTGCCCGAAGTCGAGACCACCCGCCGCGGCATCGCCCCGCACCTGGTCGGCCGCCGCATCGAGAAGGTGCTGCTGCGTCGCCCGGACCTGCGCTGGCCGATCCCCTCCGCCATCGGCGAGGCCCTGCCCGGCCGCACCATCGACGCGGTCGCGCGCCGCGCCAAGTACCTGCTGCTGGAGACCGGCGCCGGCAGTGCGCTGCTGCACCTGGGCATGTCGGGCGTGCTGCGCGTGCTCGATCCCGACACCCCGGTGGGCAAGCATGACCACTATGACCTGCATCTGGATTCGGGCCGCGTGCTGCGCTTCACCGATCCGCGCCGCTTCGGCTGCCTGCTGTGGCAGGCTCCCGGCGAAGTCCATCCGCTGCTCGCCGGGCTGGGTCCGGAACCGCTCTCGGAGGCCTTCGACGGGGATCTTCTCTGGCACCTGTCCCGCGGCCGGCGTGGTGCCGTGAAGACCTTCGTCATGGACCAGGCGGTGGTGGTCGGCGTGGGCAACATCTACGCCAGCGAGGCGCTGTTCGCCGCCGGCATCACCCCGTCGCGCCCGGCCGGACGGGTGTCGCGGGCACGCTACGCGGCGCTGGCCGATGCGATCAAGCGCATCCTCGCCCGCGCCATCGAGCGCGGCGGCACCACGCTGCGTGATTTCCTCGCCCCGGACGGCGCGCCGGGGTATTTCGAGCAGGAACTGATGGTCTACGGCCGCGCCGGCCAGCCCTGCCGCACCTGCGCCACCCCCATCCGCAGCCGCGTCATCGGCCAGCGCAACACCTTCTGGTGCCCCGCCTGCCAGCGGTGAGCGGCCCGCCTCAAGCCCTCCGACTGCACTGTAGGAGCGCCGGGAGGCGCGAACGGGAACGCGGCAAGAACCGATTTTCGCGGCACGCCCACATCGCGCGCCATCGCGCCTTCCGGCGCTCCTACAAAGGGTAGGAAGGCTTCGGGTTTCTTGTAGGAGCGCTGGAAGGCGCGACCGGCAACGCGGCAAGATCCGGTTTTCGCGGCACGCCCACACCGCGCGCCATCGCGCCTTCCGGCGCTCCTACAAAGGGTAGGAAGGCTTCGGGTTTCTTGTAGGAGCGCCGGAAGGCGCGACCGGCAACGCGGCAAGAACCGGTTTTCGCGGCACAGCCCACACCGCGCGCCATCGCGCCTTCCGGCGCTCCTACAAAGGGTAGGAAGGCTTCGGGTTTCTTGTAGGAGCGCCGGGAGGCGCGATCGGCAACGCGGCAAGATCCGGTCTTCGCGGCACGCCCACACCGCGCGCCATCGCGCCTTCCGGCGCTCCTACAAAGGGTAGGAAGGCTTCGGGTTTCTTGTAGGAGCGCCGGGAGGCGCGAACGGGAACGCGGCAAGATCCGGTTTTCGCGGCAAGCCCACACCGCGCGCCATCGCGCCTTCCGGCGCTCCTACAAAGGGTAGGAAGGCTTCGGGTGTCTTGTAGGAGCGCTGGAAGGCGCGATCGGCAACGCGGCAAGATCCGGTCTTCGCGGCACGCCCACACCGCGCGCCATCGCGCCTTCCGGCGCTCCTACAAAGAATCAGGAAGGCGGACCGCAGGCTCAGGCCGGCCAGTCGAAGCGCACGTGGGTGTTGTTGAACTTCGGATCCTCCAGGCTGCCGCCACGGCGGGCGCGCAGCACCCCGGGCAGGCCTTCGATCTCCAGTTCCTGGCCGTCGACGAAATGCGCACCCATCACCTGCATCTGCACCAGGCGCATGCACAGCTCGCCGGCGACGTCGGCCCTGTCCAGCGGCACGTTGCGGATGCTTACGTCCGGGCGCCCGAACTTGCGCATGCCGCGGGTCCGCACCCAGGCCGCATCGCCCGCGGCCTCGTCGTCGTCGTTGCACAGGATCAGCACGTGGTTGCGCGGCGGCGCGCCGCCCTCGACCATGAAGCGTTCGTTCCAGGACGCACCGTCGAACAGGCTCAGGATCTGCGGGTCGGCCACGGCCACCCCGCCGATGTCCATCAGCCCGGCGATCACGCCCAGGGTGTCGTTGAGATAGTCCAGGCTGTCCGGATCCTCGATCCGGCCGCGCACGCTGAGCACCTCCGACGACTTGCCCGCGGCCTCGAACGCGCGCGGATCGTCCTGGCGCAGCAGCGCGCCCAGCGCGCCGTGCAACGGATAGCCTTCCCACTGCTCCAGCGTGGTGCGCGGATAGCGGAACAGCTCGATGCCCTCGGGCAGCCCCTTGCTGCCGTGACGCGCGGCGGGGATGCGCAGTTCCTTGTCGAAGGTGCCGAACACGAAGAACAGCAGCACCGCGTGCTCGTCGCCCTGCTTCCAGTACGGGCGCGGCCAGATGGCGGGAGCGGATCCTTTGCGCGGCATGGCGTTCCTCGTTCAGTCCTCGGCGTGCTCACCCAGCGGCAGCACGCTCTGTTGCAGTTCGACGCGGCCTTCGCCGGTCATGATCTTCTTGAACTCGGCGCGGCTGACCGACACGTAGCGGTCGTTGCCACCGATTTCCACCTGCGGGCCGTCACTGACCGCGCGGCCCTGCTCGTCCACGCGCACCACCATGATGGCCTTGCGCCCGCTGTGGCAAATGGTCTTGATCTCTTCCAGGTTGTCGGCCCAGGCCAGCAGGTGCCGGCTGCCTTCGAACAGCTCGCCGCGAAAATCCGTGCGCAGGCCGTAGGCCAGCACCGGGATGCCCAGCTGGTCGACCACGTCCGACAGCTGCCAGACCTGGGCGCGGGTCAGGAACTGCGCTTCGTCGACCAGCACGCAGTGCAGCTCGCCGCGCCTGGCGATGTCCTCGCGCACCATGGCGGCAAGGTCCGCATCGCCGGCAAAGCGCAGCGCGTTGGCCTTCAGGCCGATGCGCGAGGCCACGATACCTTCGCCGTAGCGGTTATCCAGCGCCGGGGTGAGGATCAGCGTGCGCATGCCGCGCTCGTGGTAGTTGTACGCGCTCTGCAGCAGCGTGGTGGTCTTGCCGGCGTTCATTGCCGAGTAATAGAAATACAGTTTGGCCATCGGAATGCCGGGAATGGGGAATGGAGAATGGGGAATCGCGTCGCATCCCCGAAGCTTCACAGTGTAACGTGGCAGTTGCCGCCTCAGGGGCTGCTATCCTCGGCGCGCTCGCACCCACCCTGCTCCGATCCCGATGCTCAACCCCCAACAACGTGAAGCCGTCGAGACCTGTGATGCGCCGCTGCTGGTGCTGGCCGGTGCCGGCTCGGGCAAGACCCGCGTCATCACCGAGAAGATCGCCCACCTGATCGCGCGCCGGCACCTGGCGCCGGGCAAGATCGCGGCCATCACCTTCACCAACAAGGCCGCGCGCGAGATGCGCGAACGCGTGGGCAAGCTGGTGTCGGCCGAGGCCGCGCAGGCGCTGACCGTGTGCACCTTCCACGCGCTGGGCCTGAAGTTCCTGCACATCGAGCACGAGCGCGCCGGCCTGCGCCGCAACTTCTCGGTGCTGGACGCCGACGACACCGGCGCGCTGATCAAGGAACTGGCCCCGGCCGGGATCAAGCCCGACGCGCTGTGGGCGCTGAAGAACCTGGTCTCGCAGGCCAAGAACGCGGGGCTGTCGCCGGAGGAAGCGGCCGACGCCGCGCGCGGCGGGCGCGAACTGGAGGCCGCCGGCATCTACGAGCGCTACCAGCAGCGCCTGGCGGCCTACAACGCGGTCGACTTCGACGACCTGATCCGCCTGCCGCTGCGCGTGCTCGACGCCGATGCCGAGGCCCGCGCTGGCTGGCAGGAACGCCTGCGCTACCTGCTGGTGGACGAATACCAGGACACCAACGACGCGCAGTACCGCCTGCTCAAGCACCTGTCCGGCCCGCGCGGCGCCTTCACCTGCGTGGGCGACGACGACCAGTCGATCTACGCCTGGCGCGGCGCCAACCCCGAGAACATCGACCAGCTGGGCGCGGACTACCCGAACCTGAAGATCATCAAGCTCGAGCAGAACTACCGCTGCGCCAAGCGCATCCTGCGCGCCGCCAACACGCTGATCGCGAACAATCCGCACCAGCACGTGAAGAAGCTGTGGAGCGAGTTGCCCGACGGCCCGCCGATCCGCGTGCTCGAGTGCAAGGACAACGAGCACGAGGCCGAGCGCATCGCCGCCATCGCCAGCCACCTGGCGACCAAGTACAAGGCGCGCTGGAACGAGTTCGCGATCCTGTACCGCGGCAACTTCCAGGCGCGTGCGCTGGAGAAGTCCCTGCGCCTGGCCAGCGTGCCCTACCACCTGTCCGGCGCGCTGTCGTTCCTGGACCGCGCCGAGGTCAAGGACGTGCTGTCCTACCTGCGCCTGGTGGCCAACCCCACCGACGACGCCGCGTTCCTGCGCGTGGTCAATTGCCCCAAGCGCGAGATCGGCGCCACCACGCTGGAAAAGCTGGGCACGCTGGCGCAGTCGCGGCACATCTCCATGCTGGAGGCCGCGCGCAGCGATGCCGCGCTCAAGGCCCTGGCGCCGCGCCCGGCCGCCGCGCTGGCCGGCTTCGTGCGCCTGATCGACGGCCTGCGCCAGGAGGCGCGGCATGCGAAAGCCGCCGACCTGGTCGAAGCCGTGCTCGAACGCACCCGCTACGCCGAGTACCTGGCCGCGCAGACCCCCGAGGCCACCACCCGCGAACGCCGCCTGGGCAACCTGCGCGAGCTGGTCGACTGGTTCCGCGCCATGGGCAAGGACGGCGGGCGCGCCGGCGACCTGGCCGCGCAACTGGCCCTGCTCTCCCACGCCGACCGCGACGACCCCGGCAACGCGCTGCGCATGATGACGCTGCACGCGGCCAAGGGACTGGAATTCCGCTTCGTGTTCATCGCCGGCTGCGAGGACGGCACCCTGCCGCACGAAGGCGCCATGGACGAGGGCCGCGTGGACGAGGAGCGGCGCCTGATGTACGTCGGCATCACCCGCGCCAAGGAACTGCTGACCCTGACCTTCAGCGCGCGCACGCGCCGCTACGGCGAGGTCCAGTCCAACCGCCCCAGCCGCTTCCTCAAGGAGCTGCCCGAGGCCGAGCTGCACTGGCAGGGCCGCGACCCCGACGCCGACGCCGAGGTCGCCCGCGAAACCGCCGAGTCGCACATCGCGCGGCTGTCGGCCCTGCTGGGCGACTGAAGCGCCCGCCTGCCCTTTGCGCGATGGCGCGCGGTGGTGCGCTGGCCGCGAAAACCGGTTCTTGCCGCGTTGCCGTTCGCGACCTTCCCGGCGCTCCCACAAGTGAACCCGCAGCCTTCCCTATCTTTGTGGGAGCGCTGGAAGGCGCGATGGCGCGCGATGTGGGCTTGCCGCGAAACCGGGTCTTGCCGCGTCACCGTTCGCGCCTTCCGGCGCTCCCAGTAACCGGATGCATTCCTATCCTTTGTAGGAGCGCCGGAAGGCGCGATGGCGCGCGGGGGGGCTGGCCGCGAAGACCGGGTCTGCCGCGTTCGGTTCGCGCCTCCCGGCGCTCCTACAAAAAACCCGGCAGCGCGCTCAGACCAGCCCGGCCTTCTCCAGCTCGCTCTTCAGGTACGCGTAATAGATCGGCGCCACGATCAGCCCGGCCAGGCCGAAGGCCGCCTCCATCACCAGCATCGCCACCAGCAGTTCCCAGGCGCGGGCGCGGATGCGGTGGCCGACGATGTGGGCGTTGAGGAAGTACTCCAGCTTGTGGATGGCGATCAGGAACACCAGCGCCGCGATGCCCGTGCCCAGCGACACCGACAGCGCCACGATGGTGATGATGGTGTTGGACACCAGGTTGCCGATCACCGGCAGCAGGCCGGCGATGAAGGTCACCAGCACCAGGGTCTTGGCCAGCGGCAGGTGCACCCCGAACAGCGGCAGCGCGCCGAGCAGGAACAGCGCCGTGAACGCGGTGTTGACCAGCGAGATGCGCACCTGGGCGAACACGATGTCGTGGAACGAGACGGCCAGCCGCTCGGCGCGCTCGGCCAGTGCCTCGGCCAGCGGCCCGCCCTCGCCGTGCGGACGCACGTGGCTGAGCGCGATCACCGCGCCCAGCACCAGGCCGATCAGGATGTGCACCAGCAGCCGCGCCGCTTCCTTGCCAGCCAGCTGCAGCGTGCCGGTGTGCGCCTGCAGCCAGTTCAGCGCGTTGTTGCGCAGGTCGTCGACGCTGTCGGGCAGATGGTCGACCACCCACGGCGGCAATTGCTGGCGTGCCTTGTCCACCAGCGGCATCACCTGCTGGCTCCAGAAATCCTGCGGGTTGCCCAGCTCGGCGTGCAGCACCGAGATCGTGCCCAGCACTGCCAGCGCCAGCAGGCCGACCAGCAGCGCCGCCAGCACGGTGACCACGATCCAGCGCGCGCGGTTGCGGCTGCCGATCCAGCGCCGCTGCAACAGGCCGGTCGCGGTGACGATCAGTTCGTACACCAGCAACCCGGCCAGCAGCGCCGGCAGCAGGTGCAGCGTGAGCACCAGCAGCAACGAGACCGCCGCCAGCACGAAGCTGGTCAGGGTGATCTGGCGATGGGACAGGGCGATCGATTGCATGAGGCGGGGATTCCTCCGATGGACCGGCAGTCTGTCAGCGGCGCACGCGCAAGACCAGTCCCGTGCGTCACGCGGGCTGTCACGACGCTGTCGTACACTTTGCCGAGACTCGCCGTTCCGGCGTGAACCACAAGCCAACGGAGTATCCATGAGGCACGTCCTTTCCCTGCTCGCCGGCCTGCTGCTGGCGGGCTGCGCCGCCACCACCCCGCGTCCGGCCCCCGCCCCGCACCCGGCGCCTGCTGCGCCGGCGGTTGCCGCCGCGCCGGCGCCCAAGGCCCAACCCGCCGGCCCCGGTCCCGACGACCTGCTGCAGGCCACCGTGTGGTCGCAACTGGCGGTCGAGCACGACCTGGTCTACCGCGAGATCTACCACGTCGCCCAGCAGAAGCTGCTGCACGCGCTGCACGACAAGCGCTGGGACGCCCTGCCGCACGACGAGCGCCACGGTTCCGTGCGCGGCCTCAAGCCGGCGGTGATCCTGGACGTGGACGAAACCGTGCTGGACAACAGTCCCTACCAGGCGCGACTGGTGCGCTATCACCAGAACTACAACGAGGCCACCTGGGGCGCCTGGGTGAAAGAGGAAAAGGCCCGCGCCCTGCCCGGCGCGCTGGCCTTCACCCGGTTCGCCGCGCGCCACGGCATCCGCGTGTTCTATCTCTCCAACCGCTCGCAGGACCTGGACAAGGCCACCCTGGACAACCTGCGCAAGCTCGGCTTCCCGGTCCAGGGGAACGCGTTCCTGGGCCTGGGCACCTACGTGAAGGGCTGCGAGCTGATCGGCTCGCAAAAGACCTGCCGGCGCGAGCTGATCGGCCGCAAGTACCGCGTGCTGATGCAGTTCGGCGACCAGGTCGGCGATTTCGTGACCGTGCTCAGCAACACCCCGTCCGGCCGCCGCAAGGCCATCGAGCCGTACATCCAATGGATCGGCCAGCGCTGGTTCGTGCTGCCCAACCCCATGTACGGCTCCTGGGAGCCGGCCCTGTTCGACAACGTGTGGGAGCAGCCGGCCACGGTACGGCGCAAGGACAAGATCGATGCGCTGCGCACGGATGAACCTACAAAACAGTGAGTTATAGCGTAAACCTTGTGTCTTGCCTTAACTTTGCAGGCCGGCTAAGCTGAATCCGCCGTCGGGATACGCGCTTCCCGCCGGCCATTTCCCTACCGGCTTGTTTCCGGATCGCCCCGCGCCAGGACCGGCGCGGGGTTTTTTCATGCCCGCCGCCGAAGGCTTCCGGCTTCCCTGTAGGAGCGCCGGGAGGCGAGACCGGAGGGAATGCCTTTGGTGCGATCGGGAACGCGGCAAGACCCGGTTTTCGCGGCACGCCCACATCGCGCGCCATCGCGCCTTCCGGCGCTCCTACAAAGGCTAGGAAGGGCTCCGGGTTCCCTGTAGGAGCGCCGGGAGGCGCGATCGGGAACGCGGCAAGAACCGGTTTTCGCGGCACGCCCACATCGCGCGCCATCGCGCCTTCCGGCGCTCCTACAAAGGGTAGGAAGGGCTTTGTGGGCCCATGACTTGCGACCTTGTGCCGAATCTCACTTGCCTCGGCAATGATGGAGCCTCTACGCTGCCCTTCTACCTTCCCAGGAGTTCGCTCGCATGATCCAGATCCGATCCCGCTGGCTGGTCGCCGCTTCCGCCGTCGCCCTGTTGGCTGCCTGCGGCAAGAGCGACCACTCGCCGGCCTCGCCCACGGCCAGCGCCAGCCCGGCCAAGACCGTGCTCACCACCGTGCAGCTGTTCAAGCAGGGCGATTTCGACGGTCTGATGAAGCACATCCTGCCGCCGGCCCAGTACCAGCGCATGCGTGCCGAGTGGAAGGCCAAGCACGGCAACATCAAGCACATCAGCGATGCCGACCGCCAGAAGTTCGCCCAAGGCATGACGCAGCTGACCGAGCCCGATGCCGAACAGAAGATCTGGGCCAAGGTGCAGCCGCAACTGGCGCAGGCCAGCAAGAAGTACCAGGCGCAGGTGCCGCTCATGGTCGGCATGGGCCAGGTCATGATGGACACCAAGATCAGCAACTCCAAGCAACTTTCGGCCGACCAGAAGAAGCAGGCCACCCATGTCGTCGATGCCGTCGGCGGCTGGGCACAGAAAAACGACTGGACCAATCCCGACAAGCTCAAGCAGGCCATCGGCGTGGTCACCGACACCGCGCGCAAACTGGACATCAAGACCCTGGACCAGGCCGTGAAGCTGAACTACGACCAGGCCATGAAGCGCTACACCACGGGCTGGAATGGCATCAAGCGGATCCTCGACATCTACGGCCTGTCCGTGGACAAGACCCTGGATTCGGCCACCGCCAAGACCCTCAGCAGCGATGCGCACACCGCCACGGTACGGATCGGCTACACCCTGCTGGGCAAGCCGCAGGAGCTGACCGTCGACCTGATCAAGATCGACGGCCGCTGGTACGACAAGGACCTGCTCGACCACTGGCGCAAGGCCCTGGACGAGGGCAGCAAGCCCGCCTCCGCCGCCACCACGTCCGCGTCGGCCCCGGCCAGCGCATCCAGCGCCCGGCCCGCGCCGGCCGCGCCGGCCGCCAAGAACGCCGCCAGCGCGCACTGAGGCCCGTCCCCGAAGGCCGGCATGCCGTGACCCCGGCATGCCGGCTCCCGGTCGCCCCGCAGGGCGGCCAATCCGGGCCATCCCAAGTACAATAGCGGTCATGAACACCGCCGATTCCCACGCCGGGCACGCCACCGCACGGGGGCCCCGCCGCTGGCGTCGCTCGCTGCTCTCGCACCTGCTCGAACCGTGGGTGCGGATCAAGCGCGACCCCGCCGAACCCGCGTCGCTGCTGATGCCGGACGTGCCGGTGTGCTACGTCATCGAGCACCACGGCCTGTCCAACGCCCTGATCCTGGACCGGGCCTGCCACGAGGCCGGCCTGCCCGACCCCGGCCAGGCCATCGAGGGCCTGCCGCTGCGCCGCCGCCGCGCGATGTTCGCGCTCAGCCGCCGATCGGGCCTGCGCCGCCGCGCCAACGGCCACCAGCCGCTGACCCAGCTGCTGGATGCGCTGAAGAACTCGCCTACCGGCGACGTGCAGCTGGTCCCGGTGTCGATCTACGTCGGCCGCGCGCCGGCCCGCGAGAGCGGCTGGTTCCGCGTGTTGTTCTCGGAGAACTGGGGCGTGGTCGGCCGCTTCCGCCGCCTGCTGGCGCTGCTGCTGAACGGGCGCGACACCGTGGTGCACTTCGCCGCCCCGGTCAGCCTGCGCCAGGCGCTGGAGGAAGACACGCCCGAGGACGTGATCGACGTCGAGCGCCTCTCGCGCAAGCTCGCGCGCGTGCTGCGCACCCACTTCCGGCGCATCCGCGCGGCCGTGATCGGCCCGGACCTGTCGCACCGGCGCACGGTGCTCGACAGCGTGCTCCACGCCGAGCCGGTGCGCGCCGCCATCGCCGCCACCGCCGCGCGCGAGAAGATCACCCCGCTCAAGGCCGAGCGCCGCGCCTACGCCATGGCGCGCGAGATCGCCGCCGACTATTCGCACCCGGTGGTGCGCTCGGCCTCGTTCCTGCTGTCGTGGTTCTGGAACAAGCTGTACGACGGCATCGCCATGCACCACTTCGACAAGGCCCGCGCCGTCGCGCCCGGCCACGAAGTGGTGTACGTGCCCAGCCACCGCAGCCATGCCGACTACCTGCTGATGAGCTACCAGCTGCACGTGTCCGGCGTGGTGCCGCCGCACATCGCCGCCGGCGCCAACCTCAACCTGCCGGTGCTGGGCAGCTTCCTGCGCCGCGGCGGTGCGTTCTTCCTGCGCCGCAGCTTCCGTGGCAACGCGCTGTACTCGACCATCTTCAAGGAATACCTGGCCCAGCTGGTCGACCGCGGCGTGCCCATCGAGTACTTCATCGAGGGTGGCCGCTCGCGCACCGGGCGCCTGCTGGCGCCGCGCGCCGGCATGCTGTCGATGACCGTGCGCGCGTTCCTGCGCGCGCCGCGCCGGCCGGTGCTGTTCCAGCCGGTCTACATCGGCTACGAGAAGCTGATGGAAGGCAAGGCCTACATCGGCGAGCTGTCGGGCAAGCCCAAGCAGAAGGAGAACTGGCTCAACCTGCTGCGCGGCGCCCGCCAGGTACTGCGCGAGCACTATGGCCACGTCGCCCTGTGCTTCGGCGAACCGATCGAGCTGACCCCGCTGCTGGATGCCGCCAGCCCCGACTGGAGCAAGACGCCGCTGGATCCGGAAGCCAAGCCCGAGTGGCTGTCGCAGGTCACCGACCAGCTGTCCGAACAGATCCAGGTCAACATCAACGCCAGCGCCGACGTCAACCCGATCAACCTGCTGGCGCTGACCCTGCTGGCCACGCCCAAGCACGCCATGGCCGAGTCCGACCTGCTGACGCAGCTGGAGCTGACCACCGCGCTGCTGACCGAGCTGCCGTATTCGGATCGCGTCACCGTCACCCCCCTCACCCCGGAGCAGATCATTGCCTACGGCGAGGAGATGGGCTGGATCGAGCGCGTCGAGCATCCGCTGGGCGACGTGCTCACCGTGGACGACGAGAAGGCGGTCCTGCTGAGCTATTTCCGCAACAACGTGCTGCACCTGGTCGCCTGTGCGGCCTGGGTGGCCACCTGCTTCATCAACAACAAGCGCATGAGCCGCGCCTCGGTGCTGCGCCTGGGCCAGATCGTGCATCCGTTCATCCGCGGCGAGCTGTTCCTGCGCTGGGACGTGGACGGTTTCCGCGACCAGCTGGTCAAGACGCTGGATTTCTTCCTCGACCGCGGCCTGCTGGAACCGTCCAGCGCCGGCCGCGTGCTGCAGCGCGGGCGCGGCGGCGACGACAGCGCCTTCCAGCTGCGGGTGATCGCGCGCAGCCTGATGCAGGCCTTCGAGCGCTACTTCATCGCCGTCGCCGCGCTGGTCAAGAACGGCCCGCGCAGCATGAGCGCCGGCGAGCTGGAGAAGGTCTGCATCCTCACCGCCCAGCGCCTGGGCCTGCTGCAGGAACTGACCGCGCCGGAGTTCTTCGACAAGTCGCTGTTCCGCGGCTTCATCCAGAAGCTGCGCGAACGCAAGACGCTGTGGACCGACGAAGACGGCAAGCTCGATTTCGACCCCGCCCTGGCCGAGGTCGTGCGCGACGCCCGCGTGGTGCTCAGCCGCGACGTGCGCCATTCGATCCTCAAGATCACCCCCGGCGCCGACGAGGAGCCCGCCGAATCCCCCTGAGCCCCCGGATGCACTGTAGGAGCGCCGGGAGGCGTGACCGAAGGGAATGCCCGTGGTGCGACCGAAGGGAATGCCTTTGGTACGAACGGTAACGCGGCAAGAACCGGTTTTCGCGGCAAGCCCACACCGCGCGCCATCGCGCCTTCCACCGCTCCCACAAAGATAGGGAAGGCTGCGGGTTTCTTGTGGGAGCACTGGAAGGTGCGACCGGCAACGCGGCAGGAACCGGTCTTCGCGGCAAGCCCACACCGCGCGCCGTCGCGCCTTCCACCGCTCCCACAAAGACTCGGTAAGGCATCCGAATTCTTGTGGGAGCGCTGGAAGGCGCGAACCGGCAACGCGGCAGGAACCGGTCTTCGCGGCAAGCCCACATCGCGCGCCGTCGCGCCTTCCACCGCTCCCACAAAGAGTAGGGAAAGCATCGGTTTTCTTGTGGGAGCGCTGGAAGGCGCGAACGGTGACGCGGCAAGACCCGGTTTTCGCGGCAAGCCCCCATCGCGCGCCATCGCGCCTTCCGGCGCTCCTACAAAGGGTAGGAAGGCGTGCGGCGTCTTCGCATGCCGCGATGCCCCCGCCATCGTGTAGCATTCGTTGCCATGAGCGATCCGCAAACCACCCATTTCGGCTTCCGCGACGTCCCGGTGGGCGAAAAGCAGAAGCTGGTCGGCCAGGTGTTCACCTCGGTCGCGCGCAACTACGACCTGATGAACGACCTGATGTCGTTCGGCGTGCACCGCCTGTGGAAGCGCCACTTCGTCGCCGTCAGCGGCGTGCGCACCGGCGACCGGGTGCTGGACCTGGCCGGCGGCACCGGCGACATCGCCGCGCTGCTCAAGCCGGTGGTCGGCGACACCGGCGAGATCGTGGTCGGCGACATCAACGCCGCCATGCTCGGCGTCGGTCGCGACCGCCTGACCGACCGCGGCCTGGTCCAGGGCCTGCGCTGGTCGCAGATGAACGCCGAGCAGCTGCCGTTCCCGGACAACACCTTCGACGCGGTCACCATCGCCTTCGGCCTGCGCAACGTCACCGACAAGGACAAGGCGCTGGCCGACATGTGCCGCGTGCTCAAGCCCGGCGGGCGCTGCCTGGTGCTGGAGTTCTCCAAGGTACGCAACGAGGCCTTCGGCAAGCTCTACGACTTCCACTCCTTCAAGGTGCTGCCGCGCCTGGGCCGGCTGTTCGCCGGTGACGCCGACAGCTACCAGTACCTGGCCGAATCGATCCGCAAGCACCCGGACCAGACACACCCTCAAGGGCATGATGGAGCGCGCCGGTTTCGGCCACGTCGAGGTGCGCAACCTGACCGGCGGCATCGTCGCGATCCACCGCGGCTACAAGCTGTAAGCCGTAGCCCGGTATTTCGCGGTACCTGTTGCTTTCGTCACGCGAAGCGATGGCGCACCGGTGGCATACTGGGGCGTTGTGACGGCGCCCTTTGCCGGAACGGATGCCTGCCTGCGCGGTCAGGGTTCCGGGGCGGCACGCGCGCCGGCCCGTACCCCACCGCCACCGGCCCATGCCCATGAATGCTCCCCTGCCGTCCGACCGCCCCCTGTGGAAACGCCTGCTGCTGCGCCGGCTGAAATTCCTGCTGGGCCTGGTCCTCGTGATCGGCGTGCTCGGCGGCGGCACCTACCTGTTCGCGCCGCAGTGGCTGATGCACGCGCACACCTGGTACGAGGCGGACAAGGCCGACCTGTCCACGCACCACGTGCAGATCGGCGACACCGACTGGGCCTACTACGAGGGCGGAAGCGGACCCACGCTGGTGCTGCTGCACGGCTACGCCGGCGACCGCAACGTGTGGCTGAAGATCGCTCCGTACCTGACCAGGAACTTCCACCTGATCATCCCCGACCTGCCCGGCTGGGGGCAGTCCACGCGCAACCCCGGCGACGACTACGACATCAGCCACGAGGCGAAGCGTTTCGCCGCCTTCGTGCACACGCTCGAGCTCAAGCCGTTCATCCTGGTCGGCCACTCGATGGGCGGCGCCATCGCCGGCACCTATGCCAGCGACCACCCCGGCAAGGTACGCGGGCTGGTGCTGATGGACAGCTTCGGGCTGACCTTCGTCAAGAACAAGCTGGCGCGCGAGGCGCTATCGGGGCACAACCCGCTGGCCTTCCACGACCGCGCCGGCCTGGACCGCGTGCTGCACCTGATCTACCAGCACCCGCCCGAGATCCCCTCGCGTTTCGAGGACGTGGTGGTGCAGCACAGCCGCAAGAACGCCGCCTTCGAGGACAAGGTGTTCAAGGAGCTGATGCGGCCGGACCAGTACACCATCCTGGACAAGCGCCTGCCGCGCCTGACCATGCCGGTACTGGGCCTGTGGTGCCGCAAGGACCAGATCATCGACATCTCCGCCCTGGCTACCCTGCGCAACGGCCTGACCCACGCCCCCAGCATCAGCGCCTCGGTGCTCAACGGCTGCGGCCACATGCCGCTGGAAGAAAAGCCGCGCGAGACCGCGCAGATCATTTCCGGGTTCGCCGTGGCGCATTAACACCCGAACGCTCCCGGTTTCACTGTAGGAGCGCCGGGAGGCGAGACCGGAGGGAATGCCTTTGGTACGAACGGCAACGCGGCAAGGCCCGGTTTTCGCGGCAAGCCCTCACCGCGCGCCATCGCGCCTTCCGGCGCTCCTACAAAGGGTAGGAAGGCTTCGGGGGTCTTGTGGGAGCGCTGGAAGGCGCGACCGGCAACGCGGCCAGACCCGGTTTTCGTGGCAAGCGCCCACCGCGCGCCGTCGCGGCTTCCACCGCTCCTTCAAAGGGTAGGTAAGCTTCCGGTTTCACTGTAGGAGCGCCGGGAGGCGCGAACGGTGACGCGGCTAGATCCGGTTTTCGCGGCAAGCCCGTATCGCGCGCCGTCGCGGCTTCCACCGCTCCCACAAAGATAGGGAAGACTGCGGGTGCACTGTAGGAGCGCCGGGAGGCGCGATCGGTGACGCGGCAAGATCTTTCGCGGCAAGCCCATCGCGCGCCATCGCACCCGGGCTTCCTTTGGTACAGGCAACCGGTTTTCACGACCGGTTCGACCGCGCGCGCTCAGGCGTATCCGTCGGGGTTCTGCGACTGCCAGCGCCAGGTGTCCTCGCACATCCGTGCCAGGTCGTGTTCGGCGTGCCAGCCGAGCACCTGTTGTGCCCGGGTCGGGTCGGCCCACAGCTCGGCCACGTCGCCGGCGCGCCGGTCGACGAAGACATGCGGGATCTCGCGGCCGGAGGCCTGCTCGAAGGCGCGGACCAGCTCCAGCACCGAGGTGCCCCGGCCGGTGCCGATGTTGAGCACGGTGGTGCCGGTGCGCTCGTCCAGTGCGCGCAGGGCGGCCACGTGGGCCTGCGCCAGGTCCATGACGTGGATGTAGTCGCGCACCCCGGTGCCGTCGCGGGTGGGCCAGTCCCGGCCGAATACACGCAGCGTGTCGCGCCGGCCCACCGCGACCTGGGCAATGAAGGGCATCAGGTTGTTGGGCACGCCGTTGGGGTCCTCGCCCATGCGGCCGCTGGGATGGGCCCCGACCGGATTGAAATAGCGCAGGATCATCGCGCCCAGTCTCGGGTCCGCCGCGCACACGTCACCGATCAGCTGTTCCATCACCAGCTTGGTGCGCCCGTACGGGTTGGTGACGCCCAGCGCGGCGTCCTCGTTGACCGGGACCTGTTCGGCCTGCCCGTAGACGGTGGCCGAGGAACTGAACACCAGCCGGTGCACCCCGGCGGCCTGCATCGCCTCCAGCAGCACGATGGTGCCGTGGATGTTGTTGTCGAAATACGCCAGCGGTTCGCGCATGCTTTCGCCGACCGCCTTGAGCGCGGCGAAGTGGATGACGCCCTCGACGCCGTGGCTTTCCAGGGCCTGCACCACCGTGCGCTTGTCGCGCACGTCGCCCTCGATGACGGGGATGCTCCGCCCGACGATCGTCTCCACCCGGCGCAAGGCTTCGGGCGAGGCATTGCAGAAGTTATCCAGGACCACCGGTTCGAAACCGTTCTCGCACAACGCCACGCACGTGTGCGATCCAATGTACCCGGCCCCGCCGGTCACCAAGACACGCATTGCCGCTCCTTCTTTTGTCGATGTGCCGCGCAGGCCACACGGCCTTGCATCGTAGCCCCAGATGGGGCGGCTGTGTGATGGTGCGCGATGGGGGCTGGCCGTGAGGACCGGGGCTTGCCGCGTTGCCGGTCGCGGCTTCCACCGCTCCCACAAGAAAACGAAAGCCTGCCTACCCTTTGTAGGAGCGCCGGGAGGCGCGATGGCGCGCGATGGGGGCTGGCCGCGAAGACCGGGTCTTGCCGCGTTGCCGGATCGCGCCTTCCGGCGCTCCTACAGTGAACCCGGGAGCCTGCCTACCCTTTGTAGGAGCGCCGGGAGGCGCGATGGCGCGCGATGGGGGCTGGCCGCGAAGACCGGGGCTTGCCGCGTTGCCGGATCGCGCCTTCCGGCGCTCCTACAGTGAACCCGGGAGCCTGCCTACCCTTTGTAGGAGCGGTGGAAGCCGCGAATGGGTCGCGAAGCGGCCCTCGAGATGTGTGGCCGTGTCGCGAAGACCGGGTCTGGCCGCGTCACCGATCGCGCCTTCCGGCGCTCCTACAAGTGAACCCGAAGCCTTGCCTACCTTTGTAGGAGCGCTGGAAGCCGCGAATGGGCGCGAAGCGGCCCTCGAGATGTGTGGCTGGCCGCGAAGACCGGGTCTGGCCGCGTTGCCGGATCGCGCCTTCCGGCGCTCCTACCGTGCACCCGGGCGCCTTGCCGTTCGCCGAGGCACGACGGCCCGCGATGCGGCTACGGGGTCTCGCCGAGCAGGTTGGCGATGACCTGCTGGGCCAGCTCGTCGGGGTTGCCGTGGGCGCCGTCCAGGTGCACCTCGGCGCTCTCGGGCGGCTCGTAGGGCGAGTCGATGCCGGTGAAGTTCTTCAGCCGGCCGGCGCGGGCCTTGGCGTACAGGCCCTTGGGATCGCGCTGCTCGCAGACCTCCAGCGGGGTGTCGACGAAGACCTCGTGGAAATCGCCCTCGTCGAACAGGCCGCGCGCCATGCGCCGCTCGCTGCGGAACGGGCTGATGAAGCTGACCAGCACGATCAGGCCGGCATCGACCATCAGCTTGGACACCTCGCCCACGCGGCGGATGTTCTCCACGCGGTCTTCCTCGGTGAAGCCCAGGTCGCGGTTCAGGCCGTGGCGCACGTTGTCGCCGTCCAGCATGTAGGTGTGGTAGCCCATCGCCAGCAGGCGCTTCTCGACCAGGTTGGCCACGGTGGACTTGCCCGATCCGGACAGGCCGGTGAACCACAGGCAGGCCGGATGCTGGCCCTTGATGCGCGCGCGTGCCTCGCGGTCCACCTCCACGTGCTGCCAGTGGATGTTGTCGGCGCGGCGCAGGGCGAAGTCCAGCGCGCCGGCGGCCACGGTGGCATGGGTCTGGCGGTCGATCAGGATGAAGCCGCCCAGCTCGCGGCAGTCCGCGTAGGCCTCGAAGGCGATGGCGTGGTCCAGGCTCAGGTTGGCCACGCCCACCTCGTTGAGCTCCAGGCGCTTGGCCGCCAGCTCGTCCTGGGTGTTGACGTCGATCTTGTGCTTGATCTCGGTGACCTGGGCACTGACCGTGCGCGTGCCGATCTTCAGCAGGTACGGGCGCCCGGGCAGCAGCGCGTGCGGGTCCATCCACAACAGGTGCGCGGCGAACTGGTCGGCCACCTGCGGCGGCGAGGCCGTGGCGGCGATGACGTCGCCACGGCTGATGTCGCGCTCGTCGGTGAGGGTCAGGGTGACCGAGTCGCCCGAGCGGGCCTGGTCGATGTCGCCGTCGGCGGTGACGATGCGCGCGATGCGCGAGCGCGCGCCGCCGGGCAGCGCCACGACCTCGTCGCCGGGGCGGATCGTGCCCGCCGCCACCTGGCCGGCGTAGCCGCGGAAATTCTGGTCCGGGCGGCACACCCACTGCACCGGCATGCGAAAGCCCAGCTTGCTGTCGGGGCGCTGCACCTGCACGGTCTCCAGGTGCTCGAGCAGGCTCGGGCCCTCGTACCAGTCCATGACCTTCGAACGGCTGCTGACATTCTCGCCAGTCAGCGCCGACACCGGGATGGCCGTCACCTGGGCGATGCCCAGCTGATCGGCCAGCGCACGGTAGCCGTTCTCGATCTCGGCGAAGGTGTCGGCGTCGTAGTCGACCAGGTCCATCTTGTTCACCGCCAGCAGCACGTGACGGATCCCCAGCAGGGCGCAGATGTAGCTGTGGCGGCGGGTCTGCGTGAGCAGGCCCTTGCGCGCATCGACCAGCACCACCGCCAGCTCGGCGGTGGAGGCGCCGGTGGCCATGTTGCGGGTGTACTGCTCGTGGCCCGGGCAGTCGGCGACGATGAACTTGCGCTTCTCGGTACCGAAGAAGCGGTAGGCCACGTCGATGGTGATGCCCTGCTCGCGCTCGGCGGCCAGGCCGTCGACCAGCAGGGCGAAGTCCAGCTCGCCGTTCTGCGTGCCGTGGCGCGCACTGTCGCCCTCCAGCGCGCTCAGCTGGTCGTCGAACAGCAGCTTGGTGTCGTACAGCAGGCGACCCAGCAGGGTGCTCTTGCCGTCGTCGACGCTGCCGCAGGTGATCAGGCGCAGCAGGTCCTTGGTTTCGTGTTGACGCAGGTAGGCGTCGATGGCGGCGGTGGCGGCATCGGTCCCCATCAGAAATACCCCTCCTGCTTCTTCTGTTCCATGGACGCGCCGGCGTCCTTGTCGATCACGCGGCCCTGGCGCTCGGAGGTGGTGGCCACCAGCATTTCGGAGATCACCTTGGGCAGCGTGTCGGCGTCGGACTCGATGGCGCCGGTCAGCGGGTAGCAGCCCAGGGTGCGGAAGCGCACGCTGCGCATCTGCGGCGTCTCGCCCTCGTCCAGCGGCATGCGCTCGTCGTCGACCATGATCAGGGTGCCGTCGCGCTCGACCACCGGGCGCGGCTTGGCCAGGTACAGCGAGGGCACGGGGATGTTCTCGCGGTAGATGTACAGCCAGATGTCCAGCTCGGTCCAGTTCGACAGCGGGAACACGCGCACGCTCTCGCCCTTGCGGATGCGCGCGTTGTACAGGTTCCACAGCTCCGGGCGCTGGTTCTTCGGATCCCAGCGGTGCTGCGCGTTGCGGAACGAGAACACGCGCTCCTTGGCGCGCGATTTCTCCTCGTCGCGGCGCGCGCCGCCGATGGCCGCGTCGAACTTGTACTTGTCCAGCGCCTGCTTGAGCGACTGGGTCTTCATGATGTCGGTGTGCACCGCCGAGCCGTGCGTGAACGGGCCCACGCCCTGGGCCACGCCTTCCTGGTTGATGTGCACGATCAGCTTGCAGCCGGTTTCCTCGGCGCGGCGGTCGCGGAATTCGGTCATTTCGCGGAATTTCCACGTGGTGTCCACGTGCATCAGCGGGATCGGCGGCGGCGCCGGGTGGAAGGCCTTGAGCATCAGGTGCAGCAGCACGGAGGAGTCCTTGCCCACCGAATACAGCATCACCGGGTTGGCGAACTCGGCCGCCACCTCACGCATGATGTGGATGCTCTCGTCCTCCAGGCGCTTCAGGTGCGATGCCTGGGCCAACGCGTCAATCTCGCCCATCGGTCATTCCTTGCAATCCAAGCCTTGCAGTGTAACGGCGAACCCCGCATCCGCCCAGCAACCCCGCCTCTACGGCCCGCCCCGCGCCCCGGATCCCCCGCAAACCCGCCCAACCCTTGTAGGAGCGCCGGGAGGCGCGATCGGTGACGCGGCAAGAACCGGTCTTCGCGACACGGCCACACATCTCGAGGGCCGCTTCGCGACCCATTCGCGGCTTCCACCGCTCCCACAAAGGTAGGGAAGGCTGCGGGTTTCTTGTGGGAGCGCTGGAAGGCGCGATCGGTGATGCGGCAAGAACCGGTCTTCGCGATACGGCCACACATCTCGAGGGCCGCTTCGCGACCCATTCGCGGCTTCCACCGCTCCCACAAAGGTAGGGAAGGCTGCGGGTTTCTTGTGGGAGCGCTGGAAGGCGTGACCGGTGATGCGGCAAGAACCGGTCTTCGCGACACGGCCACACATCTCGAGGGCCGCTTCGCGACCCATTCGCGGCTTCCACCGCTCCCACAAAGGTAGGTAGGCGTGCGGCTAGAAGGGCCACACATGCGGGATGGTCCACAGGACCACGGCGCCGACCAGCAGCGACAGCGGCGTGCCCACGCGCACGTAGTCGGTGAACCGGTAGCCGCCGGGGCCATAGACCATCAAATTGGTCTGGTACCCCAGCGGCGTGATGAAGGCCGCCGAGGAGGCCACCATCACCGTCATCACGAACGGCATCGGGTGCACGTGCAGCTGGGTGGCCGCCTCCATGCCGATCGGGAACATCAGGATGGCCGAGGCGTTGTTGGTCAGCACCTCGGTGAACACCACCGTGCACGCATACAGCAGCACCAGGGTCAGCATCGGGCTGCCGCCGGCGCCGTGCATCAGCGCATGCGCCACCACCGCGGCCACGCCGGTCACCTGCAGCGCCTTGCCGACGGCAAACGCGCAGGCAATCACCACGATCAGCGCCCAGTCCACCGCGTGCCGCGCATCGCGCAGCGGCAGGCAGCCGGTGACCAGCATGACCAGCGCCGCCGACAGCGCGGACACGAAGATATCCACCCCCAGCAGCGTGTTGGCGGCGATCATCGCGCCCAGGATGCCCAGCGACAGCACCGCCTTGCCGCGCTGCACCGGCGGGGTGTCGTCGAGCAGGTTGACCATGGCGAACTCGTGCGACTGCGCGTAGCGGCGCACGAAATCCGGCGTGGTCTCCAGCAGCAGCGTGTCGCCGGTCTGCAGCACCACGTTGCCGGGCTTTTCCGCCAGCTGCCGGCCGCGCCGGTTCACCGCCACCACCACGGCGTCGTAGCGGTGGCGGAAATGCCCCTCGCGCAGGGTCCGCCCGACCATCGGCGACAGGCGCGAGAGCACCACCTCGACGAAGTGCCGGCCGGCCACGCCGCCGATCTTGAACACCTGGTCCTCGGCATGGTCCAGCCCCTCGCGCTGGCGCAGTTCGGCCAGGCCGTCGGCCATGCCGATGAACACCAGGCGATCGTTCGCGCGCAGCCGGGTGTCCGCATCCAGCGCCGGCAGCAGGTAGCCTTCGCGCTGGATCTCGGCCAGGAACAGGCCCTCCTGGTGGAACAGCCCGGCCTCGGTCAGGCGCTGGCCGACCAGTGGCCCGTCCGGCTGCACGTACATCTCCAGCACGTATTCGCGCATGTCGCTGGCCTGCTCCACCGCGCCGCGCCGCTCCGGCAGCAGCCAGCGGCCCACGGTCAGCAGGTAGAGGCCGCCCACCAGCGCCGCCGGCACGCCCACCCAGGCCGGGTCGAACATGTGCAGCTGGGGCAGGTTCGGGTAGGACTGCGCCAGGCCGTCGATGATCAGGTTGGTGGAGGTGCCGATCAGGCTGCACAGGCCGCCCAGGATGGTGGCGTAGCTGAGCGGCAGCAGCAGCCGCGAGACCGGGATGCCGCTCTTGCGCGACCAGTTCTCCACCGCCGAGGTCAGCATGGCCACCACCGGCGTGTTGTTGACGAAGGCGCTGAGCGAGGAGGAAATGCCCACCAGCCGCGCCTGCGCCAGGAACGTGCCGCGCGGCTTGCCCAGCACCCAGGCGCCGATCCAGCGGATCGCCCCGGTCGCGCGCAGCGAGGCGGCCACGATGAACAGCACCGCCACGGTCAGCACCGCGGTGTTGGAAAAGCCCGCCAGCGCCTGCACCGGATTGAGCACCCCGGTCAGCAGCAGCACCGCCACCGCGCCGATCAGCACGAATTCCGGCCCGAACCGCTCCCACAGCAGCATCGCCATCGTGCCCACGATGACGGCGATGGTGATCCAGGCATCCAGACCCAGTCCGCTCAAGCGCGCACCTCGTCGTGACCCATGTTGTTCCCCTGTTGCAAGACCCAATACCCTGCCACAACCGGCCCACATTGGGCACCTGCCGGATGTCCATGGCCCCGGGACGGGCCCTCCCCCTGTCATCAGGGGGCGGCTGGGTGGGGGTCGCGGCAACGCGGCAAGGGGCGGTTTTCGCGGCCAGCCCACACCGCGCGCCATCGCACCACGGGCATTCCCTCTCCGCCTTCCGGCGCTCCTACAAAGGGTAGGAAGGCGTCCGGGTGCACTGTAGGAGCGCCGGAAGGCGCGAACCGGCAACGCGGCAAGACCCGGTTTTCGCGGCAAGCCCACACCGCGCGCCATCGCGGCTTCCACCGCTCCTACAAAGGTAGGAAAGGCTTCGGGGGTCTTGTGGGAGCGGTGGAAGCCGCGACCGGTAACGCGGCAAGAACCGGTTTTCGCGGCCAGCCCACACCGCGCGCCATCGCACCACGGGCATTCCCTTCGGTCACGGCTTCCACCGCTCCCACAAGGGTTCGGCAAGGCTACGGCATGGCCACGCGCTTCGGCCCCATCCAACTGATCGCGCCCCAGCCGCCAGGACCGTGCCATCCAGCTGCATCCAACCCTGGCCGTTTGCAGCGACCCACGCTCAGCGCGCGGCGGCGGCAGCCACTTGCGTTGCGATCCACTCGTAGGTCTTGGCAATCCCATGCTTGAGCGGCTGCGAAGGCCGCCAGCCAAGCCGCTCTTCAATGAGCCGGTTATCCGAATTGCGGCCTCGTACGCCGGTCGGGCCCGGGATATGTTCGATTGTCAGGTGTTTGCCGGCCACGGCCATGATCATCTCGGCCAGGCCGTTGATGGTGACCATCTCATCCGAACCGATGTTGACGGGACCGGTCCAGTCCGAACGCATCAGACGCGTCGAACCTTCCAGGCACTCATCGACATACAGGAAGGAACGCGTTTGCTTCCCGTCACCCCACATCTGGATGGCGCTACCGTCTGCTGCTTCCGCAACCTTGCGGCATAGCGCCGCCGGCGCCTTCTCGCGGCCATCCTTCCAGGACCCTTCCGGGCCGAAGACATTGTGGTACCGCGCCACTCGCACCTGCATCCCATGATTGCGCGCATACGCCAGGTACAGACGCTCGCTGAACAGCTTCTCCCAGCCATATTCGCTGTCCGGATTGGCCGGATACGCACTTTGCTCGGCGCAGTTGGGATTGTCCGGGTCGAGCTGATTGTGCTCCGGATATATACAGGCCGAGGACGAGTAGAACATCCGCTTGCTGTTGCGGCGACGGCAGGCCTCGAGCATGTTGAGGTTGATCAATGCCGAGTTGTGCATGATCTCGGCATCGTTGTCCCCCGTAAATACGTAGCCCGCGCCCCCCATGTCCGCTGCCAGCTGATAGACCTCATCAAACTGACGATCCACTGCGAAGGCGCAGATTTCCGGATCGCGCAGATCGCCCAACAAGAAGTCGTCCGCTTCCGTATCCGCAAAACGCGGGAACTTCAGATCCACGCCCCGGACCCAGAACCCTTCCCTTTTGAGACGTTTGACCAAGTGACTTCCAATGAAACCACCAGCCCCACAGACCAAAGCTGTTTTCATGGTTTGTCCTTATCATCTTGAATTCACATTCTCTATAGCCGCTTTGAATGCAACTTTGAAGCGATCGACTATTTTTCCGACCACATCCTCTTTACGCGCACGTCCCACCCCACCACCACGGATGTCATCGGCCGAAGGCATCGCTCACGATCCATCTTCTTGCGTACGTGCGTTCCGAAACGGTCTGCCGCACACCGCTACTTACCTTCCAATGTAGCCCTATGCAAGACACAAGCGCCGGAAGGCGCGAACGGCAACGCGGCAAGGGCCGGTTTTCGCGGCCAGCCCACACCGCGCGCCATCGCACCACGGGCATTCCCTCCGGTCACGCCTTCCAGCGCTCCTACAAAGGTAGGAAAGGCTTCGGGGGTCTTGTGGGAGCGGTGGAAGCCGCGACCGGTAACGCGGCAAGACCCGGTTTTCGCGGCACGCCCACACCGCGCGCCATCGCGCCTTCCGGCGCTCCTACAAAGGATAGGAAGGCCTCGGGTTTCTTGTAGGAGCGCCGGAAGGCGCGAACCGGCAACGCGGCAAGAACCAGTCTTCGCGGCAAGCCCCCACCGCGCGCCATCGCGGCTTCCACCGCTCCCACAAAGGTAGGAAAGGCTTCGGGGGTCTTGTGGGAGCGGTGGAAGCCGCGACCGGTAACGCGGCAAGAAC